>NZ_CM170146.1:0-17500 GCF_057221535.1 Christiangramia pacifica
ATGTCAAAAACTGCGCAATCGGTTTGGAATAACTGTCTGTCATTTATTCAGGATAACATTACACCTCAAGCATACAAAACATGGTTTGAACCTATCCAAGCAGTGAAACTTACAGATTGTGCTCTAAGCATACAGGTGCCTTCAAAGTTTTTCTATGAATGGCTCGAAGAACATTATGTTAAGCTACTAAAGGTATCACTAACTCGTGAACTTGGTGAGAAGGCTAAGTTGGTTTATGTGATCAAAATGGAAAATACTTACGGTAACAAATTACCATTTACCGAAAAGATCCCAAGTACCCAAAGATCACAAATGGCATCACAGGAAGTTGATGTGCCTATAAAGAATAAAAGTCCGGAGCTGAAAAACCCTTTTATCATTCCTGGAATCAGAAATGTAAAGATCGAATCTCAGCTTAATCCTAACTATAATTTTGAGAATTTCCTGGAAGGAGAATCTAACCGTCTCGCGAGATCGGCAGGGCTGGCTGTAGCTAACAAGCCCGGAGGAACTTCCTTCAACCCATTACTTATTTTCGGAGGGGTTGGACTTGGAAAAACGCATTTAGCCCATGCTATTGGTGTTGAAATAAAAGACAAATATCCGGAAAAAACCGTTCTGTATATTTCAGCTGAGAAATTCACCCAGCAGTATATAGAGTCTGTAAAGAAGAATAACCGAAACGACTTCATCCATTTTTACCAGATCATTGATGTATTGGTAGTAGATGATATCCAGTTACTTTCAGGTAAAGCAGGAACACAGGATGTATTTTTCCACATTTTTAATCACCTGCACCAGAACGGCAAACAGGTAATTCTTACCAGTGATAAGGCTCCTGTAGACATGCAGGATATCGAACAGCGTTTGCTATCAAGGTTTAAATGGGGACTTTCAGCTGAACTTCAGCATCCAGATTTTGAAACCCGCGTTTCGATCATCAAGAACAAACTATATCGTGACGGTGTTGAAATGCCGGAAGATATTGTGGAATTTCTTGCCAATAATATAAAAACCAATATCAGGGAACTTGAAGGAGCCATTATTTCTTTAATCGCTCATTCTTCTTTCAACAAGAAAGATATCACCCTGGAGCTTGCCAAGAAAATCGTAGACAACTACGTTAAGAATACGAAACGTGAGGTATCTATAGACTACATTCAAAAAGTAGTTAGTGATTATTTCCAGATGGATGTTGACACCTTACAGTCTAAAACAAGAAAGAGACACATTGTTCAGGCAAGACAGCTGGCTATGTTCTTTGCTAAGAAATTTACAAAAGCATCTTTAGCGAGTATTGGTTCCCAGATTGGAAGCCGTGATCATGCAACAGTTTTACATGCCTGTAAAACCGTAGATAATCTTGCTGCTACAGACAAACAATTCAAAAAATTTGTTGAAGACCTCAACAAAAAGCTCACTCTATAAAATATAATTTATGAAAACCAGGGTATTGATGGTGTGCCTCGGCAATATTTGCAGATCACCACTAGCCGAGGGTATTCTTAAATCTAAAGTTGACTCCAGTAAAGTTTTTGTAGATTCTGCAGGAACCGGAAGCTGGCATATAGGCTCTAAGCCAGACAGCAGGTCTATTGCGATCGCGAAAAGATACGATCTTGATATCACCGAGCAGCGCGGAAGACAATTTTCAAAAAAAGACTTTGAAGACTTTGATTACATCTTCACGATGGATAATTCAAATTTTAAAGATGTCATGGCTCTTGCTGAAACCGATGAGGACAGGCAAAAAGTACATTTAATCCTGGAGGAAATTTTTCCTTCAGAAAATGTTGATGTTCCAGATCCTTACCATGGTGGTGAACAGGGATTTGAAAATGTTTATATGATGCTGGATGAAGCCTGCGGTCAGATCGCAGAAAAGCTGGAAAACGGGACACTATGAGTTCCAATCAGAATAATTTCGGAAAATTATATCTCATTCCCGTAGGATTAGGAGAGTCAAATTCCGACAAAGTATTCCCCCCTCTAAACGCTAAAATCATTGATTCGATCGAAGATTTTATAGTTGAAAATGAAAAGTCTGCGAGAAGATTCATCAAGCAAATTCTTCCTCAGAAATCACAGCAAAACTTAAGCCTTAAAGGACTTAATAAATTTACTGATGCGGCTGAAATCCCGACTTTTCTGGATGCGGCTAAAGAAGGTAAAAATGTTGGTTTATTAAGCGAAGCAGGTTGTCCCGGTGTGGCAGACCCCGGAGCTGAAATTGTAAAACTAGCTCACAGATACAATATTCAGGTAGTTCCATTAATAGGCCCCTCCTCTATTCTTTTAGCTATGATGGCCAGTGGAATGAACGGACAGAGTTTTACTTTCCACGGATATCTTCCCATTGACAAAAAAGATAGAAAACATGAGCTTAAACAGTTGGAAAGAATTTCTCTGGAAAAAAATCAGGCGCAGATTTTTATCGAAACACCTTACAGAAATATGAAATTTCTGGAAGATTTGATTCAGATACTTCATCCTACTACAAGAATTTGTGTTGCCTGTGATCTAACTTTGGAATCTGAATTCGTTAAAACTGCGACAGCTTCAGAATGGAAAAATATAAAAACCGATCTACATAAAAGACCGGCTATTTTTATTATACAGAAAGATCTTTAGGCTGAAAATCGAGAGAAATCTACTCGGGCGTTCTTTTCAGTTTTTATGAATGATACATCGTATCCACCAAAACGCTTCATGTAGGTTTTAATGGTAGTTCCAAACGCATCACTAAAAGCCTGAGCACCCCAGCTACGTAAGTATTTCTTCACGCTACCAGGACCAGCAAGGTGCGCAGCAGCTAAAATACCAGATTCGGTAACCTCAACTCCATTAATTGTTTTCCCAACAAATCTTTTGATATCACGCTGAAGTATCCACTTATTCCTTGAAGCATTGGCGTAAAATGCAGCCTCCTGTAGTGCCGGAGAATTAAGAAAACCAATGCTATCGTAAACTCCAACAAGCTTTAAGGTTCCTTTTCCGAACTGATACTTCCCTAAATATCCGTATTCATTAATACTCTTGTAATTTCCTCTGGACTCTTTAAAAGCCAGAGCTTCTTTAAATCCTACATAAGATTTACCAAGAAAAGGTGAAGTGTGAGAGATTTCAAATTCCGGAACTATTTCATCTCTAACATCTAAAACCGTGTAGTCAAGGTCAAGATCAAAAGTGGAATATTGTTCCAGATCTAAGTTTGCGGCTTTCTTTGTAGAAAAACTAAAAAAAACCGAGCCCGCTATAAGAGGCAAGATTGAAAATTTTGCAATTTTCTTTCTCATTGCTTTTGTTTTTGAAAGGTTAATGGCAGACCTAAAATTTCAGGTCACACCCCTTTCATATTTGCCGGGCAAATGTATAACAAATTTTAATAATTTGAATTACAGGCTGTTAAACATTATTTAAAGTTCTGAAACCCCTTAACAAAACAATAACTTACTGAAAGTCAAAAACTTAAACTTTCCTAAACAAAAAGCGAATTATCTCTTTATTCCCTGGCGATTGATCCAACGCACATATTCCTGCTTATTTCGGTTATGTTGCGCAAGATTTTTGGCGAATTTGTGGTAACCAAAATTCTCTACATTCGCCACAAAATAATAGTAATCGTGATCTTCATAATTCAATACCGCATCGATTGAAGAAATATCTGGCATTGATATAGGGCCAGGAGGAATTTGTCGGTATTTGTAAGTATTGTAAGGAGAATCTAACTCCAGGTCTTTATAAAGCACCCTTTTAATGATGGTATCAAAATTACCGGTCTTTTCTTTTATGGCAAATATAACTGTAGGATCTGCATCCAGTTTCCATCCGTCCTTATATCGATTCATGTAAACACCAGCAACTCTGGGTCTTTCATCCACCTTGGCAGTTTCCTTCTGTACAATAGAGGCCAGAACAGTGACCTGCTGCGGTGTGAGTCCAATTTCTTCTGCTTTTTGCCTTCTCTTTTCATTCCAGAAACGATCATATTCCTTTTTCATTCTATCTCTAAATTCTTCCGCAGAAGTATTCCAATAGAATTCATATTGATTAGGAATATAAAGATTTAAAGCATTTTTTAAATCCAGATCATTTTCTTTAAGATAAGATTCGTCTTTGAAGGATTGAAGAAGTTCGGCACTATCAGCTTCAATCTGCCCTGAAATTCTACCGGCAAGATCCTCCAGTCGCTCCTGATTATTGAAAATTACCTTCACAGGTTTGTTGCCTATCCTCAATTGATTCACCAGTTCATTGTTATTCATCCCTTTCTTCAGAAAATAACGACCGGGTCTAATATTATTAGCATATCCTTTCTTTTGCGCAACTAGCGAGAAAGACTCCAAATTCTTCAAATGTGGGCGCAGGGAATCGATCACCGTTTGAAAATTAGCACCCGTTGGAATATATACGATCTGTTCTTTTGAATCAAAATCTGTATTAGAGGAAAAGATGCTGTTATAAACATAATATCCAAAGATCCCGAATCCTATGACCCCGAGAACGAGAACAGCGAGAAGTATTTTTCTAATGTACATTACTTATTAATTGATATAGCCATTCATCTTTATATTCACCATTGAATAGCGTCCAGTCTTTTTTCAGACCAACTTTTCTAAAACCATTATTTTCAAAAATGCGCATGCTTTCCTTATTACCTTCAGTAACATTCGCATAAACCTGGTGTAAACCTAGGTGCGTAAAGCAGAAATCACAGAGCAACGATAAACTTTCTGAACCAAAACCTTTCTTTCGATCCTTATTATTTGCTATCAAAATACCAATAGAGGCCCGTTTGTCTTTAGGTTCAAGATCAAAAACATCTATAAGCCCAACTCTTCTACCTCTTTTAGTACAAATTACCAGCCTCAATTGCTTAATATCATAGATATCCCGGTGAGCATTTTCTATATACTGCCGAATTAAAAACTTTGAATAAGGGGCCTGAGTAGAACTGATCTCCCAGAAATCCTCATTATTCTCGATCTCATGAACAAAATCAAGATCTTCAGGTTCCAGGGCTCTCAGAAATACTTTCTGACCTTTTAATGTTAACATATAATCTCACCTTTAAAAACTAATTCTGCCGGCCCGGATAGCCAGACATCAGAAAAGCCTTTTTCAGATTCTTTAAATTTAACCGATAATTCTCCTCCAGGAGTCAGTAACTTAACCTTTTCCGATTTTGTTCTGTTCGAACTGAATGCCGCCAGGGCAACAGCCGTTACTCCAGTTCCACAGGAAAATGTTTCATCTTCCACTCCTCTCTCGTAAGTTCTTACTGAAAAAGTATCTTCAGAAACCGGTTCCACAAAATTAACGTTAGTACCGTTATTACCTTTGTACCTCTCAGAATACCTGATCTCTGAACCTTTTTTTCGAATATCAATATCTGCCACATTCTCTGTAAAAATTACGTGATGCGGCGAACCTGTATCCAGATATAAAAAATCACTCTCAACTTGCAAGTCACGTACATTCTGCATTTTTAGACTTACAATTCCATCTTTAATGAAGGCGTCGTGAGCGCCATCAATTGCAGTGAATTTAGCTGAATTTTCAATAATTCCAAGGTGTTTTGCAAAAGCGACCAGGCACCTTCCGCCATTTCCGCACATACTGCTTTCGTTCCCATCTGCATTATAGTATACCATCTTAAAATCATCACCAGCAATCTCACTATGCTCTAGCAATATCAGTCCGTCAGCGCCAATGCCAAATCTTCTGTCACATAGATGACTTACCAATTTGGTATCATTTTTGGAGAAATTATTGTTACGATTATCGATCATGACAAAGTCATTACCGGTACCCTGATATTTATAAAATGTCAGCTTCATAAGTCATTTTAAAGTGGCACAAATATACAATTTTGAAGAGGATTTCCGGGCTGTTAAATGGTCGTTAAATTTATGTTCTCAGCATAATAATCTGGTCAAGTAAATTGTTTATAAATTAAATAATATCCGAAATGAAAAAAATAGCAAGCCTACTACTTGTTTCTATCCTTGGAGGAGCAGTAACACTAGGGAGTTACAAGCTTTTTTTTGAGGAAGAATCTGAACAATTTTTAACTCAGGAGACAGAAAATTCTTTTATCCCAGTCACCAAAACTCCAAACTATGGAACCAATGCCGATTTTACCGAAGCGGCTGAAAAAACTGTACATGCGGTAGTTCACGTAAAAAATGTGGCAGTTTTTAAAGGAGGCCCGCGTAGTATTTGGGAATATACTCCTTACGGAAATAACGGCGGACGTGCACTGCAGGGTGCAGGATCTGGAGTCATTATTACGCCTGACGGGTATATTGTTACCAACAACCACGTAATTGATGGCGCAAGTGAAATTGAAGTAACCCTGAATAATAACAAAACCTATAAAGCTGAAGTTGTAGGCAGTGATCCAATTTCTGATATCGCGCTGATCAAAGTAGACGCTGATGAGGAACTGGAGTATATTCCATTTGGAAACTCTAATAATCTTGAATTAGGAGAATGGGTGCTGGCTGTTGGTAATCCATTCAATTTAAAATCTACGGTTACGGCGGGAATTATCAGTGCAAAAGCTAGAGATCTAAACGTTCGTGATAATTCACCTCAATCTTTCATCCAGACTGATGCAGCCATTAATCCCGGAAACAGCGGTGGTGCATTGGTGAATATTAACGGTGAACTTGTAGGAATTAATACTGCGATTAGTTCTCCTAGTGGCAGTTATATTGGTTATGCCTTTGCGGTTCCTTCCAATAATGCCAGAAAGATCGTAGAAGATATCATGGAGTTCGGTGATGTTCAGAAAGGAATACTTGGTATTAGAGGTGGAAGTTTAAATCCACAAACAATCGAAAGATTGGATTTATCTGAATCTCAAGGTGTATTCGTTTCAGAAGTAACCCCTGGAAGTGGAGCTGAAAAATCCGGTATCCGTGAAAATGATATTATTCGAAAAATAGACAATATTGAAATCAATAAGTTTTCAGATCTAACCGGTTATATAAATTCAAAAAGACCCGGGGATGAAGTTATGGTTAGGCTACTAAGAAATGGCAAGGAAAAAGAAGTAAATGTAAAACTTACCGAATTAACCACCTTCGCAATCCCGGTTTTGGGACTGGAAGTTGCCAATGCCACTCCGGAGGAATTAAAAGAATACAAAGCACCGAATGGTGTTAGAATCAATAGAACTTTAAGTGAAGACCTTCCTTCTGCAGATCTAGTTGGCGGAATTATAGCTGAAATAAATAATCAGAAAGTTAACACCATCAGAGATGTGGAAGAGATCATGCAAACGAGATCTAAAGCAAGCTCTATCGTGATTACATATTACAATCAACGCGGTGAAAAACAACGAATGATCTGGAGATAATTAATGTTATCACCAGTAAAATTGAACCCTTCCCCTTCGGAAGGGTTTTTTATGTATAAAAACTTTTACGAAAACGTTTGAAATATATACTTTTGCCGAAAATTTATAACAACACAACTTAACATGGACTTTAATAAAGTTTACGAAAAGGAACTTTCTTTTCAAGCTGATCGCCGAAAAGCAACTGTAGAATTTATAAATATTGTCAGCGATCTTTGGTATGACAAATCTATCGAGCTTGTGCTATTCAGAAATCAGCTTATCAACAGAAATGTAAGTGATATTCTTGACCTTCATGAATATGCTGCAGAATTCGTTGGGAAGCCAATTTCCATATTTGATTCGGTTGAAATCGCCAAAGCAATTCAGGATCTTAACCTTCCTCCGGCTAAACTCGATATTGGTAAACTTACTTATGAATACCATTTGGATGGTCAGCCTCACAGCAATGCCATGGCCTTTGTTTCAAATAAACTCAATGATGCCAAGGAAACGGAAGCAGTTACTCCAAAAGATGTGGTGCTTTATGGTTTTGGTAGAATTGGAAGGCTTGTAGCGCGTGAATTAATGACCAGAACCGGAAAAGGAAACCAGCTTAGGCTTCGTGCGGTGGTAACCAGAGGAAAAGTAGATCAAAGTGTTCTGGAGAAAAGAGCATCTTTACTGAAAAGTGATTCTGTTCATGGTCCTTTCAGCGGAACCGTAAATGTTGATGCAAAGAATTCGGCATTGATCATTAATGGAACAACTGTCCATATGATTTCAGCAAACCAGCCAGAAGACATAGACTACACCAAATACGGAATAAACAATGCTTTGGTGATAGATAATACCGGTGCATTCAGAGATAAAGAAGCCTTGAGCAGACACCTGACATCGAAAGGTGCTGCGAAAGTATTATTGACGGCTCCAGGTAAAGGAGTTCCTAATATTGTTCACGGAGTAAATCAAAAGGAGTATAATCCAGATGAGATCGATATCTTTTCTGCCGCTTCCTGTACTACGAATGCCATCACTCCGGTTCTAAAAGCAATTCAGGATTCTCTGGGGGTTGTTCATGGCCATCTCGAAACCATTCATGCTTATACAAATGACCAGAACCTGGTGGATAATATGCATGATAAATACAGGAGAGGTCGCGCTGCAGGCTTAAATATGGTGATTACCGAAACCGGTGCTGGAAAAGCTGTATCTAAAGCTTTGCCTGTATTCGAAGGGAAATTAACCTCTAACGCAATACGAGTTCCTGTACCTAATGGTTCTTTAGCAATTTTAAATCTTGAAGTTGAAAAGGAAACAAATCTTGAAGATGTAAATTCACTTCTTAAAAGATATGCCTTGGAAGGAGAACTTGTTGAACAAATTCAATATTCTGTGGACAATGAACTTGTTTCGTCAGACATTATTGGATCTTCTGCCCCGGCGATCTATGACAGTAATGCAACGATAGTTTCGGCAGATGGAAAAAATGTAATACTATATATATGGTATGATAATGAATACGGTTATAGTCATCAGGTAATTAGGCTTGCTAAATATATCGCAAAAGTGAGACGCTACACTTATTACTAGGATCTTATATATTTTTAAAGAAAAGACCTGCCCAATCCGGCAGGTTTTTTTTATTTTTGCGCCACTTAAAATATTTTATAAAACTGATTCAAAACAATTTAAATTTTACAAAAGCGAACCTCTTCCCGAAAATCTGAAATATACTAACCCAATATTTTCGCTTTTTGTTTTAATGAACAAACAAAATCAATCCCCAAGAAGATGAGTAACAAACTTTACATTGTAGCTGTTTTTGTTATTGTAAGTGTATTTCAGATGAATGCTCAAACAGACAGCCTTAAAACGGAAACACCAATTCAGGATGAATTTTCAGCATTGATCCAGGAGTCTAATAACTACCAGGGTTATAAGGTTGTAGATTACGATAAACTTATTGAATTAAGGAATACTACCAGAAATTATATTACCGAATTAAAGGAAGAAATCGTTGTTCAAAAAAATACGGTCGACCAGCAGAATGATGAAATCCAGAAATTAAAATCTGATCTGGAAGCGACCCAGGAAGACTTTTATAGAGTTTCTGAAGAAAAGGATGCTTTGATGTTTTTGGGCATGCCTTTCTCAAAAGGAGGCTATAAAGCAATGATGTGGGGAATCGTTGGAGTTTTGATCGTTCTATTACTGATCATTTTCTTCCGATATAAGAGCTCCCATGCTGCAACCCGCGATGCACAGCAAAAGTTAAGCGAAACTGAAAAAGAATTTGATGCTTACCGAACCAAAGCTCTGGAAAAAGAACAGCGCCTTGGAAGAATGTTACAGGACGAAAAGAACAAAGCCAGCGGTAATTCATAAAATTACTGCTACTTCCTGAAAATTTTAAATCTCTATCATGCGAATTGACATCATAACGGTAGTACCGGACATTCTGAAAAGTCCGTTTGAAGCTTCCATATTACAGCGAGCGATTCAAAAGGGACTTGTGGAAATTCATTTACATAATCTTCGCGATTATACTACTGATAATTACAAGCAGGTAGATGATTATCAATTTGGAGGAGGCGCAGGGATGGTTATGATGATAGAACCGATTGATAAATGCATTTCTGGATTGAAGGCTGAAAGAGATTATGACGAAGTTATCTATATGACGCCAGATGGAGCTACGCTAAATCAAAAAACAGCAAATAGCCTTAGTCTTTCTGAAAATATAATCATTCTGTGCGGTCATTATAAAGGAGTGGATCAGCGAGTGAGAGACCAGTTTATCACCCGAGAAATTTCTATTGGAGATTATGTACTTTCCGGAGGTGAACTAGGAGCAGCAGTTCTATGTGATTCGATCATTAGATTAATTCCCGGAGTTTTGGGAAATGAAACCTCTGCCCTAACCGATTCTTTCCAGGATAATTTACTAGCTCCACCAGTTTATACCCGGCCCGCTGAATATAAGGGATGGGAAGTTCCCGAAATTCTTACATCAGGTAATTTTCCTAAGATCGAAGAATGGCGTGAGAATCAGGCTTATGAAAGAACTAAAAGGCTTAGACCAGACCTTTTAGAAGAAGATTAATTTTTTCTCTAACAGGCTTGTAGAATAATATAAATTGATTAATTTTGCACTCATTCTAGAATAACCTCTGGCGATAACCGTGGATGTTGTTTTGGATTTTACTTTAAACTATTTAAAATGGAATCGTTAATAAAATACGTTCAGGACGAATTCGTAGACAGAAAAGATCTGCCAGAATTTGAAGCAGGTGATACTATCACTGTTTATTACGAAATTAAAGAGGGTCAGAAAACCAGAACTCAGTTCTTTAGAGGAGTTGTGATCCAGAAAAGAGGAACAGGTTCTTCTCAGACTTTTACAATTAGAAAAATGAGTGGAACTGTTGGAGTGGAAAGAATTTTCCCAATCAACCTTCCTGCTATTCAGAAGATCGAAGTTAATAAGAAAGGTAAAGTTAGAAGAGCTAGAATTTTCTACTTTAGAGGTCTTACTGGTAAGAAAGCTCGTATTAAAGAAGCGATCAGAAAATAATTATTCTTTAGAATATATTTTAAAAAGCTCCAATTCTATTGGGGCTTTTTTTGTGCGATATTTTCTCAAAAAATACTTTCTGAAAAGTTAAAAGTCTTTCTAAATTGTCTTTATCTTCTTATATTTAGTATGAGATATCGTAGCGGTTAAGATGACAAAAGAATTTTTAATCTGGACGATTTTCAAGTAAAGCAAGTTCTTTACATATTTAGCTTTTATCTTCTATATAACATTTAATATTTTGTATCATCAAAATTCGTTTGAAAGATAAAAGTTGTTTGATTTAGTTTTAGTTCTTTGAAACTAAATCGATCGAAACAGTTCGAATATAGGCTGTAGAGCTTGATGTCATTAATATGGCAACTTACTGTTTCCTGAAGCCATTTCATTTTAGCAATTAAGATGAAATGGCTTTTTTATTTCATATTTATGAATTCTTAACACCTCAGAAAGCCTTTAAACCTAGGATAAAAGGCGAAAATACTGTATATTGCACGTAAGATATTACCCTGGAATCTTCCGGGGTTTTCTTTGAATATATTGCAACCAAAAACATAAAAAATGTCACAGAAAGAAAAAATAATTTATACCAAAACTGATGAGGCTCCAATGCTGGCAACTTATTCGTTCCTGCCAATTATTGAGGCTTTCACTAAAGCCGCAGGCGTAAGCCTAGAAACCCGTGATATTTCATTGGCTGGTAGAATACTTTCGCAGTTTCCAGATTACCTGGAAGATGATCAAAAAGTAAGCGATGATCTTGCCGAACTTGGTGAACTGGCTAAAAAACCAGAAGCAAACATCATTAAATTACCAAATATAAGTGCATCCATTCCTCAGTTAAAGAATGCGATAGCCGAATTACAGGCAAAAGGTTTTGCGATACCAGATTATCCAGACGAACCTGCCAACGATAAAGAAAAGGAAATCCAGGCTCGCTACGATAAAGTAAAAGGTAGCGCGGTGAACCCGGTATTAAGGGAAGGAAATTCAGACAGACGTGCTCCAAAAGCAGTTAAGAATTTCGCTAAGAAAAACCCACATAGAATGGGTGAATGGAGCTCAGACTCTAAAACTCATGTGGCAACGATGAGTGAAGGTGATTTCAGATCTAATGAAAAATCTCTGACCTTAACCAACGATGACACCCTTAAAATTGAATTCACTTCGGAAAATGGAGAGAAGAAAGTTTTAAAAGACAATTTAAAGGTGTTGAACGGTGAAGTTGTTGATGCGACGGTAATGAATAAAAAAGCGCTTCTGGAATTTCTTCGCAAAGAAGTAAAAGACGCTAAAGAAAAGGATGTTCTTTTCTCACTTCATATGAAAGCTACCATGATGAAGGTTTCAGACCCAATCATTTTTGGACATGCAGTAGAAGTATTTTTTGAAGATGTATTCGAAAAATACGGTGAAGAACTGGAAAAAGCCGGAGCAGATCAAAATAGTGGACTTGGGGATGTTCTAAAAGCGATAGAAACCCTTCCTGAGGACAAAAGAAACGAGATCAAATCTGCTATAGAAAAAGATCTTAAAGATGGTCCAGACATCGCCATGGTAAATTCAGATGAGGGTATTACCAACCTTCACGTACCAAGTGATGTAATTATTGATGCCTCTATGCCTGCAATGATTAGAACTTCGGGACAAATGTGGAATGCTGAAGGCAAAACTCAGGACACCAAAGCGGTTATACCTGATAGTTCCTACGCGGGATTGTACCAGGCTACCATAGATTTCTGTAAAGAACATGGTGCTTTTGATCCTACAACTATGGGAACCGTTCCTAATGTTGGGTTAATGGCCCAAAAAGCTGAGGAATATGGTTCTCATGACAAAACTTTCGAAATTCCTGGTAACGGAACCGTAAAGGTTATTAACTCAAATGGAGATACAATTCTTGAACATTCCGTTGAAAAAGGTGATATCTGGAGAATGTGCCAGGTTAAAGATGCTCCTATCCAGGATTGGATTAAACTAGCGATCACAAGAGCAAAAGCTACCGGTATGCCGGCAGTTTTCTGGCTGGATAAAACCAGAGCGCATGATGCTGAATTGATTAAAAAAGTAAACAAGTACTTGCCGGAACACGATACGGACGGCTTGGAAATTAAAATTATGGCTCCAACCGAAGCCACTAAATATACGCTGGAAAGGGTTAAGGCCGGAAAAGATACGATTTCAGTTACTGGGAACGTTCTTAGAGACTACCTTACAGATCTATTCCCGATTCTTGAATTAGGAACCAGTGCAAAAATGCTTTCTATCGTTCCACTAATGAATGGTGGTGGATTGTTTGAAACCGGTGCTGGTGGTTCAGCTCCGAAACACGTTCAACAGTTTGTTAAGGAAGGGCATTTAAGATGGGATTCACTTGGTGAATTTTTAGCCTTGGCTGTTTCATTGGAACACCTTGGGAATAAGTATAATAATTCCAAAGCACTTACATTAGCTGAAGCTTTAGATGAGGCTACGGAAAGATTCCTGAATGAAGGTAGATCACCTTCCAGAAAAGTGAATGAATTAGATAACCGAGGAAGTCATTTCTACCTGGCATTATATTGGGCAGAAGCTTTATCCAAGCAAACAAGCAATACAGATCTAAATATTTATTTCGGAAGAATTGCAAAAATGATGGAAGATAATCAGGAGAAAATTCTTCAAGATCTTCTAGATGCACAGGGATCTCCGGTAGATATAGGAGGTTATTACGAACCAGACGAAGAGCTTACTAAAAAAGCAATGCGTCCAAGTTCAAAACTGAACGAAATTTTAGCCACAGATGCATAAAATTTTATAATTGAAAAATTCTGGAAGCCCTGTTTTTACAGGGCTTTTTTATTTATTACTTCTAACGATCTGTGCCCTTTCCATAAATTGATCCTGCAAACGCTCCATTTTAGGCTCCATGCTTTTCGCAAAAACCAGATATTGACATTTACTAATGCTTAATGGAATTCTCACCACATCATTATACAAACCAAATTTTGCCATAAATTCAGCATCTTCAATAATGAATAACTGTAGCTGACCTAAATGAATACCGGTCATTGAGAATAACTGACTCAGTCTTTTTGGCGTAGCGATAACGATATCAACTCCATAATAGATCGCATCTTTTTGGTCATCGATATTCTGCTCATCATAGGCACAATAAATTCGCAGATTCATTTCCCTGGTAAATTCTTTAAATCTACTTTCTAGCTCTAGCGCAGCTTCTTTGTCTTTTACATAGATCAAAGCACGCGGTGAATCTTCAAAAGCTTCAGCATTGAGCTTATGAATCACACTTATGATCATCGCCGTAGTTTTACCGGCATTATCAGGAGCAAGACAATACAGATCGGTTCCACTTTTGATTTTCGGAAGCGCCTTCTTCTGAAAATTGGTGGGCGCATCAAAACCTAATTCATCAATTGCTTCCTTAAGTTGCGGATGAAGTTTTTTAAAAGACATAGTTCAATAATTAGGCATAAAGGTCGCACTTTATTCGGAAGCATCCATTATCATCAGGCTAAATCGAAATAGTTTAATCTTTAGTTAAAGAGCTTCGGAAATTAGACCAGCAAATCAGGTTTCCTGAAATTTGCATAATGATTAAAAATTCCGAAAAAAGGAACAAGAAGCAGGAATATATTATCCTTCTGGTTCTGGGTACCATGATTGCCCTGGGACCATTTTCCATAGATGCTTATTTACCGGGCTTTGAAAGTATTGCCGAAGATTACAATACTACCATCAGCAAGATTGGACTTACCTTAACCAGTTATTTTATCGGGATTTCTCTGGGACAATTAGCTTACGGCCCAATTATGGACAAATATGGCCGAAAAAAACCCTTATTAATTGGTCTTTCCCTATATTTTTTATCTGCTTTAAGTTGTATGTATTCTCCAAACCTGGAATGGTTGATCGTATCAAGATTTTTTCTAGCTGTTGGAGCGGCAGCCGGAATGGTGGCGGCAAAGGCTATCGTAAGAGATGTTTTCCCGGTGAATGAAGTAGCAGGTGCTATCTCAGTTCTAATGCTGATCATGGGTGGTGCGCCCATCATTGCGCCTACAGTCGGAAGTTTTATTATAGAATCCTTCGGTTGGAAAATGATCTTTCTGTTCCTGGCAATTTTTTGTGCACTAATGATCATTAGCGTTACTAAATTATTGCCGGAAAGCATTATGCCTGATAAAAATGTGGATTTGAAACCGAAGCAAGTCGCGATCAAATATTTTGGAATTCTGACACATCCGAAATTTTCAAATTTTGCATTTTCCGGTAGTTTCGCTATCGGGGCCATGTTTGCCTATATTTCTGATGCCCCAAAATTATTCATGGGAAATTATGATCTGAGTCAGAAAGAATTTGGAATTCTATTCGGTTTAAATGCGGGCGGACTTATATTAGGAAGCCAGATCAATAGGCTGTTTTTGCGAAAATACTCTACTCTGCAGATCACCCTTTTTAACAGCGTGATATTGGTTATTTTATCGAGTCTTTTCCTGGTGAACGCAATATTTCAATTCGGATTTATCGCAACTGCGGCCCTTTTGTTTTTGATTTTATTTCTCCTCGGATTTCAAAATCCAAATACAACCGCATTATCATTGGAACCCTTTGAAAAAAAAGCAGGAAGAGCATCAGCATTAATTGGAAGTTTAAAGATGGTTCTGGGGGCACTCACCTCATTTATCGTTAGTTTATTTCATACAAACAGTGCAGTCCCATTAGCGATCATTTTATTGAGTTGTTTATTTCTGAGTTTCCTATTATTATTTCTATTTTCAAAAAAAGAGAAACAACAAATGCGTCTAAGCGAAGCCTAAACTTTTATATTAGCATACTAAATTCTATTTTTGAATAAAAAATTGACGATCCGCTACTTAGCCATTTTATTGCTAATACTCTTTAGCAGTATTCATTCATACGGTCAGGAATTATATACCTTAAATGGGACTATAACAGATGCTGCCAGCAATGAAACTTTGATTGGTGTAAATGTAATTTTTCCCGAAAATAATACCGGTGTAACCACAAATACCTATGGTTATTATTCAATTAAATTGCCTGCCGGAACATATAATGTCCAGATTTCCTATTTGGGATATCGGCCCATTCAGCAAACCATCAATCTGAATGAAGATAAAAAACTAAATTTTGAGCTTAAGGAGTCTTCTGAAAGCCTGGACGAGGTTTTGATCACCAGCGATATCGAAGGTTTAAATATTCGAAAACCCGAAATGAGCGTCAACAAACTTTCCATTAATACTATTCAGAATCTTCCGGTTGTTTTTGGTGAAGTAGATGTGGTTAAATCACTGCTGTTGCTTCCCGGCGTTTCAAATGCTGGAGAAGGATCTTCAGGTTTCAATGTGCGTGGTGGCGCAGTAGATCAGAATTTGATACTTTTGGACGAAGCGACTATTTTCAATTCTTCCCATCTTTTCGGTTTATTTTCAGTTTTTAATCCTGATGCGATCAAGGACCTGAAACTATATAAAGGTGGAATTCCGGCAGAATATGGTGGACGAGTTTCCTCGGTTCTAGATATTTACCAGAGAGATGGAAACAGTAAGGAATTCAAAATGCAGGGAGGTATCGGGGCAATTTCGAGTAGACTTTTGGCTGAAGGCCCTATTGTAAAAGATAAAGGTTCATTTCTGGTGGGAGCAAGAAGTTCTTACGCACATTTATTTTTAAAATTAACCGATAATGAAAATTCTGCATATTTCTATGACCTGAATACTAAGCTGAGCTATAAACTGGATGATAGCAATAAACTTTTACTATCAGGTTATTTTGGTAGGGACGTTTTCAATATTAGTCAGAATTTTGAAAATACGTATGGCAATGCTGTTTTGAATTTAAGATGGAATCATGTTTTTTCAGACGACATTTTCACTAATCTTTCAGTGATCTATAGCGATTACTATTATGGATTAAATCTGAATTTCGTTGGGTTTAACTGGGATAGCGGCATTAAGAATTTTAATGTGAAATATGATTTCAATCATTATATCAATGATGATCTTCAGCTTAAATACGGGCTACAAAACACTTACTATGAATTCAATCCCGGTGAGATAAAACCAATTGATGAGAATTCCGGCATCAATTATTATAAGCTCATCAATAAATATGCTTTAGAAAACGCCATCTACATTTCCGCGGAACACAGGCTGAGTGATAAATTTTCAGCTGAATACGGTATCAGGCTCAGTAATTTTTTCCGCCTGGGCCAGGATGAATTAAATAATTATGCGAATGATCAACCCGTAGCATATGATCCGGAAAGAGATATTTACAGCGAGGCTGATATTCTGGACACCTATAGTGAATCTAGAGGCAAGATCATTAAAGCCTACAATAATTTTGAACCAAGGGCAGCAATTTCTTATGTCATTAATGAATCGCAGTCAGTAAAAGCCAGCTACAATAGAATGGCGCAATATCTACACCTAATTTCAAACACTAGCTCTCCTACTCCTCTGGATGTTTGGGCTCCAAGTGGCCAGTATATTAAGCCACAGATATTAGATCAATACGCTATTGGCTATTTTCGCAATTTTAATGATCGTGATTAT
>NZ_CM170146.1:22500-3397351 GCF_057221535.1 Christiangramia pacifica
TTTATATCAACTTACTTATACCGGGCTGTCACCGTCTATGGCCAGGCTTTCCAACCTGTTCTAATTCCTGATACAAACAATGTTGCAGTCCTACAACCCCAATAAGTCCGTAAACTCATTGGTTTGGGCTACTGCGCGTTCGCTCGCCGCTACTAGCGCAATCACTATTGTTTTCTCTTCCTCCGGGTACTTAGATGTTTCAGTTCTCCGGGTTCGCCTCCTTGCGGATACTACACCTTCAATGTAGTGGGTTGCCCCATTCGGATATTCGCGGATCAATTTGTATGTGCCAATCCCCACGACTTTTCGCAGCTTATCACGTCCTTCTTCGCCTCTGAGAGCCTAGGCATTCCCCATACGCCCTTATCTAGCTTGTATGCGTTTTGCTTAATGCTCTAATCTAACTGATTACTCAGTTAGAAGTATTATAATGTATTACTTTATTAAATATTTCTATCTAATAGTGTTCTCGTATTCTTTGTTTCTCAATATGTCAATGAACGTGGCGAATCGCCACCGATAATTAAATTATCAGCGCTCCTTCGCGGCGAATCACTTAAGATTTACATCTCAAGGCATCGCCTTGTGGAGAATATCGGAGTCGAACCGATGACCTCCTGCGTGCAAGGCAGGCGCTCTAGCCAGCTGAGCTAATCCCCCATTATTTTAGTATCGCGCTAACCAGTTATCAGTTAACAGTACTTATAACGGCTACTCAACCTCTAAAATTTCCTAATTTCAAATGAACTTCTCGTTAAACCTGATGGCTTACTCTCTCAAGTAGTCTCAGGCAGACTCGAACTGCCGACCTCTACATTATCAGTGTAGCGCTCTAACCAGCTGAGCTATGAGACTGTCCATATAATCAAATTGACATAAGAATCAAGACCCGAAGGCCATGCTAAACTTCCCTTACTAATTGTCGCTAGCATTCTAGTGAATGCATCGCTCTAGAAAGGAGGTGTTCCAGCCGCACCTTCCGGTACGGCTACCTTGTTACGACTTAGCCCCAGTTACCAGTCTTACCCTAGGCGGCTCCTTGCGGTGACCGACTTCAGGTACCCCCGGCTTCCATGGCTTGACGGGCGGTGTGTACAAGGCCCGGGAACGTATTCACCGCATCATGGCTGATATGCGATTACTAGCGATTCCAGCTTCACGCAGTCGAGTTGCAGACTGCGATCCGAACTGTGATAGGGTTTGAAGATTCGCATCCCCTCGCGGGGTAGCTGCCCTCTGTCCCTACCATTGTAGCACGTGTGTGGCCCAGGACGTAAGGGCCGTGATGATTTGACGTCATCCCCACCTTCCTCGCGGTTTGCACCGGCAGTCTGGCTAGAGTTCCCGACATTACTCGCTGGCAACTAACCACAGGGGTTGCGCTCGTTATAGGACTTAACCTGACACCTCACGGCACGAGCTGACGACAACCATGCAGCACCTTGCAATCTGTCCGAAGAAGGGTCTGTTTCCAGACCTGTCAGACTGCATTTAAGCCCTGGTAAGGTTCCTCGCGTATCATCGAATTAAACCACATGCTCCACCGCTTGTGCGGGCCCCCGTCAATTCCTTTGAGTTTCATTCTTGCGAACGTACTCCCCAGGTGGGTTACTTATCACTTTCGCTTAACCACCCAGCCCTCAATTAGGCCGGACAGCTAGTAACCATCGTTTACGGCGTAGACTACCAGGGTATCTAATCCTGTTCGCTACCTACGCTTTCGTCCATCAGCGTCAATACATTATTAGTGATCTGCCTTCGCAATAGGTGTTCTGAGTAATATCTATGCATTTCACCGCTACACTACTCATTCCAACCACTTCATAATGATTCAAGAACAACAGTATCAATGGCAATTCTACAGTTGAGCTGCAGACTTTCACCACTGACTTATTATCCCGCCTACGGACCCTTTAAACCCAATGATTCCGGATAACGCTTGGATCCTCCGTATTACCGCGGCTGCTGGCACGGAGTTAGCCGATCCTTATTCGCAGAGTACCGTCAGCTCCCCACACGTGGGGAGGTTTCTTCCTCTGTAAAAGCAGTTTACAACCCATAGGGCAGTCTTCCTGCACGCGGCATGGCTGGATCAGAGTTGCCTCCATTGTCCAATATTCCTCACTGCTGCCTCCCGTAGGAGTCTGGTCCGTGTCTCAGTACCAGTGTGGGGGATCTCCCTCTCAGGACCCCTACCTATCGCGGTCTTGGTAAGCCGTTACCTTACCAACTAACTAATAGGACGCATACTCATCTTTAAGCCATAAATGTTTAATATAATCACCAGGAGGTGGCTATATACTATGGGGTATTAATCCACGTTTCCATGGGCTATTCCCCGCTTAAAGGCAGATTGTATACGCGTTACGCACCCGTGCGCCACTCGTCATCAGAAAAGCAAGCTTTTCTATGTTACCGTTCGACTTGCATGTGTTAGGCCTGCCGCTAGCGTTCATCCTGAGCCAGGATCAAACTCTTCATCGTTAAATCTTATATATATTCAACAACTACTAAAGAAATTGCTCAGTATGACTTCTTCTAGTCTTAATTCTTATACACTATAATAAAACATCGCTATTTTATTATTGTTGTCAATTCAATATATCAATGAACTTCGATCGGTCTCCCAATCTGTCTTAGTTAAAACCCAAGGATTCGAACCTCTCTAATCATGCCCCATCCGGCCGTTTTAATTCATTCTCAGTCTGTATCTCTGAACGTTTGCTCGCTCGCAAAGCGGGTGCAAATATACAACGCTTTTTCTTTTCTAACCAAAACTTTTTAATAAAAATTTTTGATTTCTTTTCAAAGCGCAATCCCTCAATTGCTTACTCCCAAATCATCCTCTATTTGAACTTCACTTCGTTTCCAAAGCGGATGCAAATATAAAACGAGTTTTACTCACCAACCAAATTAAAACCTAAAAAAATTTATTTATTTTTTTAACCCCTTTTTACGTGGTAAGCCCTACTCTCAGTACTTTCAGTGAACTTCGCCTTGCTCTCAAAGCGGCTGCAAATATACACCCCTTTTTTCATTACAACCAAAATAAATTCAAGGTTTTTTGAGAAGATTTCAAAATTAAAATATAATTGTTTGCTCATCAGCGCTTTCCAAGAAAAATAAATTTCAAACTATAAAGACACCATCAATACCTTATTATATAGGCACTATTTTATATTACTACCTATATACATATATGTATTGCGCAACCAAACTCAACACCTTATCTTTGTGCCTTCGTAAAAAATGTAAATAATGATCAAGATTACTCTGCCAGACGGAAGTATTAAAGAGTTTGAAAGCGGCACTACTCCAATGCAGGTCGCCAAAAGTATAAGTGAAGGTTTAGCTCGAAATGTAATTTCAGCTAAATTCAATGATGAAACTGTAGAAACATCCACGGCTTTAACTACCGACGGTAATCTTATTCTATATACATGGAACGACGAGGAAGGTAAAAAAGCATTTTGGCACTCAACATCTCACGTAATGGCGCAAGCAATTCAGGATCTTTATCCAGGCGCTAAATTAACTATTGGACCAGCTATTGAACGCGGATTCTATTATGATGTAGACTTTGGTGAGCATAAGATTTCAGAAAACGATTTCAAGAAAATTGAAGATCGAATGACTGAAATTGCAAGAGGAAAACATGATTTCGAGATGAGAGAGGTTTCCAAGCAGGAAGCTCTTGATTTTTACAAAAAGGAAAACAATCAGTTTAAGGTAGAACTTATTGAGAATCTTCAGGATGGAGATATCACTTTTTGTGACCATGATACCTTTACTGATCTTTGTCGTGGTGGGCATATTCCGAATACAGGAATTATCAAAGCCATAAAGCTGATGAGCGTGGCCGGAGCTTACTGGAGAGGAGATGAGAACAATCCGCAGTTGACCAGGGTTTACGGAATTTCATTTCCGAAGCAAAAGGAATTGAAAGAATATCTTGAACTATTAGAAGAAGCCAAGAAAAGGGACCACAGAAAACTTGGAAAAGAATTAGAACTATTCACTTTTTCACAAAAAGTAGGTCAAGGCCTTCCATTATGGTTACCAAAAGGGGCTGCTTTAAGAGAGAGATTGGAAAACTTTCTGAAAAAAGCGCAGAAGAAAGCTGGTTATGAAATGGTGGTAAGTCCACATATTGGAAGTAAGGAATTATATGTTACCTCTGGACATTACGCTAAATATGGTGAAGACAGCTTTCAGCCCATTTCTACTCCAAACGAAGGAGAGGAATTCATGCTAAAACCAATGAATTGCCCTCACCACTGCGAAATGTACAATGCCTCTTCTTGGAGTTATAGAGATTTACCAAAGAGATTTGCTGAATTCGGAACTGTATACAGATATGAACAAAGTGGTGAATTACATGGATTGACAAGAGTTCGCGGATTTACTCAGGATGATGCGCATATTTTCTGTACTCCAGAACAATTGGATGATGAATTTAAAAAAGTGATCGACCTTACCTTATATGTATTCTCTTCTTTAGGTTTTGAAAATTTCACGGCTCAGGTTTCATTAAGAGATCCTGATAATAAAGAAAAATATATAGGTTCTGATGACGTTTGGGAAAAAGCTGAAAACGCCATCCTAACCGCAGCGAAAGAAAAAGGCCTGAATTACGTGGTGGAAACAGGTGAAGCTGCTTTTTATGGACCGAAGCTGGATTTCATGGTAAAGGATGCCTTAGGTAGAAGCTGGCAATTGGGAACCATCCAAGTAGATTATAATTTACCGGAACGTTTTGACCTGACATATAAAGGAAGTGACAATGAGTCACACCGTCCGGTCATGATCCATCGCGCACCTTTTGGAAGCATGGAAAGATTTGTAGCTATTTTACTTGAGCATACTGGAGGGAACTTTCCTCTTTGGCTAATGCCGGAGCAGGCTATTATTCTCTCACTCAGTGAGAAATATGAAAAATACTCACAAAAAGTTTTAACTTTGCTTGAAAATAACGAAATTCGCGCCCTTGTTGACAACAGGAGCGAGACGATCGGAAAAAAAATAAGGGAAGCAGAAGTTAACAAATACCCTTACATGTTGATTGTTGGGGAGCAGGAAGCCAAAGATGGTACGATTTCTGTTCGTAAACATAGTGAAGGTGATTTAGGAACTATGAAAATTGAGGATTTCGCTAATTTGATTAATACAGAAATCAGTAGTACCTTAAAGCCTTTTAAAACTGAAGTTTAATTTAAATTTTAAGCCATAGCAATACGTAGAAGAAAACCGAACAGATTCGGACGTCAAAAAGAAGAACAACACCGAATCAACGAGAAGATTAAAGCAGACGAAGTACGCCTGGTAGGTGACAACGTGGAAATGGATGTATATCCAACCAAGAAAGCCCTTTCCATAGCTCAGGAATTAGGACTTGATCTTGTGGAGATTTCTCCAGACGCAAAACCACCGGTTGTAAAAGCCATGGATTACAAGAAATTTCTTTATGAGCAGAAGAAACGTGAGAAGGCCATGAAAGCCAAGGCCAGTAAGGTTGTGGTAAAAGAAATTCGTTTTGGTCCGAATACAGATGACCATGATTACGAATTTAAAAAACGTAATGCTGAGAAATTCTTGAAAGACGGTGCAAAGCTAAAGGCTTTCGTATTTTTTAAGGGACGTTCTATCGTCTTTAAGGACAAAGGAGAGATCCTACTTTTAAGACTGGCTCAAGATCTTGAGGAATACGGTAAAGTAGAACAAATGCCGAAATTAGAAGGAAAAAGAATGACTATGTTCTTATCTCCGACTAAGAAATCGAAATAAAGAAAATAAGAGAGTTAATTATAAAAAAGGACAGCAATGCCTAAGATGAAAACAAAATCCAGTGCCAAGAAGCGTTTTAAGCTTACCGGAACTGGTAAAATCAAAAGAAAGCACGCGTTTAAGAGTCATATCTTAACAAAGAAGTCTAAAAAACGTAAGCTAGCCTTAACGCACAGTACTTTGGTACATGATGCAGATAAGGACAATGTCAAACTTCAATTACGTTTAAAGTAATTTGAAGCTCTTGAGGTTTAATTAATTTATTTAACCATGGAGTTGGGCAAAATTGAAAGATTTTAAAAGTATCGTTAATCGAGCGCCTGCTACAAAAAAATGTAAAATATGCCAAGATCAGTAAACTCAGTTGCCAAAAGGGCACGTAGAAAAAAAGTTTTAAAGCAAGCAAAAGGATATTTCGGACGTCGTAAAAACGTTTGGACTGTTGCTAAAAATGCGGTGGATAAAGCAATGCTCTATGCATACAGAGACCGTAAAGCTAAGAAACGTAACTTCCGTTCTTTATGGATTATGCGTATTAATGCTGCAGCCAGACAAGAAGGATTATCTTATTCTCAATTTATGGGGAAACTTAAAACCAGTGATATAGGATTGAACCGTAAAGTTCTTGCCGACCTGGCGATGAATAACCCAGAGGCTTTTAAAGCAATTGTAGAAAAAGTAAAATAAACGATTATACTCTCTTATAGAAAAATCCTGCCGATTGGCAGGATTTTTTGTTTTTAACCTTCTCCAAAAGCTGTCAATACTAATTTTCTCGATCCACCACGGTCTCTATGTTCGCATAAGTAAATTCCCTGCCAGGTTCCCAAATTCAATTTACCGTCAGTGATAGGGATTTGAAGTGAAGTTCCCGTCAATGATGATTTGATGTGCGCAGGCATATCGTCTGAGCCTTCAGTAGTATGTTTATAATAAGATTGATTTTCCGGAACCATTTCATCAAAATGACTTCTAAAATCTTCTCTTACCGTAGGATCAGCGTTTTCGTTGATAGCTAATCCCGCTGATGTATGTTTTATAAATATTTGTAAAAAACCAATATCTATATCTTCTATTTCAGTAAACTGGTCTACAATCTCGTCAGTTATCAAATGAAAACCTCTTGATCGAGGTCTGAGTCGTATTTCGGTTTGATAAAATTCTGTCATGTTTTTTGTTCTTTTTTCTTTGCGGCTGGGAAAAGTACATTGTTCAATATAAGTCGGTAACCCGGAGAATTAGGATGAAGCTCCAATTCTGTTTTTGGATCCCCTACCCTATGCTGGTAATCTTCAGGATCGTGACCGCCATAGAAAGTAAAAAATCCTTTTCCTTTAACACCATGGATATATCTCGCTTCTCCGTTCAATTTACTTTCTCCCATAATCAAAACACCGGGTTTCACCGTATTTGGATCATAGCTTGTAGTCTGTCCCATAAAACCTTTAACCAACCTGGTATGGTTTTGTGTTAGCATTGTTGGCACTACGTCCCATTTTGCTGAATAATCCATCAGGGTAAAATAATCACTTTCCTTTTGGATCTGTCTTTTCTCAGTCATATCAATACTCGAAAACTCATAAACCATAGGGCTTCGCTCCAGTTCAAAATCTGTAAACGCAAATGTATTTTCAAAATTGATCTTGGACTGATAGCCCGGCTCGCTGGGATCACCATCAAACATCGCTTCAGCAATATCTACTCCTTCAGCCGCAAGTGCGATATCAAAGCTATCTGTAGCACTACACATTGCGAACATAAATCCGCCACCGATTACATAATCTCTGATCTTAACTGCCACGGCTAACTTTTCTTCAGAAACCTTTGAATAGCCCAGTTTTTTAGCCAGTTCTTCAGCTTCCTTTTTCTCTTCAATATACCAGGGAGTAGTTCTAAAGGCTCTATAAAATTTTCCGTACTGACCGGTAAAGTCCTCGTGATGTAAATGTAACCAGTCATATAGCAATAAAGCATCATTCAGCACTTCTTCATCGTAGATCGTTTTATAAGGTATCTCTGCGTATGTGAGCGCCATGGTCACGGCATCATCCCAGGGTTTATTTCCTGTTGGACTGTATACCGCAATTTTCGGTGCCTTTTCCAGAACTACAGATTCCATGTTTTTTGAAGGACTACTAATTTCTTCCAAGATAGAATTTGAAAGATCATCACTCAAAACTTCAAAATCAACTCCCCGGATCTGGCATTCTTTTCTAAGGTTTTCCGAATCTGTAACCAAAAAAGAACCTCCGCGATAATTTAGCAACCAATTAACCGAAAGTTGATTTTCCAGGGAATAATATATAATTCCGTAAGCTTTTAAATGGTTTCCCTGGGAATCCGCATCCATTGGAATTAATAATTTGGACGCTAACATTTGAAAACTGGTCAGTATAAAAAACGAAAGCAGCAAAATGGTTTTAAACACTTTGCTGCTTTTAATATTTCTAATTACGGACGTTTCCTGAAATTTGATCAGTTTAATATCATTAGAATGGAACGTCATTATCGTCATCATCGCTATTCATTGAGCTTCCAAAAGCCTCATCGGCACTTGGGTTAGGCAGATTAAAATTCCCAAAATCGCTATCAGAATCTCCACTGTTCATACTTGAAGGAATTTCTGATGGGAAATTAAAGTCTTCTAAATTATCAAATTTACCGAGTTCCCCAATAAATTTAAGCCTGATATTTTCCAATCCACCATTACGGTGCTTTGCTACTATGAATTCCCCTTGACCTGCAGTTGGAGTTCTTTCTTCATCATCCCACTCTTCGATCTTATAATATTCCGGACGATAAATAAACGATACAATATCTGCATCCTGCTCAATTGCTCCAGATTCCCTAAGGTCAGATAGCAGAGGTCGTTTACTTCCACCACGTGTCTCAACGGCACGGGATAACTGGGAAAGTGCAATAACAGGTACATTTAATTCCTTTGCCAAGGCTTTAAGGTTACGTGAGATTGTAGAAATCTCCTGCTCTCTATTTCCACCCTTTTGCGATCCACCGGCTGTCATTAACTGAAGATAATCGATCACGATCATTCTAATTCCATGTTGTGAAGCGAGTCTTCGAGCCTTTGCTCTTAGATCAAAAATTGATAGTGAAGGAGTATCATCAATAAACAATGGTGCTTTTTCAAGATCTTTTACTTTCACGTTCAACTGTTCCCATTCGTGTTGTTCTAACTTTCCGGTTCTAAGCTTTTCCGAAGAAAGACCTGTTTCTGAAGATATCAAACGGGTAATCAACTGTACCGAGGACATCTCCAGAGAGAAGAAGGCCACCGGGATTCCCTGATCTACCGCTATATTTCGCGCCATAGATAAGGTTAGGGCGGTTTTACCCATACCAGGACGGGCCGCCACGATAATCAAATCTGAAGGTTGCCAGCCAGAAGTTAGCTCATCAAGTTTATCAAAACCTGAAGGAACTCCACTAAGCCCCTCTTTATTCGAAATTTCCTGGATCTTCTTTTTCGCCTGGATCACTAAACTTTGCGCAGTCTCAGTAGAACGTTTAATATTTCCCTGGGTTACTTCATAAAGTTTTGATTCTGCTGAATCCAAAAGATCAAAAACATCTGTTCCTTCATCAAAAGCTTCCTCAATAATTTCATTGGAGATCTTGATCAAACTTCTCTGAATATATTTCTGAAGGATGATCCTCGCGTGGAACTCGATGTGAGCTGAACTTGAAACTTTTTGGGTAAGCTGGATCAAATAATAATCCCCTCCAACTTTATCAAAAACCTTTTCTTTCTTTAATTGATTAGAAACGGTTAATAAGTCAATTGCCTCAGAAGCATCAAATAATTTTTTGATCGCATCATATATAAGCTTATGACTGTTTTTATAAAAAGCTTCCGGAATTAAAATATCGATAATTTCATCTACACCCTTCTTGTCAATCATCATAGCTCCCAGCACAACCTCTTCTAAATCAACGGCTTGCGGCGGAACTTTTCCTTTTTCTAAACTAACTACATTAGATTTTTTGTAGGTAATATTCTGGGGGGAGGTGATTTTTTCCATAAAACGAAAATAATTAATTTGTTAAGACAATCTTAATAAAATCGACCTTAGTTACTTAACAGGTAATCAACAATCTACCTGTTGATAAGTATATTTTTCTGTTAATAAGATAAAAAAATCCGGAATTTTCTTCCCGGATTTTCTAACGATGTTGTATAAATAAAGAGCTTATCCTTTAAAGACTCCCATGTCTAAATATTTGTCCATTCTCTTTTCCACCAATTCTTCTGGTGATAAGTTTTTGAATTCAGAATAAGCTTTGGAAATCGAAGATTTTACCGTATTGAAGATCTCTTCTCTGTTTGCATGTGCACCACCAAGAGGCTCTTTTACGATCTCATCTATCAACTTCTGTTTTTTCATATCTGTAGCGGTAAGTTTAAGCGCTTCTGCAGCTCTTTCCTTGTATTCCCAGCTTCTCCATAAAATTGAAGAACAAGATTCCGGAGAGATCACAGAATACCAGGTATTCTCAAGCATCATTACCTTATCACCAACGCCAATACCCAATGCTCCTCCACTGGCTCCTTCACCAATGATCACTACAAAGATCGGCACTTTTAGCCTTGTCATTTCAAGTATATTTCGGGCAATGGCCTCTCCCTGTCCGCGTTCTTCAGCTTCCAAGCCTGGATATGCTCCCGGAGTATCTACGAAACATACAACAGGCACACCAAACTTTTCCGCAGATTTCATAAGTCTTAACGCCTTTCTATAACCTTCAGGATTTGCCATCCCAAAATTTCTATACTGCCTAGTCTTTGTATTATATCCTTTTTGCTGACCAACGAACATAAAACTCTGATCGCCGATCTTTCCAAGACCACCAATCATTGCTTTATCATCCTTTACATTTCTATCACCATGCAATTCCAGAAAAGTATCTCCACAAATCGCATTTATGTAGTCTAAAGTATATGGCCTGTTTGGGTGTCTTGAAAGTTGAACACGCTGCCAAGGAGTTAAATTCTTATAGATCTCCTTCTTCTTTTCTATTAACTTCTTCTCGATCTGCTTGCAGGTAGCAGTTACGTCAACCTCGCTTTCTTCACCAATATTACATGCCTTAGAATACTGTTCTTCAAGCTCTTTGATTGGTTGTTCAAAATCTAAATACTCCATATTGTTTATGGTAATTATTTTTTAATAGCTTACAAATATAACAACTTTGAAAGGATAGATTTCCCCGATAAAGTTTAAATTTTAAAGGATTTTGCCTATTAACGTTTCGCGCGGAATAAAAGCACAACCGCAAGTACTCCAAATACAATATTAGGAAACCAAACGGCGATAAGTGGTGAAAAAGTAGATTGCTCAGCCATGGTACCAAAAACCTTGTCGAAAAAGATGAAAATGAAAGCTAGCGTAATACCAACGGCCAGGTTCACTCCCATTCCTCCCCTTCTTTTAAAGGAAGCCACCGCTACAGCGATAATGGTCAAAATGAATGCTGAAATAGGGATACTCCAACGTTTGTAGGCAACCACGAGATACCTGTTAATATTACCCGAACCACGACGTCTTTCTTTCTCTATGAATTC
This sequence comes from Christiangramia pacifica, assembly GCF_057221535.1. Taxonomy (NCBI): domain Bacteria; kingdom Pseudomonadati; phylum Bacteroidota; class Flavobacteriia; order Flavobacteriales; family Flavobacteriaceae; genus Christiangramia; species Christiangramia pacifica. Next base: position 33,866 of record NZ_CM170146.1, read on the forward strand.
GTTTAATTCAGTATAATTTAAAGTTTCAGCGATATAAGATTCAGGAGTCAATTCATCAAATTCAAAAGGAAGAATGGTATCCAACGTTCTATAGAACATGATGCTATCTTCTTCTTTTCCAATAATCCTTTTATCCACTCTGTTTAACTCGTAAAGGCTGTCTTCTTTATTATATTTAAGACTTGCAGCGCTAATCTTAAACTTTAATTGGTTTCCTTCAAAATGTTCCAGTGTAAAGTTCCTGGCAGATTTACTTTTCGGTTGGAAGTGACTTGCGTAGATATATTCGTTATCATTGATCTGCCTGTAAACATCGCTTGTCTCCTGGACCTGTTCCCCGCGTTTGAGATACTGATATTTGAACTCATTAAATCCTTTACTCGCCTGTGGAGCCAAATACATGGCCAGGATCAAAGCTCCAACGCACACGATACTTGCACCAATTAAATATGGCCTTAAAAACCGGTAAAAAGATACTCCACTACTAAGAAAAGCTACAATTTCTGTATTCATCGCCAGCTTGGAGGTGAACCAGATTACTGAGAGAAAGAGAAATATCGGGAATAATAGGTTCGCGAAATAAATGGTGAAATCGAGGTAATAATTGGCAACTTCAATAAACGGAACTTCATTTTCAAGGATCTTATCGATCTTTTCAGCTAGATTTACCGTAATTCCTATAGGTATGAAAAGAACCAGCATCATCGTGAAGGTTCCGAGGTATCGTTTAAGTATGTACCAGTCTAGAATTTTCAAATTCCGGATTTATAAACGTTTGTCCATTTGTTTTACCATTTTATCTTTCCATGAAGGGAAATCTCCGGCTAAGATATGTTTTCTAGCCTCTCTCACCAACCAAAGATAAAAGCTCAGGTTATGAATACTAGCAATTTGTCTGCCAAGCATTTCATTAACGCTGAATAAATGCCGAACGTATGCCTTAGAATACTGAGAATCTACAAAACTCACACCTTCCGGATCTATAGGAGAAAAATCATCTTCCCACTTTTTATTTTTAATATTGATAGTACCGTGGGAAGTAAATAACATTCCGTTTCTTCCATTTCTGGTAGGCATCACACAATCAAACATATCAATTCCGAGCGCTATATTCTCTAGAATATTAATGGGCGTACCAACTCCCATAAGGTATCTTGGCTTATCTTCCGGAAGTATTTCTGTAACTACATCAGTCATCGCATACATTTCTTCCGCCGGTTCTCCTACTGAAAGTCCGCCGATCGCATTTCCTTCTGCTCCCGCATTCGCGATATATTCCGCTGACTGTTTTCTTAAGTCTTTATAAGTACTTCCCTGAACAATTGGAAAAAGAGTTTGCCTGTAATCATAAATTTCCGGAGTCTTAGCCAAGTGATTGATACATCTGTCCAGCCAGCGATGCGTCATATGCATCGATCTTTTCGCATAATTATAATCGCAAGGGTATGGCGTACACTCATCAAAAGCCATGATGATATCTGCTCCAATGGCTCTTTGAATTTCCATGACATTTTCAGGAGTGAACGTATGATAGGAGCCATCAATATGCGACTTGAACTTTACGCCTTCTTCTTTGATCTTTCTTCTTGCAGATAATGAATAAACCTGGTAACCACCGCTATCTGTTAGAATATTCCTTTCCCAATTCATGAATTTATGAAGTCCGCCGGCTTTCTTCAGAATCTCGGTTTGAGGTCTTAAATAAAGATGATAGGTATTTCCCAATATGATATCAGGATTGATATCATCTTTTAATTCTCTCTGGTGCACTCCTTTTACGGAAGCCACCGTTCCAACCGGCATAAAAATAGGAGTTTCAATTACTCCATGATCTGTAGTTATTTTACCTGCACGTGCTCTACTACCGGGATCGGTAGTTAAAAGTTCAAAATCCATAGTTCAGTTTAATCGGTGCAAAGATACTCAAGTAAATATCAAATTGAAGTAGATTTGAAAACTAAGGCTGTTAGTATTTTCAATAAAAAGTTAATAACTGCAGCCTTGTTGCTTTGTCAAAGCCTATTAAAAAGTTATTTTTGCGGCAATAAAACAACACAATTTAAAATGCCAGACATCAACGAATTACAAGATTTTGCTACCCAGGTTCGCCGGGACATTCTAAGGCAGGTTCATAAGGTGAATTCCGGTCACCCGGGAGGATCTTTGGGCTGTACTGAATTTTTCACCGCGCTTTATCAGGAGGTTATGGATTATAGTACAGATTTCGATATGGACGGAAAAGGTGAAGACCTGTTCTTCCTTTCTAACGGTCACATTTCTCCTGTTTATTACAGTGTGCTTGCCCGTAGCGGATATTTTCCGGTAGATGAACTTAATACATTCAGACTTATAGATTCCCGTCTTCAGGGACATCCAACCACCCATGAAGGGCTTCCTGGGATCAGGATAGCTTCGGGATCGCTTGGACAGGGAATGAGCGTTGCTCTTGGTGCGGCTCAGACTAAAAAGCTGAATAATGATGATCACCTCGTTTATTCACTTCATGGTGACGGTGAGTTACAGGAAGGCCAGAACTGGGAAGCGGTCATGTACGCAGCCGGAAATAAAGTAGATAACATCATCTCTACCATAGATCTTAACGGTCAGCAGATTGACGGTAGCACTGAAAATGTACTTCCGCTTGGAAATCTGAAAGCAAAATTTGAAGCATTTGGATGGGATGTTCTGGAAATTGAAGATGGAAATGACATTCAGCAGGTTATTGATGGTCTAAAAGAAGCAAAAACACGAACTGGAAAAGGCCAACCAGTTTGTATATTAATGAATACTGTGATGGGCAATGGTGTAGATTTCATGATGCATACGCATGCATGGCATGGAAAAGCGCCGAACGACGAGCAGCTGGAAAAAGGATTGTCTCAAAATCCGGAAACACTGGGAGATTATTAACCCTGGAAATTCATTAATATCAAAAAATTATAGACCATGAAAGAATATAAAAATACAGGAAGTAAAGACACACGTTCAGGGTTTGGAGCAGGTTTAACTGAACTTGGAAAAACCAATGAAAACGTGGTTGCCTTATGTGCCGATCTTACCGGCTCTCTGAAAATGGATGAGTTCAAGGAAAATCATCCAGAACGTTTTTTCCAGGTTGGAATTGCTGAAGCCAATATGATTGGAATGGCTGCCGGAATGACCATAGGTGGAAAAATTCCATTTACCGGTACTTTCGCGAACTTTTCTACCGGAAGGGTTTACGACCAGATTCGCCAGAGTGTAGCCTATTCGGGTAAAAATGTGAAGATATGCGCATCTCATGCCGGAGTGACTTTAGGTGAAGATGGAGCAACTCACCAGATCCTGGAAGACCTGGGATTGATGAAAATGCTGCCTGGTATGACCGTGATCAATACTTGCGACTACAATCAGACTAAAGCGGCAACTCTGGCTATCGCTGAACATGAAGGACCGGTTTATTTAAGATTTGGAAGACCGAAGGTTGCCAATTTTACTCCGGAAGATCAGAAATTCGAGATTGGAAAAGCAGTAAAGCTATATGAAGGGACTGATGTAACGATCATTGCAACCGGTCATTTGGTTTGGGAAGCAATTCAGGCAGCTGTTGAATTGAATGAAAAAGGAATTAGTGCTGAAGTTATCGATATCCATACAATAAAACCTCTGGACGAGGAAGCTATAATTTCTTCCGCTAAAAAAACGGGATGTGTGGTAACTGCCGAAGAGCATAACTTTTTGGGTGGTTTAGGAGAAAGCGTTGCTAGAACTTTAGCAGAGAATCATCCAACTCCACAGGAATTCGTTGCAACCAAAGATACCTTCGGTGAAAGTGGAACTCCTGCCCAGTTGATGGAAAAATATGGTTTGAATGCAGCAGCCATTGTAAAGGCCAGCGAAAAAGTTATCAAAAGAAAATAAGATTCTAGAAATCAATAATTAAATGCCTTTCAGCTTAAAAACTGAAAGGCTTTTTTTATTTAATGAAAATAAACATTCGTTAAACAGCGTTATATTAGCTGAACTTAAAAAAGAAAAATATGAAAAAGCTATTAATACTGGCACTAATTTTAACTAGCGGCGGAATATTCGCTCAAAGTGCGAGTTTTGGGATTAAAGGTGGTCTTAACTACGGGGCCACCGGGGAATATGAATCTTTCAGCCAGGTTACAGGAGACTTTGCCTCATCATTTGAAGATGGAGAAGATAAAACAGGATTTCATGCTGGTCTTTTTGCTCAATTTGAATTATTGGGAATATTCATCCAACCTGAACTAATGTATACCGAATTAAATACAGAATACTCAGCTTTCGACTATAAATTAAGTAAAATCGACGCTCCGGTATTGGTAGGAATAAATGTGCTTGGACCATTGAATATAAAAGCGGGACCTTCATTTCAATATATTCTGGACAATAAAATAGAAGGTGCAAACCTTGATATTGATAAGGTGGAAAAAGATATTACCGTTGGCTATCAGTTAGGTTTAGGCCTTGATCTGGGCCGACTTGGTTTTGATTTAAGACACGAGGGTTCATTCCAGGATAACTTTGCACAAGGTGGAGATATAGCTACAGATTCTGGCTTCCAGATAGATTCAAGACCATCACAATGGATACTTAGTGTTTCTTATACTCTTTAATTAAATAAGAATAAAAAGAAAAACCCGGAATTTCCGGGTTTTTTTATGCTTAATTAGCAACCTGACTTATAAATTTGATACGGTATAACCTGAGTTCTTCATCATCATAATCACCGTCAAATTCTTCCATCGCTTCATCTATCTTGTCGGTTTCTGCTTCCAGGAAGTACTCATGTATCTCTTCTTGTTGATCTTCATCCAGAATATCATCCAGGTAATAATCAATATTTAATTTGGTACCGCTATAGACGATCGCTTCCATTTCTTTAATGAATTCAGGCATTTCCATGCCCTTTGCTGAAGCAATATCAGGCAATGGCAATTTTCTATCCACACTCTGAATAATATAAAGTTTAAGACCACTGTTTGCACCAGTAGATTTCACAACAAAATCATCGGGCCTTACAATGTCATTCTCTTCAACATATCTTTCGATAAGCTCTACGAAATCTTTTCCATACTTCTTGGCTTTTCCTTCTCCTACACCGTGAATATTGCTTAATTCCTCAATATTCACTGGGTACTTTAAAGCCATATCCTCCAGCGATGGATCCTGAAATATCACAAATGGCGGAAGATCTTTCTTCTTGGCCACTTTTTTTCTCAGTTCTTTCAGCATTTTAACCAGCTGGGCATCTACTGATGCTGCGCCTTTATCAGCCTTATTTACCGCTTCTTCAGTTGCAGCATTATAAATATGATCTTCTGTCATCATAAATGAGACAGGTTTCTTCAAATATTCATTTCCTTTTTCAGTAAGCTTAACAACTCCATACGTCTCAATATCTTTCTTCAAATAGCCTGCTACCAAAGCCTGTCGGGTAAGAGCCATCCAGTAATTGGAATCCTGATGTGATCCTTTCCCAAAAAGCGGATGTTCATCAGTCTTATGAGAAAGTATAATGGCATTCGACTTCCCAATCAGAGTTTTTACGACTTCCTTGGATTTGTATAGCTCGTTGGTCTCTTTTACTGTTTTCAGCAATAATTCCAGATCATCCTTTGCTTCGTGTTGTTTCTTAGGATTTCGAACATTATCATCCATGCTCGCTCCTTCACCGGTTTCTGAATCAAACTCTTCCCCAAAATAATGCAGAATGAACTTTCTTCTTGAAACGGAAGTTTCAGCGTAAGCAACTACTTCCTGAAGCAATGCATGGCCAATTTCCTGTTCAGCAACAGGTTTTCCACTCATGAATTTTTCCAGTTTTTCGATGTCCTTATAGGAATAAAAAGCAAGACAATGACCTTCTCCCCCATCTCTACCGGCACGTCCAGTTTCCTGGTAGTAACTTTCAATACTTTTAGGAATATCGTGATGGATCACAAATCTAACGTCCGGCTTATCGATTCCCATTCCAAAGGCGATTGTTGCGACTACCACGTCTATATCTTCCATCAAAAACATATCCTGATGTTTAGACCTGGTCTTTGCATCAAGACCTGCGTGATAAGGAACAGCTTTTATACCATTTACCTGAAGGGTTTGGGCTAACTCCTCCACCTTTTTCCTGCTCAAGCAGTATATAATTCCAGATTTCCCATCGTTTTGCTTGACAAACCGGGTTATGTCTGCTTCAATATTTTTAGTTTTCGGGCGAACCTCGTAATATAAATTCGGCCTGTTAAAACTTGCCTTGAATGTTTTAGCCCCGGTAATACCCAGATTTTTCAAAATATCTTCCTGAACCTTTGGAGTCGCCGTAGCTGTTAGACCAATAACAGGAATATTATCTCCTATCCTTTTCAGAATGTGTCGTAAATTTCTGTACTCAGGTCTAAAATCGTGTCCCCACTCACTGATACAGTGGGCTTCATCAACTGCAAGAAATGAAATTGTCTGACCCTTTAAAAAGTCGACATAATCCTCTTTGGTAAGAGATTCAGGAGCTACATAAAGCAGCTTACAGATACCGTTTTTGATATCTGATTTTACCTGGCTAACTTCAGTTTTATTCAAAGAGGAGTTAAGGACATGAGCTACGCCATGCTCAGAGGAGATACTACGTATTGCATCTACCTGATTTTTCATTAAGGCTATAAGGGGCGACACTACAATAGCAGTACCGTCGGTTATTAGCGCAGGGAGCTGGTAACATAGTGATTTACCTCCGCCAGTTGGCATTACCACGAAAGTGTCGTTTCCGTTCACGATGCTGGTAATAACTTCTTCCTGAAGTCCCTTAAACTGACTAAATCCAAAGTACCTCTTCAGTTCTTTGTGTAAATCAATTTCGGTCAAACCCATTCAATTGTGTTACAATTTTACATACATTTGCATTACTAAATATACATATTTCTTTAGTACTTGCAATTCTTAATTTAATCTAATTTGAAACTTAGCGATCAAATCATTTCCACTGCAAAAGAAACCATTTCAAACGAAGCAGAAGCAATTGCCAACCTAGAAAATTTCATCGATGAAGAATTCACCAAAGCGGTAGAGATCATTTATAGATCTGAAGGTCGTGTGGTAGTAACCGGAATAGGTAAAAGCGCCATTATCGCTAACAAAATAGTGGCTACTTTAAATTCTACCGGAACACCTTCCATCTTCATGCACGCCGCAGATGCTATTCATGGGGACCTTGGAATTGTACAGGAAAATGATATCGTAATTTGCATTTCTAAGAGTGGTAATAGCCCCGAAATTCAGGTTCTTGTTCCGCTTATCAAGAATTTCAATAATACCCTTATAGCATTGACAGGCAATCCCGAATCATTTTTAGGAAAAGAGGCAGATTATGTTCTGAACTCATATATTGAAAAAGAAGCCTGTCCGAATAATCTTGCTCCTACAACCAGTACTACTGCACAAATGGTTATTGGAGATGCTTTGGCTGTTTGTTTGCTCAATCTGAAAGGGTTTAGCAGTAAAGATTTTGCAAAATACCATCCGGGTGGATCTCTCGGAAAAAAACTATATCTAAGAGTTAGCGATATTACCGCACAAAATATGATTCCGCAGGTTTCTCCGGAAACAGAGGTGGCGAATGCCATTATTGAAATTTCAGAAAAAATGCTTGGTGTAACCGCAGTTTTGGAAAATGATAAAATCGTAGGTATTATTACAGACGGAGATATTCGACGAATGCTGAAAGATCACCAGGAAATAAAGGGATTAAAAGCAAAAGATATTATGAGCGAAAACCCGAAGACTATTGAACAGGATACGCTCGCGGTAGAAGCTTTAGATGTATTGGAAAAAAATAAAATATCACAATTACTGGCGGTGGAGAACGGAAGATATGCAGGTGTGGTACATTTACATAATTTAATTAGAGAAGGAATATTATAATGGATAGAATAGCCCCCCAGGAAGAACCAGAAAATGAAATGTCTTTTTTAGACCATCTGGAAGAATTGAGATGGCATTTAATAAGATCTGTACTTGCTGTAGTAATTGCCGGTGGTATTGCTTTTGTTTTAAAAAGTTTCATCTTCGATGTTCTGTTATTTGGCCCTGCGCACGGAGATTTTTTCTCTTATAAGGTTTTATGCCATTTATCGGGCGTATTTGGAATAGACGGTGGTTTCTGTGATCCGGAAATGCCTTTCCGAATTCAGAGTAGAACAATGGGTGGGCAGTTTTCAGCCCACGTTTGGACTTCCATAACAGCAGGATTTATTATTGCGTTTCCATATATAATTTATGAATTCTGGAAATTTGTTGCTCCGGCTATGCATAGCAACGAGAGACGACATGCCAAAGGATTTATCTTTGTAACGTCATTTTTGTTTTTCCTAGGAGTTTTATTCGGTTACTACGTGGTAACTCCTTTATCTATAAATTTCCTCGGGAAATACCAGGTAAGTGATACGGTTTTCAATGACTTCGATTTGAGCAGTTATATAAGCCTAGTAAGAGCTTCAGTTCTTGCCAGCGGACTGATCTTTGAATTACCCATAGTAATATACTTCCTTACAAAAGTGGGAGTGGTAACACCTCAGTTCCTAAAGACGTATAGGAAATATGCTTTGGTTATTGTTCTGGTACTTTCGGCAGTGATCACTCCGCCAGATATTGTTAGCCAGATTATTGTTGCTATACCCGTTTTGATCTTGTACGAAGTAAGTATTGTTATTTCCAAGTTCATGTATAAAAAAGAAGAAGAAAAATTAAAAAATTAAGCTATGATCGATAAGGTTGACGAATTCAATTCGTACCGCGCCAAAATGAATGATAAGATCCTATCTGAGAATAATAAAGTTCTTAAAAGGATTTTTAACCTCGATACCAATGCCTTTACAGAAGGAGCGCTGGATAAAAAAACAAAAGAGCTTTTAGGACTTGTAGCTTCTACAGTTTTAAGATGCGATGATTGTGTTAAATACCATTTAGAATCCAGCCATAAGGAAGGAATTACTCGTGAAGAAATCATGGAAACTCTTAGCATAGGAACTTTAATTGGTGGAACAATCGTTATTCCTCATTTGAGAAGAGCTTTTGAATACTGGGAAGCATTAGAAGAAAACAAACAGTAAATTCGGAATAATTTCTGCGCTATCAGGAATACAAAATTAGGATATGAAGTTACGTGCTGAAAAACTTGTCAAGACATATAAAGGAAGAGATGTTGTTAAAGGCATTTCAGTAGAAGTAAATCAGGGAGAGATTGTGGGATTACTTGGCCCAAATGGGGCAGGTAAAACCACATCTTTCTATATGATCGTTGGTTTGATCAAGCCTAATAGTGGGGATATTATTCTGGATAAACAGAATATCACCAAATTCCCGATGTATAAAAGAGCCCAATACGGAATTGGTTACCTAGCGCAAGAAGCTTCGGTTTTTAGAAAATTGAGTATTGAAGATAATATTATGAGCGTTCTGGAGCTCACCAAACTTTCGAAGAAAGAAAGGGAAATGAAAATGGAATCCCTGATCGAAGAATTTGGTCTGGGACATATAAGAAAGAACCGTGGAGATCTTTTGAGTGGTGGAGAACGTAGAAGAACAGAGATCGCTCGCGCTTTGGCTACAGACCCGAATTTTATTCTTCTTGATGAACCTTTTGCAGGAGTTGACCCGGTTGCGGTGGAAGATATCCAGCGTATCGTAGCGCAATTAAAAGACAAGAATATTGGTATTTTGATTACCGATCATAACGTTCAGGAAACTCTTGCGATTACTGATAGAACTTACCTGATGTTTGAAGGTAGTATCCTGAAACACGGAATCCCGGAAGAACTTGCCGAAGACGAAATGGTTAGAAAAGTTTATTTAGGTCAGAATTTCGAATTAAGAAAGAAGAAACTTTTTAACTGATTAACTTTAACTTCAAGGTTGTAAAATGAAATTCCTTTTTATCAATAAAGAAATTGACCTCAGGCTTGCAGGGGATTATGAAAAGTTAGAACATAGGAAAATTGGGGATTTCTCACTTTTAATAAATGACCCAAATACGATTTCTGAATCTGAAAATCTAACTGCTATCACAGATGGTTATTTAAGAGATTTTCAAAAGAAAGATTTAGAAATTCAAAAATCTTCAGCCATTAGTCACGTTTTTCATAATTGGCCGGTTTCGGATAATATCACAGGCACCTTTTCAACACTAATTTTTGATAAAATATCATCTGAAATAGTGATCACCTCAGATCTTTGTAATATTTATCCTCTATATCACCTGAGGATAGGAGATGACATTTATATTTCCAATAGCATTATTTTATTAGGAAGGTATTCTGAAGCAGAGTTAGATAATGCGGGAGTTTTTCAGAGAGCTGTCGGTCCAAATTTCAGCAATATTGGTTCAAGAACCATTTTAAAGAATTGTAAAAGATTATTACCGGGCGAGTGGATAAAATTCAATAATAAAAGAGAAGTAAAAGAGAAAAAGTATGATAATTCACTTTATGGCGAAATAGGATCAATTACTGATAACAAAAGCGACCTTGATAAATATTGGAAGCAATATAAAAAGGAGGTTTCTTTGGGACTTCAGGGTTTTAATAAAACTAATATCGCTCTAAGTGGTGGAATAGATAGCCGGGTCGCTCTAGGAGCAATACCTGATAACTATCAGATTCTTGCCAGAACTTTTGGAAATTCAGAAAATTATGAAAGTAAAGTTGCTAAAAAACTAGCACAAAAAAAAGGCGCAACACATAAGAGCTATTATTCACCTGATAAATATTTCCCAAAAACAGAAATTATTAAGAAGTATACATCACAAACAGAAGCGGTGAAGTTAAATTCTTGGTTAGAAATACTAGAAAATACGGATGGTGCAGCTAAAATTCCTTTAATATTAGGTGAATTATGCGAGGCTCTTCCTGCTAGGAATATTAAAAAATTTAGTTCAAGTAATTTTAGGAATAGGAATTTTTTCAAATACTATGTAAAAAAATCTTCCTTCGATTTTACAATTGCAAATCCTGAAAATTTTATTGAATGGAAAAATTTGAAACTACAACAAATTATCTCATGGCATGATGACAATTGGTTCCGAAAATTAGACCTCAATGAGTATAAAGATAAAATTATTAAAGCCACAATAAGAGACGCGAACGAAATTTTCGAAAGGGTTTCTGCCCACAAATTACCCTTCGCTGAATTATATGATGAATTATTTTCCTGGTTAACTTTCACTAGAATGGAACTGTCCCGGCAAGTAAATATTTGCAATGAAAAGTTCTACGCATTCAGTCCAGGCATGTCTTTACAAATGCTAAAAATGACTTCGAATATTCATCCTAACGATCGACTCTATTATCGATTCGCGAACAAATTATTAAGCAAAATACCTGATCTCAATAAATTCAAGAATATACCAACTAGTCAGATTCCTATAGTCCCTCAAAATTCTAATAATTTAATTAAAATTCCTGTTTGGGGCTTAAGATCGAAAATAGATGACTGGCTCGTAAAACGATTGATGAAAACGAAAAATGTTAATAAACGATATCGTTTATTTAAATCTATAAACTGGGTTAAAGTATATCAACAAGAAGATATGCTAAAGAACATTCACGATTATTATTCCAGAAATCATCTTTCAAAATCTTATTTTGAAACATATCATAAAGTTGCTCGTAGAAGAAAAGAATTAAAGAACTGGCCATTTGCAAATATGGATATCATTAGCGGCGCAACTTTAAATACAGAAATCGATTTAATTAAAAATTATCCTGAATAGCCATTCTGTTAGAAATAACCGAAAGAATTACGTAGAATAAAATTATCACCGGTATAGCGATAAATTTCAGCAATACGATCAACACAATACAACTGATTAGAAAAAAGTATCGCATTTTATTCTCCTTAAAGCCCCAATCAGAAAACTTCAAGGCAAATAACGGTAACTCTGCATTCAGCAAATAGCAACTTACCAAGGTTAATCCCACCAAAAACCATTCGTTCAATAATAATCCGGAAATAAACTGTCCTGGCTGATAAGTAAGAATTAGAGGAAGGCTTAAAATAAGTAAAGCGTTGGCCGGCGTTGGTAAACCTATAAAAGAATCGGTCTGGCGTTCATCAACATTAAATTTAGCCAGTCTGTAGGCCGATGCCAGAATGATCAACAAGCCTATCAGCGCAAAAGGCTTCATCTGAATATCAAATACGGAAGAATTCCAATCGGCTCCCACTCCACCACTTGCAGGCAATGCCTTAGTCAATAACTGGTACATTACAATTCCCGGCACTACTCCGCTTGTTACAACATCGGCAAGTGAATCCAATTGTAAGCCCACCTCACTTTTGACATTTAAAAGTCTTGCTGCAAGACCATCAAAAAAGTCAAAAAATATACCTGCAGCTACAAAAATTGCAGCAAGCACTAAATTTCCCTTTACCGCAAAAATAACGGCAACACTTCCACTAAATAGGTTTAGAAGTGTAATTAAATTAGGGATATGTCTTTTAATTCCCATTGGTTGGTTTTGTTAGTAGAACACTAAACTACTATTTTGAAATCAAAAACCTCCAAAAATAATGTTATTGTAAAGGCTATTTAATACTGAAACTTCAATCTTTGGTCAGTTCAACCAGAAGTTTCCTATTTTTGAAAAGATAAAAATTAAATGAAGAACTTTCTTTACGCTATACTAAGTGGAATTTTACTTGCCGTATCCTGGCCCACTTATGGATTTCCGCTTTTTATATTCTTTGCCTTTGCTCCATTATTACTCGCAGAATTTCGATTAAGAAATTATTCCAGCAATTGGGTAAAATTGAAGGTATTCGGTCATGCGTATCTAAGTTTCTTTATCTGGAATGTCATAACCACATATTGGGTTTCATACTCTACGCTATTTGGCGGAATCTTCGCCGTTCTAGCCAATTCTTTATTGATGTCCATTGTATTTCTACTATACCATATCGTGGCAAAAAGAACGGCCTTCACAGCTGCCTCAGCTTTTCTCGTAAGTATATGGATGGTATTTGAAAAAATTCACCTCAACTGGGATTTTTCATGGCCATGGCTTAATCTCGGAAATGTTTTTTCAGAATATATAAGCTGGGTTCAATGGTATGAATACACTGGAACTTTTGGAGGCACCTTATGGATCTGGCTGGCAAATATCGCAGTTTTTAAAACTATACTTCAGTATCAGGAATTTCGGGAAAGAGAAATTATTTATCGGTCACTTGTGAAAATTGGCTTGTTAATCATTATCCCTATTGCCTTGTCTTTAGGCTTGTATTATAGTTATAAGGAACCGGAGGAACAGATTAACGTGGTGATATTGCAGCCTAATATCAATCCTTATACTGAAAAATACAATACTACAGATACAAAAATCGGAAAGCTATTATTACAACTAAGTAAAAATTCAATTACCAATTCTACTAATCTTGTTATAGCTCCGGAAACTGTTTTCGCAGATGGTACTAGACTTTCTAATTTTGATAATTCTGAAGCTGTTTTTTTTGGAAGACAGATCAGTCGCCTCAAAAACGATATGAGTTTTTTGGGTGGCATCAGTTTGTATGAAAGGTTCAACGATCCAGAGAAGGTTAAAAAACAGACCAACCAGATTGGACCAATGGATTGGTACGATGATTATAACTCGGCATATCTTTCGAAAAACGGAGTAGATAGCACTCAATTATATCATAAATCGAAACTCGTAGTTGGGGTGGAAAACTTCCCTTATCAGAATATTCTAAAACCGATACTTGGGGATGTAATGATAGATCTTGGAGGGACAGTGGCAATGAAAACAACCCAGGAAAATCGCGAAGTTTTTAAGCTAAAAGACAGCATAAATACCGCACCGATAATTTGCTATGAATCTGTTTACGGAGAATATGTGACGGGCTATGTTGAAAATGATGCCAATTTCCTCAGTATAATTACCAATGACGCCTGGTGGGGAGAAACTCAAGGCCACAAGCAACACCTTAGTTACGCCAGATTGCGTGCAGTAGAAAATAGACGGTATGTTGCCAGAAGCGCTAATACCGGTATTTCCGCTATCATCAATGATCGCGGAGATATCATTAAAAAATTGGGTTATAATAAAAGAGGTACTATTTCAGGAAAAATCGGAACAAGAAAGAAAAAAACCTTTTATTCAAAATATGGTGATTTTATCCCTAGAATTGCGCAGTTTCTAGCGCTTTTTATTTTCTTGTTTTCTGTAGTAAAATATAAAAGAAACAGGACCTAGGTTTTTTACTGACCTCTAAAGAATATAACGGTGCTCAAGGTTTTAAGCAGAATACTAAGATCTAGAAAAATCCCTCTATGCTTGATATAGTAAAGATCATATTGAAGTTTCTCCAGGCTATCATCATAGCAATCACCGTAATTCGCCATCACCTGAGCCCAGCCAGTTAATCCGGGCTTAATAATATGCCTGGTTTCGTAAAATGGTATGAGGTTAGAAAGATCTTTTACAAACATTGGCCTTTCTGGTCTTGGGCCAATTAGGCTCATATCACCTTTCAAAACATTAAAAAATTGCGGAATCTCATCCAGACGAGAACGCCTCAGAAGCTTTCCAAATTTAGTAATTCTGTAGTCATTCTTTTGAGCGTATTGAGGTCCGGAAGCCTCTGCATCCTTCGTCATTGTACGCAATTTTAATATTTTGAAAATCACTCCGTTTTTTCCAACTCTTTCCTGTTGGTAAAACAACTTTCCACGGTTTGCAATTAAATTTCCAATAAGAATAAATGGAGTGATCAGGATGCCAAAAGCGATACCGAGTATTGAAACCAGAATATCAAAAATTCTAAAACTGAGAATATAAAATTTATTCTGGTTACTACGGCTAAATGGGAAATATTTATAAAAATCCTTATCAACGTTCTGCACTGGAATCCTTCTGGTCACTTCTTCATAAACTTGGGTGTAATCGCGAATAGGAAAACCTTTTTTAAGCAGCTCGCTTAACTGGTTATAAAGTGGTAACATCAACCCTTTCTGATACGCACTTGCAACCACGATTTCATTGATATGATTCTGTTTGATCGCTTGCTGGAGTTCCTCTACCTCAAATTGAAGTAAATCATCACGCTCCAAAACTGTCCTAATCTTAAGATCGGTATTTATGTAACCTACCACAAAATAGTTGGGATCAGATTTCTGAAGGGATTCTGCAATCAATTTAATATCGAATGAATCTCCTACTACAAGGACTCTTTTATAAAATCTTGGAGAGGAAATAAGACTAATATATAAGAAACGCCAGACCAATAATGCTCCCGCGACAGATAAAAAGAAGAATAAGATCTGCAATCGATTTTCTGGCAAACTAGGTGTCAAAAAAGGAGTTAACATGTAAAAGAGTACCGTTAAACTCGTTGTTAGAAGAACGTTTTTCAGAACGCTATCAAATTGATCTGCCTTCTGAAGATCATAGAGCTCAAAAATATTAGCGAAAAGATTCAGGTAGATTACAAATACAATCGTCCAGTTCCAGTTATCAGCATTAATGCGGAAATAATCAAATTTAAAGATGATGCCAACAACTGATAAGGTTAAAAGAACAGCAACAATGTCAAAAATCCTTAAAAGGATTTTACGTTCAGAAATCTCGAAATGGAAAAGGGGTTTCTGAGACATTGTAGTAGGTTTTCGGCCGGGTTAAATATATAATTTTTAACCTAGCAATTCTAGCCAAAGGGGTTTTACATTTTCCCAGGCAAAAGACTCAGCATGCTTTCTACCTGAAAAGCTAAGCTTTTTTGATAATTCAGGATTTTCAATCAACCGATTAACTGCTTTAGCCATTTCCATATAATTATTTGCTTCAACTAAAAGTCCATTTTCTTCATTGGAAATTAAATATGGAATTCCGCCAACATTAGTTGAAACAACCGGAAGACCAAGGGCCATAGCCTCAATGACGCTCACCGGAGTATTATCTATATTAGTAGTATTTATAAAAATATCGTAGTCCCTGGATAGAGAGATCCAATCCTTTTTATCGAGTTTACCGGTTAACTTGACTGGAAGTTTTTTCTTTTCCGCCAGAACTTTAAGCTTTTTAAGACTACCGTCCTTCTCCGGGCCAACCATACACAATTCTGTCTTAGGATATTTTTGCAAAATTTTTTCCAATACAAAAAGAGCCATTTCAGGATTATAAACCTCAGCAAAGCCTCGAACCCACAATAATTTAGGTTTTAGATATTCTCTATTTTTGAAAGAATATTGCGATATATCAATAAAATTAGGAATGATTGAAATATTGTCAAATTGAAAATTCTTCAATCTTTCCTTCAAAAATGATGAAGGAACAATATTCGCCTTTGCAGAACTGAACAATTTCAGAATTTTTTTATTCGAACTTCTAAAACGCTGATCTAATTTTCCACCGTGAAGAATGAATATGAAGGGAATATTTTTAAATTGACAGCATTTAGCACTTAAAACGGCGTACCAGAAATTTTTGGTGCTATATGTATCTATGATAACATTTTCAATTTTCCGCCTTAGCAGAATACTGCTTAGCATATGAAGGAGTCGGAAAGACTTAAATTTTATAGACGAAACAGCTTTTACCGAATATCCTGCTTTCTTAAGTAATGGAGGAATAGAATCAACGCTTGTTGGATTATTCCCATGTTTTTGAAGTTTATTACCTATATAAAGAATTGTTTTCATCAATTGAGAACACTAATCCATTGATCCTTTATTCTTTCCCAATCAAAAGTCTCTACCTTTTTCCGTGCATTTATACAAAGTTTTTTACCGATGTCTGGGTTTTCAATTATTCTTGTTATTTCTGAAACCATTTTATCTTCGGCTTCTTCGGGAACAAGAATTCCATCGAAATCATTTTCAATTAGCATAGGCATTCCACCCACATTCGTACTAACGATGGCTAAACCTAAACTCATGGCTTCTATCACACTAATTGGCGTATTATCTACTGAGGTAGTATTAATGAAAAAATCATAATTCTTAGATAATTGAGCCCATTGTTTTTTCTTGAGTTTCCCTGTAAATCTAACTTCGAGATCTCGTCTTTCAGCCATCTTTTTACACATAGCCATGGTTCCATCCTTTTCTGGACCTACCATGCATAAACTAGCATTCGGAAACTTATTTTGAAGTTTTGCTAATACATTTAAGGCCATGATTGGATTATACCTTCTTTGAAACCTTCTAACCCATAGTAATTTAGGTCGAAAATCAGCTCTTTTTGTGAAGGGATATTTATCAGATCTAATAGCATTGGGGATAATTTGTGTGTTATTAAATCCATAAGATTTAAAAACAGCATGTAAAAAATTAGAAGGAGCAATATTAACCTTGGACCTTCCAAAAAGGCTTTGACTAAGCTTTTTTGAATTTTCTAATCTTTCGGGCAAATTTCCACCATGTAAAATAGGAATATATTCGAGATTAAAAAACTCGCAGGTTTTTCCGACCAGATAAGCATAATAGAAGTTCATGGCTCCATAAGTATCGATTAAGACTATATCTGTGGTATCCTTATACTTTGCGATAAGTCCCAGCATCTCAGCCAGGCGTAAGGCCTTATTATTACGAGTAGAAGCTGTTTTAACCTTATATCCTTCTTTTTTTAGCATTTTACTGAAAAAAGAAATATAGGTGACCGTAAAACTATTGACCTGCAAATCGTTTCCTATGTATAGGATTCTTTTTTTCATCTACTATATATAATAAGGCAAGTCCATAAACAAATGCTGGTAGAGCTA
The DNA here is from genome assembly GCF_057221535.1 of Christiangramia pacifica. Lineage (NCBI taxonomy): Bacteria > Pseudomonadati > Bacteroidota > Flavobacteriia > Flavobacteriales > Flavobacteriaceae > Christiangramia > Christiangramia pacifica. The sequence continues at coordinate 51,617 of NZ_CM170146.1, forward strand.
TCCTCATTGCCGAGTGATTTATAGTTAAAAACCAAAAGGCCACAAATGCTAGGAAATAATAATTATTTTTAAATTTAAACCAGAATACGAGTGGTACAAATATAAGTATCGCCAAAGCAACAATTCCTAAAATACCGTGCTCTGATAATAATCGACTAATTTCATTATGTGTGTTAATCCCTATGCCTAACTCCTCTTCCCGGTACTCCCGTCCTTTACCGACTCCAATACCGGTTAAAGGATGGTGATAAAATGCAGTTAGCTCAGTTTCAATAAGCTCAACTCTTCCAGTGGAAATATCTTCTTTTAGTTCACCCGCCGCATTTCTATTTGTATACCTATTTCCCAGCAATCCATTGGTTTGTGCATATGAATAAAACCAAATGCTAACAAAAATGAGGACCATGGATATTATCCGAAAATTCGTTCCCTCTATTTTCTTGGAATCCTGTTTGTAATAAAAGAAAATTAAAAAACATATAACACATACAAGTGCGGTAAAAACTCCACCTCTGGAAAAGGTAACCAGGGCTCGATACCCCATCAGAATAAGCAGAGAAATGTCAATTAAGTTTATCTTTTGGTTTCTAATAGTGAATAGTCTGGTACAGATAAGGAAACATCCAATTCCAAAAATCGTTGAGATCTGGTTCGGTCCAAATCCCCCGGTAGCGGCGTAATTACCTGAAAGGCTTATTCTTACTTCATCCATACTCGGAGTATAGAAATAGAGATATACCATTTGAGCTACAATAGGCATTAGCAACATGAGTAGTACTCTTTGAAAATCTTCCTTTTTGATTTTTTTATAATAGCAATACAGAGCTGAAATTCCTAGGCACACGGGACCGGAAATATTAAATGCTACCAATTTTCTAAAATCTGCATCATAACTTAATGTATAAGATGCATAAACAACACCGGGAAAAAGAATAAGCAAGTAAATCCAATATGGAACTGTTTTGGAACTGGCGCCCTTAAAAAACATTCCAACTAAAAGAAATAAAATAACGGCATATTTCCCAGTTTCATAAAAAAACAAGGCCCCAGTTTGCCGAAAGAAAACTTCTCCTCCCGCGATATAGGCAGCAGCCATTAGTGCTTCATTGCCTCTATTCTTTCTATCGAGGATAATAAAAAGAAATGAAGCAATTATCCCTAATAAAATCAACTTTGATAATGAAGGAATTAAAAAAATAAGAAAACCATAACCAAAATGTAGTAATAACATTTTGATATAAAACTGGTTATTGGTTTTATCGCTTCTTATCATATTTGTTTACAAAAAGATAAGTACTTAGGAATTACATACTCCTCCGAATATAATTGTTTTATTCTTTTTTGGACGTTTTGCGAATCCTCAATTAATTTTTTTTGGTCATTTATGTAAAAGGATATTGCTTTAGCAAGGTTATAAGGATCATTAGGTTTTACCGTAAGCCCGTAAGGGCCAATAACTTCTTTGCACTCTCCAACATCTGTAATAACAATTCCTAATCCAGCCCTGGCATATTCCAGTAAAGCCAGAGGTAAGCCTTCAGAGTTTGAAGAAAGAACTCCTATATCAGCCTCATATAAATAGGAGTTTAAATTTCTTTTTGCTCCATACCAGTAAACCGATAGTTCCGATTTAATTAGCTCCAGGATTCCCCTTGAATATTGATCCTTATTTTCCTTCCCGAATAAATGAAGAGATATATCACTATTCATCTGCTTCAAAATCCTGAATGCTTTTAGTAATGTTTTATGGTCTTTTTGCGGCCTGAGATTGGCCACACAAACTATATTGATTTTATAATTTCCTCGCAGTTTTATAGCTTCATCTTTCGTTTCAACTGGTTTAGCTATGAAATTATTTAAAAATAACACATTATCACATATAAGGTTATTCTCAGACCATTCCTTAAGTCTTAAATTTACTGAAAGTATACCGTCAAAATTCTTCGAAAAATGTTTTAGTAGAACTTTATTTCTTTTATTTAAAAATTCACTGTTTCCATAATGATCGTGCCATATGAGTTTAAAATTTAATCCTGATTTTTTACAGAGTACAGCGAAAAACCATGAGGAACCGTGAGCCTGAACAATATCAATTTTGTGACTTTTAATCACCCTTTTCAATCGATTTAGGGCTTTCAAATCAACAACACTTTTCTTTTTAATAAAATGAACATGTACCCTTTCCTCTAGCTCATCTTCTAAAATTCCAATTTCCCGCGTTACACATATATGAGACTCGACATCATATTGTAATAAGCCGTTAGCATAGTTTATTGCGACTCGCTCAGCACCTCCAGGATGTAGAGTGTCTATAAGCTGAAGGATCTTCATAAAATTTTTCTGATTTCCTGTTCAAATTTTTCAATGGTATACTTTTGAGACCAATCCTTTGCATTCTTTGAAATTGCTCCAAGCATTTTTGGATTATCCAGATAGCGAGAAATCTCATCTACAGAAGATTTAATTTCCGGCTTGATCAGAATTCCACGTTCTCCTTCTCCTAACATCCAGGATAAACAGGATATTTCTGTCGCTATAGGCACACAACCAAAATACATAGCTTCAGCAATAGCCTTAGGCCATCCTTCACTTTTTGATGGTAGAATTGAAAAATGAGCTAACTTATAGGCTTCTTTCAGGTTTTCTGGAGGCTGATTCCCAAATAATTTAATACTATCCCTGAGATTGTTTCTGGTTACATATGCTTGAAGTTCATTTTTTAGTATACCGTTTCCATAAATATCCATCTCTACATCAAAGCCTTTCCTTTTTAATTCCTCGATTAATTTAATGGCTAAAAATGGACGTTTACCTTCAACTAATGATCCGGCGAATATGAATTTAAAAGGTGAATCAAAAGATTTTTCAATCTCTATCTGCTCTTTTTGAGTATATGAGGCTGTAAAAAAGGGAATTATATTTGTACTCTGATTTTGCCATTCCCCATATACAAGAACCTTCGTATTCCGGGTTAGAAAAGTATTTGAAATAAGCCATTTCTGAAGCCGGTAACTTCTTGGTTGTTCACTTCCCGGAGCCCAGTTCCCGGCATATTTGATAGTCTTCGGTTTATCCGGAAATAAAATTTGGGTCAAAGATGCCAGAAGTCCAATATTTCCGGGGCAACGAATATGAATATGGTCTGCCTTCTTCATTTCCTGAAATACTTTTCTAACCACCGTGATTGAATTGAAAAAACTCTTTAGAAATAATTTTTTGTTTTTGAAATGCAGCTTAGGTAAAGGATCTAGTTTTATATTATTTTGGATATAAGGGGCATCAATAGCATAAGGTTTTTCATGAGACAATGGACCTAGAACACATATTTCCTCAAAATGAGAATTCCAGAGATTCATTTCTTTAACATAAGGTGTATAAGAATATAATTTATTTTTATAAATTTTATGTTCTGCATGAGTAAATATTGAAAATCTCATACTATTCAGTTTTATTCTGCAATAGCATAGTTAGGTGCATGCAACGAAATAAATGAGTATTGGATAACTTTGACTTTTTCCAATCTTCCTTATGCCATTTTCTACCAATGTCATTTTTTTTATCCTCTGAAATGGGTAAGAAATTCATTAGAAAAATCCATTTAGATTTTCCAAACACTGCCCTTCGGTCTAAAATGTCAAATTCTTTTTCATATTTATTGAACACCCTTTTTGTAAATGGCCATTCCCAATCCTTGTCAGATTGAAATGGTCTATATAGTGTACGAGCGAATTTTATTGGGAAGCTAGTTTCCAGAGGATCATAACTTACAATTCTACCACTGAGTCTTAATTTTCCTTTTAATTTCGCTATTAACTCATCGGTGTCTTTAAAATGATGAAGAACTCCATAAGCATAAATTAGATCAAAATCCTTTTCTTTAAATTCTTCAGAAAGAAAATCTATTGCCCTGGCTTCAGCATTTGGAAGGTTTGAAATTCTTCTTTTCAAACTTTCAATCGCTGGTGAACTTAAATCAATTCCTAAATAAGATTTAGAATTTTCGGCTAAATAATATGATAATGAATTCCCGGCATAGCATCCCAGGTCCAGAACTTTAGAATCAGACAGATCTCCTAGCCAGTTTTTATGAAGTTCATATATCTGAGCTTCGGCTCCTATATTTTTTCTGATATTTCTAAAAAGACCGTTCCTGAGCGAATACCATATTTTGGTTGCTTTATTCTTTTTGAAGTTCTGGTAGAACTCCGCCTGTCTCTCATTTACAGTCTTTTTCGTCAAGAATATGGTTTTTTCTGATTAAGATTTATGAAATGACAAAAGCATCCAGGTTTTAATCCTTCCCAAAGCATCCTGTCTGGCTCCATTCTCTCGGTCTAAAATATCATTTTTAAATCGAATTACCAGAAGTAAGAGAGTGATTAAATTCCATTTTAGAATTGCATTTAATCCTGGATTGGGGTTCTTTATCTTCCAAACATAATGACCATTTCTTACTACCATTGTTCCGTATCTAAAGTAGTCAGGTCTTCCCGATTCATGATGAAAATGATAAACCCTGGCAGATGTATTTACATATAAATCACCATGTTTTGAAGCTCTCAGGCAAAAGTCCATATCTTCATAAAGTCCATATCCTTCAAAATAATCAGAGAAGTTAACTTTTTCGAATAAAGATCTACGGTAGGAAGAGACTCCACCCATAAAAAATTCTACGGGATAGATCTTTCCTGAAGGTGGTAAAAATCCGGTCGAAAAACCATGGGAGAATTCAGGCATAAACCCAGGTGGTTTGTTAGACAGTAAACCTAGCCGTTTCCTAAGAACATTTCGACTTCCGAGTTTTCTAACATAACCATCAAACACAAACTCATCATAATTTGCTTTATAAGTATCAGCAGTCTCTCTCCATGCTTCCTCATCTACAATTGCTCCACCTACGGCAACAGCATCCGGCTGGAGTTTATATGTATTGATCAGATTTTTAAAATAATCGTTTTCCAAAACTATGTCATCGTCCAGGAAGCAAATTATTTCTGATGATGGACTAACCTTTTTTATTCCGAAATTGCGTTGTTTGGTCAATCCTTTATTTGCTTCATCAACCTTGTGATAAATTAAAGATCTGTAGCTTTTTGCAGATAATAGTCTTTTGGTTTTTTCATCTTCGGAAGCATCAACAATCAGGATTTCATTAGGGTAGAGACTCTGAGACACTACCGAATCAATCAATTGTAAGACAGATTCAGCTCTGCGATAGGTACAGACAATCAGACTAAACTTAAAATTATCCTGTAAATCTCTCATTTCTTTATTCTGAAGAGGTCTTATTTATAAGCTCATCTGCCATTCTCTCACTCAATTCCCATCTTTTTCTCATCCTTCTAATATAATTGAAAGGATTTTTGATGGCTTGCTTTCTGTAAAACCTAAGAAAGAGTTCAGTTTTATAGCCTAATTTCATCTGAGTAGAATAATATTTTTTAATCAGTACCATCATTGTTGGTGATGGCTTTGGTTGAAGATCGGCATTAGTCCATTGGTTCTCTGAAATTGAGCGGAAACCACCTTTAGTTTCTTTTAGATGTAAAATAGAAATTTCAGGTATATAAATTATATCTATTCCTTTAGATCTTAGCTGCATACCAAAATCCAAATCTTCTCCATAGCCATGCTCGAATAGTGTATCAAACAAAACTCCAATGGTTTTCGAACTTCTTCTGATTATTGAATTCCCTGATCCGAAAGCACCCCATTGTTTCAATTTTGAAAACTTTACTTCCTCATTTCTTTGAGGATATGCTGTGTTTATAGCGTCTACCCCCAATTTATTAAGAAAAAAAAGGGATTGCTCCAAGACTTCATTACTTATCCTATTATCATCATCACACAAGAAAATATATGAGGACTTCATTCTCAACAATCCATAATTCCTAGCATTACAAGCGCCCGTTTTATGTGTAAAAAAGTGATTTATTTCAAATGGCCAGTTTTCTGATTTTAAAAATTTTAGATTTGATTCCGAATTGATTTTCGGATTCTGTTCAATAATAAATATTCGAGAGGGTAATAAGGATTGCTGTTTTAAATCAATTAAAACGTTTCTCAAACAGTTTGGTCTACCCATCGTAGGAATTATTACATCAATGGAATTGTCATCTAAATTTTTTCTTGAACTTTCAACTTTAATAGTATGAAAATCTACATTTTTATTGAAAAATGATCTTAACCTGATAGATTTTATTAATGACCAATATGGAAATTTCCTTTCATATTTTACTAAACAGAAGAAAAGTATATACAATCGCACCTTTTTATAATGCTGTGCAACAAATTTAAATAACTCTCTTTCCCCTCGAAATTCAGTATGGTTTTTAAATTTTGAGGCTGCTATTAATTCAGGTGCCGAATAACAAAAAAGGGAGTTTTGCTGACCTATTTTAGCCATTGAATTTAAGAGATATCCAAAATCTGAGATCCCGTCTAATAAGTCTTTAAATTTGATTGCCACTTTCCCTTTAATACCGCCAATATCGGTACTCATTCTCCAGGTAGCATACTGCACATGATATTCAGGTTTTACAAATGGTAATTGGTCTATATAACCTATGCTTTCCGGTATATATTGTGTTTTCACCGCATAGGATGCCATGATCAGTTCATGTTGAAAAACCTCTGCCCATTTTTGGCTTAGCTCCATTTCAATATCATCATCTATCCAAGCGATCAATTCATCAGGAAACCTTGCGCTTAATTCCCAAAAAGTTTTGACAAGGTTTTTATTTGCAACCTCTATCTTTTCTCCATTCTTAAAAACGGAATTTATTTTTTCACCCTTACTATGTCGTAAATAGATCAATAGACGCTGCTTTTTTCTATTACTGAGTTATAAAATTCAATATTCTTCTGAACTACTTTTTCGCTTGCAAATTTTTGCATTACTCTCCTCCTGGCTGCACTTCCCATTTTTCGGCACAATTTCTCGTCATCAAGTAATTTAATAATCTTTTCAGCATAGATCTGGTGATCCTTAGGGTCTACCGTAAATCCTGTTTCACCATCTACCATCACCTCTTTGGCCCAACCGATATTTGAAGTTACTAGAGCTTTCTCCAAGGCCATTGCCTCTATCCACGTCATTGGTAAGGCTTCTGCAAAACTGGGTAAGACCACTACTGCTGATTCCTCGATGTATTTCTTTACAGATTCATATTTAACTGGTCCCAAAAAAGTGGTTTTCTTCATAGCCTGTTTTGAAAGTCGTTCCTTAAAAAGCTTTGTTGTAGACTGCCCTTCGAAAATATCCTCAACATCTTTCCCGACCAGTAATAATTCACTTTCCGGTCTTTGCTCATTCACTTGATTAAATATTTCAGCCAGTTCAAGAACTCCTTTTTTCCGAATAACAGAACCAAAATAAATAATTCTTCCCTGGGTAATGGGTAAATTCGAAGGCCTGAAATTCTTAGCCTCAATATTATTAGGTATAATTTCGAATTTCCGGTTTATTCCAAATATTTCATTCGTTTTATCGGCGGTAAACTGACTAACTGAAATTAAAAAATCGGCCGCTTTAAGGGCCTTTCTTTCAAAGAATCGATTTTTTTGTTTTTGTTTTCGCTCTTCCAGAGCGCAGAAATAAGCATCACTCCCATTTAGTCTTATTACAAGCGGACAATTGATCTTCATAAACGCAGTTATCCCGGTCCAGTCCATCGCTTCAACTACATCTATTTTATTAAGTTCTATCAGCTTATTAACTAATTTTTGAATATTTTTTCGGTAAAAATACCAGCCTCCGGTTTTATATTTCTTTTGTTTTATAAAGTAAAAGCTGATGCCATCCTCGTCCCATTCCCTATCAGATTCCTGTCCATAGATAATAACACTTACCCTAACTCCATTCCTGTTCAGGGCAACGGCCAGGTTCTTTATACTGGTTCCCAGTCCTCCTGAAGGCCCAGTAAGTTTGTGCGGATATTCCGGTGTAAGGAAAGCAATATGCATTTAACTTATATGATATAATTGTTGAACTATATTCTTTGAGGCATCTGTTGCACAACAGTTAATTTGTCGAAACCAATTCATGGCAATGGTTAGTTTCTCTTCATTATGACCATTTAAGGCCTTTAGAATAACATCCCCTATCTCCTCTTTCCTATTTATCCAAAAAACGGCATTTTCTGGAATGGTCTTAAAATGAATATAGGCATATATTTCCCTGATATCTTTTTGCAAATCTTCAAGTTCCAATAAATAATTGAGATATGCACAGGGTTTTCCTTTTGCAGCAAAATCGAAGATCATGGAAGAAGCCACGTTAATAACCATAAAACTGTGTTCTGCAATATTCGTTTGTAATGCGAGATCTGCCTTCTTTGGCATGGCCTGGTTCCATGAGTTTCCATTCCCTGTCCAGTCAGGTTCAACCGGAAAGATAACAGACGAAAAATCTTTCAATACTTTTTGATAACGATCTGAAAAATCTACCGGGCACCTTCTGAAAATTATACCTAGATTCTCCCCTTTTTTATTCAAATTCTGCACCGCTTCGGCAACATCATTCAGAAAATGTTCATCATGAGGAGAGGTAGTAATATCATCTCCCGAAAAGCACAAATACTCCCTCGCGGGATCTAAATCATATTTTGAAAAAAATTGATCCTTGGAAAGAACAACCGACCTATCATAGTGAATTTCGAACTGAGGCGTTCCTGTTATTCTTACTTGATGAGAATTTATATATGGATAATAGGCTAGTAGTTCATTTTTCATATGTTCACTCCATACCAGGTAGTAATCGGGATCTATCACTTTGGTCGCTTTGGGAAGATTATCCCATGAAAAAATAAAACAGGAGGTAGGGATACCAAGCTTTTGTGCGGCTAGCACCGGTGAAATAGCATTTACCGGCCTTTGATTGGTGCAGAAAACGGCATCTGGGTTTTCCTTTTTCAAAACATCTATGCAGTTATTATAATATTCAGAATTCCTTTCTGAATATTGCATCATTAGCCTTAATCTATTTAAGCCTTTTTCACCTTTATATTTTCGTACAAGAACACTAACAAGGAGGTTCTTGATCTTATTCTTCAGGCCCTTTGTGGAAGATGGAAATTTATACTTTTCATATACCGGCTCATCAAATTTCTTCTGAAAATGTTCAAGTTCCACATTGATCTTTGCCTTTTTCAGTAAATCTGTCCATGCCTTCGGCCTGGGATTCAATTTGATCTCCTCCAGGCCCAATTCTTTTAATTGAAAGCCGGTGGCATTCCAGTAGATCAATTCCCATCCAGCAGCTTTCACCTCTTCGGGAAATTTACTGTAGGCAAAGTTTCGAAGGCCAACTCCGTCGGGTATAATCACAAAAAGTTTTTTTGATGTCAAATCGGGATAGGTTTACTGGACTTTCCAAATATAGAAAACTGAAAGATTATTTCAGGTATTTTCCAGGAGCAGACTTGCATTTATCCATTGCCAGAGATAGAAACTATTCTGATTATTACCATTTTGATAATCTTTCCATTCTTTTTGAATAATCCTGAAATCAAACCAATCTCTTATTGAACTATTTTCGAGAACATTTAATCGATCATTCACAAACTCTCTCAGATCTTCAGCCAGCCATTCCCTTTGAGGTGTTTGCAAAGCTCTTTTCGGTGCTTCCGAAATTTTATATGGCACATAATCTTTTGTGATCTGCCTTAGTAAATATTTATGAACTCCATTCCTTATTTTCATATTTTCAGGCAGAGCAAATGCATATTCAACCAGTAAATGATCCAAAAATGGTTCCCTTAATTCTGTACTATAGGTCATAGAAATACGGTCGTTAAATCTCAAAGCACGGGGAAGCTTAGTAAAAAAAAGGTCACGGTACTGTAAATTCTGCAATGAAGAAGAAAAAGGAGTAGGATAACCTGGCTTTTCTGCCAGGTTTTTCAAATATGGACTTAAAGCTTCTTGTTTATATGACGATGATTTTCCAGTACCCTGAATATTATTTTGGGCCCCGGTTCTATAATAATCATATCCCGCCCATTGTTCATCCATACCCTGACCGTCCAGTAAGACTTTGATCCCCGACTCTCTAGCCTTTTGAAAGATCTTGGCATAGGCTATTGTTGGGACCCCCCCGAAAGGCTCATCCTGAAGACCACTGATCAGCCTTGAATATTCTGGAACTTCTTTCGAAGAAAGTTTTACTCCCTCCAGAGGATTGTTTGTCTGAGCGATCATTTCTTCTACCCAGGGCAATTCATCATATCTGTCATCGCCTGTAAAAAATGTAAATGCTTTAATTTTTTCCGAAGATTTATAATTGTTCACCAAAGCCAGCAATAGTGAACTGTCAATGCCGCCGCTTAAATTAAAACCAAGTTCTACATCGGCTCTGAACCTAAAATTTATGGAATCTTTCAGAAGCTTAAGATAATTCTGCTTTATCGCATCTTCAGAATAACTTTCCTTTAAAGCCGCTATCCTTGCCGGAAAATCATACCACTGCTCCATTAGAAGCTTTCCGCCTTTAAATTGGAGATAATGGCCGGCAGCTAATTGTTCAACATCTTTATAAAAGGTTTGTGAAGGATGCCCATAAGAGCCATAATAGAAATAATTAGCCCATAATTTTTCATTTGCTTTTGTCGGCCTTATTTTTTTTATGGCCTTGATCTCACTGCTGAATATAAATTCACCAGTATGCCGGTAATAAAATGGTTTAACTCCAAATCTGTCACGAGCTGCAAATAAAGATTTCTCTTTAGAATCCCAGATAGCGAAAGAAAACATCCCTCGAAATTTTTCAAGACAGTCCTTACCATAAACCAGGTATGCTGCAAGTAAAACTTCGGTATCTGAAGAGGTTTTAAAATTATAAGCTGAACCTATCTCCTTTTTAAGTTCCAGGTAATTATAGATCTCGCCATTAAAACTAAGATGATAACGACCTGAAGGCCCCTTAAAAGGCTGATCGGCATCATGAGAAAGATCAATAATGGATAGCCGATTATGGCCTATGACTGCAAAACCATCATCATAATATATTCCCCTGGCATCAGGACCGCGATGAGCGATCGACTCTAACATCAGATCAATATCAGATTTTTGAATTTCAGGCCCCACAATTCCGGCAATCCCACACATCAGCTCCGCTTTTTTAATAGTTCTTCGGCTCTCTCCCAGTCATCCATAGAATCTATATTTACGTAATCATCTGCCGTAGTATCGATAAATCCGATATTCTTTCCTAACAGCGAATTCTTATCTAATATCTGACTGGCTTTGGTTAAATAGATTGCTCCGTCACGATGATATGCTTTTGGGAGCTCCTGTCTCCTCGGAATGGGGGAAGATTCCCCAGTAGCAATTTTTAACTTTCCGGCTTCCTCCTCAAAGGCCCAGTGCGGATTAAAATCGGATGGGATTTCCCTTACACTGATTACTGAATCATATTCTCCAGATCTGAATTTTTCAATAGCCTCATCGATAAGTCCCTTTTTTCGAAAAGGTGTAGTAGGCTGCAAAAGGCAAACAGCATCAAAATTCTCATTATTTGACTTATAAAAACGTAAAGCATGCTGTATCACCTTTAGACTTGGAGTATTATCTCCGGCAAGCTCAACAGGTCTCGTAAAAGGAATCTCAACACCCTGCTTCCTGGCTACTTCTATGATCTCTTCATCATCTGAACTAAGCACTATTCGTGAAAGATAATCCGATTCTCCAGCTGATGCGATAGTATAATTTATCAATGGAATGCCTCCAAGAATTTTTATATTCTTACCCGTAATTCCTTTGCTCCCTCCTCTGGCTGTGATTAGACCTAAAATTTTCATTCTTTCAAATTAGCAATTACTGGGTATTGGTTATCTATCCTATCTTTTTCTTTTAAATATGCTGAAATTAATCCATTTTCAAGAATACGATAAATTGTACGCAATTTCTCTGGACTAAGGTCATTATTCCTGCAAATTCTACCTTCTCCACTTTGTTCTTTTGGAATTATTTTTCCCTGATAATATAATTCCAATATTTCAGGTAACATTTGTCCCGCTTTCTTAATCACCTTATTCCCGGCATCATGAAGACTATCATCATTAGCAAGATCGGGTCTTAATTGATGTAATATTTTACCGGAGTCCACTTTCTTTTCGGCCACATGAATGGTGGCTCCAATACATTGAGGTTGCTCATATAGGAGTGGAAACAAATTGGTGGCAGAGCCTTTATAATATGGAGATAATCCTAAATGAAGATTAATGATTCTATTTGAAAAAGCCTTTAGAAGGCGATCTTTAATTATCGAAGTTCCGAATAAGACAATGATATCCGGTTCAGTTTCCTTAAGAAATTCTAAGGTAAGCTCAGAATTAATTTCTCTGTACTCAAGTTTTATCTGAAGAACTGTCTGGGGAAAACCTGAGTTCCCAAAGAACTTTTCTTCAGAAGCAGACCGGGCTTTAAAATGATCTTTTAAAAATCTGGCGTCTGTCTCGCTTAAATCCGAAGTACTTTCAATTGAAGGAGACTTTTCTTCAGTGATTATTAGTTGAAGTTTCGTCCCGCCCGCCAGGCATTGAGCGATATACTGATGCCGGAGACTATTACTGGTTAAAAGTACCGTTTTCATAGGTATGCCATTTTGCAAAAACCGGATTTTCAAAAAGTCCTTTCCTGGTAAATATATCAGCCTTTCCACCGGGAAGGTCATTACAGTCATATCTTGCCAGTAAATATGGATTTTCTGAAAAGTCTTTATTTACTGCTCTTTCCATGCTAAAAGCTAATTTAAATCCAGATTTTTTTAAAGGTAATGAAAGTTCTTTACAGGCTTCATATGATCCATACGGGTAACTGAACGAACGAGCTTTTTGACCAAAATTAGAGACAAAGAAATCCTGTGTCATTTGCAGGTCCTTCTCTACCTCTGTAGTTTCAATTAATCCTAGAGGATCATGATTATGTGCATGAGAGCCAAGGCTGCCTTGGCACCAAAGGGATTGAAGCTGTTCCTTATCCATATATAAATCTTTGGCCATTTTAGCTTCATTAAAATATTCATCAAAAATTGGGTCTATAATTTTCTTCAGGTCCTTGATTTCTATTTTAAAATTGAGCAGATATTTTAATCGTGCTACTTCTGCCGGATCATAATTATAATGAATATGTGCTTTATTTCTTTCGTCTTCACTAAGCCGAACAGAACAGACTTTAGAAATATGATCTTCCAACTCCATAGAAGATATCCTGGATCGGAGCAAATGGATTTTATGAACAAGAGAAAGCCTTTTTTCGGTAAAATTTGAAGTATTGATAAAAAATATAAAAGGAATTCCCATTCTGTTAAGAATAGGCTTTGCAAGTTCAAATTGTTCCTTTAATCCATCATCAAAAGTGATAAGTAATAACTTCTCCTCAGTAGATAAATTATCAGGATTTAATAAATCACTCTGGGAAATAAATCTACCCTGTTTGGATAATATTTCCAGCTGGCTTTCAAATTGCCCGGGGGTTAACCCAAAAATACTTGGGTAGGGAGCCTTAAAATCTTCGCGGATATAGTGGAAATTACCAATTGCAAGCATTTTAATAAGCAATAGTTTTCGATGATCTCAATTCTACCCTGGCCAGGATTTCCGCGATTTTTTTACCTGAATCTCCATTTCCATATATCTCCGAAGCCTTGAACCGCCCTTTATTTTCTAGTTCCTTAATGGTTTTAGAGATTTCTTCACGGTTGTATCCAATATCCTTTACATTGTTATGCCTTAGTCTTCTCTGCTGGCGATTACCGATATTAATAACTGGTAAACCCAGATAACTACCTTCCCTTATCCCGGCGCTGGAATTTCCTATTAACATTTTTGAATGTTTTAGAAGTCTTAGGAAATCCAGGGAATCCATATTTTTAAAGAAATGGATATTTTCGGGCTTTTCTTTTTCCCTGAACGTTCGTATTCCATTGGAGGTTCCGTCTGAACCAGCATCTACATTTGGCCAGAACCAAAAAGTAGGTAAACCAGAATCTCTTACTGCATGGAGTGTCTCCATAATATTTTCTCTGGAACGCGAATATTCTGTAGTAACCGGGTGTTGCATCACTACTATATAACCATCCTGCCATTTTATTTCATTTCCTACTCCACCGTACTTTTTTAATGGATCAAAATTCAGGCTATGCTCATCCATAATTGCTTTGGCCAGATCAATAGAAGGACATCCGGTATTGACTACCATTTCTGGATCTTCCCCAAGTTTAATTACCCGTTCCCGTGCATCCTCACTTGATACTAAATGAAGATCGGCAAGTTTTGTATTAGCATGGCGTACCTTCTCGTCTATATTTCCAGTCACCTCACCACCCTGTAGATGTACTAACGGAATGTTCTGGTAAGCTGCCGCTATGGAAGTAGCTATAGTCTCAAATCTATCGGCTATACTAATTACCGCATCGGGTTGAAGATTATAGAAAACATTGGTAAGTTCCATAAGACCAATTCCGGTTGTTTTGGCCATAGTGGTAGGGTTTTCACCTTCCAGTACCATATATACTTTAGCCGCAGCTTCAAAACCATCTTTTAAAATAAAATCTGCCGCATTGCCATACCGGTCTAGCAGCGCTGAACCTGCAATAACCAATTGCAAGTCCAGATCAGGATGTTCTTTTATTGCCTGGAGTGCAGACCTTACCCTGCTGTAGGATGGACGCGCTGTAATGACGACACAGATTTTTCTTTTACTCATAAATAGCTAACAAATTAAAAAATTTAAAAATGATTCTCGGTCAGGAATTCCCATTTATTCATAGATGATTTTAATTTCATCCCTATAATTTTCGTAAAATCTTTTGCTTGAATCCCCTTATTGCTTGGCTTTTTAGCTTCCAGGTCTTCAAACCTTATAACATGACCTTCAGCTAAATTTTTATTTACCGCCAGCGATTTTTCAAAGATTTTCTTTAATTCCTTAAATTCCGAATTATCATTTTTATTAACCGGATTATCCAGAGCTTTTGATATATTCCTTACAGCTTGCACCATTTTTTTAATTTCTTCTATCTCCAGTGAAGATGAAGCATCCGGACCGAAACTTTTCCTGCTATAAATTGCATGAAACTCCAAGATTTCTGCCCCCAGGGCTGTTGCCGCAATACAGGTTTCCATTTTCGCAGAATGATCAGAAAAACCTACCGGAACCTTATACCTATCTTTTAATTCTCCTATTACATCCAAACCATAATTTTCAGGTAATGTTGGGTAAGACGTTGTGCACTGAAGTATGGAAAATTCAATTCCCTTTTCCCTGAGAAAAGAAATAGTATTATCCAATTCTTGCAACGAACTCATTCCGGAGGAAATAATTACCGGTTTTCCGGTTCGGGCAATCTTCTCCATCAATAGGAGATTATTCACTTCTCCCGAACCTATTTTATATCTCCTCACATCCAATTCTTCCAGAAGATCCACCGCCGCATTACTAAAGGGAGAAGCAAGAAATTCCATTCCTTTTTCTTCACATCTGTTTTTTAGCAGCCTCCATTCATCCAGCGTAAACTCCATTCGCTTCCAGTAATCGAAACGGGTTTTATCCTGATCAGAGAATTTTATCCGGAACGGTTCATAGATGCTGCTCTCGGCATCAGCGATATGAACCTGAAATTTCACTATGTCTACTCCGGTTTCCGCAAGAGCATCAATATAAGATAACGCCATTCCCAGGCTACCTTCATGAGCCTGGCCAATCTCTGCAATGAGTTCCACTTTTTTATTCATTTAAAGTTCTATTCGAAAATCAATACTCTTTAAATCTTCCGCTACTTCATAGGAATAATTCGAATCCCTATATTCAAAAACTATTTTCTTCAGAATCAGATCATTGACTTGCTTTAAAGAAATATAGGGTTGGGATAGTTTTCCTAGCATTTTTTTCACTTTATATTTCTTACTTAAATAAAAAGCATCAATTTCAAAAACAGCGTTTACAACTCCCGAATGGCAACGTAGTTCCTCTTCTAAAAAATGTTCTACAAATGCCTGAATATTTGGAATTCT
The DNA here is from genome assembly GCF_057221535.1 of Christiangramia pacifica. Classification (NCBI taxonomy): domain Bacteria; kingdom Pseudomonadati; phylum Bacteroidota; class Flavobacteriia; order Flavobacteriales; family Flavobacteriaceae; genus Christiangramia; species Christiangramia pacifica. The sequence continues at coordinate 67,630 of NZ_CM170146.1, forward strand.
GTATTCAAAATCTACTTCATTAAATAATCTCTCTATTTTATCATCACTTATCTTTCCCATTTCAGTTTGCCTTGGTGGTTGAATGATTCCATTATTTTTGTTAAGGAGATGATGCCTTTCATTAATTCGCATAATATTTTTAATTCTCGGTTTTCGTGTAATTAATTTATCTTCTGAAGCTGCAAAACTTTTATGCCAGATATGATAAAATAGTTTACATTCAAAATTTTCTTTCCTTACGTAACCGGCATTTTCCAGTCGATCAAATAAATCTACATCTTCAGCTCCATAGAAATGGAAAAACTCATCAAAACCCTTAATTTCTATAAAGGCATTCCTGGGAGCTAGAACCATTCCATTAACTGTCCCTGTTCTTTCAGGGACAAAATTAGATATTTCACAATTTTGACATAGCCTAATTGATTCATTTTCTGAGAGATATTGCAAGGAAAACAAATTAAAAATTGTTTGTTTTCCTATACTTTCCAGATAAGAAAAAGTTTCAGGATGAAAAACGAGATCAACATCAGATATAAAGATTTGATCAGTGTTAGATTTTAGAATGCCAAAATTTAGGGCTTTACTTTTATTCCACAAAAGATGTTGTACCTGCAAGGCATAGAATTCAACAAAAAAGAAACCACTACAAAGCTTTCTCAATTCGCTCTGAATTGAAAGCTCACTACCATAGTCCACTAATATTACTTTAAAATTCCTAGAGGATTGCAAGGCTAAAGATTCTAATGAAACTTTAATTCTCTCAGGTGAACGGTCCCGATTTGCATAAATTATAGTAATCCTTTTTTCACTTTTATTCATTTAACGAACAGATTTAATTTCCTCTTCTATTAAACTATAACAATCCAAAACTTCTAATTTTATATTTTCTCGGTCTAGTGAGGGCTTTACAAAATTAGTGTTGAAATCGATTGCTTTTTGTAGAGCATTTTTTTTACTTAAAACTTCATCTATTTTTCTGGTTAAATAATTAATATCTTCGGGATTTTCAAGAAGAATTCCATTTTTACCTTCTTCAATTATTTCTGCCGATGCCCCCCCAGGATTCGATTGTACTGGAAAAGCTTCCATAATTATAGCCTCAAGAAGAGTATTAGGCAAACCATCAGACATACTGTTCCCTATAACGATTCTTGCCTTCCCCATAAGTTTCATTACTTCAATATGAGGAATCTTACCATAAATTTTAAAATTGGTCCAATTTTCTATTTCTAAAGACTTTGCAAATTCGATCACTTCATTATCAGCTCCATATACGACAACTTTATAATTTTCTAATTCCCGTTTGAGGTTAATAATAGCCTTTAAAACTTCAATGCATCTTCCATGCAATCCTTGATATCCTTTAATCAGAATTACATTTTTGGAATCAAAGTCTTGAATATAAGATGACCAAAATTCCAGATCGTATCCTCCCCCACCTGGGAACACCCCCATAAACCTTCCTCGAAATCCATGTTCCGCAGCAATAATATAATCCCTTTTACAGTCTGTAAATAAATAATCTATTCGAGGAAGAACTTCTTCTATATCTCTGAGGTAATCTTCTCGCTGTCTGTAATAATATAGATCACTCCCCCAGCTAGATAACATCCATTTTATTTCAGGAAATTTTGCTACTACTGGTAGTATGGGCACTGCTGAAAGATATATCACAAAACTATGTATTATATCAGGCTTCAAATCTAGGATCTTATTCTCAAGAGTAACTTGTAAGTTTCTTTCGTTTAGTTTATTTATTACTTTGGTAATCTTAGGAACATTCCTTTTAAGGAAATATCTTCCAGGATAGTTCCACTTATAACGCCAACCCCTGATTTGATTTACAAAATCTATTTTCTCAACATGAGTATTAGAGTCAAAAACATCTAGCCAGTAGATTTCGTGTTCGGAACCTTTTAACTGTTCGGTCCAGTTGAAGAAATGAGGAGCAAAAATAGAGATCATAAGGATTTTCATATTCTATTTTAGGCTTTGAATTACTTTTTTTAGGTTTGCAGCAGAAAGATAATTCTCAATTTTATTATATTCAACCTCAGTATTGCCATCCACCCAGTTTTGATATAATTTCTCTATAAGGGTTGAAATTCTTGATACGTTATCAATTTCAGACCAGTACGGATAATCTTGCCCTAAGATCCGCTTCACTTCACTTTTTGGAGGTCCTAAGACCAGCAAAGGCTTCTTAGCCATGATTATATGCGGGAATTTCCCTGGAAGAAACGGACTGAAGTCAGCTTTAGCTTCAATAATTACATTTACTGAGACCTTATCCTGAAGCCAGGCCACCTCATCAAAAAGTTTGTTTTCACAATATACTTCAATCGAGGAGTTCATTTGTGATTCTTTTTTTAGGTAATTCTCATAATGTGGTGCGGGCCCCACATGAATAAATCTGGCATTGACTTCAGGATACTTCCTAGCGAATTGCTTAAAACCTTCAATTAACCCCTGGGGCTGTCTTGCCTGCAGAAAATTCCCGGCATGTAAGATTGTAAACTCAGAATTGTTTATTCCTGTAAAAGATGCTCTGGTCTTTTTGATCGTCTCACTAATTTGATGAGGAATTACTACTCCCTTAGTAGAAAAATTACTGTAATGACTTCCCATCCAATCTTTTAAATATAAGGATGGAAAAGCTGCATATTTACAGTGATCTGCAATAGCTTGCATAAACTTTTCCTTGGCCATAAATCCGGGTTCTTTCCAGGTATATGGTTTTGGATACCAATGCATAGGATAAGGATCATGAATATAGGCGATCCATTTATAATGTAATCTAGGTATTTTAAGAAGCGCATGATGAGGTCTAAAACTTCCTCCCTGACTTAATGTAAGCACCCAGTCCGGATTAGAGCTCTTTTCTTTTTTCAAGCTCGAGACAATACTATTTCGGTCATTCATTAAGGTGAATGAAAAGCCAGTCTTTCTCTCGATTTTTGGATTTAAGCTAATTTTAAATAAATATCGGAGGTAGCGCTCAGTGCGACTCAGAAAGAAAATCAAACTACGGCGATTTTCGGGAATGGAAATACTCTCTACCCCTTCAATATTTATCTCAGTTCTAGTATAGTGATAAACTTTGATTTTGAAACCTGCACGTATCAAATTATTAATTAAGGCAAAATTAGCCTTTCCACCACTGCTTGAATTTTCATCAAGAGATTCAGCTACAACGAGTATTTTTAACGGTTTTTCACTCAAAATGTCTTTTTAAACAAGAAACAATTTTTAAAGAAGCTTCTCCGTCCCCATATGGATTTGAGTAAATCATTTTATTATTATCTTCTAAAAGATAATTAGCCTCCTCTATTATTTTATTTTTGTTCGACCCGACCAATATTGAGAAAGATGATTGCACCCCTTCTAACCTTTCTGAATGTTTTCTGGTTACAAGAACTTTTTTACTAAAACTTGGTGCTTCCTCCTGAATCCCTCCCGAATCGGAAATTATAAATTCTGAATTCTGTATCAGCCAGAGCATTATAGGGTAGGATACCGGTTTTATCAAATGTATATTTTTATTCTTTTCTAATCTTACCATTACCTTTTTTTGAACATTGGGATTTAAATGAACCGGATAGATTACTTGAACTTTTTTTGAAAGAGTATCTATGGCATCACATATATTCTCTAATCCATCTCCTAAATTTTCTCTACGGTGACCAGTAACCAAGATAAATTTTTCTAAGACTTTATTAGGAATTCCTGTTATTTCAGATATCTTCCTGTAGGAAAAGTCCGAAATATTCTTTTTCCCTATATTTAAAGCATCTACCACAGTATTGCCGGTCACTACTATTTTCTCTTCTACTATATTTTCTTTTATAAGATTCTCTTTGGCAGAATGAGTTGGTGCAAAATGGAAAGATGCCAGTCTACAGGTTAACTGCCTATTCATTTCTTCTGGATATGGAGATTCGATATTATAGGTTCTTAGCCCTGCCTCAACATGACCTACTTTAATTCCTTTATGAAAAGCAGCCAAAGCTGAGAAAACTGAGGTGGTAGTATCTCCATGTACCAATACAACATCAGGATTTTCTTTAGTCAACACTTCATCCAAATTCTCAAGAATTTTAGATCCAAGTCCGTTAAGTCCCTGATTTTCTTTCATTAGATCCAGATCGTAATCTGGTTTAATATTAAAGAATTCCATCACTTGATCCAACATTTCTCTATGTTGACCCGTTACACAAATCTTAAATTCTATTTTTTGCCTTTCAAGCTCATGAATGACTGGAGCCATTTTTATAGCTTCCGGGCGGGTTCCAAAACATATTAGAATTCTAAACAATTTTTAATTTTTTATTAATCGTTTATAAGAAGGATAAACTCTTTTATACATAAAATACCTGCACATATATATTTTCTTCAATGTCAGGGACAAATTGAACTGTTTGAATAAAAAGGAATATTTTTCAAGGATAGCAGAATGCTCTTTTTCGTGATCAAATATAATTTTGAGTAATTTCCATTTAAAAAATTGATCGCCGTGAAAACCTTTAAAATTCAAATGAGCCTGCATAAGGTTTAAACTCAGCATTAATGATTCAATATGAACCTTGGTATACTGCTCACTAATTCTTTTACCACTATGAGATCTATATAAAACATAGCCTTCGCTCACATTTAAAACAAATTTACTCTCAGCAATAACCCTACTAAAAAACTCAGCATCGTCATTTAAGGTTAATCTGGTATCCCATAAACCGCCTTTTAGGACAAGTTTTACAGGGCTCAGATATGCACTACAAGGGACAAAGGTTTTCTTTTGTCCAATTATTTCAAATACTCTAGATGAATCTACTTGAGATACATTCCCGAATGAATTTCTCTTCTCCAATTTTTTTCCAGGCCAATAAAGATCCCAGCTACAGACACTAATAGCAAAATCACTTTCAGAGGCTTCCAACAGATCTACTTGATTAGCTATTTTATCACTTGAAATTAAATCGTCATCATCAAGCCATTGTACATATTTACCAGTGCTTTTTGAAAACCCAAAATTCCTACATGCAGAAGCTCCAGAAGGATAGTTCTTAGGCCTAAGATAAAATTTAAATCTTTTATCCTTCCTACCAAATTCGTCTTCAAATAATTTCAAATAAGGTTTTGCAGAGTGATCATCGACAATAATACATTCCCAGTTCTGATATTGCTGATTTTGTACAGAATTTAAACATTCTCTTAAAAGTTGCTCCCTATTAAAGGTTGGAATAATTATAGATACCAATGGAGAATTACTCATCTTAAGCTAGATTGATAAGTTTCCCAATTATTTTATATGAGAGGGTATGTATATTATTACTAATTTTAAGCAGTTTTAAACTACTACTGTTCATCCCTATCTTTCTAGCTTCCAAAATAAGCTTTTCTATTCTCTTAGGTTTAAAATCCAATAAAAGGAATGTTTTATAAAAAAATTTAATACTGGTAATAGTATGTAAGTTATTTGAACTAATATAATCCATCAATATTTGCCTACAAACTATGGAAGATTTAATTTTATCTATATTATTATTTCCCAGAGTTAATGTTCCAGGATGTTTTCTATATGTAAATAAATACTGATCAACAAACTCGTAATTTGAAGGGAAATGATAGCCTATTCTACAAAAAAGCTCCCATTCCTCGGCATAAGTTAAGTCACTATTAAATCTAAACTTTTCGAAGATATTAATATTCCATAAAGGTGTTAGACTATTAATAATCAAGCCTCCGGTTAGAATAGCATCTCCAAGATGAGAATGATCAAGTTCAAAATTTGGATAGATTCTTTTTTCCTCTCCGTCTGCCTGAATAATTAGCTTATCGAATTTACATACTGTGAAATTTAAATCAGGTTTTCTTTTAAAAGGCGCTAACTGCATTTCCAGTTTTCGGGGGTGCATTAGATCATCGTCATCAAAAAACTGGATGTAATCAAACTCCTTATCAGCTATTAAATCTAAACCAAAATTTCTGTTTCCAGAAAGACAAGCAGGATAACTTTTTGGCTTAGAAAACAACTGGAATCTGTCATCATCCTGGATATAAGAATTAATTGCTCTAAGTACTTCTTTGGTAGATCGATCATCTGTAATATAACAAGCCCAATTCTCAAAAGTCTGGGCTTTAATGGAGTCGATGGTCTCCTTAATAAGATCAGGTCGATTTCTCGAGGCCAGAAGTATGATCACTTTAAATTCTGTCATGAAATGATAAAAATATGGGTTTTCCAATAACTACTCCCATGATTATTCTTGACTTTACCTTAAACATGCAATACATTACCATATTTTCTAAATATAGCAATACTTTTCTCCTCTGCCTGAATATATATTTTTGTAAAGTTTTTGTTTTCGATTTGCCGAACAATTGAGGCAGGAGAAATATAATTATCGAAATATTCAAGGACTGCTTTCTGAATGCTAATTATGTGTGGCAATTCTAATTTAAAAATCATTTTTATCAATTCGTCTAATTCTTCCTTGTCATTATATACAAAAGAATTTTTCATATGAATTAATTGCGGCTCAAATAATTGAGCATAGCTTTTATGTAAAACTGGAATACAACCTACAGAGATAGCCTCATAAATATTATGAGATTGCGGAATTAATATCCCAGGTAGCGCCAGAAAAAAATGGAATCTTGATAAAGTATTTTTTAATTCCTCCCCAGGAATCCTGAAAGTTTTGGAAGTATCTATTAAAACTACCCGGTAATCGAAATCTCCATTCAAAAAGACATCAAAATCCTCTAAACTCTCTATATCAATATAATAATCCTTACTCCGTAAATAGTTAGACATACTTACACGATTAGGGATATCAAAAAAATTCATTTCAGAAATTTTCTGGTAGGTATCACTCATATTTCCTGCTATAAAAATTGAACGCTTTCTATTATTTATAGCTTTTTCGGCAGGCCTACTTGAAACTTCCCTATATAATTCAGGAAACTCACCAATAGGAACGCGAAAGACATTTTTGTTCCCGATGTTAGCAAAGTAATTATTGCTAAGTTTCTCTTTATTTAGATTTAAATCAGGACTATTTGGCTTACCAAATTTTATTTTTTCTTCTAAGATCCAGGAACTATAAATAAATTCTCCCTTTCTATGATGCAATAAGTTTATAAGCTTCTTATCTTTAGGAAGATATACCGTATACCCACTTATAATAAAATTTTTTATAAAATTATAGAGGTATCTGTTTGCTGCTAATTTTATAGGGTCTATATATACAGATTTATTATTTCTCTTTATGAATTTTGAAAACAGAATAGTTCGTCTGTAACGATATTCAACTAATAACCATTTTTTAATTTTGCTTAAAAAACTAAGATGGCTTCCCAAATTTTCTTTTTTTAAAAAATCCAAATATTCTGAATGGTTTTAAAAGATAATCCCCAATTTTATATTCCTTACTCTGCATAACATGTTGCTTAAAAGCTTCGCTTTTTTGCACACTTTCTAACCAGTCTGTTATAAACATGTCAAAATGCTTTTTATAAATCTCCGAATTTTTTAAAAAAATATATTTTAGTATTTCATATTTTTTCAGATTGGCATTCTTATTCCTGGAAAACTCCCTATTCCGATAATGAAAAAGTACTTCAGGAATCACTTCTACAAATCCACCATCTTTCAGGATCCTAATAAAGAATTCCCAATCTTCATAACCTTCGAGCATTTTTTCATCATACCCACCTGTAGCATGCCAGTCCTCCTTTAAAAACATAGAGGTACCTATGGCAATGTTTTTTATTAAAGTTTCTTTTATTTCTCCGCCTGAAGGTTTAAAAATTTTTGAATGATTGCTATCGAACCAGTTTCCATAACAGGATACAATTTTTACCGTTTTATTTTCTTGAAAAATATGAATTGCTTTTTCGGCAAAATCATTTTCAAAATAATCATCACTGTCAAGTACAAGAATGTATTCACCGCTAGCCCGTTGTATGCCGGAATTCCTGGCAGAACTCACACCTTTATTCTCCTGAGTAATTAGAAGATCTACCTTAGGCTCAAATTTTTTGAGAATTTCTTTCGTTTTCTTATTAGATCCATCATCAACTATGATAACCTCTTTATTTTTCCAGGTTTGATTTAGAGCAGACCTAATAGATTCACCTATATAATTATGGTCATTATAACATGGAATCACTATAGATAATTTACCAGAATCTATTTCTTCAACATTTACCTTAAGCATATATCTTTTTCCATTTTTTTTTGACACTTTCTTCTGAGAATTTATCTTGAATAAAATTCACTGCATTAATCCCCATTTTTTTGCGCATCTCAGGATTAGTCAATAAAAACTCTAATTTATTAGAAAAACAACTTACATCCTTTTCGGGGCAAAGAAAACCTGTATCTCCCTCTAAAATTGTATATTTCACCCCCCCACTATCAAAAGCCACCACTGGCACACCACATGCCTGAGCTTCGGCTGTGACCAATCCCTGGCTTTCCGCCATTCCTTTAGGATTTGTAATAGAAGTCATTAAAAAGACATCTGATTTCTGTAAATAATTAAGAACTTTCGACTGATTAGCAGGACCATGAAGAAAAACCTCATTATCCAGTTCCAATTGCTTTACTCTTGTTTTTAAACTATTTATAGAAGGACCATTACCCAGAATATGATACTGAACCTTATAGCCTTTTTGTTTTAGAATCTTCACCACTTCTATTCCAAATTCCTGACCTTTAAGTTCATCAATTCTTCCAACTGTAATTAAATTAAAAGTTCCACTCGTCTTATTTTGAGATACTGGCTTGAAAAATTGGGTGTCGACAGGAATTGGAATAATTTCAATTTTATTTCCTGGTGCACCCATTTTTATTAGTTTCTCCTTTAAATAAATAGTATTACAAACCAAATAATCTGAAACTTCAAACAACTTCTTGTAATAATTCTCATCTGTAATTATTCCATTTATTGGGAAATGCAGATCGTGACCATGAAAACTTACTATAATTTTACCTTTTAACAATCCGAAATATTTTAATTCATCCAAAGGATATTTGTTGGTTCCGAATTGAATATGGAATATATCAACTTTCTCTAATTTTTGATAAAAATTATATTCATAGTAAGGCGATATACAGCCTTCCCTTGAATTGAAAATATATTTAATAAAACCCTTTTTTTTAATGTTTTTGGCAATGGTTTGTAATGCATTTATAAATTTCCGGGTTTTGTTGTTATGAATTTTATAGTCTATAACTTCAATTCTTTCTTTTATATCATACTCATTGAATAATTCAGGATTAGCAATTTCAGCCAATGAGGTAAACTCACCTATTAAAACCTTAACATCATAACCCAGCTTGACTGCCAAAGCAATTTGATTGACAATAAATGTTTCAGAAAGCTTTGGAAATTTCCATATTTTAAAAACTATCCTTTTCACATCACAATCTAAAAGAGGTTACGAAATCTATATGGTGTACGGCCCATTATTAGAAAAAGGGGACCTAGAGTCAATAATTTATTTATTTTTCCAAAGTAAGAAATAGGAAGAATGGTGAAAAGTTTAAAAGAGTATTTATAAAATAGACCGATTTCATTTTGCTTGAGCACTTTTATTAGAAATAAATAATAATATCTTAACACCAAGCGTATATCTTTCTTGGTTCCATTCTTAAGAATAAAATCGACTCCTTTTAATCTCACCTTCATTTCACTGTTAATAGCCTCTTTATTCCCTGTATTAAAACTGGAAGTGATATTGTTATCATGTAATCTTACTTTTACCGTTTCCTGAGGAATATGGCTTATTTCCAAATCTGGTTTCTGTAAAAACCGGAGAAAAAATTCTACCTCCTGAGCTTTATAGAGAGTCTCATCTAACGTTAAATTCCGTAGAGATTCTCTTTTAAATAAAGCGGTTGGTAAATTGAAAAAAGCCCTTTCTGTGAGATAATTAATTAGATAATTACTTTTGGAATAGGGTCTATGCTCTATCAAATTCATCTCCGCATCGTTTAAACTGTATTGGGATAAACATATATCCAATTGAGGGTTCTTGAAAAACTCCTCTATTTGCATAGCTAGTTTATTGGGAAGCATAAGGTCATCACTATCAAACCACTGTATATATCTTCCTTTACTCAGTTCAAATCCATAATTTCTACAGGCATTCGCGCCATTTTTAATTTCCTTCGGTCTTTTATAAAAGCGTATGCGCTCATCTTTCAAACTGTAAAACTCCATCAATTCCTGGGTATAATCAATCGAACCATCGTCAATTACTAAACACTCCCAATCAAAATAGGTTTGACTAATTATGGAATCTAAAGTTTCTCCTAGAATTTCTGAGCGGTTATATGTGGGTATTATGACAGAAACTAACTTTTGCATTTCAATTAATAAAATCTAATTAAGACTTTTCTGTACTAAGTCATCTAAGATATTTATATGCTTATCTAAACTAAACTCTGCAGCAATACGTTCCCTTGCTTTTTCACCCATTTCTTTGGCCAGTAGAGGATTTTGAAGGAGCTCAATCATACATTCAGACATAGAACTGATGTCATGTTCCTCTACAAGCAAACCTGTTTCTCTATTTAAAACAACATCTGGAATTCCTGCATGTTTAGTCGAAATAACAGGTAAACCGGCGGCGCCCGCTTCTAATATTGCTACGGGTGTCCCCTCCTTATCCCCATTTTTAGCAATAATTGAGTGTTGAACAAATGCTAGAGAATTTGCCAAATATTCCATGAATTCTTCCCTACTAATAACACCAGTTAATACTACCTTTCCCTCAAGTTTATAATACTTAATTAGGTTATTGCAGCTATTCCATAGTTCACCAGCACCAGCAATAAATAATTTTGCTTCTGGCTCCTTTTTTATTACCTCAATAAAAGCTAAAATCAAATAGTAAGGTGCTTTTTTATCTACGAATCGACCAATGGCAATAAATTGCTTTTTCTTGAAAAACGGCATTACTTTTCGAAATTCATTTGAAGGTCCGCAAGGATTGTAAATCAATTTATCTCTTGGACAACCAATCTTTTCAAGGTCGTATATCATTTCTTTAGATACTGCAATTATGTAGGTAGCATACCTGAAAAGATCTTTATAATAATTATTAAGTTTTAATACATCTCGTTGTACAGCATCATAACCATGAAAATGAACAATTAAAGGTAAATTAAGATTTTTACAGGATGAAATAAGTGCACTTCCCGTAATACCATATTCTGCAAAAACAAGGTGTATCTTATTTTGCTTAAACGATTTTAAAAGTGCTTTTTCTGCAAGGGAGAATTTATTTAAGCTGAAATAACCTTTTAATATATCTACGATACGTTCTCGCCTTGAATTAGTAACAATTCCACCTTCCAACTTAGTAGGAAGCTCACCTCCGTAATAATAAAATATTCTACCATTTAAATGGTCTTTGTGAGCTTTTATAAAAGTTTCTGAATATTTATCCTTCCCAGGTGAACATAAAGCTATATTAACTTGTTTATCCATTTAAACGGTATCGCACGAAATTACTTAGAAAGGAAAGATAGGAAGTTTCAGATAATTTCACAGAGTAAAATCTGTTTCTTATTATATCTTTTAACTTATGTATATGATACCAACGATCATACAAATTACCTATTTCAACATTTTGTTCAATTTTTAATTGACTTATGTGATTTCTTATTGTAGCCTCTTCAAGAAGACGGTTAATAAATTTAGACCGAAAATTATGATTGCGACTTGTTGCGGAATGATCACGAAAAAAATTTAATGTTAGTGGATTAAATGCTATATCTCCTGTTTCACACAATCTCAACCAAAACAACCAATCTCCGCACATCTTCATATTTAGCAGTTCTTCAGAAAAAAGATACTTGGAGATCAGGTCTTTTCTAAAAAGCACTGCGCTAGCATTTGGAATTACATTTTTAACTTTCAAGTATTTCTTGATAAAAGTTAATCCATCAAATTTAAATTGGTTCTTCCAGATATTAGGTGAGAATTCTGAAGTATATTTTTCCCTGGAAAATAATATATTATCATGTTCGTCCACATCATAAGATTGAGAATAAATTATATCTATAGATGGATCTTTTTTTAAAGAACCTACCATTTCTTTTAGAAAAAATGGATCAGAAAAATCATCACTTTCAGCGATCCAGATAAAATCTCCCTGAGAGAGTTCAATACCTTTTTTCCACTGGATAAAAGGACTTCCAGAGTTTTCTGTGTTTTTAATGAAATGACTTACTTTTTTATTTTTTGAGTACTTATCTAAGATCTTTTCACTTTCATCTAAGCTGCAGTCATCTAACAATATTATTTCAAAGTTTTGATAAGACTGATTCAAAACGCTTTCTATTCTTTGCTCTAAAAATCGAGCATGATTGTAATTCGGAATAACAACAGAAACAAAGATATTCTTCAAATCATTAGACTTTTAATAGCGCTATATAATCTTGGACACTGCTTTTCTGAAGTGAATTGGCTAAATAACTCCCTGGATCTGAAACCATCCCTTTTAAGTTTGTCTCTATCTTTATAATACTCAACAATCTTCTCTGCCATAGATGCTATATTTAAATAAGGAACCACTTCACCACCTCCATGAACAAGTATTTCTTGAGTTCCCGTTGCTTTATCAAAACATATAATAGGTTTTTCCAAATTACCAATTTCGACTGCTACTAATGGAAAAGGATCTTCCCTCGATGATAAAAGAAAAACATCAAACCTGGAGAAAGAAGGAAATGGATTTTTTTGCTCACCTATAAAAGTCACATGATCTCTCAATCCTGCTTTAGCTATATCTGCTTCTATTATTGCTTTTTCTGATTCAGAAATAAAACCTACCCATTCAAACTTTATATCAAGCTCTTCGTAATTTTCTTTAATAAAATTGGCGATTTGTATGAATAAATCGCTTCCTTTTCTCCAATGTACTGTGCCCGCCCCACCTACTATAAAGCCAGATTTAGAAATCGATTTGATATGATTATTTTCCTCAATGAACTCATAAATCACTTCAATCTTATTTTCATCCCAACTAAAATTCCTGATTAGTTCATTTCCCACTGCTTCAGATGCTGCTATTAAATAATCAATATCTGGCTTATAATTCGTAAAATAAGGAGATTTCTGTTTTAGAATTGTGCTCATCTCATGCACATGTGCCAGAAGATAAAGCTTATGGCCGGTTAGTCTTTTAATATTACTTGCGATAGGAATAGAAAGAGCACTATTCGCATAAATCAGATCAAAGGTTTGTGCAGCTAAATTTTCAAATAGCTGTTTTTGCCGAGAAGATTCAAATATTTGAAACCCAATCTTTCTAAGAATTCTTTTTTTTAAATCTTCATGGAGTTTTAGTTTCTTTCCTTTAAAATCTTCTAGAGCAATATATTTATTACAGTTTGATCTGAAATCATTTTTAAGTCCTCCGCATTCGAGATCTAATACCGTACTGTTTATTTCAGGATGATGTTCTTTCAACCACTTTAAAAAATTTAAAAGAACCCTAGGTGCACCGGTTAACGAAGTGGCATGAGTAACAAATAGAATATTCATAGTGCTATAAATCTAGTTTGATATCTCTGACTAAATTTTTGTATTTCCTCATTGAATTTTTCTGGTAAGTAACTAGCACTATAGTTATAGATCATATTACTACTAGATCTCACACCTAAACAGGCAGAGGATGATGCCGTTACTAAATTTATAGAGTTTTTGATAATATCATCTCTATATATTTCAATTGGAATTGTTGCAAAATTATCCTCAAACCATATTACTTTATTACCTAAAGGCTCAAGAATCATCCTGAGCCTATTAATTTTACTTTGAGGATCTCTTGGATGAGGTTTTATAAGTATTGGATATTTATTTTTTGAAATTAAATCCTTTATTACATTGGTATAAAAATCAATTTCAATTTCCTTGGTACAAATATGGCTTAAGGCAAGATGTTGCAGAAACAGAATAACTTTTGGTTTAAACTTTTTCAATTTATTTTCGTAGGCAGAGAAAAAGTCATCTTTAGATAATTTAGCAATGCTCTTACTATATATGCTATCAGGAATAGCGACAGCGGTGCCCACCTTATTTGTATCTTCCATTAAATAATAAGGCGAATAAATCTTTTTATCTACCGGTATTTTATTTATTGGAGATCCTAATCCAAAATAATTTAGACTTTTTAGATCTCTCCTTTTTGGAGTATGAATCACCCCATCTGCAGTAAGAATTACAGATTTTGGTTTTAAGGCATTTAAAAGTAGGATATCTCCGGTCATTTTTTCTCTAAAAGTGATCATAACATCTTTCCCCCTCAACCCATCAAACTTATTATTGAATAGTTCTTTATTATAATTAAGTTTTTTTAAAAGACCCACAGGATTTCTTAAATCATTCTTTTTGATTGGCAGGGGATCTGGTATGTTTTTTAGCTCTCCTTTGTATTGAAGATCAAAACATTTACAGATTTTTATTAAACATTCAGTTAAGTGCTCACTTCTGTTGCCAATATAAAAAACTTGAAAATTTCTATGATATAAATTCAAGAATTTGAGGGTAGAAATCTGGGTAATCAACTGGCTACCTCCTGAGGTAAATATTAGAAATTCCTTCATTTAGACTCAAACAAATTAGAATAATTTTTACGTATCTCATTTCTAACCGAGTCAAGATCAATTTCTACTTTAATGGAATCATCAATTTTCAATCTTTCCTCATACGGATCTTGAATAATATTCTTTACAGAAACTTTGAAATTATTAAACAAACCCTCTATTTTCAGGGAATTGCTTTTTAGTGGTATTATTTCCTTTTTCAACATTATTGCAAATAATGCGATATGATACCTACCAGAAATAATCAGTCTGAATTCACTAATTATTTCCATGATTCTTGAAACATCAGTATCTCTAACATCTATAACAAATCCTCCAAGATTTCGCCAAAAATTGGCTAACTCAACTTCCTTATTTTCAACCAATAAAAAAGTTGGCTTACTTATTTTATTAATTTGAAAAAAATGATTTTCAAGAATTTTCTTAACTGTATTATTATTCTTACTCCCATATGTAAACAGAACTCCAGGAGTATATAGAAATTCTTTTTTTTCTTCAACCAAATTATAATTCTGGATAAGAAAAGCACAATCTGGAACAAGCTGGGTGGAAATACTACAATTTGACAGGTATTCATAGGACTTCTTTTCTCTAACAAAAACTTTATCACAGCTGGCTATTAGATTCAGTAGCGTTGGATTTAAATTGAAAAAAGATCCATTTACCAAAAATACTTTCTTTCCTAATTTCTTTCCTAATTTGGCAAAGGCAAGAAGAGCTTGAGCGCCTTGAGAATTTGAATGAATGGTTCCTTCTGCATTGATTAAAAAAATATCCACAAGATTCAATAATTTTATAATTTCAGGATTTGAACTTATTGAATCATAGCCGTTATTAAATTTATTCGGCTTTAAAAAAGATGATTTGAAAAAACGGTAGCAAAAACCTAAAGGAAATTGATATAAGATGTCACCTGGAACAATAGATTTAAGACCTTGAAGAGTTGCTTTGCATCCTGGATTTTTATCTACCAAATAAGTTACGTTAAAGAGCGCTATTCTGTTAATATTTCCCATTCAGTATTTTTAATAATTGAGGCAAATGAGTTAATAGAATTACCATAAATTAAGAATTCTTCAGCAGCATCATAACGGCAAATATTTCTACCTTGATAATTACCTTCTATGAATCCAATATTGATGAAATATTTTCCATTAGTTAAATCGATGTTTGGAATTTTTAGACGCATACGGGTTATTTTTCCAGAATTCTCGAAAACCTCTTTATCTGAGATAGAGAAAGATTGATATATTGACCGCATTTCTTGATCCAAAATTGTATAATGAACTAAGTAATTTTTTATTTGTAGTGGAAGTGAAAATTCCAAATAAAGAACTAAATCTTCTCCATAAAGAACTCTGTGATTCGATAATTCTGCCTTAAAATGTTTTAGAACAATATCACCTACGATAGCTTTTAAGCCAGAATTTTGATTTTTTAAATATAAATGAATAACGTCATTTATATCTCCAGATTTTTCTGTTATACCTCTTTTTAATAAAATTGCTTTTTGACAAATCCTTCCAACTAAAGGCATTGAGTGACTAACAAAAATCATACAACAGCTCTGACTTAATTCAGTCATTCTATTAAAACATTTTGCTCTAAAACTTGCATCCCCAACCGCTAGAACTTCGTCAATTATCAAAACATCCGGCTCCATTTGAGCTGCAACTGCAAAGCCTAAGCGCACCTTCATCCCACTACTATAATTTTGAATAGGCATATCAATAAATTCTCCCAGTTCAGCGAAATCAATAATCTCATGCAGCTTCTCGGTAATCTCTTTTCTACTAAAACCAAGAATAGCACCGTTATTGTATATATTCTCCCTCCCTGTAAGAATAGGGTTAAAGCCGGCACCTAGTTCGATTAAGGCACCTACTCTACCATTTATGGTTACTTTCCCCGCATCAGGGTTTATAAGGCCATTAAGAATTTTTAGTAATGTCGATTTTCCTGCACCGTTATGACCAATCAACCCAAGACACTCACCCCTTCTTAATTCAAAATTAATATCCTGCAATGCCCAAAATTCCTTATCCCTTAAAAGCCTTTCTTGTTTGTTCCCACTTACTCCAGATACCAGGTCTTTTATACCATACCATAAACTGGTCTTTAAATCCTTACAGAATTTTTTTGAGAGTCCCTCGACCTTAACCAAAACTTCATTCTCTTTCATTAAACCTTAATTTATCTTTCAACAATTATAGGAATAGACATTCTATAAAATAATAAAGCAATCATTAATAAAGGTAAACATAACACTATTACTATGACAAAATATAAGAGATGTTCCGGATATGCTCCTGTAATAAAATCTCTGCTGGTAAGAATAAGCGGTGTAAGAGGGTTTATTTCCATTATGCTTCTCATAGTTCCAGATTCTGGAATAGGATACACTACCGGAGTTAGGTACATTAAAAAACTAATCCCGTAAGATACTATCTTCCCAATGTCTTTATACAACATACTTACCGGGGTTAATAGTAGACCTAAAGTCGTTCCAAATAATATGGCTCCCAATATCGCAAAGGGCAATAAAATAATAGTCCAGTGAAATCCCACTCCATAAATTAAAATAAACACTAGTAAAAGTATAATCTTAACTGAAGAATTAAACAATAATTTATAAATACCAGAAACAATGATAGCTTCTTTCGGAAAATTAATTTTCGTTAATAAACCTTTAAACATATTGGTATTCTGCGTAGGCGAATTAATAGACTCTGTAAGTATAGACCAAATTAATGTTCCTGTAAATGCATATACTGGGTAAGGAATACCTGTATCTGTAACTTTAATAGTACCTGAATTATTAAGAAAAATCCAAATCGCAGCGGTTACAATTGGAGTGATGAAAGCCCATAAAATACCCAAATATGACTGCCGGTATTGCGACTTGATATCCCGCTCTGCCATTTGCCGGGATAGAAACCTGGATTTCCATATACCCAAAAAACTTTCTCGGGAAAGTCTCAGGAGATTTCTATTATTTTCTTTCTGGTATATTCTGGTCTCCAAAACTTCTTAATTATTTTCCCTATGTGCCTTAATTCTCTCTCTTCTAAGGACCGAATTAATATTTGAAATTTGCTCTTTTGTTAGAGTTTCTTTCCATTTATCCTTGGAACTAGAATTTAAACTTTCAATTTTTGGTTTATAATTTATTTTCAAAAATTCTTTAATTTCTGTGATTACTGATTCAGTATCTAGATAAAAGTCTTCCTATTTAAAATCTTTAAAATTATAAGGATATTTCGTTTTTAGTTCCTGAATTCTATTAAAATGAGACACCCATCTATAGGCACATTTACTTTCGTTAGGAAGATCCTGATAAAAGGAAAGGTTAGAATCCTTAATACCCAAAAGAGAATTCTCCTTATTTAAGAGCAACTTGGTATACCATTCTAAAACACCTTTATGCCTTAACATACTAGCAACAGTTCCGTAAGGATTTCGGTAGATACCTAAAAATTTTGCTTTAGGAATATAACGAAGAATTTCTTCTACATGCCATAAATTTGGGTGTGATTTTTCAATAATGAATGGTCTTGGACTAATAAACAATAAGAATTTATATTTCCATAGAACCTTTCTTAAGCTTGAGTGATTTGAATTTAGACCAGCGGCAAGTTCGACTAAAGAGTTAAAGGAAAGATTGTTTTCTATAAAAGAATAGGTTTTCTCAGGATGAGTGAGTGTTCGCGCAAGCAGATGTGTTCCCGATCTTCCCGTCCCTACTATAAAAACAATTTGTTTATTCTTACTAAAATTAGACATACAATTTTAAAATGGACACGAATTAAATAAATCCCTTTTTCTAGTATCTATAATTTCTCGTTTTGGTAAATATTCCATTGCGTCGTGAATTGAACAAGCCAAACTAAAATCATCTAGGCTATTTATTATTCTTGGTTTCGGGCAATCCATATTAACAGAAGCGTAATAATCATTAAATTTGATATTGTCTCCATATACACTATCACCAAATTTCACCCAAATGGCAGGTATTCCATAGGCATGTGCTACAATTAACCCATGTAAAGATGAGGATAATATCAAATTGCAATTTAAAATTTTACGAGTTACTGCCTCTACATTTCTTGTTAATAAATTAATTACTGATATTTCGTTTTTATTCTTGAAAACCTTTTTTGCCTTGCTAAATTCTGTAAAGTGTGGCACTACTCCAACTTTGAATTTAGGTTTGATATTTGGCCTGTAAAATTCAGGTAATAAGAGTGCGGGGTCTCCATAAACTTCGGGGCAATCTATATTTAATTCTAGAAGTCTTTTACGCGTAAATGGTCCTCTAACAGCCCTGAAATCGGCTTTTGCTATATCATGATTTACATTAATAATACCGCTCCCCCATATAACACTACATTCATCGCAAAAATTTAAAATGCTACCAACGCAGAAATAATTTTTAGACTTAAAAAACTCCTTAGGTTTATACCATTTTATTCTTTTACTGGTCATTTTTTTTGCTAAATACAATGATAATAAATCACCATAGTTCTCTTCTTGAAATCCAAATGTTCCTTTGATTCCTTTTTTTCTATAGAGTGATTTAGGGTAAGGATGGAATTGCTTCAATGAATACCAGAATAAATACATATCTCCTTAAGATTAAGATCTCTTTTAAGACCTTGTAAGTTATTATTTAATTTGACTTGTGCTCTTAATTCTAAAAGCCATGCTCTAATTTGCTTCTAAAAATATGTTTTATAGATCGGAACTAAGTTTTTTTTGAAAAAAGTTGAGACCCAGTTCTATTTAAATGCAACGTATTACAGAAAAAATTCTTTTGATAGGTTATTAAGTCTTTATAATAATCAAGAAAAATTAGATTATAATTCTGCGCAAAAGTTTTAAAAATTCTGATCATTTTCTGCCGAATCTCAATAAATTCTGTAATTTTAGATTGTCAGGAAATACAAACCAGTAAATAAAGAATACTGTTGGTAGGAAGATTGCAAAATCAATAGTATTGAAATACATTTTAATCTACCAGGGTTTGTGAATTTATAATAAACGTATTTTTAAATTTAGATAATCCCTTACCAGAAAAAACTACTAAAAGAAAAACAAAATAAATTTTAATAAACTTAAAACGCTTTTTAATAGTAAAGAAAGCATAATTAGCCCAAATAAAATTGAGAATTCTCAAAGATATCCCTAATCTTCTCTTACCTAAATTGAATTTAAAAACAGAAATCAATTGATTAAGATAGTAATCTTGGATCAACTGATTATCGCAATATTCTGTAAAAATTTGTTTTCTTAATTTAAAGAAACTAGCAAAATACAAATCCATATTTTTATAAAAATTCGAAGTGATACTATCATGCCCTCTTCTTAATTTAAATAATGGTTTGTGTACAACGGCAATTATTGGATTCATGCCAAACAAGCGTGTATGAAAATCTAAGTCTTGTGATATTTTTAAATCACTATCAAATAATGTTTTATTTAACAAATATTTCTTCCTCCATAAAGGACTGTGTGTGGGAATTCGATGATTTTCAATTAAAAGATTTTTCAAAATTTCTTTGTCCTTTATTCCGAAATATTGAGCTGTTTCTTTGTTGTAAGAAATTTTAAAAGATTCAAATTCACAGAGGCAACAATCAGCATTATATTTTTTTATTGCTCGGAGTTTTAGGTTTAAAAAATCAACCTGCATTATATCATCACTATCAAACCAATTTATGTAATTTCCTTTGGAAACTACAAAACCAAAATTTCTACAGGAATTAGCACCTGGGATCAAGTTATCAGGCCTTATATAAAATTTAAACCGAGAATCTCTTTCAGTGTAGAATTGAATTAATTCTTTTGTATAATCCGTACTCTGGTCATCGATTATAATACATTCCCAATTCACGTAGTTTTGATTGAGAATTGAATCCAAAGTTTGTCCAATAATTGGATACCGATCATGGGATGGTATTATAATAGATATTATATCGTCCAAATTTTCAATTTAAGTAATTAAAAAGATCTGGTATTTTTGTACGTTTCAGTTGCAACCACTAACACTTCTTTACTACCGAAATATGGTGTGGCATAAAATTTAATCCCTTTTTTAACTAAAATTTCTAAAAGGACTTTAACTGATTCCTTTTCAGCATCCCTTTCAAAATCATCAATTATAATTACAAATTCACTAGAAGCATCTAAGGACTCTCCGATCTTCAACATGTCAATCCTTGAATAATTTTTTGAACCAACTGGTCCATCAACTATATAGAGATCATAAGACTTAGAAAGAAATTTTTCAATCCCAGAATAAGACATACATTCTTTAGAATCGTATAATTCCGATGTGAGTTCACAAATTATAACTTCTGACCTTGTACTTAGTTCATTATTCTTGAGAAACTGCTTTTTCCATCTTTCATTCTCCTCGATAACTAGATGATTACTTGTTATAAGTATATTATCTAAATAGGTACTTATAAATTTTGAAGATTCACCTAATCCTAATTCCAAAATATTCTGCGGCTTTATTTCAGATAAAATTCTGTTTAAAATGTAAAAAAAGGCATAATTACCTGCCCATCTACCCACGTTTAAGGACAAGGTTTCTAGAAAGATTTTTCCACGAATACTGTCATGGTAAGTATGAGCCCAATTTAATTCTCGACATTCCTTAATTATCTGTTTCTGATTCCTTCTATTTTCACGAATTAAATTTTTAATTTTATCAATCATCTTTTTAGTTTAATAAGAAATAGAGAATAAAAATTCCTTCAAATGTTCTTCTTTCTAAGAATTATTAATTGACTTCTTGTAAATTTTAGATTTATAAATTTGGGTAAATACCTTTCATTTCGCAATGCCCAACGACGATATTTTAAATTTATCAAATCTTGCTTAGGAAAAAATCGATGAAATCTCTCCAAAGTTCCAATAGGAAAAACTTTTACATATTCGAAAAACAATTTTCCTACATTTTTAAAATGTTTAGAGCTATAACTCCTATCTGGATGAGGATCCTCATTTTTCCACAATTTAAAGGCCTTCTTATCAAATTTAGAGGGACGGTCTGTAACGGGAATATACCACCGTATTTCATCAAGAAGCTTGCTATTAACAGCCGGTTCAAAAAATCTTGCCTCGCCATTTATTTTCAATAATCTTGCGCACTCCTTTAAGAAAAGTTTCTCTTCTTCTAACTCCAAATGATGCAAAAATGCCTTACCAACAATTAGATCAAATGATTGATCTTCCAAATTATTATTAAGAAAATCACCCTGATAGAATTTGATAGGTATATCAAAATCATGAGCTTTATTTAGTTCTTTTATAATATCTCCAGAAGTATCCGCTATATCGTTAGCCCAAACCTCTGCACCTAATTGTGCCATCACAGCAGCGTTGGTGCAATCCCCGCAACCAAGTTCCAGAACTTTCTTTCCGTGTAACCGTTCAGCAAAATCAAACTTATATAATCCATGCCAACTTGTTTCGGTTTTAATAGCATTATCCAGAAAACGATCAAGATTATTTATCTTCCATAAAATCGTGCCGATAGAAATTTTTGAATAAGCTTTATCATAATGTTGCTTATTTTTAATATGATTATCCTTAACTACCATGACAAAATTTATTAATTCTGAAGAACTACGACGTTTTAAAAGGACATGATTTTATCAATCCTAATTTCAAATCTTCAATTTTTTTCATATTGGGTTGATCTATTTTAGAAACCAAATCCAGTAATCTTTTTAGCGAAAGACTAGAGCTCATATTTATTTGCTTAAAATCGTTAATGCCAACTGAAGCATAATAATCTTCGTATTTAATTCCATCACCAAAAACATTATCAGAGAACTTCACTGATAATGCCGGAATTCCATACGTATGAGCTATGATTACCCCATGAAGAGACGACGAAACGATCTTCTCACATTCCAGAATCTCTCTAGTTGTTTTTTCAACATCAAGAGTCATCATATTAACTATTCTAATTGAGTCAACATCTTTATATCGGCTTACAACCTTATGATAATCATTGTAATGAGGAATGATTCCAAGTTTATATTTAAACTTGATTTTTGGATTAAAGTAAACTGGAAGTAGAAGAGCAGGATCACCAAAAACCTTAGGAACCTTTTTATTTAAGTTTAATAAAAAATCTCGCGTTTTAGGTCCTCTTACGGCTCTATAATCTTTAGCTTCAATAGAATGCTTTCTGTCGATAACTCCGCTTCCCCATATTATACTATTCCTATTGGAATGCTGTAAAATACTACCTATAGCTAAATAATTATTTTTTTTTCTATACCAAGAAATCTTTTTAGGATGAGTCCAATTCACCTTTTCTCCAGAAATCTTTTCAACAATATATTTCGACAACAAATCGCCATAATTCTCTTTCTTCTTTTGCATGAGCCTGGGCTCACTCCACCAAAATAAAGGTATTTTAGACATAATAACTACCGTATTGTGAATTTGAAGAAAAATCTACTCAAAATTCCTCATAAACTTTTTCCAGGACTTTTTTATTTGTGAGATTTTGGTAGGTGTAGCTCCGTAGTATCCTTTAGCATATCTATTATATCCATAGCCATAGCCGTAACCATATCCATAGCCATAACCATAGCCGTATTTCGCGCTGTGTACGAAGTGATTCAGTACAAAGCTGATATTTTTAACTTCCTCTTTAGCGTATTTCTGGTTGATGGTTTCCAGCATCCCTCTTTTAGTATAATCCTGTCTTACAAGGTATAAGGTCGCATCGGCGTGTTTTACCAAGTTAAGGGCATCTGCCACCATTCCAATTGGTGGGGTATCCAAAATAATGTAATCATATTCCTCTTTCAACTCATCAATCAAAGTGTCCATTTTTTCAGATAATAGTAACTCAGATGGATTTGGAGGCACTGGTCCTGAAGTAATCACATCTAAATAAGGTATTTTACTACTTTGAATTATCTCTTTTGAAGTAACCTGATCTATAAGATAATTTACTATTCCCAGATCATTATTCAATTGGAAATCATCAAAGATCTTTGGCTTTCGAAGATCCACCCCAACCAGCACAGTTTTCTTTTCACTAAGCGCAAACACGGTAGCCAAGTTCATGGCACAAAAAGTTTTTCCTTCACCTGAAACGGATGAAGTGATAAGCACGGTTTTTGAACCCGTAACTCCCTGGCGTTTGTACATAAATTGTAAACTAGATCGAAGCCCCCTAAAGCTTTCTGAAATGGACGACTTAGGCGATTCAAATACCGCCAGATTACTACTCATCTTATTTTTACCGATTAAGCCAATTATCGGAATAGGAGATAATCTGGTAATTTCCTGGGCGTTGTGAATATTGGTATTTAGAAATACTAGTAAGAACACAAAACTCAAGGGTATCAAGCCACCAACCATTACGGCCATAACATAGTTTAATTGCGTATCAGGTCCTATCCTTCCTCCACCGGTATCTTTTGCTTCATCGATAACTAAAACATCACTTACATTAGCGGCCTTAATTAAACCGGCTTCACTACGTTTTTCCAAGAACATATTGTAAGTACGCTCATTAATAGCATATTTACGTTGAATTTTTAACAAATCTTGCTCTTCCTGTGGTAATTTCCGGACTTCATTTTCCAGTCTACCAATCCGCGCATTTATATCCTGAAGCTCACCTCTTATCAGACTCTTGGAACTATTTATATTTTCTATTAGTATAGATTTAACTGAATTGATCTGCCTATCAATATCGTCGAAAACAGGCGAATTCTCTTTTAGGGTATATTGGTAATTCTGTCTTTCTTCCGCTAATTGAATGATCTTTTGAACCCCAGAGGCTATACTTCCTTCATCAATTCCAGCCACTGTTGGAGCTGGCACGTTAGAATAATCCGTTCTTGTTTGTAGATAGGTTTCAAGATTATCGTAATAAGATAACCTTCGTCTAATCTGTTCTTTTTGCAGATCAAGCTCAGCAAGCCTTCCGGATATTTGACCACTCTCTGCAGAAATATCCATGATGGAATTCTCATTTCTAAAATCATTTAATTCATTCTCCACTTCCTTTAATTGAGCCGCCTGTACCGCCAGGCTGCTGTCAATAAATCTAATGGTCTTGGTAGCAAACAGATTTTTTCGTTCCAGCATATTTTCACTTAGAACCTGCACAGATCCATTTAAATAATCAACAATTCTGGCCTTGTTTAGACCGGTTTGACTAAGGTTTAATACGGATGAACCTTGAGATTGCGGCGATATCCCTACACTTCTATATCTGCCAACAGCGGAGTTGAAAGACATAAAGTTAACATAATAAACTTTTCCTGAATTTAATGGCTTTGAGGTTCTTTCCAGATAACCTGAAAAAAATGGTAAGTTAACCTGCTCGCCTATTTTAAAATTCCTTTTAAATTCCCTGGCCTCTACAGTTCGGTTATCAGTTTCTTTTGTTGAATAATTCGTCCGACTAAGATTTTCCGGAACTTTTGCACTGATACTATAAGTAATATCGTCAACCATATTAATTTCCATGGTAACGTTATTTGCCTGGTAAACATTAGTATCGGCAACAATTTTAAAAGGTGTAAAGCCATAAGCATCTACTCGCTGATATTCCCCCTGCTGCAAATAATTGATATAGAACTGTAATTTCTCTACTACCTCTTCGTTATGTGATCGAGACCTGAGAATGGTCATTGCAGTATTCACTTTATCAGACGTCCCTCCCCAATTAAAAGTTAGACTCGTATTCGAAGTAAAAAATGGATTCTGGTCATCCTTAATAGAGATTGTATTTCCCAAACGGTAAACAGGTAGCTTTCTTACATTATTATAATATGCTACCGCCAGACTGATCCCAACAGAAAGAAGTATCAACTTCCAATAACTGATTATTTTCAGGATAAAACCTTTAAAATCGAAGGTAGATCCTACATCTGATATGTGATCATCTTCATGCGCCATTATCTGGTAGTTAAAAAATAAATTGAGGTTGCCAAAGTAATCAAACTAGTTACCGTTCTAAAAACTTCAAGACCAGTGGTACCCAATCCTAGAGCTTTCCTAGGCAACGGGTTGACCACGATCATATCGTTGGGCTGTATATAATAATAAGGGCTACTTAAAGCATCAATATTTGTAACATCTATTTCATGAACTTCTTCTCCTTGCGGATACTGCCTAATGATCTGAACATTTTCTCTATCCCCGTAATCGGTAATTCCACCGGCATTAGCGATTGCCTCCATAATGGTAACCTGTTCCTTATAGATAACCTGGCTGCCCTGCCCTATTTCACCCAGGGTAGTATACCGAATCCCCGCAAGCTTTACGGTCACGAATATATTCGCTTCCTCCTTAAAATATTCTTCCAGTAACTTTTGCTCTATTTTTTCTCGAACTTCTTTCTCCGTAAAACCAAGAACATTTACTTCGCCCATGGTTGGAACCCTGATATTCCCGTGATCATCAACGGTGAAACCATCAAAATATACTGCCTCTTCTGTAGTTGCATTTGGATTTTCGCTTCCGATTGGGTTGAACATACCCACAATATCCTGATCAAGAGCCTTCACCCTGATACTTAAAAGATCTCCAGTTTGAATACGGTAGGGTTTGCGCAATCGCTGAACCTGGATAATGCTGTCTACCTCTTCATCATATTCCTGAAGATAGGACATCTGCTTTGTAGATACGCATGAGGTTAAGGCTAGTACTGCAGCGAATAAAAACAAAAAGGATTTAAATCGCATAGAGGGCTTCACATTGTTTTAACAAATATAGTTTTTACGAGCTAATAATAAAATAAACCGGAGAATTTCTCTTTATTTTGCATTCAAATAACTTTAAGTGAATTACCTCTCAGTAGAAAACATAGCCAAATCATACGGCGAGCGCCGACTCTTTGAAAATATAAGTTTCGGAATAAACAAGGATCAAAAAGTTGGGTTTGTGGCCAAGAACGGAACCGGTAAAACCAGTTTATTGAATATCCTCGCGGGAACCGATTCCCCAGATGAAGGCCAGGTGATCTTCCGGAATGATATTCGCGTAGCTTTCTTATCTCAGGAGCCGAACCTGGATCCTGAACTGACTATCGAGCAAAGTATTTTTTCCAGTGAAAACCCAACGCTTAAAGTAGTGGCGCAATATGAAAAAGCCATGCAAAATCCTGAGGATGCCGATGCCCTTCAAAAAGCAATGGATGCCATGGAAGCTAATAACGCCTGGGATTTTGAAACCGAATTCAAACAGATCCTTTTCAAACTAAACCTGGAAGATCTGCAGGCGGTGGTAAAAAACCTTTCCGGTGGGCAGAAGAAAAGACTTGCATTAGCCAGAATGCTCTTGAAAAAACCTGATTTTATAATTCTGGATGAACCCACCAACCACCTGGATCTCGATATGATAGAATGGTTGGAGGAATATTTTAGAAAACAGGATTTTACAATTTTCATGGTGACTCACGACCGTTATTTTTTGGAACGTGTTTGTAATGAGATCATCGAACTGGAAGATGGTAAACTCTATACTTATAAGGGAAACTATTCCTATTACCTTGATAAAAAAGAGGAAAGGCATCAACTCGAAGCGACCAATACCGACAAGGCTCAGCAACTATATAAAAAAGAGCTGGAATGGATGCGCCGACAACCAAAAGCGCGTACCACCAAATCAAAATCCAGAATTGAAGATTTTCACGAGATCAAGCACAGAGCGAGTCAGCGCAGACAGGACCATAAGGTTCAGCTGGAACTCAACATGGAAAGACTGGGTAGCAAAATCGTAGAGATCCATAATATTTCTAAGGAACTCGGTGGGAAACAACTGATGAATAAATTCAGTTATACTTTTCAAAAAGGGGAACGCCTGGGAATTATCGGCAAGAATGGTACGGGAAAATCCACTTTTCTGAATATGCTTACGGGCAATATGAAGCCGGATACCGGGAAAATCGTGATTGGTGAGACGGTAAAATTCGGCTACTACACTCAAAAGGGTATCAAGATCAAGCCAGGACAAAAAGTGGTAGAAGTTATTAAAGAATTTGGTGATTATATTCCGCTAAAAAAAGGCAGACAGATTTCTGCCGAGCAACTTTTAGAGCGCTTTTTATTCGATCGTAAAAAACAATACGATTACGTAGAAAAATTGAGCGGTGGGGAAAAGAAGAGGCTTTACCTATGTACGGTTCTAATTCAGAATCCAAATTTTCTTATTCTCGATGAGCCAACAAATGACCTTGACGTGCTAACCCTTAATGTACTGGAGAATTTCCTAATGGATTTTCCTGGATGCATCATCGTGGTTTCTCACGACCGTTATTTTATGGATAAGATCACAGATCACCTTTTCGTCTTTGAAGGAAAAGGAGATGTTACAGATTTCCCGGGGAATTATACCGACTACCGCGAATATGAATCCTCAAAACCAAAAGTTGAAAAATCTGCTTCCGACAATTCCGAAACGAAAAAAGAAAAGAAGGAGTATAAATCCAGTAATTCCGGTACTGCATTAAGCTACAATGAGAAAAAGGAATTTAGTAAGCTTGAAAAGGAAATCGCGAAACTGGAAAAGAAAAAAGAAGAAGTTCAACAGCGATTTCTTGAGGAATTAAATGGAGACGAAATTGCGGAGAATTCGGTGAAGTTGAAGGAGATCGAAAATGACATTGAAAGTAAAACTGAAAGATGGTTTGAGTTAATGGAAAAACTCGAGTCTTAAAAAATGTATTTTCAGGTAAAAGCATATTTCAATTTTCTAATTAAAAGCCAGAATCAACATGGCCTGCACTCGCCTTTCGTGTATGATCTGGTAACCAAATCCTTTTACGATAAATCAGAATATCCCGAATATCAGCTCATCAGGCAATTCAGGAATGACCTTCTGGGAAATAAGACGCAGATAAAAGTTCAGGATTTTGGAGCAGGAAGCAAAGTTTTTAAATCTGCTGAACGACCGGTCTTCTCGGTTGCCAAAAACGCTGGCATCACTTTATACAGAGCGAAATTGCTGAACCGAATTATTAAGTATTTGAATATTGAATCAGCCCTCGAATTGGGAACTTCATTAGGTATCGCCTCTTCAGCGATCGCAGGCAATAAAGAGACTAATTTAATCACCATCGAAGGTTGCCCGGAAACGGCAAATTTTGCTGATCAGCAATTTCAGAAATATCAGCTTGAAAATATTGATCTCAGAATAAATAAATTTGAAAAATCCATAGATGAAATTCTTCAGGAGGATAAAAAATTTGATCTGATCTATTTTGATGGAAATCATCAGAAAGATGCTACCCTCAAATATTTTCAAAAACTTTTAACTACTGCACACAATGATTCCGTATTCATTTTTGATGATATTCATTGGAGCCAAAGCATGGAAGAGGCCTGGAAAGAAATTATCATTCACCCCGAGGTAAGAGTAAGTATAGACACTTTTCAATGGGGACTGGTATTTTTCAGAAAAGAGCAGGTGAAGCAGCATTTTAGAATTAGGGTGTAACAAAAAAACTAAATTCACGTCATACAGATGAAAATTTATTCTGAATGAGCAAAGTAATCGAGATTCGAAATATCACCAGGGATTTTCCATTGGGACAGGAAATTGTAAAGGTTTTAAAAGGAATCAACCTGGATATTGAAAGAGGTGAGTATGTTGCGTTTATGGGTCCTTCTGGATCTGGAAAGTCAACCCTGATGAATCTTCTTGGCTGTTTAGATACTCCTACTTCGGGTTCATACATCCTGAACGGAAAAGATGTTAGCCAGATGACCGATGATGAACTTGCTGAAATCAGGAATAAAGAGATCGGCTTTGTTTTTCAAACTTTTAACCTCCTACCCAGGACTACAGCTCTAGACAACGTTGCCTTACCAATGATCTACGCTGGCGCTTCTAAAAGTGAGCGTAAAGAAAGAGCTGAAGATGTTTTGCGAAGTGTTGGTCTTGGAGACCGTATGGATCACAAACCTAACCAGCTTTCTGGTGGACAGAGACAGCGTGTAGCGGTGGGTCGTGCTTTGGTTAACAAACCTTCCATTATACTTGCCGATGAGCCTACTGGAAACCTCGATTCTAAAACTTCAGTAGAGATCATGAATCTATTTGATGAAATTCATGCTGCTGGAAATACTGTAATTCTCGTGACTCACGAGGAAGATATCGCTGAGCATGCACATAGAATCATCCGTCTTAAAGATGGTATGGTAGAAAGAGATGAAAGAAAATCAGTAGTTAGCCCATCGTAGTTGAAAAATAATTTCAATTTTCATATCTTAGATTTTATAAAACATTCATAATGATCGATCTGGACCAGGAAACCTGGATTTATCTTAGCATCATCGCCGTATTCTTAGCCTATTTTCTCTGGAACTCACGCCGGACAAAAAGGATCAAAAAAGAACGGAAGAATAGAAATTTCCGAAGAAGATATATGGAAAGAAAACAGGAAAAAGAATCTGATTCCCTGTAAATAATAATCGGTCAATATAGGCTGAATACTTTCCTCTCCCCACTAATCTTTGTAACTTTAGGCTTCTAAAATCTGAAGATGAAAATTTACACCAAAACTGGTGATAAAGGAACTACTTCCCTATTTGGAGGTACTCGCGTTCCTAAGCACCATATAAGAATTGAGAGTTACGGAACCGTGGATGAATTGAATTCCCACATCGGTCTGCTTAGAGATCAGGATACCGATACAGAAACGAAAGAATTTCTGACTGAAATACAGGATCGCCTATTCACTATTGGCTCTATCCTGGCCACAGATCCCGAAAAAGCTACTTTGAAGAACGGTAAGGAGAGATTGAATATCCCGAAGATCTCTGAAAAAGATGTCGAAAAACTGGAGCTTGAAATAGATAAGATGAATGAAGAACTTCCAGAAATGACACATTTCATTTTACCGGGGGGCCACCAAAGCGTGTCATTCTGTCACATAGCGCGCTGTGTTTGCCGCAGAGCCGAAAGACTTTCAAGCGCATTGTATGACATTGAAGAGTTTGAAGAGAAGGTTCTGGTCTACCTCAACCGACTTTCAGACTACCTATTTGTGCTGGCACGGAAGTTGTCTAAACAATTACAAGCTGAAGAAATTCAATGGATCCCAAAAAAATCCTGATTACTTCTCAATTTTGAAAAAACCTTTGCGAAAATTGCAAAGAATAGTAGAAATTATTATGTTCTTATCATTATTGTATAAATAATAGATTTTTTTCTTGGCTATTAAGGCAAAAAAATTATTTTTGCCAAAATTTAAAACCCGATTAATCAATGTATTGGACTTTAGAATTAGCATCCTATTTAAGCGATGCCCCTTGGCCGGCAACAAAAGATGAGTTAATTGACTACGCAATTAGAACCGGAGCTCCGTTAGAGGTAGTTGAAAATTTGCAGGCTATAGAGGATGAGGGCGACTCTTATGATTCTATTGAGGAGATCTGGCCGGATTATCCAACCGATGAAGATTACCTCTGGAATGAGGATGAATATTAAATTGACAACACGCAAAAAATAGGGAAAAGTCTCATTCATGAGGCTTTTTTTTTGCTTAAATTTGAACCCGTTTAAATAAAAAAACCACCATGAGTTTTTTAAATTCTGTATTGAAAGCATTTGTAGGCGATAAGTCGAAAAAAGATGTAAAAGAAATACAACCCATAGTAGATAAAATAAAGGCTCTTGAGTCTGAATTTGAGGCCCTCAGCCTTGATGAACTAAGAGCCAAAACTTCTGAATTCAAAGCGAAGATCGCTGAAGCAACCAAAGAAGTAAAAGATAAAATTGAAGCGCTAAATAAAGAAGCAGACGAAACTGATGATATCACCCGTAAGGAGGACATCTATGCTGAAGTTGATGCTCTAAAAGACAAATCTTACGAGATTTCAGAAGGCGTTTTAAATGACATTCTTCCTGAAGCTTTTGCTACCGTAAAAGAAACAGCAAAACGCTTTGTAAATAACCCACAACTTAAGGTAAAAGCAACCTCTTTTGACAGAGAGATCTCTGCAGAAAAAGATTATGTGAATCTTGAAGATGATTATGCCATATGGAACAATTCCTGGGATGCGGCCGGAAAGCCGGTTACCTGGGATATGGTGCATTATGATGTGCAGTTAATTGGTGGTGTTGCCATGCACCAGGGTAAAATTGCTGAAATGCAGACAGGTGAAGGTAAAACCTTAGTGGCTACTCTTCCTATGTATTTGAATGCGCTTACCGGGAATGGTGTTCACCTCGTAACTGTGAACGACTACCTTGCAAAACGTGATAGTGCATGGATGGCTCCTATTTTCCAGTTCCATGGTCTCAGCGTGGATTGTATAGATTACCACCGTCCAAATTCGGCAGCACGTAGAAAGGCTTATAACGCAGATATCACTTACGGAACGAACAACGAATTCGGATTTGATTACCTGAGAGATAATATGTCTCATGCCCCTGATGATCTGGTGCAAAGACCACATAATTATGCGATCGTGGATGAGGTGGATTCGGTTCTTGTAGATGACGCCCGTACTCCGCTTATAATTTCGGGACCTGTTCCAAAAGGAGACACGCATGAATTTATGGAGCTGAAACCGGCGATTGCCAACATTGTTGAAGTTCAGCGTAAGTATTTAACCAAAGTACTTGCCGAAGCAAAAAGGCTTATCAAGGAAGGAGACACTAAAGAAGGTGGATTCCAGTTATTGAGAGTTTACCGTGGATTGCCTAAAAATAAGGCACTTATTAAATTCCTTAGTGAGGAAGGCGTTAAGCAGCTATTGCAGAAGACCGAGAATCACTACATGCAGGATAACAATCGGGAAATGCCTAAGGTTGATGCCGAATTGTATTTCACTATTGAAGAGAAAAGCAATCAAATTGATCTTACCGATAAGGGTATTGAATACCTTTCAGGTAAAGACGATCCAGATTTCTTCGTGATGCCGGAAATAGGAATGGAGATTGCCAAGATTGAAAAAGAAGATCTTCCTCCTGAAGAAGAAGCTGAAAAGAAAGAAGAGTTATTCAGAGATTATAGCGTTAAGAGTGAACGTATTCATACGCTTCGCCAGTTACTTAAATCCTATACCCTATTCGAAAAGGATACGGAATATGTGGTAATAGACAATAAGGTGAAGATCGTTGATGAGCAAACAGGTCGTATCATGGAAGGTCGTAGATATAGTGATGGTTTACACCAGGCTATTGAAGCGAAAGAAAATGTAAAGATCGAAGATGCAACTCAAACCTTTGCAACAGTAACCCTTCAGAACTACTTTAGAATGTATCGCAAACTATCTGGTATGACGGGTACGGCGGTAACAGAAGCTGGTGAATTCTGGGAGATTTATGAATTGGATGTTGTTGAAATTCCAACCAACAGGCCAATCGCCAGAAATGATAAAGAAGATTTAGTTTATAAAACCAAAAGAGAAAAATATAACGCGGTAATTGATCATGTAACCGATCTTTCAAATGCTGGAAGACCGGTACTTATTGGTACAACTTCGGTAGAGATCTCAGAATTACTGAGTCGTATGCTGAAATTGAGGAATGTACCGCATAACGTGCTGAACGCGAAACTACACAAAAAAGAGGCAGATATTGTAGCGGAAGCCGGTAAATCTGGTATCGTAACTATTGCCACGAACATGGCAGGTCGTGGTACCGATATTAAATTGAGTAAGGAAGTGAAAGAAGCTGGTGGTCTGGCCATTATTGGTACAGAGCGTCACGATTCCCGACGTGTAGACCGTCAGTTAAGAGGTCGTGCGGGTCGTCAGGGAGATCCGGGAAGTTCTCAATTCTACGTTTCTCTGGAAGACAACCTGATGCGTTTGTTCGGTTCTGAAAGGATCGCTAAACTTATGGACCGTATGGGTCTGGAAGAAGGTGAGGTTATCCAGCATTCTATGATTTCCAAATCTATTGAAAGAGCTCAAAAGAAAGTCGAAGAAAACAATTTCGGAGTTCGTAAGAGACTATTGGAATATGATGATGTGATGAACGCGCAACGTGAAGTGATTTATAAGCGTCGTTACCACGCACTTTTTGGAGACAGGTTGCGAGTGGATCTTGCTAATATGATCTTTGATATTTCAGAATCTATTACTGAAACGAACAAAGCTGCGGAAGATTTCAAGAATTTTGAATTTGAACTGATCAGGAATTTCTCAATGAGTTCTCCTGTAACTGAAGAGGAATTCAAAAAGATGAATACGCAAAAGCTTGCCGGTGAAGTTTACAAAGCTGCTTACAAACATTATGACGAAAAAATGGCTCATAATGCAGAAAGAGCATTCCCGGTGATCAAACAGGTTTATGAGGATGAACGTAACAATTTTGAAAAGATCTCAGTTCCGTTTACAGACGGCACAAAAACTCTTCAGGTAGTTACCAATCTTGAAAAAGCATATGAGACGGAAGGTAAACAGCTGATCAAGGATTTCGAGAAGAATATCACGCTTGCAATCATTGATGATGCCTGGAAAACCCATCTTAGAAAAATGGATGAATTAAAGCAAAGTGTTCAGTTAGCCGTACACGAGCAAAAAGATCCGTTGCTTATTTACAAGTTTGAGGCATTCGAATTATTCAAAGTAATGCTGGAAAATGTGAACCGTGATGTTATGTCATTCTTGTTCAAAGGAGAAATTCCTTCGAGCGGAGCGCCAAAAATCCATGAAGCACGTCAAACCAGATCAAAAGAAAAGGTGGAAACCAAGAAGGAAGATATTCCAAACCTTGATGAACGTGCAGCTCAAAGCAGGGCAGCCGGAAATACTCAGCGCCAGCAACCTGAAGTAACTGAAACTATCGTTAGAGATCGTCCTAAAATTGGAAGAAACGATAAGGTGACCGTTAAGAACGTCATGAGCGGTGAGAATAAAACCATGAAATTTAAACAAGCGATACCTCTTCTGGATAAAGGAGATTGGGTGCTTGTTGATGAATAAATTCTAAAATTATATTTTAATAAAAAAACCTGAAGTCTTCACTTCAGGTTTTTTTATTTTATTGATTAATTTTTATTATAACTATTACTTTTATTACTCCACCATTTACAAAAGAAAACCTAAACAGTCCCGGACTAATTAAAATTTATATTCTCTATCGATCAACCTTTTCAAAAAAGGAATTTCCAAAAAGAACAACGCAATAAAGCCAATAGCAATTTGCATGGTTCGGGAAAGATTTATCGAAGGAATTCGAAGAGAATCGAAATAATCAAAACTAACTTTGAAAGTAAATGTCTGGTCTAAATTCAAAATATATAAGCCAAGCATTGCTACAATGAGAATTCCTCCAAGACCGAACCAGGTTGCTTTCGAAATTAGGGGTGTATACGGTGAGATCTCAGTATTCCTTGCTTCGATCTTCATCATGATCCTGCTTTTGAAGTCTGCTGATGGTTTTTCAGTTCCTGCATCATTCAGCAACTTTTTCATCAACTTGTCCTCTCTGTTAAATTGCTTTTCCATTTGTCTTCGATATTTCTGGTGTTATATACCCCTTTAATAATGAAAATAATTTTTTTCTACTGCGATACAACTTAATTTTAATATTGTCTTCCGTAAGCTCTGTAATCACTGCAATTTCTTTAACCGATTGCTCTTCAAAATAAAAAAGACTGATAATCGCCGCATCATCTTCCGGTAACTGCGCAATACATTTTTTAATGATATTAGTTCTTTCTTCACTCAACATAAACTCAAGTCCGTTCTCAATATGGTTCAAACTATCATCGGTTATTTCTTCGATAATCTCATAGGTTCTTTGTCGATTATTCATTTTCAATCTATCCAGGCTTTTGTGATACACAATCCTGTACAACCAGGTAGAAAACTTTGCATCTCCCCTAAAACTTGATAACGAATCATAAGCCTTTATAAAACTATCCTGCGCAACTTCTTCTGCCTCCTCAGTATTTCGCAAGGTCCTCATGGCAATCGTAAGCACAAAATTCTGATATCGCTCTACCAACTCCCCAAAAGCATTGTTATCGCCATCGAGGACCTTATCGATCAAAAACTGGTCAGTGTTAGTGTTCATTATTACTTATGACGACCTGTGGAACAATATGGTTACAGAATTTTTCAGAAATAAATTTACATTTTTTTGTAACCGGGTTAGAGATCGTGGCGTCCTAATAGCAAACGAACATTATTTTCAATTAAAAACTAAAAAATTATGGGATCAGAAGTCATTGTACTACCAGTTATCTTCGGAACGGTATTCGGAATATTTTATCTCTACATTTCCGCTCGAAACCGTGAAAGACTCGCGCTAATAGAAAAAGGAGCTGAGGCCAGCATCTTTTATAGTAGAAAGAAAAGTGTTACTCCAATCTGGAAAGTTATCATCGTTAATCTTGCCTTACTATTGGTTGGTATTGGCGCTGGTATTTTCATAGGAGCCATGATTCATTATAATCTGGGCGTTGATGCTGATATTGCCTATCCGGGAACTATTTTCCTTCTGGCAGGTCTTGGTCTTTTCGCTGGATTTTTTGCTACCAAAAAACTGAATAAAGACGCGTAATCATCAATAAAACATTGTCATCACATCCCGGGTCTAACATCCGGGATTTTTATTTGCAGTCAATACTATCTGAATTTTAGTAATTTTAGCTTCGCTAATCAATCTGAACTATAAATGAAAAAATTCTCAATTGAAATTAAATGGGGAATCATCTTCAGCATCATATCACTTCTTTGGATGTTTCTCGAAAAAGGACTCGGCTGGCATGATGAAAATATCGCTCAGCATGCCATCTACACCAACTTTTTTGCCATAGTAGCCATCGTGATTTACGTGCTGGCCTTATTAGATAAACGAAAGAATTTTTACCAGGGAAATATGACCTGGAGCCAGG
This sequence comes from Christiangramia pacifica, assembly GCF_057221535.1. Lineage (NCBI taxonomy): Bacteria > Pseudomonadati > Bacteroidota > Flavobacteriia > Flavobacteriales > Flavobacteriaceae > Christiangramia > Christiangramia pacifica. Next base: position 104,103 of record NZ_CM170146.1, read on the forward strand.
GATTTATTTCGGGAATAGTAGTTAGTATCGTAGTGGCCATTCTATCACCGCTGGGGCAATATATCACCCATGAGTTTATAACTCCAGATTATTTTGAGAATGTGATCGCGTATTCGGTTGATAAAGGAGCAATGTCACGGGAAGCTGCTGAAGAATATTTTAACTTGACGTCCTATATTATACAGTCTTTCTTTTTCGCGCTGGTGGTAGGAGTAGTGACCTCAGCAATAGTCGCATACTTTGTTAAGACTAAAAAAGCTTAGATCTTCAATAATAAATTAGGATCTGGGCAGTTTTTTAAATACATGTCCAGATCTTCTTTTCTTACCACACCTGGATAGTCTCCCCTATAACTCTGAAGATCTTCCATCACCTGGAAATGTAAATGCGGGGCATAATCACCATTTTCATCAAAATCTCCCAGCTCAGCGATCTTCTCGCCTGCCTTTACTTCCTTACCCTCAGTAAGACCATCAAGTGATCTACGGGAAAGGTGACCATAGAGGGTATAAAATTTCCTATTATTTTCAGAATGCTCCAAAATAATGGTTGGCCCATAATCTCCAAAATTATCATTATCCCGAAAACTGTGAATTTTACCGTCTAGCGGACTAATAATTTCTGAAAAGGCCGGCACCCAGACATCAAGACCAATATGAATATTCCTATTGGTTTCAGTATTATTAAAGAGCTGACTTCTGTTATACAACGTTCTTAGCTCATTATAACCGCCGTAAGCCGCAGTAGCTTCCCTGTTCCTTAAATATTCTGAAATGAAAATAGAAAATGCTTCCGAAGAAGCAACCTCAAGTCTCAATAGATCACGGTTATTTTCCGAAAGATCTATATAAACATAATCTGTATGATGATATTCACCTCCAATTACCGGAGTAAATCCGGAAGTAAGACCATTTATAAAATCAGAAAAACTTTGCATGTTATTCGGCTTAAGAGTGCCAAATGTAATTGCTAAGTTTTAATTTATCAATACATCGCTAAAATTAGCCTTTATAGTGATATTGGAATTTCCTTCCCTGGATTTATTGTACCCATTTAGAATCTCATTATCATAAGATTTGGTAGATTTCAATTTCAATCCTGAAGGATGTTTGATGGAACTTTGCATCCCGTTAAAAGTGAAATTAAAGGCTGTATCTGGCACATTTAATTCCAGGTCACTATTCTCAAGACTTATATTCAAAGTTTCAAATCCTGAACCTAAATTATTGATATCAAGCTTTCCAAAGGAACCGGTAAGAACACCGGTTTTCTGAAGTTCATTGATCACAACATCGCTGGAATTTGAATTGAGTTTTATACTTACCGCCTTATCAATTTTGCAGTTCTTCACGAATTCAGTTGAAAGCACACCATAATCCCAATACGCTACTTTAACCGGGGTATAAGAAGCTTTTACATTAGTATTCTTGCCGATGATACGGTTAGCTGAAAGCCGACTGTGTGACAGATCGGCCTTCAGGTTTTTTGTAGTGCTGCCAAGTTTGAGCTCGCCGTGACGAACATTAAGATCCAGCTTAGCATCTTTAGGAATTTTTATTTTGATGGTCTTCTTGGATTTCGCTCCGGCTCCATCTTCCATGATGAAAATTTTATTACCGTTCTTCTCCATTTGCGCTTCGAAATTTTTCCCGAATTGTTCTCCCCAGGCTTCCATTTTCTTACCGAACTCTTCGCCCCAGGCTTCCATATCCTTTTCAAAATCCTTGCCCCAGGCTTCCATTTTCACCTCATATTCCTTTTCCCATTTCTCGGAATTCTTTTCCATTTTTTGAGCCCACTTTTCCATCTTGGTCTCATATTCCTTTCCGAATTTCTTCTCAAAGTCGGCTTCCCATTTTTCCAGGTATTTATCGCCGTCCTTCTTATAGGCTTCATAATCGAACTTCATTCCCTGCATATCCTCAGCAAAACCAGCAGGAAGCGGATTTTCTGCAATATTATTCAGAATAGGCCCAACCAGGTTTTCCATTAAAGGCCCCAACATTTCTGGCAATTCTGAAAGTGATCCCTGTAACTGAGCCATTCCGAGGTCAACATTCATATCGTTCATATTCCAGTTCGTATTTCCGCCAGATTTAATTTTTACTTTTCCATTTGAGGAAGAAGTATTCAGCGTCCATGAATCCAGAAGTATTTGGTTCATTTCTTTGTCACCTAAATCTCCTTCAAGATAAGCCTCAATTTGCACCTCGTTCTTGTCCCAGTTTTCAATGATGATATTGGTATGTCTGGAGTCGAGTTCTACATTCACATCTGAAGAAGTCTTATAGTTCTTGCTTAATTTTTTTGTTTGAGCAAAACTTCCAGCTGTGATAAAAAGCAGTGACAGTATCACATATTTAAGCTTGATAGTTCTCATATCTGTTGTCTTTTGATTGTTTAATCTCGTTTAACTTTGTTTTCAACTTTTTAAGGAGATCCAGTCTTAGCTGTAAGTTCGCGATCATCGCTTCAACGGTTTCCTCATTCACACCGGTTTCCTGAATTTCAGCATTAAGCGCTATATACTCTTCGTTCAGGGTTTCCAGTTTCTTCATAAATGCATCTATAAGTTCTTTATTCTCTGGCGTCATATCCAGTTTAGCAAGCTGAATATTAACACTTGCCATGTAGTAATCTTCTATTTTCTTAAATTCAGGAGAAACATCACTTAATCGGTATTCTGTAGTAGGAGTTTCTTCTTTCTGAGTTTCTTCCACAGGCGTTTCAACTATCTGGTTATTTTCCACGACTGTTGATCCTGAATCATTGAACAGAAAGAAAGCTCCAACTCCTATTGCGACCACAAAAATTGCGGCTATATGAAAAAAGCTGGTATAATTTCTCTTCTTTTTCTTCGGAAGCGCCTCTTCCAGCCTGGCTTCAAATCGTTTCTTATGCCCTTCGCTAAGCTTTCTTCTTTCCAAATGTTCCTCACTCCGAAACATTTCTCTAATATCCTGTCCCATTGCTCAATGTTTTAAGTTCGTCCTGTAATTTCTTTTTTCCTCTGTGTACCAATGTCCTCGAAGCTACCTGAGAAATATTCAGTATTTCGCTTATTTCCTCATGATCATAGCCCTCTACCAGATACAGCATTAAAGGATACCTGTATTTTTCCGGAAGATTTTCCATTTTCTTTTTTACTTCCTCTATACTCACGCCATCATCCACCTGCCAGTTCTCTTCATCTTCAACTGTTCCCAGAGTTTGCTCATTAATAGCGACCAGTTCCAGTTTTTTTGCTTTCAGCTTGTCCAAACATTTATTGATGACGATTCGTTTTAACCAGGCCCCGAAGGATACCTCTCCATTAAACTGATGTAATTTGGCAAATGCTTTGATAAAAGCCTCCTGCATAGCGTCTTCAGCTTCCATAGTATCTTTCAAAAATCGCAATGCCACGTAATACATCCCGTCACAATATTTGTTGTACAGCTGCAACTGAGCCCGCCGGCTATTCTGTTTACAAGCTTCTATTAGCTTATGCTGTATCAATTTAATTGGTTTTTGATGGGTTAGTTCACTTTAAAGACGAGACTAAAAGACTCGCGTTGCAAAAATTCTGAAAAAAATTACAATTTTATTTTCTATTTGTATTTTTAATCATAATAATCGCTGAGTTGAAGCGTTGTGGCTAAATTTTTGAAATATTCTCCCTGAATTAAAATGCTATGAAAAGAAGTTTAAAAATAGGTTTGATCATTGGTGGTGCTATTCTACTGATAGGGCTCATTCTTACAATTGTAATGAGATATACCACCAAAGCCCATAGTCCTGAAGAAACTATTTCATATACTGATAACGATCTACAATTGGAAGTTTTTTATAACAGGCCTTATAAAAAAGACCGGGTAATTTTCGGAAATCTGGTGCCATATAATGAAGTTTGGCGCACCGGGGCAAATGAAGCTACTACTTTTGAAACCAATGAAGATATATTGGTGGATGGGAGTTTACTGGAAGCGGGTAAGTATACCCTCTGGACAATCCCCATGGAAAATAGCTGGAAGGTGATCTTCAACTCTAAAATGTATCCCTGGGGAATTAATCTCGACAAGGAGGCTTACAGAGATCCTCAATATGATTCGCTGGTTCTGGAAAGACCGGTAGAAGAGATCAATGATAACCTGGAACAGTTCACAATTTATTTTGAAAAAAGTGGAGACTTTGTGAATATGACGCTGGCCTGGGACGATATTAGCGTGGATGTGCCTATAAAAAAAGAAGAGGCGCCGATGGGCACCTCTTCCTTAAGTAATTTCTGATAAACCTACTCGTCTAGTAATAGATTTAAAGTTACGTCTATATTGTCTCTGGTTGCTCTGGAATAAGGGCAAACTTCATGTGCCTCATTTACTAGTTTTTCACCAGTTTCTACGTCTACACCAGGAATGTAAGCATCTAGAATTGCAGAAAGCTGAAGATTTCCAGAATCGGTTTGTCCTAGCTTCACAGTGGCTGTAACGCTGTAATCACCAAGATCTACTTTGTGTTTTTTTGCCACATGCTCCAGCGCACTACCGTAGCAGGCAGAATAACCTGCAGCGAACAATTGTTCAGGGTTAGAATAATCTCCACCTGGGCCTCCAAGACCTTCAGGGTTTTTAAGTTCCATATCTAGAATACCATCTTCACTGCGCGTGTGCCCATTTCTACCACCTTGCGTAGTTACTTTAGTTTTATACAAGTTTTTCATTGCGTGAAATAATTTAAGTAATTTAGTTTGCTTCAATATACCAAGCATTTGATGATGCCTGAAACGCGAATTCATAAATTTGTCATAAATATTCTACCTTAATTTTGAGTAAACAACAGCAAAAATCAGCCTTGAGCGAGTCTGAAAGCAAACCTGCTTCCGGAAATGTAAGTGCAGAATCTGCCCGGAAAATAAGGAATTTCAGGAAGAACAGATCTTCAGAAAAAGAATTGCTGAAAGGCTTGCTGGAAGGGAACAAAACGGCTTTGGGAAGAGGTATTACACTCATTGAAAGTAACCAGAAGTCACACCAAAAGCAAGCTGAATATCTTATCGAAGGAGCATTACCTCATGCACAAAGATCTATCAGGATTGGGATAACCGGAGTTCCCGGGGTTGGAAAAAGTACATTTATTGAAAGTTTTGGTTCCTATCTCATTGATCAGGGAAAGAAAGTAGCGGTGCTTGCTGTAGATCCCAGCAGTTCTGTTTCTCATGGAAGTATCCTTGGAGATAAAACCCGTATGGAAAAACTGGTTACTCAAAAAGATGCTTTTATCAGGCCTTCTCCAAGTGGCGATTCCCTCGGTGGCGTAGCCCGTAAAACAAGGGAAAGTATTATACTCTGTGAGGCTGCCGGATTTGATGTTATTTTGATAGAAACTGTTGGAGTTGGGCAAAGTGAAACCACTGTGCATAGCATGACAGATTTCTTCCTATTACTGAAACTTGCCGGTGCAGGTGATGAGCTCCAAGGCATTAAGCGAGGGATCGTGGAAATGGCAGATGCTATTGTAATAAATAAAGCCGATGGTGAAAACCAGAAAGCGGCAAGGGATGCCAAATTGGAGTTCAATAGGGCGTTACAACTATATCCGCCGAAAGAAAGCGAATGGAAACCAGAAGTAAAGCTTTGCAGTGCTCTTTATAATGAAGGTGTTTCCGAAATCTGGAAAATGATTTCCAGTTTTAAGGAAAAGGTTGATGAGAATGGTTTTTTTCAACAAAATCGTCTTGAGCAGAATAAATTCTGGATGTACCAAACTATCAACGACTATCTGAAAAGCAGGTTCTATGATGATCCAAAAGTAAAGAAAGCCTTGAAGGAGCAACTGGAACTTATTGAAAATAACAAGACCACAGCTTTTGCTGCTGCTAGGCATTTGCTAAGCCTCGCTTAGATCTCTTTTTAAAATTTTCGATGTAAAAAATTTTCGGAGCAAGTGAAATAAATATCCGAATATAGCACCAATAAATATTCCGGTGATGACATCCCCGGGATAATGTACTCCTAGATAGACCCTGCTATAAGAAACCACAATGGCCCAGATCAATAAAAACACGAATAATTTTGGGTAATGCTTTTTAAAAAGTAGACTAAGAAAAACAGCAACTCCTGTTGAATTGGCCGCATGGGCAGAGAAGTAACCAAACCTTCCGCATCTTTCAGCCACAAAACGAGCGTATTCCATAACGCCTTCCTGTCGGCAAGGTCTTGGTCTTTCAAAACCATGCTTGAAAAGGTTCGCAAGCTGATCTGTTGCGGTGATCAGCAATGCTACCACAACCATTGTAATTAAAGCAGGTTTCCAGCCAAATTTTCTTAATATCAGGTATAAAAGCAATGCGTAAAGCGGTATCGCCATCCATTTGTCACTGATAGCGATCCATAACCAGTCCCATTGCTCTGTCCCCAGATTATTCAGGAATAGAAATAGTTCTCTGTCTAATTCGGCTAATCTTTCCATTTATCCTTCTTCATATCTGTTCACTTCGCGATCGTAGAATTCGTTCGCTTGGGTGATCAGAGATTCTGCTTCACTGGAAAGTTCTTTTTCGTCATCCTTGTCAAAATCTTCCAGCCATTCTACCTCATCATCTTTTAGATCTATGATAAACCTTGGGAACTCAGTATGAATTACAAATATTGAATCTGGCAGATCTGTGTTATCACCTAAAATAAATTTTGGAAGCTCCATATATCGTGTGTTATGCTGTTATAGTTTCTTTTGTTCGAATTAATTTCCGAGTTAAATAATTGAAACGGAAATATAATAATATTGCAGAGGATGTCAATCCTGCTAGTAAGCCTAACCAGATTCCCATACTACCCATGCGCTCCGGTTGTCCAAAGTAATAACTAACCGGAAAACCGATGATCCAGTAAGCTATAAAACAGATAAGGGTAGGAATTTTCACATCCTGAAGACCTCTCAAAGCCCCGAGAATTACTACCTGCATCCCGTCACTTAGCTGAAAAATTGCTGCAATGATCAGTAACTGGGCGGCCAGACTTACAACCTCGTAATTTTCTATGTAAAATGTGGGTAAAATATCTTTCAGTAAAATAAACAGCAAGGCAAATACGGCCATTATAATAAAGACCAGCAGAAAGATCGAAAAACTAATTCTTCTCAATTCTCTATAAGCTTTCAAACCAACCTGATTCCCCACTCTAATAGTTGCCGTAACCCCGAGACCAACTGCGATCATAAAGGTCATGGAAGCAAGGTTTAAGGCAATCTGATTTGCCGCCTGCGGGTTTGTACCAAGATTTCCTGCTAGGAAAACTGTTGCTGTAAAAATAGCTACTTCAAAAAGCATTTGTAATGCCGTAGGAAAGCCTAAAGAAAGTATCCTTTTGAAAATGGACCATTTCAGCATTTCCTTTTTAGACCATTTAAAATACTCTGCAAATTTCGATTTTCGTCGAAGAATTTCCCAAACAAACCAAAGCATGAAAAATCTGGATATCAATGTTCCCCAGGCCGCACCTTCTAATTCCAGCCTCGGGAAAAACCATATTCCGTAGATCAGCAAATAGTTAAAAATAACATTTACCACATTTGCCAGGATCGTAGCATACATGGCATATCTGGTCTGAGAAAGACCATCTGCAAATTGCTTAAAAGCCTGGAAAGCCATTAAGGGAAGCATCGATAGCGCTACAATATTGAGATATGGTATAGCCAGCTCAACAACTTCTGCAGGCTGATCCAGGTAGTATAAAAGTGGCTTAGCGATCAAAAGCAGGATAAATAATAACAAGCCGTTGATCGTACTTAAAATAAGACCGTGATGAAAAAAACTTCTTCCTCCTTCCAGATCATCGGCGCCGTCTGCCTCCGCGATTAATGGAGTAATAGCAAAGGAAAAACCGATCCCCATAGACATCGCAATAAATACCAATGCGTTTCCTAAAGAAACTGCGGCTAATGGTGCAGCCCCTAACCTACCAATCATCAGGTTATCTACCAATCCTACCATCACATGGCCGAGCTGACCCAACATTACGGGATAAGCGATATTCAGATTTTTACCAAATTCTTTTGTGTAGGCCGATAGCTGCAAAACTAAATTTTAGGTCTGCAAAGGTAGATGCTTTATGTTTCTTTTAAAGCGATAATCAGAAAATTATTGGAAAATGAGAAACAGTTTAATCTGCTATCTCCGTAGTATTTTTGCTGATATTATTGAAGCCATATTTATCCACAAGATAAACCAGGGAAGCCATAGTTGCTGCGCCTAATTCCAACTCTCGCTTATTCACATGCTCAAAAGTATCATTAGAAGCGTGATGGTGATCAAAATATCGCTGTGAATCTGGTCTCAATCCGGCCCTAACGATATTTTTGTCTTTCAACGGACCAATATCTGCGCCACTACCACCTTTCTCAAAATAATGTATAAAATAAGGCTTGAATAAATGCTTCCAGGATAAGACCTTTTCAAACTGAGCATCGTTAGACTCAAAACTAAAACCTCTTGGAGTAAATCCGCCGGAATCACTTTCCAGTGCAAATACGTGATTTTCTGATTTATTTCTGGCAACTTCAGCATATTTGTTCCCGCCTCGAAGTCCGTTTTCTTCATTCATAAAAAGAACAACTCTAAGCGTTTTTTTAGGCTTATAACCTGTCTCTTTAAATAACCTCAGCACTTCCATAGATTGCACCACTCCGGCTCCATCATCATGAGAACCATCACCAAGATCCCAGGAATCGAGATGTCCTCCAACTACCATTATTTCATCAGGAAGCTCGCTACCCGTAATTTCACCAATCACGTTATACGATTGTACATCCTCATGAACTTCGCAGCTCATTCTGAAATAAAGTTCAAGGTCATTCTGAATTTTTAAAATACCGCTAAGATATTTCGCATCGTTTGTGGAAATGGCTGCAGCTGGAATTCTTTTATCTTTCGGGGTATCTCCGTAACTCATCGACCCGGTATGTGGCAGATCATCCATTCTTAAATTCATGGAGCGTACAATTACACCAACGGCACCGTATTTCGCAGCCTCTTCAGCCCCAGAATATCTTTGATCCACACATCCGCCGTAGGCTTCAAAAGTCGAAATTAAGTCGGCACGCATTGGCCGGTTATAAAAAACAATCTTTCCCTCTATATTTTCCCTACCATATTCTTTTAATTGCTCCAGACCCTGAACTTCGATCACCTTCGCTTTGGTTCCTCCAACCGGAGTGGCTACAGAACCACCAAGAGCGGTGATATTCACATTGCGCGTAACCCCCGGAGCGGTTTGCACATAAGCGAATTCCCTTTCTCCTCTTGTCCATTTTGGAACCATTACCGGTTGCAACCAGACTTTATCAAGACCCAGTTTTTCTAATTCGGCTTTGGTATATTCTACCGCTCTCTGGGCATTGTAAGAACCCGATAATCTACCACCAATTTCATTAGACAAATGATCTAGCCAGGCGTAACTCTTCCCGTTAAGCAAAGACATATCATACATTTTTCTGATGTTGAGGGAATCTTCGGTACTTTCTGTTTGAGCATATAATGATATTCCTGACAAGACCAGCGCCAGGAAAAAGGAAATTGATTTCATTGCAATAAAATTTTGGCGATAAATAACGGTAATTTTTTAATTAAGTAAAACCTTAAACGTTCTTTTCATGATTAAGTTGTTCCCGATATTCATCAATATTATGCCTGATCTCCGGATCTAACTCCGGCTCCTTCACATCCTCGTATTGAGTTAATTCGGAAAAGAGGATTTTTGCCACCAGGTATCGCGCCGTGTCTTTATCGTCTGCCGGAATAATATACCAAGGAGCATTTTCAGTTGAAGTTCTATTGATGGCATCCTGGTAACAAAACTGGTATTCGTCCCACAATTTTCTTTCCTTCAGATCTCCTGGGGAAAATTTCCAGTTTTTACTTGGTTTATCCAGCCTTCTCAATAAACGTTGTCTCTGCTCCTCTTTTGAAAGATGTAAAAAGAATTTGAAAATAATTGTACCATTTGCGGTGATATGATTTTCAAAATTGCGTATCTGTTCAAATCGTTTGTCCCAGAATTCTTCAGTAATATCATCTGTTCTGTTTATTCCTGGTAAATTTTCGGCGAGGATATACTCAGGATGAACCCTGGTCACCAGTACGTTCTCATAATGCGTACGGTTAAATACGCCAAACTTCCCTCTTTCAGGCAAAGCAATATAATGCCTCCAGAGATAATCATGCTTTAATTCCTTTTCCGAAGGCACCTTAAAACTATGAACCACCACTCCCCGACTATTAAAATCCTTGAAAACCTCTCTGATCAGGCTATCCTTCCCTGCGGTATCCATTCCCTGTAAACAAATGAGTACCGAATATTTTTGATGGGCGTAAAGTATATCCTGCCAGTCGCCAAGATCTTTCCGGAACTCCTTCATTTCATCCTTGATCTTGTCTTCGCCAGCTTCAAGGTCTAATTTGGTACTCACCTTTTTTAAATCGATTTTTTCGGAAACTTTGAATTCTGAATGGTCTATTTTCTTCATAATTTGGAATATATCTTCAACTAAATATACAATCTTTATCAGAGTTAATTTTTTTATCTTCGCAGCAAACAAATTTTCAGCTTGGACAAACTCGAAAGAAAAGATATCATTGATAAGGTTACTACATTATTGAAGGAAATTCCATCTTCTATGGATGTAGTGAAAAAAGGAAATAACAGAGACAGAAGGTTTAGGTACCTAGCTACGCATATGGTAGACAAGGCTATTGAAAAAGATGCGCTGATTGTTTCTGAAAATCGACAGGGTATCGCGATCTTATTCAAAACGAATAAGAAAGATGACAATATCTGGAAGGATCTATGGTCTGAGCTAAAACTTGTAGCAAACGTTACCGGCGTTAAAAACGCATTGAACATCCTGAAAACCCAGAAATATATTAAAAATCAACGTCCACAGGAAGGTGAATATCTTTATTGCTGGTTTTGGGGGATTTTAAAAGAATATCGCGGTGCTGATACGCAGGTTGGAAAAGAAATGAAAGATGTATTTTTCCGTACTGCGCATGATACTGGATTACCCTTATATGCAGAAACCCGCGGAAGAACGAATGCGATCGTTTATCAACGGGTTGGTTTTGAATTATTTCATGAATGGGCCCACCCTAGTGGTGATACCATGTATTTTCTGAAATACGATCCTAAAAATCCTAGAAATAAAAGACCTTAAAATCGACTTCCGAAGAGTTTCACATCTTCATCTGTGATCTCTTTACCGCCGAGAATAATTAATCTTTCTACAACATTCCTTAATTCACGAACATTACCACGCCATTCGCTTTCTTTTAGCACTTTAATGGCCTCATCGGTAAATTCTTTTTTGTTGGTTCCCTGTTCCAATGCGATCTTCTCACTGAAATAATCTACCAATAGCGGAATATCGTCTTTACGATCTTTTAAAGCCGGAACTTCAATAAGAATTACTGCCAGACGGTGATAAAGGTCTTCACGAAAATTATTTTCTTCGATCTCCTTCTTCAAATCTTTATTGGTTGCCGCTACTACGCGAACGTCAACCTTTATATCTTTATCGCTTCCAACTCTGGAAATTCTGTTTTCCTGAAGTGCTCTAAGTACCTTTGCCTGAGCGGAAAGGCTCATATCTCCAATTTCATCCAGAAAAATGGTTCCCTTATTCGCAGCCTCAAATTTACCAGCTCTATCTTTATTTGCGGAAGTAAACGCACCCTTAACGTGTCCGAATAATTCACTTTCGATCAATTCTGAAGGAATCGCAGCACAGTTCACTTCTACCATAGGTCCTTTAGACCTGTCACTTTTCTGGTGCAGCCAGTGAGCTACCAATTCTTTACCTGTACCATTGGGTCCGGTAATTAGCACCCGGGCATCGGTATGAGCAACTTTTTCGATCATATCCTTGATATTATGAATCGCTTCCGACTCTCCTATCATTTCATAATTCTTGCTCACTTTTTTCTTTAACCTGGTATTCTCAACCACAAGTTCTTTCCTGTCCAGGGCATTTCTTACTGTATTCAGTAATCTATTAAGATCTGGCGGCTTAGAAATATAATCGAATGCACCTACTTTCATCGTATTCACGGCAGTATCCAGGTCACCGTGACCGGAAATCATCACGACAGGAATTTCGGGCTTTATTTTTTTCACAGCTTCAAGGACTTCCACACCGTCCATTTTCGGCATTTTGATATCGCAGAGAATAAGGTCGAAATCTTCATTTTTCACCAGTTCCATTCCCCCCAAACCATCTTCAGCTTCAGTAACTTCATAGTCCTTACTTTCTTCCGTAAGTATTTTATTCAGCACTCTTCTAATAGATGCTTCATCCTCTATCAATAAAATCTTTGCCATTGTTTTTCTAATTATAAAATCCCGTTTAAGCGGAAAACTTTAGTCCAATCTATTAAATAGCCTTGAAATCTATTATAAATTGAAGTTAATTAAATTTTGATCACGCGTCTTCTTCAGATTCTTCTGCAGCTGAATTCTGTATAGGTTTTGGATAAAACATATGAACATCTCTCTGCGGGAAAGGAATCGTGATATTATTCAATCTGAATTTGTTATTCACCTTGAACCTCAATTCACTTTTTACCTTAGGATCCACAAAACTGTCTGAAACATAAAAATGCAGGGCAAATAGTAGTGCAGAATCTCCGAAATCTTCAAACAATACGAAGGGTTCAGGCTTTTTCAAGATCCCCTTCTGTTCCCTGGCGCATTCCAGTAGGACTTCTCTAACTTTTTCCACATCACTACCGTATGCCACACCTACTTTTACAGCTTCCCTGGTAGTTTTATGATTCTGGGTATAATTATAAACCGTATCGCTGATGAACTTATGGTTAGGGATGATCATTACTTTATCGTCCCTGGTTAGTGCCCTGGTAGTTCTTAGTTTAATCTCAAAAACCCTGGCAACCCTGCCTTCCATCTCGATAACATCGCCCACAAGAAGTGATTTATCCAGGATGATGAAAATACCTCCAATAACATCCTGAAATAGTTCCTGCAATGCCAGACCAAGTCCAACAAATAGCGCCGCTGAGGCAGTTAAAAGAATAGTAACATCTACCCCGGCAGAACTTAGGGTAATAAGAATTACGGCCAGGTATACGAAATATTTGATGAATTTAAATACACTGATAAACTTCAGTTTATCTTCATCCAGTAATTTTGAAGTTATAAATGATCTGATGATCCGAAGCACAATGCTGGTGAGCAAAAACGCCAGAATTACGAGAACTACCAGACCTACTGTAACCTTCAGGTTTTCTCCACCGATAGTATAACTAAATCCGGCATTCCAGATATCCAGCATGAGACCCCAGATATCCTGTTCAATAACTTCAGTAACTTTTTCTTTGGTAGACTGATCCTGCATACCTAATATTTAAGCCATTTATACAGTTCTTTATAACTCGGTTTCTTTCCATACATAAGTATTCCCACCCGGTAAATCTTTGCAGATAACCATAAAACGCCAAAATTCGTTGCGATCAACACAATAATGGAAATCGTGATCTCATACCATGGCACTCCAAACGGTATTCTCATGAGCATTACGATAGGAGATGTTAGCGGAATTATTGAAAATATAGTGGAAACTGTTCCATGAGGATTTTCCACTACCGAAAAAAATCCTACGTAAATACCGAGAATCAAAGGTAAAATGATAGGAAACATGAATTGTTGCGTATCGGTTTCGCTATCTACTGCTGCCCCAATAGCCGCATAAATAGCGCTATATAAAAAATACCCTCCAATGAAATAGACAACGAAGAAAGCAAGCAAACTTGCATATGGCAGCTTAAGAATATCTATGACCAATTGATTGATCTCCGGTCTGGCAGCATTCTCAATAGCTGCGGAAGCCGGTGACTGTGCGGCCGCTGGATCTATTCCCAGGAAAGAGGAAACACCAAGAAGCAATATTGTCCCAAGGATCACCCAAACAGTGAATTGGGTAATTCCGGCTAATGAAGTTCCTAGAACCTTACCCAAAAGAAGCTGAAATGGTTTTACAGAAGAAACAATGATTTCGATTATCCTGTTCGTTTTTTCTTCAATAACGCTTCGCATTACCATATTCCCATAAATGATAATAAACATCATGAGCAGGTAACCGGCAGCTCCTCCAAAAAACATCTTGATATAATTAGACATTTTTGAACTGCGTTCCCCGGAAAAATTCTGAATTTGAACAATAATATCAGCCCTGGCCTTATCGATCTCTGATACATCGATACCTTTGGCAATCAATTGTTCTCGGGTTAATTTATCTGAAATTGTCTTTTCAATATTTTCTATTGTTCCAAAACCTGGAGTATCCTTACCAAAAAACTCAACTTCCGTAGGTTTTCCAGTAACATCATTAATATCGGCAATATGTATCAAACCAAAATACTCCTTATCCAGCACCTCCTGTCTCGCGGTTTCCAGTGATTTTTGAGAATAATCCAAGTACTGAACCTGTTCCCCGTCTTTGAATTCTGAAGCAAACATGCCACTTTCATCATGAATTCCTATGATCTTTTGTTCTGTACTGTTCAACATGCTCAAATAGGCGATCAACATGATCATTCCCACAAAAATCAGCGGACTCAAAAAAGTCATTACAATGAATGTCTTATTTCTAACCCGTGCCAGATATTCTCTGTTTATTATTAATCTAAGGTTACGCATTTTGAGTCACGGTTTTAATAAAAATATCGTTTACTGAAGGAATTACCTCAACAAAATGGTTGATCCTGGCCCTGGAAAGCAAGAACTGAATAAGGTCGTTTGAAGATTCATCGTCTTTAAGCTTGATGCTTAATTTAAGATCATTCTGAATACTTTTGAATTTTGCCGGTCCTACTTTGAAGCGATCCTCAAGTTCACGTTTCAGGGTTGGTTCATCTACGGCATCCAGACCAACTTCGTAGGTATTGGATTTATAAGCTTTTTTAATATCTGAAACCTTACCATCCAACAATTTATTCGATTTATGAATAAGCGCAATGTAATCGCATAATTCTTCGACGCTTTCCATACGGTGCGTTGAAAAAAGAATGGTTGCTCCCTCCTCTTTCAATTGAAGAATTTCATCTTTAATGAGGTTAGCATTCACAGGATCAAATCCGCTGAATGGTTCATCAAAAATCAGTAATTTCGGCCTGTGTAAAACGGTAATGACAAATTGTACTTTTTGAGCCATACCCTTGGAAAGCTCTTGGATTTTTTTATCCCACCAACCTTCAATTTCAAATCTTTTAAACCAGTATTGTAGGCGTTCTTTCGCTTCAGCCTTAGACAAACCTTTTAACCTGGCCAGGTACAAAGCCTGCTCCCCTACTTTCATAGATTTATATAAACCTCTCTCTTCCGGAAGGTAACCTATATGGGCAATATCATCGGGATGCAAGGGCCTGCCGTCTAAGTAAACTGTGCCTTCATCTGGCATGGTGATCTGATTGATAATACGCAAAAGGGTAGTTTTTCCAGCGCCGTTGGGACCTAAAAGACCAAAAATACTTTCTTTGGGTATATTGATTGAAACGTTGTTGAGTGCAGTGAAATTTCCGAAGCGTTTATAGATATTTTCCGCAACCAAAAGATTTTCCATATAGTCAATTGTAGAAATGTTAAAGATATAGAAATAGAAAGAGAGTTGGAGGCTATTAAGAGGATTTTATAATTTCAAAAACAGCCCCAAAAAACAAAACCCACCCTTAATAAATTAAGGATGGGAAAAAAATTGCTATGAAAAAGAAAAATTATCACTAAAAGACTTAGTGATTCTCAAATATATAAATTTTTTCTTAAAATTGGGTTTTTAAGAAAACATATCTTTAACTTTTTCAAAGAAGGATTTATCGCTCTTTTCCGGATTTGGCTGGAAGTTCTCGTCATCAGCCATTCTTTCAAAAAACTCCTTTTGTTCTCTGGATAGGTTTTTTGGAGTCCATACATTTACATGAACCAGTAAATCACCTTTTCCGTATCCATTTATACTACTTATACCTTTGCCTCTAAGTCTCAATATTTTACCAGACTGCACTCCTTCTTCAATCTTGATACGCACTTTTCCAGTGACTGTATCGATTTCCTTAGAAGTACCAAGCGCTGCTTCAGAATAACTTATATAAAGGTCGTAGTGTAAATTATCACCTTCCCTTTGCAAGGTTGCATGCTCCTTTTCTTCAATAGCCACTAAAAGATCTCCGGCAATTCCATTCCCTGGAGCATCGTTACCTTTCCCGGAAACTTTCAATTGCATTCCATCTTCCACACCAGCAGGAATTTTAATGGAAACTGTTTCTTCCTGCATTACAAGTCCCTGAGCATCGGCACCCTCCGGCTTTTTATCGATCATTTGACCACTACCACCACAAGTTGTACACGGAGAAGCTGTTTGCATTCTACCTAAAATGGTATTGGTTACTCGTGTCACCTGCCCTGTTCCATTACAGGTGCTACAGGTTTTATAAGTTGTACCGGCAGCCTGAACTTTACGCTTCACCTTGATCTTTTTCTCGCAACCATTTGCGATTTCTTCAAGATTGAGACTTACACGTATTCTAAGATTACTTCCTTTCGCACGACGCTGGCCTCCGCCGAATCCTCCAAAACCAGAGAATCCACCACCGAAACCGCCGCCAAAAATATCGCCGAACTGGCTAAATATGTCATCCATATTCATACCGCCTCCGCCGCCGAAGCCACCGCCTTCAAATGCCTGGTGACCAAAACGATCGTATTTAGCTCGTTTTTCCTGATTTCCTAAAACTTCATATGCTTCAGCAGATTTCTTAAACATTTCTTCAGCTTCCGTATCTCCCGGATTCTTATCTGGGTGATACTTCAAAGCTTTCTTCCGATATGCCTTTTTGATTTCAGCCGCCGAAGCGTCCTTACTCAAGCCTAATATTTCGTAATAATCTTGTTTCATGTTGGGTTTTTACAAATTTTGTAAAAGCGGTTCTTATTTTCCGGTTACTACCTTAGGATACCTAATGATTCTTTCGCCTAGCTTGTAACCTGGTTCTACAACATCAACAATCTTGCCTTTAAGCTCATCTGACGGTGCAGGGATCTGGGTTATAGCTTCATGAATTTCTGAATCGAAGTCTGATCCATGCTCCACATCCATACGTTCAAGACCTTTGGCCTTAAGCGTTTCTTTCAATTTATTATGGATAAGTTCGATCCCTTTCAAAAGGTTTTCGTCTCCAGATTTTTTCAATTCGTTTAAAGCCCTGTCAAAATCGTCCATTACTGGCAGCATAGCTGTCATTACTTCCTGATTGGCAGTTTTGAATAGCTCTAACCGTTCTTTTGAAGTTCTTCTTTTATAATTTTCAAATTCAGCGAATAACCTGAGGAATTTATCTTTTTCCTTCTGAACATCCTCTTTGAGTCTTTCTTCTTCAGATAATTCACCATCATTTAATTCAGGCTGCTCTTCTGAATTTTCATCATTTGCCTCCACTTCACTAATGGCGTCATCAATCGCTTCTTCCACCTGGTCTTTCACCTCTTTATTCTCGTCTTTGATTTTATCTTCTTTTCGGCTCATTATATTAAATTTTCTTTCACGCACTTCAGGTCAAATTCATTGCCAATTCAGGAAAAATGTCAAAATGTCACAAGATTATTTTAATAAAATTTTATGAATCACGGTATTCAATTCCTTTTACATTTGCGCCGAACTTTTAAAATCATTGAACCAAATGAAAAGATTATTTTTAAATGCATTTGTAATCGCAGGTCTTGGACTAGCTGTTACCGGATGTAAAGACAACAATAAAGAGGCTGATGTAGCTGAAGCAAAAGAAGCTGCTACTGCTGAAGCTGAATCAATGGAATTTACTGTAGATACAGCATCTTCTGTTATCGAATGGAAAGGTGAAAAACCAACTGGAACTCACACCGGTACTATTAAGGTAGCCAATGGTACTTTTATGGCTAATGACAGTGTAGTTGAAAGCGGAACTTTTGTAATAGACATGAAGTCTATTGAAGTTACAGATCTTGAAGGAGATCAAAAATCTAACCTTGAAGCTCACCTAATGGGTACAGTAGAAGGTAAAGAAGGTGATTTCTTCAACGTAAATGAATACCCTGAAGCTACTTTTGAAGTAACAGGAATTACTGAGGAAGAAGGACAGGCTATGTTACAAGGAAACCTTACTATTAAGGAAGAAACTAAAAACATCGCATTCCCGGTAAAAATTTCTAATGACGGAGAAATGATTGAAATCACTAGTGAAGAATTCACCATAGACCGTACTAAATGGAACGTGAACTATGGTTCTAAATCTGTTTTTGACGGACTTGGAGATAAATTCATCAATGATGATGTAGCTCTTAAGATAAACCTGAAAGCTAAAAAAGCTTAGTTTATAATTTGAATCAAGAAAAAGGCTGCCAGTTGGCAGCCTTTTTTATTTATGTAAGATCACCTAAAGCTCTGGATAAATTGGTAAATTTAAAATTGTATCCTGCACTTTCGATTTTCTTATTACTGACTAACTGACTCGATAAGACAATTTCTGACATCTCTCCAAGCAAAGCCTTTAATGCAAATGATGGAACATTAGGCAACCAGACTGATTTTCCCATCTCCTTGGCTAATACTTTTGTAAGTTCTTTATTAGTTACGGGATTTGGAGCTACTGCATTATAAATCCCTGTGAGATGATTTTGAATGGCAAAAAGAAAAATCCCCGCGAGATCTTCGATATGGATCCAGGACTGCCACTGCTTCCCACTTCCTAAAGCTGCACCCATATTTAAAGAAATTGGTTTCTTGATCTTTTCAAGCATTCCGCCATCCTTGGCAAGCACAAGACCCACTCTTATTTTCGCTACATCCAGTCCAAGATTTTCAAATTCATCTGCTGCTGCTTCCCATTTTCTTACCACTTCACCAACAAAATTATCTGCGACTTCTTTATCGTCTTCAAAATATAATTTCTCAAGAGAGCTCGGATAAACTCCAATGGCACTGGCAGAAATAAAATTTTCTACCTGATTTGAATTTTCTTTTAAGGTTTTGTGCAATAAGGCAGCTGTGCGTGTCCTACTTTTAATGATGGTCCTTTTATAAGAATCTGACCATGGTTCAGCAATACTTGCGCCGGCTAAATGCACTATAGTATGAACATCTTTAAGACAGGCTTCTTCAATCACACCATTTTTCGGATCCCAGAAAAATCCCTGATAATCCTCTTCATTTTCAATTTTGGATTTACTTGTGGTGAGATAATTGACTTTAATTCCTTCTTCGCGACATAAACTACTAAGTTTTGAGCCGATTAATCCTGTTGCACCTGTAATTAATACCCGCATTTTTTTCTTGTTAAGATACACAAGAGTATTGGGGGATGCCTGATTTTATAAGAGGTTTAACTGCGGAAAGACTAATTTTTAACAGCTCTTAACATCTCACGCTTTCCTGGAGGACCAGGCAGTTTCTGCACTTCAAATCCAGAGGCTAGCATTGCTCTTCTTACACTTCCTTTCGCTGCATAAGTTACCAGCATACCTTTTGTTCGAAGCGCATTATACATTCGATTGAAAATTTCTTCGGTCCAGAGCTCCGGTTGCACTCTCGCACCAAAAGCATCAAAATAGATGATATCATATAAATTTGAATCTTCTATTTCATCGAACTTTTTCTGAAGTTTAGTCAGCGTGAAATTTTCTGTAATTTCAGCAGAACGCTCCCAGTCAATTTCGTGCATTTTCAAAAACAGATCTTTTTTTTCTTCAGCTTGGGAAGCTTCAGGATAATTTAAAAGCTGAACTTCTTCCGGTGGCACCGGGTAAGCTTCAACCCCGGTATAATTTATTTTCAGATCCAGTTTTTCAGATTCCAAAAGGCTTAGAAAAGCATTTAAACCAGTTCCAAAACCAATTTCTAAAATTGAAATTTGCCGAGATTGAAATTGGTCTAAAAAATAATGTAAGCCCATTTTTAGAAAAACATGACGCGCTTCCTGTATCGCACCATGTTTGGAATGATACTGCTCGTTCCATTCCGGTATATGAATGGTTACCGATCCATCGTCGGTCTTTATGATCTTGCGTTCCAAATTATTCCTTTAAAAGAACTCCATGGGCCAGAAAAGCCGGGGATTTCTTCACTTCATTAATCTGGCTGATCTCATCTGCTGACTGACCGCCATCTTTTGCAAAATGCTTTTGATCTTCTATCGAAGTTTCTTCAATAAATGCCAAACCTTCAACAATCACTTCTTTTCCCTCGATATCCTTCGGAACAAAAAAGCCATAATCCTTGAATTTCACCATTGGCGCTTGCTCTGTCTCTGGTAACTCAAGTGTCATCCAGCATCCCTTCATTTTACAAACACTATTCACCTTAGTAGTAAATTTTGCTTCCAGTGTATCGCCGGGCTGCAGTGCTGCAAATTTTGATTGCATTTCAGCTGCAGATAAACTATTTTCCGGGCTTATCTTTTCACCAAAACTTTTGTAAGATTGTTGAACTTCAGATACCTCGGCAATATCTTTAGTTTCTTTAAATTCGTTATTCTTACAGGATATCAAACCTGCGAGTACGATCACGATAAAAATGAAATTTCTCATAATTGACACCTGTTTTTAAGAGGTTAGGCCTCAAATTTACCAAAAGTTTAGATTTTGATTCTGCTTTTAATTAGGTAAATTTGTTGACTTATCACAATAACAACCAAAATCTAACATCAATGATAGACATACAAAGAGCTCCCCATTCTAAAATAAATGAAACTAATTTTGACAATCTGGTTTTCGGGCAGGTCTTTTCAGATCATATGATGGAGTGCGATTATAAGGATGGTAAATGGCAAACTCCTAAGATCAAGCCATACGGACCACTTTCCCTTGAACCTTCAGCCAGGGTATTCCATTATGGACAGGCTGTTTTTGAGGGAATGAAAGCTTATAAAGATGACAAGGATAAGATCTGGCTTTTCAGACCTGATCAAAATTTTGAAAGAATAAACAAATCCAGTAAGCGTCTGGCTATTCCGGAATTTCCGAAGGAGTATTTTTTTGAGGCTCTTGAAGAATTATTGAAAATAGACAAGGACTGGATCAAAAAAGGATTTGGAAACAGCCTTTATTTAAGACCTTTCGTAATAGCTACTGAAGCCGGAGTTTCAGCCTCGCCAGCAAAGGAATATAAATTCATGATCATTTGTTCACCTGCTCAGTCCTACTACAGTGGAGAAGTACGAGTGAAATTCTCTGAAAAATACAGTCGTGCGGCAGATGGCGGCGTTGGTTTTGCAAAGGCAGCAGGTAATTACGGAGCTCAATTCTACCCTACGAACCTCGCTAAAGAAGAAGGTTTCCAGCAAATTATCTGGACAGATGCTAATTCTCACGATTATCTTGAGGAAGCTGGAACGATGAATATTTTCTTCAGAATAGGTGATAAATTGATTACTGCGCCTACTAACGATAGAATTCTTGATGGGGTTACCAGGAAAAGTGTATTAACGCTTGCGGAAGAATTCAATATAGATGTTGAAGTGAGAAGGGTGAGTGTGAAAGAAATAATTGAAGCTGCAGAGAAGGGCGAACTCAAGGAGATGTTCGGATCTGGAACGGCTACCGTGATCAACCCGATAGTTGGTTTTGGATATAAAGACCAGAAATTTGAGTTGCCAAAAATTGAAGATTCATATGCCTCGTTTTTTAAAGATAAGCTGATGAAAATTCAGTACAACGAAGCTGAAGACAAATTTGGATGGAGACATGAAGTAAAATAGACTTCATCTTTAATACAAAAAATGAATCCCGGTTTAAGACCGGGATTTTTTATTTTTAATAAAACCGAATTGGAATTCGATATTCCTGATCATTCTCTTTTTTATCGGATGGATTAGCTCGCTTTAATAATAAAAAACCGCTTTCATCCTCTGTAGCATCAAATTCAATACTGCCGTGAAAATTCACGAAGTCTGTGGTCATCCATTCTCCATCAGCCTTAATATAGCCTTCAGCAATCTCATGTAAATCAGTATCTAATATCACCACCGGAGCATCAGCTTCGAAAAACCAGTAACCTCGAGCTTTTCCTTCTATTTCAATTGGAGAAGTAACTACCATATCTGGTTTAGGCATTTCTATCTGGATTAAATCTGTAGGGTTTTGCTCTTTTGATTTATTAATTTCTATAGATTTATTATCCATAGGGCGAACTTCTTTCCCTTCTTTATTCTTACAGCTATTTAATCCACCTGCAATCAGTAATAAAATAACAAATCGCAATCCTAGTTTCATTTTGAAAAATTGAATATGTGAGCTTTTGAATACTCTCATAACTTTCGCTTTATTTTTCTAAAATCCTGGAGATCTCCGGTTTAAAGTAGTTCGGACCTTTTAAAACTTTCCCATCTTCCCGGTAAATTGGTTTTCCATCCGCTCCCAGTTTACTCATATTACTTGACTGAATTTCATCAAAAACTTCTTCAATTTTATGCTGCATTCCATGTTCAATAATGGTTCCGCACAGAATATAAAGCATATCTCCTAGTGCATCTGCTACTTCAGTAAGATCGTTATTATTCGCAGCTTCAAGATATTCTTCATTTTCTTCCTTCATAAGATTAAATCGTAAAAGGTTTTTTGCCTCTCCCAGATCTGCAACTGGTTTTTCATTAATTCCCAGTCCGAATGCCGAATGAAATTCTTTTACGGCAGCAATTCTTTTCTTCATATTGATTCAAGCTTTAAAAAGTTAACTTTGCATAAAAATAACCAAAATGTTTTCTACCGGACAATTAATTTTTGCTGCACTATTCCTGGTTTCATTTATAATAGTGATGATTTTCAGTTATCGAAAAGATATACGCTTACACAGAAAATATTATAAAGGCAGTTTCTATGTTCTAATTGGATTTATCATTTTCATATTACTGCTGTTTTTCATAAAAACTCAGCTTAACCATTAGTTTCAAAGGCTTTCAACTATTCTTGATTTCTGAATTTAATTATATTAGCATCACCTAATCGTAACCGAACATGAAAATCTTCAAATATCTACTGTTTTTAATTCTCATATTTATTATAGGCGCATCAATTTATATTGCCACCAAAGACGGCAAATTTCAGGTAGAGCAAAAGTTAATGATGGAGGCCCCTCAGGAAGTGGTATTTGATGAAGTGAATGACTATACAACCTGGGCAAATTGGGAACCGTGGTCTCAAGAAGCAGATGATATGATTCTTGAATATGGTAAAAAGACCAGTGGTGAAGGCGCTTCTTATTCATGGAAAAGTGAAGAGATGGGTGATGGAGAAATGAGGACCATTAAAGCAAATCCGCACAGCAGCCTGGAGCAGGAAATAACCTTTAATACACCTTTCGGGGAATCTACTAGTGATGTTTACTGGGAATTTGAGCAACAAGGCGATAGCACCCTGGTTACCTGGGGCATGATGGGAGAACAAAGCTTTATGGAGAAAGCGGCTTTTATTTTTCAGGAGGAAAGTATCTCTGAAATGATGCGCCCAATGTTTGCTAAAGGTCTCGATAATCTTCAGGAAGAATTAAAAGTAAAAATGAATAGTTATACGATTAATATTGATGGAATAACTAATCATGGAGGCGGATATTATATGTACATAACCACCGCGAGTAAGATCAGCCAGGTAAGTGAACGTATGGAAAGCATGGTGAGTGAAGTTGGTAATTTTATGGCCACAAATAATATTGAACAAGTAGGAAAACCATTCATTATTTATAACGAATGGAATGAAGAACAGGGCACAGCCATATATTCCGCAGCATATTTTACTCCAAGTGAAGTGATCACAACTTCTGAAAGTAATGTTCTAAC
This sequence comes from Christiangramia pacifica, assembly GCF_057221535.1. Taxonomy (NCBI): domain Bacteria; kingdom Pseudomonadati; phylum Bacteroidota; class Flavobacteriia; order Flavobacteriales; family Flavobacteriaceae; genus Christiangramia; species Christiangramia pacifica. The sequence continues at coordinate 127,936 of NZ_CM170146.1, forward strand.
AGGGTTTATGCCGAATCAAAGAACCCTGAAGACTACCTTAAAAGGGGATTACGAAAACCTGAAAGAGGCATGGGACTCTTCTTATGCTTATCTTCAGAAGAATGGATTACAGGCAGATGATGAAGCGAAACCTTTTGAAGTTTATATCACCGGCCCTAAGGATAATGCTAACCCTGCAGAATGGGTAACCACTTTATATATCCCTTTGCAAAGACAAATAGCTGAAACTGATGATTAAAAATCTTCTTCTGGTATTTATTGGGGGTGGCCTGGGAAGCAGTTTTAGGTTTATAATTAGTAAATATCTAAACGTTTCTTCCCTTATTCCTTACGGGACCCTCCTGGTAAATATTCTGGGAAGTCTAATTCTTGGTATCGTTCTCGGCTGGGCACTTAAATCTAACTCTTTAAGCAGTCCGATAAACCTTTTACTGGGAGTTGGCTTTTGTGGAGGCTTTACCACTTTTTCCACTTTTTCATTTGAAAACTACTCGATGATCAAGTCTGGAGACTACTTAAGTTTTTCAGTTTACTTTTTTGGAAGTATCATCCTTGGAATTTTGGCAATCCTTGCCGGGGTTCTTATTTCAAAGCTCTTATAACTAAGAAATTAGAATACCAAATTCTTAATAATTATTGATATAAATAAATACCCCTAAATTTTTAGGGGTATTTATTTTATATATCATAAAAGTTATATTCAACCCCTATTTTTTTGGGGGTATACTCATCTATTTTTATAAATTTAACCAATTCTTAATAATTAATTATGAAAAAAATTGAAGCAATCATTCGAAAATCTGAATTCGATGAAACCAAAGAAGCCCTTCATGCCATAGGGGTTACTTTTTTTAGTTACTGGGACGTTACCGGTGTAGGTAACGAAAAAGTAGGTCATGTATATAGAGGTGTTAGCTACAGCACCGCAGATATCCAGAGAAGATATCTATCTATAGTGGTGACCGATTCATTTGTGGAGAAAACAGTAGAGACCCTACTTAAGTCTGCCTATACAGGTAAGGTTGGTGACGGGAAGATCTTTGTTTCATCCATTGATGAGGCTTACAGAATTAGAACAAAGGAAAAAGGCGGAGAATCCCTAAAATAAATTAGTAAAAGCATATTAACGATTAAGAAATTATGGAAGGACTATTAACTGTAAATAACGTATGGATGATGATCTGTACCGGACTGGTGTTTTTTATGCACCTCGGTTTCGCATTATTAGAAATAGGTTTAACAAGACAAAAAAATACCATCAATATATTATTCAAGAACATGTTCATTATAACCATGGGTCTATTATTGTATTGCCTGCTTGGATTCAATTTAATGTATCCTGGGGAATTTAATGGATACCTTGGTTTCGCTGGTTTTGGATTAAGCAGCCCTATGGTTGACGGAAGTCTGGATCTTGCTTATAATGAAGGTTATACCTACTGGACAGATTTCCTATTTCAGGGGATGTTCGCCGCAACCGCTGCAACTATCGTTTCAGGAGCTGTTGCTGAAAGAATTAAGCTGAACAGCTTCATGATATTCGTGGTGCTGTATGTTGGAATCATTTATCCTATCGCCGGCTCCTGGAAATGGGGAGGCGGATTTCTTGATGAAATGGGATTCTACGACTTTGCAGGATCTACACTTGTTCACTCTGTAGGTGGCTGGGCTGCACTAGTAGCTATATGGTTGCTTGGAGCAAGAATAGGAAAATTCAAGGATGGAAAAATAGGAGCATTCCCGGGACACAATATGCCTTTCGCTACTGCTGGAGTAATTATCCTTTGGTTAGGCTGGTTTGGGTTTAACGGAGGTTCTGTACTTTCTGCAGATCCGGAACTTACTTCGCTTACTCTGGTAACCACATGTCTGGCCGCTGCTGCCGGTGGTGTTGCTTCATTCATATTCTCCACTATTCTTTATAAGAATTATGATATCACCATGTTTTTGAATGGAATTCTAGGTGGACTTGTTGGAATTACTGCAGGTGCAGACCAGATGTCTCCAACAGATGCTATTTTAATCGGTGCCATTGCCGGAGTGATCATCGTTCTTGGAGTTGCACTAATTGACAAGATAAGACTGGATGATCCGGTTGGAGCGGTAGCAGTTCACTTAATCTGCGGAATCTGGGGAACTTTAGCCGTGGGAATCTTCGGAAACCTTGCCGGATTTGACCAATTCATCACGCAACTTATTGGTATAGGTTGTTATGCTGCCATATGTATCGTGGGATCATTCATCATCTTTTACGTCCTGAAAGTCACCATTGGAATAAGAGTATCAGCCAAGGAAGAGACTGAAGGCCTTGATATTCATGAACACGGAATGGATGCCTATCCTGATTTCGGGTTAAAACAACAATAAACTGAAGCTGGCTAAATAAAAAAGGAGCGTTCCTCCAAACGCTCCTTATAAATAATCACTTCAAATTCATGATCAATTCCAGATCAACCGAGTCACTAAACTATTAGTTAATCAAATAATTAATCCATATTATTATGAAAGTAATTACGCCTTCAAAATTAGTAAAATTTCTCCTTTTACTGCCTGTTGCATTCACAACTTCTGTACTGTCTGCACAGGAAGAAGAAGAAACCCCAAAATTCACTATCAGCGGTAGTACAGATGCCTATTTCAGAACTAATTTCAACGGTTTAAACAAATCGCGCGAAATTGTAGGCGGAGATGAAGCTGAATTTACTCCCGCCGCCCCAGCAACCTCATTTGCTAATGATCCTGGTTTTGCTATTGGGATGGCCAATGTAATTCTTGGATATGAGGGAGATAAAGTAGGTTTCGTAGCAGATCTCGTTTTCGGACCTCGCGGTGAAGATGCCGTTTTTCTTTCAGCACCCTCCACAAATGTAGTCAACCAGCTTTATGCTTATTACAAAGTGAATGATGCATTAAAATTTACCTTAGGAAATTGGAATACCTTCCTAGGATATGAAGTGATCTCTCCCGTGGCGAATTTCAATTATTCCACGTCTTATATGTTTTCTTACGGACCCTTTTCTCACACTGGTTTAAAAGCAGATTTTAGCTTTGACGATAACTGGACAGGAATGCTGGCGGTTATGAATCCAACAGATTACACTGAATTCAATCCCATAGGAAAATATTCACTGGGTGCGCAGTTAGGCTATTCAAATGCTTCCGGAAGTGCTTATCTTAATTTGATTTACGGAGAACAATCTCTTTCTGATGAAGCTTTATTCCAGATAGATCTAACTACAGGTTGGGACCTTACTGAAACTTTTTATCTTGGATTCAATGGAACTTATCAGGATACAGACGGTTTTGGTTTTTATGGTGCAGCGCTATATCCACAACTGGCACTCTCAGATAGTTTCGGTTTAGGATTAAGAGCGGAGTATTTTAAAGAATTGGAAGAAGGCGGACCCGTTTATGGCGCCGATGTTAGATCTTTAGACTTCACGCTAACCGGAAGTTATACAGTAGGAGGCTTAATTATCAAGCCGGAATTGAGATTAGACAGCATTTCAGAAAAAGTATTTCTAGACCAGGATCTTCAAACTACAGACAATCTTTCATCTTTCGTAATTGCTGCCATTTACGCCTTTTAACTAATGTTTTTTAAATGCCTTAACGCCGGCAGGTATTTCAATTTCCAGATCGTTTTCTTTGGGCGGAATGGGACAGGAATACCTGCCACTGTAGGCACAATAAGGATTATATGATTTATTGAAATCCAGGATGACCTCATTAGATTCCGGAATTCTGAAATCTACGTATCTCCCTCCCCCGTAAGTACTTTTTCCATTCGTAAGATCTGTAAATGGAAGGAATAAATAATCGAAATATTCAGGATCCTGTGTTAATTCCTGGTTTTGGTATAAATTAAGCTTAAAATCTTTCCCCTTGATGTTGAAATATAATTCACCATATTTCACATAAACAGGCTCTCTGTTTGTACTTGTTTTCATTCTGAAAGGCGACTCTGAAGGAGTTCTCACAAATTCAGCTTTCACAATGTATTCCTGATCAATTTCAAAAAAATCTAGCCCTTCGAATTCCTCAAGATCTTCAGGTTCCAATGGTGATTCCTCCGGATTTGCATATTCTTCATTCAACTTTTTTTGAAAAGCTTCCGCATCCTGGATAAGATCAGAATCCTGCGCATGGATAGAATTGATAAAAATGAATACAAAGCTGAAAACTAAATAAACCGTTCTAGGCATAATTGAAAATTTAACAAGCCCAAAATTAATAATTAAAAGAGGGAAAATTTAAATTAATTTTGAGGGATACTACCAGCCATGCAAAAATTATTCAGATCATACATTGACTCCTTTGGAGGATTAAGAAGAGAAATCTGGCTTTTATCATTAATTACACTTATTAATAGGGCGGGTACCATGGTTATTCCTTTCCTTTCTCTTTACCTCACTAAAAGTCGAGGTTTTAGCTTGGAAGAAACAGGCTGGATACTAACTTTTTTTGGCCTTGGATCTGTTACCGGATCATGGCTTGGAGGAAAACTAACTGATAAAATTGGCCATTATCGAACCATGGCACTGAGTCTTATCCTTTCTTCGATTCTATTTGTCTTATTGCAATTTCCCTCAACTTTCTGGTCCATTTGTATTGGTATTTATCTGGTAATGACGGTTGCAGATATATTCAGGCCAGCCGTATTTGTTGCTATTAACGCTTACAGCAAACCGGAGAACAGAACCAGATCTGTAACTCTCATTAGACTTGCAATAAACCTTGGATTTTCTGCTGGACCTGCTATTGGCGGATTCATTATCGCTACTGCCGGTTATAGTGGTCTATTCTGGGTAGACGGACTAACCTGCCTGGCTGCAGGTATTTTATTATTGAAATTATTGCATCCCAAACGAGCAAAAGAAGAAAAGGAAGATATTATTATACAGGCCAAAACTGCCATGAGCGATAAATTATACCTCATCTTTATTCTAGCCATGATGATCTTCGGTTTTATTTTCCTACAGTATTTTTCAACAATCCCACTATTTTATGCGGAACGTCATTTACTAAGCGAATTTGAAATTGGACTCTTATTAGGATTGAATGGTTTGACCATTTTTCTATTTGAAATGCCCCTGATAAAATTCATGGAAAATCGAAATTATTCCGTGATATCTTATGTAATATTAGGAACGATTCTAACGGGATTAAGCTTTTTAGCAATTAATCTTACAGGCTGGGTAGGAATTTTAGTAATTGGAATGCTACTGGTAACGATTGGTGAAATGATCGCTTTTCCATTTTCAAACAGTTTTGCACTTACCAGGTCTGATGGAAAAAAAAGAGGTTCATATATGGCGCTTTACAGCATCGCCTTTTCGGTAAGCCACATTTTTGGGCACAATAGCGGTATGCAACTAATTGATAATTTCGGATTTGAATTCACCTGGTATACCATGTTGGGATTGTCAATAGTTGGGTGCACTCTATTGCTTATCCTGAAAGCACTCTTAAGAAAAGAAAAGGTCTAATTGTCCTTTTTCTCAACGCTCTGCTCGCTGTAAAATTTAGATTCACCCAGATATTTCTTGATAAGTTCATTGTATTCCGCCGAAAATCTAAGATCCAGAGCTCCGTCTATATTATAGAGAGATTCCAAATCAGAATACCCTGTTTTTAAAAGATCTTCAAGGTATAGAAGTGCCGTTTCATAATCTCCATCGCTACCTGCCAAAGAAATAATTTTCAAATATGCTTCAGGATCATTTTTGTTAATCGCTGTTCTGAGAACACTAATAAAGATCTTATTTTCGATTGGCGCTTTAGATTTCTGAATCGCATCAAATTCTCGTTTGGTCACAAAATCGAGGTAACCTAGAAGTCTATAAGCCATATTCGTTTTTGCTTCGCTAGAACCTTCTTTGATCTTTTCCAGTTCATCAACCTGGTAAGCCCACCAACCTATATTCTGAAAATTTACGGTCATGATATCATTGTTCAGTAAATATTCATATTCTTCCTGCTGCATTTTTTCAAAATCGATTGCTTGACGGAATTCTCTGCGCTGCTGGCGAAATCCATCGGTTTTTTTGAGCGTTTTTAGCCTTTCTTCAATATCCTCTTCATAGCCAAAACCCTCATACTTTTCCTCCATTCGTTCCAGCTTCTCAAAGGCATCAAAGTACTTCCTGGTCCTCCTCAAACTCTCTACAAAACTGATCTCATCTTCATATAATTTCTGAATGAATTCTTCATCTCTAGGCCTTAATCCATTTTTTATGGCTTCCAAAGTAAATCCGGTCATCGCATTGGAAATTACTGCAGGAGTGGGCCACTCATTTTCCATACCATCAAAATAATAGATATCAGAAGGGAAGTCTAAATCTTCATAAAACTTAGAATAGCTTTCCATTTGATAAACCATATAATCTTTGTCTCCCGCAATCCCTATAAACATATACGGATTCTTCTTGTCCACATATTCAGGATTAACAAAAGAATTTCCAACGGCCATAATTCCAGCCATCTTGCTGTAAACTAAAGGCAATGCTGAACCAACCTGGGCACCTTCACCCATTCCTGCTGCATAAACAAGGTCTGTATTAACAGGAAATGAGCTGATTACGCTATTCATCATCGCTGTTGCCGTTTTGATAATGCTATCTATAGGTTGAGATTTCAGATCAAAATTAGAAGATGCGATTAAGTATTTTTGATTTTCAGCCGCCGTACGGAATAAGTTTGCGGTATTAGCGCCTCGTCCTTTAGTATCAAAAACGAAGACTACCGGCCATTTTTTATCTGTAGAATAGTCTGAAGGCACATAAAGCGAATAAGTTTTATTTTCAGAATAAGGTATGGGAAGTGAATCTGTAGTTCCTCCTTTGGTAATTCTATATTCTTGCGCATAGAAGTTGGAGAAAAAGAAAACAGATAATATGGTTAATAGCAGTTTCTTCATAATTTAGATTATAAGCTTAAATATAGGAATTGCATCATTAATTATTCCATAAAAAAAGCCCGTTGTAAAAACAACAGGCTTTTTATAAGTCTTTTTGATAATTTCTATTTGTTTACTGGCTGATATTTCAATTTCGGCTTGTCTGGAAAAAATAACTTAGCTAGAAGTGAAATAACTAGTAAATCTGCAAAGATCAGGAACATTACTCGTATAACTTCAATACCGTCAAATGATAATCCGGTAAATCCTACAACTCCTGTAATCAATGCGAGTACTAAAAATAATAATGCTTTGCTTTTCATAACTTGTTTAACTTTCTTTTCTTACAAATTTAAGTACAGATAAGACGTAATATTCCTAAGAAAATTACAATTGGAATCATTTTAACTAAAACAATTTAGTTTGAGAAGCAGATGTTAAATTCTGGGTATAAAAATTTAATTTTTAACAATTGTTGCAATTGCTGGATGACAATCAAAATGTTGAATACAAATCATTTGCATTTAATAATTAGTAATCCCCTATTCGTTGCTTTATCGGGGCGTCCTCCACGACATTAGACAAAATAATATGGGTTCTTGTTTCACCGTAGGTAATAAGTCGATCAATTAATTTTTCAAGATGAACCTGGTCATGCAAAATCACTTCCATAATGATATTCTCATTACCGGTAATTCGATAACAGTTGACTACTTCCTTAAAGGTTTTTACAGTCTCAAGGAAAGCTTTTAATCTACCGGTAAAAGCCCTCAAGGTTATTACAGCTCTAAGTTGATAACCAGTTTTTTGATGTGAAATGTTTACTTTATAGGAACTTATAACTCCTGAATCTTCCATTTTCTTTACTCTTTCGGCAACCGCAGGAGAGGTCAAACCTACTTTTCTACCAATTTCAGAAAAAGAAGCCCTGGCATTTTTTTGAAGTTCATCCAGGATAGCCCAATTCAATTTGTCTAGATACATTTAAAGTTATTATATAAATTTTCTTTTAAATTTAAATATAAATATTATATTACCTAATCTTTTTAAAGACAAGAAAGCGATTTGTACAGTAATTTAGAGGAAAATTGCTTTTAGAATGTCATACTTTTTCAGAAATTCTGATAGTCCGCGCCAGGCCTTGTATTCAAAGGCTCGTGACATCATGAAGATGTCTAAATATATCTCAGATTATTTAGTGCCGGATCTTGCAGTATTGAATGAACAAGGGAATGAAGACAAGCACGTATATTTTACGGGTGACATTGTTAGATACTCTAATTCATTAATTCCCAACATTGTAAAAGCTGAAAATGAATTTTTTCAGGAGGCAAGGGTTCAATATATAAATGCTATCGGGAATCTAATTGACAGATTATCGCGCAATTGCGAAAGACTGGAATTGAGCAATAGTAATGGAAAGGAATTTGTAAGCCTGCTTAGAAAGGAGATTCAGAAATTTAGAAAATTACAAAGGGTCTGGAGATTGACTTTATAGATCTATAAAAATATAATTCGAAAAAAGCCGGTCAATTGACCGGCTTTTTTAATTCTTATACTAAAAATTACATATTTCTTCTGTACTGCCCTCCTACTTCGAATAACGCATATGTGATCTGGCCTAAAGAACAAACCTTAGTCGCCTCCATTAGCTCTTCAAATAAATTCTCATTATTTATTGCAGCCTTCTGAATACGGTCCAATGCGGCCTCTGCCTTAGATTCTTTAGCTTTATGTAAAGTTTGAAGAGTTTTTATCTGAGCTTCTTTTTCATCTTCCGTAGCTCTAATAACTTCTCCAGGCGTTACCGTTGGTGATCCTGTTGAACTTAAGAATGTATTTACTCCAATTATCGGATAATCCCCATTATGCTTTAGGGTTTCGTAATAAAGGCTTTCTTCCTGGATCTTCCCACGTTGGTACATCGTCTCCATTGCTCCAAGAACACCACCTCTTTCAGTAATCCTGTCAAATTCAGTTAATACTGCTTCTTCCACAAGATCAGTAAGTTCTTCAATAATAAAAGATCCCTGGATTGGATTCTCGTTTTTCGCCAGCCCTAATTCCTTATTGATAATAAGCTGAATAGCCATAGCTCTTCTTACAGAAGCTTCCGTAGGAGTAGTAATCGCTTCATCGTATGCATTTGTATGTAATGAATTACAGTTATCATAAATCGCATACAGTGCCTGAAGAGTAGTTCTGATATCATTAAAATCAATTTCCTGGGCATGTAAAGATCTACCAGAAGTCTGAATGTGATATTTCAGCATCTGCGCACGGGAATTAGCGCCGTATTTATGTTTTAAAGCCTTGGACCAGATTCTTCTGGCCACACGACCAATAACGGCATATTCCGGATCTACCCCATTTGAGAAAAAGAAAGATAAGTTCGGTCCGAATTTATTGATATCCATTCCTCGACTTAGATAATATTCTACATAGGTAAATCCATTTGCCAAGGTGAATGCTAGCTGGGTAATAGGGTTTGCACCGGCTTCCGCAATGTGATAACCTGAAATTGAAACCGAATAAAAGTTTCTCACTTTCTCTTCAATAAAATATTCCTGAACGTCACCCATTAATCTTAAGGCGAATTCTGTAGAGAAAATACAGGTGTTCTGTGCCTGATCTTCCTTCAGAATATCTGCCTGAACAGTTCCTCGAACTACGCTGATAGTTTCAGCTTTAATTTTTTCATATACATCCTCCGGCAGAATTTGATCTCCTGTCAAACCTAAAAGCATCAATCCAAGCCCATCATTTCCTTCCGGTAGCTCTCCTTTATAAGAAGGACGGTCTATGCCATTATCATCATAAAGCTCTTTCAGCTTCGCCTCAACTTTATCCTCGAGACCATTTTCTCTAATATATTTTTCACAATTCTGATCGATAGCTGCATTCATAAAGAATCCAAGCAACATTGGCGCAGGGCCGTTTATAGTCATACTCACCGATGTCATCGCATCAGCAAGGTCGAACCCTGAATACAATTTCTTTGCATCGTCCAGACAACAAATAGAAACCCCGGAATTACCAATTTTACCGTAAATATCTGGTCTGTGATCAGGATCATTTCCGTAAAGGGTTACAGAATCAAAAGCCGTAGATAAACGTTTGGCAGGAAGCCCCTGACTTACATAATGAAAACGTCTGTTGGTTCTTTCAGGTCCACCTTCACCCGCAAACATTCGTGTAGGATCTTCACCCGTTCTTTTAAATGGGTAAAGCCCCGCAGTGTAAGGAAATTCTCCCGGAACATTCTCCTGAAGACACCAGCCCAGAATATCGCCCCAAGCTTTATATTTTGGCAACGCTACTTTAGGAATCTGCGTGTGAGAAAGAGATTCTGTATGTGTCTCTATTTTTATTTCCTTATCTCTCACCTTAAAGCTATAAATAGGCTCTCTGTATTTCGTAACCTTTTCATTCCATGCAAGAATCATTTCCCAATTATATGGATCAAGATCCATTTTGGTTTTATCGAATTCAGCAAAAAGTAATTTCAGAAAATCGTTTTGAGAATCTTCAGCCACTTCAAAGATCTCTTCCTGATCTATTCCATTTTTATCCAAGTATTTAGTCTGGTCTTCTCCGAATTCAGTTTTGATTCCTGCAACGGATTCGATTGTTTTATATATCCCATATAATTTTTGTGCCACCTCAACCTGAGATTTCGCTTTTTCATCATAGCCTCTATTATTTTCGGCAATTTCAGAAAGATAACGTGTACGCTTTGGCGGAATTACGAAAATCTTCTCGCTCATTTGGTCAGAGATCTCGAAAGTTGAAGAAAGCCCGGCTTTGGTCTTTTCCTCTACAGCATCCATAATACTTTTATAGAGCGTATTCATTCCCGGATCATTGAATTGGGAAGCGATCGTTCCAAAAACTGGCAGGGTTTCAGCATCTGCATGCCATAATTGGTGATTGCGCTGGTATTGTTTTTTTACATCTCTTAAAGCATCCTGGGCACCTCTTTTATCGAATTTGTTGATCGCTACCAAATCGGCAAAATCAAGCATATCGATCTTTTCCAGCTGGGTTGCCGCACCAAATTCCGGCGTCATCACATATAATGAAACATCTGAATGATCTAAAATTTCAGTATCACTCTGCCCGATTCCTGAAGTTTCCAGAATGATAAGGTCATATTCGGAAGCTTTTAAAACATCTACAGCTTCTGCGACATATTTAGACAACGCCAAATTCGCCTGTCTAGTTGCCAGGGAACGCATGTACACGCGTTCATGATTTATGGAATTCATGCGAATTCTATCTCCTAGCAAAGCTCCACCCGTTTTTTTCTTGGAAGGATCTACGGAAATAATTCCGATATGCTTATCTGGAAAATCCATTAAAAACCTGCGAACAAGTTCATCTACTAGACTAGATTTACCTGAACCTCCAGTTCCGGTGATCCCTAAAACCGGAGTTTTATTATCTTTTATGAGATCTGAATCAAAATATTTTTTGAATTCATCATGCCTGTTTTCGGCAAGAGAAATCAATCTTGAAATCGTATTTACATCCTTAGCCTTTAGGTTTTTATCAACGTTATCTGAATTCTTCAGATCTGGAACTTCATTATCCACTCTTTTGATCATATCATTGATCATCCCTTGCAATCCCATTTCTCTACCATCATCTGGAGAGTAGATCCTGTCTATGCCGTAATCCATCAATTCCTTGATCTCATCCGGTAGGATCACTCCTCCTCCGCCTCCGAAGATCTTAATATGTCCTGCCTCTTTTTCATTCAAAAGATCATACATATACTTAAAATATTCAGTATGACCTCCCTGGTAAGAAGTCATCGCAATAGCCTGCGCATCTTCCTGAATAGCACAATTCACTACTTCTTCCACACTTCGATCGTGTCCTAAATGGATCACCTCAACACCAGTAGCCTGGATGATACGGCGCATAATATTAATTGCTGCATCATGCCCGTCAAAAAGTGAAGCGGCAGTTACAATTCTTATTTTATTTTTAGGTTTATAGGGAGTTTGTTGTTCCATTTTTAATAGAGTCTGAAATTTGGACCTGCAATTTACGAAAATCGCAATGAAAAAGAGATTTTAATATCTTAGAGAAAACAAAAAATATCATGGGCTTTATCTGAGTAAAATAAACACCATTTTCTATACAATTCTATTTTATGACTTGCGGCAATGGCTCTTTAAAAATTAAGGGTTTATATTTGATTCAAAATCACACTATGAAAAAGTTAATCGCTCTATCTCTAATTTTAATTTTTTCCTCATGCGCAGAATTGCAGCAAATCGCGTCTCAATTGCCACAGGAATATGGCGTGACTGATTCTGAAATAAATTCAGGTTTGAAACAGGCTTTACAATTTGGTATCGATAAGGAAGTGACCAGCCTGGCAAAAGAAGATGGCTTTTTTCGAAATGAACTGGTTAGAATTGGATTACCTCCTGAGTTACAAAAAGTTGATAAAACTCTAAGAGATGTAGGGCTTGACGCTCTCGCTGATGAAGGTTTGAAAGTATTAAATCGCGCCGCTGAAGATGCTGTGAGTGAAGCCATTCCTGTTTTTGCCAATGCAGTGACTCAAATTACTTTTGCCGATGCTAGAAACATCCTGCTAGGTCCCGATGATGCTGCCACCATTTATTTGAATGGGAAAACAGAACAAGAATTATATAATCGATTCAATCCTATAATCAGTAATTCTCTGGATAAGGTTGGAGCTACACAAGTTTGGGCAAATATTATTCAGAAATATAATTCATTACCTATTACTTCGAACGTGAATCCAGATCTTCCGGATTATGTAACCAATGAAGCTCTTAATGGAGTATTTTTAATGATCGCCAAGGAAGAAAAAGACATTAGAAATTCACTTGCCGCCAGAACTACCGACCTTTTACGAAAGGTATTTGCGTTGCAGGATAGATAGGCTTTTTCTTACATTCCATAATATTTTAACAGTTTTTATCTGATTCTTATTCGAATTTAGAACAAACTTAACTACACGTTATCATTATATACGCACCTTCCTGTGTAGTTTTGTTGAGAGGTAATTTGATAAATGAAGTGAGATTAGAATTAGATTATATGTTTAGAATATTTGAAAATAAAAGCAGGGAAGAGCGATTATGCGAAAAGTACTCGAGACTAATGCAAAGAGCTTATAAAACTGCTTTGATAGATAAAGAGAAAAGCGATCAGATTAATTTAAGGGCAAGAAAGATTCTTGCTGAATTAAGAAGAATGAATTGCAGTCTTGTAGAATCTAGGAATGAAACTGCTTAAAATAATCCATTGCTTTAAGTAAACGGCTGCCGTACCAGCTGAAAAATTCTCCATCTACTATTTTTACATCCTTTACCCATTGCATAAATTCAGGTTTATGTTTTTCTTCAAATGGAAAAGGCTCCGAAGACAACATACAAAGATCAACATCCAAATCATTTAATTCCTTCAGACTGATTTCTGGATATCTACTGGTCTTAACTACATTCTCAAAATTATTCAATTCTAGTATATAGTTGATAAAGGTATTCTGTCCTGCCACCATTAATGGTTTGTTCCATATAAAATAAGCTACCCTTCTTCGTTTCGAATTCTGTACAATTTCAGTCAGACTTTCAGTCTTTTTTTGGATTGATGCGATCATCGTTTGCGCTAATTCCACTTTGTCAAAGATCTCACCATATTGTTGCATCATTTCATATACATCTTCCAGGTTTGAAATATCGGTTAAATGAACAGGAGCGATCTTTTCCATTTCTTCCACCATTTCCCTGATATTTTCTTCTTTATTGCATAAAATAATATCAGGATTAAGGTCTTTCACCTTACGGATATTAACCTTTTTAGTTCCACCAAGGGTTGTTTTAATGCTTTTCAAATGTTCTGGATGTACACAGAAATGGGTGATCCCCACAATAGATTCTTCAAGTCCAAGATCAACAAGAAGTTCGGTTTGACTCGGCACCAGCGATATTATTCTCTTCGGAATCTTATCAAGTTTAATTTTTCTACCTAATTGATCCCTGATTTCCATAAAGCTCTTTTACAATCGTTCTAATTCAGAAGCCATCTGGTTCTGAATAGCTTCAGCTTTAGCGGCGGCAATTTCAGCAAAATTTGAGGAATCTGAAGCGTAAATGATCTTTCTGGATGAGTTTACCAGCAGACCAACATTTTTGGTCATTCCATATTTACAAACTTCTTCCAGACTTCCTCCCTGAGCTCCAACACCGGGAACGAGCAGAAAATTTTCCGGAATGATCTTCCTGATATCGGCAAGATATTCGGCTTTTGTAGCACCAACTACATACATTAGGTTTTCTGAATTATTCCAATCTTTGGAAGTTTTGATCACGTTTTTGTAAAGATCTTCATCTCCCGTTTTCAATGTCTGAAAATCGAAAGCGCCTTCATTTGAAGTTAGTGCAAGTAAAATTGTATGCTTATTTGTAAACTCTAAAAAAGGTTCCACAGAATCCTTCCCCATATAAGGAGCTACGGTTACCGAATCAAAGCCAAGGTCATCAAAAAAGGCCTTTGCATACATCCTTGAAGTATTTCCAATATCACCTCTTTTAGCATCTGCGATGGTGTAAAGATCTGGATATTCAGAATGAAGGTATTCTATGGTCTTTTTGAGCGACTTCCATCCGGAAACACCTAACGCCTCATAGAAAGCGATATTTGGCTTATAGGCCACACAATATTCATGCGTGGCGTCTATGATTGCCTTATTGAAACTGAACACAGGATCTTTTTCGGATAGTAAATAAGTCGGGATCCTTTCAAGATCGGTATCCAAACCTACACATAAAAATGATTTCTTTTTAAAGATCTGCTCCGTCAGTTCCTGTGAAGTCATAAAATATTTCCGTTTTCGAGTTTATAGAATATCAGAGTTCTCTTTCAACTTTTCAGTATTTTCAGCCAATTGCAGCTCATCTATGATCTTCTGAATATCACCATTGATAATATTTGAAAGATCGTATAAAGTAAGGTTGATTCGGTGATCTGTTACCCTACTCTGAGCATAATTGTAAGTCCTGATCTTCGCACTACGGTCACCACTGGAAACCATCGAATTTCTTTTAGCAGCATCTGCCTCCATTTTCTTGGCAAGCTCCATTTCGTAAAGTCTGGATCTAAGTACACGGAATGCTTTTTCCTTGTTTTTATGCTGAGATTTCTGATCCTGACATTGAGCCACCAAACCTGTTGGTTCGTGAGTTAAACGCACGGCTGAATAGGTTGTATTTACTGACTGACCTCCTGGTCCTGAAGAACAGAAATAATCAATTCTTACATCTTTCGGATCAATTTCCACATCAAATTCTTCTGCTTCCGGTAAAACCATAACGGTTGCCGCTGAAGTATGCACGCGACCCTGCGTTTCAGTTTGAGGAACTCTTTGCACACGGTGAACACCGGCTTCAAATTTCATAGTTCCGTAAACGTCTTCTCCGGAAACTTCAAAGATCATTTCCTTGAATCCACCACTAGTCCCTTCACTAAAGTCAACAATATTATGGCTCCAGCCACGGCTTTCCACATATTTCGTATACATACGATAAAGGTCACCCGCAAAAATACTGGCTTCATCACCACCGGTTCCCGCACGAATTTCCATCACCACGTTTTTACCGTCTTCAGGATCTTTAGGAATAAGCATCATCCTGATCTTTTCTTCCAGTTCAGGAAGCTGACCTTTAGCCTCATCTAACTGAAGTTTTGCCATTTCAGTCATTTCAGGATCGCTTCCGTCTGAAATTATTTCTTCGGCTTCTTGGATATTATCGGTAAGGCTGATGTATTTCTCACGTTCATCCATCAAAGCCCTAAGATCTTTGTACTCTTTATTTAATTCAATATACCGCTTCTGGTCTGAAATCACATCCGGCTGGATAATCAAATCGTTCACCTCATCAAACCGCTGCTTTACGATATTAAGTCTATCAATCATATATTACTACTGAATTTAGGAAAGCAAATTTACGATAATTTGCCTGAAATTTCAGAGAAAGCTTTAAAGGCTTTCCATTTCTGCCACGGCCTCATGACTTCGGGCAAAAGAAGTAAATTTCACAAGTCCTGCAATTCCGAGAATATAGAAAAATCTATCGGGAAAATAAAACTCATAAAACTGAAGATAATAGCCTATAAAAGAAGTAATATCTGAAAATACTAGGCAAAGGGTTGCCGCAGTAAAATAAAATGAAGTTCTGTCTGAATATCGATTACTGTAGGAAATAGCTGCGATCACCATAGCGATCATAGAAATTCCATAAATATAGAACAGTATATCGAGTCCCGGGTAAACGTATTGTCCCGGAACCATTCCAACCAACATATAGAGCATTCCAAGGTTCAGAAAAAATACCACCACAAAGAGTAATTTCTGAAAGAGGTTCGTCTTAAGATTTTTAAGTTCAGGAACCACAACGAGCACCAGTAAGGTATATGCTGAAATCCGCATTAAGAAAGTAGCGGTATTTGCAATCGGGTTCTCGTAATAAAATAATAAAAGATCAGAAATTAACAGACAGAAAAATGCGCTCAACATTCTCTTACCGTATGTTTTGCGCCAAAGCAAAATGAGCAGGAAAATTCCTGTGCTAATCAAACGCGCCCACCTGCTTAATTCCTGATCATATTCATATATAATATAAAGGTTGGCAATAAGAAGTATCAGCACAATGGCTGAAATAATAGATTTTGGTAACATGTCGATTTGGTTGATCAACGAGACTTACGTAAAAATGACAGCATCGGTTTTCAAAAAATCCGAAAAAATTTAAACTTTTTTACTTTAATTCTGAAGCTTCCTCAGATCTCTTTGATCTAATAGCGAACGCAAGCAAAAATGCGACCCCAAGAATATTTACCAATCGGTCTAAATAGAAGAATTCTTTAAAACCCAAATAATAGGCGTTATAATAGAATATATCAGAAAGCACGAAGGCAAGGGAAACGATAACCAGGTAAAGGCCTTTCCTATTGGCATACCGGTTGAAATAAGAAAGGGAAACTGCAGCGATAGCCAGAGAAAGTATTCCTAAAAGATAGAAGAGAGTCGTAAATATCACATTTTGGTCCTTACCTGGAAGTGATTCTGCCATCTCATGAAGAACGTATAGGTCTATAGCTAGAATAAATCCCCCAATAAGAATAGTAACCGGGCTGAATTTCAGTTTTGAAAGCTTTGGAATTACCAATAAAATTAAATTTATATAAGCCAGAATTCGAACCGCATAGACGATATTTTTAACGAGCGGTATCTCGTAATAAACCAATAAGCCATCACAGAGCACCAGCAATATAAAAATCGCCAGTAGTTTATAGTTTTTAAAGAATTTGAAAATATAAAATAGAAAGAAAATTGTAGTCGCGCCAAATCTGAACCACCTTTCTGTAACGGGATCTAAAAAATAGATAGCCAGGAAATTGGCAGCGATAAGAATTCCCGTGATTAGGGCTAGCCAGATTTTCATTGATGAATTAGTATAATCTACTGATTAGATGATATTTTCCAAAAAAACTTAAAATCCATGAATAAAGAAAGCAAATTAAAAATTATGATTAACGGTATTCAAAACTTCCATGTTCACTTTTGATGGTAAGCTTTTTAGATTCTGAAGCTTCCACCCTGCCAATAATTTTAGCATCCACATTAAAGGATTTTGAAATTTCAATAATTTGATCTGCGACAGCTTCGTCTACATAAAGCTCCATACGATGTCCCATATTAAAAACCTGGTACATTTCTTTCCAGTCGGTTTTACTTTCCTGCTGGATCAGTTTGAAAAGTGGCGGAGTGTCGAAAAGATCGTTTTTAATAATGTGATTTTCATCTATGAAATGAAGAATTTTGGTCTGCGCACCTCCACTGCAGTGAACCATCCCATCAATTTTATCATTTCCGATATCTTTCAAAATCTTTTTTATAATTGGGGCATAAGTTCTGGTTGGCGATAGTACCAGTTTCCCGGCGTCAATCGGACTATTTTCTACCTCATCGGTTAATTCTTTAGTTCCGGAGTAAACGAGTTCATCTGGGATTGAGCTATCAAAACTTTCCGGGAACTTTTCAACAAGAACTTTGGAGAAAACATCGTGTCTCGCGGAAGTAAGTCCGTTACTACCCATTCCACCATTATATTCCTTTTCATAAGTTGCCTGTCCAAAAGAGGCCAGCCCTACGATCACATTTCCAGGTTTGATATTTGCATTATCAATCACCTCAGATTTTTTCATCCTTGCAGTAACCGTAGAATCAACAATGATGGTTCTTACCAAATCCCCGACATCTGCAGTTTCACCACCAGTCGAATGAATTTTAACGCCAAATTCCTTTAATTCTGAAATCAATTCCTCGGTTCCATTAATGATCGCTGAGATCACTTCTCCGGGTATCAAATTCTTATTCCTTCCAATCGTAGAAGAAAGTAAAATGTTATTTGTGGCTCCAACACAAAGAAGATCGTCGATATTCATAATTAGCGCATCCTGAGCGATCCCTTTCCAGACCGAAATATCTCCGGTTTCTTTCCAGTACATGTAAGCGAGCGACGATTTGGTTCCGGCGCCATCAGCATGCATGATCAAACAATGATCTTCACTTCCGGTAAGGTAATCTGGAACGATCTTGCAGAAAGCCTTTGGAAACAGACCTTTATCTACGTTTTTGATAGCATTATGCACATCCTCTTTTCCGGCGCTAACACCTCTTCCTGAATATCGCTTACTTACTTCTTTACTCATGACATTTGCTTAGAGATTTCAAAGATAATTAGTTTAGACAGTTCTGGTAAATAATCCTCAGATTTTAAATAAAAAAGCCACGCTTGCAGGCGTGGCTTTAGATAATTCAGTTTAACAGAATTATTTTGTAAATAACATTTCTCTGTACTTGGTAAGTGGCCAAAGTTCGTCATCAACCAGTAACTCAAGTTTATCACAATGATATCTTATCTCTTCAAAGAAAGGTTTTACATCGTCACAATAAGCGAATGCTCTTTTCTCTGCATCCTCGATCTTATTTGCAACTTTTCTGGCTTCGATCATTGCATTTACATTAGAATTAATGCTGGCAATGTGAGCAGAAATACTTTCAATGATCTCTAATTGCTCTTTTGCATGTCTAGTATACTCATCTCCATAAATAGACTTAAGACCAGTTACATTCTTAATTAGAATATTCTGGTAACGTATGGACGTTGGAATCACATGATTTCTGGCAATATCTCCAAGGATACGACCTTCGATCTGGATTCTCATCGCATACTCTTCCAATTCAATTTCGTGACGAGCTTCAATCTCAGTCTCGTTCATCACCTCTAGTTCCTTGTAAAGAGCGATGGTTTTTTTGCTTACCTGAGCTTTAAGGGCCTGTGGAGTAGTTCTGTTATTACTTAAACCACGTTTTTTAGCTTCTTTTTCCCATGCTTCACCATATCCGTCTCCTTCAAAACGAATTTTCTTGGACTTCTTGATGTATTCTCTCAAAATATTGAAAATAGCATCGTCCTTCTTCATTTTCTTATCCTTGATCAACTTATCAACTTCAACTTTAAAGTCTTTAAGCTGCTTGGCAACGATACTGTTCAATACAGTCATTGCTCCTGCACAGTTGGCAAGTGAACCTACTGCACGGAATTCGAATTTGTTTCCTGTAAATGCGAATGGAGAAGTTCTGTTTCTATCTGTGTTGTCAAGTAAAATTTCAGGAATTTTACCAACTACATTTAATTTGAGGTCAGTTTTCTCTTGAGGAGAAAGTTTCCCGTCAGTTACTTTTTCAAGTTCGTCAAGAACTTTGGTTAGCTGTGAACCAATAAAAACTGAAAGTATTGCTGGTGGAGCTTCGTTCGCACCTAAACGGTGGTCGTTGGAAGCGCTGGCAATAGCAGCTCTTAATAATTCTTCATTGTCATATACAGCTTTGATGGTATTCACGAAGAAAGTCAAGAACTGAAGGTTCTTCATAGGCGTAGAACCTGGAGACAATAAGTTCGTTCCGGTATCTGTAGCCAGTGACCAGTTGTTATGTTTACCACTACCATTTATTCCGGCGAATGGTTTTTCGTGCATTAACACAGCAAGATTATGTCTTTCACCAACTTTCTTCATCACATCCATGATCAATGAGTTGTGATCTACAGCAAGGTTAGCCTCTTCAAAAATTGGGGCAAGCTCAAACTGGTTAGGCGCAACCTCGTTGTGACGAGTTTTAACCGGAATACCTAATTTCATACATTCGATCTCCAGATCCATCATAAAAGCAATTGCTCTTGAAGGGATAGATCCAAAATAGTGATCATCTAACTGCTGCCCTTTTGCTGGAGAATGTCCCAGTAAAGTTCTACCGGTTAACGTAATATCAGGTCTTGAAGCAACAAGAGCTGAATCTATTAGAAAGTATTCCTGCTCCCATCCAAGAGTTGCATTTACTTTCTTTACATTTTTATCAAAATATTTAGCAACATTTGTAGCGGCATTATCCACTGCCTGAAGAGCTCTTAGTAATGGTGTTTTATTATCAAGTGCTTCCCCTGTGTAAGCAACAAATACGGTTGGAATACATAGAGTAGTTCCCCAAATAAATGCTGGAGAAGTTGGATCCCATGCAGTATAACCACGAGCTTCAAAAGTATTTCTAATACCTCCATTCGGAAAACTTGATGCATCAGGTTCCTGCTGAACTAGCTGACCTCCACCAAATTTTTCAATGGCAAGACCTTCTCCAAGAGGTTCGAAGAATGAATCGTGCTTTTCTGCAGTTGCCCCGGTTAACGGCTGAAACCAGTGAGTGTAGTGCGTTACTCCTTTAGAGATCGCCCATTCTTTCATTCCTGTAGAAATATGATCTGCAACGTTACGGTCAATTTTCTTTCCCGTACGCATTGCTTCCGTCACATTTTCGAATGCTTCCTTAGTAAGAAACTGTCTCATCACAGTTTCATTAAAAACGTTACTAGAGAAAATTTCGGATCTTCTGGCAGGTTCTTCGACCTTAACAGCCTTGCGGTTTAAAGTTTCTTTTAAAGCTTGAAATCGTAAAGTTGACATATTAAATATTTGAGTTGTGTTTTTCTTTTAAAAATACATTTTTAAATGTAAAAAGCCGAAAATCATATAATTAACCGACTTGAAGTTGCGAATATAAGATTTATGCATTGAAAATTTGAAGATTTAAACCTTAAAAAATGCTAAAATTGAATTTTTACCCCTAAAAAAATAGGGTGTACGTAAAAATTAACTTCATTTTAATTTTTGACACCCCGCTATAAAAGGGGTTTAAGATTTAATTAATATTTTTGATGCTTTATTATCCAATTAAAATATTCTTTTATTATGAGCAACAAGGCAAAACTTGAGTACATCTGGTTGGATGGATATTATCCTACCCAAAATATGCGTAGTAAGACTAAAATTGAGGAAGACTTTAGCGGAAAGCTTAAGGATTGTCCAATCTGGTCTTTTGATGGTTCCTCTACAAAACAAGCTGAAGGCGGATCTTCAGATTGTCTTTTAAAACCGGTGGCAATTTATCCAGATCCGGCTCGCAAGAACGGATACCTGGTAATGTCTGAGGTTTTAAATCCAGACGGAAGTCCGCATGAAACCAATTCCAGAGCAACCATCGATGATGAAGATGAGGATTTCTGGTTCGGTTTTGAACAGGAATACTTTATTATGGATACTAAAACTCAACTTCCTTTAGGCTTCCCAATGGGAGGTTACCCAGGACCACAGGGAATGTATTACTGCTCTGTTGGTGGTAGAAATACGCACGGAAGAGATCTTGTGGAAGAGCATGCAGATCTTTGCCTAGAAGCAGGAATCAATTTTGAAGGGATTAACCAGGAAGTTGCTAGCGGACAATGGGAATTCCAGGTTTTTGCCAAGGGAGGAAAGAAAGCAGGAGATGAAGTATGGGTTGCACGATACTTATTAGACAGACTTACTGAAAAATACGGTTGCTATATCGAATACCACCCTAAACCTGTAAAAGGAGACTGGAATGGTTCCGGTATGCATTGTAACTTTTCTAATACGCTATTAAGAACTGCCGGTTCAAAAGAAGTTTATGACCAGGTTTGTGAAGCTTTCAGACCTGTAACTAGAGAACACATAGAAGTTTACGGTGAGTACAATGATCAGCGTCTTACCGGTAAACATGAAACCGCTTCTATAGACGATTTCAGCTACGGAGTATCAGATCGTGGAGCTTCAATCAGAATTCCGATCATCACCGTAGAGAAAGGATATAAAGGATGGCTGGAAGACAGAAGACCTGCTTCTAACGCAGATCCGTACAAGGTAGCCGCCAGAATCATTAAAACAGTGGAATCTGTTGATGCAGCGGTCAGCGCTTAAAAATAAATTGAAAAAGAAAAATCAAGCCATCTTTTACGGATGGCTTTTTTGTTATATAATGGTTAGTAAAATAAATACCGAATAACCAGCAATTAAGGCAAAACCTTCTTTCCTGCCCATTTCAGACATTTTAGGGATCATCAATAATGGTAACAAAATAAAAGCTATTCCCAGCATCCAAACCATATCATTGGTAAGAACTTCCGAAGATTGAACTACAACGGGTTTTATTAATGCTGTCAACCCGAGTACGGATGCAATATTAAAGATATTGGAGCCAATAAGATTCCCCAGTGACATTGCCTTTTCTTTTTTCATCGCTGCGATTAAAGAGGCTGCAAGTTCAGGAACGCTTGTCCCTACTGCTATAACGGTTACCGAAACAATGCGTTCACTCACTCCCAATTGGGTCGCCAGATCCACGGCTCCTTTTACCAGTAGTTCAGATCCGCCCCAAAGTGCAAACATCCCAATTAGCAACCAAATTGTCATTTTGAACCCGCGAACATCACGCAGAGATTCATCAACCTCTTCTACAACTACTTTATCTTTTCTTCTAGAACGCTTTATGAGAAGTATCAAATAACCTACAAGTCCCAATAGTAAAATTCCGCCTTCAATCCTGGATAATTCGTTATTGCTCATCAGGAAAAAATAAAGAGCAATGGAAAAAATCATCATTACCGGCCAGTTGATTCTATAAAAATCCCGGTCTACCAGCAAAGGTGAAACCATCGCGGTCAAGCCAAGTACAAGACCGATATTGGCTATATTAGATCCGATCACATTTCCCAGGGAAATATCCGAAAATCCATCAATCGCGGCCTGTAAACTTACGAGCAATTCCGGAGCAGAAGTGGCAAAAGATACTACCGTAAGACCAATTACCATTCTTGAAATATTTAATTTCAAAGAAAGCGCTACTGAAGAACGAACCAGGAACTCCCCTCCTATTATCAGTAAAACAAAGCCTATTAGTAAATATACAATGCTCATAAAACGTTTTTTGCGAAGATAGCGGAAATGCTTTTAAAAAGACATAATTGAAAAAACAACTACTTTTTTAGTTTTGAAACTATTTTTTTCGTTACATTTGAAAACAGAATCAACATTTTTTTAAAATCTGATGGAGAAATTAACTAACAAGGAAGAAGAGATCATGAGAGTTCTCTGGGACCTGGAAAAAGCTTTCGTAAAAGAAGTATTGCCCGAGCTTCAGGATCAGAAATTGCATTACAATACCGTTTCTACCATAATTAGAAATCTGGAGGAGAAAGGTTATGTTTCTCATAAAGCGTTTGGGAAAACCCATCAGTATTTCCCGATTGTGAGCAAAGAAAAATACAGGAAGCAGTTCATGAACATGGCGACTAAAAGATTTTTTGATAATTCTTTCAAGAACGTAGTTTCCTATTTCGCGAAAGAAGAAAAAATTAGTGCCGAAGAACTTAGAGAAATTCTGGACATCATCGAAAAAGAAAAGAAATAATGGAAAATTTTTTAATATATCTTCTCAAAGCTTCTGGTCTACTCTCCATCTTTTACCTAAGCTACCTTTTGTTGCTAAAAAAAGAAACTTCTTTTCAGCTGAATAGAAAATTCTTGCTTGGCGGACTGATAATTTCGGGTATTCTTCCGGCGATTTATTTCACTAAAAAAGTATATATACAGGCAAGTTCAAAGCCATTTGAATTTATAATGGATTCTTCTGAAGTTTCTCTTGCTCCTGTCGAAAATACTATTGATTGGTGGCAAATAGCTGCTATTTCATACCTTATCATAACCGGTTTTTTCCTTTTACGACTTTCGATACAGCTATTTTCAGTTTTCAATATTCTAGTTTCAAATAGTTTCAGAAATATTTCTGGATTGAAATATCTAGAAACCTCAGAAAATCAGTTACCATTCTCATTTTTCAATTTTATCATATTTAATCCGGAAAAACATTCTCACAAAGATCTTGAGCTGATTCTTGATCATGAACGAGTTCATGCGCGACAAGTGCATTCCTTTGATATTCTTTTAGCCAACTTGGTGAGCTGCGTTCTTTGGTTCAATCCTTTTACCTGGCTTTACAAAAAAACTATAGAGGAAAACCTGGAATTTATCGCAGACCGTGAGACGGTAAGAAATAGTTCTGAAATCAAGGAATACCAGAAAGCACTGGTTAAAGTTTCCATTGCCGATCTAAAACCAGCTCTTACTAATCATTTTTATCAATCATTTATCAAAAAACGAATTCTTATGTTAAACAGAAAGTCATCAACAAGCAATCCAACATGGAAGTTAAGCCTGGTAATGCCTTTACTTCTTGCTTTCATGCTACTTTTTAATGTAAAGACAGAAGCCAGTATTCTTGATGTTGAAATTTCATCCCCAGTAGATGTAAGTCGCTCTCAGGAAGTTGGAAAATCAATTAAAATAGGACCTAGAACTACGGAAGAAAGCTTAGATAAATTAGGAAGCTTTTTTGAGGATGAGGGAATTGTACTCAAGTTCACTAACGTCAAGTATAATGATGGAAACATTACAAGTATCAATTCTTCACTCACAAATCCGGTTAAAGGAATTACCAGAAACTATAATCAGGCAAGCAGTTCTGGAATCAAACCTTTTGAAGTTTTTCTAAATAAGGACGGTAGTATGGGTTATAGAACTCTTGAGGAAGCTGTAGTTGATAAGACAGTGACCTCAACGATGGATATTCAGCAACAATTTAGAGAAATTGGAGAGAATCCATTGTACATCATCGATGGAAAACCGGTGCAAACCTCAGCTCTTAAAGGAAAGTATATTAAATTAAACGGACCTATAACTGTTCTAACCGGAGTTAAATCTACCGCGCTTTATGGTTCCCGCGGAAAAGACGGTTCTATCCTAATTACCGATGGCGAAATTCTAAATTCTCTATTCGACGATCCTTCTTTTAAGAAAAGTAAAAGTTTTAGTCAGAATTACATTTCTATTAATGAAAATGGAAAACCATCGTCTGTGAGTGCCAATACCAGCATTAATTCAGAAGAAGAAAATAATAATTGGAAGACCAGCCCTAAAGTTGAAGTTACCCGTATTGAATTTTCTACAGATGAAACCGACGAAATCAAGGAAACTCTGTCCTCAAAAAGTAGTATAGGAACAATTGGCTATCAAAATATTTCCAAGCCTTCAGAGAAAAAGCACGGTTTAACCGATAAGGACGATATTTTTATAAATCTAGATAAAAGTAGTCCTCAGCAAGAAAAGCCATTGATAGTATTGAATGGAAATGTGCAGGATGCAGATTATGACGTAGACATTATCGAACCTGAAAATATTGCTAGAGTCAACGTTTTAAAAGGAACCGGTGCTATCAAGAAATATGGCAAAAAAGGTGGACCTGGCGTTATAGAAATTATCACCAAGGACCACGCAGGAAACTATACAAAAAGCGGAGATATAAAGATGCACGTATTGCACAAAAATCAGGATGACGAAAGTCTTAAAAGACTTCAAAAAATGATTAAAAAAGATGCAAACATAGATGCAAAATTTTCAAACGTGAAGAGAAATTCTGATGGTATTATTACAGTAATCATGGTCAAAGCGGAAACCAAATCTGGCAAAAAATCCAGCGCTACCTTCAGTAATTCTGAAGGAATCCCGATGATTGCCATAGGACTAGACAGTAAAGAACGTTTAATTATTACAAGTCAATACGATGACAAATAGACTGAGAAAATCTTAATTTAAGTTTAAAAAGCCGCTCTACCGCGGCTTTTTAAGTATCTGGATATTAATTATTTGATATATTTGATGGTAAACCAACCTAAATGAAAAAACAAATCTTTAAAAGTCTAGCAAAACTCAATAAAAAAATACTTCCCAAATATTCCACAGATGAAGATTTTGATCTTAGAAAAGCAAGCAAGTTTCAAATGGCTATTATAGGATGGAAATTATGGGTCACAAAGAACTCCCTAGATTAGGAATATTTGATCAATGACGAGATTGAGCGATCTCCAAGTTTTTCAATTCCCTTTAAAAATTCCAGCTCGACAAGAAAATTACATTGCACGATCTCGCCACCACAATTTTCGATTAGTTTACAAGTCGCCGCAGCTGTTCCGCCTGTTGCCAGGACATCATCATGTAGCAAAACTTTTTCTCCTTTTTTAATGGCATCTTCATGAATTTCTAAGGTATCACTACCATATTCAAGATCATAAGTTTCGGCATAGGTTTTATAAGGCAGCTTTCCGGGTTTGCGTACAGGTATGAAACCAGCTTTTAATTTTTCCGCTAGTAGCGTGGCAAAGAAAAATCCACGTGATTCGATTCCTACTACCTTATCAATTCTTCCGTGGGGAAGATTATTCATAAATAGTTTTACTGCTAAATTCATTGCCTCCGGATCCAGCAAAAGAGGAGTGATATCCTTATAACTAATTCCTTTTTTTGGAAAATCTGGAATTTCCCTTATATAAGATTTTAATTCCATGTATCTATTTTAAACAGTTATCGCCTTATTTAAGTAATTTCTGAAAGGTAGCATTTCCTTATAGATATCAATCAGCTTCTCCTGAAAATCATCCTGCATGATTTCCTTCTGGGTAAGCGAATGGGTAACGGCAAAACTTTTATGGCGAAGTAATTCAATATATTCATGATCCTGAGAATAACCTTTTGGAGCAGTCTTTAGCTTTTCTTCATCCATTAAGCCACCAAAATAGTTTTTGAATGATTTTTTACCGATGATCTTTCTGAATTCAGCTCCATTATAATCTATGGCAGCGCGAATGCTATCCAGTTTTTCCTTTTTGGGTTTGTAGATTCCTCCTGCTACAAAACTCTCATTAATTCCAATATGTATATAAAAATCACCTTTCCCCTTCTCTTTATCCAGTCCGGCACCAAAATGATCTTTATAGACCGGTTTGTTTGGATGATATAATAGATTATTATTAATGCGATTAATTGCCTGCTTCCCTGTAGTTGGAGAATACCCAGAATCTACCCTCGCGAGTTTTAGATCCATTTCATTTAACCAGTCAATATAAAAATCTCTCACTTCAAAATACTCATCCCTGTGAGCATCCATCCATTCTTTATGATTGTTCTTATTTAATTCCCTCAGGAAATTGAAAAGTTTGTAAAAGCTCATTTTTTATTTAAAGATATTAAACTCTTCTTAGAAACTGTAATTACAGGGTTTTCACGATTTACGCTAATCAAAAATTAATCAAACAAATTGATTTTCAACTGATTGAATCCATTTAATAAGCTTTAGCGTTAATTCTTATTAGTGAATTCAATTATATTTAATTCTAAATCCAACCGCCATGAAATATCAAAAGCTCGGAGATGATTGCTATACTCCGGAAAAATCAGGATTACCTTTAAAGAATAAGAATAACATTAAATTCAATTATTATCTATCGAGCAGGATAAATGGCAATCTCATAGATCTTGATATCACTTCTAAATTATTCCATGAGGATGAAATGTATATCAGGAAATCCTGTTATCGTGTTAAACTCAGATCTATAGAAAATTGTGTGAAAAACAATACCGTAGATCATATGATAAGCCTTGGAATGGATAGCGATAATATTCCTGCTTCATTAATAAGCAATGATTTTAAATATCAAAGGCAAAAGTTGTCTAAGAAAGATGCTTTTAGTGATTAGCTTTTACCCTTCGGTGAAGAAACCCTTCCAATACTGGCGGGGTTTTCTTTTTTTAAAAGTATTTTAATTTTTTACTGAATTCGATTCAGATTTAAATAATTGAATATTGTTCTTTAAAGCCAATTTTAATAAAACAATTTTAATCAAAATTAATAAACATATTTAAGGCCGACGCTCTGATAACTAATGCTGAGATAAACGGAGCTATCATCCACGAAAACAAAATCCAGGTTTATACTTTCGAAAGTTAGCCCAGATTTTCTATCATTGATTTTAGTCTTCAGGCAAGAAAAAAACCACAGTTTGGATTGAAATATATCCTCTCCATAAAACAATTTTTACACTTAAAAAAGCTCCTCTTATAAAGGGGCTTTTTTTATCTTTAATATTATCAAAATTCAGACTATGAAAGACTGGGCAATTGAAGTTGACAGGCTTACAGGAAAATTTCTCAACTCGTTTAGTCCGCTGAGTGAGGAAGATTTAAACTGGAAACCCTCACCAACCACCTGGAGCATTGCTGAGAATATGGAACATTTAATAATTCTGAACGAGTCTTATTTTCCCATTTTTGATAGGTTGCATAAAGGAAACTATAAACTTCCCTTTGTGGCGAAATTCGGATTCGTGGTGAAATTCTTTGGAAATCTTATCCTGAAATCTGTAAATCCTGACAGAAATAAGAAAATGAAAACATTTCCCATCTGGGAGCCGAAAAAAAGCATTTTTCCGAAAGAAATTTTGAACCGCTTTGAAGCGCATCAGCATAAACTAAAAGAAGAAATCCTAAAAGTCCAGGAACATACTAAAGAGAATGCGGTCATTTCATCTCCGGCAAATAAGAATATCGTTTACAAACTGGAAATGGCTTTTGAGATCTTAACCACTCATGAAGAGCGACATTATAATCAGGCAAATGAAGTATATGAACTTTTGAGAGTGAATAAGACAAGTCTTGCTTAAGGTCTATAAAAAATAAAGCTCCGGATGTACCAGAGCTTCACTTCGTTTTGATTCCAACTAAAACTTTATATTAATATTTCCCCTATTTGTAACAGGCGCTTTCTATTTTCTTCGAGCTAACTGAAAGTTCCACCTGTTCTTAATGATATGAGCAACTATTATTTATACTGCAATTTAAGACGAAACCACGTGCATTAATGGTAACAGGAAGTGAAAAAAGATTAATAAAAGGTTAATCAGATTAATAAAAACCAAACTAAGAGCTGAAAGCAAAAATTTTAGTAATATAGGATCGATTTTGAAAGCAAGGATCTTCTATATAGGCATATTTATAGTTTCAGTAGTTGGGCTATTCGTAGTGCAGTACCAGTATTTGAGAGTCGGACTCAATCTTGCCAGGATCCAGTTCGAGCAGAAACTGGAAAATATATCAGAAGAATTGAAGGAAGATTTCGGCAGTGAGAATGAACTAAGCTTCCTTGTAGCCAGTTCTTACAATAATCAAGGCTATTTCAGTTTGAGTGAAGATAGCCTTCAGGATGCTTCCCGACATTATATTTATGATTTTATTAAAAATAGGCTAAATAAAAACAAGGTTGAGACGGAGTTTTCATATCGATTATTTTCAAGGGATAGCCTAGTTAATTTAGCTTCTCCGGTAGACTTTAAGGAAACGGAAAACCTGATAAAGTTTCCGATCATTTTGGAAGGCTATCTTCCAGATATCCTGCAAAAAGATTTAATATTAGAACTACAATTCAGGGATCTTAATGCATATTTTTTATCTCAGCTAAAAGGATTACTTATTCCCGGTTTCATCTTTCTGGCAATTATAGTTTTTGTCATGATTTGGATGCTAAGATTATTTTTCTGGCAACGCGATCTTATCACTATTACCAACGACTTTATAAACAACCTTACACACGAATTAAAAACTCCTGTCTTTTCCATAGGAGTGGCAACTAAGATCCTTGAAAAGAATAGTAGCGAAGTACAACGCCCCATCATTGCCGAAATACGCAAACAGATTTCCCGTCTTAATGATCATATTGAACAGGTTCTGGGCTTGGCCAGTCTTGAGTCTAAAAATTTAATTAAGCTCGAAAAAATCGACCTTAAACCACAGCTTACAGAATGGTGCGAAGATTTTAAACGCCTTTCCGAGATCGAGAATTTAAATTTTGAATATGACATAAAGCCCGGAAATTATAACACTAAGGCAGCTCCATTTTATTTTGAGAATGCAATCTCCAACCTGCTGGACAATGCGAGAAAGTATTCTGAAGATCCTCAGATCAAACTAATTTCAGATTCAAACGAGAAAAATATCTCTATTAAAATAACAGATAATGGAAAGGGGATTTCTTTAAAAGATCAGAAACAAATATTTAAAAAATTCTATCGTGTTTCTGAGGGAGACCTGCATAAAACCAAAGGTTACGGACTTGGTTTAAGCTATGTTCAGCAAATAATTAAAAAGCATAGAGGAAAAATCAGCGTGTCCAGCGAATTAAATAAAGGCACTAAAATCACTATATTACTTCCTGTAGATGGAAAATAAGAATAAAATATTGCTGGTTGAAGATGATGATTCTCTGGGCTACTTGCTTTCGGAATATCTGAAGATAAAGAACTTTGAAGTTTCCTGGGCAAAGACGGGAAAGGAAGCTTTAAAAATGCTGAATGATCATAATTACCATTTGATCGTTCTGGATGTGAACCTGCCCGACATTGATGGATTTAGCCTGGCAAAAAAGATAAAATTAGAAAATTCACAAGCACCTTTTATTTTCCTAAGCGCCAGATCCCTAAAGGTGGATGTATTAAAAGGTTTTTCACTGGGTGCGATGGATTACCTAAAAAAACCTATTGATGAAGAAGAGCTAGTAACCAGAATTGAAGTACTTATCTCAAGGATGCACCCCGGAAATGAAGAAGGTAAGAAACCTGAATCAAATATGCATCAAATAGGTAATTATGTTTTTGATTCCAAAAATCAGAAATTAAAATTTCAGCATGAGTCTACCACTCTCACTGCCAGAGAAAATGAACTTTTATTATTTCTATTGAATAATCGAAATCAACTCTGCGCCCATAAAGATATTCTGGACCTGTTGTGGGGTAAAAATGATTATTTTAACCGGAAAAGCCTCAATGTTTTTATCTCCAGATTACGAAAGTATTTGAGTTCAGATCCCAAGATTGAAATCAAAAACCTGCATAAGAAAGGATTTATATTGCAGATAAATAATTAAAAAATTAGTTTACCTTATTTATACGTTATTCACAATTTCATCATGAAAATCTCAAATAGTTTATTAAAATGAATGGTTCGAGTATATTGATTTCAATAATCTTACCTACATATAATAGAGCAGATAAAATTCTTTCAGCAATAGATAGTGTAATTAATCAATCATATACAAATTGGGAATTGATTATTGTAGATGACGGTTCTACAGATGGTACTTATAAAACCATTGAGCCAAGAATAAAGGAAGATCCGAGAATAAGTTTTCATTATTTTAATACAAATCAAGGTGTATGTAAAGCACGAAACTACGGAATGGATTTATCCTCAGGCAGCTACATTACTTTTTTGGATTCGGATGATGAATTTTATCCCAATAAATTGAAAGCACAGCTAAATCATTTTAATAATACTCAAAATAAAAATTTAGGAATCGTTTCTTGCGGTGCCATTGATTTTATTAATGATAAAAAGTATAATCAAAGAATTCCTATAAAAAGGAAAAATTATTATACCAGTTTACTTGCAAAGAGAAAAAATATTGGAGCTGGAACTCCGTTTCTTATGGTCAAAAAAGATATAATCCGTAAAAGAAGGATACGATTTGATGAAAACCTCAAAGCCATGGAGGATTGGGATTTTGTTTTGCAAATTGTAAAATTTGCCGATTTTGAATACGTAAACGATTGCTTAGTAAAAGTAAACCATCATCATCAGGATAGGCTTTATAATTCGTACAACGCAAACCAGGCATTAGATTACCAATATTTGAAATACAAAAATTTACTTATAAGCATGCCAAAAGAACATAAAAGTTTTGTAAAAAATGCAGCCGCAATCAAATCATATCACATTTCAGTTGATGAAGCTATTCGGTTCACAGATTTAGGTATAGAGAACTGTTTGCGGATAAGGGATAAAATTGAACTATTATTCTTCAAATATTTAATTTTCAGTTTTCACTTTAAAATGTTAAAATTGTTTTATCTGAAATATTTTAAATAATCAAAAATAATTGAATTTGAGAAAAATTATAGAATATGGTAGATCAATTTTATTTTCCAATCATTTTTATTATCTGATTTTTTATTTTAGCATATTTTACTTTAACGAATTATCTAAATAATTATAATTCCAGCCTACTTATGGTTGAAGCCAATGATTAATTAAACTTTTATTATTTCTATTGAATAATCGAAATCAACTCTGCGCCCATAAAGATATTCTGGACCTATTGTGGGGTAAAAATGATTATTTCAACCGGAAAAGTCTCAATGTTTTTATCTCCAGATTACGAAAGTATTTGAGTTCAGATCCCAAGATTGAAATCAAAAACCTGCATAAGAAAGGATTTATATTGCAGATCGATGAACAAAAATGAATCTGACTTTTTCTACTTAAGAAAATATTTGATTTCAATTTCAATTTTCTGCTTAGTCACCCTATTTATCGATTAAAAGCATTTATTTACGACAAAAGACACTTTTTATTTGGCGATTATCAAATATTTAACAATATTTGAATACCCAAATCTTCTGACTATGAAAACTTTATCTCAAAAGGACGAGGAATTTAATAAGTTCTACACCTCGATGGAAAAAAAGGTTAGGATTATAAGGGGGGCAATTATATGTATAGGTCTTTTTACCATACTTATGGTTGCAATCTTTCGTTAAAGCTAACTTTTGAAAAATCCCTCATCGTCCAGGTGGGGGATTATTTTTCTTCTAAGTAGCAAATTATACCATAAAAGAGGTATTCCAATTTCCCTGATAATCTTCTAGATTTATAGAATTGATTTACACCTAAGTTTATGAAAAAATTAATTCAGCAGGATAGCGAGTTTAAAAAAGAATATGAAGAAGTTCAAAAAAGTATAAGAATATTGAGTGGATTGATTATCCTTGCTGCATTATCCCTTCTACTTTCCTCTATTTTTTTACTTTAAAACCTGTTTTATTTCTTCTCTTATCAACTTCAAATATCCCTTTAGTAATAATTTTTCGCTTTCAGATCTAATAATATTTCCAAAGCAAGGGAAAGCAAATCAATGATTTTCAATAAGGAAATTGGATTGATCCGGTGGAAAGCAGACCTCAAACCCTTTTAGGCACTTACTTATTGCAATTTTTAAAAATTGAATTGCAAGTGAAAAAATCTACTTGTAGATCAAATAAATGGAAATAAAAAATCCGCAACTTTCATTGCGGATTTTTACTTTTAGTGACCTCGGCAGGATTCAAACCTGCAACCTTCTGAGCCGTAATCAGATGCGCTATTCAGTTGCGCCACGAGGCCTTTAATTGCTGCTTTACTGTTCTGCAAAGCGGGTGCAAATATATTGTTTATTTTAAAATCTGAAAAGTTTAAATAGATTTTTTGCCCTAAATTATTTCTGCACTTAAACCAGCCTCAAGTAACTTGGAACATCTTGGCTTTAAGTCATCATAAGGCCCTGTTTTTACAGTGCACTTACCTTTATAATGAACGAGTATAGAACATTGTTCAGCTTGTTCCGGAGTGTGTTCACAAGCGTAGATTAGGGTTTCTATAACGTGATCAAAGGTATTGTAATCATCATTATACAATACGATCTCATTCTCTTTCTTTTCCTTGGTCTTTACTTCAACCTCTTCTAATAATTCTTCTTTTGTACTCATCATCTAAAATTTCTCTTGCTACATGACTTGGGTCAAAGATACAAATTATGCTAAAAACCTCAGCGCGAAAACTTTGCAGCTACCCAATCGTTTCTCTCGTAATTTTCCACAAAATCTAAACCAACCTCTTCGCAGGCTTTTTTAATTGCAGGAAGGTCACCTTCATAAAATCCGCTTAAAAATAAACTGCCATCGTTTTTCAGGCATTTCTCGTATACAGGCAAATCCCTCAGTAAAATATTACGGTTGATATTGGCTAGAATTGAATCGTATTCCCTACCTTCTAATAATTCTGCTCCGCCTTCTTCTACATTAATATGATCGCAATCATTCCTGTCAATATTTTCAAGTGTATTTAAATAGCACCAATTATCTATATCTATTGCATCAATAGTTTTAGCACCCTTTAATGCGGTTAGAATTGCCAGTACTCCTGTCCCGCATCCCATATCCAGCACACTTTTTCCTTCCCAATCGTTTTTGAGAATATGCTGGATCATCATATGAGTAGTTGCGTGATGACCGGTTCCAAAAGACATTTTAGGCTCGATCACAATATCGAATTCCACATCTGGTTTTTCATGAAATGGGGCTCTAACACTGCATTTTTCATCTACCATAATTGGCGTGAAATTCTTCTCCCACTCTTCATTCCAGTTAACCCTTTCAATTTCTTTCTGATCATAACTGATTTTGAAATCATCTGACTGAAGTATATGAACGTTTGCCAGAAGATCATCCTCATATTCCTCTTCCGGAATATAAGCTGTTATGCCATCGTCATTTTCTACAAAACTTTCAAATCCAAGGTAACCTAGTTCAGCAATCAGAATTTCAGAAGCCGGCTGAACCGGATCGATCTTAAACTGAAATTCAAAATAATTACCAGTCATTATTAAAATGAATTTACGATCTCAACAAAATCAACTGCATTAAGACTAGCTCCGCCAATAAGTCCGCCATCAACATCCTCTTTCGCAAAGATCTCCTTGGCATTATTAGGTTTTACGCTTCCACCGTAAAGAATAGAAGTATTTTCAGCAACTTCTTTTCCAACATTCTTATTTAAAAGCTCTCTTACGTGTTTATGCATTTCCTGAGCCTGTTCCGGGCTTGCAGTTTCTCCGGTTCCAATGGCCCAAACCGGTTCGTAAGCCAGGATGATATTTTTCCAGGCACTTTGCGGCAACTGAAAAAGACTTTCTTTTAATTGAGTTTCTACAAGTTCAAAATGTTTGTCATTCTTTCTGTCTTCCAGTTCTTCACCAAAACAAAAGATCACAGTCATTTCATTGTCTATAGCGGTTTGAACTTTTTTCGATAAAACCTCATTGGTTTCATTGAAATAAGCTCTCCTTTCACTGTGACCAATAATTACCGTATTAATCCCAATACTCTTCAGCATGCTCGCAGAAACTTCTCCGGTGTAGGCACCTTTCTCACTTTCATGCATATTCTGAGCGGCAACAATAATCGGCGTGTCTTTTAAAGCTTGAAAAGTTGGGTATAGATTCGTGAAAGACGGAGCAACCATCACTGTAGCCTCCGGTTCCTTTACCATTTGAAGTTTCAACTTGGTTAAAAGTTCTTCAGTTTGGGCAAGGTCGTTATTCATTTTCCAGTTTCCGGCAACTATATTATCTCTCATGATTTTATATTTTGGTTTGATAGTTCAATTTTAACCGATACCACAGGACATCAGCATAAAAGCAAATATAAGTAAAGGTTGATTGATTGAATCTTAAACCAAAGCTAAACCTTGAATTTTTAGCAAGTTTTCAACGACTTCCGGAAAAAATTTACAAATCAATATCTGAAGCGTCGAACCAGTGTTTTTTCTGAGTAATGGTTCCTTCATTTAAAGTAAGAAATCCTGGATTTGAACGCACGATAGTTTTTAAGGCTGTTTCATCTGTCTGATAAAATTCAAAGTTCAGATCATATTCCTCGATAAGTTCTTTCTGAAATTCTGAACCGGATGCCGTAAGCCCAACCACCATATAGCCTTTCTGAAGAGCATTTTCACTCAACGCTTTTACAGCTTCATAGCCGTCTCTTTCCGTAGAACGCAGATTATAAGCGACAATCATTAATACCTTCTCAGCCGATAAGACCTCATCTGTGATATCGCCATCTTCCCCTTCAATTACAAAATCATGGATTGGTGCAATTGCATTTTCGCCGGTTTGTGTGGTTTCAACACCTATGAATTCTCCTTCAACCTGAGGATATGCTCCATTATTCTGAATTATCTTTTCCTCACCATTCACCTCAAATTTCCAGTTATAAGTAACCTCGGCCATTTCAGCATCTTCGGGAAGCTGCATTTTTTCAGGAATATTATTCCCGACCTTATATGGTCTGAAATCAAATACGGGTAAATGCATCAACACATGGTAGCAAAATCCAAAACAAGCCATATAGCTGGCAAAAATGACCCATTTATGATACTTGGCGGGAAATATAGGATTAAGGTATTTTTGATTGAAGAAAATAATCAGAATAAGCACCAGCAAAATAATGTCTTTGTAAAAAGATTCCCAGGGAGTTAGCGGGATCGCATCTCCAAAGCATCCGCAATCTGTCACTTTGTTGAAATAAGCCGAATAAAAGGTTAGAAAAGTGAAGAATACGATCATTACCAGTAAACTCCAGCTGGTAAATTTTGGAGCGTAGCCAATTAATAACATAATTCCCAGGACTAGTTCAAATACCACAATTAGTATGGCTATCACCAATGCAAAGGGAATTAGAAACGGAATATCTAAAACCGGTTCACTAAAATATTCCTGCAATTTGTAAGAGAATCCTACCGGATCGTTCAGTTTTATAAAACCTGAAAAGATAAATAAAACTCCCACCAGGATCCTGGCGATACTTTCAATTGCTCTCATAATTTTATTTTTTTGCGGAAGCTTCTTCGGCCTCGCTAAAGTGAATCATCGCAAAAACAGAATAGTTGATCATATCCTGATAATTAGCGTCTATCCCTTCACTCACTAAAGTCTTCCCCTTATTATCTTCGATCTGTTTCACCCGAAGTAATTTCTGAATAATCAGGTCTGTTAGCGAACTGATCCTCATATCACGCCAGGCTTCTCCATAATCGTGATTTTTATTCATCATCAACTCCTTCGTTTCAGCCACTTTTTCATCATATAATTTGATCGCCTCTTCAGGATTAAGATCTGGTTGTACAGCGATACCTTTCTCTAACTGTATTAGCGCCATCACCGAATAGTTGATGATCCCGATAAATTCAGATTTTTCATCCTCATCCACCTTCCTTACATCACTTTCCTGAAGTTGTCTAATACGTTGTGCCTTGATAAAGATCTGGTCGGTAAGAGACGGCAGTCTTAAAATTCTCCAGGCACAGCCGTAATCTTTCATTTTATTTAGAAACAAACTGCGGCAGCCTTCAATCACCGCGTCGTATTGTTTTGAGGTATCCTGCATGAAGTAGTTGTAATTTCCGTAAATTTCGGGCAAATATTTCAGATAGTCAAAGTTATTTCCAGGCTATAAAAATCCGAAGCAGACTATGTTCATCAATTGCAAAGGCAGTTTAATAGATCTTTCCGAACCCAAAGTGATGGGGATCATCAATATTACACCCGATTCATTTTACAGCGGTAGCCGTGCAGCTTCGGAAAAAGAAATCCTGTCTAATGCAGAAAAAATGCTAACGGAAGGGGCTACTTTTCTGGATCTGGGAGCTTATAGTTCACGCCCGGGAGCCACAGACATTTCATTAAAAGAAGAATCAAAGCGAATGCTTCCAGCTATTGAAATAATCCTGAAAGAATTTCCAGAAGTATTTTTATCCATAGATACTTTCAGGGCTGATGTGGCCGAAAAAAGTCTTCAGGCTGGTGCCGCAATGATCAATGATATTTCAGCAGGAAAACTGGATGAAAAGATGTTACCGCTAATTGCAAAATACCAGGTTCCCTATATCATGATGCATATGAAGGGAACACCCCAAACCATGAAAGATCTCAATCAATATGAAGACCTGGTAGCCGATGTTCTTTTTTATTTTTCTGAAAGGATAAAAGCGGCTAGAGATCTTGGCATAAATGATATTATTGTAGATCCTGGTTTTGGATTTGCAAAAAACATCAAGCAGAATTATGAGCTTTTTTCGAAACTTGAACTTTTTAAAAACCTGGAGCTTCCCCTTTTGATCGGAATTTCCAGAAAAAGCATGATCTGGAAAAAATTAGGACAAACTGCTGAAGAAGCTTTAAACGGCACCAGCATTCTGAATACTGCGGCTCTAATGAAAGGAGCAAATATTTTGAGGGTTCATGATGTTAAGGAAGCAATGGAATGCGTCAAATTAACACGTGAATTGATAAACTAATTTTAGATTTTCTATTTTTACATAAAACCCCCGCAATTTGGACATCATAGATCTTCGAATTCTCGATATTCTGGATATTGTTTTTGTAGCACTCCTACTCTACTATGTTTATAAGCTGGTTAGAGGAACCGCGGCCGTAAACATTTTTATTGGTATCGTGGTAATTTATCTCGTCTGGCTGCTAACCCAGTTACTTCAGATGGAATTGCTGAGCAGCGTGCTGGGAGAATTTGTTGGAGTTGGAGTTTTTGCTTTGATCGTTGTTTTCCAGCAGGAGATCAGGAAATTTCTTTTAATGATAGGCTCTACCAATTTCACCCAGAAAGGAAGATTTTTCAGAAGTTTTAAATTTAGCAGAGACGACTTTGAATCTAAAATCAATGTAGAAGCGATCATAGATGCCTGTGAAACCATGGGTAAAACCTATACAGGAGCCTTGATGGTGATTCAGAAAAGCAATAAACTGGATTTTGTGAAGAATACAGGTGATAAAATGAAAATAGAATTGAATCAACCCATTATAGAATCGATTTTTTTTAAAAATAGCCCGTTACATGATGGCGCCATGGTAATAGAAGAAAATAAAATTACGGCAACCAGGGTGATCTTGCCAGTTTCTAACGATCGCTCCATACCGCTAAGATTTGGATTGAGACATCGCGCTGCTGTTGGAATTACTGAAAAAACCGATGCGCTGGCATTGGTGGTTAGTGAAGAAACAGGTCAGACTTCATATATCAAAGATGGTCAATTTGTGATGTTTGAAACAATGGAAGAATTAAAAGACCGGATCAAGGAAGATATCAGCTAATCTTTTTAAATATGTTCTGTAAGAATTGTGGAAACCAATTAAGCAATGACCAGAGCTACTGCCCAAAATGCGGTGCAAAGATTATTGAGAGGCGTTTAACCATCAATCATCTTTCTAATGAATTTTTTGAATCTTTCTGGAGTATAGATTCCAACAAACCGCTTCTTACTTTTCTAGACCTTTTTCGAAAACCTGTCCATGTTATTGATGGCTACATCAATGGCTTGCGCAAAAAGTATATCAATCCCTACGGTTATTTTACCATTGCCCTGACGCTTACCGGTATTCATACTTTTATAAACCTGAACTATTTTCCGGAATATCTGGGAAGTGGAGCTTTCCAGGCAAATGTAGGTGAACAGGATATTTCGAGGGAGGTTACCACGAAGATCCTGGAACACATGAATCTTCTTTTCTTTCTTTTCGTTCCAATGATTACAGTGTTTTCGAGGCTAATATTCCTGAAGAATAAGAAATACAATCTCGCAGAACACCTTATCATTCATTTATATGCTTACGCTCACATACACATTATCACTACGATCCTGATTATGTTTTCATTTTTCAGCGAAACAAGTTTCAGACTGATGAATTTTGTAAGTATCCCGATCTACGTGATCTATTACAGTTATGTCTTTAAAGGATTATATGAAATGAGCTGGTGGAAAACGTTTTTAAAAACCTTACTGTTCCTGTTTATTTTCGGAATATTCTTCCTCGGAATCGCTTCAGCAATGCTTATAGTTTACCTGAAGTATTTTTCTGATTTAAGGCTAACTTAGATCGCCTCTTCTTCCTTAAACTGAACTTCATAAAGTTTCCTGTAATATCCGTCAGTTTTTTGAAGTAATTGCTTGTGATTCCCAATTTCAACGATCTCACCCTGGTCCATTACAATGATCTTATCTGCCTTTTTAATAGTTGCCAGTCGGTGAGCGATCACGATAGAAGTTCTGCCTTCAGTAATCTTATCTGTAGCATCCTGGATCAATTGCTCGCTATAAGAATCTACGGAAGATGTAGCTTCATCGAGAACTAAAATACTAGGATTACTAACATAAGCCCTCAGGAAAGAAATCAACTGACGCTGTCCTGAAGATAACATCGCTCCTCTTTCCTTTACATTATAATAATATCCATTTGGAAGCGAACTGATAAAATCATGAATACCTATCTGCTTGGCAGCATTGATCACATCTTCATCAGAAATATCAGGATTGTCCAGATTTATATTGTTCATGATCGTATCGGCGAAAAGGAAAACATTTTGCAGAACCACCGCGATCTCAGCTCTTAAAGATCTTAACTGAATATCTTTAATGTTAGTGTTGTCCACTAAAATAGAACCACTGTCTATTTCGTAGAATCGGCTTAACAAATTGATGATCGTAGATTTCCCGGCACCAGTTGCTCCAACGATCGCTACCGTTTCACCGGGATTCACCTTAAACGAAATCCCTTTCAGCACTTCCTCATCTTCCACATAGCTAAAACGCACATTTTTAAATTCGATCTCTCCTTCCAAATTTCCTATTTCCAGCGTTCCGATATCTTCAATATTCGCATCGGTATCCAGAATATCAAAAACACGGTTTGCCGCCACCATCCCCATTTGGAGGGTATTGAATTTATCAGCGATCTGTCGTAATGGTCTGAATAACATCTGAGATAATTCAATAAAGGCCACTATAATACCCAGCGACATCTCATCTCCGGCCACCACGCGCAATCCACCAAACCACACGATCAAACCGATAGTGATGGAAGTGGACATTTCAGCAATAGGGAAGAAGATAGAGTTATACCATACGGTTTTCACCCATGCTTTTCTGTGTTTATCATTAATCTCTTTGAAATTGGCATATTCAGTTTTTTCTCTGGTAAAAAGCTGAACGATCTTCATTCCGGTTATTCGTTCCTGAACAAATGTATTGAGATTCGCCACCTGAGTCCTGACTTCTTCAAAAGCCAGTTTCATTTTTTTCTGAAATACCCTGGTCGCATAGATAATAAATGGCAAAACAGTAAGCACCAGCAAAGTGAGTTCCCAGCTTTTATAAAACATTACTCCAATCACCACAAGCATTTTTAAAAGGTCACTTATGATCATAAAAAGCCCCTGACTAAAGATACTGGCAATGGTTTCAATATCACTGACCGCACGGGTTACCAGCCTACCAACCGCAGACTTATCGTAATATTTCATACGGAAGCCCAGCATATGCCTAAAAAGCTTCACACGGATATCACGCACCACTTCCTGACCAAGCCAGTTTGCATAGTAGATAAAACAGAACTGGAAAAGGACTTCCAATACCAGCACGCCTAACATTAGGCTCACATAATAGATAAGACTGTCAAAATCTGCAGGAATCAGAGCCTGATCTACCGTTTCCTGTAGAAGGATAGGTCTTAGAACCGCAAATAATGAAACCAGGATGGCAGCGATTCCAACGAAATAAAATATTCGCTTA
Source organism: Christiangramia pacifica (assembly GCF_057221535.1). Taxonomy (NCBI): domain Bacteria; kingdom Pseudomonadati; phylum Bacteroidota; class Flavobacteriia; order Flavobacteriales; family Flavobacteriaceae; genus Christiangramia; species Christiangramia pacifica. The sequence continues at coordinate 169,406 of NZ_CM170146.1, forward strand.
TAAGGATTTGTGTATTTAAGCAAACGCTTAAACAGATCCATATCGAACGCATTTCCAGTATTTGATGCCATTTAATTAATTCTGATATTTTCAGGATAGGTGATCCTGGTTAAATATAATCCCTTTGCTGGAACCGAAGTCCCGGCTTCCCCCCTGTCTTCGCTCTTTATCACTTCATGCATATGAGAAACAGGATACTTGTTTTGTCCAATTTCGATCAGGGTTCCAACCACAGCCCGAACCATATTTCTCAAAAATCTATCTGCCGTAATATGAAAAACCAATTTATTTCCATCCTGCTTCCATATCGCTTCATCAATCCTACAATTGTAAGTTCTAACGTCTGTCCTGCTCTTTGAGAAGCATTTAAAATTGGTATACTCTTTCAAAATTTCAACCGCTTGGTTCATCTTATCTACATCCAGTTTATGTTTCAAAAACCAGGCAGAATCTTTACTGAAAGGATCCTTTTCCTGTACTATATGATACTCATAACTTCTGGCGGTAGCATCAAAACGTGCATGAGCCTCCTCATTTACCCGGAAAAACTCATGAACAGCAATATCTCTTGGAAGCATTGAATTCAGTTTGTACTTCATAAGTTCTGGATACAGAACTTCTTTTAAATCAAAATGAGCGAACATCTGCCTGGCATGAACACCAGAATCTGTTCTACCCGCTCCAACAATTTCTATAGATGAACGTAAAACTTTGCTTAAGTTCTTTTCCAGAACTTCCTGCACACTAATTGAATCTGGCTGATTTTGCCAGCCGTGATAGGCTTTTCCAAAATATGAGAGTTCTATAAAATACCTCAAGCTCCGCTTTATTTTTATATTAGCGAAATGCAAAGATAAGGCAATTATAGCAAGGAGAAAGCCTTTCCCAACCATCCTTTGTTAAACGAAAATTAAAAAATAAGATTTGAAGAAGATACTTTTACTTAGTGACACTCACTCACATATGGACGATCGGATTCTGCATTACGCAGAACAGGCAGATGAAATCTGGCATGCAGGAGATATTGGAAACCTTGAGGTGACAGACCAGCTACAAAAAATCAAGCCTCTGAAAGCAGTTTATGGCAATATTGACAACGCTGAGATCAGGAAAGAATTCCCACTGAATAACAGGTTTATGTGCGAGGAAGTTGATGTGTGGATCACTCACATTGGCGGTTACCCCGGCAAATACTCTCCCGCGATTAAAGAAGAAATTAAAAACGATCCTCCGAAAATATTTATTTCAGGACATTCACATATTCTAAAAGTGATGAACGATAAATCTTTAAAATTACTTCATATGAATCCAGGTGCGGCAGGCAAGCATGGATTTCATAAGAAAAGAACGATGTTAAGATTTAAAATAAATGGTAAGGATATTAGCGACCTGGAAGTTATAGAACTGGAATAATTAAAAAACCCGAAGCTTTCACTTCGGGTTTTTCACGCACTAATACTACTAAGATGATAGGCTTATCGTAATCGGTCCACAGATTTTACGAGATCTTCGTCCTTCTTGATGGCCTTATTGGCCAAAACAATAAAAACGATAGAAATAATAGGAAGAAACATCCCAATACCCTTCTCTGAAATATCCATTTCTCCAGGTAAAGTTAGAGACCAATAAACAAACACTCCTAGTAAAAAAAGGTTCAATATTATATTTAGTCGCCCCAGCACAAACTGGAGTTTTCTATTTTTAAACATAAAAATACTCACCAACGAAATAGCTGCTGAGCCAAGGAACATCCCTAACGCAATCAGCTGGTCCTGAGCATAAACTTCTTCGCCTGCTGAATTTGTCCAGAGCGAAAATACGAATATAAGACCTGCTGCCGTTATAGCTGCTAAAAGTAGGTAAATAGTTTGAATTCTTTGAAGCATATTTATTGCTGTTGCGGCACAAAAATAAAAGATTCTTTTTAGAATTACTGTGTAAAAGTTTAAAATAAAGTTGTATTATTGCAGGAACATTTCGTAACCCATTCAACGTTGGTTACTTAAGTCTCCAAAACTTTTTATTCTTCCTCGAGAAGTTTTTAAAATCAATCCAAAAAAAATTATTTAAACGTATTCATGTTTGAAATTTCAGAATTAAAAGCTAAAAAGCTTCCTGAACTTAAGGAAATTGCTCAAACGCTTAATGTTCCTAAGTACAAGACTTTGAAAAAATTAGATTTGGTGTATCAGATTCTGGATTACCAGGCATCAAATCCTAACAAAGTGAAAGAGGTTCTTACCGACGATAAAGAAGACCAGGCCACAGAAAAACCAAAAAAATCTGCAAAGATTGGTAGTGATAAAAAACCAGCCAAAGCTTCATCTAATCAAAAAACTTCTCACTCTAACAAGCCTTCAGGAAAAGATTCCTCTCATCCTTCTCAAAAAGATGACAAAAGGAATAACCCTGCTTCTAAAAACGATAGAGACAGAAGCCAGAACAATAAAAAAGACAATCGCGGTAGAAATGACAACCGCAATGATAATCGTAACGATAACAGGAATAACAATCGTAACGATAATCGAAATGATAATAAAAAGAATAACGGTAACCGTGATAACAGGAACCGTTATAAAGAACCAGATTACGAATTTGATGCTATCATTGAAAGCGAAGGTGTTCTTGACATCATGCAGGACAACTATGGTTTTCTAAGATCATCAGATTACAACTACCTAACCTCTCCTGATGATATTTATGTATCTCAGTCACAAATCAGACTTTTCGGACTTAAAACCGGAGATACCGTTCAGGGACAGATAAGACCACCGAAAGAAGGTGAAAAGTATTTCCCTCTTATCAAGATCAATAAGATCAATGGACTTGATCCGCAAGTGGTGAGAGACAGGGTTTCTTTTGAACATCTAACTCCACTTTTCCCAAAGGATAAATTCAATCTTGCTGAAAAGCAAAGTTCTATTTCTACGAGGGTAATGGATCTTTTTGCTCCTATTGGAAAAGGTCAGCGTGGTATGATCGTATCTCAACCGAAAACGGGTAAAACGATGCTTTTAAAGGATATCGCCAATGCAATTGCCGCGAATCATCCTGAAGTTTACCAAATTGTATTGCTTATTGATGAAAGACCTGAAGAGGTTACAGATATGCAACGTAATGTAAAAGGTGAAGTTGTTGCTTCTACTTTTGACAAAGAAGCTCATGAGCACGTTAGAGTTGCAAATATAGTACTGGAAAAAGCCAAGAGACTGGTAGAATGTGGTCATGATGTGGTAATTTTACTTGATTCAATTACCAGGCTTGCCAGAGCTTACAACACTGTTCAACCTGCAAGTGGTAAAGTATTAAGTGGTGGTGTAGATGCAAACGCGTTACATAAACCAAAAAGATTCTTTGGTGCTGCCCGTAATATTGAAAATGGCGGATCTTTATCTATTATAGCTACGGCTCTTACGGAGACCGGTTCTAAAATGGATGAAGTGATTTTCGAAGAATTTAAAGGAACTGGTAACATGGAACTTCAGTTAGACAGAAGAATTTCTAACAGAAGAATTTTCCCTGCTATCGACCTTGTTTCTTCAAGTACACGTAGAGATGATCTTCTACTAGATGACAATACAATTCAGCGTATGTGGGTACTTAGAAAGTATCTGGCTGACATGAATCCAGTTGAAGCGATGGAATTCATCAATGATAAAATTAAAAATACAAGGAATAATGAAGAGTTTTTAATCTCCATGAACGGTTAAAAAGCTTTTTTAAAACCCTACTTATAATGCGGCCGGAAGTTTTTACTTCCGGCCTTTTTATTTGCCTGAACCTGAGCTTAGGGCATAAAAAAAGCTCCATCTTTCGATGAAGCTTTCTAGAGCGGGAGACCGGGTTCGAACCGGCGACATTCAGCTTGGAAGGCTGACGCTCTACCAACTGAGCTACTCCCGCCTAACGCTGCAAATATAATCTGATTCAGTTTCAAAAACCAAAAAATTTTACAGCTTTTTTAAAAAATGATATCCTCGTATCACATAGCCCAGATTCATATAGAATTTGTGAGAACCGAAATTTTCCACATAAGAATTCAATTCCATCGTTTCACATCCCTTTGATTCAGCATATTGATGAATAAACTCAAATAATGACTTCCCTACTCCTCTTCCCTGGTAATCTTCATTTATAAATATATGATCAGCTTCACAAGCCTTACCTGCATAATGCCTCGTCATAAACCATAATCCAAAAACACCAATCAAATTCTGCTGGTCATAGATGCCAAAACATTCATAATTCTGATCGAACATTTCGAGTAGTCTTTCCTTTAATAATTCATCTTCAGGAGGCTGCTGGTGAAGTTTTTTCAGGAAGGGCAAAACCACCTGAAAATCTTCTTTTAAAATCTTGTTAAATGCCAGTTCCATGATTCTGTTTTCTGCTAAAATAGTCATATTTTTAGCTACATATACAACTAGTTAAATAAGCATAAATGGATTTCATGAAAAATAAAACTGGCAAGATTCAAGACTTAATCGACATTAAATTATTAGATAAAAGAAAGATCTACATGTGGGGCGAAGTAAATGACAAAACTGCCAAATATGTAATCGACAGGTTGGAATATCTGGATCTTGAAGGAAATGATGAAATTCAGCTTTTCATCAATAGCCCGGGTGGTTATGTTACAGATGGTTTCGCCATATATGATACAATTATGAGCCTGGAATCACCAGTATCAACAATTTGTACAGGATTAGCAGCTTCTATGGGTTCTATTTTACTTTCAGCAGGAAAAAAAGGAAGAAGATTTATTCAGCCTCACGCTAAAGTTATGATACACCAGCCAAGCGGCGGAGCAAGAGGCCAGGCTTCAAATATTGAAATTGCCGCCAATGAAATTTTAAAAACGAAACATCTTAGCGCTGAGATACTGGCTGAAAATTGTGGCCAGACGGTAGAGAAAGTATTGAAAGATTTCAATAGAGATTACTGGATGGACGCTAATGAATCAATGGAGTATGGTATCGTAGACGGTATCTTTAAGAAATAATCTATGGAAATTAAACATAAGGAAAACAACAGCCGCGGTATGTTCTATATCGAAAATGAAAAAGGACTTATCGCAGAGCTGACTTATCATAAAAACGAAAATAATGTTCTTACAATAGATCATACCGAAGTTAAAAGAGAAATGGAGAACCAGGGAATTGGTTCGAGTCTTATTAAAGAGAGTGTAGAATACGCAAGAAAGCATAATCTCAAAATTGATCCTCTCTGTCCATTTGCAGAGGTTCAGTTTGATATGCATAAATCTTATGAAGATGTTCGCGCCTAATGGAGGCCGAACATCTTCAATCTAAAAATCATGCGTAGCCCCAGCCTCAAATTCATTTTTATCCTGCTTCTTATTTTTACGTCATGTAAGGAGGAAAAAGAAACTCCCGGCGTTGAAGAACGTAACGATGTAGAGGAGATCACTTTTCTTACTGAAGACGATCTTATTGAAGATTTTTTTGAAGATGCTGAGCCTGGAATGGAAGAGCTTTTTAATGCTACACAAGTTTCCAAATTTTATGAGGCTAATGAGTTTGAGCCCATCTGGTCTGAAAGAAAATTACGGGAAGATCTTTTTAGAAATATTGAGAACATTGAAGAAGAAGGCCTCTTTTTTGAAGATTATCACGGAGAGAGGCTTCAGAAATTATTCAAATCCTTAGATACTAATTCTGAAGAAGAAAATAATCTGCTGGAAATCCTGCTAACCGATGCTTACCTTCGGCTTTCTGAAGATCTGGCAACTGGAAAACTGGATCCTACTGAAATTCATGAAATCTGGGGAACTCCTTTAAACACTATCGATGCGCCTGAATTATTGAGGAAAGCAATTTCACAAGGCGATATTCAGAAAAGCCTGGATACTTTAAGACCGAAAAGCAAGGTATATCAGCAATTAAAATCTGCGCTAAATGAATTCAAAAAGACTGGAATAGATGAAAAATCATCTACGAAAATTCCGGAAGGTCGACTGGTGAAACCAGGAGAAGACAGCGAGAGAATATTTGAAGTTACCAAAAGACTCACCGAACTTGGTTATTATAAAAGTCCGATTGATAGCACCAATACTAGTTACAATAAGGAAATTCAGGAAGCGGTTGAAAATTTTCAGCTGGATCACGATCTGCAGGTGGATGGATTATTGGGAAATACAACGATCACCAATTTAAATCTTACCAGAAGAGATCGCTATCATCAAATTCTTGTAAATCTTGAAAGGTGGCGATGGTATCCCCGTGATCTGGGTGATCATTACATCATCGTAAATATTCCGGATTATGAACTTAGCGTGGTTAAAAATAATGATACCGTTAGAACTCATAAGATCATGGTTGGAACCGAAGTTCGCAAAACACCAATTTTTTCAGATGAAATTGGGTATATCATTTATAATCCAACCTGGACCATCCCTCCAACGATCAAAAAAAATGATGTAATTCCTGGAGCTAAACGTGATATCGGGTATTTCAAGAGAAAGAATATTAAGATTTATGACAGCGGTGGGAATACGGTAGATCCCTCTAGTGTAGATTGGAACTCTTCAAAAGCGCTTTCATATACCTACAGGCAGCCAGCCGGAGCGACCAATCCGCTCGGAGTTGTAAAGATCATTTATCCTAATGAATATATGATCTATCTTCATGACACTCCTTCGCGTAATTTATTTGAAAAGAATGCCCGAGCGCAAAGCTCCGGATGTGTTAGAGTTCAGGATGCTCTAGGCCTGGCAAAATATCTTTTGGAAGACCAGGAGCGATATGATGACGAAAAAATCAAAGAAATTTTAAAATCGGGAAAAACGACAGAGATCCCAGTAAAACAGAAGGTTAATGTGCATCATTTTTATTGGACCGTCTACCAAAAAGAAGACACCATTAAATTTATTAATGATGTCTATAATCTTGATCAAAAAACCTGGGAGCTTCTAAAGCCCGTAGGCTAAATTATACGTTTAAATAATCAGAGTTTTTAAGGTAGTTCTTATCACTTTTATGAATATAAACTACAGACTTTCCTTTTATTTTATGGATTAAATCTTTTGCTATTTTATTTGGTACTGCTGGACAACCATAGCTTCTTCCCAATCTACCATATCTATTGATAAACTCAGGTTCAGCATAATCTGCACCATGAATTACCACGTAACGCTCACGTGCTTTTGAATTAAATCCTTTTTCCATACCATCTATAAATAAAGACAATCCGTTTTTGCCATAGTATGTTTCACCAGTTACGTAAAAACCAAGAGAACTCTGGTGAGAATTCACCTTATTGGAAAAATTGTTCGCAAACTCAACACCCGTATTTTTACCATGAGCAACGTATGTATTGAAAACAACCTCCTTAGTATTCATATTAAGGATCCACATTCTTTTCTTTTTTGAAGATAGGTTGAAATCGATAACGGTTAAAAGCGGATTTGAAACTTTTCCAGCTTCATCAAGTTTAGTATAACCACTAATGGCTTTTTCAAAAACTGAAATATTAGGCATTGTAGAATTATTCATCGAAAAAGCATCGTAAAGATCCGCAACTTTTTCTTCGAATGATTTCTTAACTTTTACTTCAACAGGTAATTCCGGGGCTATTTCGGACTCTTTCAAATTGTTGATTTCGGCTGTGCTACTAAAAGCAAATGAGAAAATTAATACTCCAACAACACTAAGAATTCGGTACTTCATATATCTTTTTTCTAATTTTTGTTAATAAAAACCAAAAGTCCTGCCAACATACGAAAAATTAAAAAGAATTATAAAAAAACTCCAACTTTAACAATTCACCCCCCCTATTCACTTATTATTAAGCACAATAAGGCAAATGCAGCGGGTTTATAAAGAACGAGATCTCTATTGAATTAGTATCTAATTATAATTTTAAAGTGTTAAATTTTTAAATAAGAATGAGTATCAAAATTGCGAATTTTGTGTTAACTTACTTCTTAGGTCCGTTGAATTTGAAGATTTCTAAATTTTAGTGATGAAGTCTCAATTTTTAAATCGACTACCAATAAATTTTAAAATTTGAAAAACGAGTTTTAATAAAACATTATAGAAGCTCGTTCGGGCATTACATTGAATTGTTTTTATCTTTATCCCCCAAACTATTGACGTAAATGAATAAGAAAGTTCTTTTAATGATATTAGATGGTTGGGGCATTACTCAGAACGAGGAAGTTTCAGCAGTCGCAAAGGCGAATACTCCATTTATGGATTCCCTGCCGGAAAAATTTCCACACGCAACTTTAAGAACAGATGGTATGAACGTTGGTCTGCCAGAAGGGCAAATGGGTAACAGTGAAGTTGGCCATATGAACCTTGGCGCCGGCCGTATCGTTTATCAAGATCTAGTAAAGATCAATATGGCTGTAGAAAAAGGTACGTTGAAAGATGAGCCTGTTCTGGAAGAAGCCTTTAGTTACGCGATCAAAAACGACAAACCCATTCACTTTATGGGTCTTTTGAGTGATGGTGGTGTTCATTCACATATCAATCACTTAAAGGGATTGCTTACTGCAGCAGATGAGCTGGGGGTCAAAAAGAAATATGTGCACGCTTTTACCGATGGTCGTGATGTAGATCCACATTCAGGAAAAGGTTTTATAGAAGAACTTCAATCACATCTTAAAGAAACAAACTCTGAACTTGCCTCGGTTATTGGACGTTATTATGCGATGGACAGGGATAAGCGTTGGGAGCGTGTAAAAAAAGCATACGATCTTATTGTAAAAGGTGTTGGTAAGAAAACTAGAGATGCGGCTTCTGCGATTCAGGAAAGCTATGACAATGATGTAAGCGATGAATTTATCGAACCAATCGTACTAACAAATGAAAATGGTGAACCAGTTGCCAGATTGAACGAAAAAGATGTGGTTATCTACTTCAATTTCAGAACAGACAGGGGAAGACAGCTTACACAAGCCTTATCTCAGGATGATTTTCCTGAGTATGACATGAAGAAACTACCATTATATTATGTCACGATGACAAAATACGATGATAGATTTAAGAATGTGAATGTGATCTTCAAAAAGTCCAACATTAAAGCAACTCTTGGTGAAGTCCTTGAATATGAAGGTAAGAAGCAGATCAGAATTGCTGAAACTGAGAAGTATCCACACGTTACATTTTTCTTTTCCGGAGGAAGAGAGGAGCCTTTTGCCGGTGAAAAACGCATTATGTGTAATTCTCCCAAAGTTGCTACCTACGATCTTCAACCAGAAATGAGTGCTTTTGAGATCAAAGACAAAATAGTTCCTGAAATTGAGAAAGAATCAGCTGATTTTATATGTCTGAATTTCGCTAATCCAGATATGGTTGGTCATACTGGAGACTTTGATGCGGCGGTTAAGGCATGTGAAACTGTAGACACCTGCGCTAAAGAAGTTGCTGAAGCAGCATTCGATAAAGATTATTCAATCATCATTATCGCAGACCATGGAAACAGTGAAGTGATGAAAAATCCTGATGGGAGTCCGAATACTGCTCATACCACCAATCCTGTTCCACTAATTTTAATGGATAAGGATGTGAAAAATATAAAAGATGGTAAGTTGGGTAATATCGCACCGACTATCCTTAAATTGATGGGTATAACCCAACCAGACTTAATGACCGAAGATCCTTTAATTTAGATTATATGAACAAATTTTTAATATTACTAGCAGCAATCACTTTGAGTTGTGGTAACACTGTTAGTAAATCTAACATTCAATCGGAAACATCAAATAATACTGAATTGGAAGACGAGCAAAAAGATATGCTTTTAGGTGAATTCAAGAAAGAAGAACTCCAACAAAAGCCTTTTTCCAGCTGGTTTACCCCTCGATATGAAGAATTCACGCCAGAAAGTAATTCTATGTCCACTATAAAGGAAAATATCGGTGATTACGAGATAAAACTTTTAATGGGTACATGGTGTGGTGACAGTAAACGTGAGCTTCCAAAATTGCTGAAAATTCTCGATGAAGCGAATTATGATTATGACAACCTGGAGATGGTTGCTGTAGATTATAACAAACAAACTCCTTCCAAGATCGAGGAGGAATTAAATGTGGAGAGAGTTCCTACAATTATATTTTACAAAGATGGTGAGGAAGTGAACAGATTTGTGGAGTATTCACAGGAAGAAAGTATCGAAGAGGATATAGCAAAAATAGTTAGCGGAGAAGAGTACAAAAATTCTTACAGTAACTAAGATAAGACCGCTGGTATCCTATAAATTAGAAAATATTAAGTAATTTCGCTTTATGCCCAATTCTCTTACCATAGCAGTTGACTTTGATGGTACTATAGTGGAGAATAGATTTCCTGAAATTGGAAAACCTATACTTTTTGCCTTCGAATCTTTAAAAAAGTTACAGGAAGAAGGGCACCGCCTTATTTTGTGGACCTACCGCAGTGGCGTTAAACTGGATGAAGCAGTTGAATTCTGCGAAAAAAATGGTCTTAAATTTTACGCAATTAATAAAAGTTATCCTGAAGAGGAATATGATAACACTATTAGCCGAAAGATCCTCGCAGATATTTTTATTGATGACCGTAACCTGGGCGGAATGAAAGGCTGGGGCGAAATATTTCAGATGCTAAGTTTGGAACAGCCCGGCAAGATCAAAAAGAAAAAGAAAAGAACCGGTTTATTCGGAAGATTGTAAGAAAGAATATGATAATACAGAAATCCAGAGAAGAAATTGAATTGATGCGTGAAAGTGCACTCATAGTGTCTAAAACGCTTGGAATGCTTGCTCCTAAGATCAAACCCGGAGTAACAACTCTCGAACTGGATAAATTGGCTGAAGAATTTATTAGAGACCATGATGCAATACCTGGTTTCTTAGGATTGTACGATTTCCCCAATTCTTTATGTATGAGCCCCAATGCTCAGGTAGTTCATGGAATTCCTAACGATACACCATTGAAAGAGGGAGATATCATTTCTATTGATTGTGGTGCTATCAAAAATGGCTATTACGGAGATCACGCCTATACTTTTGCAGTTGGCGAGGTGGCTCCGGAAGTAAAAGAATTATTGAAAGTGACTAAAGAGTCGCTTTACGAAGGAATAAGAGAATTTAAGGTCGGAAATCGCGTGGGCGATGTAGGCTATGCAATTCAAAAATATACTGAAGACCGTGGTTATGGAGTTGTTAGAGAACTTGTAGGCCACGGAATTGGTCAAACCATGCATGAGGATCCTGAAATGCCTAATTATGGCAGAAGAGGCCGTGGAAAGAAGTTTGTAGAAGGCATGGTAGTCGCTATTGAGCCTATGATAAACATGGGAACTAAAAGAATAAAACAATTACCTGATGGCTGGACGATATTAACAGCCGACAATAAGCCAAGCGCTCATTTTGAACATAACGTGGCGCTAGTAGACGGGAAACCCGAGCTACTATCAACTTTTAAATACATCTATGAATCCTTAAATATTAATACTAAAGAAGAAGACGAATTTAGAGCAAAAGTTTATGATTAAAAGTTACAGACAGGAAATCTGGAAAACCCTACATAAAGATTCCTGGGAAGACCGCTTTATCTATAAAGTCTCAAATTTCGGAAGAATGATCAGTTATCTGAAAAATCCCGAAGGAGACTTAATGAAAGGCGGAAAAGTAGGTGGATATTTAAACTTCGCGGTAAAATTGAAGAATGGTAAGCATAAAACTTATTACATTCATCGCATTATTGCAGAATTGTTTTTAGAGAAGAAAGAAGGCGATCAATATGTGATTCACAAAAATTTTGTGAAGAACGACAATCGCGTTTCTAACTTGGCCTGGGCCACCAAAGACGAATGGGTCCAACATCAATACAACAGTCCTAAAGTAAAGGAGAATAAGAAAAAAAGAAAGCTTAGAAAGGTAACTTCTTATTCAAAACTAACCTACGCACAGGCTGTAATCCTAAAGAAAAAACTTTTAGATCCCGAAAGGAAAACCCGTATCAGAGTTCTTGCCAAGCAATTTGGAGTTTCTGAGATGCAATTGTATCGTATCAAATCGGGTGAAAACTGGGGAGATATCGAAGTATAGAGAATGAGTAATCTTTTTAAACTGGCCTTAAATAAAATTCCCAGGCCTGTTCTTATTAGAGCCAGTTACCTGGTAAGGCCATTTTTAAAGATTTACTTGAAAGGCTCTCGATATACCGATCCAATAGATGGGAGCGGTTTCCGGAAGTTTTTACCTTACGGCTATGAAAATCAGCGGGAAAATGTCCTTTCCCCTTCTACCCTCTCTTTGGAGAGGCATAGACTCTTGTGGCTTTATCTGAAAAATGAAACTGAATTTTTCAGCAAGGATCTTAAGGTCTTACACTTTGCTCCGGAACAGGCATTTTATAAACGATTCAGGAAATTATCGAATCTGGATTATACCACTACCGATCTTAATTCACCTCTGGCAGATGTGAAGGCAGATATTTGTGACTTGCCATTTGATGATGAAAGTTTTGACTTTATTTTATGCAACCACGTGCTGGAGCATATTCCTGATGACCGGAAAGCGATGCAGGAATTATTCAGAATATTAAAACCTGGCGGAACAGCAATTTTGCAGATCCCACAGGAATTAGATAGAGCTGAGACTTTTCAGGATGATACTATAACAGATCCTAAAGAGCGTGCAAAGATCTTTGGTCAATATGATCATGTTCGGGTTTACGGAAGAGATTATTTTGATAAACTAAGAGCTGTTGGTTTTAAGGTAGAAGAAGCAGATTATACCTCAGAATTATCTGAAACGGAAATAGACAAATACCGTTTGGCAAAAGGTGAAATTATCCCCGTGTGCCATAAATAATTACTCCACTATATTTTTCTGAAAACCTGGAGTCTGAAAAACCTCCATTCCGCCGTTCTCAGTTGAATATAGAATATAAACTTCTACATCTTCTAATTTCTCCAGTGTGGATCTGGTTCTTTCAAGACCAAGCGCCATAAATGCGGTGGCATAGCCATCAGCCAGCATACAATTCTCAGCAAGAACAGAAGCACTTAAAATATTGCTTTTTTCAGCTTTTCCTGTTTTTGCATTTATGGTATGCACATATTTCTGACCTGTTATGGAATCCATGCGATATTTTCGGTAATTACCGGAAGTGGCCATCGATGAATTTACCAATTTGAGCTTAGCGTATAACTTTCTATTTTGTCCCTGTTCCTGGTTAGGATCGTCAATACCCACGATCCATTCATTTTCACTATCGAGATTCCTTCCTTTAGCACGCAACTCTCCTCCTAGTTCTACCAAATAATTTTCTACTTGATGAGATTCTAGATATTCAGCAATCACATCAATCGTGTAACCTTTGGCAATAGCATTAAAATCAACATAGATAGCTGGATCTTCTTTGTTAATGGTATTATCTTTCTGGATGCTGATCTTATCAAACCCGACAAGATTTCTTAAAGAATCAAGCTTTGCACTGTCAATTTCATTTAAAGGCTTTCCAGGACCAAATCCGTATGCATTCACCAATACACCTACAGTTGGATCAAAAAAACCGTTACTCTCTCTATAAATCTTTTCTGAAGCATAAAATACCTTGACGAAATGATCATCTACCTTTACCGTGGTATCACCTCGATTGATTCTTGAAATATCAGATTTGGTGATATAAGTACTCATAGAAGAATTGATTTCATCCAGAATACTATCCAGCGATCTTTCAAATTGCAGATCTTTATCGGAAAAATATTGAACCGAATAGGTGGTTCCCAAAGCTTCTCCGTAATATTCGTGTTTATTTACATCAGATTTCTTATTACATGAAATGAATAAAGAAACAGCAGTGAACAATATAAATATCTTTCTCATCCTCTAAAACTCTTTCCAACCAGAATAGTTCACAACGTAATCATCATCACTGGAAATTGGCTTATCATAATCTAAAGAATTGGCCAATCCTACACCGGCGTAAAATGTCCGGGCATTAAATTTTTCTGCATGCTCCTTTATATCTTTCATAAAGGCCGGATCAAAAGCATTTGGATCATCGGGATAAGTAATCGCGCGTACGATCACAAAGTGAAGTTTCGTATCCTTAAGAGCGACGAATTGTGGGTTTCGCTTCAACTTACTATTTACTCCTAAAAACTCGTAACCATTGTCTTCAAGATCTTTTCCCACGATATTCATCGCGAGATTATGAAGTTCCTGTTCATTTAATTTTGGCATGAAGTAAAGATAAAAATTAGCAGATTAAAAATTGAAAATCACCTGGCGAACTTACTTTTAGTTATAAAATCTGAAAACTATAAGATCCTGAAAAAAATTCAGGTTGACCTATTTAGTAATTTCCTAAGTTCAGATAATAGCAAAAAAAATCCCGCCGAAGCGGGATTGAATTTATTATCCTCCAAAGTCATCAAATCTGATGTTCTCCGGCGGAATTCCGAAGTCTTCACCCATTTTCTGAACAGCTTTGTTCATCAACGGTGGTCCACAGAAATATAGTTCAATTTCTTCCGGCTCTTCATGATGTGAAAGATAGTTGTCAATCACTACCTGGTGAATAAATCCTACGAATCCATCACCTTCATCATCAAGACTTGATTTAACTTTCCAGTTATCTTCTTCCATCGGCTCAGAAAGCGCCAGGTAGAATTTAAAGTTAGGGAAATCTCTTTCTAATGCTCTAAAGTGTTCAGTATAGAATAATTCTCTCTTAGAACGTCCACCATACCAGTAAGTCACTTTTCTACCAGTTTTCAAAGTTCTGAATAGGTGGTATAAGTGAGATCTCATCGGTGCCATTCCAGCTCCACCACCAACATAAAGCATTTCAGCATCAGATTCGTTGATGAAGAATTCTCCGTAAGGTCCTGAAATAACCACTTTATCACCCTTCTTAAGACTAAAGATATATGATGAAGCAACTCCAGGGTTTACATCCATCCAACCGTCTTTTGCTCTATCCCATGGCGGAGTCGCAATACGTACATTTAACATGATCTCACGTCCTTCAGCTGGGTAAGAGGCCATAGAGTAAGCTCTTTCAACCGTCTCAGGGTTTTTCATTACTAAAGGCCAAAGTTTGAATTTATCCCATTCTGCCTGGAATTTATCTGGAGTCTCATGTTCCTCTGGGTGAGCCGTGATATCCATATCTTCAAATTTCACTTCGGTTTTAGGAACCTCAATTTGAATATATCCTCCAGCTTTGTAATCCATATCTTCAGGAATCTCAACAACGAATTCCTTGATAAAAGATGCCACGTTATAGTTTCTTACTACAGTAGCGTCCCATTTCTTAATTCCGAATACTTCTTCAGGAATGGTAATTTTCATATCCTGCTTTACCTTCACCTGGCAACCAAGTCTCCAACCGTCAGCGATCTCTTTACGTGTAAAGTGAGGTTCTTCAGTTGGAAGAATTGCTCCTCCACCTTCTTCAACAATACATTTACACTGGATACAGGTTCCACCTCCACCACATGCAGATGGAAGGAAAAGTTTGTTATCACCTAAAGTTGAAAGTAAAGTTCCACCGGAACCAACTTCAATATCTTTCTCGTTGTTAACATTGATAGTTACTGGTCCTGATGGCGTTAATTTTGCCTTGGCACCCAAAAGAATGGATACCAATAACAGGATCAAAACTAAAAATACTACTACACTCGCTATAATTACTGTCATAATCTTTCTTTTCGATTATAATTTAATTCCCATGAAACTCATAAAACCTAATGCCATTAAACCGGTAATGATAAATGTAATACCAAGACCTTTTAATGGAGCAGGAACATTTGAGTATGCAATTTTTTCTCTAATGGCTGCAATTGCAAGAATTGCTAGAAACCATCCAATTCCACTTCCTAAACCGTAAGTGATAGCTTCAGAAATTCCTCCGAAGTCTTTTTGCTGCATAAATAATGAACCACCAAGGATCGCACAGTTTACCGCAATAAGTGGAAGGAAGATACCCAAAGCACCATAAAGTGCAGGAGCAAATTTTTCTACGATCATTTCAACAAGCTGTACCATAGAAGCGATTACCGCGATAAACATGATGAAACTTAAGAAACTAAGATCCACATCTGCGTATTCAGCGCCTAACCAGCTAAGAGCTCCAGGCTTCAATAGGTAATTGTCAAGTAAAAAGTTGATCGGAACCGTAATTGCCAGTACGAAAATCACGGCAGCACCTAAACCAACAGCTGTTTTTACAGTTTTTGATACCGCCAGATAGGAACACATTCCCAGGAAGTAGGCGAATATCATATTTTCAATGAAAATACTTCTTACAAATAGATTAACTAATTCCATTTTTTATACTTTTTTGCTGTTCAGCTATTAGTTTTCTTCAATTAGTTTACGGTTTCTTGCACGTTGTACCCAAATAATAACCCCTACTACAATAAGTGCCATTGGAGATAGCAACATCAAACCGTTATTCTCGTAACCTATCGCGTATAGACCGGTAGATTCAGCAAGTGTAGCTCCTTTATGACCAAGAACTTCAAATCCGAATAGTTTACCAGAACCTAAAAGCTCTCTGAAAAATGCCACGATGATCAGGATCAATCCGTATCCTGCTGCGTTACCAATCCCGTCAAGGAAAGATTTGTAAACTCCGTTACCTAAAGCGAAAGCTTCCAGACGTCCCATTACGATACAGTTGGTAATAATTAGTCCTACGAAAACTGATAACTGCTTACTCACATCAAAAGCGTAAGCCTTTAAGACCTCACTTACCAAAATTACAAGTGAAGCTACCACCACCAGCTGAACGATAATACGAATACGGCTAGGGATAAGGTTACGCAACATTGATATGATCATGTTACTAAATGCCATTACCACCATTACCGCGATCGCCATAACGATTGCCGGCTCTAACTGAACTGTAATCGCCAATGCTGAACAAATACCTAAAACCTGTACAGTAATCGGGTTGTTATCATCTAAAGGATCTGATAATAATTTTCTATTCCCTTTGGAAAGAAAATGCTCTTTTTCTTCAGAATCTGAAAGAAAAAGGATCATTTCCTGTTTCTTCTCTTCCTCTTTAGCAGAGTTGAATTTTTTCTCTTTAGCCATAATTATTTTATTGCTACTTTAATATCCTTTTGCTTCTCGAAATAAGGCAAATAACGCTTCAGTCTTTCAGAGATCATATCAGAAACACCATCACCGGTAATAGTCGCTCCGGAAATAGCATCTACTTTATTATCATCTTTGTCTGAAACATCAATATTTCCTTTTACCACAGATACACCAACCAGGTTCCCATTAGAATCAAAGATCTTTTCATCTTCAAATTTCTTTTTGAACCATTCTTTAGTGATCTCTGCTCCAAGACCAGGAGTTTCACCAAGGTGATCGAAAGTTGCACCCTTAATTGTGTTCACGTCATCTTTTAAAGAAATGTATCCGAAGATCGCGTTCCATAGTCCGTTACCTCTTAAAGGAACGATATAGTATCTTGATCCCTCAACTTCGGCAACATATAATGGAAATATCTGTTCTCCTACATCTTTCTTAAGCTCTTTCGCAAGATCAACCTTAAATGCGTCTACAGATTCGTCTACAGTTCCATCTTCTTTAATCGCAACCTCTTCAACAATATATTTATCGTAAAGTTCTTTAGCTCCATCTCTATCTGTAGTAATTCCTACTGTAGAAAGAATGTTCTGCATTTTCTCCTTACGGATATTTTCCTGCTGAGTTGGCTGAAGTGAAGTTGCAGCAAAAGCAAGCACCGCAGCTACTACAACCACCATGATAATGGCGAACATAAAAGTATAGCCATTACTATTTGTTTTATTTACTGATTTCTCTTCCATAATTATGCTGTTTCTACTTGAGGATTCGCATTCTTAAGTCTTTTCTTTCTTCTGTTCACATTTGCCTGCACCACATAATGATCTATAGTTGGAGCAAAAACGTTCATCAATAGAATTCCAAGCATTACCCCTTCAGGATAGGCCGGGTTGAAAACACGTATCATTACTGAAAGAAATCCAACAAGGAATCCATAGATCCATTTTCCTTTCATCGTTTGAGCAGCCGATACTGGATCTGTTGCCATGAAAACGATACCAAAAGCAAGTCCACCAACTATAAGGTGTAAATACCAAGGGAAGTTTGTAAGTTCATTTCCTTCAAGTCCCATTGCCGGTAGCGCGTTAAAGATAAGACCCATAGCCGCTGCACCAATAAATGCACTTAAAATAATTCTCCAGCTTCCAACTTTAGTAAGTACAAGAATCAACGCTCCAGCAAGAATACAGATCGCTGATGTTTCTGCAATAGATCCCGGGATCACTCCTGAGAACATATCCATTGCTGAGTAAGGCACTTCATTTCCTGAAGCCAACTTACCTAATATTGTTTCTCCTGATACTGCATCTACTTCATACGCGTTGCTAACCCATACTGAGTTACCAGACATATAAGTTGGATACGCAAAGAAGGCAAATGCACGTGCAGTAAGCGCAGGATTCAAAATATTCATCCCTGTTCCTCCGAAAGCTTCTTTACCAATAAGTACAGCGAACACTACTGAAAGTGCCACCATCCAAAGTGGAATATCTATCGGCATGATCATAGGAATAAGTAAACCTGTAACCAGGTATCCTTCATTCACTTCGTGTCCTCTAAAGATCGCGAAAGCAAATTCAATTCCCAGACCCACTGCATAAGAAACAGCGATCATAGGAACGATCTTTAAGGCACCTTCTAAAAATGCATCCATAAAAGGTACTCCATTTGCATATTCCGGCAACTGGTGTAAATATTGGTAACCTCCGTTCCACATTCCGAAAATAAGCGCCGGAACAAGAGCAAGAACAACGGTGATCATTGTTCTTTTAAGGTCTACCGCATCGCGAATGTGAGCTCCTTTTTGTGTTGTATGATTGGGAGTAAAAAGGAAAGTATCCAAGGCGTTGATCGCCGGAGCATACTTTTCTAATTTCTGACCTTTGTTAAAAGGCTCCCTGATTTTATCTAATCTTTGTCTAATCCATTCCATAGTTCTTCAGCTTTTTAACCTACTTCGGTGATCATTAAATCCAGACCTAATCTAATTACTTCCTGAATTTCAATTTTAGAAGTATTCACATATTCCACTAAAGCAAAATCTTCAGGAGCCACCTCATAGATCCCCAGATTTTCCATTTTTTCAATATCACCTGCCATACAGGCTTTGATCAACTGCATTGGATAAATATCCATTGGCAGAACTTCTTCCATCTCTCCGGTTACAACCAAAGCACGCTCTTCCCCATTTAGATTGGTAGTAGGCGTATACTTTTTCTTCGGGAACAACCACGATAGGGAGGTATGTGAATTTGAGTGTATATTGTTATAGGTGAAAGGCAACCAACCAAACATTCTGTAATTATTACCTTCAGGAATAAGAGTTACTTCATTTTCAAAGAACCCGATGTATTGATTATTGGAAAGCTGAGTTCCAGTTAATACATCTCCAGAAATAATACGAACATCATCAGAAGCCTGACCAATTATATCTGCAACATTAGCTCCAATTTTGGTCTGGTAGTATTTTCGGTCCTTAGCCTCACTACCTGTTAAAGCTATAGTTCTATCAGCGTGATATTCTCCAGTTAGGAAAACATTACCAATAATCGCTACATCTTCAACTCCAACAGTCCATACTCTTTCTCCCCTGTTAATAGGGTCGATCTTATGGATTTGAACACCAACATTTCCTGCAGGATGCTCTCCTTTCACGTGATGTAATTCAACGCCTTCAATATTCTTTAAATATTCAGCTGAACTATCATCAACAGAAACATGAACTTTTCCCGGAGTTAATTTTCTTAAAGCATTGATACCTTCCTGGAAAGCAGCAATTTTATCTTTAATGATAAAACCTTTATCTGCCGCAAGAGGCGCAGTAGTAACCGCAGAGATGAAAATAGCTTTAGGAGTGTCTTTAGGATCAGCAACGATTTCGTAAGGTCGCTGATTGATAAATGCTCCACAACCACTTTCAAGAATTCTTTCTTTAATATCCTTGGCATCAGCTTTAGACGCGTCCATTTTACCAAAATCACGGTAAGCGTCTTCAGAATCGGCCTCGATTATAACCTCAAGAATTCTTCTTTTGTCACCTCTTTTAATTTCTTTAAGAACACCACTTACAGGCGTAGTAAAGCGAATTTCTTCTGTATATTTTGAATAGAAAATCTCATCACCGGCAAGAAGTTTTGCTCCTTCTTTAACAACCATTTTTGGTACAACAGTGTGAAAATCTGGCGGTTTGATCGCGTAAGTTTTGGATCTCGGAGCCTTAACGAGCTCTTTTTCCGCCTCCCCTTCTAATCGCAGAGATAATCCTCTTTTAATTCGAATGTCTTTTGACATAGGATGGAGTGTATGTTAAAATTTTTAGTTTAAAGTCGGGCAAATTTATGAATTTTCGCTCCATTTATCCCAACAATTAGAAGAATTTTACTTTGATCAACTGTTAAAATAAATTGATATAAAAACCGTAATTCCATTAACTTTGCTTAATATTAAAAACTATGAGAGTTTTTCTATTCTTCTTATTCTTAGCAGGAATTTCTTTTTCTGCGGCCTCTCAGGTTGTCCAGGAGACGCCTCCCCCATCTTTCATAAGAACGGTGATTTTCCAGGGAGATTCTACTGAAAATGTTGGGAACCCAATTATAAGATCTGGCAGCCGCATTAATCTTAAATTTGATGATATTATCGGGGATGAAGCCGATTATTATTATACCATTGAACATTATAATTTCGACTGGACGCCCAGCCAATTGAGTAAGAATGAATACCTGGAAGGTTTTGACAATGTAAGGATCATTCAGTATACCAATGCGCTAAACACACTGCAGCCTTTCACCCATTACAAACTTTCCATTCCGAATAAAAATGTAAAGCGATTAAAAGTTACCGGGAATTATATGCTGAAGGTTTTCAATTCTAACCGTGAACTGGTTTTTTCCCGAAAGTTCATGATCTATGATCCCATCGCCCAGGTAAGTGCCGAAATAAAACGATCTCGAGACCTCAACTTCATCGATGAAAAACAGGTTGTAAATTTCAGCGTGAATTCTCCAGATCTGCTTTTGAAAAATCCTGATCAAAATGTAAAAGTGAGTGTAATTCAGAATTATAATTTGAAACTTGCCATCAATGATCTCAAACCACAATATACCATTGCGAATGAATTGATCTACCGCTACGACGTAGAATCTTCCTTTTGGGGCGGTAATGAATTTCTACAGTTTGATAATAAAGAGATCAGGGTAACTACTTCGGATATTTCAAGTGTGGAACTTGGCGACCTTTATCATCATTTTCTTTTTTTAGATTTTACCAGGGCAGATCAGCCGTATACTTATAATCCCGACATCAATGGCGCTTTTGTGGTAAGAAATATTCAGGCAGGTGAATCAGATCGCGAGGCAGACTATGTCTGGATGCATTTCAGATTAAAAAATTATGATAACATTGAAAATGCTGAAATTCATATTTACGGCGGATTCAATAACTTTGAATTAGACAAAAGCACCCTGATGACTTATAACGATAAGACTGGCTATTATGAAAACGCCAGACTTTTTAAACAGGGTTTTTACAATTATAAATATGTGCTTTTAAACGAAGACGGGAGTATTGATGACGGGTTTATTAGCGGAAATTTTGATGAAACCGAGAATTCATACACCATTTTGGTCTATTATCACCCACCGGGCGCACGGTATGACCAGCTTATTGGTATTGGATATGCAAATTCTGAAAATATTCGAAACTAATTCTTATATCCAATGCTGGATAAATACGAAAAGAAGGATGCCCTTTATAAGTATCGCGGTGAAGTCTGCCTGAATTGCGATTTTCCACTTGAGAAAAGTGATCGTTTTTGTCCGAATTGCGGACAAAAGAACAGCACTAAAAAATTAAGTTTTGGAGATTTCTTTGTAGAATTCTTCTCCGGGCTATTTTCTTATGATTCCAGATTTCAGAGAACCATAAGAGTTCTGCTTTTTGAGCCAGGCAGGATCTCCAAAGACTATATTCAGGGTAAGCGAACTATGTATGCGAATCCGTTTAGATTTTACCTAAGCGCTTCCATTATATTTTTCCTGATCGCGGGAGTTTCAGATTCGCTTGAGGGCGTAAATCTTCAGGAGCAGGATGAGAATTTTCAGGAGGAACTTACCAAAGTTCAGCAGGACACTTTACTTCAGTCTGAGTTGAAGGAAATACCTGCATTGAAAGAAAATAATATTCAATTAGATTCCATTATTCAGAATATACCTGCGAAAAAGGAAAATATCGAAGAAACCTATGAAGATGTTTATTTGCCTGAAAAAGATCTTGATACCTTAAATTATATCAACAGGCATGCAAAAAAGCTTGATATATTTTATAAATATTTCCAAGAAACCGGTGAGACCGATTCGGAAGTGGTAATGACTGATCTTGAATATTCTCAGACAAATTGGAATTACTGGCTATATGAAAAGGCAAGAAAATTTAGCCTTATTTACGCGAATCCAAAGATCTTCGCCGATTACTTTGTGAGCAAACTGCCATTTATCATATTTTTCTTCCTGCCGGTTTTCGCTTTATTTATCTGGCTTTTATATTTAAGAAGGTCTTTTAATTACATGGAACATCTCGTATTTGCTTTCCACGTGCAGACCACTTTTTTCATCCTGTATATTATAGGCTATTCTATAGATTACGTTTTAAATTCAGAATGGGGGTTCACCGTGGCCAATACTATTTTTCTATTCTATTTGTATAAGGCCATGCGTAACTTTTACGGACAGCGTCGTGTTAAAACGATTTTAAAGTTCATATTACTGAATATAATATTCTTTACCTTAGCTATGATAGCTGCTATAATCGCTATCATTGTATCATTCTCAATTTTTTAAAATGATCCATCAGATCACCAGAGGAATAAAAATTTCCGTCGAAACACATTTCGAAGGGATGTTCTACAAAAACCGTAGGATACATCACGCCTTTGGATACCAGATCACCATAGAAAATCAAAGCACCGATTCAGTTCAATTGGAATCAAGATTCTGGGAGATCAAAGATTGTTTAAATGAAACTGAAACCGTTGCCGGAGATGGTGTTATTGGAAAGCAACCGGTACTGGAACCTGGGGAAAGACACACTTACAAAAGCGGATGTCTATTGCGTGGCCCCATTGGAACAATGTGCGGGCATTACAACATGATGAATTTCAGCACCTCTAAAAATTTCACCGTCAAAATCCCTTCATTTAAACTGAATGCCACTTACGCATTAAACTGAAAATAATTTTCAGTCACTTCTTTACTCATCAAGTTTTTATACCAGAATTTCAATTCTTCCGAAGAATTGTAAACTTGAGTAATACTTTGGGTTTTTAAAAATCCGCGATCTATAATTAGATCATATTGCTTACTTCCCTCCCCGGCATTATGGTGAAAATCAAGCAGGCTTTTTGGATTATATCCCTCAGATCCTTTCAACTTCTTAAACCAGTTGATTCTTTTCGCCTTCATTTCTTCGGAATATAAAGGAGAAGAAGACCAAATATGCTCTTTCATAGCCAGCTCCTTAATTTTTCTATCTTTTCCATTCCAGAGCAATTCGTAAAAGGCAAGTCCGTTATGCCAGTCTACCACGATCATGGTAAAAGGCTCGATATCTTGTAGATTATATTCCTTAAACAATTTCCTGAGCTTTGGGCCGGCTAAAAAATCTTTGACCACTATCCCTCTGCTCTTTCGGTATTCAGGTTTTCTCACATGGGGCTTTTCAGCTCCGTTCATGAGACATACGCAACGCAGTTTTTCACTAATTCCTATCCAGGTTCCTCCTGCCTGCTCATCTTTTGGATAATAAAGCTTCGTATCCTTGTAAACTTCTTTTTTTGGAGGCAAAGTATTCCTGCTTACTGCTTCATCCCTGTTAGAGGTTAAAATAAATCCATTCATAGAGCCCGGATGCGGAACCAAAGTAATCGTACACATGAGTAATTTCGAAATTTTAAGGAAAATAATGAAAAAAGTTAAGCTTTCGTGAAGTGAACCGAGTTCTTCCTTAAAACCGCTTTATTTTTTTACCTTTAGCAGAATTAAATTACAATCGAAAAAAGCAAAATAAATATTTATGGGAAAAGGATTTTTTCACGTTCCAGTTGCTGTTAATGAACCAGTTAAGAGTTACGCACCTGGAACCCCAGAAAGAGAAGAAGTTTTACTTACGTACAAGGATCTATGGAACGCAAATACAGAAGTTCCTCTATATATTGGGTCTGAACAGGTAAAAACTGGAGACACAAAAACTATCAATCCTCCACATGATCACAAGCATGTAGTGGGAACCTACCATTTAGCGAAGAAAAAGCATGTTGAAAAGGCTATTTCTGAAGCATTAGAAGCTAGAAAAAAATGGGCGAAATTGGAATGGGAACAGCGTGCTGCCATCTTTTTGAAAGCAGCAGATCTTATTGCAGGACCTTATAGACAAAAAATGAATGCTGCCACTATGATAGGGCAGTCAAAAAATATTTACCAGGCTGAAATTGATTCAGCATGTGAAATCTGTGATTTTCTAAGGTTCAATGTTGAATATATGGCTCAGCTGTATAATGAACAACCAGAATCTTCGGAAGGAAACTGGAACAGAGTTGAGTACAGACCATTAGAGGGATTCGTTTACGCTATTACGCCATTTAACTTTACGGCGATTGCAGGTAACTTGCCTTCAAGCGCAGCATTGATGGGTAACGTAGCAGTATGGAAACCTAGTGATAGTCAAATGCTTTCTGCACAGGTGATCATGGAAGTTTTCAAAGAAGCTGGTCTACCTGATGGTGTGATCAATATGGTGAACGGAGATCCAGCAATGGTAACCGACACTGTTCTTGCCAGCCCAGATTTTGCCGGTATCCACTTTACTGGTAGTACAGATGTATTTAAAGGTATTTGGGAGAAAATTGGTAAGAATATCAGAAAATACAAAACTTACCCAAGAATCGTAGGAGAAACTGGAGGTAAAGATTTTATTCTTGCTCACCCAACTGCAAATCCTAAACAGGTGGCTACCGCTATTTCAAGAGGTGCTTTTGAATACCAGGGTCAGAAATGTAGTGCTGCTTCACGTGTATATCTTCCAAAAAGTCTTTGGCCAGAAATCAAGGATTTTGTTATTGAAGATGTGGAGTCCTTCAAAATGGGAACACCTGAAGATATGACCAATTTCATCAATGCGGTGATTCACGAAGCTTCTTTTGATAAGCTTGCAAGTTACATTGATAAGGCTAAAAAAGATAAGAGCAGTGAGATAGTCGTAGGTGGAAACTATGATAAATCTAAAGGTTATTTCGTAGAACCTACGGTAATACTTACTACAGATCCTCATTACACCACTATGGAAACTGAACTTTTCGGTCCGGTCGTAACAATTTACGTGTATGATGACAAGAATTTCAATGAAAAGAAATGGGCTGAGATTTGCGAGACTGTAGACAATACTAGTATTTACGCACTTACCGGAGCAATTTTATCTGGAGACCGTTACGCAGCAGCTCAAGCTACAGATCTTCTTCAGAATGCCGCTGGTAATTTCTATATCAATGACAAACCAACCGGAGCGGTTGTTGGTCAGCAGCCATTTGGTGGAGCGAGATCAAGTGGTACTAATGATAAAGCTGGTTCTAAGATGAACTTAATGAGATGGATCTCAGTAAGACTGATTAAGGAGACCTTTGTCCCTGCAACAGATTATAGATATCCGTTTATGGGCGAATAATTTTTCAATTAAGCCACAATTTCATAAAAACCGCTGCATGAGCAGCGGTTTTTTTATACCTTATTTTAAATCAGACCCTTAGAACCTAAGTAGTATTTTTCTTCTGTCTTTGTCGACTTTTAACGTTTTTTAGCGAATAATTGGCTAAAATTCAGAAAATTAAATTACATTTATCTGCTAAATCACTTTGCCCCAGTCCATTGTGATTGCATTTTTTAATACTGCCCCACAGTTTATTGCCCCTATTTAATACCCCTACACGTAAATTATTTATTGTAATTAAACCTTGAGACTATGGGTAAAAAATTACATGAGAAACTTTTATTTTTACTATTCTTTTTTCCCATTTTAGTTTGGGGACAGGAATGTCCAACTTCAGTTTCAATTAGTAGTAGTGAAGGGAATACTATATGCCAAGGGACTTCAGTAACGTATACCGCAACAACTAGCGGAGGAAGTGGAACTTTTACTTACCAATGGAAAATAGATGGGACCAATCAGGGCTCTGCTACCACAAGTAATACGTTTGTCACCAGCTCTTTATCGAATAATCAGTCTGTTTCTGTAGTTGTTACAGGCATAGACGGCACCTCTACAACTTGTAATTTAAGTAGCGAGATTTACACTATGGTGGTTAACCAAAATCGTACGGCCAGCGTAAGTATTGCTGCGGATAATACTAATGTATGCCCTGGGCAGACGGTTAATTTTAGTATTAATAATTCTGCGAATTTAGGATCCAACCCCGAATATACATGGCAACTTACTCGAGGAGGTAGCACCTCAACATTAGGCGATTCCAGTAGTTTCAGCTCTACAAATCTTCAAGACGGTGATCAAATACAATTGTTGGTCAACTCAAACATACCTTGTGTTAGTCCGATACCGGCGGTAAGTAACACCATAATTATTACATTAAAAACAGGAACCCCAGCCCAACCATCATCAATATCTGGCGCCGACTCTGTTTGCCCTGGCATTTCACAAACTTATTCTATCGCTTCTGTTACAAACGCTACTGAATACGAATGGAATTTGCCATCAGGATGGAGCGGTTCGTCCACTTCAAATTCTATTGACGTTATTACCGGTAGCAATGGGGGAACAATTAGTGTTACAGCAAAAAATGAATGTGGAACTAGCGAAGCAAGAACATTGACTGTAACCACAGAATCTCCTTCACCAGCTACACCGGGAACAATCACCGGGGATAACGCTGTATGCCCTGGAATATCAAAAACTTATTCTATTACAGATGTTACCGGCGCTACCGAATATATCTGGAATTTACCTTCAGGTTGGTCTGGTTCAAGTACAACTAATTCTATTACTGTTACAAGTGGATCTACTGGAAATGACGGGAATATTTCTGTGATCGCAAAAAATAGCTGTGGAGAGAGTTCTCCGCGCACATTACCCGTAACTGTAAAATCTGGAACGCCTTCTACTCCCTCCATAATTTCCGGAAGCCTTGAAGTGTGTCCAGGAATTACTCATACTTATTCGGTTCAAAATACAGCTGGAGTTACTTACAACTGGTCATTACCATCTGGATGGACAGGTTCCAGCACTTCAAACTCGATAGAGGTAGTGACCGGTACAATTGGCGGAGCTATCACCGTAACCGCTCAAAATGATTGCGGCACCAGTACTTCTTCAATTTTGAATGTCTCTATGAAAGCGGGCACACCTGCTACTCCGGGAAATTTTACTACAGGTCCTGCTGAAGTTTGTCCGGGAACTCAAGCCACATATACAGTTCCAGCCGTAACTGGAGCAAGCCAGTATATTTGGACCTTGCCAGAAGGGTTTTCAGCATCTAACCTTACCACTTCAACACCAACCATAATCGTCAATGCCGCCAATACTGGTTCTGGAAACATTGCGGTTAAGGCAACCAATGATTGTGGAATAAGTGCGGAAAGATCAATAGCAGTTAATATCAGCAATCCAGCGCCTGTGATGAATGGCAGTATAACCGGACCTGCAAATGTTTGTGCTGGCAGTACTAATCTTACTTACTCCATTCCTGCCATAGCGAATGCAACTTCTTACACATGGACCTTACCAGGCTCTGGATGGTCTATAACCAGTGCTCAAAATAATACAAATGTAATAACGGTAAAAGCAGGTACACTTTCCGGAAATATTACCGTTAAAGCATCAAATTCCTGTGGAACTAGTACTGCTACAACTTTCGCAGTAACAACGACCAGTGGGGTTCCTAACCAACCAGGAATTATAACCACAAATCTCACAAATTCAAAAATATGTCCTCCTCTAACAGGAGTTACTTTTGAAGTAGCCGGAGTTACAGGTTTATCTTATAAATGGACCTTGCCGGCAGGATTTGAAATAACTTCAGGCGAAGGAACTCGTAAAATAACAGTGAGAATTAATGCCAACACAGCATACGCAAGCAATTTAAAGGTTGAAGTTCAGGCTGTTAATGTTTGTGGCTTAAGTACTAAAAGAATCTACGAACCAATAGCAGTCGATAATTATGTACTGGCAGATCTGGGAGAGGATAAAACGGTATGCTCCGAAATAAGTCCTATTTCCATAGATGGATTTGTAAAATTTGGTAATGGAGCTGGAAAAATGAGGGTTACAAGTATTACCTCAACGGGTTCAGGAAGTTTTCAAAACTTACCAAGTAGTAACCAAAACGTTAATGATTTCACCTTTACTTATACGCCATCTACCGCAGACCTCAATGCAGGAAGCGTAACTTTAAATTTAACCACTGAGAAGCCTGGTGGAGCATGTCAGGCCGGAAAGGATGAAATGACCATCTATTTCAAAGATACTCCCACTGCTACAATTTCAGCTGATTCACCAATTTGTGCTGGAAATACTTCGACAGTTACTTTTGAAGGAACTCCTAATACAACAGTCACTTATACTATAAACAATGGAGCTGATCAAACCATTATTATTGGCAGTAGTGGCAGCGCAACTCTCACTACCGCGAACCTTAACAGTGATAGTATTTATAGTTTAAAAAGCATAAAATATTCCGAAGAACCGGAATGTATTGCTACAATTTCGGGAAGTGCGACCGTTGTCGCAACACAATTACCTACAGCGAATATAAGTTATGCTGGCCCCTTCTGTACATCTGAAGATTTAGCTCAGGAAGTTAACTTATCTGGAACCAATAACTACACCGGGGGAACATTTTCACAGCCTTCAGGTCTGAGTATTGATAGTTCAACGGGTGCCATCATCCCTAGTGCCAGTACACCGGGAGAATATACAGTAACTTACACTAGCCAATCTTCAGGTGGGTGTGAAGCTATTACCACAGAAACAACGGTTGTAATTCAACAAGAAACTTTTATCACAGGCCAACCTGTAAATACCAGAGCTTGTGCAGGCGACGAAATTAGTTTTGAAGTTATCGCTACAGGAGAAAACCTTAATTACCAATGGTATTTTGGATCTGTTGCAGATGGTAACGAAGTATCCGGAGGAAATTCTTCCGTTTTAACAATTTCTGGAATCACTAAATCTCAGCAAGGAAATTATTATGTAGTTGTAGATAACGCGGAAACCTGTTCTCCCGTAGAATCGGCTCCTGCAGAATTAATTGTAGATGATGAGATCATAATTGAAACTCAACCTGTCAGCACTAATGTTTGCGAGGGTGAAAATACCAGTTTGATCGTATCTGCCACAACTGGCGGTGAAGAACTTGACGGAACTTTTTCCTATCAATGGTACAGAGGTAATCCGGGATCAGGAACTGCTTTAACAGGATCAAACGCTGCTAGCTTACCGTTCAACAATGCAACTACAGATCTTTCTGGTGATTACTACGTAATTATTCAGGGCTCAGCTAATTTTACCTGTCAATCAATAACCTCAGAAGTAATAAATCTTACCGTAAGGCCTACTCCTACAGTTGAAATCAGCGGGAACACTTCAATTTGTGAAGGTTCTTCTGGTGAGATATTTTTCATCAATGGATCACCCAATACTGTTGTAACCTATACCCTTAACGGCGACAATACTAATCCAAAAACAATAAATCTTGATGCCTCTGGCGAGGCAGTTCTGGATACTGGTATTTTAAATGCTACTTCAAATTCAAATACTGAATTTGTTTATACATTAACTTCGGTTGCATATGCAGATGATCCTAATTGTTCAAATATTCTTTCCGGCAGTGCAACTATCACAGTTACTCCAGATCCAAGCGCAAATCTAAATTTTGCTGGAGATCAATTAGAATTCTGTACAAAAGATGATACAAAATACACTCCTATTTTGGATGGCCTGGGTAATTATTCTGGCGGAACATTCAGTGCTTCCAATGGCTTGAATGTTGATGCGGCAGATGGTTCTTTCACACCTTCAGCAAATTCTTCGGGAGATTATACAATTACTTATAAAATTCCTGCATCTGGTGGATGTGCGGAGAAGGATGTAAATATCGACATCAGCATATATGAGGAGGTATTGATTACTTCAGAACCTTTCAATGTTGGAATTTGTTCTACTGAAAACGCTGAATTTTCTGTTACTGCAAGTGGCGATAATTTGACTTACCAATGGTATAAAGATGGAAATCCAGTTTCCGGAGGTACTTCTGCCACGCTAAGCCTGCCGGTTGCAACTTCTGAAGACGCCGGAAGTTACTATGTTATAATTTCTGGAACTAACGCCTGTACTCCAACAGAAGATTCTCAGGTTCAGTCTGAAACTGTTACTCTGGTTGTAGATGAAGATATTGTTATTCTTGAACCAGCAGAAGACGTTGAGGTTTGTCTAACTGATGTAGCTAGTGAACAATTCACCTTTGTAGCTCACGCTAATGGTAAACCACTATTATTTGAATGGGTTTATGATGATGGCACTTTAGTTCCGGTAGACGGCAGTAAGTTTGTAAGTGAGGTCGAACAAGTTTCTGATTACAACGGAACAGGAATAGATGTTTATATGGGTACTTTGACCATTAATAATATTACTGAAGACGATGATGCTGCCTATGCTGTTAGAATTGATGGATCGGAAAATGATTTTAGCTGTCCTATAGCCGTTTCAAATTCGTTCAATCTAGACGTAAATCCATTACCCGGAGCACCTGTAGTCAATAACCCTGCTGAGTTTTGCTTAAACAGTGCTTCAACCCAGTTAACTGCAACTGGCTCAAATCTTACCTGGTATGATGCCGATGGTAATGAATTAGCAGATGCGCCAACACCTTCAACCGAAACCGCAGGTACTACTACTTATTTTGTAACTCAAAAGGATAGCTTCTGTGAAAGTCCGCAAGCCCAAATAGATGTCATCGTTCATGGTTTACCTTCTGCTCCACCAATCACTGCTGAAGAACAACTTGTTGAATACTGTCTTGGTGAAACTGCAACACCGTTAACTGCTACTGCAGATACAGGTCATACTATTAATTGGTATAATTCTGAAACCGATACCGAATCATTGAGCGAAATTCCAACTCCACAGACAACTGCACCAGGAGACATTGATTACTGGGTTAGCCAGACAAACGATATTACAGGTTGCGAAGGTCCAAAAGCAAAAATTATTATTTCAATAAAAAAGCTGCCTTCTGTAGTAGTTCCTGAAGAACAAACAATTTGTAGCGGTGATACAGTAATAGTAAATTTATCTGATCTCAATGATTCCGATCCTTCCTCAACCTCCTATAGCTGGAATTGGGAAGGCAATGATGGTGAGCCTTTAAGCGGCGCAGATCAAAGTTTATCTCCTGCTGTTTCAACTACTTACAATATAACTGCTTCTAATGAATTTGGCTGCGTAAACACTGCAACGATAATAATCAATGTTGATGATAGACCTGTAGGGGGAAGTATTGAAGGTACTGAAAGTGTATGTATTACTGGAAGCAGCCTTAATCTTAATCTTGTCAATTCAAACGGACCTATTGATCGCTGGGAATATCAGGAGGCTGGTTCAACTGAATGGATAGCGATAGCTGAAGAAAATCCAGATACAAATTATCAATCTGATAATATTTCTTCGGCAATGAGCTTTAGAGCAGTACTTGTTAATGGAGTATGTGAAGAGGTTTATTCAGAAGTCCATACGATAAGCGTTGATCAAGAGCCTGTAGCAGGAGAAATATTATTCAGAGGAACTGATAGAATGTTCATGATGTGTGAATTTCCAACCGAAGATTATTTAGTACCTCTTGAAACAGTAGGCACTTACATTGGTGAGATTGTTTCATGGCAGTATCGAAGAAATTCAGCTTCCACTTGGAATACTATTAAAAATTCTGATGGCTCCAACTTTACTGGTACATCACTTTCCGGAGGTCAGGTAAATACTGCAAGTAACAATGAATCAACCTTATTCAGGGTAGAAGTTAAAAGTGGCGCCTGTATGCCTAATGTTTTTTCAGATTATGCGACTTTAAGTGTAATCCCTTCTGACATCGCGCCATCTCCTGTTACAGTTCAGCCGGGAGAGATATGTTTTGGAGAATATGTAACGTTAAGTTCCAGCACTGGATATGGTGGTTCTGGAACATTCCAGGGAGGAGCATTTGATAATTCATCTATCGCCAATCACGGCTGGAGAGTTATGAGATATCCAGGTAATACTACTTATACATTTGAATCAGCAGCGGATAATATCAGACCAGATCGTTGGATGAGAACAAATCCACATGATTATCTAATGGCAAATCCGAATGGCAATGGCAACAATATTTACCAGAGATTTGATTCATGTTCATGTGATGATGGAAACAAAGGTTTTGCGATTGTTTCGGGTGATAACCCTTCTACGCTGGAAACTCCTGTTTTCAATCTTTATACTATGGATAATCCTGAACTAACCTTTGATCAAGCATATAATCTTACCTATGGTGATACACTTAGGGTTGAAATTTCTTTGGATGGAGGAAACACTTATACTGAAGAACCATTATTTGAAATCGGCGGACCTGCGAATCCAGGAGACCCACCGGTAACCAGTGGAAATTATGATAGGTTTGGTGATGACGGCCTGGGTTATCCAAATAACATGGTGATTGATTTGAGCAATTATGCCGGTTTAGGTAACCTTCGAATAAGATGGTTATATGACGGAACCACAGGTGGTATTTATACCATTGATGATATTGGTTTGCCAGAAGATCCTCAAAATGTTCAGCTAATTTGGTATTATGATGATAATCTTGAAGATCCGAATAATGCATTGGAACAAATTGGAGAGGTTAATGAGGCAACAGTGAGTTTTCAGCCCTATAAAATAGGTTGGAATTATTTTGAAGTACAGACCGCTCTGGTTTTCGATACCAATGGAGATCCATGCGAAAGTGCTGAAAACCGAGCTCCTGCAAAGGTTTATGTTTTTGATGCCTACACAACTACGGCAGAAGCTAACGTAGGAAGTTGTGGAAGTGCAGAGGTCCCATTGAAAGGAGTACTAACAGGTGGTCAGCAAGGAGTTATTACAGAATTCCCATTAGACGACAACTCTTCAGTGGCTTGGACTGTACTTCAATCTCCAGACGGTTACATTTTCTCTGAAGATCATTTTACAACTACCGGAGATGGATTAGCCATTGAAGATCCAAATGCCGTTTTCCTTCCACCAATTGAAGGAGATTATACTCTAGAATATACGATTACTCCAGATGAAAGAAACACTTGTACTATTGTTAGTGGATCTGTAAGCTTTTCTTTTATAGATTGTGTTACTCTTGATTTTGACGGAGTTGATGATTACGTAGATCTGGAAACTAATTATACTGGAAATTATTTTGTTGAAGCATGGATAAGACCATTTGACAGACCACTTCCAGGAGAAGCTGGAAATACTGATGCTACCAAAGGCTCTATTATTAGTGGACCTGGGTTTGATATAAGTATGGATAATCTTCCGTCTACAATAACACCGAATGGAAGATGGTATCACATTGCGGTTGCTAATAATGGTCAATTATGGATTGATGGTATTCCGTCGGGTTCTATTACAGTAAACGGAAATGGAAATAATAAGACTCTAATTGGAGCCAGGTGGAATGCTAATGAAAAAGTATCAGAGAATCATTTCTCAGGATGGATCGAAGAAGTTCGCATCTGGACTTCGCCTCCAGACGAGAGAGAAATCAGGTTCATGATGAACCAGAGAATTAAAATTGAAACCGGAGCTACAGCAGGTACCCCTATTGAAGGTGAAATAGTTCCAAATAAATCGGTTCCGGGAAGCTATTTAACAGACGGAAATGGTAATAACCTCCATCTTGAAAATGATAAATTAGAAACTTTCTACGATCAAACCTGGGGTGACCTCGCCGGATATTATAGATTATACTCTAATGATCCTGATCCTGATAACTTATTACCGGGTTATTTTGACGACGCTCTCAAACCTTCCGGCGGATACACACCAGACCATTCTATAAATAAAGTTCCAGGAAGGATGTATAATATTACAACAGATCAGGAAAACACATCTCCAACACCATATTATTCAGGGACAGACGCAACTTGGGCTGCTAATACAACCTGGTTACGACCAGATGTATGGGATTATCCAAATAGCGAATTTGATGGAACTGCTATAAATTGGAATATTGCAAAAATCAATCATAACATCACTTCTGATAGTAAAACGATTACCATGCTTGGATTACTTTCTGAAACTGAAGGCAAATTGCTAAAGATCAATGGAGACCATCCAATCACCATCACACATTATTTACTGCTAGATGGAAATATGGACCTTGTTGGAGATTCCCAATTATTACAGGATCATGGAAGTATTCTGGCTAACAGTAGTAAAGGCTGGGCTGAAATTGATCAGGAAGGTAGAAGAAGCAGTTTCAATTATAATTACTGGACAAGTCCACATAGTAACCAGGGCACAGATAACAATTCTGGTTTCATGATCAATAAGGTTTTAATGGATGGTACAGATCCTAACAACCCGAAAGCAATTAATTTTGGAAATGGATATTTTGTAGCTGATGGCGCTAGAACCAATCCTATAACAATTAGTAACGAATGGATATGGGATTTTAGAGGTGGACGAAACGATGATTATTCTGACTGGTTACACCTTGGATCAGATTATATGGAGATCGTTGGCGCCGGTTATTCGATGAAAGGAACAGATGGAACCGCAGGCCTTAATGCAAAACAAAATTATGTATTCCGCGGTAAACCAAATAATGGTAATATTCCAACAACAGATTTAAACATTGTAAGCGGAAGAGACTTTCTAGTTGGAAATCCTTACCCTTCTGCAATTGATGCTAATATATTCATTAAAGATAATCTTACGAAAGTAGGTGAATCAACAGGTAATAATGAAAATGGAGATAATGTTTTCAATGGCTCACTATATTATTGGGATCATTTTGGCGGACAAACACACATTTTAGCTGAATATATTGGAGGTTACGCTACCTGGAATTTATCTGGAGGATTGAAGGCTATTTCTAATGACTGGAGAATTAATGCAAATGATAACAAGCCTGGTGATGAGCACATACCGCAGCAATTTATTCCTGTAGCTCAAGGATTTTTCTTAAGTACCGTTGGTGGTGATGCATTTGGAGGCGATATTATATTTAAAAACACACAGAGAGTTTTTAAAACCACTACATCAGATCCTTCTGTATTTATGCAGCAAGAAGAGGAATATATAAAAGGACAGGTAAATAATCTGAAAGCTCCTTTAAATGATGATTCGAGGATGAAGATCAGATTAAAATTTGAATCTCCTAAAAAGTATTATCGTCAGATACTTGTAACTATGGATGAGAATACTACCAATGGATTCGATTTTGGTTATGATGCACCGCTCATAGAAAACAACATTGAAGACATGTACTGGTATTTCGATGAAAAAGCATATGTGATCCAGGGTGTTCCTAATTTTGAAAAAGAGCAGGTTTTGCCATTAGCCATCAAATCTCAGGAAGGTGGAGAATTTATTATTAAGATAGATGAGACAGAGAACTGGCCAACTGGTAAAGAGCTTTATTTAAAAGATAAAGCAAATGATAGTATTCATGATCTGCTGGCAGGTGAATATATTGGAAGCACTGATAAAAAAGGAGAAATCTCAGATAGATTTGAAATTGTATTCTACAAAGAAAAGGCTGAAATTCCAAATCCTGATGAAATCGTAAATCCTGATGGATTACCTGAAATTGACGGACTTGTAGGAATAAGTTATAGCACCTTTACAAAGCAGGTTAAAATTAGCAATTTTGATATGCTGGATGTTTCGAAAGTGATGATCTTTGACATGGGTGGTAAATTAATACAGGAATACGACGAATTACCTACTCAAAGAGAAATCTTATTAGGTATGCGCCCTGTAAGGTCTGGAATATATATCGTAAAAGTTTTTAGTGAGAATGGTATCTCAAATAAAAAAGTAGTTATAAAGTAAATTTTAATAGTGGAAATTCAGAAAATAGAAGCTTCTAATTCATTTCTATTCTACTGATTCAAAGAGCCTTATTATAACATTTTTTTAAATTTTTTATCCGTTTATCGATTTTATATGTATTTTTACCGACGAAAATCTAGATCGGTAGCCTATGTACAAAACTACTTGTGGACCCCAATTCCATAGTTTTAAGGCATTTTATATAATTCTATTCACCTTACTTAGTTGGTCTGGTGCTAGCCTGAATGCTCAAAACCTTAGTATTGACGTTAGTTCAAAAACAAATGCATCCTGCCCGGGAGCGTCTGATGGTTCTATTACTATTTCAGCCAGTGGCGGAGTCACCCCATATACCTATAACTGGTCTGGTCCCAACGGATATTCCACTAATGGTGTTAATTCAATTTCTGGAATAAAAGCTGGTTCCTACACCGTAGAAGTTACCGATAGTTCCGAGCCTGAACAGACTGCTTCACTACAGATAAGTATTAGTGATACAGATGATATTTCTCCAGAAATAACCGCACCTAACGATATTAGCGACTTTACCGATTCAAATAATTGCTTTGCCACCAATATTAATTTAGGAACTCCTTCCGCAAGTGATAATTGCGGGGTGGCTTCCGTAGAAAATGATGCTCCGGATCAATTCCCTATAGGCAGTACAACCGTTAAGTGGACTGTGACAGACCAATCAGGTAACGTTGCTACAGATACTCAAGAAGTAGTAATTTCTGATAATATAGATCCAACTATTACCGCTCCTGCAGACGTTCAGGCGAATACAGATTCAAATGACTGTATTGCCTCAAGTGTAAATATTGGATCTGCAACCACAAATGATAACTGTAATGTAGCATCTGTTGAAAATAACGCGCCTGCCGAATTTCCTTTAGGTGAAACAATTGTTACCTGGACAGTAAAAGATGACGCAGGGAATACGGCAACAGCTACTCAAAAGGTTTTTATTTCCGATAATACTAATCCAACAATTACGGCTCCTGCAGATGTTCAGGCAAATACAGATTCAAATGACTGTAATGCTTCTAACGTAAATTTAGGAACACCAAATACTAATGACAATTGCGGTGTAGATACTGTCGAAAATGATGCTCCCACTGATTTTTCAACAGGGGAGACTATAGTTACATGGACTGTTAAAGACAACGCCGGGAATACGGCAACAGCTACTCAAAAAGTAATAATATCCGACAAAACCAATCCTACGATTACAGCACCCGCAGATGTTCAGACTTTCACAGATTCTGACGATTGTAGCGCTTCAGGGTTGAATCTGGGTACACCTACCACTAGCGATAACTGCGAAGTAGCTTCTGTGGAAAATGATGCGCCTGCCGAATTTCCTTTAGGTGATACAATTGTAACCTGGACCGTTAAAGACGCTGCCGGTAATACAGCAATAGCTACTCAAAAAATTACAGTTTCAGACAATGTATTACCTATTATTACTGCAGGAAATAAAGTAGAAGCGACCAATGATACCGGATTATGCCAGGCTGGTTTGGGAATCGCTCCCGCTACAGCATCAGATAATTGTAGTGTGGGTAACCCGGTTGGAACTAGAAGTGATGGGCTTGGTCTAGACGAACCTTATCCAGTAGGAACCACCACGATTTCATGGAATGTAAAAGACGCTCAAGGGAATGCTGCAGAAACCGTCATTCAGGAGGTGATTGTAGCCGATAATGAGGCACCAGAAATTCCAACCATCGAAGATATTACTTGGGGCTGCGAATACACCGTTGATGCCCCTGTCACTATTGATAACTGTTCCGGCGAAATTACAGGAACTACTACAGATCCTATTACCTATTCTAACGCAGGAACTTATACAATTACCTGGAATTTTACCGATGAGAATGGTAACACTGCCCAGGCCACTCAAAAAATAACCATTCAGCCAATAGAAGCTGAAGCATCTAAGGTTGATGTACTTTGTAATGGTCTAGCTACCGGGGAAGTTGAAGCGATTGCCACGGGTGGAGTTGCCCCATTAAGTTACGATTGGGGTTCTCTTGGAACTGGTGCAAAAAAAACAGATCTGCCCGCAGGTAGCTATACAGTTACGGTTAGTGATGCTAATGGATGTGAAGCAGAACCTATTACGGTTATAGTAGAAGAACCAGACACTTTTGTTGAAATCACAGGAGTTCAGACAACTACAGGTTGCTTTGGGGAAAATAATGGTACTGCCACTGTTACAGTTCAGGGAGGTGTTGGATCTTATACTTATCTATGGGATAATGGTCAAACTGATGAAACCGCAACTGGACTAAGTCCGGGTGAGCATACGGTTACGGTTACTGATGCAAATGGCTGTTCAAAAGAAAGAACTTTTACAGTATCTGAGCCAGCCGAACTTTTAGTAACAGGATTTTTAACTACTGAAACCACTTCATTTGGATCTAACACAGGTAGTGCTACGGCGCAGGTTACCGGTGGAACACCAAACTATACTTTTGAGTGGACTGGAGGTCCAACCGGCAAGAAATATACTGGTCAAACTGCAAGAGATCTGGCGGCTGGAATATATACTGTTACCGTTACTGACGCCAACGGATGTACTGCAACTGGTAAAGTTGAGGTTGTAGATTCCCTAAGTGCTAACATTGTTCCAATTTCCCTTTGTGAGGGAGAGGATGTAATTAGAACTTCTACTTTTAGTGTGGACGGCGGTTCTGCTATTGGAGGAACTGCTCCTTATACGTATGAATGGAATTTTGGAGAAAGTGCTTCTCCAGCTACAGGAACCGGGGCCGGACCAATTGATGTGAAATACGGTCAGATTGGTGATAAATTGATCACCCTTACTGTAACCGATGCTAAGGGTAGAGAATTCACTCAACAAGTTATTCAATTTGTAGGAGGTTGTTTTGCAGATGACTGTGGATCTAATGACCTTGGACTTGATTATTACTTTATAGGTGATGCCAATCAGAATCCTATTTCTTCTAACGATCAGTGCGAACAGGTTGATCAGAAATTTATTTACATCAATTTTCCTACACAGGCCACTAGATATTCACTTCAGATAGAATTGATCTATTCCATAGAAAACCTGGAAACAGGAACTATAAATAATTATAAGGTTAAAGATTGCTTTTATGAATATGAAGCAATCCCTAAAACGGCCAAAACCTTTCCAATAGAATACAATTGCGGAGATGAGGTAAAAGTGGAAGGTGTTTATCTAACTTTTCAGAATAATGTGAATCGTGCATGCGGTACCACTGCTACTAACGGTAATGGAAATGGAAATGGAAATGGTGGCGATGGCGGAAATAACCCTAAATGTTTTTCAACCAATAATGAATCCACTGTAAGATCTCCTCTGTTTGCAATTGCCTTTGCCAATGAATTGCTTTGTAACGGAGCAATGAATGGAACTGTTACTTCAAGAGCTTCAGGTGGATCTGGTAATTATTCATTCGAATTACTTGATGAAAATGGAAACCTAGTTGAAGGTCCGCAATCTGACGGAACATTTGAAGAACAATACGGTGGTGATTATTTTGTAAGAGTTACAGACACCGACTCTAATGAAACTTTTACTTCTAAGAAGGTAACAATTGAGGAACCTTCAAACCCACTTACCCTCGAAATATCTTCACAGACAAATGTGAGTTGCTTTGGTGGAACTGACGGACAGGCTACATTAGTGGCTTCTGGCGGAACACCAGATTATATTTACGTATGGCCTGATGGTCAAACCACTGCAAATGCTACAAACTTAACTGCAGGTGAGTATGACGTAAGGGTTGTAGATGCCAATGGCTGTGAAGTTATCACTACAGTCGTAATTGAACAGCCTGTTGAAATTACACCGAATGCAGGACCAGATCAGGTTCTTGGATGTGGTTTCAGTTCGACTCAATTAGAAGCTGAAGAGAATCTTGATGAAAATGGTGAACCTGTGACTGGAAACTGGACAATTGTAAATGGTCCTGCAGGTGGTAGCTTCACAGACAGCACAGATCGCAATACTATATTTACAGGAGCTCAGGGAACTTATACGCTTAGATGGAGCGTTAGTTGCGGTAAATCTGATGATGTAAAAATTAGTTTCACATCCTGCAGCACCCTTGATTTCGATGGAGTAGATGATCACGTTAATTTTGGAGATAATTATGGTTTTACAAATGGTGCATTCACTGTTGAAGCTTGGATCAAACCTAAGTCTGATGACGGCACGAGAACTATCATGTCCAAAAAAGATATTGCTGATCCTACCTCAGGATTTGAACTAGTAATGGAAAATGGGGTGCCGAATTTTAAAACTTCAGGCTCTTCAAGTTTTACTAGTGATAAAATTGGAACTGATCGCTGGTACCACGTAGCCATTTCCTATGATGGATCTGCTTATAGTCTTTATGTAGATGGTTTGTTATTAGGCACTAATTCCGGAACAAGGCCATCTCCTACCTCAGCACCATTTTTACTGGGAGCTGTATACGATTCTGCTGAACCTAACTTACCTAAAAACCCATTCCATGGCTGGATAGAAGAAGTGAGATTATGGTCGAAGGCACTTTCAGCTAATCAGATTCAGTTAATGATGAATCAGCATATTTCTGAAAATAACAGTTCAGTAAAAGGTGAAGTATTACCAATTGTAACTCCAAACCTAGCCTGGAGCGATCTACAAGGATACTATAGATTACAACCTTCAGAAATTACAGGAGGCTTCACTGATGATAGAGCGTCAAATAAGGTGAAGGGTAGATTAATAAATATTACCACAACCCAGGAAACTACCGCACCGTTGCCATATTATTCAGCTAAGAACGGCAATTGGTGGGACAGCAATAATTGGGAAGAACCGGCAGTCTGGGATGCTCCTAACTCAACTGGAATAAACGGTGAAAAAATCGATTGGAACATTGCGGTTACATCTCATACGCTCACTTCAAATTATAAGGATATTGTCTTACTCGGTTTGATCTCTAAAAGCGGAACAGCTAGCAAATTAGATATGCAGGGTTCTGTAAATGACCAAACCGGAAATGAACTTTATATAAGTCATTATCTTGAACTAAACGGATTTA
The DNA here is from genome assembly GCF_057221535.1 of Christiangramia pacifica. Taxonomy (NCBI): domain Bacteria; kingdom Pseudomonadati; phylum Bacteroidota; class Flavobacteriia; order Flavobacteriales; family Flavobacteriaceae; genus Christiangramia; species Christiangramia pacifica. The sequence continues at coordinate 210,638 of NZ_CM170146.1, forward strand.
TTGATCTTAATGGTGAATCACAACTGGTTCAACCTGAAGGAAGCATTTTGAAAGGATCACCAACCGGATACCTTGATCGCGACCAGCAAGGAACGGCAAATAGTTTTAATTATAACTATTGGACTCCTCCTGTTTCACTTCAAAGCAGTGATAACAATGCAGGATTCAAGCTTGAAGAAGTACTTCGAGATGGGACAAATACAAGTGAAGCTCCAAAAATAAGCTTTAATGCTCAATATCATTGGGCTGATGGAAACTACTCCGGAGTTAAAAGGATTAGTAGATATTGGTTATGGACTTTCAATGGTTTATCTAATGATTATAGCGATTGGACACCGATTTCTGAAACAGATCTAATTCCTGCTGGTCTGGGTTATACTATGAAAGGGACCACAGGCTATGTTGATGTAAATAAAAAACAAAATTATACCTTCCGTGGTAAACCGAATAATGGTGATATTCAACTTTCCGTAATCGCTGGAAATGATATTTTAATTGGTAATCCATATCCGTCTGCTATCGATGCAGTTCAATTTATCAATGATAATAGCAGCTCAATAAATGGGTCTATTTATTACTGGGACCACTTTGGTCCTTCTAATTCGCATTATCTGGAGGATTATGTGGGAGGCTATGCTGTATTCAATAAATCAGGTGGTGTAGCTACAGCTTCAACCAAAGGCTCAAGGGCTGTATCTGATGACTGGAGAATAGATGATACCGGAGAAGTCAGTGGAAAATCTGCTCCTGGCAGATACATTCCTGTAGGTCAGGCATTTTTTGTAACATCGAGTTCTGGTGGTAATATTACTTTTAAAAATAGCCATAGAGCATTTATACCTGAAGGTGATGGAAGATCCTTATTTCATAGCCAGGAACCTACAAATACTAAAGCACAGAAACCAAGGCAGAAGTATTCTGATGATAGCCGTTTTAAGATCAGGCTCAAATTTGAGTCTCCTAAAGGTTATCACAGGCAGATTTTAGTCACCGCAGATGCTAATAGTACTTCAGATTTTGATTTTGGATATGATGCTCCGCTTATTGACAATAATGTTGAGGATATGTACTGGATGATTGATGAAACCGAATTTGTGATCCAGGCTGTACCAAATTTCAATTTAGACCAGGTATTACCTATAGGTTTCAAAATTGCCCAAACAGGAGATTATGTCATCAAAATAGATGAACTGGAAAATATCAAAATGGAATTTGATATCTACCTAAGGGATAAACTGAACAATACCTATCATAATTTGAAAGAAGATTATAAAGCAACAGCTGAAGAAACGGGTATTTTTAATGACCGTTATGAAATTGTCTTCCAGAAACCAATGACTGAAAAGCCGGAAGAAGAAATTCCTTCTGAAATAGTTGAAGGACCTAATCTGGGCTTAAGCTATTTTAGGGATACTGATGAGATCGCGGTTATTAATCCTGATTTATTAGAAGTTGATTATGTTGAACTATATAGTATTTCAGGTCAGTTGATCAAAACTTTTGACGAAGTACCAACAGAAAGTTCTATTCTTTTAAGTATAAATCAAAAATTAAGTTCGGCAGTTTATATTGTGAAAATGTATTCTGGAGAAAAGACATATTTCAGAAAGGTCATCATCACGAAATAATTTAACCTCTATATTTCATTGGAAGATAGACCACTTTTTTAGTGTCAAAGAATTCTTCCTCAAAATAATCGGATAGCTCATAGACCTTCGCAGTGCGATAGTTTTTGAGCTCTTCGGTTAAATCACCACCCTTTAAATATAGAATACCATTTTTCCGATCGTGAATACTATCTTTTGCAATCTTTCCTTTTACCCATCTAACAAAAGTCGGCATTATAGCGACTGCTCTACTTACTATAAAATCGTAAGTGCCATTTAGTTCTTCCACTCTTTGATTGAAAGAGGTAACATTTTCGAGTCCTAATCCTTCCGTAACCTCATCAACAACTTTAATTTTCTTTCCGATAGAATCTACTAAATGAAAAGTGCTTTCCGGAAACATGATTGCCAAAGGAATTCCTGGAAAGCCACCACCAGTTCCAACATCAAGAATTTTAGAACCTGGTTCAAAATTTTGCACTTTAGCAATCCCAAGAGAATGGATCACATGTCGTAAATAAAGCTCATCGATATCCTTTCTGGAAACGACATTGATCTTTAAGTTCCAATCCTTATAAAGTTCTTCTAATTTCTCAAATTTTGAAATCTGATCTTGTGATAAATCAGGAAAATATTTCTTTAGTAATTCCAAGGCCATACATTTTCTGCAAAAGTAGTTATTTTTTATTGCTATTTTTTTTGAAAATGAGATTGACGGAATTTATAAAATTATAACTTTGAAATTATTCTCAACTACACTGAGAATCACGCGCAAAAAAACAGTTGCATCAGAAATTAAAAAATTAGAATCATGCAAGAAAAATTATCAGATCGCATTAACTCAATGGCTACCTCTCAAACCCTCGCAATGGCTGCGAAGGCGCGTGAATTAAAAGCAGAAGGAAAGGATATAATTGGCCTGAGCCTGGGAGAACCAGACTTTAATACGCCAGATTTTATTAAAGACGCAGCTATTCAGGCTATTAATGACAACTACAATTCATACACCCCTGTTGATGGTTACGTAGAATTGAAGGATGCTATCATTAATAAGTTCAAACGTGATAATGATCTTACATATGACAGATCGCAGATCGTAGTATCTACGGGAGCTAAACAATCGCTTGCGAATGTAGCGATGGTTGTACTAAACCCTGGAGATGAAGTGCTTCTTCCATGCCCTTACTGGGTTAGTTATGCTGAAATCGTGAAGTTAGCTGAAGGTGTGCCGGTAGAAGTCCCTACAAGTGTAGAAACAGATTTTAAAATTACTCCAGAACAATTAGAAGCTGCGATTACTCCTAAGACAAAAATGATCTGGTATAGCTCTCCTTGCAACCCTAGTGGAATGGTTTACAGCAAGGAAGAATTGAGAGCTCTGGCAGATGTTCTAAAAAAATATCCGGATATAATTGTGGTAAGTGATGAGATCTATGAGCATATTAATTTCGTTGGAGATCATGCTTCTATGGCGGGATTTGAAGATATGTATGATCGAACAGTTACGGTTAATGGAGTATCCAAAGCATTTGCGATGACTGGATGGAGAATAGGTTATATAGGAGCTCCGGCATATATCGCCAGGGCTTGTAATAAAATGCAGGGACAAATCACCAGTGGAGCGAATTGTATCGCTCAAAGAGCAGTTATCACTGCCCTTGAAGCACCGGTTAGCAAGATCAGTCATATGATCGATACTTTTAAAAGCCGTAGAAAACTAATCATTGATTTATTGAACGAAATTGACGGATTCGTGACTACAGAACCTGAAGGTGCTTTTTATGTATTCCCAAATGTTTCTTCATTCTTCGGAAAAAGTATAAATGGACATGAAATTAAGAATGCCACTGACTTCAGTATGTTTTTGCTAGAGGAGGCAAATGTAGCAACCGTTACCGGTAATGCATTTGGAAATCCTGAATGTATTAGAATTTCTTATGCTGCCAGCGAAGATCAGATCACTGAAGCCTTATCAAGGATCAAAAAGGCTTTATCTTAAAATTTACCTTCCATATAAAATTGAACCGGCTTTTATGCCGGTTTTTTTATGCTCTTAATTCGGAAAACTACTGTATTTAAAATTTAGCTTATTTTTAGAATATACTCTTCAGAATCTTTTTATGAAAAAACTGAAAATTACAACTTCAGCCAAAAAATATTTTTTTGAAATTTTGGTCGTTGCCTTCGGAGTGTTCTTGGGAATCATTGTAAGTGAAGCTATAGCCACTAACAAACAGAATAAACAAACTAAAAAGTCCATTGATTTTATAGTCAAGGAATTAAAACATAATCAGGAGGCTTTGGAAAGCTCTATTGCCTATCATGAAAAGCTCAAGGTGAGTTTTCAGAATCTAACCAGCGATGTGACAGAAGAGGAACTTCAGGAACCTTATTTCAAATCAAGATTCGCTCCCTTTAATAAAATTGAAGAATGGAAAGGCCCATCGATCCCAAAAATGCAAAATAGCATGTATGAAGCTGCCAAAACAGCTAATATTTTCCAGAATCTGGATCTGCAGAATCTTCAAGCGGTTTCACGAATTTATATTCGAATAAACGGATTTAATGATTTTCTGAATATCTGGTGGAATCGGTTTATGATGTTAGGAGCTGACACAAAAACGATGGATGTATTCATCAATTTCAATATACTTTTTTCAGATATTCTGGAATCTGAAAAAAATTTATCAAAAGATCTAGAAGCAGCAATCAATCAGCTGCAAGAAATAGATTAATTACCTATTTCTCCAGAAAAACGGAGTCAGGATAATAAGTACTGTAAATAATTCCAGCCTTCCTATAAGCATTAAAAAGGCAGTCCACCACTTTCCAAAATCTGGCAGCATATCAAAATTGTTCACGGGACTTAATCCGCCAAATGCCGGACCAATGTTACCAAGAGACGACGCGGCACCACCAATAGCAGTTTCAAAATCCAGACCTAAAGATGCTAAAACTACGGCCCCAATAATGAAAGACAGCATATAAAGAATAAAGAAGCCAAGAATATTGAATACAATCTCTTTGCTAATCGATTTGCCATTGAATCTCACCGGCAAAATAGCATTTGGATGCAACGTTCTCTTGAATTCTATGATTCCATTTTTGATCATAATGATGTGTCGCATTACTTTCACACCTCCGGCTGTTGAGCCAGCAGAACCTCCAAGAAAAAAAAGTCCGAAATATAAAATGGTGAGAAATGGAGTCCACATTGTATAATCTGCAGAAACAAATCCTGTTGTAGTGATCACGGTTAATACCTGAAAAAGTGAATGCCTGAAAGCACTTTCACCTTCTCCCCAGACCATTGGATGGTCTATGGATGAAATACTCACATCAGCTTCAAAATAAACGATTAAAGCTGAAATCGCTGTAAATCCAGCGATGAAAAAAATATACCACTTGAACTCATCATCATGTAAAACTTTACTAATTCTACCTTTAAAAGCGAAGTAGCTCAAAACGAAGTTACTTCCTGCAAGCAACATGAATAATATAATGATGTATTGAATAACAGGGTTGTCATTCCAGAATGCAAGGCTCGCATTTTTAGTAGAGAAACCACCCGTAGAGAGCGTACTAAAAGCATGATTTATCGCATCGAAAAAGGTCATTCCAGCCGCCCAGAGTAAAATGGTTTCAGCCACTGTGTAAGACACATAGATAAGCCATAATCTTTTTGCGGTATCGGTAATTCTAGGTTTTAATTTGTCTGCACTAGGCCCGGGAGATTCTGCGGTAAAAAGCTGCATACCCCCAATTCCCAATAAAGGCAGAATAGCAATTGCCAGAACAATAATTCCCATCCCTCCTATCCAATGTGTAAGACTACGCCAGAAAAGAATACCTTTTGGAATCGCTTCAATATCATTTAATATTGAAGCCCCGGTAGTGGTATAACCAGACATTGTTTCGAAAAAAGCATTAGTAAAGCTAGGAATCGATTCACTTACCAGATAGGGCAAACAACCGCTCAAAGCCATAAATATCCAACCAAAGGTCACAATTATATAACCTTCACGAATTTTCACTTCTTTGCTATGTCCACGCGTTGTGAACATCAACAAGGTACCTATAAACAAAGTGATTAGAGCTGCCGTTGATATTTCAAGGGTTACTCCGTCCTGGTAAAACCAACTTACTAAGGTCGCCAAGAGCATGAAGCCACCGTTGCAGAGTAGCAGCAAACCCATTACATGCAGAATTATTTTATAATTCAGTCTGGGCATTATAGAAACAGTTTTTCAACTTTATTGATAGATCTTGGCAAACAACACACTACAATTCTGTCACCTGGTTTGATAAGGAAATCTCCCAGGGCGATAAGACCTTCGCCATTTCTAATAATCCCACCGATAATAGCAGAACGCGGGAAATCCAGATCTTTAATCTTTTTATTACTTACCTGAGATTTTGGCTTCACAATAAATTCCAGGAGCTCAGCATTCATATTGTTCAATTTGGTCATGGCGACCACCTCTCCTTTACGAACAAATCTGAAAATATTATTTGCGGCAAGAAGCTTTTTATTTATTAAGGTATCGATCCCGATAGAATGACTTAACTGGAAGTAATCCATGTTTTCCACCAGGGAAATAGTTTTCTTAACACTTTTAGATTTAGCAACCAGACATGACATAATATTGGTTTCGGAATTTCCAGTTACCGCTATAAAAGCATCCATATCATGGATATTCTCTTCCTCGAGAAGTTCCACATTTCTACCATCACCGTTTATGATCAAAGTATCAGGCAATTCATCGGCTAGTTCATATGCTTTATCCCTGTCTTTTTCGACTAATTTAACTTTGAAATTGTTTCGACAAAGATCTCTTGCTGTTTTTCTTCCAATTTTACTTCCTCCAAGAACCATAACGTTCTTGATCTCCTGCTTAACCTTACCAGTTAATTTATATAATTCCTCCACCCCATTTTTTAGGGTAATAAAATATACCTGATCTCCATCCTTAAATTGGGTATCTCCCCTTGGGATCAATGTATATTGAGTTCCAAATCTTTGTATGGCAATGGGAACAAAATTTAATTCTGGAAAAATTTTGGCAGCTTCCTTCACAGTTTTACCAACAAAAGTTGCCGTTCTAGATAAGCTAACACCAATCATAGTTAATGCTCCTTCTTCAAATTCATAACTATCATTGAAAGCCGACTGATTGAGAAGCAATTCAATTTCTCGAGAAGCCAAAGCTTCCGGAGAAATTAGCTCATCAATTCCAAACCGGGTAAAACCAAGTTCTCCCTGGTTTTCCAAAAATTCAGTATTCGAAATTCTGGCAATCGTTCTTTTAGCTCCTAATTGTTTGGCTAGAACGCATACAGTAATATTAGTCGCCTCGCTGGAGGTTACACTAATTACCATATCGGTATGTTTTACCTGAGCTTCTTTTAGAATTTTAATAGAACTGGCATCACCCTTAACCGTTCTAATATCCAAGTGAGTATCTGCATAAGCCAGATTATCTCTGTTTGGGTCAATTAGCGTGATATCCTGAGATTCAAAGGAAAGTAATTTAGCTAAATGAAATCCTACTTCACCTGCACCGGCGATAATTATTTTCATATAACAGCTTCAAATTGTGAGGGCAAAGTTAAGCTATTTTAGAGAAACCAAAAATCAGATTTTAAAAGATAAAATTTTATTGATTAACAAGGTATTTTAAGCATATCGGTTATCTTTGAACCAAATTTTTTCTATGAGTAAGAAGGTAACACCTTATAAGGATTCTAAACTCACAAAGAAAAAACAGGTTGAGCAGATGTTTGACAACATATCCGGCAATTACGACGGACTCAACAGGGTTATTTCTTTAGGCACAGATGTAAAATGGAGAAAAAAGGTGGTTGCGACTGTTGCTGCGACCAATCCAGAAAGCATCCTTGATATTGCAACCGGAACAGGTGATCTCGCAATTCAGATGGTGAATACTGGCGCTCAGAGAATCGTAGGTTTAGACCTGTCTGAAGGAATGCTAAAGGTTGGACGACGAAAAATCGCTGAAAGAGGTATTGATGCAAAAATTGAAATGATCCAGGGAGATTCAGAAAATCTACCGTTTGAGGATAATTCATTTGATGCGATCACTGTGGCATTTGGGGTACGTAATTTTGAAAATCTGGAAAAAGGACTTGAAGAAATCTTAAGGGTTTTGAAACCCGGTGGTATTTTCGTAGTATTGGAAACTTCGGTGCCAACCAAATTTCCCTACAAACAGGGTTACCGTTTATATTCTAATCTTATTTTACCTGTTATCGGAAAAATTTTCTCGAAAGACAAAGACGCTTATTCCTATTTAAGTGAAAGTGCCGCTAATTTTCCATACGGAATTACTTTCAACAATATTTTAAAGAAAATCGGGTTTATAGATGTAGAAGATCTGCCACAAACATTTGGCGTTTCAACAATTTATATTGCTTCAAAGTAATACCATGAGAAAATTAATTGCGATAGTTCTTATTGCTTTAAGTTATAATACTGCTCAGTCGCAGATATTTTCCGGCGAACGTGTACTCAATCAACAGAATTTTGATCAGCAGCGTTGGTCTTGGGGATATTTTCTTGGACTTAACAGTTATGACTTTAATTTCGATTATGAAGAATACAATCCCAGTCCTGTAACCGGTCAGGATCTTATAGTTGAGACAAGAATGGGTTTCAATGTTGGGTTAATTGGGAATTTGCGATTAAATAACAATGTTGATCTAAGATTAGAGCCGGGAGTGAATTTCAGTACTCGAGGTTTTCAGGCGATCAGAGCGGATGCTGATACTTATAGGGAGATCAGTTCTACCTACGTTCATATTCCGTTATTGGTAAAATTCAACGCAAACAGGCTAAATAATTTCAGGCCGTTCGTTACAGGGGGTATCTCAACCTCTATTAATTTGAGCAGTAACGAAAATAACCCTGACGACAATAGTGCAGGCCAGTTTCGAATGACCACCAATACTTACTACTACGAAATTGGTTTTGGAATTGACCTATACCTGTATTATTTCAAATTATCTCCTTCCATTAGAGGCGTATTCGCCATTAACGATGAGTTAATTAGAGATGTTGATCCAAATAGTCTTTATACGGGAAATGTAGATAAAATGTCCACTAGAGCTATATTTGTCAATTTTACTTTTCAATAGTAAAAGACCTGCGTCTGAACTCACTTAGAACGATGGAAGTCGCTGTAGCTACATTTAAACTTTCAGTTTCCTGAAGGCTTCCAAATTGCGGGATGGTTATTTTTTTAGTAATAAGTTTTTGGATTTTTTCTGAAATTCCATTCGCCTCATTACCCATCACGATTATTCCTTCCTTTGGTAACTCTTGTGAATATATATTTTCACCATTTAACAAAGTTCCAATTATTGGAATTTCAGAATTATTTCTGAGAAGAATCTCCAGATCAGTATAACTTATTTTCACGCGAGTCATAGATCCCATACTTGCCTGAATCACTTTAGGATTATAACAATCAACAGTATCATTGGAACAGACTAGTTCATCAATTCCAAACCAGTCACATAAACGAATAATTGTTCCCAGATTTCCAGGATCACGAATACCATCAAGACAAACGATCAATCCCGAAATTTTTAAATCTGAAGGTCTCGGAATTTTGAAAATCGCCAATGCTTTTTGTGGCGATGAAAGAAAACTGATCTTTTTTAATTCATTTTCGGAAACCTCTTGAAATTTCTCATCCTCTACTTCAAAATTCAATTCGGTTGAAAATAGTGAAACCAGCTCAAAATCAGAATTCAGGAATTCCTTGACGCCTTTCACTCCTTCTACTGCAAAAAGTTCATGTTTATTTCTATACTTTTTTTGGGAAAGACTTTTTATTAACTTAATCTGGCTTTTGCTAAGCATTAAAAAAATGTATTTTTGAGCCACTAAACATCTTTGTTTGAAACGGCTTTTCGCAAAAATATTATTATTTTTTTTAACCTTCGTCTTAATAATTAGCTGTAACGCCGTAAAAAGACTGGATGCTGACCAAAATTTACTGGTCAAAAATGAAATATTCAGGAATGGTGAAGAAATAAAAGATTCCAGAATCTACAATCAGCTTTACCAAAAGCCTAATACCCGTATCCTAAACTTCCCTCTTGGGCTGCACGTTTACAACCTGGCTAGGCCTGATATCGATAGTATTCTCACGGTAAAATTTCTAGAAAACGAAAACAAGAAAAGAAAGTTGATAGGATTACTTTCTAAAAAACAGTTTGATAAATACCTGCATTCCCGAGGAGAATTTAACGACTGGCTGAAACGTACCGGAGAGTCGCCTGTTATCGTTAGTGAAGAGGATACAAAAAAATCTGTCAACAGGCTACAATCATGGTATTGGAATAATGGGTGGTTCAACGTAGAGACCGATTATAAAATTTTCCCGATCGAAGACAAAGAAAAAAGAGCGAGGGTTGAATATTATGTTACTCCTCATACACCTTACATCATAGATTCGATAAACACTGATATCACTTCCAAAGCATTGGATTCTTTGTACGAATTGCATAAAAACGAAAGTGCAATTAAATCTGGAGTTCAATACAACACCCTTGATTTTAATGCTGAAAGGGACCGACTTTCAGAACTTTTCAGAAATAATGGGGTTTATAATTTTGACCAGGAATACATCAGTTTTGATGCAGACACCGTTGAAACCGATTATAAAGTAAATACCACGCTAATCATCAAAAATCAGCGGAATAATGTTGGCGATAGCACTTCCAGAGTTCCGTTTAAGATACATAAAGTTAGCAAGGTTAATATTTTTACAGATTACGCGTACGCAAAGAGAAACGAAGTTCTTACAGACAGTTCTTTTCATGAGGGTTACTCTATGTACAGTTTCGACAAAATGCGGTATAAACCTGAAGCGATTAGCGATGCCATTTTTGTCAAGCCAGGAAATGTATATAGCGATACCGACAGAACACGGACTTACAACAGGTTAAATGCTTTGAGGATTTTTAAATATCCCGATATTCAATATACTTTAGATCCTGAAGATAGCACCAGAACTGACCTGGTTACGAATATTTTCCTTTCTCCTCTGCCTAAATATTCTTTAGGCTTTGATTTTGATGTATCGCAAAGTAACATTCAGGAATTTGGAATTGGTTTTGGAGGTTCATTCCTGATAAGGAATATTTTTGGCGGACTGGAAAATCTGGAATTATCCGGAAGGGGAAGTATCGCCTCTTCAACCGATGCTGCCGGAAGTAATAACGATAATCGATTTTTTGATATTACTGAAGTGGGTGCCGATATGAAATTAAGTCTGCCCAGGATATTTCTACCGATAGACACAGAAAGGATCATTCCTAAATATATGTCGCCCTTCACCAATATGAGCCTCGGTTTCAGTACCCAAAGAAATATAGGACTTGATAAACAAACATTTTCCGGAATACTGAATTATAGCTGGAAACCTTCAAGAAAGCTTTCCAATAGCTTTGATCTCTTGAATATTCAGTATGTCCGAAATTTAAATACTGAGAATTACTTTAATGTCTACCGAAATTCATTTGAGGAGCTGAATGAAATTGCCCGATCAAGTAATTTTCAATTCAACGATCCCAATGCACAACCAACATTGGAAATTCCTGACGAGGCTGATGAATTCATCAATTATGTGATTTCTGATGATTTTCCCAATACTGGACTGAATCTAGATAATTTTCTGAACGTCTTGGATATCTATGAGCGTAAGCTTAGACTTACCGAAAACAACCTGATTTTCGCTTCCGCATATACTTACTTATGGAATACCAGAGAAAGCCTATATGATAAGGAATTTTCACGTTTCCGATTTAAAATTGAAACTGCAGGAAATGTTCTTTCAGCATTATCGGGAATATTTGATTATGAACAAAATGAACAGGGTAAAGACAAAGTTTTAGGTGTTGCTTTTTCTCAGTATGTAAAAACTGAACTTGATTTTATCAAACATTGGGATATTGGCAAGGACCAGGTTTTTGCCGTTAGAAGTTTTGGAGGAATAGCAATTCCTTACGGTAACGCAACCAACATTCCGATAACTAAAACTTTCTTTGCTGGGGGACCTAACGATAACCGAGCATGGCAGGCTTACGATTTAGGACCAGGAAGTAGCGGAAGTATTTTAGAATTCAATGAAGCGAACATGAAACTGGCCTTTAATGCCGAATATCGCTTTGGTTTGATAGAAGATTTTAAAGGAGCTTTGTTTGTAGATGTTGGTAATATCTGGAATGTTCTGGATTCTAATACACTTGATGAATTTGTTTTTGAAGGATTTTCAGACCTGAAAGAGTTGGCAGTCGGGAGCGGTTTCGGACTCAGATACGACTTTAACTTTTTTGTACTTCGATTCGATATTGGCTTCAAAACACACGATCCCGCAAGAGCTGAAGGCGATCGATGGTTTCAGGAATATAATTTTAACCATGCCGTTTATAACGTAGGTATCAATTATCCTTTTTAAGCCAGTTTATTTTCTTATTTTTGTAAGTCTAATCAATAAAAAGTTATGAATCACAATATTAAACCAGGCGTAGCCACGGGAAAAGAAGTTCAGGAAATTTTTAATTATGCAAAGGAAAAAGGTTTTGCATTGCCGGCAGTAAATGTTATTGGATCAAGCAGTATTAATGCTGTTCTGGAAACTGCTGCTGAATTGAAATCTCCGGTTATCATTCAATTTTCAAATGGTGGTGCCCAGTTTAATGCTGGTAAAGGACTTTCAAATGAAAATGAAAAGGCTGCTATCGCTGGTGGTATTGCCGGTGCAAAGCATGTTCATGAAATGGCTAAAGCCTATGGAGCTACAGTAATTATGCACACAGACCACTGTGCGAAAAAACTACTTCCATGGATTGACGGTTTACTTGATGCCAGTGAAAAGCATTATGAGCAATTCGGAAAGCCTCTATACAGCTCACACATGATAGATCTTTCAGAGGAACCTCTTGAAGAAAACATCGAGATCTGTAAAGAATATTTACAAAGAATGTCTAAAATGGGCATGACTCTGGAAATTGAATTAGGAATTACCGGTGGTGAAGAAGACGGAGTTGATAATACAGATGTAGATTCTTCAAAACTTTATACCCAGCCAGAAGAGGTTGCTTACGCTTATGAAGAATTAAGCAAAGTAAGTGATCAATTTACGATTGCCGCAGCATTTGGAAATGTTCACGGAGTGTACAAACCGGGAAACGTAAAACTAACTCCAAAAATTCTTAAGAACTCTCAGGAGTATATCACAAAAAAATACAACGTAGAAGAAAATCACATAGATTTCGTCTTCCATGGAGGAAGCGGTTCTACAGTTGAAGAAATTAGAGAAGCAATTGGTTACGGTGTTATTAAAATGAATATTGATACAGATCTTCAATATGCCTTTTTGGAAGGAATTAGAGATTATATGGGTGAGAAGAAAGATTATCTTGCTACTCAAATTGGTAATCCTGATGGTGACGACGTACCAAATAAAAAATATTATGATCCTCGTAAATGGCTTCGTGAAGGAGAGCTTACTTTTAAAGCCAGACTTAAGAAGGCATTCGAAGATCTTAACAATGTAAATACATTATAGAACAAAATAAAAACAGCCCTTTTTGTATTGAAAAGGCTGTTTTTTATTGCCATAAGTTGAGAATCGGCAGATAAAAATTGAAAGAAATGGCTTGGTTTAAAAGGACACAAAAAGGAATACAGACCCCTACTGAACAGAAGAAAGATGTTCCTAAAGGTCTATGGTATAAATCACCAACAGGAAAGATTGTAGATGCTGAACAGCTGGAAAGCAATTTCTATGTTAGCCCTGAAGACGGATACCACGTTAGAATTGGAAGTAATGAATATTTCAAAATTCTTTTTGACGATAATAAATTCAAGGAATTAGATAAAGGGATGACTTCAAAAGATCCGTTGAATTTTGAAGACACGAAAAAATATACAGATAGACTTAAGGCAGCACAAGACAAAACCGGATTGAAAGATGCGGTTAGATGTGCCGTTGGAAAGTCTAAAGGCAAAGACCTGGTAGTTGCCTGTATGGATTTTAAATTCGTTGGTGGAAGTATGGGTTCAGTAGTTGGGGAGAAAATTGCCCGTGCTGCAGATCATGCTTTAAAAAATAAAATACCATTCATGATCATCTCAAAATCTGGAGGTGCAAGAATGCAGGAAGCCGCTTTATCTTTAATGCAGCTGGCAAAAACTTCAGTAAAGCTGGCGCAGCTGGCCGATGCTAAAATCCCTTATATATCCCTGGCTACAGATCCAACAACTGGTGGAACCACAGCTTCTTTTGCTATGCTTGGAGACATCAATATTTCTGAACCGGGAGCTTTGATAGGATTTGCAGGTCCTCGTGTGGTAAAAGATACTACAGGGAAAGATCTTCCAAAAGATTTTCAAACTGCTGAATTTTTAAAGGAAAAAGGCTTTTTAGACTTTATCACCAAGAGATCAGAATTGAAAGATAAAGTAAACCTTTATTTGGATCTTATTCAGAATCAACCTGTAAGAGCATAATTTGCCATAAATAAAAATACGGCATTCAATAGGTAATATTTAAATTAGTATTATCTTTGCCGCCTGACAGAAAAACTGTCAATACATAAAAATCATTTAAATAATATTGGAATGTATTTAACTAAAGAAAAGAAAGAAGAGATTTTCTCTAAGCACGGTAAAGGAAAGAATGATACCGGTTCAGCTGAAGGGCAAATCGCATTGTTCACTCACAGAATTGCTCACCTATCAGAACACCTTAAAACTAATCGTAAAGATTACAACACAGAACGTTCTCTAGTAAGATTGGTTGGTAAAAGAAGAAGTCTTCTAGACTACTTGATGAAAAAGGATATCATGAGGTATCGTGCCATCGTGAAGGAACTAGGATTAAGAAAATAATTTTCAGGGGGCTTTGTGCCCCCTTTTTTTATATATTAGATTGGCCTGATTAGGCTTTCAAAAATTGTCGCCCAGAGGGGTAGTTTTTCATTGGTCCACAAACAACTACACACAACACAACCCGGCCGTCCGGATGGCGGAGACCTTTGTTTAACTAAATGATCTGGTTGAAGTTATTCAGATCAAGAATTCGAAATTATTATGATTCCAAAAACATTTAAGGAGGTTATCGATTTAGGAGATGGTAGAACCATTTCCCTCGAGACCGGTAAATTGGCAAAACAGGCTCACGGGTCGGTTGTTGTTCAAATGGGTAATGCCATGTTGCTTTGTACGGTAGTGTCTTCATACACTCCTACCACTATGGATTTCTTTCCATTAACATTGGATTACCGTGAAAAATTTGCTGCTGCAGGTCTATTCCCAGGAGGTTACTTCAAAAGAGAAGCAAGACCAAGCAGTGAAGAAATTTTAGTAATGCGTTTAGTAGACCGTGTTTTGCGTCCACTTTTCCCTAAAGACTACAAATTCGAAACTCAGGTAATGATCCAGTTAATGTCTCATGACGATGAAGTTATGCCAGACGCATTAGCCGGACTAGCCGCATCTGCCGCTATTCAATTATCTGACATTCCTTTTGAAACTCCAATTTCAGAAGCAAGAGTTGCGAGAATTAATGGCGAATTTGTTCTAAACCCGAGTAGAGAAAAATTAGCTGAAGCAGATATGGACATCATGGTTGGTGCTTCTGCAGATTCTGTAATGATGGTTGAAGGACAGATGGACGAATGTTCAGAAGAAGAAATGGCTGAGGCTATCAAATTCGCACACGAAGCTATAAAAGTTCAGTGTGAAGCTCAGACTAGACTTGCTGAAGCATTTGGCAAAAAAGAAACTCGTGAGTATGAAGTAGCGGAAACCGATGAAGATCTTGAAAAGAAAATTCATGAGGCTACATACCAAAAAGCTTACGATATCGCGAAAAGCGGAACTAGCAAAAAAGAAAGAAGCCAGGCTTTTTCTGATCTGAAAGAAGAAGTTAAAGCTATGTTCTCTGAAGAGGAGTTAGAGGAGAAAGGTAAAATGATCTCTGGTTATTTTGCAGCAGCACATAAAAATGCTGTTCGTGACCTAACTCTTAAAGAAGGAATTAGACTTGACGGTAGAAAGACAGACGAAATTCGTCCTATCTGGTGTGAAGTTGATTACCTACCATCTACACATGGTTCAGCGATCTTTACACGTGGAGAAACGCAGGCATTAGCAACGGTAACGCTTGGTACTTCAAGAGAAGCGAACCAAGTAGATCTACCTACCCAACAGGGAGAAGAAACTTTCTATTTACATTATAACTTCCCTCCTTTCTCAACTGGAGAAGCTTACCCAATTAGAGGTACTTCTAGACGTGAGATTGGTCATGGAAACCTGGCTCAAAGAGCACTAAAAGGAATGATCCCAGCAGACTGCCCTTACACAGTACGTGTGGTGTCTGAAGTTTTAGAATCTAACGGTTCTTCTTCTATGGCAACGGTTTGTGCTGGAACTATGTCCTTAATGGATGCGGGTGTTCAACTTAAGAAACCAGTTTCTGGTATCGCTATGGGATTAATTTCTGATGGCGAGAATTACGCAGTACTTTCTGATATTTTAGGAGATGAAGATCACCTTGGTGATATGGACTTTAAAGTAACAGGTACTGAAGATGGTATTACAGCCTGCCAGATGGATATTAAGATCAAGGGACTTTCTTATGAGATCCTTGTAAACGCATTGAAACAAGCCAGAGCAGGAAGACTTCATATTCTTCAAAAACTTACTGAAACCATTCCAGCTCCTAATCAGAATGTAAAAGCACATTCTCCAAAAATCATTACCAGAAGAATTCCTAACGAATTTATTGGTGCATTGATTGGACCAGGTGGAAAAGTGATTCAGGAACTACAGAAAGAGACCAAAACAGAGATCGTGATCAATGAAGATCCGGTAACTGAAGAAGGTATTGTTGAAATTCTTGGAACTCAGCAGGAAGGTATCGACAAAGTTCTTGCAAAGATCGACTCTATCACTTTTAAACCTGAAAAAGGTAGCGTATACGAAGTGAAAGTGATCAAGATCCTTGATTTTGGTGCAGTAGTAGAATATGTAGATGCTCCAGGAAATGAAGTTTTACTTCACATTTCTGAACTTGCCTGGGAACGTACCAACGATGTAAATGACGTTGTGAAGATGGGAGATGTTCTTGACGTTAAGTACTTCGGGCTAGATCCTAAGACGAGAAAAGACAAGGTTTCCAGAAAAGCCCTTCTTCCAAAACCAGAAGGTTTTAAGGAAAGAGCTCCTAGGGACGATAAACGTGATAATCGTGGTTCACGCGACAATCGTGGCGGTAGAGATAACCGTAATCGTGATAATCGTCGTGATGACAGAAAACCAAGAGAAGATAGAGACTAATCTTTCTTCTAATATTTTTAAAAAGCCCATGTTTATCATGGGCTTTTTTTATTTCCGTAATTTTTTAAATCCCTGAAATTTTAGAGTATTATCAACGACTACACGTCTGCAGTAAAGAAAAATTTTATTTTTTTCGAATTTAATTTTACGTTAGGGATTGTAGGGGAAAGCCCACAGCGACTGGAAGGAGCGAGGACTTGAAACGAAAAGCCCGGCACGAAGTGCAACGCCCAAATTAAAAAATTTAATTTTTTTGTAACATTAAGAGTACTTCTTACGTACCATTATATACAAGAGCTATGCACAATTTAAAATCCAAGTAGAAGATAGATGAGACAACTGAAGATTACGAAGCAGGTTACCAACAGAGAAACCGCTTCGTTAGACAAGTATTTGCAAGAAATTGGAAAAGTAGACCTGATCACCGCTGATGAAGAGGTAGAATTGGCACAAAGAATTAAAGCGGGTGATAACCGTGCCTTAGAGAAACTAACGAAAGCGAACCTTCGTTTTGTAGTTTCTGTAGCAAAACAATATCAAAACCAGGGACTAACCCTTCCCGACCTTATTAATGAGGGTAACTTAGGACTTATTAAAGCTGCGAAACGTTTTGACGAAACTCGTGGATTTAAATTTATATCTTACGCCGTATGGTGGATTCGTCAATCTATCCTGCAAGCGTTAGCAGAACAATCTAGAATCGTTCGTCTACCGTTGAACAAAATTGGTTCAATAAATAAAATAAACAAGACTTTTGCTTTCTTAGAGCAGTCACATGAGCGTCCGCCAAGTGCTGAAGAGATCGCGAAAGAGCTTGACATGACGATTAACGACGTTAAGGAATCTATGAAAAATTCCGGGCGTCACGTATCTATGGATGCTCCATTAGTTGAAGGAGAAGATTCTAACCTATACGATGTATTACGTTCTGGTGAATCTCCAAATCCTGATAAGGAGTTATTGCATGAATCTCTAAGAACGGAGATAGAGCGTGCATTAGAAACTCTTACTCCGCGTGAAGCTGATGTGATCAGACTTTATTTTGGACTGGGAGATCAACATCCTATGACATTAGAAGAAATTGGCGAGACTTTTGATCTAACTAGAGAAAGAGTACGTCAAATTAAAGAAAAAGCCATTAGAAGATTAAAGCATACGTCTAGAAGTAAAATTTTAAAAACGTATCTTGGCTAAAATATTTAAAGCAACAACAGTTTAGTGACGGCGTGATGAACCGTCATGAAAATAACTGTTCGTTTTTTGATTGATGAATGACCCCGGAGTGATGACCGGGGTTTTTTCTTATATTATTGGAAGTGCACACTATTCTCTGTACTTTCCCTTTTCCGTGCAAAAGACCCTACATATATTTTAAAAGAATTTGATATGCGTTATGCCATAAGCTACGTGAGCTCAGCTGCCAGAGACCTATCGGAAGCAGAGATTGACGAAATACTTAAGGAGTCTGAATTTAAAAATAACAGCCGGGACATCACCGGTTTACTTTTATATTCTGAGGGTAACTTTTTCCAGGTAATTGAGGGCGAAAAGGTACAAATTGATCAATTATACCGTAGAATTCTCAAAGATTCCAGACATTTTAATGTAATCAAGCTTTTTGAAAAAGAAATTCACAAAGAGGCCTATGATGGCTATAAATCTAATTTCATTTCGGAAGATGCACGTTATAGCACTTCAGATTTCAAGTATTACCAGCATTATCTTGAAGTTCTGGATAAACCCGCAAAACAAGCTGCCTCTCAGATTTTAAAGTCATTTATTCAGTAAGAATTAGAGAAGCTCCTTTTTCTTAGTATTTTTGTGTACACAAACACAACAATACAATAATGAGCAACAAACTTATTGCCCCTTCAGTCCTGGCTTCAGATTTTGGAAATCTACAACGTGATGTAGAAATGATCAACAATAGTGAAGCAGACTGGTTTCATATTGATATCATGGATGGAGTTTTTGTTCCGAATATTTCATTTGGAATGCCCGTTCTTAAAGCTATAACACAGCACGCTAAAAAAACGATCGACGTTCATCTAATGATCGTGGATCCTGATAGATATATCAAGGAATTCGCGGAGTTAGGAGCAAATATTCTCACCGTTCATTACGAAGCATGTACTCATCTTCATAGAACACTTCAGGCTATCAAAGCTGAAGGTATGAAAGCCGGAGTTGCCATAAATCCTCATACCAATGTAGATCTTTTGAAAGATTGCATTAAAGATATCGACTTAGTTTGCGTAATGAGTGTAAACCCAGGTTTTGGCGGACAAAGTTTTATTGAACATACTTACAACAAAGTTCAGCGTCTTA
Source organism: Christiangramia pacifica (assembly GCF_057221535.1). Lineage (NCBI taxonomy): Bacteria > Pseudomonadati > Bacteroidota > Flavobacteriia > Flavobacteriales > Flavobacteriaceae > Christiangramia > Christiangramia pacifica. The sequence continues at coordinate 229,949 of NZ_CM170146.1, forward strand.
AAGAAATCATTACCATGAACAATGCAGAGACTCTTATCGAGATTGACGGTGGTGTTACTGATAAGAATGCAGCGGAACTTGCAAAAGCAGGTGCAGATGTGCTAGTGGCAGGTAGTTTTGTATTTAAAGCTGAAGATCAACCCGAAACCATTAAAAACTTAAAGCAAATTGCAAATTCCTAATAAATTTCAAGTCGTAATCATTGGTGGCGGACCAATTGGAATTGCCTGTGCCCTCGAAGCAGAAAAAAAAGGCTTAAGCTATGTAATTCTGGAAAAAGGTTGTCTGGTAAATTCGCTATACCACTACCCTACCAATATGACGTTCTTTTCAACTTCAGAGAAACTGGAGTTAGATAATATTCCTTTTATAAGCAACAATCCTAAACCAGGGAAGAGAGAGGCTCTTGAATATTATAGACGGATTGTAACGAATAATGAAGTTAATATTCATCTTTTTGAAAAAGTTGTTGATATCAAGTCTGAAAATGATGTTCATACAGTAGTAAGCACTAAAACAGAATACCAAACGGAAAATGTAATTATTGCCACTGGTTTTTATGACATCCCAAATTATTTAGGCATTCCAGGAGAAGAACTTCCGAAAGTATCACATTATTATGGCGATCCGCATTATTATGCCACTCAGAAGACTGTAGTTGTAGGAGCCAGTAATTCAGCTGTAGATGCTGCTTTAGAAATTTATCGAAAAGGTGGCGATGTAACCATGGTAGTTAGAAAGCCGGAAATTGGAGAGCGAGTAAAATATTGGGTGAGACCGGATATCGTGAATAGAATTGAAGAAGGTAGTATTAAGGCCTATTTTAACTCTTCTTTAAAAGAGATCGATGAACATGAAGTCGTGATTCAAACTCCTGAAGGTGACCAAAAAATCGAAAATGATTTTGTTCTTCTTCTTACTGGTTACCGACCAAATTTTGGATTTCTGCAGGATATTGGAATAAAACTTTCTGATGATGGGAGAAAAATTCCATTTTACGATGGAGAGACCATGGAAACCAATATTCCGGGGATATTTTTAGCCGGGGTGATTTGTGGAGGTGTAGAAACTCATAAGTGGTTTATTGAAAACTCACGAGTTCATGCGAAAATGATCATGGATCATATAGGAAGTAAAAAAGAAACGAACGTAGAATAAATAAAAAAAGCAATTTTGATTTCTCAAAATTGCTTTATATCCGAGGGGTATAAATTTTACATTAGAACGACTGAATTCGATCCAATACCTTTTCTTTTCCCGATAAGCTTCCCGTAGAATTCAAGATCTTCCGAGTTATTTTTGAAAGAATGATCAACTTTTTTACCGATTTCATTTAGACTAAAAGAATAAACTTCGATCTCAGGATAGCCGGTAAAGTCATCAGACTTATCAATGCCAATCTCAATTTTCCCGCTAGCTTTATTATACATAACAAATTCAGCTGCAAAATTATGTCTTAAAAGTTCCATACAGTCTGTAGATAATTCGTTACATGCTTCACATTCGGAAACGAATTGCTTCACTAAATCCTGCAGAGAGGTTCTTAATTGATTAGAATTGAAATAAGCTGCCATAATTGTTCCTTTTTATTTGTGATGGCTAATTTATTGGTTAAGTATTCTTACAAAAACTATTTATAGTAGATTTAACGCTAAGGCTTAAAGAAAACAAAATTATTGAAGCTTTATTTTAAATTTTCATAATCCTGAATTACAATCAAATTTTTGTAAAATGAATCAAGAATTGAAGTAAATTTCGCGCGTTAATTATTTCGCATCCTAAATATTTTTAATATTTGTAAAGCTTTGAAAACGCAGGTAATTCCATACATTCGTGTCATGAAATTTTTATGGGCCAGGGTTATATTTCTGTTCGCAATTATTCTTACTGTTTCATGCGAATATGAATCAGGCGCGAACAAGAATATTAAAGTAGACGATGCCAGGCGCTTTTATGAAGAAGGTTCTACTACCAGAGACTTTGATAAGCAATTATTGTCCTACAAAAAAGGGCTGAAAATTTCAAAAGAAAATGGCGACTCTCTAACGCCATATTTCTATGAAAAACTGATTTACACTTTTAATAAGCTTAAGAGTTACCAGCCTGCCATAGCATATTCAGACTCATTACTTGATTATTCAATTAGCAAAGAAGATATAGATTTCCAGGTAAAAGCTTATCTGGCCAAAAGTGAGACATATAGAAATTTTAACAAGGATATAGATTGGTTTAAAAGTGCCTTTAGAGCTAAATCCCTTGCATCACAGTCCGATGATGACCGGTTATTAGGTTTAAGCTTAATATATATGGCTTCAGCTGAAGGCGCTATGGAAGATTTTCGCAGTTCCCAGGAGACTGCCACCAAATCTTTACAATATCTTGATGAAGAAAAGGATTCAATATATATAAGCGCGGCTTACGATCTAATTGGAAGAGCTTATATTTTCAATAATTTCTACAAAGATGCCATAAAAGAATTTGAGAATTCTTTGAGGTTCGCCGGAACAGACACAACCTGCATCCCCGTAATTCAAAATAATATTGCATTTACTTTATTTGAACTTGGTAAAGAAAAGAAGGCATTTGAAATTACCGAACAGCTGGCGGAGGAAGCCAGTGATCCTATTTTAAAAATATACACTAAAGATCTTCTATTATTCAACACATGGAAATTCAATAAGAATCTGGACATCGAAGAAGGACTATTGTTCAATCTCGAGGAGAGAAAGAAAATGGAAGATTTTCGCGGAGTAATAAGAAGTTACGAGCACCTATTAGCCTACTATGAAGAAAACGATATTAATAAGGCGATGGAAACTGCTGAAAAAATCTTGGATTATGATAAATATAATAGTGAACGGGCACAAAAAGAGGCTTATGAAACCCTGATCAACTATAGTCCTCCTCAAACATCTAAAGATTATTCCATAAAATATATAGGTTATAGAGATAGTATCGATCAGGCTAAACTTGAAATTCAAAATACCTTTGCTAAGATCAAATATGATGAGGAAAAGAAACAAAACGAAATAAATCAGCTTGTAGCAAAAAATAAAAAACAAGACCTGGAGGCAAAACATTTAAAAAATCAATTTGCAATCATCTTACTATTGGGACTACTTGTAATTGGAATTTCATGCTTCTATTTTTATCATCAAAAACAAAAACATAAAAAGGAAAAATTAGCTGAAATCTATCAAACGGAAACCCGTTTATCAAAAACCATTCATGATGAATTAGCGAATGATATATACAATCTCATGGGTAAATTGCAATCTAAAATTTCAGCTTCAGAAATGGATAAAATGGAAAATATTTACAATCGTACCCGTGATATTTCAAGGAAAAATAAAAGTATAGAAACAGATGAAAATTTCAATGCTGCCCTGTTCTCCATGCTTTCAGAAAATACCCCAAATAATACCAGGTTATTCCTAAAAGGTCTTGAAGATATAGAATGGAATAAAATCTCAACCGAGAAGAAGATCGTGATCTATAGAGTATTGCAGGAATTATTTATTAATATGAGCAAACATAGCAACGCCAGTTTTGTGAGTCTTCAATTTCAGAAAAAGGGTAAAAAGCTTAATATAGATTATTCAGATAATGGAAAAGGATTTGATCCTGAAGCCAAATATCGCAGCAACGGAATCCAAAATGTGGAAAACCGTATTTTTTCTATTCAGGGAAATATTAATTTTGAAACACAGGTTGAAAAAGGTTTAACCGTAGAAATTAATTTGCCAGCTTAAGTTCATGTTTAAAAAGGTTCTTATTGCAGAAGACATGGATACTGTAAATCATGCAGTTACCAGTGTATTGAAAGATCTGAAAATTGAAAATTTAGATCATGTTCAATATTGCGATAAGGCTTATATCCTGGCTAAAAAAGCCATGAATGAAAATGAACCTTATGACCTGCTCATATGTGACCTTTCTTTTAAAAAGGATCATCGTGATGAAAGTATAACTTCCGGACAGGAGCTCATTAGGATTCTTAAAGAGGAAGATCCAAATTTAAAAGTACTGGTTAATTCTATTGAAGATTCTCCACTTACGGTCACCAAGCTTTGGGATTCTGGAAATATCAATGCCTACGTTTGTAAAGACAGGAATGGAATGTCTTCCCTTAAAAAAGCCATAGAAGCCATCAACCGCAATAGAAAATATAATTCACCCAGTATTGAAGAAAAATTGAACAAGTCTAATACGTTCACTTTAAATGATTTTGAGATCAATCTTCTGGATTGTTTAGCGAAGGGAATGACTCAAGATGAAATACAAGAACATTACAAAAGCAATAACATAAAGCCAAGTAGTAAAAGTTCCATCGAGAAGCGACTAAAAGAACTAAAAGAAGAGTTCCAGGCGAATACTACGGCCCATTTAATTGGAATTGTAAAAGATTTAAGGCTTATTTAGAATTGTCAGACCACGAAGGATGGGTGGATTGAGTAGGGTCGGTTTACTTATCTGGTCTGGCATTTTAAAAATAAAAAATCCGTAAAACAATTTAGTTTTACGGATTTTTTTTTGTGACCCCGGCAGGATTCAAACCTGCAACCCTCAGAGCCGAAATCTGATGCGCTATTCAGTTGCGCCACGGGGCCGGAAATATAATATTTAGCTCAGTTTCTTTCGAACAATTGTTGAAATGGTTTTACCATCAGCTTTTCCAGCAAGTTTACCAGTAGCCATACCCATAACCTTCCCCATATCCTGCATTCCGGAAGCTCCAGTTTCTGCAATGATCTTATCAACCTCAGCTTCGATTTCTGCCTCGCTCATTTGTTCTGGCAGAAATTGCTCTATCACCTGCGCCTGCTCCAGTTCCGGCTCTGCAAGATCCTCTCTACCCTGTTCCTTATAAATCTGGGCGCTGTCTTTACGCTGCTTTACCAGTTTTTGCAAAAGTTTATTCTCTTCTTCCTCGGTTAAACCATTTTTTGAAGAAGATTCAGTATTTGCCAGTAAAATAGCTCCTTTCACAGCTCTTAAAGCTTCCAATTTCGAACTATCCTTTGCTTTCATCGCGGCTTTCATTTCAGCCATTACTTTTTCCTGTAAACTCATAATGCAAAAATTATTGGTGCGAAGATAAAATTTTATACTTGAATTCGCCACTAATTTATACCTTCAAAATTAAGTATATTCAGCGTTCTAAAAGAATAGATGCCATGAAACGAATTTTTATTTTCTCAATTTTATTTTTAATACTTCAAAGTACTGAAGCTCAGGAAAAATTTTTGGATAGCCTTTATGAGGTTGGAAAGGTTCAGACTGAAGTCTATGCTGAAAAAGACGGACAGGAATTGATAGTTGACCTATATCAACCTAATAATTCAGAAAAATCGAGACCATTAATCGTATTCATGCATGGCGGAGGTTTTTCTGGGGGAAGCCCGCAAAATCCTCAAGAGGTGAAATTCGCTGAAATAGCTGCGGCAAAAGGTTTCAATGTTGGCCTCATTTCTTATAGACTTACTAGAAAGGGACAGTCTTTTGGTTGTGATTACGAAGCCTCAGGAAAGATAAAAACCTTCCAATTAGCTGCCGAAGATTTTATGGATGCCATAGTATTCATGCAGGAAAATGCAAAAAGGCTAAAAATAGATCCGGATAAAATAATCGTTGGAGGAAGTAGCGCTGGTGCAGAGGCTGTGCTGAATGCGGTTTATAATTCAGATCTGATGTTCGATGATCAAAAGAAATATGCTGATATAAAATTTTCTGCAGTCATGTCATTAGCCGGCGCTATTGTAGACGCCCGATATTTGAATGAAAAGGAATCTATCCCAGGAATTTTCTTTCATGGCACCGATGATAATTTGGTACCTTATGCCTCTGCCCCACATCATTATTGTGATAATGAAAAGCCTGGTTATTTAATCCTGGATGGTTCAAAAACAATCACTGATAAGCTGGAAAACTTAGACCAATCGTTTCTTTTCTATACTTTTAAAGGTGCACGGCACGAGATTTCCGGAATGCCTTTCGCTGACCTTCCTGAAGTTTTCAAATTCCTGAAAGCAGTAGTTTTTGAAGATCAGAAAGTTCAGTTAAGGATATTTAAAGAAAAGAAAAATCAATAATCTTAAATCCTATTCCTTCTTTTCTTTTCATCTCATTCAAAAATTTTTTCACATGGATTGATCAAAACGACTTTTTACGGTTGATAATTTGATCTGGAAAGATCTGCAAAAAGGTACACTATCTATATCACACATTCGAAATATGGAAATATAAATTCTAATTAATGGTGAATTAGTTCAAAGCAATATAATCTGGCTACAGATAATGAAATTCGAATTAAAAAAGCCCCGAAGTAAAACCTAACTCCGGGGCCAAACAAACTAAAACTATGAGAATCTAGTTTTTGAGAGCAAAAGAGCCGTCAAACTCAGAATCTGATGTTCCACGAACAAAAAATTCGAATTCACCCGGCTCAAACACATGATCCAACTGTGAGTTATAAAATTTTAGATCTTCAGGAGTGATCGTAAAAGTTACCGTTTTAGACTCTCCTTTTTTCAACATTATTTTTTGAAATCCCTTTAATTCCTTTACCGGAGGGGTTACGCTTCTTACTTTATCGTGAATGTAAAGCTGAACTACTTCTTCTCCATCAAAATCTCCGGTATTGGTCACAGTCGCACTAATTTCAATTGAACCATTAGAATTTAGTTCTTCAGAACTTGACTTTACATCGCTATATTCAAAGGTGGTATAGCTTAAACCATAACCAAAAGGTATTAATGGTGAATTTGGAGCATCAAGGTAATTGGTTTTGAATTTTGCAAATTCCTCTGTAGGAGCTGGTCTACCGGTTGTTTTTACGCTATAATAAATTGGAACCTGTCCCACATTTCTAGGCCAGGTAGCCGTGATCTTTCCTGAAGGATTGTAATCACCAAATACTACATCAGCGACAGCGTTTCCAGCTTCCACTCCGGGATGCCATATCTGAAGAATACTTACCGGAAGATCCATCTCTTCTGAAATATCCAGCGGTCTTCCGCTCATCAATAAAAGTACTACTGGCTTTCCTGTTTTTGCCAATTCACGTATCAATCTTTTCTGACTGGAAGGAATAGTTATATCTGTTCTGCTCGCGGCTTCTCCACTCATTTCAGTAGCTTCTCCAACTACGGCAACGATAACATCTGAATTGTTCACCACATCCATAGCTTCCTTTAATAAAGCATCTGGAGACTTATCTGAAATACTCACTCTTTCTCCAAATACATTTACCTTTTTAGCAAAAGTTGAATCGTCCGAAATATTCGCTCCCTTCGCATACTCGATCTTGGCTTCTGGAGCCACATTTTTGAATCCCTGTAAGATGGGTACCGATAGAGATGGATCTCCAGTTGGAGCCCATGTTCCAAGCATGTTATTCTTATTGTCGGCCAATGGACCCACAAGGGCAATACTGGCATTTTTTGCTAATGGCAGAGTATTATTGTGTTTTTTTAGAAGTACAAAAGAACGGGAGGCAGCTTTTCGCGCCAAAGCTCTATTGTCTTCGGTAAGAATATCCTGCTCCGGCCTATTTGAGTCAAGGTATTTGTATGGATCTTCAAAGAGACCAAGTTTATGTTTGGCTACTAAAATTCTTCTGGCAGCTTCTGTAATTTCTGCTTCGGTAACTTTCCCTTCTTCTACAGATTTACCAAGCGTGGTTAAAAAACCTTCTCCAACCATATCCATATCCAGTCCGGCTTTCAGCGATAAAGCAGAAACCGCCTGAAGGTCACCAAGACCGTGCGCTATCATTTCATTTACCGAGGTATAATCAGAAACCACAAATCCGTTGAATCCCCATCTTTCTCGTAAAAGATCAGTCAAAAGCCATTTGTTTCCAGAGGCAGGAATTCCATCTACATCATTAAATGAACTCATTACACTGGCAACGCCCGCATCAATCGCGGCTTTATATGGTGGTAAATATTCATTAAACATTCGAAGACGGCTCATATCTACCGTATTATAATCTCTACCTGCTTCCGCAGCACCATATAAAGCGAAATGCTTTACGGTTGCAAGCATTGTTGAAGGATTTGTAAGATCATCTCCCTGGTAACCTTCTACAACCGCTTTTGCGATCTGAGATCCAAGATATGGATCTTCTCCCGCACCTTCGGCAATTCTACCCCATCTAGGATCGCGGGCAATATCAACCATAGGAGAAAAATTCCAGTTAATACCGTCTGCCGTAGCTTCCTTCGCGGCTAGTTGAGCAGATTGTTTTATCAATTCCATATCCCAGCTCGATGCTGTTCCCAGTGGAATCGGGAATGTAGTTTTATAGCCATGTATAACATCTGAACCAATTAATAAAGGAATCCCTAAACGTGTATCATTTACTGCATATTCCTGTGCAATTCTGATCTTATCAGGACCTGAAACACCAAATAGACCTCCAACATTACCGGCTTTGATCTTATCTTCTACGTTCTTGCTAACTACTGCACCAGTAGCAACTCCGCCACCGGGAGTTACCAGATTTAACTGGCCTATCTTTTCTTCAAGTGTCATTTTGGAAAGCAGTTCCTCGACTTCAGGCAATTTCTCCTGAGCCTGAATTACCACAGCTCCACCAATTAATAACAATAAGACACTTAGTTTTTTCTTCAATTTCATTCGTATTTATTTTTTTGATTGTTTGAATAGCCATTCCAGTAAGTAGGGCTCTGCAAATGCCGAATCCCAGCTATTGTGATTATCATCAGGATACAAAGATAACTTGGCGTTTCCTCCATAATGATTGATCTCTCTGGCCATTGCTTTTGAGAATTTTGGTGGTACGATATCATCTTTCTCACCATGAAATATCCAGATATTTAAACCGTCCTGATAATCCTTTGCAATCTCCGGGTTGGCACCTCCACAAATTGCAAAGGCTGCGGCAAACATTTCAGGTTTTTTATAAAGGATCTCATAAGTTCCCATACCTCCCATGGAAAGTCCTCCAACATAAACTCTATCCTTATTTACAAAATCCTTGGAGGTGATAGAATCCATTAATTTCATTACCAGGCTTAAAGATTTTGTTGGTTCTTCCTTATTGTTGAAATCAAATTGAAAAGGCATTGTATCTCTTTTCACCTCAACTTTAGCCCAGTAATCCTCTTTAGGCGCCTGTGGAAAAATTACAATAGCAGGATATTTTTCGCGATTTTCTTCTTTAAGAAAAAGATCACTTCCATGTACAAGCTGAGATTCATTATTATTACCTCTTTCGCCGGCGCCATGTAAGACTAAGACAACCGGATATTTTTCATCTTCTGAAAAGTTCTTCGGAAAAAGAATTCTATAATTCAGCGTATCATTTTCGGAAATAAAATGCTCTTTTTTAAAATCTTCCCTGGTTTGAGCAGTAGTATCTACGGTTGAAACTAGCATCAGTAAAAAAGCAACTATTGAAAAGCTTATTTTATTTTTCATATTCAAATCCTAAATTTTTTAATCCTTTTTGTACTTCCGGTGCACCCATAAAAAGATCCCAGATCAATCCAGATCTATAGTTTTCAATCATTACCAGCATTGGGCCCTGGTCTATAGCAAGATACCTGTCTGCGACCCACTTTTCGCCATCCAGGCTGAAAGCATCATAAAATCCGGCCGGACCCCATACTAGATCATTTAGATCTGTATAAAAATATCTCATTGCAGCTAAGGACTTTTCCGGAGTATATGGAATGGAACTGATGGCGGCGGTTGGAGAAACCACTCCTCTATCATTGTCCGGTGAATGCGCAGTATATCCTACACTACCATCCTCATTCCGGGTATAGCTTGCCGTTAATCCCCAGGAATTATTTGCATAAGTTTCAAACCTCTTCGGATTCTCCTGGCAATATTCATAATTTATAAGACTGTGATTCACATTGAGATCCCAGTAATTTGCATATTCATCTGAAAGTCCTTTAGGATTTAATCCCAGGTATGAATAATGTGCCCAAAACAACGGACCTCCCTTATCACCGCGGGTGTTGTGTTTTAATATTAAGGGCAAACCATATGCTTCAGCATCAGTAGTGATTTTGCCACTTCTCGCCCATCCATCATGATATACTTTCGGATCTATTGCATGATCTGGAGAGGAGGCTGCCATTACATAAGTTATCAGGCATTCATTGTAACCTTCTATCATAAAATCCATTTCCCATTCGTAGTCTGGTGACCAATGCCAGTAAATACCATCTTTATTATTCGTGTACCAATTCCATTCAATACCTTTCCAGAGCTCATCATATTTTTTAGCCACCGCCTTTTCTTCTTCTGATCCATTCTTTAAATACTCTCTCACCACAATAAAACCCTGGGCCAAAAAAGAAGTTTCAACGATATCTCCACCGTTATCTTTTTTTCCAAACGCCTGAACATCTCCGGTTTCACCATTTAGCCAGTGGGACCAGGCTCCATGAAATCTTGGAGCAGCATCTAAAAAATCTGCAATCTTATTTAACCTGGCAACAGCGGAATCACGGGGAATAAAACCTCTTTCTATTCCGGATACGATGCCCATAAGTCCAAATCCTGATCCACCGGTTGTTACTACATGCGCGTCATCCTTTGGATAATCTCCATCGGGATGATATCTTTCGCGGGCCATCCCGCTATTAGGTTCAGCATAGTCCCAGAAATATTTCAGGGTTTGTTTTTGAACCGTATCCATGAGAGCTTCATCAGATAGTTGCTGCCCTTTATCCTCAGTTTTTTCGGCGATTTCATCCTGGCGGTTCGCGCTATTTTTGCAAGCACTTACAAGGAAAAATCCGCAAACAGCTATGAGCAAAAAGTTTTTCAGCATTTTGTAATAATTAAATATTTAAGTAATTAATAGGTAAAACCTAGTTTATCCAGTCCTGCGCTTATTTCAGGGTTAGCCATAAAAAGATTCCACAGCAATTGAGTTCGATGATTCTCGATCATGGCAACAATTGTTCCTTGATCAATCGCCAGGTATCCGTCAGCATACCAGTTATATTCTTCGGAAAAAGCATCATAAAATCCCATTTCTCCCCATAGTTTATCTCCCTGTTCTTCATAGAAATATCTCAAAGCTGCCATCGATTCTTCCGGAGTGTATGGAAAAGAGGATAATGCCGCAGTTGGAGTTATCACTCCTAGATCATTAGTAGGACTATGAGCTGCATATCCATTTCTACTATCAGAAGCGGTTAATCCCCATGAATTTTCTCCATAACCTTCATAATTTTCAGGATTATTTACGCAGTAATTATAATTGATAAGACTGTGAGCTTCATTTTGATCCCAATATTGAGCATACTGATCCTGAAGATTTCTTGGATCCAGTCCAATGAAGGAATAATGACTGAAAAATAATGGTCCACCATAACTTGGCCCCATTGGCATATTTATTCCATAATGAAATCTATTAGTAACAATAGCTCCATTAGATGCCCATCCTTGAGTATAAATTTCTTTTGAGATTGGATATGTAGGAGAAGATGCCGCCAGAACATACACGATCAATGATTCATTCCAACCTTTTATTTGCAGGTTTATGGCAAACTGATTACTAGGTGACCAGTGCCAATAAAGCACGTTTTCACCTTGAGTATACCAGGTCCATTCTACCCCTTCCCAGATTTCTGTTATTCTTGAATTTATTTCCTGCTCTTTTTCCGAACCATCATCAAAATACTCACGGCAAATTAAAAGTCCCTGAATTAAAAATGCGGTTTCTACAAGATCACCACCATCATCCAGATCACTAAATGGCCTGGTATTAGCAGTATTTCCCATATACCAGTGTGAAAAAGCTCCGTGATAACGCGGAACAGTCTCCAGAAAATCAAGAATTTTTAAAAGCCGATCTGTAGCCTCTTCCCGACTAATCCAACCACGTTCTACCGCAGCAGGAAAAGAAGCGAGGCCAATACCTGTACCACCTGTAGTCACAATTAATGGGGAGTCTCCCCCATAAGCATCATCCTGCGATCTTTCTCGAGCCATACCACTGTTAGATTCTGCAAAATCCCAGAAATATTTAAATGTTTCTTTCTGAACAAGATCTAGCAATTCTGAATCAGAAAGTGAAGGAACCTCTTCAGGTTCCTCCGTTTCTGTCTCTTCAGGTTTTGGTTCAGGTTGATCGGGCACCACATTGGTACCCGAATCACTACTGCAACCTATTGTAGCTAAAAAAAACAATAAAAATCCTAAAAATCTAAGTCTCAAAATCATATTACCATCCTGGATTCTGTTCCAGTAATCCGCCACTTTGGGCTATCTGTTCCTGTGGGATAGGGAATAATTCGTGTTTATTTACTTCAAACGGTACTCCAAATGCCTGCATTACTTCTGCCGCTCTACCCTGGCGACGAAGGTCAAATATTCTATCTCCTTCCATGGCTAATTCCAGACGTCTTTCTTTATAAATATCCAATATGGTTAAGGTTTCAAGATCCTCCAATTCAGCGCGGTTTCTAATTTGGTTCACTCTTTCCAGCGCATTATCTACATTCCCTAATTCGAAAGCAGCTTCTGCATTGATCAATAGAACTTCACCGTATCTGATTAGTCTTACGTTCTTCTCTAAAGAACTTTGAGCATTGATATTGGTGTAAGCTTTTTGATTATATCTTTCATTAGTCACCGTTTCAGGAACCGGTCTACCATCATATAAAGTTTCACCTCTAAAAATGATAGTCCCATCCATTCTGGCATCACCCTCTTCGTAAGCATTAACTAGGTCTTCACTTGGGGAATTGAATCCCCAGCCCCAGCCTCCCTGGCCTCTGGCTCCTTGAGAAACACTATAATTTCCAACACCTAAACTTGGTAATTCTCCTCTACCCTGTATTTCAAAAATAGATTCAACTCCATTCTCAAACTCATCTTTCCAGATATCCTCGTAATTTGGTTCAAGCTGGTATTCTCCTGAATTAATAACTTCCTGAGAATAATCAAATGCAGCCTGCCATTCTTCCTGATAAAGTTTCACTTTAGACATTAGCGCTAAAGCTGCACCTTTAGGAGCTCTTCCTAATTGATTAGGAGCATAGGCACTCTTAACTGGCAGATTTTCTATAGCAAACATTAGATCTGCCTCTATAAAGTCATAAAGCTCTTCAACACTTGCTCGCTGATAAGCTCTATTAATATCCTCTTCGCTGTTTGGATCTGGAATAAAATCGATCAGTGGCACTCCTCCAAACATCTGTACCATTCTAAAATACATCAGACCTCTAAGAAAACGTGCCTCACCTATTAGTCTGTTTTTAAGATCTTCTTCAATGTCTACATCTGGCAATAAAAGGATTGCTCGATTGGCTCTAGCGATACCCTGATAGTGGTTTTCCCATAATAATCTAAAGGAAGCTTCACTTTCAGTGTAAGTGTATTCCGCGTGATTTTTCTGGTAAGTTCCAGTATCTCCGGGATCACTTCCCTTGTCTGCGTTATCTGAGGTAATCTCAGTAGCTCCGTACCATGGGAACGAGCTCATATTAAAACCAAGAAACTGGTTGTAAATCGCGTTTACTAATTGTGGGGCAACATCTGGATCTGATAATGCAACCTCTGGTGTCTCCTGTGCAGGATTAATATCAAGATAATCCTCTGCACAAGAAACGCATGTAAAAACAGTGGCTATCGCTACTATTAGTAATACTTTTCTATTTATAGTTTTCATAATTATTTTTTTATAAGCTTAAGTTTAATCCTAAAATAAATGACTTGGTTGCTGGATAAGCATTGAATTCTACACCCGCAAGACCTAGTGGTCCTCCAGGTAATTCCGGAGTATATCCAGAGAATGCCTGAGCAATAAATGGATTTTGTGCTGTAAAGTAAACTCTTGCGTTTCTAATGAAAACTTCTTCTGCAAGAGGTAGCGTATATCCTAGAGTGACGTTATTAATTCTAAAGAAGTCACCCGGTTCAAGGTAGTAATCTGAAGATAACGGTACGGCATTAAACGCAGCCGGCTCTGTATTTGATGGATTTTCTGGTGTCCATCTGTTATCAAATACTTCCTGTTCAATATTTTCATTACTGAACCTGTTGGCTTTTTTACCATTATAAACATAATTACCCCAATTCCCATAGCCATCTACGTTGAAATCAAAGTTTTTATATTTTGCGGAAATATTGAAACCTCCAAAATTCTTTGGCGTATAAGCCCCGAAAAATTTCTTGTCAGCATCATTAATAGTCCCGCTGCCATCAACATCATCATAAACAAATTCGCCATTTTCATCTACACCAGTAACATCTAACAACCAGAAACTACCAAGCGGCTGACCTTCAACTACTTTTTTCACGATCTGGCCGTTTCCAAGACTACCACCGGTATTTTCAGCGAAGAACTGGTTGGTAACTTTTTCAAGTTCGTTGCTATTGAAAGTAAGGTTACCTCCAATGCTATAGCTGAAATCTTCTCCAATATTATCACTCCAGTTTAAAGAAATCTCAACACCTTCGTTTCGAACCTGACCTGCAGGAGTAAGTGTGGTTCCACTAAACCCAAATGCATCTGGTAATTCAACCGGTAAAATAGCATTTCGGTTTAAACGGTTGTAATAATCGATCTCTCCAGAAAGTTTATTATCTAATAATCCAAATTCAAGACCTATATCAAATTCTTCCGTAGTTTCCCATGATAAAGCCGGGTCTATCAATTGATTGATGGTACCACCTTCATTGATCGATTCATCAGGACCTAATGGATAATTCAGTCCTGTAGCGAAAGTTAGAATGTTTAACGGCACGTTCTGGTTACCAAGTTCACCGAAACTACCTCTTAGTTTCAAAAAGCTAATTACTTCTGAATCCTGTAAAAAAGCTTCTTCTGAAATAACCCAACCGGCACCAACCGAGAAGAAATTACCCCATTTATTACCTTCCTGGAACTGGCTGGAACCATCACGTCTAAAAGTCGCAGTTAGTAAATATTTACTATTAAAATCATAATTCAATCTGGCAAAATAAGAATTCAATCTTATCAAGTTACCAGAACTACCTGATGATAGCTGCGGTTCTTCATCCCCATTATTAAGAAACCAGAAATCTTCCTGGGCAGGAACATTGTATCGAACCCCTCTTAAATATTCTCCATTCATAATTCCGTTCCAACCTAAAAGTTCTTCAACAGTCGTACCTAAGGTTAATTTGAAATTGTGCGCGTCATTGAAAGAATGATTCAGGGTTACGAAATTATCCAGTACCCAACGATAATCATTATTCTTGGTAACGGTTAATGTATTTTTCGGACTATCAACTGCATAGTCGTCTACAGTTCTTGTTGGATCTCCTGATAAAAATAAATCAAGGTTAGGAACGAAAGATCTGCTTCTAAAATATTCAGTTTCAATACCAAATCTTGAGGTGAAATCTATCCAATCTGCAATATCTGCTTCAATTGTGAAAGTTCCCTGTAATCTCAGATTATTTTGTTCCTGATTGTTATAGAACAAGTCTCTTACTGGATTTCCAACATTATTGATTCCAGTGGAGGAACCAAATTTACCAGCGAACTCACTTCCTTCCGGATATCTAACTGGAATAATGGGAGTTTGTTTGTATGCATTATTGAAAGCTCCAAAAGGCTTAGGAATCTCATCAGTTAAAGCTGCACTTACTTGCTGACGAAATTTAATCCTTTCAACAATGTCAAATTCAGTATTACTTCTTAAGGTCAACCTGTTGAAATCATTCCCTTGCAAAATCCCTTCCTCTTCGTAATATCCGGCACTAAAGAAAGTTCTTACTTTCTCGCTACCTGCAGTTAAGGATAAGTTATTGGAGGAAATACTACCAGTTCTGGTAATTTCATCAAACCAGTCTGTATTGAATTGCTGATTCTCGTCAAATCTTGGCTCATTACCATCTGCAATAAGAGCTTCGTTTGAATAGATCGCAAAAGATCTTGAATCTGCCATTTCAACTTTTCTCAGTTCTGATTTAACACCATAAGATGTCTCAACATTAATCTCTAATGCACCGGCTTTACCTTTTTTAGTAGTAACAATGATAACTCCATTCGCTCCTCGGTTACCATAAATAGCCAAAGATGATGCATCTTTAAGCACATCAATGTTCGTAATATCGTTAGGGTTAATGTTATCAATATTATCAGTTAAAATACCGTCAACTACATATAAAGGATTCTGACCACCAAAAGCAGTACCAAGACCTCTAATGAAAACATCAGGAGTAGAACCTGGTGCTCCAGAAGGTGTGATCTGCACTCCGGCAGCACGACCCTGAATAGATTGCATAGGTGAAGAAGCAGGCTGGCGGGTTATCTCTTCCGTATCAATACGGCTAATGCTACCTGTTAGATCCTGTTTTCGCTGACTACCATAACCTACTACTACAACTTCATCCAGCTGCCCAGCATCCTCTTGAAGAACAACGGAATAATCATTATTACTGGTAATTTCTACATCCTGAGGACTAAAACCCAGAAATGTTACGGTGAAAACATCACCAACCTCGACACCTTCTAAAGTGAAATTTCCGTCAAAGTCAGTTACATCGAAAATCTCCTTGCCGTTAACTTTTACTTCTGCGCCCGGCAATGGAACCTCATCAGCACCTGTTACGATACCGTTGATGGTTTTAGTTTGTTGTGCATGCGAGATTCCTGTTAGAAAAAAGAATATCACGCCTGCAAAGAATAGTTTTACTTTCATACTCGTTGGGTGTTTTTGCTTAATTTGTTTCAGAAAGATACGTAGACACTAAAATTTTACGCAAACGTTGTAGTACATAACTACTACATCAAACTAATTTAACATTTAAAACCCTATTTTTCAAGTATTTAAGAAAGTTTTGAAGTATTTATTTAAGAAAATATTTTAAGTATGATGTAGTAATGTAGTAGTAGAATTTAGGAAAATATTGAGGTGTTCTTTACGAATTTAGAAATTCTTTATAAGGAATTTTGTCAAATTTACATCGCTATCCAAATCCATCTTTTTTCGTAATCGATATCGATGCACCTCTACTCCTCGAACTGAAATCCCCATAAGTGGGGCAATTTCTTTAGAACTTAAATTCATTTTAAGATAGGAACACAACTTGAGATCTTTACTCGTTAGTTTTGGATATTGATCCAGAACATCCTTGAAAAAATCTTCATGAACTTCATTAAAATTAGTTTCAAATACTTTCCATTCATCTTTACTCTTAACCGCATTATTGATTTTATTCATAATGTGCTTTATGCGGAATTGATTGGAAAATTTGCTTTTATCCTTATTTAGTTCTCCTTGAATTTCCATAAGTACTTCATTCTTTTTAGCGGCCATCATAGTTGTATTTGCAAGCTCTTTACGCTTTAGATCAATCTCATGCATCAACCGCTCCTTTTCAATTCTGTTCAATCTTTCTGAATGCTCCTTTTCAAATTTCTCTTCTAATTGTAATTGATGCTTTTTCAATTTTTGCTGATTCAACCAATAGATCAATACAATTATTCCTATAAAAACCAGTATATAAATTGTTTTCATCCATACAGAAAAGTACCAGGGTGGTGCAATACTGAAATAAAATTTACTGGAGTTATTTAATTCCTCATTTGTACCAGAGGCTATAAGTGTTAATTCGTAATCGCCATGTTGCAAATTGCGAAGATCAATTTCTCCATCAGTAAAAATACCATCCAGAATTTCTTCACCTTCAAGATGATACTTAAGAACTGTGGCGTCAGAAACTGGCATTCCTGCCTTTAGATATAAATTTCGTGATTCTTTGAAAGGAATGACTGGCGTTTCTTCAAGTGAATAGCGCTTGTTCAAATCTGAAAACTGTTTTAAATACGGCTCACTTATCCACTGTTCAGATTTTTCTCCTTTTAATTGATATAGGTTGAGTTTAGCAAAGCCATCATTCAGGGTGATATAAAATATAGAATCGTTTTCCCTAATAAAATTTTCGTTAGATCTCACCAGCCGGTTTTTCAAACTTTCCTGGGGTAGTAATATTTCATTACCTCCAAGATCTGAAAAGATTAAAGAGCCGTCGTCAGAATTTGCGAAGACATATTCCGCATTATCTTCAAACAAAAGTCTTGAATCTTTATATTCATCGAGCTCCTCAAAAATTTCAAAATCAGATTTAAATGGATTGTATTTATACCAATTATTATTTACGTAAAGAATAATCTGCTTATTCAGTTCGTATAATTTGGGATTGAAGTTTGCCTTTCCACCTAAAGCAGAAATTTTCTCAATTTCCAGGTCCCTGAAGTTCTCGTGTTTGATGCGGTAAACGCCTTCATAGGGGTGAGCAGCCCAAATGGTTGAATTATCACTGATAATTACCTCCTTTACCGGAAAATTTACAGAAGAAACTTCAGTCATTTGCGAATTTTCAGGATCATAAAGACTCAACCCGGTATAATTAGCGATGAGTAATCGATTGGAAGCATCCTCTATTTTTTTAATGCTAAAACTACCAGTACGCGATTCCAATGGTATAAACTTGTCATCTACAATCTTGTAAATTCCCGTATTATGATTTGCAAAAAGAACATCATCAATAACCTCCAGGTTCCAGGTATGATCTTCAGCATTTTCAATCAGCTTTAAATTATTGTCTGAAAAACTATAAACCCCCGTATTGCTAGCGAGATAATACTTATTTCTATATTTCTGAAGGTCATATACTGCTCCCAATTCACCAGTATTATCAGTATAAAAGTTCAACGGCGCTTTTAGATCTATCATATCAACACCTTTATCCAATGCAAGCCATAATCTACCTTTATCATAATACATTCCAAGTGTAGTATTGTTTTGCAGACCGGAATTCCTATTTAATACTTTAATAGTATTTGTTTTTAGATTATACCTAATAACCCCATTTTTAATAGTACCTATCACGATCTCTTCATCTGAAACCGAAATAATATGATTAAGTTCAGCTCTTTCTAGTATTTCGTTCAATTTACTATCCGGAAATCTTGCAAAATTTTTATTGGAATAGGTAAAAAGCGACTCTTTCGCCGCTATAAAAAGTGTATCTCCCATAGCTTCAATATCTATAATATTGAGATCCATAATTAAAGACTGATCACCTGGCGCAGCTCTAATTTCGCCATTCTCCAGGTATGCGAGCCCTTCCCTACGCGGAGTCAAAACCAATTTATCCTGAAAAACACCTAAAGAGGTGGAAACGATATCCTGAACCTTCGTGATTTTATCATTTTGGTATTTATAGACCGCTCCGAAAGACCTGAAATAAATAGCATCATTGTAAGAGGTTATTTCCCAGAACTCATCGCTTTGCATCTCAAATTCGGCCATTAGCGGAGTCAGGCTTTGATAACCCATCCTACCATCTTTCAAGCGTTGCCAGTACCCAAATTCCTTATACGATCCGGTATAAATTCTGTTTGAATGGGGATATACTGATCTTATTATGGATTGACTTTCTAAAGGATATAATTCCCAGTTCAAACCATCATAGACTAACAATCCCTGATTATTTGCACTGTAGACAATTCCTTTTTCGTCTAGCGCTATATCCCAATTTTGACTAGCTGCAAGATATTCTGCCGGCGAAAAATTTTGTATGGGTGGTACAAGTTCCTGCGAATAGGCATGATTTGACATCAAAACTAATAAAATCAGGTACTTATAAATATTTAGTTCCATGCTAAAAATAAGTTTGTGCAGTCATTGTGCAGGTGAAAAGTAACATTTTTCAACGAAAACTTTCGTAATTTCCAATTCAAAATATTTCTTATGCAGCATTCAGTAAAAAAAAAATTTGTTCTACGATTTTCAATTTTTATCATCGTATTAAATCTATTCGGTTGTAAGGATCAAAATATTGAAAAAAGCGAAAGCACTTCTTCGGAACCTAAAAAACCAAATATTGTTTATATCATGACTGATGACCATGCTGCTCAGGCGATCAGCACTTATGGCCATCCCGTTAGCCAGTTGGCTCCAACTCCCAATATTGATCGCATCGCTGAAAATGGAGCAAAATTTTTAAATAATTTCTGTACCAACTCTATATGTGGACCTAGTAGGGCAGTGATTCTCACTGGGAAGTTCAGTCATATGAATGGTTTTAGAATGAATGGAGAAATATTTGACGGTTCTCAGCCTACATTACCTAAGTATCTGAAAAAAGCCGGTTATCAGACTGCGATAGTTGGGAAATGGCACCTGCATGGAAGACCCCAAGGTTTTGATTATTGGAACATTTTGAAAGATCAGGGAAATTATTACAATCCGGAGTTTATTCATGAGGAAGACACCAGTATTGTAAATGGTTATGCAACAGATATTATTACTGATATGGGCATAGACTGGATGGAGAAGAAAAGAAATAAGGATGAACCATTCTTTTTAATGGTACACCATAAAGCTCCGCACAGAAACTGGATGCCACCTTTAAGGCATATTAACACATATGATTCTGTGAAATTCCCATTACCTGATACTTATTTTTCCAAGCATGAAGATCAGATTGCCGCCCAGGAACAACTTCAGACCATTTATGAAGATATGTATGAAGGTCATGATCTCAAAATGACGGTGAAAAAAGGGAGCGATTCGCTAAGACATAATCCATGGAAAACAGATTTTGAAAGAATGACTCCAGAACAAAGAAAAGCCTGGAATGATGCTTACAGACCTAAAAATGATGCATTTCATGATGCCAATCTCACTGGAAAAGAATTGGCTGAATGGAAAGGTCAGCGCTATTTAAGAGATTATATGGGAACCGTTGCTGCTGTAGATGAAGGAGTTGGAAAAATATTAGATTATCTGGAAGAACAGGGTTTAACTGAAAACACAATAATTGTTTATACCACAGACCAGGGTTTTTACCTTGGAGAAAAGGGTTTCTTTGATAAGCGGTTTATGTATGAAGAGTCCTTGGCCATGCCTTTGCTGATGCAATTTCCAAACGGAATTAAAAAGGGGACAACTATAGATGAACTGACTCAGAATTTAGACTTCGCTCCAACCTTCCTGGATTATGCAGGCGCTGAAATACCTGAAACTATGCAAGGCAAATCGCTGAAGCCATTATTAGATGGTACTGAATCGAATGAGAGTTTTAGAGACGCCGTTTATTACCATTATTATGATTTTCCAGCATTTCACATGGTTAAACGACATTATGGGGTAAGAACCGAAAGGTATAAGCTTATCCATTTCTACGATGACATAGATACCTGGGAATTATATGATCTTGAAAAAGATCCTAAAGAAGAGAATAATCTCTATGGAGAACCGGAATACGCCGATATCCAAAAAGAACTACATAAAAAACTGAAATCTCTCCAGGATAAATATGAAGTAACAGAAAAGGAATTTGAAACAACTCCTAAAGAAAAAGTAGAACAGGCCTATAGAAATTTTGCAAGATTAGCTGGAGAAGATCCTGAAACTTATCCTGAAGAGAAAAAATCCAGTTTAAAATAAGCTCTTTTTAAGTTGATTAGAGTTAAAACTTGATAATCAGTATTTACTACTTAATTGGAATTTTTCCTATTTTTGGAAAAATTCCAATTTATGGACTTTGATCGCATAAAAGAAAAACTGAGTATACTTGCAGATGCTGCCAAGTATGATGTCTCCTGCTCCAGTAGCGGTAGTAAAAGAAAAAATACCAAAAAAGGTCTGGGAGATTCTTCTGGAATGGGTATTTGTCACTCTTATACACAAGATGGTCGCTGCGTTTCTTTATTAAAAATCTTACTTACCAATCATTGTATTTTTGATTGCGCCTATTGTGTTACTCGTAGAAGTAATGATATTAAGAGAGCTGCTTTCAAGGTTCAGGAAGTAGTAGATCTTACCATTAATTTTTACAGACGTAATTATATTGAAGGATTATTCCTAAGCTCCGGTATATTCAAAAGTCCTGATCATACAATGGAGAGGCTTATCCGCGTGGCAAAAAAATTACGTGAAGAAGAAAATTTTAATGGATACATCCATTTGAAAAGTATTCCAGGTGCCAGCGATGAACTGATGAGGGAAGCCGGATTATATGCTGACAGGTTAAGCGTTAACATCGAGATACCTACGAAGTCCGGATTAAAATTGCTAGCTCCAGAAAAAAATCATGAAGATTTCATGAAACCAATGAATAAGGTAAAAAATGAAATCATTCAATATAAACAGGAATCTAAATTTATAAAAAGTACTCCTAAATACGCACCCGCCGGGCAGAGCACCCAAATGATCGTGGGAGCCACCGGTGAAAGCGACCGTGATATCATGTATTCTTCTGCCTTCTTCTACAAGAACTATAATATGAAGCGGGTTTATTATTCCGGTTACGTCCCTATAAGCAACGATCCGCGTCTGCCCGCATTAAATTCGCAGGTTCCTATGCTTAGGGAAAATAGGTTATACCAAACCGACTGGCTTATGCGATTTTATGGATTCGATGTGAGAGAATTGCTGAACGATGATTTTCAATTTCTGGATATGGATATAGACCCAAAATTAAGTTGGGCTTTGCGGAACAGGCATCTTTTTCCGGTAGATATAAATAGAGTGGACAAACAGCTTTTATTAAGAATACCTGGAATCGGTTTGAAATCTGTCAATAAAATTCTGAATGCGCGGAAATTCCGAAAATTGAATTGGGATCATTTAAAGAAAATCGGGATCGCGTCTAACCGGGCTAAATATTTTATTACCTGCGATTCCAGAGAGAAAGAACTTAAAGACCTTTCCAGCGAAAGTTTAAAATCTATAATTATGCAGAATTCCCAGAGCAAATTCAGAAAAGATCTCAGCAACCAATTAAGTCTGTTTTAATGCAGCAGAAAGTATTGAAATATGATGGTAGTTTTATGGGATTTCTCACCTGCATCTTCAATGCCTACGAACAAAAATTAGAGGTTGTAGAAATTGTTCCTGCAGGGGAAGACCAAAAACAGCTTTTTAGCGAGACGGAAAAAATTTTTACTGAAGAACACAAGGCCCTTAGAGTTTTGAAAGGCTTGAAATCGAAAGTCTCCTCTAATGGACTAAGAAAAATAAAATGGGCATTTTTAAGTGAAGCACAAGGAATAGAGATCAAGTTATTTGAAATGATCAAATATGTTTTTAATTCAAAGAGTAAGGTAGATTTGGATTATTCACACCCGGTCGTGCTGTATATAGAGAATATTGCCAAACAGGTAGGCAGGGAGAAACATCGTATGGAGGCATTTGTCAGGTTTAGATTAACCAAAGATGATATCTATTTTGCCATAATTGAACCGGATTTTAATGTGCTGCCAATAATCACACCGCATTTTAAAAGCAGATATGCAGATCAAAAATGGTTAATTTATGATATAAAACGTAAGATAGGTGTCTATTATGACCTTACGAAAACCGAATATGTGTCTATAGATTTACCTGAAGATATGGGCATTTCTGGAGGAAATTCAGAATATTTTGAGGCTGGCGAAATCTATTTTCAGAAATTATGGAAAGAATATTTTGATTCCACAAATATCAAAAGCCGAGTAAATATGCGGCTTCACGTACAACACGTACCTAAAAGATATTGGAAATATTTAAGTGAAAAGAGTCCTTTTGCATAATCAAAATTTGTTTAACTTTGTTTCTTCAACTAATTAAACATTTTAACAATGAAAAAATTATTCTTACTATTTGCTGTTGCAACAATGTCACTTTCAATCTACTCTTGTAGAGAAACAACTGAGGAAAAAACCGAAGATGCTGTTGAATCTATGGGTGAAGATATGGAAAATGCTGCTGATGAAGCAGGAAACGAAATTGAAGAAGCTGGACAGGACGTAGAAAACGCTGCTGAGAACGCAGAAAATGAAATGGAAGAAGAAGTAGAAGGAACTGACGACATGAACGGTGACGATGATATGTAATCATCTTCTTTCTTTATAATATTAAAGCCATTCGTTTGAATGGCTTTTTTTAATTAACCCTTAATTTTATTGTAATGAAAAAAACAGTGATTTTAATTATGGCTGCAATATTCAGCCTTTCAATTTATTCTTGTCGTGAAACCACTCAGGAAAAAACTGAAGAAGCTGCTGAAGCGATAGGTGAAGATATCGAAGCAGGTGCTAAAGAAGCAGGCGAAAAAATCAAAAAAGGAGCTGAAAAAGTAGAACAGGAAATTGACGAGGAAATTCACGAAACAGATGACGTGAATGGTGAAGAAGCTACAGATGATGCTGCCTAATCTTATATAGCCATTATAAAAAAAGCGAAGATTTTAACTTCGCTTTTTTATTTTTTTCTCTCAATGACATAATTCACCATTAATTCTAAACTTTCTTTATATGGAGATTCCGGATAATCTTCCAGGATAATGAGGGCTTCACGTTGAAATTCCTTCATTCGCTTTACTGCATAGTCAAGACCTCCTTTTTCCCGAACAAAATCGATGACCTCTCTTACTCTCTTTCTATCCTTATTATGGTTTTTAACGGAGTTGATCACCCAATCACGCTCTTTCTTGGAAACAGTATTCAAAACATAGATCAAAGGCAATGTCATTTTCTGCTCTTTAATATCAATACCAGTTGGCTTTCCAATCTTTTGCGTTCCGTAGTCAAAAAGGTCATCCTTTATCTGAAACGCCATCCCGATCAATTCACCGAAACGACGCATTTTGGCAATTTCATTGCTTTCCGGTTTCACTGAAGCCGCACCAAGACTGCAACAAGCTGCAATTAGCGTAGCCGTTTTCTGCCTGATAATATCGTAATATACAGCTTCGGTTATATCCAGTCTTCTGGCTTTTTCGATCTGAAGAAGTTCTCCCTCACTCATTTCTTTAACCGCAACCGATATGATCTTTAACAGATCGAAATCATTATTATCAATAGAAAGTAATAAACCTTTAGATAACAGATAGTCTCCTACCAGTACGGCGATCTTATTTTTCCATAAGGCGTTGATACTGAAAAAACCTCTTCTTCTATTGGAATCGTCTACCACATCATCATGAACCAGCGTAGCGGTATGAATTAGTTCAATCACTGATGCTCCCCTATAGGTCCGCTCATTTACAGAACCTTCTGAAACCATTTTCGCTACAAGAAAAACGAACATCGGGCGCATCTGCTTACCCTTTCGATTTACAATATAATGCGTGATTCGATTTAGAAGGGCAACTTTAGAAGACATAGATTCGAAGAACTTTTTTTCAAAAAGTTCCATCTCTTTTTCCACGGGAAGTTTTATTTGGGAAATAACCTTCATAAAGGCCGTAAATATACATATTTATACCGAAGCAAAGCTCCGTAAAAAGCTCTTGAAATTAAGCTGATTTATTTGCCAGCTGACCGCAAGCGGCATCAATATCCTTACCTCGAGAGCGCCTTACTGTAACTGTAATTCCATTTCTTTCCAACATTTCCTGGTACATATCTGTAGCCTGAGAAGCTGCCTGTTGAAAATTCCCATCATCTATGGGATTATATTCAATAAGATTTACTTTGCAAGGCACATATTTACAGAATCTCACCAAAGCCTGAGCATCTTCCCTGGTATCATTAATATCTTTCCAGACGATATATTCATAAGTGATTCTGCTTTTGGTTTTTGAATACCAATATTCCAGGGCTTCACGTAAATCTTCCAATGGGAAAGTCTCATTAAATGGCATGATCTGGGTTCTCACTTCATTTCTCGCTGAATGTAAGGAAACAGCAAGTTTGATCTTGGCTTCATCATCAGCCAGCTTTTTGATCATTTTTGGAACTCCAGAAGTAGAAATAGTGATACGCTTAGGTGACATACCCAGGCCTTCAGGAGAAGTGATTTTCTCCACAGCCTTCATTACATTATTATAATTCATAAGTGGCTCACCCATTCCCATGAAAACAATGTTTGAAAGCGGTCTGTCGAAATATAGCCGACTTTCATTATCTATCGCCACTACCTGGTCATAAATTTCATCCGGATTCAGGTTTCTCATTCGCTTTAATTTAGCAGTTGCACAGAACTGGCAATCAAGGCTACAGCCTACCTGTGAAGAAACGCAAGCAGTAGTACGGGTTTTTGTAGGGATAAGTACAGACTCCACTGTTAAACTATCATGCAGTTTCACCGCATTTTTGATAGTACCATCACTACTTCTCTGCATTCTGTCTACCCGGATATGGTTAATGACAAAATTATCTTTTAGCATTTGCCTGGTTTCTTTTGAAATATTGGTCATATCATCAAAAGAATGTGCAGCCTTATTCCAAAGCCACTCGTAAACCTGGGTTCCGCGGAAAGATTTATCACCTTCAGAAACAAAGAATTTCTGAAGTTGTTCCTTGGTTAATGCCCTTATGTCTTTCTTCTTGTCTTTCACGCTGCTAAATTACAAAGTTAAAACCGAACCGTTTCAGTCTTTTAAAAATCAATAGCTTACAAAAAAGGCCATAAACCGGAATTTCGATTTATGGCCTTTGAATATATTGAGCGCTGATTATAAGATCAGCATCGCATCACCGTAAGTATAGAATCTGTATTTCTCCTTTACAGCTTCCTCATAAGCCTTCTTCATAAAATCATGACCTGCGAATGCAGAAACCATCATTAATAAAGTTGATTTTGGTGTGTGGAAGTTAGTGATCATACAATTCGCGATATTGAAATCGTATGGAGGGAAAATAAATTTATTGGTCCATCCACCAAATTCATTAAGTGTCTGATCAGATGATACAGCACTTTCCAATACTCGCATCACTGTGGTCCCTACCGCACAAACCTTACGTTTTTCAGATTTTGCAGTATTGATCACTTCGGTAGCATCTTTGGTAATGAATGCTTCCTCACTGTCCATTTTATGTTTTGAAAGATCTTCTACCTCAACCGGGCTGAAAGTTCCAAGACCCACGTGAAGTGTAACTTCAGCAAAATCAATTCCTTTGATCTCTAATCTTTTCAAAAGATGCTTTGAGAAGTGCAAACCTGCGGTTGGTGCAGCTACAGCACCTTCGTTTTTAGCATAGATAGTTTGATATCTTTCTTCATCTGAAGGCTCAACATCTCTTTTAATATACTTTGGAAGTGGAGTTTGCCCTAATTCCTTAAGTTTTTTTCTGAAGTCGCTGTAAGATCCATCGTAAAGGAATCTCAGCGTTCTACCTCTGGAAGTTGTATTATCTATTACTTCAGCGACAAGACTTTCGTCTTCCCCGAAGTAAAGTTTATTACCAATTCTGATCTTTCTTGCAGGATCCACAAGAACATCCCATAATTTGGTTTCAGGGTTAAGTTCTCTAAGTAGGAATACTTCGATTCTCGCACCTGTTTTTTCTTTATTACCGTATAATCTGGCAGGAAATACTTTGGTGTTATTAAGAACCATCACATCTTCTGGTTCAAAATAATCAATTAGATCTTTAAATTTTTTATGTTCAATCGTCTGCTCTTTTCGGTTTAGTACCATCAATCTCGACTCGTCGCGATTTTCAGATGGATACTCAGCCAAAAGTTCTGGTGGCAGTTCAAAATTGAAATTCGAAAGTTTCATTCCCATAGTTCCTGTTTTAAAAGGCGCAAATATACAATCTCAAGGTAGGGGTTGTCAAGTAAATGGAGATTTATTTGATAATAAAATAAATTATTGTACTAAAAAGTCTAATTCTTTGAGGTCTTTCCAAAAATCTGGGTACGACTTGGAAACTACATCGGCCTCTATTATTGAAATCGGAACTCTTTGCGCTAAAGGTGCAAAAGCCATAGCCATTCTATGATCATTATAGGTTTCTATTGCAACTTTCTTATTCAAAGAACTGCAAGGCAGTAAATGCAGGCAGTCATCTGTGATCTTTACTTCTGCTCCAAATTTTTCCATTTCATTTTTCAAAGCCTGCAACCTGTCTGTTTCTTTAATCTTAAGTGTATGCAAACCCTTTAATTCACATTCAAGACCAAGCGCCAGACATGTAACCGCAATGGTTTGGGCGATATCCGGAGAATTTCTCAGATCTTCACAAATTCTAACTGAGCGCGTGGATTTTTGCTTAGAAAGTATAATGCTATCTTTTTCAAAGGTGGTTTCCACACCAAAGTGTTTATAAATTTCAGCCAGGCAGGAATCACCCTGTCTACTGGTTTTTCTATAATTGGATAGTCTAAATTCAGCTGTTTCGGCAATAGCGGCGATACTATAGAAATAGGAAGCAGAACTCCAGTCTGATTCCACTGCAATGGTTGATGTCTTCAGATCTTTTGTAGGCTGAATAAAAATACGGTCATCTTTAAACTCGCCCTGTATGCCAGCGTGTTGCAGAATTTCAAGCGTCATTAGAATATAAGGTGTAGAGGTGATCTGCCCTTCCAGAATGATCTCCAAGCCTTTTGGCAAGGAAGCACCTATCAGCATTAATGCTGAAACATATTGGCTACTCACATTTGCCTGTAGTTTAACCGAGTCTACGTGTAATTTTTTTCCCTTGATGATCAAAGGCGGATACCCCGTTTCATTCTTGTATTCAATATCAGCGCCCATTCTTTGAAGTGCATCAACCAGCAACCTTATTGGTCTTTCCTTCATTCTTTTACTTCCGGTGATCTCTACCTCACAACCTTCTTTTGAGGCAAAATATGCTGTAAGAAATCGCATGGCAGTTCCGGCATGATGAATATCGATCAAGCCAGACCCCTGATCAAGAGCCTTTTTCAGGACCACAGTATCATCACTGTTAGAAAGATTTTCGATGGAAATATTAGGATACAAAGCCTGAAGAATTAGTAAGCGATTAGACTCACTTTTCGAGCCGGTGATCTTCAGGTTTGCCGATAGATTTTTACTGGGATTATGAATTGAAAGCGTCATTTCAGAAAATAAAAAAAATGAAATACTAAATTAGTCTTTCTTTTCTTTTCCACGAAACTGACCGAAGGCTAAAATGAAGCCATAAAGAAACGATGCCAGTAACTGACCGATCACAAAACGAACAAGCTTTCCATCTTCAGTTCTTTCTTTGAAAAAAGTTTCTACAGCAAAATGACCGTACTCAAAAAATATAGAGATCACATTATAAAGAATAAGAAAAGACAGGCCTAACCAGAAAACAGATTTCCAGAAAGACCTTTGTGAAATAATAGATTTAAATTTCATTATTTCAGCTTTTCATTATTCTTATGACGGTCTTTGTCTCGCTTGGTTTTGATATCAAGTTTTCTATCAAAAGCCTCCTGAAGGTCCACTCCGGTTTGATTGGCCAGGCAAAGCACTACAAAAACCACATCTGCAAGTTCTTCACCAAGATCTTTTTCCTTATCGCTTTCCTTTTCACTTTGCTCGCCGTATCGTCTCGCAATAATGCGAGCTACTTCACCGGTTTCTTCAGTTAGCTGAGCCATATTGGTTAATTCGTTGAAATAACGAACACCATGCTCCTTGATCCAGTTATCTACCGCTTTCTGCGCGTTCTTCAAGTCCATCAGTCGAAATTTTTCTCAAAACTATGCTTTCATTTTGTTTTTCAATAATGTTGTCATAAAACTTTTGGATTATTTCGTAGTCGCTCGGCTGGTAAACAGTTTGAGCGAGATTCACTTCAGAATCAATTCTAAGGTAACTTCCGCTTTGCTTGACAATATATTTGAATTGTCCTGCATTATCTTTTAACTTCACGATAGCACTTTCCGGAAGAGAAACCACTTCATAACCTTCAGGAATCATAATATTGACCAGGTTATGATTTTGTGTTGGAAAATCAAAGAAAATTGGATAGGTCCTTTTATCGGCTTTGAATTCATTTACTAATTGAGTCTTGAAGAACAAAGGTTTAAAATAAATCTTATCCCCAATTACCTCCTGGGCTTTGCTACTTTCAAAATTATAGGTTCTGGTAATTTCAGCTCCTACCTTTTCAAAGTCCTTCACCTCCGCATCTAAAATCGAATAGCTTGCCTGGGACTTAGAGAGATTAGTCAATGCATTGCCAGATGACTTATGCTTCATCCTGTAGTTCTTCGCATGTAAACCACCAAGATTGTTCATATACTTTCCTTTTATAGAATTCTCAGAAATTTGAACATTCATCACCGTATTGTCGACAGAATAATAATTAGGCTGAAGATTCACCCATTCTGAAGAACCATCTTCTTTAATCATTCTTCCCTGCCAGTTTCTTGCTCTTTTCGGTAATTCTCCAATACCGGCAGCTCTATCGGTCGCATCCAACAACAGAGTTTTTCCATCAATCTTTGCAGAGGCTAACAAATAGTTGAAACCATTTTTAGTTGGAAATGAAGGAACCCCGTTATTGGGAGTGCTTACTAGTACAGGATTTGCATCAATCTTGGCATATTTAAGCATGGAAACAAGTAATAGGTTCACATCTCCTGTATTACCTGAACCATCCTTATAAGCACTTTTTAAACCATTTTCGGTCACAAAACCTATGTAGTCATTCCATTTAACCTTTTGTTTTACGAATTGAAAAATAAGTTCGGCTTTTTTCATAGGGTCAGAAATTCCACCTACTAAAGCGTCTAACTCGTCATCATAGAAATTTGAATTCTTCAATTCTCTTTCAAACCCATTATCCAAATAAATAGATTTTGACACTCCTTCCCATGTGCTGGAAAAATTCTCTATTGGTGAATTCGGAAACTCGGTATATTTCAACTCCCAATCCAGGTATGCCGCATAATTCTCTAAATGATCCACATGGTTTTCCTCGATTAGTGATGGAATATTTTCCTGTTCAATGATGTATGAATTCTGCATGAATTCTACTGAATAACGGTTGGTTTTTACACTTTGATTTCTTGATGAACCAGGACGCGTAGTTTTTGAAAAACTTCTTTTGAATGGCTTTGAATCCTGATCAACTTTTACATAAAAAGCTGCTTTTGGATTATTGTAAACACCATAATTTAAATATTCCGGAACGGTTACTTTAACATCGATCTTATTTATAGGAATGCTATACTGCAACGGAATTCTATCTATGTACGTCGATAATTTATCTGAAGTGATCTTATATTCAAATTCAACCACACTTCCCTCTTTTACATTCGGCATGGTGAATTTTGTGACCTTCCTATATCTACTGGCATCTTCCTCGTAAATGTTATCACGATCAAGTTTTGTTTCTTCAACCTTTCCGTTTTCCAGGTTATAAGTGACTCCTTTAAGACTCACCACATTTTCATCAATATTTCCCTGGCTTGCGCTAATCTCTTTTGTAGCCCAGTCCATTCCATCTTTGTTATATATCTTGATCCTTTGATGATATTCTGAAATTATCTTAAAACCAGAAACCTGATTATAGTCATAATACGTTCTCTGGTAAGTGTAAAGAACGGCTGCATCTGCATCCTCTTCTAGAGGATGTTGCTTTTCTGAAACCTCCTCTTTGGAAACCTTTCCGAATTTATAATTTTGGGCTGTTGTCATTGCTCCTACCAGAAGAAAAAGAGCAAGAATAAATGGTCTAAACATTGATTTAGGATTTTGCATTATTTACTATTACCGCTTTCAGATTATTGAGCCTGCTCACCTTTCCTAAAAATTTTTGGAATTCAGCAAACCGGTCTTTTGGCCATTCTCCTTCTTTAATTATAAGAAGTCTTTCAATTTCAATGGCCTTTTTCTCCTCCTCTAAAGCAGTGATTTTAATTGAGAATTCTCCGAAATCTGAAGCAATATTCTGACTTTCTGGTAGGGCTTCGATATCAAAACCTTCAGGTAATTCGAAAATAAAATGATCTTTATAGGTTTTACCACGACTCACGTGCAATGGCATTGTTCTTTCTTTGGTAGGTCTTACATTTAAGCTTTGTTGCTGAATAAAATTCAAAGGAATTAGCAACCTGTTTCCGGCATTGGTAGCCAGCCGGTCCCCGGAAAATTTCAGATGCTCCTGAAATTCAATATTCTCACGATCATTTTCCAGCTGAATATCCTCAAATTTCAGGTTCTGGATGCGTGCCCAGCTCTCACGATAATATTCCTTAAGATCATCTTCTTTTCGATCTACCAGGTAAAATTTATCTCCATAAGGAACTCCAAAGGAAGACCTGGAAAAGTCGGCTACAAAACCACCATTTTCATTTAATTTCAGCCTGCAATCTCTCTGCTGAAGGTTTTCTTCAGCCTCATATTTTTTGGTCTTGATGATCTCACCACCATTTTTTGAAATTCGTAGCACATGACGATCATCTGTAAAATCTCCTAAATAGTTGAAAGGAGTTTTCTGGTTAGTACATTCCAGCCAGATATCGGTAGAATCCTGTCGAGGAATATTTAAAATAACATGATTTCCCTGCATCAAGGCAAAGTCCGGATTTATATCCCGTTTTCTTCCGCCGTAAACAACTGTATAATAAGAATCTATTCCCTGAGTTTTGAGTAAGGCTTTTGTGTAATTGGTAAGAGCTTTACAGTCACCATAACCAAGCTCGTCCACCGCGGTGGCATTTTCAGGTTCCCATCCGCCAATACCGTATTGCACAGATATGTACCTCGTTTTATCCTGAACATATTGGTAAATGATCCTGGCTTTTTCCTCAAGTGTTTTCGCATTTTTCGTAAGCGAACTTATTTCGGAAACCGTAGCTGCAGGAAGTTCATCATGACCCTCCACGAGGTTATCATACATCCATTTTCCAAAATTTTTCCAGTTTTCAGACCTTCCTCTTACCCCTTCAAGTTCAAAAACATCCAGAGAAAACAACACCTGAGGTACTATTTTGTCTAATCCAGGGCTTAAAGGTTCTGGCTTTCTCGCCTGAATATTCTTAACTGAATATGTAAAGTTTCCATCGGTGATTGAACTGGAAATATCAAAATCTTCAAAATTATATTCCTCATGCCTGATAGGAAATTTATTCGGGTTTTCTATTTCAAAAACAGCATTTTCAACACTAAGCTCATAACCTTCTATCGGAAACCAGCCATCCAGAAAAACAGAATTCTCTCTTTCAAATTCACTCGTATAAATAACGGTATAGGGATAATTTCTTGCAGTATAATCAAGGAAACTAACTCTTGAGTCTGAAAATAGTGTAGAAGAACCGTATGCGCTTACGTCATTAAAATCTTTCTGCTTGATTTTCCTGATCTCATTTCCATACTCATCCAGGATTAAAGCCTCCTGGTCTTTAATCGCATCGCCATCACTGTAATACTCATAAGCATCGATGAAAGACTCTCCATCCTGATTTAAAACTGTGATCACACGGGTAGTGTACGTTACAACCTTATCCAGTTCTTCTATAACTGTTTTTTGATGAAGTTTCCTGACGACAGCATCAGAATTCTCAAGTAATTCAGGGGCTATATTTGAAGTTGCATATTCCTGCTGTGCATAAGTTATCTGTAAAAATATCAGAAGCAGGAAATACAAAATTTTCTTGCGCATTATTTAAAATAGAATATCAATAAAGGCGCAATATATAAAATTTTAACTCTTTTTAACGTTTTTCTTTCGAATCAATTATAATTGTGACTGGTCCGTCGTTCAAAAGAGAGACTTTCATATCTGCTCCAAACTTACCTATACCCACGTCTTTTCCCAATTCCTGCTCAAATTTCGCAATGAATTTTAAATATTTTGGTTCGGCTATCTCTGGCTTGGCAGCTTTAATATAACTGGGACGGTTTCCTTTTTTAGTACTTGCATGCAAAGTAAACTGACTAACGATGATCGCATCACCATCTACAGTTTTTAAAGAATCGTTCATCACACCCTCATCATCATTAAAGATTCTCATATTGATGATCTTCCTACAGAGCCAGTCAATATCTTCATCGGTATCTTCTTCTTCTATTCCCAAAAGTATAAGTAAACCCTCGTGTATTACCGCGCATACTTTATGGTCTACGGTTACTGAAGCTTCTGAAACTCTCTGTATTACTGCTCTCATTATTTCTGATATTGATCTATACGGTAATTATCTTCCTCGCCTTCCATGATCTGCAAATAACTCTTATACCTGGACCAGGCAATTTCGCCATCTTCCAACGCTTGCTTGATCGCGCATTTTGGTTCTTCAATATGCAGACAATTATGAAACTTACAATCTTGTTTTCTTTCAAAGAACTCAGGAAAATAATCTCCGATCTCTTCTCTTTCCATATCTACAACTCCAAAACCTTTAATTCCAGGAGTGTCGATAATACGGGCATCGAATTTAAGATCGAACATTTCAGCAAATGTAGTGGTGTGCTGCCCCTGACTATGCTGTCTGGAAATTTCAGAGGTTTTGAGATCAAGGCTTGGTTCAATTGCATTGATAAGAGTTGATTTACCGGTTCCACTATGTCCTGAGATCATACTGGTTTTTCCGATCATCTTTTCTTTCACCTTGTCTACATTCTTGCCATTCTTTGCGGAGATCCCAATACATTCGTAACCGGCATTTCTATATAATTCAGCCAGGTATTTCACTTCAGCAAGTTCTTCAATAGTATAGCTATCAACTTTATTGAAAAGTAAAACCGCCGTAATATCATAAGCTTCAGCAGTAACCAGGAACCGATCTATAAAAGTTGTAAGCGTAGGTGGATTATTCAAGGTAACGAGGAGAAAAACCTGATCGATATTCGAAGCGATGATATGCGTTTGCTTCGAAAGGTTCACAGATTTTCTAATAATATAATTCTCCCGCTCCTTTATTTTTTTGATGACCCCAGTATTTCCTTCCAAACCTTCTTCAAGATCAAAAGTAACCTCATCTCCCACTGCTACTGGATTGGTGCTTTTAATTCCCTGAATTCTGAATTTACCTTTAATTCTACATTCGTAGAATGCACCATTTTCAGCCTTAACCTGATACCAGCTTCCTGTAGATTTGTAAACCGTTCCCTGCATTTATGCTAAATTATTCATATCCCGAATCATATATTATTTCCTGCAAATTTATAGGTTTAATTCAAGACTGCACATACTTGGCTATAATGCTTTCAAATTACCTGATTCCGTCGAGAATTTTTTGCTGGTGGTTGATTGATTCCTGGTGAATCGCTTTGAACATTCTCAACACGAATTCCTCGCTAAGCCCTTTCTCTTCACCTTCAAGAACCATTTTACCTAGAATTTCATTCCATCTTTTTGTCTGAAGGATCGCCACGTTCTGATCTTTTTTCACCTGACCGATTTCTTCTGAAATTTTCATTCTTTTTGAAAGAATCTCTAGGATCTGACTGTCGGTGATATCGATCTTAGACCTTAATGCGGTTAATTTATTCTGAAATTCCTCGCTTGCTGAAACTTCTTTTCTCACTTTTAGATCATTCATAATTTGAATTAATGTTTCCGGTGTAATTTGCTGCGCGGCATCACTCCAGGCCTTATCTGGTGTATGGTGAGTTTCCACCATAATTCCGTCGTAATTCAAATCTAAAGCAGTCTGGCAAAGATCAAATATGATATCTCTTCTGCCCGCAATATGAGATGGATCCAGGATTAATGGAAGATCTGGAAATTTATTTTGAAGTTCGATTGGAATCTGCCATTCCGGGTTGTTTCTGTATTTTGTTTTCTCATAAGCTGAAAAACCTCTGTGGATCACTCCTAGCTTATTAATATCTGCCGTATGCAATCTTTCAACTGCACCAAGCCATAGAGAAAGATCTGGATTAACCGGGTTTTTAACCAGTACGATCTTATCAGTTCCTTTAAGTGCATCTGCAATTTCCTGTACTATAAAAGGAGAGACGGTTGTTCTGGCTCCAATCCATAAAATATCAACGTCATGTTTCAACGCAAGATCCACGTGATTTGGATTGGCAACTTCAGTGGTTGTAAGCATTCCTGTTTCTTCCTTTGCTTTCTGAAGCCATTTTAACCCTAAAGCTCCCACGCCTTCAAAATTACCGGGCCTGGTTCTCGGTTTCCAGATTCCTGCTCTTAAAACAGTAGCATCGCTGTCTTTTAATTGATGGGCGATCGTTAATACCTGTTCTTCGGTTTCGGCGCTGCAAGGTCCTGCAATCACCAGGGGATGAGATAATCCGAAATCATCCAGCCATGTTCTGAGTTCTTTTTTATTTTCCATTTTCAACTATTTTAAATTCTTGGTTCTTATTTAATCCGTTTAATACTTCTCTAATATGATTCGTTCTCTCCATTTCACTGAATACTTCTTCAAAATTATCTTCATCCATCAGTTTTCTGAAATGTTTCAGATTTGAAATATATTCGTCTAAAGTTTCCATCACGTTCTTTTTATTCTGATGGAAAATTGGTGTCCACATAGCCGGAGAACTTTTTGCCAGCCTTACGGTTGAAGCAAAACCACTGCCTGCGAGATCAAAAATGTCGCGTTCATTCTTCTCTTTTTCCAGCACCGTTTTACCCAGCATAAATGAACTAATGTGAGATAGATGCGATACATATGCGATATGGCGATCATGCGAAGCAGGATCCATATACCTAATTCTCATCCCAATCGCCTGAAAAATTTCCAATGCTCTTTCCTGAAGCTTAAAAGCCGTTTTTTCAACTTCACATATGATATGTGTTTTATTTTTGAAAAGACCGTGAATGGACGCTTTAGGTCCTGAAAATTCAGTCCCTGCAATTGGATGGCCTGCCAGGTAATTTCTACGCTTTGGATGCTCTGCAACGATCTTACACAATTTCTCTTTGGTGGATCCTGCATCTACTACAACACAATCATCACTTACCAGATTTAGAACTTCAGGAAGTACTTTAAGCGAAACATCTACTGGAATGGCAAGAAAAACCATGTCTGCATTTCCCAGCTCGCTCATCTCTGCTTTTCTATCGATCAATCCCAGCTGATGAGCATCTTCTAAATGTTCATCATTTTCATCAATCCCAAAGATCTCGATAGTCTTGATAGCAGCCTTCAGGTCCAATGCGAAGGAACCTCCAATTAATCCCAGACCTATTACAAAAACCTTCATTTTCTTATTCTTTTTAGTGCTTTTTCTACCGCTTCAAGGGATGCACAAAGAGAAAATCTAACGTAACCTTCACCCTGATCTCCGAAAATAAATCCAGGAGTTATAAATATATCATGCTCATAAAGCAATTCGTCTACCACATCGGCCGAAGTTTTCCCTTCCGGAGCTTTAGCCCAGATAAAAAGACCAGCCTGGTCTTCTCTCGCTTCACATTCCAGCTCATTTACCAATTGCATTATCTTTGCTTTTCTTTCCGCATAGATCTTATTTTGCTCCTCAAACCATGATTCTGGCAATTTCAAGGCTTCTACTGCCCCAGCCTGAACAGGATAAAACATCCCGCTGTCCATATTCGATTTCACTTTTAGAACCGAATTAATATTTTTTTCACTTCCGGTTAGCATACCAACACGCCACCCGGCCATATTAAAACTCTTACTCAATGAATTCAATTCCATCACGTAATCACTTCGCCTCTCTTCATTCAAAATACTAATAGGTGCATCATTTTGAATAAAACTATATGGATTATCATTTACCACCAGGATCTTATTTTTTTCAGCAAAGCGAGTCAATTCTTTAAAGAATTCAGCTGTAGCCTTTGAACCCGTAGGCATATGAGGGTAATTCACCCACATCAATTTCACTTTATCCAGACCTTGTTTCTCCAATTCTGCTAAATCTGGCAACCATCCATTTTCCTCTTTCAGGCTGTAATTCCGTTCTTTAGCTTCAAGCAATTTGGCTACTGAACTATAAGTTGGATACCCGGGATCTGGCAAAAGCACTTCATCACCAGGATTCAAAAAAGCCATGGAAATGTGCATAATTCCTTCCTTACTACCCATTAGTGGAAGGATTTCAGTCTCAGGGTTCAGCTCTAATTGATAGTACTTCTTATAAAATCCAGTGATAGCATCACGCAACTTCTTGATACCTTTATAAGGCTGATATTGATGCGCACCATTATCTTTTAATGCTTTATTCAAAGCTTGAACCACAGCATTAGGAGGAGCAAGGTCTGGACTTCCAATCCCGAGATTGATAATATCCTTGCCTTGAGACCTCAAATCTGCCACCTCACGAAGCTTTTTTGAAAAGTAGTATTCCTGAACTGTATCCAGTCTTTTTGCCGTTATCATGACAAATTGTTTTTATAGATCCCTAAAATTTTTAATTCTTCAGTCATTAGTTTTAAAACACTTACCGCTTTATCAAAATCCTTTGGTTTTTCAAAAATGACATCCACGAAAAATGAATATTTCCATGGCTCATCAATAATTGGTAAGGATTGAATTTTAGTAAGGCTCAAGTATGAATCCCTTAGAATATTTAAAACCGAAACCAGGCTTCCCCTATCACTGCTTAGGTCAAATTTTAAAGATGCTTTATCCAGCTGAATTCCGTTCGGTTTTTGTCTTTCTCTGCCTAAGATTAGGAATCTCGTTGCGTTGCTTTTAATGGTATGAATTTCATGAGCCAGGATTTCCAAACCATACATTTGAGCAGCTGCCGGACTTGCCACAGCGGCCACTTTCATTTTACCTTCTTCGGAAATTCTTTTAGCAGCTTCCGCAGTATCTGCGTCCTCAATGAGTTTGATATGAGGATATTTCTTGAAAAATTCCTTGCACTGAAGCAAAGCCATTGGATGAGAAAAGACTTTTTTAATATCCTCGATTGTCTGACCTTCCAACGCCATGAGATTCATATTCACCGGCGTATAATGCTCCCCAATTATGCTAAGATTATATTCATCTATAAGAGCGTAATTTGGAAGAATGGAACCGGCAATACTGTTCTCTATCGCCATTACCGCCTCATCAGATTCCTTTGAAGACAGTTTCTGTGCCAGCTCATGAAATGATAGATGTTCCATGACTGAAACATCCTCATGATAATAATCCATGGCCACCAAATGGTGAAATGAACCTTTTATTCCCTGAATCCCGACTTTTTTATTCATATAGGTATAAATAAAAAAGTCCCGATCTAAGATCGAGACTTTTATATAATTCTATGTTTAAATTAATCATATAGCATTCCCGATCCTATCTCTGGTATAGAAATAAAAATAATAGAATGCGTTCCAATTAATTAATGTTGTCATTTGCAATAATAATGAAAGACTAAAGTAGCGCTTAAATTTTAGATTCAAAATAAAATGCGATCAAAATTTACAGTTTTCTGATATTCGGAAAATTCGCATGCTTTTAATCACAATTACAATTTTTAGCCTTCAATTTTCGTTGAAACTTTGAAATATTTTCATCGGTATCCCTGATTATTTATTCCTAATTTTGAATTCTGAAGCTATGTCTATATCCGTTAACAACATATCCAAACATTTTGGAAGCCAGAAAGCGCTGAACGAGATCAATTTTGATATTTCCAAAGGCGAGATTGTCGGATTTCTAGGTCCGAATGGAGCCGGGAAATCCACGCTTATGAAAATTCTGACTGGATATTTAACAGCAGATTCCGGAAAAGCAAATATCGACGGACTGGATCTGGAGGATAATGTAGCTGAAATTCAGAAACGAATAGGTTATCTGCCTGAGCACAACCCGCTTTATACTGAAATGTTCGTGAGGGAATATCTTCGCTTTAATGCTTCAGTATACAAAACGGATAAAAACCGCGTGGAAGAA
This sequence comes from Christiangramia pacifica, assembly GCF_057221535.1. Taxonomy (NCBI): domain Bacteria; kingdom Pseudomonadati; phylum Bacteroidota; class Flavobacteriia; order Flavobacteriales; family Flavobacteriaceae; genus Christiangramia; species Christiangramia pacifica. Next base: position 269,434 of record NZ_CM170146.1, read on the forward strand.
GTGATCAAAATTACCGGGTTAACTCCTGAAGCGAATAAAAAAATAGACCAGCTTTCAAAAGGTTACCGCCAAAGAGTTGGCCTCGCCGCGGCACTTCTACACGATCCTGAAGTCTTGATCCTCGATGAGCCCACCACCGGCCTCGATCCAAACCAGTTAGTGGAGATTAGAAACCTGATAAAAAATATCGGCAGAAATAATGCTGAAGGTAAACCTGGCAAAACCGTCTTTCTCTCTACGCATATCATGCAGGAAGTTGAAGCCATTTGTGACCGGGTTATCATTATAAATAACGGTAATATTGTTGCCGACAAAAATCTGAATGAACTGCGCAAAGGGAATGATCAGATCATTTTTGTTGAATTTGATTACCGCATTGAAGAAGTAGCTCTACAAAGAATACCAAATCTGGTTTCTGCTAAAAACACCGGAGGATTTACTTATGAATTGATCTTTGATACTGAAAAAGACATGCGTCCGGCTGTATTTGATTTTGCCCATGATAACGGGTTAAAAACTCTTCAGCTGAATCAAAAGACCAAAAACCTGGAAAGTCTTTTCGCTGAGCTTACTCAAAAATAAGCCGACCTCTAAAATGCTCTTCCACATCAACTTCAGGAGGGCGATTTACAGAAATAATATCCCCATAACTAAAGATGTCTCCCTTAAGAATTTGCTGAGGATTCACAATAAGTTTGTTCGTACCGCGATGAAATAGATCATAATTTTGAACGATAAGATCTCTAGCTTCCAGTCGGCCATCTCCAGCGGCAAAAAATCCATCGAAATTTTCAACCTTGCCCGTTAAAAAGTAATGCGAATAATTATCATTAGTGATTCTTAGATTTTTTACCTCAAGGTCCAGAATAAAATCTCCGTTAGTATGGATTTCAGGATCCTGGTCCTGGTTTTCAGAAACAAGCCAAAGGTTGTCAAATTTCAATGTTCCAACGCTTTCTAACGGAATGTTTCCTGCATGACGCAGGTATTCAAGGTTTGGTGTGGTAATATAGATCTTCGTGATCCCGTAATCCCGAACCAAATTACAAACATTTTCATTTCTAAGCACCAGCTGACCTTCGACGACATCAGCAGTTATTTCATTCATTAGGTTCTTACCACTTTCTACCAGCACTTTTTGTTCTGCTCCCTGTTCGATGTAAAGTTTTATTTTATCGTAGACCAGAATTTCAGAAAATGGCGCAACTTCCATCTCCTGCTGAACAATTTCGCCGGCCTTTTGAAAACAGTCTCCGGCGTCTTCAGAATCACATCCTAAAAATCCTATTATCGCAAGAATAAATATCAACTTCTTCATAACCTGTATCCAATTGAAAATTCTACTGCTTCGGCATTTGCTCCGTGAGACCTAACTGTCGCTGAAGCCCACCAGCGATCTGTAATTTCTCGCTGCAAGCCCATTCGGTTATAAACCTGCTCCACATAATCTGTGTATGGATAATAAACGTAATAGCCTAAATGAGTGATCAGGGACATTTTATTAAAAGTGAGTTTATGACCTACAAACACTCCAACTCTTTTCGCATCTTCATCGCCAGTTGTTCCTTTTTGTGGAAAAGCAGCTGCCTGGTATTCTATGAATTCTTCAAGTGACCTGGATAAGAAAAGCTCAGCTCCTCCCTGTAAAGTGCTTTTGCGATTCAGCACTTTATCAGCATACGCCGAAAATGTTAGAAATGGTAATTTTGGAGAACCAACTACACCTGAAGTATTTATCCCGCTTCTCAAGGCGAAATTGTAATGAAACGGTTCAGTATATTTTTCTTTGGGTCCTCTCGGAATGTAATCCGGATGGTTTTCATGATCCAGTAAATAATTCAGACCTACATTAAAAGTAAAAGTATTGGTACTGTGATTCGGCGAACCAAGGTCGGCGTTCGAGTAATGTATGATGGTCACCCCGGCGTTTAGACCAAGCCCGCCAATAATATTCTCTTTGTGAATATTTCCCATTAAATAAGTAGAACTCAAAAACCGCGTTCCGTAGGCGTTATTCTGATAATTGGTCTCTGCATCGTAAGGATTGCTAGCGTATGCCACTCCCTGACCAATCCGGAACATCAAAAGCCTTTTTAAATAATAAAAACTAAAATGACCGTAAATTGAATAATTCTTACCGAGATAAGGGTTTTTCATATCCTGGTAAATGAAAGAATATCCAAAATCAGGATAATTATATCTCGCTTCCCATTTTTCCAATCCATAAGTCTTCCGGTTAAAACTCAGCAGAAAACCATTTGGATGATCGGTTATTAAATGGGCAATATCAGGATTGTGCTCTAAGATCGTACCGTAAAAGTAACTGGCATCTAAAGAAAAATACTTTTGAGGTTTCTCTTCCTGGGACTGCGCAAACAGGCAGCAGAAGAGGAAGAGCAAGGGGGCAAATCTTTTCATACGAAAGCAAATCTAACATATTTACGAAAAAAACTGCCTATTGGTTGAAATGTAATTCTCTAGAAAACTTCAGAAGCGATCTGCTGGATATTTGTGCTTTTTCCCATGGAATAATAATGCAGCACTGGCGCCCCTCCTTTGATAAGATCCTTACTTTGCTGAATACACCATTCAACACCTACTTGTCTTACTTCCTTATTATCCTTACATTTTTCCACTTCTCTTATAAGGCTATCGGGCATATCCACATGAAATCTATGTGGGATAATACTCAATTGCTTCTTGGTGGCCAATGGTTTCAATCCGGGGATTATTGGCACCGTAATACCGTTTTCCCTGCATTTTTCCACGAAATCAAAATATCGGTCATTATTAAAAAACATTTGTGTCACCACATATTCAGCCCCGGCTTCAATTTTCTCCTTCAAACGCTGAATGTCCTTGTCTATGCTCGGTGCTTCCATATGTTTTTCAGGATAACCCGCGACACCTACACAAAAATCGGTGTTATGACCTTTTTCGATCACCTCGTCAAGATATTTTCCCTTATTAAGTTCCACGATCTGGTTCACGAGGTCTTTGGCGAAAATATTCCCGTTTGCTTCCGGTTTAAAATAAGTTTCGCTTTTAACCGCATCTCCGCGTAAAGCCATAACGTTTTTAATTCCAAGAAAATCAAGGTCGATCAGGAAGTTTTCAGTATCCTCCTTGGAAAATCCTCCACATAGAATATGTGGAACCGCATCCACACCATATTTACTCTGGATGGCTGCACAAATCCCAACAGTTCCGGGTCTTTTACGTACGATCTTCTTTTCCAGCAAACCATTTTCTCTTTCTGAATACACGTATTCTTCCCGATGATAGGTCACATCAATAAATGGCGGATTGAATTCCATCAGGGGATCTATACTCTCGTATATTGAATTGATATTCTGTCCTTTTAATGGTGGCAGAATTTCAAAAGAGAATACGGTGCGGTCTTTAGCTGCCGCTAAGTGTTCGGTGATCTTCATTTATTCTAATTTCTATTTTCATTGGGGCGTTGCCTTTCGGCCGGGCTTTCCGCTCTATCTTTTTCTGAAGAAAAAGGATGCCGCTTCAATCCCTAACGCATTTATTTTTAATTACCGTTGTTCTATTATTCGTCATTCCTTTAATCAGCAATATTCGGGTTCAACCATTTTGCTGCTTCGCGATAATCTATTCCTTTTCGCTCCGCATAATCTTTCACCTGGTCTTCTTTTATTTTTCCCAATCCGAAATATCTCGCTTCAGGATTGGCAAAATAATACCCGCTTACACTGGCCGCTGGCCACATGGCCAGGCTTTCGGTAAGCTCTACTCCAATTTCTTCCTTTACCTGTAAAACTTCCCAGATAGTCAATTTTTCAAGATGATCCGGACAGGCCGGATAACCCGGGGCAGGACGAATTCCCTTATATGCTTCCTTGATCAATTCTTCGTTATTAAGATTTTCTTCCGAAGCATACCCCCAATTTTCTTTCCTGATCCTTTCATGCAGAAATTCCGCAAAAGCTTCTGCCAGCCGATCGGCGAGGGCTTTGATCATGATCGAATTATAATCATCATGTTCTTTTTCAAATTTTGCTGCCAGTTCCTGGGTTCCAAATCCCGTGGTCACACAAAAACAACCTATATAATCCTGAATTCCTGTTTCTTTAGGCGCGATAAAATCTGCCAGCGCAAAATTTGGTTGATCTCTATGTTTTTTTAATTGCTGCCTGAGTGTTCTGAAAACTTCTGTTTTCTCAACAGAGTCCTGCGGAAATTTCACCTCGATATCATCGTGATTGACCGTATTTGCTTCAAACAATCCAAAGATCGCCTTCGCTTTAAGCAGTTTTTCATCCAGAATTCTCTCGAGTAAAACCTGGGCATCATCAAATAAATTTTGTGCCTGCTCGCCAACCTTTTCATCTTTCAAAATATCAGGATAGCGACCATGCAGATCCCAGCTTCTAAAAAACGGACTCCAATCGATATATTTCGTCAACTTTTTCAACTCAAAATTCTCAATGATCTGTATTCCCGGTTTATTCGGCTTAAAGATTTCTGTTTTGTCCCAGTCGATTTGAAATTTATTCTTTCTGGCTTCTTCAATGTTTAGAAAAGACTTGACCTTACTTCTTTTGCTAAAATTCTTCCTAAAAACCTCATACTGTTCTTTCAGTTCGGCCTTATATTTTTCACGGGAGCTTTCTTTTAAAAGATCGCCAACCACGGTAACGGCACGGGAAGCGTCATTTACATGTGCAACCGCATGTTTGTACTGCGGATCTATTTTTACCGCCGTATGTGCTTTCGAAGTTGTCGCGCCACCAATCAATAACGGAACAGAAAAATCCTGCCGCTCCATTTCTTTGGCCAAGAACACCATTTCGTCCAGCGATGGAGTTATAAGTCCGCTAAGACCAATCACATCCACATTCTCTTTTTTGGCCGTTTCAATGATCTTTTCTGGAGGAACCATCACGCCGAGATCGATGATCTCGTAATTGTTACAACCTAAAACAACAGCCACGATATTTTTACCAATATCATGTACATCGCCTTTTACCGTGGCCATGAGAACCTTTCCAGCAGATTGTCGTTTATTCGATTTATCGGTTTCAATATATGGTAGCAGATGTGCAACTGCTTTTTTCATCACTCGCGCAGATTTTACCACCTGCGGAAGGAACATTTTTCCACTTCCGAACAGATCACCAACCACATTCATCCCGATCATCAAAGGACCTTCGATCACATCCAGGGGTTTTTCAGCTTCAATACGGGCCTGCTCAATATCTTCCAAAATGTAGGCATCCAGACCTTTTACGAGCGCATGCGTAATTCGTTCCTGCAAAGGTTTTTCACGCCAGGACAGATCTACTTTATTTTCCTTTTTTCGTCCAACAACATTTTCAGCAAAATCAAGTAATCGCTCGGTAGCATCTTCCCGTCGATCCAAAATCACGTCTTCTACATGCTCCAGCAGATCTTTCGGGATTTCATCATAAACCTCCAGCATTGAAGGATTCACGATCCCGATATTCATCCCTGCTTTGATCGCATGATATAAAAAAACTGAATGCATGGCTTCGCGAACTGGGTTGTTCCCACGAAATGAAAAGGAAACATTACTCACTCCGCCACTCACACTGCAATACGGTAAATTTTCTTTTACCCAGCGCGTACCTTCAATAAAATCGATGGCATTTCTTTTATGCTCATCCATTCCCGTTCCCACCGGGAAAATATTTAAATCGAAAATGATGTCCTCTGGAGGAAATTTTACTTTATTCACCAGAATATCGTAAGACCGCTTGGCAATTTCGATTCGGCGTTCATAATTATCTGCCTGCCCGGTTTCGTCGAATGCCATTACGATCACGGCGGCGCCGTAGCGTTTTATCTTTTTGGCATTTTCGATAAACTCCTGTTCTCCCTCTTTCAGGCTTATGGAATTAACCACGCATTTCCCCTGCACCACCTGAAGTCCGGCCTCAATAATTTCCCATTTTGAACTGTCTATCATAATAGGAACACGGGAAATATCGGGTTCAGCAACCAACAGATTCAGGAATTTGACCATGGCTTCTTTACCATCGATCAACCCATCGTCCATATTCACATCGATGATCTGGGCGCCATTATCAACTTGTTCGCGAGCGACATCCAGGGCTTCATCGAATTTTTCTTCCTTGATAAGCCGAAGGAATTTTTTAGATCCGGCGACATTGGTGCGTTCTCCAACATTTATAAAATTACTATCCGGTGTGATCACCAGTGGTTCGAGTCCGGAAAGTTTTAAAGGTCTTATTTCTGACATATTATGCGCTTTCAGATTGAAGTTGTGGTAAAACTCTGGGTTTGTAATTCGAAGCAATTTCAGCAATTGCTTTAATGTGATTTGGTGTAGTTCCGCAACAACCACCAAGAATATTCACTAAACCTTTTTCCAGATATTCTTTGATCTGTGAGGCCATTTCCTGTGCATCCTGGTCGTATTCTCCAAATGCATTTGGCAATCCGGCATTAGGATATGCTGAAACTCCGGAATTCGCGTATCTATTCAAAACTTCCAGATGCGGAGTCAATTGTTTTGCTCCCAAAGCGCAGTTAAATCCAACACTTAACAATGGAATATGTGAAACCGAAATAAGGAAAGCTTCGGCAGTCTGACCCGATAAAGTCCTTCCCGAAGCATCGGTAATTGTTCCGCTAACCATGATGGGAATATCAATATTCAGTTCCTCCTTCAGCTCCTCGATCGCAAAAAGAGCTGCCTTTGCATTCAACGTATCAAAAACGGTTTCTACAAGAAGAACATCCACACCACCTTCAATTAAAGCTTTTGCCTGTTGCTTATAAGCTTTCCGAAGTTCATCAAAAGAAATGGCGCGATATCCGGGATCATTCACATCCGGACTCATACTCGCCGTTTTATTGGTTGGACCAATTGCTCCCGCCACAAATCTTGGTTTTGAGGGATCTTCAGCAGTAACCTGTTCTGCCACACCTTTGGCAATCCTGGCTGACTCAAAATTGAGTTCGTAAACAAACTCTTCCATTTGATAATCTGCCATCGCGATAGTGGTTCCGGAGAAAGTATTGGTTTCCACAATATCGGCCCCAGCATCAAAATATTTACGATGAATGGTGGCAATCGCTTCAGGTTGGGTGATAGAAAGCAGGTCATTATTCCCTTTGAGAGAAACGGGCCAGTCGGCAAAACGCTGCCCACGGAAATCCTCTTCAGAAAATTTGTATTCCTGAAGCATGGTACCCATGGCACCGTCTAGTATTAATATTTTTTGAGAGAGTAACTCTTCTATTTTTGACATGATCTTGTAAATAAATCGATATCAAAAAAGAAGACTGGAAAGAATTCTGTTGGTTATCTATCCGAGACTGAACTCAGTAGAATGTAGCACCTTCTCCAAAAGGAGGGTTGCTAAGGTTTCACAGGGTCTAATCCCTCAACCTTTCTTGATAACGATTGTTAGTAAACAATGAACTTACGGGACAAATATAAAATTATAATGCACCCAAAAGCAAGGAATTAAGAAAATTTTCTATAAAACCTTTTCTCCATTTAATTGAATGGAATAACTGATCTCAGCAGCTTTTTCCAGCATTTTTGAAACCGAACAATATTTATCCATCGATAATTTTACTGCTCTTTCCACTTTAGCCGGAGGAATATCTCCTTTCAGAATAAAATCAAGCTGGATCTTTTTAAAAACATTTGGAATAGCTCCATCTTCACGGTATCCGTCAACCTCAACTCGAAGATCTTCCAGTTCGTGATTCTGCTTTTTAAGGATCATCACCACATCTATACTACTGCAACCTGCGATCCCTCTCAGAATTAAATCCATTGGACTGGAACCTTTTGGCTCCTCATCAGATTTATTGTCCAGGAGAACAATATTGCCACGCTCGTTTACAGTTTCAAATAGGTAATTATCGTTGATTCGTTTTAAGCTGATCTTCATATTCTCGAATTTTTATCAAAGATAGGAATTCTGCTTTTTCCCGCAGGTAACAATGGTTACCTTTAAATTTTTCTCAAAAGACGTAAAGCTGAACTTGTTTCAACTTCTCTACTAGAGATCCTGAACCAAGTTCAGGATGACATTCTAAACACTAATACTCTGAACAACTTCCCTTTTGGCTTCCTTCTTAGTTCCGTCGAATCCTTCCACACCTCCAACAGTGGTGTACTTTAAGACATATTTCTTATCAGGATAAATTCTCTGGTACGCACTCTGACACATGATCGCTGCCTCATGAAAACCGGAAAGGATCAGCTTCAGTTTTCCTTTATATGTATTTACATCACCAATCGCGTAAACGCCGGGAATGTTAGTTTGATAATCATAAGAATTATTTACTTTAATGGCATTCTTTTCAATCTCCAGTCCCCAGCTTCCAATAGGTCCTAGTTTTGGTGATAATCCAAAAAGCGGAATAAAATCATCAACCTCTCTGAATTCTTCTCCGCGAGCCTTGTCCTTATGACGGATTACCACCTGCTCCAGTTCATCTTCTCCTTTTAATCCAACAACTTCGGCATTCGTAATCATTTCAATTTTCCCAAGTTTTGCCAGTTCTGAAACTCTTTCTACGGAATCCAGTGCTCCACGGAATTCTTCCCTTCGGTGAACCAAGGCAACTTCTGAAGCAACATCTGCCAAATAAATAGCCCAGTCTAAAGCAGAATCTCCACCACCGGAAATCACAATTTTTCGATCGCGATACACTTCAGGATCTTTGATAAAATATGAAACCCCTTTATCTTCAAAATCTGAAATATTGGTAATAGGCGGTATTCTAGGTTCAAAAGAACCAAGTCCGCCGGCAATTGCAACTACAGGTGCATGATGCTGAGTTCCTTTGTTGGTGGTCACTATAAAGGTCCCATCATCTAGTTTTTCCAGAGTTTCTGCACGTTCACCAAGAGTGAATCCCGGCTCGAAAGGCTTGATCTGTTCCATGAGATTTTTCACCAGATCTCCCGCCAGGATCTCCGGAAAAGCCGGAATATCATAGATGGGTTTTTTTGGGTAAATTTCTGAACATTGCCCACCAGGTTGTGGAAGCGCATCTATCAAATGCGTTTTCAGCTTTAATAATCCCGCTTCAAACACGGTAAACAATCCGGTTGGTCCGGCCCCGATTATCAGGATATCTGTTTTAATCATCACTCTCTTTTTTTACGATTAAGGATTCTGTTATGGTATTCATCTGTTCCACTTTGGCTTCAAAATCACCTTTAATGGACTTTCTATATTCATTTAAATTTTCGACCATCTGGTTCACATTCTCAGGGATCACCTCCTCGAAAAACTGCCGTAACCGCTTTGCCGTGGTTGGCGACTTCCCGTTGGTTGAAATCGCGATTTTCACATGGCCTTTATTAACAATTCCGCCCATGTAGAAATCACAGAGTTCGGGGGTGTCGGCGATATTTGCCAGTAAAAATCTCTTTTTCGCGTGGCGGTGAACCCGTTTATTTAGTCTCGCATCGTTGGTCGCGGCGATCACGAAATGTTTTTTTCTCAGATATTTTCTTTTATACCTGCCTTTGATCAATTTCGCACCGTGTTTCTTTGCCAGTTCTTCCGTTTCCGGTAAAAACCATTTAGCTACGATCTCAACCTGTGCATTGGGACTTGATTTGAACAGAAAATGAAGTTTTTCATGTCCTACATTTCCGCCGCCAACCACCAGGATATTCAGTTTATTGACTTTTAGAAAAACCGGGTATAACTCGTTTCTTTCTTCCATTTTTTTTGATTCTCTTATCCGTCAAGCTGAACTTGTTTCAGCTTTTCATAGACCCTGAAACAAGTTCAAGATGACCATATATTTAGGCAACATTTACCTGAAGTGGTTTCGATTGCTGCGGAAGATTTTTTACATTCTGATAAACTTTCTGTAAAGCATTCGCTTCATTCACCACCTCACCAATTACTATAATCGCTGGAGATCCCAGTTGTTTTTCTGAAACGATCTTTTCAATGGATTTGATCGTTCCAAAACCTGATCTTTCATTCACTGTGGTTCCATTCTGAATAATTCCCACCGGAATATCCTGTTTTCCGAAGCCTTTAAAAACCTCAACAATTTCAGGGAGTTTTCCCAATCCCATTAATATCACAACCGTTGCTGTAGATTGAGCCGCCAGGCGAACGTCATTTGATAATTTCTTCTGAAACGTGGTTCCCGTAATCACCCAGAAACTCTCTGAAACTCCTCTTTGCGTAAGCGGGATACCAACATTTGCGGGCACCGCGATCGAAGAGGTAATTCCTGAAACGACTGCTGTTTCCAATCCGTTCTTCCTGGCAAAATTGATTTCTTCAGATCCTCTTCCAAATATAAATGGGTCACCACCCTTGAGTCTTACCACGTGGCCTCTTTCCAAAGCATATTTTACAATCAATTCATTAATCTCGTCCTGCGAGAAACGATGTTTGTTTTTTCGTTTTCCGACAAAAATATGTTCCGCTTGTGGCGCATATTCCAGCAGATCCCGATTGATCAAGGCATCGTAAAGAATTACGCTGGCCGACTTCAAAGTATTCAAAGCTTTTAAGGTGATCAATTCCGGATCTCCTGGTCCTGCTCCAACTACGGTTAATTTTGGTGAATTATACATTTTGTACCTCCTTTGTCCTAAATGCATCCACCCTCTTCAGGAACAAATGCGCCTCCTCTAAATATTTATTTGCAAAAGCCTCTGTCGGCTCATTTTCGTTCAATTGATAAGTGAATTCTTTGAAGGAAGTAGATAATTCAATTTTTTTGGTATCCACAAAAAACTCATCAAATTGAGAAATAATACCGGCCTGTGTATTTGTTTTCACGTCTTCTGAAAGCAGCAAAGCTTTGGCTGAGTTCACAATTGAAGTATAGGAATGGTAAATACTATCTGACCAATCATTTCTTTCTAGCGCAGTTTTCGCATTATCGATCTTTTCTTCACTTTCGAATAAGAGCGTCGCGATCAAATCGATCATCACCCCAGCGCATTCACCTACACCTACTTCTTTGATATATGGCGATTCATGGCCCCAGTCAACAAAATCATTCTCGCTGAGATTTGAAGTATCTGCCAGGTCTTTCAGCAGATCATAGAAATAGGTTTTCTCCCTACGGTCGTAATATTCCGCGAATTTTTCGTCAGTTTCTGAATTCGATTCAAAATCGTTCAGTAAAACCCTTAGCGCTTCCGGTCCTCTTTTACTCGGGACCTTCACCACTTTATCTGCGAATCTTCCCTGTCCGTTTCCAATTGTTCCGCCACCAAGCAATACCTGAAGTGCCGGAGCCACAGTTTTTCCAACCTTGATAGACATTCCCTGGAATCCAATTTCAGCCATATTATGCTGGCCGCAGGCGTTCATACATCCGCTGATCTTTATGGTAATATCCTTACTGTTGATGAATTGAGGATATTCTTCTTTTAAAACATCTTCCAGCACATCTGCAATTCCGGTACTGCTTGCAATTCCTAGATTACAGGTATCGGTACCCGGGCAGGCGGTGATATCGACTGTTTTGTTATAACCGGTTTCAGCATAGCCCAGTTTTTTCAATTCCGAATAAAAGAATGGCAGAAATTCTTCGCGAACGTGACGAATCAGAATATCCTGTCTAAGCGTTAACCTAATTTCGTTTCCGGCATATTTCTTAACCAAATCGGCCAGCTGTCTGGCGCCACCGGTGTAAAAATCTCCTAAAGGAACCCGGATTCCGATAGCGTATAAACCTTGCTGTTTCTGTTTTAAAACATTGGTTTGCTTCCAGGTTTCAAAATCTTGCTGATCTTCGATTTCCACAAAAGGAACTTTAACATCCAGCAAGGGTGGAGCAGCTTCAAATTTCTCAATTTCAAACTTTGGTTGTTTCTGAGACAAGGCGGTTTTCTGCTCTTCCACCAATTTCATAAAGGCTTCTTTCCCAATATCCTTAATTAGGAATTTCATTCTTGCTTTTAATCGCTTTGCTCGTTCGCCATGACGATCAAAGACGCGAAGCACACCTTCAATTAGCGGTATAATCTCTTCCGCTGGAAGAAAATCGTATAGTTCATCGGCATGTCTTGGCTGAGAACCGAGTCCGCCACCTAGCATCACTTTAAAACCGCGTTTTCCATCCTTCAGTTTGGCAATCAAACCTAGATCATGGATATAACTTAAAGCTGTATCCTCATCTGAAGAGGAGAAAGACATTTTAAATTTCCTTCCCATTTCCTGGCAGATAGGGTTTCGAAGAAAGAATTGAAATGCAGCGTGCGCATACGGCGAAACATCAAAAGACTCGTTTGGATCTATCCCCGCGGTTGGAGAAGCAGTAATATTTCTAACCGTATTTCCGCAAGCTTCCCTAAGAGTGACATCATCTTTCTCCAGTTGTGCCCAAAGCTCAGGAGTCCGGTCAAGATTCACGTAATGGATCTGGATATCCTGCCGGGTTGTGATATGCAATCGCCCTTTGGAATATTCATCAGATACATCGGCAATTCGATGTAACTGTTCAGAAGTTACCTTTCCAAACGGCAGTTTTATACGAACCATTTGAACACCCGATTGTCTTTGTCCGTAAACACCACGTGCAAGACGCAGGCTTCGGAATTTTTCTTCATCAGCCTTTCCTTCACGGAAAAGCTTGATCTTTTTCTCCAAATCCAGAATGTCTTTTTCAACTACAGGATTTTCAATTTCGGTTCTAAAACTTTGCATGATCTTATTATTTAAATTCTTCTACTTTGATAATTAATCTGCTTCTTTTGAGATGCTGAAACGAGTTCAGCAGGACGGCTTTTTTTTGAATTGTCACCCTGAACTTTTTTCAGGGTCTTTTCATTATTTCAAACATCTTAAATGAAAAAAGTCCTTTTTAGTTTTTCACTTAAAAGGACTTTTTATAATTCAGTTTATAAAATAGGCTTCTAAGTGTGAGGCGAATAGCACATACACATATTTGACAAAATGTTCACAATGAATTGTTTCACATTCCTTCTATTTTATTTAATAAATCCGACTCCCGCCGTAGTATTTGTCTGAGTATCCACCAGGATGAACCTTCCGTTCGAACGATTCTCAATATAACTATCAATAAAAATTGGTTTACTTAATTTCATCTTCACGTTACCAATGTCGTTTAGTTTTAAAGAAGTTGTATTTTCTTCCGAGTTGAAATTTGTATCCACATTGCCTTCAACTTGGTCTATTTTAGCTAAAATTCCATTAGTATTATGTTGTAAAACATATTTTGTTCCCGGTACCAGAGCCCGATTATCCATCCAGCAAACTGTTGCATCGAGAATCCTTGTTTCCTTTGGAACCTCGTTCGATTTTACTAACATATCTCCTCTGGCGACATTAATATCGTCTGCAAGACTTATGTTGACAGAACTACCCGCCGGAGCTTCATCGAATGAATTCTCGAAAAAGTGAATTTCTTTAATGGTTGATGTAGTCAAAGAAGGCAGCACTGTGACTTCATCACCAACTTTCAAACTACCACCACTAATTTTCCCGGCATACCCGCGATAATCATGATACTCATCAGTCTTAGGTCTTATCACCGTTTGAACTGAAAATCTGGCCTGACTTTGTTCTTCAAAATCTTCAGCTTTAAGGTTTTCCAGATGTTCCAGAATTGTCTGACCCTCATACCAAGGCATTGCGGTAGATTTTTCTGCAATATTTTCACCCCACAGTGCACTCACGGGAATAAAAGTCAGCTTCTGGTCTTCAAAATCACTTTTCGCTCTCAATTCTTCAAAATCCTGCACAATTCCATTAAAAACTTCTTCGGAATAATTTACCAGATCCATCTTATTTACCGCAACAATCACTTCTTTTACTCTCAATAAATTGTTAATAAAGAAATGCCTGTAAGTCTGCTCGATCACCCCTTTCCTGGCGTCAATTAAAATGATCGAGGTCTGAGAAGTTGAGGCTCCGGTTACCATGTTCCGGGTGTATTCAATATGACCAGGAGTATCAGCAATAATGTAACTTTTCTTAGGTGTTGAAAAGTATATATGGGCCACATCTATGGTAATTCCCTGCTCTCTTTCAGCGACAAGACCATCTGTAGCCAGGGAAAAATCAAGATAATCCAGACCGTTCCTTTTACTTACCTTTTCAATCGCTTCAATCTTATCTGAAGTCAGTGATTTTGTATCGTATAAAAGGCGACCAATCAAGGTACTTTTACCGTCATCAACACTTCCTGCTGTTGCTATTTTTAGAACTTCCATTTTGCTTTTTTTAGAAATAACCCTGTTGTTTTCTTGTTTCCATAGCGGCTTCTGACCTTTTATCGTCAATTCTGGCTCCTCTTTCAGAAATAGCTGAATCTCTAATTTCCTGAATGATCTTTTCTACCGTATCTGCTTCAGATTCTACAGCGGCGGTACAGGTAATATCACCAACGGTTCTGAATCTTACACGTTTTGTTTCTGTGGTTTCGTGATCGTCTTTATAAACATATTCTGAAGCCGTCCATATCAAGCCGTCACGTTCGAATATTTCGCGGTCGTGAGCAAAATAGATCGATGGAATCTCAATTTTCTCTGAAGCTATATAACTCCAAACGTCCAGTTCTGTCCAGTTTGAAATAGGGAAAACTCTAACATTCTGACCAATATCTATCCTTCCGTTGAGCATATCGAAAACTTCCGGACGCTGGTTCTTTTCATCCCATTCTCCAAAATCGTTTCTAACTGAAAATATTCGCTCTTTTGCCCTGGCCTTCTCCTCATCTCTACGAGCACCGCCAATACAGGCATCAAATTTGAATTCCTCGATGGCATTCAGAAGCGTATTAGTTTGTAGCGAATTCCGGCTGGAATATTTTCCTTTCTCCTCGATAGAAATTCCTTTGTCTATATCATCCTGAACTTTTCTAACGATGAGATTCAATCCAAGCTCTTCAACCAGGCGATCTCTAAATTCTATAGTTTCCGGAAAATTATGCCCGGTATCTATATGCATTAGCGGAAAAGGAATCTTAGCCGGATAAAATGACTTCTGAGCTAATCTTACCAGCGTAATGGAATCTTTTCCTCCTGAAAAAAGAAGAACAGGATTTTCAAATTGAGCCACCACTTCCCTGAAGATGTAAATAGCCTCGCTTTCTAGTGTATTTTGATTTAAAATTGAACTCATTTATAAACTTTTAAGCGTGTAAACCGCATTCTCTATTATCTAATACTTTGGTAGGATCGAAATATTTAAATTCATTAGGCAATCCATTTTTCTCTAAATAAACATCAAGCTCCTTATCTGAATAGTGATAAAAAGGACTCACCTTTAAAATTCCATCTTTACTATAACTCAGAATATTTATACTATCCCTGAATGTCGTCTGACCTTTCCTTAAGTTGGTGAACCAGACATCTGGTTTGTGTTCTGCCATTGCTCTTTGAAATGGCTCGAGTTTCACCTGACGGGTGAATTCTGCATGAAAAGAACTATCCACGGATGGAATTCCACCATTCACAGCATCTCTATAAGCCGCCGATTGTACCGGCGTATATAGTGAAATGTTGAGTTCTAAGGATTCTATCAATCCTTTTGCATGTTTGTAAGTTTGAGGCGTATTATAACCAGTATCGCACCAAATCACATCTATCCCCGGCTGAACTGAATTACATGCGTAAATTATAGAAGCTTCATAAGGACGAAAATTAGTAGTAACTACAGGTGATTTTGCTTTCTTTATGGCCCAGCCGATAATCTCTTCGGGCTTTGCTTCTTTAAAATTTTTATTGAGCTCTTTAAGCTCTTTGTCATTTATCCTTTCCATAACTATTCTTTTCCATAAGGAATTAAATTCCAGATTCTTTCATGCCCGAAATAGAGGATCATTTTAGTTACCAATTCTACTGAACCAATGGCCAGAGCAGTTTCAATCTGTCCCGTTAATATCCAAGATATCACTATAGTATCTATGGTTCCTACCATTCTCCAGCTAATAGTTTTTAAAATACTACGCATAGGTTTTTCCGTAGCCTTATCTCTTTTATATGTATTCTTCGCTTTAGAATGATTTAGTAACATCAACATAATCTCTTCATTAAAATTATAATCCTATAGATTTACTAGGTTTTTAGCAAAACTAGACTTCACTCGTTTAAACACCAATTAATTCCTTTATAAAAATCTTATTTTAACACTTCTCGCTATTGCACAAAGGCAATATCCTCCAGAGTATTTTCGCCAAGTACATTCAGTGAAGCGTCCCTAACCTGGATCATCAGCTTGTGCACTGAACAGGTATTTTCATCCGGACAATCATCACACTTTTCATAATAATTAAGGCTTACACAGGGAACCATCGCAATGGGTCCTTCCAGAACACGGATAACCGCGGTCATTCTGATCTCATCCGGTTCTTTGATGAGATAATAACCACCACCTTTTCCTTTTTTAGATCCCAGAAAACCCGATTTTCTCAATTCCAAAAGAATACTTTCAAGAAATTTCTGAGAAATATTTTCACTTTCAGCTATTTCTGAAGCCTGGACTGGTTTCCTGTCCTTTTTCCTGGCGATGTACGCCAGCGCCTTAATTCCGTACTTGGTCTTTTTGGAAAGCATGAGACGAATATAAAAATATTTTACCTTTGCCTTTCCTAATTATTCAATGCGTTTTTTAAATCATTAATAATATCATCAACATGTTCCAATCCAACGGAGATTCTTACTAATCCGTCACTAATTCCTGCTTCCAGTCGTTCATTTTCACTTAACTTACTATGTGTGGTTGATGCTGGATGCGTCACAATGGTACGCGTATCACCAAGATTAGCAGATCTTGAGCAAAGTTTTAGATTATCTATAAATCTTCGCCCAGCATCAATTCCTCCTTTTAATTCAAATGCCACCACATTTCCGCCCAATCTCATCTGTTTTTTCGCCACTTCATACTGTGGATGTGATTTCAGAAAAGGATATTTTACATTCCCGGTTTGCTCAACATTTTCCAGAAATTCAGCCACTTTCAAGGCATTTTCGCAATGTTTTTTCAACCGAACCGATAATGTTTCTAAGCTTTTTGAAAGTATCCAGGCATTAAATGGTGAAAGGGCCGGACCCGTATTTCTACTGAATAAATAGATTTCTCTTATTAAGTCTTCTTTTCCAACAGTAACTCCTCCGAGCACTCTTCCCTGGCCGTCGATCAATTTGGTAGCCGAATGTATCACCAGGTCGGCTCCGAATTTAATCGGGTTCTGAATATATGGCGTAGCAAAGCAATTATCGATGATTAATATGAGATCATGTTTTCTGGCAATTTTACCCAGATATTCCAGGTCCAGAATATCAACTCCGGGATTTGTAGGAGATTCTGCGAAAAGAATCTTTGTTTCCGGCTTTATATAATTTTCGATAGATTCCGGCTGATTCACATCAAAATAGGAATGTGAAATATTCCATTTCGGAAAATATTTGGTGAATAAACCATGCGTCGACCCGAATACAGATCTAGCTGCGACAATATGATCTCCGCTATTAAGCAAAGCCGCAAGGGTCGAAAAAACAGCGGCCATTCCGGTCGCGAAAGCAAAACCAGCTTCTGCACCTTCCATTTTAGTAACCTTTTCAATAAATTCTGAAGTGTTAGGGTTGCTATATCTGCTATAGATATTACGCTCCTTCTCCTCGGCAAAACTCGCCCTCATATCTTCTGAATCTTCAAATAAATAACTTGAAGTTAGATACAACGGCACTGAATGCTCCTGAAATTGCGTTCTTTCACTTTGAGTTCTTACGGCGATCGTTTCAAAATTCTCATGATAATAATCGTTAAAGTCACTTTTATCTTTCGCTATAGATTGTAGGTTGTCCATCTTATTTTAGTTTAATCGTTCAGATATTTTCAAAATATCTCCAAATACTCCTCTAGCGGTCACTTCTGCTCCCGCTCCTGCACCGCGAATCACTAACGGCTGATCCTTATAAGATTCTGTGTAGATCTCGAAAATATTATCGGCTCCCTCTATTTGTCCAAGGACCGAAGCTTTTGGCTCATTGATAAGCTTAGCTTCCAGGCTGTCCTTTTCCACATCCAGTTCTCCAATATATCTGAGCACTTCATCCTTTAATTTTTTAGATCTGTAGCCTGCAAAATGTCCATCCAGTTCTGAAATCCTGGAATTGAATTCTTCCAGCGTGGTATCTCCATTCAGTTGTTTAGGAATAAGAGATTCAATTTTCACTTCTTCGAATTCCTTTTTCAACTGAAGTTCTCGTGCCAGGATGAGCAATTTTCTGCCCACGTCCTTTCCGCTTAGATCGATACGGGCATCAGGTTCGGTATATCCTAAAATTCCCGCTTCTTCCAAGACTTTCGAAAACTCCTTATCTTCTTTTGAATAGGTATTGAAAATGTAGCTCAGAGATCCTGAAAACACTCCTCTTATTCTGGTGACCTTTTCTCCCGATAGATGAAGATTCCTAAGAGTTTCGACTATGGGAAGTCCGGCGCCAACATTCGTTTCGTAAATAAAATTTTTCTTGTTCTTTTTCAATTCATTTCTCAGCTCTGTATAAAATTCAGAAGACAATGTGTTCGCAACTTTATTGGCTGCGATAATGTGACTACCGGCTTGTACCAGGGCAAAATACCGTTGCGGAAACTCTTCACTGGCGGTGGTGTCTATGGAAACCAAATTTTCAAAATCATGTTTTTTAAAATATTCCTCGATCTCTTTAAAGGAATATTGCTTTGAGCTTTTTTTAAAACCTTTATTCCAATCAGACTTTATTCCATTTGAATTTAAAAGAGCATGCGAGGAATCGGCTACCAGAATCAATTTCACGATCAATCCTGAAGAATTTTTTAAATGTTCCTCAGAAATTGCTAATTGTTCCAGTAGTTTACTGCCTACTTTACCCGGCCCAAACAGAGCGAGATGTATTGTTTTCATAGTTTTGTGTAGTTACTTGAAATATTGGTTTTAAAAATCTGTTCAACTGATCTGTTTCGATTAAAAAAGCATCGTGGCCGTGGATAGACCTAATCTCGTGGATACTAATATTACTTTTCAATAAGGATAGCTCGACATAAGTATTCCAGTTCTCTTCCGCCAGAAAAAACAGGTCTGAATTCACCGTTACAATGTGGATATCACCTTTTATCCTGCTTGCCGCCTCCAGGTAATCCCCAGAACCATGAGTAATATCGATCGTGGTTAGCAAGTGATTCATCAATTTATATGATGGAAGTGTAAATCGATTTTTCAATTTCTCACCGTGATGCAAAAGCCAGTTCTCCACCTCGAATGCCTGATTTTCCTGATTCCTTTTACCTTTAAATTTTTGAGCTAAAGATTGTGGAGTACGATAAAAGGTCATCGCATGCATTCTGGCGTCGTGCACAGGGTTAGATGAATTATTCAGAATATGATCCTGGATACTGCAATTCGCCACCAGCCAGTCAGTAGATTTATAATCACAAGCGATCGGAATTATATTTTCAGCTAGCGCTGGTTTTAGAACTGCCAGTTCCCAGGCTAATGCTCCGCCTATACTTCCACCGATAATGGCAAAAAGTTTGGTGATATTCAGTTTTTCAAGAGCCTGAGCCTGTATCTCCGCGATATCCCTCAACCTGAATTCCTTGTAATTTTCAAAGAATTGATCTTCGTGACCTTTAAACCCGTTTCCCGGAATGTTGAATGCAAGGACACAAAACTTATCAATATCGATACACTTATTCTTACCAATTAGATCTTTCCACCAGCCTTTACTGCCAGTTACCAAAGAATTTCCCGTTAGCGCATGGTTTACAAGAATGATCGGGGCTTCTGTTGGTTTCTTTCCGAAGAACTGGTAACTCAGGTTTATATCCTGAACGGTTCCTGCGGAATTTTTAAAGTTTTCTATTTTAATCTCTTCAAGCATTTCTTTTAGTTTAAACCGGGAAAAGGTTTTCTGTACTTTTCCCGGATGTTTTAATCAACCAACATTTTAAACCAATGATTTCTTTTTAATTTGAGCGAAAGCCTCCTTCAGGTCATTCTTAAGATCTTCCACATCTTCTAATCCAACAGACAAGCGAACTAGATCTGGAGTCACTCCTGTTGAAACCTGCTCATCTTCTTTAAGTTGCTGATGTGTAGTACTCGCCGGGTGAATTATTAAAGATTTTGTATCTCCAATATTTGCCAATAATGAGAATACTTTAGCTTCGTCCACTACGGTTTTAGCAGCGTCAAAACCTCCTTTTAAACCGAATGTTACGAGTCCGCTCTGGCCCTCCGGCAGATATTCTTTAGCCAGTTTATAATAATTGCTATTTTCAAGTCCGGGATAATTAACCCATTCCACTTCTTCCTGTTCCTGAAGCCATTTGGCCAGTTCCAGTGCATTTTTACTATGTTCTTTAATTCTAATTTTTAAGGTTTCCAGACCCTGAATGATCTGGAAGGCGTTGAACGGACTTAAAGCTGCACCGTGATCTCTCAATCCTTCAATTCGCACCTTCGCTATAAATGCTGCTTCTTCAAGAGCTTCGTGGTAAACCAGTCCGTGGTAGCCTGGAGATGGTTCAGTGAATTCAGGAAATTTCCCATTTGCCCAGTCAAATTTACCGGCATCGATGATTACGCCACCAAGGGCAGTTCCATTACCATTGATATATTTTGTTAGAGAATGGATCACGATATCTGCACCGTGCTCAATAGGATTCAATAGATAAGGGGTAGCAACCGTATTGTCTACAATGAATGGAACCTTGAAAGCTTTTGCTTTTTTTGAGATCGATTTTAAATCTAAAACATCCAGTTTTGGATTTCCTAAAGACTCAGCAAAAAACACCCTTGTGTTTTCTTTCGCTGCTTTGGTGAAATTTGTTGGATCTGAAGGATCTACAAATGTTGTGGTGATCCCAAATCTTGGCAATGTATTTTTAAGAAGATTAAAAGTTCCGCCGTAAAGACTGCTGGAAGCCACGATATGATCGCCTGCTCGCAATAATGTTAGCAAAGCGGTATTAATTGCTGCTGTTCCAGATGCCGTCACTACTGCAGCGATTCCGCCTTCCAGGGCTGCTAGTCTCTGCTCCAGGATATCCAGCGTTGGATTATTAATTCTAGTATAAATATATCCCGGTTCGGCTAACGAGAAAAGTGCCGCCGCATGATCGGAATTATTAAATACATACGAAGTGGTTTGATAGAGTGGCACTGCTCTGGTTCCGCCATTTTGTTTTACATCGTGTCCTGCGTGTAATGCTTTTGTTGAAAAATTTTGAGTACTCATGATATTGCTTTTTAATGTTATTGAACTATTCCTAATAAAAAAGTCCCCCTGAAATGCTATTACCAGGGGGACTTTTAGAATTGAACTTTATAACTAATTAAATTCTTAAGTTTTGGCAATAGCGTTCCATGCGACGCATACACATCACATCCATACACATTATCATCATTAAGTTGCCAAAAGTTCTCATTAGTACTTTTAATTTTTCACTCAATCTGGGAGCTTGGTTATTTTACTGTTTCAATTTTTCCTTTTCGTCAAGCTGAAATTGTTTCAGCTTCTCAAAAGTCCTGAGTAAAGTTCAGGATGACATTATATTTTATTTCAACTTGAAAATCCGGATACAAAAAAAGCCGCTGCGGTTGGCAGCGGCTTTTTGCAATTATATCTTTTCAGTTTTATGCAATAGAGTTCGCTGCGGAAGGCTTCCACATCATACACATCATATTGCAAAAAGTTCTGATCATTTTCTTGTTTTCTGAATTACAAAGATATGCACGGAAATTTTTAAAATCCAAGTCTTTACCTGAAAATAAATTGGAAAAATTCTAAATCCTCTTATTTTGTTGGTGTTTTGAAAGCATTTTTTTTGCCTCGCTTTCTTCAATTCTAAAATGCGTTAGGGATTGAGCGGTTGTTTGAGCTCTCCCGATTTTTCATCGGGAAGCGAGCCGTGAAAGCCCGGCGCGAGCCAATTATGGCGAAGCGCAACGCCCAAATGAAATTGGTCACTATCAAAATTGGATAAATTGACGTTAAATCCATTTGGTATGATATGAATTTTTATACATTTGTACCCAACATATTGAAAGGGATAGATTTGACTGATTGCAACCCTATGATACTTGAAAAAGTATTTGAAAATGCTAAAGCAGAATGTTTACTACACTCCACTTAGCCCTTCACGTCAAATTTTACCGTTCTTATAATTTAAAAAAAGGAATTGAATGGCTTATTTATTTACTTCAGAGAGTGTTTCTGAAGGGCACCCGGATAAAATTGCAGATCAGATTAGTGATACCTTATTAGATAATTTTCTCGCATTTGACGGGGAATCTAAAGTTGCCTGTGAAACCCTGGTAACAACAGGACAGGTGGTGCTTGCTGGTGAAGTGCGAAGTAATACTTATTTAGATGTACAGAATATTGCCAGGGATGTGATCAATGATATTGGTTATACCAAAGGCGCTTATAAATTCAGTGGGGATTCCTGTGGTGTGATCTCTTTGATCCACGAGCAGTCGCAAGATATTTACCAGGGTGTAGATCGTGGGAATAAAGAAGAGCAAGGTGCTGGTGACCAGGGAATGATGTTTGGTTATGCGACCAATGAAACTGAAAATTATATGCCTCTTGCGCTGGATATTTCTCATAAGATCCTGATCGAACTTGCCAAACTTAGACGTGAAGGAAAGGAAATCGAATATCTGAGACCCGATTCTAAAAGTCAGGTAACTATTGAGTATAGCGATGATAACGTTCCACAAAGGATCGTGGCGATCGTGGTTTCTACTCAACATGACGATTTTGATGCTGATGACGAAAAAATGCTTTCGAAGATAAAAAAGGATATTATCGAGATCCTGATCCCGAGAGTAAAAGAGCAACTTCCGGAATATGTTCAGAAATTGTTCAATGACGATATCGTTTATCACATTAACCCAACCGGGAAATTTGTAATTGGAGGGCCTCATGGTGACGCCGGACTCACCGGTAGAAAGATCATCGTAGATACTTATGGTGGAAAAGGAGCTCACGGAGGTGGCGCATTTTCGGGAAAAGATCCTTCGAAAGTTGACCGTTCTGCTGCCTATGCTTCCAGACATATTGCAAAAAATTTAGTTGCTGCGGGCGTAGCTCCTGAAATACTGGTTCAGGTATCTTATGCGATTGGAGTGGTTGAACCAACTTCAATTTCAGTTTATACTTACGGAAAGAAAAATACAGATCTAACCGATGGGCAAATCGCAGAGAAAGTAAAAGAGATTTTTGACATGCGTCCTGCTGCTATAGAAGACAGATTGAAACTAAGAAATCCAATCTATCGTGAAACTGCGGCTTATGGGCACATGGGTAAAGAACCTCGCACGGTTACCAAGATATTTGAGAGTCCGTATAAAGGGAAGATTACCAAAGAAGTAGAATTATTTACCTGGGAAAAACTGGATTACGTTCATAAAGTAAAGGAAGCGATTTCCATCACCGAATAAATTTTATTTCACGTAAAAAATCAAGGCCGCCAACAAGCGGCCTTTTTTTATCATTTCTTCGGAAAACCTTAACAGCGGTGAGCTTTATTAATTCCTATTTTTAAAATTCACCAACTGGTTTTCCAATGTCCATTTTCAGAAAAGTAAAAAATACGATCAACCTGCTTAAGTCGGTTGACATGGATCAATTAGCTAAAATCAATGAAAAAATTGACCTGGCCGATGCCATGAAATCTTTAGGCAGTTTAGATGACCGTCAACTGGCCGGATTGATGAAAATGTTAAAAAGCAAAGGCAAAAAAGGCCAGCATGACCTCCCTCCTATTGATGGTGATTTTTACAATCTAGATCTGAAATTAACGAAAGAACAAAGAGAGATTCAATTAAAGGTTCGCAATTTCATGGAAGATGAAGTTAGACCTTTAGTGAATGATTACTGGAAGAAGGATCAGTTTCCATTTGAGGTGATTGAAAAATTCAGGGATCTGAATATCGTTGGAGTTCCTTATGAAGGTTATGGATGTCCTAATCTTCCGTTTCTAATGGAAGGAATTATAGCCCAGGAAATTGCCAGGGTGGATGTTTCGATTTCAACATTTTTTGGAGTCCATAGCGGTTTAGCAATGGGCTCTATTTATTTATGCGGAAGTGAAGAACAAAAGCAGGAATGGCTCCCAAAAATGCAGAAGATGGAAAAGATCGGAGCTTTTGGTCTTACGGAACCAAATGTTGGATCAGGAGTTGCTGGAGGTCTTGAAACTACCTGTAAGTTTGATGGAGAAAACTGGGTTCTGAAGGGACAGAAGAAATGGATCGGAAACGCAACATTTGCTGATGTGGTGGTAATTTGGGCCAGAGACCTGGATTCTAATCAGGTAAAAGGATTTTTAGTCAGAAAAGAAAATCCAGGTTTCAAAACTGAAAAGATTCAAGATAAAATGGCTTTGAGAATCGTTCAAAATGCCATTATCACCTTGACCGATTGTAAAATCCCGGAAAGTGACCGATTACAAAATGCTAACTCTTTTAAAGACACGGCAAATGTATTGAGAATGACCAGAGCCGGAGTTGCGTGGCAAGCTGTAGGATGTGCCAGAGGTGCTTACGAAAGTGCTCTGAAATACACAAAGAAAAGAGAGCAGTTTGGAAGACCAATCGCTTCTTTTCAGTTGATTCAGAATCATTTGGTAGAGATGTTGTCAAATCTTACTTCCATGCAAACTTTATGTTTCAGACTTTCCGAAATGCAGGATCAGGATATGCTAAAAGATGAGCATGCCAGTCTTGCGAAAGTTTATTGCAGTATGAGAATGCGCGACGTGGTTAGCCAGGCTCGCGAGGTTATGGGAGGAAACGGAATTTTATTAGAATATGATGTAGCGCGTTTTGTGGCAGATGCCGAAGCGATCTATAGTTACGAAGGAACTAAAGAAATTAATTCGCTTATTGTGGGCCGTGCCATTACAGGTTACAGTGCCTTTGTAAGCTAAAATGAAAAAGAAAACTAAATTATGTCTGTATTGATTGTATGTCCGGGGAAGGATCCGGAAAATTGGGTGGATGCCCTAAAAAATCAGCATCCAGGAATGAATGTATATGTTTATCCTGAGGATCATGATAATGAAGAAGTAGAATTCGCCTTGTCATGGAATCATCCCAGAGGACTGTATAAAAATTATCCAAATCTTAAAGTTATCGCCAGTATGGGCGCAGGTGTGGATCATATTTTAAGCGACGATGCACTACCTGAAGGAGTAAAGATCACCAAAGTTGTTGATGAAACATTAACCGAAGACATGGGTGATTTCGTACTAAGCCAGGTGATGAATCACATTAGAGGATTGCACCATTATGTGAAATCCCAAAGCAGAAAAGAATGGGAGAAATTTCAGTACAAGAGACCACAGGATACTACTGTTGGTATTATGGGACTTGGAGTGCTTGGTAACGCTGTAGCTGATAAACTACACAAGAATTTTTTCAAAATCAACGGATGGTCCAGAACTCAAAAGGATTGTGAAAATGTAAATTCTTACTATGGCAAGGATCAATTGGAGGAGTTTCTTGAAAGTTCTGAAATTTTGGTTTGTTTATTACCTTTAACAGAGGATACTGAAAATATTCTTAACGCAGATTTATTTGACATGTTACCTCAGGGTGCTTACATAATAAACGTAGGTAGAGGGGAACATTTAGTAGAACATGACCTAATGGAAATGATCGATAATGGTCATCTTTCCGGAGCTTCCTTGGATGTTTTCAGAGAAGAGCCGTTACCGGAAGAGCATCCTTTTTGGGAACATGACAAAATAAATATTACGCCTCACATCGCAAGTTTAACCAAGCCTGAATCTGTAGTTCCTCAAATTGCTGAGAACTACGACAGGATGAAAGAAGAAGAACCACTTAAAAACCAGGTGGAACTAGAGAAAGGTTACTAACAATTTAAGCTTTTACAGATGGATACAATGAAGAATATCATGGTTGCTGTCGATTTTAACGACAGTATTGGTGAGTTGATGGTTTACGCCGATAGCCTTGCGCAGAAATTTGGGTCTAAGGTGTGGGTTTTGCATGTTGCAGATCCAGAACCGGATTTTGTTGGTTACGAACCGGGACCCCAATATATTCGTGATATCAAAGCAGAAGAGTATCGCGAGGAGCACCATAATCTCCAGGAGATCTGTAAAAACTTTATAAGTGAAGATATTAAAGCGGATGCTTTGCTAATCCAGGGTTCTACTGTAGAAACTGTTTTAAACGAAGCAAAAAAACTAAATATTGATCTATTGATAGTGGGTACGCATAAGCATAGTTTTCTACATAATCTATTGCAAGAAAGCGTGTCTATGGAACTCATCAAAAAAGCTGAAATTCCTATGCTCACCATACCGATAGATGAATAAACTTTTATATAATTCCCCGAGATCTTCGGGGAATTTTTATTTTCACTCTAAACTTTAGAATCTTGAAAATAGAGAAATCCCATTTAGAAGAAGTTATGAGTCGGGTGAGTCCACATATCCATCGAACTCCCGTTTTAACTTCAAGTCTACTAAACCAGCTTTCTGAATGTGAGCTTTATTTTAAATGCGAGAATTTTCAGAAAATGGGTGCTTTCAAAATGAGAGGAGCTACAAATGCAATTTTAAATCTTTCAGAGAAGCAAAAACAAAAAGGAGTAGTTACACACAGCTCCGGAAATTTTGCCCAAGCGCTTTCACTTTCAGCTAAAAATTTAAAGGTTCCTGCATATATCGTCATGCCAGATTCGGCTCCTGAAGTTAAAAAAGCAGCGGTCAGAACCTATAAAGGTGAGATCACTGAATGTCTTTCTACATTAAAAGATCGGGAAGCTACAGCCAGTAAGATCCAGGAAAAAACGGGCGCAACTTTTATTCATCCTTCTAATGATATAGACGTTATTCTTGGACAGGGTACTGCAGCAATAGAGTTACTTGAAGATCATCCCAACCTGGATTTCATTGTTTGCCCTGTAGGAGGCGGTGGTTTGATTGCAGGGACTGCCTTAGCTGCAAGATATTTCGAAGACAATTGCAAGTGTATTGGCGCAGAACCAATGGAGGCAGATGATGCTTGGAGGTCTTTTAAAAGTGGTAAGATCGAATCTAATGACACCGCAAACACCATGGCCGATGGACTAAAAACCCAGCTCGGGGATCAGAATTTTCCAATTATATTGGAACATGTAGAAGATATTATTCGGGTTTCAGAAAATGAAATTAAGGAGGCTTTGAAACTTATTTGGGAACGCATGAAAATTATAGTAGAACCCTCCAGCGCCGTACCTCTTGCCGCAATTTTAAAAGAAAAGGAGAGGTTCAGAAATAAAAAAGTCGGTATTATTATTTCCGGCGGAAATGTTGATCTCAGCAAACTTCCATTTTAACCAAAAAAGAGTAGTCATAAATAATAAACAGCCCAACTTTCATCAAAATGAAAGATGCTGTATATTTAAGTACTATAAACTACTCAATCATGCATAATTACCGAAAGGTTTTAATCCTTTTACTCGTTCTGATCAGTTTTAATTCTGCTTTTGCACAAAAAGACGGGAAAAAAAATGAAAAATGGGATGTTTCTGACCCTTATCCCGATAACTGGAAGTTCAAAACTCTTCAATTAAATACCGATGAAGGAACCTGGATGAATCTGGACGTAAGTCCGGATGGGAAAACGATCGTTTTTGATCTTTTAGGTGACATCTATAAAATGCCCATAAGTGGTGGAAAAGCTACGATTCTTAGAACAGGAATTCCATATGAAGTTCAACCCCGATTCAGCCCGGACGGATCTAAGATCTCGTTTACCAGTGACGCCGGGGGCGGAGATAATATCTGGGTAATGGATACTGATGGTAAAAACGCAGAACAGATCACAGAGGAAAAATTTAGGTTGTTGAATAATGCGGTATGGACCGCCGATGGAAATTCGATCATTGCCAGAAAACATTTCACTTCTGGAAGATCCCTGGGAGCGGGTGAAATGTGGCAGTATCATATCGCTGCCAAGGGTGGAATTCAGCTTACCGAACGCAAGAACGATCAGCAGGATGTAAATGAACCTAGTATTACTTCAGATGGAAAATATCTTTTTTACAGTGAAGATATGTATCCCGGTGGTAATTTTCAGTATAACAAAGACCCGAACAAACAGATCTATGTTATTAAAAGATATGATTTTGAAACCGGAGAAACCATAATCATTACTGGTGGTCCAGGTGGCGCAGCGAGACCTGAAGTTTCACCGGATGGAAAAAAACTGGCCTTTGTAAAAAGAATTAGAACCAAATCTGTTCTATTCATCCATGACCTGGAAACAGGGGAAGAATGGCCCGTTTTTGACAAGCTAAGCAAAGATCAGCAGGAGGCCTGGGCGATTTTTGGAGTGTATCCAAACTACAGTTGGATGCCAAACAATAAAGAACTGGTTTTCTGGGCAAATGGAAAGATCAATAAAGTAAATATTGAAAATTACGAAGTTTCAGAAATTCCTTTTGAGGTATCTAATGAAATTAAGATCGCAGAAACTTTGCAAACAGATCACAAGGTATTCACTGAAAATTTTGATGCCAAAGTGATTCGCCATGCAGTGACCTCACCAGATGGAAAAACGCTGGTTTTCAATGCGGTTGGATATCTATGGAAAAAATCGCTACCGAACGGTAAACCTCAGCGCATCACCGATTCTGAAGATTTTGAGTTCGAACCTTCTTTTTCACCAGATGGAGAAAGCATTATTTATGTGAGCTGGGACGATGAGGAACTTGGAAGTATCAAAACCATTTCATTATCTGGAAACTCTGAAAAAACCTTAACCTCATCAAAAGGAATTTATCGAAATCCGTCTTATTCCAATGATGGCAAAATGATCGTTTTTTCAAAAGAAAGCGGAAACAGCGACCAGGGACAGACCTTTACTAAAGAACCCGGAGTTTATACGATGACTTCAGATGGTAAGAATGAAAAGAGACTGGTCAGGGAAGGATTATTCCCGATTTTTAATGCTAACGATTCAAGAGTATTCTTCCAGACCGGAGGTTACTTTTTTGGAAGTATCACTAAAAGTCTGAAAAGTGTTGACCTGAACGGAAAAGATGAAAGAACTCATATCAATTCAAAATATGCGAACCGAATTCTTCCAAGCCCGGATAATAAATGGATACTTTTCAGTAATCTTCACAAGGCATATGTAGCGCCATTTGCGATGACCGGCCAGCCGGTAGATCTAACACCAGACTCGAAAACCCTTCCGGTAACTCAGGTTACTAAAGACGCGGGCGTAAATCTGCACTGGTCCAATAACAGTAAGAATATCCACTGGACGCTAGGTGACGAATATTTTACCAACGATATAGAAAACAGGTTTACTTATCTTAAAAATTCCCCTGATTCCATTCCGCCTATGACGGAAAAAGGAACTAAGATCGGTTTAAAGATCAAAACTGATGTTCCGGAAGGCATGATTGCATTCACAAACGCTCGAATTATTACCATGAATGAAGGTGAAGTGATCGAAAATGGAAGCATTCTTATCAAAGGAAATAAAATTGAAGCCATAGGAGATTCAGAAGAGGTGAAAATACCAAATTCGGCGATGGTCTACAATGTTTCAGGAAAAACGATCATGCCGGGAATAGTTGATTCTCATGCGCATATTGGTGCTTTCAGGTACGGTCTCACTCCCAAAAAGCACTGGCCATCATATGCTAATCTTGCTTTTGGAGTAACCACGGCGCATGATCCTTCTGCTTTAAGTGAAACTGTTTTCGGCATTGCTGAACTTATAAAAAGCGGTGATATGTTTGGTCCAAGACTGTATTCTACGGGAATAATTTTATACGGGGCTGATGGAGATTTCAAAGCAGAAATCAATAGTATTGACGATGCCAGATCTGCAATTAGAAGAACCAAAGCTTTTGGGGCAACTTCTGTAAAAAGCTATAACCAACCGAGACGTGAGCAAAGACAACAGGTTCTGCTCGCAGCGAAAGAATTGAACATGAATGTGGTTCCCGAAGGTGGTTCTACGTTTTTCCACAATATGAATATGATCATAGACGGCCATACCGGAATTGAGCACAATATCCCGGTTGCACCGGTTTACAAAGATGTGCTGAGTCTGTGGAGTGCTTCGAATACCGGCTACACTCCTACCTTGATCGTAAACTACGGCGGAATTAACGGTGAATATATTTTTTACGATAAAGATAATGTCTGGGAAAATGAGCGATTGCTGACATTCACTCCAAGAGAACTGGTAGATTCCAGAGCTAGACACAGAACCAAGCTTCCTGAAGAAGAGTATGAAAATGGTCCCGTGCTGGTTTCAAAAACAGCAAAAGCACTTTCAGATGAAGGAGTAAAAGTAAATATGGGCGCACATGGACAGCTGCAAGGATTAGGAGCTCACTGGGAATTGTGGTTGCTTCAAATGGGTGGCATGAGCAACATGGAAGCTTTGAAAACAGCCACCATTAATGGTGCTCAATATATTGGAATGGATAAGGAAATAGGATCCCTGGAAAAAGGAAAGCTTGCTGACCTTATCGTACTGGAGAAAAATCCGCTGGAAGATATCAGGAATTCGGAGTCAGTAATTTATACGATGGTGAATGGAAGATTGTTTGATGCAAAAACTATGAACCAGATAGGTAATGAACCGGAAGAAAGAACTAACTTCTACTGGGAAAACAATAAATATAATTCCGCCTTTCAGTGGCACGAAAGCACTCAAAGCTTTAACAGACCTACTTGCATTTGCCATGGCACGCAAAATTAATGCTTAGCATGAGATAAAATCAATAAGGATGGAATTATATCTAACAGTCGGGATAATTATCATAGGGATCATTCTCTTTGTGCGCGATTATTTCTCGATAGATACCACTTCCATTATTATCATGGCTCTTTTTATAGTTTCAGGAGTCTTAAGTCCGGAAGAGGGATTTTCTGGATTTAATCACCCGGCAACTATCACGCTGGGCTGTATGTTTGTAGTAAGTGCCGCCGTTTTCAAATCTGGTGTGATCGATGGATTGAGTGCCAAACTCATTAAAATAGCACGGATTAATTATTTCCTTGCCCTGGTTTCATTGTGTATCACTTCTGCAGTTCTTTCAGCCTTTATAAATGATTCTGCTGTGGTGGCTATTTTAATTCCGGTAGCGTTGTTGGTTTGCCGAGAAGCGAATATCAGCCCGGCACGGCTTTTAATTCCTATATCATTTTCAGCATTATTCGGCGGAACCTGTACGCTGATTGGTACTTCCACCAATATCCTCGTGAGCAGCTATGCTGAAAAATTAGGATCTGAAGCCTTCGGCATGTTCGAATTTTCCCTTGCAGCTCTTTGTTTGCTTACCATTGGGATGACCTATATTTTCATTGTGGGGCCAATCTTATTGCCTAAAAGAGATCTGCCTGAAGACGCCGGACTTAAGAAGGAAGCTGAAAAATATATGGCCGAAATTGAACTTCTGAAAGAAAGTGATGATGTAGATGTTTCCATTTCAGAATCTAAACTGGTAAATGATTTTAAGGTTCAGATATTAAGAATTAAACGGAAGCATTATCGTGTTTATGAAATTAACGGAGAAACTGTTCTTCGAGAAAGTGACCTGATAAGAATTCTGGTGGATCCAGTGAACCTGGCGAAATTGAAGGTTAGAAAAGGTCTTAAGGTTATTGGCGATAAAGAAAATGTTCATAATGTCGCACCCAATGATAAGATCTCGCCTAAGAATAACACGCCTAACGAGGATAAGAAGATCTACGAGGTAATGATTCCCTATGGTTCTGAGCTTGCGGAAAGATCGATCAAACAATTAAATTTCAGAAGCACTTATTACGCTTCTGTTCTTGCTATTAGGCATCGAAAGGAAACGATCACAGAAGATGTCTCTCACGTGGTTTTAAAGGAAGGAGATATGATGCTTTTATTCGCATCAGAAAAAGCTATTTCCTTATTAACCAAAGAAAAACTGATAGTTACTCTTTCAGAATACCAGGGAAGAAGAGTTGATTACAAAAAGGCCGTTCCAGCACTACTTATTGTGATTGGTGTAGTGAGCGCTGCAGCTTTTAATATTACTTCCATTCTTATTAGCGCGATGGTTGGAAGTCTGCTGCTGGTCACTCTTACCATTTTGAAACCTCAGGAAGCTTACGAGGCGATCGAATGGAAGGTTATATTTATGATTGCCGGCGTACTTTCTATGGGTAAAGCCCTGGAAAAAACGGGTGGCTCAGATATCATTTCGCAATATATTTATGAGTCTTTAGGAACGATGGATCCAAGATGGACGCTGAGTCTGATTTTTCTTTTTACCTTTCTTTCCACCAATGTTTTATCGAGCAAAGCTGCGGCAGCCTTAATGACGCCCATTGTTATAAGTCTTGCCGCTGCCATGCAGGTGAGCGAAAAACCGTTTCTAATTGGTGTAATGTTCGCCTGTTCTCTTACCTTTATGACTCCGGTTAGCTACCCGGTAAATACTATGGTTTATGCTCCCGGAAATTACAGGTTCAGAGATTTTTTAAAGTTCGGAACTCCTCTTAACTTTATCATCTGGGTGGCAGCATCATTTGTGATCCCAATATTTTTTCCGTTTTGAATATGAGAAAAGTAAAACTCCACAATCCATTTAAGACCAGAATTATTGATGAAAAGCTTCTTCGGGAACATCTGGCTTTGGAAAGAACCAAATTGGCGAATGAAAGAACTCTGCTTTCATATATACGCGCCTCTATTTATTTGTTAATTAGCGGCCTCGCATTATTACAAATTAAAGATTACCAGGGAATAAGCCTTATGTGGGTTGGCTATCTATCTCTAATTATTTGTGTAGTTTTTCTTCTCGTTGGAATTTCGAGATATATAGCTCTTGAAAGAAAGCTTAACAGATTACTGAGACCAGACGATTCTGACAATACAGACCATTCAAAATAAGGCTGGTGATTCAACAGGTAGTTCATTATTCTTTACATTTTTTAGTCATAGGCGCTATAGCCTATTCTTACGACAAAAATAACTGGATCAAATACTGGCTGATTTTGGCAGCTACCATGCTGGTTGACCTTGATCATCTACTTGCCGACCCCATTTTTGATCCTGAAAGGTGCGGAATTGGATTTCATCCCTTACATTCAGAATTAGCAATCACAGCCTATGTTCTGGGAATGATATTTATAAAACAGAAAGTGATCAGGTTAATAAGTATTGGGTTGTTTTTCCATATGCTTACAGACCTTATAGATTGTATCTGGACCTATGCCAGGTGCGCTGGATGCGTTCAGGATTTCTTTAATTCTTAGCCGTTAACTAAAGTCTTATTTCGGTTTAGAAGTTATTAAATTTCACACTTATCACATTAGCTCTCAAACTTTAATTTTTATCTTCCGACGACTCAATTTTATGTATAATTTTTTGAATATGAATAGTTTAATACATCTCTACTTCAAATTTCCCAGATTCACAAAAAAATATCTTCAGTCTGGGTAGTATTTCTCTCATATTAATTCAATTATTTTATCTTTACAGTCCTTAATTCAGCCTAAGAAATCAAATTATGCATGTAGCCATAGCCGGAAACATTGGTGCAGGAAAAACCACTTTAACACGATTACTCGCAAAACATTACAATTGGGAACCTCAGTTTGAAGATGTTCTGGAAAACCCATATCTGGAAGACTTCTACAACAAAATGGAACGCTGGTCGTTTAACCTTCAGATCTATTTTTTGAATAGCAGGTTCAGACAGATTTTGCAGATCAGGGAAAGTGGAAAAAAGATCATTCAGGATAGAACTATCTACGAGGATGCATACATTTTCGCGCCTAACCTCCATGCTATGGGCCTAATGACGAACAGGGACTTTGAAAATTATAAATCTTTATTCGACCTGATGGAAAGCGTGGTACAGGGGCCAGATCTTCTTATTTATTTAAGAAGTAGCATCCCTAACCTTGTTGCACAAATTCATAGCCGCGGAAGAGATTATGAAAATACGATCTCTATTGATTATTTAAGCAGGCTTAACGAGCGTTACGAAGCCTGGGTGCATGATTATGATAAAGGTAATTTGCTGATTATTGATGTAGATAATATTAACTTTGTGGACAATCCAGAAGACCTGGGAGATATTATCAACCGTATTGATGGAGAGTTACACGGATTATTTTAAAGGAGAAAGAAAATGGAATCGACAAAATTAAGAAGACCTAAGCATAAGGGTTCACCAAAATTATTTGACAACCCTATACTTGAAAAACTAACTCATACCCACATTTCTATACCTCTGATCATTTTTGGAGTGATCGCTGCCGCATTGGTTTACTACGGAGTCATAGAAAAAGGATTTGAAGCTCCGGCGATGATTGGATTGTTCCTGGCGGGACTGTTCTTTTTTACATTTATCGAGTATGTGATGCACAGATACCTGTATCATATCCCTGCCACATCGCCTAGAAAACAGAAAATATCCTATACCATGCACGGAGTACATCATGATTATCCGAAGGATAAATCAAGACTTGCCATGCCTCCGCTTTTGAGCCTGATCATTGCAACAGTG
The DNA here is from genome assembly GCF_057221535.1 of Christiangramia pacifica. Lineage (NCBI taxonomy): Bacteria > Pseudomonadati > Bacteroidota > Flavobacteriia > Flavobacteriales > Flavobacteriaceae > Christiangramia > Christiangramia pacifica. Next base: position 303,956 of record NZ_CM170146.1, read on the forward strand.
TTGTTTATCATTTATCGTGCAGTACTTGGTGATTATGTATTTGGGTTTCTTGCCGGATTTTTAATTGGATATGCTGGTTATCTAGCGGTGCATTATTCTGTACACGCATTCAAAGTGCCAGATAATTTTTTAAAGATCTTATGGCATCACCACAGTATTCACCATTACAGAGAGCCAGATAGAGCTTTTGGTGTATCTTCCCCGTTATGGGACCAAATTTTCAGAACAATGCCTAGAAAATCTCCGACTAGCCAGAGAGCTGCTGTTGGAACAAGCATTGATCCTAGTTAGAAAAAATTGATCTAAAATATTGAAAATCCCGGTTTTGCCGGGATTTTTTATTTTTGAGTAGGATCGCTTTTACTGAATGAAACCATTTTCCCGTGCATGCTTTTCGGCTTCATTGGAGTCTTCTGCAAGTAAAACCGGAACCGAATCAAATTCATCAATAATACTTCTCACCCGCTCCATTCTTTTTTTATGTTTGACGCTTCGAAGATAGATAGCCAGAATCCTGTCTGAATACTGAGCCGCGATGTCTGTGTAAATACTCGCATCGTGTTCACCACTGTCGCCGATCAAAATAAATTTAAGGTCTGGATAAGTTTTTAAAATGTTCGTGATCTCCTTTTGCTTATGGGGTTTTTCAGGCTTCAGCGTACTTTCAAAAGGAGTTCTTAGATCACGTAAAAGAATAGGCCCTTTGGGAAATTTATTATATCCTAAGAACAATTTCAGGTATTCATACATATTCCATGGACTGTTACTTAAGTAGAACATTGGATTCTTATTCTTTCCACTTTTACCTTTATGTAATTTCTGATATAAATCTGGAGCATCTTTTAAAGGAATTCTTTTATAGGCATTGGTAAGCAGAGAATTCTTCAGCAAGCGCCATTTTAAAAACGAAGTCACGCCGGTGTGTAAAATTGTATCATCTATATCGCTGATGACACCAAATTCAGCATCCTTTTGTGGGACCAGAAATTCTCCACGAAACGGGTTCGCGATCAATTCGGTATTTTTTTCAACCTCGCTCCGGTAATAAATTTCATAATCTACCCATCCTTCTTCAGAAGCGTGTTCAGACAGGTTTTCCTCGATAGTTTTATCGAAAAGAAAATATCCTTCATCATTCGTTTGGGCGTTAAGGGTAATCTTATCCGGAATTCTTAATTCAATATCAGCATCAGGAATCTCGAAACTGTCAAATTGCTTCCAGGTATTTTTAATCGTTCTGTAAATAGATTGCTCTTTAACAATTTTCAGAGGCTCATTATCAAGCGCCCTGCCTTTTACATATAAATGGGAAAAAGTACCGTAACTGCGATAAGGAATTATATAAATCTGTTCCAGATTACGGTATCTTCCAATGATCTTCTTTAAACGTTTTATCATTAAAACATGAGCTTTGGAGTCAATTTACTTCTATTTCTGAAAAGCATTAATTTGAAGCGGAAGATTTATAAAACATTTAATAACTACCCAGGAATTTGTTCCTCTAATTATTCCTTAATGCTTTTATCAGCTCTTTTTTTGACATTTTACTTCTCCCTTCAATTCCAATCTCCTTCGCTTTTTGATAAAGTTCTTCCTTGGTTCTTTCTTCATATTTTTCAGCCTTTCCACCTTTTTTACCAGAATTGGGATCATTAGCGATCCTGGCTGCTTTTTGCTTACTCATACCCTGGTCCAGAAGTTCTTCATATTGTTCATCATTCTTTATACTGGGTCCATGATCTTTCGCCATAACTTTTCAATTTTAAATTTCATCTTAAATCTACAATTTCAAACATTTAAATTTCCTGAATGGCAGCTGATTAACCAGAAATTAACGATTAAAATTCATCTAATAAGCCTTATGAAATTCTGAACTTATTGATAATCTTTTTCTTACTCTCCTGAATTAAGTGCCAGTTTAGGCCATACTAAATATAAGTGTCTAAAATATTTTATAACTAAGCGTTAATAAGGTTAAAAAAGTGGCTGCAAAGAACAACTGACTATAAATTTGAATTTTGAAAATCATCTAGAAGAGAGAAAAAAGGAGGACTGAATTATGCATGTTGGAGAGAAGAAAAAGACCTTGAAATTACTGGAAAAATTAAGAGTTCACAATCATAAGAGTGCTTACATCTACAGGATATTTGCTGAAAATGAAAAAAGGCTTCTTCTAAAGAATTTCTATCGGAAGCTATATGAACAGAAACTGGATTTTCTTATTGAAATTGAAGAATCCATCGAATGCCTAAAAAAGGAAATATCACCTTTGAATGATCAAAGTGTTCTTTCATTTTACAAAAGGAAGAAATGTGAACTGTCCAAATTCTATATGAAGTATAAGCTTACGAACAGGTTTGCCGATATCCATAAGAGAGAATGGAAGGCTTTTCGGAAATACAATAAATATTTATCTAAAACCAGTCATGCGCTAGTAAGGGAATTAATTCTTGCTCATAAACACGGAATAAAGAAATATCTGAATGACATGAACTCTTCAGGAGTAATGAAATTTCCTATAGCATAAAAAAAACCTCTGCAAGTTTGCAGAGGTTTTTTTACAATTTCAGAAAATAGATTATTTGATTTCATCTACTTTATTTCGAACTTCTAATTCTGTTCCTTCAAATTCGAAAGTTTCAGTTACTTCTTCACCATTTTCATATTTCGTTACCACCACATAAGCAGTAACAAAATCATCTTCGGTATTTTTCTCCATTTTCACCTCCTTAGAGATCATTTGAGCATCAGAATTACTGACCATCGCAGTTTCTTCCTGATTCGGAATATCACTTTCTGTATGCCCCCCAAGTATTGGTGCAATCACAAGACCTATCAAACAGGTTAGTTTAATCAGGATATTCATCGATGGTCCGGAAGTATCCTTGAACGGATCTCCCACCGTATCACCAGTTACTGCAGCTTTATGCGCATCAGAACCTTTGTAGGTCATTTCACCGTTGATCATTACACCAGCTTCGAATGATTTTTTCGCGTTATCCCAGGCTCCACCGGCATTATTCTGGAAAATAGCCCAAAGTACACCGCTAACGGTTACCCCAGCCATATAACCTCCAAGCATTTCAGCAATCAATACATTATCATATCCAAAGATCATCGGCAGGAAAGCGATCAAAATTGGAAATCCGATCGTGATAACTCCGGGTAATAACATCTCTTTTAAAGCAGCTTCAGTAGAGATCGCCACACACTTATCATATTGTGGTTTTCCGGTTCCTTCCATGATACCTGGAATTTCTTTAAACTGCCTTCTTACTTCCCTCACCATTTGCATGGCGGCCTTCCCCACTGAACTCATTGCCAAGGCTGAAAATACAACAGGAACCATTCCCCCCACGAATAGCATCGCTAATACTGGAGCTTTGAATATGTTAATTCCGTCTATTCCCGTAAATGTCACATAAGCAGCGAAAAGTGCCAGCGAGGTTAATGCTGCCGAAGCGATCGCAAAACCTTTACCCGTTGCGGCAGTTGTATTTCCAACAGAGTCAAGAATATCAGTTCTCTCACGTACTTCTGAAGGTAGTTCACTCATTTCAGCAATTCCTCCGGCGTTATCAGCGATTGGCCCAAAAGCATCGATCGCTAATTGCATTGCGGTTGTAGCCATCATAGCAGAAGCAGCTAAAGCAACTCCGTAGAATCCTGCAAAAGCATACGATGCCCAAATAGCAATAGCAAATAGTAGAATTGAAAAGAATGTTGAGATCATCCCGGTTGAAAGTCCGGCAATAATATTTGTTGCAGCCCCGGTGCTGGAATTCTGAACGATCCCAAGTACAGGTTTTTTGCCAAGTCCCGTGTAATATTCAGTTACCGCAGAGATCACACCTCCAACGATAATACCTACAAGAGACGCATAAAAAACATTCAGGGAACTTATGGATACCATTTCAAAACCTTCCTGGCCTCCCACAAAGAATCCCATAGTCATAGGCTCTGCAGGCAACATCCAGGTCACCAGAAAATAACTGGCGATCGCCACAAGAATAATAGAAACCCAGTTACCAATATTCAAGGCTTTCTGAACTTCATTTTCTTTAGCATCATTAGAGCTGATTCTCACCAACAGCGTACCAATAATTGATATAATTATTCCAGCTCCTGCAATGGCCATTGGTAAAAGTATGGGTCCAATTCCTCCGAATCCTTCAGAAGTGATATCACCTCCCATATCTTCGATGATATAATTCCCCAGAACCATGGCGGCAAGTACGGTAGCTACATAACTACCAAAAAGGTCGGCTCCCATCCCAGCAACGTCCCCAACGTTATCACCAACGTTATCGGCAATAGTGGCCGGGTTACGAGGATCATCCTCAGGAATTCCAGCTTCCACTTTTCCAACAAGGTCGGCACCAACATCGGCTGCTTTCGTATAGATTCCTCCTCCAACACGAGCGAACAGCGCTATAGATTCTGCACCCAGTGAAAATCCTGCCAGAGTTTCCAGAACGATGGTCATCTGTTCCGTATTTGTCCATTCTCCACCCATGAAATAATGGAAGAAAAGAATAAAGAATCCGGTAAGACCTAAAACTGCCAGGCCGGCAACTCCGAGTCCCATAACGGTTCCTCCTCCAAAAGAAACATTTAGTGCTTTTGGCAGACTGGTTCTGGCTGCCTGGGTAGTTCTAACATTTGTCTGGGTTGCGATCTTCATTCCCATATTCCCGGCAAGTGCAGAGAAAAATGCTCCGAAGATAAATGCGACAATAATAAGGTAATGTGTGGTTGGAACGAAATAGGCGATTGCGGCAAGAGCAATACTCGCACCGATCACAAATAGAGTTAATAATTTATATTCTGCTTTTAAAAAGGCAAGAGCGCCTTCATAGATATGAGATGAGATTTCTTTCATTTTTCCGTCACCGGAATCCTGTTTCATCACCCAGGATCTTTTGACCCACATATAAATGAGTCCGATTATCGCCAGCACAGCAGGCATATAAATCATTATTGCTTCCATATTTTAGCTAGGTTAATTTGTTAATTATTTATTAATGCCAGCTAATGTAGTAAATTCAGCAATAATTAAAAAAGCAATAACTTTTTAAGGTTATTGCTTTTAATATCTCAATATATATGGAAAATATTTAGGATTATATACCAAAGCGGGATTTATCACCCTCATAGTTCTCAAAACGTTCCACACATTGTTTGATGATCTCGCGAGCTTCTTCAGCATCTCCAAAATCACCGGTATCTACTTTTTTCTTTTCAAGATCCTTATATACTTTGAAGAAATGTTCGATCTCTTTGATCATGTGACCATTCAATTCTTTAAGGTCGTTCAATCTGTTCCAGATAGGATCTGAAACCGGTACACAGATAATTTTTTCATCAGGACCTTTTTCGTCAGCCATGTGGAATACACCGATAGGTTTAACTTCCATCACAATACCAGGAAAAGTAGGTTCAGAAACCAGTACCAGTACATCAAGCGGATCTTCATCCAGCGCCAGGGTATTGGGAATGAACCCGTAATCTGCAGGATACATCATCGAAGAGAAGATCATCCTGTCGTAACGAACCTTCTTTAATTTAAAATCATATTCGTATTTGTTTCTACTCCCTTTAGGGATCTCGATCAATACATCAAAAGTATCAGACATTTTTATTTGTTTTCTTCATTAAAATTAAGGGCTGCAAATATAGTTAATTCTGATATTTAATTCCTTAACTAAAAGTGAAATCCGAAATCTATTGTAAAAGCCATGGATCTTGCATCGGGATTGTCAAAATAATTACCTCTAAAATGCACATCAAAACGCATAACTTTCAAAATGTTTCCTATACCCACGCTATACTCATAAAAAGGATCTGAATCTGGCGCGATAAGCGGTAAGCCGGATGCGTCAATATCTTTACTTTCCTGAGAAATATCTCCATAAACCGCTCTGAAACCTATAAGCTCCCTTAGGTTTAAATCCCTCAATAGTGGAATTCGGGAAAAAAGCCTTCCATTAAAGTTATGATCAATATGGATGGCCGAATAAGAATCAGTCACGAATTCATAGAAATCCAGGGTTGGGAAGGTATTGTAAAGTGCGAAATATGTCTGATTCCCGGGAACCACGCTTAACAGTCCAAGAGGAACTGCACCAAACGTTTTACCTGCTTCCAGACTCACGTTTGATCTACCAAAACCACCAACCAGAAGCGGCTGGTTGTAAAAGAACTGAAGTTTCTTGTATTCGAAATCACTCTTAAAGACATCTTTTACGCCTAAACTATAATTCAGGAACAGAGTTGGAAAGTCTTCTTCATTAACGACATTTCTCTCCACGCCAAAACCAGAGACCTTTCTTCCCGGTGTCCAAGTTAGAATGGTTGAAAGTTCAGTTTGATTTATTTCAGAATCGATAATGGTTCTTTCTTCATCCACGTAATAATCCAGGCTAAACTGTGGTGAAGCAGGTTTTAAAACCCTGTAATTTGCTCCTACTCTAACCTTGAAATTCTTTAAAGGTTCCATTTCAATAGCAAAAACGCTGAGATTTATAGAACTTAATTTGTCATTATCTCCCACATTCAGCAATGATGAAGAGGCGAGACTTCTTCCCAAAACATCTGTTGAATTGGTAAGGCTCGTTCCCAACTGTTCAACATCCCTCCTGTTTCCCCCGGTTAATATCAACCGGGAATTATGATCTAACAACACCTTACCTGAAATTCCGTATTTGAATTTATTATCCTTAAATCCATAGGCTCCATAAGCCTCAATTCTCCAGGGATCATTCTGCCCAAAATAGGTTCTACCACCAAACCTGGTTCTTACGCCTTCAACATCGTTAAATCCGAACGTTGAATAAATAGGCCCATAATCCCATCCATCAAATTCCACATAACCAGATTGCGCGATCGTGGCGATATTATATAATCTATTAAAGGCTTTGGTTTTGGTTAGACTATCTAACATAACATAAATGCCTTCTTCATCTTCATTCAATCGCTCCATACGATTTTCAGCCCAAAACTCTTCGCTTTTGTTATATGCTTCAGCCTGCGGATTATAAACCGGTTGCTGATAAAATGACGACGGCTTTTCCTTATTGAATTCGTATTCATCATATAACAGGGTTCGCTTGGCATAAATACCACGACTGGATTTCTTTTTATTCAGACCGAAATCTGCCATGAAGAAATCTTTTGTAATAAGAAAAACTGAATCATTCAGAACTTTAAAATCCTGCTCTATATAAACTTGTTTGATCCAGTTGATGTTGACATCTTTGGTTGTTTCGAGGTTGATATTTTTTACGGCCCAGGTGGTATCATTCACCCAAAAATCACCTTTGAAAGTAAGTTCATTTTCCCTTCTGGGATAATAGACAATATTATAACACCATTTATTATCTACATAAGCACTATCAGACAATACATAGTTATAAGTATCTATCCCGGTAGTGGAGATTGGACTCACAAAACTCTTATCGAAGAATTTTATGTAATTCTTGTAAATGTCATAGTCATCATATATATCCTTCACATAATCGATAAGATTTCTATTCTGACTGAATCCTGAATTCTTGTTCCCAAGCAAAACCTCTTTTTCCTGGTTCAGCTCATTATCGCCATATACTTTTGTGATGGACTCGTTGATGAACATAGGTAGATAGGTCTTTCCAGTAACGCGATTGGTATCTGCATAATCAAATATGAATTCCATCCCGTTAAAGATCCTGCTTTCTATAAGCGTACTGTCTATGGTATTGATATCAAATTCCAGCTTTTCATATTCTTTATAAGAATACTGTTCAAATGCATTAACTCCGTTACTTCTCCTGTTTTCCCAAACCTTTTTCAGAATATCTATAGCCGGATTATTTTTTTTAGAAGTCTTTCCGCGATAGATCACCACTTCATCCAGGCTGGAAGCTTCCTGTTCCAGCATGATCTCCATATCAAGATTCACGGAAGATTTTAAAGGCACTCTAAGGGTTTTATAACCGATGAATGAAATCACGATCGTATCAAAATCAGCAGCTGACTGAAGATAGAATTCACCATCTTCATTGGTGGTGGTTCCTTCCGACGAATTCGCAAAAACAACATTAGCGAAGGGAACGGTCTTTCCTGCATCATCATTTACCACACCGCCCACTTTAGTCTGAGCTTGTAGAAAATTGATACCGATAAGGAATATGAATAAAAAGTAGGCTTGTTTGCTCATTATTGGATAAAAAAAAACTTCATCTAAAAGATGAAGTTTCAAAGATAAGTTGATTAAGGTTACTTATACATTACCTTTTTCACAGCTTTAACAACATCTTCACTATTTGGAAGCCATTCCTTAAGAAGACCCGGTGAATATGGTGCCGGAGTGTCGGCAGTATTAAGTTTCACAATCGGAGCATCCAGGTAATCGAATGCTTTAGATTGCACCTGATAAGTGATCTCTGTAGCAACGTTACCGAATGGCCACGCCTCTTCAAGAATCACTAACCTATTTGTTTTCTTTACAGATTCCAGGATTGCATCATGATCCATAGGACGAACCGTTCTAAGATCGATGATCTCGCAGGAAATATCTTCTTCAGCTAATTGCTCAGCAGCTTTATATGCCTCTTTGATGATCTTACCAAAGGAAACGATCGTTACATCGGTTCCTTCTCTTTTGATGTCTGCTTTCCCAATTTCGATCAGGTATTCATCTTCTGGCACTTCACCTTTATCTCCATACATCTGCTCGCTTTCCATAAAAATTACTGGATCGTCATCACGTATGGCAGCTTTAAGAAGTCCTTTCGCATCATATGGATTAGAAGGAACGATCACCTTAAGACCTGGAGTATTTGCATACCAGCTTTCAAATGCCTGTGAGTGAGTAGCTCCAAGCTGACCCGCAGAACCTGTTGGCCCACGAAAAACGATTGGAATATTAAATTGTCCACCGCTCATCTGTCTCATCTTTGCGGCGTTATTTATGATCTGGTCAATTCCAACCAGAGAAAAGTTGAAAGTCATGAACTCAATGATAGGTCTGTTACCGTTCATGGCAGAACCTACTCCAATACCTGCAAAACCAAGTTCAGCAATTGGCGTATCGATAACTCTATCAGGACCAAATTCGTCAAGCATTCCTTTTGAAGCTTTATACGCCCCGTTATATTCGGCTACTTCCTCTCCCATTAAGTAGATGCTGTCATCGCGACGCATTTCTTCGCTCATAGCCTCGGCAACGGCTTCTCTAAATTGAATTGTCCTCATTATATAATATATTGTTTTTTATTCCTGCAAGGCAAAAATAGTAATTCATTAATGTATATACCATATTTGCCGATTAAAATTTTCGTAAGTATCCCAATCTGGAATTCTATTTAAAACTAGAAATAAGAAATCATATATTTTTACACAATAAATTGAAATATCCATACCTGAAGTCAACAAAACCTAATAATACCTTAAAATAGGGCCTGCATTTTATACTAATTTTATTATGCATGCATAGCTTTTTTTGATTAAAATTATTTACCTTCGTCAACGAAAACGTTTTATTAAAAAAAGAACTTTATATATGAAAATCTTAGTATGTATTAGTCACGTGCCTGACACTACATCGAAAATCAATTTCACTGATGGAGACACCAAATTCGATACAAATGGTGTTCAATTCGTAATTAACCCTAATGATGAATTTGGTCTTACTAGAGCGATGTGGTTTAAAGAGAAGCAAGGCGCGAGCGTAGATGTTGTAAATGTTGGTGGTGCTGAAACCGAACCTACTCTTAGGAAAGCTCTTGCAATTGGTGCAGATAGTGCCATTAGAGTAAATACTCCGGCAACTGATGGTTATCAGGTTGCTAAGGAACTTGCCAAAGTAGTTGAAGAAGGTAGTTATGATCTTGTAATTGCCGGAAGAGAGTCTATAGATTACAATGGCGGAATGGTACCCGGAATGTTAGCACAACTAATCAAAGCTAATTTTATCAATAACTGCATAAGCCTGGAAATCGATGGTGAGAAAGCCAAAGCAACTCGTGAGATAGATGGTGGTAAAGAAACTTTATCTACTTCTCTTCCACTTGTAATTGGTGGACAAAAAGGACTTGTTGAAGAAAGCGATCTTCGTATTCCTAACATGAGAGGAATTATGCAGGCTCGTAAGAAACCATTGAATGTAATGGAACCTGCTGACACTTCAGTTAAGACTGAAGCAGTGAAATTTGAAAAGCCTGCTCCAAAAGGAGAAGTTAAACTTATTGATCCTGAAAATCTGGATGAATTGATTGACCTATTGCACAACGAAGCAAAAGCGATCTAATCTAATTCCATCGGATCAAAAAGAATTTCAAAATTTAAAATCAAAAGAAAATGTCAGTTTTAGTATATATAGAATCAGAAGAAGGAAAATTTAAGAAAGCTTCCTACGAGGTCGCTTCTTATGCAAAAGGAGTTGCTGATAAGATGGGAACATCTGTTACAGCAATCGTATTTAATGCCGGAGATGTTTCTGAACTAGGAAACTATGGAGTAGAAAAAGTCCTAAACGTAAAGAACGATAAATTAAAGAATTTCAATGCTGAAGCTTTTTCAGATGCTGTAAAGCAAGCTGCTGAAAAAGAAGGATCAAAAGTTGTAGTATTGAGCCAGAGCGCAGACAGTAAATATTTAGCTCCATTATTGGCAGTTCAGCTTGAAGCGGGATATGCTTCTAATGTAGTTGAACTACCGGAAAGTACAGATCCATTTACCGTGAAAAGAACCGCTTTTACAAATAAAGCTTTCAATATCACGAAAATTACTACCGATGTAAAAATTATCGGACTTTCTAAAAACGCCTACGGATTAAAAGAATCTCAAGGTTCAGCAACTGAAGAGGAGTTTAGTCCTAATCTAACGGAAGAAGATTTTTCAGTGAATGTAGAATCTGTAGACAAAGCCACAGATAAGGTGACTATCGCAGATGCTGAAGTAGTTGTATCCGGTGGTCGTGGTCTTAAAGGACCGGAAAACTGGGGAATGATTGAAGAAATGGCAGATATTCTTGGGGCTGCAACCGCATGTTCCAAACCTGTAAGTGATATGGGATGGAGACCCCATAGTGAACACGTAGGACAAACAGGAAAGCCTGTTGCTTCCAATCTTTATATCGCTGTAGGAATTTCAGGAGCGATCCAGCACCTTGCCGGGATCAATGCCGCTAAAACTAAAGTGGTAATTAACAATGATCCAGAAGCACCTTTCTTTAAGGCTGCAGATTATGGAGTGGTTGGAGATGCCTTTGAAGTAGTACCTAAGCTAAATGAAAAATTGAAGGAATTTAAAGAGAAAAACGCATAATTTTCATAAATTGCGACCCATTAAGGGGCTGTCTAAATTTGGTAAATGTCCTTATTTTAGACAGCCTTTTTAATTTTACTGAAGTATGAGTTTAGTGCGACTGAATATAAAAGGTATATCTTATAGTCAAACACAAAACGGAGCTTACGCATTGATCCTCAACGAAGTTGGGGGTGAACGCAAGTTGCCTATTGTGATCGGGGCATTTGAAGCACAATCAATTGCAATAGCCCTGGAAAAGGAGATAAAACCTCCAAGACCTCTCACCCACGACCTTTTCAAGAATTTTTCAGATAGATTTGGCATTGTGGTGAAGCAGGTAATTATTCATAAACTGGTAGACGGCGTTTTCTATTCCAGCCTCATCTGTGAAAGAGAGGGTGTTGAAGAAATTATAGATGCAAGAACCAGTGATGCCATTGCATTGGCCCTGAGATTTGACGCGCCTATATTTACTTACAAGAATATTCTGGACAAAGCCGGTATCTACCTGAAAGCCGATGAAAAGCAGCGTGAACAGGAAGAAAAAGAAGAGGAAGAGATTATTGAAGAGGAACTTCTGAAAGAGGAAATTGAATTACCGTCTGACGATTCTACAGATTACAAAAAAATGTCGCTGGAAGAATTGAAAGAATTACTTTCCCAGGCTGTTAGCCATGAAGATTACGAAAAAGCCGCCCGCTTAAGGGACGAAATTTCCAAAAGAAAATAACCCGAAATGAACAAAATCTGGTGTTGCCTATTCCTGATCGTATTTTCTATTACATCAGCCTCCTCACAAACAATCTCCAAAAACTGGCAACTCGATACTTCCGCAGAAGGCCTAAGCCAGGAATCCATCTTTGGCGAGGCAGAACATATAAATTTTAATGAAGGTCAATTCACTTTTCTTGCTGAAAAAGGAGGTGACACGATAGCCAAAGGTGATTATCTGTATCAGAATAACCTGCTGGTACTTTTTTATAACAGCCCAAAGGATACCATTCAAAACCTAAGAGTTTCTGAACTTTCAGATTCTAATATGATCGTTTCATCTGGGGATTCTCAATACTCGCTAAATGCAGAAGATCAGGAAGCCTCTGAAGTTATTCCTGCTGAAACTGCCAAAGAAATGATCCCAAGTGCTGGAATCAGCACTTCAAGTATCGTTCGTGGAGGAATAGGAATGCTTTCATTGATCCTAATCGCCTTTCTTTTCAGTAGTAACCGTAGAGCGGTTAACTGGAAAACCGTAGGTATAGGACTGGCAGCGCAATTATTGCTTGCCATTGGAGTTTTGAAGATCACTATTGTTCAGAAAATTTTTGAATTTGTAGGAAACATTTTTGTAAAAATCCTCGAATTTACCGCCGCCGGTAGTGAATTTCTACTCGGTGGAATGATGGATGTAGACAGCTTTGGATTTATATTTTTATTCCAGGTGCTGCCAACAATAATCTTTTTCTCAGCCTTAACTTCGGTATTATTTTACCTTGGAGTAATCCAGATCGTCGTAAAAGGTATGGCCTGGATTTTAACCAAATTGCTAGGCATTTCAGGACCGGAAAGTTTGAGTGTTGCTGGAAACATTTTCCTAGGACAAACAGAGGCGCCCTTAATGATCAAAGCATACCTGGAAAGAATGACAAGGTCTGAAATTCTTTTGGTGATGGTTGGTGGAATGGCCACTGTTGCCGGTGGTGTACTCGCAGCCTATATTGGATTTTTAGGAGGAGATGATCCAGAACTTAGATTACAGTTTGCGAAACACCTTCTGGCCGCTTCAGTAATGGCTGCTCCGGGTGCGATCGTAATTTCTAAAATTCTCTATCCACAACAGGAATCTGTAAATACTGATGTGGAAGTTTCTTCTGAAAAAATAGGATCCAATATTCTCGATGCGATTGCCAATGGAACAACTGAAGGTTTAAAACTTGCCGCCAATGTAGCAGCAATGTTATTGGTGTTTATCGCCTTTATAGCGATGATCAACTTCATTCTTGGAAAAGTAGGAGCTATTACCACACTGAACAGTGTTATGGCTGAATATACCCCCTATTCAAAATTCTCCCTGGAATCAATTTTAGGGATCATTTTCGCTCCCCTTATGTGGCTAATTGGTGTAGCGAAAGAAGACATGATGCTGATGGGACAATTATTAGGTATCAAGCTTGCCGCCAGTGAATTTGTTGGTTATGTACAACTTGCAGATCTTAAAAACCCGGCCAATGCATTGAGCCTGAATTATGAAAAATCTGTGATCATGGCCACTTATATGCTCTGCGGATTTGCAAATTTTGCATCCATTGGTATTCAAATTGGTGGAATTGGTTCATTAGCGCCCGGACAGCGAAAGACCTTATCAGAATTTGGAATGAAAGCTCTTATTGGTGGTACATTGGCCTCATTGCTTTCTGCGACTATCGCCGGAATGATCATCGGATAGTATCACAAGTCTCAGTTTTTAGAAAACTTTCTAATTTCATTTTCTTTCAGGTGAGTTATAAATTCTAAATTGCCTTTCGGTTATTATTAGAACCGGCTGTATTGGTAACGAATCACCAGATGTAAATGAGCCAGAAAAAAACTAAATCTGTATATCGCGGGGAAGAAGCCCAGTGGCCTCATCATATCCCTCTAAAAGGATGGATAGATATTGGCAAACGGGTATGGCATGAAATGAAAGTTGATCACGTTCAAATAGTTTCTGCCGGAGTGGCATTCTATTTCTTTTTATCGATTTTCCCTACCATCGTTGCCGCGATCTCCATCTACAGCCTGGTACTTGAACCTTCCCAAATACAGGAACAGATCTCAAGATTAAATTTAATTCTTCCCGAAAAAGCCTTCGGGATGATCAGTGACATTTTAAGTCCGGTAATTCAGCAAACCCGCAAGGAAATAGGCTGGGGATTGTTCATAAGTATCCTCATCAGTATCTGGAGTGCGAACAAAGGAACTAATGCCCTTTTCCAGGGAGTCAATATCGCCTACGATGAAATTGAAAATAGGAACATTTTTAAGAAAAACCTCATCACTTTACTGTTCACCTTATGCGGACTTGTTTTAGGATTGATTAGTTTACTGATCGTCATCTTTTTCCCATTATTGATAGATAAACTCGGTTTCACTACTGAAATTGAAGATGTTCTTACCTGGTTTAGATGGGTGATCCTGGGAGTTATTTTGATTTCAACCTTAAGCATGGTCTATAAGATCGCTCCAAACAGACGAAGTCCAAGATTTAGGTGGGTTAGCTGGGGCGCAATTCTCGGTACGATTCTATGGCTCGCTGGCTCGATGGCGTTTTCCTGGTATGTAAGTAATTTTGGAAGTTACGATGATCTTTACGGAAGTTTCGCTGCAGTCGCGATTCTAATGCTTTGGTTATTCCTTACGGCCTTTATTGTTTTAATGGGTGCAGAGATCAATTCTGAAATGGAACACCAGACCCGATATGATACTACCATTGGAGCTGAAAAACCGATGGGAGAAAGAAACGCCTGGCATGCAGATCATTGTGCTGTAGACAAAGCTGAAGATTAGTTGATACAAAGTTGATAACTCTTCTCTATTCAGTTTAAAATCTCACCGTAATTTTTACTCATTTTGTTATTTTTATTGGAATTAAACCTGAAGTATTTCCGATAAAATTATCTCCTATGAAACAATATCATGATCTCCTTAAACATGTTTTAGAACACGGCGCACAGAAAGGAGACCGTACCGGCACAGGAACAAAAAGCGTATTTGGATACCAGATGAGATTTGACCTGAGCGAAGGTTTTCCAATGGTAACTACCAAAAAATTGCATTTAAAATCAATTATCTATGAACTGCTTTGGTTTCTTAAGGGAGATACTAACATCGAATATCTAAAAGAAAATGGTGTACGCATCTGGAATGAATGGGCAGATGAAAATGGAAATTTGGGACCGGTTTACGGTCATCAATGGAGAAACTGGAATAGCGAAGAAATAGACCAGATCAAAGAGATCGTACATACTTTAAAAAATAACCCGAATAGTAGAAGAATGCTGGTTTCTGCGTGGAACCCTTCAGTTCTACCGGATACTTCGGTTTCATTTTCAGAAAATGTTGCAAATGGAAAAGCGGCACTTCCCCCCTGTCATGCATTTTTTCAGTTCTACGTAGCCGATGGGAAATTATCCTGTCAATTATACCAAAGAAGTGCCGATATCTTTCTTGGAGTACCTTTCAATATAGCTTCCTATGCTTTGTTAACTATGATGATGGCCCAGGTTTGCGGATATAAACCTGGCGACTTTATACATACTTTTGGCGACGCACATATTTACAGCAATCATATGGAACAGGTCGAACTTCAGTTAAGTCGAGAGCCCAGACCGCTTCCAACCATGAAGATCAATCCTGAGGTAAAAGATATTTTTGATTTTAAGTTTGAAGATTTTATATTGGAGAATTACGATCCGCATCCAGGCATAAAAGCCAAGGTTGCGGTCTAGTTTAACCCTATAAAAATTTTAAATTATTATGAAGAAGTTAATTGTTATCACATGTTTTTTACTTGGAGGCGTTGCACTTTCTAATGCTCAGCAAACATCACCTGTTTGGCCTGGCTGCGAAAACAGCGAAGACGTAAAAAAATGTTTTAACCAGAAACTTTCCCAACATGTAAGTGAAAATTATGAATATCCTCAAAACGATGCCGGTGAATACATCAGAGGAAAAGTGACAATTTCCTTTGCCATAGATGAAAATGGCGAGGTTGTTGTAAATTCTATAGAAGGCGACGAACCACAGGTTAAAAAAGCTGCGAGGGAAATGATCATGAAAATTCCTAAAATGCAACCTGGAACCCTGAATGGTGAAGCAGACTCAAGAACCTTTACGGTTCCATTCAATTTCTAATTAAAATAAGATAAACCATGAAGAAGTTATTAATCATCGCATTCATGTTTGCAGGACTTAGTTCTTTTGCACAGGATGACGTTAGTGTAAAAGGGAATACTGTAAGCATGAAGGAAACCGCTCCGGTTTGGAATGGTTGCGAAGACAGTTCAGATAAAAAATCCTGTTTTAATAAAATGCTAATGCAGCATATTAAAGAAAACATCAAATACTCAAAGAACTCTAAGGGAGAATGGATTCGTGGTAAGGCCATTGTAAAAATGGAAGTGAATGAAAAAGGAAAAGTTGTGGTAAACTCTGTAGACAGCAAATATCCTGAATTAAAAGCGGAGGCAAAAAGACTGATGGAATCCATCCCACCAATGACTCCGGGAAAGCTAGGTGGTAAAGCCAAGTCTATCAAGTACACCATTCCTTTGACATTTTAGAATGAGAATAGTCAGCATATTTTTATTTTTAATATTAAGTAATACTGTAGCCAGATCTCAAGGATCAAATGATTTAATTTCATGGAAGGACATTCAATCACCTCCCATTTTTTCTGGTTGCGAAAATGCGGATTCTTCCAGTAATTGCTCCAAAGCATCACTGATCAATTTCATAAAAGATAATTTTGATTATGAAGTTATACCAGATTCTCTTGCTAGTCCAGCAATCAATTTTAAGTTAATAATTGGAACCAGCGGTAAGTTAAGATGGTCGTCAGTTCAAACGGAAAACGATGTGGTTAAACAAGAGGCTGAACGCATTTTGCAATCCCTTCCGCAGTTTAAACCAGGTTATCAGGATGGTAAACCTATGAATGTGATGACTAACATTCAAATTTTACTGAATAGAGTGCCTGGCGTTATGAAATTGAACCTGGTAGACACTCCTCCCATCCCTTCAAAATGCGTAAATGAAAGTGATAAAAAGAAATGTTTATCTGAATCGATTTCCAGATATGTAAATTCACATTTTGATACCCGATTAGTATTGAATTTAAAAGGAAGTCAGAACATTTTTAAAACTACCGTTAGTTTTGTGATTGATGAAAATGGCGAAATCAGGGATATTAAAGCTACCGGAGATACTGAATTAATGAATGAAGAAGCAATAAGAGTGGTTAAGGAGATCAATAGAATGCAACCGGCAAATTTTAATGATAAACCAGTTGCGGTGAGCTACCAATTACCAATTGTTATTGGTAGGAGCAGCCGATAATACTTTAACTCCACCTTAACGACTGATTGGCAAAGTCATTTTTAAAAAATTGTAAATTTGAGTGATACCCTAAAGTATCACTCTTTTTTTATGCTTTCACAGGAAAATCTCATTCAATTATTTAAAGAAACCAGGTCTGATTCGGAAAAGATTTGCTCCTTTCTGGAGACTGAAGATTATGTGGTACAACCTGTTGAAAATGTATCTCCACCAAAATGGCACCTTGGTCATACTACCTGGTTCTTTGAGGAATTTGTTCTAAAGGAATATGCAAAAGATCACAAGCTATTCGATAAGAATACTGCCTACGTTTTCAATAGCTATTATGAAAGTGTCGGCGAAAAAGTGATAAGAACTAACAGAGGTAATTTATCAAGGCCAACCGTTGCCTGGATCTATAAATTCAGGGAATATGTTACCAAAGAGATGCTGAAGTTTCTTAACGAGAATGAGCTGGATAAAAATATCCTGGAAGTTGTTGAGATTGGTTGTCATCATGAAAAGCAGCATCAGGAACTTTTGTATACCGACATCAAATATATTCTCGGAAACAATCCTTTATTCCCTAAATATAATGATGAATTCCAGGAAAATCTTATCGAAGATTTTGATAGAGAATGGATAGACATTTCCGAAGGAATCTATGAAATTGGCCATAAGTCGGATGATTTTTGTTATGATAATGAAAAGGGTGTCCACAAAGAATACCTGTGTGATTTTAGTATTTCTAATAAGCTTGTTACCAATCAGGAATTCGTTGAATTTATGGAAGATGGAGGTTATGACGATGTGCTTCTATGGCATGCCGAAGCCTGGGATTGGTTAGAGCAGTATAACATCAAATCTCCCGCGTACTGGCATAAAATTGATGGAAAATGGCATCAGTACACCCTAAATGGGCTGAAGAAAATTGACCTAAAAGCACCGGTCACCCATATTTCGTATTACGAGGCTTTCGCATACGCGCAATGGAAAGGAATGCGTTTGCCTACGGAAGCTGAATGGGAAACTGCGCAGGAAGAATTTGCCTGGGGAAGTCGATGGGAATGGACAGAAAGTGCATATTCTCCTTATCCCGATTATAAAAAACCTGAAGGAGCTCTTGGAGAATACAATGGCAAATTCATGGTGAATCAAAAAGTATTAAGAGGAGGTTCTGTAGCAACCTCCAGGAACCACACCAGACATACATACAGAAATTTTTTCCATCCGCAATTAAGATGGCAATTTACGGGCTTTAGACTGGTCAAATAAATTTATATGAAAAACCCACCGGAAACAATATTTGAATCGGCCTTTGCTGAAGACACGTATAAGGGATTGACGTCCTATCCAAAATATCTTCTATCCAAGTATATTTATGACAAAAATGGAGATAAGCTTTTCCAGAAAATAATGGAAATGCCTGAATATTATCTTACATCTTGTGAATTTGATATCCTGAAATTGAATGCAGAAAGCATCTCAAAATCTTTTAGCAGCGATGCTGGTTTTGACCTCATTGAACTTGGAGCTGGGGATGGTAAAAAAACCAAGATACTATTGAAGGAAATGGTATCAAAAGGTTATCAATTCGATTATTTGCCTATCGATATCAGTAGAAATGTGTTGGAAGAACTGGAAGAAGCTTTAAAAAGCGAAATTCCAGAAGTGAATGTGAACATCCAGGAAGGGACTTATTTTAAAACCCTGGAAAAACTTTCAGAATATAACACGCGTAAAAAGGTTATCATTTTCCTGGGAAGTAACATTGGAAATCTTTCCCATAAGGAAGCGGTAGATTTTCTTGAAAATATCGCGCAGGCTATGAGCGATGATGATATGCTTTTCATGGGATTTGATCAGAAAAAGAATCCACAAACCATCCTTGATGCTTATAATGATCCAGCTGGGATCACAGAGGAATTCAACAAGAATTTACTGGTAAGAATCAACCGGGAACTGGAGGGAGAATTTGACACTGATAAATTTCTCCATTGGGAATCCTACGATCCGGAAACTGGCACTGCCAAAAGCTTCCTCGTTAGCAAAGAGCAGCAACAAATCAACATCAAAAAACTTGGATTGGAAATCAGTTTTGATGCCTGGGAAACCATCCATACTGAAATATCTCAAAAATACGATGACTCTGTGGTGCGCTGGTTAGCGGATGAAGCCGGACTTAAAGTGGAGAAATCTTTTGGCGACAGAGAAGAATGCTACAAAAATTATATCTTTAGAAGAAAGTAACTTCTAATATTTTATAAATGAAAGCTATCTGGAACAATCAAGTGATCGCAGAAAGCAACAATACCAAGATCGTAGAAAACAATCATTATTTCCCACAGGAGGATATAAAGAAGCAATACTTTAAATCCAGCGATGAGCATACACGCTGCCCGTGGAAAGGCAAAGCCTCTTATTTCCATATAGAAGTTGATGGCGAAAAAAATGAAAATGCCGCCTGGTATTATCCGGAAGCCAGTTACGCCGCCAAGCCAATTGAAAATCACGTGGCTTTTTGGAAAGGCGTAAAGGTGACTGAATAATCCTCTAAACGATCACCACACTATTGTCTGATGCTGCAAAATCATTCCATTTATAAGCATCTGCTTCAGCATCGTTTACCCACTCCCCATCTACTTTGTATTTAAACTGGTATTCATTATCTACAGGTAAATTGAATTGACCTTTAAAATTTCCGTTCTTGTACTTTTTAAGTTCAGTTAAATTCCAGTCATTAAAATCTCCGGCCACTTGAACTTTATTGGCTTCTTTCGCTGGCAGGCAGAAGGTGATCTTACATTCCGGCTTTGATTTCAAATATTGTTTAGTTAAAGACATGCTTTATTTTTTTTACAGGTTTCACCAACCAAATTAAAATAATAAAGACCTATAAAACAATATATTTCAACATCTTAGCATCATTTTTTCGGAATTAAAAATTTTTCCGTGGAAAGTTAATCAAGTTGAAAATACGCAAACGATATAATTATTTTTTATCTAAATTTTCAATACCCGGAAAAGCTTATCCAGGTCTTCATCTGTATTAAAATAATGTAGACTTACTCGAATTCCGTCACCTCTTTGGGATGTAATCACTCCTTCTTCTCTCAATTTTGAAAAAAGTTTTTCATCTCCTTTAATATTAAATAAGGAAGAAAAATCTTCACGCTTCACTGTCCATTCTTCAAGAAGATTTGCGCTGGCAAACCTATCCATGGCGATCTTTTTCAAATGATCAATTTTTTCCTGGATAGCATCCATTCCCTTTTGATTGATAAGTTCTATTGCCGCTTTCAGACTTCCAAAGTTCAAAGTATCATAGTGGCCAGGTTCAAATTTACCGATGAAATTACCTTCGTGAGCTTTGTATTTGCCTTGCAAAGAGCCA
Source organism: Christiangramia pacifica (assembly GCF_057221535.1). NCBI lineage: Bacteria > Pseudomonadati > Bacteroidota > Flavobacteriia > Flavobacteriales > Flavobacteriaceae > Christiangramia > Christiangramia pacifica. The sequence goes on from NZ_CM170146.1 coordinate 324,711, forward strand.
AATCCAAGATGCTTAGGAGACAATTTACCCTGAACACTTTCATTGAAGAGCATGAATCCGTTTCCATACCCGGCATTCATCCACTTATAACAACTACTGATCACAATATCAATTCCGGTTTCATCGAAATTAAATTTCTCGGTTCCAAAATATTGAGTTCCATCAGCGATCAATATCAGATCTGGAAATCGCTCTTTTAGTTTTTTTAGAAAATCAATATTAAGCTTTACTCCGTTAATATATTGCACTATACTGAATGCGAAGAAATAAGGTTTTTCCTTTTCAATCTGTTCAATAATATTGTCTTCCAGGTTTTCATTTAATTCAGCGTAGACCACTTCAAAATTTCTGGATTCAACCGGCCAGTTGATAGATGGATAATCGTTTTTAATCAGCAGAGTCTTTTTCGGTTTATCCAGGCTTTCCAGTACGCTATTAAAACCATAAGAGAAATTCGGAATAAGGGCTACACGATTTGGCGCGCAGGCAAAGAAATTACCTAGACTTTCCCGAACACCGGTAAGCATCTCCCCCATTTTCTCTTTTAAAACACTTCCCTGGATCAAAAAATCCATATCATGTTCCTGTCTGAACTCCCAAACTCTTTCATGTAAAAGTCCGGAAGCTGCCGTATTCAGGTAAGTATATTGTTCCAATACCGGGAAGCCTTTTCTTAAATTATCCATAAGCCTTAGGAAGTTCTTTTTATAAAAATGTAAATTTGATACTACACTAATGTAATAGTAATTATGTTTTCTAAAAAGAAAAACACTTCAGAAGTAGATTACGAACAGCGAGAACTTTATGAAAATGCCAGAAGCAGGGCCAAGCAAAAAAAGCGGCTTTTTCAGCATTTCGTAATTTTCTTGATAGGTGCTGTGTTCCTAATAGTTCTAAATGTGGTGATTGGCTATCAGGAAGATTTCAAACCTCTTGGTTATAACTGGTTCGTATGGGCTGTTTTACTATGGACCTTATTGTTCCTTATTCATTTTTTCAATGTTTTTATTGTAAACAGTTTTATGGGAAAGGAATGGGAAACGAAGCAGGTAGATAAACTTGTAAAAAAACAACGAGCGAAAATTGCCAAACTGAAAGAACAGGTGGAAAAGGATCACCCAGCTCCCAGTACAAAGAGAGCTGACATCCATGTAGAAAGAACAGATTCCACCAAAAGAATTAGCCCGGAAGATCCGGATAGACCAATAAATAGTTAAGAAAAGATGCTTACCATAATTGCTGCTGCGGCAGAAAATAATGCTTTAGGAAAAGACAACGACCTCGTCTGGCACCTGCCCGATGACTTTAAAAGATTTAAATTACTTACTTCCGGACATCATATCCTTATGGGAAGAAAAACCTTTGAATCTTTTCCAAAATTACTGCCTAATAGAACTCATGTGATCATTACCCGCCAGGAAGATTATCATCCTGAAAATACCATTGTTGTTGGTTCTTTGGAAGAAGCGATCAGGGTTTCCAAATTAGATGAACAAGCCTTCATCATTGGCGGGGGTGAAATTTATAAAATGGGGATGGAATTCGCAGACAGAATTGAACTCACCAGGGTTCATGGAGAATTTGATGCGGACATTTATTTTCCGGAAATTGATAAAGAAAAATGGCAACTTGTAAAAGAAGAATTTCATGATAAGGATGAAAAGCATGATTATTCTTTTACTTACCTGACTTATGAGCGTAAATAATTTTCAACCACTTTTAAAGAATATTGCTGAAGAATTCGGAAAGCCCTTAAAAAATTTTTCTGCGCTCACGGGTGGAGATATTAATGAGGTATTTCTTATTGAAACCGAAACTGAGAAGTTTGTGGTTAAATTGAACGATAGTAAACGCTATCCAGGTATGTTCGAAGCGGAGAAATTAGGACTGGAAAGGCTTCGACAAACTTCTGCTATCGACGTTCCAGCACCTCTTAAAACCGGAACCAGTGATTCTTATTCCTATCTCATCCTGGAATTTATAGAATCTTCGGCTAAATCATCAGATTTTTGGGAATTATTCGGAGAGCAAATGGCAGAACTACATCGTAATTCTGCAGAAAATTTCGGGTTTGAAAAGGATAACTATATCGGTAGCCTGCCGCAATATAACTCGGCCAGAAAATCTGCTTCAGATTTCTATATTGATATGCGCCTGAAACCACAAATAGAAATGGCAGAAAATAAAGGTTTCAAATTAAATGTTTCAGAAAGCTTTTATAAGAATTGTCAGAATATAATTTCTGATGAACCAGCTGCATTAGTTCACGGAGACCTATGGAATGGAAATTACATTACAAATTCATCTGGCAAACCTTGTTTGATTGATCCTGCCGTGGCTTTTGCACCAAGGGAAATGGATCTTGGAATGATGAAGCTTTTTGGCGGATTTCAGGAAAAACTCTTTCATGTCTACAACGAAACCTATCCACTACAGGGAAACTGGCAGGAAAGAATTCCTTTATGGCAATTATATTATTTACTGGTTCATTTAAACATTTTTGGTGTCGGTTATAGATCACAAGTCACTTCCATTATTCAAAAATTCAGCTGATTTTACAATTCTTAACAGGAGCGAAACTTTTTTTAGGAGTTCATTAGCGCATCAGCCGTCATATCTAAAGTATCTTCATATCAAACAAAAAATTGACTATGAGTACTAAAAATTTGTATGACGATAAAGCGAGAGAAAAGATAAAGGAACTGGCAGAAGATATAGATTTCTGCATGCTGGTAACTAAATTGGACGAGAAGCCACTAAGCGCGATTCCAATGTCTACGAAAGAAGTTGACGATCATGGAGCGGTATGGTTCCTAAGTAAAAATGATAGTGAACATAACCGCAATATTGAAAAAGACAGCGATGTTCAGTTATTGTATAGCGGAACATCAGATATGGAGTTTTTAAGTATCTACGGAGAAGCTTTTATCGAAACCAATCGTGAAGTAATCAAGGAATTATATTCCAAAGCAGATAACGCTTGGTTTGACGGAGAAGATGACCCAAGTATTACGGCAATAAAAGTAAATCCGAAAGAAGCGTATTATTGGGACAATAAAGACAGCAAAATGGTTACGCTATTCAAACTTGGAATGGCAGCCGTTAGCGGAAACAACCAGGATATTGGTGAAAAAGGAAAATTAAATTTGTAAAGACTGTATTTGTCGGAAGAGACCTCATAACGAATCTTTGTTGTGAGGTCTTTTTATTTATACCTATTTTTGTTCACCTAAACCAATATTTATGAAAGCATATGTATTTCCCGGACAGGGAGCCCAGTTTTCGGGAATGGGATTGGATCTTTACGAGAAGTCTCCCGAAGCACAGGAACTGTTCAACCAGGCAAATGATATTCTTGGATTTTCCATCACAGATATAATGTTCGAAGGTTCTGCTGAAGACCTTAAAGAAACTAAAGTTACACAACCCGCAGTTTTTCTTCATTCAGTTATTTTAAGTAAAGTTCTTGGAGACAGCTTCAAGCCTGATATGGTTGCAGGACATTCCTTGGGTGAATTTTCTGCGCTTGTTGCTAACGGGGTTTTAAGCTTTGAAGAAGGTCTTAAACTGGTTTCCCAAAGAGCCCAGGCAATGCAGAAAGCTTGTGAATTAGAACCTTCTACTATGGCAGCAGTTCTTGGTCTGGAAGATGAAATGGTGGAATCTGTCTGTTCTGAGACTGAAGGCGTAGTTGTGGCTGCAAACTATAATTGCCCAGGACAGCTGGTAATTTCCGGAGCATACGATGCAGTAGAAAGAGCATGTGAAAACTTAAAAGAAAGAGGCGCGAGAAGAGCAATGATCTTACCTGTTGGTGGTGCTTTTCATTCTCCTTTAATGGAACCGGCGAGAAAGGATCTTGCTGCTGCCATAGAAAATTCAACTTTCAATAAGCCTATCTGCCCGGTATATCAAAATGTAAGCACATTTGCGGTAAACGATCCGGCAGAGATCAAAAAAAATCTTGTATTTCAATTGACCGCTCCGGTAAAATGGACTCAGTCGGTTCAAAATATGATAAAAGATGGAGCATCTGAATTTATTGAAGTTGGTCCAGGAAAAGTTTTACAAGGATTGGTGAAAAAGATCGATAGAGGAATGGAAACCTCATCAGCTTCTATTTAACTAACAATCAAAAACTTAATTCAAAGGCCTCCTGTTGGAGGCCTTTTTTATATTATAAAACAAAGGGATTTCTAAAGTTTATCTTCTTGAATTAAATGATCATCAAATTTTCTTAATCAGCATATTTTCCTAATTTGTTCGAAATTTCAGCCTTCTCTCCCTACAGTAAGGATTTTATCAATTTATTTATCAATCAAATTTATGCTTTTGAATTCGCAAAAAGTGTTTACAGGCCTTCTATTGGGCTTATTTTTCATCACCTCGGTCGCTCAAAACAGTCCGACATCTATCAAAAAATTAGAAACAGAATACGATCAGTATTTCAACAATCCTAGAGAATCAGTTTTTATACATCTGAATAAAAACAAGTTTTTTCAAAATGAGAATCTATGGTTCGCAACTTATATATATGATATTAAAAACAACATCCCTGGTTTTAAATCTACAAACCTGAATGTCCAGGTTTTTAATAGCACCGGTAGACAGATCGTGTCAAGAACCTATTATATTTTCCAGGGAAAATCTACCGGTAATATTGATCTGAATACGCTTGGTCTTGCTCCCGGCACTTACTTTATAAAAGCTTCTACTTCTTATATCCGGGAAATTGATGATTCACTGTCCGGAATTCAGGCTTTCCAAATTCTTGGAGAATCTGCAGATGTTGCAGAAAAGAATAATAATCCGAAATACGATCTGCAAATATTGCCAGAAGGTGGTCATATAGTTTCCGGTATTAGCAATTCTATCGCTGTGAAATTGAGCAGTTCTACAGATGTTTCAATGAATCAACTCGAAGGATTCGTTATTCGGAACCAGGACACCATCAGCAGATTTAAAACCAATAGGTTTGGTAATGCAAGTTTTACCGTACAACCTAATTTAAACGATGATCTAGAAGTCGCATTAATGGCTGAAAATGGTGATATAATAAAGGAAAAATTAAATGCAATAGAGGCCAAAGGAATCTCTATGACGGTCAAAGATTTTAATAAAGATATTCTCATATCACTGAAAACAAATACAGAGACCAGGAAACAAATTGGAAAGAAAAAGTTTTACACCGCAATTCACCAGGAAGGGAAAATGAAAGATTTTTCATTCTATTTTCCTGAAGGCAAATCTGAAGCAAACATCACTTTTCCCAAAGATTCTCTTTTTACAGGAGTGAATGTAATAAGCATCTTCAATGACTCTTTTGAACCCTTATTGGAAAGACTTGTTTTCAATCAGCCTGAAAAAGCGACTGATTTCAAGGTTTCAGGATCTAAAAAAGTTGGAGATTCTATAAAACTTAGGTTATCAAAACAGAATGAGACTGATAATACGGTATCCCTTAGCATATCGGTTTTACCCTCAGAAACAGAGGCATATGAAAAGAATTCAAGTATCATTTCTAAATTCTTGTTAGAGCCATATTTAATAGGTAAAGTACAGAACCCCGCATATTACTTTTCTGATGAATCTTCTGAAAGAAGAAGAATGTACGATCTGGATCTTTTACTGATGTCCCAGGGCTGGAGCCAGTATGACTGGAAAGACATATTCAAAGGTGAAAACAAAGATATATTGGAAAGAAAGCAAGGCTTTAGCATTAGAGGAACTGCTTATAAAAGAAATACTAAAAAAGAAAATGAATTGTTCTTAAGAAATGAATCTTCGGGAGAGTTTGGCATCATAGAAATCAAGGATGATAATACGTTTGAAATCGAAAATTTATTTATTGAAGACAGCACTAAGTTTTCAATAGGATTATTGAATGATCGGAATAACAAATTATCCAAACCTTCGGTCCAGTTCCAGGTCTATCCTGAAGTTTTAAATTCTGATCTGGAGGTGGACGACTTAAATGAGATGCTATACCGGCCTACAAAAAAAGTAAAACTCAGTATTCCAGATAATTTCATCAGTTCAACTGAAATGCTTGATACTATTGTTCTAAATGGAAAAAAAGCTAAAAAAGATAAAGAATTAAAAACTGGTAACAGATTAAGTGCTCTCGCAGAAGAATTCATTATCGACGAAAAAGACGAAATGTCTTATTATTATATTACCGATCTAATTGCACAAAATGGTTTTGTGGTTAGAAGAACCCCTGCTTCTGTTGAAATAAGATCGCGTGTTCCATTTAGCTTGAACGCCGTGCCACCACAGCCTAATATTTACCTTAATGGAGCGAGATTGATAGGCGATCTTGGAATTCTATATGATATTACTACAAGTCAGGTTGAATCTGTTTATATAAATAAATCTGCATCTGCAGGTAGAGGATTAAATGAAGGTGGAGGTGTAATTGAAATAAATCTTAAAAGAGGATCAAGTGCCGGAAGTAATCGTGATACTCTAAATTCAATCATCGCCAACAATGGTTATGAAACACAAAAGAAATATTACAATCCAAAATATAATTCCTATAATTCAGAATTATTTCAAAATTACGGCAGTATCGATTGGAAGCCAGAGATTTTTATGGATTCAGCCTATGTTGATTTCAAAATTCTAAACACTCTTCAGAAAAATGTAAAATTATATATTGAAGGTTTTACGGGTAATGGTGAGTTAATTTCAGAAATTATCGAATTAGAGATAAAATAAAAGGGTATCTATAAAATGAAGGAAGATTATATTATTCTTCCTTCATTTTATAAACCTTTCCTTCCTTCATCACAAAGGCTACATTCTCCAAGGTTTTAATATTATCGGTTGGATCTTCATCTACAGCAATGATATCAGCGTAGAATCCCTTAGCGATCTGGCCGCTCTCATTTTCCATTTTCAGGATTTTCGCAGGTATTATGGTAGCTACTTGTATGGCTTCCATTTCCGGCATTCCGGCTTCAACCATATAACCGAATTCTTTTGCGTTATCACCGTGTTTAAAAACTCCGGCATCTGTACCAAACGCAATTGGAACTCCCCTCTTATAAGCTTTAGAAAATGTATTCTGTATTTTAGGACCAATCTCCTTTGCTTTTGGAACTACCAGTTCAGGATAATAATTTTCTATTTCCGCTTTTTCCGTTACAAATTTACCGGCTGTGATCGTAGGAACCAGGTAAGCTCCTTTTTCTCTCATAAGATCCATGGTTTCCTCGCTCATTAAAGTTCCATGCTCAATGGTTAATACACCCGCTCTAACTGCACGTTGCATTCCTTCATCTCCATGAGCGTGGGCAGCAACATGATACCCATAATCTTTTGCCGTTTTCACGATCTCTTCAATTTCTTCATCAAAAAACTGCGGATTAGAACTACTCTTTGCCACACTTAGAACGCCGCCAGTTGCCGTAATTTTTATAAGGTCGGCTCCATTTTTATAACGTTGTCTCACCGCCTTTCTCGCATCTTCTATACCGTTCACTACCCCTTCTTTTGGTCCCGGATCACCCATCATATTATTATTCATTCCGTTGGTTGGATCTGCATGTCCTCCGGTAGTAGCCAAAGATTTCCCTGCTGTAAAAATTCTAGGTCCGGCAACTTTTCCTTTACTAATAGCATCGCGAAGAGCGATATTCACTCCGGAACCTCCAAGATCTCTCACCGTGGTAAATCCCGCCATTAAGGTTTTTTCAGCGAAGGCTACCGAACTCAGTGCATCATCAGCCGGATTATTGGTAAACCTCTGCAGGTATTTACTTGGATTAGTTTCACTTTCAAGGTGCACATGCATATCGGTTAGCCCAGGAAGCACCGTTTTATTTTTAAGATTGATCACTTCATCATCAGGATTCTCAGGATCTGAATATCCCTTTTGAACTTCCTTGATCTTATTCCCTGAAATTATAATTGTTTGTTCTTTTAGAACTTTTCCATTTTTAGTATCTACCAGTTTACCTGCATGAATATAGGTGTCCTGCGCGGTAAGATTTAATGAGAGAAGAATGATTGAAACGAGACTTAGTAGTTTTTTCATAGATAAGAATTAATGTTCTAAGCAATATAAAGAAAATATCAATCTCTCTTAAAAGCATTATTAGACAAAAAACCCGGCATTTAGCCGGGTTCCTGTTTTAATATAAGTTCTGAATTACTTCAAAAAATCAATAATTGTTTCTGTTATATGTTTGATCTGGTCGTCTTCCAGCTCCGTATGCATCGGTAAAGAGATAACTTCCTGCACCAACTGATTGGTCACAGTAAAATCTTCTTCCTTATATCTTTCATCTAAATATGCCTTTTGACGATGTAGCGGAATTGGATAATAGATACCAAATGGAATTCCTTTTTCCTGCAGGTGTTTCGCCAGGGCATCTCTTTTACCATTTTTAATTTTCAAGGTATACTGGTGGTAAACATGAGTGTCGCAATCTCCAGATCGCACTGGCGTAGAAATATGCTCATTCCCTTGAAAAGCATTGGAATACTTCAAAGCTGCTTCTTTTCTGGCTTCATTATAGATATCCAGATTTTTCAGTTTAGCCCTCAGCACCGCAGCTTGAAAACTATCTAATCTTGAATTCACTCCAACAACATCATGATGATAACGCTCATACATACCATGATTTACAATTCCGCGGATGGTATGGGCCAATTCATCATTATTGGTGAAGATCGCGCCACCATCTCCGTAGCATCCAAGGTTTTTAGATGGAAAGAAGGAAGTTGCTGCAACATCACCTATAGTACCAGCCTTACTGGTCTTACCCTCTTTAGTATGATAATCGGCGCCTATTGCCTGAGCATTATCTTCAATTACATATAGATCGTGCTCTTTGGCGATCTCCATGATCGCATCCATATTCGCGGTTTGTCCGAAAAGATGAACCGGCACGATCGCTTTGGTGTTTGGAGTAATGGCTTTTCTGATCTCTTCTGGATCAATATTAAAAGTTTCAGGATCAACATCAACCAGAACAGGAGTTAGCTGCAATAATGCGATCACCTCTACAGTAGCGGCAAAAGTAAAATCGGCAGTAATAACTTCATCTCCAGGTTTTAATCCAAGGCCCATCATTGCGATCTGAAGCGCATCGGTTCCATTGGCACAAGGAATCACATGCTTTACCCCAAGATAATCTTCCAGCTCCTTCTGAAATGTATGAACATGAGGCCCATTGATAAAGGAAGTTTCTTCCAGTATCTCCTGCATTCCTTTATTCACTTCATTCTTTATACCTTCGTATTGACCTTTAAGGTCAACCATTTGAATCTTTTTCATCTACAATATTTTTCAGGTCTACGAAAATACGAAATATAGGTCCTACTGGCAATCCATTTATTGGAAAGGCCTATTTTAGCATCATCAAGTTATTATTGTGCAGAAAATTTACAATGTATTAGTCAGACTAAGCGGAGTCGTTCTTAAATCGGCTGGTAAATTCAGTCCCAAGCTAAAGGAATTTTCAGAAGGCAGAAAGCATCTTTTTTCACAACTTGAAAGCGCCATTGACCCTGAAAAAAAGCATATCTGGATACACGCCGCCTCCCTGGGAGAATTTGAAATGGCTGTTCCCGTATTGGAAATGCTGAAACAAAAATATCCTGAACATAAAATGATTGTTAGCTTCTTTTCTCCTTCCGGATTTAAGAATAAGAAAAAACATCCGCTCGTAGATCATTTCACCTATTTGCCACTTGATACTCCGCAGAATGCGGAAAAGTTTCTAAAAATACTAAGGCCGGAATTGGCCTTTTTCATCAAATATGACTTCTGGCCAAACTTTCTGAATGAACTTAAAAGTAGAAAAATCCGGACTTTCCTGGTTTCTGGAAAATTCAGAAAAGACCAGGCCTTTTTTAAGTCTTATGGCAAATGGATGCTCAAATCGCTAGATGCTTTCGAACATTTTTTTGTTCAGAATGAGGAATCTGCCATATTACTTAAGAATGCCGGTTTCAATAATGTTACTGTTGGAGGTGATACAAGGTTCGACCGGGTAGCAGCCCAAATTGAAGCAGATAACAGGATAGAATTTATTGAAAACTTTAAAAATGACAGGATGCTCATGGTACTGGGAAGTACCTGGCCCGAAGATGAACAGCTTTTTAAAGATTTTATCAATAAATCTGTAAATATAAAATTCATCATTGCTCCTCACGAGATCAAAAATGAGAAGATCGATAAGCTCATATCAGAATTAAAACTTTCTACGATCAAATATTCTGATATGGAAAATAAAAATCTAGCAGACTATTCGATACTGATTTTGGATACCATCGGACTTCTTGGCAGAGCATACAGTTATGCGGATATCGCGTACGTTGGAGGAGCCGCCGGAAATACCGGTTTACACAATATTCTGGAGCCAGCCACTTTTGGAATTCCTATCGTTATTGGAGAAAATTTCAGCAAATTCCCTGAGGCTGAGCGATTAAGACAACTTGCCGGCTTGTTTTCTGTTAAAAATTCAGAAGAATTTACCGCGATAATGACCAAATTATATACCAATTCAGAATTTAGGGAGAAGTCTGGAATGATCGCCGGACACTTTATTAAAAGTAATACCGGAGCAACACGAATCTTAAAGGAACATCTTTAAAAACCGGTGATATTTCTATTAACATTCTTTGCTAAAAAAAAGTAAAAATTCATCGTTCGATTAGTTTTAGTTGTAATTTCGACCCCTATAACAAATAAACTAATAATCCATGAAACGATTATCAATTTTAGCCGGTGGGCTATTAATGTTTTCTGCAGTATTTACTTCTTGTAGGGATACTGCCGAAAAAGAAACAATTGTTAGGGAGGTTGAAGTAGAGAAAAAAGTAGAAACACCTGAAGAGGCTGAAGAAAGAGAAGGAATTCTTGAAAGAACGGCTAAAGAGGTAGATAAAGAAGTAAACAAAGAAATAAACGAAGAAATTGACAAGATCGGGGACGATAATTAATCAAATAACTTGTCACTATTTAATTGAATAACTAAACCAAAATTTAAAACGATGAAAAAACCAATAGTAATGCTGGCACTAATGTTCTCAATGGGAGTTGTTTTTACTTCTTGTAGAGACACAGCAAAAGAAAATGAAGCTGATGACATGGAAATGTCTGACGATATGGATGATGTGGCTGATGATATGGAAGATGCTGCAGACGACATGGATGATGTGAACGATGACAACAACAGCGTTGGTAACGATATCGAGCAAGCTGCAGATGATGCAGGTGATGCGGTAAAGAATGCAGCGAATGAAACTGGTGATGCAGTTGAAAACGCAGCTAACGAAGTTGGAGATGAAGTAAGCGGAAACGACGATTACTAATCGATTTGAACTAAAAAACTGAAAGCCCTTTCACACGAAAGGGCTTTTTTTATTGTTTAAAAGATTTCAATTCTCGTTTCAATTCATTCATAGATTGCTGTAATTCCTGAAACAGCCCGCTATTTGAAGGATTATCCAGATTGAAGGTAAGTTTTGAATTCACCTGCCAGATCTCCTGGATATCATGAACATTTATTTCCAACGGCAAATACTCTTCATTCAAGGAAATGAGCAAAACTTTTGATGGGTCTGGCATCTTCTGAAGTTTCTTCACCAATACAGAATCATACATCACTACCACATAAACCCGGTTATTGCTGGCTTCTTCAATACTCGGCACAGCTTTTCCCATCACCCATTCACCTGGACGATAATCTGGTAACATACTATCCCCTTCTATTTGAAAACCTCTGTAAGTAGCATTTCTGAATTCTGGCAATGGAATATCAAAAGCTGGAAGCTGATTATACCATTCCACATCCTGAACATTATGAGGGTAACCCGCGGCAGCTTTCTGATTTACCAGTACGATATTTTCATTATCGGCATTGTCAACAGTTACCACTTTAGGACTTACATCACCTTTTGAAATTTTAAGATACTTCTGCCCGCTCTCACCAAAAAGCCACAATGGATTGATGGCAAACTGCCTCAATAATTCCGCAACCACTTTCCCCGAAAGTTTGGTTCTACCCCGTTCTATATCTGCGGTAGAATTTTTAATACCAAGTAAACTGGCAAATTCAGATTGAGTAAAATTGTTTTCTTCACGCACTTCTTTAAAGTGCTTAATTTCAATAGATCCAGGTGTACCCATAATTGATTTATTAGGAATATTTCCAAAATTTAATCAAAAATATTGGATTTAATCCTATTTAACCAAAAAAGCTGAATATTTTTTAAATATTGCTATAATTATCTTTAAAGGCCAGCAAGCGTAAGGCATTAAGCACTACAACAATTGTAGAACCTTCATGGAATACGACTGCGATACCAATATTAGCCCAGCCAAAAATGGTAGCAGGCAAAAGTAAAGCCACCACCCCGAGACTTATCCATAAATTCTGTCTTACAATTTGTTGAGCTTTTCTACTAAGTGCAATTGCAAAAGGAAGTATTTCTAACTTATCTGCCATCAGAGCAATATCGGCAGTTTCCAGGGCAACATCACTTCCGGCCGCTCCCATAGCGATACCTACGGTACTATTGGCCATCGCCGGCGCATCATTGACTCCATCGCCGATCATAGCTATTTTTGATTCTTCTTTTTCCAGTTGTTTGATCCTTTCCACCTTTTCCTCCGGCAACAAACTACCATAAGCGTCAGTAAGTCCGATTTCGGAAGCCACTGCATTAGCTACTTCCTGATTATCCCCGGTAAGCATGATCATCTTCCTGATTCCAATCTTTTTTAATCTAGACAAGGTAGACTTCGCAGCTTGTCGGGGAGTATCCATCAATGCCACAATTCCGCTGAAATCATCTCCATGCTGAACCAGCATTACTGTTTTACCTTCAGTCTCAAGTTGTTTTACCTGTTCTTTTATTTTGGCAGGCACCAGTGAATTATCCTCGAATAGTTCAAGATTTCCTATCTGTACGAGTTTTCCGTTTACTTTACCCCTTATACCCTTACCTTGAACAGCCTCTGAATCATGAACTTCGGGGAAACCATTCAATTCGCTCATCTTTTCTTTACCGTCTCGCACCACAGCTTTAGCCAGAGGGTGATTACTGGAACTTTCCAGAGCAATTACCTTCCGTAGAAATTCATCATTCGATTGGCCATTCAAAAGGACCACATCGGTCATTTTTGGTTTTCCTTCAGTAAGAGTTCCCGTTTTATCAAACGCGATCGCTCTTAGAGTGCCTAGGTCTTCCAGTGGCTTCCCTCCTTTTATAAGAACACCTCCTTTGGCTGCTCGGGCTATTCCACTTAAAACAGCAGAAGGAGTCGAAATTGCCAGCGCACAGGGACTTGCGGCCACCAACGCTGCCATGGATCGATAAAAACTGTCTTGCCAGCTTTCATCCACCACTAAAAACGCAAAGTTTAACAGGACTATTAAAATGAGTACCGCAGGAACGTAATATTTCTCGAATTTATCGGTAAGCAACTGTGTTGGCGATTTCTTTTCCTGCGCTTCCTGAACCATATTAATGAGCCTGTTCAGGGTTGAATCCTGAGATTCCTTAATCACCCTGATCTCAATTGTATTATCGCCATTGATGGTACCGGCGTAAACCCTGTTCTTTTCTGGGATTTCAGAAATTGCTGAAAATTCCCTGTTGGCGTCCAAAACAGGTTCCTTATCTACCGGAATGCTTTCTCCAGTTATAGGCGCCTGGTTAATATTGGTTTTCCCCTTAATAAGAACACCATCAGCACTAACCGCAGAATTCGGTTTAATGCGAATCACGTCTCCCACTCTCAAAACCTCAATAGAGACCTCGTTATATTGATCACCTTCCTTTCGCAAGGCGATTTTTGGAGATAAATTGGTTAGTGATTCTATAGATTTCCGGGCTTTTGCCATGGCCAGATGTTCCAGGGCATGTCCCAGGCTAAAAAGAAATAATAACAAAGCACCTTCAGCCCACTTATCTAAAAGAGCAGCTCCCACTGCTGCCACCAGCATTAGAAAGTCAATTTCAAAGCGACCTTTGGCTATCTCGGTTGCCGCTTCTTTCAATGTATAATAACCACCAAGTCCATAAGAAATCAAGTAAGGAACCAGGATGAAAATAAAATCCAGATTTGAAAATTTGTCAATTAAAAATCCGATAAGTAGAAATAAACCACTGCCTAAAGCTAGGATGAGTTCAGTTCTTTCTCCAAAAATTCCATCGTTATGAGGTTCACAGCATCCGTGATTATGTCCAGACATTCTAATGATGTTTATGCTTATTAAACTTACAGACTTATCTGCAATTGAATGGCTAATTTAAGATGAAATTAATGCAATCTTAGTGCATTAAAGCTTACTGCATTTTTCACAGGTTCCCTTGATCACCAGGTTAATATCCTGGGAAATATATCCGGAAGGAAGACTGATATGCGGAATCTTGTGATCTGTGAGGCATATTGTCTCATTACAATTATTGCAATGAAAATGAAGATGTAGATCCTGTGCTTCCCCCGAATTTGTTAGAGGCTCATCAAGGGCATATTTTGGAACACCGGTACCGTCATCTATTTGGTGAACGATCCCGTTTTTTTCAAAGGTTTTAATAGTTCGATAAAGAGTGGTTCTTTCAGATTTATCGAATCCAGCTTCAATATCATTTAAGGTAAGAGCAGCTTTTCTATCCTGTAAAAATTTGTACATCAACAACCGTATGGCCGTTGGACGAATCTGATGCTTTTTCAGAACATTTTCAATCTCATTCATAGAAGAAAGCTTATGCTACAAATTTATAAGGATTATAATAAAAAATAAAAACCGCCACAATAATGTAACGGTTTTAAGACAAGTTCTAACAATAAAATTTTTAATTCAAGAACAGCATTTGCAAACATTTACTTTTGCCAGCTGCAATTTAGCTTTCGCTGTTTCAATTGCAAGATTTCCGTTTGGAAACATCCCCAGGTAAATTCTTCCAAGAACATCGGGGAGACTCTTGCAGGTTTCGGCGTGAATCCAGATCACTCCTTTGAGGTCTGGGTTCTTACCCAGGTAGTAAAATTTCATGCGGCAAAATAGATCAAACCCGATTTGAAGAATACGGTATTTGATATATTTTTTGATCCAATTCGTAATAAATTGTTAAATTTTTGTCGAACAGGATTAAACAGAAATTCTAGAAACCTTTTAATTGGAGAGCCCAGAATCCAATTATTAGAATTAGGGAAATAAACATTCCGCCGAAGATCATTAGCAAACCTCGATTTTCAACTTTTATGCTATTGATTTCTTCATTAAAAAATTGCTTTTCTACTTTTTCCATTTTAAGATAATTGTCCACACCCAGCCTGGATGCAATTTTACCTTTTGGAGTTAAGCGGATTTCTCCTCTTTTTGTAATTTCAATTAAATCGTTTTCGCGTAGGGTATTGATAAAATTAACCGAAGTATTTTGTCTTAATTCTGACACCATCATACCCTCTTGAAAATTTGCTACAGCTTTGATACTTGATTCCATATTAACACTTCATTAACTTTTTAGTAACACTAATTAACAAATTAAAATGGAGATTTCAAAGCCGAAATTGGACCGTTTGTAGCAAAAAAATGCTAAAAATTGATAATTAACATTTTTAGATTCTTAATTATAAATGTAAAATTTACGACAAATATCTCTTGCGCAATTAGTTGGCGAATATTTTAACAGTAACATACATTGATTTAACCTCTAAGAGATTTTATAAAAATTTTTATTTAATGAATAATTTTAACAGAAATCCGAGTATAATTAAATTTTAATCAAGAGCAAGAACAAAAAACAGCAGCCAAAATTATTTCAGAAAAATCGGGAATTTACAGATCATGTTCCTTTCAAATAATGCGGATAAATCAAAATCATTTCAAAGCGTGATAAAATTCAATCCTGGACTTTATGCTGAATGTTTGTTAATGATATGAATAACATTTTGAGTATTCAGTATCGAAGGTTTTAGTATGTAGTTACAAAAGAAATTCCATTTGAAATAAAAAAACGATATTTGAAAACTTTCAAAACAATCTAATGAAGTCAATTATTAAGCTTTTCTCTTTCGGAAAGTTTCTGACTAGAAATTCCTGCTTATGATAAAAGCCATTATCATTGATGATGAAGTAAATGCCCAGAATTTACTTGAAAAAACTCTCTACAAATATTTCCCAAATAAATTCAACATCGTGCAAAAATGCTCTTCGGTTGAGAGTGGCGTAACGGCCATAAAAAATTATGAGCCAGACCTTGTTTTTCTTGATATTCAAATGCCCGAAAAAAATGGATTTGAACTTTTCCGTTATTTCGATAAAGTGAATTTTGAAACCATTTTCATTACCGCCTATAGTCAGTTTGCGGTGAAGGCTATCAGGCAAAGTGCGCTGGATTATATACTAAAACCCATTAACCATGTAGATCTTGCCCAGGCTATCAAAAGATTTGAATCAAAAAGTGAACATAGTTTTGCTCAAAAAAAGCTTTCCTTATTGCTGGAGAATCTAAACGTAAACGATCAAAACACCAGCAAGATCGCTTTCCCAACTACAGAAGGATTTGAATTCATACATTCAAACCAAATTATATATTGCAAAGCGGAAAGCAATTATTGTAAGGTAAAACGCATTGATGGTTCTGAAAAGCTTACCGCCAGAACTCTAAAGTATGTAGAAGAAATTTTACCTGCTCATTTTGTGAGAATTCATAAAAGCTACGTCTTGAATCTTAACTTCGTGGTTAGGTACAACAAAATCCTTAAAGAAGTTGAAGTAACCAATGGAGAAAAATTACCAGTTTCATTCAGAAAAGAAGAAGAATTTTTAAATGCTGTTCTCCAGATTCAATAAACTTCTTTTACTCGTACTCCTAATTAGCTATAGTGTATTTTCTCAAAAATATCCGGGAAAAGTCTATAACGCTACCAATGTATTACCAAATAATACGATAAGATCCTTATTTGTAGATAGTACAAATACGCTGTGGATTGGAACCGACAACGGAATCGTTAGGAAAAAAAACGGGGTCTTTGAAAGTTATTTTGAAGAAGACGGGCTTGCCCTGAATAGCTGCTGGGCTATCTCTGAAGACAAATTTCAGAATAAATGGTTTGGAAGCTACGGAGCGGGAATAAGTATTTATGATGGAACAGAATTCAGAATTATTTCCGAAAAGGACGGACTGGTGCATAACGAGATCACCAAACTGTTTCCATATAAAGAATTTATGTATGTTGGCACCAGTGATGGCGTCTCCAGGATAAATATAGAGAACTACGAAGTTAGCTCCTGGAATTATTCAGAAACCGAAGACCTGTTCAGGGTGAGCGGATTTTTTGAGTATATGGGTCAGCTTTATTTAACCACATATAAAACCGGAATTTATTTAATTAATGAAGAGACAGACGGGCTTGATCTAAAAAAAGTTAATGACCGTAAACTGATCTATTCAGCTTACATTGAAAATGACAGTATTTATAGCAGCAATAAAGGTTATTTCAAAAAGGAGCATTTAGAGAGCTATCTTCATCAAAAAGAATCCGCGAATATTGATCGAGCAGGAAATTCGATCATTTGGGACCAGGTTCAGACTAAAAATGATAAAATGTTTGCGGCCGCCTGGGGTATTTTTGATACGAGTGGTGGCATCTTTGAAATAGACGGAAAGGAATTTATTTCCAGGGCTACAGATTTCAATATAAATAGCACTCAGGTAGTCTCATTAGAATATGATCCTCAACTGGACAAACTCTACATTGGAACTCTTGATGAAGGATTGCATGAGATCAACCTTAATAACGATATTAGTTTTCATCCGCTGCCTGGAGAAGTTCTGGGTTTTGCGCGTACAAAGAATTCTGCCGCTACCCTATCCAGCCAGGCTTTACAAATTATCGGCGGTTCATCAACCAGCATTGCTTTAGAACGCTTTAAAAAATGGCAGGAAAATTATGTCACTAAAGCTGCCGGAAAATTACCAAAACACGAAGATTCGTTCTACGAATTAGACTACGCAACCCCTGCTGAGGAGATCATTTTTTATGATATAAAAACATTTGAAGAAAATTATTGGGTGAATACTAATATTGGAATTTTTGCCATCACCAGTTTTGGCAAGCTCAAGCGTTATGTGCCCATACATTCTGAAGAAATAAATTTTACCGAGGATGGTAAACTTATTGAAACTCATCCCTATGGAGGAGTTAGAATTTATAGTGACCTGGACACTTTTGTGTATGATTATTACAGTCAGGAAGATCCGGTTACTCCAACAATGATCGTGAATAGTTTTAAAACTGAAGATAAAACCTATTTCCTATCTGTTTTTTCCGGACTTTATAAATGGGAAAATGACCGTTTTATTTCTTATCTGAACAGCGAAAGATGGAATGAAAAAAAGCTTAGGAATATTGTATCAATTGAGAACAACCTTGCTATTTCAACGGAATTTGGAGACATCTATATTGTTAATGATGACAAAAATTTTGAGGTTCTAAAGAAAATCCCGAGAGCCATAATCAAGGGAAACACTATTTCTTCTCTGAAATCATATAAAGATTACCTCATCATCGCAACTGAAAAAGGTCTTACCATTTTAAATGACAAAAGGCAAATTTTCGTGGATAAGGAACAGGGGCTAAATCAACCTACACTGGGCATAGATATATCTGAAAATCACTTATTCGTTGGTACCGAAGGCGGTTTTTATATTCTGGACCTGGAGAATATCATTGGCGCGGAGAGCGAAATAGCTGAACTTGAAATTACCGAAATCTATATCAATAATAAGGAAAGAACTCTGAAAGAGATCTCTGCAAAAAATGAGCTGAAATTAAATTATGACGAAAATACTATTCTGGTAAAATTCGGAACAAATGCTCATCCATTTCCAGATAAATTAAATTATCAATACCGACTTGATAAAAATGAAGAATGGAGTTTACCGAATTCTAAACCAGAGATCTTCCTCCCGTTTTTAAGTTCGTCAACTTATGATATTCAGGTGAAAGTTACAGATTTCAGTACGGGTTCAGAATATCAGCAAAAATTATTGAGCCTTTCTATCAAGCCTCCCTTCTGGAAAACATGGTGGTTTTACCTGCTCATTCTGATAGGGATCACAGTACTTATTTTAAGTATTTACCGCTATGAAATTCAGAAAAACAAAAGATTTGAGGCACAGAAAAGTTTGATACAAAAGCGTTTTGAGGAGACAAAAATGGAAGCGCTGCTTGCCCAGATGAATCCGCATTTTATTTTTAATGCCATGAATAGCATCCAGAATTTCATACTTGATAATGACGTGGAAAAAGCTTCGGAATTTCTAGGAGATTTTGCAAAATTAATAAGGCTGAATCTTGAGTACTGCACCAAACCGAAGATTTCCCTGGAAGAAGAAATTCAATACCTGCAGTCTTACATTAAAGTTGAAAACACCAGGTTTAACGATGCTGTAAATGTGAATTTTTATGTTGATCCTGATATCGATACTTTTGAGGTAGAAGTTCCTTCCATGCTCCTTCAAACTTTTATAGAAAATGTCTTTGTTCACGCATTTCCGCCGAAAATTGAAAATCCGGTTTTAAAAGTTTCTTTTAAGCAACTTGGCTCGGAAAAAATAGAATGCATGATCGAAGATAATGGCATCGGTTTTTCTAAAATTCCTGATAATTCACCACATCGATCAAAAGGTACAAGCCTGGCCAGGGAAAGGTTGGCGTTCATGGGATATGACCGTCAGAATTTACAGATTTCGTCTATAAGGGGAAAAGGAACATTAGTGATTTTAATTTTATAATAATCAACGATAACTTCCAAAATCGATACGTTTACTAACCCAAGTAGAAACAATTAAACATTCGATTTATTTTTGATCTCAATTAGAAGTAGTGGCGGCTTGTCTAAGTAAATTGATCTTTGGGTAGGGACTTAGGTTATTTACGAACTGTAGCGGTCACTACTCTATTTTTACTTCCTAATTTAAATTCAGCCGATACCTTAATAATTTCTGGAAACTTAATAAGCTACAGATTTAATTCTCAAGTTAGAACAGGAAATTAGAAATCGAATCAATCCTCATACTCAAAAGGAAACTATTGACTGCTTTTTTAGTTATTTATTATCGTGATCCATTGAATTAATTTAGATTTCAATCGCAGTAACAATGTACCATAGACAAATATTATTTCCCTTATTCCGGAATATTTCAAAAGATCCTAATTCCAAACTTTTTCATATACTCTTTGGCATTAAAGTCAAAAGAAATATTGGGATGATGTTTTTATCCTAAATTTGGCGCGGCTGAATAAAGTATGAAAAGAAAGTTAGTAAAATATAGAAATACCGCTTTTGGAAGGTTCATTTTTCGCAATCAGAAATATGCTCCCATTCTATTTTTTATGGGTGGTTTTGTTTTTGACACCCTTACCTTGGGGCGAATAGATCGAGTTTATGATACCGTGGTACTTTGCTCGCATATGACCTTATTATCCCTAACGCTTTATCTCTATAATACAGTAGATGAAGACAAATGGGAAGGCACTTTGATCAGGCGTTATTCTGAATATTTCCCGTTAGCCATCCAGTTCTTTTTTGGTGCACTTTCAAGTGCTTTTGTCATCTATTTTTTCAGAAGCGTGTCAATGTCGAGAACGATATTTTTCTTCATATTGCTGGTCCTGCTGTTATTTGCAAACGAGTTTCTTAAAAAGAAGATATCCAACAAATACCTTCAGTTCAGTGTTTACTTTTTTATCAGCTTTACCTTTTTTGCTTTTATTATTCCCACGCTGATAAAGGAGATGAATACCTCTATTTTTATCATTTCGGGGCTTATAAGTTTGGGGTGTACCCTAGCACTCATCATTTTTATTTACAGTTTAAGTCCGGTCACAAGAGCCGAGATAAGTCTGAAAAAACTGATCGGTTTAATTCTTTCTATCTATTTAACGATTAATGCATTTTACTATTTCAATCTTATTCCACCAGTGCCTTTGGCGATGGACACCGGCTTGGTTGCTCACGATGTGCGAAAAATAAATAATGAATACATGGTCACTTACGAGAAGAATCCCTGGTATATATTCTGGCGTAAACATGACGTCTCTTTCCATCGTCAGAAAGGTGGACGAGTTTTTGTATTCACTTCTGTTTTCGCCCCTACCAATTTAAAAAAAGCCATTTTTCATAGATGGAAATGGTACAATCCTAAAACCAGGAAATGGGAAATTACTGATGATATCGATTTTGAAGTTGCCGGTGGACGCGATCGAGGTTTCCGTGGATATACCTATAAAAACAACATGAAAGAAGGCCAGTGGAAAGTTGAAGTAATTACAGAAGAGGAACTAATACTTGGTATCGTGGATTTTGAGATCAAAAATACTGCTGAACCTCATAAAGTAGAACTGATAAAGAAATCTTTTTAACAACTGTCACCTCGTTGTTTTTTTATTACCAACCGTTAGTACTTAAGCTAGGTTTAAAGAGATAAGCTTCCTATTTTACTTCACAAGTTCGTTGTTTATATTAAATTCCCCACATTCCAGATTTGAAAACCCTAGCTGTGCCAATGATTCCCCCATAGTCTAAAGATAATTATATCATCCGGCCTATACATACTTTGAATTGAGGATTTTTTAAATCAGTCTTATCAAATGAATTTATTAACAATGAAACTGGATATTTTGAAAAAATTTTAATATACAACCATTATAAAATAAAAAAGCCCCTGCTGATGCAGAGGCTTTCAGTACTCGGAGCGGGAGTACCTATAATCTTGTACCCACCTAAATCGTCTTAAATCCCAGTATATTGCTATCATTGAATTGAGCAATATAAAATTAAATTTAATATATTCGTTTTGAACTCAAATTGGTTGCCCCTTTCGTTGCCCCTTTTTTGAGTTTAAATTTAAAGGAATCTAAATGCAAGTTTCATTTCATTTACGTAAAGACAAATTAACTAAAGCAGGTTCTGCTCCTGTAAGGATGCTGGTTACCCTAAATGGAATGAAGATCTTCAAAACCGTAAAGGGAGTAAAAATCGACCCGAGAGATTGGGATCTCAAAAAAGAAAGAGTAAAGCCGAATAGAAAAAATGAAGAGTATAATTTTCATATTGAGTTCAATAAGACTATAGATGAGCTTGAGCAAAAAATGAAAGCCATTTTTAGGTATTATTTATTGAACCAAATAGCACCGACTAAGGAAAATTTCTTAAGTCAATTAGAAAGTGGCTCTAATCCATCATTAAAGACTGACTTCTGGAGCTCCTTCGATGACTTTATTGAAAAAAGTAAGATCACAAAAGCCGAACGAACTGTAACCTCATATGTAACGGCTTATAGATACTTAAAAAAATTTCAGGAAACCACTAAGTACGAACTAACATTCAATACAATAGATGATAAGTTCTATGAGGAGTTTCAAGATTACTCTTATCAGGTCAGGGAAGTCAAGAATAGCTATGTTTCAATGATCATAAAAGTCCTAAAGACCTTTATGACATGGAGTTATAAAAAGAAATTGCACACTAACCTGGACTATAAAGAAATAGTTGCCAGGGAGGATGAAACAGAAGTTATCTTTTTAACCATGGAAGAGCTAATGGACCTTTTTAATCACGAATTTGATTCTGAAAAACTTGATCGGGCTAGAGATATCTATTGCTTTCAGTGTTTCACAAGTCTAAGAATAAGTGATATCCAGAATCTCGAAATTTCGAACATTTACCAAGACCATATCCAACTGAATATTCAGAAAACTAAACAGAACAACCATATTATACCCCTGATAAGTCACGCAAAGAAAATTCTTCACAAGTATAAGGACACCATTTATGAACCCATACCGAAGATTTCTTCTCAAAATCTGAACAATTATATAAAGAAATGCTGTAAAGAAGTTGGAATTGATTCTCCCATTCAAAAAACGAGATACGTAGGCCAAAAACGGGTCAGTGAGAACTTCAAAAAATATGAATTGATCACTAGTCACACCGCCCGTAAAACCTTCGTAACCAATAGTTTAATAATGGGAATGAGTCCTGTAGTAGTTAAAAATATTTCCGGACACAAAAAGGACAGCTCTTTTAGGAAGTACGTTAATATTTCCGATCAATTCAAGCAACAAGAACTAGATAAAACATGGAACAAAACTTAAGCTCCTTCCAATATTTCCCTAAAGAGTACGAGGAAAAATTACGTATACTTAGTCCAATTAACCGCTTATTCTATATGTGCCTGGCTGCCTCTCAGTTAGAAGACGGTACAGCTGAAATGTGTTCTATATCATCGGATGTTTCCGATCTAATATATCAACTTAGGGAAACATACTCATTGAATGACTATAGTAAAGCCATTAAAAATCAATGCATTTTAATCAATAAAAATGATGATTTACTTACCGCAAGTCCTCTCTTAATTGGTTTTGAAACATGGAAAGAAATAATGAAATATGAACTCTCCCTAATCCCTATTAATGAGAGAGAACAAGAATTAAAAAAATTCCTTGGGTCTTTAAAGGATCTATCCTTTCGCATTAATAACGATCATATTTTTAATGTCTTTGACTTACTACTATCATTAGATCATGTCTCTGAGTTTTCAGAAAAGGAGTTTGATTCAGATCTGACCTCATGGAATTCAGAACCTTTGGATTCGTTTGATTTAAATTATTTGGACACGATTGAGGAGCTTCTAGATGAAAAAGGGCATTACTATTTGGAATCTCTGGATACAGTAGTATATGACATCCCTATTAAAAGATACAGCGATTACCTAAAAACCATTGATCTTCTAGCTTTAAAAACTGAAGATCCAAAAGAAGTCCTTAGAAGAATTCAAGAACAAAATAGTAGAGAAAATGAAAGAATTCATTTAAGTAAAAGTCCAAATATGATTATCAAAGGGCTTATCTATCTACTCTCAAAAACTTACCCGGAAAAAGAGAAATCCGAACTTGCTCAATTTTCTACTCAGATAGTTGATTCTATTTTTGATACTGAAAATCACCCTAGCCAAGAATCTTTTACAGGCCTCGAGATTCAAAATAGTATTCTAGTGGACTACCTGATATTCCTCCAAAAGAATAGTTATATATATACCGAGAACATGAAAACTTCTATTCAGAAGGTGTTATCTCGACACATTAAATTTAATTTAAAAGGCGGTAGTTCATATCCAACCTTCAAAAGATTATACTATGACAGAACTCCTGAATCAGGCAATATTTTAAATCATAAGCCTACTTTTGGCGGTCTAACAACTGAAATTGCTCTTAAAAATGAAATGATTCACTAGTTCTCATGATAACTTTAAATATTATTTCAATCTTTAAATTCATTTTAAAAATCTTTTAATCAGATATTTAGGTATTTCAAAATGAGAACTTTCGAGTTCTCATTTTAGTTTAACCCTACTTGTTTCCAATTTAGCCACGGATATCCAAATGAAACCATGTCTAACTTAAAACCAATTTATTATGGGACAAGTAATACTGTATAGCCACACAGAGAAAGATCTGGAAAAGGTTATTGAAAAAGTGTACGTAAGATTCGCTAAGCAAAAGGGCTTACCGAATATATTGGATGAAAAAAATAATGATCGTCTAAATCAGAAACAGGCCGCAAAATTTTTAGGTATATCCGTTACCAGTATTATCGACTACAAGAAAAAAGGAATGATTCCTTATTATCAAATCGGCAGACATCCTTTTTTCTCAAAGAAAGAACTATTAGAGGTAGCCCGTCAGGGATATAAGTATTCAAAATAAAAAAGCGAAGAGTTGCAGCTCCTCGCTTCCTAATTTTTTATCACAATTTAATTCTAACATAAACTGTATGAGACAAATATACAGTTTAAAATCAAAACTGTATGGAAAAAAACATTAATTCCTATTCCAGGATAGCAGTGGATTACTATGAACTACAAGAAATACCCACTAGTCATGGAAAGAGTATAAAAAGACTAGTTAAGTGGAAAAGACAGACGATTATTGATGATTTTGGGAAAGATTCGCTTTCAAAAATTAAAAAATATAAAGGATTTGTATGCATACCCTCACATACTAATTTTAAACAAGTAGTCGGGAGTTTCTATAATAAATATCATCCCCTACCCTACATCCCCAAAGCGGGTCCCATCATACATACGCTAAAATTATTGAAACATATTTTCAGAGATCAACTAGAAGTTGGCCTAGATTATTTACAAATACTATACACTAATCCTTTGCAACAATTGCCAATTCTTTGCCTGGTTTCAAATAATAGAGAAACTGGTAAAAGTACATTTCTGAGTTGGCTCAAAGCTGTTTA
This sequence comes from Christiangramia pacifica, assembly GCF_057221535.1. Taxonomy (NCBI): domain Bacteria; kingdom Pseudomonadati; phylum Bacteroidota; class Flavobacteriia; order Flavobacteriales; family Flavobacteriaceae; genus Christiangramia; species Christiangramia pacifica. The sequence continues at coordinate 350,000 of NZ_CM170146.1, forward strand.
TGAAGACAATTCTACATTTTTAAATAATAGTAATGTAAGGAGTGGGTTTAATTCTGATTGGTCTGGAAAACTTTTAGTTTGTTTCGATGAAGTGCTTTTTAGATCATCTGAAATAACCGAGAAACTAAAATTTCTCAGCACATCAAAATGGGATAAAATGGAGAAGAAAGGTGTCGATAGAGTTGAAGTTGAAATGTTTTCAAAATTCATATTATGTAGCAATAATGAAGATAATTTTATCAAAATTGATCATCTAGCCACACGATTTTGGGTCATAAAGTTAAAATCAATCCCATTCAAGGATCCAGTTTTTGAAAAAAAAATGATTAATGAAATTCCTGCTTTTCTACATTTTCTTGAAAACAGAGTTTTATCTACAGAAAAAACTTCAAGGATGTGGTTTTCTTTTGATCAAATTAAAACACCTGCCTTTACAAAACTTGTCCAAAACAACAAGAACAAAGCTGAAAAGGAACTTGCCAATTTATGTTATATGATCATGGAGAAGTTATCCATGGACCAAATCAAAATTTGTCCAGATGATGCGGTGAGCTTTCTAAAAACAACCAGGGTAAAAAGCGACTTAACTGAAGTACGAAAAATTCTCAAGGAAAATTGGGGCTTGGAAAACGTTTCAAATAGCAATGGTTATGAAAAGATTCGGATTCATTCCAATGGCGATTTGAAATGCAGCAAATCAAAAGGCCGATACTATACTATTACCAAAGAGTTTTTAATACAAAATTTCGATGCTATTGATGACTAACACCCTTAAGATAAGACTTTATAGTATCTAAGAGTGTCATCAAAATTTCATCAAAAACTCATCAAAATCGATTCGATCCAATATAGGGTTGATCAAAAATTTAAAGTGATGACATATTGATGACATCCCTATCCCCTGCTATTATTGGTGCCGGGATAGGTTTGTCATCAATCATCAAAAAAAATCTAATTATTAACCTGCTTTTGAAAAAAAAAAATATGAATTGTAATCAAGCAAACAGAATCCCCCTCTACGAACTATTGGTGGATCTTGGAGTGACTAATACCGATTTAAATGATCGGGATGCCTGGTTCCTAAGTCCATTTAGGAAAGAAAAGAAAGCCTCCTTAAAAGTCAATCGGATCAAAAATGTATGGTGCGACCACGGATCAGATTTAGGCGGTACCGTTATAGACTTCATAATAATTTTAAAGAACTGTGACGAAAAGGAAGCACTGGCATTTTTAAGAAACTCTAATCACACACCATCTCCTTTTTCTTTTCACCAGCAAAAAGAATCCGCTGATGAGAAAAAACTGAATTATGAGATCGTAGAATTAACTGGTTTAAAGGATACCAGTTTGTTGAATTATCTTTTAGAAAGAAAGATCGACATCAACATTGCCAAGCAGTATTGCAAGGAAATGCATTATTACAATAAAAAAATAAAATCACAAAATGATAATAATGTAAAACAACAAAGCAATAAAACAGTAAAATTATATAAAACCATTGCCTTCGAGAATGACCAAAATGGTTGGGAAACAAGGAACCGATACTTCCCGAGATGTTTTATAACAAAGGCCATAACTACGATATCCAAATCCTCAGACATATTGAACGTATTTGAAGGATTCATGGACTTTCTTTCATATCTCACCCTGATGCCTCAAAAGTCTAATGAGGACTATCTCATTTTAAATACTACAGCCAAGGTTTCAGAGTCATTAAGACTTTTAAATCAATACAGCCTTGTAAAGACTTTTCTGGACAATGATGATTCAGGTCAACATGCCACCAGATTGATAGAGAAAAACTGCCAGGTTAGCTTCCAAAACATGAGCATTAGGTATGAAAATTTTGATGATGTAAATGATTATTTAAGACACTTAAAAAAATAAACAATATCGCGAATCCAGAGGTGTTTTTCACCGTACAAATCCAAGGATTTGAACGTCTTAAACCATCTGGTTTTTCTCCCGAAGGTCGCAAAATTTAAAACATTAAATCATGAATAGAAATAAACGAATGGAGTTCAGGGTCACCAACTCAGAATTCCTAATTATAAAAAAAAGGGCATACCAATCCGGTTGTACAGTTTCCAACTACTTGAGATATACAGCAATGAATTACAAACTATCACATAAACTGACCCTGGAGGAATTAGAGGTCTATAGATCACTGATCAAGTTTGGAGATAATTTCAGAAGGATAGACAATTATTTGAAGAAAGGGGATATCTCTGGAATGAAAGAGGAAACCAAAAAGACAGCAATAGAAATTCGTAAACATTTAAAAAAACTAAAATGATAAGTAAAGCCTACGCATGCCCAGGAGGGATAGACCTTTTTCGATACGTTGTTAACGAAAAGAAAGGGTATGAACTTTTTAGAAACGGATTATCTGGAGATTCACCTAAGGATCTAAATTCTGAAATGACCATCATTCAAAATCAGAATTTGAGGTGCAAGAAGAAAGCTATAAGTATAGTTCTATCACCTTCTATCAAAGACGGACAAACCATATCTGATGAAACTCTTCAAAATCTAACGAAGGATTTTTTAGAGAAGATGGATCTGGATCCTGATAAAAATCAATTCATAGCCTTTGTTCATACCGAAAAACAACACAAACATGTGCATATAATCATGAATCGTATCCAATATGATGGAACTGCACACAATGACAGTTTTATAAGTAAAACAGCTCAAAACGCTGCTCACGAAGTAGCACTGCAATATGGTTTGATCTCTGCTAGAACCATTCTGGAAAGGAAAAACCTTGAGAACAAAAGAATATCGAAAGAAGCAAAAGAACGTATTAAAAAGGCTCACTATTCTGTGATCAGTAAGAAGCCAAAAAACCTAATGCTCTATCAGAAGGAAATGGATGCTTATGGAATTAAAGTCATACCTACAATTAATAAACAAGGCAAAATTCAAGGATTCCGATTCGAGGACACCAAATTGGACAAAAACCTTAAAGCGAGTGAGGTTGATCGTAAAATTCAACTACATAAATTATATAACCTCGAGTCCCGAAAGATAACCGAAACTAAAGTTCGAGAACCTAAAGATTACAAATTCGATCATGATCTCTTTAAATCGATTATTTCAAAGATCGATCTGAACTACGATGAAAATCCCAATAAGAAGTACAATAGAAATCGTAAAAAATAAACCTTAAAACCAAAATCATGGCTAAAAAACCACAACCTAAAATCTACGAAACAATAGAAGTTCTAATTCCGGAAATACAAAAATTAAAAAAAGAAATAATCAAAAGAAATGAAACCTTGGAAAAGTCAATTAAGAAAATAGAATCAGTAAAGATCTTTTTTGATCATGAGAAGTTTGCAAAAACACAGAAAGGAACTTCAGAAGATTTAAAAAAGTATTCGGAAGATTTCAAAAATAAGATGGCCGAGATTAATTTGGAGATGGCACAATCAATTGAACGCAAGTATTCTAAAGAAAGATTATATATAATTATTTGGAGTTTTCTTCAAATGATAGTTACGGTGCTATCACTTTATTTGGTGATAAGTCAAAAATAGAACGAAAATTTTGCAGGTTCATTTCTGTTTGAAGTGTCACAGTAAACCCCAATCTCTGTATCAGGTGTTACGCAAGATTTAATCTCTGTTTGAAGTGTCACAGTAACTTTTAATCTCTGTTTCAAGTGTCACAGTAGACTCTAACCTCTGTTTCAAGTGTCACCGCAAAAAGTTAATCTCTGTTTCAAGTGTCACAGTAAACTTCAATCTCTGTATCAGGTGTTACGCAAGATTTAATCTCTGTTTGAAGTGTCACAGTAACTTTTAATCTCTGTTTCAAGTGTCACAGTAGACTCTAACCTCTGTTTCAAGTGTCACCGCAAAAAGTTAATCTCTGTTTCAAGTGTCACAGTAGACTCTAACCTCTGTTTCAAGTGTCACCGCAAAAAGTTAATCTCTGTTTCAAGTGTCACAGTAAACTTCAATCTCTGTATCAGGTGTTACGCAAGATTTAATCTCTGTTTGAAGTGTCACAGTAACTTTTAATCTCTGTTTCAAGTGTCACAGTAGACTCTAACCTCTGTTTCAAGTGTCACCGCAAAAAGTTAATCTCTGTTTCAAGTGTCACAGTAAACTTCAATCTCTGTATCAGGTGTTACGCAAGATTTAATCTCTGTTTGAAGTGTCACAGTAACTTTTAATCTCTGTTTCAAGTGTCACAGTAGACTCTAACCTCTGTTTCAAGTGTCACAGTAAACTTTAATCTCTGTATCAGGTGTTACGCAAGATTTAATCTCTGTTTGAAGTGTCACAGTAAACTCTAATCTCTGTATCAGGTGTTACGCAAGATTTAATCTCTGTTTGAAGTGTCACAGTAACTTTTAATCTCTGTTTCAAGTGTCACAGTAAACTCTAATCTCTGTATCAGGTGTTACTGCATGGATTTGATCTCGGTTTGAAGTGTCACAGTTGATTCAAATCTCTTTATCAATTTTAGTAAAAAGACTAATTATTTTTAAGTTAAATCGATTTTATAATTGCATTTGAAAAATAACAGATATTAGTTAGCTTTATGCGGTCGATCTATCACTTCCCTACGTAATCGGATTGATTAAAACTAACCTATCTATTTAATGCCTTTATATCAAACTTCAGTACTTAAAAATTACCTCAAGCTTCAGGATGATAAGATTGTAGATAAAGCCTATAAAAAATTCACTTCTTATTTTCAACATCCTGAAATTCAGGAAAATATCAGGAAATCGAAGGAAGAGCAATTTCAGGCCACATTTCTGAATGAACTTTTTGTGAGTATTTTAGGTTATACTTTAAACCCACATCCCGCTTATAATCTTACTACCGAATTTAAGAATGAATCTAATAACCGTAAGGCAGATGGTGCCATTCTTAAAAACGGTAATGCGATTGGTGTTATTGAACTGAAGGGAACCAATACGAAGCACCTTGAGGGAATAAGAAAACAGGCTTTTGATTACAAGGCCAACCAGAAGAATTGTGTATATGTGATTACTTCCAATTTCGAAAAGCTTCGGTTTTATATAAACGATGCTACCGAATTTTTGGAATTCGATCTTTTTGAACTTAACCGTGATGATTTTGGTTTACTATGGCTTTGCCTGAATCACGAAAATATCATGGGCGGACTTCCGCAAAAGATCAAGGAAGAATCTTTAGTGGAAGAAGAACAGATCACCAAAGAATTTTATAAAGATTATTCTGTTTTCAAGCGGGAACTGTACCGTGACCTGGTTCGCAGGAATGCGAAGAAATTGAAATCCATACGTCATTCTGAATTGGTTTCAGAATCGCTTGATGATGAGGATTTTCAAAAGGAGATCGACAGGCTGGAGAAAAATGTAAAACTCAGCCTTTTTAAAAAATCGCAGAAACTCATAGACCGTTTCCTGTTTATCTTCTTTGCGGAAGACCGTGGCCTGCTCCCACCAAATTCTATCATCCAGATTGTAAAACAGTGGGATATGCTGAAGGATATGGATGTAGACCAGTCATTGTATGAACGCTATAAAATCTATTTCAATTACCTGAATACCGGCCGGGAAGCCAAAGGAGAACATGCCGCGATCTTTGCCTACAATGGCGGACTTTTTAAGCCAGACCAGATCCTGGACATGCTGGAGATCGATAACGAACTGCTGCACCGCCACACTAGGAAGCTGGCAGGTTACGATTTTGAAAGTCAGGTAGACGTAAATATCCTTGGGCACATTTTCGAGAATTCGCTGAATGAAATTGAAAGCGTAAATGCCGAAATTGAAGGTGCCGACTTTGATAAGCAGAAAAGTAAGCGGAAAAAAGACGGAGTTTTCTATACGCCGAAATACATCACCAAATATATTGTTGAAAATACCGTAGGCAAGCTTTGCGAGGAAAAGAAAACCGAACTGGGTTTTAGAGAAGAAGAATATTTTAAAGGAAGAAGGAAACGACATAAGGCGACTTTAGAACAGCTTCTGAAAATTCTTGACAATTATCGTGAATGGCTACTGAAATTAACCATTTGTGATCCAGCCTGCGGGAGTGGTGCTTTTTTGAACCAGGCGCTGGATTTCCTGATTAAGGAACATCGTTATATCGACGAGATGCGCGGCAAATTGCTGGGCGAAAGTTTTAGGTTTCCGGGAATTGAAAATACCGTGCTTGAAAACAACATTTACGGCGTGGATATTAATGAAGAAAGCGTTGAAATTGCCAAATTAAGCCTTTGGCTCCGCACCGCCCGGCCACACCGAAAGCTGAATGACCTGAGCGATAATATTAAATGCGGAAACTCTCTTATAGACGATAAAAAAGTAGCCGGCGATAAAGCGTTTACCTGGGAAAAAGAATTTCCAGAAGTGTTTGACTCTTCGACAGGCTCAAGGGGAGGTTTTGATGTAGTGATTGGAAATCCACCTTACATTCCAACTGAGCTTATTGTCCAACTTGAAAAGGATTATTTAGAATTAAAATTTCAATCTGCCTACGGTAGAATAAATCTTTATCCTATATTTTATGAGCAAGGAATTCATCTTTTAAAGAGAAAAGGTTTATTGTCATTTATCACTCCCTATACAATTTTGAAAAATAAATACTATAAAGCTGCGAGAGAATTTATTTTAAAAAATACTTCTATTCGAACACTAATTGATTTTCGAGGCAATTTGGTTTTTGAAGATGCAGCGGTTGATTCAATAATTTTAAGCCTTGAGAATTATAAAAATCAAAATAACATTTTTGACTACATCCCAGAAACTAAAAATTTTCAGCAAGGTGAGTATATCTCTTTTGAATTTAGTCAACAAGAGATATTTGAAAATGACGATTTATCTTTAAATCTATCATCTTTTAGCAAGATAATTAAAAAATTATCCGAAGGCTGTGAGTCTTTAAAAGATATTGTCAATTTCAAACAAGGCATAATAACTGGAGGAAATAAAAAATTTATTACAAGCCAGAAGAGTGAATTAACCGAGAAAGTTCTAACAGGAAGTGATTTTAATCGATATTATTTAGAACCCAAAGGTGATTATATAATTTATGACTCTCAAAAATTACACAGACCTAGAATAAGAGAGATTTTTGAAAGAAAAGAAAAAATTCTTTTAAGGCAAACAGCATCATATCCTATTTGTACTATAGATAAGGAACAGTATTTCACACTGGATACTGTTCACAATGGTCTTATCACCAATGATGAATATTCCATAAATTATTTATTAGCCTTATTAAATAGTAAATTGTTAAGATTTATCTACGAAAATTCCATTAATGAGTCTGGGAAAGTTTTTGCACAAGTCAAGATCATGTATATTGATGAATTACCCATTAAGAAAACTAATTCTCATTTTCAATCAAAGTTCATTAAATCAACAAATAAAATGGTGGAATTCAATCAGTATCTATCTAATCTGAACAGAAAGTTTATTTCATATTTATTTTCTACTTATGCATTCGAAAAATTATCTCGAAAACTCCAAAATTGGCATGAATTGGAATTTGGCGAGTTTATTAAAGAGCTAAACAAAGCGATTAATAAAACGAATAAAGAACGAGAGAAAGAGGGAATGGAACCGGCAGCAACCTTGACCAAAAAAGACGAATTTGAGTGGATGGAACTGTTTGAAGAAAACAAGCAAAAAGCAGTCGCCCTTCAGCAGCAAATAGACGAAACCGACAGGAAAATAGATGCGATGGTGTATGAGCTTTACGGCTTAACGGAAGAAGAGATAAAAATTGTGGAGAATAGTTAAACTTAAATCTATGGAACCATTATTTGTCCTTGTCTTAGTAATCATTCTACTGTTAATAGTAATCATTCTTCAGACATTGAAAATTAAAGAACTTAACAATAGATTAAATGATTCTAAAATAGAATCATCTGAGACTAAAATGAAGGTTTCATCCAGAAATTTTGTGAAGGATGAAAACGTTTTGAAAAATAATGAAAACATTAATTTTAAAAAGCTCTCGAAGCCTAATGCCATCCGTATTGTGAACGATTATATAGGCTACAATGCTCTTTCTAAACTCAACACAAATTATGCTACGCTTAATACAGAATTAATGCGATGGTGGTTCGACATTCCTCCAAAAAAGTTTAGAAACGAATTACATTTAATTCTAGCAGATGAGAATACTTTTAAATGGATCAAATTACCTGCTCACATTGCGAAAGATCCACTTCGAAAATTTGCGATAAGAGAAGATAAGGGACTTATAGATATCTTAATCTCGGCAGAACCAGGATATAATTATATGAGAGATATCCGGTCAAACAGTACAAATTTCAATTTCGAGCCATTTGTTGAAAAAGAATTTAGATTTAAAATACCAAATAAATGATCAGGGATAACCAGAAGGATAAGATTCTAGAAATATGGAAAACTTATAATAAATCGGATAAAATAGTACTAGATACAAAAGGAAATCCTTTACCGAATATCGATGCGGAAAGGGAAAATGCGATAATAATACTTCTTGATTATATTCATAAATTTTTAAATGGAGATTGGGAAATTCATGAATTTAAAACAACTGTAGATAGTTTCAATAAAAGAAATAATCTTTGGGGATTTACGGCTGCTAAGGGTCAAATGTTTTTCAACCAGCTTGTACGTAATAATGATCATCAAATACGACAACTAACTTCTTTATTGAAAAAGGTAATAGTGAAACCTGTCGACCTTGAAGAAGCATTAAGGTATATCAAGTTATTAGAGAATCACTGTACAGAAATCTATAAAAATGCCTCCGATAGGAGAAAAGTAGCGAATCCAAGCTCTACAGGTTATTTTTTATCTTATTTCTGGCAAATTCAAAATCACCATGAGTGGCCTATAATATATACTTCTTTAATTATTGCTTTAGAAGAGTTAGATTTATGGAAATCATTCATTAATCAGCATGATGCTTATGCCTATTTTTTTAGTCTGAATGAAGAAATAAAGACTCTGATAGAAAAAGAAACCGGAAGTGTAGTTTCGAACTGGCAATTAGAGCATGCATTCTGGAAATATAAAGGTAACCCAAATAGAGATAAGAAAACATTAGTCGAGAAAAATACTCAACAGGAAACTATTGATGATGCGGAAACAAAATTAAGCTTAACAGCTAATTTCAAATTAGAAGACTATTTATTTCCAAAAGTTGCAAAACTTATAGAAGTTGGTACTGATTCAAATCAAAGTGCATCTTCCAAAGGAAGCGAATTCGAAAAATTAGTCGTTGAAATATTTAAATTAATGGATTTTGAGGTGGAACCCTTAGGGCAGGGTTATGGCCGAAATCCAGATGCAGTCATTAAATTCCCAGAAGATCATACAGCATTTCTGGTGGACGCAAAGGCTTACACCAATGGTTACAGTCTTGGCTTGGATGACAGGGCCATTAAAGAATATATATCTTATCATTCACCTCTCCTAAGAAAAGAGGGCTATACCAAATTAGGGTTTATAATAGTTAGTAACAGTTTCAAATCCAATTTCGAAGAATTTGTTAATGAGGTCACTTGGAATACAGAAATAAAAAGGTTCATTCTATTAACCTCAGAAGCTCTTCTATATCTACTTGCATACAAATCTAAGGATCGTTTAACTTTACCTAATATTATTGAAACACTCATTAGCTTAAATAATCCTATTTCAGCACAAGATATTATTGAAGAATATGATGATGTATAGAATTCCACAAAAGATTAACACATAAATTTTCTACTGATCATATTATGAAAAAAATAGAAGGTGAACTTCGTTCTCATTATCAGAAAAAAGTAAGTTTTCTAGAAGGAGGGACAGATCCGTTTCAAAGTGATTTTAAAGTTGGCACGAAAAAAGAATGGGATAGCATTGGTGCTAATGTTAGTAAGGTAAGGGCTAGTGAAGGATATGAAGTAAAATCGTTCCGTGACTTAATCGATCAAGTTGCATTAGTAACACTGAGAAACAAATCCTTCGAAATGTTTTATAGAGGGCAATCTAAGGATTATCTAAACAATCAACATATCTATTATAGTGATAGAAAACAAAAATCAACTATAATGCCTGGAATTTGTAGACCAGGCAGGAAAAATAATGGAAATCTTAAATACTCAATTAGAAAAAAAGAGGTTAAAAAAAGATATGATAAATTATACGACTTAATTGATTTTGTTAACAGGCGAATCCCAGTTAATTTGCCAGCGGAATATTACATGTCCATATTTCAGCATTATGAAGTTTGTCCGACTCCATTAATTGATATAACTCAATCATTACGTGTCGCTGCTACTTTTGCATTAAATAAATCAAGGACTGGTTACCTATATGTGTTTGGCCTTCCTTTTCCTAATCAAAGTATTTCATATTATACGGATCTAGGAATTATCTTATTGAAGTTACAAAATGTTGTTTCGGTAGAAGCAATCAGACCACGATATCAAGAAGGCTATTTAGTCGGTAAATTTCCCTTTACACGAGATAAAACCAAGAATGATGATCTAGCAAATAGAATGGTGGCAAAATTCAAATTAGATAATAATGATGGGAGATTTTGGGATAATTTTTTCCCACCGATGCCTGAAGAGGTATTATATCCAACTGAGGATAAATTAGAAATTAAAATAAAGAAGCTAGTAAGTGATTTCGAAAAGCTTACTTGAATGAATTTAAAGAAGGGCAATAAATATCAAAATTAACCACTATTAAAATACATTCCATATAATTCTCTCCTTCAGAGAGCATTATTAATGATCATTAGAATTGACTATTTCCAAAGTTTTGGTAATCGATGAGAAAATAGTGTAATATTATTTTGAGAAAATTATATGCTCCCTAACCCCTAAATTTTAGGGGCATTTCAATATTTTAAAGAGGTGCCATATCGAAAATTATTAGATCTTAATTCAGGTCTAGGGTAGCAAATATTAATGGTAGCTTGGTGTTATATCGAATAATATGAAAAAGATTTTCTTACTAAAACAAAATCAATGTAAATTCTCACAAACAATCACAATCTCCTTATTGAGCTTATTATTCTTACTTAAAGCATAATTATATTTACCTAAATTATGAGTTGTAACATTGAATTGGTCAAAATTATTTATCAAAGTTATAATTTCATCAATTGACGGAATCCCGTTATTACGATAGGATATAACTAGATGAGAATTCTCGTGATTTTCAATTAGATTTCTCATATCATTAATAAATCTTGATTTTTTTTCAAATTCATCTGATTTATTAAATTGAATTTCCCTATTATTTTTTTCGAAGTTTATATTTTCTGGAATATCGTAATAGTTTACCAAACCTTCCAGAAAATGGTATTTACTATGATATGATGTTGAATTTTTTTTGGTGAAATACGGAGGATCAATATAAACTAAATCTGTTCTTATAGGACAATCTGAAGCACTGTAACAATAGGCTGAGTTTTCTCTATTATTGGAAAAGCAAATATTATCTAATTCGATGATAAATCTTTCGAAAAGCTCCTTAAAGCTTCTCTCCCAAGTTTGCTTATTTCCAAAATTTCCATTAGTAAAATTTAATCTCATATTGAGATTATTTCTATGAAATAAGTTATATGGCCTTTTCATCAAGCAACTTTGAAAAAGTATATAAAAGGCACTACATTTCTTATTTTCATCTTCAAGCGCTAAAACGTTCTGAACATAAATATCTAATTGCTCATTTTCCTCATCTGTAAAATAAATACCATTGAAGTAATCAGAAATATAACTCTGATAATTTACTCCAGCTTTTGTTTCAAAAAGTTCGATAGCCTCATCGAGGCTTAATAAATTACTATTTTGTTCTATTAATTTTCTCCCAATAATCTCATTAAATCTGAAAATATCATTATAGAAAACCTGTTTGTTATTTAATTTTGCATAATATGCGAAAGAACCAGAACCTCCGAAAATATCTAAAACCGTGTCAAATTCTAACTGTGCATCATCCACTATAATATTCCAAATACGATCTACAATTTTACGTTTTGAACCATAATATCTTGTCTGGGGCAATATTATATCTGGCATAATTCTCTTAAATATTCATTTAACTTTTTAAGTTCTGGCTCAGCAATACATTCTAACTTCAAATCTTCATGCTTAAAAAATGGCACATCAAATTTATAAGGGATGACACCAAAACCTTCTCGCTTTCGATTATAAACTCCGTCTTCAGCATTAAAAAAATGTTTATAGTTATCCAAATTTTCATTACTTAACATTCCTAATAAGAAGAACCGAAAATTGGAAATATTGACCCCACTGATTTCTTTAAGTAGATCTATGTGCTTATTATATTTTTTTAAAGTTTGATAAACGTTGTCTTTCGAAAGGGTTGTTTTAGCTTCCAAAAAGTAGAATTCATCTTTATTAAAGATTATAAAATCAAATTCTGCATAAGAACTTTTCTGACCTTTTATATATAATTCTACATTAGATATATATGAAATTTTTAATTCATCTAAGATTTTTTCAATAATGTCTTCGTAATACTTTTCAATAAGATAAAAAGATAGTTCTGCCTTGAGAATATGGACTTTATTTTTACTTTTTGAAGTTGGACTAGAATTTACATATTTCTCAATCTTATTTTGATCTTTATGTCGAACGTAGTGAAGAAGATTATACTTTTTTCCAATTTTCTTTTTTGTGTATATTCCTAGAGACTCTTTTTCTTCTTGATGGTCTGGCACAAAGAAATTGAAATCATCAAAATGCTCCAGACTATCTATTAAAATAAAATCCTCAAAAAAGGCTTTATAATCATCTTGAATTTTAATCCCATTTCTGATGTAGAGATTATTTTGAATATTACAAAGCAACTTATTAAATTCAGGCTCATAACTTTTTGACCTAAAATCTTTAATTAAAGAAGTTTCTGTATTGGAGCCAGCCGTACGTTTTTTGAAAATGCTTTCATTAAAAATTCTCCAGAGGACTTGATCCTGGAATTCATTTTTTATATAACTCATGATATCCTCATGACCATGCTTGAAAAAAATATAATTTCCGACCCGAAGACCTAAAACTCGTTTATTCTCTTTAGTTCGAACTAAATAATATTCATCATTTTCTTTAAACTCTACTTCAGTGCATAGTTGGTGATCCAAATTCAACCATACATTATCGAAATCGAATAATTCCTTATAAATTTTGCTATCATCCAAATAGTCATAATTTAATTTGAAAAGGATAGGCTTAATCAAACCTGGTCGATTTACCTCAATGTAGTTACTATATCTCTTACTAAACTCATAAATTTCAGAAACACTTTTGATCGATTGCTTTAATTCATCACTTGAAAGGTACTTAATTAGATCTTGGATTAAATCTATTGATTTGAATCTTTCATTGATATTACCTTTAAATCCTGATTCGGGTATTGTTGTGTAAACAATAGAACTATCTTTTAAAAAGTAGATATATCCTTTAGTTCGCAATTCATTTAGAAACAAATCGCTCTTTAAGTAATGTTTATTAAGGCTGCTTGCTAGTGATTCGAAGAGGTGATTTTTGTTCTGAGTATAATTTCCTGATTCATCTTGATCAAGAAAATCATCTAAGTTAAAATCTATATTTTCGATAGCATCTTTATCAAATAATCCGACAGCTTTTTTTATTTCAGAATCTTCTGTATCGCTATTACATAACCGTTCAGAAACATCAAAACATAAATTAAAGAGAGCGACAATATATTGATCAAGATTTAAATTTATATTGTATGCGAATACTTCATTGTGATTCTCAAACATAATTATAAACTATAATTTGTGTAATTCTCAATAATTAATTTAAGTTCATTTTGGAATTCAAAACGTGATCGGTAGAGATCAAGGAGAGTAAAGAAATCTTCATAATCCTCTACATCTACAATTTCTATTTTATAGTTTTCCAACTTTGAGTAGTTTTCTAGATAGGTATAATTTAGCTCCATTCTAGTTGGAACAAATAGAGATACTTTCTGAACATTCAAATCCTTATCGTAATTTAATGCTTCGAGAATTCCATTAATTTTTATGATTTCTTGATCAAGTATAGATTTATCGTCATTAAAAATGAAGTAGCATAACGTATCAGTATTAAAATTGTAATAATACCTTAATTGACTTTTGAAATAATTGTCATTTTTGTATTCAAATTTGTACGCTAGACTTTCCAAATAATACTCAAGTGGATCAAAAAATTTCCTATGTAGATTTTTAAAGGCTTCAACATTAACCTTCAAATCATATTTTGATTCATCGAATATTTCCTTAAGCTCATATTTATTCAATAACTCATTTAATGACTTTTTATCTTCATTATTAAATATAATTTCAGAGATTTTTTGAATTAATTTCCGATTACTGTTAACATTGACTCTATCCTCCTTAGCTAGTTTACCAATTATTTCAGTTACATCCCTTTTCTCCTCAAATAAGCTCAATAAGTATTCAATAAGTTCCTTTTTATCTTTGCTTTTTGATATTGGTTGGATCGGAATAATATTTTGATGAATCCGAGAATAAAATGCTTCGTTAGTTTCTTGAATTTTACTTCCATCCGTTTTATCGGTCATGGCTAAAATTAAATAATGACCATTAACCTTGGTTGATAAATCATGTAATTCTCTCAGGGAGGTAAGAAAATTAGAAAAACGAACTTTCGATTTATCACTTATTCTTTCGACTTCATCTAAACAAAAGATTATATAAATATTCACTTCTGCTAACAGATTTAAAAACATTACAAGAATAGCACGTCTTTCATAATTTTTTAAATGCTTTAGAGACTCTTTATTAAAATATCTTTTACTATTCAATCTACCGGTACCCATATAAAACAATCGCTTTATATCTTCCCTTCCTTCTGCTTGAAACAATTTCAAAACATATTGCTTTATTGCCCCAAAATTATCATCATAATTATTTGCAATCTTAGAATGATCAAATGATTTATTTTTCAATTCTATTACAGCATCAATGATTTTATCTGTGTAATTATCTTCCAACATTGTTAGAAGATTAGTGAAAATATCGAAGTTATCTAGATCTGCTGGATATACTAAAACATCAATATCTGAATCTCTAACTTTTTGATAATACAACTTTAGATACTTAATAATATTTGTCTTACCATTACCATAATTCGCAATTAAAATAGAAGTTTGAAATCTTCCATTTTTAATATTTTCAATTTTTTCACCGACCTTATTTTTAACGTCTTCTTGATCTATTATATAATATGGCAATTCTGGAACTTTTCCTTCCTTAACATCCTCAACAAATGTCTTTGTAATATTAGTAGGTTGAAGCTTTTGCCATAATTTCAAATCGGACATAAGTTAAATTGATTTAGAATTTAATTTTTATATTTACTACTGGCCTATTCCTTACCTTAAATTGCCCCTTGGTAGAATGAGATTGAACGATATTATTAAAAAAAATTTTTAGAGTGTTTTTCTTTGCTTCATAAAATTCCGTAAGAAATTTTTGAAAAGAATTTTTACTCATTGGCATTTCATTTGCCATACTCTCTAGTGATGTAAATCCAAGTTCATTTTTAGGAGCTGATTTATATATTTTTATAAATAAATTGATGTTATCCTGAAGTCTACTTTGACTTCTTATGGCGTTTTTAGAATACAATTCAATAGTTCGTTTCAAGGAATCGAATTGCTGTTTCATCTGATTCTCTTCAATCAATCGCAAATATACTTTACGTATATTCAGATTTTTATCCAAAAGATCTAAATCATTCATCCAATGATGACGAACCTTATTGAAATTTGATTGACTTGCCTCAGTAAAGTTGAAATGTTTCAGATTAAACTGCTCAAATAGAAAATTATAATGAATATCAAATAGATTCAAATTATTAAAATTCTTTAAAGCTTTTTTAATCAAGGCTAGCGAAATAAAAAAATGAAAGTCATTTTCCATTATAGATAAAAAGAAAATATTCTTTTCCTTTCTACTTAATTTCAATTCATTACTCCTTAATCGAACCAACTCTTCTCCTCTTACACTAAGTAGATAGTCTTCATCTACAAAATCAAGCTTATCCTTTGCCAAATTAATAAAGTAAGAAGTAGCCTTATAACTATTGAAAATTGACTTTTGAACAATAGTATTTCGCTCCTCTAGAGATTTTTGAATTATGGATTTCTGTGAACCAATATCCAATCCATTAAGTTCTTCAAAAGAACTTGAAATTGCAATAGAAGAAGGAATTCCATGTACTAGTAAGTTATCATGCCTTTTATATAATTCAAAAAACTTCTTTAATTGATACAAATAGAACTCTGTATAAAAATCAGATTTTGCTATCCGACCATTTTTATTATACTTTTTGATAAAATTACAAACCCATTTGATTGAATTGAGGTTTTGATTATAAGGTCTATGAAGACTTTTTATGTAGAGAATTTTATTCAACTTAGGTGGGAAAGTCTTAATTCAATTAATTATTTTTTCAAAAAATGAAAGATAGGAAATATATTTATTTTAATCATTCAAACTAAAAAATGTTGCCCTTTTCGTTGCCCCTTTAAAACAAAAAACCCTCAAAATCAAATGATTAAGAGGGTCTCTGGTACTCGGAGCGGGACTTGAACCCGCACGACCGTTGCTGGTCATTGGATTTTAAGTCCAACGTGTCTACCAATTCCACCATCCGAGCGTAAGTTTATAAATGAGCGAAAAACGGGATTCGAACCCGCGACCTCCACCTTGGCAAGGTGGCGCTCTACCAACTGAGCTATTTTCGCGATTTTTAAGAACATTGCAATCTCGCCGGAGCGCTTATTGCGGAGGCAAATTTAAGACAAATCTTATAATGGCAAAGAATTTTTTAAGAAAAAAGCTGCCTGAAATTTTATTCATCACAAGCATTTCTGTTTACTGCCTTATAATGAGAAAAGAGCGGTGAAAAGTATTGTTGGAAAAAAACTTAAATCAACCATAATATGTAGAAACTGACTCGTCAGAACACCTTAAATAAAATGAGGTTTAGAAACAAGTTTAGTAGGACAGTTAACCATGACTAACTAGTAATGCTTCCCTTCCATTGATCAATGTTTATTGTTAATTGACAACATTCGTTTGATCTCATTCAGTTTCATCAAAGCTTCCACCGGGGTGAGTGTATCTATATCTATCCCCAGCAATTCTTGTTTTAGGTCTTCAAGCAACGGATCGTCCAAATTGAAGAAGCTCAATTGCATTTCGTCTTCTGCCGACTTCTTAAGAATTTCTCCTGAATCTTCCATGGAATGTGAAGCTTCCAGCTTTGCGAGGATTTTGTTCGCCCGGAGCAGCACCATTTGGGGCATCCCTGCCATCTTCGCTACATGTATTCCAAAACTGTGTTCACTACCACCCGGAACAAGTTTCCGCAGAAATAGAACATTATCCTTAAGCTCCTTTACCGAAACATTGAAATTTTTAATCCTATCAAAAGTCTCGCACATTTCATTAAGCTCGTGATAATGCGTCGCAAATAAGGTTTTAGGTTTTGCCGGGTGTTCGTGCAGGTATTCGCTAATCGCCCAGGCGATGGAAATCCCATCGTATGTGCTAGTCCCTCGTCCAATTTCATCAAGCAACACCAGGCTTCTATCTGAAATATTATTCAGAATACTAGCGGTTTCATTCATTTCTACCATAAAAGTAGATTCACCCATCGAAATATTATCGCTTGCTCCTACCCTGGTAAAAATTTTATCTACCAGTCCGATCTCTGCTGCCGTTGCCGGAACAAAACTTCCCATCTGGGCCATCAGCACGATCAGGGCGGTTTGTCTTAAGATTGCCGATTTACCACTCATATTAGGCCCGGTGATCATAATGATCTGCTGTTCTTCCCGGTCCAGATGTAAATTATTGGTGACATAAACTTCACCCGGAGGCAATTGCTTTTCAATCACCGGGTGCCTTCCATCTTCGATTTCCAAACAATAAGAATCTGAAATTACCGGCTTAGAATAATTCTCTGTTTGCGCCTGTTGCGCGAAAGAACAAAGGCAATCTAGCCTGGCGATCAACCTGGCATTTTGCTGAACAGGATCTATATATTCACCCATCCACGCTACCAGTTTCCCAAAGATTTCCTGTTCTAATTGCAAGATCTTCTCTTCGGCTCCCAGGATCTTAGACTCATATTCTTTCAACTCCTCGGTGATATATCTTTCGGCATTTACCAGGGTTTGTTTACGAGTCCATTCCGCAGGAACTTTATCTTTATGCGTATTCCTTACTTCAATATAATACCCGTAAACATTGTTATTACCAATTTTGAGAGAAGAGATTCCAGTTGTTTCGGTTTCCCTCTGGATCATATTATCCAGGTAATCTTTTCCGGAAAATGCAATATTTCGCAGATCATCCAGCTCTTTTGAAAAGCCTTTGGCGATCACGTTACCTTTCTGAACATTTACCGGTGCATCCTCACTAATACTTTCTGAAATCTTTTGTCGCAGGAGATCGCAGCCGTGCAGGTTATCACCAATTACTTTTAGAGCTTCATTATCGCAGTTTGACGCCAGTTCTTTTACCGGAAGTATCGCGTTCAAAGAATTTTTCAGCTGATTGACCTCACGCGGACTAATTCTTTGTGTGGCTACTTTGGAAATAAGTCTTTCAAGATCGCTGATCTCTCGAATCTGATCCTGGATATTTGCCAGGATCTCCGGATTTTTAATTAGAAAATCAACCACTTCCAGCCTTTTATTGATCATTTCTGAATTTTTTAAAGGAAGGGCCAGCCATCTTTTGAGGAGTCGGCCTCCCATAGGCGAAATAGTCTTATCAATAACATCCAGAAGAGTTACAGCGTTGGCCGCGGTAGAATGATATAGTTCCAGGTTCCTTATGGTAAACCTGTCCATCCATACATATTGCTCTTCTGCAATACGATTTATGGAAGTAATATGCTGAAGCCTGTGGTGCCTGGTTTCTGCCAGGTAATACAGAACGGCTCCGGAAGCGATCACTCCTTCTTCAAGGTGATCTACTCCAAAACCTTTAAGAGATTTGGTTTGAAAATGGGCATTCAGGGTTTCCTCGGCATAATCTGTTTTAAAGATCCAGTCGTCCAGGTAGAAACAATGCATGTCTTTCCCGAAACTCTCGTTGAATTCCTTTTTATATTTCTTTTGAACCAGTATTTCACTAGGTGAAAAATTCTGAAGTAGTTTATCAATATATTCTATGTTTCCCTGCGCGCACAAAAATTCACCGGTGGAGACATCCAGGAAGGAAACTCCAAGGATCTTTTTTCCGAAGTGAACGGCGCAAAGAAAATTGTTCGATTTACTCTGAAGGATATCATCGTTCATCGCTACACCCGGAGTGACCAATTCGGTCACTCCCCGTTTTACGATAGTTTTGGTCATCTTGGGATCTTCCAGCTGATCGCAGATCGCCACACGCTGACCAGCCTTCACCAGTTTAGGCAGATATGTATTCAGTGAGTGATGTGGAAATCCTGCTAATTCTGTCCGCTCTCCACCGTTATTTCGATTGGTAAGAACGATATTTAGAATTCGTGCGGCCTTTACCGCGTCTTCTCCGAAAGTTTCATAGAAATCCCCAACTCTGAAGAGCAACATCGCATCAGGATATTTAAGCTTGATGCTATTATACTGCTGCATTAAAGGAGTTACTTTCTGGGATTTTTTTGCTGCCAAAATGAAGGATTTTTATCGATCGCTAAAGTAAGTAAAGTATCGCATTTAAGTAAAAGCGATATTCGGCAATTTTCTAACCTCTTTAAATTTTACTGGTATCCCGCAGCCTGTAAATTAAAAAGTTCAGCGTAGAGCTTATCATTTTCCATCAGCTCCAGGTGGGTGCCAATTTCAAGCACCGCCCCATCTTTTAGAACCATGATCCTATCTGCAATACGCACGGTGCTGAACCTATGAGAAATGATCACCGCGGTCTTGCCTTCGGTAAGTTTGATAAAACGTTGGAAAGCCTCCGTTTCTGCACGAGCGTCCAGAGCGGAAGTAGGCTCATCTAGCACGAGCACCTCAGCATCTTTCATATAAGCCCGGGCTATCGCGATCTTTTGCCACTGTCCACCGGAAAGATCCTTTCCATGCTTGAATCTTTTACCTAATGGCTGGTCATATCCCAAGGGAAGATCTCCAACAACCTCCTGCGCAAGACTTTTTTCTGCAGCGCCATCTATTCTTTCCTGGTTCCCGATCTCCTGAATTTCACCCATGGCGATATTCTCCCGCAGCGTTAGTTCAAATTTCACGAAATCCTGAAAGATCACTCCAAAATACTGTCTGTAAGCCGCCTGGTCATATTTAGTGATTGGTATTCCGTCCAGAAGAATTTCTCCTTCGGTGGGTTCATAAAATTGCAAAAGTAATTTGATAAGTGTGGTTTTACCGGCACCGTTCTCTCCTACGAAGGCCAGCTTCTCGCCTGCTCTCAGTTCAAAATTGATATTTCGCACCACCCATTTTTCAGACTTTGGGTATTTGAATCCAACATTTTTAAACTCAAAGCCTTTTTTAATTTTCTCCGGAAGATCAAGTTTTCCATCCACAGAACTTTCTTCTAAAGCCAGGTCAAGAAACTCAAAATAATCCTGAAGATATAGTGCACTTTCCGTGATTGCCGTGAACCTGGTGAAAAACCCCTGTAATTTTGACCTAAGCCTGTTGAAAGATCCTGAAAGAAAAGTAAGGTCACCTAGGCTGAATATCCCGGCCACCGTTCTGAAAATTATAAATATATAAGCGCCATAATATGCGGCAGTCCCAATAACATTGAAAAATGAACCCCATCCCGCGCGTTGCTTAGCCAGACTTTTACTTTGTAAATAATATTTGTCTGAAAGTCCCTTGAACCGATCGGCCAGGTAATTGGACAAACCAAATAGTTTAACCTCTTTAGCCGTCACATCGCTGGCACCCGCATATCGCAAATAATCGAGTTCCCGGCGTTCTTGCGTCCAGCTTCTCGCCAGCGAATAACTGGTTCCGCTGAATTTGATCTCATTGATGATCGTCGGGATTATGGATACCACCAGAAGAATGATAAGCCAGGGTTCAAAAGCTACCACCCCGGCAAGCAGGGAAATTATTACGATCACATCTTCTCCCTGGGTTAAAATATTCGACATTAGTCCAACTCTTCCCGTAGTTTGTTGCCTGGCTCTTTCTAGTTTATCGTAAAATTCAGAATCTTCCAGCTGATCAAGATTCAATTCTGAAGTTTTCTTGATAATTTTTACTGATGTATCGATGGAATATTGATCTCCGAGCAAGGCATCGCTAAGACTAATTCCCCGGCTTAAAAGATCTGAAATAATGGCCAGTCCAAATTCTGCAGCCACCAATATCCACAATCTGTCAAGATCCTTGGATTCAGCAGATATCTGGATCACCACTTCATCAATGATTAGTTTTCCCAGCCAGAGCATCACCACCGGTAAGATCGCATTCAAAATTCTTCCAAACACATTGGAATAGAATAAGAGCGGGTTGACTTTGCGTATTTCCTGGAAGAATCTGGGAACGAATTTCAGGGAAGAAAAGCTTTCCTTAAAATTGATATTATTGGTTTCAAAAGATTTTTTAGGTCTGGGCAAATTTTCAGATTTAAATTCAGCGCAATTTAAGATAATCTCAAATTCAGCATGTTCTATGTCGGACGACCCCAACATTAATTTCAAAAAAAATGACACCACTGTGGTGCCATTTTTCGCTTCAACTAATTAACAAAATAATACTTGGTTTTATCTAGCATTTATCATTTCCACTAGCGTCCAATTAAATAAATGTGGCGATCACATAATAAACCACGATGATCAATAAGAAAATAAATTGCACAGCCAGGAATTTCAGCGCTTTTTGCACATTTCTGAATTTAAGGTTTGCGATCTTTGCGTTGATAAAAATCTGCTGACCCAATTGATCAAATAACTGATCCTCATCTATACTGATCGAAAAAAAGGTTTTTGAAAATTCTTTGATATCTCCAAATTTGGTGATCACGTCACCGAAAAAGAAGATATTCTTATCATATTTAGACTCTATCCTGGGCATAAAACACCGGATGCTAAAATAGATCGAAGCCACCGCACAGCTAAACCAGGTCGCCAGCAACAAATAAATGATCGTATCATTATCAAAATGATCCAGCACTAGATTAATATTCTGATAAACAAAATTGAGCAGGATCCCGTAAAATGAAAGGATCAAACCTGCTTTGATCTCTGAAGCTTTTATAAGACTGGAAACGTAACTGATACTCCCCCAGTAATGGTCAATAAGATCATCTGTATGCTTATTCTTTAAATGCTGAGAGGGTTTATTTTTTGGTTGGTCCATAGGCCACTTCAGGATTATGTATGCTCAAAATATTAATAAAGAATATTGTTCAGGATTTTATCCAGAGTATTCTCCATCTGGTTGAATTTTTTATCAGAAAAGAAAACCTCGAACATCTCTTTTCTTAATGCAACCAGCTCTTTATGCGAATATTCGTGAAGCACGAGATTATCCTGAATCTTCTCCAGGCTTTCATCTTCGCTGTCTTCCAAAAATTCGTGGTAAAGCCGATCAAAAGTTTTTCTGTCGGTTTTGTTTTTAATCACCTCCAGTTCCTCATCGGTAATATTGGAATCGGCGTTTGCACAAAGCATTAAAATATAGATCTGAAGTTCAGATTTTGACCAGTGTTTTTGCTCTTTCATAAAATCCTGTTTGGTTGGTTGTGTTGATGAAAAAATTCTGGTTATTTCGGTGCTAAAACAGATGGGATTGGGAAATCCCATCTGTTTTAAAATTTTTATTTTTTATTCCTTCCTCGCCATAGTATTATCCCAGGCCTCTACGTAAGAAAGGAATTCCTCTAATTTGGCCATGGCCTTATCCTGGCCACCGGCAATCTTCGCCATAGAAGTCATCCATTTTACATCACCTGGGGTGGTTTTCCAGTTCAGGGTTTCGATTCCATCTTCCATATCCCAGATCACCATCATATCATATTTTCCCATTGGGAAATTGTAGGCTACCGGCGGATCTATCCCTGCATCTTCATCTGCCTTGGCAAAATAATTATTGATGATGCCCATGGCAGGATCTTTTTTCATCGGCTTAAATTTGATGTAAGAAATGCTAACCCATTGTGGATTCTCATACTTTTCAGCCTTCATTTCCTGTGAAAAGCTGAAACTGCTTGCAAATAGAAATACAAAAACGGCAATTGTTGTTTTGAATAATTTCATAATGATTGGTTTTAGTTAATAACTGAACCATAACAAAAACAAGCATTTGTGTAAAATAGGGGGAAATATGAATTCTAATTTAGTGAAAAAATTATAAAGTTTTGACTTACAGTTAATTATATGATTAAAAATAACTGACCAAATTTCTATTTTTGCGGTATGGAAAAGAGAAAACTACGCAATAGCGAACTGGACAGGAAAAGTATAAATGAGTTCAAAGAAGCTAAAAAAACTCCGATCATCATTGTCCTTGATAATGTAAGAAGTCTTAACAATATTGGTTCTGTTTTTCGCACGGCCGATGCATTTCTTATCGAAAAAATATATCTCTGCGGAATTACCGCCCAACCACCACACAAAGACATTCAAAAGACTGCACTGGGCGCGACTGAAACTGTTTCCTGGGAATATGTTGAAGATTGTCTCGAACTTGTACAGCAATTAAAAGACGATGGAATTAAAGTTTATTCGATTGAACAAGCCGAGGGCGCTACCATGCTGAATGATTTCACCCCTGAAAGCGATAATAAGATCGCAGTAGTTTTTGGTAATGAAGTGAAAGGTGTTCAGCAAAAAGTGGTATCTGAAAGCGATGGCGTTATAGAAATACCGCAGCTTGGAAGCAAACATTCGCTTAATATCTCAGTAAGTACGGGAGTAGTTTTGTGGGATCTTTTTTCCAAGATGAATTCAGAAAAAGCCTAATTCGCAGCTTTATCAATTTCTGATAATAGCCATAGATAATCCTTGCGGTTAGAGACAAAATCCAGACCTGAAATATCGATCACCTGGACTTTCATATTGCTCTGGGATTTGATAAAATTAAGGTAGCTCTTATTGATATTGATGAGATATTCCGGTTGAATATTCTGTTCGTAATCACGTCCACGTTTTTTGATATTCTCCAATAATCTTTCCGTATTTTGATACAGGTAAATGTAAAGTTCAGGCTTTACCAGCTCTTTATACATTAGATGAAATAGCTTGTGATATAAAGAATATTCATCTTCATGCAGGGTAATTTTGGCAAAGATCAGCGACTTGAAAACATCGTAATCTGAGATCACAAAATCCTTAAAAAGGTCGTATTGTGCCAGGTCATCTGAAAGTTGCTGGTATCTGTCTGCCAGGAAAGACATTTCTAAAGAGAAAGCATAACGCTCCTTATTTTCATAAAATTTTGGTAGGAACGGGTTATCCTTGAACCTTTCTAAAATAAGCTTGGCATTGAAATCTTCGGAAACCATCGTAGAAAAACTGGTCTTTCCCGCGCCGATATTTCCTTCCACCGCAATATAATTACAGGCTGGGAAATTATAAGAATAAGCAGGTTTTTTCAGCGTTTCCGTAGTTATAGATATTTTGGAAGTATCTGCCGTTTCTTCTAATAACTGGCTGATCTTTTTTCCAGAAACCGGGTGTTTTTCATGAGCTGCAATATCATTTAAAGGCTGTAATACAAAACCACGGTTAGGAATTCCGGGATGTGGCACCTTTAGAGAATCTGTTTCGATCACTTTATCCTCAAATAGAAGAATATCGAGATCTATAGTCCTGTTCTGGTAATTTTCAGCATCGGCACGCTCTCTTCCCAGTTCAGTTTCTATTTGTAAAAGCTGGCGCAGAATTTCCTCAGCTTCCAGTCTTGTAGAAACCGATATACAAGAATTCAGAAAAGAATTTCCTTCAAAACCCCAGGCCGGAGTTTCATATATCTTTGAAATCTCGTCGATCCAACCAATATTTTCATGTATCTTTTGAAGGGCTTGTTGCATGAAACCAAGGCGGTTACCAAGGTTACTTCCCATTGCTATTATTACGGTTTTAGGGGATTTCAAAGCGGATTAAGAAAATTTTAATAGGTAGCGCCAAATAATTTCACAGCAAATTAAGCAAAACAAAAGCACATACTCTTAATTTTGATTAAAGACTTAATAACAAAATTTGGCAAAACACTACCTGAAAGATAAGCTTAAGGCTCAGCAAATTTATATGGTCCTAAGCGCTCTTTTTATCGCTTCCCTGGTTGTATCTAACCTCATCTTTCAAAAGTTTTTCTCCTGGGATTTTTTCGGATTATACACTTTTGAAATTTCGGTTGGGATATTGCCTTATCCGGTAACCTTTTTAATTACCGATATCATCAGTGAAGTCTATGGAAAAAAGAAAGCGAACCAGGTAGTAACCACGGGGATCTTCGCATCGTTCTTTTCATTATTGATAAT
Organism: Christiangramia pacifica; assembly: GCF_057221535.1. Lineage (NCBI taxonomy): Bacteria > Pseudomonadati > Bacteroidota > Flavobacteriia > Flavobacteriales > Flavobacteriaceae > Christiangramia > Christiangramia pacifica. The sequence continues at coordinate 375,448 of NZ_CM170146.1, forward strand.
CTTTGTGGCAGATGCAGTTCCGGCAACAGGGTGGTCGCCAATAAACAACTCCCTATTTGAAAAAGTGTTTGGAGCAACTGCTATTGCTGTTTTTGCATCCATGGTGGCTTACTTATTGGCTCAATATATAGACATACACCTGTTTCATTTCTGGAAAAGGTTAACGAAAGGAAAACACTTATGGTTGCGAAATAATTTTTCAACCTTTCTTTCGCAGTTCGTAGACACATTTTCGGTCTTGTTTTTGCTCTGTAGCTTTGGAAAGATCGATTGGGAATTATTTGGCGGACTGCTACTTAGCGGATTTTTATTCAAAGTACTGGTTGCCGCGTGTGATACACCATTTTTATATGCAGCAGTTTACGCATTTAGAAAACGCTTTGATCTTAAACCCGCTGAAGAGCTCAAATTTGAATCGGCTTAAAATTGATCAACAATAATTGTTATAATAATTAAGATGAAAAAGGCTTTAAAAATTTTTGGATTTATCATACTCACTATTATTATTCTTTTGGTAATAGCTCCTTTTGTTTTCGAATCACAACTGAAGGATCTCGTTAGAAAAACCCTGAACGAAAATCTCAATGCACAGGTAGATTTTGAAGATATCGACCTAAGCATGTTCAGGAGTTTTCCGCAGGCAACGCTGGTGATCGAAGATCTTAGCATCATCAATAATGAACCATTTAAAGGCGATACGCTAGCAACCGGTGAAGAAGTTACCCTGGAAATGTCTGTTAAAGAACTTTTCAAAAGCAGCGCGGAGGCAAAAAAAATAGATCAGCTTACCCTCAATAATGCTTTTATCAACATAAAAGTTGATTCGCTAGGGAACAATAATTACGATATCGCCATTGCAGATACCGCGACCACGAATTCAGAAAGTACTCCTTTCAGTCTTGATCTTAAACATTACGAGATCAATAATTCCAGGTTAAAATATAATGATGAACAGGCAAAGATCGGTCTGGAAGTTAAAAATCTGAATCACGAAGGAACAGGAGATTTTTCTCTGGATCAGTCTGAATTAGATACTTATTCTGAAGCATTGGTTTCACTGGATTACGATGGTGTGAATTATCTAAATCAGAACCAGGTAAGCCTGGATGCTGTCTTTCAGATGGATCTGGAAAATATGAAATATACGTTCCTGGAAAATGAGGCGAGGGTAAACCAGTTGCCATTGACCTTCGATGGTTATGTTCAGGTGAATAAAGAGGATACTGAAATGGATATCACCTTTAAAACACCTTCATCAGACTTTAAGAACTTCCTTGCAGTGATTCCCGAGATTTACGCTAAGAATATCGAGGACGTGGAAACTAATGGAGATTTTATAGTGAACGGTAGAATCTTCGGAAAGACAGATGATACGTATATCCCAAAATTGGATATAAAAATCACTTCCAATAATGCCTCTTTTAAATATCCAGATCTTCCAAAAAGTGTTCAAGACATAAGTCTGGACATGGAGATAATAAACGATTCCGGGCTTGCTGAAGAAACTTATATCAATATAAATAATGCGACTTTTAGAATAGACCAGGACAGGTTTTCTGCAAATGGTAACATCAGCAATATCACAGAAAATATGCTGGTAGACCTTGCTTTAAAAGGAACGGTGAACCTGGCTAATTTGAGTCAGGCATATCCCCTGGAGATGGAACAGGATCTTAACGGACTTCTTACCGCAGATATCCAGACGAGTTTTGATATGAATTCTATTGAAAATGAACAATATCAGAATGTAAAAAGTAGCGGTAAAGCTTCGATCAGGGATTTTAAATACAGATCACCTGAAATTCCAAATGAAGTTCAGATCGCCAATGCTGATATGAATTTTAACCAGGGAAATGTAAATGTTCCAAATTTAAAAATGACCACAGGTAAGACTGATCTTACTGCATCGGGAACCCTCCAGAATTTGATGGGATTCTTATTTACAGACCAACAATTAAAGGGTAATTTTCAGGTGCAGTCGAATACCTTCTCCGTAAACGACTTTATGGTCGCTGAAACTGAAGAGATCACTACTACAGATGAGGAAGGCAGGGAGCAAACTGTAGCAAAAACTACCGGAAAGGAAGCGGTAAAAGTTCCTTCTTTTCTGGATATGGAATTAAGATTTAATGCGAATACGGTTCTTTACGACAACCTGGAATTGAAAAATGCTAAAGGGCTATTGGTGATAAGAGATGAAACCGCCAGGCTTCAGGATATTTCCACGAATATTTTCAATGGAAGCATCGGTCTGAATGGACTGGTTTCAACTAAGAATCCAACTCCCGTATTCGAAATGGACCTGAATTTGAATTCACTGGATATCGCTTCATCTTTTAACGGATTGGAATTAATGCAAAATCTTGCTCCTCTGGCAAGTGCTATTGAAGGAAAACTTCAGTCTACTTTAAATATAAAAGGTAATTTGAATGACGACCTCACGCCTCAGTTGTCTAGTCTAGTTGGGAATGCGCTGGCTGAACTCCTAACAGCAGAGATCAATCCGGAAAAAGCAGCTTTACTAGCAAAACTGGATAGCCAGCTGAACTTTATCAATTTTGAAGATATAGATCTAAGTAAGTTAAAAACCAAACTGACTTTTAATGACGGAATGGTGCAGATCGCTCCAATGAATTTTAATATCAAAGGCATTGATTTCCAGGTAGCCGGAAGTCACGGGTTTGATATGAATATGAATTATGACCTGAAACTGGACGTTCCTGCCAAATATCTCGGATCTGAAGTGGGCAGCACTTTAGGAAAGCTTAGTGGTGAAAGCATTGAAAATACAACGGTAGAACTTCCAATTGGAATTACCGGTACTTTTAATAGTCCGCAGATCAAGTTGGATATGCAACAAGCGGTAAATAATCTTACTCAGAAAGTGGTTGCCCAGCAGAAGAAAAATCTTGAAAATAAAGCCGTAGATGCGATCAATGACATTCTGCAAGGGAAAAGAGATCCAAACAAACCTTTTAATAAGAATGATACTACTGCGGTAAATACGCAAAAAACTGATTCTACATCGGGAAATACGCCGATCACCAAAAGAGATTCTATAAATCAATCTCAGCAGAAACAAGTGCAGGATGCAGCAAAAAATATTCTGGGAGGTATTCTAAAGAATACAAAGAAGAAGGCCGATACAACATCAAATAATTAAAATAAAAAAGCAGTCTGTAGAAGACTGCTTTTTTATATTTTTCACTTAAAACTAAACGGCAACTTTTAATTCAACGACCAGACCTTCATTTCCTCGCACGTTGAAAACCGTACCGTCTTCAAAGATCAAATACTGACCTTTAATTCCTTTTAATATTCCTTCATAAAAAGGATTTTTTTCTAGGTTCAAGGATTTTACTTTCTCCGGAAATTGCTTCACCGGAAATTTTATTTCCGTTTCCTTATTACTGGCGATATAATATTCCCGTGCCTCTTCCGGGATAAATTCTTTCAGTTTTTCTCTCTCCTCTTCCAGGTTAAGATCAACAATATCGTTGGTCAACATCTTTCTCCAGTTCGTTTTGTCTGAAACATGATCTTTTAAAGCAACTTCTGTAATCCCTGCCAGATACCTGTTCGGAACCTCAACGATTTCAATCGCCTCATGTGCTCCCTGGTCTATCCATCGTGTTGGCACCTGATTTTTACGGGTGACTCCAACTTTTACATCGCTGGAATTCGCCAGGTAAACTATATGTGGCTGTAACTGCGCCCTCTTTTCATATTCCAGGTCACGATCTTCTTCATCCAGATGTGCTTTACTCAGCTCAGGTTTCATTACCCAATCACCTGCCTGAGGAATCGAACTAAAACAATCATAACAAAATCCCTGCCTGTAGATCTTCTTTTCCAGTCCGCAATTCAAACACTGATACCTCAAAAAGTTCAGGCTTATCTTTTTATCTATCAACTGGTTGAAATTGATAAAATCATTATCCCAGATTAGATAATACTGAACCACATCAGTGATTTCGGTCCTCATTTTCCTTAGAACTCCTTCGTATCTCATTTAATTTTTTGTTTTAAGACTGAATGAAATTTTTGCAGGCTTCAAAGTTTCGATTATTTTTAACCAAATAACCGAGCGCCCTTTAAATATAAGCGTTAAAGATAAGAAGAATAATGCCAATTCCATTAGTTAACTCGATAGCCTCATGGTTTCTTAAGAAGAGAATTCATCAGATGGAATTGTTCATTAAATATCCTAATGAAGTCCAAACCGAATTACTTAAAGAACTTCTTTCAAAAGCAAAAAACACCGAAATTGGTAAGCGTTATAACTTTTCCGAGATCAATTCTTACGAAACTTTTAGGCAGCGTGTTCCAATTCAGAAATATGAAGATTACCAGGACGTAATAGAGCGCAGTAGAAAGGGGGAATCGAATATTTTTTGGCCAACACCTATCAGATGGTTTGCAAAATCCAGCGGAACTACCAGCGCAAAAAGTAAATTCATCCCGGTAAGCCAGGATTCTTTGGAAGAATGTCACTATGCGGCCGGTAAAGATCTATTATGTATCTACCTGAATAATAATCCGCAGTCACAAATGTTCACAGGAAAAAGTTTAAGACTTGGAGGCAGCAAAGAGCTATACCAGGAAAATGGAACATCTTACGGAGACCTTTCTGCAATTCTCATAGATAACATGCCTTTCTGGGCAGAATTTAGCAGTACGCCGAGCAATGAAGTTTCTTTGATGCACGACTGGGAATATAAAATGCAGGCCATCGTTGATGAAACCATCAAGGAAAAAGTAACGAGTCTTGCCGGAGTTCCAAGCTGGATGCTGGTCCTGCTCAATAATGTACTTGAAACTACAGGTAAGCAAAGTCTGTTTGAAGTATGGCCTCACCTGGAAGCTTATTTTCATGGTGGTGTAAGTTTTGAGCCTTATGCATCGCAATATCAGAAGATCCTGCCAAAAGAAGATTTCCGGTTTTATGAGATATACAATGCTTCTGAAGGATTCTTTGCCTGTCAGGATCATAATGATACCAAAGACATGCTTTTAATGCTGGATTATGGTATTTTCTATGAATTCATCCCGATGGATAATTACGGAACCGATGAAGAGGTTGCCATCCCGCTTAGCGAAGTTGAAATTGGCAAAAATTATGCTGTGGTGATTACCACCAATGCCGGGCTGTGGAGATATAAGATAGGTGATACCGTGAGATTCACTGATGTGAATCCTTACCGCATCAAAGTTTCCGGAAGAACCAAGCACCATATCAATGTTTTTGGGGAGGAATTGATCATAGAAAATGCGGAATCAGCGCTTAAAAAAGTTTGCCTGGTCACCAATTGTGAGATCATGGATTATACGGTCGCGCCTATTTTTATGGAAGGGAAAGAAAAAGGTGCTCACGAGTGGATGGTTGAATTTAAAACACCTCCCAGAGATTTTGACAATTTTGTAAAACAACTGGATCTCGCATTACAGGAAGTGAATAGCGATTACGAGGCTAAACGTTATAATAATATGACGCTGAATATGCCTAAGATTCACCAGGCCAGAAAAGATCTTTTTTATGACTGGCTTAAAAAGCATGATAAACTTGGAGGGCAGCATAAGATTCCAAGACTTTCCAATTCCCGCACCTATCTGGAAGAACTGCTGAATATGTCTTAATATTAGTACCTATGGCTACAGAAAAAGAAAAAATGCTTTCCCAAAAGCCATATATCCCTTCTGATGAAGAACTTTCCAAAGAGCGTATGTTTGCTCAAACAACCTGTTTTAAAATAAATTCTACTTCGCCGGAATTAGTTGAAAATCGGAATGAGTTACTAAAAAAATTGCTGGGATCTACAGGAGAAAAATTCTATATAGAGCCGCCTTTTAATTGCGATTACGGCTACAACATTTCAATAGGAGAAAACTTTTACTCAAACTATAATAGCATAATCCTCGATTGTGCTGAAGTCAAAATTGGAGACAATGTAATGCTAGCTCCCAACGTGAGTATTTTCACCGCCGGTCATCCTCTAGATGCTGAAAAAAGAAATCAGGGTTGGGAATATGCAATTCCCGTAACTATTGGCAATAATGTCTGGATAGGCGGCAATACGGTAATTAATCCCGGAATTAATATTGGCGATAATACTGTAATTGGTTCGGGTAGTATTCTAACCAAAGATATTCCATCAAATGTGATCGCTGTGGGAAATCCGTGCAAGGTGATCAGGGAGATCACCGAAGATGACAGAGAATTCTATTTTAAAAAACGAAAATTCTAGAAATAGAAAATCCGGAAAACTTTCGCTTCCCGGATTGTATTATTAGTATGAAATTTTCTATAAATCTTTACTTACCTTATCTACGGCAGCGATCGTTTTGTCGAGATCCTCGTAAGATAATGCATCGCTAATGAACCAGGTCTCATAAGCACTTGGAGCGATATAAATTCCGTTTTCGAGCATTCCATGAAAGAATTTATTAAACGTTCCTAGGTTCGCAGATTTAGCCGCAGAATCAAAATCTGATACCGGTTCCTTACCAAAATGAACCGAAATCATGGAGCCCATCCTATTGATCGTGAAATCAATATTATTTTTAATCAGAACTTCCTCCATTCCATTATGCAGGTATTCAGTTTTCTTTTCAATACTTTCAAAGATCTCTCTTTTACTATCCAGTTCGGTCAGCATAGCTAAACCAGCTGCCATCGCAAGGGGATTTCCGCTTAAAGTCCCTGCCTGGTATACAGGGCCAATTGGTGCCAGGTAATCCATGATTTCATTTCTTGCAGCAAATGCTCCTACCGGCAATCCACCGCCAATAACTTTCCCGAAGCAAACAATATCAGCATTCACTCCAGCTCTCTCCTGAACTCCTCCCGGAGCAAGCCTGAATCCCGTCATCACTTCGTCAAAAACAAGCAAAATTCCAGTCTCGTCACAGATCTCTCTTAATCCTTCCAGAAATCCTTTAGCGGGAGGAATACATCCCATATTTCCTGCCACCGGCTCTAAAATAATACAGGCGATCTCGTCCTTATTGGCTTCAACAAGTTCTTTCACATTATCAAGATCATTATATTTTGCCAGCAATGTATCTTTTGCAGTGCCCTGGGTTACCCCGGGGCTATTGGGTGTGCCAAAAGTAACTGCACCACTTCCGGCCTGGATGAGGAATGAATCACTATGCCCATGATAACAACCAGCAAATTTGATGATCTTTTCCTTTCCGGTAAACCCGCGGGCAAGACGAACTGCGCTCATACAAGCTTCCGTTCCCGAATTTACCATCCTTATCTTATCGATATTAGGAACCATTTTTACTGCCAATTCAGCAATTTTGGTTTCAATTTCAGTAGGCGTTCCAAAGGAAGTTCCCTTTTTTGCCTTTTCTATGACCGCATCTATCACCGGCTTATGCGCGTGACCTAGAATTAGCGGCCCCCAGGAATTGATATAATCAATTAATTTATTTCCGTCTTCATCATACAGATAAGCGCCTTCAGCTTTTTCAACAAAAATTGGCTCTCCACCTACCGCTTTAAATGCTCTCACTGGAGAATTCACTCCGCCGGGAATAACCTTTTGCGCATCTGCGAATAACTGACTACTTCTCTTATAAATCATAAATTATTTTTTCACTTTTTTACTTAACCCTGAAATTGCTTCAAGTTCAACATTGCCAGATTCTAAAAATTAATCAGACTGGCGTTTTATTTTATACTTAAGATCTGTCCAATAGAAATCGTATTCCCATTGAGACCATTCATTCTTTTAATTTCTTCTACCGAGGTATTGTATTTTTTCGAAATTGAATACAAAGTATCTCCTTTCTGAACTACATGCGTTTCAGAATTTTCTGTCTCCTCAGGCTTTACTGTATATCTTGGAGAAGGTTTTTTGGTAATATCTGAATCATACTTATAAAGTTCATAGCGCTCTATCAAATCTATAAGTTTATCCGGATATCTACGGTCTGTTGCGTAACCAGCTTTCCTCAAACCTTTTGCCCAGCCTTTATAGTCATCTGCATCCAATTCGAACAATTCAGAATATCTGCCTCTTCCGGAAAGGAATAAAGAGTGATCCCGATAAGAATATTTTGCTTGTTTATATTTTCGAAAACATTCACCTCTTCTATCGTCGTCATGATAAACTTTTTCTCCATTCCAGTCGTGACATTTAATTCCGAAGTGATTATTTGCTCTTCGCGTTAACTCACCATTTCCTGCACCCGATTCCAGAATTCCCTGGGCTAATGTGATACTTGCCGGGATTTTATACAATCTCATTTCCTCCTGCGCAATAGAAGCATAATCTCTTATATAATCTTCCACACGATAATGGTAAGAATTTCTAGGCATCTCTTCCTTCACATCGTCTACCACTTCAGCCGGAGTTTCGCGATTCTCCTTTCCCCTATTATCTATTTCAACAGCATCCTTCTTTCTGGTCACCACTTTTTTCTTGCTTCCGCAGGAAGCTGTAAAAGCAATGATCAATACAAGGGCAAAACAGCGTGTGATTTTCATATCAATATTCAATTTGAGGCAGATCTTTTTTCTTTAAAAATCGGTTCATCCCTTCAATTCCCTGCAGTCCTCCCGTGTGGATCGCCAGAATTCTAGAATTCTCCGGAAAATACCCATTTTTTACGAGGTCAAAAATACCAAAAACTAATTTTCCGGTGTAGACAGGATCGAGATTGATTTTATATTTCTTGCTAAAATCATTCATAAAATTCACTAGTTCTGCACTCATTTTTGCATAACCTCCAAAATGATAGTTTTGTATGATCTCCCAATTATCCAGATTTACCAATTTTGAAACCTCATCTGGAAGATGAGCAGACTTTAAGGACGAAAAGCCTAAAACTCGTTGATCTTCTGAAGCTGAATTGATCAGGCCTGCAAGGGTTCCACCTGTTCCCACGGAAGAACAGATAAAATCAAAGTTGTCATCTTCCTCAATTAAAATCTCCTCACAGCCTTTTATGGCCAGATGATTCGTGCCTCCTTCAGGAATTATGTAGGCTTCAGGAAATTGCCTCTGTAATTTTATCAAAAACTCTTTGGAATCTTTTTTCCTATATTCTTCCCTGCTGATAAATGCAAAATCCATTCCGCAGGATCTGGAATATTTCAGAGTTGGACTCCAGTTTTCTTCAGAATTTTCCAACTCTGCCCCTCTTATAATTCCGATGGAATCAAATTCTAAAAGCTTTCCGGCCGCGGCGGTAGCTGAAATATGGTTGGAATGTGCCCCTCCAAAAGTCAAGATCTTTCTTTTCCCAAGTTCTTTAGCTTTAAGAAGATTGTATTTTAATTTTCGAAATTTATTACCGGAAACTTCAGGTTGCAGAAGATCTTCCCGTTTTATCCATAACTGAATACCTTTATCAATTTCAGTTACAAACTGATTGGGAATATTTTGAGAAATCGCATTTTCAAAAAAGTCCTGCATTCTGCAAAACTAATTGAACTGCTCCAGAAAATGATTATTAATGGCAAGAATATGGGCATCAGGCTGGACCTGATTTAGCTTCTCAAAAAAATATTGATTAAAAAAGAGATCCTGAAATAAATTCAAAAATGTCAATACTCTAAAAAAACTCTTACATGAACTTAAGAAAAGCCCAGAAAGTTCGGTTTTTAAGGTATTTAAGATCATTTTCCCGGCGGTAGGCCTCACGTTCAAAACTAATGTTGCGATAAGCCAGCATTCCGTCACGGCAATCTATATATCGAACAAAAAATTCGATAGCATACCAGACATAGAAAAAAATGACCAGCAATTCAAGCTGCTGCCTTAAATGGATTTTTTCATGATTCAGAAAAAAAGCGTCTTTCTTCAATTGCTTACAGTGCAGGATCACAAAGGGCCACAGACTTATGCCCTTAAACCTGCCGGAAAGCAACCTTTTGTTGACGATCAAAATCATGCTTTCAAGATAAGAAATTGTATTTTAGCCTCATGAATTTTCAGAAAAAAAGAATCCCGTTAGAAGATGGAGATTTTTACCTAACTCCTGAAGGCTATCGCTGTTTTACTGAACAATATCACCTAAAACGAGGTTATTGCTGCGAAAGCGGTTGCAGGCATTGTCCCTACGGCTACAACAAGAAAACTAACACACAAGAATAAGATTGAATGAATTTTAAGGATCAGATACTTGAAGGAATCCCGGACGAGTTACCGGCAGCAAAAGCATATGACGAATCTCTAAATCATGCGCCAAAACGCAAGGATATTTTAGATCCTGATGAGAAGAAACTGGCTTTGGAGAACGCCTTGAGATATTTTGATAAAAAGCATCATAAAACCCTCGTTCCTGAATTTAAGGAAGAGCTGGAAAAATATGGCCGAATTTATATGTATAGGTTCAAACCTGATTATGAATTTTTTGCCAGGCCAATTGATGAATATCCGGGAAAAAGTATACAAGCAAAAGGCATAATGCTCATGATCCAGAATAACCTTGATCCTGAAGTTGCCCAACATCCTGAAGAACTGATCACTTATGGTGGAAACGGTGCCGTATTCCAAAACTGGGCTCAATACAGGCTCACTATGAAATACCTGGCTGAAATGGATGATCATCAAACTTTGGCGATGTATTCTGGTCATCCCATGGGTTTATTCCCCTCACACCCTAATGCTCCTCGAGTTGTAGTTACCAATGGGATGATGATCCCTAATTACTCGCAACCTGATGACTGGGAGAAATTTAATGCGCTTGGCGTAACACAATATGGGCAGATGACCGCGGGAAGTTATATGTACATAGGTCCGCAGGGAATTGTTCACGGAACGACCATTACCGTATTAAATGCCGGTAGGAAGATCTCGATAAATGGTGAAGACCTGGCTGGAAAGCTATTTGTAACATCCGGACTTGGTGGAATGAGTGGTGCTCAGCCAAAAGCTGGAAATATTGCCGGCTGTATCACGGTATGTGCTGAAGTAAACCCCAAAGCAACCCAAACCAGACATAAACAAGGCTGGGTAGATGAGGTGATTGAAGATGTTAAAGAGCTTGCAAAAAGAGTTAAACAAGCAAAAGCAGACAAAGAAGTGATTTCCATCGCATACCAGGGAAATGTGGTAGAGATCTGGGAATACTTCGCTGAGAACAATATTCATATTGATCTTGGAAGTGATCAGACTTCGCTGCATAATCCATGGGCCGGAGGATATTATCCCGTTGGTTTAGGTTTCAAAGAGGCAAATGAAATGATGGCTGATAATCCTGGAAAATTCAAGGAAAAAGTTCAGGAAAGCCTCAGGAGGCAGGCATCGGCCATAAATAAGCATACCGAAAAAGGCACTTATTTCTTTGACTATGGAAACGCCTTTTTGCTGGAAGCCTCCCGTGCCGGGGCAGATATAATGAGCGAAGATGGAAAAGGATTCAGATATCCTAGTTATGTTCAGGATATCATGGGACCAATGTGTTTTGATTACGGTTTTGGACCTTTCAGATGGGTTTGCGCTTCCGGAAAGGATGAAGATCTTGAAAAAACAGATAAGATTGCAACTGAGGTACTCAAAAAACTAAAAGAGAACTCTCCTTCAGAAATTCAGCAACAGATGCAGGATAATATTCAGTGGATCAAAGGAGCTCAGGAAAACAAACTGGTGGTTGGTTCTAAGGCTAGAATACTTTATGCTGATGCAGAAGGAAGGATTGCCATCGCCAAAGCATTTAATGATGCGATAGGTCGAGGTGAAATTGGTCCGGTTGTGCTTGGACGTGACCATCATGATGTTTCCGGAACTGATTCACCTTACCGTGAAACCTCTAATATTTACGACGGTTCACGCTTTACAGCAGATATGGCAATTCAGAATGTAATTGGTGATAGCTTTCGTGGAGCAACCTGGGTTAGTATCCATAATGGTGGTGGCGTTGGTTGGGGAGAGGTTATCAATGGCGGCTTCGGCATGATTCTTGAAGGTGATAAGGCATCAGAAGATCGTTTAAAATCTATGCTATTCTGGGATGTAAATAACGGAATTGCTCGTAGATCATGGGCCAGGAATGAAGAAGCTATCTTCGCTGCGAAGCGCGCCATGGCTATGAATCCGCAATTAAAGGTTACTATTCCTAACCTGGTAGATCCGAAACTTCTGGATTAAAATTTATATAAATTAAAATCTAACCTATGAAATTTCTAAAAATTACTCCGGTAATACTGCTATTTACAGTTCTCTTAACCTCCTGCAGTAGTGTAAGAGTTGCTTCAGATTATGACCGTGAAGCTGACTTTTCAAAATATGGAACTTATGCTTTTTTTAAACCAGGTATAGATAAAGCGGAAATTTCTGATCTTGACAAGAAGAGGATCTTAAGAGCTATTGAAACTGAAATGGACAGAAAAGGATTTACAAAATCAGAGAATCCTGATCTTCTGGTAAGTATTTTCACCAAAACCAACGAGAATATCAATATTTATAATAATATGAACCCTTATTGGGGTTATGGTTGGGGTTGGAACCCGTGGTACTGGGGAAGCGGATTTAATACCGTAAACAGAACCAGCGAAGGAACCTTATATATCGATTTGATAGATTCTGAAGGAAAAGAACTGGTATGGCAGGGAATGGGAACAGCCGCCCTTGCTCGTGAGATGAATAAGAAACAGGAAAGAATCAATGAGATCGTAGCCAAGATCATGGAAAAATATCCTCCGGGAATGGAGAAATAAATATAAAATCTGAGCCCCTCTTACAGGGGCTTTTTTATGCCCACTCGCTAAGTAATTTCCTTCCCTTTCTGTATCTAATTTTGTACTTTTAACGCAAACGTTTTAGTTTAAACTTATCATGTTAGATAATATACAATCCAACGAAATATTAGACAGGCTTCCGGCCCATCTTCAGCAATATATAAAACCTCAGAATTATGACGATTATACCCCTATTAATCAGGCGGTATGGCGTTATGTTATGAGAAAGAACGTCGATTATCTGAGTAAGGTTGCCCATGATTCTTACCTGGTAGGTTTAAAGAAAACCGGGATATCTATAGACAGCATTCCTAATATGTATGGGATGAATCGTATTCTGGAGGAAATTGGCTGGGCGGCTGTTGCAGTGGACGGATTCATTCCTCCAGCAGCCTTTATGGAATTTCAGGCTTATAATGTACTCGTGATCGCTAGCGATATAAGGCAATTAGAGCATATAGAATATACTCCGGCTCCTGATATTATTCATGAAGGTGCAGGCCATGCTCCTATTATCGCCAATCCTGAATATGCAGAATACCTAAGACGTTTTGGTGAAATTGGTTGTAAAGCGATCTCAAGTTCACATGATTATGAAGTTTATGAAGCCATTCGTGAGCTTTCAATTCTTAAAGAAGCAGAAGATACACCGAAAGAGAAAATAGAAGAAGTTGAAAGGCGTGTTGATGAACTTCAGAAAGCAGACGTAAAGCCAAGTGAAATGGCTCAGATAAGAAATTTACATTGGTGGACAGTGGAATATGGCTTAATCGGCTCCCCGGAGGATCCAAAAATATACGGAGCAGGTTTGCTGTCTTCTATTGGCGAGAGCAAATCGTGTATGACTGAAGCTGTTAAGAAATTTCCTTATACCATAGAAGCAGCAAAAAAAGAATTTGATATCACCCAACCTCAACCACAATTATTTGTTACCCCAGATTTTGCGCATCTAAGCCTGGTTCTGGAAGAATTTGCAAATAAGATGGCACTTAGAAAAGGCGGATTGGAAGGAATTCAGAAACTAATAGATTCAAAGAACCTAGGAACCGTAGAGTTCAGTACAGGAATTCAGGTTTCAGGTAATTTTTCTAATGTTATAGAGCATGAAGGAAAGCCAATTTATATTCAAACAAGAGGCGAAACAGCACTTTCTTACAGGGAAAAAGAACTGGTTGGACATGGTGTATCCACTCACCCTGAAGGATTTGGATCACCAATTGGAACCTTGAAAGGCATCAACCTGGCCATTGAAGATATGAGTCCGCGTGACCTGAGAGCTTACGCGATTTATGAGGGGGAGAAAGTAAGTCTTGAATTTGACGGAGGCGTCAAAGTGGAAGGAGAAATCATTACCGGTACAAGAAACCTTCAGGGAAAGATAATTATTATCAGCTTTAAGAATTGTACCGTAACTTATAATGATAAAATTCTATTTCAACCGGAATGGGGAAGGTATGATATGGCCGTAGGAAAAGAAATTATTTCAGCTTTTGCAGGTCCTGCAGATCATGAATCATTTGACCTAATAACCCACACACCTTCCAGTACAACCATCAAGAGCAAGAAAACGCCTGAACGGGAAGAACTTGAATCATTATATAAATCAGTTCGGAATATCAGAAATGGTGAGAACACCAAATTCTCTCTTAGTGCAGCTTTTGACATTGTAAAAAAATATCATCCAAAAGATTGGTTGCTTTCCGTAGAGATCTATGAACTCGCGGTAGAAAATGATCAGAAATTAGCGGAGGAAGTGAAAGCGCGATTACTCAATATTAAAAAGGAACGACCGGAAGTTGCCCATTTAATTGATGATGGTATCGAAATGACAGAGTCAAAAATGGTAACTCCTTAAATTTTTAAATTTTCTAAAACTTCAGAACTTTCAATGGGTTGGTTCTCGTATTCGAGTGTCCAACCCATACTATTTGTAAGAATATAGATCTTTTGCAACTCGCTTACTAGCCGGTTTTTGGCATTTGTCTTCAAACTGGATTTTTCGATCTTCTCTTTTAATCCTTTTTCAACCCTGGTTTTGATCTTGTTATAATCTTCTGCTTCAAATTGGTTCAAATAATCCTGGGTAACATCATAGTATTTGATATTAGGATTGATGCTGATCTCTTCTTTAGGAACGTTCTTTATTATAACTCGTTTCCCTTCTTCGTCAACCTCAATGTCAAGTTTACTAAGGTCATAAGCGACACTAACTTCCGCATTAACTATGATCAGTGCTTTCTTACGAGCCGATAGAATGTCGAAATAAAAGCTTTTGGAGTTCTTATAAGTGAAAACCTGGGAAAAAGTACCTTCAGTAACCACAAGCTTACCAACATTTCTTATTTGTTCCTGAATAAGCGCAGTATTTGCTTCTAAACTTTCCTTTTCATCGTTTTTCTGATTCCAGTACATAAAACCCAAAATAACAACTGCAACCATTAAAACGGCCAAGAGAATATTCTTCATAAGATTTCGTTTAGAAGTAGGAAAGTAGAAAAAAACTGAGAAGTTGAGGATTTTTAAAGCTGAAAAGTAAGTTAAAATAACGCGGATAAAAAACTAAAGGACGGCCCCACCCGTCCTTTAGTATATTCTAAAATCTACCCCAACAAATTTTAGAAAACAAATCTTTATAATTATCTGATTATTCGTGTTCTACAAGAATAATAATAGACGTAAATTATTTAAGACCTGCGTTGTAAAAATACAAATAATTTATTTCACTACATTAAAATTAAGTTGCATTAATATTAAAATTTTAACAATCTCAGTAACGACAAGGGCTAAGAAAATGTTATTTCAGGGTGTTTTTTATGAATTTCCTCGATTTTAGCTTGTAATTGCGTAAGAAATTTCCTATGAGATGTCGAATTTTCTTCTCGGGGACGATGTGATAAAGCCTTCTGAATTTTGTCTATTTCGTGGTTAAGATCCCGAGCGGAATGAGATATCCAATTTTCAGAAAATCTAGTCCAGATATATTCAATTGCAAGCTCACTTAGGTGAATCATATCTTTTGCGTAGAATCTATAATCTCTGAGTTCGTCCACCATAATTTCATAAGAAGGAAAATAATAGGATCTTTTATTATTTTCCAGAAATTGATGAACTGCGGAGATCAAATGCGCCTTGCTTCTTTGATTTTCCTGAAAACCGTCTTTTAAATGTCTTACGGGTGATACGGTTAGAATTAACCTGGCATTCTGATTAATCTCGGAAATGCAATGACTAATTACCTCAAGATCATTTACAATTTCCTCAACCAACGACAACTCTTTCCTGAAGTTTTTTTGTGGTATTTTGTGACAATTCGCCGCGATTTGCTCGCTACCTTCTATTACATATCCCCAGGCGGTCCCAAGGCTAATAACCACAAAACCGGCTTTTTGAATAAAATCTCTACTCTGCTTCAACGCTGAATTCAGATCCTTTAGACATCCCTTCTGTGAATCTCGACGCATATCTGAATGTGCTTCCAGAGACTGCCAACCTTCATTGAATTCAAATATATCATTGGTCTTAAATTCTTCGTTATTAGACATTCTCTGAAAGAACTGCCTAATGGGAGACGGATGAAAAATTATACCTGTAGGATTCTGAAAATTTCTGAATTTGAACCAATCAAGTTTATTACCGATATTCTCTACAAAGCAAGAGCCTATCAAGAACGTTCCTGAAGAATGATCTATCTTCTGTTCACTTTCAACTACCGGTACTTTGGTTCTAAACTCCATAGCTTTAAATTAAAAAATCCCGGTGACTTACCGGGATTTGTTAGGTTATTTTATAAAGCTTTCTGCTTTCTGTAGTGCTTCATTTATTCCGGCAGGATTTTTCCCTCCGGCGGTTGCAAAAAATGGCTGGCCACCTCCGCCTCCCTGGATGTATTTACCAAGTTCACGAACTATCTGGCCGGCATTAAGATCACGCTCTTCAACCAAATTTTTAGAAATATAACAGGAAAGCAAAGCTTTTCCGTTTTGCTCAGTTCCGAATAAAATGAATAAGTCGTCAATTTCCTTTCCTAATTCAAAAGAAAGATCCTTGATTCCCGCAGCGTCCAGATCAACTTTCTTAGTTAGGAAATTAACTCCATTTACCGGCTTCACCTCATTCTTGAGATCAGACTTAAGATTTTTCGCTTTATCTTTTAAAAGGCTTTCTACCTGTCTTTTCAGACTTATATTCTCCTCCTGAAGGGAACTAATAGCCTTCACCGGATCATTCGCATTTTTCAATCCGCTTTTGATCTCTTCAAGGATATTGGTTTGTTCTTCAAAATATTTCATCGCAGCTTCCCCGGTGATAGCTTCTATTCTTCTAATTCCCGAAGCTACCGCAGATTCTCCCGTAATTTTAAAATACCAGATATCTGATGTATTCTGAACATGAGTACCGCCACATAATTCCATGGAATCGCCAAATCTAATGGCTCTAACTGAATCTCCGTATTTTTCACCAAATAGAGCAATCGCTCCCTGTTCCAAGGCCTCATTATAGGAAATACCGCGTTGCTCTTCCAGCTTCAAACTTTCACGTATTCTGGCGTTCACGAAATTCTGAGTTTTTTCTAATTCTTCCGCAGTAAGCTTGCTGAAATGAGAAAAATCAAATCTTAAATAGCCACTTTGAACCATGGATCCTTTTTGTTCTACGTGAGTTCCAAGAACACTTCTCAAAGCTTGATGCAATAAATGCGTAGCCGTATGATTTGAGGCGGTTTTCGATCTTTCTGTTTGATTTACGATCGCCTTAAAATCTGCTTCAATATTTTTAGGTAATTTTTTAGTGAAATGAATAATCTGGTTATTCTCTTTTTTGGTATCTACCACCTCGAAAGCTTCTCCTTCAGAAGAAAGAATAATTCCCTTATCTCCTACCTGACCACCGCCTTCGGGATAAAAAGGAGTTTTATCCAGCACTATCTGGAACATTTCTCCTTTCTTTTTAGATTCTACCTTTCGATATTTGGCGATCTTAACTTCAGCTTCCAACTCATCATATCCTATAAAAGCATTTTCGGCAACCGGATTTATTTCAATCCAGTCTCCGGCGCTCACTTGAGTAGCTTCCCTGGAGCGATCTTTCTGCTTTTTCAGCTCTGCATCAAAACCTTTTTCATCAAGCGCATATCCATTTTCTCTTAAAATTAGCGCGGTTAGATCT
The DNA here is from genome assembly GCF_057221535.1 of Christiangramia pacifica. Classification (NCBI taxonomy): domain Bacteria; kingdom Pseudomonadati; phylum Bacteroidota; class Flavobacteriia; order Flavobacteriales; family Flavobacteriaceae; genus Christiangramia; species Christiangramia pacifica. Next base: position 393,308 of record NZ_CM170146.1, read on the forward strand.
ATAGGAAATCCAAAAGTATCGTAAAGCTCAAAAGCTTTTTCTCCCGAAATTGTTTTGTCATTTGAATCCTTCATCAAATTCTCGAGTAAGATCAATCCCTGATCCAGAGTTCTAAGAAAAGATGCTTCCTCTTCCTTGATCACATTTTCGATAAGCCCTTTTTGAGATCGTAGTTCAGGAAAGGAAAGTCCCATCTGTTCACTTAAAATACCAACCAGAGTATAGATGAATGGTTCCTTAATATTCAGGAAAGTGAAACCATACCTGATAGCTCTCCTTAGTATTCTTCTAATCACGTAACCTGCACCGGTATTGCTGGGCAATTGCCCATCAGCTATAGAAAATGACACAGCTCGCACATGATCTGCAATCACACGCATAGCGACATTGGTATCATCTGAAGCGCCATATTTTACTCCGGTAATATTTTCAATTTCCTTAAGTAAGGGCGTGAAAACATCGGTATCATAATTTGACTGTTTGTTCTGTAGCACCATGCACAAACGTTCAAAGCCCATCCCTGTATCAATATGCTTTGCCGGCAATTCTTCAAGATCACCGTTAGCCTTGCGATTGTATTGCATGAATACCAGGTTCCAGATCTCTACAACCTGAGGATGATCCATATTTACCAGATCTCTTCCCGGAGTTTTTGCTTTTTCTTCTGTTGACCTAATATCAATATGTATTTCGGAACAAGGTCCGCATGGTCCCTGGTCGCCCATTTCCCAGAAATTATCTTTTTTATTTCCGTAGATAATTCTCTCTTCAGGAACAATTTCTTTCCATAAATTCAAAGCCTCCGTATCAAGACCAAGTTTATCACTATCGTCGCTACCTTCAAATACCGATACATATAGAATTTCAGGATTTATTTTATAAACCTCGGTTAGTAATTCCCAGGCCCAGCTAATAGCTTCTTTTTTGAAATAGTCTCCAAAACTCCAGTTCCCAAGCATCTCGAACATCGTATGATGATAGGTATCATGCCCTACTTCTTCAAGATCGTTATGCTTTCCGCTAACACGTAGACACTTTTGAGTATCAGTTACCCTGTTGTTTTTCGGAACAGAATTTCCAAGGAAATATTCCTTGAATTGTACCATCCCGGCATTGGTGAACATCAAAGTTGGGTCGTCTTTTAAGACCATTGGCGCTGATGGCACTATGCTATGAGATTTAGATTTAAAAAACTCGAGAAACTGTTTTCGGATATCCTGTGACTTCATTCAGTTATTTTCTTGCAAAATTCATTAAATTATGAAGACGGCAAAACAATTCATATATTTGTTCGTTTACCGTATAAAATTACACGGTATTTCAGCCGTTTCTGGACGCAAAAATAGCATAAATTTAACTCATGTCGAAGGTTAAATATTATTACGATAGCGAGACCCTTTCTTACAAAAAGATCGAGCAAAAGAAAGGCAGGCGTTTAGGTATCGCCCTGCTTAGTATTACCGGTTCCTTTCTGGCCGGATTCATTCTCTTAATCATCTATCTGAATATTCCTCAGATCGAAACTCCTAAAGAAAAAGCGCTTAAGCGTGAATTACAAAATATGAAACTTCAGTATGGCCTTCTGAATAAAAAGATGGACCAGATCCAGGATGTGATGGCCAATATTGAGGACAGGGATAACAATATCTACCGCCTATATTTTGAAGCAAATCCAATACCTGAAGAACAGAGAAATGCTGGTTTTGGAGGTATTAACAGATATAAAGATCTTGAAGGATTTGATAACAGCAAGCTCATTAAAGAAACGACCAAAAGAATGGACATTCTTACTAAAAGGCTTGTGGTACAATCTAAATCACTGGACGAAATTGCAGAACTCGCTAAGGAAAAAGGTGAACTTTTGGAAGCTATCCCGGCTATCCAACCGGTGAATAATGAGGATCTGAGCAGAATCGCTTCCGGCTATGGATGGAGAACTGACCCATTCACGAAAGTGAAAAAATTCCATTACGGGATGGATTTTACTGCACCAAGAGGAACTCCTGTCTATGCAACCGGCGACGGAAGAGTGATTAGAGCAGATAGCAGATCTACAGGTTACGGCAACCATATTAGAATAGATCATGGTTACGGCTACACCAGCCTTTATGGGCATTTATATAAATACAATGTTCGCAGAGGACAAAGAGTAAAAAGAGGTGATGTTATCGGTTTCGTTGGAAGTACAGGACGTTCTGAAGCTCCACACCTTCACTATGAAATTTTCAAAGATGATAACAGGATCAATCCAATAAACTTCTATTACGGAAATCTTTCTCCCGAGGAATTCGGCGAGGTATTGGAAAGAGCCCAAAGAGAAAATCAATCGCTTGATTAATGCACATAAACCTTCCTGAAAAGCGTTACTACAGCATAGGCGAAGTTGCCGAAGCGTTCAAAGTAAATACTTCCCTGATACGATTCTGGGAAAAGGAATTTGATGTGATCAAACCTAAAAAGAACGCAAAGGGAAATAGAAAGTTCACCCCGGAAGATATCAGGAACCTTGAACTTATCTTTCACCTGGTAAAAGAAAGAGGATTTACGCTTGAAGGAGCAAAAATTCACCTTAAGGAAGAAAAACAAAAAACACTATCCAATTTTGAGATCATAAGAAAACTGGAAAGTGTAAAAGCTGAACTAATTAACCTAAAAAACCAATTGTAATATGAAAAAGTGGCTAATCCCCATAGGAATAATTGTAGTACTGATTATTTTGATCGCCTCACCTTATAACGGGTTGGTGGATAAAGAAGAAAATGCTGAACAAGCCTGGAATAATGTTGAAAGTTCTTACCAGAGAAGAAATGACCTGATTGGTAACCTTGTAAAAACTGTGGAAGGTGCTGCAGATTTTGAACGTGGGACATTAACCGATGTTATTGAAGCTCGTGCAAAGGCAACTTCAGTTAATGTAGACGCCAGCAATTTAGATGCAGCCCAGATCAAACAATACCAGGAAGCTCAACAGGGAGTTACTTCAGCATTATCAAGGTTACTGGTAACGGTAGAAAGATATCCAGACCTGAAGGCAAATCAAAATTTCCTGCAGTTACAGTCACAACTGGAAGGTACAGAAAATCGTATCAATGTTGCTCGTGACCGCTTTAATGAGGCCGTGGCTAATTACGAAAAAAGCCGTAGAAAATTCCCGAGCAATATTACAGCTGCTTTATTCGGATTTGATGAAATGGACGGTTTTGAAGCCGATGCGGGAGCTGAAAATGCACCAGACGTAGAATTCGATTTTTAAGATAATGAGCAAACAAAGCGAAGCTTTTCTTAGCAAATCTGAGGAAGAAGAAATTGTAGATGCCATAAGAACGGCTGAAAGAACCACCAGCGGAGAAATCCGCGTTCATTTGGAACCAAGCACCGGCGATCAGGATATTTTTGATAGGGCTATGGAAGTTTTTCACGCCCTAAAAATGGACAATACAAAACAAGACAACGGTGTTCTAATCTATGTTGCTGTGGAAGACCGAAATTTTGTGATCTACGGAGACAAAGGTATCAATGACGTGGTTGCAGACGATTTCTGGGAAAGCACGAAAGATTTAATTGTTTCCCATTTTAAAAAAGGTCATTATAAAGATGGCCTGGTAGAAGGAATTATCAAAGCTGGTGAGCAGCTGCAAAAGCATTTTCCATGGAACGAAAATGATACGAACGAATTATCTGATCAAATTTCTAAAGGCTAAGCTTATCAAACAATATATATTTTTATTCATTCTTTTCATTGGATTCACCGCAATTGCACAACGTGATATCCCACCTAAACCTTCAGATCAAACCAGCGTTTATGATGAGGCCGATATACTTTCATCTTCTGAAGAAAAAAGACTGGAACAAAAGCTTATCAATTACGCAGATACTACATCCACCCAGATTGTTATTGTCACCATAGAATCTTTGCAAGGTGAATATGAGGGAACTTATGCTGCGCACTGGGCGCACGAATGGGGAATTGGCCAGAGTGAAAAAGACAATGGTTTACTCGTACTAATAGCTCAGAAAGAAAGGAAGATCTGGATAACTACAGGTTACGGACTTGAAGCTTATCTTACCGATGCAAAATCTAAAGAAATCATTGAGCTTATTATCCTTCCTGAATTCAGGAATGGCAATATTTACGCCGGACTCAATAAAGGGACTACTGCAATTTTCCAGGTTTTAAACGGCACTTTTAAAGGCGCGCCGGGAAGAAAAGGTTCTGGTGGCGGAATTCCGTTTAAAGCTATTGTAGTGCTTTTCATTTTCATCATGATCATCATCTCCATGTTCAATAAAAGAGGTGGCGGAAGAAATGGTGGAAGAAGGACCGGTAGAAGTGTACTTTGGGACGCAATTATTCTAAGTTCTCTTGGTCGAGGTAGTTTTGGCGGCGGAGGCGGCTTTGGAGGAAGTTCTGGCGGAGGCTTTGGCGGAGGCGGCGGTTTTGGCGGCGGCTTCGGCGGAGGTGGTTTTGGAGGCGGTGGCGCTGGTGGTAGCTGGTAAAATAATCTTTCCGAATATTTAAATCTCCAGAATGAACGACGCTTTTTTCGAAGAAGAAAATTTTGAAAACATAAGCTTCGTAGATATAAAATTTATCATTGCAGATTACGAAAACTGCACTTTCAATAACTGCAACTTTTCAGAAATCACTTTGAACGGATCAAAATTTACCGATTGTGATTTTAAGGATTGTGATCTTAGTAATGTAAAAGTCAACGGAACTGCTTTTCAGGATTGCAACTTTCATAACTGTAAAATGATAGGAATTCGCTTTGAAAGCTGCGAGGCTTTTGGCTTCTCCATATCTGCCAGTAATTGTATTTTAGATCATTCCAGTTTTTTTCAGCTGAAAATTCCGCGAACCGATTTTAGCAATTCCAGGCTTCGAAACACAGATTTTTCTGAAGCTTTCCTAATCAATTCAAATTTTAGGGATTGTGATCTTTTAGAGGCGATCTTTGTAAATTCTAACCTTGAAAACACCGATTTCAGAAATGCAATAAATTATTGTATTGATCCTGAAAATAATAAGATCCAAGGCGCAAAATTTTCACTTCCAGAAGTAACCGGATTATTGGAAAAGTATCACATCCAGATTGAATAATTCAAAAGAAGAAATAAAAAAAGCCACCTAAATAAGGTGGCTTTTTTTATAGAATTAGTTATCTCTCTATTAAGAAACTGCCTTCAGTTTACTCATAGTAGATTTATTCAATTTATCATTAGCATATTCTCTGGTAACCGTAAACTGATCTTCTTCACTTTCAGGAAGTTCGAACATCGCATCAGTTAAAATAGCTTCGCAAAGAGAACGAAGACCTCGAGCACCAAGCTTGTATTCAACTGCCTTGTCTACGATATAGTCTAATGCTTCATCGGTAATATCGAATTCGATATCATCCATTTCAAACAGTTTCTTGTACTGCTTTACGATGGCATTTTTCGGTTCAGTAAGAATTGCACGAAGCGTTTTTCTGTCCAGAGGATTCATGAAAGTAAGTGCCGGTAAACGACCAATAATTTCAGGGATCAATCCAAACTCTTTTAGGTCTTTCGGAATAATGTATTTCAAAAGATTGGTACGCTCAATAGAATCTTCACTCTTAGAAGCACTGAAGCCAACCGCCTGCATATTTAAACGCTTACTGATGATCCTTTCAATTCCATCAAAAGCACCACCGGCAATAAACAAGATGTTTTCAGTATTTACCTCGATAAATTTCTGATCAGGATGTTTACGACCTCCTTTTGGCGGCACGTTCACTGTGGTACCTTCCAGCAACTTCAATAATGCCTGCTGAACACCTTCCCCGGAAACATCACGAGTAATTGATGGATTGTCGCTTTTTCTGGCAATCTTATCTATTTCATCAATAAACACGATACCTCTCTGAGCTTTTTCTGTATTGTAATCCGCCGCTTGTAGTAGCCTGGTAAGAATACCTTCTACATCTTCACCTACGTAACCCGCTTCGGTCAAAACCGTAGCATCCACGATAGCAAGAGGCACATTAAGCATCTTCGCAATCGTTCTGGCCATAAGGGTTTTACCAGTACCGGTCTCCCCTACCATCACAATGTTACTTTTCTGGATCTCTACATCATCATCGCTTTCCGGTTGTAATAACCTTTTGTAGTGATTATATACAGCAACCGACATCACTTTTTTAGTTTCTTCCTGACCAATGATGTATTCATCCAAAAACGATTTGATCGATTTTGGTTTACTTAACATCAGGTCTGAAGAAAGCTCTCTTGCTTCTCCCTGCTTGGATTCTTCCACTACAATTCCGTGAGCCTGTTCGATACAGCGATCACAAATATGTGCGTCTAAACCAGCTATAAGCAGATTTGTCTCGGGCTTTTTTCTACCACAAAAGGAACATTCTAGATCTTCTTTCGCCATCATTTAAATTTTCGGGGTAATCACTTCTTCTAAAGTAAATTACAATTTATCCTTCTCTTTTTAAAATTTCGTCTATCATTCCGTATTCTTTGGCCTTTTCAGCTTTCATCCAGTAATCACGATCACTATCCTCATGAACTTTCTCGTAAGTCTGCCCTGAATGTTTGGCAATGATATTATATAATTCCTCTTTTAAGGTTACTATTTCTCTTGCTGTGATCTCTATATCGCTAGCCTGTCCCTGAGCACCACCCATTGGCTGGTGAATCATCACACGGCAGTGAGGAAGACCACTTCTTTTTCCTGCTTCTCCCGCACACAATAATACAGCTCCCATAGAAGCCGCCATTCCTGTACAGATAGTAGCAACATCAGGTTTTATAAACTGCATGGTATCATAAATACCAAGACCAGCATATACACTTCCTCCTGGAGAATTGATATATATCTGAATATCTTTAGAGGCATCTGTACTCTCTAAAAATAACAATTGTGCCTGCACTATGTTAGCTACCTGCTCATTGATTCCGGTTCCCAGGAAAATGATCCTGTCCATCATCAACCTTGAGAAAACATCCATAGCCACGGCATTCATCTGGCGTTCTTCTATAATGTTAGGAGTCATGCCCTGTGGCAACATACTACTAACGATCTTATCGTAATAATTGCTGTTTATATTATGATCTGAGACAGCATATTTTCGAAATTCCTTTCCGTAGTCCATCAATTTTTTATTGTTTTCTTTTGTAATTAGTATCCCGATATAAGCCAAAAAAAGGCGTTACCCCGGTTGAGTTAACGCCTTAAAGATAGGTAATATATCGTAAAAAGGCTTACTTATAAATAGCTTTCACAAATTCTTCGTAAGTAACCTCTTTTTCATCAAATTTCATGTTCTCCTTGTAAAATGCAAGAAGCTTTTCATTCATCAATTGTTCTGAAAGTCTTTTTACCTCATCCTGGTTAGATAGAATTCTTGCAGAAATATCATCAAGTTCTTTCTGAGAAGGATCCATCTGCCCGAATTGAGCCATTTGTTGTTTGATCTTTTCTGAAGTGAATTCTTTAAGATCGTTAAAATCTACATTCAGATTATTATCATTTACAACCTTTCCTTCGATCAATTGATAACGAAGTCCTTTTTCGCTTTTTTCGTACTCTTCTTTCGCCTCTTCTTCAGTCATTGGTTTTTCACCAACTGTCTGGATCCACTTTTGAAGAAATTCTTTTGGCAATTCAAAGTTCGTAGCTTCAATTAAAGCTTCAGTAATATCGTTCATCAATTGCTGATCACTCTGCTGCTGAAACTGCTTCGCTGCATCTTCCTTTATCTTTTCTTTCAATTCAGTCACCGACTTTACTTTGTCTTTTCCAAAAAGCTTGTCAAATAATTCCTGGTCAAGATCTGCAAGTTCTCTTTCGTTAACTTCAGAAATAGTGAATTCAACTTCGATATCAAGATCGTGAGCTTTATCGTGTTCAATTCCTAAATGATTGATCAAGGCGTGATCATCTTCAAATAGATTCTTAGTTTTTAGCGTGATCGTGTCGCCAACTTTAGAACCTACGAATTTATTCAGGTTACGTTTTCCTTTAATATTCTCCAGTTCGATAGTGGTCTCTTTTTCGATACCTTCTTCTTCATTTTTGAAAGTACCTGCAACCGTATCTCCTTCAGCAACCTCATCTTTAGTTTTCAGTTTACCGTATTGCTTCTGGATGCTGGTAATCTGATCGTTCACCATCTTCTCATCTGCAACAATATTGTATTTGGTAACCGGCTTCTTTAGATCAAGATCTACGTCAAATTCCGGTGCGATTCCAAGTTCGAACTCAAAGCTGTAATTATCGCTTTCCCAGTCAAAATTTTCCTGCTCTTTAGGAAGCGGGTTCCCAAGAACGTCCAGTTTCTCTTCTGTAAGGTATTTGTTAAGACTTTCCTGAAGCAATTTGTTAACTTCATCAACCAATACGGCTTGCCCATATTGCTTCTTAACCATCCCCATAGGTACATGACCTTTTCTAAAACCGGGAATATTGGCATTCTTACGGTAATCCTTTAAAATCTTCTCTACTTTACCGGCATAATCTTCTTTCGCGATATCAACTTTAACTACCGCATTTAATTCATCAATATTCTCTCTGGTAATATTCATTTTGATCTGTTATAAAAATTGGAGTGCAAAATTACGTTTTTTATTAAAGTCTGCAAACTTTCAAAATGTTGAAATTCAGTTAAATCTAATCCTTTTTAAGAATTGAGAAGAGTATTGATTGTATTAGAGACAGTAACAAACTAAATATGATTGCCATAAGCCACCCATCAACATCGAAACCTCCTACAAATCCATCAGCTAAGAAAATGATCACTGCATTTATAATCAGTAAGAATAATCCCAGAGTTAATATAGTTACAGGAAGGGTTAAAAGCACCAGAATTGGTTTTACAATAAAATTCAGCAAAGCAAGTACTAGCGCTACAATAATTGCGGTTAAATAACTATCTACACTTACTCCCGGTAACACCTTTGCCAGAATTACAACCGCAAGCGCAGTAAGCAATAGTCTTAAAATGAAATTCATAATTTTAATTGTTGGTTATTGGTAAAGTTGCAAAAAAAAGGTCGGGAAAATCCCGACCTTTTTAAAATTTATATCAAATTTAATACTACTGAATGTTGTTGTTTATTGTTACGGTACCATAACTTCCAACATCCACATTTGGTACTTCCGCACCATAAGTAGCATTGATTTCATTTACGATCTCATTAGCAATAACTGCATAACCTCTTGGAGTTAAATGCACCCCGTCAAGAGAGAAAGCACCTCCAGACACAAAAGTCGAAGAAATTGGTACTCCCTGGTACATAGTTCCACCGTCGGCACCAATCGTTGCTAAAAGAGAATTTGCATCAACCAGTCCTAAAGAATAGTTCTGAGCGATTGCAGCGATAGCTCCATTGTATTGAGCAGTTACCTGGGCAACCAATGCCTGCTCAGAAGCAGTAAGAACATGCTGGTCTCCTAGCGGTACAGAAACTCCATTAATCAACATCGGGTTGTTATTCACGGTAGTACCAATCAATGATGATGATGTTAAAGGAATAAGATCTGAAGGAGTAGCCTGTCTTAATTGACCAAGTAAAGCTGCAGTTTGTGGATCCAGGCTAAATGGTGCCTGCTGAAGAACGCCACTAATATCTGTAAGATCTTCATCAACAATCGTCACAAAGTTCTGAGAACCTTCAGCGAAAGTGATCTTTCTGCTGTTGGCTTCAGCTTCAGTTAATAATCCTGCCTGAACAAGTCCAGGTAAGATTTGAGTATTATAAGCTCCAAATTGCGCATTTAATGCTCCAGCAGTTGCAGCATCTAATGGAATCGGGTTTGTTGGAACAACATTGAAAAATGGAATATCAGTAACATTAGGAATATTGATCAATACTCCTTCAGCGCCAAGACCATCTTCACCTGCTAGTTGAGAAACCAATGAATTGTATACAAAAGCGAAGGCATTTGCATCTGTAATATCATTAGGACCGTATTTTGTAAAGTCGGTCACATTCTCCTGGTAAACACCAACACCACCTGAAGTAGCATAACTCAACACATCGTTGTTACCAATCCAAAGTGTAAAGAAAGTTGGATTCTGAGCAATTGCATCTCCAAGAACTGTAGCAGTTTCTGAAGAAGCAAATCTTGCGAAATAAGGGTTTGCAGCACCTGTCGCCACACCAGCTACATTACCGTAACCAGGAGCAAGAAGATGATAAGACTTAGCACCAGGCACTCCCATGTTACCAAAAGATCCGCTAAGTTTAGCTGAAACTTCTGTAGTTGGAGTTCCATTATATCTTGCTGGACGAGCCGTTGCAAGAGATTCTCCTCCTAGTACGAATCTTGGCTCAGCGATCTGGTTTCCACCTAATAGCAATCCACCAACATTATCATTTACGAGCGGCTGAGTGAATTCCATCGTTTCCTGTGTCAAAGCAAATTTGCTTGCCAGAATATTTGGATAAGAAGTCTCCTGACCTGTAATATAGAGGGCTCCATCAGCATAACCAGCCGTCAGAGAGTTCCCTAAAGCTACATAGTTAGAAAAATCTGCATCGCCATTACTGTAAACATTCCCGTCTTCAATTGGATTTTCTAATTCAGGCTCACAGGAAACGATCCCAAGGGCCAGAATAGCTATATATTTAAAATAGTTTTTCATCGTCAAATTATATTTTAATAGTTACACCTAAACCTGGCACAAATGCGCTAGACTTATAAGTCCCTTCGAAAGGAACATTTTGTCCGTTTTCCTGATAGTAGTCATAAGACTCATCTACTTCTTCAAACTTACTATAAAGGAAAGAAGCATCGATCGCAATATTATCTGAAACGTTCACTGAAAGTCCTCCGGTAAAGTTGTTTGAATCATTTCTAGGTGTTTCAGGAGCAAAATATCCTGATTGTACCGGTGATTCATCGAAATAGTAACCAGCTCTCAAGGTAAAGATATCATTAGCGGTATATTGAAGACCAAATCTATAAATAGAAGAATCTTCATAATTCCTTGGGTTTACTGAATCTGGAGTTCCAGGCGCAGCAAAATCTACATCAAGAGATTCGTATACTCCCCAGAATGTTCTGTTATAATCGAAAGCAAATAACCACTTATCGTTTAATTGGTAAGAAGCTCCAATGGTCAATTCAGCAGGTAGAGGTAATTCCGCATCAAAAGTAGTATCAGGGAAAGACGTTAAAGGTGAATTTGGAATATTCTGAAAATCTGCTTCGCCGCTTTCAGCTTCCACGATAATCTCTGAGCGGTAATTAATACCAATATTCAGGCTATCAATAGGACTCCACATTGCTCCTGCAGACCAACCCCAGGCGCTAACACCAGAAGCATCAATAGTAACATTAGAACGGTTTCCTTCAAGATCTGTAAGAGTTCTGTTCAGGTTTCTATTGAAGTTAACCGATCCACTTACGTAAATAGGTCCACCACCAACAGATAGGTTATCAGTAATTTTATAAGAAGCTAACGCCTGCACATAAATAGCAGCTAACTCAATATCATTAACAAGATGAGACCCTGCCCAATCTTTTTCCCATTCTACAGAACTTCCGTAAGGAGTGTAAGCCGCAAGACCAACACTAAATTTTTCACTCAATTTATAGGAAAAATAAGCATAGAAAGGGGTTCCTACTGGGCTGTCGGTTCTAGCCATCTGCCCAAACTCTTCATTTTGCCATACTACATCAGAGAATACAGCACTCACACCAACGGCAGCATTGATCTTGTCTTCAAGAAAAACCAAACCTGCAGGGTTAAAGAAGGCCAATTCCGCATTATTCACCACAGCAACTCCAGTGTGTCCCATAGCAAGTCCACGCTGACCTTGTAGACTTACCCTGTAACCACCGGCATAATTAACCGCCGTGGCCATAACAAACAGGCCAAGTAAAAATAGTCTTTTCATAATTTAATTAGGATTATATTTAATATGTCTTAAAAAGCTCGTCCAAAAATAGCATAAAATACATATTATGCAATATTTTGACGCTATTTATTATGCATACATAATAAATTTAGAAAGATTTTAAACAAATTGGATTACGGCCTTATAGAAGTCTTTCATATTTTCAGCATGAACCCAATGGCCAGCCTTGGAAACTGTTTCAATTCTAGCCTCCGGAAAATGCTTTTTAATAAGCGGTTCTTCAGCTTTGGTGATATAATCTGAGAGCTCACCATTAATAAATAATGTTGGACCGTTATAAATTGCATCCTGTGGCAAGGCTCTTCCTACCTGTTCTATATTGGTTTTTAGGGAATCCAGATTCATCCGAAGCGACAACTTTTCCTTGGTTTTCCAATAAAGATTTTTCAATAAGAACAATCTTACACCGGTTTCCTTGATATATTTTTCCAGAAAATCTTCAGCATCTCCCCGTGAAGTCAAATTCGCTTCATCAAGCGCAGTGAGTCCTTTTAAAATTTGCTGATGATGTGGCGCGTAATATTTTGGAGCGATATCCACGATCACTAATTTTTCAACCAGGCTTTCATTTTCGCAGGCAAGCAACATTGCAGTCTTCCCTCCCATAGAATGCCCCATCAAAGTAATTTTATCAAGGTTATGAGTTTCGCAGTATTCAACCACGTCTGCGGCCATCAATTCATACGAGAATTCATCACTATGCGGACTTTTCCCATGATTACGCTGATCAATTAAATGCACCTGAAAACCATCTTCGGCAAATTTCTTACCTAAAGTTTTCCAGTTATCGCTCATTCCCAAAAATCCGTGAAGAATTAGCAAAGGCTTACCTTCACCCAGTATTACCGAATGTAATTTCATTTATTTCAATAGTTTTAAATATTGCTGAATTGTTTTTTCCAATCCCATGTAAAGTGCTTCTGAAATCAATGCATGACCAATGGAAACTTCAGCCAGATGAGGAACATGATCTTTAAAGAACTTAATATTATCCAGAGAAAGATCGTGCCCGGCATTGATCCCCAATCCTAATTGATTTGCCAGCTCCGCACACTCTGCATATGGACTTGCCGCATTCTTATCTCCCTTAGCATAATCCACAGCAAAAGATTCCGTATAAAGCTCAATGCGATTGGTTCCTGTTTCCGCAGCGCCTTCGATCATTTTTCTAACCGGATCCACGAAAATAGATGTTCTGATTCCATTAGAATTGAATTCAGCGATCACTTCCTTTAAATAGTCCTTATTTTTAATAGTATCCCAACCAGCATTGGAAGTTATGGCATCTTCGGCATCGGGAACCAGCGTAACCTGCGCAGGTTTCACCTCCAGAACCAGGTCTATAAATTGCTGGATTGGTTTTCCTTCAATATTGAATTCCGTAGTAAGTTCCGGTTTCAACTCCCTCGCATCAGCATAACGAATATGACGTTCATCGGGCCTTGGGTGAACGGTAATCCCTTCTGCTCCAAAAGATTCTATTCTTTTCGCCGCTTCGAGAACATTGGGAACATCTCCACCGCGAGCATTTCTCAGCGTGGCGATCTTATTAATATTTACGCTTAATTTGGTCATTTTAACTTCATTTATTTATCAAAAATACAAAGTGCAGTCTGCTTCAATGAATTTTATTTTGATTAATTTGCATAAAAGGAACAGATAGAAATGAGTTTGAAAGAGTACATATTGAATGATGTTGAGATAATTAATGTTTCCGAAAAAATTGGTGAGGTACAGAAATTTTTCAACCAGTTAACCTTCACCCACCTGCCCGTGGAAAGCGACGGAATTTACATTGGATGTATTTCAGAGAATGATGTTAGATGTTTCGAAAACAACAAAACTCTGGATGATTATCGCTACGCCCTTGAAGGATTTTACGTTAAGGAAAGTAATTATTGGCTGGATAGTCTTGAGGCTTTTGCTCAGAATAATTCGAACATCTTACCGGTTTTAGACGAAGACAATACATACATGGGCTATGTTGAGTTGAATGAAATGATTTCGCTTTTTAAAGAAACTCCGTTTTTGAATGAACCCGGGAATATTTTAGTGATTGAAAAAGCCTTTAAAGACTATACTTTTGGCGAAGTAAGCCAGATCGTGGAAATGAATAATGCTCATTTATTAGGAGCTTTTGTTTCCAAAATGGAAGAAGATATGGCGCAGATCACTCTGAAGATCACTCCTTCCGGAATGAATGAGATCATCCAGGCATTTAGAAGGTACGGCTACATTATAATTTCAGAACACCAGGAAGATACATTTAATAAGAATTTGAAGGATCGTTCTAAATATTTGGATAAATACCTGAACATATAATTTATGAAAATAGGCATTTACGGTCAGTTCTATCACGCTAATGCAGCTCAATATATAGGTCAGCTTCTGGAGTTACTCGATAAAAAAAATATCGAGGTTTTTATCGAAGAAGATTTCCTAAAACTCATTCACAGCAATAATAATATTGAAAAGGACTATAAGCACTTCAGCGCATTTGAAGAGCTGGACAGCTCCTTTGACCTGTTTTTTTGTATTGGTGGAGACGGTACGATCTTAAAATCCATCAATTACATTCGTAATCTGGATATACCTATTGTGGGGATAAATACAGGAAGACTTGGCTTTTTAGCTACCATCCAAAAAGAACAGATCGAGAGCACTTTGGAAGAAATTCTGGAGAAAAAATTCAGCCTTTCGCCAAGGTCTGTGTTAACCATGGAAACGAACCCTAAAAGTTTCGATCCGGTCTTTTCCCATATCGCGCTCAATGAAATTGCGGTAAGCAGGAAGAATACTACTTCCATGATCACCGTAGATACCTGGCTTGACGATCAATATCTTACTTCCTACTGGGCCGACGGACTTATTATCGCGACTCCAACCGGTTCTACAGGATATTCATTAAGTTGTGGCGGCCCTGTGATTACGCCGGACGCAGACTCATTGGTAATCACTCCCATAGCGCCGCATAACCTTAATGCACGACCACTAGTCATTAAAGACCATACAACAATAAAATTAAAGGTTTCAGGCCGTGGAAAAGAACATTTAGTTTCCATGGACTCCAGAATCGCTACCCTGCAAAACGATACTGAAATCATTATAAAAAAGGCGCCCTACACCATAAATTTTGTAGAACTACAGGAAGACAGTTTTCTAAATACCCTAAGAAAAAAACTTCTTTGGGGCGAAGACAAAAGGAATTAAGCAATAAATACTTCCAAAAACTGTTTATACGTATGTACAAATCTGCTCAAATTATTGCAGAGCAAACAGAATTGTTATATTTGCAAACTTTTGAAAACCTATGAGGTACCTAATCGCATTTGTGTTAATGGCGTTTTTTACAGTGAGTTCCTATTCTCAGCAAGTTGAGGTTGGTGCTTTTGCCGGCGGCGCAAATTTTATTGGAGATGTTGGTAAAACCAATTATATCCTGCCGAATTCACCGGTAGGAGGCTTAATTGCCAAGTGGAACCGAAGCTCCAGGCATGCATTGAGATTAACCTTGTTATACGCTCAAATTTCAGCGGATGATGAAAAATCTGATGATACCAGAAGGCAGCAAAGAGGTTATTCATTTGAAAATAATATAGCGGAAGCTTCTTTAGGTCTGGAATTCAATTTTTATGATTTTGACCTGACCGACCCACTGCCTCAAAAAACCCCCTATTTATATACAGGGATCACCTATTTTAGGGCAGATCACCTGTATCTTGAAAATGGAAGGGCGAACAATCTGGTGAATCAGGATGCCTCAAACTGGGAATTTGCAATTCCTATGGTCATGGGTTATAAGGAAGCTGTAACCGAACATATTATCGGAGCCATTGAAATTGGTGCAAGGTATACCTTTACTGATAATCTGGACGGAAGCTGGCCGGAAGAATATTTAGGAAGAAGAGAACCGGCAGCGGAATTTGGAAATAGAAATACAAACGACTGGTATGTATTTACCGGGATATCGTTCACTTTTACATTCGGGCGAAAGCCATGTTATTGCTTTTAAATGAAATATAAAGACAATTTAAACCTTGAAAAATTACCCGAACACATTGCCATCATCATGGATGGTAATGGTAGATGGGCTAAGCAAAAAGGTTTCCTTAGAGCTTCAGGACATAAAGAAGGCACTAAGGCAGTAAGAGACGTCGTAGAAGGTTGTGCTGAAATTGGAGTGAAAAATCTTACCCTTTACGCTTTCTCTACTGAAAATTGGAACAGACCAAAACTAGAAGTCGACACCCTTATGAAACTTCTTGTTTCTTCTTTAAAAAAGGAGATCAAGACCCTCAAAGACAATAACATCAAACTTAATTGTATAGGTAATATTTCCAGCCTTCCGAAGAAAGCCAGGCAGGAATTACTGGATGTAATTGAAAAAACAGCTACCAACAACCGAATGACCTTGACTCTTGCGTTAAGCTATGGAAGTCGTGAAGAAATCACCAATTCTATAAAGCAAATTGCAACGAAGGTTAAAACTGGAGAATTATCTGAAGATGCTATTGATGAATCGGTTATAAATGAGCATCTTTACACCCGAAATTTACCAGACGTGGATCTTTTGATCCGTACCAGCGGTGAACAGCGTATAAGCAACTTCCTATTATGGCAGATTGCTTATGCCGAATTGTATTTTACGAAAATCTTATGGCCTGATTACCGAAGGGAAGATCTTTTTGAAGCCATATACAACTATCAAAACAGAGAAAGAAGATTTGGAAAAACAAGTGAGCAACTCAGTTAGTGCATTCATGACAAGAAAGATTTTTACACTTTTTGCAATTTTTTTCATTTTCAGTATAGCTGCCAAAGCACAGGACCTACCCCTTGGAGATTCGAAAAAATACACCATTGGAGATATCAAGGTTACCGGTACTACAACCTATAATGAGAAAACTGTAATTACTTATACAGGTCTTAAAGAGGGAGAAGAAATTTATATTCCGGGAGAAAAATTACGAGATGTAATTAATAAACTCTGGAAACTTGATTTATTCAGCGATATTAATTTTTACATCACGAATGTGGAAGGAAATGTGGCTGATCTGGAATTAGAGATCAAGGAAGTACCCGTTCTTAACCAGGTTAAATTCACCGGGATCAAAAAGAAAAGTGAGCGTGAAGACCTTATTGATGAGAATGATCTAAAGCCGGGCGTAAAGGTTAATGAAAACCTTATCACTACTACTCAAAATTACATTCAGAATAAATTCAAGAAAGAAGGTTACTTCAATACGAATGTTGATATTCGAACTTCTGAAGTTGTAGACTCTACCAATTCAAATAAGGTGAATATGGTAGTAGATATCGACAAGGGAAATCGAGTTAAGATCGCTGACATTGAAATTATCGGGAATGATAAACTATCTGATGCGAAGTTGAAACGTAACATGAAGAACACCAAGGAAAAAAGGTTCTACAGGTTCTGGAAGCGTTCAAAATTCGTTAGATCAGATTACCAGCAAGATAAAATTTCTTTGATCGACAAGTATAAGGAAGAAGGTTATAGAGATGCCCGTATAATTTCAGATACATTGACCAAGGTTGGCGAAGATGATATTGCGCTTACTTTAAACGTAGAAGAAGGTAACCAGTATTATATCGGTGAAATAGATTTCCTTGGAAATACTGCTTATACTGATGAAGCTCTTGGTAGAGTTTTGGGACTTGAAACCGGTGATATCTACAACGGAGTTCTTATAGACGAAAGAATACAGGGTAGAGAACCGAATAAATCTTCGGTTGCCAACCTTTATCAAAATAATGGTTATTTGTTCTCAAATATTGATCTTGTTGAAACCAATGTATATAATGATACCATCGATTTTGAAGTTAGAATAGTAGAAGGAAAAGAAGCTTATTTCGATGAAATTAGAGTGACCGGAAACGAAAAAACGAAAGATCATGTGATCTATCGTGAGATGAGAACAAAGCCGGGACAAAAATACAGTCAAGAAGCAGTGGTTGCTACGGTTCGTGAACTTGGGGCACTTGGTTTCTTTGATGCTGAGCAATTGAGTCCAGAGTTTGTTGATCCAGATCCGAGAGAAGGAACTCTAAGCCTCGAATACCAGGTGGTTGAAGCTGGAGCCAGCCAGATTGAACTACAAGGTGGTTATGGCGGTGGTGGTTTCATTGGAACTTTAGGACTATCGTTCAATAACTTCTCCATCCAGGGATTATTTGATAAAGACGCATATGATCCAATACCAATGGGTGACGGTCAGTCGCTTTCATTAAGAGCACAGGCCAGTACTTTCTATCAAACTTACAGCCTGTCTTTCAGAGAACCATGGTTAGGGGGTAAAAGACCGGTGAGTTTATCTACTTCTTTCAGTTATACGAGACAATTCTTATTCGACTATATTGAAAGAGAAGCTGATAAAACGAGAAGTTTTGATATTCTTGGAGTGAGCGTAGGTCTTGCAAAAAGACTTACGGCGCCAGATCAATACGTAACGATCGCCAATAATGTCGGTTTCCAGAGATATAATCTGAACAACTATAATACAGGACTATTTACATTTGGTAATGGTCACTCTAACAACCTTTATTACCAGTTAGGAATTACCAGAGATAACACAGCCTTTAACCCGATTTTCCCTACCAGGGGATCTAAATTTGCATTTACCGCAAAATTAACGCCTCCTTACTCTTTATGGAACGGTGTTGATTACGGGAATCTCGAAAATATGGATGAATACCAGCTGAGAGACGATAACGGAAATCTTATCGATAATCAGGGCAATCGTGTGACACGTGAAAACTCAGTTCCAGACCAGGAAAAAGTTGACCAGAAGAAATATAACTGGTTGGAATTTTATAAAATTAAATTAGATGGTAGCTGGTATGAAACTCTAGCGAGTTTTGGACCAAGTAGCAACCTTGTTCTTAGAACCCATGCTGAATTTGGATTCCTGGGAGCTTACAATAATGAAAGAGGTGTTCCACCATTTGAACGTTTCTACCTTGGTGGTGACGGACTTGGTGCCTACAGCCTTGATGGTAGAGAGACGATACAGCTAAGAGGTTATCCAAACCAGTCTGTAGTACCTTTAGACAGACCGGCAGATGAAAGAGATGATGGTGCGGTGATCTACAACAAATACTCACTGGAGCTTCGTTTCCCAATTACATTAAAACCTGCTGCGTCTATTTATGCGTTATCGTTCCTGGAAGCCGGAGCTACTTATGACAATTTTAGAGACTATAATCCGTTTCAGTTAAATAGATCTGCAGGAGTTGGACTAAGAATATTCATGCCAACCTTCGGATTATTAGGTATTGACTTTGGATATGGATTTGACGAAGTAGTTGGTCAGCCAGGTCCAAATGGATGGGAAACACACTTTATCATAGGTCAACAGTTTTAATTTGGCACGATATTTTCTATATTCGATTTAAATGAAAAAAAGAATAGTATCCATAGTAGCAATTGCAGCACTTAGCGTATCATCGCTAATGGCTCAAAAAAGCATCAGGCTTGGCTATATAGACATGGAATACATTCTTGAAAATGTTCCGGAATATCAACAAGCAAGTAGACAACTTGACAATCGAGTTCAGGAATGGAAGGCTGAAGCTGAAGCAAAAATGCAAAAGGTGGAAGACATGAAGACGCGGCTTGATAATGAAAGGGCTCTTCTTACTAAAGAATTGATCGAAGAACGTGAAGCAGAGATTGCCTATATGGAGCAACAAGCCAGAGAATATCAACAAAATAGGTTTGGCCCAAATGGTGATTATATGATCCAGAAAAAGCAATTGGTAAGACCAATTCAGGATCAGGTCTTCACCGCTGTTCAGCAGATAGCTGAGAATAGGAATTTAGATTTCGTTTTTGATCGCACGGCAGATATTGGAATGATATATGCAGATAAACAGTACGATGTTAGTGAAACTGTTCTAAGAACGATTAAAAGGACTGCGAACCGCGAACAACTTGAAAGTAAAGATGAGATCGAGGAATTTGAACGCGAGGAAAACAGAACTGTTGAGCAGGACAAAGAAATTACGGAACGAGAAGAATTAGTTAAGCAGCGAAAAAACGAACGTGAAGCTTTTATCGAGGAAAGAAAAAGAGAAAGAGATTCACTAAAGGCGGCAAGACAAAAAGAATTTGAAGATAGAAGAGCCAAAATACTGGCTGAAAGAGAAAGAAAAAGAGATTCTATCATCAAAGCAAGAGAACAAAAGAACGATACGATAAATTAAATTTTTTAAACCTTAATTAAACTTAACGAAGATTACAATGAAACAATTCAGAACACTTTTTATAGCTTTAGCTTTAATGATTGGCGCTACTGCTTTCACAAATGCACAGTCTAAGGTTGCACATATCGCTACTCAAGATCTAGTACAATCATTACCTGAGTATAAAGGCGCGATGGATCAGCTTCAAAAACTGGAAAAAACTTATGATGCAGAGATAAAAGACATGTTATCTGAAGCTCAAAGTACAATGCAGCGTTACGAAGCAGAAGCAAATACTAAGTCTGAAGAAGAGAACCAAAAGAGAGCTACAGAACTTCAAGCTGCTCAAAGAAGAATTCAGGAGCATAGTTCAAAGGCAAGACAGGATCTTCAGAAAAAAGAAACTGATCTTCTTAGACCAATCCTTGAAAAAGTTCGTACAGCTATCCAGAAGGTAGCAAGAGCTAAAGGTTACGATTACGTTCTAGATTCTACAACTGGAACTGGAGTACTTCTAGCTGATGGTTATGATCTAATGCCAGACGTAAAAAAAGAATTAGGACTTTAATTACAGACCATTTCAGATAAAATTTTCAAAAACTGCGTACAAACCTGTACGCAGTTTTTATTTTTGTAATAATATGAACGATCCGAGGCCTATTGGTATTTTTGATTCAGGTGTTGGCGGAACTTCCATTTGGAAAGAAATTCACCGTCTTTTACCTTCCGAGAAAACTATCTATTTATCTGATAGCCTTAATGCTCCCTACGGAATAAAAACGCAGGAGAAGATCATTCAGCTTTCTATTAAGAATACAGAGAAACTTCTGAAAATGAATTGCAAGCTTATTGTCGTGGCTTGTAATACCGCCACCACAAATGCCATCAAGGTTTTACGATCAACTTATGACGTTCCTTTTATTGGTATTGAGCCGGCCATTAAACCTGCAGCTTTGAAAAGCACCAATAAGGCAATTGGGATTCTGGCAACGCGCGGAACGCTTACCAGCGAATTATTTGCTCAAACTTCAGAATTATACACCAAAGATATTAAGGTTATTGAAGTTGAGGGAAATGGCCTTGTAGAACTTATTGAAAGCGGGAAAAAAGACTCAGACGAAACCAGGGAGTTACTGGAGATCCTTTTGGCACCAATGATTGAGGCCAGTATAGATTATCTGGTTCTTGGTTGCAGCCACTACCCTTACCTCATCCCTTTACTTACCGAAATTCTTCCACCGGAAGTAAAAATAATAGATTCTGGAGAAGCGGTTGCCCGCCAAACCAAGGCTATTTTGGATAATAACGGAATTCTGAATACGAGCGAGCTAATCAACACCCCTGAATTTTATACCAATATAGAACCACAGGTACTTTCTGATATTATAAATGCTGATAAGAATTCTTATAAAGTAGAAATCTTGGACTTTTAATTATTGATCGCAGGACATTTACAGTGATATCGCTCCCTGCTTTCTCCGAAGTTATATCCTAAAGTGATCTGGTGGAAACCACCATTACTAAGCACGATAGAATTCATTTGATAGCTGTAAGTATAACCGAAAACAAATTTCTTGTAATTAATTCCCACAAAAGGAGTGATATAGCGTAATTGCTGATTATTAACCTGCTCGCCATTTTCGGTATATTCTGCACTTTCAAATCCGTTACGATAAGAAAGTCCACCCCATAATTTGCCTTCTTCAAGTTCGTAATAAGCTTTTGCATTTAGATCCAACGCCATTTCATTGGTCGCCTCCCTTGCCTGAAACAAAATAGATGGTTCAAAACTCCAGGGATCATATTGATTTAAAGAGAACACATAACCTGCAGAAAAAAGGTATTTTCTCATATTACTGGGTACCGCATCCGAATAAAATAATTCCCTACGTACGGATAGAATATTCTTTGCAGCAAAATGGAAATAAAGGTCCCGTACATAATAAGAAATTCCAAAATCCATATTCGCGAAAATATCAGAATCATTATCGCCGATCAAAGGATCAAATCGGGTAAACCCGCTTGTATCGAGTCTATGCTGGATCACTCCGGCACTTAAACCAAAAGATAACTGGTTGAGATCTACCGTACTTCTAGAAAACATTAAATGATAAGCAAAAGTCGCATAACCTCCAATCTTGGAATAATTTCCATTTTCATCTCTGAACAAGATCCCTCCCACACCAATTTTATCATTGACCCTGGAATTATATGCCAGTGTTTGTAAGTTGGGTGCCTCCTCCACGTCGAACCACTGCTGCCTGGCAGTAAGTCTTATTTTATCATAATTGGAAGCCCCCGCCATGGAAGGATGAATGAGATATAAATTGTCGGTAAGATAATCGGAATAGGTAGGAATAATCTCCTGGGCCTTCATTGCCGAAATATTAACGAAAACAGTCAACAATAAAAACCAAGAAAACTTTAGAAAAATAGGACGTTTGAAATATGGCCCTGAAATGTTAGTGTTACTCCCCATAAAGGCTGTAAATATATGTAATAGCTAGTTTTTCTTTAGTATTTTTGTCAAAAATTTTGAAATGAACGATTTCAGTATCAACATAGTAAGAACAACCACGCCTTCGATTGTAAAATTTGAAGCTGACAAGTTTCTTACACGTCACGAAAACTTCGAATTTAAGAATATAGACGAGGCTTCCAGGTCGCCGTTGGCGCAGCAACTATTTTATCTCCCATTTGTTAAAACGGTTTATATCGCACAAAATTTCATTGCCATAGAAAAATATGACATCGTGGAATGGGAAGATGTAGAAAAAGAAGTAGCTGAACAAATTAAAACTTACCTGAATAAAGGTGGTGAAGTGATCAAGGAAGTTAAGGCATCTTCTGGAAAAGTACCGGTTACGGTTTATGCTGAAAGCACACCGAACCCGGCAGTGATGAAATTTGTCGCCAACAAAAAGCTCGTATTAAAATCGGTTGAATTTAAGAACATCGATGAAGCTAAGAATGCTCCACTTGTTCAGAAACTTTTCCATTTCCCATTCGTAAAAGAGGTTTTCATTGATGAAAACTACGTTTCTATCCAGAAGTATGATATGGCTGGATGGGAAGAGATCACCCTGGAATTAAGAGAGTTTATCAAGAATTATATCGAGGAAGGAAATGAGGTTCTAACCGCGGAAACGGTTGAGGCTACAAATAAAGCTTCCAAAACGCAGGAAGGCAAAACCGCTGAATTTGATCATTTAGACGACACATCTCAGCAAGTAATTGCCATTTTGGACGAATACATAAAACCAGCTGTCGCTAGTGACGGTGGAAATATTCTTTTCGATAGCTACAACGAAGATAACAAAACTGTTCGCGTGATCCTTCAGGGAGCATGTAGCGGTTGTCCTTCTTCAACGATGACCTTGAAAAGCGGTATTGAAACCATGCTCCGAGACAT
The DNA here is from genome assembly GCF_057221535.1 of Christiangramia pacifica. NCBI lineage: Bacteria > Pseudomonadati > Bacteroidota > Flavobacteriia > Flavobacteriales > Flavobacteriaceae > Christiangramia > Christiangramia pacifica. Next base: position 416,823 of record NZ_CM170146.1, read on the forward strand.
GATGCGAGGAAAAGTAGAATATGTGGAAGCCGTAAACGGTTAACTCCAAAAAAATGTGGAAATAAAAAAATCCCTTTTTCAAGGGATTTTTTTATTTAATAGGTTGTGGTCCTTGCTTCATTATAGAATTCCTGAAACAATTGTAACAAACTCATCGTGGAACCAATGAGATCTTTTGTTTCCAGAAGAATACCGAAATAAAGCTTGGTATTCTTTGGACTGGATTCTGAAGTTCTGATCCTTTCAATCTGCTTCTGAATAAGATCGCTCACATAATCCATCAATTCCTGTTTCTCATTCAGCAAATTATTGATATTTCCGAATTCATTATTATCAAAAGTCTCGGTGATCTCATCAAAAAGGATCTGCATCTTATCATCAACTTTTTTCAGATCTCTAATTTGGTTGAATTTTAAATTTTTGTGATTATTATGGACGTGGTTATAACTGTTTCTCGTTATAAATCCGATTGACTGAACCATATCCTGTAAATAATCCAACGTAAGGATATAGAATTTACTAGCTTCAACGGAATCTTCATCAAGCGATTTGATAAAATAGAAGATATTGTCTTTCAATTCATCAACTTCAGTTTCGAGCTTTTCAATTCGTTTATAATTCTTTTTCAGTTTACTAAGATCGTAGTACCCCAATTGATCAACTGTTTTGGAATACATTTTATTGATGCCTCCAATTACATTAGAAATATTCTCAGAAGTCTCTGAAGTGATCTCGTTGATCGTAATGATATCGCTCTTCTTGAATTTCTTTTTAGTTTTTTCCTCTTTTGCTTTTTTCGAATGCAGAATACCGCTTCTCACTACCAGCACGATAGCAACAATTATTAAGACAGCTAGAGCAATTGGACCTCCGTAGTAAATTATAGAAGCAAAGATTGCAGCTGCTGTGAAGGCTACAATTGCAGTTACAAACCAGCCACCAATTACATTTAATACTCCGGCAACTCTGTAAACTGCACTTTCACGATCCCAGGCTCTGTCGGCCAGTGAGCTACCCATTGCCACCATAAAAGTCACATAGGTAGTTGAAAGAGGTAATTTCATATTCGTACCAATAGAAATTAGTACGCTCGCCACCACTAAATTTACTGAAGCCCTAACCATATCAAAAGCCGGAGCATCAATTCTTCGATTTTTAAGATGTGCGGTTGGTTTATCAAATTTGTTTTCGATCTTTTGCTTCATACTTCTTGGCAGAACTGTAGAAACGGCATTTCCAAATAACACCGAATATCTAACGATCCCTCTTGAAAGCCAGTTTGGTTCAAATCGTTCCACTCCGTCTCCCTGTCTCGCTAAATTGATTCCTGTATCAACTACAGAACGTGCTTTACTTGAAAACCATAAAGTGATCACCATAATTGCCCCGGCAGCGATTAATAAAATTTCCGGCGTAGGAACACTCCCAGACAACCCAGTCATGGCAAATTCTGAAGGTAAGATTCCAGTTGCTTCATGTGCACTTTGCCAAAGATCATAAGACTGCCATGCAGCAATGGGAACACCAATAAAGTTTACGAGATCATTACCGGCAAAAGCCAATGCAAGGGCAAAGGTTCCAATGATAATGATCAGCCTAAGAATATTTACTTTGAAAACACTCATCAGCAATTGAGAAAGTGCCGTAAATATTACAAATCCAATAAGCACGATAATTAATGTGTGCGTATTAATGTAATCCATGGTTCCTTCCGAAATAAAGGGAACGCTTTTCATTCCCTTTATTACAATGAAGTAAAGGATCGCAGTAAGCGATAATCCTCCAAAAGCTGATCCGAAATATTTAATCTTTTTTTCGAACTGAAATGAAAAAACAAGTCGGGAAATATATTGCACAATAGCTCCAATAAGGAATGCAATGACCACCGCCATCAAAATCCCTATGATAATCTCAGTAGCTTTTGAAGTATTGATATATTCAGTTAATAGGCTAAGGTCCCCGTTGCTCTCTTTGTAAATTTTGATAGCAGCCATACAAACGGCAGCTCCAAGCAATTCAAAAACTATAGAAACAGTGGTTGAAGTTGGAAGTCCGAGGGAATTGAAAAAGTCCAGCAAAAGCACGTCGGTGATCATCACCGCCATGAAAATAATCATGATTTCTTCAAAGTAGAACTGGCCGGGCATAAATATCCCTTTTCGCGCCACTTCCATCAGTCCGCTGGAAAATATAGCTCCTATGGCCACACCAAGACTGGCGACAATAAGAATGGTTCTCATCGATATTGCCTTGGAACCAATGGCTGAATTAAGAAAGTTAATTGCGTCGTTGCTAACTCCAACAACTAAGTCTGTAATCGCAAGGGCCAAAAGTGCCACTAACATTACCAGGTAAATGTCTTCCATAAAAAATAGATCAATTATCAGCCTGCAAAATTTAAAATTATATTTTACAAAAGCCGGGAGCCTAAAGTTATTAAAAGATTATTATTCAGGGCTTATTTAAGCTTTTCTTATATAATCACTAATTTTAATGCATTCCTCTCTATTTAATCCTGAAAAAATTTCTTTTTAAAATGAGCAACCCAGAATATACAAATGATCTTATCCATGAAACCAGTCCCTATTTGCTTCAGCATGCGCATAACCCTGTAAACTGGAAAGCCTGGAATGACGATAGCCTGGATTTTGCTGAAAAGGAAAATATACTATTGCTCATTAGCGTAGGTTATTCAGCATGCCACTGGTGTCATGTGATGGAGCACGAAAGCTTTGAGGATTCTGAAGTGGCAGAAGTCATGAATGCCAATTATATAAATATCAAGGTAGATCGCGAGGAACGGCCTGATGTTGACCAGGTTTACATGAACGCCGTACAGGTAATGACGGGCATGGGTGGCTGGCCCATGAATGTAGTCGCTTTACCAGACGGCAGACCAGTTTGGGGTGGTACATACTTTAGAAAAGAGCAATGGATGGACGCTTTGAATCAAATCGCGCATCTCTATAAAACTCAACCGGAAAAACTAATTGAATATGCAGATAAGCTGGAACAGGGTTTAAAACAGATCCAGATCATTCAACCGTCTGAAAACCCCGAAAAACTTAACAGAGATTTTTTTGTTCCCATCATCAATAAATGGAAAACTACCTTCGATAAAAAACATGGTGGCTATCAGAGAGCTCCAAAATTCATGATGCCGAATAATTATGAATTCCTAATGCGTTATGCATTTCAGAATTCAGATGAAGAATTGATGGATCATTGCATTTTCACACTCAACAAGATTTCATGGGGAGGAGTTTTTGATCCAATTGAAGGCGGTTTTTCCAGGTACTCGGTAGATGAAAAGTGGCACGTTCCTCATTTTGAAAAGATGCTTTATGATAACGCGCAACTGGTTCGGCTTTATTCCAGAGCTTTTAAACTAACAGGAAAAACCTGGTTTAAAAAAGTGGTTGAAAAAAGCCTGGAATACATCAAAGCCGAAATGACCGATTCGTCCGGAGCTTTTTATTCTGCACTGGATGCTGATAGCGAAAACGATCAAGGCCATTTGGAGGAAGGAGCCTATTACGTTTGGACTCGGGAAGAACTTGAAAGCATTCTTGAAAATGATTTTGAAATATTCGCTCATTTCTACAATATCAACAAAACAGGCAAATGGGAGGAAAATAATTATGTTTTGATACGAACAGCCTCTGTAGAAAAACTGGCCGAAGATCTGAATATTTCTGAAAGCGAACTGGAAATGATAATATCACGAAGTAACAAAAAGTTGAAGTCGGCACGATCTAAACGAAAAAAGCCAGGCCTCGATGATAAATCTCTTACCTCATGGAACGCTTTAATGATCAGTGGATATGCTGAAGCCTTCAAAGCATTTCAAAATCAAGAATATCTGAATGCTGCTCGAAATAATGCAGAATTCATCCTGAATAATCAGATTCAGGATAATGGCAGACTTTTACATTCCTATAAAAATGGGAAAAGCACCATCAATGCTTATCTGGAAGATTATGCTTTCAGTATTACCGCATTTTTAGACCTATATGAAGCGAGTTTTGATGAGAAATTCCTGAAAACGGCAGAAGAGTTATTAAAGATCGTGGAAGACGATTTTAAGGACACCTCTTCAGGTCTATATTTTTTCAAATCCAGAAAAGATAGAAAGCTAGTGACTCGAAACCTCGAAATTACCGATAATGTAATTTCAGCCTCTAATTCTGAAATGGCCAAAAACCTTTTCCGATTAGGAAAATTAAAAGGAGATCAGGATTTGATCACGAAATCTGAGAAAATGTTGCTGGCAGTGAAAGATCAAATTCAGGAACATCCTCATTCCTATTCTAATTGGTTAGACCTCGCCATGAACTTCACTTTTCCTTTTTATGAAGTTGCCATAACCGGTGAAAAATTCAGAAATATGGCAAAGAGTTTTCATACCAATTACCTGCAAAATATTGTAATTGCTGGTACTCACTCAGCATCTAAATTGCCATTATTAAAGGAGCGTTTGGTGAAAGATAAAAATCTGATCTATATTTGTGAAAAAGGAACTTGCCAACTTCCATTAAGTTCGGAGAGTGAGTCATTACAACTGATTCGGCAATTTTAACAAAAGTTATAGAGGAAATAAACTCTATTTTTTTACAATTAGAACTTAAATAAAAAAACTAACAGAAATTTTATGGAAAAGCTGAATAGCTGGGGCGATATCGTCAAAGAATACGGAGCTAAATTTATCGATTACCTTCCAACTCTAATTGGAGCGATTGTATTACTCTTTTTAGGACTTTGGGTAATTAAACTTATTGTAAAATACCTTCAGAAATTATTCGAGAAGAAGGATTACGATCCTACGCTTGAAAAATTCACTGTAAATGCTGCAAGTTGGGGTCTAAAGATCATTCTTTTTGTTCTTGTGATCACACAACTGGGCGTGGAAAGTGCTTCTCTGGTAGCTGCTATTGGTGCCGCTGGTTTAGCAATTGGTCTTGCATTACAGGGATCTCTGGCTAATCTCGCCGGTGGAGTTTTGATCATTGTGCTTAAACCATTTAAAGTTGGTGACTGGATCGAAGCGCAGGGCGTTTCAGGATCTGTAGTTGAGATCTCATTGTTCTATACTAAACTGGACACTTTCGGAAATCAGCGTGTGGTAATCCCGAATGGTGAATTGAGTAATGATAATATCACGAACTACTCCTTCAATAAGACTAGAAAAGAAAACCTTTCTTTCGGTATCTCTTATGATGATGACATTAAGAAAGCTAAAGAAGTGCTTACCAATTTAGTGATGGAACAGGAAAATGTATTGAAAGATCCTGCACCGCAGATTATAGTTTCAGAACTTGGAGATAGTTCAGTTAATTTCTCTGTAAGATATTTTGCTGAACTACCTAATTTCTGGGATCTGCACTGGTATATGATCGAAGAAGGTAAAATTAGACTTGAAGAGGCTGGAATGACTATTCCTTACCCACAAAGAGATGTTTATCTTTATGATCAAACCAAGATGAGAGGAACAGTTAGAGAAAAGAAATCTGAATAGATAAAACTCTTTAACCCGCAATAAAGTCTTTAAGATAATAAGGCTCAAAGTAAGCGACATCTTCGGTGTCGCTTTTTTGATGCTTGAATTCTGCCAATTCAGCCATTTCTTTAGCTGAAGGAAATTGCTGCTTATGAAATACAGCGTTAGAATGATTGCAGATATCTTCAAATTTCGCAACTCCGTTACCGATAAAATGAACCTTCGATTTTTCCAGGTATTGTTGAAAAGAATTTTCGTCTAAAACCTGCGCTTCGGTAGCTCTAACCTGATTAAGGTCTGAATCGAAAACTGCAGAATATACTTCCATCCTTCTCGCGTCAAGCATGGAAATGATCATTCCATCTTCCTTCTTCAATTTAAAGGCAAGAAGATCAAGAGTTGGAATTGAAATTAGAGGTATGTCCAGTGAGAAACAAAGCCCTTTGGCTGCTGAAACACCAATTCTAAGCCCTGTGTAAGACCCGGGACCTTTACTTACCGCAATCGCATCAAGCTCATCTTTGCTGATGCCGGCATCTGCCAAAGCTTCATTGATGAATAAATGTAATTTTTCTGCGTGGGAATAATTCTTACTATTATCTTCTTTAAGAGATAGGATCTTTCCATCTTTTGCTACCCCAACTGAACAATTAGTGGTAGCGGTCTCCAGACATAATATCGTTGCCAAAATTTGCGTATTTATTCGGTTTCTTTCTCCGCCTTTTCGTTCTTCACTTCTATTTCGTCCCCAGAATCTAAACTTTTCGTCACCGTGCTGTATGGCCCGGTAATAACGACGTCTCCTTTTTTCAGTCCTTTTTTGATCTCAATGTTTGAGTCATCCTGAATTCCGGTTTCTACAACGCGGAGTTTAGCTTTTCCGCCGTCTTTAACAAATACACATTCAAATTTTTCATCATTATTTCCAGAAGGTTTATCAGTAAATGATTTTTTGGTTGAAGTCGTATCGCTTTTAATAACTATAGAACTGATAGGAATACCGATCACGTCCATACGTTTATTTGTAATAATATCTACCGTTGCCGTCATTCCCGGTCTGAAAGGAGAATAATTCTCCGGTTTTCCTTCCATAAGATCTGTGTATGAATCTTTCAGAATTCTAACCTTCACCTTGAAATTTGTAACCTGGTCTGTGGTTAGCGTATTATCAGCACTATTTGAAATTTCAGTAACCACACCTTTAAATTCTCTTCCAAGATAGGCGTCAACCTCAACAATAGTAGAATCTCCTACAGAAACCTTTACGATATCATTTTCATTCACATCAACCTCGACCTCCATATTTTCAAGATTGGCTACGCGAAGAATTTCGGTTCCTGCCATTTGCTGGGTTCCAACAACTCTTTCTCCAAGTTCAGCATCCAGCTTGGAAATAGTTCCCGTCATTGGCGCGTAAATATTGGTTCTTCCAAGGTTATCCTGTGCTTCGGTTACCGTAGCAGCACTACTCTGCATGCTATAATAGGAAGATTCTTTGTTTGCCTGAGCCATTTCATAATTAGAAACTACTCCGTCCCATTCAGCTTTTGAAATAACTCCTTTTTCGAATAAAGTTTTATTTCGGTTATAATCAGCTTCCGCCTGTTTTAAATTCGCCTGAGTCTGCGCATAATTCGCTCTGGAATTCTGATAACTTGCGCGGGCTCTTTGTACGTTAGACTGATAAATATCAGGATTTACTCGAACCAGCAAATCTCCTTTTTGAACACTTTGACCTTCCACCACAGGTAATTCTATGATCTCTCCGGAAACTTCGGAAGAAAGTTTAACTTCAACTTCAGGCTGAATCTTTCCAGTAGCTGAAACAGTTTCAGTAATATCTATAGGCTGGATCTCTGTGATCTCAACCTCTTTGATATTCGCTGATTTTCCGAACCAACCGGCTTTTTTACCAATTACCAGAACAATAATCAAGGCTACTACAACCCCAAGAATGATGAAAAGTGTCTTTTTATTCATTATTTAAAATTTTAAATCCCGAACCGGAATTCCAAAATACAATTCTACAACCTTTAATTTAAAAATATAGTCGTATTTAGCCCTCAAGGCTTCTCTCTGTGTGTTTTCGTAACGAATCTTCGCCTGACTGAAATCAAAAGCATTGGTCAATCCTACATCATAACGTTCTGTAGCATATTCGTAAGCTTTTGCCTGTGCTTCAGAAGCTACCAGTGCTGCTTCATAAGCTTCAAAAGCACCTTTAGCATCCGTATAAGCCTGGTAAACATTGGCTTCCAGGTCTAATTCTGCCTGCTCTAACTGATATTCAGCGCGTTTTACATTTATTTCGTTTCTTCTTACCTGGTTCCTTGTGGCAAATCCATTCAGAATCGGCACATTCAACTGGAATCCATAGCTAATACCGTCGTTTCGGTAAAGTTGCTCAATAAACGGCAACGGACTACCTAATGTTGGGATCGTATTTGGTGCCACTACAATTTCCTGAGAACCCTCAACTACTCCAATCTGTCTTGTTGGCTCATTAGGATCTAGCACAGCCCCGGTTATTCTTCCCTGCCCGGTTTCCCTGGTATTGTAATTAAAAAATGCATTCAGCGTTGGCATGTAAGCTCCTTTAGCAAGCTCTACATCCTTTTCAGCCAGTTCCATATTGGCTTCTGCGATCCTGATCTCTGAACGTTCTTCTTTTGCTCTTTGAACTACCTCATCAGCAGAATTTTCAAGAATTTCATTTCCGAATACATCATAATCGCGATCTACAATATCGAAATTCTTATAATCCTGGATTCCCAGAATCTGAGCTAAGCTGATCAATGAGATCTGGATCTGATTTTCTGCAAGGATCATACGCTGCTTTTCATCAGCCATGGTTGCTCTTATCTCCAAAAGATCTCCTTCTGGAAGAACTCCTGCATCTACAAGATCCTGTGTTCTTTGAAGCTGCTCAACGGTTACTTCATTTTGCGCACGAAGCACCTCAAGATTCTGTTTATTAAACAATACCTGTAAATAAGAATCGGCTACAAAAAGAGCAATATCATCCTGCATCTTATCCAGCGAATATTCATTAGCCATTCTCGAAATCCTGGCTCTTTGTAGTTGTTTGAAATTTCTTAATCCGTCAAAAAGAGTAATACCTGCAGTAACTCCGGCAGAAAAGTTTCTTACCGTCTGATTTTGAAGGATACCGGTAGTAACGTTCTGGGTTAAACCTGTATTCCAGGAGTTAGATGCCTGTGCATTAATACTCGGAATAAAATTTCCCAGGGCATCCCTCTTTTCAATGTCTGAAACTTCCAGGTCAAGCTCAGATTGCTTTACCTGAATATTGTTCTCCAGCGCGTAATTAACACACTCTTCTAAAGTCCACTCCTTTTGTTGCGCACTTAAATGGCTGCAAAAAAGCAATAGTATGGATATTAAGCTAAAATTCTTCATAATGTTATTCTGTAAGATATGTCTGTAAAATGTGTAGGTTGTTACACCAGGAATAAATTTTCTAGTTTTGAGCGATGTTCATTGCAGGTTTCAACTGGTTCCAAACCTTGATCTTATCTCCTTTTTCTACCCCGCTAATCACTTCTACATTGATCCCGTCACTAACTCCAAGTTCAACATCCTGTCTTTTGAACTCCTGGTCTCCAGTCATTATTTCAACATATGGCTCCTGTGTTTCAGAATCAAATTGAACTAGCGCTTCTTTGATGGAAAGCACATTTTCAGCTTTCGCCAGGATGATCGATGCGTTGGCACTTAATCCTGCACGGATGAAAGTAGTATCTGCTTTGCTCAAGGTCCCTTTGATCTCGAATTGAATAGCTCCATTTTCCTCCACTCCTTTTGGCGCTATATAATCAAGCACCGCATCAAAGGATTTATTTTCAATCGCTCCTACAGTTACCTGAAGAGGTAACTCTTCCTTGATCTTTCCAACCTCGCTTTCATCAACTTTCCCTTCGAAGATCATTTCATTTACATCTGCCAGAGTAGCGATGGTAGTTCCATCATTAAAATTGTTACTTTCAATCACTTGATTTCCGGTTTTTACAGGAACATCCAGCACCATTCCTTCTACGGTAGATCTAATTAAGGTATTCGCCGCACTTCCAATTCCGCTGGTAGTTCCTGTACGAACAATCTCATAGTTCTGTTGAGCTGATTTATAATTCTGTTCTGCTCTCTTAAAGCTAACTTCAGCAGCATCAAAATCATTAGCTGCGATCACGCCTTTATCGAAAAGCTCCTTTTGTCTTTCAAATACTTTTCTTTCGTTTTCAAGGTTGATCCTTGCGGTTGCCACAGCGTCTTTAGCACTTTGAAGTGAAGAAACATTAGGGATCACCCTGATCTTGGCGATTAGATCTCCTGCCTTGATCTTGTCTCCTGCTTCAATATATATTTCATCGATGATTCCAGAAATATTCGGCTTGATAAGTACTTCTTCTTTCGGAACAATTTTTCCCGTAGCAACTGTTTTTTTGATGATAGTCTTTTCAGTAGGCTCCTCTGTCTCGTAGACAACGGGATCTTCCTGATTTTTTTGATACAAATAGTACAATGCGCCCACAAAGGTTACCGCGATAAGCACTAAAATTCCGATGGTTACAAATTTTTTCATTTTTTGATTGTGTTTCTATTTACTTTCTATTCAGTACGCAAAGCATCTACAGGTTTCACCTTGATCGCATGCTGTGCTGGGATTAGACCGGCCAGTAAACCGGATATTATTAATATGGTTAAGGCTATTATTACCACGCCGAGGTTGACCGACGGATTTAAGAACATCATTTCTGAAGTATCCATATTATCGAGCTGAAGATTTACCAGCCAGATAACTCCGGTGGCCAGGATAATACCGGCCATTCCTGAAATAATGGTAAGAAAAATAGATTCCATTAGGATCTGACCTCTGATAGACCATGGTGTTGCTCCTAAAGCACGACGAACGCCGATTTCATTGGTTCTTTCTTTTACCACGATGAGCATGATATTACTGATCCCGATAATTCCTGAAAGCAGGACAAGTACCCCCACAAAATAAGCCACGGCTTTTAAGGCTACAAATAGTCCGTTCACCTTGCTGAATTCCTGATAAAGATCAAAATTACCTACTGCACGATCATCTTCAGGATGAATCGTATGTCTACTTTTTATAATGTCTATAATATTACCTTTCAGGTTCGTAATTGAAGAACCATCTTTTGCGGTAATAGCCATCCAGCCTACTTTATTTCCGCGATTGAAAGCCTGGGAAAATGCGGTAAATGGCACATAGATCTCTTTCTGACCTTCTTCTGCATCTCCGCCCCTGCTTTTTTTCTTGTAAGTCCCGATGACCATGAAGTTCACGCCATTGATCTTGATATAAGTACCTAGCGGATCTTCTCCCTTATCATATAAGGCAGATTCCACTCCGTCACCTATGATTGCGACTTTTCGTTTTCCGTCTATATCTGAATAATTCAAAAATCTTCCTGAAGTGATATCCATGGTTTCCTGCTGAATAATTTCAGGATAATCTCCATAAACATTAAATGCTCCGCTATTTAATCCACGAACCACATTATTATCTCCTCCAAAACCACCAAGCTGATTTCTTGGAGATACAAATCTTAATCCCGGAACCTGTTCCTTGATCGCAGCCACATCCTCTATCTCAAAACTGTATCTGCGGCCTTTCGGCATTCCTTTATACGGTTTAGAAGCAACCTGTGTCCACATGAACATGGTATTGGTCGCGATTCCACTAAAACCCTGTTTAACTCCGTTTTCAAGTCCTTTTCCCGCGGCTAGTAGAATAACAAGGATAAAAATCCCCCATAAAACACCAAAGGCGGTTAAAATGGTTCTGAACCAGTTTGCGGTTAAGGCTTCTATAATTTCTTCCCAACGATCCCTGCTAAACATATAATTCGTCTCTTAAAGCTGTTATCGGTTTGATTCTCGCAGCTCTCCATGCGGGAAAAAATCCGGCAAGGGCACCTGCAATTACGAGTATGAAAACTGTATTTATAGCTACAGTAAAGTTCACTGTTGGATTGTATATGTACTGGGTTTCAATAGCGGGACCAACAAATTCGAGTAAAGCCAGACTGAAAATCAGTCCTAAAAATCCGGCAATAGCTGTTACAAAAATGGATTCATGCAGAATCATACCAATGATTGACATTGGCTGTGCACCAAGAGCTTTTCTAATCCCGATTTCGCGAGTACGCTCTTTTACGATGATCAGCATAATATTACTCACCCCAACAACTCCAGCGATAATGGTACAGATACCCACTCCCCAGAAAAAAAACTTGATCATATCCATAAGGGTGAAGAACCTCTTTGCGTTTTCAAGACTATTATTGATATAAAGTGCGCTGGTATCATCTGGCGCTATGGTATGTCTTGATTTTAAAAACTCTTCCAGATCAGCAGAGAACTGCGTTGATGCAGCCACAGCCTTGTCAAAATCTTCTTCCGGATTTAAAGTAAGATATAACCGGTCTATATTATTTCCCGCTCCAAAAGCTTTTTGAGCTGTGGTAATAGGAACAACAGCCCTGGTCTCTTCTCTTTCTCCTCCGGGATCTGTATAAACTCCAACAACCTTAAAATTAACTCCCGAAACCTGTACGATTTCGCCGATAGGATCTTTATCCTTGAAAAGATCCATTTTTATACGGTTACCAATCACCATGGTTTTTTCAGAATTATCCAAATCATTTAGATCGATAAATCTTCCGCTTACCAGTGAAATATTTTCAAGATCCTGATATGCCGGGAAACTTCCGCGCACCTCATAAGAGCCTGATTCCTTTCCGTAGTTAAGCACCATCCCCCAGTTTTGAAATGTAGAGGCTGCCTTGTCTAATCTATCTCCATATAATTGAAGAATCTTGTTGTAGTCTTCATTCTTCATCTGTATCCTTCTTCCAGGATTCAGTCCTTTATATTCCTTGGAAGTAACGCCGGGAAATACATAAATAAGGTTGGAAGCATCCTGCTCAAACTCACGAGCGATCCCATTACGCATTCCCTCACCAATACCCAGTAAAATAACCAAAATGAATATCCCGGAAGCAACGCTAAGTCCTGTTAGAAATGTTCGCAGTTTATTCTTACGAATCGTTTCGAAGATTTCGTTCCACCTGTCTAAATCAAACATTTTCTATGGCTCTTACCTGTGAAACTACCGTATCTTCTATTATTACACCATCTTTCAGATTTACGATCCTTTTGGTCATCTGGGCGATATCATGTTCATGGGTGACCACCAGAATGGTTCTTCCGTCATCGTTGATTTGCTGAATAAGATCCATAACTTCATAAGAAGTTTTTGTATCCAGCGCTCCCGTAGGCTCATCGGCTAGTAAAACTTTTGGATCGCTGGCAAGAGCTCTTGCAATGGCAACCCTCTGTTTCTGTCCACCTGAAAGTTCATTTGGTAAATGTCCTGCCCAATCTGCAAGCCCAACTTTTTCCAGGTAACTAATTGCTCTATCCATGCGTTCACCACGGGAAAAACCCTGGTAATAGAGGGGTAGAGCGACATTATCCAAAGCTGTTTTGTAGGATATAAGGTTGAAAGACTGGAAAATAAAACCCAAAAATTTGTTCCGGTATTTTGCAGCTTTTTTCTCGTTAAGATTCTTAATCGGCACACCGTCAAGAATATAAGAGCCTTCATCAGCTTCATCCAGCATCCCCAAAATATTAAGAAGCGTCGATTTTCCTGATCCTGAAGAACCCATGATAGATACGAGCTCACCTTCCTTTACATCCAAATTAATTCCCTTAAGAACATGAAGAGAATTAGCTCCCATTTTATAGGATTTGTGAAGATTTGATATTTCGATCATGATTGATGGTTGTTAAATAGAGAAATGACTCTCTAATTAATAAGACTACCAAAAAATTAAAATGTTACAGTTATGTTATAAAAATCATATAATCTTTCTGTTTCTTTGCCGGGATTAATCCCTGAAACTGGCTTAAATCATAAAATCCCGTAATCTATTGTAATTATTCTACCTGTGCGTTTCATGAAAAAGACCTTTTCATTTCTGTTCCTATTGCTATTTTTTAAATCTTCCTATTCCTTTCAGAAAACTGAAGAAAAGAATTCTCTTGACGGCCTCTATTTATCGGCGAATTTTGGAGTAATCAATGTAAAATATACTGAAGATCTTCTACGAGGAAATCTTGAAACTACCGGAATTACAGGAAGAAATGCCTTTGCCGGTAGATTTTCCGTAGGTTACCATGTAACAGACAAATGGGATGTGGAATTTAGTGTGATGCGACCGGGAGCATGGGTGCAGTACGAATTTGATGAACCCAGAAAATTCGATAAATCAGTATGGACCAATATCTGGGCATTAAGCGGAAGGAGAAACTTCAGGTTGTTCAGCAATACCAGATTATATGTGGAAGCGGGAGTTAGCAATGTCGCGCGAACGGGCTTTAAAATCAATCAGGAAGTCGTAATACCATCTATAAGATATATCTACCCGATCGCTTCTACCGGGTTGCTCTATCCTATTTCCTCAAAAATCGATGCTTCTGTAAATTTTACTTATTCTCCGAAAAATGACAAATTCGATCAACCCTCTACAAGTTTCCTTGCCGGTGGTATCGTATATCATGTTAGAGAAGCTTCAGAAGAAATAAAATCCTCTTATTTAAATACTAAATACGCTTTCCCAGATCATTTATTCCAAATAGGGTATGCTTCAGATTTCGCTGGTTTTGATATCAATCGGCAATTCTCCAGCGGACTGGATACCAGTATTCCAATTTTCTGGCTTGGTGATGTTTTTGTAGAAAATGGGATCTCGGCGTTTTATCAGAAGAATATTTTTCATACAGAAAAAAGTTTTTCATTCAGTGCAGGAGCCAGTATGTCTTATTACAATACCCAAAAAGGTGATTCGTTCTATACAGTTTCAGTATTCCCTGTGATAAAGTGGTGGTTCTTAAGAACGAAGCCGGTAGACCTTTATTTCAATTATTCACTGATTGGGCCAGCATATGTATCTTCGAGTATTCTTGATTATATCGATACCGGGGAAGAATTTACTTTCCAGGATTTTATGGGAATCGGATTTTTGTTCGGTAAAGAAAGAAATTACAATCTGGACCTGAAGATAGCTCATTTTTCCAATGGAAATATCTTCACTGAAAATCCAGGTGTAGCAGTTCCGCTTTCCATAAATTTTGGATACGCTCTCTACTAAATTCAGAAACTAGGAAATAGATTTTTTTCGCTTCTTACGGGAACGATAGATAAAGTAACCAACACCTCCTATAAGCAGGTAAGGAAAAATCATGAGATAAAGAATTCCGTCGTTTATACCTTTGGCAGTACTTTGATCGGCTTCACTTTCGAGAACCGCGCGACACATCGCACATTGCGCCTCAGCGAATTCCGGCACCAGGAAAAGTACCAGAAAGATTATAAGTATGTATTTCAAATTCTTCATCATCAACTCAATTTCTCAAATACATGCAAAATTAACCAATTTTGATCAATAGTATGGCATCATAAACAGAAACACCAGTACACCGGTTACAGCAACATACAGCCAGATTGGAAACGTATACCTCGCAACTTTTGAATGTTTTTTATACTGGCCGCTAAGACCACGATACATTGTAAAAAGAACCAATGGCACTATAATTCCGGAAAGAACGATATGCGTAATAAGTATAAAAAAATACACATACCTCAAAATCCCCTCACCGCCATATGGAACCGGTTCATTACTGATCTTTGATAGCACATAACTTAGAAGAAATACAACGGAAAGACCAAAAGCAGCGATCATCGTATTTCTATGTTCCAGGTATTTTTCGGCTTTCATGTAAAAATACCCGATTATCAATAGAACGGCAGTTAGGAAATTCAATATTCCGTGGAAAAGCGGGAACGTGATCGCATCTACACCGAACATATTGTAACGTTCCGGCAATAACATTAGAACCAGTACAATTACCGGCACCGCAATGGAAAGCCCTATAATTACAGGTACCGCAACCTTATCTGATGACTTTATTGTTGTTTTCAAAGTAACTTCTTTATATCCTCAATTAATATATCGATCTGCGGTTCCTCTTCTCCCTGGACTACAGACTTATTCCTTTCTACAGAACCCCTGTAATAAATCACCGGGTTACCAAATTGATCTTTTCGAGACCTGATATATCCATCCTGATCTACCAGTGCAAACATTCCTTGATGAGCAAATCCTCCGGCTGCATCTGCATCTTCTCCTGCATAAAGTCCAAAACCTTTATTCGCCAGGTCGTAGATCTTTTCTCTATCCCCGGTCATGAGGTTCCAGTTAGGATGATCTATACCATAATTTTCAGCATATTCTGATAGAACTTCCGGAGTATCATGTGCAGGATCTATACTAAATGAAGCGATCCCAAAATCATCTTTATTTTCAAATTCATCCTGAATTTCCACCAGATTCTTATTCATGATAGGACAGATGGTTGGGCAGGTGGTAAAAAAGAATTCTACCAGGTA
Organism: Christiangramia pacifica; assembly: GCF_057221535.1. NCBI lineage: Bacteria > Pseudomonadati > Bacteroidota > Flavobacteriia > Flavobacteriales > Flavobacteriaceae > Christiangramia > Christiangramia pacifica. Next base: position 432,824 of record NZ_CM170146.1, read on the forward strand.
AACCTTACCTTTATAATCCGCATTATTTATGGTATCACCATATTGATTCACAAATTCAAATTGCGGAGCTTTCTTACGCTCACCATCAATTTCTATATAAGACAAGGCCTCACCTGAATCTTTAATCGATTTTTCCCGTTTTTGATTGAGTCGGTCAGATTTTACTACTTCATCTTCGCTAATCCTATCAATGATCTTCGGAATGAATAGAATTCCGAAAACAAGGATCACCAGAGATATTCCAACGTATGAGTAATTTTTCATCTATTTTTTTCTTTCCGAATTATTTCTTTTTAAAGCCAGTCTGTATTCCGCCAGGATCACCTTTACATCATCATTCATTTTGTTATTCAGCTCGGCCACATCCCTGGAATCATAACCGTAAAGTTCGCCATAATCTTCATCGTCATCCCTACCGCGAAGGTTAAGGTCTTTATCAACTATGAAAACATAGGGAGTATGATTTTTCTCATCCAATTTATGCGGAGTATCAAAACTCTGAAAAACCTCCGAAATTTTTTCCGGACTGGCGTATGCGATCTTCCATTTTGAAGACTCGGTGATCTTATTGAAACTTTGAATGTATTCTGTAGTTTCCTCCCTTGCTTCTTCGGGTAGGATCAGGACAAACTGAAAATCATCAAAATCGTAGTATTTCTCGAGGATCTTCTTATCCAGATTGAAAGTGTTTCCCTTTATATTTTCCAGGTCTGAACCAAAAAAGGCTACGACATTAATATGATTTTTAAAAGAGATTGGTTCTTCTGAATCTGTAGTAAAATTGGAAATATCCTTTACATTTTCAGTTAACACAGGAAGCTTGGCAAAATTGTTCTTTCCGGAAGCAAAAAACAAGTATGCGGTAATTGGAAGGGCAAATAGAATACCGAGTACCAGAAACTTTTTCATAAGCTGAAAACCAGTTTTACAAGGGGCCACAAAAATAAAAAGACGGTTTCATAAAACCGCCTTTTCAAATACTTTTAACTTTTGTTAAAAATCCCAGGCTACATGACCAGACTTGTAAACGTCATAAATGTAACCACCTTCAGTAAGAAGGATGAAGATCAAATAACAAATTAAGAATACCGCAGTCCAAACGATTGCTCTACGCATTCCTTTGGTTTCATGCTCAAGGTGCATGAACGCCCATGCGATATAGTATGCTTTATATATGGTAAGGATAATGAAGATCCAGTTAAGCAACTTCATTCCTAAAAGATAAGTGTCAGTTAAAATTTCTGGTTTAATGATACCCAGAATAACTTCAATAATTGTTACTACTGAAAGAATTGCGAAAACTGACCAGATCCTTTTGCTTGCCGATCCGTGATTATGTGTTGTATCGTGAGCCATAATAATTTATTTCAGAATTAAACCAGGTAAAAGAATGTAAATACAAATACCCATACAAGGTCTACAAAGTGCCAGTAAAGTCCAACTTTTTCAACCATCTCGTAACTTCCTCTTCTCTCGTAAGTACCAATGATCACGTTAAAGAAAATGATGATATTAATGATCACCCCTGAAAATACGTGGAATCCATGGAATCCTGTAATGAAGAAAAAGAAATCTGCAAATAAAGGTGCTCCATATTCATTTTCAGAAAGGTTAGCTCCTTCTACGGTTCCTATTGCTTCATTATTCAATTTCATTAATGATTCTTCTCTGGTAAGAATTGTTTTCTCACCTTCTTCGGTAAGTATTTGTGTTCTTATTAGAAGATCCTCATTTTGAATAAATCCTGCTTTTACTTCATTAAGGCTATAAGTTGGAAGCGACTCACCAGAGTCGAACCAAATACCATTGTTAGCTTCATGCTCTACCCTATCTCCGGCGATTGGCACGGCAATTTCAGATAAAGCTACGCGCTCTCCTTCACCATCAATGAACTGAAGAATATTTCCTCCTTTGGTTGTTACTGCTCCGTATTCCCCGCTAATGAAGTTTTTCCACTCCCAGGCCTGAGATCCAACGAAAATCAAACCACCAATAATGGTAAGAAACATGTAAATAGTTACTTTCCCTTTTTTCATATGATGACCGGCGTCTACCGCCAAAACCATCGTCACAGATGAGAAAATAAGTATAAATGTCATCAAGGCCACATAATACATAGGAGCGTCAACTCCATGTAAAAATGGGAAGTGAGTAAACACCTCATCGGCGATTGGCCATGAATCGATGAATTTAAATCTTGAAAAACCGTAAGCGGCAAGGAATCCTGAAAATGTTAAAGCATCAGAAAGGATGAAAAACCACATCATCATCTTTCCGTAACTTGCTTTTAGTGGTTGATTACCACCACCCCAGGTTTTACCTTCTGTGCCTGTTCTAACGACAGTAGCCTCCATAGAAGTAGTTTAATGTTAAAGGATGCGCAAAAATACGCAATTTTATTATCTAAAGAAATATAAAAAGAAAATCAAGTAAAGCCACAGCAGGTCAACGAAATGCCAGAAAGTCGCACCTAGCTCAAATCCAAGCATTTGTCCTGCTTTATAGCGTTGTTTAAAATGGTTATAAATTAAGACCAAAAGCACTATTATTCCTATTGCCAGGTGAGCAAGATGCGCTAAAACAAGCACATAGATGAAAGAAGTTGTAATGGAACTTTCACTACCTGTAAAATAATATCCTTCCTGAATGATCTCCGAAAAGCTGTAAAATTGAAATACCACGAATAGGATTGCCAAGATCAAAGTCCCTATTAGAAACGCACTGGCATTTTTCCTGTTACCAGACTTAATCATCCTTTTACTCAAAATAAGAGTAAGGCTACTTCCTATGATCACCAGCGTGCTCCATAAAAATGAGATCGGCAGTTCAAAATCTGTAAGCCAGTCTGGCCTGTTCTTACTTACCACATAGGCACTGGTAAGACCGGCAAAGGTCATCACCATACTAATAATCCCGAACCAGAGCATCATTTTTTTCGCCCGGCCGTGCTTCTTTTCTTCAGATCCCTGAGTTAAATCCATTGTCTAATAAATTTATCCAATACGTATACAATTTGCAGCAGCGTGATATAAGACACACTCGCAAACATTAATTTTTTAGCTGCTTCCGCAGTTTTTTCTTTATATAATTTGATCGCGTAATAAAGCATTCCCATTCCTAGCAGGAAAATAATTATTCCTGAAACCGGAGAGAGCATCAGCTTACCCGTTACCCCAAATACCGGGATCAATGAAACCAAGATCGTCCAGCAGGTATATAGGATAATTTGAACAGCTGTCCCACGGTCACGCTTTCCGGTAGGTAACATAAAGAAACCTCCTTTTTTATAATCATCAAACAACCACCATCCTATCGCCCAAAAATGCGGAAATTGCCAAAAAAACTGGATCATGAATAAAGTTCCCGGCTCAATACTGAAACTACCTGATGCCGCAACCCAACCTAACATAAACGGAATTGCTCCCGGGAAAGCTCCTACAAACACAGAAAGTGGTGTTTTTGTCTTAAGCGGAGTATAAATACTTACATATAGAAATATACTTATAGCCCCAAACATGGCAGTTTTTGGATTGATAACATAAAGCACTATCAAGCCTAAAACAGTAAATATACTGGCAATGCTAAAAGCAACTGGAACAGTCATCCTACCAGCCGGTAATGGCCTGTTTTTGGTTCTATCCATCAACGCATCAAGGTTCCTTTCGATGATCTGGTTATATGCATTAGAAGCACCAACCATAAGATATCCACCAATGGCAAGCAAAGTAACAACGACAAAATCTATATTATCTGCTCCCAGGAAGTATCCGGCAACCGAAGAAAAAACTACGCTGATAGCAAGTCTCATCTTGGTTATTTCCTTAAAATCTGATAGAATGGAAGCGTTAGGATTATGTACGCGAGTGTTGCTCAAAAAAGCTTTTTTTTAACTGGCGCAAAGATACTCCTTAATTAGGTTTTAGCAAGGAAGGCAATGTGTTAATTTTCAGGCATGAAAATCCTTAATAATCAAAGTACCAGTTAAAAATATCGGTTCTTAGTCCAAAATTGATCCAGGTGGTAGAGTTTTCAAAATTGGTTACTGTCTTTGCCTGCGGATTAAAATCACGATATATAAAGCTGGCGAACAATTTTAAATTTGTGGTTGGATTCACGACGTAACCTGCTTCAAGTTCAGAATAGAATGAGTTCGTAGTATTCCCCTGGCCAATCCTTACCCCAGAATCAAATGGTCGGTCAACTTCAGTTCTATAAATATCCTGCCCGTAATAATCTCCGTTTTCTGAAAAATCAAAACCTCTTTTACCATAGATAAATTTGGCTGAACCATACCAACGGTCTTTTCTATAACGCGCTATCCCAATAATTTCCCTGAAGTTCGCTCCCCAGAGATGCGCCATAGACTGGTTATTATGCCCGTAATTTAATGTTATGGAATTATGTGAATAAGTATAAGGTCGTACCTGGTTATATTCTGCCTGCAGGTAAAGATCATCGACTCCAAAAGCACTGAAATATTTAAAACCTGCCTGAAAGCCCAGTTTATTTTTCCAGCTTCCATCACCACCAAAAACATCTGCTGAAGAAAATTCATCGATCAGCCACTGCCCGTAAGCATACATCTGGTTCGAAAATTTATATTTCCCGGTCAATCCAATAATGGCATTACCGCCATCTGCACCCGTGGCAAATTCAATAGCACGGTAAAAAATAACCGGATTCAGATAATTAAGGTCGAAACCTCGATCATTATCGTTTTCCCACATTACCGACTCAAAGAAACCAAGATTCAACCTTTTGGTCACATTCAAACTAAGGTAATGATTAGCAATATACTTGGTTCTGAAAGAACCGCTATTCACCACCTCAGGTCGAACATCTCGTAAAGACATCCAGGTGTTCGTGTATTTTATTTTCCAGAATTTCGTATTCAGTTTCAGATAAGGATATGGTGTTGGATTATCGCTCAAAAGCAATGATCTATATCCGTCTCCAATAAAATTATTCCCATGACCAAACTGGATATTTATAAAATCTGATGGTGTAAATGATAAATAACCTTCAGCCACAGGATAATCATAACCATCATCCATAAAAGTTTTGGCAATTCCTCTTCCCGGAACAATGGCCGGGTCTCCTCCTGCCGGTCTAATGGATTCCGCATAATTATTATAATACTGCGCAAACCTTCCCTGGTTCTCATAAATGACGGAATAGAAATTGAACTTTTTCCCAAGTCCTCCCTGGATGATCAACTCCCTGGAATTATTATATGTGAAATCATGTTCGGTTTGTTCAAAATCCTTTCCTATCTGAAGATCGAAACCAGGATCCAAGGTAAACCAGTAGTCATCGGTCTGAAACCTGATTAAATGCTCATTCCATAGTTTTCTTCCCGCAAGCGTATTTCTATCCTGAAGTAACTCATCCCGGTGAGATTTAAAATCATAATAAGGATTCACCTCTGCAAACATCAAAGGTTTTGAAGCCGAATGTGTATTCGTTCCAACTTCATTGAAGGCGGCATCAAAACGACTATAAAATTCATGGGAAAGCGGGATATTTATCTGACTGGTATAACGCGGACTCGTAAATTCATCAGACTTAATTCTTTCATATTCTGAAAGCGCATTTGATTCTTCTTCTGTAATCAATTGATCATTTTCAACTTTCAGTTCAATTTCATCATCCTCATCAACTGGCTCTAAAAGAACATTATTCTGCAGAGGTATCTTCAGAGGCATCTTGAACTGCATATGAATTGGCCTCCCGTTGTAAGTGGCCGGTTTAACATCGGGGAGAGCTTCAAACACTCGTTTCGTTTCTTCCTTCAGTTCATCATAGGCAGCATCCATATAAATGAGCTGAAATTCGCCTGACTCATCAACTTCAAAAATTATGGTGAGCTGACCTTTGTAATTTTCAGTCTGTACAATTTCAGGAACTTGGAAATTAGCTTTAATGAAATTCACCAAGGTTTGATTGAAACATGTTTCCTGGTTTGCATAATCTATGTTTGCACATTCTTCAAATTCCGGATAAATTTCAGAAGATAGATTTACATCTTGCGCGCTGAGTTGAAGACTTAATAAAACAAATGGAAGAAGTAAGATATACTTCATATGCCGGGGACCTATGTTTAATGATTTACGGGTGTAATATACATTTTTTCCAAAAGGGATTTTGTATAAAACAAAAAATCCCGGCGTTTGCCGGGATTTTAAACTTGTATATCAATAGTAATTTAGTCCTGAACTTTAAATGCAATTGGAAGTGAGTACATAACACCTACCGGTTTACCACGTTGCTTACCTGGTTTCATTTTAGGCAAACTGTTGATCACTCTCGCAGCTTCCTGCTCAAGTCTAGGGTGCGGAGCACGAGCTCTTACCTGACCGATATTTCCTTTTTCATCAATTCTAAACTGAACAATAACACGGTTAATTCCGCTAAGTCCAAGTTCTGCTCCAAGATCTGTATCAAACTCTTTGTTTACATATCTACTGATCTTTTCACTCATACATTGCTTACGCTCATTGTTGTTACTTAAGTTTTCACAACCTGGGAAAATTGGCACATCTTCAATAACCGCGAAAGGCACATCTTCTACTTCTTCCTCTACAGGAGCCTCAACAACTTCTTCCACTTCAACGATCTCATCAAGATTGGTTTCGGTAGATTCAATTTCATCTTCCTCAACATCTTCCTCATCTTCCACTACCTCGATAATTTCCGGTGCCGGTGGTGGTGGTGGAGGTGGTGGTGGTGTATTCTGCATTTCAGTAATTGGCACATCCTCTTCTTCAAGGGCGTCCATATTTACCTGTCCTATATCTATATTTTCAGGGTCATAAGTCTTCCACTCTATTGCCTGCCAAGTAATTAGCAGTACAACAATAAGACCCAGCTGCAGATAAAGAGTTCTATTCCTGTTTAAATCAGCCTTTGGATTTTTCTTAGGTTCCATAATGCGTTATATTGTTAAGGGTTGCTAAAATAAAGATTTTTTCTAAAAAACTAAATTTATCTGGGATAATAAGTAACAAAACTTCGGTTAATTCACAAACCGTTCATTTTCATTACTGAACTTTAAACCTGATTGGAATCGTATAAGAAACCGGAACAGGCTTACCTCGTTGTTTACCAGGCTCCATGACAGGCAATTCTCTAATTACTCTGCGAGCCTCTTTTTCGAGTTCAGGATGTGGAGCTCTGGTTTGAATCTGCTCAACTTTTCCTTCGGTGTTGACTACAAACATAACAAACACAAGATTTGTTCCAGTAAGCCCTAACTCGCTACCTAATCCCGTATCAAACTCCTTATTTACAAATTTACTGATTTTTGAACTCATGCAGGATTTACGTTCAGAGTTATCTTTCAAATTTTCGCATCCTGGGAAAATAGGAACATCTTCAATAAAATCGAAAGGAACATTTACCGGTTCTTCAGGCTCATCTGGTTCTTCGATTTCAGAAGGCTCTAAAATATCATCCAGGTCAATTTCTGTAGGTTTTACCAGATCTTCCTCTATATCTGAGTCATTCGGTATTTCTTCAATTACATCCACGACCGTTTTAGGAGGCGGTGGTGGAGTATTTTCCGGCACAATTACTACGGGCGGCGTTTCTTCTTCAACATCATCGATGTTAATAACAGGGTCTACATAAGATTTCTCATCATAAGTTTTCCACTGAAATGCCTGAAGGGTCAAAAAAAGTACTAGGATAAGCCCTATTTGGAGAAACAGGACCCATCTCCGACGAAGGTCGGCTTTCGGGTTTTTCTTAGGTTTCATAAAACAGTTTAGTTAATAAAGGTTATAATTTAGCTAGGCTACTTTCTGCTTCACCTTTTTTACCGTCGGCGCCATGACTATAAAAAAGAAAACAGCAAGTAAAATACCAGTTGAATTTGCCAGAGCATCCCACCAATCGGGTGTCCTGTAACTGGTTAGGGTTCCTTGCAAAACCTCAATTAACATACCAAATATGAAACAAGCTAGTGCTACCCACCATAAATTGGAGGTATACCGCTTAAAATCTGGATTTTTAAAAAGAAAAAATAGCTTCCACAAGAAGGCTAAAAACAAATATGCTCCGGCGTGGAGCATTTTGTCTGTTGGATCAAACCCGCCTACACTTACCTTGAAGTCCATTACAATAAGAGAAAAATAGGTAATGGCACTGGTGTAGAGAAGCGCGGCTACAAAAATTATTTTAGCTACCAATTACTTCCTTGTATTCATCAGCAGATAAAAGATCATCTAATTCTGAAGTGTCGGAAAGTTTGATTTTAATCATCCATCCTTCCCCATAAGGATCTTCATTTACTTTTTCCGGCTCATCTTCAAGGCTGTCATTAAATTCAATGATCTCACCTGAAACCGGCATGTATAGATCTGAAACCGTTTTTACAGCTTCAACTGTACCGAAAACCTCTTCTTTTTCAAGAGTCTCGTCTAATGTTTCAACCTCAACATAAACGATATCCCCAAGCTCTCCCTGGGCAAAATCTGTAACTCCAATAATTGCGGTGTCGCCATCAATCTTAACCCACTCGTGGTCTTTAGTGTACTTTAATTCTTGTGGAATATTCATAGTATAGTTTTATAAGATCGCAAAGTTAGTTTTTTAGCCGAATTCTTCAAATATGCCTTCGTTAATTTCCGAAATTATATATAAGCGTAAATCCGGACCTGATCGTAGTTTGCGGAAAGGCCGTAGAAACAGCATATTCTGAAAATGTATGATCGTAGTAGAACCTTGCCGTAAGGTTTCTGGTAAAGGCATAATCTGCCTTGAAATTGATAGACCAGATATCCTGACCGGAAATTGTTTGCGCGTTGGCCAGGTCCAGATATCTTATAATGGTCCTGTTCTTTCTATAGGAAACATCAGCCCTGAAGTTCAAATCACTACTTAAAACCCTTCTGGTACCACCCAGAGCTGTGGCGATCTTCAAATCTTTGATCCTGTATCCCAATCCAAGAGTATATTCATTTCCGCTGTATTCCGTTAGCAGATTATTATCAAAACTGAAAGCCAGGGAACGATCTTTTTCCATTTCAGCCAGGATCTGGATATTGCCCTTGGTTTCAAAATCCAGCCTCGCCAAAGGCGTGAATAGTTCGGTCAATACAAGGTTTGAAAACAAGATAGGATTCTTAAAGTCCCCAGCCTGATTTACTTCCTGGGGATTGGCAGGATCGTAATCAAGATTTGTTTGGAACTGGTTCAATGTATAATCAGACCTATACCCATGATTTAAAGAAAACCTCCTGAATTTATCTCGGAACCATTCCAACCTCATCAAACCGGTATATTTCAAATTCCAGTTTGGCAGCGGAAAACTCCTTAAGGCGCCTAATTTCACACTTCCAGCATCCTGACCAGAATACGCAGCCACGAAAGCCGGAAGTAATACTGCCTGGTTCGTTTTACCAATTCCTCTAGGAAAGCCATCTTCATCTACATCTGTTGGATCAAGCCCTCTCTCACGCGCTAGCCTCTGCGCAACTTCAAGTCGGTTATCTCTGAATTGCTGAAAAATATCTGAGCTGGTTTCCGTGGAATTATTGAAAGCTGTTTTAATAAGAATCGTGGAAATATTTAGGTTCCCAAAAGTATAAGGTGTGAGCGACTGATATTCCAGAGTATTCGGATCTACCTTGTAATTTTCTGAATAGTTCTCTGAATAATTTTTTCTACCGGTTAGCTCAATAGTCAAATCCGGTAAAAATCCTAGTCCTGCCTGGTAATCTAATTGTTCATTTTTAAGCGCGGTATACTGCTGGTTGAAATTCTGGAAAAGCGTTAACCAGCCTCTTTCCGCAGCCAGATATCTGATATCATCCTGAAGTCCGAAGGTAAATCCGGCAGTAGGTCTGAAAGTACCCATAAAACCAATGCTCTCAGTGTAACCCGGAAGAAAAATACCACGACTGTTTCGATAATTTACCTGAAAGGTTTTTATACCGGTCACCACGCTAATGAAAGTGTTGTAACCTTTGTTAGACTTGGATTTTGGCTTTGGCGCTGCTTCTTCGGCTTCCTCGCCCGGAGGTCCCAATGTTGGTACTCCCCGACTTCTTTCCTGGATGGTTTTTGCCGCACTCTCATTCTTCTTTTCTACAAGACCGAAATAATTATAAAGATCCTGCATGTTCAAATTTGCGTTGATCTGGTGCGTGTTGGAGTTCTGAACGCTATTACCAATATCTGGCACCCCTTCTAGTTGCTGGAATACCCTGGAACCTCTTTGCCATTGGAAATCTCCGGTATACGAATAGGTAGCATTTACAAATCGCAGTACAGGGATCTTATCAAATGGCAGCTGGTAATTTACCTGGAGGCTTTGATAATGCAGGTTTGGCTCTCCAATATTGAAGAAATCGTCCCAAAGACCTATACTGTTATCTGCAAAACCTTCCTCGTCTATATAGTTCCTGATAATACGGTTATTACTGGCGTTAAACGAGAAATTCAAAGATCTGGTTAGATTGTAATTTACTCCATACTGCCAGTCAAATAAATAATTTCTCTGATAAAGGGTCGGGATTTGAATATCATCTGCGCCCAATTCCAGCGATCTGAATCTTTGCTCATTATACTGCCTAAAAATATTGGAACTCGCATTAATATTTGTTGGCAGATAATTGATATTGAAATCTCTGAAAATAGCAAAATAATCACTGCTATCCAGAACAGCGATATTCTTTAAAGGCTCGATTGTTTTTTCTGGGAAGTTGTATTCATAGGTCCCTCCAACACGCACACTCTTATCTACACTCTCTTCAACTTCAAAATCACGATGATTCACCTGATTGTAAGAGGTTGAAAAGGCAAAGTTCTCTACATCATAAGGCATTGGTGTTTTTTCACCAACCCTTTCCTTTCTTAACCCGATCACATTAACACTTTCTCGTTTAGTGTAAGACTGAGATTGCTTTTCAACCCGATCTCTTTCTTCTGGATCCTGGATATTTGCCAGCCTGGTATCCAGTTCCACATCCAAAAATTCCTGATCATATTTTGGCGTGATTAGCTCCTCTCCTCTGCTGTAATTCACCGGAACTTTAATTCCCCATTTCTTCGGAAGCAATTGTCCCATATTCACGTTGGTCACAAAATCGTATTGTTGCAGGTCTTCCCTGCTACGCTGATTTGGTCCTTGTTCAAGACTTCCAAAACCAACTGTACTTCTTCTTCCGGTAGCTGAAACATTCGCGAAATCTGCCAGATTACTGTCCATGCTAACAACTCCGGCCCAACCGCCTTCATTCTTTAAGTCTGATAGCCTTAGCTCATTGAACCAAACTTCACCACAAAGATCGGTCACGCCCTCTTTGTTGGTCCCGTTCTTCACCCCTACCATTAATAATCTAATATTTCCAAAACTAGGATTACCCTTTACTCCCAGTCTTAGCTGTCCCATATCATAAGCCGCTTCAGCATCTACCGAAAGCAATTCTTCGGTAAAGAAATTAAGATCTGTAGAAGTTAAGGATGGATCACCCAAAACTGCAGTTTTTATCTGCTGAAGAAGATCAAGTTCCAGGTTTAGCCTGTTTATTTCTGGCCAGATCTCTTCTGGAGTTGATGCCCCAAAAAGCGTTGGCGAAAGCGGAATTTCGATCTGGTAGAAGTTATCTGTAAAATCGGTTCCCATTCTAACAAACGCAACTAGCTGACCATCTTTTAAAGGCGCTCTGTTCACCAGAGATTCAGCATGCAGAAACATTTCCAAATTCTTATACTGACGCATATCGATCTGGAAATTCTTATAAACGGCTCTGGCATCCTGCGGCTGAAGATCACAAGTCCTCAAAGAAAGGGACTGCTCATTCTGTCTGATATTGGAATTGCTCTGGTATAATTCTTCTCTCTGAACTCCGGGTGGCAACACATAAGGAATAGGCAGCCTGTTTTCGTTCTCTTCGATATTAACTGCGTTCACCTCGAAAAGCGTATTTGGGTTTTCAATCTGGCTTTGGTCTTCAAACAGACTTTGATTATAACGCCTGTAATCGCCTCTAACCAGGTCCATAGTCCCAAATCTCAAAATCGTTTCCTGCTGGAAATCTGAAAGGAACATTCTAATAAACCGGATAGATCTAAAATCTGCAATTCCTCCCACCGCTTCAGTTGGTTCAAAAATGGGGATCTTGAATTGTAACCATCTAACTGGTAATTCCTGTCCATTTCTCAGTGTAACATCCAGCTCCTTAACATCGGTGATATACTGGTTGTTATCGATATTCATTCCCTGGAAAAATGGGATCTCATATTCAAAATAACTATTGATGGTATTCATCGTGTTGTCACGATTTATATCTTCAGTAGTTGGTAAAGTGGTATTCCCACGATCGGTATCGGTTACCTGTGTTGGCGAGTTTCCTTCAGTCCCGTTGTAATTTCTATATCGCTGGAGGATACTTCCTTCAGTATTCAGAAAATATTCATAATTATCTGCAGATGGATCGGGAAGTCCGGCAAAATCAGGAAACTTTAATCCCTCTGCAGCATCCAGTATCCCGTCATAACCTGCATCCTGAAGAGTTCTGGCATCACCTTCCGTATCAAACGCATATACCAGAGAATTATCAGCCGGGACTTCTCCAAAATTTGTGGTGATGGTATTCGCGTCGCCCTCTCCTTCGGGCAAACCATTCTCATATTGCTTTCTTCCATCTTTCAGAACATCTTCCGAAATATTTCCTAAGTTAAAATTGATCGTTCCGCGTGAATTTCCTGAATTCTCAGAATAGATATATGGGTCCATTACCCAGAACTGAATATATTCCACATTAGACTGTTCAAAATTTGTGGTGTTGATGGCACGCATGATCCCACCGAAGTTTCCTCCTGGATTTGGAAGATTATTAGTGCCTGAGGCAGCAGGATTATAGTTATAAGGGCCACGTTCAGTAGGATCGTAGGCAAGGTCCATAGTGTAAACCACCTGTGGCTGCCCCTGAACTACATCGGTATTCGGGAAGATCTCACTTAAAGCAACTCTTCTAGCAGCATAAGTTGAAATATCTGAATCACTGATCCCGTCAGGTCTTCGGTTACTGTAAAAAATCGGGTCTATGGTATACCAGGCCAATTTCCCTCTTTTATAACCTACGGAAAGATCACCGTTGGCCAATTCTCCGCCAAAACCAATGGGCACACTGGAAAGCTCCCAGCTTAACGGGTTATTGATATCTATGGAAGTCTGTGCCGCTTCAAAATCGTCAATATAAGTTGTCGCTTTTCCGTCAAAATCGTTGGATGCCGGTGATCCCGGAAGAAGATATGCAAATTCACCCCTAACCGAAACATTCGATTTTACATCGGTATCAATATTTGGAAGTTTGTTCACCAGCCTGGTAAGAAAAGGAACTTCTGTGCTATAATTAAGATTTAGCCCTAGAATGGTATTATTGATCGGCTCGTAGCTATAGTTTGCTTTCTGAGTAAGCGGACGCTCTTTCAGGTTTATAAAAGTACCTCCAATCAAAAAGTTCTCGTTGAACTGATGTTCCACATTCAAACCTGTGAATCGCTTGGTTTGCTGACCGAATAGTGCGTTGTTTTCAGTATTTACCTGGATCGGGATATCAGAAGCGAGAAGAGCTTCATCAAGGATCTGAACCCTTCCGAGCTCATAATTCACCACATAATCCACTCCTTCCTGAAGGATTCTTCCTCCGGCAGTTACCGTAACCGATCCCGGCGGAAGATTGAAACCAATCGGAATTCCTTCTACCTCGGCAGACTTATATCTACCCTTTAACTGAAATTTATTTTTATCGGCCTCTTCCTGTTCTGCCTGTGTTTTAGTAGTTCGGTACATTGCCCGGAAAACGTATCGCTGCTGATTCTCGTTCCAGGTTTCGGGTAAAGTGTAATCTTCAGTTCCACTATTCGGAGTTTCATCCAGCTTTCGGAATAAATGACTACCAAAAGGTTCAACAGTGGTAAATATTATATTTCCATTCTGAGGATCTATCGTGATCTGAGGTACATAATCGAAAAAACCATCTCCTCCATTTATTGGATCATTATTACTATTTAATCGATCCAGTCTGAAAACACGCAATAATGGAGTTTGAGTTACATCTTCAGGCAAAGTGGTTCCTTCTACAGGCTTGATATAGTTTAGAGGCTGAGGATCTGTATAAAGAATATTCATCCTGAAATCCTGGCGCTCCAATTGATAGGCTCCGAGACTATAAATATTCTTCATCATTAAATCCCAGATAGGCTCGTTCACATTGGTAATCGTGCTTTTAAGCATTTTCACCACAAGATTCTGACTCGCTCTAGGATTCGTACCGGTATCAGGTTGCTGGCCGGTATCTTCATTGGTAGCATTCACCCCATCATTGGCAAATTCCCCAACCTGGTAAACCTGTCCGTTGATAGTATATTGAAAAGCCACACCCAAAACTTCATCATTGCTCAGCCGTTGATTCAGGGAAATATATCCCAATTGAGTGTTTACCGTATACTCGTTTGGCTTTAATTGCCTTGCATTTTCCAGTTTTGCATAATCTGTTCCTTCAGAAACCGTAATGGGACCAAAACCCTGATCTACGGTAGAAATATCTCTTATGGCAGGTGTAAGCACAGATTCTCCTGCACCAGTAATTCCGAAGGGATTCAAATCATTTACCCGGTTATCTGGAAATGCACCTGGCGGCTGATTAAAAAATCCTCCCGGCGGGTTATCCAGACCTACATTTCCAGGAACGTTGGTTTCCCCAAGATCCTGAATGGCCACAATATTCCTGGTATCCTGAATGTTCTGGATATTATTTGTACGGTTGGTCACCCAAACCTGAATTCTTTTGATCTGAATATTGGTGTTGATAAACGGGTAATTCTTCAGGGCGTCATCATAAGTATCACGGAAGTAATGTGCTAAAAAGAAATGCCTGTCCTGATCGTAATCCAGCGCGAATTTCTCAAAGTCTTCAACGGTGGCACCGCCTTCAACATTTACAGTTCTTCTTTCCGATTTCTGTTCAGAAAATACACCCGTGATCCTCGTTTTCCCGAATTGTAATTCAGTTTTGAAACCAAATAGACTTTGAGCTCCTTGAATTAAGGCATTATTCAAAGGCATGTTTACGTTACCAACCTCTATTTTCTGAATAATATCATCTTCGTTGGGAGTATACTCTAGCTTCAGCTGATTCTGAAAATCAAAAGTAGATTCAGTATCATAATTAGCAGTAACCTGAAGTCTCTCGCCAATCTGTCCCAACATGCTGAGACTTATTCTCTGGTCAAAATCAAAGGAAAGATTTCGCTGGTTTCTGGGTGAAAATGCCGGATTATCCTGCTTAGTGTAAAGCAACCCAAGATCGAGTTCCACCGAACCCTGGGGGACAATATTTATTTCAGAGCCACCAAAAATGGTTTCGAAAAAATTATTATTTACATAGAAGTCTGGTAACAGGTCACGCTGAATATCTTCTGCACCTTCTTTTCTTCCGGAAAGGGCATCATTTTTGAGCTTGAAATATTTACGCATTTCCTCCTGAAGCACCAGGTCTTCATATTCCTGCGGAGTTAAAACAAGCGGCAAACCAAGGTTGATCCTTCCTAAACTTTCTTTGTAGAAATAACGGTTAAGGATAGGGTCATATTCATATTTTGCCTCTATACTTTCAGGGTCGGGAAGGCTGATATCACCGAGCACATAGCCGGTGCTAGTGGTATCCTGAGGTGTGTCCTGCGCTACCGCATCTAAAGAAAATGCGAATAATATCAGGAAGGTTAGGCGTACCGGTAAAGACAATTTCGGGTAATTGTTCCTCAATTTACTTACAGCTTTTTTAGTGCCAGTTTTATAATAGATTCTACGGTAGAGTCAGGATCATCTTTAAGTATCTTCTCTACAACTTTACCAGCCTGGCGTCTGTTGTAACCTAAGATCTCTAAAGCAGATAACGCTTCTTCCTTGTTCGTATTGCTTTGAGACACAAAAACTTCATCATCACCAAGAATTTTCAAAACCTTGTCTTTAAGATCCAGAATCACTCTTTGGGCGGTTTTTGCCCCAATCCCCTTCACACTTTGTATTGTTGGTACATCACCGGAAGCGATGGCTTCAGTAATTTCCCTGGGTTGAAGCGATGAAAGCATCATCCTGGCGGTACTTGTTCCTACTCCCGAAACTGAGATCAATAACCTGAATATTTCTCTTTCTGATTTTTCAATAAAACCGTATAAAGTATGAGAATCTTCCTTTACCTGAAGATGTGTATATAAACTCACGGCTTCAGACTCTGGAATTAATGAAAAGGTGTGGAGCGAAATATTTACAGTGTAACCAATCCCGTTGCATTCAATTACAACATATGTAGGATTTTTTTCAATTAATTGCCCTTTTAAATGATGGATCATGAAAAAAACTTATGTTCAATCTCAAATGTAGTAAAATAAACTAAAGGCAGAAATCTACTTTCTGCCTTTTGATTTGAGGGTTTATGTGGATTATTTTTTGAGTCGCTTTTCCTTCTCCTGAGCGTCTACCACTGCCACCGCAGCCATATTCACCATCTCTTCTACACTGGCTCCAAGCTGTAAAATATGTACCGGTTTCTTCATACCCATCATGATTGGCCCAATAGAATCGACATTATTCAACTCTTTTATAAGTTTATAAGTGCTATTTGCCGAGTCCAGGTCCGGATAGATCAAAGTATTTACTTTCTTGCCGGCGAGCTTTGAAAATGGGAATTTACTCTGCAGCATTTCACGATTTAAAGCGAAATCTGTCTGTAATTCTCCATCTACATTTAGTTCTGGATGAAATCTATGTAAATACGAAACTGCATCCTTTACTTTCTTAGCTCTCGGATCTTTGGACGAACCAAAATTCGCGTAAGAGATCATGGCAATTACTGGTTCCATACCAAATAACTGAACAGTACGCGCGGTCATTTGAGCAATCTTGGCCAGATCTTTTGCTGGAGGATCTATATTTATGGAGGTATCACTAATAAAAATAGGGCCTCTGGAAGTGTTCATTACATTGGTCGCAGCAACCCTTGAAACTCCTTTAGCCATTCCTATTAATTCAAGCATCGGTTTTACCACCGTTGGGTAAGCACGGGAATATCCTGAAAGCAATGCATCAGCATCACCTTCATTCACCATCATAGCCGCAAAATAATTACGCTCACGCATTAATTTTTCTGCGTCGTATTTCGTAACTCCATTTCTATGCCTTGTCTCCCAATATTTTTGAGCATAAGCAACCCTATGCTCTTCTTCTTCATCAGATTTTGGATCTATGATCAACACCTCTTCCTCTTCAAAATCTATCTCAGCCATCAATTCCTTGATCACTTCTCTTCGACCAAGTAGAATTGGAACTCCAATTCCTTCATCACGAACAATCTGGGCAGCTTTTAGCACATCCAGGTGATCTGCTTCAGCAAATACAATTCTTTTTGGATTTGTCTTTGCCCGGTTAAGCAGCAAACGGGTAATTTTGTTTTCATTCCCCATTCTTTCCAGCAACTCTTCTTCGTAACGTTGCCAATCCTGAATATCCTGCCTGGCAACTCCACTTTCCATCGCAGCTTTCGCTACAGCAGGTGGCACCTTGGCGATCAGTCTTGGATCAAATGGTTTTGGAATAATATAATCTGCACCGAAATTTAGGCGGGTTTCACCATAGGCGATATTCACCTGTTCCGGCACCGCTTCTTTGGCAAGTTCAGCAAGAGCTTTTACCGCAGCTTTTTTCATTTCCTCGTTGATCTTTGTCGCCCTTACATCAAGCGCTCCACGGAAAATAAAAGGAAACCCAAGTACATTGTTAACCTGATTAGGATGATCACTTCGGCCGGTAGCCATGATAATATCCTTCCTGGTATCCATCGCCAGTTGATAATCTATCTCCGGATTTGGATTAGCCATGGCAAATACGATAGGACGCTTGGCCATGCTTTTCAACATTTCAGGAGAAACGATATCCGCAATTGAAAGTCCAACGAAGACATCAGCGTTTTTCATAGCTTCTTCCAAGGTGTCTATTTTTCGTGCAGTAGCAAATTCAGCTTTTTCCTCGGAAAGATTCGAGCGGTCTTTTCTAATCACACCTTTACTATCCAGCATCACAATATTTTCTGCCTTCGCACCAAATGCTTTGTACAGTTTAGTACATGAAACCGCAGCAGCACCGGCTCCACTGATAACGATCTTTACCTTTTCGATCTTCTTTTTGGCAAGTTCCAGCGCATTCAATAAGGCAGCGGCAGAAATTATAGCCGTTCCATGCTGATCATCGTGCATTACAGGTATATCCAGCTCAGCTTTCAGACGCTGTTCTATTTCAAAAGCTTCAGGAGCTTTGATATCTTCAAGGTTGATACCTCCAAAAGTTGGGGCAATATTCTTAACTGTCTCAATGAATTTATCGACGTCTTTGGTATCGACTTCAATATCAAAAACATCAATATCTGCAAAGATCTTAAAGAGCAGTCCCTTTCCTTCCATCACCGGCTTCGATGCCTCCGGTCCAATATCACCAAGTCCCAGAACTGCGGTCCCATTGGAGATCACGGCAACGAGATTACCTTTGGTAGTATATTTATAAGCGTTCTCTTTATCCTTTTCTATCTCCAGGCAAGGTTCAGCAACTCCCGGAGAATACGCCAGCGAAAGATCTCTCTGGGTAGCGTATTTCTTAGTTGGTACAACTTCAATTTTTCCTGGCTTCGGTTTCGCGTGGTAAACCAGTGCCTCTCTTCTCTTCCTGGAAGTGTTACTCATAATTATCTTTTTTCAGCTGACAAGCAAAGTTAACAAGGTTACCTTCTTAAATAAAATAATAAAGGCAAAAGCTTCCTAGTTAAGGCAAAATTTAAGAATCCTATTTTTTTACCTAAATTCGAGTTCTAAACATACTTCATGAAAAAATTGTTATTACTGGTATTTCTTGCAATACCATTCACCCAGACTTTTGCTCAAAATTTATCCATTCAAAATGTAGACACCGCTCCCAAACTTAAAGCTGAATGTCTAAAAGATGATTCAACTGAATGCTTTGAAAAGTCTATCATGAATTATATCAGGACTAATTTAGATATCACTAAGCTAGTTTATGATGAAGGAGGTGCAGCTTACGCACAATTTGTTGTGACGGAGGAAGGAAAAATTACAGATATTAGAACAAGATCAACCTCCAAACCGCTTGAAAAAGAAGCTAAACGTCTAATCAAGAAACTTAAAATCAAGGAACCAGCGGTAAAGAATGGTGAAAATGTTTCAATTATATATACTGTACCTGTAACATTCCAAAAAAGACAGTTTAATGATTATGATGAATTTCTGGCTAATGAAACTGCAGGGAAAGAATTTATAGAGCTAACCGATGTATACAAAGCTCCCAGAGTTTCAGGATGCGAATCAGACAAAGTCTGTTTAAAAGAAATGATTCAAAATAAGATTTTAAAGAAACTAAAGGATGAAAAATTCAATAGTAGCGAAATAAGACTATTAAATCTCAGCTTTGTAATTAATAAAGATTCTGAAATAACCAATATTATGGCAATGGTTCCGAATGCTAAAATGCAGAAATTAACAAAATCGGTTTTAGAAACTATTAAAATTGAAAGCCCAGGTTTAGATGAAAATGGAAATGCTGTAGATGTACTACTGAAATACAAATTCAGTAATATTTAATCATTTTTCAAAAAGCTGATATTTCTTTTTAAACCTTCGAATTTTGTCCTTTTCACTGCAGATTTTCTGAAAATTTCATTGAAGGTTTCCCTGGTGATCTCTTCCCAATCCTTTTTATCATTTTCGATAAGATCGGGATGCGGATTAAATAAAGGCTCGTTATGCGGTTTTGAAAAACGATTCCAGGGACATACATCCTGGCAAACATCGCAACCAAACATCCAGTCGTCAAACTGGTTTTTATAAGAATTTGGCAGCTCATCTTTCAGCTCAATCGTGAAGTAAGAAATGCATTTGCTTCCGTCAACTTTATAAGGTTCTACGATGGCATTCGTAGGACAGGCATCAATACAGGCGGTGCAGCTTCCGCAGTGATCGGTTACGGGAGTGTCATATTCAAGATCCAGATCAACTATAAGCTCTGCAATAAAATAAAATGAACCGGTCTTTTTTGATAGAAGGTTCGAATGTTTTCCTATCCAGCCGAGTCCGCTTTTCGCTGCCCAGGCTTTATCTAAAACCGGTGCCGAATCTACAAAAGCGCGACCATGAAATTCACCAATTTGTTCCTGCAAAGAAGAAAGCATTTGCTTAAGCTTGTCTTTAATTACAAAATGATAATCTCTGCCATAGGCATATTTACTGATCTTGTAAGACTCATCATTTTGAAAATCTGAAGGATAATAATTGAGCAATAAAGAAATAACACTTTTAGAGCCGGGAACAAGTTTTGTTGGATCGAGACGCTTATCGAAATAGTTTTCCATATAACACATTTCGCCATGCATATTTTGATTCAGCCAGCTTTCCAGTCGCGGAGCTTCTTCTTCCAGAAATTCAGCTTTACTGATTCCACAAGAAAGAAAGCCGAGGCGCTTGGCTTCGGCTTTGATTAAACTGGAATATTTTTGAGCTGATGTATTCAAAATTGAACTTTGATCAGCTAATTTAAAATTAATATTGGAGATTATTGCAGTATAGGATTATATGGCGCAAAAACTCCATCCGGGTTTTCCAGACCTACCCATGCATGTAAGGTCCATCCACCAGCGGTACAGTTTAAATGCCAGTGATCCTGGTCCCCCAAAAATCCATCGGTTGGCGGTGTATGATCTCCTTCCGGACCGCAATCTTCTACAGGAATTAAATATTCTGCAGCAACAAATTGCATCACACCGTTTTCATCTGGATGATATACCAGGATCTCTGGTTTTAAAATTTCGAAATTCATATCTACATACTCAAATTTCGCGTAATGTATTCCCATCCCTTCTATCAGTGGACTTACTGCTACATAGCCCTGATCTACAGCCACATCAAAATTATGGAATCTGCGCATCGCTTTGGTTAGCATTTCTAACTGAGCTTCCGGAGTCGTGGCTTTTTCCAGTTTAAAATCATAAACTTCAATCGAATCAATTCCTGAATCTGTATCTGTGCTGCAGGAAAAGAATAACCCGGCGGAAAGGATTAATAATAACTGAACCTTTCGGAAAAGAAAATTTGTATTCATACTATTTAGAATTGGTTAATAAAATATCGTTATCAGCCTAGCTGAATTTTCATATCATAATCAGGCGCTTTCTCAAGAACCTCCTGAATAATTTCGGGAGCGACAGATTTTTGCATCGCATCTGGCTGATCTTCATCCACTCCGTATTGCTGAAAAAATTCGGCAAAACCTTTTGGGCTATGCACGTTTATCCATTTGCATATTTTCTCTCCTGAATTTTTAAAGGTGTGCAGCGTTCCCTGCGGAATATCGATTGATTCTCCAACTTTCACCTTCTTCAGTTCTCCGTTAATTATAAAGTCCATTTCACCTTCAACAATCAGGAAGGTTTCATGATATTTCTCATGATAATGCGGAGGTGGACCCGGCACATTTGGTGCCGATTCCCCCATGGCTAAATCGTAATCTGCTGATAATTGATGACACAAAACTTTATGACCTAACACCCACATATTGAATATTTTAATTAAACTTATGAGATAATTGTCTCGTAAATATATTTTTAAATTTTCATATCTCAAAATATTATAAGACTTTTGTCTCATGAAAGAGAAATATTTAAATAGCGGAAGGAAAAACCAAAAGCATAAAACCAGGGACAGGATCCTGGCAAGTGCTCAGAATTTACTGGCAGAAGGAAAAGAATTTACCCTGGAAGACGTCGCCAAAGAGACCGGAATTTCCAGGGCGACGATTTACAGGTATTTTTCCAATATTGATCTGTTAGCTTCAGAAGCAGGTTTGGATCTAAATACCAAAGATTCCGAAGAAATTCTGGAAGACGTGAAAACACTTAATACCAAAAAGGCGATCCTGGAAATTCAGAATTATTGTAATGACCTGGCCATTGAGAACGAACCGGGTTTCAGGAAATACCTGAGCGCAACTCTAAATGTACCTGATGATAAAAAAACCCGGGGCGCACGTCGAAAATCGACACTCGCCATGCTTTTTAAAGAAAAAGGAATTCGTTTGCCAAAAGATGAGATAGAGAAGATTTCGAATATCGCCACAGTGCTTATGGGAATCGAGGCACTTATCGTCACCAAAGATGTTTGCCGACTCAATAATAAATCCTCCAAAGATCTTCTGAACTGGGGACTAGAACATATTTTAAATTCTGTATTGAACGAAAACGAATAAATTTATCGCCTTATGAATTTCAAAATGGCGTTCTTCGGCTTTAAAGTAATCAAAGGCTTGATGTCAATCTCTTCGTAAACCGGTTCAAATTTAAACCTGGACACCAGGTCTGAAACGGCAATGATCATTTCAAACATCGCAAAATTATTTCCTATACATTTTCTAGGACCTGCTCCAAAAGGAAAGTATTGAGAAGAATACTTTCTGCCTCCGTCCTCAAAACGTTCAGGTAGAAAATCATCGGGATTCTCCCACAGATCAGGATGACGGTGAATTTCATGAACCGAAAAAAGCAAATTCTCTCCTGGCTCTAAGATCATCCCGTTAAATTCATCTTTCTCCACATTTACGCGGTCAATAAAATAAGCCGGAGGATATAATCTCATTCCCTCTTCTATCACCTGCTGTGAGACTTTTGAATTCATCACAAATTCCATGAGATCTTCAGAAGTATTATCAAGACTATTTCTTTCCTGCAATATTTTTTCCTGCCACTTGGGATTATGCGCCAGCAGTTGTGCAATAAAAGTTAATGCATTGGAAGTAGTTTCATGCCCGGCAGTAAAAAGAATCAGGATCTCATCGATCAACTGCTCCTCATCCATGGAATTACCATCTTCATAACGAGCGTCCAAAAGCATATCCAGAAGATCGTCATAACGCTCACCAGAATCACGGCGCTCTTTCACCATTCTTTTCAGTATCTCCCTAGCCTCTGCAGTTAACTTCAAATATGAATCAATTTTGCCACTTGCCCTGAACCACCAGCCTAAATATGGCTGTCTAAGTTCCTTTACCAGCATTTTCTGAGCAGACTCGGTAATGTATTGAAGCCTGTTAATTTCAGTTTGATTGGCAGCGCTGCTGAAAAGTGATTTTACCACGGTTTGAAAAGCGAGGTCATTGAAAATTGGAAAAATATCGATTTCCTTTCCCGTATCAATTTTATCATATTCGGCATTGATCGCCTCTTTGATGGAATCGAGCAGATTAGCAAGGTGCTTTTTGTGGAATGCAGGCTGAATTAGTTTACGCTGCTTTTTCCAGTGATCACCATCTGAAGTAAGCAAACCTTTGCCCACATATTTCGCAAGGTCTTTGGTCTGAATTTCAGATTTGATAAAATTTCGCTGGTTCTTCTGAAGTACATATTCCAGGAAACCTGCATCGCGGGTAAAGATGACCGATTTATTGAAACCAATGTTCAGCCGGAATATATCTCCTTTATCAGTAAAATTCTTATGATGAAACGGCAGCGGATTTTTAAGAATATTAGCTGAATGTTTAAGAAACCGAAGCAAAGAAACTTCAGGTATTTTACCGTTTTCAGCCATAGATCATTGATTAAAAAGTCCGCCCTGGGTACTTCCTTTTATTCGTCCCAGGTGTTTATATGCATGTTCAGTTACTTCCCTTCCACGCGGAGTTCTATAAATAAAACCCTGCTGAATTAGAAAAGGCTCGTAAACTTCTTCGATGGTTTCCGCGCTTTCGCTTACTGCAGTCGCCAGCGTGGTGATCCCAACAGGACCTCCTTTGAATTTATCGATTATGGTCGCCAGAATCTTATTATCCATTTCGTCAAGTCCGTGTGCATCCACATTTAATGCTTTCAATCCAAATTTAGCAATTTCGATATCGATCTTTCCATTTCCCTTGATCTGCGCAAAATCACGAACCCTGCGTAGCAAGGCATTGGCAATTCTTGGAGTTCCACGACTTCTTCCTGCAATTTCTATAGCCGCTTCCTGGGTGATCGGAACTCTTAAAATATCTGAACTTCTTTCAACAATTCCGGAAAGCAATTCCGTAGTATAATATTGCAATCGGCTGGAAATTCCAAATCTCGCCCGCATGGGAGCGGTAAGAAGTCCGCTTCTGGTTGTAGCTCCAATCAGGGTAAAAGGATTCAAATTGATCTGAACCGTTCTGGCATTTGGCCCGGTTTCGATCATGATATCAATACGATAATCTTCCATCGCTGAATACAGATATTCCTCTACAATCGGACTCAATCTATGGATCTCATCAATAAAAAGAATATCTCTTTCTTCCAGATTGGTAAGCAAGCCGGCAAGATCTCCCGGTTTGTCCAATACAGGACCCGAGGTGATCTTTATTCCAACATTCAACTCATTGGCCAGTATATGTGCTAAAGTAGTCTTACCTAATCCAGGAGGACCATGAAATAGAGTGTGATCTAAGGCCTCTTCACGCAAATTAGCTGCCTGAACAAAAACCTGAAGATTTTCCAGCACCTGCTCCTGGCCGGCAAAGTCATTAAAACTAAGGGGCCTGAGCGCTCTTTCAATATCAAATTCTTCCGGAGAGAAATTGTCTCCGCTCGCATCGAGATTTTCGTTCATAGTAATTTAATTATTCTGAATATAATCTTCAGTCTGACTTATCCAGTCTGAGTCTGGTTTTAAAATGACATCCGGTTGTACGCCTACCGATTCATATTGCAGGTATTTTTTATCCTTTTTAATCGTAAAAAATCCGGTTAACAGTTCACAGGGAAATTCATAGGTTTCTCCAAGTTCGTAAGCAATAGTTCCACTGGTTGGGCGACCAAGAATAATAGTATTATCAAAATCTCTGAGCCTTAGTGCAAACTGCTCAGCATTACTCGTGGTTACACCATTTACGAGAACATAAATATTGGATTTTTTATAATTCTTTCTAAGATATTTAAATAGAATATCTGAATTTCGATCTCCTCCTCCACCATTATTTCGAAGATCAATGATGATTTTTGAAGTCACTTTTTCATCTTCAAGGGATTTATAAAATTCTTCAGCTTCAGAAAGGACAGGATTGAAACCGGAAAAACTTCCAATTCGAAGATAAGTTATATCTCCAGACCTGCGGATGCTATAATTCTCTTCGTCCAAATTATTTTCATAATCCACCGTTTCAGGATTTTTCCGCAAATTAAGTTTGGAGATATATCCATCGAAAATTTCCAACGGAAAGGTATACAGTGTTTTATCTGTTGGAAAGCCAATAGAAGCCAGATATTTATTCTTAGCGTATGGAAGCATTTTGCCCAAAATTTCACCGGCTTTCCAAACCTTTCCGGAATTAAGATTCAGCACCAAATAAGCATCCTCCTCTTTTACCAATGCAATTTCAAAATCATCTCGCGAGTAAATTCCTTCCGGAGAATCTTTTGGTTTAAGGCGGAGATCATTTTTTAAAGTTTTTATATCTCCCTTATAAATCGGAAACTCATTGTATAAAGTATCGCCATTTTTAACCGTAAATAAGGGGTCAGAGTAAATTCTATTATGTCTATCATTAAGACTAACCAGCAATTTGCTTAATTTCTGAAAACATTCGAAAACTGATTCACTTACCTCGCTTTTCTCCAGGATCTGTTGATAGGTCTTCTCAAAGTTGGAGGCATTATTTCCGACTTTGTATGCGGGAAGATCTCTTGCAGTTTCAGCCAAAAATTGAATATTTTCCCGGCAATTACATGTTTCCTGCGCATTAGATAATGTGACTATGGATATAAATAAAATAGAAAATAGTGATTTCATAGGCCGTAAAAAGGTATCGAAAATATACGATAATGGAAACATTAGAAAACAAAAAAGCCTCTTCGAAAAGAGGCTTTTTAATTTATATGAATTTCGACTAGTGATTCAATTCTTCTTCGCCATCCTGTAATGGAGTGATCTGCGAAACGAAGTCCTGACCTTTAATCACATATTCTCCGTCCTCACGAGTCTTAGAGTAATCGTAAGCCCAACGATAAACTGAAGGAATCTTTCCTGGCCAGTTTCCGTGGATGTGCTCTACCGGAGTAGTCCATTCCAGAGTATTCGATTTCCAAGGATTCTGAACTGCTTTCTTTCCGAAGAAAATAGAGTTAAAGAAATTATAGATAAATACAATTTGCACCAAGGCAGTGATGATAGCAGCTACTGTAATAATAGTATTTACATCAGCATAATCATCAAAATATGGAAATTCAGTATTTGTATAATAACGTCTTGGAAGACCAGCAATACCGATAAAGTGCATTGGGAAGAAAACTCCGTATGCTCCTACCGCTGTTACCCAGAAGTGAATATAACCAAGGTTCTTATTCATCATTCTACCGAACATTTTCGGGAACCAGTGATATACACCGGCAAATAGTCCGTAAAGTGCAGAGATACCCATTACCAGGTGGAAGTGAGCCACTACAAAGTAAGTATCATGAACGTTGATATCCAGCGTTGAATCTCCAAGGATGATACCAGTTAGACCACCAGTTATGAAAGTAGATACAAGACCGATAGAGAAAAGCATACCAGGGTTCATCTGTAAATTACCTTTCCATAACGTAGTGATATAGTTAAAAGCTTTTACTGCTGAAGGAATCGCGATTAATAAAGTTGTAAAGGTAAACACAGATCCTAGGAATGGGTTCATTCCTGAGATAAACATGTGGTGACCCCAAACAATAGTTGAAAGGAATGCGATCGCTAATATAGATGCAACCATCGCTCGGTAACCAAAGATAGGTTTACGCGAGTTAGTTGAAATAATTTCTGACGTAATACCAAGTGCAGGTAGAAGTACAATATATACTTCCGGGTGTCCTAAGAACCAGAACAGGTGCTCAAATAAAACCGGAGAACCACCTTGATGGCTTAACACCTCTCCCTGGATGAAAATATCACTTAAGAAGAATGAAGTTCCAAAACTTCTATCCATTATCAAGAGTAATGCAGCAGAAAGTAATACCGGGAATGAAACCACACCGATAATTGCTGTTACAAAGAATGCCCAGATAGTTAAAGGAAGCCTGGTCATTGACATACCTTCAGTTCTCAGGTTGATTACCGTAACGATATAATTAAGTGAACCTAATAATGAAGAAGCAATGAAGATCGCCATAGAAACTAACCATAGAGTCATCCCTGTTCCAGAACCACTTATAGCCTGTGGTAAAGCACTTAATGGAGGATAGATCGTCCAACCTGCCATCGCCGGCCCTGATTCCACAAATAATGAACTTAGCATGATCACACTTGAAAGGAAGAATAACCAGTAAGAAACCATGTTAAGGAATCCCGAAGCCATATCTCGTGCACCAATTTGCAACGGAATAAGTAAGTTTGAGAATGTACCACTCAAACCTGCAGTCAATACGAAGAATACCATTATGGTACCATGTATTGTAACCAGGGCAAGATACATACTTGGAGTCATTACCCCATCTGGAGCCCATTTATCACCAAGTAGCGCTTCGAAGATCCAGAAAGACTGTTCTGGCCATGCAAGCTGAATACGGAACAGGATAGACATCCCGATACCGATGATTCCCATGATAAGTCCGGTAATAAGATATTGCTTGGCAATCATCTTATGATCCTGACTGAAAATGTACTTTGTTATAAAAGTCTCTTTATGATGATGTCCGTGATCGTCGTGGTGATCGTGTGCCGGTGCTGTTGCAATTGCTGACATATCTTTAATTCTTTATCTTAGTTTTGTTCGTTTTCTACTACAGCCACTGCATCACTTTCCTGTGGCTCCTCTGTTTCATTATCCTGCTCTGAAGGTGCTTCCTCTTCGGTTTCAGTTTCTTCTGAAGCATCAGAATTGCTATTCTGATCTTCCATCGTACTACCAAAAGTTGGTTGCTCTTCAAGCCATGCATTAAAATCCTCTTCAGATTCTACTATGATCTTCATTTGCATATTATAGTGAGCCTGCCCACATATCTTATTACAAAGAAGGAAATAGTCAAATTCATAAGAATCTAAAGTAGGCTCTCCACTTGCTAAAAGTTCTTTATTACGTTCGTTTCTCTCTTCATTTACACTCTTCACCTTATCCACCATGTATTCACTTTCTCTCATCTCTTCAGTAGTGATAGTTGGAGTGAAACCAAACTGAGTGATCATTCCCGGCACAACGTTCATCTGCGCTCTAAAGAATGGGAAGTAAGCTGAGTGAAGTACATCCTGTGAACGGAATTTGAAAAGTACCGGTTTTCCAACTGGCAAATGTAATTCTGTTACGATCTTATCATCCTCTCCGTAAGAATCAGATTCATCAACCCCTAACTGGTTTACACCTTCAATGAAACGAACATTCGCTTTTCCTAAAGTATTATCTTCTCCTGAGTATCTGGCTCTCCAGTCAAACTGATATGCATAAAGTTCGATTACCATTGGATCTTCATCTTCGTTGATATTCATAATATCACTCCAAGTAAATAATCCGTAGATAATAAGACCTGCAAGAACAATTACCGGGATAATCGTCCAGATAAATTCTAGTTTGTCGTTATCTGCATAAAATAGGGCCTTCTGAGTTTTTCTACCCTTGTACTTGTAAGCGAAGAAGTGAAGAAGTCCCTGAGTGATCACCTGCACCACCATGATAAGGGCGATAGAGATGAACATAAGAGTATCGTATTCACCACCATGCTCAGAGGCTGACTCCGGCAGGTAGAATCTTCCGTATTCCCAGAAGCAGAAAATGGTAATTACATAAAGGAAAATTACGAAAGCAAGCATCAATATCCCATGCAGCTTGTTATCCTTATCATTTGCAACCTGAGAAGTATCGGCATCGGGTCTCTGAGATAACTGAAAGATCTTCGAGATCTGCCAACCTGTTACGGCCAGAAGTGCTAGTACTATGATTACTAAAAATACGGTCATTTTTTAAGTTCTTCTTTAAACAATCAATCTTAATTAATAATGGTAATGCTTACTCTCCTTGATAAATGGATTTCCTTTTACGAGCAGCGGTGCTTTGGTAAGGGCATTGAAAACCACAAAAGTAAACAAGCCACCAAACAACAATACTGCACTTATTTCAGGAATTCCAATAAACCATGACTCTCCTACTGTTGCAGGCATCACTAAAACATATACGTTAAGGTAATGACCACAAAGAATGATTATTCCGGTCATGATCACGAACCAGTTAACTCTCTTATAGTCACTGTTCATCAAAAGAAGAACAGGGAACAGGAAGTTCGTTACAAGCATTCCGAAGAATGGTAACTGGTAATCTTCCATTCTCTGGATAAAGTATACAACTTCTTCAGGAATATTAGAGTACCAGATCAGCATGAACTGAGAGAACCAAAGGTACGTCCAGAAAATACTGATACCGAACATGAACTTCGCCAGGTCATGAATATGACTGTTGTTCACGAACTCAAGATAATTTCTTGATTTAAGGTAAATAGTTACGATGGCAATAGTTGTGATCGCAGATACAAATAAACTTGCGAAAACGAACCATCCAAATAATGTACTAAACCAGTGTGGATCTAAACTCATGATCCAGTCCCAGGACATCATAGATTCAGTTACTATGAAGAATACTAGGAAACCAGCAGCAAGCTTAAAGTTCTTTTTAAAGTAAACAAGATCTGTAGCGTCATCCATTCTGATAGAGTTCTTTCTCAACAGGTGTCTGAAGAAGATCCAACCTCCAAGGTAGATCGCAGCTCTAATCAGGAAGAAAGGCACATTTAGATATGCTGTTTTCGCCTGAATGATCTCATCATGAGCTACAACTTCAGGATCCATCCACACAAACAAGTGGTTTAAATGAAGTCCTGAAAGCACTAATAAAACAAATACAATAATTCCTCCAGGTAGAAGGTAAGCGGTAATCGCTTCCATTACTCTGAAAAGAACCGGAGACCAACCTGCCTGCGCCGCATATTGAATTGCGTAGAAAGCAAGAGCCCCAAGCGATATCATAAAGAAAAAGAATGCAGCTACATATAAAGCAGCCCATGGCTTATTCTGTAATTGGTGTAAAATATGTTCGTAGTGCTCATCATCATGAGAAGCCTCTTCACCGTGAGCTCCTTCAGCACCATGATCTGCAGTGGCAGTTTCCTCGTGAGAATCGTGAGCTTCAGTTTCCATCCGGGCATTATCCCCTCCAGGAAGCTGTTCTACATTCACCTCATGAGTACTTTCTTCGCCATGTTCACCATGAGAAGCCATCATTTCTTTGACATCCTCTACGGTTTCCGGTGCGGCGATGAATCCATAAATGAGACCTATTGCGCCAACAATCATACAAATGATTGCCGTTAATTTTAATTTACTGGATAGCGTATACATATCGATAGATCTAAATCTTTATTCTTGAGTTTCGGTTTGGTTGTTTGCAGCTTCCTGCCCGTTTTCATTGTCTTGCATAGACTCTTCCTCATCTCCATATGGAGAAACTTTGGCATCTGCTCTGGAAGGAAGAAGTTGAGTTTGCTCTTCTTCATATTCTCTTTCAGGCTTTCCTTCCAACTGATCTTTAAGGCTCATCACATAATGATCTATTTGCCAACGTTCCTTGATGGAAGTTTGAGCAGCATAAGATCCCATGTTATTGATCCCGTAATACATTACGTGATAAACACTACCTTCGGTAATTGCACGCCCGGCATCATCATAAGATGGTATACCAAGAATCTTTTCACGTTCTGCAAGAATTCCTTTACCGTCACCTTTATCACCGTGACAAACCGCACAATAAATAGTGTAAAGCGACTTACCTTCAGCCAGGTTTTCCTGAGTATAAGGAAGTGGATTCTTAAGATTTGCTTTTGCATCTGCAGATCCTTCCGGAGTATTTTCATAATCGTAAGGCATCCAACCACGAGGCACAGTACCTTCTACAGGTAATTTAGCTTCCTGACCGTTCTCGAAAACGTCGTACTCACCGTAAGCTTCGTAACCTACCGGCTCATACATATCAGGCATGTACTGATAGTTTGGATCCTCCTTGTCATGGCAGGAAACAATTGCAAAGCCAAGCAGACAAAATCCTATAGTTTTATGGAACAAACTTCTCATTATCACTATTTATTATTCTATTAATTTAATTTCAGATGCACCAGTTTGATATAAAAAGTCGGTTAGGTCATCTATATTATGATTGGCAGCATCAACTTCCATTAAGAACACATCATCTGTGGTTCTTACATCTGGGTTTTCAGCTTTTTTGAATGGCCATAATTTACTTCTCATGTAAAAGGTGATCACCATAAGGTGAGCTGCAAAGAATACAGTTAATTCGAACATAATTGGCACAAACGCCGGCATGTTCTGGAAGAAACTGAAACTTGGTTTACCTCCAATATCCTGTGGCCAGTCTTCTATCATGATAAAGTTCATCATAGCGATCGCTACAGAAAGTCCAACCAAACCATACATAAATGATGTGATGGCAAGTCTTGTTGGAGCAAGTCCCATTGCCTTATCAAGTCCGTGTACCGGAAATGGGCAATAGATCTCACCAATATGATAGCGTGCTTCACGAATCTGTTTTACGGCTTGTAAAAGCAGATCGTCATCTCTGTAAATAGCGTGTAAAACTTTAGATGCCATCCTTATTATTTATTTTTTAGTTTGTTTGCCTGGGCAACCCATCCTTCTCTATTTTCTTCGATAGGGAAGTTTTCGATCACTTCATCAAGCAATTCAAAATCCTGTTCTTTTAATTTACTTACCTGATCAAAAAGATAGATCCCAACCTGGTGTAAATGCTGCTGTAATAGCGGTCCAACATTTTTCAGTTTAGTAAGATCATCTGCTTCCTGAGTTTTTGGATCATAAGTTCCAATTCTTGAAAGCATTTCATCAATTCGGTCTTTAGTAACTTCAGAAACCACCATTCCGTCTGCATTCACAGTCTCCTCATGTGGATGATCTGCCTCTACTTTCTTGGTGTGTTCAGTATCTTCGATTTTGTGGTGAATTCCCGCCTCTTCATTAGTTTTAGGATTTCTACCTACTGCCTGCGGATCGTAATGTAGTACATCATCTCCGTGCTCAGCTCTTAATTTCTTATACTTTTCTCCAGAAGCCTTCAGTATTGTTTTAACCTCTGCCTGTGCGATCACTGGGAACGAACGAGCGTAAAGAAGGAACAATACAAAGAAGAATCCAATGGTACCGATAAAGATCCCTATATCTACAAATGTTGGAGAGAACATCGTCCATGAAGATGGAAGGTAATCACGGTGAAGCGAGGTCACGATAATTACGAAACGCTCAAACCACATCCCAATATTTACAACGATAGAAATAAAGAAAGAGAACATGATACTGGTACGCAGTTTCTTGAACCACATGAATTGTGGAGAGAATACGTTACAGGTCATCATACTCCAATATGCCCACCAGTAAGGCCCGGTAGCCCTGTTAAGGAATGCATACTGTTCGTATTCAACACCTGAATACCATGCAATCACTAACTCGGTAATATATGCAGTACCCACGATAGAACCTGTAATCATGATTACAATGTTCATCAATTCGATATGCTGAATAGTAATATAGTCTTCTAAATTAGAAACCTTTCTCATGATGATAAGCAAGGTGTTCACCATGGCAAATCCAGAGAAGATCGCACCCGCAACGAAGTAAGGAGGGAAAATGGTAGTATGCCATCCCGGGATTACCGAAGTTGCGAAGTCAAAAGATACAATGGTGTGTACAGAAAGTACCAGTGGTGTTGCAAGACCTGCAAGTACCAAAGATACTTCTTCAAAACGTTGCCAGTCTTTAGCACGTCCACTCCATCCAAAAGATAATATTCCGTAAACTCTTCTTGTAAAAGGCGTAATTGCTCTATCACGGATCATCGCGAAATCTGGCAACAATCCAGTCCACCAGAAAACAAGTGATACTGAAAGATATGTAGAGATCGCAAATACATCCCAAAGAAGTGGTGAGTTAAAGTTCACCCAAAGAGATCCAAACTGGTTAGGTATTGGAAGTACCCAATATGCCAGCCACGGACGCCCCATGTGAATTAATGGGAAAAGACCCGCCTGCATTACAGAGAAAATGGTCATTGCCTCTGCAGACCTGTTAATCGCCATTCTCCATTTTTGACGGAACAGTAAAAGTACCGCGGAAATAAGTGTACCGGCGTGACCAATACCTACCCACCATACAAAGTTGGTAATATCCCAGGCCCAACCTACTGTTTTGTTTAATCCCCAGGTACCAATACCTGTAGAAATAGTGTAAACTATACATCCAACACCCCAAAGAAAGGCAACAAGCGAGATAGCAAAAACTATCCACCAGGTTTTATTAGCCCTTCCTTCCACCGGAGCAGCAACATCCACTGTCACATCGTGATAGCTTTTGTTCCCGGTAACTAGAGGCTTTCGTATAGGTGCTTCGTAATGAGACATATCCTTATCTGATTGATTCTTAGTTATTCGTTAATTTAAGCTTCGGTTGTATTTCTAACTTTTGTCTGGTACATCACGTTTGGTTTCGTACCTACATACTCAAGCAGATGATACATCCTGTCATCATTTTTCTTTTCCAGAACTTTTGAGTCCTCGTTATTCACATCTCCAAAGACCATTGCACCTTTATCACATGCAGCCGAACAAGCAGTCTGGAATTCACCGTCTTTAATTGTTCTACCATCACGCTTAGCGTCAAGGATCGTTTTTTGAGTTTTCTGAATACACATAGAACATTTCTCCATAACCCCTCTAGAACGCACAGTAACATCTGGGTTAAGCACCATTCTTCCAAGGTCATTGTTCATGTGGTAATCAAATTCATCGTTCTGTGCATAGTTGAACCAGTTGAAACGACGAACCTTATAAGGACAGTTATTTGCACAATATCTTGTACCAACACATCTGTTATAAATCATTTGGTTCTGACCCTGTCTTCCGTGTGAAGTTGCCGCTACAGGACACACAGTTTCACATGGAGCGTGGTTACAGTGCTGACACATTACCGGCTGGAATACAACCTGAGGATTATCAGCTGGCTGCTCGAGTTCACCAAATTCTGAAAGTGAACTACCAAGGCCTTCAATATTTTCTTTTTTCTCAAGATCGTTAGTGAAAGAATCTTCAGAAGAGAAATAACGGTCTATACGCAACCAGTGCATATCTCTCGATTTTCTCACCTCTTCTCTACCAACAACAGGAACGTTATTTTCAGAATGACAAGCGATCACACAAGCACCACAACCTGTACAGGCGTTAAGATCTATACTAAGGTTAAAGTGTGGACCGGTTGATCTGTCAAAACTTTCCCAGATATCAACATCTGGAGAAGTCACCGGAGTTTCCTGGTGATCTAAAGATACTTCCGGAACTGCATTCCAAACATGAGCATCTTTAGTATTGAAAACCTCAAGTGTGGTTTCCTTTATAATATCACCTCTACCCATTAAGGTATTGTGAAGCTGAACACATGCAAACTCATGCACTCCAGCAGTCTTTTCGATCTTAACTTTTTGAACAGAACTGAAATTCTTATACAATGGATAAGCATTTACTCCTGTTTGCATTTCAGCCTGAATTCCAGCTTTTCTACCATAACCAAGCGCAAGACCAACAGATCCTTTCGCCTGACCAGGCATAATATAAACAGGAACATTCTGAACTACCGTATCACCAACTGTTAGGTTTACATAACTTCCGTTAAGCCCACCGTTGGCAACATTTTCATTTTCAAGACCTAATTCTTCAGCATCAGCTTTAGAAACAGTTACGTAGTTATCCCAGCTAGCTCTAGAAAGCGGATCTGGTAATTCCTGTAACCATGGATTGTTAGCCTGTTGCCCATCACCAATCGCAGTATTGGTATAAAGCGTTAATTCAAAACCATCACCTTCCATCTCATCCATATTGAATGATACTGAAGAAGATGTTGAATTCCCAGAATTTGAAACAGTTACCGGTGAACTTGCCTCAAAAACTCCATCATGAAGAACTTCGTTCCAGTTTCTATCTCCCAATCCACCAGACCAGGTCTCCTTAATGTATTCATTATAGGTCATGTCATTATCTGTCCATCTCAGAAGCGTATCCTGAAATTGTCTGGTATCAAATAATGGTCTTATAGTAGGCTGCATCAAGCTGAATGATTTTTCAGAAAACTGAATATCTCCCCAGCTCTCCAGGTAATGCGGAGTAGCAGCAACGTATTTACTTAATTTAGAAGTCTCATCGGTTCTGGTAGCAAAATCCACTACAGTATCCACCTTCTTAAGACTTTCAGCGAATTCCTTACCGTTTGGCAAAGTATGAACCGGATTAAGACCAGCGATTAGAAGAGCGCCAACATTTCCATTCTTCATATCTTCAACCAATTGGGCAACTTCAGAAGCATTACCCTGACGGATCACTCTTGCATTAGAAGTATCCATCACCTGGCTACCAAGAGCTTCGTTGATTTCCAACGCCCATTTTTGAGCCTCTTCATCTGGAATTCCACAAACTACAACCGCGCCACTTCCTGATTTTCTCAACTGACTAGCAGCTTTTACCACAGCATCGTCAATATTTGAAGGAAGGTCGCTCGTAGAAGAACCTCCGGCAATATACCCTCTCAAAGCAGACATCACAGCCTTTTGCTGAGACGGCTTCAACGGAACACGCTTATCTGCATTGGCTCCGGTTAGAGACATATTAGACTCAAACTGAATATGACGAGACATTTCGCCATTTTCAGGAATTCTTGTTTTTGCAAAAGCGGCATCATACCCACCACCTTGCCAGTCAGCAAGAAAATCTGCACCAACTCCAACTACTGTTTTCGATTTTGAGAAATCATAGTTTGGCAATGCACGTCTTCCGTATTTAGACTGAAAAGCATTCAGAGCAGCATCTTCAGAAACTGTGTCATACACTACGTGACGAACATTTCCATATTTTGAAGAAAACTCCTGAATTAACTTTGAAGTTGAAGGACTAGCAAATGTTTGCGTAAGTAGAACGATCTCTCCACTTGCATTATCAAGCGCAGAACCAACCTCACGGTCAAATTCTTCCCAGGAAACATTTCTTCCTTCAATCATCGGGCGTTTCACCCTTTTTGTATCATATAAAGAAAGTACCGAAGCGTGAACGCGGGCATTAACCCCGCCTTTGAACTTCGATAGATCATTATTTTCAATTTTAATTGGTCGACCCTCACGAGTTTTCACCAACACGCTTGCGAAGTCGAAACCATCAGCAATCGTAGATGCGTAATAGTTCGCGATTCCAGGCACAATCCTTTCAGGTTGCACCACGTAAGGAATAGACTTGGTCACAGGGCCTTCGCAGGCAGCCAGTGATGCCGCTGCTGTACTGAATCCAACATACTTAAGGAAGTCTCTTCTTGAAGTTTTTGAATCTCCAAGTTTCTCTTTATCCCCAAGGAAGTCCTCTACCGGGATCTCCTCAGCAAATTCCTTTTGTTGGAGCGTCTCAACAACAGAGCTGTTTTCATTTAGCTCTTCAACACTTTTCCAGTATTTCTTGTTTGATGACATATTATATCTAGATATTAGCTTCTTAATTTACACCTGAACTTCAGGATTTTAATAGTGACACTTACCACATTCCAATCCGCCCATCTGAGCAGCAGTAAGCTCTTCTACACCATATTTTTTAGATAACTCCTCGTGGATCTTTTCGTAATATTCATTACCCTCGATCCTGATATTGGTTTCACGGTGACAGTTAATACACCATCCCATAGTTAAAGGAGCATTTTGATATACGATTTCCATCTCTTCAATAGGACCGTGACATTTCTGACATTCGATTCCCGCAACACTTACGTGCTGAGAGTGGTTAAAGTATGCGAAATCCGGAAGATTATGAATACGCACCCACTTCACAGGCTTCTCTTCTCCAGAATAAGTTCTGGAAGCAGGATCCCATCCGGCAGCAGCATATAATTTCTGAATTTCCTTATCGTAAAATTCTTTTGAATATTCTTCAGTAGCAGTTTCAGGAGCCACTTCAGCAATTGCCTTATGACAGTTCATACAAACATTTAAAGAAGGAATTCCAGAATGTTTTGATGTCCTAGCTGAAGAGTGACAATATTTACATTCAATCTCGTTATCACCTGCGTGAATTCTGTGAGAATAATGTATCGGCTGAATTGGCTGATAACCTTTATCAACACCAACCTGCATTAAAAATCCGTAAGCAAAGTAACCCACTGCCAAAAGCACT
Source organism: Christiangramia pacifica (assembly GCF_057221535.1). Taxonomy (NCBI): domain Bacteria; kingdom Pseudomonadati; phylum Bacteroidota; class Flavobacteriia; order Flavobacteriales; family Flavobacteriaceae; genus Christiangramia; species Christiangramia pacifica. The sequence goes on from NZ_CM170146.1 coordinate 470,110, forward strand.
ACGATAGCACTAACCAGCACTAGGAATTGATTTTCAACAAATGCTTTATAGATCGGTTTTCTTTTCGGCTTCTCAGGAATCACAATTCCGGAAGCGTCTGCGAAATTTCTAAGCGTCTTATTAACCAGGAATAATACAAGCAATAATAGAGCCAGTACAAATACTAAAATTCCCAGGATCACATCTGTAGAAACTCCACCAGATCCACCTGAAGCTCCGGCATCGCCAGCCGCTCCACCCGCAGCAGCTTGTGGCTCAGGTTTTGGTTGCTCTACATAAGCAAGAATATTGTCAATATCACCATCAGACAACTGAGGGAAAGCAGGCATCGCCGTTTGCCCCCACTCTTCATAAATGGCGTTTGCTTCAGCATCTCCACTTGCGATCAACGCAGCTGAGTTCTTTACCCATTCGTGGATCCAAGACATATCGTGTCTATCTGTCACACCATTTAAGGCAGGACCAATAGAATTTGAATACGGTTTGTGACATGCAGCACATAAAGAATTAAATAACTCCTTACCCGCAGCTGGATCACCTAAACTTGAAGCCGCAGCATCTGCAGCAGCAGCCTCCTGACCCGCTCCAGCCTGAGCAGTGGTATCTTGTGCCTCCTGTTCTTGCGAGAACCCGGATACGGTGAATGTCAATAAAAATGCTACGCTTAATAGTAGTTGTCGCGAAGTTGAATGGCGGAAAATCACCTTTTTCATATTATAAGTTCGATTAACGTCTAAACTTTGGTACGGTTTTTACACTCAGTATTTTAGGGCTAAAAACCTAAAAAGGTACCTTTAAATTCAGGCACAAAAGTAATACTTATAGACGATTTTAGGAATGTTACATAAGTGTTAATAGGTAATTTATATTAGTTCTAAATAATAAATTACAACCTGTTTAAGTTATTTAATTTTACATTTGTCAAAAAGCTAAAATATTATGAGAAAAACAAATTCTGCATTCCTTTTGATTATCGCTGTTTTTCTATTCTTTTCCAACGGAAAAATGAATGCTCAACAAGGTAATGTTCAGATTCAACAAAATGAAAAGATCGAAAAGCTAATGGAGGTAAAGTCTGAGCTCAACGAGAATAATAAGATTGGTGATCGGTTTGTGATCCAGCTTTTTTATGGTGATAACGGTGAAGCGAGCGAAGTGATTCAAAAATATAAAACGCTCTATTCTTATCCTTCTCAGATCACTTATGAAGCACCAAATTATAAAGTTTGGGTTGGAAATTTCAGAAGCCGCCTGGAAGCAGACAGAGCCCTTTTAAAAGTAAAAGAGAACTTCCCTTCCGCATTTATTCCGAAGCCACAGAGAAAATAATATTCCCATATATTTCATAAAAAAAGCGACTTATTTCTAAGTCGCTTTTTTTATTTATGATTCTAATATTATTTAGATTTCAGAGTTTTCTTAACCTCAACTTCTCTAAAGGCTTCGATTACATCTCCTTCTCTAATATCATTGTAATTCTTAACCTGCATACCACAATCATAACCTTTCTTAACTTCTTTCACATCATCTTTAAAACGTTTCAGTGAAGCAAGTTCTCCGGTGTAAACAACCACGCCATCTCTAATCAATCTAACTCCGGCACTTCTATAAATAGTTCCTGAAGTCACCATACAACCTGCAATTGTTCCGATCTTCGAGATCTTGAAAGTTTCTCTGATCTCTGCTGTACCGGTAATCTCTTCCTTCAATTCTGGAGAAAGCATACCTTCCATCGCATCCTTAAGATCGTTGATCGCATCGTAGATGATCGAATAAGTTCTGATATCGATTTCCTCTTTATCAGCAACCATTCTAGCATTTCCAGCAGGTCTTACGTTAAATCCGATAATAACCGCATCTGAAGCTGAAGCTAACAATACATCACTTTCTGTGATTGCTCCCACTCCTTTGTGTATGATATTCACCTGGATCTCTTCCGTAGAAAGTTTCTGGAAGGAATCTGTAAGAGCTTCCACAGAACCATCCACATCACCTTTCAGGATAATATTAAGCTCTTTAAAGTCACCAAGCGCAATTCTACGTCCAATCTCATCAAGAGTAATGTGACGCTGAGTTCTTACATTCTGCTCACGCTGTAGTTGTGTACGTCTTGCTGCGATGTCTTTTGCTTCACGCTCGTCTTCCATTACCTTGAAGGTGTCACCTGCCTGAGGTGCTCCATCAAGACCCAGAATTGAAACAGGAGTAGAAGGTCCAGCTTCTTTCACCTCATTTCCGCGTTCATCGTGCATTGCTTTAACCTTACCGCTATTTCTACCGGCCAATACGTAATCTCCAACTTTTAATGTACCTCCCTGAACCAGGATCGTAGCTACGTAACCTCTACCCTTATCAAGGAAAGCTTCCACTACCGTACCCTTGGCCAGTTTCTTAGGATTAGCCTGCAATTCCAGAATTTCAGCTTCCAGAAGTACTTTTTCGAGTAATTCTTTCACACCGGTTCCAGTTTTTGCAGAAATATCGTGAGACTGAATTTTACCTCCCCAATCTTCAACCAGAAGATCCATGGAAGCAAGTTTTTCTTTAATCTTTTCAGGGTTTGCCGTTGGCAAGTCTGATTTATTGATCGCAAAGATAATTGGAACTCCCGCAGCCTGAGCGTGAGAGATCGCCTCTTTCGTTTGCGGCATCACATCATCATCTGCAGCGATCACAATAATCGCGATATCTGTAACCTGAGCACCACGTGCACGCATCGCCGTAAAGGCTTCGTGACCTGGTGTATCAAGGAAAGCAATCTTCTGTCCGCCTTCCAGTTTCACTCCGTAAGCCCCGATGTGCTGAGTAATACCACCACTTTCACCTGCAATAACATTCTCCTTACGAATATAATCCAGAAGGGAAGTCTTACCGTGGTCTACGTGACCCATCACCGTTACTATTGGAGCTCTTGTTTCAAGATCTTCCGGATTTTCTTCTACTTCTTCAACAGTTTCTTCAACATCTGCCGTAGTAAATTCAACCTCGTAACCAAATTCTTCAGCAACGATACTTAATGTTTCAGCATCTAGACGCTGATTCATCGTTACCATCATTCCAAGAGACATACATGCCGAGATAACCTGTGTAACAGATACATCCATCATGGTTGCAACTTCACTTACCGTAACAAACTCGGTTACTTTTAAGATCTTCTCGTCAGACTCCTGTTGAGCAAGATCTTGCTCAGAACGCTGTCTGTGCTCGTCACGTTTCTGTCTTCTATATTTTGCACCTTTACCTTTAGAAGATTTCCCCTGAAGTTTTTCAAGTGTTTCACGCACTTGCTTTTGTACTTCTTCCTCAGTAGGCTCCTCTTTAGTTATTGGTTTACTTCTTCTTTTACCACCTTTGTTTCCACCACGCTGGTTTCCACCTCCACCTTTTACATCTTTACTGATGCGACGACGGCGCTTTTTACGCTTGTCCTTATCATCTTTTTTATCGTCTTTCTTCTCATCCTTCTTCTTAACAGGCTTTTTGAATTGAGATAAATCGATCTTTTTTCCGGTGAAGTTTGGACCATCAAGTTTAGTATACTTGGTTTCGATCCTGTCTGAAGTTTTTTCTTCTGAACCTTCAGACTTTTCAGAAGTCTTGGATTCTTCAGATTTAGCTTCCTGAGGTTTAGCTTCTTCCTTCTTAGGTTCTGCTTTTTTATCCTCTTTTGGCTTTTCTTCAGCTTTAGCCGCTGGCTTTTCTTCTTGCTTGGTCTCTTCAGCTTTTTTGACAGGTTCTTCCGCTGGAGTTTCCTTAGTATCTTCTTTAGAGGCTTCGGCTTCTTTGTCTTTAGTTTTCTCACCTGGTTTCTTATCCAGATCGATCTTACCGACAGTCTTCGGACCTTCAAGCTTGGCTCTGGAAGTAACAGCCTCTTCCTCTTTCTCCTTCTTCACCTCTTCAGCCTTACGCTTCTCTTCGATCTCCTTACGCAGCTCTTCCTTCTCTTTCTTTCTCTCCTCTCCAACTTCTTTAGAAGCAACCTTTTTACTCTTGTCGGTTTGGAATTCATCAGAAAGCACCTCGTAGATTTCTCCCGAGATCTTGGTAGTTGGACGTGCATCTATCTCGTAGCCTTTGGAATTAAGATATTCCACAGCCCTGTCTAACGAGATATTGAACTCACGTAGAACTTTATTTAATCGCGTTGTTTTCGCTTCTGCCATAAATTGCCCTCTAAATTAACCTCTTTTAATGTAAACTTTATTAAAAAAATATTATTCTTCAAATTCTGAACGAAGAACGGCCATTACATCTTTAATGGTTTCTTCTTCAAGGTCTGTACGACGAACCAGGTCATTCACGTCCTGCTCCAATACAGCCTTTGCAGTATCCAGACCAATTTTTGAAAATTCAGCGATCACCCAATCTTCAATCTCGTCTGTAAACTCTTTTAACTCAACATCTTCTTCAACACCTTCGCGGTAAACATCAATTTCATAACCTGTCAATTGACCTGCTAATCTAATATTATGCCCACCTCTACCAATAGCTTTAGAAACTTCTTCCGGCTTCAGCATTACCTCAGCAGTCTTAGCTTCTTCATCCATTTTAATGGAAGTTATTTTCGCCGGACTCAATGCTCGGGTGATAAATAACTGCTCATTATTGGTGAAATTAATCACATCAATATTCTCATTCCCCAATTCACGTACGATACTGTGAATTCTGGAACCTTTCATACCAACACAAGCTCCAACAGGATCGATTCTATCATCATAAGAATCTACCGCTACTTTCGCTTTTTCTCCAGGAACACGAACTACTTTTTTGATAGTAATCAAACCATCGAATACTTCCGGGATTTCCTGTTCGAATAATTTCTCAAGGAAACCGGGAGCGGTTCTGGACATTATGATTGTAGGCTTATTACCTTTTAATTCGACACTCTCAATAATTCCTCTAACATTCTCTCCTTTTCGGAAGAAATCTGAAGGAATCTGGCGGTCTTTAGGAAGCACGATCTCATTCCCTTCATCATCAAGAAGAATGATTGCTCTGTGCCTAATATGGTGAACTTCTGCAGTATAAATCTCTCCTTCAAGATCTTTAAACTGCTTGTAAATATTCGTATTGTCATGCTCATGAATCTTTGAGATCAAATTCTGACGCAGTGCCAGAATTGCTCTTCTACCAAGATCTGCAAGCTTCACTTCTTCAGAAACATCTTCACCAACCTCAAAGTCTGGTTCAATCTTTCTTGCTTGAGTAAGAGATATTTCCCTGTTAGAATCTTCTACTTCACCATCTGCAACCACTATACGGTTTCTCCAAATTTCAAGATCCCCTTTATCAGGGTTTACAATAATATCAAAATTATCGTCTTCTCCATACTTTTTCTTTAAAGCATTTCTAAAAACATCCTCCAAGATCGCCATCAGCGTAACACGATCTATAAGTTTATCATCTTTAAACTCTGAGAATGACTCAATCAACGCGATATTTTCCATATCAATTTGTGATTAAAATGTTATTTTAACTTTAGCTTCCACAATATCAGCATAAGGCAAAACCGCCTCCTTCTGTACTGTTACTTTCCCTTTACCAACCGGCTTAGGCTCTCTTGCTTTCCATGAAAGCTTTATTTCATTTTCATCAGCAGAAACGAGATCGGCTTCAAACTTTTCGTTTTCCGTCTTCACTTTTAATCTGCGACCAATATTCTTTTTGTATTGTCTCGGCATGCTTAGAGGCTCAGAGACTCCTGCCGAAGTAACTTCAAGAGAAAAATCTTCCTCTTCCCTGTCCAGGTTATGCTCAATAGCACGGCTCACCATGATACAGTCGTTTACCGAAACACCTTCATCACCGTCCAATACTATCTTGATATGATTGGCGGAGTTCACTTCAAGGCTGATTAAAAATAATGAATTATTTTCTTCAAATACCTTCTCTGCTAACTTTTCTACCTTCTCCTTCAGCATGGTTATAAAAAGAGGGGACTTCTGTCCCCTCGCTGTACTTTTTTAGTTTCAACGCTGCAAATATAGCAATATTTTCCAAGTATAAAAACGTGGAAATAAATGAAATATTCTTTGTAAATTTAATAGAGCTTTAATTATTAAGCCATTACCTTCAATCATGAAAAATATTCTAGTTCCTACAGACTTTAGTGACCAGGCTGAAATAGCTCTGAAAGTCGCTGCACAACTAGCCAGAAAATTCGATGGCGAGATCTTTCTACTACACATGCTGGAATTACCTCTTCAGCTCATAGATCCCGTGAATGGTAGTAGCCAGAATATTCCTGAAGCTATTTTCTTTCTGAAATTAGCTCACCAGCGTTTTTCAAAAATATTGCGTGAACCTTATCTCAAAGGGATTAAAGTTCATGAAACTGTAGAATTTCACAGGGCTTTTGATGGGATTATGGAAATTGGAAAGGAAAAAAAATGTGACCTGATCGTTATGGGTTCTCATGGTGCCAGTGGATTCCAGGAAATGTTTATAGGATCGAATACTGAAAAAGTTGTCCGACATTCAGAAATTCCTGTACTAGTCATAAAAAATGAGATCGAGGACTTCAAAATAAAGAATTTTGTTTTCGCTACAGATGCCAATGCAGACCATAAGCATGTCTTAAAAAAGGCGATTAAATTTTCAGAAACAATAGAAGCGAATTTGCATCTTCTATTTGTAAACACTCCTAATGACTTTATGACCAGCGAAGAAGCTACCAAAAGAATCAATGATTTTGCAAAAGATTCATCACCGGATCATTACGAGATACATATATATAATGACATAAGTGTAGAAAAAGGAATCCTGAATTTTGCTAATAAAATTGATGCCGGACTTTTAGGAATTGGAACTCACGGTCGCAAAGGCCTTGCCCATTTTTTTAACGGGAGCATTAGTGAAGACCTGGTAAATCATGCAAATCGCCCTGTTGTGACTTTCAAGATCTAGAGAAAAGATTTTAAAGCTCCATTCTTTAATAGATTCCAAAGGTAATTCCAGAAAGATTTTGTTTTATCTCTGGTAAAACTGATCTCTTTATAATTTGCTTTCTTATTGATCGCTTTATTTTTTACGATAAGATTTGCCAGTGCCGAGATCACTTTATTCTTCTCCTGTCCATTCTTTTTCAGAACTTCTACCTTAAAATCTTTGTATTCCAGCTTCATGTCTCCACTTCCCTGGTTGTCATTTCCGTAGAAATTAAAATACATATCTAAAATTTCACCTTTCGCTTCAATATTCATAGCGGGCTTCATAAACCTGTTCATCTGCTCGGCAGCCAGCCTTCCCATATTTCCGGTGATATGAAACCTGTCGCTTTTATCACTAATATCAAATTCCATCGTAACATTAAGTGGAGCCTGCTTCATAAAATTAGCATCAGCCTTCAATACCGTCTGAGGGAAGCTTTCTCTACCCAGATCAATATTGGTGATATTGCTTAGTTGAGCATTAAGGTCAGAAAAATCTACCACGCCACTTTTACGATCAGCATGAATTCGCTCCTCATATCTTATATAAGAATTTTCCACCACGATACTATCTAATTTAAGCAGAATAGGCATTTTCCTAATCATGGCGCTATAAAGTGGCTTAGTGCTGTTATCATCTGGCTGAAGCTTATCTCTATATATGTCAAAATTTGCACCGCTAATTCGGGTGAGATGATTCTGAACTTTTAAGGAATCATTTTGCATAGACCAGTTAAAACTGTCCATATATAATGAATCGACTGTTAGCTCGTACCTGTCTTTCTCAACCGGAGTCGTTTTTTGGTGCTCAGCTTTAGAATATTTTGGAGATATCCTGAATTTTTTGATATGCACCTTATTATTATCAATCACAAAATCGGCAGCGGAGAGTACATGTCTCGGATCAAGGTCATAAAAAATACTATCTGCATTTAGCAATATCAGATCATAATTAAAAGGAACAGATTCTTTTAGAGTTTCTGCATTCACACGAACCTGCTGCATTTTCACATCTCTTATCTTGGTATATAGTCGATGTTCTGAACTGTCTTTTTCGAATATCTGAAAACTACCTCCCTTAATTCGAACATTTTTGATTACCAGTTTATTTTTAAACTCTGTAGATTTCTCTTTTTTAGTGGCAGTTAAATCTTCTTTCTCCTTTTTAAAATTATAGACCTTAACAACGGGATTTGAAATACTCAGTTCGCCAATGATGATATCCTTATTTGTTATATAATCCCAGAGTTGAATATCATCAAGAAGAATCTTATCTACCTTTAGACTTTTACCTTTTACCAGGAATGAAGGATTAGTAACCTCCGCTCTTCGATTTAAAAGCTTCACATCAACCTTTTGATAGGTAGCACTTGCTTTCTTAAGATTATCTTCTATACTTTTTTTGATCCTGCTTTCAAGGTAATTATTAGTAAGGAATAAGGCTAAGGCAATTACCCCTATTCCTATTAAAATACCTACCGCAAATTTTGTCTTTTTCTTCAATTGAGTCTTGATTTTCAAAACCAATTTACAATTCAAGGCGGTTTAGAAACCCCTGTTTAAGATTATTTAACTTAAAAGATTGTAATACAGATGTTACCAAAGTTAAATTTTCGTCAAACTTAATTTTTTACTTCCGCGATATAGGCATTCCGTAGTATATTTGAACCAAATCAAAAAAAGGAAATGTTTTTAAAAGTTGGTATAAAAGTTTTGTTTGTGATCATAGAGATCTTTTTAGGTTTTTACAGTTTGGTAATTACTGAAAGTCTTCTGATCAAATTCTTATTTTTTGCAGTAACTGCTGCAATTATTGCTTTTGCCATGCTAAAAACCATCAATAAAATTTTACCTACAGATAAAGCTTTGATGGAAATCCAAGCCGACAAAAAGGATCTATAAAATTCTATATAAATGCAATACAGATCCGTTGACGACCTCAACGGATTTTTTTTATTTAATTTGCCATTCATTCTAATAAAAATTTATGAGGCTTGTCTGCCTTTCAGATACCCACAATTTTCATCACGATGTAATTATTCCTGAAGGAGATATTCTAATTCACGCAGGAGATTGTACCGATGGTGGAACCAGAAATGAGACAGATAATTTTTTAAAATGGTTTTCAGCTCAACCTCATGAGTACAAAATCCTGGTTCCGGGAAATCATGACTTTTATTTCGAAAAATCAGAATATCTAGAAAGAGTACCGTCAAATATTAATCTTTTGATTAACGACGGGATGGAAATAAAAGGAACCAATTTTTGGGGTTCTCCGGTAACTCCAGGATTGGAAAATTGGGCATTTAATAAAGAGCGCGGATTAGAGATTAGAAAATTTTGGAAATTGATCCCTCCCCAAACCGATATTTTGATAACTCATACTCCTCCTTATGGAATTCTTGACGAAATTAGTAGCGGTATAAAATTAGGTTGCGAAGAATTGGTACAAACTTTAAAGGTTGTTCAGCCAAAACTACATTTATTTGGACATATCCACCATGCGGCCGGCAGCACAAAACGTTCAAATACTAAGTTTTTTAACTTATCGATTTTAGACGAACGCCACCGTATCATGCATTCCCCGCTAATTTTGGATGTGTAATCTAAATTTAATCTTAAGAATATCCCTATCAAGTTAAAAATTTATTAACGAGGGAAGTATTACATTTTTTTTAACAGCTTTTGCCCTGTCTAGTAGTAATTTAGCCTCAGAAGAAAATGTCGAATAAAGGATTACTTATGAATAGATTTACTACCCCGGAGATTCTTGATGAAGTCAAAAATCTAATTTCTTACAGCATAATTAACAGGACTCAGGAAAACTCAAATTTCCAGACAATGCACCGTGCGATTATCAAGAAGTATTTTGAAGCTAAGAATGTAAATATTAATTATAAAGATCAAACTATAGATTTACAATTACCAGTAGGTCAAAGAAAATATACCAGTATTACATTTGAATGTCAGGATTTGGAGAGATTTCTAAGATCATGTCTGAAAAAAGATGAAAAAAGCATTTTCTTTTATCAGAATATCCTGAACCATTACAATATCACTACTGCGGCGTAAAAAATTACCCCAATTCTATATCAATACAAGCCTTGGTCCCTACACCGGGCTTTTTTTATGGAATGGCATTACCTATTTCCTTCAATTTCTCAACACTGAGTGGTTTAGATAAAAATCCGGACACCTTAGGAAATTCTTCAATTTTATCTTTATCAGAATAAGCTATGGACGAGGTAACAATGTACACCTGACTTGTTTCATACAGCAATGGATAGGTATTTTCCAATTCGCTTAAAAACTGCCAGCCATCCATTATAGGCATATTAATATCCAGTAATATAACTGAAGGTAGATTTTTCGATTGTTCTTGCAGACATTGCAGGGCATCTGTAGCACACATAAAGTACGATATTTGGTCAAATATCTTAGCTTTTGAGATGAGCCTCTTAATGATCATTTGATAGATCTCATCATCGTCAATGATACAGATACTTTTTATCATTTAAACCTTACTTTAAAACTGGTCCCAACGCCTGGTTCACTTTCCACATCAACTGTCCCACCCATGGCATTAATCTGATTCTTGGTAATGAACAATCCAACACCTCGAGAATCTTTTCGGTCTGAAAAGGTTTTATATAATCCAAAAACCTTCTCGCCATGCTTCTGTAGATCAATTCCAATACCATTATCTCGTATTTCTAGCACCCATTGTTTATCATCCCTGTAACCCGTAAGTTCAACAACCGGAGATCTTTCAGGATCACTATATCGTAAGGCATTAGTAAGAAAGTTCAGAAGAACGCTTTCCATGTAGGCCGAATTGAAGGACACATTCATCTCCTCAGGAACCCTGGTGATGATTTTCGCTCGTTTTGACTTTATCTGCAAACTCAGAATATCCAGCGCCTGATCAATGAATTCTAAAACATTTACTGATTCAGCCTTAATATCCATATTTGTATTGATGGAGACCACTTCATTCAGATCATGTAAGGACTGATCAAGGTTCTTAGAAACCTTTTTCAGAAGTCCAACATAAGTATCCTTTTCGTCCTGGGACTCTTCAGATTCGTATAGCTCAAGGATGGACGACATATTACTGGAATGGGATCGAAGATTATGAGAAACGATATAGGCGAAGTTAAGCAGTCGCTTATTTTGTTCCATCACAAGTTCATAAGACTTCACGAGGTTCATTTCTGCTTCTTTCTTACCGGTTACATCTCTTAAATTGATTACGAAACCATTCACATTCTGAACATGCAGCATGTTTGTAAGAGTAGCATTCACCCAGAACCAATTATTCTCTGCGTCTTTAACCCTTAAAATAATATCGGTAATAGGCACGTTTGGTTTTGTATAACCGAGTTCTACCTTAGACCGCAAAAGGTCGTGATCATCCGGATGAATATAATACAAAACTCCATTAGCTGAAAAATCTATCTGCTCGTACTTTGAAATTTTGGCCAGAGAAGGAGAATAATATTTTACCTTGTTTTGATCATCAACAATTAGAATGATCTCATTAGAGTTTTCTACCAGAGAACGAAAACGATTCTCATTGTCTATCAGTTTTTGTTTCGCTTTAACTCTTGCAGAAATATCTTCTACCAAGGCGATATGACTGGAAACTTCTTCCCCGACCTCCCAAAGCGGAGAAACATTAATTCTTACCCAAATTAGATTTCCATCTTTCCGTTCGAGTCTTTTTTCCAGGCTATACTGGCGTATCTCATCCTGGCTTAAACGCCGCATTAATTCTGTGTTCTCTACCAGATCATCGGGATGCGAAATCATCTTGTAGTCCATCTGCTTAAGTTCCTCCTCAGAATACCCGAGCAAATCCTGAAATTTTTTGTTAGCTTCAAGGATCATCCCATTTGTGGAATTGACCCTGGCCATACCTATAGCTGCCTGATTGAATATGGTTCTAAAATGTAATTCACTTTTCGCGAGTTCCCCGGCTTGCTCCTTCACCAATTTCTGAAGTTCTGCCGGTTGCTTAAGACTATTATAAACAATCCATCCCAGAGCTCCGGAAATCACCAAAATCATGATCGCCACTGGAATGATCGTATAAAATGGTTTATACGGATTTACAGGAATAATGTAGATTTTCCAGTCTCCATCCTGAAGGACCAGATTTTCAGAATAAGACTTATCTAACTCTGTCGTTTCATCCAAAAAGAATTCTTCCTTTCCTGTTACCGGATTTATTTTAGAAAATTGAAATCTGTATTGATCTCCGGCAAGATCTTCCAGCCCGGACTGATTTACCAGATTTTCAAAATGAATAAGAACCGCTACAAAACCCCAGAATTCGTTTTTCTTAAAAACAGGAAGTCTACCGATTATAGCAAGTCCGCCTTGCCTGAGCTCCAGAGGACCGGCAAAAAACATTCTTTTGCGCTCTATAGCTATAAAAGCTTCACCGTTACGCGTACTGTCTTGTAAGATATTGTAATTAAGAGCGTCTTTATTCTCTTCGTAAGGATATACCTTGGTAATGATTCCGTCAGGAACTATTTCTATAGCATCAATATTGGGATTATTATCCACTAACTGAGGAGCCACCTCATCAAAGTTTTCAATTTTACCATCTTCGTCTATTTGGAGCGCCAGGGATAAAGCGGCGGAGTAACTATATTTTAAAGATTGATCAATATTTTGCTCGGCAACACCAATAATGGATGCCATTTCCTTCTGCCTATCATCCAGCAGAATCTGATAACGTTGCCAGAGCATAAAAAAACCCGCCATTAAGAGCAGCAGGAATGTTAGAAAACCTATTAAAACAGGTCTACTTTTCACTCTAGAAGTAGTAGGGTTTTCTATCGTTTTTACCATCAAATTATATTAGCAGGCTATAATTTTGGATAAGTTTTTCATTTAAGCACGCCAAATATACCTAAATAACTGGAAAATAGGATTTTTAGTAAGGAAGTCTTGATTCTAAAATAAAAAACCTGGGTAAATACCCAGGTTTTGCAATTATATGATTGAAAACTAAAATTGTTTTGAAAGACTTACCCCTGCACCGAAATTAGGGCTGTTTTCAGAATTAAAATCGGCTCCAAGAATCAAATTCAAGGTCACAGGCATTTTTATTAATCTAAATTCAGAGTATAAATTAATATTATCTTCCTTTATCAATTGACTTTCAGCTGGTACTCTGTACAAGCCTTCTTTATTTACATAACTCACTAAGAACTTATATGGTATCGTTTTTTGTAAATATGATATACTTCCACTGAATCCTATATGATGAGCCAAAAATTTGTTACCGACTATATAATTTAATTCTGGATCGTAAGTAAAAAAAGGGGCTCCTATAACCCGTCCCTTATAGGTCCAGCCAAAAGGATAAACGCCATTATTAAAATAATTATCATAGAGATGTGGTCCAACCTTATTCTTGTCTAGAACATGAAAAAACTCGTAAATAACTGAATTTATGAGATTATCAGATTCCGTAGTTTCATAATACAAAGCATACCGACCATCCGGAAAATTAGCCAGCCTACTCCCTGAACCATCTTCGAAAAGATTATTAAATAAGAATGAGATTGAATAGTTTCTGAATTTTTTATGAAGACTTAATTCCCACGAACCTAGGTGATTGCCCAAAGCATTAGCCTGATCAGATTCAACGGAATTATCTCCGCCTCCACGTCCTGTTACTACCTTCAGATAATCGGAAAATTCTTCAGGCTGGTCGCCAAACCTCTCTGAACTACCTCCCCATTGCACGAAATGTCTTAAACCTGCTTTAATAGTCCAGGAGTTATCAGGCTTGTAAAGCAGCTGGATTCTTTTGTGATGAAGCCGCACATTTTCTGCCCCTGTATTATCGCCTAAATAGGATTCACTCCAATAAAACTCAAAGCCAATTTTTTTACTATCGAATAGAAATATAGGGCTTGAAGTTTCAAGTTTTATTCCTGGTATTGGTCTTGAATTTAACGACCATATAATATTCTTATTGGAAGCACTTGAACCATTGAGAACTTCTGCTTCTTGCTTTGCTCCCACAACTAATCGCAGCCAATCTATTTCAAGCTGTGCATACAGCTCATCTATAGAGAAATTATCAGAATCTCCATCTGAATAAAAAAATCCGCCTCCAACTTCAAGATTTGTATTTTCGGAAAATTCGTAGTTTGCTTTAGCGTTAATCCATGTACTAAAATTAGAAGATTGGTCTTTTCTTCCTCTTTGATTGGAATAAAACCAGAATGGCAAATCTTCATTTTCGGCATAATAACCTTCTAAGGTCGCACTTCCGCTAAATTCAAACTGACCAAAACTGAGCTGTGACCAGATCATGAGGATCAATACTAAAAACTTGACTTTTATTTGCATAAAAAAAGCCCTGATCAATTCAGGGCGTATTTTAAAAACTAATTATTATTACCAGATTGCCGCTTTGTTTCTTAACCTGGTAAGAAAAGATTTTTTCTCTTCTCCGTAGGCATAACCGTACTTATTCCCATAACCGAAATTAGCCCACTTAACATCATTCAATACAAAACTTACGTCATGTAGTTTCCCGTCATTCTTGGAGTCAACTGCAAAATTCAGTAATTTCTTTTCGGTATAGCCCGCGCGAACAACATAAAGAGTAAGATCTGCCCATTTATTGATGAGGAAGGTATCTGTAACCAATAAAGATGGAGCTGTATCAACTATTACGTAGTCATACATCGCTTCCAGTTCCTTAAACATCTCACCGGTCTTTTCCCTTCTCCATAATTCTGAAGGGTTTGGGGGAATCGTACCAGAAGGAAGTAATTCCAAGTTTGGATTGTCAACATTTGTCTGTCGAATTAAATCCTGGAGTTTCAAATTATCGTTAGCTAAATAATCGCTAACCCCAATATGTTCTCGTGCATCAGCTTCAAATCTTTGCAATTGCGGATTACGAAGATCAGCTCCTACCAATAGAACTTTTTTATTAGTATTAGCCAAGGTAGCGGCCAGGTTAAAAGAAACTAAGGTTTTACCTTCTCCCTTTACCGTTGAAGTCACGAAAATGGTATTTCCCTGCCTTTTGTCTGCAGTATTTTCAATTAAATACTGAAGGTTCGTAAGTAAAATTCGAAAAGATTCTGCAAGTACACTACGATCATTTTTCAGGATCATTTCTCCATCTTTCTTGGAAACACTTGGGATCTCACCAACTACTGGAATATCTGAAGTAACCTTCTCAATATCTTCCCTGCTCTTTACTTTATTACTTAAGAGACCTTTCAGGTAAATAATTAGAAATGGGATCAATAACCCCAGAATCAAACCTGCAAGCAGAATAATTTTTGGTTTTGGAGAAATAGGAGCGACAGATGAATATGCACGGTCAACAATTTTTGCTTTTGGTGCTGTAACGGCAAGACTTAAAGAATTCTCTTCTCTCTTCTGAAGCAAGAAAAGATATAGTGATTCCTTAATATTCTGCTGCCTTTCTATTCCTCTATATTGTCTTTCTTTTGCCGGAACTGCAGAGATCTTTGAGTTGATTACTGAACCCTGGCGCTCTAATTCCTGTTGTGAAACTCTAAGGTTGGATCTCAACCTTTCAAAACTTGCCAGAACATTACCTCTTATCTGATCTATCTGGCTGTTGAGTCTTTTTACGATCGGGTTTTTTTCCGTAGACCCGCTTAATATCCTGTTTCTCTCTAATACAAGATTATTATATTCTTCTATACTCGAATTTACCGACTTTTCTTCAATTCCTAAATTCGCAGGCAACAGATCAGATCCCGAATCTGAATTTAGATAACTTATCATTGTATTTACCAATTCAAGCTGAGTCCCTATTTCCTGCTCGCGCTTATTGTAATCACTAACATTCTCAATGAACATTTCAGATTCAGCCTCTATATCTGTAAGTCGATTAGCTTCTTTGAACTCCTCCTTACCTGTTTCTACTGAGTCAAGCTCTCCATTAATTATCTGTAACCTCTCATCAATAAATTCAGCCGTATTTCTGGCAACTAGGTTTTTATCTTCAATTGCATCCCTGTTATATTCATAAATTAACTGATCCAGAATATCCTGTGCTTTCTCTTTTACAGAATCATCCAGGCCTAATTCAATTAAACTGGAATTTTTGTCAGTAAGATTTATTTGAAGTTTTGTGCGATAATTTGAAACTACAGATTCTAAAGTGGAAAACTTAACATTAAGGTTAGGCATTTCCTCTTCTTCATTTAAAATAAAGTCCGCATTTTCAACCAGGATAATATCAGCAAAAGGAATTTCCATAGGCTGCCCTATTTTACCTTCAAAAACTTCCTCTGATTCAATATTAGTGAGTAAAATTTTTCCATTCTCATTGCTCTGAATATCAAATTGACTACCAACGCTTTTGGCATAAGTTTTCAATCGATTTTCATCCAATTTAAGAACTTCGATAAAATAAGGTGAATGAGAATAAAGCTCAGGACTCTTTACCGCATTGCCATCTAAATACGTGACATTAAGATTTAAAGCCTTCACCACATCGGTCATCATCCTCTTGGATTTGAGTATTCCTATCTCATTTTCAATAGAATTTGTTCCCATGCCACCTAGTAATCCAAGATCAGCAAATGCAGCCATTTCACTAGAAGGTGATTTAGACTTCTCGTCCTTTATAATTATACTCGCAATGGTATGAAATGTAGGTGTTGTTAATTTTAGATAACTAAAGGCCAGGATAACACATATAAGAACTCCCAACACAAACCAGGGCCAGTGCTTCAAATATCTCTCCAGTTCCTCTCGCAGATCTATTTCTTCTTCTTTGGGGCGATTATTGTAATTTATCTGAGCCATAATTAATTTGTTATTAAAACTGCAAGTGAAATTAGTACCGAGGCGATGCTTATATAGACACCGGCATTTCGGTTGTAACTCGCCGATTGCATTTGAGCACCATTGGGCTCTATATACACTACATCATTCTGCTGTAAATAATAAAAAGGGGAATATATTACGTTTGGATCTGTTAGATCAAGATACTCATGTACCTTCTTACCATTTTCCTCTCTCATCACCAAAACATTGTCTCTTCTGCCGTAGATGGTTAAGTCACCGGCAAAACCAAGAGCTTTAGGTAAACTTAAATACTCATCCCGAACATCAAATGTACCGGGCATCATTACTTCACCAAGAACACTCACCTGGAAATTTACCAATCGTACGTTCACAATAGGATTCTGAACATATTCCGAAATTTGTTTTTTTAATTTTCCAGAAAGTTCCTGCCGGTTCAGTCCTGCTACAGAGACCGTACCTAGAACAGGAAACTCAATATTACCTTCTGAATCTACTAAATAAGTTTGTAACTGTTGTCTACCATTTACCGAAAGTCCTCCTAACTCAGCACCACCTTGTGGAACTCCAATTACCGGTAAATTAAAAGGCATTGCCGCTTCCTGTTCCGCAGCCGACACGCTAATAGTTAAAAGATCATTATGCTTTATACGAAGACCTTTGTTTTGATTTTCTTCTAAAGCTTCACTAGCTTCGTCCATGCCCTGGAAGTATACAATTTCCTTTCTGGACACACATGAAGAGACCAGAAGAAAGCTTATAAATGTTAAAGTAAATAATTTGGGGTACTTCATGTTTTTCAAAATTTCTGCGAAGTTAAGTTTTTTCAATCGTTAAAAAAATGTGAAAATAAATTATGCGTAGGATTTAACCTGCTGGATCTGATTCGCCTTTTTTCTTAATCCTCCAAATATGAGAACTACTAAAAGTGCGATTACTGAGATAGCGATTAGTAAGTAATCATGTAACAAGTAGTTGCTAAGAATTATAAAACTGGCAATTATAAAGATATTAAGTACAGCCAAACTAAAACTAGCTTTGAAATGAGAAAGTCCTAAATCAAGAAGGATATGATGAATATGATTTCGATCTGCTTCAAAAGGACTTCTGCCGTCAATTACTCTTAAAATCATCACTCTTAATGTATCGAACAACGGAATGAATAATACTGAAGCTAAGTAAACCAGCCTCCCATTATTTAAATAAGCGACCTTGGAATCAAACGGCAACGCAATCACTTTTAAAGTAAGACAGGCTAATACTAATCCTATAATTAATGAACCAGAATCTCCCATAAAAATTTTATTCTTCCCTCTTGAAAAGTTAAATCTTAAATATGCCGCCAGAATACCGGCAACGGTTACGCTAATCAGAACAAAATAAGGATTGCCCGATGAATAAAAGGCTAAAGCAAATGCAAGACTCATTACTATTCCGGCCATTGAAGCCAGGCCATCTATCCCATCAATTAAATTATAGGCATTTATAACGGCTACAACTATTAATGCACTTATAAAGTATCCAATTACTTCAGGAACCTCATAAATACCGAATAAACCATGCAGACTGGTGATTTGTAATTCCGGAGAAAAAACGAGGAAGAAGGCAGCACTTAATTGTCCAAAAAGTTTTACCCTGGCTGTAGAAATAACCAGGTCATCTTTTAAGCCCACCATAAACAAAAGAGTTGCAGCGACAATCAAATGATTACCAGTAAAGGTAGTTTTTACACTTTGCAGAACAGAAACAATTAAAACCAAAACCATAAAAAAGGCTACGCCCCCAAAATTAGGAATCAGTTTATCATGAGAACTTCTCTCATTAATAGTTTTCATAAGATTCTTTTCCTTAGTAACCCATAATACCTTTGGTATAAAATAAAATGTAGCCAGGAAAGCGATCCCAAAAACGCATAAAACAAAGAACAGATAGTTGCTTCGAAATAATCTCAGGATTACTTCGTGATCAAGGATGTTCATAAAGATTTGGTATTTAGGTCAGTATGATAAACCTATTGATAGGGCAAGAGGCTAATTAAGATTAAACTTTGCTTTAATAACTTCAAATATAAACTCCGGTGTAGAAATTAAATTTCTTGCAGCCAATCTTTTTGGCTCCTTCAGAAATCGAGGCAGCCATTCTAAACCGCACTTGATCCAAAATTTTGAAGGGCGTTTTACGGTACCGGCATAAAAATCAAACACAGCGCCAATAGAGCAAATAATATTTGCATTAAGTTCATCATTGTTTTGATAGACCCACTTTTCTTGTTTTGGAGCTGTCATACCCACAAACAGAACATCAGGTGAAACCGCATTAACCTTATCGCACATTAAATAATTATCGTCTTCGGTGAAAACCGGTTTATACGGTGGTGAAAAACTATGAACCTTGACATTTGGATATTCCTTTGCAGCTTTTTGATGAATTTTTTCTAAGGTTTCCGGAGCAGCTCCTAAAAAAAAACATGTCCCCCCGGTCTCATTTAAATGCTCCATTAAATTCAAAAAGAGATCATAACCTGCAATTTTTTTAATTTTTTTACAGTTTAAAATTCTCGATGCTATTACAATTCCAATTCCATCAGGAAGCAATAGGTCACTTTCTTTAAGAGCCATTTCGAAATCAGAATCTTTTTTTGCAACACAATAGGAATGAGGATTTATTGTATTTACTATAGTCTTCTGATTGTTTATAAGACTTGGGTAATTGGACGCAATTTGATATCCTAATAAATTCATTTAGTACCTTTCAAACTTTTATCGTGTTCTCGCTGTTCAATTTCAGTAAATCGATATTTTATATGTTTAGCTGGGTTTCCTCCTACAATGCTAAAAGGCTCAACATCTTTCGTAACAACAGCTCCGGCCGCCACAATGGATCCACGTCCTATTTTAACTCCACTCAAAATGATTGAACCGTAACCAACCCAAACATCGTCTTCTATTATCACTTTTGAATTTAGCCCCTTCCACGAATAAGAATCATCTCTAATTTGGGATGCTAACCTTATTGGCACCCCGACTTGTTCGTAATGATGGTCATATTTTCCAACTAAAGCAACATTATTTCCGAAAATAACATTATCACCAATTTCTGCATTACATTCAATTTGAGAGTAACGTCCTATATAAAAGTTCTCTCCGATGGTAATGGAATTTTTCGCCCATAAACAAACTCTTCTACCAGCATGAAAATTTTTTCCAATCTCATAGCTTTTCCATAGAATTGTTTTTAAAAAATAGAGTCGAATGTTTTTTAAACACTTAATTATCATCCCTCTAAAATAATTTAGCTTTAATTTCATTTAAAACTAATTTTCTTCCTTGAGATTTCAAGAGTAAATTAAGCCTGTATTTCAATTTGTACCCTTTAGAAAAGTATTTTAGGAATCGACCATCAAAATCCTGTAAATCAATTATATTACTAAAGTTAAATGAATGACATTCTGAGTAATCAAGGCAAGCTTTGTATGCTGAAATTGTTCCACAGTGGGTGCCCGTATTATTAAAGCCAATATTATTTACCTTAGATAATAATGGGAAAGCAGACTTCTTATTTAAAAGATAATTTGAGAAGACCCACCTTATATACCAAGAATTATTATCCCCTCTTAGAGATCCTAATAGCATATTTTTAACGTCATCACCATTTTGACAAATAAAGTTTTCCATTAAGTTGGAATCACCCTCTATTCTCTCTTTTATTTTAGTTTTGTTAAATAATTGCGAATCCCACCTATCTGACCAAGTTGCCCACCCCCAAGGAAAAGCCCTTGAATGATAATATATCCCATCATTATTCAAATTGATTCCATCAATTTTAGGTGAATAACCGTTTATTGCGTAAATATCTTTCCTATCCTTGTAATAGTTTAATCCTTCATTTAGAAATGATAAAAAATTTCCGGTGGTTTGTAAGTCATCTTCAACTACAATTACTTTCCCGTACTTCTGTACAATGTCTGTAACTCCTTCAATAATTGAGTTAGCTAACCCTTTATTGACTGTAGATTCCTGAATAATAATGTGATTAAATCCTTGAATTCCTTTCAAATATTCACGAACTTCTTGAACTTTTAATTCTTCTTCTTTATTACGAGGGCCATCTGAGAATATAAAAAGATCACTTTTGTACGCTAAATTATTTTTCCTTAAATATTGAACAGTCCTTTTTGTCTCTCTAAGGCGGTTGAATGTAAATAAGCAAATTGGCGCTAACTGTGACATATCTATGCTATCCGGTGGTATAAATTAGGAAATAACATTTTGGCATATGCTTTTAAAGCAAACACCAGCCATTTATGCCCCCAAAAATTTTTTCGAAATATTATATACTCCTTGATATTTAAACCACGAGGAGAATGCATCAATTCCCAGCGTTTTTTAAGGGGGGTATCTGGGTTACACCATTTTGGGATGCCTTCATTAGGCAGACAGGTAGCTGAATATTCTTTTGTGGTGTAGCACATAAAACCCTCTTTAGCCGCACGCAAACCATAATCAAAATCTCCTATTCCGTGTGTATAATCTTTCGACAGGTTGCCAAGTGTTGCATGGATAGCAGCAGGTACGAGTACTGCATTTCCGTTTAAATATTTACATTTCTGGACTATACCGTTTGGAATAACCGGCCCTTTTTCTGTTCTTCCCCCGTATGAGAAGATGTTTATATTCTGATGCGTCCTACAGGCAGCAGTTATAATAACTTCGTTGGATTCCAAAAATCTCGCACGTCTATAAGCATCAATAATTTTTGCTAACCCGTTGTGGTCTAAAATGGTGTCATCATTTAACCAAAGGTAATACTGGTAATCCCTTCTATGCACAGCTGTATTCCAGGCCAACCGCATGCCCTGGTTCCAAAAAAGAGAACCTGTTCCTTGAAGTACCCGAACCGCAGGGAATTTCCTAGATACTGCTTCAGCTGTACCATCTGTCGACCCATCATCAACCAGATAAGCTTCAATAGAAAATCCAACAGGAATATGGCTTTGAAAAAGTGATTCCAGACATTTTAGAGTTTTCTCTTTCCTATTGTGGCAGGTAAGCAGAACCGCTATATACTTCATATCTAATATTATCTACAAAAAACTGCGTTTTAATCGACTCAGGAATAAAGAAGAGTCCCAAAAAAATTGGGAAATTTAAAAATGACTCCCCTTGTAAGCATAAAAGTATAACTAGGGTGAAAATTAGAGATTCATAATTTTTTGAGCCAGCTTTAAATCCTTTATATATTTTATACAGGTAGGTAAGAAAAAAAAGAATTCCAACCTTTGCTATAAAATCCGACATTCCATTACCCATTCCAGAAGCGAATTCTTGATGCCAAGGAGCTTTACTAAATCTTGTAGATTGATGGAGTCCCCATCCTGTCAAAGGTCTTTCTTTAATATACTCCCAATCAAACACTAACGATCCAAACCTATTAATTTGCCAATTTCCCTCATCATTAGAAACTGCTTCCATTTGATGTAATATTTTACTTGATAAAAAATCAAATTTTTGAAAACTTCGAACAGTGATAAATGCCACCAAGGGAATTAGTAGAGGAAAAATCAGCTTCGCATACTTCGAATTACCTTGTATGTAAGATTTCCACAATACAATAAGTCCTAAAATGGCCGAACAAATGTAGCCTGTCGTAGAAAAAGTGGAAATAACTCCTACGAATAAAATTATATAGTACTTGGTAAAATTCAAATTATACTTTCTCCATTCTGAAATTAGTAAAATAAGTGCCAGAATTATATATCCTGAAAAAGCTCCAGGTTCCCAAAAAAAACCAGCGTTCCGCAAATCCATGAAATTATGGACACCTATATTGTGCCTGATCTCCCCCGAAACACCGAATAAATTTTCTAAAGGTGAAAATAATTTGTAAAACGAAGGTAAAATAACAGAGGGAAGAAAAAATATTAGGCTTAATAGCACCAAGTTTTTAATGCTTTTCACATAGAACAAGGAGAAATCAGCAATTCCAGTAAATAAGACAAAACCAATATAAAGTTTAATTATGAACCCTATATAAGTAGGCAAATTCAAAATTTGAAAATGAAATATTTGAAGAAGAAAAATTATTGCAAAAGTAGAGACCAGAATTAAAAACGAATTTAATTTTACTATCAGTCTCTTTCTATAAAGAAAGGTTAGATAGATAGCAAAAATTATTAATAGTAATTCATAGCTATCCTGCTTGGTAAAAACCTGATTACCTGATAGGCAAAGACCTAAAATTACATTGAACTTTGCGAGGAAATTAGCTCTATTAAATTTCATTGAACTAATTTGTGATAAACCGGAGCAAACAAGGATTTTATTATTTGCCTTCCTCCATAAAGTCCAATATTAATAAAACCTATTTTTTTGGTGAGATAAGAATAGCATAATTTAAAACCCTCAGAATTTTTGTTTCTAATATTGCGTACAGCCAGTTCAGTTATAATTTTCTTTCTATAAGAATTGCAAAATTTATCGCTATTGGATTTTCCCATTATGTCGGTTAAATAAATTTTCCATTTAGATAAAAACTCTTCAATCACCTCTATTCTCCTCGAAACATCAGTGACCATACTTTCTTTTTCGTCATATACGAAAGTCTTAGTTAAAGGCTTATCGACTCCCTCACATTCAAATCCGGCTTTTGACATCTTTAACCAAAAATCATGATCTACAAAAGACTTTAGGGATTCATCATAACCATTAATTTCTCGAATGAGGGATAATTTGTATAAACCACTTGAAGGTATAGTGGAAAGTTTACCAAATTTTATATTTTCCTCAATTTTTCCTTGCATTACTGGTTTATGGTAGAAAATTTTATTTAGACTTCTGTTTTCAATGACACAACCGGAATATACAACTGCTAATTCACCCCTATTGTTTCTTGCTTTTTTAAACGCCTCTAGTCTCTCTTGAATAGAGTTTTCTTTCAATTCATCATCATC
Source organism: Christiangramia pacifica (assembly GCF_057221535.1). Taxonomy (NCBI): domain Bacteria; kingdom Pseudomonadati; phylum Bacteroidota; class Flavobacteriia; order Flavobacteriales; family Flavobacteriaceae; genus Christiangramia; species Christiangramia pacifica. The sequence goes on from NZ_CM170146.1 coordinate 493,822, forward strand.
ATCACAATGAGCAAAATATTGCCCTTTAGCTACTTTAATGGCGGAATTTCTCGCTGCAGCTAATCCTTTATTTTTTTCATGATTAATGAGTTTCATTCGACTATCTAAGCATAAAATTTCTTTTTCAAGTACTTCCTTAGTATTATCGGATGAGCCATCATTAACAATTATTAATTCAAAATTTTGGTGAGATTGAGAGAGAATAGATTTAACTGTATTTCTTATTAATCCAGCTCTATTGAAAGTTGTTACACAGATTGTTACTGAAGGTTGTTTCATAAAAAAATTAGATTTACTTTTTTTAAAAGGTTTTAAAAAGCACTTTACTCCAAGGAATTCTTTGTTGTAATAATATCAAAGAATGTTTTTTTTTTGTTAAAGGTACTTAATGATTTTTGCAGGGACACCTCCAATAAGTATATTACTTTCTGAGAAGGACCTTGTTACAACAGATCCGGCAGCGATGACAACATTGTTCCCTGTAATTCTTACACCTCCCAATATTATTACTCCGGTGCCAATCCAACAATGGTCACCAATAACTATATTTTTATCTAGGTGTATATCTTCAATAGGATGATTTTTTTGATTTAGCCATTTATCTAGATCATAACCTGAAGTCATTAATTTAGCGAAAGAGCTAATTGTGCAATAATCCCCAATAGTTATCTTAGCTTCTTTCCTCGCGTTTAAAAAGCAATCCTCATTTATTTTCACTTCTTTTCCCAATAAAATATTTTCCACCCCCCTGATCATAGGTCTTTTTAAACCATAAAAAATAGCTGAATCCCCACCAGATCCAAAGTTCTTTCTTAAATATTTTCTATATGATCTTGTATAGATACGTTGAAAATAGTTCAATGATTTTATCCAAAACATAAAAAAGATTTAATAGGCCCACCCAAAACGGATATAATTTTTTAGCGAGCTTACAATGCGATTTAGCCCTAACTTTGGATACTTAATGAAAGTTTTTCTATATTTTAAAATTAAGTATATATTCGCCTTAAGGGTTTTATTCAAACTCTTCAAATTAACATTTGTCGTAATTCTATCTTCACCAAACTCATTCACTGCAGTAGTTATATCTGAAGAAAAGTGGACGTTATAACCATATTTTATTATGCACGTCCTATAAAACTCACTGTCAATACCTCTTGGCATCTTAATATCAAAACCTCCTACCCTTTCTAAAATACTTTTCTTGGTCATTACTGTTGGAGTATAGATAATTCCATTACCAGAAAGAATATGTTTTATTAAGTCCTTAGGCTCAGAGATGATCTTATCTTTAAAATTAATTTCATCAGAATAACATCTTACACTAGTGCAAGAAATAGCAAGATTTCTGTTTTTTGGATTTATAAATATGGAAATCTGTTTCTTTAGCTTGTTTGGATCCAACCAAAAATCATCATCATCCATTGTTGCAATATATTCACCTTTTGAATTAGTCCACGCGGTATTTCGGGCTGCTGGTAACTTTTTATTTACATCATGCCTAATTACCCTAATTCTAGGATCTTTTCTTTTCAAGTCATTCAGAACTTCCTGAGTTTTATCAGTTGATGCATCATCTACAATAATGATCTCTAAATTTCTATAATCCTGACTAATAACTGATTCTACACATCTTGTTAATAAGTGTGCTCGATTATGAGTTGTTATATTTACACTAATTAATGGTTCCTTTACCATTTTTTATAAGGTATTACTAATTTTATTTGGTCTAAAGTTTTATTATTAGAATATTTTAAGAACAAAATTATCACTAAAAGATAGGTTAACGTAAACGTAAATAACAGAATAATCAATCTACTCAAACCTGGGTCCAAGTACGTTCTGAATATCAAACCAGTCAACACCATTACAATCACAAGAATAAAAACGAGGGTATAGTTCCCAAGTAGGGATTCTATAGAAAAATTTAAATACTTTTTTAAATAGTATATATATGTTGTAAAAAACATCAAATTGGAGAATAACACTGCAATAGATAGTTTTACTAATGTAAAGTTATAATAAAGCATTAGGCATCCGCTCATCAACGCTATCAACCTTATAACTGAAAGTTTAAAAGACAGGTTAGGTCTACCAATTCCATTAAATAACCCCGTATTCGGAATGCATAATCCCCGGAAAATAGTTCCTAAAGCCAAAATTTTTAATGGCATAATCATTGGTAACCAATTTTCGCCTAATATTTCTTTCACGAAATCTTCGCCTATAAATATTAGAATTATTGACAGAGGAACAATTATTAGATATAGAATTAAACTAGATCTTAAATATGCGCTTCTTGTTCTTTCAAGGTCAAATCCTATTTTAGCAAACGCAGGAAAAAAAACACTCCCTAAGGCCTTTCCGATTTCTATTATAGGTTTATTTGCGATTGTGAATGCTAATGTATATATGCCCAATTTACTAGGCGATAAAGCTTTGGCAGCAATAAATGTGTCCAATTCCATCGAAAAAAATGCCACAACGCTACCTACAAGTATCCACTTACCAAATTGAAACATTTTTTTAAATTGATTTTTGTTAATTCTAATTGATGGGCTATATGGCATTAAAAAATAGGACACAACCATCTGAACAAAAGAGCCAAAAATTGTCCCGTAGACTATTGCCCATACATTCTGTATTACAATTGCAAGAGGAATAGTAATAAAAAGAGGACCAATTAAATTTGAAATTTCAAAAATAAACTGTTTCTTAAAAACCAGTTCTTTTTGCAGGTATATTATTTTTATACTTGATAGACTTTTAATTAGTGGGACAAGAGCAAATGCTCTAATAATATTAATAGCCTCTGTCTTATTAAAAAAATCTGCAATTAATGAAGAAGAAAAAAATATAACAGTGAAAATGATGAGGCCTCTTAACACTTCAGCCGTAAAAGCAGTATCTAAAAATTTTGAAGTATTCTCTTCGCTTTCTTGAATTAAGGATTGTTTAATTCCAACTTCACTTAAGGCCGAAAGAAAGGAAATAGTGATAATCCCTACCGATACAAGACCGAAATCTTCCGGGCTCAATATTCTTGCAAGAATTAAGGATGTAATAGTGGAAATCCCTCGGTTTGCCATTTTGAGCAAAATCATCCAACTACTACCTTCTAAAACTTTGAGAGTTAGATTTTTTTCTTTTTTAGCTTTTATCATCTTTAGTTCATAACTTAATTAGTTCTGATGATAATTTTCATACCAGCTGATAAATTTTTTTACACCGCTATTAATGTCTGTAGCGCTTTCATATCCCATTTCATTCAGTCCCTTAATATCTGCCCATGTTTGAGGTACATCACCAGGCTGCATCGGCAAATATTCTTTTTCTGCCGTGATATCCAATGAATTCTCTATCGCACCTATGAAATCTCCAAGATTTTGAGGCGTTTCATTACCAATATTAGCTAGTCTATAGGCAGGTTTATTATCCCTTCGAGATGGAGGAGATTTCAATACAATGTTGATACCTAAAATGATATCATCGATATAGGTAAAATCGCGACTCATATTCCCATTATTGAACGCCTTAATTGGTTTTCCTGAATAATGGCCTTATTAAATAAATAGATCCCATATCCGGTCTTCCCCATGGTTCATAAACAGTAAAAAACTTAGACCGGTTGATGGAATTCCATATAGGTGACTATAAGTTTATGCCATCAACTCATTTGACTTCTTTGTGGCAGCATATAAACTAATCGGATAGTCCACATTATCATTTTCAGAAAAAGGTACTTTTTTATTTTCCCCATATACAATGGAGCTAATTGCATATAGTAAATGCCTAATTTCATTGTGCCTGCAACATTCCAGAATATTCAAGAATCCTACGATATTAGAATCTATATAAGCCTCAGGATTTTTTAGACTATAACTAACCCCAGCTTGAGCAGCCAGATTACATACTATATCGAATTGAGATTGTTCAAATAGCAATGGTAAATTTTCTCTATCTTCAAGATTGAGTCTAATAAATTTTAAATTATCCCCATGAATTGATGAAGAGGAAGTCTCATTAAAAATCTCCGCCTCACTTCTTTCAATTCCCAATTCCTTTAGTCGGGCATATTTAAGATTAACATCGTAATAATCATTCATATTGTCAAGACCTATCACAGAGTGACCATTTTTTAGTAAAGATTCACAAAGATGAAATCCAATAAACCCAGCTGCACCGGTAACCAAGATCTTCATTTTATACAATTTCGGTAACTAAATTCTTTTTTGTTTGTTGCCCTGAAAGTCCAATTGCAGATATATTAAAGCCAATCTCTTTTAACTCCATAATATCCAGAATTTTCCTTCCATCAAATATAAATGCAGGTTTCAACATGGAATAATATACTCTCTGCCAATCGAGTTTCTTAAACTCATCCCATTCTGTTAGAATCGCAGTAGCATGTGCTGCATCTGTAGCTTCTTCAGAAGTTCTAACCACCTTTAATAATTTTCTATTATCTGCTTCATTTCTTGTCCCCAAATAATCCAGATCCGCATAGATCTGCTCTTGAGTAACTTTGGGATCATACACCACAACCTCAGCCTGTTCATTGAGCAGGTAATCGGCTACATAAATGGCTGCAGACTCCCTGCTATCATTGGTATCCTTCTTAAAGGCCCAACCCAATATGGCAATCTTTTTACCGGAAACTGTATTAAATAAAGTCTTCACAATATTAGCTGCAAATCTTCTTTTTTGGTGATCATTCATGATGATCACCTGCTCCCAGTAATCGGCTACTTCATTTAGCCCAAAAGACTGTGCAATATAAACCAGGTTGAGAATATCCTTTTGAAAACAGGATCCTCCAAAGCCTACAGAAGCTTTAAGAAATTTAGAGCCAATCCTGGAGTCCATGCCTATTGCTTTAGATATTTCGTTTACATCTGCACCGGTATGTTCACTAAGCTCGCTCATAGCATTGATACTGGAAACACGTTGAGCAAGAAAAGCATTGGCGGTCAGCTTTGATAATTCAGAGGACCAGACATTGGTAGTCAGAATCTGTTCCTTTGACACCCAGTGCGCATATATATCAACCAGTGACTGCATGGCCTCTCTTCCTTCTTCAGTATCCAAATCGCCACCTATCAAAACCCTATCTGGGTCCAAAAGATCTTTAACTGCGGTGCCTTCTGCCAGAAATTCCGGATTTGAAAGGATCTGAAAATTTACACCGTTACCGGTATTTTCCAGGATGCTCTTTAAAGCTTCCGCAGTTCTAACCGGAAGGGTAGATTTTTCAACGATAATTTTATCGTTGATCGCTAACCTGGCAATCTGGCGTGCACAAAGCTCGATCCATTTAAGATCGGCAGCCATACCCTTACCAATTCCATAAGTTTTGGTTGGCGTATTTACCGAAATAAAGATCATATCTGCTTTATTGATGGCAGCATCTACATTGGCAGAAAAAAACAAATTTCTGCCTCTAGCTTCAGCTACTATATCTGAAAGTCCTGGTTCGTAGATCGGGATATTTTCCACATTATCGTCATTCCAGGCGGCGATCCGCTTTTCGTTGATGTCAACAACAGTTACATTAATATCGGGACACTTTTGTGCGATGACCGCCATAGTAGGTCCTCCTACGTAGCCAGCGCCGATACAACAGATGTTTTTAATTCTCATTTAACCCGATAGTTAACCAAAAGTTCTCGATACACTCTCCTGTAGTAGAGTAATCGAACTGACGGTTGTTTTTATAATTTTACTTGTTTGAATTTTTTCTGGTTATCCAAGAACCAATGATAGGTCATTAAGATACCGGTTTCCAGATCTATTGAAGCTCTCCAGCCAGCATCTTTCATCTTTTCTACATTCATCAGCTTACGCGGAGTGCCATCAGGTTTTGAGCTATCCCAGATGATCTCTCCCTTATGACCCACTATATTTTGTATAGTCTCTGCAAGTTCCTTTATTGTTAGATCTTTTCCAGTACCTACGTTATATAGATTTTCAGATAATTTATTTTCCAAGGCAAAAAAAACTGCATCTGCCAGGTCATCTACATAAAGAAATTCCCGCATAGGGCTTCCTGAACCCCATAGTTCTACAGGTGCATTATCATTCAGCTTGGCTTCATGGAATTTCCTGACCATCGCGGGAAGCACGTGGGAAGTCCTTAGATCAAAATTATCATGACTACCGTAAAGGTTTGTCGGCATCAGGCTTACATAATCTTTTCCGAACTGTTTTCTTATTGCTTCACAAGCTTTAACTCCGGCAATCTTAGCAATAGCATACCATACGTTGGTAGGCTCCAGGCTATCGGTAAGCAAATATTCTTCCTTCAGCGGTTGGGGTGCATATTTTGGATAGATACATGAACTACCTAAAAAAATAAATTTCTGAACGTTGGCTTTATGAGAAAAATCGATCAGGTTATTCTGGATTTGTAGGTTCTCCATCAAAAACTGGTAAGGATAGTCATTATTAGCAAGAATACCTCCTACCCTGGCTGCTGCATCAATGACCACTTCAGGTTTTTCGGCTTGGAAAAACTCCTTGACGGATTTTTGATCCCGAAGATCCAATCTCTTTGAGGTTTTACCAATCAGATTAGTGTAGCCTTCAGCCTCCAGTTTTCTCCAGATGGCTGAACCTACCATTCCTCTGTGGCCGGCGATGTATATTTTGGTTTGCTTACTTAGCATATTTTATTTTCTGTTAAGAGACCCTGAAACAAGTTCAAGGTGAAGTGTGCTGTTTATTCGAAATAGTTCATGATACGATAACCCCCTTCTTTTAAATACTGATCTTTTTTCATCAGCTTTAGATCGCTTTGCATCATATCTTTTACAAGCGCCGGAAGATCATATTCCGGTGTCCAGCCTAATTTCGTATTTGCCTTTGTAGCATCTCCTATTAAAAGATCAACTTCGGTAGGACGGAAATATTTTGGATCAACTGCCAGAACTTCCCTTCCGGTTTCAATTTTATAATCCGGGTTCGAACAGGACTTCACATAAGCTTTCTCATCAATACCTTCTCCATTGAACTCTAATTCTATCCCAGCTTCGGCAAATGCCATTTTTACAAAATCCCTAACGGTAGTGGTTTTCCCGGTAGCGATCACCCAGTCTTCGGCTTCATCTGCCTGCAGGATCATCCACATCATTCTTACGTAATCCTTGGCATGCCCCCAATCTCTTTTTGCATCCAGATTCCCCAGGTAGAATTTATCTTGTAACCCCAAGGCTATCCTTGAAGCTGCACGTGTAATTTTACGTGTTACAAAGGTTTCCCCTCGTATCGGAGATTCATGATTAAAAAGGATCCCATTACAAGCATACATCCCATAGGCCTCTCTATAATTTACCGTGATCCAGTAAGCATACATTTTTGCAACTGCATAAGGCGAACGAGGATAAAATGGAGTAGTTTCAGATTGTGGAACTTCCTGTACTTTACCATAAAGCTCCGAAGTAGAAGCCTGATAAATTCTCGTTTTCTTCTCAAGACCAAGTAAGCGAACTGCATCAAGAATTCTCAAGGTTCCTAAACCATCGGCATTACCGGTATATTCAGGAGTTTCAAAAGAAACGGCTACATGGCTCATCGCAGCAAGATTATATATCTCATCTGGCTGGATCTCCTGTATAAGTCTTATAAGATTCGTAGAGTCTGTCATATCGCCATAATGAAGAATGAATTTCAAATTCTCTTCATGAGGATCCTGGTACAAGTGATCTACCCTATCTGTATTGAATAGTGAAGCTCTACGTTTTAAACCATGAACCGTGTATCCTTTCTTTAATAAAAACTCACTTAGGTAAGCTCCATCCTGCCCGGTCGCGCCGGTAATCAATGCTACTTTACTCATTTAATTATACTAATGCTGAATCTGATAATTCCAGCTGATTATATATTTTTTTAACATCCTGAGAATGTTCTATTGAAACTACTAAGTTAGCATCAGGTGTACAAACTAGAATTGAATTATGCAAACCTACAAATGCCGTATAATTACTGGAACCAATTATCATATTGCCATTATCATCCTTAGGATGACCTTGCTCAGATAGATAATCGTAGATGGCTTCAAAACTACCCATATCGCTCCACTCAAATGTAGAGGGCACTACCTTAATTTTATCACTTTGCTCCATCACAGCATAATCAACACTAATTGATGGAATCTTTAAAGAATCTTCGTAATTAAGTTCTCCACTTTTATTATTTAGCCAAGCCTGCCTGGATGCTTGAAAAACTTCAGGCTCACATTTCTTCAATTCTTCAAGAAATACACCAGCTTTAAAACAAAACATACCACTATTCCAAAGAAAATTTCCCGATTTTAAAAAACTCATTGCAGATTCCAAATCAGGCTTTTCTCTAAATGACACTACATCCTCACCCTTATTTTCAATATAACCAAAACCTGTTTCAGGTTTTATAGGTTTTATTCCAAATGTGGTAATAAAACCTTCTTTAGCTAATTCGATTGCTCGTTTCAAAGCACTGGTATACTCCTTACCTTCCTTGATTATATGATCTGCCGGAGTAACTAGCAAAACATCCTCTGGCTGGGATTCAAAAGCTGAAAAAGCGATGGCCGGCGCAGTATTACGAGGTGTTGCTTCAATAATATTGGTGTAAGAACCCTTACCAAGTTTTTTCAAACATTGCATGGAAAGGCTATTATTATCTATATTCCCAACAACAGTTAATTTTGAGGAAAAAGATTCATTTCTTTTTACTGTAAGCTCAAATAATGAGCATCCACCAAAAAGGTTAATATATTGCTTTGGACTTGACTTTCTTGAAAGAGGCCAGAGCCTACTTCCAACACCACCGGTGAGTATAACGTGAATAATATCAGACATTGAAATATTTTAAGATGAAAATAGGGCTCCGCCGACGTGAGTCACAGAAAGACTCTCGTTAGGAAATTTTTGTAAAAACCTGATAGGAAAAAATTATTCAGAACTGAATAATTCTAATAAGTAGGGTTTAAGTTCAGGTTAAATTTAGGCCGCAAAAATACTTCACTCAATAAGTTCAATCAAAATATAAATGTTAAAATTTTAACTTTGAATTAAGAAATATTAACTACTGAGTTGCAGCCATTTTATATGACTTAATTGTTATTGAAATAACAAAGAAAGGATTGTTTTATTCCGGAGGAGAAATCCTCATCAGCCTTCTAGCCTAATTCTTTTTCAATTTTAGAAGCATCAATAGCGTATCTTCAATCATGTCCGGCTCTGTCTTCTAAATTCATTGTAATAAAAGAAAATTTCCCGAAAAGATCGCTTTTAATAATTTGATTGTAGGCAAATCCTGCGTTGTCCTTCAGACCTAGCTCAGCGAGTCTCGCCATTTTAAGCTCCTGACTGTAATAATCATTTATATTATCAAGCCCAATAACTTCATGCCCTTCTTTCAGCAGTTTACCGCATAAGTGAAAACCAATAAAACCTGCCGCGCCTGTTACGAGTATTTTCATTTAAAATTTTTCCACTGAAATTGAATAATGGCCAAAAATACCAGTTTTAGAATTTATGACTTTAAAAGATTGGGATTATTTGAAAAGATTGTAAAATGCATATCTAGATTTCTCATCAATAAGAAAAAGCCTTCAAGATATTAAACGTTCAATTAATTATAACAATTACCTTTTTGTCTTCCGGAACTAAGATCACTTCCAAATAGCTTATAACTTAAGCTAAGCATGAATTGATTTAACCTACCCTCATCAAAGTATGAAGTATTAAAATCTCCGTCGAAGCTCACCCTTTGATAATCCTCGGATGGTAAAGTGAAGTCATATCGAAGATCAATCTGCAACCTGTTCAAATTAAATTTTAATCCAGCCTGGGCAGCCAAATTACTATGATCATCAAGTAAAGGATCAGAAACACCTTCAAGGTTTTTGTTTAAAACGTGCTGATAGGCCGGCCCCGCAAATACATCTATAGAACCGTAAATATTATAACCTACCAATAACGGAACGCTAACTTTTTCAAGACTATAAACGGAAGAAAAGTCTGAAAATTCAAATACCCCATTTGCCTTATGATAGAATGCCTCAGGTCTTAACATCCATTTCCCAAAATTTAATTCCACGAAAAGTCCTCCCTGATATCCTAAATCGGATTCTGCACTGATTTGAGTACCATTACGATAAATTTCAGAGCCGTTATCGTTGAGACTATAATTGACCCCTCCTTTTAAACCGACACTGAATTCCTGAGCATGAACTGAAAATGAAGAGACAAAAAGCAGAATAAAAATGAAGAAATTAAAACTGGAATTTATTTGGGGACGAAAAATCATCAATATATAATATTTAAAGTTTTGGAGCTATTGGCTTACAAATAATTATCAAATCAACTGTATCATTTTAAACTACATCCTGAACATTCGCCGTCAAAGTCCAGCCGAGATCGTTTAGAATCAGTTTTAATTTTTTATTACCTACCTCCTTTATAATAGCTTTTTTAGTAGCCAGCTTCCCTGATTTTATCTCAACTTCATCACCTTCCTGAAGTTTACTAACTTCAAAATCACCTAACCGGTCATTATTTAACCAGGATTTTATAGCTTCAATCTCTTCTTCTTTTGCTACCGCAGGTTTTTGAAGCCATTTTAAATAACCGATAACCCCGGGAGCATTAAAAACTAGATTTCTCTCTTTATCCGAAATATTGATAAAAATATATGATTTAAAAAGTGGCACCGTTACTTTCTTCTTTCTGTCACTCCATTGCCTAACTTCAGTGATCACCGGACAATACACTTCCAGACCGTTTCTTTCAAGAAGTTGAGCAGATTTTATCTCATGTTGTGGTTTTGTACGAACTACATACCAGGGCATACTGCGATCTTTTTATAATTTCTGAATTTCTCGCAGTAGGGTTGGTGGAGAAATTTGTGTTGCAAATATCTTAATTTCTATTCCGGGTACAAAAAGGATTTATTCAATTTTCATTTTACCCTTATTAGAAAAATGGACTTTTAACTAATTTATTGTTCCATAAATAAAAAAGCCCAAACTTTTCAGTTTGGGCTTTTTGTTGGCCTACTAGGGCTCGAACCTAGACTCTTCTGGACCAAAACCAGACGTGTTGCCAGTTACACCATAGGCCAATGCTTAAATGCGGATGCAAATTTAAGACAAACTTTATTTTACACAAACTTTTTACTGAAATTTTCCTGAAAAAATCACATACTTTTTATTTACGCTTCATTTTCAGCATTTTCCAAAATAAATGCTTTTATCCAACGTTTTTAAAGCATTCAGCATTTTATTATTAAATTCGCCACTTTAGTACAACCACACGAGTATTTATGATTGATTTTAACTTTGGTAAGTGGAGCAAAATTCTGGGATGGCTGGTATTTATTATTGCTCTAACCACCTATACACTTACTTTGGAACCAACGGCAAGTTTCTGGGATGCCGGTGAATATATTGCGACTTCTGCAAATCTTGAAGTAGGTCACCCTCCGGGAGCGCCTTTTTATCAGATGATGGGAGCTTTCTTTTCCACCTTTGCTGCAGATAATACTCAGGTCGCTTTAATGGTTAATTTCATGTCTGGCTTTGCCAGCGCGATAGCAGTCATGTTCATGTTCTGGTCTATCTGTCTTTTGGTTTTAAAATTTGCCGGCCCAGTCGCCAAGCTGAATTCTTCAAAAAAAATTGCCGTTTTAGGTAGCGGACTTGTTGGTTCGCTGGCCTTTACATTCACTGATAGTTTCTGGTTCAATGCCGTAGAAGCTGAAGTTTACGCCATGGCCGCCTGCTTTATGTCGGTCATGTTCTATTTAGGCCTTCTCTGGGAGCGTGATATGTTTACCCCACGTGGAAACCGTTGGATCATTTTGATCTCTCTGGTAATCGGACTTTCCTTTGGAGTGCATTTCATGGGACTATTGACGCTGCCTGCTATCGGGTTCCTGTATTTTTTTAAGAACTATAAAAAAGTTACCGTTAAGAATTTCATCATCGCCAATATTGTAGTAGTTGCCGTCCTAATGTTCATTTTTAAACTGCTTTTACCCTACACTCTTACTTTCTTTTCGGCTTCAGAATTATTTTTCACGAACAGCCTTGGAATGCCATTTAACACCGGAACGATCGTAGCTTTATTAGTGATTATTGCTGCATTCTATTTCGGAATAAATTACACACGAAAAAAGAATTTCTATAAATACAACACACTTCTTCTTTGCGTCCTATTTGTTTTGATAGGATTTTCGAGTTGGGTGATGCTTCCTATTAGGAGTAATGCGCCAACCGTGATCAATGAAAACAGCCCGGACAACGCCCGTGAACTTCTAGCATATTATAACAGGGAACAGTATGGGGAAACTCATTTATTTTACGGACCTCAGTGGTCTGAAATGTATTCTAACCTGGATCCGGATAATCCATACGAAGATGCTAAACCTAAGTATGAAAAAGATGAGGAACTGGGGAAATACGTGATCGTAAATGACTGGAAAAATGCCAAGCAGAATCTGGATGACGATCATAAAGCGATTCTACCTAGAATGTGGAGCACGGAGCACGCCGTTAATTATATGGAATTCACCGGCCCTCTGAACTTCAAGATAAAATCTGAATATCAGGGTGAAGAGAGATTGATCCAGGCGGTAAATGATTTTAAAACCCAGTTTTCCAGGGGAGAACGTGACATGGAAGATTATCATAATTTTCTGCGCCAGATGAGCGATTACCTGGATGTGGAAAAACCAACATTTGCTGAAAATCTCGGTTATTTTCTGGAGTACCAGGTCGGCTACATGTACTGGAGATATTTTATGTGGAATTTCACCGGAAGACAGGACGATATTCAGGGAAAATATAATGACCTCCACGGGAACTGGATAAGCGGCATAGATTTCATAGACGAGATGCATATTGGAAGCCAGGACAACCTGCCTTCAGATGTAAAAAATAATAAAGCGAGAAACACTTATTTCTTCCTTCCATTATTATTAGGATTGATAGGTCTTGTTTTTCATTTGAAAAGAGATCAGAAGAATTTCTGGGTTTTGATGGTGTTTTTTCTGTTCACGGGAATTGCCTTGAAAGTCTACCTGAATGAACGCCCTTTTGAACCGCGTGAAAGAGATTATGCGCTGGTAGGATCATTTTATGTTTTTGCCATCTGGATAGGCTTCGGAGTCTATGCCATTTTTGATAAACTTCGGAATTACATCAGTCCAAAAATTCTGGCGCCTGCGGTTGTCGTTGTCAGTCTATTATGTGTGCCTACTTTACTGGCTTCAGAAAACTGGGATGACCACGACAGGTCTGGAAGGGACACAGCATTAACCATGGCTCGAATGTACCTTGATTCCGTAGATGAAAATGGTATATTATTTACCATTGGAGATAATGATACTTTTGCGCTCTGGTACGTTCAGCAGGTTGAAAAATACCGAACTGATGTTCGAATTATCAACACCAGCCTTCTGGCTACTGACTGGTATATAGATCAGATGAAACGCAAAGCTTTTGAAAGTGATGCCATCCCTTCACAGCTGGAAAATAAATTTTACAATGGTAAGAACGATGCGATTTTCTTACGTGAAGTAACTCAGGATACTATCCCGATTGGCACGTGGATGAATTATATAGAGAATGAAGATCCGCGAACCATGGCAGAATTGCAAAGTGGAGCCATGATCAATACTTTCCCATCGAGGTATGTGAGAATTCCTGTAGATAAGGAAACAGTACTTAAAAATAATATTGTTGATAGGTCTGAAGCAGATCAGATCGTAGATCACATAGATATTGCCATTGGAGACCAGATTCTTTATAAGAATAGAATTCTAATGCTAGATATCCTGGCGAACAACAACTGGGAAAGACCTATCTATTTCACCGGTGGAAGCTTTGGAGACGAAGATTACCTGTGGATGAAAGATTACCTGCAACTGGAAGGGGTGACCTATAAGCTGGTACCAATACGTACACCGCTGGATCCTCGAAATCCATTTGACATGGGTAGAGTGAATACCGAGAAAATGTACAATATTGTTAAGAACTGGGATTGGGGTAATATGGGATCAAAAGATATCTACCATGATCCTGAAACCCGTAAGAATTCAATCACTTACAGAAGTAACCTGGCCCGACTTACTGAAAACCTTCTAAACGAAGGGGATACCATTCACGCGAAGGAGATCCTGGATCTGGGAATGGAAAAAATGCCTCTAGAGTATTACGAATACTACACTTTGTTGGAGCCATTTATTACTGGTTATTATGAGGTCAATGAACCTGAAAAAGCTCGTGACATTTGGGAAAAAGTGACTAAGAAATATCAGGAAAATCTAACTTATTTCAGCAGCTGGGATGTGGAAAGACAATATATGTATGCCGATGAGATCATCACAGATATGGAACGTTATCGTGGACTGGTAGATATTATGATGGTTTATGAAGACCGTGAAACGGCGATGAAAAAGGCTGAAGAATTTAATAATTACCTGAAGTTATTCAGACATTTCTATCGAGAAGATGAGGAAATTGATGCTGAAATGAGGTCGCCACAGGAAGAGATCCTACAAGGACTTGATGGCGCTGTTCCGGTAGAAAGTCCTTTGGATAGTTCGTCTATAGATAGTCTGGAATAAAATCAATTAAATTGAACAAATCAAACTGCTCAGGATCAAAGGTTTTGAGCAGTTTTTAGTTTATAGCCAGGCTTCTAATTTGTATCTTCCTATTTGATGAACTTTTTTCTACCTAAATATCCTTCTTTATTGAAAATTCTTTATCCTGAAAGGATTTCCAGGATCGAGAATTCCAATGCCATTTACCTCACTTTTGATGACGGACCAGTTCCTGAAATAACACCATGGGTTTTGAATATTTTAAAGGAATATAATGCCAAAGCCAGCTTCTTCTGTATTGGAGATAACGTCCAAAAGTATCCTGAAATATTTAATCGAATAATTGAAGAAGGCCACATTGTTGGAAATCATACCTACAATCATCTTAATGGTTGGAAAACTAAAAAAACTGAATACCTCAATAATACTTTAAAAGCGCAGAAAGTTGCAACCAAAATCAATCCCAAATCAAGCAATTTATTCAGACCGCCTTATGGAAAGATCAAAAATGCCCAGGCAAAAGCAATAAAAAAAGAAGGATTTAAAATCGTGGTCTGGGATGTAATTAGTGGTGATTATGACAGGAAGATCAGTGAAAAACAATGCCTAAAAAATGTTATTGAAAATACCGAAGCTGGGAGTACGATCGTATTTCATGACAGCATCAAAGCCTCAACAAACCTCAAAGCTACTTTACCAAAAGTACTGGAGTATTATTCAGAAAAAGGTATGGAATTTAGAAGTCTTAAAGATGTTCTTTAAGTAAACCGATAAGAGTATTGGCGTCCTGCTCGCCACTATGCCGCCATTTCATCTCTCCAGATTTATAGATCATCAAAGTAGGAAGTCCTTTAACTCGTAAAGCTTCGGCCAACTGTGAATTCTTATCTACATCGATCTTTATCACTTTCGCTTTATCTCCCATAGCCGCAGCAACATCTCTAAGCACAGGATGCATCGCCACAGAAGCGTCGTTCCATTCTGTATAGAAGTCCAGAAGCACTGGGACATTCAGGTCTACTAATTCACCAAATTTTGACATAATTCAGGATTTATTTTCAGCGCATGGTTATTACCACGTATGCCAGCTTTAATCAAATATAGGAAATTCTTCTAATTATGCGGGTTTCGAACCTTTTTTCAATTCAATTACGCTAATTTCAGGCCAAATCCCAACTCTTCCCGGATAAGCCAGAAATCCGAAACCGCGATTTACATTGATATATCTTCCGGCCTCTTCATAAATTCCAGCCCAGTGTTTATACCTGTATTGAACCGGACTCCATTTAAACCAACCCGGAATCTCAATTCCGAACTGCATTCCGTGGGTATGTCCGCTCATCGTTAAATGATACTTTTTAGAGTTGTTCTTCACTTCCTGTTCCCAATGGGATGGATCGTGACTCAATAAGATCTTAAATTCATTATCATCTATCTCCTGCCCGGCTTTCTGAAGATCACCTGCTTTTTTAAATCCGCCGGCTCCCCAATTCTCCACTCCAACCAGCGCTATTCGTTCGCCATTCTTTTCGATATACCTGCTTTCATTCAGCATTAAATTCCAGCCCATTTCCGCATGAGTTTGCTTTAATTTTTCCAGGTTCTGAACTTTTGCTTCGGCACTTTCCCAATTATGGTAATCGCCGTAATCATGATTTCCTAAAATGGAAAAAACACCATCCGGTGCATTGATCTCAGAAAAAAGCCCTTTCCAGTTTTCCATTTCTGAAGCCTTGTTATTCACCAGGTCTCCGGTAAATACCACCAGATCGCTCTCCTGCTCTTTTAAAAGATCAACTCCATATCTAATCTTGTTCTTATTATCAAAACTACCGCTATGAATATCACTGATCTGGCTGATCCTGTAGCCGTCAAAAGCATCAGGAAGATCTTCAAAATATAAGGTATATCTCAATACTCTGAAATTATACCTTCCCTTATACATTCCATACAACAATCCTGCAAAAGGTATGGCTGCCAGCCCTATCGCAATGGTGCTAATAAATTTTCTTCGCGAGGGCATCTCAAAATTTTCTGAATTGCCGAAGAATTTTTCAAATCCTGCCATGGGAATTCTAACGATATCTTCACCAAGCATCACTATGGAAAGCACGATCTTTCCGACGAAAAACGCCAGGAAAATTCCAATTGCATACCCACGACCACCTCCAAAACCATCATTTGGAGCAGGTTGATTAAACTGATAGATTAAATTCGCTATTACAATTGCCGAGATAAAAAAGTAAATTACAGCAACCCAGATATTTTTTGAAAAGACTCTTAAAGCCTGATAAGCATATAAATCAATAACCAGGAATATGGCTATGAGGATGAACCAACGCATTGAAGAAATTTTTCACGAAGATAAGCCTTAAGCCTTTTCGATAATTACGATTAACGATAATTTAAACTGATGGTATTTTAGACTTTAGTAATTGCCAGATTTCGGTTTTGTTTCGGTGTATGCAACACCTATATTTATAGCAAGTATAGCTGAAAAATGAAAAGAAGAAATTTCATAAAGAATACTGGAATAGCGGGAGCTGCTTTAAGCACCAGTCCTTCCCTATTTTCTAAACCCATTTTAAAAGAATTTAATATGACTCAAAAATATCCAGTTGCGGTGGCGACCTGGAACTTTCAGAATGCCACGAAAATGGCCGGAAGCATTTTAGAAAAAGGAGGCTCGGCCCTTGATGCTGTTGAAAAAGGCGTGATGGTTGAAGAAGCGAATCTCAAAAATTCCACAGTTGGTGACGGCGGAGCTCCAGACAGGGATGGAAATGTTACTTTGGATGCCTGTATCATGTCTCCTGATGGAAATGCCGGTGCAGTGGTTTACCTCAAGGAAATTGCTCACCCCGTTTCTGTAGCGCGTAAGGTAATGGAAGAAACTCCTCATGTGATGCTTGCTGGAGAAGGAGCCTTACAATTCGCTATTCAGCAGGGATTCAAGAAAAAAAATCTTCTCACCGAAGAATCTGAAAAGGCATGGAAAGAATGGCTGGAGCACAAAGAATATAAACCCATCATAAATATTGAAAATCACGATACCATAGGAATGCTTTGTATGGATGAAAATGGAGATATCGCCGGAGCCTGCACTACTTCAGGTTTATCTTATAAAATGAATGGCCGCGTGGGAGATTCTCCGATCATTGGTGCAGGTTTGTTCCTGGATAACGAAATTGGTGGTGCCGTGGGAACGGGAATGGGTGAAGCCATCATGAAAAGTGTTGGAAGTTTTTTGATCGTAGAATTGATGCGTCAGGGAAAATCCCCACAGGAAGCCTGCAAGGAAGCAGTGATGAGAACAGTTGAAAAAGCTCCGAATCATAAAGATTTTCAGATCGCTTATGTCGCAATGAATAAAAAAGGCGAAATAGGATCTTACTGTATTCATAAAGGTTTCAGCTATGCTAAGTTTCATAAAGGAGAAAGCACCAACAATCCCAGCGAATCCTATTTAGATTCATAAATCGGGGATTTATCCCGTTTTACTTTAAGCAGGAGTGATTTTATCTTTGTAGTTTTGAAATATTCTCAAATTTATATTTAAATAATTCAGATGGCCGATCAAAAACGCCTTTTTTTACTAGACGCATACGCTTTAATTTTCCGCGGATATTACGCCTTTATTAAAAATCCTAGGATCAATTCCAAAGGATTCAATACGTCTGCGATCATGGGTTTCACCAATTCACTTTTTGATGTCATCAGAAGGGAAAAGCCAGACCATTTAGCCGTATGTTTCGATAAAGATGGCAGCGAGGCCAGGACTGAAATGTTTTCAGAATATAAAGCGAACCGCGATGAAACTCCGGAGCCAATTCGCGAAGCAATTCCTATTATTCAGGATATTCTTAAAGCCATGCATATTCCGGTTGTGGAATGCGCCGGGATGGAAGCCGATGATATCATTGGTACACTGGCGAAACAGGCTGAAAAAGAGAATTACCAGGTTTATATGGTTACACCAGATAAGGATTTTGCCCAGCTGGTTTCTGAGAACATCTTTATGTACCGCCCGGCCCGAATGGGGAATGGTATCGAGATCTGGGGAATTCCTGAAGTTCAGAAGAAATTTGAAGTGGAAAGACCGGAGCAGGTGATCGATTTCCTAGGAATGATGGGTGATTCTGTAGACAATATCCCTGGACTTCCCGGGGTTGGTGAAAAGACCGCTAAAAAATTCATCAAAAAATATGGCAGCATGGAAGGTCTTCTGGAAAATACAGATGATCTGAAAGGAAAGATGAAAGAAAAAGTGATCGATAATGCTGAATTGGGACGCCTTTCTAAAAAACTTGCCACCATATTCACCGATTGTGACGTTAAATTTCATGCTGAGGATTACGAGCTTTCGATGCCTGACGGTGAAAAAGTTCAGGAGATATTTGATGAATTGGAATTCCGAAGACTTAAAGATCAGTTCATTAAACTTTTCAGCGGAGAGGAAGACACACCTCAAACCCAGGTGACAAATTCTCCTTCTGCCAAAAAGAACGCACAGGCAACTGCGGGAGCAGGTCAATTCTCATTATTTGGAGGTGACGGTGAAGAGATCGAAAGAACTTCTTCCAGAACCAATCTATCAGACACACCTCATTTTTATCAATTGCTTAAAACTGAAATGGCGCGAAAGATCTTTATTGAAAGACTGCTGAAACAGAAGAGCGTTTGTTTTGATACTGAAACTACCAGTCTCAATCCGCTGGAGGCCCAATTGGTGGGAATCGCATTCTCATGGGAAGCTGGAAAAGGATTTTATATACCGTTTCCGGAAGAAAAAGAAGAAGCACAAAAATTGATCGAGGAGCTGAGAGAGTTTTTCGAAAATGATAAAATTGAAAAAATAGGTCAAAACCTGAAATATGATATTGAGGTTTTAGACAAATACAATGTGGAAGTGAAAGGTCCGCTTTTTGACACCATGATCGCGCATTACCTGATCAACCCTGATATGCGCCATAATATGGATGTGTTGGCGGAAACCTATCTCAACTATACTCCTCAGCCAATTTCAGAATTGATCGGTAAGAAAGGTAAAAATCAGGGCAACATGAGAGATGTTGATCTTGACAAGCAAACCGAATATGCATCTGAAGACGCCGATATTACGTTTCAGCTAAAAAACTTTTTCGAAAAGGAATTAGAAGAAGCTGAAACCAGGAAGTTGTTTGATGATATCGAAATTCCATTAGTTCAGGTATTGGCAGATATGGAATTAGAAGGCATCAGACTTGATGAGAAATACCTGAAATCGCTTTCCGAAGCATTGGCTAAAGACATTAAAGATCTTGAAACAAAGATTTACGAAGCGGCCGGAGAAGAATTCCTGATCAGCTCTCCAAAGCAACTCGGGATCATTCTATTTGAAAAAATGGAACTTTCCAAGAAGCCGAAAAAAACCAAGACGGGACAGTACTCAACCAGCGAAGATGTGCTTTCCGGACTTGCCGCCGAACATGATATTGTGCAACATGTACTTGATTACCGTGGGCTGGTAAAACTGCAGAACACTTATGTAGATGCGCTACCAAACCAGGTTGAAAAAACCACCGGTCGCGTGCATACAGATTATGTACAAACAACTGCGGCTACAGGAAGATTAAGCTCGAATAATCCTAATCTTCAAAATATCCCGATCAGGACTGAAAGAGGAAGACAGGTTAGAAAGGCTTTTGTTCCTAGGGATGAAAATTACGTTTTGCTTGCTGCCGATTATTCACAGATAGAACTTAGAATTATCGCAGCTTTGAGCGAAGAAGATAATATGATCCAGGCTTTTAAGAATGGGGAAGACATTCACGCTTCTACTGCTGCTAGAGTTTTCAACGTTCCGTTAGAAGAAGTAACACGTGAGCAGAGAAGCAATGCGAAAACTGTGAATTTCGGGATCATCTACGGTGTTTCTGCATTTGGATTGAGTAACCAAACCTCACTTTCCAGAAGTGAATCAAAAGAATTAATAGACACCTATTATAGGACCTATCCAAAATTGAGCAATTTCATTGCAGATCAGGTGGAATTTGCCCGTCAGAACGGATATGTATCAACAATTCTTGGAAGACGAAGGTATTTGAAAGACATAAATTCCCGAAACCAGGTTGTTCGTGGTGCCGCAGAACGAAATGCTGTGAACGCTCCGATACAGGGAAGCGCTGCAGATATCATTAAACTTGCCATGATCAATATTCATAAAAAACTGAAAGAAGAGAATTACAAGACCAAAATGCTTCTTCAGGTGCATGATGAATTGGTATTCGATGCGCACAAAGAGGAATTGGAAAAAGTGAAGAAAATGATCAAATCCGAAATGGAGAACGCTTATAAACTGGAAGTTCCGTTAGATGTAGATCTTGGAATTGGAGAAAACTGGCTGGAAGCACATTAATTAAGGATTATGAAAAAGGGAATTTTACTCATACTTCTTGCCGCATTTGCTTCTTCATGTGAGGATCAAAAAAACATCAGTTCTTATGATCCAGTAGACTGGGAGGCTCGCGGAGTAGAAAATTCTGTGACCGATTCTTTAAGGAAAGGACAATCATATCTTTCGGTTTATTCAGAAATATATAGCCAGACAGAACACAGGACACATAATCTTACTTCTACGGTAAGCATGAGAAATGTTGATATGAAAGACACGATTTATATCGATAAAGCTGAATATTTCAATACCAAAGGAGAACCTATTCGTATCTATTTTGACCATCCAATTTTTATCGCACCAATGGAAACTGTAGAGATCGTGGTAGACGAAACTGATATGGAGGGCGGAACCGGTGCAAATTTCATCTTTGAATGGTCTACGAAAGAAACTTCTCCGGAACCATTATTCGAAGGAGTAATGATCTCAACTTCGGGGCAACAGGGACTTTCGTTTACAAGTAAGGGAGTCCGCATTAAATAGCTAGATCTCCTTTTCTGATCACTACTAAATTATGAATCCTCAAGCGCTTTGGTTAGAAAATTCATCTGAATATTCAACCTTAACCAAGACTATTGACAAAAGCGGCGATTTCTCAAGAAACCATATAATTTCAAATAAAAAAACCTCGCAGATTCACCTGCGAGGTTTTTCAAACTAACACTAAAACTACAATTAGATTGATATACTAGGATTTAGTATACTCAAGTTCTAAAATTCTTATTGGTGAAGCCTGTGTATTTCCAGGATCATTCACATATTGATTTGACTCGATTTTGGTGACTTCAAAAGAAAACTTATTTGTTTCCAGATTGATCAGTTTCTTATGCTCATAGGTAGCACCATTGATCACCATTTTCAAAATCAAACTGTCATTACTAACTTCCCAATCGCCGCTATCCATTCTATCTGAAAGGCAGGAAAATTTATTTTCCCCGGTTCCAGATTCGAATGTCATCTGTGCGTTGTTAGTTACAAACGTATTATCAGCATCAAATGTTATACTCATTGTGTTAAAACAATCGGTTTCATCCAGTAAATTTTTACTGAATACTGTATCGTCGTCTAAATCCACGGCTGTATCGGCCATCATTCCGGTAAGTTGCCAATGACCAATCATATCATTCGCAGTAACGGCAGTTGCATTACTCACCTTCAATTGGGAGTCCATAGACATTTCATCCTTGCTACAGCTAGCCGTAGCCAGGATGATCAGGCCAAAGCTAGCTAAAGCTTTAACCTTAAGTAGGTTATTCATTCTCATAGGGCATTTAGATTTTCGCTACAAAACTAAATAACAAGTATTTATTTTATGACTTTTTTAACATCAAAATTGACGTTAATCGATTTTTAACGTTTTTTATCGGCTAAAATTAAGTTGAATAATACCATTTGTCATTGAAACCACTTACAAATGCATTCATCACAAAAAAAGGATTTGGATGAAAAAATGTACTGCCGTAGATTTGACTGAGAATCAAGCCTTTCAAAGCAAATAAAATAATCTTTTCGCTATTTGCTATTAGAATTTATAATTGTACATTTGCACCCCTGTTTTCCCGATTGAGATTCGGGTAAATGGGATTGGAATGTTTAATAATTAGTAAAATCAATTGGTGTGGACACATTAAGTTACAAAACAGTATCGGCTAACAAAGCCACCAGAACCAAAGAATGGGTTGTGGTAGATGCTGAAGGACAAAATTTAGGTCGTCTTGCTTCTAAAGTAGCATACCTACTAAGAGGAAAGCACAAGCCTAACTTCACCCCACACGTTGACTGCGGAGACAATGTTATTGTTTTAAACGCACAATTAGTCAACTTGACCGGAAAGAAATGGGACGCGAAAGAATACATCCGTCACACAGGCCACCCGGGTGGGCAAAAAAGTCTAACGGCTGCCGAATTATTCGAAAAAAGTCCTGAGAGACTTGTCGAAAAGGCAATCAAAGGAATGCTTCCTAAGAACAAACTTGGAGCAGACCTATTCAGAAATTTAAAGGTTTATGTTGGATCTGAACACGATCACGAAGCTCAAAAACCTAAAACTATTAACTTAAACGACGTTAAGTAATGGAGGTAATTCACAAAATTGGCCGTAGAAAAACAGCTGTGGCCCGTGTATATGTTTCAGAAGGAAAAGGAAACATTACTGTAAACAAGAAAGACCTTAAAGATTACTTCACAACTGGAACACTTCAATATAAAGTGAACCAGCCAATGATGCTAACCGAAAACGAAGGAAACTTCGACGTTAAAATTAACGTATACGGTGGTGGTATCACTGGACAGGCTGAAGCAATCCGTCTTGCACTATCCAGAGCTATGGTAGCGCTAGACCAGGAAAACCATGGCGCTCTTAAGCCAGAAGGTCTTCTTACAAGAGATCCACGTATGGTAGAACGTAAGAAATTCGGTCAGAAGAAAGCCCGTAAGAAATTCCAGTTCTCTAAACGTTAATCTTATTACCGGATTGATTTCCGGGAAGTTCATAAAAAAATTAATTTTTTGTTGTTATTCTGTCCCTGCCGGGCAGAAGTTAGTTTAGCATCTAAACAGCCAGGGCCGTACTGAAAAGTAGCCACCTGGATGTTGCTATCTCAACAGAACGTAAACTATTACAAAAATGGCAAACAAAGTAGAAGTAAAAGAATTACTTGATGCTGGTGTTCATTTTGGACACTTAACCAGACGTTGGAACCCGAACATGGCCCCATACATTTATATGGAGCGTAACGGAATCCACATCATCAACTTATATAAAAGTGCTGCTAAAATGCAGGAAGCAGGTGATGCTCTTGCAAAGATCGCAGCAAGCGGAAGAAAGATCCTTTTCGTAGCTACAAAGAAACAAGCGAAAGAGATCGTTGCTGAACAGGCTGAAAAAGCAAACATGCCTTATATCACTGAGCGTTGGCCTGGTGGTATGCTTACAAACTTCGTAACTATCCGTAAAGCTGTTAAAAAAATGGCTTCTATTGATAGAATGAAGAAAGACGGAACTTTTAACTCTCTTTCTAAAAAAGAGCGTTTACAGGTAGATCGTCTTAGAGCTAAGCTAGAAAAGAACTTAGGTTCTATCGCAGACATGTCAAGACTTCCAGCTGCGCTTTTCGTTGTAGATACTACACGTGAGCACATCGCGATCAAAGAAGCACAAAAACTAAACATTCCAATTTTTGCGATGGTAGATACCAACTCCGATCCACGTGAGGTTGATTATTTAATTCCATCTAACGACGATGCTTCTAAATCTATTAGCAAAGTTGTTTCTTATGTTGCAGATTCTATCGTAGAAGGTCTTTCTGAAAGAAAGTCTAACAAAGACTCTAAGAAGAAAGAAGAGAAAGCTTCAAAAGAAGGAAAAGAGGACAAAGCTCCTAAAGCTAAAAAGGAGAAGAAAGCTGAAGTTCCTTCAAAAGATGCCGAAGATAAAAAGGCAATGAAAGAAGCTAAGAAAGATGTAAGGCTTGAATCTAAAAGCGAAACTTTAGATAAAGCAAAATCATCTAACGAAGAAGAATAAAATAACGTTTTCATAAAATCTAAAAGTCGTTTAGTTTCTTCCTTTACAGTGAGTTTCTAAACGACTTTTTTAAATAAAAGACAATATTATGGCTAAGATAACCGCCGCTGAAGTAAATAAATTAAGAAAAGCTACTGGTGCAGGAATGATGGACTGCAAGAAAGCATTAGTTGAAGCTGATGGTGATTTTGACGCTGCAATCGAACTGCTTCGTAAGAAAGGTCAGAAAGTTGCTGCAAAAAGAGCCGACAGAGAATCTTCTGAAGGAGCTGCTATCGCACAGGTAAACGGAGACAACACTAAAGGTGTGATCATCTCTCTAAACTGTGAGACAGACTTCGTTGCTAAAAATGATGACTTCATCAAATTAGCTAATGATTTCGCTGATATGGCACTGAACTATTCTTCAAAAGAAGAATTATTAGCTGCAGATTACAAAGGGATCACTGTAAAAGACAAACTTACTGAGCAAACAGGAGTTATCGGTGAGAAGATCGAGATCGGTGCATTCAAAACTTTAGAAGCTCCATTCGTAGGATCTTACATCCACGCTGGTAACAAGATCGCTGTTCTTACAGGTCTTTCTAAGAATGTAGATGGCGCTGAAGAAGCTGCTAAGAACGTTTCTATGCAGGCTGCTGCGATGAACCCGGTTGCTCTTAACGAAGACGGTGTTGATCAGGCAACTATCGATAAAGAGATCGAGATCGCTAAAGACACTTTGAGAGAAGAAGGAAAGCCAGAAAACATGCTTGACAAAATCGCTCAGGGAAAACTTCAGCGTTTCTTTAAAGATAACACTTTGGTGCACCAGGCGTACATCAAAGACAACAAGCAAAGCGTTGCAGATTACGTTAAATCTGTAGATAGCGACCTTGAAGTTGTAGGATTTGAAAGAGTAGCTTTAGGATAAGTTTATTCAATATAATTTTAGAAAAGAGGTTTTATTCATTTAAAACCTCTTTTTTTATACCCTATTTTTGCATCATCAAGCTGAACTTGTTTCAGGATGCCTAAAATCTTCTATTAAATGTCTCAAAAACCATTTCAATTCAAACAGTTTAGCGTAGACCAGAATCGCTGCGCCATGAAAATAGGAACCGATGGAGTTCTTCTGGGAGCATGGTCGTCTCTTGATCATCAGCCTGAAAGTATTCTGGATATTGGCACCGGGACCGGGCTTATCGCCTTAATGATGGCACAGAGATCTGATGCTGAACTCGTAGACGCAATAGAGATCGAAGAAAATGCTTATGAGCAGGCGGTAGAAAATTTTGAAAAAAGTGATTGGGGCGATCGTCTTTTCTGTTACCATGCAGCTTTTGATGAATTTGTAGACGAAATGCAGGATGAGGAAAAATATGACCTCATTATTTCTAATCCGCCTTTCTATTCTGAAGATTATAAAACTGGCGATGAAAATCGTGATCAGGCGAGGTTTGCAGATGCACTTCCATTAGAAGAACTCATAGCAGGAGCGTCTCTCCTACTTTCAGCAAAAGGACATTTTGACCTAATTATTCCTGTTGCGGAAGATAACAAAGCAATTGAAATAGCCAATTCCCATAACTTATTCCCTATTAAAATCACGAGGGTTAGAGGCACGGCAGCATCACCAATCAAAAGAAGCCTGATTAGTTTTGGTTTCGAGAAAATAGAACCGGAAATCGATGAACTAATCCTGGAAATTTCCAGGCATAATTACACTGACGAATTTAAGGCTCTGGTTAAAGATTTTTATATAAAGTTATAAATCTCAGTCTGGAATCGTCACCCTGAACTCTGTTCAGGCTCTCATAATACTTACTGAAACGAGTTCAGCTTTAGGAATCGATTCAAAATCAAACTCCGAATAAAAGATTGCTTCTCATAAAAGACTTGGTTACATTTGTTGGAAACACTACACAAAATGAAACCAGATCTTTTCCAGGCTCCTGATTATTACAATCTTGATGAGCTGTTGACAGATGAACATAAAATGGTACGTGATGCCACGCGCGAGTTTGTTAAGCGTGAAATTTCACCAATTATAGAAGAATCAGCACAAAAAGCTGAATTTCCAAAACAATTATTAAACGGACTTGCTGAAATTGGGGCTTTTGGACCATATATTCCAGAAGAATATGGCGGCGCAGGTTTAGACCAGATTTCTTATGGTTTGATCATGCAGGAAATTGAGCGTGGAGACAGCGGAATTCGTTCAACTGCTTCAGTTCAATCTTCTTTAGTGATGTATCCAATTTTCAAATATGGTACTGAAGAGCAAAAAAAGAAATTTCTTCCAAAACTGGCCTCCGGAGAAATGATTGGTTGTTTTGGATTAACCGAACCAGATCATGGCTCGAATCCAGGAGGAATGACCACAAATTTCAAAGACAAAGGAGATCATTTTTTATTGAATGGAGCCAAAATGTGGATCTCCAACTCTCCTTTCGCAGATATCGCTATAGTCTGGGCTAAAAATGAAGAAGGCAGAATTCACGGACTGATCGTGGAAAGAAGTATGGAAGGTTTTACTACCCCGGAAACTCACAACAAATGGTCACTTCGTGCCAGCGCTACCGGAGAACTTATTTTCGACAATGTAAAAGTTCCAAAAGAAAACCTGATGCCTAACAAATCTGGATTAGGAGCGCCACTTGGATGTCTTGACTCTGCACGTTACGGAATTGCCTGGGGAGCGATTGGAGCTGCTATGGATTGTTATGATACGGCCCTGAGATATGCCAAAGAAAGAGAACAATTTGGTGTGCCAATTGCTTCAAAACAACTTCAACAGAAAAAACTGGCAGAGATGATCACTGAGATTACCAAAGCTCAATTAATGGCGTGGAGATTGGGGACCCTAAGAAATGAAGGAAAAGCTACTTCTGCACAGATCTCCATGGCGAAAAGAAACAATGTGGAAATGGCCGTTAAAATTGCACGAGAAGCAAGACAGGTTCTTGGTGGTATGGGAATTACCGGTGAATATAGCATCATGAGACACATGATGAATCTTGAAAGTGTAATCACTTACGAAGGCACTCACGATATTCATCTTTTGATCACAGGAATGGATATTACAGGACATGCCGCATTTTAAATTCAAATAATATGAAAAAAGTTTATTTTCAAATTTAGATTGATTGCCCCAGGGATGAGGTATTTTCTCTAATGCTTGATAAAGAGCATTATCGCAAATGGACTGCAGAATTGAACCCAACCTCACACTATGAAGGCACATGGGAAGAAGGCAGCAAAATTTTATTTCTTGGAGAAACCGAAGATGGCGAGAAGGCAGGAATGCAAAGTGAGATTGCGAAAATGGAACCCGCTAATTTGTAAGCATCACACATCTTGGAATGATTGAAAAAGGCAAGGAAACTCCCTTTGAGAAAAAACTTTATGAGAATTATTATTTCGAAGAAAAAGATGGATCAACTTTGCTAAAAGTAGAAATGGATACTGAAGATGATTGGATAGACTACTTTAGTAAAACCTGGCCCAAAGCACTTCAAAAATTAAAACAGGTTTGTGAAGATATTTGTTAAACTATAAAAGATCAAAGCAGGGGCAACGTTTACAACGTTTGCCCTTTTTATATTTTTCGCAGCATTTTTTCTTTAAAGGCTTTGGCCGTTTGGCCACCACGCCTTCCACTCTTAAATAATCTTTGGATTTATTAGAATAGAATACGATCACATTTATAATTTCTTCAATTTCAGAAGCCATATTTTTAATATACCTCAAAAGGCTGATTTTCTGAGTTAAACAAGCTATAAAAACCCTCTAAGATTTTCTAAATAGCCTATCAGCATTTAACTTTGCAAAAAAATTGAAGAAATTATGATTAAAGAGATAAACGAAAGTTTAGAGCCTCTAACCAACCAGTTAATTAATCATTCTTTATACAAAAAGATCAATTCACCCAGGCAGCTTCAAATCTTTATGGAGCATCATGTATTTGCCGTATGGGATTTTATGTCTTTGCTTACAGCATTGCAGGAGAGACTAACCAAAACCACTAATCCATGGTTACCCGTTGGAAATCCGGAAACAAGATATCTTATTAATGAAATCGTTCTTGCTGAAGAAACCGACATTAATATGAAGGGAGAAAGGCAAAGCCATTTTGAAATGTACTTGGATGCAATGACGGCCGCAGGAGCAGACAAAGCGAAAGTTGAAGATCTACTCATGCAAGTTACACACGGCACCGACATCTTCCTGATCATTGCTACAAGCAAACTTCCTATTAGTATCAAGCAATTTCTAAAACATACTTTTGAAGTTGTATATAGCAGGGAACCCCACAAGATCGCATCAGCATTCACCTTTGGACGAGAGGGATTAATTCCAGACATGTTCTCATCGATCATTGAGAAAGTGCAGCAAAACTTTCCTGAAGACGATTTGAGTTTGTTCAAATATTATTTTGATAGACATATCGAGCTAGACGGAGATGAGCATGGACCTATGGCATTTAAAATGGTAGAGGAGCTTTGTGAAAATGATGAAAGAAAGTGGCAGGAAGTGATAGATACAGCGAAAAAATCACTGGAAAGCAGACTGAAGCTCTGGGATGGAATTGAAGCTGAAATAGAAGCTAAATCTCAGCTGGAGCCAGCTTGAAATATTTAATTTAAAGCATAAAAAAATCCTGGATAAATATTCAGGATTTTTTCTTTGTATATAATCTTCTTATTCCGAAGCCGGAGCAATTCTTACCTCGAGACCATCAAGCCCGGAGGTGATGGGTATCTGACAACTTAGCCTACTATTCTCTTCCACAAAAAAGGCCTGATCCAGCATATCTTCTTCCTCATAACTTTTTTCAGGAAGCATATGTTCAAAATTCAGAATATAACATTGGCAGGAAGCGCACATAGCCATTCCACCACAAATCCCGATCGTTCCTTCTGGTGCCAATTCAAACGAACGGATCACCTCCATCAGGTTCATATTCATATCTGTGGGCGCATCAACTACGTGAGCTTCTCCATCGCGGTCTATAATGGTGATTTTAACGTCTGACATATATTTACTATAAACTTAAATATCATCATTCTGAACTTATTTCAGAATGACTATCCTGCTAATTTATACTTTTTACTACTTCTCTTTTTGCTTCTTTTTTACTTCCGTCGAAACCGCTTACACCACTCACCGTAGTATATTTCATCACATATTTCTTATCAGGATTAATACGCTGATAGGCACTCTGACACATGATAGCTGCCTCATGGAATCCGCAGAGAATAAGCTTTAATTTTCCTTTATAGGTATTTACATCCCCGATGGCGTAAATTCCAGGGATATTGGTTTGATAATCATAAGCATTATCAACTTTGATCGCGTTCTTTTCAATTTCCAGTCCCCAATTCGCAATAGGTCCTAATTTTGGCGACAATCCGAATAATGGAATAAAATGATCTGTATCCTTGATCTCTTCATCTCTGGCTTTATCTTTATGACGAATTACTACTGATTCTAGCTCATCATCTCCTTTCAAATCAACAACCTCAGCATCAGTAATAAGATTGATCTTTCCAATTTTTGAAAGTTCCTCTACTTTTTCTACTGAATCCAAAGCTCCACGAAAATCTTTTCTACGATGCACCAAAGAAACTTCAGAAGCAACATCAGCAAGGAATATACTCCAGTCTAATGCTGAATCTCCTCCCCCGGCGATCACAACTTTTTTATCTCTGTAAACTTCAGGATCCCTGATAATGTAAGCAACACCTTTATTTTCATAATCTTTAATAGAAGGAATAGGCGGTTTTCTTGGCTCAAAACTACCAAGCCCGCCAGCGATCACTACTACCGGAGCGTGATGCTTGGTACCTTTACTGGTTGTTACGATAAAACTTCCATCTTCCTGCTTATCGATAGTTTCAGCTCTTTCTCCCAGAGTAAAACCAGGCTCGAAAGGTTTAATCTGTTCCATCAAGTTATCTACTAGATCTCCAGCAAGAACTTCCGGAAAACCCGGAATATCGTAAATAGGCTTCTTTGGATATATTTCGGAACACTGACCTCCCGGCTGCGGAAGTGCATCGATAAGATGACATTTCAGTTTTAATAATCCTGCTTCAAATACGGCAAAAAGACCTGTTGGCCCAGCGCCTATGATAAGTATATCAGTTTTAATCATGCTTCAATTCATTAAAAGGCTGGCAGACTATCTCTCAACATTTACCACCTTCTCAATTTGGGGTACATACTTTTTAATGGTCATTTCCACGCCACTCTTCAAAGTCATCTGGTTAACCGTACAGCCAACACATGCTCCTTCAAGCTGGACCTTTACCAGGCGATCATCTTCAATGGAAACTAATGAGATATTCCCTCCATCACTTTCAAGAAATGGTCGGATTTCGGCCAAAGCCTTCTCAACATTTATTTTAACTTCTTCGCTCGTCATTTATTTCTTATTAACAGCGCTACATCCGGCCATTGTGGTAATTTTAATGGCTTCAGTTGGAGGCAGATCCTTGTTTCTGTTTACGGTTTCCTGCACCATATTTCTGGTAATTCCTTCAAAAGCGCTCTCCAAAGGAGTTGCCGTTTGCAGAGCTGCAGGTCTACCTATATCCCCTGATTCTCTCAGGCTCTGTACCAGTGGAATTTCTCCAAGGAATGGAACTTTAAGATCTTCAGACAAATTTTTCGCTCCTTCCTTTCCAAAAATATAGTATTTATTTTCCGGTAATTCTTCAGGTGTAAAATAAGCCATATTTTCGATGATCCCTAAAACAGGTACGTTGATACTTTCCTGCTGGAACATAGCCACTCCTTTTTTAGCATCTGCCAAAGCAACATTTTGAGGAGTACTTACAATCACAGAACCCGTTATTGGCAATGATTGCATAATAGATAGGTGAATATCACCAGTTCCCGGAGGAAGATCTATCAGCATGAAATCCAGCTCACCCCAATCTGCATCAAAAATCATTTGATTTAATGCTTTTGCTGCCATCGGTCCTCTCCACACTACTGCTTGATTAGGCTTGGTAAAGAAACCTATAGAAAGAATCTTTACACCATAATTCTCAACAGGCTTCATTTTAGACTTTCCGTTAACGTTAACTGAAAGCGGTTTTTCAGCTTCCACGTCGAACATCATTGGGGTTGACGGACCATAAATATCCGCATCCAGTATACCAACTTTAAAGCCCATTTTAGAAAGTGTTACCGCAAGGTTTGAAGTTACAGTAGATTTTCCTACTCCACCTTTTCCAGAAGCAACCGCAATAATATTCTTGATCCCGGGAATTGCTTTTCCTTTGATCTCAGGCTTTTTCTTTTCTGGAGCCTGCACTTTAATATTTACTTTAACCTTGGCCTTTTCATAAACCTTCTCGTGAATTACCTTCATCACATCCACTTCAGCTCTTTTTTTGATATGAAGTGCCGGTGTACTTAAAACAAGATCAACAACAACCTCGTCGCCAAAAGTCATTACATTTTGAACTGCGCCGCTTTCAACCATATTACTTCCTTCACCTGCTACAGATATGGTTTCCAGGGCCTTTAAAATCTCTTTTCTGTCTAATTTCATATATGAATTTTAATCAGATTCTTTTGCTTATGTAGACTGATTCTAAATGCAAATATAGGTGGAAAAGCTAAGAATACGAAGAATTTAGCCATTTTAGATTTATGTGGTAATAGGTGGAAATTATAGCTTGAAATCGGCTAATTTGTTAGGGAAGCTCTTTCATTGGGTCCCAGAAATATTTCTCGAAATCCACGATCTGAAGATCATTTACAGGCACACCTTCTTCTTCCAGCAATTGTTGCATAGCATTAGTTCCACCAAAATGATGTTTGCCGGTTAGAACTCCGTTACGATTTACTACTCTGTGAGCTGGAATGTCTTCCAGGTTGTGGGAAGAATTCATTGCCCAACCTACCATACGCGCACTTTTTGCAGCCCCAAGATATTTGGCGATAGCGCCATAAGAAGTTACCCGGCCCCGGGGAATAAGTTTACACACCTCGTAAACTCTTTCAAAAAATCCGGAATTATCGCTCATTAGGAATTAAAAATTCTTACCAGTGCCACGATAATTAAAACGAGCATCAGGCCTGCCATGAAATAATTGGAATATTTCGCAAAAGATTCGGCTTTCTTTTCAATTTTATCGAAAAGCACCACATATATATAAAGCGAGGTAAAACTACCTGCACAGGCAGCCAGAGCAAAGGAAATGATCAAAGACCAGTCATATTCCATACCACCGCTAAGATTCATGGTTCCGGCGATAGCTACAAAATACGGGATTGGAAACACATTTAACGCGGCGATCAGCATTCCTTTAAAAACACTGTTCGCATTCGCTTTCTGACGATTATGATTGATCCCTTTTTTGTGTCGTGCCTGAATAAAGAAATATACGGCCAGAATGCAGAAAACCACCAGCCCGGCTCTCAACAACATTCTACGAATAAAAGGATGATCAAAAATGTATTTAGCCAAGAGAACCGCGATAAAAGCCTGGATCAAAATTACGATTGCCGCTCCTATCGCTACATAAAACCCATTTTTCTTACCTTTTTCCACGCAGGTTTTAGCAACGGTCATATTCACTAAACCAGGCGGAACCACTCCAATAAAAGCGGCCAGATAAGTAATTAGGAAAAGTTTTGTTTCTTCCAATACCCCTTAATTAATCTTAAATCGAATATACGTAATCGGTTTTCCTTTTTCAAGGTACTGTTTTTCGTAGAAAGTCTGAATACCTGTTACCTCTTTTGGTGAATATTCATTTGAATAGATATCGTGATGCGCATACAACACCTCGTGACCTTCACCATGCAAGAGGCCAAGGGTATAGCCATGCATAAATTCAGAATCGGTTTTTAAATGCATTATTCCCTCTGCATTCAGAATGTTTTTATACCTCTGAAGAAATTCGGTATTGGTGAGCCTGTGCTTGGTTCTTTTATACTTGATCTGCGGATCTGGAAAGGTGATCCAGATCTCACTAACCTCACCAGCTGCAAAAATATATTCAATAAGTTCTATTTGAGTTCGAATAAAAGCCACATTACTTAATCCATCTTCCAGTGCCGTTTTGGCGCCACGCCAGAATCTTGCTCCCTTGATGTCTATCCCAATAAAGTTCTTTTCAGGATTTTGCCTGGCCAGCTCTACAGTATATTCACCTTTTCCGCAACCTAGTTCAAGAACGACCGGGTGATCATTTTTGAAGAATTTTTCGCTCCATTTACCTTTTAATTCAAATTGATTATCGGTTAGCTCTTCCCTGGAAGGCTGGATAACATTTTCGAATTTCTCGTTTTCCTTAAAGCGCTTAAGTTTATTCTTGCTTCCCACTAAAAATTAATATTTTGGTAAAATTAAATAAAATCACCCAGCTGTCTATAAGAATACATTTGTAATATGCGAAAGAAGAGAATATTGGTGGCTGCGCTAAATTGGGGTTTAGGTCACGCTGCCAGATGTATTCCCATCATAAGAGAACTTCAGCTAAATGGTTATGAGCCAGTTATAGCCTCAGACGGTCCAGCCTTGGAACTTCTGAAAAAAGAATTCCCGCATTTAAATCATATTGAACTTCCTTCTTACAATATTCAATATACCAAGAACGGAATTTACCTTAAATGGAAAATGATCATGGATAGTCCCAGGATTGTTAAAGCAATTCGCGAAGAAAAAAAGCTAACCAGTGACATCGTTAAAAAATACAATATCAAAGGCATCATTTCAGATAATAGACTGGGAGTTCGATGTAAAAAATTAAGAACTAATGTCTTTCTAACCCATCAACTGAATGTATTAAGTGGAAACACATCTTTTCTTAGCAGCTATCTGCATCAGCAATATATTAGCAAGTTCGATCAATGCTGGGTTCCAGATGTTTCCGGAAAGAATAATTTAAGCGGAATCCTGGGACATTTGAAGAAAATGCCGGAAAATGTCAAATACATCGGTCCTTTGAGCCGAATGGAAAAAAGGAATACGCCTGAATTCTTTGATTTTCTTGTACTTCTAAGCGGACCTGAACCTCAACGTTCTATCCTGGAATCTATTTTGCTGAAAGAGTTTAGAAATTCAGAAGCCAGGATTCTATTTATAAGGGGGGTATTTACAGATGAGATCCTGGATTTCCCGAATAGCAATATCAATATCAAAAACAATCTCTATGGAAAAGCTCTTCAGGAAGCTATGAATGCCAGCAAATATATTGTATCAAGGTCTGGTTACTCTACTTTGATGGACCTTGCAAAACTGGAGAAAAAGGCGTTTTTCATTCCCACGCCGGGACAAAACGAACAGGAATACCTTGCTAACAGATTATCTAAATTGGGAATCGCGCCTTTTAGTAAACAGGAAGATTTTGACCTGACGCAACTTCGAAAAATAGAAGATTACAAAGGTTTAAGTGATTTCGGGGATCACGTTGTCTTCAGGGATCTTTTTTCTTTTTTCGAGGGTAAATGAGAATTCACTTCCTACACCAAAAACACTCTCCACATAGATCTTTTCACCATGAGCTTCCAGGATATGTTTTACAATAGAAAGCCCAAGTCCGGAGCCACCTTCTTTTCTTGAACCGCTTTTATCAACTCGGTAAAAACGTTCAAAAAGTCTCGGAATATTTTCCTTTTCTATTCCTTCCCCATTATCGGTAACCCGAACGATCACTTTGTTCTTAATCAAATTCTCGATACTAATCTCGGTGGTACCTCCTTTTTTTCCGTATTTGATAGAGTTCACGATCAAATTTGTAAGTACCTGCTGAATTCTTTCCCGGTCTGCCCTTACATATATTGGTTCTTCATAGTCAAGATCAAAAGTTAGGGTAATTTCCTTTTTTGCTGCTTTCATCTCAAGAAGATCAAAAGAAGCCTGAATCAACTCAACGATATCAAAAGACTCATAACGCAAATGCAGATCCCCGGTTTCCAGCTTAGTGATCATATCGAGATCTTTTACTATATAAATGAGCCTTTCGACCCCTTTATTCGCACGAGCTAAATATTTTTTACGGATAGCTTTATCCTTATGCGCACCATCAAGCAAGGTCAGTATATATCCTTGAACGGTGAATAACGGAGTTTTAAGCTCATGGGAAACATTCCCCATGAATTCTTTACGGTAAGCTTCTCTAACCTTTAAGGTTTCAATTTCCAACTTTTTGTCTTCAGC
This sequence comes from Christiangramia pacifica, assembly GCF_057221535.1. Classification (NCBI taxonomy): domain Bacteria; kingdom Pseudomonadati; phylum Bacteroidota; class Flavobacteriia; order Flavobacteriales; family Flavobacteriaceae; genus Christiangramia; species Christiangramia pacifica. The sequence goes on from NZ_CM170146.1 coordinate 529,534, forward strand.
AAATTTTTTCACCTCACGGGTCAAGCTGGACATGTCTGTAGTGATCTGATCCCTGCTCAGAGTTTTCGAATCTAATAAGGACACATTGTCGTAAACCTTTTTTATCCTGCGATAGATAAACCGTTCAACTCTATACTGAATGATTAGGAAAGTGAATAGGTAACAGAAAATAGCAAATATCAGCATGGAGATCCAGAGCGACTGGATCTCTAAAAGTGAAAAAACAGCCATGATCGCCGTAAGAAATACACAGATATAAAGGGCGGTTCTAAGAGCAAAGCGATATGAACGTTTAAACTTATGCGACATTAAACTACAAATTTATAGCCTACTCCTTTAATAGTCTTGATCTTTTCATCACCTATCTTTTCCCGTAATTTTCGAATATGAACATCAATAGTTCTCCCTCCAACTACAATATCGTTGCCCCAAACATTATCAAGAATATCTTCACGAGTAAAAACCTTTCCTGGTTTTGAAGCTAATAAGGAAAGTAATTCAAATTCTTTTCTCGGTAATCCCATCTCCTCACCATTCTGAACGATTTTGTATTCTTCACGATTAATGGTGATATCTCCAAGTTTAACCACATTTTCTGACGTTTCTTCATCACGGTATCTCCTTAACAGTGCCTTTACCTTGCTTACCAGAACTTTTGGCTTGATGGGTTTGGTAATGTAATCATCAGCTCCAGCATCAAAACCGGCCATTTGCGAATAATCTTCTCCCCTAGCGGTAAGGAAAGCGATGATCGTTCCTTCCATGTCTGGCATCTTTCTTATCTGTTCACAAGCCTCAATACCATCCATTTCCGGCATCATAACATCTAAGATTATTAGATGAGGCTTTTTTTTACGAGCAAGTTTTACGGCATCTGCACCATTATCTGCAGTGATCACGTCGTAACCTTCAGAAGAGAGGTTGTAGCCCACTATTTCGAGGATATCCGGCTCATCATCTACTAATAAAATCTGAATGTCTTTTTTCTTCATAACGTATTAAGATGTGGTTAAGAGCTCATAAAATTAACCAATAATTTGAACTATAAGGTCATTAACACATTAGTAACATTAAACTAACTCTTTAATGACAAATGATTAATTCTTAGATAACATCGCTTATGGGTCTTCACCGTTTATTTGCAGCGAGATTTTATAGCAAAAACAAAAATGAAAAAATTCTTATTACTATCATTCTTATTAATTGTAAGTGTAATGCATGCTCAGGATAGCACTACCGGGTCTATTGCTGGTAAACTATCTGACCGTGAAATGAGCGGAGAGCCACTTCCATTTGCAAATGTTTTGATAAAAGGTACAGCTAAAGGTACTACGTCAGATTATGACGGATTATACCTACTAGATAACTTAGAGCCAGGAACATATACTGTAGTATTCAGCTTTGTTGGATATGAAACGCTTGAAGTTCCTAATGTTGTTGTTGAAGCAGGAAAAGTTACCGAAGTAAATACAGATCTTGGTTCCAGCGCCGCAGCATTAGATGAAGTAGTGATCACTACAGTTTCAAGAAGGGATTCTGAAGTAGCACTTCTGGTAGAACAAAAAAATTCAGTTGAAATTAAAGAGAGCATCGGAGCTCAGGAATTAGCCAAATTGGGAGTATCCGATGCTGCTACAGCAACTACAAAGATCTCCGGAGTTTCCAGCAGTGAAGCTTCAGGAGATATTTTTGTTAGAGGTCTTGGAGATCGTTATCTGTATACAACGATGAATGGATTACCAATTCCATCTGATGATGTAGAACGTAAGAACATCGATCTTGGACTTTTCCCAACCAGGGTAATTCAGAATATCAGTATTAGTAAAACATATGCTGCTCAGAATTCATCAGACCAGGCTTCGGGAAGCGTTGATATCACCTCCAGAGAATTAAGAGGTTCCAGTGAATTAGACCTTGGTCTTCAAATTGGAGCTAATACTAACGCGGTTGGTCAGTTTGGAGACTTCAAAGTTTCTCCAAACCAGGATGATGTTTATTTCGGATTTTACGACCAGTTGATCCCTACTCAATACAGTCTAAATAACCAGGATTGGGATCCAAAAGATGCCGCTTTCCCAATGAACAGGAAATACGCCTTAACTGCAGGAAAGAAATTTGGAGATTTTAAGGTGCTTTTTACTGCCTCTAATTCTACTGCTTTTGAATATAATCAAGGTGTTTTCAAATATTACAGAGCAAACATTCTTGAAGATCAATTTACCGACGCTACCAACTATACTAAAACTGACAATAACACGGCATTGTTAGACCTTGGATATGATTTCAACGACAATAACCGAATTAAAGTTACCAGTCTTTTCATCAATAAGGTAACAGACCAGGTTTTTGAAGCAGGTAGAAACGGAATGGGAGAAGTTGAAGATGAGGATGATTTTGATCCTACTCTAAACCAGTTCATCCGTGACCAGAACATCAAACAAACGAGACTTTGGGTAAATCAATTGCACGGTTCTCACGATATGTGGGAAGGAAAGAATGAAATTGACTGGGCCGTTGGTTATAACATGGTAGATGCAGATGAGCCAAACCGAATAAGAAACGAGATCAACTTTAAAGAAGGAGATATTCAGCTGGCTCAAACAGGACAATATCAGCAAAGAAAATCTATTCAGGAGATCGAAGATTCTGAATTGAATGCCCTGATAAAAGACAAATACAACTTTATCGCTGAGGATAATGAAGAAGGAAAAGTTTTCAATGTGACTTTCGGTGGAAACTATCGTAATAAAGAACGAACTTTCTATTCAAGGTTCTATGGTGCGGAAGAGTTAACCTACAACACTGTAAAACCAAATTCGCTGGATAACCTAACCGAAGTATTTACTACAGAAAACTTCAATAATGATCTTTTGAATTTCAATGAAAGATCTGCCGACCGATATAATGCTGTTCTTGAATCAGGATCAGGATACGCTTCTGTAAATTACGGAAACGATGTTTGGAATCTGAATGTTGGCGCTAGATATCAGAGAGACCAGATAGATGTAGCTTTTGATGTAAACAACTATTCTCCAAATGCACCAAAATATGTTCAGAAGATCTATGATAATATTTATCCTAGTATTAACCTGAAATATTCTCCAAACGAAGATTCAAACATCAGGTTAGCGGCGAGTAAAACGATCACTCTACCAGAATTTAAAGAGATTGCTCCGTTTGAATATGTTTCTCCAACTGCACAGGTTACAAAAGGTAATCCAGATCTGGAAGCTTCGAACAACTATAATCTTGATCTGAAATACGAGTTTTTCCCAAGTTCAGGAGAACTTCTTTCACTTACAGGGTTTTACAAAAAGATCAAGGACCCTATAAACAAAGCTCAGCAAAGAGGTGCTGCCGGGATCTTTTCTTACTTCAACGCAGGAGAGGAAGCAAATATCTACGGGCTGGAGTTGGAAGCAAGAATGGATGTGATCGAAAACGAAAATGAAGCAGGACTGGATATGTCGGTTTCTACCAATATCACCAGAATGTGGCATAAACAAGACTTGAAAGATGTTTTTGATAATGGTGTATATAACTACACATTCAGATACGGTGGAAAAGACGAAATAGGTCTTCAGGGAGCTTCAGACTGGATCCTGAACTCATCTATCAACGTGTCCACAGAAACAGAAAACCCATTCAGAGCAAGCCTTGTTGGAGCCTACGCGTCAGACAAGATCTTTGCACTTGGTAACCCTGAAACTACAAATCTTGACCTGATTGATATGGATTACAATGATGAGATCATGGAAAAAGGTTTTGTAACCCTGGACCTTATCATGTCTAAACAGCTTGGGGACAACTGGGAATTTGAATTTAAAGGACAGAACTTACTTAATCCAGAAATAGAAAGATATCAGGCTATTAAGCCTATGTCTGGTGACTTGCCGGAAACTAACCAAACCGTGCGCTCATACACCAGAGGTTCTATCTTGACATTAGGAGTAAGCTATACATTTTAACCACTTATAAATTAACCTTTAACACAACTCAAATTAAATTTTGAAATCAAAAACAACAAAAATGAAAAGCGTAAAAAACCTATTGTATTTATCGGTATTGTCATTAGGATTAATGGCAACTTCGTGTAGTGACGATGCAAACATCGATCTTATAGACGATACAGATGATGCTCCCGCAACAGGAGGTACAGATCTTAATGGGACTCTTGAGGAAGACATGACTCTTGATGCTTCAAAAACATACAATCTAACCGGAACGTTTTCAGTTGAATCTGGTGTGACTTTAACAATACCTGCCGGAACTGAGATCGTAGCCGATGCAACTTCAAGTGCAAGTGATGAAACTGAGGTTTATATCGTGGTTCAAAAAGGTGGAAATATTGAGATCAATGGTACTTCCAGTTCACCAGTAATTATGAGAGCGGCAAGTAATCGTGCAGGAAGCTGGGGTGGTCTTGTGATCGCTGGTAATGCTTCAACCACTGCAGGATCAGATGCTGAGGCCGAAGTTGGTGGAATTATCTACGGAGGAACTGACGATTCTGATAGTTCAGGATCTATTAACTATCTTGTTCTAAGGGATGCCGGTGCTTCAATTAACCCGGAATCTCAATATAACGGACTTTCTTTATATGCTGTTGGTTCAGGAACTTCCATTCAAAACCTTGCTATTATCAACGGAGCTGATGATGGAGTAGAATTTTTCGGAGGAACTGTTTCCGTAACTAATCTATACCTGGAAGACAACGAAGATGATGCTGTAGACTGGACTGAAGGATGGAGCGGAACTATCACGAATACTTACGTACTTCACACGATCGGAAACTTCTCTACTGCGATCGAGGCAGACGGCGAAGACAATAATCCAAGAATCAATAATTTCACGGCAGTTTCTACAACTGGCGGAACAGCTTTACAATTCAAAAAGAATTCAGGGGCTACCATTACTGGACTTTCACTTTCAGGATACGGTAAATCATTAGATATTGCTGATGATAACAGAACCGATCTTTCAAATATCCAGATCAACGGAGCTGATGCTGATAAAGCAAATGCTTACGCAGGTACTCCAACAGTAGATGCATCTACTTTCAACTGGATAGATAACCGAGGCGCCGTATCTGTATTGCCAAGTTCAATAGACACCGATTTTAGCCTAGATGGAAATACTCAATATGTACTTAGCGGAATCATGTCTGTAGAAGATGGAGCTACGCTAACAATTCCTGCGGGAACAAGAATCACTGCAAGAAGTGATAGCGAAACTGAAGCTACAAGCATCTATATCGTAGTTCAAAAGGGCGGAATGATAGATATCCAGGGAACTGAAAGCAATCCTGTAATCATGGAGTCTAATTCCGGACAGTCTGGAAGCTGGGGTGGTCTTGTGATCGCTGGTGATGCTCCAACTACCGCAGGTAATAATGCTGAAGCTGAAGTAGGTGGAATTAAATACGGTGGTACTACTACAGACGATAATTCAGGTTCTATTGAATATCTTATCCTTAAGGATGCCGGGGCTTCTATCAATCCTGAATCTCAGTATAACGGACTTTCTCTTTATGCTGTTGGTTCCGGAACTACAATTGAAAATATAGCAATTTTGAACGGTGCAGATGACGGCGTTGAATTTTTCGGAGGAACTGTTTCTGTAACTAACATCTACCTGGAAGATAACGAAGACGACGCTGTAGACTGGACTGAAGGATGGAATGGAACGATCACTAACACTTACGTGTTACATACCATCGGAAATTTCTCAACTGCTATTGAGGCAGACGGTGAAAACAATAATCCACAGATCGTGAATTTCACTGCAGTTTCTGAAACTGGTGGAACTGCTTTACAGTTTAAAAAGAATTCTGGTGCTACCATTACTGGTCTATCTTTGACTGGATACGAAACTGTCCTTGATATTGCTGATGACAACAGAACAGATCTGTCCGGAATTCAAATCGAGGGAATGGCTGCCACTTTAGAGGCTACTTATGAGGTTGATGCAACTGTAGATGTAGCAATTTTTGACTGGGCAAACTAAAAACAGAGTAGCGCTATAATAATTTGAATATCAATAATTAGCCAAAATAAAAGGGTTGCCAAGCGCAGCCCTTTTTTATTTCTCTAAAAATTCCAGGAACTTAGATTTTATGGCAAGATTTTTGAAATTTTATTTGTAAGTTTGTCTAAACCTCGATCAAAAGAATGAAGCAAAAATACTTATTCACCTTTTTTCTTGTTTGTTTCCTGATGATTGCCGCCCCGGCAACTGCTCAGGAATTTGATCGTGCACCACAGCGAACAGAAATTCCTATTGATGGTCTGTCAATTTATCCTAACCCTGTAACTGGAGGAAAAGTTTATATTTCTTCGACAAAAAATCAGGAGAAGATCATAGACATCTATAATGTGTTGGGAAAACCTGTTCAGAAAGCTCGTTTAAGAGGTAGAGAATTAGATGTTTCAACCTTGACTCCAGGTATTTATATTCTTAAGATCCAGGAAGGTAAAGCAAAGGCAACAAGAAAGCTGGTTGTAAAATAATTTTTTTTCCTTTTCAATTTTAAACGGCTTCTATTTCAGAGGCTTTTTTTATTCCTTAATTTTGAGCAAAACTTCTAATACCCATGCTTGAAAAGAAAATTTTTGAGATCTCCAATAATTCTGATTTTGAGAGAACAGCATTAGAAGTTTACAAATATCAGTTCAATAACAATGAAGTTTACCGGGAATTTTCAGTACATCTGAAAAAAAATCCTGATAATGTTAGCAATGTTGCAGCTATCCCATTTTTGCCAATTGAATTCTTTAAAAGCAAAAAAATAGTGAGCGAAGATCGAGATCCTCAAATCGTTTTCACAAGTAGTGGCACCACTGGCTCCAATACTAGCAAACATTATGTTACTAATCTTGATCTTTATGAAGAGAGCTTCTTGAAAACTTTCAGAAAGTTTTATGGAGACCCTTCAGAATATATTTTCCTGGCTCTACTACCCTCTTATCTGGAAAGACAAGGCTCTTCTCTAATCTATATGGCTGAACACTTAATTAACGCATCTAATCATTCCGAGAGCGGATTTTACCTTGACGAGCTTGAATCTCTATCTAATAAGCTAATGCAACTTGATTCAGGTTCTAAGAAAGTTTTTTTGATCGGTGTTTCATTCGCATTGCTTGATTTAATTGAAGCAAAAAAGTTCCAGCTTAAGAATACCATTATTATGGAAACCGGCGGAATGAAAGGTCGTAGAAAAGAAATGATCCGGGAAGAACTTCATGCGCATCTAAAGAAAGGTTTTGGTGTGGATGCTATTCACAGCGAGTATGGAATGACCGAATTACTTTCACAAGCCTATTCAGATGGTCATGGTATTTTTGACTGTCCGCCATGGATGAAAATTCTCATTCGCGATCCCGAAGACGCGCTTACTTATCTTCCTAACAACAAAACCGGAGGAATCAATGTGATTGACCTGGCTAACCTAAATTCCTGCTCATTTATTGCTACTCAGGACCTGGGAAGAATAAAAAATGACGAAATCGAGATACTGGGAAGGTTTGATAACAGTGACGTAAGAGGTTGTAATTTACTTTTATTATAAAAAAATTCAATCTGCTGTAAAGTTTCAGAAAAAATTACGACGTAACTAGTGCAAAATGAAATTGATACCAAATCAATTCACTTTTGCAGGCTAAGTGAAATTTTTCATATTAGATTGGTTAGTTAGTTACGAAGCCTTCAGAATTTCATCTGAAGGCTTTCGTTTTTTTTAAATCTATTCCGCTTAAACCTTATAAAAAAAGGTGAGATAGAGAATCATTCCCATTGCTATGGCAAAGATGACCACGCTAACGATATTTTCAGTTTTAGAATTATCCATATCTTCAATAATACTTACGTAATTAGTCCTGATACGGTTTAAAACCAATATTTTAATGAAATTATTTCGCCTGAATAATATAAGTGTTTTTCTTTCCCTTATTCAGGATCACATATTTGCCATTTATAAGATCTTCACTTGTGATCTTGTAATCTTCCTTAACTTTCTCCTTGTTTACTGAAACCGAATTCTCTTTTAAGGCTCTTCTGGCCTCTCCGTTGGAATTCAAAAATCCGGTCTTGGCAGATAGGGCCGCGATCATATCCAGTCCTTCTTCAATTTCACTTATAGAAACCTCAGCCTGAGGAACCCCTTCAAAAATATCTAAAAAGGTAGCTTCATCAAGCTTTCTAAAATCATCTGCGGTACTTTTCCCGAACAGCACTTCAGAAGCCGCCAGGGCATTCTCATATTCAGCTTCAGAATGCACCATACTGGTCACTTCTTTTCCAAGTACTTTTTGCAATTCTCTTTTATGAGGCGCTTCCCTGTGCTTTTCGATCAGGCTTTCGATTTCATTCTTGCTCAGAAAAGTAAAGATCTTAATATATTTTTCAGCATCTTCATCGCTGGTATTCAACCAGTATTGGTAGAATTTATAAGGAGAAGTTCTGTTAGCATCAAGCCAAACATTCCCACCTTCGGTTTTACCGAATTTCGTACCGTCTGCCTTGGTGATCAAAGGGCAGGTAAGAGCATAGCCCTTCCCGTCTCCTATCCTTCTGATAAGTTCAGTTCCTGTGGTAATATTTCCCCACTGATCGCTTCCACCCATTTGAAGCGTACAGCCTTTTTCTCTGAATAGGTGGAGAAAATCGTATCCCTGAACCAACTGGTAGGTGAATTCTGTAAATGACATCCCCTCAGATGAATCTGATGACAATCTTTTCTTCACCGAGTCTTTCGCCATCATGTAGTTCACTGTGATATGTTTTCCCACATCCCTGATAAAATCAAGAAATGAGAAATCTTTCATCCAGTCGTAATTATTCACCAGCACTGCGGCGTTATCCATATCTGAATCAAAATCCAAAAACCTTGAAAGCTGTTCTTTCAATGAATCCTGGTTATGTCTTAATGTTTTTTCATCTAAAAGATTTCGTTCCGCAGATTTTCCTGAAGGATCACCAATCATTCCGGTTGCGCCTCCAACTAAAGCATAAGGTTTATGCCCGGCAAGTTGAAAATGCCTTAACATCATTACTCCAACTAAATGCCCAATATGTAGTGAATCTGCGGTAGGATCTATTCCCACATAGGCAGACCGCATTTCTTCCATTAAATGTTCTTCTGTTCCTGGCATGGCATCATGCAACATTCCTCTCCAGGTTAATTCTTCAACGAAATTCTTTTCCATATTCTAATAATTCAGATAAAAACAGCCGTAAAGATACCATTTACTCTTATTTTTCCTAAGTGCTTTAGCTATATTTACCACATGATTTTGGTAACAGGAGGAACCGGTTTGGTTGGTTCCCATCTATTATTTGAACTGGCACGCCGAGAGGAAAATCTGAAGGCCACGATGAGGTCTTCCAGTGATCTGTCTCAGGTTAGAAAAGTATTTGGATATTATACTAATAAGTCTGAAGCAGATAAACTTTTTAACCGGGTAAATTGGATTACTGCAGATATCAATGATATTCCCGCATTAAGCCAGGCTTTTGAAAATATAACTGAAGTTTACCATTGCGCTGCCCTGGTTTCCTTTGACCCATCAGATGAGAAAAAGCTCAGAAAAATAAATATTGAAGGGACTGCGAATGTGGTTAATCTTTGCATCGCCAACGGAATTAAAAAACTTTGCCATGTAAGTAGTGTGGCGGCCATCGGATCTTCTTCAAAAAATGGCAGCCTTGATGAAACCGCCAAATGGAATCCAGAAGAAAATCACAATGATTACGCGATCTCCAAATATGGGGCTGAAATTGAAGTTTGGCGTGGTACCCAGGAAGGAGTGAATTCTGTAATTGTAAATCCCGGAGTCATTATTGGTCCAGGGTTTTGGAGTTCTGGAACCGGAAAGATATTCTCAAAGATCGATAACGGCTTGAAGTACCATTTTCCGAAAGTCACCGGTTTCGTTGGAGTTCAAGATGTTGTAAAAAGCATGATCCAGTTAATGAAATCTGAAGTATGCAATGAACAATTTATCCTCGTTTCTGAAAATATAAGCTTTGAAAAGGTTTTCAAAAATTCAGCCCAGGCTTTGGGCAAACCTGCTCCTTCAAAGAAACTAACAAAATCCATGATCACCATAGGCTGGATAATTCAGAAAATTGGAAGTTTATTCGGTATGAAAAGACAGATTACCAGAGATTCTATCAACGGCTTGTTCGAAGAAACTTATTTTGACAATTCAAAGCTCAGAAAAGAATTGAATTTTGAATTTACACCAATGGATAAAGTGCTTGAAGAAACCGCAAAGGTTTACTACAATGAAAATAGCTAATTAGAAGATCCCTCAGTAGAAACTGCCGGAGGTATCAAACTGTCTAACTCCTGTTCTTTCAATTCCTCCATTTCCCTGCGTTTTATGGAATCTAAACGAATTGAATCCCTTAGTCTCGGATTTCGCTTTAAAGAATCTATTAATTTAATGGAATCCTTTTCAGCTTTCATAATACTATCTTCTATTCTAACTTCAACATCACGCAAAGAATCAAGTTTATTTTTCATGATCTGCACCCGAGCTTTAACGCTGTCATAGATTACTTCATATTGGGCGTAATTCTCAGAATACCAGTTGTTGCTACGCTCAAATTGTAGACTATCTATACCGAATTTTTCGAAAATATAGTTGTCCGGATTCAAACCTGTAGCTTCTAGCTTTTGCTTGTTATAATTCCTGGCAGCGTGAAGCAGGGAAACCTCTGTAAGTACATCGATCATTTTTGATTCTGGAATAAGATCATCAGGCTTTTCGGATTTTTTCAGATCCTGGCAGGAGACGGAAAAAATTAAAAAACTTAAAAGCAGGATAATATTATTTCCTTTAACGATCAAAACTTAATTTTTCAGCAATTTGAGTAAATGGAGTATGCTTGAAATTTTTATAAACAAGTTTTCCGTTCACGAATGTGTGCGTAATCCTGGATTTAAAAGTAGTTCCTTCAAATGGTGACCACTGACACTTAGAAAAAATGTTATCAGGTTGAACAGCCCATGGAGAATTAAGGTCTACCAGCACAAGGTCTGCTTTATAACCTTCTCTAATAAATCCACGTTTTTCAACATCGAATAAAATCGCCGGGTTATGGCAGGCTTTTTCTACAATTTTCTCCAGAGATATTTTTCCCTGGTGATGCATTTGCAGTAATGCCGGTAAGGCATGCTGAACTAAAGGACCACCACTAGGCGCTTTCGTGTAAACGTTCTTTTTTTCCTCCTTGGTATGAGGAGCGTGATCTGTAGCCAGAACATCTAAGTGATTATCCAGCAGACCAGCGAGCAGCGCTTCCTGATCTTTTTTGGTCTTTACCGCAGGATTCCATTTTATAAATGTTCCCTTTTTTCCGTAATCTGAATCATTGAACCATAAGTGATGTATGCACACCTCGGCCGTGATCTTTTTATCTTTTAAAGGTTTTTTATTATTGAAAAGACTTAATTCTTTTGCTGTGGAAACATGGAAAACATGAAGTCTTGCTCCAGTTTTCTTTGCTAAAGCGACCGCTCTAGATGAAGATTTGTAACATGCTTCCTCACTTCTGATCTTTGGGTGAAGTTCAATAGGAATATCATCTCCGTAACGTTCAATGCAATCCTCTAGATTCTTTTTGATAGTCGCTTCATCTTCGCAATGAGCAGCAATAAGAACAGGAGATTTTTTAAAGATCTGTTCTAAAACTTTCTCATCATCTACCAGCATATTACCAGTTGAAGAACCAAGAAATAATTTTAGGGCAGGTACATTTTTAGGATCTATTTTTTCAATCTCGCTTAGATTGTCATTAGTCCCACCAAACATAAATGAATAATTCGCATAAGAAGTTTCAGAAGCTATTTTGAATTTTGCCTCCAATTCTTCCATAGTTGTAGTTTGAGGAAGTGTATTTGGCATTTCAATAAAAGAAGTGATACCTCCTGCAACTGCAGCTTTAGAACCGGTTTCAATAGATTCCTTATGAGTTAGTCCAGGTTCTCTGAAATGCACCTGATCATCTATAAGACCAGGTAGTAAATAGGTGCCCTCAGCATCAAAAATGTTTACATCCGGAGATTTGGCACTTATACTTTCAGAAATTTCTGAGATGATCCCGTCTTCAATAAAAACATCACCATCAAAAATTTTCCCTTCGTTTACAATCTTTGCGTTCTTGATTAAAACCTTCTTCATTAGACTTTTTTCCTGTTAAACAGACTTTTGAGCTTCATTTTAATTACCCCAAAAACGGCTTCTGAAATTATGGAGCCGCTCATTTTCGAAGTTCCCCTGGTTCTATCTGTGAATATCACGGGAACTTCCAAAATTTTAAAATTATGAAGATGAGCTTTGAACTTCATCTCAATCTGGAAGGCATAGCCAACAAACTGAATTTTGTTGAGATCTATGGTCTCCAGGACTTCTCTTTTATAACACACAAAACCTGCTGTGGTATCCTGAATATCCATCCCGGTTACCAGTCTCACATAACGTGACGCCAGCCAGGACATCAAAACCCGATTCATGGGCCAGTTGATCACATTAACTCCGGTTATATACCGGGAACCAATGGCAACCGCTGCACCATCCCTTTTACAGGTATTATATAATCTTATGAGATCGTTTGGATTATGGGAAAAGTCGGCATCCATTTCGAAGATATAATCATAATCCCTTTCTAATGCCCACTTAAATCCATGGATATAGGCCGTACCTAGACCCTGTTTACCAACTCTCTCTTCAATGAACAAACTGTCAGGATATTCAGCCTGCAATGTCCTTACCCGGGTTGCAGTACCATCGGGAGAATTATCATCTACTACCAGAATATGAAACTTCCTTCTTTGAGAGAACACATTTCTTATGATGCGTTCAATATTCTCGATTTCATTAAAGGTGGGTATAATAATTATCCCATTTACCATTCCCAAATATTTTGCACAAATGTATGCAAATTAAAACTTCAAAACTTTAAGTTGAGGCGCCGGAATAAAGGTCAAAATTTTACATTTGTAAAAATTTATTTCATGCAGGCGACCGAAAGAATTTACGAATATCAGGATTGGATCACTGTCGTTTTCCTGATCTGTTTTGTTCTTCTGGTCCTCGCCAAGTTATTATTTCCTCAGCGATTTGATGAATTCACAGCCTTACTCAACTCCGGCAAATTTATAGCCTTTAAAGGAAAAGAGAATAAGGCTTTTCACGGTTTTAACATATTATTATTAACGGTACAGGCACTGGCAGTTTCAGTGTTTTTATATGTAGCCTACACTCATTTTTTTGAAGTTACTTCAACTCCACTTATTATTTTCATCAGGATCTTAACTGCTTATTTCTGTTTGATTTTAATAAAAGCGGGTGTAGAAAAGATCATCGGCAATATTTTTGACCTGGATGAAAAAATAGACTATTACCTATTTCAAAAATTCAGTTACCGTAATTTCATCGCTTTATTTGTCCTGGCGGCTTCTTTATTTTTAATTTATTCGGTAAACCCTTCCTCCATAATTATAGGTATCATAGGAATCACGGCGATTCTTGCAAACACTATCGGCCTGATTATCATATATAGAAGAAATCAAAGTGTGCTTAGCGCTAATTGGTTCTATTTTATTTTGTACCTTTGCGCACTTGAAATCGCCCCTTATATTATTTTGTACAAGCTAATTACAATTTAAAAAGGATCTAATAAAGTTTTATATATGAAAGTGAAAACAATTTTGGTTTCTCAGCCTGAACCTAAGGTCGAAAATTCTCCTTACTTCGAGCTAGAGGAAAAGCAAAAAGTTAAAATTGATTTCATCCCTTTTATTCATGTAGAAGGCGTACCTTCTAAGGAGGTAAGACAACAAAAGGTTGATCTTACCAATTATTCGGCTATTATACTTACCAGCCGAAATGCAGTAGACCATTTTTTCAGAATTGCTGAAGAAATGAGATTTAAAGTACCAGATACGCTCAAATATTTCTGTTTAAGTGAAGCTGTTGCTTATTATCTTCAGAAGTATGTGGTTTATCGAAAGCGTAAGATTTATGTAGGGAAGAGAACATTCGCAGAGCTGGCTCCTTTAATTAAGAAGTATAAGAATGAGAAGTTTCTTTTACCTTCTTCAGACATGCTGAAACCAGATGTTCCAAAAACACTGAATAAACTCGGCGTAGAATGGAAAAAAGCTGTTTTTTACAGGACGGTAGTTAGTGACCTTTCTCACCTGAAAGATGTGACTTATGACATCCTTGTTTTCTTCAGCCCTAGTGGAATCAAATCTCTTTTTGAAAACTTTCCAGATTTCAAACAAAACGATACTAGAATAGCTGTTTTTGGTAATACTACTATTAAAGCGGCGAAAGAACACGGTCTTGTGGTAAACATTAAAGCTCCAACACCGGAGACTCCAAGTATGACCATGGCGATCAACAAATATATTAGTGAAGTAAATAAGAAATAATTACTTTCCTTCAGGATAAAACATAAAAAATCCGGTCAGTTGACCGGATTTTTTGTTTTCAACTTCTAACAAATTAACACTTATTCTACCGGAGCTCCATTCATAATCTCTTCATTTGCGTATTCTTCAAACTTACTGAAGTTCTTTCTGAAGAAACTTGAAAGTTCTTTTGCTTTTAGGTCGTAAGCATTCTGATCTTTCCAGGTATTTTTAGGATTCAGAACTTCTGAAGGCACACATTCACAGGTCTTTGGCATTTGCAATCCAAAAATTTCATGCTTTTCATATTCTACATCGTCCAGTTTCCCTTCCAATGCAGAACTAATCATTTCACGTGTATATTTTAGTTTCATTCGGCTACCAACTCCATAAGGTCCGCCGGTCCATCCAGTATTTACCAACCATACGTTCACGTTGGCATCTTTCATCTTTTTACTAAGCATTTCGGCATATTCAGTTGGATGCAAAGGCATAAATGGCGCTCCAAAACAAGCAGAAAAGCTTGGTACAGGTTCATCAACACCTGCTTCAGTTCCGGCAACTTTTGCTGTATATCCACTTATAAAATGGTATGCAGCTTGTCCCGGAGTTAATTTGCTGATTGGAGGCAATACTCCAAATGCATCTGCCGTAAGGAAAAATATGTTCTTCGGGTTTTCCCCCGTAGATGGCTCTTGGATATTATGAATATGATGAATTGGATAGCTTACTCTCGTATTCTGAGTGATCGTGGTATTTTCAAAATCCACATTTCCGTTTTCATCCAGCACCACATTTTCCAGAATAGCTCCGGGCTTAATCGCACGGTAGATATCAGGTTCATTTTCTTCTGAAAGATTGATCACTTTTGCATAACATCCTCCTTCAAAATTGAAAATAGTATTTTCTTCTGTCCAGCCATGTTCGTCATCACCAATTAACTTTCTTTCAGGATCTGCGGAAAGCGTGGTTTTCCCTGTTCCCGATAATCCGAAGAAAATAGCTGTATCACCATCTTCACCTACGTTGGCAGAACAGTGCATTGGCAAAGTATTTTTATAAACTGGAAGTATAAAATTCAAGGCAGAAAAAATTCCTTTCTTGATCTCTCCGGTATAACCTGTTCCTCCAATTAAAGCAATCTTTTTACTGAAATTAAGAATCGCAAAATTTTCCTGTCTTGTTCCATCTACATCCGGATCTGCTTTGAATCCAGGTGCGTTCACAATTAGCCAGTCTTCCTTAAAATCATCTAATTCTTCATCCTCTGCTCGTAAGAACATATTAAAGGCGAAAAGGTTAGACCATGGATATTCGTTGATTACACGAATATTCAGGCGGTAAGCGTTATCGGCACATGCATAAGCATCCCTGGCATAGACTTCTTTTCCATTAAGATAAGCGGTTACTTTATCGTAAAGTTTATCGAACTTCTCAGGATCAAATGGAATGTTTATATCTCCCCACCAAACTTTATCTTTGGTTACTTCATCTTTAACGATGAATCTATCCTTTGGAGACCTTCCAGTAAACTCACCGGTATTGACAGCCAAAGCTCCAAATGAGCTTTCAACTCCCATCCCGAGTCTTAAAGTTTCTTCATGTAGTTCTTGCGGAGATAGCTGATAATGTACTGTGGCATTTTTAATCCCGTAATCCTCTAACGAAATCGTTTTCGTAATTTGGGTGTTATCGACCATAAAAAAATCAATTCTGTTGTTTGTTTAGGCGTACAAAAGTAAAAATCTTAGATAGATAAAACGTTAAACAGTTTTAATTTATTTCTTTTTTAACTTTATGAATCTCAGCAATAAAATGGCCCATCCCAGGATTAGCAAGGTACCACCTAAGGGTGTGATTAATGCGAAGGAAGTAAAATCTATACCTGTCAGGCTTCCGGTAGTTAAAAGATAGATGGATCCTGAAAACAATACCACCCCTAAACAAAAGAGATAAAATATCAAATTAAGTGATCTTTCAGGAAAGAATTTAAAACCACCGATTATTAGCAGTAAAAAAGCATGATACATCTGAAATCTCACCCCGGTTTCGAAAGAATTGATTGATTCTGCAGAAATTGAATCCTTTAGTCCGTGCGCTGCAAAAGCTCCTAAAATAACTGCCAGTAATCCAAAAATTGCTCCGGTGATCAAAAATTTCCTGTTCATACTTTCAATTTTATTTGACTCAAAGTTTTAATACATTCGTTCAACTACACAAAACTAACTTAATTTATGCGAGAAATTTTAATTGTGGGAGCAGGAAAATCTACCTCTGTTCTCATTAATTACCTGCTACAGCAGGCCGACAAAGAAGATCTTTTTTTAAGAATTGGGGACATAGACCTCGAGAATGCCAAAAGTGCCTGTAATGATCATGTGAAATGCGAAGCTTTTGAACTTGATGTTTTTAAGGCCGAAAGCAGAGAACCGGCAATAAAAAGAGCTGATATTGTGATCTCCATGTTGCCCGCCAGATTTCATATTGAAGTGGCGAAAGATTGCCTGAAATTCGGTAAAAACATGGTTACTGCATCCTATATAAGTGACGAGATGAAAGCTCTGGATGAAGAGGTTACATCAAAAGGTCTTGTTTTTATGAACGAGATTGGAGTAGATCCTGGAATAGATCATATGAGTGCGATGCAGGTGATAGATCGTATTCGTGATAACGGCGGAAAAATCCTGCTTTTTGAATCTTTTACCGGTGGCCTGGTAGCTCCGGAAAGCGATGATAATCTATGGAATTACAAATTTACCTGGAATCCAAGAAATGTTGTTGTCGCAGGGCAAGGCGGTGTCGCAGAATTTATCCAGGAAGGAAAGTATAAATACATCCCTTACCATAGATTATTCCGTAGAACTGAATTTTTGCAAGTGGAAGGTCACGGAAAATTTGAAGGTTATGCAAATAGAAACTCTCTTAAATACCAAAGGATTTATGGACTTGAAGATGCATTAACCTTATATAGAGGAACCATTAGAAAAGTAGGTTTCAGCCGTGCATGGAATATGTTTGTTCAATTAGGAATGACCGATGACAGTTTCGAGATGAAAAATTCAGAAGATATGAGCTATCGGGATTTCATAAATTCATTTCTACCCTATTCTCCTAGTGACTCCGTAGAACTTAAAGTACGCCATAATCTGAAAATTGATCAGGATGATATCATGTGGGATAAATTGATCGAACTGGACCTGTTCAATCCTGATAAAAAGATCGGGATCAAAAATGCGACTCCGGCCCAGGCGCTTCAAAAAATCTTAATAGATAAGTGGTCTTTGTCCAAGGATGATAAAGATATGATCGTAATGTACCATAAGTTTGGTTATGAATTGAACGGTGAGAAAAAACAGATCGACTCAACGATGGTTCATATAGGAGAAGATCAGTCTAAAACCGCTATGGCTAAAACGGTTGGTTTACCTGTTGCTCTGGCTGCAATCATGATTCTGAATGGAGAAATTAAAACTCCGGGAGTTCAATTACCAATACAGAAGGAAGTGTATGGCCCACTCCTAAAAAAACTGGAAGAGCATGATATCAAATTTAAAGAAAAAGAGACCGAATATTTGGGATATAACCCATTTGGAGAGGTAGGCAATTAGAATTGGAAAGCATTTTTTGTATTTTAGCTTAACGACCAAAAATTTAACCTATGAAGATTGTAAATGATAATGTTAAGCTTGATGGAATTGATAAAACCATTCTCAATTTCCTCATGAAAGATGCTAAAAAACCAATTTTAGAAATAGCAAAAAATATCGGTATCACCGGGGCTGCCGTCCACCAAAGATTAAGAAAACTTGAAAAATCAGGATTGATCGAAGGTTCAAAGATGATGCTGGACGCACGTTTACTTGGCTATAAAACCATGGCTTTCGTGGGAGTTTATTTAGATAAAGCAGTTAGTAATCCACAAGCAGTGAAAAAACTGAGTGAAATTCCGGAAGTGATCGAATGCCATTATACTACAGGGAACTGGTCTATTTTCCTGAAAATTCTCTGTACAGATAACGAGCATTTAATGCATGTTTTAAACAAAAACATCCAGGCCATCGAAGGTGTTTCTAGAACAGAAACATTTATCTCCTTAAATCAGCAGATAGACAGGCAGATCAAGATTTAGAAATAAGAAAGGCAGCTATTTCTAGCAGCCTTTCTTTATTCAATTTTGTGTTTCAATTAATCTCTTCCTAAAAATATACTTACAAAGTATAGCAAGGTTGCCAGAGAACCAATTGCGGCAACCACGTAAGTTCTGGCGGCCCATTTTAGTGAATCTTCCGCAGCGTCATGTTCAGAAGCGGTTAGCATATTTTCGGTTTCAAGCCAGACCAATGCCCTCTTACTAGCATCATATTCCACAGGTAATGTAATAAAGCTAAACAATGTACCCATACCATACATGATGATACCGATAAGCAATACAGTTTGGCCTACTCCAACGCCTACCATCGTCATAAGAATCAAACCTCCAAAAATTGCCCATTGGGACAATTTAGAAGCTACGCTCACCACTGGCACCAACTTACTTCTCATCTGCAACCAGCTGTATGCTTTCGCATGCTGCACCGCGTGGCCACATTCGTGTGCCGCAACAGCTGCAGCCGCTGCATTTCTTTGAGAATAAACTCCTTCACTAAGATTTACCGTTTTCTTGGAAGGATTATAATGATCTGAAAGCATTCCCGGAGTTGAGATCACCTTTACATCTGTAATCCCATTATCACGGAGCATTTTTTCCGCGATCTCCTTACCGCTCATCCCATTCTGAAGATGAACTTTCGAGTATTTTTTAAATTTACTTTTGAGCTTATTGCTCACATACATGCTTACTATAAAAATAAGTCCTGCAATTATATAATATCCTAACATCGTATTTTAAGTTTGTCGGTTTTAATGAGATTTAAATATATCAAAAATCTAGCCATTAGAATCATCTGACAGCCCTCGGAAGCCAAAGCTCACGTTAATAATTATTAAAACTCTCTGAATGAATTTCAAAATAGTCGCATTATATTTCACAAATTCAGATATTAGCTATATTTGCAACGATTAATAAAAATCAGCTATGCAATACGAAAGAATACTTTTAAAACTATCAGGAGAAGCTCTAATGGGAAACCGCCAATATGGCATCGATCCGGAGCGACTGGCAGAATATGCCGCAGAAATCAAATCGGTAGTTGATAAAGGTGTTGAATTAGCGATTGTCATTGGTGGAGGGAATATTTTTAGAGGTGTTGCCGGAGCTAGCCGCGGAATGGACAGAGTGCAGGGTGACCATATGGGAATGCTTGCAACTGTGATAAACGGTCTTGCTTTACAAAGTGCCCTTGAAGATGCAGATATTCAAACTAGGTTACAATCGGCCATAAAAATCAATGAAGTAGCAGAACCTTTTATTCGTCGTAAGGCGATAAGACACCTGGAAAAAGGCAGGGTGGTGATTTTTGGAGGTGGTACTGGAAATCCCTATTTCACTACAGATTCAGCTGCTGTTTTAAGAGCAATCGAAATCAAGGCAGATGTAATCCTAAAAGGAACTCGTGTTGATGGGATCTATACTTCAGACCCGGAAAAAGATAAAGGAGCAACCAAATTCGATTTCATTACATTTGAAGATGTAATCAAAAAAGGACTGAAAGTAATGGATACTACAGCCTTTACGCTAAGTCAGGAAAACGAATTACCAATAATAGTTTTCGATATGAACAAACCGGGCAACCTGCTTAAAGTTGCTACCGGAGAACGTGTTGGAACCAAAGTGAACTTATAAATTTCAAATAGTAAATTAGATTAAAATGGATGAAGTTGAATTTATTCTAGAAGAAGCAAAAGAAGGAATGGAAAAAGCCATTGCGCATCTTAAAAAACAACTTTCAAATATACGTGCCGGGAAAGCCAATCCAAGTATGCTTGGAAGTGTAATGGTTGAATATTATGGATCGCAAACGCCTTTGCAGCAAGTTGCAAACGTGAATACTCCTGATGCCAGAACACTTTCCATTCAACCTTTTGAGAAAAGTCTTATCCACGAGATCGAAAAAGGAATTATGATGGCAAACCTTGGTTTTAACCCGATGAATAATGGGGAGAGCGTGATCATCAATGTTCCACCACTTACCGAGGAAAGAAGAAAACAGCTATCCAAGCAAGCTAAAGCTGAAGCAGAGGACGCCAAAGTTGGTGTGAGAAACGACAGAAAGCAGGCTATGCAGGAATTAAAAAAACAGGACATCTCTGAAGACTTATTAAAAAGTTCTGAAGAAGATGTTCAGGAATTAACGAATTCGTACATTGAAAGAATAGATAAGATTCTTTCAGTAAAAGAAACAGAGATCATGACCGTATAATGGTCTCTAAATCACATAAGTTTGCCGGAATAAATCTGATCTAAACCCAGATTTGCTCCGGCATTTTTTATTTATAGCTATCAACCAACCATGCGAAACCCTCTTCTTATATTCTTATTATTAGTTGCCACAAATATGCTTGGCCAGAATATTATTCCGGGAAGAGTAATAAATAAAGAAACAAGGAAACCTCTTGCCTATGCTGAGATCAATCTAAAAAAGGGAGGTCAGATCCTTACCAATATTGATGGAAGCTTTGAATTAAGACTTTCTGAAGACAGTGATAGTCTGCGCATCTCCTATGTTGGCTTCAAAACTATCAATATCCAAGTGAGCAAAGCTACACGGTATCTACAAATTGGGATGACTCCAAAATATGAAAAACTTGAAACCGTAACAATTTCAGATCGGCCGAATCCTGCTGAAGCATTAATCGAAAAAGCAATTCAAAAAAGGGATTTAAATGATCCTGAAAAAGTACTTTCAGGATATAAATACAAATCTTACAATAAGTTCATTATAGACAATGAGTTTAATGGCATTAATCTGCAGGCAGATTCTACTTCTTCCGCAATTCAAACTATTATCAATGACGGCCGGGCGTACCTTTCTGAAAAAGTTTCGGAGCATACATATTCAGTTAACAAAGGTCGTCGCGAAGATGTTATAGGAATTAAAACTGCCGGATTCAATAGGCCGGTGTATAATGTTCTGGCGATGGAAGTAAATCCATTTTCATTATATCAAAAAGATTACGAGCTGTACAAAACAAAATATGCCGGACCTCTGGCAAATAACGCTCTACGAAACTATGATTACCAGATCCTGGATACCATAAATTCAGAAAGACCTGCTTACATGGTATATTTTAAACCTAAACGGGAGCAGGTAGTTGCAGGCCTGGAAGGTATCTTATACCTGGATACGGAAAGCCTGGCAATTCAGAAAGCTATTGCTCAATTACTAGGAGCTATCAAACTTGAAGTGACGCACACTTATCAATATTATCCTGAAAAAGATATTTGGTTTCCTTCTGAACAATCTACCAGGATTCGACCTGGTGCCGGTGGAAAAGAAATTTCAGTTTTTGGAGGAACTATCTCTGTTGGAGCAGTTCAAAAAGACGGCGGATTGCTCAATACCATTTTCGGTTCTAAGGAAGCTTCAGGAGATCTTTACCTGAATTCGACGACTAAAAATTACAACATCGATCTTGATTATAATGCCGATGTCTCAAAATCTGATGCAGACATCAATGTATATTCAGAATCATCAAATAAGGATGCAAGTTTCTGGGAACAGAATAGGAGAATTGATTTTACTTCAAGAGATGAAGCGACCAGGGAAAAAGTTGACAGTCTCATTAAAGTCGGAGATGTAGAACGAAAAATTGAGATCAAAAAAGCAATGGCTAACGGATACTATCCGATTGGATTCTGGGATCTGGACCTGAGTAAGATCTTTAAATTCAATAATTATGAAGGAATCAGGCTTGGAATTGGTGGAAAAACCAACGATAGGGTTTCTGAAAATTTCAATATCAATGGTTATACAACTTATGGCTTTAAGGATGAGGTTCTGAAATATGCGATCGGCACACAGATCTATTTGAATAAACAAAATGGGACATTCCTGAACTTCAATTTTGCCAGAGATATCAGGGAGGTTGCTTCTTTTAATTATTTAAAAGGTCAGAATACATTTTCTATTCTGGAACCAAGGTTTGTAAATATCAATTTCTTTTATAATTATCGCAGATATTCTGCAGGTATAGAACATAGATTCACACCTAAACTAGACACCCAGCTACGTATTTCCAGGGAAGATATCTGGCAAACAAAAAACTATATATTTGTTGAACAATCTCGGGAATATAGGGATTACGACCTTACTACGGCTACCTTCTCTTTTCTTTGGAGACCATTTTCAAGGTTTCTGAATACGCCTGATGGAAATATTCTTCTTGAAAAGGATTTTCCGCAGTTTACGGGCCAAATAGAACAGAGCTTTTCAGTATTGAGCGGTGATTTTACCTTCACCAGATTAGGATTGAAAGCCGAACATGAGATCAAAAGACTCGATAATTCCAGAACTGAATTTATTCTTGAAGGAAATTATGCTTTTGGAAATATCCCGCTCACGCACGTTTTTCACTCCTATCCAAACAATCCGAATCGCAGCAGTATTTTTAGAAGATTTTCAGTAGCGGGAAGGAATAGTTTTGAAACCATGTATTTCAACGAATTCTATAGCACCAGCCAGGCGATGCTCCATGTAAGACATCAACTGAGACCTTTCAAAATCTCGAAAAGCTTTCAGCCAGAGCTTGTTTTTATATCCAGGCATGCCATTGGAGATTTTGAAGATCCGGAAAAACATCAAAATGTAAATTTTAATACGCTGGAACATGGATATTCTGAAGCAGGGCTGGAACTTAATAAGTTATTCGCCGGTTTTGGTTTAAGTACAGCCTATAGATATGGCGCTTATCATCTTCCAACCTTCAAGGAAAATTTCAGTTTTAAATTTACACTGCAGCTGGAGCTTTAATAATTCGCAGATTAATCATTTAATTACAAACTAATTAAAGAAGCTTTTTTTACCTTTGCGCCGCTAAAATGAAGCCATGCAAAAGATCTTTAGCTTTGGATTCTGGAACTCCATCGCCAGTCTTATTTTAAGAAACAGAATTGTAATTCTTATTTTGATAGGAATTGCGACTTTTCTGCTTTCTACCCAATGGAAAAACATGCGTTTTTCCTATACCGAGGCGAATTTAATGCCCGATGATCACGAGGTAAATATTAATTATAATGATTTTCTGGATAAGTTTGGAGAAGAAGGAAACCTCATTTTGCTTGGAGTACAGGATTCAGCCTTATTCACTCCTGAAAAATTCAAGGCGTGGAACGAGTTAACGGATAGTCTTACCAAATTTCCGGAAGTAGATCATATTATCTCGCCGGCCAGCCTTCAGGAACTCAAAAAATTTGAAGATCCTAAGCGTTTTGAAATGGTCCCGGTGCTCGAGGATAAATCTCCAAGCGCTTCTGAGCTTAAGGATTTTGAAAATAAACTTTTCACGTCCCTGCCTTTTTATGAGAACCTAGTTTATAGCTCCCATTCGAATACCATTCAATCTGCTCTATATCTAAACAAGGAACTGGTGAATACAAAAGCCAGGAAGATCTTTGTGCTGGAAGAGTTAGATCCAATGATCAAGGAATTTGAGGACAAATACAATATTGATGTTAGGGTTTCTGGGATGCCCTATATTCGAACACTAAATGCTCAGAATATCGTGGATGAGATCGGATTGTTCATCCTGGCCGCGCTGATAGTCACTTCGCTTATTTTCTTTTTCTTTTTCAGATCTATAAGAGCAACCATTATTTCTATGGTTACCGTGTGTATTGGAGTAATGTGGGCCTTCGGAGTCATTGGGCTATTACATTACGAGATCACAATTTTGACTGCACTAATTCCTCCGTTGATCATAGTAATTGGGATACCAAACTGTATTTTCCTGATAAATAAATATCAGCAGGAAATAAAAAATCATGGAAACCAGGCAAAGTCATTACAAAGGGTAATTACGAAAGTCGGGAATGCGACCTTGATGACGAATGTTACCACTGCTTCAGGATTTGCAACCTTTATTTTAACCGATAGCCAGTTGTTAAGAGAATTTGGGGTGGTAGCATCGATTAATATCCTGGCAATTTTCATTTTAAGCTTATTGATCATCCCGATCATTTATAGCTATTTAAGGCCTCCGAGAGACAGACATTTAAAACATCTTAATACAAGGTGGATTGGAGGATTTGTGAACTGGATGGAAAATATGGTTCGCAATCACAGGATCGCTATCTATATTTCATCAGTTTCGTTACTTGTTCTGAGCATCATTGGGATTTATACTATTAAAGTTTCAGGAAGTATTCTTGAAGACATGCCTCAGAATACCCAGTTCTTCAAAGACGTGAAATTCTTTGAAAGGGAATTTGACGGAGTCATGCCTTTGGAAATATTGATAGACACCAAGCGACCAAAAGGAGTGATGAAGCTTGCGACCTTAAAAAGGATGGAAGAACTTGAAAATTTTATTCAGGAGGTTCCAGAACTTTCCAAACCGCTTTCGGTAAACAGGCTCGTTAAATATTCAAAACAGGCTTATTATAACGGTAATCCAAAATACTACCAGTTACCAACCAGCCAGGAAAGAAACTTTATCATGCCTTATGCAAAAGGTCTTTCTTCAAGTGAAGGAATCATGCAGTCCTATGTAGATTCCACCGGACAATACGCCAGGATCACCACTTTCATGAAAGATGTTGGTACAGAGAAAATGGAAGAGATAGAAAATGATCTTTTACCTCAGATACAAAAGATTTTTCCTGAAGAAAGATACAATGTTTCGATCACCGGTAAAGCTTTGCTTTTTCAGAAGGGAACCAATTATCTGGTTAAAAATTTAATCATTTCATTAGGCTTGGCAATCTTGCTGATCGCTGGCTTAATGGCCTGGATGTTCAGAAGTTTCAGAATGATCATCATTTCTCTTGTTCCAAACCTATTACCATTATTGGTAACAGCCGGGGTCATGGGATTCCTGGGAGTTCCCATCAAACCTTCTACCATATTGGTCTTTAGTATCGCCTTCGGAATTTCTGTAGATGATACCATTCATTTTCTGGCAAAATACAGGCAAGAATTAAAAGCTAATAACTGGAAGATCAAACGCTCGGTTTATGCGGCTTTGAGAGAAACCGGGGTGAGTATGTTCTATACTTCGATCGTATTATTCTTTGGGTTTTCTGTATTCATGATTAGTAGTTTCGGCGGAACGGTGGCCCTGGGCGGATTAGTTTCAGCAACTTTATTATTCGCCATGCTGGCCAACCTACTTCTATTACCGTCCTTACTGCTTTCTTTGGAACGTAGTATTGCCAACAAGAAGACCTTGAAGGAACCGGCGATGAAAATCATTGAAACCGAAGAAGACGAGAAAAATTATAAATCTGAGAAGCAAAAGAATTAAAATGTTAATAAAACGGCCTGCTTGCTAAGCTTCAGGCGAAAAACTATCTTTGTTTTTTCTAAATTTCAACTAAATGATACAAGCAAAAATCGCTGAAATACTGAAAAGCGATCAGTTTTTACAGGAATACCATGTTCAAGGTTGGGTGCGCTCTTTCAGAAGCAATAGATTTATCGCACTTAATGATGGTTCAACCCTAAAAAACCTTCAGTGTGTTATCGATTTTGAAAATACTGATGAGAGTCTCATTAAAAGAATAAACGTAGGTGCTGCGATTTCTGTAAAAGGGACTCTTAAGGAGAGCCAGGGAAGCGGACAACGCGTGGAAATTGAAGTTACCGAGATCAAAATTCTTGGAGACGCTAACCCAGAAGAGGTTAAATTTACCATTCTTTCTCCTAAAAAGCACAGTCTGGAAAAGCTGAGAGAGCAGGCACATCTAAGAGTTCGTACAAATACTTTTGGGGCGGTAATGAGAGTTAGAAGCAAACTCTCTTTTGCAGTTCACCAATATTTTCAGCAGAAGAATTTCTATTACGTAAACACTCCTATTATTACGGGAAGTGATGCTGAAGGTGCCGGTGAAATGTTTCGCGTTTCTTCGTTAGACATGAAGAATCCACCGAAAAATGAAGATGGAAGCATCAATTACAGGGAAGATTTCTTTGGGAAAGAAACGAATCTTACCGTTTCCGGACAGCTGGAAGCAGAGACTTTCGCATTAGGTCTGGGCCAGGTTTATACTTTTGGACCAACCTTTAGAGCTGAAAATTCAAATACTTCGCGTCATCTTGCAGAATTCTGGATGATCGAGCCAGAAGTTGCTTTCTGTGATCTGGACCAGAACATGGATCTTGCTGAAGATTTTATTAAATATGTGCTGAAATACGTTCTTGAAAATTGTAAAGAAGATCTTGAATTTCTTGCAGAAAGACAGGAAAATGAAGATAAGCTGAAGCCAAAAGCAGAACGTAGCGATATGACGCTTCTGGAGAAATTGAATTTTGTTCTGGACAATAATTTTAAGAGAGTAAGTTATACCGAGGCAATTGAGATCCTTAAGAACTCTAAACCTAACAAAAAGAAAAAATTCAATTATATCATTGAAGAATGGGGTGCGGATCTTCAAAGTGAACATGAGAGATATCTAGTTGAGAAACATTTTAAATCTCCGGTAATTCTGTTTGATTATCCTGCGAAGATCAAGGCTTTCTACATGAGATTGAATGAAGATGGAAAAACGGTTAGAGCGATGGACATCCTTTTCCCTGGAATTGGTGAGATCGTTGGTGGAAGTCAGCGTGAAGAGCGTTTGGATGTTCTGAAAGAAAAAATGGCCGAACTTGATATTCCTGAGGAAGAACTTTGGTGGTATTTAGATACAAGAAAATTTGGCACCTGTGTTCATAGTGGATTTGGATTAGGCTTTGAAAGACTTGTACAGTTCACCACTGGAATGGGTAATATCAGGGATGTAATTCCTTTCCCTCGTACACCACAAAACGCAGAATTTTAATTCTTTGAAAATATTAGAATCGCATATAGTTCCTGCAATCTCTGAAAAAATTAGATTGCAGGAATATGCGGTTTCTATCTTCACTTCCGTTAAAACCCGTAGCGGAATAAAAAAAGCCATCAAAAAGAATCTTCTTCTCATTGATGGGGAAATTGCAAAAACTGGCGATTGGATTCAGGAAGGTCAGAAACTTCAACTCCTCAAAAACACTTCGGAAGAAAAAAAGATCTTCAAACTGGATTTTGAGGTTTTGTTCGAAGATGAGTTTATCGCCGTCATTAACAAACCTCCCGGATTTCCCACCAGCGGAAATTATTTCAAAACTATAGAGAACGCCTTACCCAATAATCTAAAAAAATCCAGCGAGCTAGACGCTCTACCCTATCCATTACCTGCTCATCGACTGGATAATCCAACTTCCGGAATTCTACTGTGCGCGAAAACAAGGAATAGTCTTATTAATTTACAGCAGGGTTTTGCTGAAAAGACCATTAAAAAAACCTATTACGCGATAGTTCGCGGCAAGATAACTGAGAGCCTTGAACTTGAAAACAAAATTGAAGCTAAGGAAGCAATCACCCTGGTAGATCCTATCAAAATTTATAAAATTGATGCGGAGTATTATACGTTGGTAAAATTAAATCCGTTAACAGGAAGAACTCATCAATTGAGAATTCATTTGAGTGAAAATAATAATCCAATTGTGGGTGACACGATTTACGGAATTACAGAAAAAGGATATTTTCAGGGGAAGAGTTTGTATCTGTTTGCCGGCGGAATTTTATTTCAGCATCCGGTGACAAAAAAGCAACTGAAATTCGAACTTCAACTTCCCAAAAAATTCAGGAACCTAGACTATTACAGGGCGCATTAACAAAAATTTACCACAAACATAAGATGTGCCAAAGTCGAGTTGGCCTCTATTTTCCTTATTTTTGTTATACAAGCAAAAGTTTATGCTAAAGCAACAATTAAATTTTAAATTATCCCAGAAGCTATCTCCGCAGCAGATCCAGCTTATGAAACTTATTCAATTACCTACGCAGGCATTTGAACAAAGGATCAAAGAGGAACTGGAAGAAAATCCTGCACTCGAGGACGGAAAGGAAGAGAGAATTGATGAATACGATGATCTGGGAAATGAAAATTCTGAAGACGATTACGATAATGATACTATAGAGACTGAAATTGATGTTGACGAATATCTTAGCGATGATGAAATTCCAAGTTATCGCCTAAACGCAAACAATTACAGTCCCGATGATGATGACAAACAGGTTCCTTATGCTGCAGGAACTTCATTTACGCAACATTTAAAAAACCAGTTGAGCACATTCCGGTTTGAAGAAACCGAACAGGAGATTGCAGAATTTCTAGTTGGAAGCGTTGATGAAAGCGGTTATATAAGAAGAAGTGTTCAAGATATTGTAGACGACCTTGCTTTTACGCAGAATATCTATACCGATGAGGAAACCGTCGAAAAAGTGCTGAAAAAAGTGCAAAAATTGGATCCAGCAGGTGTTGCCGCCAGGAGCCTGGAGGAATGCCTTTTGATTCAGCTTCGCAGAAAAGAGCCAACCAAGCAGGTTGAGCTGGCCATAGATATTATGGAAAGGTCTTTTGACCACTTTAGCAAAAAACACTACAAAAAGCTTTTATCTCGTCACGATATTACTGAAGATGAGTTAAGAGATGCCATAGAAGTTATTGAGCATTTGAATCCAAAACCAGGTGGATCTTATTCAGGAAATACCCGAATGGTTGAACACGTGATCCCGGATTTTACGATCAAGATCGAAGACGGTGAATTACAATTGACGCTGAACGGTAGGAATGCCCCAGAAATGCATATTTCCAGAGATTATAACAATATGCTTAAGGGCTATAAGGAGTCTAAGGAAAAAACCAAAGCCCAGAAAGATGCAGTGATGTTCATCAAACAAAAGCTGGATGCGGCAAAATGGTTTATAGAAGCTATTAAGCAACGTCAACAAACTTTAATGGTTACAATGAGCTCTATAATGAATTATCAGAAAGAGTACTTTTTAACTGGTGATGAGCGTAATCTCAGGCCTATGATCCTAAAAGATATTGCAGACGAGATCGAAATGGATGTTTCGACGGTCTCTAGAGTGGCAAATTCAAAATATGTTGATACACCTTACGGAACAAAATTAATCAAGGAATTCTTCTCTGAATCTATGACCAATGATCAGGGAGAAGAAGTCTCTACCCGTGAGATCAAGAAGATCCTGGAAATGTCTATTGAAGAGGAAAATAAACGCAAACCTTTAACCGATGAAAAACTGGCAAAGGTTCTGAAAGATAAAGGTTATCCTATTGCAAGGAGAACTGTAGCAAAATACAGGGAACAACTGGACATTCCTGTAGCTAGATTGCGTAAAGAAATTTGATGAAGTTAATACTTAAGCTTGCCTCTTATATATTTCACCCTCTCTGGATGCCATTTCTAGGGAGTTTATTTTATTTCCTGCTAATACCAAGATATTTCCCGGAAGAGATCGTTAAGGCAAAGCTCATGGCTATAGCCATCATAACCATTTTTATCCCGATTGTATTTTACTTTTTACTTAAAAATTTAGGCAAGGCCAGTAATATATTTCTGGACCAGGTGAAAGAGCGCAGATGGCCATTGTTCTTTTTTATCCTTCTGAATTTTATGGTTTTACACCAGATCCTGAATATTTATAATTATCCGGGATTATTCTACTACTTCATAGGAATTCTGGTATCTGCAATTATAAGTTATATGTTTACATGGATCAATGTAAAAGTAAGCTTGCATATGGTAGGAATGGCTGGCTTACTGATGTTTGTGGTAGGTTTTTGTGCCTATTTTCATCTGTATTTTATCTACACCATCAGTTTCCTTATCATTGCGACAGGCTTAACAGCTTCCTCGAGATTATATAATAAGGCACACAATTCAGGAGAGCTTATGATTGGCTTTCTTGTAGGCTTGATTCCTCAAATAATTGCATTCAGCCTTTGGTTTAAAGAATATAGAATGTCAGACCTATTTTCAGCGTAGAGAGATCAATAGATTCTCCATTAAGCTCCGCATCTTTAAAAAAGGGATTTAAGGCATAATAGAACTGGAAATTGAAGGTATTATAGCCAAAAGTAAAAGTAGCTCCCAAACGGAATCTATTCAGCTCTGAAAGGTCATTGATGATTACTTCCTGCTCTGGATCCTTATACCTGCTTCTAAAATTATACATATAACCAAGTCTGACTCCTGAATAAATTCTCCAGAACTTATAGGTCTCAGGTGTTGAAGTTCTCCATCTGAATTCTACAGGAGCTTCAATTAATTGTGTAGTAAACCTGTTCCTGGTATAATCTTCGTTATTCTCCAGGCTCATAAAATTTGTAGAACCATCTTCATTCTTACCGATAAAAAGATTTTGTCCATAGGTATTTATAGACCAGCCCAATCCAATCCCAAGGGCAACATTTCTTCTTTCATTCAGGGGAAAATCCCTTATAAAACCGACATTCAACCCACCTGAAAAACTTTCCTGGTCAATATTTGAAGGTTTGTTGGTAACCAGGTTAAAATGAAACCCTGCGTAAAATTGGTCTTCCCTGTATAGACTATCAATGGTAAAAGGTACCGAATCCGGGATCTTGTACCGGTCTTCATCTTGGGCATGTAGAAATAAAGGCCCTAAAAGAATAAAAAACAGTAGAAGGTTTTTATAGTTCATAAAAAATAAATCTGAAGTTTAAATATAAAAAAACATCCTGTCTGGAATACCCAAACAGGATGCTTTATATAATTAAATCGAAAAGATTATTCTACGTTCTGCTGAGCATCACCCACTACGGTTGTGTAGTTGATCTTTAATGCATCGGCTTTACGCAATTCTTGTTTGATATCTGAAACAAGACCCATATTAGTCTCTTCATCTACTTTTAATGCAGTAGTTAAGTAAGGAATTAATTCCTCCCTCTTAGACTCTCTTTCAGAATAGATAAATTGCTGTACTTCTTCAACACTTGCAAATTTATCATTTAACTGAATACGGGCTTCTGTTCCATATTTAGCCTGGTATCTTTTGCTCGGTTTCCCGGCGTAGATATACATGATCAAATCTTTCTTATCAAGCTTCTCAACCTGATCTGCAAACGGTAATTTGTTTTCAATCATTAAAGTATTGTCACGCATTACTGTTGCGACCATAAAGAAAAATAAGAGCATGAAAACGATATCAGGTAAAGATGCCGTACTAATAGCGGGCAATTCTCCAGACTTTTTCTTTTTAAATTTAGACATAATTAAAGTCGTTTTCGTTTATTAAAAGCTCTAGCTTTTTGGTTCGGCTTCAGATAATTTCTGAGGAATCATATCCTGAATAACATCGATCTTCTCTTTTAAGGCTTCTTTATCGCCGTTAAAACTAGGATCGTTGTACTTCTTCTCCATCTCCACGAAAGTCATCCCATACATTCTCTGTGCTTCACGATCTCTCAGCTGATTGTAAGCAGCCACAAGTTCGTTCTGTACAGCAATATATGTTCCGTACTCCGTTCCACGGTTGTTCATCAAGGAAATAATAGCCTTCTGAGGATTCACAGATGATGCAGGATCTTTAGCACCTTGACAGAAGCTACAAGCTTCATCTCCAGTACCCGCACCGTTATCTAAGAACTCAACAGCTGCTTCCTGAAGTTCAGAAAGCTCCATCTCTTCCTCTTCTACCAATAGTTGGTTATTACTGTTAACCTCTACTGTAAAAATGTTACGTTGTTTAATAATCGGAGGCTCAACGTCTTCAGGTTGCCATTGCGGCAATTTCCTACTTATCCCGCTATCTGTTTCAATGGTAGTAGTTACCAGGAAAAAGATAAGAAGTAAGAAGGCAATGTCCGCCATAGACCCCGCGTTAACTTCCGGTGCTGATCTCTTTGCCATATTATTTAGCCAATTTTTTGATTCCAGAGAATACCATTGCAGCGATAGCAATTCCAGCCAGGATGTAGAAAGTAATTAAACCTGCTCCAACCCAATGATCGCCAGATGCTGAAAGCATACTACCGTCTTTAAGTTCTTTTGCTGTACCGTCACTTAAAACGTAAGCAACGACCACGATCACTAAAAATGATCCAATAGCAATAATAGTGTTCTTAATATTACCTCTGAATAAACCTACGATCACAAATATTCCAACTAGCACGACTACGGCTAATAGAACCAAGTAAGCAATCCACATGTAAGGGTCTAAATGACTACCTTGAAGGTCTGCCGAGGCTTTAATGGCATCGTCACCGGTAGCGATAATTCTTCCCAGAAGAATCATCCCTATCACACCAATAACAAGTGCCAGATATTTTAATATTTTATGTAAGGTCATAATTTACTTTGTCTTAGATTCTTTTTTTATTCTTGTAAGCTACTAACATATCGATAAGAAGGATAGAAGCATCTTCCATATCGTTTACGATACTGTCTATCTTAGCGATGATATAGTTGTAGAAAATCTGAAGAATAATCGCAACGATCAAACCAAATACTGTAGTAAGAAGTGCTACTTTAATACCTCCTGCCACAAGTGATGGCTGCATATCTCCTGCTGCTTCAATACGGTCAAAAGCCTGAATCATCCCGATTACAGTACCCATGAACCCAAGCATAGGAGCCAATGCGATAAATAAAGAAACCCAAGATACGTTCTTCTCTAGTTGTCCCATTTGAACACCTCCGTAAGCAACTACTGCTTTTTCTGCAGCTTCGATGCTTTCGTCAGCTCTATCAAGTCCTTGATAGTAAATAGAAGCAACAGGTCCTTTTGTATTTCTACAAACTTCTTTAGCTGCTTCGATACCACCACTATTAAGTGCATCCTCAACATTTTGAGCAAGCTTTCTAGTGTTAGTAGTTGAAAGATTTAAAAAGATAATTCTCTCAATGGCAATTGCCAAACCAAGAATTAAACACAATAGAACGATCCCCATAAAGGCAGGACCACCTTCGATGAAACGTTTTTTAAGCTCCTGGTGAAAACCAAGCTCTTCTTCTTCCAATTCATCACCGGCTGCTGCTTCCTCGTCATCCTGTACAAAGGTCACAATCGTTCCTGGCAAAGTATTAGCGCTGTTAGCCGCCTGTAGATTGTAGGTTCCAAGAACCGTAATCGCGGCGATTACCAAAATAGAAAATAATCTTTTCATTACTGTTTGTCTTAATTTAATTAGTTAAAGGGTTAAAGATATAAATTATTTTTAATAAAACACTTAGCAGAGAGGAAGGGATTCGAACCCTCGATACGCTTGTGACGTATACACACTTTCCAGGCGTGCGCCTTCGACCACTCGGCCACCTCTCTGTTTCTTGTTTCGGGGCGGCAAATAACAAAAAAAAACCGTTCCCGTCAAGTATGACACCGTTAATTTTAAGACATTTCACCCCTTAATGAGGTTTCGTAAATTGTCTTGAACACTTTAGGAGACAAATCCTTTCCTAATAAGTACATTAATTTTGAGACCGCAGCCTCTGTAGTGATATCCTTTCCAGACACCACTCCTATTTTTTTTAAACCTACGCTTGTTTCGTACTGACCCATCGTCACACTGCCTCCAACGCACTGAGTAACATTCACAACCCTCAATCCGTTCCTGATCTTTTCCTTTAAAATATTCAAAAACCATGGTGCGTTTGGGGCATTCCCGCTACCAAAAGTTTCCAGCACCACACCTTTCAGGTTTGGCTTGGATAAAATATATTCAACCGTACTTTCACTGATTCCCGGAAATATTTTCAACACCAACACCTCATCATTGAAACCTGTATGCAACTTGGTTTTTTGTTTCCTGTTCGGTTTCCAAAGTGCTTTGTAATTCACTGATAAATATACTCCTGATTCAGCCAGAGCCGGATGATTCATGGAAGAAAACGCCTGAAAATGCTCAGCGTTGATCTTCGTGGTTCTGTTCGCTCGATAGAGTTTATATTCAAAATACAATCCAACTTCAGAAATTACCGGCTTGCCATTTTTCTGCAATCCAGCAATCTGAATGCTGGTGATCAAATTCTCCTTGGCATCTGTTCTTAGATCTCCGATAGGCAGTTGTGAACCAGTAAAGATTATTGGTTTGGTTAAGTTTTCAAACATAAAACTAAGTGCTGATGCCGTATATGACATCGTATCACTTCCGTGCAATACCACAAAACCATCATAATCCTGGTAATGCTCATCGATCGTTTTAGCGATCTTTTCCCAGTATTCAGGATTCATATTTGAAGAATCAATAGGATCTTCAAAACTCAAGGTCTCGATCTCATGTTCAAGGATCTTCAACTCCGGAATATTCTGTAAAAGCTCATCAAAATTGAAAGCTTTTAAGGCACCGGTATCATAATCCTTGATCATACCAATGGTACCGCCGGTATATATTAGCAGTATTCTTGAACTATTCTTCATTCAAAGACATTTTATTGATCACCGGATTTGCGTACATCAATAAATAACTATTCAGAGCCAAAGGGTTTTTCACGTCCACTCTTCTGCTTATTCTCCTGTCAAACTGCCTTTTTTCCTTTTCAGTATATTCACTTATAAAGCGCTCTTCATTTTTCAGAAGATCATAAGCGATATAATTTGAAGGCCACAATTTATAATTCTTATATATCGCTTTGTCTATTAAAGAAGCAACTTCTTTTAGCTGATCATTAATTGAAAGATCCTTTTCTCGTATGGAAGCAAAATCTTTTTCCGTTAGAACAGAACCTGCATTGATCTGAATTCGGCCTTTTTGCCCCATTGCTCCCTGCATAATACTGTTGAAGTCTTCGTTAGCAGATTTCTTATATTCCTCTTTCATCCTTTTTGCCAGAACTTCCGGCATTTTCAGCATATCTGTAGGATCAAATTCATAAGACATGGCTACTGGCACAATCTTCATTTTAACGAAGTAATCCAGGATATCCATATCTCCTTTTGCCATTCCCGCCATTTTTAAAACTCCCTGTTGGGTAAAATCATTCCCATCTTTGGTTCGGCCTTCTCGCTGAGCCATCCACACCGAACGATCTTCTTCAAATAGCAAATGCCTTATATATTCTGAAAGTTTCATGGAACTTTTCAGCATTTCCCGTGGACTTTGATTTCTAAGCACCAGGAAATTCCTGTTCAGCTTTGAAAGTGCCATCAGGAAAGGTTTTTTCACTAAGTTGTCTCCGATTGCTGAAGCAGTCATGGTGAGATCATGATCGTGCAGCGTATAATTAATAAGAGAAGTATCCAGGATGATATCGCGATGATTGGATATATAAAAATAGGATTCTGAAGAGTTCAACTCCTGAAATCCATCATCGGTTAATCCTTCACTCGTCTTCTCTAATACTTTTTCTACGGTAAGATAAATTACCTTGCTCTGAAAGTCGGAAATCGAATGGCATTCCTTTAAAATTGCTTCAATTTCGCCAGTTTTCATATCTGGGAAAGTAAATTGTAGCAGGGCTTTTACCATTGGATGCTTCATGTATTCCTGCAACGCAGGATTTACTTCTTCATCCTTGTAAAATCTTATATCGTCAAAATTCTGCACCTATTTCAAAAATTATTTCAACAAATGAACAAAATTTCTGTTTAACAGCTTTAAATTCCGAAAACTTCCTTCGAGTTTTTTGTGGTTATTTCTGCAATCTTTTCCACTGGGAGATCATACAATTCTGCCAGTTTCTCTGCAACCTTCAAAATATACACCGGGTCGTTACGTTTTCCGCGGAAAGGTTTTGGTGCCAGGTAAGGGGAATCTGTTTCTAATACAATTTCATCAATAGAAATCTGATTCAGGAATTTATCGATACCGCCATTCTTAAAAGTAACCACTCCTCCAATTCCTAGTTTCATATTATAGGAAAGCGCCTTTAAAGCCTGCTCATGAGTTCCGGTAAAACAGTGAAATATACCGAAAAGCTTATCATCTTTCTCAGATTCCAGCACTTCGAATATTTCATCAAAAGCTTCACGGCAATGAATCACTATCGGTAAGCCTTTTTTCTTGGCCAGCTGTATCTGTCTTTTAAATGCCTCTTTCTGAATTTCCAGCGTTGATTTATCCCAGTAAAGATCTATCCCTATTTCCCCAACGGCATAAAAATCTCTTTTCGAAAATTCTTCTTCAATATGCTTCAGTTCTTCTTCGTAATTTTCCTTGACATGAGTTGGATGAAGTCCCATCATCAGGAAAATGTTCTCCGGAAATGATTTTTCCAGCTCGTACATTCGCTGCGTAGTTTCAGAATCTATTGCAGGAATAAAAAAGCGTTCAATATTATTATTGATCGCATGCTGAATAACTTCTTTTCGATCTTCATCAAAAGAATCACTATATAAATGAGTGTGTGTGTCTGTAATTATCATTCTTATTCTTTATTTTTTATATGATCTGCCAGATATTCCGCATCTTTTTTGATCCCGCCCAGTGTTGCCGAACCACGGGTATGCAGCCAGGGAAGTCCTATAAAATATAATCCGTCAATATTACTCACGCCGCGATAATGCTTGGGATAGCCATTTTTCGCCAGCTCCAGACCTTCAATCCAGTTAAAATTAGGTCGGTAGCCTGTAGCCCAGATGATATTCCTGATATCTGAGATCTTCTTGTTCTCTGTATAAATTAGTTCTCCTTCGGCATTCTTGGTTTTACCCACAGCCTGCACATTATCCCTTTCCAGAATTTCTTTCACATCTGTTCCAATGACAGGCTGCCTGGACTTCGAAATTTTTCTTCCCAACCAGGTATCTCTGCTAAAACTCAAGAAACCCGATTTGGTAAACCACCACCACAAGGTTTTTCCTAAGATCTCCTGGGGCAATACTTTCACGTCTGTGGTTCCTGAAAAATAAACTCCGCGTTGCTCCTGAGAAACCTCATCCAAGATTTGAAATCCGCTATCTCCTGCTCCTACTACCATCGCTTTTCCTTCCTGAAGCTGATCGGGATTTTTGTAATAATTACTATGGATCTGAAAAATCTCTCCGTCTATCTTTTTTGAAAATGGTGGCGTATAAGGAATATGAAATGGCCCTGTGGCAATTACCACATTTTTTGTCTTCATCTCACCTTCAGAACTTTCAAGAACAAAATGATCTTCACGTTGAGAAATATTCCTAACCAGTGTATTCAACTGAACCGGAATCTGAAATTCTTCAACATAATCCTTAAAATATTGAGCTACTTCGGTCTTTGAAGGATAATGGCCTTTCTCAGCAGGAAAATCCATGCCAGGCATATTATTAAATTCAGACGGAGTAAATAAGGTAAGGGAATCCCATCTATTTAGCCAGGAAGCTCCAATTTCTGACTCTTTATCCAGGACCAGGAAATCTTTACCCTGCTCCTTGAGATAATATGCCATGGCCAATCCAGCCTGTGCAGCACCTACAACTATAAAATCCAACATTCCTTTACATTTTTTGCAAAAGTAAGGTTTTTAAAGCATACTGAAAATCAGTCATTACTAGAAGATGATCTCTTTATAATTCCAGAATTGATAAAGAAACAAGATAAGAAAAGCGAAGGTAACAATGAATTCCATAAAGCTTGAGGCGAGCAATCCTAGAAATGAGCCAAACGCAGCTTTTCCTGCAACCCGGGAACTACTTTTATTCAGGATTTCACCAATGAATGCACCTATAAACGGACAGATCAATATAGCAAATGGAAAAGGAGCAAAGATCCCAATGATCAAACCAATGGTTGCGCCGATCATTCCTTTGCGGCTTCCTCCAAATTTTTTCGTACCCATCGCCGGAATGATAAGATTCAAAACATAGAAGAGAATAGCAACGGCAAGTGTAATCCCCAGGAACAGGTAATTGATCCCTACTCCCGGAATCAGGTAAAAAATCAATAATCCTATCCAACTTAAAGGTACTCCAGGCAAAACCGGGAGAAAACTACCCAGTATTCCTAAGATCATAAATATGGCTGCAGCTGCTAAAAGTAATATTTCCATTTCTAGTATTTGACGAACGAAGATAATCAACTTAATTTCAATTTTTAACTAAAATATTAGTTTAAACTAAAAAGTTAGTTTATATTAGCAGAAACAAATTCATCCTACAATGAAGCAATTAACGAAAGCTGAAGAAGAGATCATGCAAATTCTCTGGGAGCTAAAAGAGGCGAATGTTGCCAGCATCATCAAGAAAATGCCGGAACCAAAGCCTGCATACAATACCGTTTCTACGATTGTTCGAATACTTGAAAACAAGGAGTTTGTTGATCATAGACAGAAAGGTAAAGGTTATATATACTTTCCTGTTGTGGAGAAAGAAACATATAGTAACCAGAGTATGAACCAGCTGGTTAATAACTACTTCAACGGTTCTTTTAAAAGTATGGTGTCATTTTTCATGAAAAAAAATGACATGAGTACCAAGGAACTGGAGGCGATTCTAAAGGAAATTGATAAAAAGGACGCGTAATGGCACATTATATATTACAGATCATATTTTTCCAGCTATTTTTTTTACTGGTTTACGAATTTTTTCTGAAGAAAGAGACATTTTTCAACTATAACCGTTTGTATTTATTGGTAACGCCAATACTGGCTTTTCTAATACCATGGTTGAGACTGGAATTCCTGGTTGAAGCGGTTCCGGAAAACGCCAGGATCATCATCCCGAAAATGATCAGTTCGCAACCGGATATTTACAGGGAAACGCTGCCAACCGTTACTATCTATGGAGAAAGCGGACTACAGCTAAACTGGTGGCTCATCACATATTTCACGGGATTTGGATTATCCTTGTTACTTTTTATAAGGAAGTATTTAAATCTGAATAAACTTTTCAGCTTTAGGCAGATTGTCCGTGAAAAGGATTTTAGGATCATCGAAATACCAAATTCCAATGCTGCTTATACTTTTTTCAATACCGTATTTCTAGGCGACCAGCTTTCAGAAGCAGAAAAACAGCACATCTTATCACACGAACTGGTACATGTTAAAGAAAAACACAGCCTGGACCTGATCTTCTTTGAAATTCTTAAGATCATATTCTGGTTTAATCCGCTCATCTATATCTATCAAAACAGGATTGCCGGACTCCACGAATTTATTGCAGACGAAGAAGTGGTAAAAACCACGGAAAGAAGAACATATTATGAGCAACTGCTGAATACGGCTTTCAGCACTCAGAATATTTCATTTATCAATCAATTTTTTAATCATTCATTAATCAAAAAACGAATTATTATGTTACAGAAAAACAAATCATCAAAACTTTCCAAGTTCAAATTTTTAATGGTCATCCCATTAATGTTGGCAATGCTTACTTATGTTGCGTGCTCGGATGATAATTCTGCCGATATACAGTCAGAGAATAAACCCACAACCACTTCAGAAATAATTGCTGAATTAAAAGCGCATCTGGAAAATAAGGAAAGTCTAACCAAGGAAGAAAAGGAGCAATTTATGCAGCTATTAAAGAGGCGTCAGGAATTATTGATAGCTGAAGGGAACAAAAAATATCTTACTGAAAAACCTGATTACAGCATGTATAATGACAGAGATGATGTTCCTTTCGCCGTGATAGATAAAGCACCCGCTTTTCCAGGTTGTGACCAGTGGGTGGACGATCCAAGAAAAAATTGCACAAGCAACGAGATCTCAAAATTTGTAAATGAGAACTTCAATACTGGTCTTGGTAAAGAACTGGGTCTTACTGGTATTAATCGTGTTATTGTTCAATTCAAAATAAACAATACTGGTAAAGTTGTGGAGGTTAAGGCAAGAGCATCTCACCCGGCACTTGAAGAAGAAGCCAAAAGAGTAATTTCAAGCATGCCAGATATGATTCCGGGAGAACAGAATGGGAAGCCGGTAAATGTGATGTACTCATTGCCTATCGCCTTCAAGGTTACCGAATAATTTTAAAATTTTTAATTATGAAATCGAAAACAATTAATTACAACTTAGCATTTTTATTCATGTTCATTTCCCTAATGGGATTTGGACAAGAGAAGAATAATTCTGAAGACATCGACACCTACCCTTTTGCAGTGGCAGAACAAGTTCCGGCATTTCCGGGATGTGAGCAACTAAATGGTAAAGCCATGAAGGACTGTACGGTAGAAAAGATCACGAATCATGTAAACAAGAATTTCAATACGGCCTTAGGCAAAGAATTAAAAATAGAAGGAGTTACCCGTATTGTAGTTCAGTTTAAAATAGATGAAACCGGGAATATAACTGAGGTTAGATCACGCTCCCTGGCAGATAAGGCAGATGTAAGAGAAATTCTTCAGAATGAGGCTAACCGAGTTGTGAGCAGTCTACCTAAAATGCAGCCGGGACAGAAAGATGGTAAAGACATCGCAATCATGTATTCTTTACCCATAGCTTTTGCTGTTCCAGAAGAAAACAAGAAAGAGAATAAGAAAGGCTAAATTATCAAAACCTTAATTTGTGAAAATTAGATTTTTAATAGTTCTGGTTTTAGGTTGTTCACTGACGGTTTCTTCCCAGGAAGAAACTATAAAGGCTGCGGACAGCCTTTTTTCTTTTGGAAAACGATCTGAAGCTATAGAATTACTCGACGTAATAGAACCAAAATCAGAGAAAGTATATTTAAAACTTGCTAAACTTCAGCAGGCAAATTCTCAGAATGAAGACGCTTTGGTGAATTATAAAAAAGTAATTGAAAAAAATCCCGATCGAATACTGACTACTATTGATTATGGTGAATTGCTTTTAGAAACCGGGAAAGCCGATGAGGCAGATAGCCTTTTCAGTAACCTAAGCGAAAAATATCCTGAAAATCCCGGATTTTTATATCGAATTGGTTTAGCCAAGGAAAAACAAAAAGATAGCACCGCGTTTAAGTATTATTACAAAACCCTTAGTAAGGATATTACCCACCAGGGAGCGTTATACAAAGTGGCTAAAAATTATTTGCAGAATGGAAAATCTTACAACGCCATTACGTATTGCAACGAAGGTTTAGCTGTTCGACCAAATAATGCCTCGCTTTTGTCAATTTTAGGCCAGGCTTATTCAAGGTCCCTGCAGTTTGAAAAATCCATTAAACCCTACGAGAAACTAATCGAACTTGGAGAAGGTTCCGAATTTATACTGGAAAAACTGGCGAAATCTTACCGCGTCACCGGGCAGGATGATAAGGCTATTGAAACCTACGAAAAAATGCTGGAGATCAATGAATACAATTCAGGTTTTCATAGCAATCTTGGGGCTCTTTATTTTCAAAAGAATGAAATGGAAAAAGCACAAGATCATTTCTCCAAGGCTTTAATGATAAAGGATCAACCGGTAGACAGAGAATACTTAAACTTAGGATTAATTCAGAAAGACAAAGAGAAATTTAAAGAGGCATTGCAGTTTTTTGAAAATGCCATAAAGGAAAATCCTGAGAATGAAAGAGCTATTCTTGAACGCGCCATTGCTGCAGATGCCTATTTTGAGGATAAAGAGGCTGTTTTAAATTTATACGAGTCATATTTAGAGAAGTTTGGAGAGAATGGCAGAAACGATATGCTTTCGGTTGCTCGCTATAGGATTAGCGAATTAAAAAGTGAAATTCACCAGGCGAAATAAAGTCTTTCCCACTTATAGCATAAGCTTCTGAATGTTGAAAATCAGGTTAAAATATTTTAATTCAGTCAATTTTTCCTAACCTGCTATATTTCACTATTTTTGGAATCCGAAAGCGGATTGCCAATGAAAAAAGTTTTACTTTTTGTATTTACTTTAATACTTACTTCCTGCAATTTTGAAACTAAGAAGATCTCTTCTGAAGAGGTTCTGGAGCAGGAATCCCGTTCCCTGAACTGGAAGGAGGTTGATGAGTATCCCGCATTCGAAAACTGCCAGGATAAAACCGATCTTGCCGCCGCCAAGAATTGTTTCGAAAGGCAGGTCGCTACAACCATCTATTCCTTTCTGGCGAGCCAGCAACCTGTGGTTACAGAAAGTATCAACGACACCCTTTACCTGTATTTAGAGATCACCAAAGAAGGAAAACCGCAGATAGATTCGGTAAAAATAGATACTACGGTTACCAACCAGCTTCCTGAAATAGAACAATGGTTGAAACAAAGCATCGATTCACTTCCAAAGATCTATCCGGCCAGTAAAAGAGGAATTCCTGTTTCTACCGTTTTTAAAATGCCAGTTGTGGTAAAAGCTGAATAACGCTCTAGATCAGTTTTCTAATTTACTACCAATTACCGCGTTCCATTTCCTGACCTCCCACTTTTTGATCAATCCATTTTTTACGTAAGGATCGTTTTCAGCAAAATTGTAAGCAAGGTTTGCATGATCTCCATAAAAGATCAAAATGGCCTTATCTGCAGGCTCCTCTAGTGCACCACCTAAAACCAACTTACCTTTTTCAGCCAATTCTTTTGCCATTCCAAGATGTTCCGCACGATAGTGGCCACGGTCCCGGAGATAATTATCAGCTAATTCATAAGTAAGGATATAATAATTCATGCTATAATTTTAATATAAGTTATCGTCTAAATTTTCTTCCTTTCCATTCATAGCCTTTAAATAATGAAATTATTGCCACATATACGCTGAAAAATGGATATGCAATACTGCTCCAGAGGTAATGCCGCATCAAATTTTTCCGTTTCATAAATTTCGCCGACTTATAGATCATTATAAAATCGATATTGAATTTTATTAGGAAAATGAACATTAGGAACTGAAAAGGAAAAAAGTTTAGAAAAGACAGAATCGTAAATATGATAAGGAAAAGGTTCATCAGGAAAACAATAATCCCGGTAGATTTTGCGAAAAAACTGCTGTA
This sequence comes from Christiangramia pacifica, assembly GCF_057221535.1. NCBI lineage: Bacteria > Pseudomonadati > Bacteroidota > Flavobacteriia > Flavobacteriales > Flavobacteriaceae > Christiangramia > Christiangramia pacifica. The sequence goes on from NZ_CM170146.1 coordinate 572,678, forward strand.
TGAAGATGTCTTTGCGGCCCATCTTATTCTTTGCTGAATTAGATCCTTAAAACTTTTCTGATAACGTGTATAAACTATTGCCCTTTCAGATTTGATAAAAAATACCTTTTTGCCAGTTTTTCTGAACCGCTGTAAAAGAAACACATCATCTCCACTGGCTATTTCATTATTTTTAGAAAAGCCAGACAGTTGCTGAAATGAACTTTTCCGATAGCAAAGATTTGCCGCGTTACACATAAATGCTTTATCCAGTCCGAACGCTCCAACAGTCGAAGCCTGCAAACTCATAAAGTCCATTTCCTCAAAATTCTGAAAATAGGATTTCTTGATTCCAATATCCTGTTTAAACCCAACCGGTGCCGCCATCATTTCGGCATTTTTCTGCTGGATCGCTTCATCAAAAAACTGCAGCCATTTGGATGGCAGGATACAATCAGCATCTGTTGTCGCGATATATTCAAAACTGGAACTATCGATGGCAGTCTGGATCGCATCCTTTTTTGGCGAATTGGTTTTCCGTACATTTTCCAATAATACAATTCTTAGTTCATGAAAATCTGATCTAAACTTTTCAGCAAGTATTTTTGATTCGTCTTTAGACTCATCATTCACCAGGATTATTTCAAATTTTGAGGCCGGATAATTGAGATGAGACAAGCTTTTGAATAGTTCCGTGAGATTTTCAGCCTCATTCCTAAATGGGATAATGATAGAAAATGAGTTTTTTGAAGTGAGTCCTTTTAATTTAAAATCCCCTACTCTGTTCCATCCAATTAAAAAGGCAACGATTAGTCCTAGATAGACTGCCGTAATTGATCCGAGAAAGATCAGCAAAAGCATAACCGATAAGTTTGATGCTGCCAAGACAGAATTGTTTAGCTTTGTGAAAGTCCCAAATTAGGTAATTTTTGTGAGCAAATCTTCGGAAAAATCAGTTTTGAAAAGCGAAAGGATCATCCTTGGTATCGACCCTGGAACCACGATCATGGGTTTCGGACTCATCAAAGTGGAAAACAAAAAAATGAGTTTTATCCAGATGAATGAACTTCAGTTATCAAAATATAAAGACCACTATAAAAAACTTAAACTGATCTTTGAGCGAACCATTGAGCTAATAGATAATTATCATCCTGATGAGATTGCCATTGAAGCTCCTTTCTTCGGAAAAAACGTGCAGTCCATGCTAAAATTAGGACGTGCTCAGGGAGTCGCCATGGCTGCCGGACTTTCCCGAGAAATCCCAATCACCGAATATTTGCCTAAAAAGATCAAAATGGCCATTACGGGAAATGGAAATGCCAGTAAAGAACAGGTGGCAAAAATGTTACAGAGTCAGTTGAAGATAGGTGAACTTCCTAAAAACCTGGATGCTACAGATGGACTTGCTGCCGCGGTATGTCATTTCTATAATTCAGGAAAAACTGAAATTGGGAAAAGCTACACCGGATGGGATGCTTTCATAAAACAGAATCCGAAAAGGATTAAATAATGGCTGGTATTTATATCCACATACCATTTTGCAAGCAGGCCTGTCATTATTGTGATTTTCATTTTTCTACCTCCACAAAAAAAAAATCTCAACTGGTAGAAATGCTCTGTAAAGAGTTACAACTAAGAAAGAATGAAATTGGGCAAGAAATTCAGACCATATATTTTGGTGGCGGAACTCCTTCCCTGCTGAATTCTGATGAGTTAGTTCTCATTTTTAAAACAATTTTCGAAAATTTTGAAGTTTCAGAAAATGCCGAGATCACTCTGGAAGCAAATCCTGATGATCTTACTGAAGAAGTGATAAAAATGCTGGATGCTTCCCCGGTGAATCGCTTAAGTATTGGAGTTCAATCATTTTTTGAGGATGATCTGAAATTGATGAACCGCGCCCATAATTCTGAAGAAGCTTTGAGTTCATTAAAATTAGCGAAGCAGTATTTTGATAATATCAGCATTGACCTTATCTACGGAATTCCGGGTCAGTCTAATCAAGAATGGATAGACAACCTGGAAACCGCGCTTCAACTTGATATCCCGCATATTTCCAGTTATGCGCTCACTGTGGAACCAAAGACTGCCTTGGAAAGTTTTATTGAAAAAGGAAAAGTAAAACCAGTGGAAGACGAAACTTACCGGGAGCAATTTGATATTCTGGTCAACAAGCTCACCTCGAACGGATTTGAACATTATGAATTCTCCAATTATGGTAAACCCGGTTATCATTCACAAAACAATATGGCTTACTGGCTGGGGAAGCCTTATCTGGGAATTGGTCCATCAGCACATTCTTATGACGGAACTTCCAGAAAATGGAATATCAGCAACAACAACCTTTATATCAACGCAATCGAAGCGGATAAAATCCCTCAGCAAACTGAGAAGCTTTCTATAACAGATTCCTATAACGAATTTGTAATGACCAGACTCCGTACGAAATTCGGAGTTTCCACGGACGATCTTCAGGAGAAATTTGGTGAAAAATATAAAAATCATTTTTTGACTGAAACGTCAAAATTTCTGGAAGACGGACTTATGGAAAACCGAGAGGCAACTTTTCATATTACACAGAAAGGAAAATTTTTAAGTGACGGGATCGCTGCGGAGCTTTTTTATATAGATATGGATTAATACATAAAATGATATCCATAACTCGATTCCTATTCCATTGAGATGCTGAAGCAAGTTCAGCATGACAAATTCTAAGCCCAGAAATAATTCTGAATTGTCCATTATCAATTATCAACTAACAATGCTACATTTGTTAAGACCAATCGATCTAACATGTTAGCTACTATATGCCATAATGGTAATTCTTATACCATAGATTTCTCCAGGCCTCTGGATATTTCCATAAGTCTGCGCGGAGATCATAAAAATCCGATGGCCTGGTATTTAAAACACCCGGAAATTAAACCGGTGATAGATGGCGATTTTATTGGGAAAGTGAGTAAGGGATCTTCGGTGAATTTCAATAACATCTGGTTCAATCCGCACGCGCACGCCACGCATACTGAATGCGTAGGCCACATCAGTAACGAAACACATACTATCCAGCAGCATTTAAAAACTTTCTTTTTCAAGGCTGAACTTATTTCTATAGAACCTCAGAAAAAAGGTGAGGATCTGGTTTTCACGAAAGATCAATTTCAGAAAAACTTAAAAAATTTGGATGCCGAAGCTCTTGTTCTGAGAACGCTTCCGAATTACATCGGTAAGATTTCCAGAAATCATTCGCATACCAACTGGCCTTATATTGAGGAAGATGCGATGATCTATATTCGTGAATTGGGGATCAAACACTTCCTGATAGACCAGCCTTCAGTAGATAAAGAGAAGGACGAAGGGAAATTGCTCTCACATAAGGCCTTTTGGGATTATCCAAAAAATACAAGATTTGATGCAACCATTACAGAACTTATCTATGTCCCGAATAAAATTGAGGATGGAAAATATTTTTTAAATCTTCAGCCTGCTTCTTTCGAAAACGATGCGGCACCCTGCAAACCAGTGCTTTACAAAATTATTGAAGCATGAATATAATTTTAAAACTGGAAGAATTGGCAATGTTATTTCTGGGAGCCTGGGCATTCAGCTTTCAGGAACTTAGCTGGTGGTGGTTTACAGGATTATTCTTTCTGCCAGATATTGGGATGCTTGGCTACCTTGTAAATAATAAAGTCGGCGCATTTTTTTATAATATTTTTCATCACAAAGGCCTGGCGGTAGTCATTGGCTTACTTGGAATTTATCTTAAATTGCAGGAACTGGAAGTTGCCGGCGTTATTTTGTTTGCGCACTCCAGTTTTGATCGGTTGCTGGGTTATGGTTTAAAGTACGAGAAAGGCTTTAAATTTACACACCTGGGAGAAATAGGAAATTAATATGGAATTACTCTTTATTGGCCTGGCCGTTGGTGCCGTGATTGCCTACTTTATTTTCGCTGCTTTCAATAAGGAGCGCTCGAAACTTAAAACCAGTGAGCAGTCGGTGGTTTTAATGGATAAGATCAAAAGTGTCTGCAAGTTCATAAGCATTGAAGGTGACTTTTCTGAAATTTACCACTACGAGAATTTGAAGGAGAAGTACCTAAGTCTTATCCTGGGAAAAAAGAAAGCCATCGTCCTCGTAAATGCAAAGGCACATATTGGCTTTGACCTTAGCAAAATACAGATGCAAAGTGATAATGAGCAGAAAAAGATCATTCTCACTAATTTTCCGCAGCCGGAATTGCTAACAATTGAAACAGATTTTAAATATTACGACAAGCGTGAAGGTTGGGCAAACCCTTTTACCACTTCAGACCTGACAGATATTAATCGTGATGCAAAAAAAGCTATCGTAGATAAAATCCCACAAAGCGGACTTATGGACCAGGCAAGAAAAGAAGCGCTGGATACCATAGTTTTGATGGAAAAGATCGTAGAGACCATTGGATGGAAATTGGATTATACAGCACTCACTATTGATAATACTGAAAAGAAGAAGATAGAAAAAGGCGTTTAAGATGCTGAATCTAGTCAGGCATGACGATTTTGACCTTATTTCAGGGTCTAAGAATTAAATAATGAACATCGATACTTTCAGAGATTATTGCCTTGCGAAAAAAGGAGTTACCGAAGGTCTTCCCTTCGGCCCCGATAATCTTGTATTAAAGGTAATGGGCAAAATGTTTTCCATTGTTTCCCTGGATGAAGTTCCGCTGCGAGCGAATCTGAAATGTGATCCGGATAGAGCGATTGAACTACGTGAGGAATATGAAGAAAATATTATCCCGGGTTATCACATGAACAAGCAACACTGGAACACCCTTGTGCTGGACGGAAGTCTGGACCCAAAACTTGTTTTTAAGCTGATAGACCATTCTTATGAGCTTGTTGTGAAAGGGCTTACCAAAAAATTGAAAAAGGAACTTGAAGATTTACAATGACAAAAGCTGAAGAATTTTACTCCTCCCAAGAGGCAAAATATTCCGAGTTAAAAAAACAGATCTCTAAAAAATTAACATTATCGAGCAGTCTTCGATTGATTGTTTTCCTGGGCATCTGTGCTGCGATTTACTTTTTTTATAACAACATAAATATCCTTTTACCACTGCTAATAGCATTAATAGCTGCATTCCTCTTTTTGATCTCCAGGCATTCAGATCTGAAAAAAGAAAAAGATAAATTAAAGGCGTTGGTGGATATCAATAAACTTGAACTTAGGATCCTAAAAACAAGGGATTTTTCAGACCTCGCAGACGGCAAGAAATTTGAACCGGCAGAGCATGCCTTTGCCCAGGATATTGACCTTTTCGGAAGGAAATCTTTTTTCCAATTCCTGAACAGAACTGCCTTGAAGGAAGGAAAAGCTAGGCTTGCCCGTATACTTCTGGCCAATAAGACCAGCGATATTTTGAAAAAACAGGAAGCAATTCAGGAACTTGCTTCCAAAACAGAATGGCGCCAGAATTATTCAGCTACCGCTACCCTCGTCAAAACAGAAACCGATTCAAAATTCATCCTTACCTGGTTGAAAAATTATAAAAGTTTTGTACCGAAGATCATGAAATGGCTGCCTACAGTTTTTTCGATACTATCAATTACTGTACTGGCGCTTTTCTATTTTGATATCATCGGTGGCTCGCAGGTATTGTTATGGTTTATAATAGGCGTTTTAATAAGTGGTATTTTTCTGAAAAAAGTAAACGAACTTTCTGAAAATGTGAGTAAAGTGCAGGACACTTTTCAGCAATATCACCAGCTACTTGATTTCCTGGAGACAGAAGAATTTGAATCGGAATTGATGCAAGAGGTGAAAGATTCCATTACTTCAGAATCTAAAAAAGCTTCGGTTATTTTGAAGGAATTTTCCAAGGCTATCGATGCCCTGGATCAACGAAATAACCTGATTTTCGGGATCTTCGGGAACGGATTTTTACTTTGGGATCTAAGACAATCCTATAAACTGGAAAAATGGATTCAGCAGCATCATGCCGCGGTAGAAAATTGGTTCGAAGCGGTTGAAAGAACAGATGCTTATAACAGCCTGGGAAATTTCGCTTTTAATCACCAACATTATACCTATCCCGAAATCCTGCCGATTGGTCACGGAACTCAAGCGAAAGAACTTGGTCATCCTCTGCTGGATCCTTCCAAGAGAATCGACAATGACTTCAGGATTGACGGCAACCAGTTCTTTATCATCACCGGTGCGAATATGGCTGGAAAAAGTACTTTTCTAAGAACCGTAGCTCTTCAAATCGTAATGTCGAATATCGGACTTCCGGTTTGCGCAAGAATCTGCAAATATTCGCCAATAAAACTTATCACCAGCATGCGTACGAGCGATTCCCTGGGCGATGATGAATCTTATTTCTTTTCAGAATTAAAGAGGCTGAAATTCATCGTGGATCAGATACAGACCGAAAATTATTTTATCATCCTGGATGAAATTCTGAAGGGAACTAACAGCACAGATAAAGCGATTGGTTCAAGGAAATTCGTTCAACGACTTGTTGATACTAATTCTACAGGAATAATTGCCACCCACGACCTTAGTTTATGTGAAATTAGCCAGGAATTAGAGCAGGTAGAAAATTACTATTTTGACGCTGAAATTGTAAATGATGAATTGCATTTTGATTATCATTTGAAAGATGGTGTTTGTAAAAATATGAATGCCTCATTCCTGCTCCGAAAAATGAAAATAGTGGAAGAATAAATGGATTCATTAACCCAGATCGTATTAGGAGCAGCCGTTGGTGAAGCGGTACTCGGCAGGAAAGTCGGTAATAAAGCCATGCTTTACGGAGCGATCGCCGGAACGATCCCAGACCTCGATACGTTTGTTGGTAATTTTTTTGATACTATCACGGCTATAGAGATCCATCGTGGATTTTCTCATTCCATTATTTTCGCGATCATTTTCGCTCCCGTTTTTGGTTGGATCATTTCGAAGATCGAAACAAAATCTGAAGCTTCCTGGAAGAACTGGTCCTGGCTTATGTTCTGGGGTTTGGTAACACATCCGCTGCTTGATGCGCATACCACCTGGGGAACTCAGCTATTCTGGCCTTTCGATCTCAGGCTGGCATACAAGAATATATTTGTAATAGATCCGCTTTACACCTTGCCATTCCTGGTGTTTCTAATCATGGCAATGCGCTTTAAACGAAACGATCCTAAACGCACAAAATATAACCGCCTCGGGCTAATTGTAAGCAGCATATATCTGTTGTTGATCACTCCAGCTCTAAAATTCTATACGTTTCAGAAATTTGAAAATGCGTTGGAAAATCAAAATATCACCTATGAGCGAATGGACACCAGGCCTACTCCCTTGAATTCAATTTTATGGACCGCGAATATTGAAACTAAAGATTCTTTTCTAATTGGTAACTATTCCATTTTTGATACGCAACCCATAGATTTTTACAGCGTTCCAAAAAACTATGATCTGGCGAGCGAACTGAGTGATGATCCAAATCTTAACAGATTGATCCAGATAAGTGAGGGCTGGTATACTTTTTCCAAAGAAAACGGCAATCTTTATTTTAATGATCTACGTTTCGGGACTATGGATGTTGAAGATCCTGATTCTCAATTTATATTCAGCTACAAATTGGCCAAAGAGCACGGCGAACTAACCGCCACCGAAACTGAAAAGGAAATGACCGATGCCAAAAACCTATTGCCAAGACTTTGGGCACGCATTCTCGGTAATTAATTATATTTAGGAAAAAATCAGTTTATGCGAGCCCTTCCGGCATTTCTTGCCTTTATTATTCTTTTTTCAAGTTCCTTATTTGCTCAGAAAAATTCTAAATCTCTGGAAAAGATCATTGAAAAATTTGAGCACTATCAATCCTATAAAAGGTCTGATTATCCTTTAGGTCTATATACCGAAAAACGCTATAAGGACAATGCAGAATTCGCGGAAGAACTTTTAAAAAGTCTGGAAAAAATTAATTCTTCTGAGCTTTCAGAATCTGAAAATATCTCGGCCGCGCTTTTGAAGTATGACCTTAAGAATACGGTTGAAACCTACAAATTCAAGGCATATTTGAATCCATTATTATCTGATGCCGGATTTCACCTTAGCCTGAATTACCATATTCGCGATCTGAATAACTATGCCCAGGTAAGAGCATATTTGAACAAGCTAAATGCCATCCCACAATACGTTGATCAGCATTTCATATTATTAAGAGAAGGATTGAAAGAAGGCATCACCCAGCCGAGAGTGATCTTTGAAGGATATGAAAATACATACGATAGCCAGATCGTAGACGACTACAAAAAAAGTTATTTCTATCAGCCTTTTGAGAATCTGCCTTCAGGTCTTTCTGAAACTCAAAAAGATTCAGTTTTGACAGCAGCTGAAAAAGCGATCACTAAAAACGTGATCCCGGAATTTAAGCGGATAAAGAAATTCTTTGAAACGGAATATTTACCTAAAACACGAAAAACATTAGGAGTTTCAGAAAGACCCAATGGCGAAGCATATTACGATTATCTACTGGAATATTATACCACATTAGACCTCAGCGCTGATGAAGTTCATAATATCGGTTTGAGTGAAGTAAAAAGGATCAATACAGAAATGAAAAAAGTAATGGCCAAAACCAATTTTGAAGGAACTTTTTCAGAATTCTTTGATTTCCTAAGGACCGATGAGCAATTTTATGCTCAAACCCCTGAAGAATTGCTGATGTTCGCCAGGGATATTGCCAAAAGGATCGATGCGAAATTACCGGCATATTTCAGTAAACTTCCACGTAAACCCTACGGAGTTGCTGAAGTTCCTGCTGCTATCGCTCCCAAGTATACAACCGGAAGATACATTGGCGCCTCCAATGATACGCAGCCGGGGTATTACTGGGTAAATACTTACGATCTACCCAGCCGACCAAAATATGTTTTACCCTCATTAACGGCGCATGAAGCAGTTCCTGGGCATCATTTACAGATCTCTTTAAACAATGAACTAGGAGAAGAAATTCCTGAATTCAGAAGGAGATTTTATATTTCCGCTTTTGGTGAAGGCTGGGGATTGTATTCGGAATTCCTGGCTGAAGAAATGGGAATTTATCGCAATCCTTATGAGCTCTTCGGTAAACTCACTTACGAACAATGGCGTGCCTGCCGACTGGTCGTAGATACCGGGATCCATGCGAAAGGCTGGACGAGAGAACAGGCGGTTGATTTTATGAAAAAAAATACTGCACTTTCCATTCATGAGATCAATACCGAAGTAGATCGTTATATCTCCTGGCCTGGTCAGGCGGTTTCTTATAAGATCGGCGAACTAAAGATCCGTGAACTACGAAAGAAAGCTGAAGAAGCATTAGGTCCTGACTTCGATATCAGGAAATTTCATGAGGTCATCCTGGAAGAAGGAGTAGTAACCTTACCAATTCTAGAGAAACGAGTAATGGATTATATCAAATCTAATTCTTAAATCTTTATAAGACTCAAAGTTTGAGTTTAAACTATCTTTGCAGCTTAATTCAGTTAAAATGACCATTGAAGAAAGCCTGAGAGAACGCAGTGATTCTACTTGTGAATTGTGCGGAAATACAGATAATTTAAATGTTTTCGAAATTCCTAATTCACCTGAAGAAGGATTGGAAAGCAGCATTCTTATTTGTGAAACCTGTAAAGAACAGATTGAAGATCCAGAAAAAGTTGAACCAAATCATTGGCGTTGTTTAAATGACTCCATGTGGAATACCGTTCCCGCAGTTCAGGTGATGGCCTGGAGAATGCTCAACAGATTAAAAGCTGAAGGCTGGCCGCAAGACCTTCTGGATATGATGTATATGGAAGATGAAGTTAAGAACTGGGCGAAAGCCGGAGTTCAGGAAGAAAAAGCTGAAAACTCAATAGTACATAAGGATAGTAACGGAGCGATTATAGAGGCCGGAGATACTGTGGTTCTTACCAAAGACCTCAACGTAAAAGGTTCAAGCTTAACCGCAAAAAGAGGAACTGCTGTAAGAAGGGTTTCACTGGTTCATGACAATGCCGAACAGATCGAAGGAAAAGTTGAAGGTCAGCAGATCGTGATACTTACCAAATTTGTTAAAAAAGTATAAGCTTGGAGAAACAACCGAATAATCCTTTACACGGAGTTAAACTGGCTACCATCGTGGAAGAGTTGCACAAATATTATGGCTGGGACGGTCTTGCCGATCGCATTAATATCAATTGTTTTAAAAGCAATCCTACGGTGAAATCAAGTTTGAAGTTTTTACGCAGAACTCCTTGGGCCAGAGAGAAAGTGGAAAGGCTTTATTTGAAGACAAATTTTGAATAATATTTTAAACAAAAAGCCCGGCGATTGCCGGGCTTTTATATTTCAGAAGAATTAAATCTTACATTTCAGCTGCTTCAGCAGTCTCTTCTTTTTCACCTTGTTTACTTTCTGTTTCAGCCTTTTTCTTTTCAGTTAAAAAGCTATAATCTTTAGCATAATCCATCATCTGCTTTTCGAAAGATTCCGGCTGAGTCACTTTAATTGCGGTGATCTCACCGTTTTCGTCCATTTCAGGAACCAGAACAGGATTGATAAACCCGCTGTATGGAGCCGACTTGAATTTTTCGTTTCTCTCCAAGATTTCTTTGTGAAGATCCTGGTTTACTTTTACTCCGTAGTTCTCCACCAGATTTTTAGCTGCCTCGTAATCACCTTCAGATTTTATTCTCTGGGTTTCTTTAAGCAGTTCTCCAAAAAGCTCGCGTAGTTTCTGGTAATCCTTGATATCGTAATAAGTTTTACCGTCTTTTTCAACTTTTTCGATCACGCCTTCTTCCTTGCCATTTTCGAAAACCCATGCGCTTACCCACTGGCGGTTTCTCATATGAGCTTCTTCAACATCGTCTCCAAGCTCCAATCTCACCAATTGAGTTACCAACCCGTTTCGGATATAATCGTTATAAGCAGCTTTTCCAAGCTCTTCAGCATTGTCTGTGAGTCCAAGTTCCTCAAGTTTTGGATCCATCAGGTAATAAAGTCCTACAAGATCTGCACGACCTTCTTCCAGCGTAGAAGCATAACTTTTCAAAGTTTCCTTTGTAGTTCCAACTCCCTGATTCAACTGACCTGAAGCATGACCTACCACTTCATGTAGTGCGGTATGAAGTTTATCAGCCTGGTTTCCATATTTTTCTGAAAGGGCAACTTCCTCTTCATCATGAGCAAATTCCTTAAGTTTATCGGTTCCGCCGGCATTTTCATAAGCATTGATGATGTTTCCTAGAGAAACAGACTTACTTCCATGAGCTTTTCTTATCCAACTTGAATTAGGAAGGTTTACCCCTATTGGCGTACTTGGAGAAGCGTCTCCCGCTTCACCCGCCACGATCACTGTTTTATAAGTTACCCCAACTACAGAATCTTTTTTATGCTCATCCATGATCGGAGAATTATCCTCGAACCACTGAACGTTCTTTTCTACCACGCTCATCTTTTCAGACATATCAAAATCCTTGATCTGAATAATGCTTTCGTAAGAACCGGTATAACCCTTTGGATCGTTATACACTTCAATGAATGAATTGATATAATCGATATTTCCTTCGGTAGCTTCTACCCAGGCCACGTTATAATCATCCCAGGTTTGAAGATCTCCGGTTTTGTAATATTCGATTAAAAGACCTAAAGCATTTGCTTGCTTTTCATTTTCAGCAACGCCTTTGGCTTTTTCCAGCCACATTACGATCTCATCGATCGCGTCACCATAAAGTCCGCCACTTTTATAAACTTTTTCAACCAGCTTTCCGTTTTCCTTAACCAGTTTCGTATTGATCCCGTAAGCAAGTGGTTTTTCTGCATTCGGAGATTTCTTGTTCGCGTAAAATTCGTCTACCTCAGCAGCGGTTACGCCTTCGCCATACATATTTATGGCAGAACCTTCAATTAGTCCGTCAGCCTCATTCAGGTTGACTTTTTTAGCATCCTTATCGTTGAAGATCACTTCGTAAGCTTCACCCGTAAGATCGGTATTAGTTTCTTTCAGCAAAGTATCAAAATACTCCTTGCTGAATCCCGGCTTGAGCTTAGCATTTGAATAGTGATGGTGAATCCCGTTGCTAAACCAAACCCTTTTCAGGTAAGTTTCGAAAGCTTTCCAGTCTTCAGAAGAAGTATCGCCATCATAATTCGAGTAGATATTCTCCAAGGCTTCACGAATCTTCAGGTTATGACGATAGTTCTGATCCCAGATAATATCACGACCTGAAAGTCCCGCCTGGGTAAGGTAATAAACTAATTTCTGCTCTTTAAGGCTTAGGTTTTCCCAGCCCGGGATCTGATAACGCAGGATCTTAAGATCTGCAAATTCATCAGCTTTAAACTGAAAATCTTCCTGTGAAGTCTCTTCTGTCTGGGCTACATCCTCATTTTTTTTATCCTCATTACAGGATACAAACGTCAGTGCCGTAGCTAAAAGACAGGTACTTAATATTTTGTTCATGTTGTTAAAATTTGAGGCGCAAAGATATAAAAACGGGGAACCAAATCTTAAAAAATCTGATTCCCCGTTGTTTCTGATTATATGTAGGAAGGACCCTGAAACAAGCTCAGGGTGATGTCCTATAGATCTATTTTTTACTCATTTCAGTAAAATGTTTATAAAACCATGGAATGGTCTCGATCCCTTTCAAGTAGTTCCATACGCCAAAATGTTCATTTGGAGAATGGATCGCATCAGTATCAAGTCCGAAGCCCATAAGGATGATCTTACTTTCAAGTTCTTTCTCGAAAAGGGAAACGATCGGGATACTTCCGCCACTCCTCTGAGGAATTGGAGTTTTCCCGAAGGTCTCTTCATAAGCTGCACTTGCCGCCTGGTAACCTACGGTATCGATTGGAGTCACATAAGGATATCCACCGTGATGCGGCTTCACTTCCACTGTAACTGAATCTGGCGCAAGGCTTTCAAAATGCTTTTTGAACAATTCAGTGATCTCTTTCCAGTCCTGGTCTGGTACCAGCCGCATGGAAATCTTTGCATAGGCTTTTGATGGTAATACCGTTTTGGCTCCTTCTCCAATATAACCTCCCCACATTCCATTCACATCTAGCGTTGGCCTTATGGAGCCTCTTTCCAGCGTAGAGTATCCTTTTTCACCATGCACATCCTTAATATCAAGTTTCTCCTTATATTCTTCTAAACTGAAAGGAGCTTCCGCCATTTTCGATCTTTCTTCTTCGCTTAGGTTTTCCACTTTATCATAAAAACCAGGAATGGTGATATGATTATTCTCATCGGTGAGTTGAGCGATCATCTGACTGAGAATATTCAGTGGATTCGCTACCGCACCTCCGTATAATCCTGAATGCAAATCACGATTTGCGCCGGTCACTTCCACTTCAACATAAGAAAGTCCGCGAAGGCCTGTGGTGATAGACGGTGTATCTTTCGAGATCATCCCGGTATCTGAAATAAGGATCACATCATTCTGAAGTTTTTCTTTGTTTTCCTTTATCCACCAGTCCAGATTTTCACTTCCAACCTCTTCCTCACCCTCGATCATGAACTTTACGTTGCAAGGCAATTCATTATTCTTCGTCATGTATTCCATCGCTTTCACGTGCATAAACATCTGTCCTTTATCATCACAGGAACCACGGGCGAAGATCGCGCCTTCCGGATGAATTTTGGTTTCCTTGATCACCGGTTCAAAAGGTGGAGAATCCCAAAGGTCTAAAGGATCTGGCGGCTGAACATCATAATGCCCGTATACCAACACAGTAGGTAAGTTTTTATCTATGATCTTTTCCGCGTATACTACAGGATGACCAGGAGTTGGTGAAACTTCTGCCTTATCGCAGCCCGCTTCCAGCAACCTGGCTTTTACCGCGTCTGCAGCTTTCAACATATCAGATTTATAGGCAGGATCTGCTGAAATGGAAGGGATCTTTAAAAGATCAACCAGCTCATCCAGGAACCTGTCTTTATTTTTTTCTAAGTATTCTTTAATTGAATCCATGAATTAATTTTCGAGTTTGGGTAAAGTTACTAAGTTCTCTTTGGAATTTCAGTATGGAATTCTGCGCTGTTTCTTAAGTGTGAGCCAAATTTTCCCGGGAATTCTAAAAATATTATGAAAACAGGAGCAGCTGTAAATCAGCCTCTTGAAAACAGCTGAATTGCGGTCGGTAAGAAATCAGTAAATTTTTTCAATATTTTCTTCGATCACTATTTGAAATTTAAAAACTATAATTATATTTGCACCCGCTTAAGTAATTAAGCAGGGAATAACAACGAGTCCTAAGTGTTGTGAAACTTTAAATGCGGGCGTGGTGGAATTGGTAGACACGCTAGACTTAGGATCTAGTGCCGCGAGGTGTGAAGGTTCGAGTCCTTTCGCCCGCACGAAAAAAGCCGACTATTTTTAGTCGGCTTTTTTATTTTCTGAAATTTGCAACTCTCTTACTGCCATTATTAATCGAACATTAAAATTGCGATTATTCGGGAGTTATTAATAGCTTAGAAATACAAATATTCTGGAAATATCGATTTAACTACATTAATTTAAATGTGATATTTCCTTAAAAAATGCTGTGAAAGACTTCATTCAAAATAAGCGGAATTGAAAAAGATGGATTTAGTTTTTTAATTTTTCAAACTTAATTTTGAAACCTTCTTCTCCACCAGATCTTATTAGAACTAATTCATTATTGGTGAGTGACGATATGGTTGAAGAACTTTGAGCAATATTACAAGCTTCCTCAAAATTTAGAACTAATTGCCTATTTTCCAGGTCAACTGAATAAACTCCATTGCATTGCGGTGTTGAAGTATTAATGAAAGTATTATCGCCTAAAAAAGTTAAGCTATATCGATCATTTTGAGGAATTGGTCTAAATAGTTCGAATTCATTCCCGGAATTATCACTTATTTCTATAGCATTCCAGGTTCCGATTAGATTATTTTTCTCAATATTCAATTGTAAATCAGAATCAGTTTTATCATCATCAGTACACGATGAAAACGATACACCGAGTAACAAGAAAAAAAATACGAGTTTTCTCATTTGAATTTTTTAGATATAAAAGGTAGTTATAAATCATACTTTGAACAAAATCACTATAGCCAAGGGTTAATTGCAATTAGGTCTCACCGTTAGAATGAAAATAATTAACTTGACCTACCATCCAGTACAAAGCCGACAAATCAAGGTTCTTAAATTTGCAAGTGGTGATAAGCGCGACTGTTGCGATTATTACTGAGAAAATTTCTGGAAAAAATAATTCTGAATTCAAAAATTAGAGAATCCCTTCAACATTACTATGAAATCTCATTTAAGTAAATTTTACAACGATCAGGTTTACTACAATTTTCACTTAAAAAATCTTGAGGTTGAAGACTCAAAAAATAAAGCCCTCTGGAGTACGGGTTTATTAGCGGGAATCTATGTTTTTTTTCTCTATATTTTTTTGTTGAACATGATAAATCAACTGTTTTTTAATTTTCCCAATACAAGACTTATCGGATTAATTGTGATAACAGCATTTGTATTGATAAATATAGTTTGGATAAAATGGTTTTTACCCAATTACTTAAACTTTGATGAGAATTTTAAAAATTTCAATTCAGATAAATTAAAGTCTGTCAAAAATTACAATTTGAAAATCGCGATAATCGCAGGTGGCTATGCAACTATTATGTTTATCCTAATTAGACTAAGCAACATTTATATATTTTTTTATAAGTAATCGGTACATTTTAAATAGGTTTCATCGCCTATAGCCGGTAGCGTTAGCATGAAAATTATCCTATTTTAAAGAAATACTCAATCGT
Source organism: Christiangramia pacifica (assembly GCF_057221535.1). Lineage (NCBI taxonomy): Bacteria > Pseudomonadati > Bacteroidota > Flavobacteriia > Flavobacteriales > Flavobacteriaceae > Christiangramia > Christiangramia pacifica. The sequence continues at coordinate 588,459 of NZ_CM170146.1, forward strand.
TGAATTTCGCCCTGTTCTTCGCCCACTTTCGATTTTCAAGACCATTGTGTATTTTCAGAAACTGAAAGATCTATTTTATGAAAATTTTTTTCTATTTATCGATATTGATTCTGTTCAACTCATGTGCTGAAAATCAACAGGAATTGTTAATAGGCAGACAGTTTTCAGATCATAAAAAAATAAAAAGTTTAAAGGACTTCACTAAAGTTTCTGATACAACTTTTCATATCCATAAGGAAATTGATAATGAATATAGTTTATTGAATTTGAAGAAAGATGACCATGATCTTATCGTTTATTCCCGGATAAAATCAGATAATAACGAAGAAAGATCATATACTATTTTAGATACTCTAATTATCAATTCGGCGAATTCAGCACAAGTAACAATTGGATATTGTGAATTTGAAAAGGAAAATCAAAGTGCGGGAAATATTATAGCCCTCGTCGAAAAAATTGATAGTAAAAAAATGTTCAATCAGCGTATTAAAGCTGCCTGGAGGGCAAATACAAAAACTGAAAAAATTGAAGCTCTAGCTAATATAAAGGATCTACAATGTATTAATGCCTGGTACGACGGTGAGAATAAAACCCTTACTTTTGATGGATTAGGAAATTAGAATTACACTACAACAGCGATTTATCTCAATTCCTGGTTTAGGAGCAATTATCCCTTAGAGATCCGGAAGCAAAAATGTCATCTAATAGGTTCGTTTATGCTTATTCCAGCAATGAAAAATAACCGAGAATATTAGTGACAAACTCAACTAACGATTACAAAATTTTATAATGCACAATTTTTAAAATGAAAGGCACCTTCTCCATATTTCAAAAATGTAGTCTATTTATGTGTCTTTTAATTATTGGCTGTTGTAATGAGGACTTAACTGGATCCTATAAATTAAATGAAGATGCCAGAACACTTGTTCCATTTACAGATTATAAAGAGCTGAATTATAACAATGAATCAGGTCAGTGGGTCATAGCTAATACTCAGCCACGAATTTTAGAAACTAAAACTGATAAACCTGGTCCTGATAGCTGTCAATATTCAGAATATGAAACTTTAAGTAATTACATAAATTTTCAAAATCCTGAATTTTCTATAAAGATTGATTTGTCATCACGAAATGGTAAGGAATATTTCGGATTAACTTATCTCGAAGTTGGAAATAACGGTTCGATTGAAAATTTCAATTTGGAGAATTATAATATTTCAATGGTTGATTTTCAAGAGGCTAAAAAAGACACTACAATTTTTGAATTCGCCTTCCGTGATGTCTATATATTTTCCAATGAAGAAAACAGAAAAATTAAAACTATAGTCTATTCATCCTCAGCAAATGGCATAGAATTTATTGAATTCAAAGATGGATCATTTTTGAAATTAGAATAATTCAAATGAGCAATAATCGATTATCGATCACTATAATCGAATGAGAATTCGTTGAAATCCATATTAGATTAAAGAAATTATTAAATGATCGGTTTATCTCAAATTCAGGTTAAAAAATAGGTGATTTTAAAAATGAAAGGTAGCTTTATCAATCTGGCGCATCTGATAATTAAAAAGTTTCGAAAGATGTGACTCAGCAATAGGAAAAAGTTAACTCGCAAAATCATTATGAAAGCATTACAAATCACAAAATACGGAGATCTTAAAGACAGCCTGAAAATCGCAGATGTAGATAAACCGGAAATTTCAGATACCGAAATTTTGATCGCAGTAAAGGCTGCCGCGCTTAATCCTATAGATTATAAAATAGTTCAAGGCCACTTGAAAGACTTGCTTCAGCTGGACCTCCCTTCAGGAATTGGTTACGATGTAAGCGGAGAAGTGGTGGAAGTAGGCGCCAAGGTCAAAGGTTTTAAAGAAGGTGACGAAGTTTTCACCCGGGTTCCGCAGGAATATATGGGTTCTGTAGCTGAATTTGTGGCCGTAGACAGTAATGTGCTTGCACTTAAACCTGAAAACGTAACTTTTGAAAAAGCCTCATCTTTGCCACTTGCAGGAATTACTGCGATGCAGGCTTTAGAAAAAGCTGGATTGAAGAAAGATGACAGGATATTAATTCATGCCGGTTCTGGCGGCGTGGGAAGTTTCGCCGTGCAGTATGCCAAAGCAAAAGGCGCGATCGTCTATACCACTACCAGCAGTACTAACCTGGAATGGGTGAAGGCTTTGGGAGCAGATCGAGTGATAGATTATGAGAACGAGGACTACAAAGAAGTGGCCAATAACCTGGATATCGTTTTTGATACCCTGGGAGACGATTATACTTTTGAAGCTTTTGAAATTATTAAAGAAGGCGGATGTGTGACCTCTATTGTTGGACCACCAGATGAAAAAAGCGCTAAACAAATGGGCATGAAAGATTACCAATTACCTGAAAAACTGGATAAGCTCATCGAAGAGAAATCGGCAACCTATAAGTTTACCTGGATGCAACCAAATGCGGAACAATTGAAAGAGATCAAGGCAATGGTGGAAGATCGTAGCATAAGACCGGTCATAGATCTTGTTTATTCATTCGAAGATGCCGTAAAGGCTTTCGAATATTTAGCTACCGGAAGAGCGCAGGGTAAGTTAATTGTGAGCCTGGCCGAAACCTTTGAACATAATTAATTAAAATAAGTTCATCATTTGATCGAATCTGAAATGGTATTCTCATAATCCCAGAAAAGATAAGATCACTGATAATTTTTAAAGAGCTGGAAGCAAATTTTCAGCTCTTTTTTTATGCAAAATGACATTATAAAAAATAATGATATCCTCAGGGAATTAATTTGACCAGCTTATGCGTATCTTAAGAAGAAAAAATGTTCGGATTATTTAAGAAAAAATCAAAAATTGAAAAGCTGCAGTTGGAATATAAAAAGCTACTGGAAGAATCGCATAGATTATCTACTTCAAACCGTAGTTTGAGCGATGATAAAGCATACGAGGCGAATGAAATTCTAAAAGAAATTGACAAGCTAAAAGCTGAACAGAAAAACTCATAAAGTCAGCTCAAAATTTAATTGGATAAAATTCAGAATAAATCTTTTGCATTAAAATTCTGAAAGGTGTTTTTTCAGCATTGCCAAAAGCCGATTTTCCTCTATAGGTTTATTAATATAGTCATTACAGCCCAAGCTCAGAGCAATTTCACGGTAACCTTCTTTCGAAAAAGCGGTCTGGGCGATGATAGGTATCTGTTGATCAAAATTCCGAATCTTCTTGGTAGCATCTAGTCCGCTTAATTTTGGCATTTTTAGATCCATCAAGATCAGGTCTATTTCTGAATTATTCTTAGCGATATCTACGGCTTCCTCCCCATCATGAGCGCGAATGCTGTTTAATCCCGCTTTTTTTAAATATTTTGAGATGAGCAAATAGCTAATGTTATCATCTTCAGCAACCAGGATATTCCGGTTTAAAAGCCTTTCTGGTAATTCAACCTTTGGTAAAGCTTTTTCTTTTTTTGCTTTTTCATAGGGAACCGAAAAAAAGAAAGTACTGCCCTTGCCAATTTCAGATTCAATCCAAATATCCCCTTTAATAAGATCGATATATTCCTTCACGATGGAAAGTCCAAGCCCGGAGCCTTCAAAATCCCTGTTCAGTTCCTGGTTACCCTGAACAAAAGGATTAAAAATCGTTTTCAGCCTTTCTTCGGAAATACCTTTCCCGGTATCCCTTACAAAAAATATCAACTCATCTTTTTTAATATAATTACCAAAATCCACTTTCCCGGAATCACAAAATTTAATAGCGTTGCTCAGCAGGTTTGTGAGAATTCCATCAAGAATATTCCTATCTGAACTGATTAACGCTTCCGGTCCTTTAATATGCTCCTGAAGTTCAAAGGCAATTTCCTTCTCCCTGGCCATAGGCTGGAAAAATTGAAGATGGTAGCTCATCACTTCCTCCACATTTACCTGCTTTATTTTCACCTCAACGATCCTTGACCTTATCCTGGAAAACTCCAGAATATTATTGATCGTGGTCAATAAACGTTTTCCGCTTTTTTCTACAATCCGGATATAGCTTTTCTGGGAATTCTCATCCAGGTTTTCCATTCTCATAAGCCTCATAAAACCTAGAATACCGTTCATGGGAGTGCGGATCTCATGAGACATATTTTGTAAAAATGCGGTTTTTAACCGCTCACTTTCTTCAGATTTCTCCTTTGCCTTTATCAGCTCGGCATTGCGATGTTCAAGTTCCTTCGTTTTCTGCCGGACTTCACGCCTAAGTAGAAAAACAAATATGAAGACAAGGAGCAATGCGACAAAAAGCCCAATAATGATCCATTTTAAATATACCGGAAAGGGTTCGCTTACATCATTATTAAACCAATCGTGGATGATTTCATAATATTCTGAATCTGGATCATTCTTTAGCTCCGAAAGGTTTTTATCAAAAATCTTTATCAGATTGGAATCAGCATCTTTTGAAAAAGCCAGGTACAGGTTTCCTGGTCTCAGCATGATACCGGTAGCGACAATATTTTTCTCGTCATAGAGTTCTGAAAAATAAAAGAACCTGGTGGCTACCAATGCATCAATTTCAGAATTTTTCAAGGCAGCAATACTTTCAGGATAGGTTGTGAAAGAAACCAGTTCATAATCAATGTCCAGTTCATTTTTTAATTCATTGGTCAGGTACTGCTCCTGTACAGAACCCTGAAGCACACCGATTCGTTTATTAGCAAGATCAGTCACTATCCCTATGTTTTTAGAAGGGTTGGTATAAACTTCCAGCCAGGAAGAAATGATCGGAACTTTATTCAATTTTAAAAGCGTGTCTCGGGATTCGGAAAAGGCGACATCAGGCATGATATCTATAGAACCGTTTTTCAGAGCAGTTAGAAGTGCAGACCAGTCATTATAAACATAACGGATCTCTAAATTTTCTCTTTCTGCGATATGACTGATAATATCAATGAAAATCCCATCGGCATCCCCATTTTCATTAGTGAAAACCTTTGGTGGGTTTTCATAAACTCCCACGTTAAGATATTTTCTAACTGTATCTTTTTGCTGTCCCAGGCCAGTATAGATACCAAGAAGGCAGAAAATCCAGAGGAGCAGAAAGGGTCGATTTTTCATTTAAAATTGATAGCAGCAATCATTTTACATAGTATTATTAGGCCTAATTTCTCAAATATATATAAATATTGATTAGGGCAATGGCTCACCTAATACTCTCTAGAAAATTATTTAAACCTGGTATAAACCTGAAGATCAGATTTAAACATGCGCTTATTCCGAAGAAGCATCAATATAGATCGTCTTGCCAGTTTTAGAACTTCTTAGAGCAGCATCAAGGATTTCCATGACGATCATATTATTCTCCAGAGAACTTAAAGCATATTCTTCAAGAATAATCTCTTCTTTTATAACTGCTCTAAAAAGCGAGAAAGGATCATTAAACGGATATTTTCTTTCTTCCAGGGTTAATTTCTCTTCTTCAAAACCGTCGTATCCTTCAGCCATCCTCACGCGCAGGTCATGACGATTGTCTGCGTAGATGACGCCGTTGAGTCCGTAGATCTCCATATCTTTTCTTCCAATTGGCCAATTCCAGGAGGCTTCGATCAAGGCATTAGAATCATCATAGGTAAGAATGATATTAGCCTCATCGTCTACTTCAGGATTATTCTCTGCCTGAAGTTGCTGCGTTACCGCGGTCACCGAATTAGGTTTTTTGCCATTTTTGAGCCAGGTCATTAGGTTAGCGCCATAGCAACCAAAATCCATAAGAGCACCTGCTCCATTTTGTTTGGGATCCAGCAACCAGTTGAGAAACTCCTCGTTGATCCCTAGCTTCCTTGGCCCTTTGTGTCCATCCCGAACTATCACTTTTCGTAGATCTCCAATCTTATCATCTTTCAGCATTTCATAAGCTCTATGATTGGTAGGATACCAGGTTGTTTCGTAATTGGTGAGTAGATGAATATCATGTTTTTTGGCTAGTTCCTGCATTTTTTTAGCATGATCCAGACTTACTGCCAGCGGTTTCTCAACCATCACATGTATTCCCTTCGGAGCAAAAAATTCGACCACTTCCAGATGTTCGTAGATACTGCCGAATGCAGCTACAGCTTCAGGATTAGTATTCGCTATAAAATCTTCCATACTTGCATAAACAAGATCCATTGAAAAACCATGTTGCTTGGAATATCTCTCGGCAAGCATTTTATCTGGCTCCACGATTCCTACAATTTCAACATCGCCTATATCTTCTCTCCCCAGGATCCAGTGAACATGGGTATGGGTTAAACCTATGACCCCTAATTTTAAAGGGGCACTCTGCGATTGTGAATGGAATTCTGAAAATGACAGAAGACTCATGATTAAAAATAATCCGGTTTTAAATTTCATTACCTTTTTTGTTTATCAATTTATAATAGTTGATTCTGCAAATCGCAGGATTAGGTGGTTATTTTTCAGCAATTAGAACAAGATCTTTGAGACCATCTTTGTTATTAATGTTTTCAATCCTCTCGGAATATAAAATTTTAAGCTGAAAGGTATCCAGAAGAAAAACCAGGTCTTTTTCCAGGTAGAAATAAGTTGGAAGTTTTTCCCCTGGATTACTGGATGAACCCATATTTCCTGAATTTTTATAGTCATCTTCCATCAGGCTTACATATAAAATTCCGCCTTTTTTCAGTTTCACCTGAGCATCTTTCAAAAATCCTTTTAATTCTTTTTTGGAAAGATAGGGCAAACAAAATCCAGCGATCATACCATCAAATTTCTTTTCTATCCCACCTATTTCCCCCACATTCATCAATTTAAAATGAGCTTCCGGATTATATTTTCTGGCAATAGAAAGCATATTTTCCGAAATATCAATTCCAATAATATTTAGATCAGGCTTCACATCAAGCAGGTATCGGGTGATATTTCCGGGTCCGCAACCAACATCCAGAACCTGCGATCTATTTCCTTCCAGCTTTTCCACAAAAAAGTCCAGAGAATCAGCATATAGAGATACAGACATGTATTTTTTGGCATAGGCACCAGCATATTTATCAAATATGGACTGAATATTATTTTTACTCATGTCATTCGACTGATTCACAGTATTTTGATGATTTTTTAGACTATTTTATTTAGTTCTCTTCACCTTTCTGAATTAAATCAGAAAAAAAGACTAAATTAGACATTCCCTATTTTATTTAGCTGATTAACAGTTAAATACATGAACACTTTCCTGCGAGTACCAACCAAAAACAACATTATGAAATTAAACGTTACGATTCTCAGCCTTTGCCTCAGTATTCTTTTTCTCTCCTGGTCTTCTTTTTCCCAGGGTAATCCCATGATCACACTGGAAGTAGATACCGAAAATATCAATGCAGACAATATTGATGAAACTGCAACCTTTGGTCAGCCTTCAGAAACTAAAAATAAAGATTTTACCCTGGATGTTCGCATGGGAGATGTAATTATCTGGCAGGGAGCAGCAACTCCTTCCAGCGGCGGATTGGTTAGAATTAAACTCTTTCGCCATGATGATGGGGTAAAACTGCTTGGAACTGGTAGAATAAGCGATCAAAATAATACCGGCGTGATTGTGGGAAGAGTTCAGGATGGTGCACCGGGAGATATTGAAAAATATAGCCTGAAATTTGAAGTTCGCAAGCGTGGTTCTCAGGAATGGACAGAATACACTATAGATCCTAAATTAAAATTAATCCCTTCAGAATAAATCACTCTATGCTGAAACGGAATGGATGGCATATTTCATTGTCGCTTAACAGGATTTTCTGGATGCTGTTACTATGCCTCACCATGTCTTTTTCAGATATAAATGCTCAGGAACAAGCTATTGCCGATAGTTTAGAGATTCTCTACGAGAAAGGTTCAAATAATATTCGAAAGGACCTGAAAGTACTCAAGCAACTTGCAGAAAATTACATAGAACCCGCCAAAAAACTTAAATATTCACGAGTGCTTATAAAAGCCGCGAAAGAGGTAGATAGTACGAGATATATTTATTCCGGATTGCTACAGCAGGGTAATGCATATCAGTCGAAAGGAGATTTCAGTAATTCTCTCGATAGTTATTTTCAGGCGGCAAAACTGGCCAGGACAGACCAGGAAGCAGGCATCATAAAGCTCACCATAGCAGATGTCTATTCTCTAACCAAAAATTATAAGAGATCTGTAGGCTATTACGACGAAGCCATTAAGTACTTCAGAAAAGCCGGTGATCCCATTCCTCTGGGCTCCGCGCTATTTAATGCCGGCGATGGATATCTTAAGTCCAATGACCTGGATAAAGCACTGGCTTATATCCTCGAGGCTGAATCCATATTTCTGGAACAGGGATTTGAGATTGGAGCCGCTTATTGTACAGGAACTCTAGGTTTGATCTATGCCAAACAGGGTGAAAACGAGAAAGCTGAAGCCAATATTAAAAAAGCGATACAGACCCTGGAAAGAGAGGAAGATTATTCTCCAATTTGTGAATTTCTCACCGGAATGTCTGAGATCTATACTGAAAAAGACCAGGATTCTATCGCTGCAGAATTTGCCCTTTTAAGTCGCGATCTGGCAAAGACCTATGGATACAAAAATGAGGTTATTCAGGCCAACCTGAAACTTTCCGAGATTTACGAAAAAACCGGCAATTTCCCTGAAGCCTACAGATCATACAAAGAGTATATTACATTCAGGGATAGTGTGATCAATGTATCCACAGCTCAAAGCATGGCTGGTTTAAGAGCAGATTATGAGGTTTCACAAAAACAAGCTGAAGTAGATCTTTTGAACGAGCAGCGAAAGAATCAGCAACTAGTGGTGATATCTATTGCCGTTGCCTCATTTTTGATCTGTTTGCTGGCTTTCGGACTTTATCGCAGGAATCGATTCATCAAAAGAACCAGCGCTATTATAGAAAAGGAAAAAAACAGGTCAGAGTTATTATTGCTGAACATCTTACCTGAAGAGACAGCAAAAGAACTGAAGAAAAATGGTAAAGTGAGAGCCCAGAAATTTGAATCGGTCACCGTACTTTTCGCCGATTTTAAAAGATTTACCCTTATTGCGGAAAAACTTCCGCCGGAAAGACTTATTAAAACCATCGATTATTACTTCTCAAAATTTGACACGATCATGGAAAAGTATGATATCGAAAAGATAAAAACGATTGGCGACAGTTATATGGCAGCCAGCGGACTTCCATTTCCTACGAAAGATCATGCTTATCGCATTTTGATGGCCGCATTTGAAATGACACAATTCGTTAAGGATACCAAAGAAAATTCACTGTATGACGATGCCGATTTTGACGTACGCATTGGTTTAAATTCGGGCCCGGTAGTGGCCGGTGTGGTAGGCACTAAAAAATTCGCTTATGATATTTGGGGAGACACAGTGAATATCGCCGCGCGAATGGAATCACATTCAGAAGTTGGCCGCATCAATATTTCTGAAAATACTTATGACCTTATCAAAGACAAATTTGAATGCGAATATCGCGGTGAAGTTGAGGTAAAAAATGGCAGAATCCTTAAAATGTTTTACGTAAATATCGCGAAGGAAAATAAAATGGTTGGTTAGATTTCCTTTCGAAAACTCAACCAAATTAAAGAACAGCCAGGTTAAGTTTATTCCGCTCTTAAACTGGACTTTCTAGCTCTTGGATGGGTGATCAGTTTTCCGGTAATACTCCAGCCAATACCAAGGCCAACAAGCATTCCTGCCACTAAATGAACGTCTGTTCTGGGAAATAGATAACCGATTAGAATTCCGCTGATAATAGCCAGAATACCGAAAATTCGCACTTTATTCATGATTACATCGTTGTGGTCTTGTAATCAAAATGCTAGTAGGGCTCACATTTTTGTAGGTTAGACCAGATTTGGACCATAAACATAAACAATAATTTGAAATCAAAAAGCATTTCAACGCTGAAAATTAGCATATTAGCCAGAAAACAGAGAAAGATCAGAGCAAACTCAAACTTTTAGCACTATCATTGAGGAGGTTTTTAGCAATCTATTGATTTAATAATTCCTGAAATTTCTCCACGAATAATCCTACATGATAGCCATCCATTAGCGCATGATGCACATGAATAGATACAGGCATCATTCTTTTTCCATTCTCAATACTTAATCTACCAAATGAGATCTTCGGGCAGGAGTCTCCTTTTTGAAAACTTCTGGAGTGTGACAATGAAGTAAATTTTACCCAGGGAATGGCCGAATAATGAACTTCATCAAAGCGTACTTTTTCTAACATGAGTCCGCTTCCAGATCTTATACGCATCATTTCGTTTTCCGCATTTTTCAGGAAAATCCCTAAATCTTCATCATGAATAATACTTGAAAAGCCAAATGTATTATCTTCCCGACTTATCGTCGCAGAGGCATTTATCCGGTCATAAATAAAAACTTTATCGCCTTCTATCCGATATTTAAAGGATTCAATAGAATTTACCGTTTTTGAAGCGAGATACAGGTAATACAGAAAAAACGAGATATTCTCCCTTTTACTTTTTTCATAGGCGTTGGTGACATCAAAATCAACTGTAATTCCGAAAAAAGGTTCTTCAAACTTAGAGAAGAATTCAAAATGTTCTTTCCTATTCCAGGTATGAATATCCAATTCAGTTTTCATAATACCAGATTTTTAGTTTTACAAGAGGTTTCAAAATTATCATTTTAAAACCTGTAAAAACCTATAATTATTGACAGTATTCAAATTAGATCATGATAAGAATTTGTCAATTGCCTGAATACTATCAGCTTAAAAATTTCTAATAATTACTGGCTATTTCATTCGTTTGAATTTGTGAATATCTATTTCCAGTTTTGCAATGGCAAAATCCAAGAACGTCTATATTTGGCCTCCCAAAAAATAAAAGACATGAGCGTAATTTGGTATGAGTGTAAAGTTAAATACAGAAAAACACACGAAAATGGTGACAGCAAAATAACCACAGAGAATTATCTGCTGGACGCTGTTTCATATACAGAAGCTGAAGCAAGGATCACGGAAGAAATGGCCGCTTACACCAGTGAGGAATTTAAGATCACAAATATTAAGGTGGCTAACTTCTCTGAAGTTCATCCATTTGAAAATTCAGATCGTTGGTTCAAATCTAAAGTTTCATTGATCTCTTATGATGATGAAAGCGGGAAGGAAAAGAAATCTAATATCTATATGCTTATCCAGGCGAACGATGTAAAGGAAGCCTTTGAAAATACAGAGCAGGCCCTACAAAATACAACCGGAGATTATACAATCCCTGCAATTTCGGAATCTCCAATATTAGACGTCTTCCCATACTTTACCGGCGACGAAGAAGAAGCAGAAAAATTTGCAACTATTAAAGATTCTGAACCTGTAGAAGAAGAGGTTCTGGAAGAAGAAGAAGTTGCTTAAAAACGCAGGAGGTTGTCTTATAAAAATTGAGGCAACCTCTACACTTATGAGGATTTTCACACAAGCCTTGTGGAGAAAAACTACCCAGTCTCCAAATTTTCAGCAATCGCAATCAACTTGTAATCAATTGATTTATACACTGGCATGAGACTTGCTAGTGTGCCACTCAGTACGATTTAATCTAATCTAGCAATATGAATACTAGCTATAAAAATTTAGCACATAATTTTCCAGGAACTTCTATTGAAGACATTCCAATAAAGAAAAAACGAAATGTTTGGGGCATTGTTGTTTTATTGAGCACTTTTATTCTAATGATCGGGGCTGCTTTTCTGGTTTTCGATCTGCAAAGTGATTTCACTGCATATAATACCGAGAGATTAAATACCACATGGGGATTCATATTTTCAATAATCGCAGCTGCTTTATTTCTTTACAGAGGCGCTTTTTTTATCTATAACCTTTACCTCTATTTTCGTTATAAGCCAATAAAATCTGTAAGTGATGAAAAATTGCCTGCAACCACGGTAATTGTTCCTGCTTACAACGAAGGAAAACAGGTTTATGCAACTCTGATGAGTCTTGCAGCGAGTGATTTTCCGGAAAGTAAACTTCAATTGTTGGCGATAGACGACGGTAGTAAAGATGATACCTGGCACTGGATGCAGGAAGCGAAAAAGGTTTTGGGAGACCGAGTTACTATTTTTCAGCAACCTGAAAACAAGGGAAAAAGACATGCTTTATATCGTGGATTCAACATTGGTAACGGTGAAGTGTTTGTAACCGTAGATAGCGATTCTGTGGTAAATGAAGATACATTACGTAACCTGGTAAGTCCATTCGTAGTCAATAAAAAATGTGGCGCCGTAGCTGGGAACATTCGAGTATTAAATAATCAAAAAGCACTGCTTCCAAAAATGCTGAACGTGAATTTTGTGCTTAGTTTCGAATTCATGCGTTCCGCGGAAAGCACTTTGGAATCTGTACTTTGTACTCCGGGAGCCCTGGCAGCTTATAGAAGTTCTGCAGTATTCGAATGTCTGCCGGAGTGGATTAACCAGACTTTTATGGGACAGAAATCAGATATTGGTGAAGATAGAGCCATGACCAATATGATCCTGAAACGTGGAAATCACGTACTATTCCAGAGAAATGCATATGCTTATACCAACGTTCCTGAAAAATATAATGGACTTTATAAAATGTTCATTAGATGGGGAAGAAGTAACGTAAGAGAGAACATTGCGATGTCTAAATATGTATTCACGAATTTTAGAGAAGGATCAAAAATAGGATCAAGGTTATTATTTATAAACCAGTTCCTAAAAATTATAATGAGCTATCCTCTAATCTTCCTAATGTTATTCTTTGTAGCCACGCATCCGGTATTATTTATCAGCTCAACACTATTAAGCATATTTATATTATCCAGTTTCCCGGCATTATTCTACGCTAAAAGATACAAGTCTACAGAATCTTTCTGGGCCTATTCATATAGCATATTATATACCTTTGGATTGTTCTGGATTACACCCTATGCCATTGCCACAGCAAGTAAAAGTGGTTGGTTGACCAGAGAACTGAGTCAGAAGTGATAAGATCAAAATTGTTTAAAAAAGGCGCTCATTTCAGCTGAAATGAGCGCCTTTTTTAATTCTATGAACTGTTTCTATAATTCCAGTAATCATCTGAAACCTCTGGAACGATAATAAGATTCAGCACTAATGTGGTAGATAAAAATCTGCCCGGATCTGAAATCTCCAAATAGAGGACCACCAAGTTTAATCATCTTCATGAGTTCTGATCCAGCTGGAAGTTTTAGTATATAATCCCTCCAATTTCTGAAGTTCTTGATACTGATTCGCGTCCAGCGTTTCAGTACGATCTCTTGGAAAATAAAAGACCTCGAACCTGCGTAATCGTAATACATTTTAGAAGAACGAGTATCCCAGGATCACTGAAAAGGTTTTATACTCAGAACTCCATTGTGTAAATTGCCCTAGAAGTTCCCTGCTGGTCTGATATCTCAATTCCAGGGAAAACCTGTCATTATATTTATATCCAAGACCCAAAGCATAATTCGGCTCGCTCTCTATTTCCAATTTATTGAAATCACTTCCATTGATAGCCCTGGTAAACTTGATCTCAGATTCATTTGAAAAGTCTATTACATAAGCAAAGTTGGCAAATATTTTCGAGTTTTCATTTATAAAGAAATAATGCCTTACCCCGATCGGCAATTCAATTGAACTATAATCTACTTCTGAATTTAGTTCACCTCCGGAAACTGTCTCAACCTCCGTAGTGATATTAGTTGTATAGGATTGATAGGTTGGCTCAATAAAAACGCTCCATTTATTCTTGTTGAATGGTAAGATTAGCTCCGCCTCAATTCCAATCCCAAAAGACAATTCATTGTCAAAATCTGTATTTCGAAGGCTGGATGAAGGATTTGAGATACTAAGACTGGAATTATTTAATCTTGGTCTAATGTTTAGATTAAAAAGGTCTCTTTTATTCTTCGGGCGATAGTCAATAAAATCCGCATTCTTACATTCATTATACTCTTCGAAAAAATTATATAAGTTTCGCTGATCATAATCCAGATCTTCAAGTTGAGACATCCCAATATTCTCACATTTCAGATTGTTCCAGATTTGCTGTCTAAATTGGTTATTCTCGGCAATATTTCCATTTGGCGTAAGATATTTTTTCCACACCAGCTGGGTGATCCTGCCATCTTCTTTTTTGTAAAAAAATCGCTCCAGCCCGCCATCTTTATAGAGATAAAGATTCGCATCACCCTCGATCAATACCTTTAAAAAAAGTTCTTCCTCATTCATTACCGGCGCATTATTTTTTCTCAGATCGCTTAAACGTTCTGAACTCCTATCTATGTCTACGGTAGCGCGGATGAACTTTGCATAATTATCAATTCCAAATTCCTGTACATTGTTAATTCCAGTAGTTTTTTCTTCTGAATTTTCACCGTTTCTATAATTGAATTCTGTAGGATTGCTACGACAGTCTTTATTCTTGATCTGAACTTCCCGACGGTCACCTGAATTATTTATGATATAACCGTTTTCAAAAATAACCTGTGCCGAAGCACCATAGCTCAGCAATAATGCGAGCATGCATAAAAATTTATTCATTTAAAATTGATTGAAATTGATAGTAGTATTCTGTATTCTAAAATAAAAAAGGGCTAATATAATAGAATAAATTATACTAACCCTTTACTGTAAAATTTACTGGCAGAAAATTACTTTTCAGCAGATCTCATTGGATTCATGAAATTATTCAAAACTACTTCTGAAATTTCCGGGTTTGCTCCCTCTTTTGATGCTACTAATGCTCCCACAGCACAGGCTTTATCCAGCGCGGTTTGTGGCTCCTCCCCCTGCAATAGTTTAGCTAGTAAAGTACCCAAGAAAGAATCACCGGCACCAACTGTATCTTTAACTTTGATCTTATATCCGGAATTATAATACAGTTTTTTATCATGCATCAATACTGCTCCATGTCTACCTTTGGTAACACAGATTTGCCTGGCATTTGATTTTACTGCTACAAATAATAGATTCTGTTCCAGCGAATTATATTGAGAACCCATCATCTCTGCAATTTCAAAAAGTTCATCATCATTGAACTTTAAAAATTCTGCATGTCGAATTAATTCCAGTAATAATTCCTTATTGTAGTGAGGAGGTCTCAGGTTGAAGTCAAGCACTCTGAATTTTGCTTTCGGAATCAGTTCAAAAAGTGTATTACGGCTTATCTCATCCCTGCAAACAAGGCTTCCGAAGATGAAGGCGTCTGAATTTTTTACTGCAGTGATCATGGAATCGGTCAACTCGATCTTATCCCAGGCAGAAGGATAATTGATATTATAGGTCGCAGAGCCACTTGCCGAAAGACTAACCTTCACCACTCCTGTTGGTCGCTGCTCATCTCTTAAAATATTCCCGGTCTCAATATTTCTTGCATTCAGATAATTCAGTAATTCGTCCCCGTTCTCATCCACACCAACTTTGCTGATCATTTCGGTATCAATTCCCATACTGCTTAACCGGCTGGCGACATTTAAAGGCGCACCGCCAATTCTCTCCATATCAGGAAATACATCTAACAGGATCTCTCCAAAACAAACCGCTTTTATATTTTTACTCATAATCTTTTTTAAACCTATTGAAATTTAAGTTCATATGCTTCCAAATCTCCAATCGCAAAATTTTGGTCTTCAGATGCTACAGATAGCCTGATCCATGGATGATTTGGAAAGAATATTTCCGTCATCACCGTGGTTCCATCATCAAAGAACATTTCAATAGATGTTTTGTCGATGATAAAAAGGACTCCCAGATCTTTTGCATCAGAAATTCTCGGCGCTGTAGAATTTTTTTCCGTGAATTTTTCAGAAAAATCTATCTGCCCGGCTTGAGACCTATCCACACTAAATTTCTTTTCGGCGTGATTGTAATTAACCACAAATTCTTCATTTTCGTCATTGGATAGAATAAAATTATAACTGGTGTCTTTCAAATCCTTTATCCTGAATTTCACTTCAGCCTTAGCCAGATCAATTTGAGAAGAATCAAGAATAACAGATTTCGATTCTATTTTAATTTCTCCTTTTTTAATTTCTGAAGACCTGTAGTTATCCAGTTCCTTTACCGGCAGTGATTTCACAAGGTATTGATCATCTTCCTGTACAAGTTGAAGCTCCCGGGCGACCGTCATCGCACTTCTCCAGGTTTCTGTTGGTACTTCCTGTGCATATAACCAGTTAGACATCCAGCCTAAAAACAATTTTCTACCATCTTCCTGCGGAACATTAGACCAGGTAACTCCAGCATAATTATCTCTACCGAAATCTATCCAAAATTGGTGTTTTTCTTCCAGCGATTCCATGTTCTTTTCCGGAGTAAAGGTCTTTCCATCAAAATCTCCCACAAAATATTGCGTTCCTGAACCTCCATTATATCCTCCCGGATTCAAGCTCTGTATAAGAACCCATTTAGTTTCCCCGGTTCCCTGAACTTCCATCGGGAAGAAATCTGGGCATTCCCAAACGCCATCGTGCGCGCCTGTTCCCTGTCCAAATTCAGATAATTTTTTCCACTCCTTTAAATCCTGTGAACTATAAAAAAGTGTTTTTTCACGAGTTGCTAGTGCCATCAACCATTGATTATTAATTGCATCCCAGGTCACTTTTGGATCTCTGAAATCTATAATTCCAGGATTTGGGATCACCGGATTACCTTCATATTTTGTCCAGGTAAACCCCTCGTCCAGACTATAAGCAATCGCCTGAGACTGGTAATCTTCTTCTTTATTTTCTGCACCAACAGGATCATGGTAAGTGAAAATTGCAATTACCGGAGCTTTGCCATCTTCACCGAAACCGGAAGTATTATTCCTGTCTACCACGGCACTTCCTGAAAAAATATATCCTTTTTCATCAGGGTATAGCGCGATATCCTGCTCTTCCCAGGTGATCATATCCTTACTGGTGGCATGGCCCCAGTGCATGGGCCCCCAAATATTGTCTTCAGGGTAATATTGAAAATAGAGATGATAAGTCCCGTTCAGGTAGAACATTCCGTTAGGATCATTCATCCAGTTCTTTTCTGGAGTAAAATGAAAATTCGGTCTAAAATCTTCATCTGTCTGCACCTGTGCGGTTTTCTTATCATTGGATTCCTCTTCTTTTTTATTCTCATCCTTACAGGAATTGAATACTAGAAGGGATAAACCTAAGAGAATAATGGGCTTAAATATTCTTTTCATATTAATTAGTTGACGTTGAAATCTTTTCTTTTAAAGATAATTCTTCTGCAAGTTGTTCGAGTGATTTTCCTTTGGTTTCAGGCATCATAAATATCACGAATAACAATTGAAGTACCATCATAAACGCGAAAAATGCAAAAACATATCCCGGACCAATGGTCGAGAATAAAAACGGAATGGAAGAAGGAATGATCGCTGCAAGCACCCAATGTGTCGAAGAACCGAATGCCTGTCCCGATGCTCTTAACCTGTTCGGGAAAATTTCAGAAATGAATACCCAGATCACCGCTCCCTGTCCTATCGCATGTGATGCTATGAAAAGGAATAAAAATATAGGCACCCATAATCCACCCCAATTCAGAAAAAATGCTGCAGCCACCAACGAAAGTGAAATAATATAACCTATGGAACCATAAACCATTAATTGTCTTCTACCCAGCCTGTCTATAAGAAACACACCCAATAATGTAAATAAAAGGTTTACCACTCCAATACCAATACTGCTTAAAAGAGCTGTACTTTCTCCAAGTCCTGCCGATTCAAAGATTCTTGGAGCATAATATAAAAATGCATTAATCCCAGAAAGTTGGTTAAAGAAAGCAATTAGAAATGCCAGTATTAACGGAAATCTGTATTTTTTCATAAATATATTCTCACCGGTCTTTTCTATGTCATTCTGATGTTTGATCTCTGCCACTTTACTACTAACATCTATATCTGGATTAATGACTTCCAGAACACTTTTCGCCTCTGCCATTTTACCTTTAGACACCAGCCAGCGCGGACTTCTGGGAATAAAAAATACGAATATGCAATAGACAAACGCAGGAATGGCTTCCACTCCAACCATCCATCTCCAAGGCTCCTCACCAGTATTTCGAAGTAAATAATTTGAAAGAAATGCGATCAATATACCCAGAACGATATTGAATTGATAAAGCGAAACCAGTTTACCACGCTGATCTGCCGGGGCAATTTCTGAAACGTATGCTGGGGCCGCTATCGTTGAAGCTCCCACACCTAGTCCGCCCAGAAATCTGAAAAAAGCAAAACTGATAGGATCATCTACCAGGGCCGAACCTAAAGCTGAAATAAAATATAGAAAGCCGATGACCATCAAGGTATTCTTTCTTCCAAATTTATTGGTAGGGATACCTCCGAAAATAGCTCCAACTACCGTTCCCCACAATGCCATCGCCATTACTACTGAACCATGAAATGCATCTGAAGTATTCCACAACGCCTGAAGTTGTTTATCTGCTCCTGAAATCACCACTGTGTCAAATCCAAAAAGAAAGCCGGCAAGAGCCGCGCTGATAGACCAGGTAAGAATTTTATTCATATAAGAATTATTAAAAATGAAAACTTCCGGGATATTTTCATAAAAATGAAAAAATAAGCTTACAGTTTATAAGATAACGTAAATATTTTGCGGTAGAATTTATAAATTTTTTAATGAATATTCCGCTGAAATAAATAGAATTCATGTTTTTCTCACAATCAGGTATCAGTATAGATCTAGCTTATTGAATAACTTCAGAATAAAATTACTTCTTCAAAGGTGAATTTTTTGATCTAATATCTATTTTATTAATGCTTTAAAAAGCTTCATTTTTTATTAGTATATTCATAACCAACCAGAATTCAACAGCTTAAGCGACCTTAAAATTTTATTCAGAACCTGATACCGTTATGGCCGCGGATTAATTTTCATGAATGAAAAAGTTTTTATTATTGTCGCTTTTGATGCTCCCTATTCATGTATTCTCTCAATACTGGATTAGCCGGGAAGACACCTATTTTTTTGTCAGTTCTGGACTGGACGTGAGAAATGCCATCTTTGGTGGTACCGTAAATCCAGCGGCTTATGATGGTACATGGTCTGTCGGTTATCGAAATGAAAATTTCAGTATTCTGGCTTATTATGAAACCTTTTCAGCAATCAGGTATGAATCTGCCGGAGTAAATCCGGGTTATGTTTTTAGACCGGGAAAAATGCTAATTCCGGTTGCAGATGTTTCGGTTTCCTTTATTAGAAGACCTTGGAAAATCTATCCTTCCCTGGCAATAAATAACAGACTTGAATTTCACTTTTCGAGATTCTTTGTTTATCTACGAGGTGAATCGCGATGGCGAACAGACTACGACTTTTTCCAATTTTCTGTATATGGCGGACTTAGTTTTAAATTTGGATTTCCAAAATAATGCCTGGCTAGTAGGTTTGTAGAAATTTTAACTAGCACAGATTTATTTTTATATAATTTTGAAGCATTAATTACCTGCTTCTATGGAAATATTCATGCAACCAGATACCTGGGTCGCCTTACTTACGCTTACCTTTTTGGAGATTGTCCTGGGAATAGACAATATCATATTTATTTCTTTAGTTGCCGGAAAAGTAAAGGAAGAAAATCAGAAAAAGGCCAGAATTGGAGGACTTTCTATCGCCTTGATCATGAGAATTCTCTTGTTATTGAGTATCACCTGGATCATCGGTCTTACTGAGCCCGTATTGACAGTAGCTGATTTTGAACTGAGCTGGCGAGATATTATTCTTATTTCCGGAGGTATATTTTTGCTAGTGAAAAGTACCCTGGAAATACATCATAAAGTTGAAGGACAAACTGAAAATACTCCCAGTGGTAAAAAAGCGGCGAGCCTTTCTTTTACTTCAGCAATTATCCAGATAGTTTTACTAGACCTGGTATTTTCATTTGATTCCATTCTCACCGCCGTGGGACTTACAGATCAGATCATTCTTATGATCATCGCTGTGGTGGTTGCGATTATTGTAATGATGATCTTCGCCAAACCAGTTGGTGAATTTGTAAATAATCATCCAACTATCCAGATCCTCGCTTTATCATTTCTAATTCTTATTGGAGTGATGCTTATTGTTGAAGGTGCACATTATCACGTGCCTAAAGGCTATATTTACTTCGCAGTATTCTTTTCTTTAGCGATCGAAATGCTAAATATGAGGTATCGGAAAAAAAATGTTTAATCCAGGATCTCGTAATGAATCGGTTTAAAGCTTCCTCCGTTACTATCTTCAGCAGAACAGGCCGTAAGACCTACGATAAGATCCATTTTTGCTTCAAAGATCACATAATCGCCTGCCTTACTTAGTGGTGGTTCCACAGATATTTTTCCGAATTTGTCAAATTGCACATTCATGAAAATATTAAAAGCAGTAGGAATTTCATCGGGTTCTATTCCGAATTTTTCCAGGTTGGTATACAAATTTTCAAAACAGCTTGGATGATATTCGTCGTTGCTGTACATGATCTTGAAAGTTTCGGGACTGCACGGAGCTAAGAGGAAATCATTTCTTCCGTTTGTATCTTCCAGGATCTCCATCATCTTATTGCTTCGGTTGCTCCAGATATAATTAGCCTTGGTGATTAGAATGCTTTCCTCAAAATCCATGGTTTTACCACTCGAAATCTTTTCCCTTTTATCCTCAGCGTTAAACAATACCATATCACTGACCTGCTCACCTTTTGGATCGATTACTTTCAATAACTGACCTTTATTCAGTTTAAAAGCTGCTCCACTCTGCTTTTCTATTATTTCCATCTACTTCAATTTAACCGATCTTGTTTTCTTTTTTTATTTCTTCGGAAAGTTTTCTCGCATTAGAATCTCCAGAATTCTCAAGCTTTTCAACTGTCCTCCTAATGTCATGCTCTGGATAAGATTGATGCAATTTAGCAATACCCTGAACATTTTGCGGTTCTAACCAGAATCCGGTGATCAGTGGTAAATGATCCTCTACCATTTTGTGCGGTATATCCTTATAATAAAGAGGCTTTTCCTGATCGTCCTCAAACCTCGATACAAGTTTATCCAGGGATTTTTCCAGTTCCTGTCTACTCTGCAATCTAATCCTGGCATTCACATGCACAGCGGAGTAATCCCAGGTGCTTATGTCTTTTTCTTTATACCAAGAAGATGAAATATAGGCATGTGCTCCCTGAAAAATAATTAGAGCCTCTGCTCCATCTTTTAAATCTTTGAATTGCTCATTATGATTTGCTATATGCGAAAAGAGTACCCAATTATCAGCATCACCCTCAAGAAGCACAGGAACATGTGTAGCCTGAAGCTTATCTCCATTCATCACAAAGGTTGCGAAAGGATGATTTTTAATGAACGAATAAATAAATTCGCGATCATCTTTCCGGTATTTTGAGGGTCTGTACATTCATTAATTTTTATGATGAAAAGGGCACTTCCACTCCTTTTCTACTTTTCTCCCGCTATATTGTTTGGCTTCACTATTATTTCCAAAATCTTCCAGCATTGGATTTATGTGACCCTGAAGTTTTTTATCGCGATCACGTATCCTATCCCTAACAGTATCATAACTACCCATTTCTCTCAATTTTTCGAACTGCCAGTGCAGATTGAAGGTTAAAGTAGGATATGGGCTCTGCCTCGCCATACGAGAAGAATTGGGGTGCAAACCAACTACGTAAAAAGCTTTACCAGCAATACTAAAACTGAAATTCTCATCTTCTGGATCTTCATTTACTTCTGGATCCCAATCTGTTTTATCCAGCTTATGTAGATATTGCAATTGCTTCCATAGTTGTTTTTCAAAACTAATTTCGGAATATTCCGGAGATTCAGGAAATACAGCCATAAATGTTTTGAAATCGTTAGATTCAAAATCATAATCCTCGATATACTTTTCTATATCTTTTAATAGTTCCTTGGTAGTTTCCGGCGAACCCATTTCCCGATAAGTTTTCAATTCAACTTTATCCATACTGAAAACTGTTTTCGCCATCATACAGGGATGATCGTTTTTCAGAATAAATTTTTCATACTCTTGTTTGATCCTGATTTCTTCAGAGATCGAAGCTCGTTTCCTTTTTACATCAATCATTTGCATCGTCTTCAATTTTATCTTTTTACATCCTTTATCAACCAGTCTTCCAGCTCCTCATCCATATCACCGGTATGCAAAACTGAAATATCGCCGGTTGCTTCAAATACCACAGCTCTTACTTCTTTTAATCTGATAACGTTAGTTTCCCTTAATTTAGACCGCAGATCTTCTTCCGTAACTCTTGATTTTTTAAGGTTCTCATGAATAATATTCTGACCATCCATCAATAAAAGAGGCGCGTTATCTACCATATCGCGTACAGGTTTGAATCTTCTGAAGATCGCTACCAGTAGTTGCAGACTGTAAATTATCGCAAGACCCATAATACCATTCCAGAGACTTACACTTTTTGATAGCACCGTGGTTGCGATCATAGATCCAAGTGCCACGGTCATGGCAAAGTCAAAACTGGACATTTTAGAAAAACTCCTTTTACCGGCAATTCTGGTGAAAATTATTATCGCGATATAGATCCCTATAGCTGTTAGTACAATTGCTAACATTGAACTCCACTCGAAGGCAAACCATTTCTTCATAATTTCTAGTTTTTATATTGAGTGAAATTGGCTAAATAGAAGAGCTCTTTAGCACCGAACACTGTTGATTTTCTGGTTGACTCCTAAATTAGTCAGTAAGCAACCTAATTAAATGTTAAGCCTTCATAATCCTTTCAAAATTTTGGACATAATCAGCCGATTAAGCTAATATATCTTTCGAATGAATTATTTCAATACTTTTGAGTATGACTGATTTTTTAAAAATAGGCCATCGCGGTGCCAAAGCTCATCTGGCAGAAAACACCCTGGAGAGTATTCAGAAAGCTCTTGATTTCGGAGTGGATATGATCGAGATAGATGTTCATAAGTGCACTAGTGGCGATTTATGGGTGATCCATGATTTCACCTTAGATCGCACGACAAATGGTAGCGGAGAGATCGCTAAAAAATCTTCGGAAGAACTAAAAAAATTAAAGATCGAAGGCAAATACAAAATTCCACAATTAACCGATGTGCTCGACCTCATCAAAGGTAAATGCCTTATTAATATTGAACTCAAGGGACTGAGTACAGCCGAGCCTGTCTGTAAACTGGTAAAAGAAAAGATCAATTCAGGTCATTGGAAATATTCAGATTTCATCATTTCCAGTTTCCAGAAAAATGAATTATTTGAAGTGAGGAAAATTGACGAAGAAGTACCTATTGCTGTGCTCAGTAAAGCGAGTGTTCCAGAAGCAATTGAGGTAGGTAAACTTTTGAAAGCTTCAGCAATTCACCCATCACTAGGTATCATAACCCGCGACAATACAAAATTAAGCCAGGACCACGGTTTTATGGTTAATGTCTGGACGGTGAATGAAAGGGAAGATATTCAGAGAATGATAGATTTCGGGGTGAACGGGATCATTTCAGATTATCCAGACCGGCTTAATAACCCGGTTTTAAACCTGAAACCCTGAAAAAACTTCGTCCTTCAGGATTATCTGGCTATTTTTGCGATTGAAATTTAAGTCAGGATTTTGAAAAAATACGATATCATAATTGTCGGCGGTGGCGCTGCAGGTTTTTTTACCGCTATCAATGCAGCTGAAAACGATCCCTCTTTAAAGATCCTGATCCTGGAACGTGGAAAAGAAGTCCTCACTAAAGTAAAGGTTTCGGGCGGCGGAAGATGCAACGTCACCCATGCAGAATTTATTCCGGCCGAGCTTGTAAAACGCTATCCTCGTGGGGAAAAGGAATTACGCGGTCCTTTCCATAATTTCATGACTGGCGATACCATTGCCTGGTTCGAGCAGCGTGGCATAGAACTGAAAACCGAAGAGGATGGAAGGATGTTCCCAGTAACGGATAGTTCAGAAACCATCATTGAATGTTTTAAAAGAGAATGTAAGCGCCTCAACATCCAGGTAGAAAAGGGTACGAGTCTGAAAAAATTTCAAAAAAATGATGATCTCTGGGAGATCAACACTAACACTTCCACTTATCACAGCTCTCAATTAATGCTGGCTACAGGAAGCAATTCTAAGGTCTGGAATTTGCTCGAAGAAATGGGACACCATATCGTTCCAGCAGTTCCATCTTTATTCACTTTTAATATAAAGGATAAAAGAATAGACGGTTTAGCAGGGATTTCTTCAGATGCCGAAGTAAAAATTATCGGGGAAAATCTTGAAAGTTCCGGTCCTTTATTGATCACCCATTGGGGAATGAGCGGTCCTGGAATCTTGAAATTATCGGCCTGGGGAGCAAGACAGTTGAACAATCTGAATTATAATTTTCAGATCGAAGTGAATTGGATCCCCGGAAATTCTATGGATGATACTTTAAAAGATCTTAAAGAGCTAAAATTCTCTAATTCCAAACAACAGGTCTCTAAAAGACCACAATTTGATCTACCAAAAAGACTTTGGCATAGTATGGTAGATGCTTCAGAAATAAAACCTGAAATAAAATGGGCCGATCTCAATAAGATCCAATTGAAAAATTTGGCTGAAGAACTAACTTCAGCAAGATTCAGAGTTGAAGGAAAAAGTACTTTTAAAGAGGAATTTGTAACCGCTGGAGGAATTGATTTAAAAGAGGTAGATTTCAAAACCTTGGAAAGTAAAATTCTGAAAGACCTTTATTTCGCTGGAGAAATCCTGAACATTGATGCGATCACTGGAGGATTCAATTTTCAGAATGCCTGGACCGGTGGTTTTCTTGCCGCTAAAGCTATGAGTTCAAACGCCAGATCTCGAAATTGAACACAATAGCGAAAAGCACCCAAACTACATAAGGAATAAGAAGCCAGGCCGCAGTATTATTCACGATCCTGAACCAACGAATGGTAATAAGGATTAAAATAAACAGCACAACAAGATCCAGCAAAGCTATCAATGGTTTTTCGAGCGCAAAGAATAGCAAGAACCAGAACCCGTTAAGAAATAATTGAAATCCGAAGTGATATAAAGCGGTTTTTACCCACTTGTGATAAAAACCTTTGCTCCATACGATCCCCGCCGCGACTCCCATCAAAACATACATGAAAAGCCAGATAGAACTGAAGATATCTTCTTCAATATGAAACCAGGGTTTTTTGAGTCCAGGATACCATTCTGCAATTCCTGTCTGCGTAGCCACGATACCCATAAAGCCAAAAATGAGACAAATCCCTACTGCAAAAGAACTTCTTATGAACAGTTTTTTAGTCATAATTGGCTGGTTGAATTCACTAAAATAGGAATTATTTTGAATTCTTTAACCTGTTCGGGATGACATAAAAGTTTAACTTTGGCAAAAATTTTTAAGGATGACCGAAAAGGATTTTATCCCTAAGCGAGACACGAAAAAGATCAAATCGGGAGAAGTTACCTGGCAATCTCCAAGCAATATTGCGCTTGTAAAGTATTGGGGTAAAAAGGAAAATCAAATTCCGGCAAACCCTTCCATTAGCTTTACACTAAAAAATTGTCACAGTATTACCACTTTAAAGTACGAATTGAAGCAGGAATCTTCTGAAAATGAAGAATATGATTTTAAATTCTTTTTTGAGGGTAAAAAGAAGGAAGATTTCAAACCAAAGATCATTAAATTTTTTGAAAGAATCGAGTCATATTGCCCATATCTGAAAGATTATAAATTCGAGATACATAGTGAAAATTCATTTCCTCATAGCAGTGGAATAGCATCTTCAGCAAGCGGTATGAGTGCACTGGCACTTTGCGTGATGACCCTCGAAAGAGAAATTTCTGAAGAGATAGATCAGGAATACTTCAACAAAAAAGCCTCGTTTCTGGCCAGGTTAGGTTCAGGAAGTGCAAGCCGAAGTATTGAAGGTCCTTTGGTGGTTTGGGGTGAACATGAAAGAATTGACGGAGCCTCAAATTTATTTGGTGAAAGTTATCCTTTTGAAATTCATGATGTTTTTAAGAGCTACCAGGATACGATTCTTCTAGTTGATAAAGGTGAAAAACAGGTAAGCAGCACGGTTGGTCACAACCTGATGCACGGACATCCTTTCGCTGAACAAAGATTTCAGCAGGCAGATGATAACCTTACCAATCTTATTCCTATTCTTAAGTCTGGTGACCTAACAGAATTTATAAAAATCGTAGAAAGCGAAGCCTTAAGTCTGCATGCGATGATGATGAGCAGTCAGCCTTATTTTATCCTGATGAAACCGAACACATTGGAGATTATCAACAGGATCTGGTCCTTTAGAGAAAATACGAATATTCCTGTTTGTTTCACTTTGGATGCCGGCGCGAACGTTCATGTTCTATACCCTGATAATCACAAGGATAAAGTTTTAGAATTCATTAATAATGAGTTAGTTGCATATTGTCAAAACGGACATTATATTTGCGACCAAGTTGGTGATGGCGCAAAAATGTTGTAATTTTAATACGTTTTTGGCCCGTCTATTACTTACAAGAGCTTAGATACTTATGAAAGGACCTCTATTTTATTCAAAAATCCTTCTCTTCGGAGAGTATGGGATCATTAAGGATTCCAAGGGTTTATCGATTCCTTATAACTTTTACAATGGTGCTTTGAAGCTTGATGAAAATCTAAGCGACGTGGCGAAAAAGTCTAATGAAAATCTTAGAAAATTCGCTGCTTATCTTGAAGCTCTTCAGGAAAATTCACCTGAATTGGTTCAATTTGATCTTGAAGACCTGAGAAAAGACATATCTAATGGAATGTATTTTGACTCCAGTATTCCCCAGGGTTACGGAGTTGGAAGTAGTGGTGCCTTAGTTGCAGCTATTTATGACAAATATGCAACAGACAAGATCACAGTTCTTGAAAACCTTACCAGAGACAAGCTTTTAAAGCTTAAAAAGATCTTTGGGGAAATGGAATCTTTTTTCCACGGAAAATCTTCCGGACTTGATCCGTTGAATTCTTATTTAAGCATTCCGATTCTGATCAATTCAAAAGAAAATATCGAACCTGCTGGAATTCCTTCTCAAACGGAAAATGGCACTGGAGCGGTATTTTTATTGGATAGCGGAATCACCGGAGACACCGCGCCAATGGTAAGCATCTTTATGGAAAACATGAAACAGGAACCTTTCAGAAAAATGCTGAAAGATCAGTTCGTAAAACAAACCGATGCCTGTGTAGATGATTTCCTCAAAGGAGATGTGAAATCTCTTTTTTCCAACGTTAAAAAACTTTCTCATACTGTCCTGGATAACTTCAAACCTATGATTCCTGCACAATTCCATAAACTTTGGAAGAAAGGAATCGAAACAAACGACTACTATTTAAAACTATGTGGTTCAGGTGGTGGAGGTTACATTCTTGGATTTACCGAGGATATCGAAAAAGCCAGAAAAGCCTTAAAAGATTACAATTTAGAAGTAGTATATAACTTCTAAATTTAGCTTATGGCGTCTACTGCTAACAAGCGCTTATTACTGAAGATATTCAGCCTTTTTTCGGTAGTGAGAGGTTACAATATTCTGGTAGTAGTTATCGCCCAATATCTTACTTCAGCATTTATACTTGCTCATGACAAACCACTGAGAGAAGTATTATTTGACCCGAATTTATTCTTTTTGATCCTGGCCTCTTCCAGTGTGATCGCTTCAGGGTATATCATCAATAATTTTTACGATAGCGAAAAGGATCTTATCAACCGGCCCAAGAAAACGATGCTGGACAGGATCGTGAGTCAGCGCACCAAACTCTCAGTATATTTCATCCTGAATTTTGCCGCGATCTTTTTTGCCAGTTACGTATCTTTTAGAGCGGTTTTATTCTTTTCTATCTACATTTTTGTGATCTGGCTTTATTCGCACAGGTTGAAAAAAATACTTTTCTTAGGAAACCTGGTTGCTTCTATTTTAACGATCACTCCGTTTTTCGTCATTTTCATTTATTACAAAAACTTTGAGACGGTAATTTTTATACACGCCACATTTCTGTACCTCATGATCGTAATGCGGGAATTGGTGAAGGATCTTGAAAATATGCAGGGCGATCTGGTTCAGAATTATCAAACCATTCCGCTGGTTTATGGTGAAAAATGGAGCAAATTCTGCCTGGCCGTATGCACCTTGCTGGCAATCATTCCTATTTTTCTCCTTATCACCAGGTTTGAGACCGGCTACATGGATTACTATTTCTATTCTTCCTTCCTCCTGCTCATCATATTCCTGCTTATGCTTTATTTCAGCAAGGCCAAATGGCAATATTTATTATTGCATAATATTCTGAAACTGATCATCGTCACAGGAGTTTTCAGCATACTTTTAATCGATATAGATGAAGTTCTGGCGAGGGTATTTTAGATAAACCGCTCATTCTAAAACTTTTCTCAAATACTTGGCTTCCTCATTGGGGATAATGTATCTTTGCAAAAAATTACGCGATGAGTAGAAACGACAGATCTTCAGGCAAAAAATATAGTGGAAGACAAGGCGGAGGCCAGAAAAAGAAATCCTTTGCCAGAGGAAATGCTCCCATTAAACCAAAGATGGAAAAAAGCCCTCTTTCTAATAAGGAAGGGATTCGTCTCAACAAATACATCGCAAATTCCGGGGTTTGCTCTCGTAGAGATGCAGATATGTACATCGCTGCCGGAAATGTTATGGTTAACGGTAAGACCATTACTGAAATGGGATACCGCGTAAAACTTGAAGATGATGTACGTTTTGACGGAAGAAGGCTAAACCCTGAAAAACCTGAATATATTTTACTAAATAAACCAGCTGGCTTCTTTGTTACCGGCAATCCTGAAAAAGGAGGAAGAACTGTTATGGAACTTGTTTCCAAAGCAACTTCAGCAAAGGTGAGCCCTGTTGGTAAACTGGATAATCAAGCTAAGGGCTTATTGCTTTTCACCAATGACGGTACATTAGCCAAAAAACTGGCTAAACCAAAAAATGGAATCCGTCAGATCTACCAGGTGACTTTAAACAAAAATCTCACTAAAGAAGATCTTGAGAACATCTCAAAGGGAGTTTATATCGAAGGCTCAAAAGTTACCATTACAAGCATCAGTTTTATCGAGGATAAGCCTCATAATGAAGTTGGTATCGAACTTTACAGTATTAAAGAACATATCGTAACCAGAATTTTCAAAAGTCTTGGTTATGAAGTTGAGAGTCTTGATCGCGTTGTTTTCGGCGGACTCACCAAGAAAGATCTGGGACGCGGCAGAACCAGAAATCTCACGCAGCAAGAGGTGATCAATCTGGGCATGCATTAATTTAAATTTTCAGTATTTCATTCTGTTTTTTTAATACATTTACCTCGTCAAAAACCGAGGCAGTTACGCCTGCTTCTTTTCGATTTTTATGTAATTGAACAGAATTTCATTTTTTCAATCTGAAAAAATTTCAGCTACTAATCCTGAAGCGCATTTCCTATTATTAGATCAGGTTTCAGGTTCTCTCGTTTTATTCTTAACATTTATTTACCAGTCGATTCTTTTGACCCTATAAATTATTATCTAATTTTTAGCCTTAAATCATTTTAAGAAATTGAATACCAAGTACAGCGATCTAATTGACCAAACTTATTACTTCCCTCAGGAAGAATTTACACTGGAAGGAGCAGAACTAAAATTCCATGACATAGACCTTATGGAATTAGTGAAAAAATACGGAGCTCCACTTAAATTCACATATTTACCTAAGATATCTCAAAATATAAATCGTGCTAAAGGTTGGTTCAAATCTGCCATAGAAAAACACGATTATAAAGGAACTTACAATTATTG
Organism: Christiangramia pacifica; assembly: GCF_057221535.1. Classification (NCBI taxonomy): domain Bacteria; kingdom Pseudomonadati; phylum Bacteroidota; class Flavobacteriia; order Flavobacteriales; family Flavobacteriaceae; genus Christiangramia; species Christiangramia pacifica. The sequence continues at coordinate 618,256 of NZ_CM170146.1, forward strand.
CTATTGCACTAAAAGTTCTCATTTTGAACATGTTTTAAATGAAGCATTGAAAAATGATATCCATATTGAAACGTCTTCCGCTTTCGACATCAACATTGTTGAAAAACTTAAAAAAGCAGGAAAGATATCTGATGATAGATGGGTGATCTGTAATGGTTTTAAAAGAGATCAGTACGTAGATAATATAAGTAGACTTCTGAACGGCGGTCATAAGAACTGTCTCCCGGTAATAGATAATTACGAGGAATTGGAATTGCTTTCAGAAAAGATTGAAGGTAAATTCCAGGTAGGAATTAGAATTGCTTCAGAAGAAGAACCAAAATTTGAATTTTATACTTCAAGATTAGGGATTGGATATAAGAACATTGTTCCGTTTTATAATAAACAGATCAAGGAAAATGACCAGGTAGAACTGAAAATGCTTCACTTTTTCATCAATACCGGTATCCGTGACACTGCCTATTACTGGAACGAATTGAATAAATGTCTTAAAGTTTATATCGCGCTTAAGAAAGTAAGTCCGAATCTGGATAGCCTCAACATTGGTGGTGGATTCCCAATCAAGAATTCACTTGCATTTGAGTATGACTATGCTTATATGGTAGAAGAGATCATAAACCAGATCAAACTTACCTGTGAAGAGGCTGAAGTAGATGTGCCACATATTTTTACCGAATTTGGCAGTTTTACCGTTGGGGAAAGCGGTGGAGCGATCTACGAAGTCTTATATCAAAAGCAACAGAATGATCGTGAAAAATGGAATATGATCAATTCATCTTTCATCACTACACTTCCAGATACATGGGCGATCAGTAAAAAATTCGTGATGCTGGCCGTGAATCGCTGGAACGATGAATATGAAAGAGTTCTTTTGGGAGGGTTAACCTGCGACAGTGACGATTATTACAATTCAGAACAACATACCAATGCCATTTATCTTCCGAAGTTCAAAAAAGAAAAACCTTTGTATATAGGATTTTTCAATACTGGAGCTTATCAGGATACTATTGGCGGTTTTGGCGGATTACAACACTGTTTGATTCCGCAGCCAAAGCATATTCTTATAGATAAGGATGAAAATGGTGAATTTACCACGAGGCTATTCAGCGAGCAACAGAATTCTGAAGATATGCTGAGCATTCTTGGATACGACAGAAACAATTAAAATTTTATAACTTTAAAAATCAACTAACTAATCAATTCAATTAGCCATGAGCAAAAAGAATTATGCCGGGATACCCGATAAATACGCTCGTATAGACGAAGCAAAAGTGGTATTGATTCCTGTTCCCTATGATGGTACCAGTACCTGGCAAAAAGGCGCCGATAAGGGCCCTGATGCATTTTTAGACGCTTCAGAAAACATGGAGCTTTACGACATTGAAACACGCAGCGAGGTGTACAAAAAAGGTATTTACCTGGCACCACCTGTAACCGAAGATTCTTCGCCTGAAAAAATGGTGGAAGCCGTTTACAAGACGACCAAGAACTACATCAAGCAAGACAAATTTGTAACCCTGTTTGGTGGTGAACATTCAGTTTCAATAGGTAGCATTAGAGCATTTAACGAGTCCTTTGAAGATCTTACGGTTGTTCAGCTAGATGCCCACGCCGATCTTAGACCGGAATATGAAGGCTCTAAATGCAATCACGCCTGTGCTATGCACGAAGCAAGCAAAAATACAAACCTTTTACAGGTAGGAATTCGTTCTATGGATATTTCAGAAAATGATCATATGGATGAAAACCAGGTGTATTTTGCTCATGACCTATATGAAGATTGGCAGGATGATGCTATTGGCCAGATGACGCCAAACGTATTTATTACGATAGACCTGGACGCGTTTGACCCAAGTATCATGCCTTCTACAGGAACTCCCGAACCGGGAGGATTATTCTGGTATGAAACGCTGGAATTCCTGAAAATGATGTTCAAAAAGAAAAATGTTGTAGGATTTGACATTGTGGAACTTTGTCCTAATGAAAAAGAGAAATCTTCAGATTTTCTTGCGGCAAAGCTTTACTATAAAATGTTAAGCTACAAATTCAAATATCAAAATTACAACGAAGAAGACGAAGATGAGTAAAGGACAGATCTCACAATTCATAGAGAAATATTATTTACACTTTAATGCTGCAGCTCTTGTAGATGCCGCAAAAGATTACGAAAAACAACTGGAGAACGGTTCAAAAATGCTGGTTTCCCTGGCAGGTGCAATGAGTACTGCTGAACTTGGGAAGATCTTTGCAGAAATGATTCGCCAGGATAAAGTTCATATCATTTCCTGTACTGGTGCAAACCTTGAGGAAGACGTGATGAACCTGGTTGCCCATTCGCACTATAAAAGAGTTCCTAATTACCGTGACCTTACTCCGCAGGATGAATGGGATCTTCTGGAAAAGGGTTTAAATCGTGTAACCGATACCTGTATTCCTGAAGAAGAAGCTTTTAGAAGAATTCAGGAGCATATTTTCAAAATATGGAAAGATGCTGAAGAAAAAGGAGAACGCTATTTTCCGCATGAATTCCTGCACAAATTACTTTTAAGCGGAGTAATGGAAGAGCATTACGAAATAGATCTAAAAGATTCATGGATGTATGCTGCGGCCGAAAAGAATCTGCCAATGGTAGTTCCTGGTTGGGAAGATAGCACGCTGGGAAATATTTTCGCTTCTTACGTATTGAAAGGTGAATTAAAAGCCAGCACCATGAGATCTGGTATCGAGTATATGACTTTCCTAGCCGACTGGTATACTGATAATTCTGAAAATGGCATTGGATTCTTCCAGATTGGTGGAGGTATTGCCGGCGATTTCCCAATTTGTGTGGTGCCAATGTTATATCAGGATATGGAAAGAACTGAAACTCCTTTCTGGAGCTATTTCTGCCAGATCTCAGATTCTACAACTAGTTACGGATCCTATTCCGGTGCGGTTCCAAACGAAAAAATAACCTGGGGTAAATTAGATATCAATACTCCGAAACATATTATTGAAAGTGACGCAACAATAGTTGCTCCCCTGGTTTTTGCATATCTGCTGGATATGTAATTAACAAATAATTACAGGAAGTTAAGGCTGTTCAGTATTAATTATTACCTAATATTGAACAGCCTTTTTTAATTGAAGATTTATGGAGAACTGGCCGATATTTGCCATTGGATTTTTAGCGCAACTGCTGTTTTCTGCCAGGTTGATCTCTCAATGGTTCCTTTCTGAAAAATCAAAGAAGGTTGAAACTCCCGTATTATTCTGGAAGCTAAGTTTACTGGCCTCTATCCTTCTTTTCACCTATGGTTATTTGCGTGAAGATCTTGCCATCATGTTGGGTCAGTTTCTCATTTACGGTATTTACTGGCGTAATCTTAATTTAATGGGCGAATGGCACGAACGAAATATTTTTTTTAAGATCCTAGTAGTCGCTTTTCCCTTCGGAATTGCCGCCTACATTTGGTTTTTTGGAACTCTACGCTGGAGTGACCTTTTCAAAACTGAAAATATTGCTGGCTGGCTCATCGCTTTAGGTATTCTTGCCCAGATCATCTATACTTCCAGATTCTTTTACCAATGGTATCATTCTGAAAAAAACCAGGAGTCATCGCTACCCATGGGATTCTGGGTATTGAGCTTGATCGGATCTGCCCTTCTGTTCACCTACGGAATATTCAGAGAAGACCCAGTGCTTATTGCTGCACATTTCTTTGGCGCGATCATTTACATGAGAGACATGTATCTACTGAAAAAATCGGATGCGCAGGTCGGAGAAAAATTTGAAGCTTAATCCACTTTCGATTTGATAGGCAACCAGGACAAATCTTTAAAGAAGAAATAAGCAACGATTAAATATTCTATAGCGATCAACCATAAGTTCTCCTGATATTCAGGATTGGAATAAGCGTAATAACTGAGCATTATTACTGCAGACCATATCAACATATATTTATACTCCGTAAAGACGCTTAGAAGCAATGGAATTGCCAGGTACCAAGGATGAACCGTAGTTGAAAGCAACAGATAAGAGGTAACTGCAAAAAGCATATTTGTTAGCAACTGTTTTGTGTTCTGATTTTTTCTCAAAAATGTCAATCCTAGAATGATCAAAATGGTAACGATCGGTAGAACCTTTCCAGCGGTTTCAATGATGTTATATCCTTTCACCTGGAATCCTATCCAGCGAATGATATAATAAATACTGGCATTAAATTCAAATTTCCCGAACCATAAGCCTATACTTGCCATAAAATTCGAAAAAACCTCTGGTGAATAAAAGGGTATAAATGTCAGGATAACTGTAAATGAAACTATCACGTAATAAAGAATCAGTTTCTTAAAGCTGAGTTCATTTTTTCTAGAGTTGAAATAGCCGAAAAATAAGGGCAGCAGCATTAACGGCAGCAATTTTATAGAAATAGAAAGTGCAAAAATTAGTGCACTCAAGATCCATTTACCGCGGTGTAACAAATACAGTGAGAGCACGAGAAAGAAAACCATAACCGATTCAAAATGGAGATTTCCAGTCATCTCGATGATCACGAACGGATTCAGGATAAACCAGAAAATACGGTGTTCTGGCAACCCTAAGGATTTTAATAATTTCCTTCCAAAGATCAAGATTCCAATATCAGAAAAAATTATAATCAATCTAAAAATGATCACCGCACCAAGTATACTGGCATTAGAAAACCAGCCTGCAATTGCAAAAATGAACTGATTTAAAGGCGGATAATTTGAAAAATGTCCTGCACTTAATTTTCCCATTCCAGATAAAAGTTCATCTGCTTGAGGGATCTGAAAACCTTGAATTTCGATTAGATTATTGGGTATATATTGATATGGATTCCATCCATCTGCGATTAGCCTTCCGTCCCAGATAAACCTTAAATAATCTTGGGATAATACTGGAAGTGCGAATAAAAAAATGAGTCGGAAACCAATTGCCAGGCCGGTTAGAATTCGGAGATCAAATTTTAACATCTGCACCAGTTTGTAAAACATAAAGCATAGAGCCCCATAAATTCCCATCAACCGGAAAAAATCTGTACGAACAAGATCATAGCCGAAAACAAAATAAAATGCGACACAGGAAAGTGTCAATAAGATCGGGATCTTGTATAATTTAAAGAAGCTTAAATTCATTTAGTAGCGATCGGCGTTCGGCTAAAATAGGAAATTTTAAGCGCGGATACTTTTAAAAAACACAAAGCCAAAACCTGAAAAAAGCATTAAATGAAAGATCAGTAATCCATAATCGTTCAGCTTGAAGGCGCTCCAGATGGCAAAACCAAAATAGACAAAAAGCAGTCCTTCAATAATAACATTCTTGGAAAAACGCTGAGTGAGATATGAATTACCTTTCCATGAATCTTTAATAGAACTGATATTGAATTTTGGCGTTCTGATAAATTCAGATTTCTTACCGAAATGACCTTCCAGCACGGCGAGAGTGTTATGCACTGAAAATCCCATGGCAATAGAAAAAAACGTGATAAACATCCCGATAAACTTCAAAAAGCTTTTAAATCCTTTTCCATGAATCTTGGAATAGGCTACATAATAACAAGCGAAAAAGATAAATGTGCTAATCGCGAAACCAGCCATCAAATTGAAATACCACGAGAATGCGGGATTGTTGTTTTTAATATAGAGAACCGGAACACTTAAAATTCCCAGTAACAATACGATCAGGAACATACTGGAATTCAATAAATGAAAAAATCCATGGAATTTGGTCGAAAATGAAACACCTGGATCTCTGAGTAATTTTCCATAATTTTTTCTGAAATTCTCTGCTGCGCCTTTATTCCATCTAAATTGCTGGCTACGTGCTGCGCTAATAACTACCGGTAATTCTGCCGGAGTTTCTACATTTTCAAGATATTTAAATTCCCATTTTTTCATCTGGGCGCGATAACTCAGGTCCAGATCTTCAGTTAATGTATCACCGCTCCAGTTCCCCGCATCCAGAATACATTCCTTTCTCCAGATTCCTGCAGTCCCGTTGAAGTTGATGAAATTCCTGCCAAAATTCCTGCCGGTCTGCTCCAGGATAAAATGAAAATCTAATGCAAAGGCCTGGATCCTGGTAAGCAATGAATAATCCCGATTAAGATGCCCCCAACGAGTTTGCACCACACCAATTTTCGGATTTTTGAAGTATGGCAGAGTTTGCTTCAACCAGTCTTTTCCCGGTACAAAATCTGAATCAAAAACCGCGACATATTCGCCTTTAGCAATTTTCAAACCTTCCTTAAGAGCACCCGCCTTAAATCCAGCACGGTTCTCACGCCTGATATGCTGAATATCTAATCCTGATTGCTGCAAATTGGTAATAATTTCAGCAGTTTTTTGGACGGAATGATCGGTAGAATCATCCAATACCTGGATCTCCAGTTTATCTTTTGGATAATTGATACGGGCTATATTTTTCAGTAACCTTTCAACTACATAATATTCATTATAAAGGGGTAACTGGATAGTAACTTGAGGCAATTGTTCTGAAGTAAAATCAAACTTCTCAGCCTTTTCTGTAGACTTTGTAGCCTTAAGATAATTGATTAACAGATGCAGCTGTGAAAGGCTATAAATAAAAATAACGAGTAAAGCCAGAGTATAAACTATGATTACCGCTAAATCTATCATTTAAAACTATATTTAAAAATCCAACCAAGAATCTTCACGCCTGCAAAGATAGCACCTTTGACTGTTCCTGAAACTTTTGAGACACCAATCCTGTTTCTGTAATGCACAGGCACCTCAGCATAGCTTAAATTTTGTCGTAAAGCTTTCAACTGCATTTCAACCGTCCAGCCATAAGTCTTGTCTTCCATGTTTAGCTGAAGCAGTTTTTCATATTTGATCGCTCTGAATGGACCAAGATCTGTAAACCTGGAACCGAAAATTAACTTCATCAGGCTTGTAGCTAACCAGTTTCCGAATCTCTGTGGAAAGGTCATCGAACCATTCTCTCTCCAACTGGAAACTCTTGCTCCCACAACGAAATCTTTATTATCCAGAATAATAGGATTCAGAATTTCATCCATTTCATCCGGATAATCTGAATAATCACCATCTAGAAAGACGATAATATCGGGTTTTTCCTCCTGTTTTGAAATATAATCCATGCCTTTTAAACAGGCATAACCATAACCTTTTCGATCTTCAGAAAGGACCGTAGCACCAGCATTCCTGGCATTTTCCTCTGTTTCATCTGTTGAATTATTGCTAACCACGATCACCTCATCCACAATTTCGGGAATATCAGCGATCACCAGCGGGATGGAATCGGCTTCGTTAAATGCAGGAATAATTACCTTGATCAAAGGCGTATTTGCGGTTTGCAAAATTCAGAGTTTTAAAGGAAGTGCGAAAATAAGCTAATTCCTTACATTTTAGTTGCTCTTCTGATTGATTAGATCCAGTAGGTCTATATTATCTCCAAGGATGGCATCTTCTGAATCTATCCTGTTCTTTTGAGAGCCATTTTCAAGTTTTAAAACACCACGTGGGCAAACGGCGGAACATATCCCGCAACCAACACAACTTGATCTTACAATATTTTGACCTTTCTGAGCATACGCGCGAACATCTATTCCCATTTCACAATAAGTGGAACAATTTCCGCAGGAAATACATTGTCCGCCATTTGTAGTGATCCTGAATTTAGAAAAAAGTCGCTGCTGCATTCCTAAAATTGCTGCCATAGGGCACCCAAATCTGCACCAGACACGATTACCAAAAATTGGATAAAATCCGGTACCAATCACGCCACTAAAAATAGAGCCAATCAGAAATCCGTAGGCGACCCGCAAACTTTCCGCATTGAAAAGAAACAGGTTATTTCCGCTCATATAATGAAACCCGATTAAAGAAAGAATGATCACCAAATAACCGATCGCTCCATATCTCGCGTCCTTATCTAATTCTTCCCTTTTAAAATACCAGATCCCTGCAAACAATAAGGTTAAAAATGCGGCAACTCCAATGAGAAAAACATCCCTGGTAAGCCAGTATTTATTTGGGTCATAACCCAGATAGGTGTAGATCACCGCAGTGGTCATTAACACAACAAAAACCAGCACACTATGAATAACCCAGCGTTCTACTTTCCACGCAAACTGACTCTTGTCTGATAGATGTCTGTAGGGATCTCCGGCAGTTTCGGCAAGACCGCCACAACCGCAAACCCAGCTGCAGTACCAGCGTTTACCATACTTATAAGTAAGAATTGGCGTGATCACGAAAATAGAAGCGATCCCAAATAATAGTAACGCAAGTCCAATATTACCTGAGGAGATAAAACCATCAACCCGGTATTGTTCAAAATTATAATAGTTGAGAGGCCATATATTTTTAAGATCGTAGTAAGGCAAATTGAAACCTTCACCATTCAATCTGGCCATGAATTCGGGAATGAGAAAGGCAAAGGCAGTTTGAAAAAACATTACTGAAACGGTACGAAGTTTCTCATAACGATTATGCCGGTATTTCCAGATGAATTTTACTCCAAAAGCCACGATAGCAATAGTATAAAGTGTTCCATATACAAACCACTGACTTGCTGGATTCCCGCTTAGCAGTCTGCTCAATGGATCAAAAAGAGCGATCAAACCTGTATTATCTCCTTCACTGCGAAGTCCAAGATATTCCGGATAGAAATAGAGAATAATATAGAAACCCGTGAGTGCGATTCCTGCGAGCCAGGCAAGATAGCCTCTATTGGTCATGGATTTGAACCAAACTCCGTCATTCTTTATCCCTTCATGCTTGCCGGCATAGGCCGCTTTTGCGAACCAGATAATTCCACCAGTTATTGAAGCCAATGAAATACTAAGCCATAAAGTTTTATTTGGAAAATTGATATTCAGAGTAGCGAGCAATAGAATTAGAAGTCCCGACATTCCCAGGAAAGTAGCTAACTTCTGTTGTGTATTGATCGCTTTGGGAGCATCTCCTGTTAGCGCCATATTGTGTTCAATCCTGCTCATTTCTATGCTTCCTGTAGATTATTTTTAAAACTTCTGAATATTTCTTTTTCGTGGCGATCATAAAATTCTGGGTCAAAATTGGCAAGTTTCAAATTTGCCAGAACATGATCAATCTTCCTTTCCTCATTCAGCCATAGATCAAAGATCTCCTGTCTCATTCTGATTCCGAAGGTATTGATACCTAAAAATTTTTTAGAGTCTTTATCGTAAGAAATAGTGATTGCTTTCGGTTCGGTTTGATGTCTCCAGTAGAAATGCTGTTCATTTGCTTTTGGCCTTGGCCAGACCCAACCGTATGTCTGATATTCAACATCAAAGAATTTAGCCGAGTTGAACCAGTTTCCTGGCTGATATGCAGTACGCTCTCCGGTTAATGTTCTGGCCAGCGTTTCTCCCATAATCCTGCCGGTATACCAGACAGCTTCAACAGCTTTTCGCTGACCAATAGGATTTTTTTGCTGAGCGCAATCCCCAATTGCATAAACGTCTGGAAGGTTTGTTTCCAGAAATTCATTCACCAAAATTCCCCTATCTGTTTCCAGTTCTGAATCCTTCAAAAAATCAATATTTGGCCTCACACCTGCACAAAGCCCGACTAACTGGCAATCAATTTCTTCGCCATCCTTAGTAATTATGGCTCTAACCCTGCCATCTTCATCAGGAAGTATTTTGTCTAATTCTGTATGGTGCCTAAGATCTACACCATGAGAAGAGATATGTTCTGAAATCAATTCAGCTTCAGGCAATGGTAAAACATTATTCCAGAATGCATTTTCCCGAACCAGAAAGGTAACATCAATTTCACGTGTTCTAAGCATTTCTGCTAATTCCACTCCAATTAATCCTCCACCAACAATTACCGCTTTTTTAGTGAATCTGGTATTTTCTTCTAGCTCTATCAGGTCTTGCTTTGACACCAGGCCCTGGACGCCTTTCAGATCTTCTCCTTCCCAGCCGAACTTATTATACACAGAACCAGTAGCGATGATCAACTTATCATATTCCAAAGGTTCGCCTGAAGAAAACCGCAATTTCTTATTTTTGAAATCTATTTTTTCTACCCAGGCTTTTTTCAACGCAATACGGTTTTTCGCCCAAAACCAATCTTCATACGGTTTCAAGTGTTCCCATTTCATGTGGCCCATATAAACATACATTAATGCCGTGCGGGAAAAGAAATAATCAGACTCTCCTGAAATTACCGTAATTTGATGATCGGAAGATTTACGAATATGTCGGGCAGCGGTAATTCCCGCGATTCCGTTTCCAATAATTACAATATGCTCCATTAATTTTTCTAATTTGGCGAAAGGCCGGATAGCATTTGAGTAAAGTAAGCTGAAAATAGCCAGAATCCCAAGTGTATAAAGCTTTTTATAATTCTAAAATATGGCCAGAAAAGCAAGTTTTCTTTTACTGAATTTAATGTTGCTGACCTTCAGCATAAATCTATGTTCTTGCCAGGCAGAGATTCCTATAAAAAAGATCAACGGTATAAGCCTAGTGGCTTCCAGAGATAGTCTTGATAGAAAACATATCGAACCAATTTTAAAAGTAAATGCTAATTCGGTGGCGCTTATGCCCTATGCTTTTATTCGAGATAAAAAAGATCCGCAGCTGCTATTCAATTTAAACAGGCAATGGTTTGGGGAACGTGCCGAAGGAATTGAGCACAGTATTCAGCTTTTGAGAGAGCAAGATCTGCAAATTATGATGAAACCGCATCTCTGGATTAGAAATGGTGAATTTACAGGCGATCTAAAGTTTGAAAATGAGGCCGAATGGCAAAAATTTGAAAATTCGTACAGAGAATATATGATGCTGTATGCAAAGATTTCTGAAGAACAACATATTGAGATCTTTTGTATAGGAACAGAACTATACAATTTTGTTAAGGCCAGACCGGATTTCTGGAGATCGCTTATCAAAGATATCAGAAAAGTTTATGCTGGAAAACTTGTTTATGCTGAAAACTGGGATAAAGTAGATCAGGTTGATATTTGGAATCAACTTGATTACATTGGTGTAGATGCCTATTTCCCGATTAGTGATAAGGATTCTCCTACCGAAACAGAAATTTCAGAAGGATGGATAAATCATAAAAAAATGCTTTCCAATTTATCTTCAGAGATATGATAAAAAAGTAATTTTCACAGAGTATGGTTATAGAAGTATGGATTTCGCCCTAAAGGAGCCATGGAATTCTGGTAGAGAAAATTCCAGAACAAATCATAATCTGCAGGCCAGAGGACTAAAAATTCTGTATGAAGAAATTTGGCCTGAAAACTGGTTTGCCGGAGGATATTTGTGGAAATGGCATCATCCTGAAAATTCTGGCGGAATAGACAATGATCGCTTTACTCCACAAAATAAACCCGCGGAAAACATCATTATGGAGTATTACAAAAAATTCAGGAACTAACTCGTTTGTAGTAGTGACTGTAGAGTTCCTCGGCGGTGGCTCCTCTTCTTCTTTTCCAGTAGATCTCTATAAAAAGCTTTTGTGTGTTCCAAACTCCGAGCCGATTGTAGAGCCTGGCAGAAGTAGTGATCCAGCTTTTAATCACACTGAATTGCTTCTTTTCATAGAGCCTTTTTATGATCTCGTTATCTTCATAAACCTTGTAGGTCTCGTCAAATCCACCAATTTCCTCAAAAAGTTCTCTTTCTACGAACAGAGATTGATCACCACCGCGACAACTAATGTGATTCACTTTGGTAAAATATCCCATGAGATTTAACCACCAGTGATCTTTATCAAATTTCATCTGAAAACATCCCGCTTTCTTACCTGTTTCAACCTCCTTCACGATAAGGGAATCAAAATTTTCTGGAGGAAAACTATCTGCATGAAGAAAATACAGGATATTACCTTCAGCCAATTTCGCACCTGTATTCATTTGAACGGCACGGCCTTTTTCAGAAGGTACATAAAAAACCTTAGGGTGATTCTTGGCAATATTAGCAGTACCATCAGTGCTTCCGCCATCAACTACAATAATCTGAGCAACCTGGCCTGAAGAATAAGCTTCCAGATGCTTTAGTAGCATTGGAAGCTGTTGTTCTTCATTGTATACCGGAATGATAATACTTATCATCTGGACTGATTATTTTGCATCATTCAAATTCCAGTTGTATTCTTTATAAGAAATATTTGCCCCGGAATTGATCTTTGTATTTGAATACTCGTTAATGTAATCTATCACAGTTCCGTTTTCTTTAAAATCTTTCTTGTACCAATCGAAGATAGAAGAAAGTTTAGCGGAGTTCTTGGAGATCTCATTTTTATCAGAATTGATAAATTCCATGGTTACCTTTTCCAGTTGCTCTTCAATCTTGTCTGCCGTATACGCTTCATTCAGTAATTTTGGACAGGAAATAGATGCACAGTTTATGGCAAAATGAATTCTTGGTTCATTCATTTTTCGCAGGATACTGTTTTCAATTCCCCCCAGTGAAATTTCGGTATCTCCCACCTTAATGAATTCTGAAGTCCACGGGCTATCAATATCCTTTATGCTTTTTACCGGATAATTTCTCAGGATAAGGTCTACCGTATAAGCATTATATAAATTGATGTAATAAGCAAGTAATTCATTAGTGCCCCAATCTTCGGAAGGTGCCTGGGATGACAATAACTTTAAATATTCATCCAGTTTAGAACGATCATTTTTAAAGCCTTGATAATCTACCATTCCACTGGCACTTACATGCTTTTTCAGCAAATTGTTCCAGACAGAATGGTCTATAATCGGTTCTTTTTCAGCAGAATTTTGTTCGGAAACATCTGGAGCAGGAAGTCCCTTGGCATTAAGACCTGCACTGGAGATCAGATTACAGGATGCAAACATACAGGCACCTGAAATTAGAACGGTAATACTTAAAATGATCTTTTTCATAGCTTTAAATTTCAAATGTTAGCAGCAACCACCGCCATCGTAATGAAAAGTGGATTCACTAATAAATATATCGTCTCTTCCTAATGAAGCCAGGGCATTTGCAGTTTTATCACAAATCGCCAAAGGTTGATTTTTCATCAAAACATGACCTTTTTTGTCATCAAAATGATCATCCTCGCCATAATATATAGCTGCTTTACCTGTAAAAATACACGGTCCGTCTTCCGGCATGGGATCTTTGATCGCCGCGACTTCAATAGACTCTATATATACGAGTTCTTCGGTTGGATAGTTTTTAGGATCCAGAATTCGATAAGGTTTTCTGGCCCTGATCTCTATAGTTCCAAATCCGGCATCGGTAAGAGCTTTTACATAGTCCTTGATAGACAAGCTACCGCTTAAGCAAAGCGCTCGCAGCCTTTCATCGTTCCTAAGTTCATCGTTCATCTCCTGTTCACAAGTAGGATCGCTCATCACAAGCTTGCCGTGTGGTTTTAAAACACGATACATTTCCTTGAGAGCTTTGGTAAGTTCTTCGGTCTTGAAAATATTGAAAAGGCAATTTTGCGCGGCCACATCTATTGAATTATCTTCTACCGGCAATTCTGTAGCATCCCCTTTTTTTAGGTCTACGAACTCAGACTTAAACCATGGATTCATTTCCTCTGCTTCCTTAAAATTCTTTCTGGAAGCTTCCAGCATTTCATCTACCACATCTATACCCACAACCCCAGATTTTTGCCTGGAAAAGTAAGCAAATTGTAAAAGCTCCATTCCGCCTCCAACACCAACATATAGAATTCTTGGATCGTTGGTAAGATCTCTGGCATGAACGGTGGTTCCACAACCATAGTTCATCTCCTGCATGATCTTCGGGATTTTCAATCCCGGCAATTCCCAAATAGGATTTGTAGTGCAGCATAAACCAACATCTGGAGTTAAAGCCGCATCTCTATATACATCTTTCGTAGTTTCTAAATAACTCATCTTATATATTCTGAAGTAATTCTTTAAATAATTTTACCATGTTCGGCTCTGCCATGGCAGCATTTGCCAATATATTCTGAATATCCACTTTTTCGAGGTTATCAGGATCTCCCTGATCAGTAATTACAGAAATCGCGGAAACGGGAATGTCCAGGTGATTTGCAACAATCACTTCAGGAACGGTGCTCATTCCCACCGCATCTGCTCCAATGAGTTTCAAATACCTATATTCTGCCCTTGTTTCGAGCTGAGGCCCAAGTACCGAAGCATAGACACCTTTATGCAAGGTTATGCTATTCTTTTTGGCAGCTTCTTCAAAAATGCTGTTCATTTCTGAATTATAAGGTTCGCTCATATCCACAAACCTTTCACCTAGTTTTTCAACTCCGTGGAATGCAAGTGGTGAACCGCCCTGAAGGTTAATATGATCATCAATAAGCATCAATTCACCTTCCTTAAAATCCAGGTTAATGGCACCCGAAGCATTTGAAACCAATAATTTCTTCATCCCTAAACGCTTCATTACTCGTACCGGATAAGTCACATCAAAAAGACTGTAACCTTCATAAAGATGAAATCTGCCCTGCATTATGATCACTTTCTTACCTTCAAGCGTACCAAAAACGAGTTTTCCTTTATGAAATTCTACCGTTGCCGTAGGAAAATATGGAATATGATTATAACTGGCTTCCACCTCTATTTCCACATCATCAAGAAGTTTACCCAATCCTGTTCCAAGTATGATCCCTACTTCCGGTTCTCCAAAACCTTTTGACTTTAGATAGTCTACAGATTCATTTATTCTGTCTGTCATTATTTTATAAATTTTTGAAACGCAGGATGATCCTTTATATCATCCAACAGATCCACATCATTGCGGGTTTCCAATAGTGCGACCTTACAGCCTTCAAGATCTTTCAAAGTATCTTCTAATACACTGGAAGTTCCCCATTCTTTATTTTTAAACACGTCCGAATTTAAGGATTTCATTCCGAATAAATAATATCCTCCATCCTGCGCCGGGCCGATCACATATTCGTGATCATCTAATTCTCGAAAAGCTTTCTCAATATCTTCAGAATTGATATCGTACATGTCACTTCCAATAATTACTATTTTCCTAAATCCATTCTGAAAACCAGCATTAAAAGAATGCTGCATTCTAATTCCAAGATCATCGCCTTCCTGCTTTCTTTTTTCAAAAAGTTCATTATTCCAGATATCGTCTTTATTGACCGAATCGGAATAATAAACCTGCTTTGAAGAATTGACTTCCGAAGTGAATTTTACGGTATGATCTAAAAGAAAATTATAGACATCCAAAGCCTTTTCATTCCCAAGATCTTTGGCCAGCCTTGTTTTGACTTTCCCGGCAACCGGATTTTTAGTAAAAATGAGAAGTAGATTCTCCTTATTCAGTTTCTTCACTTAATAAATTTTTTCGCCCTTTTTCAGCCATTTAGCCCAATGCTTAGAGAATGCATGGACCTTTTCAGTTTCGTTACCACTAGAATCCAAAACCGGAAGATCGCTATTTTTCCATTCAAAAATACCTCCATATAAATTCTGAATATCGTTATATCCTGCTTTTTGAAGTTTTCTGCCAATATTTTCAGATCTTATTCCGAGAGAACAATAGACAACCACCTTCTTATTCTTCGGAATATTGTTCAGGACAGACTCATCAAAATCATCATAACCAACATATATGGAATTTTCCAGATGACTTACCTCAAACTCTTCCTTTTCGCGGGCATCCAGGATAATAACCTCATCATCCAGCTGATACATTCTTAATTCCTGAACTGATATATACGGAATCTCACCAGAGTTGTATTTTGAAAGCAATTCAGAAAGTGACGCCTGGGCGTATGACTGTCCGGCTATCAACAGAAACAGGTAAATTAAAAAGTGATTTTTCAATATGTGAAGCTTAGGTTACCGTTCCCTGGCAGCTACTACCGGCACCAGCAGTACAACCATAACAATGTTGTGAAATGATGATCTCTCTATCGTTCAATAAATCTTCATTGTATTCACTAATATGCTGAACTTTACTATTTACCTTCAATTCCAGCATTTGGTTGAAGTCACAGTCATATAACCAGCCGTCCCAGCTAATGGAAATGGTATTTGTACACATCACATTTTCCAAAGCTGCAGGATTATAGGCATCTACCAGAGCATACATATAATCTTCATAATTGTCTGATGCTATAAGGTATTCCAGAAACCTACTTATTGGAAGGTTGGTGATTGCAAACAAGTTGTCAAAATCAATATTGAAATCCTCTTTTAGAGCTTCTTTAAAATCCTTTTCCATCGCACCCTGATCTGTAGGCAGGAAGGCGCCTGATGGGTTATAAACCAGATCCAGCTTTAAACCTGTTCCTTCCTGGGCATAACCTACCGCGTTCAGCATTTGCAGAGCTTTGATAGACTTGTCAAATACACCGCTCCCTCGCTGTTTATCTGTTTTTTCCCGCTTATAAAAAGGAAGGGAGGAAACTACATGAACATTGTGTTTTTTGAAAAATTCTGGCAGATCATGATATTTCTTGTTGGCAAGAATGATGGTAAGGTTAGATCTTACAATAAAATCTTTGATTCCCGCCTTGGCCGCTTCTTCCACGAACCAACGAAAATTCGGATTCATTTCCGGAGCTCCACCAGTTAGATCAAGAGTATGCGCTCCAGTGGTTTTTATAACCTCCAAACATTGTTGCATGGTTTCCCTGGTCATGATCTCCTTGCGGTCTGGCCCGGCATCTACGTGACAATGCGAGCATACCTGGTTACACATGTAACCAAGGTTAAGCTGAAGAATTTCCAGCTTCTTAGGTTTTAAAGGAAATTTTCCGGTTTCAGCAATCTTTTCTCTGAATCGCGGTAATTCGCCTTCTTTGAAAATACCATTGCTAAGAAATTTAAGTTGATTCTGTGGGCTCGAAAGGTCATCCTTTCTTGCCTTAAGGGACTTCGTTAACATAAAATGTATTTCTTGCTTAGAAAGTTAGTTCAGTTTTTCTGAATTAACTTACATACTAAGCTTTTTGTATTTATTCATCATTTGCACTCCATGCACTAGCGTTGCGCCGCTTTCTATAGCAGCACCGGCATGAACAGCTTCCATCATCTCTTCTTTGGTGATCCCCCGTTGAAGTCCGTCTTTGGTATATGCATCAATGCAATAAGGACATTTTACCACGTGCGCCACGGCAAGCGCGATCAATGATTTCTCCCTTGCTGATAGAGCCCCTTCTTCGAAAACCTTTCCATAATAATCGAAAAATTTCTTTCCCAGATCTTCACTCCATTCTGTAATTTCACCAAACTTTCGAAGGTCGGCAGGATCATAATAATTTTTGGACATAATTTTTTATCGTTTAAGCCTTTTAAATATTTACGGAAATATAAGGCAATTAGTTTTAAAGATTTACCACACCAGTAACAGAAAGGATGATAAGTAAAAAAACGATAATAATTAGTATAACAATCCACAATTTTGAACGAGAGTTCTCAGTCCTAGTTTCTGTTGATTGATTTCTTCCTGATTCACTTTTTTTATGATCAGTTGGAACGGGAGACGATCTGTCTTTATCTGCACTCATAATTTTTGTTTTCAATCAATTTAGCGTCTATAGGCGCGATAGAAAAAGTTTTAACAAATAATTCTAAATCAGGAAATTTAATTGAAAAAGCCTAAAAACCTCTGGAAAGCGGCGCCACAATAACGTTTTTCGCATTACAATTATCTCAAACAATGATAACTTTAGAAAGAATTCTTAATTTTTTCACACAAATTATAATTTTACATCCCTATTTATATAAAATTATTTGTTAAAAATCGCTTAACTTTAGAAAGCGATAATTTGGAGTTTACGAATGAGAATTGATGTAAAAACATTGCCGGTTAATGAAATCCTTGAGGACATTGCCGAATCACTACAAACTGAGTTAAAAAATAACAGCGGAGAATTATCCATTGAGTTACCTGAACATATAGGTGAAGGATATATAAGAGGTGTTAGTTTCGATTCAGGGATGGGCTTTGTTACATATAACTGTAAGTTCTTCGAAGATGTTGAAATTCACTTTTCTCTGAACACCGTACATCCATTGAAATTTATCTTTTGTTCAGAAGGTAGCGTGGGTCACTGTTTTCAGAATAAAGAAAAGGTACACACAATTGATACTTACCAGAATATCGTGGTGAGTAGTCATGGTTATGACGGACATATCCTTTATTTCAAGAAAGATGTACCAACTCATGTTTCCAGCCTGGAAATCATACGTTCAATCTTCACGCATAGATCTAATTACGATTTCAAAGATCTGGATCCTACTCTTAAAGAATTGTTCAAAGATGCAGTTTCCAAGAAACAGTTCTATTACCAGGGAAATTACAGTATAAAGGCTGCAGACCTGATGGAAGATATCAATTCTAACGATTATACAGGTTTCTTGAGAAATCTTTTCCTGGAAGGTAAAACATTTGAAATGCTGGTAATCCAGATCGCTCAATATGAGGATGATGAAAATGGAGAAAATCTACCTCAGATTCTTAGAAAGTCTGATATTGAAAAAGTAGATTATGTCGCTAAAAGAATTCAGGGAGATCTTAGTACCAACCTTACCGTAGAAACGCTAGCCAAGGAAGCAGGTACGAACGTGAATAAACTTCAGGAAGGATTCAAGTATGTTTATAATCTTACGGTTAATAAATACATGCAACATGTAAAGCTGGAAGCAGCGAAAGAAATGCTGAAACTTTCTGAAAAGAACATTTCTGAAATCGTGACTTCCATAGGCCTCAACAACCGAAGTTATTTCTCTAAGATCTTTAAAGAAAAATATGGCGTTAGCCCCAAATATTTCCTTAAGAGCAAAAAGAACCTAAAGGATGCAGAAGTGGAAGAAGAACAGGATTAATATCAACTTCTCAATCCTTTCATAATTTTTAGAAAGTAATAAATAAAAAAAGCCCGGTATAATTTACCGGGCTTTTTAGTTTTATATGAATGAGATTACATCATTCCAGGCATACCTCCGCCCATTCCTTGTGGCATTCCACCACCTTTTTCATCTTCAGGAAGGTCGATAAGTGCACACTCTGTAGTCAAGATCATTCCGGCAACAGAAGCAGCATTTTCAAGAGCTACTCTAGTTACTTTCTTAGGATCGATAATCCCGGCTTTCATCATATCTACGTAAGTATCAGTCTTCGCATCATATCCGAAGTCTTTCTTACCTTCAAGAACTTTGTTGATCACCACAGATCCTTCTCCACCTGCATTTTCTACGATGGTTCTTAGTGGAGCTTCGATAGCTCTAGAAACGATCTGAACTCCTGTAGATTCATCAGCATTTTCAGTCTTGATCTTCGCAAGTACGGCCTGAGCTCTAACTAAAGCTACACCACCACCTGCAACGATTCCTTCTTCAACAGCCGCTCTGGTTGCGTGAAGAGCATCATCTACTCTATCTTTCTTTTCTTTCATTTCAACTTCTGAAGCAGCACCAACATATAGTACAGCCACCCCTCCTGCTAACTTAGCAAGACGCTCCTGAAGTTTTTCTCTATCGTAATCTGAAGTTGTAGATTCTACCTGAGCTTTGATCTGGTTTACTCTTTCCTTAATAGCCTTATCATCTCCAGCTCCGTTTACGATGGTAGTATTATCCTTATCGATCGCTACTTTTTCAGCAGTACCTAACATATCGATAGTCGCGTTTTCTAAAGAGAATCCTCTTTCTTCCGAAATTACAGTTCCTCCGGTTAGTATTGCGATATCTTCAAGCATTGCTTTTCTTCTGTCCCCAAATCCTGGAGCTTTCACTGCAGCGATTTTAAGCGATCCACGAAGTTTGTTAACTACAAGAGTTGCAAGTGCTTCTCCGTCTACGTCTTCAGCAATGATCAATAGTGGTTTTCCAGATTGAGCTACTGGCTCAAGAACAGGAAGTAGATCTTTCATTGAAGAAATCTTCTTATCAAAAAGTAGAATATAAGGATCTTCAAGATCTGCAGTCATTTTCTCTGAATTCGTTACGAAATACGGAGAAAGGTAACCTCTGTCAAATTGCATACCTTCAACCACATCAACGTGAGTTTCAGTACCCTTTGCTTCTTCTACGGTGATAACTCCTTCTTTTCCAACCTTTCCGAATGCCTGCGCGATCAAATCACCAATTACATCGTCATTATTAGCAGAAATAGAAGCTACCTGCTTGATTTTCTCTGAAGAATCACCAACTTCCTTTGTTTGTTTTGCAAGATCTTTAGTTAGAGACTCAACAGCCTTGTCAATTCCTCTTTTAAGATCCATAGGATTTGCGCCTGCAGCAACATTCTTAAGACCTTCTTTTACGATAGCCTGAGCAAGAACTGTTGCAGTAGTAGTACCATCGCCGGCAAGATCATTGGTTTTAGAAGCAACTTCTTTTACCATTTGAGCTCCCATATTCTCAAGTGGGTCTTCCAGCTCGATTTCTTTTGCTACAGTTACACCATCTTTAGTTACAGTTGGCGCTCCAAATGATTTACTAATGATCACATTACGACCTTTAGGTCCTAAAGTCACCTTTACCGCATTGGCCAATGCATCTACTCCACGTTTGATCCCGTTACGGGCCTGGATGTCAAATTTTATATCTTTTGCCATTTTTATAAATTTTAATTTTCAGAAAGCTAATTCTGAAAAACTGTGGTTAATTAATTTTTGTTGAATAAATACCTTACCGGATGTAAGGCAAAATCTAATGGTTTGAAACTTATACTATCGCAAGTATATCATCTTCCCGCATGATAAGGTAATCTGTACCTTCAAGCTTTAATTCTGTACCGGCATATTTACCATAAAGTACCATATCACCAACCTTAACGGTCATTTCGTGATCTTTGGTTCCTTTTCCTACAGCTACTACCTTTCCTCTTTGAGGTTTTTCTTTAGCAGTTTCAGGAATGATAATACCAGATGCAGTTTTATTCTCTGCAGCAACAGGTTCAATTACAACCCTATCTGAAAGCGGTTTAACGTTTAGTCCCATTTTTTTCGAAATTTTATTATAGGTTAATTAAATTTTTAATCGTCGGTTAGGGATATTTCTAAAATTATGCCAGTAGCATATTTCTGCCAATACCAAATAAAAAATGCCAGCTTGTCATAAGCTGGCATTTTCTAAATATAATATTTTGTAAAAATTACTGAGAACTGTCAGTTTGAGCCGGTTGTTGCGCCGGAGTCTGAGTTGCAGGAACTTCAGTATTTACAGGCTCATCACTTTCAAAAACTCTGGTTCCTGCCTCAGCAGGAGCATCCATAATAGTTACATTAGAAAGTAATATAAGCACCAATAGTAATGTTGCAAGTGTCCAGGTACTTTTGTCTAGAAAATCTGTAGTTTTCTTTACGCCTCCCATTTGCTGACCTCCGCCACCAAAAGATGAAGAAAGACCTCCTCCTTTAGGGTTCTGTACCATGATCACAACTACCAGCAAAAATGCTACGATAATTATTAAAGCTAAAAAAATAGTGAATGTACTCATTCTTATTCGTTATTAGTGTCTTGTAATTTCTCTATTGCCCGAATTTGGTCT
The DNA here is from genome assembly GCF_057221535.1 of Christiangramia pacifica. NCBI lineage: Bacteria > Pseudomonadati > Bacteroidota > Flavobacteriia > Flavobacteriales > Flavobacteriaceae > Christiangramia > Christiangramia pacifica. The sequence continues at coordinate 639,726 of NZ_CM170146.1, forward strand.
GCAAAGAAACCACTTTTTTCGGGATTTTTCAAAATTAATATTTTATATGCCTGAGTAGCTTTTTTATAGTTTTTTTGTTCCAGGTAAACCTTTGCTAAAGTCTCTGTCATCAATGACTCAGGAGCAGTAAGACTCTCTTCGGCCAGGTTGGCTTTATTAGCAGTTTTCCCAGGTTTTATCTTCGGATTTTTAGAAATGAACTCCTCTATCAGTTCAAATTTTCGCAATCGCGATTCATCTGTTTCCGGTTCAGATTTTTTCTCTTCTCTTTCAACCGGTTCTGCCCTGGTCAATTTCAACCATTCTGAAAAAGAGTGGGATTCCTTTCCATCAAATTCCAAAGGCTTTCCAATCCCAAGCTCTTCCTCTGTATTCTTATCTCCTTCTCTATTATTTTCTTCTGGTATTTCAGTTTTCACCGCTCTTTCAAACAGAGCCGGATCCATCACCCTTTCAGATTCAGATTGCTTCATTTTTATAGCCTCGTTGATATCAAGACTACGCTTACCGTGAACTTCTTCGGCTTCATAAACGGTGATCTGCTTCAATCTTTCTTCCTGTTCCCTGATCTGCTTAGCGATCTGGTTCTGATTAAATTCCGGGGAAGTGATAAAATCAAATAAAATACTCCTATCTGTAGTATAGGCGGCGGTTTTTTTCAGGGCATCATTATAACTAAATTCCTGATGCTCTTTCAATCCTTTTAACCTGATGGCACGAGCCGCCTGGAAATAAGGTGCTTTCGTTAGAATTTTTTCAATTTCACGGGTTTGCTCTGAAGTAATTTCCTCAGGATTATCTAATAGATATGTAAGTTCCTTTACATCCATTACCAGTCGGTCAGCGCCGCGTTAAAAATATCCTGAGTAAGCCGTGTATAGATTTCATCCAGTGCAGTTTCAAGGGCAGCACCTACAAGCTGCGTCTGGGCAGGATAATCATAATAAAATGAAAACCTGTTTTCAAAATCCTTTTCAGGCTCAAGAGTATTATAATATCTTACGTTCACTGAAATGGTCAACCTGTTCTGGGCCGCGGTATTTTCAGCAGTTGCCGACATCGGTGAAATATAATATTCGGTAATTTCACCTTCAAAGATCAAATCTCCATTTGACGGTTGCAAGCTTAAACTCGTTTGATTCTGAATAAGATCCTGAAGAGAATTTGTAAAGATTCTATCGATTCCCGGTTCTACAAGATCGGCATTATTCTGAAAAAAGTTCACCTGGAAACTTTCAGCTTCCCCGGTATCTGCACCGGTGAATGAATAAACTCCGCAAGACTGAAAAAGAAAAGTGAATGCGATTAGACTTGCGAAAATGAATAATTTCTTCATAGAATAAAAACCTGTGATTATAGATTATATTGTTTGATCTTACGGTAAAGTGTTCTTTCGCTTATTCCAAGTTCTTCAGCGGCAGCTTTGCGTTTTCCGCTGTGTCTTTCCAAAGATTTTTTAATAAGTTCCAATTCCTTGTCCTGTAAAGAAAGTGTTTCTTCCTCCTCGATCTCTTCGGCAAAGTAGTACTTATCTTTTTCATCTTGTCTCGTCGGGGAAGAATTTTGCTGCGGAATTTGAAGTACGTTCAATTCATCCTCATCTATATCTGCTTCATCAATATCGTCGCCGCTATTTCCGTAGATCTTCTGAATTAGTCCTTCGTTTTCATCCTGAACCTGCTTACTATCTCCCTCCTGCATTAATTTCAGAGTAAGTTTTTTAAGATCGTTCAGATCATTTTTCATATCGAAAAGAACCTTGTAAAGAATTTCCCTTTCATTACTAAAATCGCCTTCTTTCTTTTTGTCTGAAATGATCGCGGGAAGATTACTTCCAACATCCGGAAGATAATGTCTTAGATCTTCAGCACTGATACTCCTGTTCTGCTCCAGCACTGAAATTTGTTCTGCAATATTTCTAAGCTGTCGAATATTTCCACCCCAGCGATATTTCTGAAGTAAAGCCACGGCATCATCGTCCAGCTTGATCGTTGGCATTTTATATTTTAACCCGAAGTCTGAAGCAAATTTTCTGAATAATAAATGAATATCATCCTTCCTTTCCCGAAGAGGAGGAAGATTTATTTCTACCGTACTCAAACGATAATAAAGGTCTTCCCTGAATTTGTCTTTCTGAATGGATTCGAACATGTTGATATTCGTAGCCGCAACAATTCTCACATTCGTTTTCTGAACTTTTGAAGAACCCACCTTGATAAACTCCCCATTTTCCAGAACCCGAAGCAATCTCACCTGTGTTGGAAGTGGCAGTTCTCCTACCTCATCAAGAAAGATCGTACCACCATCGGCAACTTCAAAATAACCATTCCTGGTTTGTGTTGCGCCGGTAAACGCTCCTTTTTCATGTCCAAAAAGTTCACTATCAATGGTTCCTTCAGGAATTGCTCCACAGTTCACTGCGATATATTTCCCATGTTTCCTATGCGAAAGGGCATGGATGATCTTCGGAATACTTTCCTTACCAACACCACTTTCACCGGTTACCAGAACCGAAATATCAGTAGGCGCTACCTGAATAGCCTTTTCTACTGCCCGGTTAAGTTTTGGATCGTCACCTATGATCCCGAATCTTTGTTTAATTGCCTGAACTGATTCCATATATTCTAGATCCTGATATTCAGGAATTATTTAATTATTATCACTTAAACCTATTGCCTCCCCAATTAGCGTGGCGCTTGTGCAATCGTAAACCTTTACATTCACAAAATCACCAATCTTATAGTTCTCTTTTGGAAAAACAGTAACCGTATTACGTTCGTTTCTCCCGCTCCAGTGAGCAGAAGACTTTTTTGATTCTTTTTCAACAAGCACTTCTACTACCGTTCCCACTGCCTGCTTGGTATTTCTCCTACTATGTTTTTGCTGAAGATCCACGATCTCCTGAAGTCTCCTCTTTTTCACTTCTTCCGGAACATCATCCTCCAATTTTCTTTCAGCCATTGTTCCAGGTCTTTCAGAATAAGTGAACATATAACCAAAATCATATTTCACGTACTCCATTAGAGAAAGTGTATCCTGGTGATCTTCTTCAGTTTCAGTTGGGAAGCCAGCGATAAGGTCATGAGAAATTCCACAATTCGGGATCAACTCTTTTATGTTATCTATAAGTCTGAAGTATTCTTCTCGAGTATGCAGTCGATTCATTTTCTTCAAAATTCGATCACTTCCACTCTGAACTGGCAAATGAATATAATTACAGATATTTCGATATTTCGACATTACTTCAATCACATCCATCGTCATATCCTGAGGATTGGAAGTCGAAAACCTGATTCTCATTTTCGGCTGGGCTTCAGCAACAAGTTTTAAAAGTCCGGCAAAATTTGTCGCCGTTGCTTTCTGAATTTCAGTAGCATTTTTAAAATCCTTTTTCAATCCACCGCCATACCATAAATAACTGTCTACATTCTGGCCAAGCAGGGTGATCTCCTTATATCCTTTCGCCGCAAGATCATTCACTTCTTCCACGATACTTTGAGGATCTCGACTTCTTTCTCTTCCGCGGGTAAAAGGCACCACACAAAAAGTACACATATTATCACAGCCTCTTGTAATAGATACAAAAGCTGAAACTCCATTAGTCTGAAGTCTTACCGGAGAGATATCACCATAAGTTTCCTCTTTACTCAAAATCACGTTGATGGCATCTCTACCTTCTTCTACTTCATTGATAAGATTTGGAAGATCCTTATAAGCATCGGGGCCAACCACAAGATCAACGATCTTTTCTTCTTCCAGAAATTTACTTTTTAAACGCTCTGCCATACAGCCAAGAACTCCTACCTTCATTCCCGGATTGGTTCTTTTTACAGCGTTGTATTTCTCAAGACGTTTGCGAACAGTTTGCTCTGCTTTTTCCCTAATTGAACAGGTATTTACCAATACAAGATCTGCTTCTTCAAGTTTCTGAGTGGTATTATATCCCTCTTTTGAAAGAATTGAAGCCACGATTTCGCTATCACTAAAGTTCATCGCGCAGCCGTAACTTTCTATAAATAATTTTCGACTATTATCAGCCTTAGGCTCCATTACCAAAGAGTTTCCCTGCTTTTTTTCGTCTATAATCTTCTCCATAGTTCTTTAATAACCTGTCGGTTTTTAGATTGGCAAAGATAGGACTAAACACTGTTCTGACAAAGTGACAGAAAAAAATTTATAAATCTCTGCGCAACCATTTTTAAAATTCTGCATCTACTATACAACTAACCTGGTTTACGATGAAAAATCTATTACTTCCGCTCTTACTGATTTTCATTTGTTTTACATCCTGCGAAGATGATAAAGAATCTGATCTCGCAAATGTGGCCGTGCCGGTTACGCAAAGCCTCGCAGATTTCAGAGCATCAGTAAAAGTCCAGGAGCCGAGGAACATTATAGAATCAGGTAAGATCTACGCCTGGAAAGATTATATATTCATCAATGATAAAAACGAAGGTGTTCATATTATAGATAACACCGATCCTTTCAATCCACAAAACATCAAGTTCCTGAAAATTCCTCGTAATATGGACATCGCCATTAAAGACGAGAAACTTTTTGCCGATAACGGTATGGACCTGGTTGTTTTCGATATCAGTAATATCGAAAAAATATACGAAGTTGGAAGGGTTCAGAATGTTTTCCCTAATTATTATTCATCTGCACCGGCGGGCGCAAATTATGTAGATTTCGAAAACTTTGATCCTTCAAAAGAGGTAATTGTAGGTTACCTGATGGAAACTCGCAAGATCGAATATGCTTATACAACAGATACCTGGACGGCCGCCGAGACTCAAAGTTCTTACGCAGGTGGCACCGGAACTGGCGGAAGCATGGCAAGATTTAGCATTGATCAAAATATGCTGTATGTAGCCGATGATTCATCACTTTCAACATTCGATATTTCGTCTCCGGAAAACCCAACGAGACTTTATAATGAATATGTAGGATGGCAGGTTGAAACCATCTTCAATTACGACAATCATCTTTACCTGGGAAGCAGCACCGGAATGTATATCTATGACCTTGAAGATCCAGCTAAACCGAATAAGGTTTCATTTCTTCAACATGTTCAGGGATGTGACCCGGTCGTGGTTAAAGACAATTATGCCTACGTCACGATTAGAGGCGGCAATGCCTGCGGACAGGACAGCAACCAACTTGATATTGTTGATATTGCTGACAAATCAAATCCTCAGGTAGTGAGTACCTACCAGATGGAAAATCCGTACGGCCTGGGAATAAATGATAACTGGCTATTTGTATGCGATGGTAACGCCGGACTTAAGATTTACGACATAGAAGACACCCCTAACCTTGAGTATATCAATCAATTCAGCAACATTAACACCTATGATGTCATCCCCCTTGATGAGAGGTTACTTATGGTTGGGGACAATATACTTTACCAGTACTCCTATAAGGGTAACGAGGTTAATTTGATCAGCAGTTTTGCTTTGAATTAATTCCCTTTTTTGTTTGGTTTTTTAGAAATCCCTGTGTAAAAGCAGGGATTTTTAATTTTGGGCATTACCGTAAGAAGTATCTAGAAATTCGTAGCGTTTTTCGACTTCTGAATTCTCCACTCTGAAATTTTCATCCATGATCAAAACCGGCGGATTATCATCTGATGGTTTTATCGCAGGCCACTCTACAAGACCGGCTCCATTTGGATCTCCAGATTTAATAAAATTAACCAGATATTGTTGAATCGTTTCTGAAATTTTAAAATCTGTTTCTGTTAAATATGGAAATTGGTCTTTTGAGAGATTCCCGAGGAAATACTCGATTTCTGATGCGTGAGGAGCACCAACTGGTTGGTAAGAAGAGTTTGGATCTGAAGGCCGTATTCTGCTGAATAAATAACGATACACCGGCTGTTCAGAATTATTCACATGCAAATCTGCCCATTTCCAGGTACTGTAAGAAATAAACCTATCTGATGCCAGTTCTGCAGCCATTAATTTCACATCCTCATCGGTTTTTGGATTATATAATTGAAACACTTCTTCTGAGCTTTCAGGATATAATTCGGCTAATTTCGATTTATAATTTTCGAGATTCATGGTTTTATCCTGCATCACAGCTTCTCCACCAACTTCAGCCGAATTCCATCCCACAAGAAGAGGAATTTGTGCCTGTTCTTGAACTCTAAAAATTTCAGGTAAGGTTTTCGGAAGAAAATAATTATCTATTACCGTTGGAAAACCAAATCGCCCGGATTCCTGATAAATCTTATATACTGTTTCTGTTGGTAATTCTCTGAATTCAGAAAAAGAATAGCCCACTTTTTTCAGGAAATCGACTCCAATCTGTTCAGCCTCAGTTAACGAAACTGGCGCAAGAGTTGGATTAATGGAAGCACCGCTTTCTCCGATCGCTCCCGCTAGAAAATCCTTAGAAAGAGGCGAAGCCATTTGAGCACTTACAGAGATAGATCCAGCAGATTCACCTGCAATCGTAATTTTTTCAGGATCTCCTCCAAAATTTTCAATATTCTCGTAAACCCATTTTAATGCGGCAGACTGGTCTAGCAAGCCGTAATTCCCTGAAGCGTTATAATCTGATGCTGCGCTTAGTTCCGGATGCGCAAAAAATCCGAAGATGTTTAAGCGATAATTTACAGTTACACTCACTATCCCCTGTTTAGCCAGAGCCGCCCCATCATATCTCGGTTCTGAGCCATCACCGGCTACAAAGCCACCACCGTAAAAATATACCAGAACAGGAAGTTCCTTATCATCGTCTAGATCTGGTGTCCAGATATTCAAATACAGGCAATCTTCACTTTTTCCCTCTCCGCGATAGATCATATCTCCAAAAACATTGGTTTGCACCGCAGAGGGAGCGAATTTCTTGGTTTCTTTAACTCCTTTCCATTCTTCCATTTCTTTCGGTGCATGCCACCTTAGAGATCCAACGGGTGGTTGCGCATAGGGAACTCCCAGGAAATAGTTTAAGTCATCTTTAAACTCACCTTCAATTTTCCCATTTTCAGTTTCAACGATTACGTTCTGGGAAATAACGATGGTGGGAAGCAATAAGCAACAAAGAATTAGAAGGTGATTTTTCATTTTGAGAAAGATTGTTTTTTTAAAAATACAACAATTTAATATTTCTTTTTCGAAATTCTGTTACCTGTGATTTGTCGCTGGCGATCACTTTTGAATCTCTGTACTTCGTCATTATCTCTTAATTTTTCGTGCTTAGTTTTTCTACCCTGCACTCTTGCCCGCCATTTTCTCCAGTTTCGGGGATGCATTTGCTCCTGCATGAATTTGATTACCTCCTTTTCGGTTAAACCAAATTGATACTCAATAGCTTCAAACGTGGTTCTATCTTCCCAGGCCATTGAAATGATACGGTCTATTTCTCTTTCATTAAAATTATTTTCCTTTGTAATACTCATTTGTCTAACTTTTTGATCATAAATTTAAACATTTTTATTCTAATCATAAAAAAACCCTCTCCAGTTGGAAAGGGTTTTTATATAAGATCAAGTTTTAATTAAGCTTCGAAAGGCTCAATTGAAACATAAGATTTATCATCTTTTTTCTTAGTGAATTTCACGATACCATCAATCTTGGCATGTAAAGTATGGTCTTTTCCTGCATACACATTGTCACCTGGACGATGCGCAGTACCTCTTTGTCTTACGATAATATTTCCAGCAACAGCAGCCTGTCCTCCGAAGATCTTCACACCTAAGCGTTTCGATTCTGATTCTCTACCGTTCTTGGAACTACCAACTCCTTTTTTATGTGCCATTTTATTTCGTTTTTAGTAGTTTAAACTTAGCTTAATGCAGCAATTAATTCTGCTTTCTTCATAGAAGAATAACCTTCGATACCTTTATCTTTTGCCATTTCTTTCAGCTCTACCACTGTGTACTGGCTAAGGTCTTCTGATTTCTTATCAGATTTGGTTTCAGTCTTCTTAGATTCTTTTTTTGCTTCTTCTTTCTTAGGCTCAGCCTTTTTAGTTGAAGTAGCTTTCTTCCCTCCTTTAAGGTCAATTCCTTCAATAAGAATTTCAGTAAGAGCCTGACGGTGACCATTCTTCACACGGTAACCTTTACGTCTTTTCTTTTTGAATACGATAACCTTATCACCTTTTAAGTGACGGTTGATCTTTGCTCCTACTAGAGCTCCATCTATAGCCGGGGCGCCAACGGTTACGTCATCACCATCTGCAGTAAGTAAAACTTTATCAAAAGAGATACTATCTCCTTCTTTACCTGCTAAACGATTAACATAAACCTTCTGGTCTTTTGCAACTTTAAATTGCTGCCCTGCTATCTCTACAATTGCGTACATAGCGTATAATTAATTATTTAAATACTTAAAATTGTCACTTCCGTTTTCACGCAAGCGGGTGCAAATATAATTCTAATTAATTAATTGACAAAGGTTTTTTGTCTTTTCAGAAGTTACTATAATGTATGTTTTTTGGCCTCCTTAGTATTCCAGGAATCTTTGAATAATTGCATATATGCTAAAGTAAGCACCAGGCTGGTAGCAAATCCCATCACGGCAACTACAAACAGGACTATTCCAATGCTTGTATTATAGTCGGTGATCCAAACAGTGATCAAATCATCAAGAAATCCTGGATTAAACTCTGTTGAATAAAATCCGAAGAAGATCGTAAATATAATGGTGGCATTGAATCCGGTTAGGAGGCTAGCCATAAATCCTTTCTGATATTTGAATTTATTACCTTTATGCAACCTGTAATGTTTTACTGCTTCAAACATTCCATAACCCATGATAACTCCGTTGAACAAACTGTAGATAGGATTTATGTGGGCTCCAAATAGGGATAAAATTAAAAAATAGGCAATTAGTCCAGCAGCAATAGCTACTCCGTATTTTATAGGAATACTGAATTTATTCATAGCTTTTAAAGGTTTTAGAGGTAAATTTCCAAAAATTGTGGCGGTTTTTGCCTTAATAGCATGTTAATTTTAACACATATCGCACACTTATAAAATTTAGTAATTAAATATGTAACTTTTTACCCTTAATCGTTACTTATTAATACAATTGAAAAAAACCTATTTTAAAATGATTAACAAACTAAGACTTGTTGCCTGCTTTTTCCTTGTCGGAATTGTAGGTTTCGCTCAGGAAGTAGAATTCACTGAGTATGATTTAGACAACGGGTTGCACGTGATCCTTCACCAGGATAATTCGGCTCCGGTTGTTACAACTTCAGTAATGTATCACGTAGGAGGAAAAGATCGTGAAGATGGTAGAACCGGAATGGCACATTTCTTTGAGCACCTTCTTTTTGAGGGTACAGAAAACATCCCTAACGGAAAGTGGTTTGAAATCGTAAGTTCTCATGGAGGAAGCAATAATGCGAACACCAGCCAGGATAGAACTTATTATTATGAAGTTTTCCCTTCTAATAACCTGGAGCTTGGTTTATGGATGGAGTCTGAAAGAATGCTTCACCCAATCATCGGTCAGAAAGGTGTAGACACTCAGAACGAAGTTGTAAAAGAAGAAAGAAGACTTCGATATGACAATTCTCCTTACGGTAACCTTTTACAGTCTATGCAGGAGAACATGTTCGAAAAGCATCCATACAAGGATCCAAATGTTGGGTACATGGAAGATCTTGACGCTGCTACGCTTGATGAATTCAAAGCATATTTCGACAAATATTATGTGCCAAACAACGCAGTATTAGTTGTAGCAGGTGATATTGACATAGACAAGACAAAGAAAATGATCAAGGATTATTTCGGGCCTATTGAAAGAGGTGAAGAAATTACCAGAGATTACCCGAAAGAAGATCCAATTACAGAACAGATCAATGCGAAGGCTTACGATTCTAACATTCAGATCCCGGCTTCAGTAATTGGTTACAGAACTCCATCTTTTACTAAAAAAGATTCTTACGTTCTAAATATGATCTCTGATTATTTGAGTAACGGTAACAGTTCAAAGCTTTATAAGAAACTTGTGGACGAACAAAAGCAGGCTCTTCAAATTGGTGCTTTCAATCTTGAGCAGGAAGATTACGGGATGTACCTAATCTTCGGAATTCCTCTTGGAGATACACCTCTTGACACGCTAAACGCAGAGATTGAAGAAGAAATCGCAAAGCTTAGAGAAGAAATGATCTCAGAAAGTGATTTCCAGAAACTTCAGAATAAAGCTGAAAATAGCTTCGTAAACTCAAACTCTAGTGTTGCCGGAATTGCAAACTCACTGGCTAGAAATTATTTATTATATGGTGATACAGACCTTATTAATGATGAGATCGAAATTTACCGTTCTATCACTCGCGAAGATATCAAGAGAGTGGCGAATGAATATTTAAAGCCAAACCAGAGAGTAGTATTAGACTATTTACCTGCTAGCGAACAAGCAGAATAATAAAACTAAAATTGAAGATAATGAGAAAAAATATATTAACTCTTGCAGCAGTTCTAACGCTTTCTGTTGGAGTTTCAGCTCAAATAGACCGCAGTAAAATGCCCGAACCGGGACCTGCACCAAAAGTGAATGTAGACGAACCTGAAACCTTTGATCTAGATAATGGATTACAGGTGATGATCGTTGAAAATCACAAATTGCCACGTGTGGCGATGTCTTTAAGATTTGATAATCCTCCGCATTCTGAAGGAGCAAAAGCCGGAGTTTCCGGAATTACAGGAGATCTTCTTGGAACAGGAACTAAGAATATGTCTAAGGACGAGTTCAACGAAAAAGTTGATTACCTGGGAGCAAGACTTAACTTTTATTCTGGTGGAGCCAGTGCAAACACACTTTCTAAATATTTTCCTGAAGTTTTAGCTTTGATGGCAGACGGGATGGTAAATGCACAATTTACCCAGGAAGAGTTTGATAAGTCTAAAGCGAGAACTATAGACGGTTTAAAAAGCAGTGAAAAAGATGTTTCTTACAATGCAAGAAGAGTTCGCTCTGCACTTGCTTATGGAAAAGATCATCCTTACGGTGAGTTTTCTACTCAGGAAACGGTTAATTCCATCGAGCTTGCTGATGTAAAGTCTTACTACAGTAAATGGTTCTCTCCTAAAAACGCCTATTTGGTGGTTGTTGGAGATGTAGACGAAGATGATGTTAAAGACCTTGTGAAGAAGCACTTTTCCAGCTGGAAAGGTAACGCAACTCCAGAAGCGAAATTACCTGAAGTATCTAATGTAGATCAGACTGAGATCAACTTCATAGATATGCCAAATGCAGTACAGAGTGAGATCGCTGTAGTAAACACTATCAATCTTAAGAAAAAAGATGACGATTATTTCCCTGTTCTTGTAGCTAACAAGATCCTTGGTGGAGGTGGTGAAGCAAGACTTTTCCTTAACCTTCGTGAAGATAAAGGATATACATACGGAGCTTACTCAAGCACTGGAAATGATAAATATGCTTCTACTTTCGTTGCTAGCGCTAGCGTAAGAAATGAAGTAACAGACAGTTCTGTGGTTGCATTTTTAGACGAGATCTACAAAATGAGAAACGAACAGGTTACAGATAAGGAGCTGGAAAATGCGAAAGCTAAAATTACTGGTGACTTCGTTCTTTCTCTTGAGCAGCCTTCAACTATTGCAAATTTTGCAATGGAAATTGAAACTGAAGATCTTGATGATAATTTCTACGAAGAATATCTTGAGAAGATCGATGAGGTAACAAAAGAAGATGTGCAAAGAGTTGCCAAGAAATACTTCATGGCAGATAATTCAAGAATTGTAATCGCTGGTAAAGGATCTGATGTTCTTGAGAATCTTGAGAAAATGAATTACAAGGGAAAAACTTTCCCGATCAACTACTACAATAGATTTGGTGAGAAAACTGAGAAGCCTCAGGCTAAAAAGGTAGATCCATCTGTATCTGCTGAAACTGTTTTCAATAAATACATTGAAGCTATTGGAGGTGAAGAAGCCGTAAAATCTGTAGAAAGCGTTGTAATGCTTGCTCAGGCTGAAGTTCAGGGAATGAAATTAGATCTTGAAATGAAAAGAACTAATAATGGTAAAATGAACCAGACCATTTCTATGGGCGGTAATGTGATGAACAAACAGGTATTTGACGGTGAAAGCGGATTTGTAATGGCTCAGGGCCAGAAAATGCCTTTCAATGAGGAGCAGATCAAAGCTGCTAAAGCAGATGCTAATCCTTTCCCGGAACTAACAGTAGGTAATGCTGAAGTTACAGGTATTGAAAAAGTAGATGGTAAAGATGCTTACGTTGTAAAAATTGATGATAGTAACAAAAGCTTCTATTCTGTTGATAGCGGACTTAAAGTTCAGACTGTAAAAACAGTGAGTCAGGCAGGTCAGTCAATGACTATTCCTACCGGATACAGCAACTACCAGGAAGTAAAAGGAGTTAAATTTCCATACACGATTTCTCAAAGCATGGGACCTCAATCTTTTGAGTTCAATGTTTCTGAAATTATGGTGAACGAAGGGATTTCTGAAGAAGATTTCGCTACAGAATAATTCTTCTACCTTCCAAATATAAAGCCCCGTTTTCGGGGCTTTTTTTATGTGGCTTGTTTTCTGAATTTGGATAGAATATCTTTTGATCTGTTTACTATAAATACACCGATCAATATGATAAAAGAAGAAAAAAGCTGCCAGAAACTAAAAACCTCTCCATCCAGAATTCCCCAGCCCAGAGCGACAACCGGAATTGTATAAGTTACCGATGTGGTAAAGACAGGATCTGAAATTTGTACCAGCTTATTAAAAATGATCATGGCCACGCCAGTCCCCACTACTCCAAGAATTCCTACATAAATAAGTGAAGATTCGACCGAACTGTCAAGATCTGAAAATTTAAAACCAGATAAGAATAGAATGATGAGAGCCGGTATTAACAAAACTGAAAAGTTTCCAGCAGTAATTCCCAAAGGAGAAATATCGCTCATCCTAGTTTTCAGAATATTCACATTCATCGCGTAACAGGCAGTTGCCAGAATAACTAAAAAGGAATAAAAATAATTCTGATCAGGATTTATGCTGGCACCACTAAAAATCAATCCTACCGTTCCCAGCAATCCTATAACGACTCCTGCAATTTTATTCTGAGTAAATACTGATCTGAAAAATAGCACTCCAAAGATGAGAGTCAATAATGGTGTGGTAGCATTCAGAATGGATGCGATAGCGCTGTCAATTTCAGTTTCAGCAAAAGAAAAAAGATATACCGGAAAAAATGAGCCAAGGAATCCAGAAAATACGATCCATTTCCACTGCTTTTTGCTAAGCATGCGTAGGCTTTTAAAACCGACGAGGATCAGGAATACAGCTGCAAAAATGATCCTGAAAGAACCTACTTGTAAAGCAGATAAACCGATAAGTGCTTTTTTGATCAGGATAAAAGAGCTTCCCCAAACTAAGGAAAGAATGACCAGATAGATCCATTTTATGTTCTTCAACACCAGAATTTTTAAATGAGAATGCGAAGATATATTTAATGAGCGGATGAAAAATGAAAAATCCATCAAGATCAAATCGAAATGGATTTATATTAAGGTTAACCAGTTTTAATTATTGGTTTTCAATAGGTAGTATCGGGAATTGTTTAAACATTTCATCTCTCTGTCAATTGACAATTCGTCCAGCCTATTATATCATCTCACATCAAGCCACCTGTGACCTTCAGCAAACAAGGAATATTTTTTAGTTTACGATTTCCAGCGTAAACTCTCCATCAGATGTCTGATGTCTTGTTTAAGATACTCGGCAGCCGGAACAATCGAGTCGAAATTGGGAAGACTATTAAAATAGACAGACCCGGTAATAAAGTGGTCTGTACTGTCTGTAAGATAGAATTGAGCCTGGGAAGCGGCATTTCCATCTACCTCGTAAAATATGCCATAGGTATCATGGATCTCATTGGTATAAACATCACCTTCAATCACATCAGCCTTTATAGTATGCTGCAAAGGCAATTTTTGAGCATCCATCAATAAGGAATCGAGATTATTCTGAACAGGCTGATATGTGAGAAAGATCGCTCCATTCATCGCTTTGTAATTGAGATCTATCCAACAAGGAATCCTGTTTCTGGATGGAGATATTTCAGCTTCGGTATTCATTTCAAAAGAATAGGGACAACCGATATCAATTCTTCGGTATTTCGCTTCAGGATAATCCAGGGCAAGGAAACCTTTGGGTTTAGGTTGAGGATCGTCTTTGCAGGAAACACAGAAAAGTAAAATTCCTAAGATTGCAAAAATCAAATTTCTCATACCGGTGCAATACTCAATTTTATTTGTTTGATTCTTTTATCGTCAATCACCTCAATTATAAAGGAATAATTGAGAAATATAATCTCATCATTCTTTTTCGGGAAGCCTCCAGATATCTCCAGTAAAAATCCTGCCAGTGTATCTGCCTCTCCTTTCTGATCTTCAAAGACTGTTGGGTCTTCGATCTTAGCGATCTTATAGAAATCTTTTAAAGGTGTCTTACCCTCAAAAACGAAGTTGTTTTCATCAAGCTTCGAATAAATAAGATCTTCATCATCAAATTCATCACTAATATCTCCTACGATCTCTTCGATGATATCTTCCAGGGAAATCAATCCGCTGGTTCCCCCATACTCATCTACAACGATGGCAAGGTGATTTTTCTTATTCTTGAAGTCATTTAAAAGGTCGTCCAGTTTTTTATTTTCAGGAACAAAATAAGGCTCTCTTAAAAGACTGGTCCATTCAAAATTCTTTTTGTTCAGATATGGCAAAAGATCCTTGATATAGAGAATACCTGTCACATTATCCACATTCTCCTTATATACAGGTATTCTGGAATATCCGTTTTCGATGATCTCCGGAATAATGTCTGAATAATTACTTTCTTCATTCAAAGCGAAAATATCCATTCGAGGTCTCATTACCTGTTTCGTATCTGTATTCCCAAAACTCACGATCCCCTGGAGAATTTTCTGCTCTTCTCGGGTAGTATCTTCTTCACTCGTTAATTCTAGGGCTTGTGAAAGATGATCGATACTAATAAAAGATCTTTGCTTTCCGAATTTATCGTGAAAATATAAAGTAACTGCCCGCATTGGCGTACTTAAAGGTGAGAAAAAACTATCCAGAAAATTTATTGGATAGGCCATAAAATTTGAAAACTGAACCTTGTTCCTGCTGGCGTAAACTTTCGGCAAAATCTCTCCAAACAGGAGAATTAAAAAGGTTACCAGTCCAACTTCAAAAAAGAATCTTAGATCCACACCGTAAACTTCTGTGTTGATCCCGGCAAATAAATCATCAGCGAGACTATCAAAAAGAAGAACTATAGCAATGTTTATAAAGTTATTCGCTACCAGAATGGTGGCGAGAAGCTTTTTAGGCTTTTCAAGAAGATTAATAACGATATTCTGTGTCTTTGATCTCTTTCCATCCTCAGTGATAAAATTCGCCGGAGTAAGAGAAAAGAATGCCACTTCTGCCCCAGAAATTAAGGCAGAACATAGCAATAGCACAAATAAAGATATTAAGCTTATAAGATGGGTAATTCCCATTGTGGTCCACAACAAAAGCAAACTGGGAGGTTCCGAATCCAAAGGCAAAGATTTTAATTAAACTTAGAATGGCAAATCATCTTCCTCTTCTTCCTGGGAATATGACTCATTCTTATTTGCAAAGTTATCATTTTTAGGTTTAGACTGAGTATTTCCAGACATTTGAGAGTTGCCGGAAGGCTCAGCACTAGACTCATTTTTAGGAGTCAGGAAAGTGAATTCTGTACAGTGAATTTCTGTAGAATACTTTTCAGCTCCAGAATCGTCCTGCCATTTACGCGTTTTAATGCGCCCTTCAACATAAACCTTATCTCCTTTTTTCAAATACTTCTCACAGATCTCTGCAGCTTTATTTCTAACAACCACATTATGCCATTCAGTATTCGTAACGCGCTCACCAGTGGTGCGATTCGTATAGCTTTCATTAGTAGCCAGCGGAAATCTTCCTATAGAACCTCCACCTTCAAAATAATGCATTTTCACGTCATCTCCTGTGTGCCCTATCAGCATTACTTTGTTTAATGTACCTGTCATTACTTATATTTTTAGATACCGATCACCGGTAATTTAAATTAAATTTATTCTAAAATACTAAAAATTTCTGCCTGTAATTGCAAAAACGGTCAAAGATATAAACAAGCAACTATTTATAAGCATCCGGAAGGTATTCATTCAGAAAATTTTCGATTAGCACTGGCACAGGGTAATTCTGAACCTCTTCAAGGTGTACAGAATTCACACTTTTTACTTCAGAGTTAATGATCCAGAATCGCGTATGTAAATGTTGGTGAGAAAGCTTATGTATTACAGGCACTTCATTAAAAAGGGTTAACTCAATATTTTCATCAGAAATTAATGATGGGAAATCCTCCAGTTTTCTAAGTTCCTGCTCCTCAATTAGTCCATCTGTTTCTACTAATGGAAATTGATATAATCCATTCCAGATGCCCTTTCCAGTTCTCTGCTCGAGAATCGTTTTCTCATCATCCAGATTAAAAACAAGATAATTGAAATACCTTTTTCTAACTTTTGTTTTCTTCAGCTTAACTGGTAATTCTTTGATCCTGTCATTTTTCAAGGCGAGACATTTATCATCAAAAGGGCAGGTTTCACATTTAGGATTCTGAGGTTTACAATGAAGTGCCCCAAATTCCATGATCGCCTGGTTGAAAGTTGCAGGATCTTGCTTATCCAATAATTCCTGGGCAAGTTTTTTGAATTCCTTGATTCCCTGCGTACTATTTATAGGAGTATCTAAGCCGAAAATTCTTGATAAAACTCTGTATACATTTCCATCTACTACAGCTACAGGTTCATTATAACAAATAGAGGCAATAGCACTGGCAGTATAATCTCCAACACCTTTTAATTTAACCAGTCCATTATAGCTATCCGGGAACTTACCTTTTAACTCGTTCGCAACATAAATTGCAGTTTCATGAAGGTTTCTCGCCCGGGAGTAATAACCCAGTCCCTGCCATAATTTTAATACTTCCTCCAGGGGTGCTTTTGCCAGGTCAAAAACGCTAGGATAAGCTTCAATAAATTTATAATAATAAGGTAAGCCTTGCTCTATTCGCGTTTGCTGAAGCATTATTTCACTAAGCCAGATGTGGTACGGTTCGTGTGTCTTTCTCCAGGGCAGGTCACGTTTATTTTGCAAGTACCAATGTGTCAGTCTTTTGGATAAAACCATATTAAATAAGGAATCTCCGCAATAATAGGAGTTTATTCCGTTATTATTAGTGAATTAGGTTTGAAATATTGCAGATTTAATTCTTATATTTGCCCCCTTGAAAAATTGAAACCCCAATTTATAAATTTAAATAGCACGAAAATGACGAAAGCAGATATCGTAGCAAACATTTCAGAAAAGTTAGGAATGGAAAAAGGAGACGTTCAAGCTACTATTGAATCTTTTATGGATGAAGTAAAAACTTCCCTAGAAAGTGGAGATAATGTTTACCTTCGTGGCTTTGGAAGTTTTGTTGTAAAAACAAGAGCTGAAAAGACCGGAAGAAACATTTCTAAGAACACTACTATCAAAATCCCAGCGCACAATATTCCGGCATTTAAGCCTGCTAAGATTTTTGTAGAAGGAGTTAAATCTAATGTTGAGGTAAAATAATTGATCTCTCCCGCTCTTGCGGGAGGTTTCAAATGAAATAATTATTAATTTAAATGACATTGCACTATGCCAAGTGGTAAAAAAAGAAAAAGACATAAGGTGGCTACGCACAAGCGTAAGAAAAGAAGAAGAGCTAATCGCCACAAGAAAAAGTAGTGTGAAAACTACTTTTTTTATTTAAATCGTTCTTTGAAATCGAAACCCAACAACAGAATTTCTATGTTGTTAAGGTTTCTTCAGGATTCAAAACCTGTGAAAAAATAATGTTTAATCCATCTATGTTTGTTTTATAACAGATATGGATAAAAAATCTGGAAGTGTGGACAAAGAATTAATTATCCGGTCCGAACCTTCTGCTGTAGATTTTGCCTTATTAAAAGATGGAAAACTTATTGAGCTTAACAAGGAAGAAGACAGCAATAAATTTAATGTAGGTGATATCTATATCGCCAAAATTAGAAAAGCTGTTCCTGGGTTAAATGCCGCATTTGTAAATGTTGGCTATGAGAAAGATGGTTTTTTACACTATCATGATCTGGGACCTCAGGTATCTTCTTTGCTGAAGTTCATAAAACGTGTAAGCACAGGTAAATTAAAAGACTATTCTTTAAAGAATTTTACTTTTGAAAAGGATATAGACAAAAACGGCTCTATTGCCGATGTCTTAAAATCAAATCAGTCGCTACTGGTTCAAATCGTAAAGGAACCAATCTCTACAAAAGGCCCAAGAATAAGCTCAGAGCTATCCTTACCCGGCCGTTATATTGTATTAGTACCTTTTTCAAACCGAATTTCAGTTTCTCAGAAAATTGAAAGCAAAGACGAAAAGGAACGCCTAAAGAGACTGGTAAAAAGCATTAAACCCAAAGGTTTTGGGGTTATTGTTAGAACCGTAGCCGAAGGCAAAAAAGTAGCAGAACTGGACAGAGATCTTCAAAATTTAGTAGGTCGCTGGACAGCCATGTGTAAAAAACTGTATAAACCGCATCATCCTTCTAAAGTACTGGGAGAATTGAACAGGGCTTCTTCCCTGCTAAGAGACATTTTTAATGACTCCTTTACTTCTATTTGCGTAGATGATGAAACGCTTTATACCCAAATTAAAGATTATGTGAGCGAGATCGCTCCAGAAAAAGAATCAATCGTAAAATTGCATCAATCCAACCAACCCATTTTCGAGAAGAATGGTATCGAAAGACAAATTAAAACTTCCTTTGGGCGCACCGTTTCCATGAGTAAAGGCGCCTACCTGGTCATAGAACACACCGAAGCCATGCACGTCATCGACGTGAATAGTGGAAACCGTTCTAACAAATCTAAGAACCAGGAAGATACCGCTCTTGAGGTAAATATGATTAGTGCTACCGAAATTGCTCGCCAGTTACGACTACGTGACATGGGAGGAATTATCGTAGTAGACTTCATAGACATGAATAAAGCTGAAAACAGAAAGAAGCTTTATGATCACCTTAGAAATGAAATGAGTGACGACAGAGCAAAACATAAGATTTTGCCACCAAGTAAGTTTGGATTAGTTCAAATTACGAGACAGCGCGTAAGGCCAGAGATGAACATCAAGACCCGTGAGGAAAATCCTAACGGTAATGGTGAAATTGAAGCACCAATAAGTTTGGTGAACAAGATCAAAGTTGACCTTGAAAAACTGATCAAGAAAGAACATAAAAAGATCACGCTTAGCGCACATCCATTTATTGCAGCCTTTTTAACTAAAGGCTTTCCATCTCCCCGATCTAAGTGGTTTGTAGACCACAAAAGATGGGTGAAAATTTTACCTCGCGATGCTTACACGTATTTAGAGTACCACTTTCACGATAAAGACGGGAAAGTGATCAAATAACAAAAAACGCCTTTCAAGCAATTGGAAGGCGTTTTTTTTTGCAATTTTTTAATTTTTTTGCATCGTTTAGCCCATATCACATCATATAATAACTCTATCACTGAGAATCCTGAATAATTAGTAATTAAGCAACAAATCTTTAGTAGTGTTTTAACTCGACACAGAGTCTTTCAGGATTAGATTTATACGTTATTAACCAATAAATATAGAATCATGAAAGATTTAAAAGAGTTATTTGAGCACCAGTTGAAGGATCTATTCAGTGCAGAAAGTCAGCTTATTAAAGCTCTTCCAAAAATGGCAAAGAATTCCCATGATGAGAAACTTAAAAAGGCATTTGAGAGTCATCTTGATGAAACCAAGGAGCACAAAAGTCGCCTCGAGGTAATCTGCAAAGAATTAAACATTAGTCCCAACGGAGAAACCTGCAAAGCTATGAAAGGACTTATTGAGGAAGCAGAAGACTTTTTAAAAGAGGATGCTTCAGAAGAAGTGAGAGATGCAGGCCTGATCGCGGATGCACAGAGAGTAGAGCATTATGAGATTGCCGGATACGGTACGGTAGTTCGATATGCCAAAGAACTTGGACATAAGGATATTGCCGCCAAGCTTCAGAAAACTTTGGATGAAGAATATGATGCAGACAATAAGCTGGATAAACTGGCTGAAGGCCGCCTTAATAAAAAGGCAAAAAAATAGCATCTATTAAGTAGTGAACCATCGAAGCCTTCCTTAACGGAAGGTTTTTTTATAAGTTAAGACTACAGAATTCAATTATAACAAACTAAATAAACTTCAATATTCTATATTTGGAGCATGAGAAAATATTCGGTTTTAGTAAGTATTATCACCCTTATTTTCGGCTTCACTTTCTACGGAGAACCGGTATCTATCAACATTTTCAATACTGAATATATTATTGCCGCTGAAGTTTTGTGTTTTGCAGCCTGGTTTATTTTCAACATAATCTTTCAAATTATCAATCTAAAAAGATACTTCGCCGGAAATGAAGCATGATCAAAAATCATATACGGTAGACGAAGCCATGCAAAAGCTGATGCATTATTGCGCTTATCGTGATCGGTCGCAAAAAGAGGTTGAGACCAAGCTTGATGATATGCGAATGATTCCTGAAGCCAAAGAAAAGATCATAATTAATTTAATGCAGGAAAACTTTCTGAACGAAGAAAGATTTGCTCGTAGCTTTGTAAGAGGAAAATTCAGGATTAAGAAATGGGGACGAATTAAGATTACCCAGGAATTAAAGAAGAAAGAGATCTCGACTCCTATCATTAAACTAGGTCTATCTGAAATAAAAGAATCAGATTACCGAAAAACACTTTATGACCTTGCTGAGAAAAAATCAGAAAAAATATCTGAAATAAACTTATTTAAAAAAAAGAAAAAGCTGGCAGACCATTTACTCAGAAAAGGTTATGAATCTTCTCTGGTTTTTGACTGCGTGAATGAAATTATTGATTGATATCATTCTTTTTATGAGTCCGTTTAATTGCCTGCTCATTTTTATAATCAATCCACTTCTGCCCTCTTATTTTTCTCATATAATTATCAAAATGTCTCATGAAAATGAGATTGTAAACTGCTTTGGAAAAATTAGTCAATGTCCGTGGAGTAGCCCTTAAACTCATAGAAAATCCCGCGGTTAGATAGGTCATATGATGCCAGTATCCTTCGGGCATATAAAGGGTTTCCCCATGATTTAATTCAGTAATATAACCTTTTGCTTTCTCAAGAACAGGAAATTTCTTCAGATCAGGATTGTTAAAATCAATATCCTCCCTGGAAATTAAGGCATGAGGAACTTTATACAGATACTTACTTTCTGAAGGAGGGAATAGTATACATTGCTTCTTTCCGTGGAAATGAAAATGAAGAATATTCGCATAATCGATATCGTAATGCATAAATACCCGCGAATTCTCACCTCCAAAAAACAACATGGGAAGTTGTTTTAGAAATCTTAATCCAACATCAGGAAATTTAAAGTCTTTCTGAAGGCTTGGCACTTCCTTCATAAGATGATAAAGGAAGATCCTGTAATTGGTAGGGCCAGACTTCAAAAGATCAATATAATCGCTCATTTTCATCTTTTCATGAGCTTCATTGAATTTGTATTCGGAAGAAATGGGCCTGTCGTCGTAAAGCGGTACTTCCTTATCGCCTGCTATTTTTTTAATATAATCAAGATTCCATTTTTTAAATGCTGGCCAGTCCTCTATTAGTTCTTCAATTACCACAGGTTTTTGAGGCTGAACATATTCCTTCAGAAAATCGGCCTTAGAGATTTTCTTAATCCTTGGTATTTGTTCTAGATTCATTTTTTCCTGCATCATTCTTCAATTCCAGCATTCCTGTTAGTTCTTTTTATAGCGACCCTGTTTTTATAATCGATCCATTTCTGGCCCCTTAGCTTCCGCATCAGGTTATCATAATTTCTCATAAACAGCAGATTATTCAAAACCTCCGCAATCTTTTTTGGTGATTTTGGCAATGACCTTAAAGTTAATGATAAACTGGGAGTTTCGTATTTTATAAAATGCCACCAGTGGCTTGGAATGTATAAGGCATCTCCATGTTTCAAACGCGCTTCAAAACCTTTAGCCTTAGCCAGCGCCGGATATTTATCGAAGTCAGGATTATCCATATCAATGATCTCCATACTAACGATAGAAAAAGGAACTTTATACAATAGCCCAGTTTGATCTGGCGAATAAAGGATCACTCTCTTTTCCCCGACAAAATTGAAATGAAAATTGTTGGCAAGATCCATATCGTAGTGCATCACCACCTTGGAACCCTCACCGCCAACAAATAGCACCGGCAATTTTTTAAAAAACTTTACTCCAAGATCCGGATATTCAAAATCTTTGACCAGATCAGGGCAATTCTGAAGCAGGTTAAAAAAGAACATTCTTAGATCTGTAGGTCCCTTTTTAAGAATATCAATATACTCCTTGAAAGGAACTTTCATGGCTGGCCCATGGGAATTCTGCCTGCCCTTAGCCGGTTTCCCGTCATATAATGGCACCACGACATCTCCAGCTTTTTCCCTGAAGTATTCAAAACTCCATTTTTTATAAGCGGGCCAATTTTCAGTAAGATCTTCAATGATCACCGGTCTTTCCGGCTGAAAATATTCGCTAAGAAATTCATCTTTCGATAGATTCTTTCTTCTTGGAATATTTTGAAGATCTAATTTCAAAATTCAGGATTTATCTAGGCTTTTGATTTAGCTTTTTGTTGCGCCTCAAGATTTCTTTCGATCTTGTGAGCAGGTCGTGACCATTTTGGCTTTTCACCTTTACTCTTGTATTTGCTATTTTCAGCATCCACGCTTTCCGGCTGAGATTTTTTCTCAAAAGCCTTCTGCGGATTTAACCCAAGCATCTTAAACATTTCCATATCCTCATTTACATCTGGATTTGGAGT
Source organism: Christiangramia pacifica (assembly GCF_057221535.1). NCBI lineage: Bacteria > Pseudomonadati > Bacteroidota > Flavobacteriia > Flavobacteriales > Flavobacteriaceae > Christiangramia > Christiangramia pacifica. The sequence goes on from NZ_CM170146.1 coordinate 662,671, forward strand.
GGTTAAAAGCTTATCTCCCGCAAAGATGGAATTTGCCCCAGCAAAAAAGCACATCGCCTGTCCTTCTCTGCTCATCTGGGTTCTTCCTGCTGAAAGTCTCACCTGAGTTTCTGGCATCACAATTCTTGTAGTCGCCACCATTCTTATCATATCCCAGATCGGCACCGGTTGTTGCTCTTCTAAAGGAGTTCCTTCCACAGGAACCAAAGCATTAATCGGCACAGATTCCGGCTGCGGATTTAATGTAGATAGGGCCACTAACATCCCGGCGCGGTCTGCCTCGCTTTCCCCCATTCCTATAATTCCACCGCTACAAACCGTCACATTGGTTTTTCTAACATTTCCAATCGTATCCAGTCTATCCTGGTAACCTCGGGTAGAAATAACTTCTTTATAATATTCTTCGGAAGAATCCAGGTTATGGTTATAGGCATATAACCCTGCTTCAGCTAAACGCTCAGCCTGGTTTTCGGTAAGCATTCCAAGTGTACAGCAAACTTCCATATCAAGTTTGTTAATGGTTCTCACCATTTCCAGAACATTATCGAATTCCTCACCGTCCTTTACATTTCTCCAGGCTGCGCCCATGCATACACGAGAACTACCGGAAGCCTTTGCCCGCAAAGCCTGGGCTTTCACCTGGTTTACGCTCATCAAGTCATTCCCTTCAAGATCTGTATGATATCTGGCTGCCTGTGGGCAATAACCACAATCTTCAGGACAACCTCCTGTTTTTATTGATAGTAGCGTGGACACCTGAACCGTATTTGGGTCATGATGCTCGCGGTGAATCGTTGCTGCTTCGTAAAGCAACTCCATAAAAGGCTTGTTATATATCTCTAGGATTTCTTCTTTGGTCCAGTTGTGTTTAATTGCCATGTAATTCAATTTGTATTCAAAAATAATGAAAACTAAGGTTTATTCAGGAAAGCTTCCGTAAGAATTATAAACGGGAAAGCTAACAATTTCTAGCTTCTTCCAACAAGAATTGAAACTGCATTTCCGCCAAAACCTACAGAATTCACTAAAATATGCTCTAATTTATCTGGTTGTTTCTGAAATTCTGAAAAAGGCACATTCAAAAACTGCTCATTTTCAAGCATCATCACGGCCATTTGAAGGCTCAGGATGCCGGAAGCAGCGAAGCTATGCCCTATTTTCCATTTATTACTTGTAATCGCTGGCATACCTTCTGAAAATACAGATTTCACTGCATTAACCTCAGACAGGTCGCCTCCAATAGTGCCCGGTGCGTGCATCACTACCGCGTCAATTTCGTCTTCACGAAAGCCTTGCATGGCCATTTTCATCGATTTCTGAAGGCATTTTCCATTTTTACTCAGTGATGCACCATGTTTCAAAGTTTCGTTGGCATAACCAATACCTTTGATGATTGCTAGAGATTTTTCATCAACTTTTTTACTCAAAGCGACAATTCCTGCAGCTTCACTCAATATCATTGAGTTTTTAGTCTTATCCATGTCCAGGGATCGGCAGGGATGATCTAGTTTTTCAGAAGCATAGATCTTCATTGCCCGCATTTGTGCGAGCGTGAAACCGGTAAGCGGAGCTTCACTTCCTCCAGCCAGAAAATTATTTGCCATACCGCTTTCCAGCCAGGCAATAGCGTTTAGAATAGAATGCATACCGGTTGAACAGGTAACGCTGTGAGAGAATTCAGGCCCTTCCAGCTGCAGATCCTGCGCGACCCATGAGGAAATATTTCCTAATGTAGTGCTAGGTGAACTGTAAGTTGAAGATTTCCCAGTTTTTATATATTCTTCATGATATTTTTCGAAAAGTCCAGTCGCTCCACGACTGCTTCCAATATTGATACCCGCATCTCTATCTGATATTTCCATTTTCTGAAAAGCAGTTCTGGCAGCAAGAATGGCAAATAAAACCGAATCATCTAGATAACGATATTTCGAATTTTCTGCGCGAAGATCAGAGACTTCTCTTTTTAATTTATCCGGCAGATCACCAGTCCAGGAAATTGAACTTTCCTCTGCTTTAAATTGAAAAAAATGATCTTGAGATAAATAATTTTTCCAGATCTCTTCCGGCGATTTCCCAAGCGGGGAAATCGTTCCAATTGAAGATATAGAAACAGGCGTTTTCAAAAGCTTACTTTTTCGACAAAAATAAGGCTGAAATAACGACTGGCTAAATTTCGGAACCTAAATTCTGCTTCTTTGGCTTAAAATAAAGATTTTTTGTGGAAAGCATTTTTTTCTTTCCGGCAGCGATCTCTCGGATTTCATTCTTTATTTCGGCAGATAATAAATCACCTAATGGCTGGTTTAAACTTTGCACCTTAGTAAATAATGGCTCAAGCAACGTATCCCACTCTTTATATAATTTAAGGATATCGTCGGGATTCACAGTTTTTCGCTCTACACCTTCATCTTCAGGGACAAATGACTCACTTAAATTTAAATATCCATAATCATCGGTAAGCTCTTCATCAATCTCTATATCTCTTATGGCAACTTCAAAATTATAGGCGGTAGAAAGGCAATTGGAATTAAAACTATGATTTACGTATTTGGCGATATCCCAGCAAAGCACATGCTCTCCTTCGCTATTTCGAAAACTATACTTTTCCAGCATCTCCCTGGCCATAGGTTTGTAAGACTCTGGTTCTTCTGGTGCGAAAATCCTATCTAATTCATCCTGAACCCATGTAATGGTTCCTTTAGGAATTTTTCTGGTAGCCACAACACCAAATCCTTTTTCAGCACTTACCCACTTCAACTTTGTATCAGGATGCATCATAATTCTCAGATTAACCTATCTAAATTAGATAAAAATTGAATCCGAATTTGAAAATTATTGCTCTGAAAGAAAATTTTTAAAACTCATCAATCACTGTCTCCAACACTGAATAAATTTTCTGAAGCTCTTGATCTGAAATTACATAAGGCGGAACTATATAGATGGTATTTCCTAGCGGGCGGAGAAAAACGCCTTTATCCATGAAATATTTGAAAAGCCTGTTTCGTAGGCTACCATAACGATCGGTTTCCACATCAAGTTCAAAAGCAAAAATCACTCCTTTTGTTCTAACATTTTTCACTTTGGAATTCGCGGATAATCTCTGACCGAATGACCTATTCGCTTCAGAAATCCTTTTAATGGAATCCTGAATTTCTTCAGATCTTAGCAATTCCACCCCGGCCAGAGCTGCTGCACAGGCTAAAGGATTCGCTGTATAGGTATGTCCATGAAAAAGTCCTTTGGCAATTTCATCTGAATAAAATGCATCATAGATCTTTTGAGAACAAGAAGTAAGGCCCATAGGAAGCAGACCTGCAGTAAGGGCCTTTGACATACAAACAACATCAGGCTTTTCAGACATATAATCTGAAGCGAAATATTTTCCGGTTTTTCCGAAACCAGTCATAACTTCGTCTGCAACAAGCACTATATCATTTTCACGACAGATCTTTAAAATTTCATTCAGTCCCTCTGCATCATGAAATTTCATAGCTGCCGCACCCTGGATCAAAGGTTCGTAAATAAATCCGGCAAATTTATGTTCAGAAATAAGTCGTTTCAAAATTTCTATAACTTCTGAATTGTTTTCTCCGGTAGGGACAGGAATTCGCTCAACCCTAATGAAATGATCTTCAAAAGCGCCATTATAAACAGATAATCCTGAAACGGACATCGCACCAAAAGTATCACCGTGAAAACCTTCTTCGAAAGCAAGCATCACCTTACGATCATTTCCCAGGTTATGATGGTATTGCAGCGCCATCTTAATCCCGATCTCGGTAGCCGTGGAACCATTATCATTAAAAAATAATTTTTGCTGTCCCTCCGGAAGTATATCTACTAAAGCCTCAGAAAGTTTGATCGCAGGTTCGTGCGTGAATCCACTGAAAACAACCTGATCCAGCTTTAGCATCTGCTCGCCTACTTTACTGGTAATGTATGGATTGCAATGCCCGTAAACCGCGGTATACCAGGAAGAAATTCCATCGATATATTCATTGCCCTCATCATCAACCAAAATACAGGCTTTAGCACTCTTGATCGGTAACATTTCCGGGCTCGTTTTATGCTGTGTTAACGGGTGCCACAAATGTCTTTGATCTCTTTCTTTCAGACTCTCCTTTGCCACTTTTATATCTCGCATAATCCTTTTCTAAACTTTTCCGCATATTCTTTAACCACCATTTCATCAAAATAGGGCTCTTCATCAATTCTACCGATGATCTTCACATTACCAATCTTTTTGATCGCAGCTTCGGTAGTTGGATGTTCCGCCCCGCTAAAAATGATACCAATGTTTTCAATTCCCCGATTCTTTAAAGCTTCGATACTTAACAAAGTGTGATTAATACTTCCTAGATAATGCCTGGAAACAAGGATCACATGGTCATTTTTATTGATAAGATCTGCAATAACTTCCTTATCATTCAATGGAACCATTAGTCCGCCTGCACCTTCAATAACCAGATCTTTTTCAGAATCCGGTCTTTTTATCTCGGAAATCTTGATCTGAACACCATCTATTTCAGCAGCAGCGTGAGGACTCATAGGTGTTTTTAAAGCAAAAGCATTCTCAAAAAAATTAGATTCTTTATTGCTTACCATTTTTCTCACTTTATGAGAATCTGAATTTTCCAGGTCTCCAGCCTGTATCGGTTTCCAGTAATCTGCTTTCAGAGCCTCGGTCACTATTGCTGAAACCACTGTTTTTCCAACTTCGGTTCCAATACCTGTAATGAAAAATGTATTCGGCATTATTTAGAATTTGCCACAAAATTACCCAAGACTTTTAAGACCTCCGAGATTTCCTCGAAAGAATTATAACTATGAACGCAAAATCTTAATCTTTCGCTGCCTTTGGCAACAGTTGGTGACAGAATAGGTTTTACATTGAAGCCATTATCTTCTAATAACTTGGCTGCAATTTTCACATTATCGTTTCCAGAAATCACGCAAGCCTGGATCGCAGAATCTGAATCAATAAATATTTCAGAAAGCCCCTTTTTTTCAACCTCACTTCGGAAATGTTGAATATTATATTCAAGCTTTTCTAAGGCTGAAGGATCTTTTTCCAAAAACCGATATGCTGCGCTTATAGTAGCCACCGAATGTGGAGAAAGCGCAGTAGTATAGATCAAACTACGGGAAAAATTAATCAGGTAATCTTTGAAATCTTTTGAACCCAGGACCACGGCACCATGACAACCCATAGCTTTTCCGAAAGTATGAATACGGGCAAAAATCTTGTTTTCCAGGTTTAGTTCCTGTACCAATCCGGCACCTTTTTTCCCGATGACACCAGTAGCGTGGGCTTCGTCAATGACTAAATTAGCATTATAAGCTTCAGAAATATTAACCAGAGTTTGCAATCCCGGTGAATCCCCATCCATGGAAAATACAGATTCCGTAACTATATAAATCTCCGAATCTTCAACAAGGGTTTTTAAGCGTTCCAGTTTTTCCTGGAGATCACTAAAATCGTTATGCCTGAATTTGAAGCTTTTCGCCAGACTCATTTTCAATCCGTCACGAATGGATGCATGCGAATATTCATCGTAGAAGATAAGATCGTTCTTCTGAGGTACTGCGGAAAAAAAACCTAGATTGGCATCATACCCGGAATTATAAATTAGAGCTGCCTGTGAATTATGAAAACTGGCTAATTGATTTTCCAGTATTTGAAACAAAGGATGATTCCCTGAAAGTAATCTTGAACCTGTAGCACCATTTATTTCACCATATTCCTGCAATAGCTTTCCTGCATTTCCAGCAATAATCCCGGATCTTGAAAATCCCAGATAGTCATTTGAAAAAAAATCCACTCCCTTCGAATTTGATAATAATTTTCGAAATGAGTTATCTTTCTTTCTGCTCTCGAGTTTTTTTTCTAATTTCTTCGGCAACTTTCGCATGGAAACAAAAATACACATTCATTCTATTAAACTATGAACTGGGAATTATTTGCACTTAGAGCCACTTTAGCAACCATAGCCGGACTTATTATTGGTCTGGAACGGGAAATACAGGGAAAGGAGGCTGGTTTAAAAACAAATGCCCTGGTTGCTCTGGGATCAGCCTTATTTATTTTGATGTCTCTAGACTTCGAGGGAGATAAGTATGTGGATATCACCCGTGTGCTAGGTCAGATCGTAGTGGGAATAGGTTTTATTGGAGCTGGAACCATTCTGGAAAAACAGCGCAAAGTAAAAGGTTTAACTACGGCAGCGACCGTATGGTGTAGTGCAGCTTCCGGATGTTTAGCCGGTTTCGGGATGTATACCGAACTTGGAATTGTAAGCGGTATTATTCTTATCATTAATCTAGTGTTCGGATATATTGAGCATAAAATGAAGAAGAAAGCCAAGGAAGAAGAAAATAATGAGGATGAAGAAGATTAAACTCAGATCTTACTTATCCATCTTTGTATGGTCCACATTATCTTCAGGAGTATCATCTACCACACTTTTTAGAATGTGAGTATTCTTCTGATATTTCCCTCTAAGTTCGTCCATAACCGATTTATCCCATAATTTCACCCCAATAAAATAGGAAGCCCTTCCAATTAAATGCGCACTTACAGGAGCAGTAAGGAAAAGGAACAGGATAATTACGAACGCCTGCGAAGTCACATCGGCATTACTAAAATAAACGGTAGTAGACATCAAAACCAGTCCAACACCGAGGGTTGCTGCTTTTGTGGTCACTGAAATTCTTAAATAAGTATCTGGCATTCTAACCAGCCCTATCGCTGCAAAAAGAACGAAAAGAGCACCAAAAGTCGCTATTGCTCCTATTATTATATCTATCATTTTCTTTTCCTTTTTTCGAGATAATAAGATAAAGCTACCGTACTTAAAAAGGCGATCAAGGCCAAAATAAGTGCCGTATCCATTAAGGTTGACTGATTATAGATAATACTATAAACGGCAATTACACCAATCCCAGTAGTAATAAGAAGGTCTAGCGCCACAATCTTATCTGCTATGCTCGGGCCTTTGATAAAACGCCATAAAATTAGCACTGCTGATACTACCAGCACCGGTAAGATGATATAATGTAAATATTCGAATAGCGTCATGATAATACCTCCATTATTCTACGTTCAAATCCATCCTTTATACTACGAATAAATTTATCTCTATCTTTAATGTACATCGCATGTACAAAAAGCACCTTCTTATCGTTAGACACATCGAGACTCAAAGTTCCCGGAGTTAACGAGATCATATTTGCCAGAACCGTAATCCCAATATCAGATTTCACATCTAAAGGAACCATAATGATCCCTGGAGTCATATTCAGTCTTGGTGTAATTACCTCGTAGGCAACTTCGATATTTGCTTTAATAAGCTCATATAAAAAGAAAACCAGCAATATGATGATCTTCGGAACAATGAGAAAATACTTGCTTCTCTTACGACCTACAGTGATCAACCAAAGAATATGGAAATTCAGGAAGAATCCAAAAAGATAATTTTCGAATGAAAAATCTCCTGTCAGGGCAACCCAGACAAAGGTCAATAATATGTTCGAAAGAAATTTATTCTTCATTATTCCTTAATTCTTCGATTTTAATACCGCATCAATATATCCCTGACTATTCACCAGCTCATCTGCAATCCTTGCTGATAATTCCTGAATATGTTCTGCACCAAAACCTATGTACAAAGATACAATACTCAATAAAGCCACAGGAACGATGAATTGCATTCTCTTCGCTTTGGTCATTTTTGAAAAATAGCCAAAGTTGCTTCTCAATGGAAGTTCTTTATCTTCTTTCCAGAAAACTTCTGCCCATAATTTCGCGATGATCACCAGAGTAATGAAACTCGCAAAAATGATCGCTCCAACAGTAATATAAGATTCATTTGTAAAACCTGCTTTTATCAGGTTTATCTTCGGCCAAAAACCTGAAAGCGGCGGAATACCAACCAATGAAAACAATGGAATGAACAACAGTAAACTGATCTTAGGCCAATTTGCATAAATCCCTCCAAGGTCACGCATGCTATTAGTTCCTTTGATTCTATATACTACCCCGCTAAGCATAAACAGGTTTGTCTTCACGATAATGTCATGGATAAGATAGAAAATAGCACCGGCAATGGCAATTTCTGTAAACATCCCAAGCCCGGCGATCATATATCCAATATGACAAATGATTAGATAAGAAAATACCTTTCTCATGTTATTCTGAACCAATGCGCCAATTCCTCCACTTACCAGTGTAAGAATGGCAATGATCATGATAATATTATTCAGGAACGGATCATCCACGAATATCAAAGTAAATACCCTGATCAACGCATAAACTCCAACCTTGGTAAGCAATCCTCCGAAAATTGCCGAAACAGCAAAAGGAGGAGTATGATAAGATGCAGGTAACCAGAAATAAAGCGGGAATACACCAGCTTTAATTCCGAAGCCTATTAAAAACAATAATGCAGTGATTTGAACGAGTCCGCGGTTTTCTACCATTGCGATCTGCCCGGCAAGATCAGCCATATTTAAACTTCCAGTGATTCCGTAAAGAACAGCAATGGCTGTAAGAAATATCATGGATGCAAGAATATTCAGCGTAAAATATTTTACTGCTCCTTCCAGCTGTGCTTTTTCTCCTCCAATAGTAATCAATACAAAGGAACTGATAATGATGATCTCGAACCAGACATATAGATTGAAGATATCACCGGTTAAAAACGCTCCATTCAGCCCAAGTAATAGAAAATGATATATGGGAAAATAGCCAAATCTAAGCCTGTCTTTCAAAACAGATGCACCTGAAAAAATGGAGACGGCAAGTCCTGAAATGGCTGTTAACAATACCAATGTCGCTGAAAGCATATCGGCCACAAATGTGATCCCGAAAGGTGCTTCCCAATTTCCCGCCTGTACAGTCTGTGTTCCGTTATTCCAGATAAATGTAAAAACCCAGATAGCAAGTCCCAGACTAAGCACGCTTCCAATGACACTAAAAATCTTCTGAAACCTGATTTTAGACCAGCCGAACATCAGTATGATACTGATGGCCATCTGAAGAAATAATGGATATAATATTAATTGTTCGCTCATGAATCTTCGTCGGTTGCGTTCATTTCATCAAGATCATCAGTTCTAACCACAGTATGGGCTCTTTTGACCAATACGATCGCAAAAGACTGAAGACCAAAACTAATAACGATTGCTGTAAGAATTAGGGCCTGCGGAACTGGATCTGCAAAGGCTTCAGCAAAAACTTTTGCATCACCCGGAATTATAGGTGGTGCACCTTTTGTAATTCTCCCCAATAAAAATATGAGAAGGTTAGCACCGTTCCCCAATAGGATAATCCCGATGATCAATTTTACCATGCTTCGGCGAAGCATCATATAGATACCCGTTCCATATAAAATTCCTACCATTAATGCTAAAAGGATCTCCATATCAGGCCGATTCTGAAATTGTAAAAATTATGGTTAAGGTCACCCCGTTCACTACGAGGTAAACACCTATATCAAAAAATAATGCTGATCCCACATAACCTAAGATCGCTACAGCCTCGTGCGACCATAGCCCAGTCATAAAAGGCAAATCGAACAAAGCAACGGGTGCAAAACCACTTAAAAATGAAATGGCAAGTCCCACAGGTAATAAAAAGCCCGGATGCATGATCAAAAGTTCCTTTGTTTTATTCAATCCGTTCGCAAACGAATGCAGGATAAATGCAATTGAAGCAATTAAACCACCTACAAATCCACCTCCAGGCAGATAGTGCCCGCGAAGAAGAATAAAAATAGAAAACACCAACAATACCGGTAATAGGTAGTTTGAAGCTGTTTTTAAAATTATGGTAGTTCGCATGCTTTATTTTTTCTTTTTATCATTTTCGATATTAAGACTTTGATCTGCATACCTTCTTCTATCTTTCATCTTAAGTCTTAATTTCATCAAACCGAATACACCAACTGCCGCGATCGATAATACCGAAATCTCAATCAATGTGTCTGCTCCCCTGAAGTCTACCAGGATCACATTCACCACGTTCTTTCCATGAGCCTCAATATAAGAGTTTGCAGCATAAAAGTCACCAACCTCCTTACTTACCGGTTCAGATAATACTTCTAATGCCAGGGTGGTAATGATCAATCCAAAAATGGTTGACAGAATACCATCTCTCAATCTGGTCTTATAATCTGAAAGTTTCAGGTATTTTGGAAGTTTATAAAGAACCAGTACAAAAAGGATCACCGTAAGGGTGTCGATCGAAAACTGCGTCATCGCAAGATCTGGCGCACTATAAAAAACGAAGATCAGACAGATGGAAAGTCCTACTACTCCCATAGCCGCGACTGCCGCCAGCCTGGATTGCGTAAACACAGTATAAAATATTCCGGCGATCAGAATTAATGTGGTGGTAATTTCATAAACCGTGATCTTGGAAAGTGAATTATAGTCAATCGCAAATCGTGTATTTCCAATCATGATATACCCAACTAACACAACAAGGAAAAGAATGATGATCGAAATATAATTTCTCAGGTAACCATTCTGAAAGAAATTAGTCCAGAAATTAGAAATCACGACAAATAATTTATTGAATTTATTCAGAATAGTTTCCGGAGCAATGAAATCCAGTCTAGCAATTCCGTTTTCAAGTTTTTTCGAAGGTTTTATTATAAAATATAATGCAGTTCCGACTCCGATCGTTATCAAACTTAGAATAAAGATCAGGTTAAAACCGTGCCATAACGCCAGATGAATTTCAGAAGCATCGGCTCCCATGGCTTCTACCACAGGTTTGATCAAAGCAGATTCTATTATGAATGGAGCAACACCAAATATAACTCCCAAACTTGCAAGCAATAAAGGCGGTCCCCACATAACAAATCCTGGCATTTTCACATTTGCATGTTCTTCGGGCAACTTACCTGTGAAAGGTTTGATTCCAGCCACAAATCCGGCATAAAGAAGCAAGATCTTGGTAAGCACTATCGCGATCATCAGGAAGATGACAAGATTTTCAGCATGATAGGAAGCCTCGTATGTCAATTCCTTTCCAACAAATCCAATAGTTGGAGGAATACCTGCGCTAGAAATCGCTGCCAAAATTCCGGCAATACCAACCGGAAGCATAATTTTATTGAGTCCGGAAAGCCTGGTGATATCCCGTGTATGTGTTTGATGATCTATAATTCCAGTAACCAGGAAAAGAGTGGCTTTATATAGCGCATGAACGATTATAAAAACGGCCGCTGCAAGAAATGCCTCCTGAGTACCAAGTCCGGTTAGAAAAACAAGAATACCTAATGCTGAAATCGTGGAATACGCCAGAACTCCTTTTAAGTCGGTTCTGAAAAGTGTATGGATTGCAGAATACAGCATAGTAAATCCTCCGACCAGGATAAGTGTGGTATTCCAAATTTCTTCACCTCCAAGTACCGGAGTAAAACGCATTAGAAGATATACACCGGCTTTTACCATCGTTGCAGAATGCAGGTAAGTTGAAACCGGCGTTGGAGCCTTCATCGCTCCTGGTAGCCAGAAATGAAACGGGAACTGGGCTGATTTTGTAAATGCAGCACCGAATATGAACAATACCGCAAGAAAATACAATTCGTTTCCTCTTATAGCCTCACTCATAGTGAGCATTTCTGAAATGCTGTAGGTTCCGGTAATATTGTTAAGCAGCAATGCTCCGGCTAAGAGAAACAATCCACCAATACCGGTAATTCCAAGCGCGGTCATAGCCGACTTTCTCGAGGCCGGATTCGTATTATTAAATCCGATCAAGAAGAAAGATGAAATACTAGTCAACTCCCAGAAAACGAACAAGGTGATCATGTTATCTGAAAGCACTAATCCCAGCATGGCTCCCATAAATGATCCTAGATAACCATAAAATCTATCAAGATATCCGTGACCTTTCAGGTAGGAGGAAGTATAGGCAAAAACCAGGAATCCAATTCCGGTGATCATCAGGGAAAACAGCAATGACAGGCCGTCAAGCTTAAATCCAAGATCAACTCCGAAGGATGGAATCCATTCGTAAGATCTCATAATCACCTCTCCATTTGAAATGCGAGAAATGAATTGAGTGAAATAAACAAAAAGTCCCAAAGGAACTAATGATGCAAGGATTGACAGCTTACCTTTAAAAAATTTCCCCGCGAAAACGAGAAAAATAGAGAATAAAAAACCTGTAAGAATTGCGGTAAGCATGCTTAGTAAAATCTGTTTTGGGCAAATATAATAGTTATTATTGAAGAATTACTTGCTGCGATTCAGTTAATACAATAGAATAAAAGTGATCTAAACATTTATTAATAATTCAATATATCACTGAAAAATTTAAAAGAATAACATGAGAATTCCTGAAAAGTCTGAATAAAAGAAAAAGATTTTCAATTTTTTTATTGTTTTACGATAATTAAGTGTAGGTTTGTTATCGTAAAACAATAATTTTATGAAGCCACCGAAATTTCTGAAAAACATAATTACCATAGTTTATTATTACATTCTTCTCAAATTAGTTTTGACCGGTCTGGCGTTTATATATTTCTTATTTGAAGGAAGTGCAAAACTAAGCTCTCTAAAGTATATTGATATTGTGACTTCAGAGAGATCTGCAAAAGAGGGTGTTTTATTTTTCAGTTTAGAAATGATCTACACCATCATTATTTTTTTCGTCGTCTATATTATTAGAAAACTAATTAAAGACCTGGAGAAAGAAAGACTCTACAGTAAATTACAAATTTCAGGATTGAATCTGGCTGGTAAATTGATCATAGGAGTCGTAATACTTCAAATTATAACTGAATTTATACTAACCATTGTTTTTGACAATAGACTGGAGGTTAGTGTCTCTTTTGAAAATGACCTTGGAAATCCATTCCTGGTAATTACGATTGGTCTTTTCCTGATCTATCTGAGTAAAATATTTAAAAATAGCGCGCGCCTACAAGCAGAAAACGAATTAACCGTTTAATTCATAATTACCTCATGAATAAAAATACGCTTTTAAGTATCGCTTCAGGTTTGTGTTCAATAACTCGAGTAATCTTATTAATTACTGTTTTAGCAAGCACCATGTTTTCAATTCAGTTTCTCATGGATTCTTCGGCTTACAGCGATTTCAAGATCACCGTACCTGAAAGCTCATCCAGTCTAAAAATCGAATTTCAAGATTTAGCAGGGGAAACAGCTGTTGACCTTGATAAATTGAATCTTAGTGATTGGAATACCAGTTCAGTTATTTTCACCTATTTTCAATTCATAGGGATTTTAACCCTTGTTTATCTAGGTGTCGGAGAATTTGAAAACGTGCTGAAATCCGTAAAAAGATTGAAAACTTTTGAAAATACTAATGAACAAGCATTTAGAAAGATCGGTTTTTATTGTATAATCTTAACCCTAGTTACCACAATCACCTATTTGCAGTTTGGAAATTATAGTCTGAGTCGATTTTCAATTTCTTTTAATTACCTAGGATTTGCACTTTTTGCTTTTATCCTTTCTGAAGTTTTTAAGGAAGGAAACACTTTAAAAACTGAAAACGATCTAACAATTTAGGTATGCCTATAGTCATTAATCTTGACCGAATGCTTGAAGAACGCGATATGAAAAGCAATGAATTGGCAGAGATCATCGGGATCACCACCGCAAATTTATCTATTCTTAAAACCGGCAAGGCAAAAGCGGTTCGATTTTCAACTCTTGAAGCCATATGTGAAGCATTAGATTGCCAGCCGGGAGATATTTTGGAATACAAACCTTAATAGATTCTTTCCCCTTTCCATCAGATAAAATTTTTACTTTAGAGCAAATCTCAAAAATCAATTATGCGCAGAATCCTAATTGCTTTTCTTTTTTTAAGTTTTATCGGAAAAGCACAAACCAATAGTTATGATATTTCCTTTGAAAATGCGGTTCATCATGAAGCAAAAATAACCGCGAGTTTTCCAGATATTAAAACCAGCACGGTGAACATAAGAATGAGCAGAACTTCACCAGGAAGATATGCTTTGCATGAGTTTGTGAAGAACGTATATGGTTTCAAAGCTACTAACAGCAAGGGTGAAAAACTGAAAATTGAGAGAAAAGATCCTTATTCCTGGCAGGTGAGTGATCACGACGGAACGGTGAACATTGAATATATTTTATTTGCCAACAGGGGTGACGGAACCTATTCTCAAATAGATGAAACTCACGCGCACTTAAATATTCCGGCGACATTTATGTATGCTGAAGAATTTCAGCATCGCCCCATTGAAGTTAAATTTGAAGTGAGAGAAGATCTGGACTGGAAAATAGCTACTCAGCTTAAGCATAAATCCGGCAATATTTACACCGCACCCGATCTATATTATTTTATGGATAGTCCTACGGAAATTAGCAATTTCAGTATGAAAAGTTTCGAGCTTGACGGACAGGAAATTCAATTTGCATTACATCATCAAGGTACAGAAGAGGAGTTTACGGAATATTTTGACCAGGTTGAAAGAATCGTAAAACAGGAAAAGGCAGTTTATAGTGAATTGCCAGAATTTGATTATGACAAATATACTTTTCTAGCCTGCTATATGCCAAATGTTTCCGGCGACGGAATGGAACATCGCAACAGTACGATCCTAACAGATACAGATGCGCTGGCTGAAGGCGGAATGAAAGGAAATATAGGAACTGTTGCCCATGAATTTTTTCATGCCTGGAATGTGGAACGTGTCAGACCTGCTGAACTGGAGCCTTTTGATTTTACCGAAGCAAACATGACCGGTTCTCTATGGTTTGCTGAAGGTTTCACCAGTTATTATACTGGATTAATGCTTTGTAGAGCGAATGTTAGAACTCCGGAAGAGTATATAAGAAGCCTGAATGGAACTTTTAATTATGTCTGGAATTCTCCCGGGCTAGAATATTTCAATCCGATTGAAATGAGTTATCAGGCGCCATTTGTAGACGCAGCAACCTCTGTTGATCCTACAAATCGGGAGAATACATTCATCTCTTATTATTCTTACGGAAGTATTCTGGGCCTCGCATTAGACCTTTCACTGAGAGAAAATGACCTGAACCTGGATGATTTTATGCAATTGATGTGGAAGAAATATGGAAAAAATGAAGTTGCATATAAAATTGAAGATATTGAATCAACTTTAAAAGAATATGCGGGAGAACAGTTTGGAGCTGACTTTTTTAAGAATTATATCTATAGCAGCAAAATGCCTGATTACAACAACTTATTCCAAACTGTAGGCATTAAATTGGAACGTTCAGAAGAAAATGATCTTGGAGTTTCTGTCAGCGAAGAAGAGAATGGCCTTAGAATAGATAGAAACCTATTTAATACATCTGCAGCTTATAAGGCAGGTTTAGCTTCAGGTGACGTCATTACTTCTATTAATGGGACTAAAATTGATTCCGAAGATCAGCTAAATGAAATAGTTCAGCAAGCTTCTAAAGAAATTACTGTAGGATACCTGAGACTGGATCAGGAGAGATCTACAACAGTTACTTTGGAAAGTGACCCTACATACACCATAAGTCTCGATGATAATGCTTCAAAAGAAGCCTTGAAAAATAGAGAATCCTGGCTGCGGTCAAAATAGTCAAACAAAAAGGCCTTTCGATTGAAAGGCCTTTTTTAATAATATATGTTCTGAAAGTTAATCAGCTAAAATAATAGCTTTGTTATCCTTCATTTCAAGAACTCCTCCTTTAATAGTGTAATAAAGTACGTTAGGCTCAGAAGATTCAGATCTAAATGCAGACTGATCTTTTCTTTTAACCTCATTCTGACTTCCGGCTTTAAGATTGATCTTAACTTCACCTTCAGTTAAAGTAGAAACTATAGGCGCGTGATTATTCAACATTTGAAATTCACCATCGTTACCCGGTACTTTTACCGCATCTACTTCCGCTCTAAATACTACAGCTTCCGGAGTTACTATCTCTAAATACATCTAACTTATTTTAGTTTTCAGCAAGCATTTTTTCTCCAGCTTCGATCGCTTCCTCAATGGTTCCTTTAAGGTTGAAGGCAGCTTCAGGATACTTATCAAGTTCTCCGTCCATGATCATATTGAAACCTTTGATCGTGTCTTTAATATCTACAAGTGTTCCCTTAAGACCAGTAAACTGCTCTGCTACGTGGAACGGCTGAGATAAGAAACGCTGAACACGTCTTGCACGAGAAACAGCAAGTTTATCTTCTTCAGAAAGTTCTTCCATACCAAGGATGGCAATAATATCCTGAAGTTCTTTATATCTCTGTAAAAGCTCTTTTACTCTTTGTGCACAATCATAATGCTCTTTTCCAAGAATATCAGCAGTAAGAATTCTAGATGTTGAATCTAGAGGATCTACCGCAGGATAAATACCTAGCTCGGCAATTTTACGTGAAAGTACAGTTGTTGCATCCAGGTGGGCGAAAGTTGTCGCCGGCGCCGGGTCAGTAAGGTCATCTGCTGGTACGTAAACCGCCTGTACAGATGTAATAGATCCATTTTTGGTAGAAGTGATACGTTCCTGCATTGCACCCATCTCGGTTGCAAGCGTTGGCTGATATCCTACCGCTGATGGCATACGTCCAAGAAGTGCAGACACCTCAGAACCAGCCTGTGTAAAACGGAAAATATTATCTACGAAGAAAAGAACGTCTTTCCCCTGACCATCTCCAGCTCCATCACGGAAATATTCCGCAATCGTAAGTCCAGAAAGGGCCACACGCGCACGTGCTCCAGGTGGCTCGTTCATCTGTCCAAAAACGAAGGTAGCTTTAGACTCCTTCATTACTTCTTTATCTACCTTTTGAAGATCCCATCCACCTTCTTCCATAGAATGCATGAAATCATCACCGTATTTTATAATTCCAGATTCTAACATCTCTCTAAGAAGGTCATTCCCCTCACGAGTACGCTCACCAACTCCAGCAAATACTGAAAGTCCACCGTGACCTTTGGCGATGTTATTAATCAATTCCTGAATAAGTACTGTTTTACCAACTCCTGCACCTCCAAAAAGACCAATCTTACCACCTTTAGAATAAGGCTCAATAAGGTCAATTACTTTTATACCAGTAAACAGAACTTCTGTAGACACAGATAAATCTTCAAATTTAGGAGCCTCACGGTGAATTGGAAGACCGTCAGCACCTTCTTTTGGTAAGTTTCCAAGACCATCGATAGCATCTCCAATAACATTGAAAAGACGTCCGTAAACATCTTTACCAACTGGCATTTGGATTGGATTTCCGGTAGAAAGTACTTCAACACCACGGCTAAGACCGTCGGTTGAGTCCATAGAAACAGTTCTCACAATATTTTCACCAATATGAGACTGTACCTCTAGAACTAAAGTAGAACCATCTTTTCTGGTGATTTCCAAAGAATCATAGATCTTTGGTAGTTCAGCATTTTCTGAGTCGAACGCTACGTCAACTACAGGACCAATAATCTGGGCAACTTTACCTGTGACTTTAGACATTTATCTAATTCTTTAATTTTTAATAGTAAAATTCAAAAACCTAATTCCCTGATTAAAAAAAGTATAAACACGAAACAGGTCATTTTCAGGCTGCAAAGATAAATTTTTCTGGCAAAAATCATATTGAAATTTTGAGAAGTTTTCAATGTTTGGCAAAACAGCTAATAAACTGATTTAAAAGAAACAATTCAGTTTAGTTTAAACCGATTCAAATAAAAAAAGCTCCGTAGATGAATCTACAGAGCTTTCATATAATTTATTGTAAAATATTTATTCTACGGTTACTGATTTTGCAAGGTTTCTAGGCTGATCCACATTCTTACCTAACAATACCGCGATGTGATATGATAGCAATTGAAGTGGAATAGTAGTAAGAAGCGGAGTAAGTGACTCCATTGTTTCAGGAACTTCGATCACGTAATCTGCAAGATCTCTTACTTCTTCATCACCTTTAGTAACGATCCCGATGATCTTTCCTTTTCTGGACTTAATCTCCTGAATATTACTTACTACTTTTTCGTAGTGCCCTTTCTTAGTTGCGATCACCACCACAGGCATTTGCTCATCAATAAGTGCAATTGGCCCGTGTTTCATTTCAGCTGCAGGATATCCTTCAGCATGGATATAGGAAATTTCTTTTAATTTCAATGCTCCTTCCAATGCCACAGGAAAGTTATAACCTCTACCTAAATAAAGGCAATTCGGTGCATCCTTATATTTATCAGCTATTTCCTGGATTAGTTCATCAGATTTTAAAGCCTCTTTTACTTTTTCAGGAATTCTTTCAAGCTCCTGTAAGTGGAACTGAAAATCTGTATGAGAGATCGTCCCTTTAAACTTACCAAGTTTAAGAGCCATCAATGTCAATACAGTAATTTGAGTTGTAAATGCTTTTGTTGAAGCAACCCCGATCTCAGGACCGGCGTGTGTATAAGCTCCAGCGTGTGTCTCTCTGGAAATAGAAGAACCAACAACGTTACAAACTCCAAAAGCAAAAGCACCTTTTTCTTTAGCAAGCTTGATCGCTGCCATGGTATCTGCAGTTTCACCACTTTGTGAAATAGCGATCACCACGTCGTTTTCAGAAATTACAGGATTTCTGTATCTAAATTCCGAAGCATATTCAACTTCCACAGGAATTCTGGCAATATCTTCAAAAATATATTCAGCTACAAGACCAGCATGCCATGAAGTACCACAGGCAACAATAATAATTCGCTTTGCATTAGCAATACGCTCCATATTATCATCTACACCCGCCATACGAATGATACCCTGATCTACGAGCATTCTACCTCGATAAGTATCACTAATGGCGCTCGGCTGCTCATGAATTTCTTTCAGCATGAAATGCTCATAACCACCTTTTTCGATCTGCTCAAGGTTCATTTGAAGTTCCTGAACATACGGATCAACTAATGAATCATCCTTGATTTTTCTGATCTTCACTTCTTTACCTCTCCTGATAACAGCCATTTCACCGTCTTCAAGATAAATTGCATTGTTAGTGAATTCAATAAATGGAGATGCGTCTGAAGCGACAAAAAACTCATCTTCACCAACACCAATAGCTAAAGGACTACCTAATCTAGCCACTACAATTTCGTCCGGCTTCGATTTATTGAAAACAGCAATCGCATAAGCACCAATTGTCTGGTTTAATGCAATTTGAACAGCTTTACCCAGCTTAACACCTTCTTGCTTTATAACATCTTCAATCAGGTTCACTAAAACTTCTGTATCGGTGTCACTTTTAAAGGTATAACCTCTCTTCTTCAGTTCCTTTTTAAGAGCGTCATAATTCTCAATAATTCCGTTGTGAATGATTACAAGATCGCCAGAATTTGAGTAATGCGGGTGAGAATTCACATCATTCGGCTCACCGTGAGTTGCCCATCTTGTATGACCAATACCAACTGTACCATTAGTAGAGATTTCATCCTCCAGGCGGGTTTTAAGATCTGCGACCTTTCCCTTGGTTTTACTCATTTTCAGCTCATTCCCATCATATAATGCAATACCTGCACTATCATAACCTCTATATTCTAATCGCTGTAATCCTTTTAATACTATAGGATAGGCTTCTCTATGCCCTATATATCCAACAATTCCACACATTTTTTCTACTAATTAAAGTTGGTATAATAAATATTTAATTTTAATTTCTTTTCTTCATCGGCAGAATTACTTCCATGCAATATCGTGCCATAAGGGGACAATATAGATGTTGTAGGAATCCGATTAACTACGTCAGAATCATTTTTCACTGCTGCGTTATCTACTCCCACTACACCGCCTTGATTATTTCTAACTGCCACTGAATTTATATTGGAAACGATTACCAAACCAAGTTTCACATTTTCAGCGTCCTCATTATTAATCAAGTTACTCACATGATTAGTGATTCTTAATTTATAAAACGAACCGCTACCATCTTCCCCTACCTTTAATGGTTGGGAAAAGGTAGTTAAAGAATTTTCCGGGTCTGAATTACTCAACGTAAGATCCAGCCCATAATCTGAAATGATGGTATTATTCTCCAAATCATACAGGTAGAGCCTTCTTGGCTGTAGGGATTCACCCGCCAGATCTTCTCTAACGTGGAAAGTAAGATCAGCCTCGTTTATTAATAATTCTTCTTCTCTAAGATCTTCTAGAACATCTTCATCCGGAAAAAGTTCAATAACAGCCATACTTCCTTCCTGAGATCTTAGGTATAGATTTTCTGCTCCCGTTTCTGAAGATTGTTCATTTATTTCAGATAATACATCTGATGGGAATTCCCCAGTATAGGTATTAATTCTGTTATTGCCTGCGATTTCAATAGCATAAATTCCTCTGCCTCGTTCAGTTCCTCCATCTCCATCATCCTGATCAGAAGTATAATACAACATGATCTTTGCATTAGAATTGGATAGATCAAATAAGATCTGACGATCAGTTCCATTCGATTCTGCCTTGAAAAACAAACTTCTAAAGTATTCCTGGAAATTATTATTATCAGTTAATTCTACTGAACCTAGTTTATCAACAAATTTTTCCTTGAAATAATCTGTTGGTAAATGAATCCTGAAAGCAGGTGCATTGGTAATCGTATCATTTTCACCATCACTATCAAGTTCGTAAGTCACAAAAGATTCTGCTGATGGCTCGAAATTATCCTTCGTATATAGTGGCTCTCCAATAATGTTCTGCTCGATGATATCTTGCTGATCTGAATAATATTTCTGACGCTGTCCAAATTCAGCATCCGGATCAAGATTGTTCAGGAAAAATGCTGTTTCATAGATTTTCAGATTGAAAGAGCCTTCTCCATAAACCGAATCTAATACGTATTCAGTTTCAGATTCATTTGTTTGAGACTCCACTTCCGTAGAAAAATATGGAATAGTCATTACAACACTATCAAGCGTCACATTCTCACCAAAATCTGGATCGTCATTAGAAAGACTCAGCTGAGTTAGGATACTTGCCGTGCTTTCACCATAGGTAGGATGATTTATACTTCCCAGAAAATAACCGCTAAGACCGTTCGTTTGAACTGCATTCAGCTTTTGAGAGTACGCATTTACTTCAACCTGCCTTAGCTCAACATTTGAAGGATTGTTGATGATCTCGCCCCCAATATTCGTGAAATCTTCATCACATCCTATAAAAGCGAAAACAACAGCCATCACAGCTGTTATTTTATAAATTTTATTCAATCTCATTTAATACTTTTCTTACTATTCAGACAATACTTTCGTGTCGTAAAATTCCTGGTAGGCGTGAGAGAAATTTTCTTTTTCCGTGTAAGGAAGAACTGGTTTATTCAGTTTATCTATATATTTTTTCAAATCTTCCGGAACATTATCTCCGCCAATCACTACCGCATCAGAATTATCCACTGCAGTCTTGATCAGGTTTACAAAGTTTGGAGTTTTCAAATGCTTCACGTTAGAATTCTCTAATCCGTCAAACAAAATCTTTTCTCTCAACTCATCATCTAACGTTTCATCGAAACTTTGATTGTAAACTGAGGTAACAATTTTTGAATCTTTGAAAAGAGGCTCATTACCGTAATAATTTCTTAGGTAAAGCGGAAGAAGGGATGCCAGCCAGCCATGAACATGAATAATATCCGGTGACCAGTTTAATTTCTTTACAGTTTCAATAACTCCTTTGGCAAAGAAAATGGCTCTTTCATCATTATCTGAAAAGAGATTTCCGTCCTCATCAGTTAAGGTTGCCTTTCTTTTAAAATAATCTTCATTATCTATGAAATAAACCTGCATTCTCTCTTTTGGAATAGAGGCTACTTTGATAATAAGCGGCATATCCAGATCATTAATCACAAGGTTCATTCCTGATAATCGGATCACTTCATGTAATTGATGCCTGCGTTCATTGATATTACCGAACCTTGGCATAAATATCCTGATTTGACCTCCAAGGTTATTCACCATTTTTGCAGCTTCAAAAGAGGTTGAGGAGATATCAGTTTCAGGTAAGTAGGGTATAACTTCAGACGAGACGTATAACACTCTCTTATCTTTCATAAATTCTTTACTTTAGTTACGTTTCCGAATAAAAAACACGCAAAATTACAAAAATTTATGCAGATTGCCAGAGATATCTTAAGTTTGCACGCTGTTAATTTTATAATAAAATGCAGGTTTTTAGGGAGAAACAACCACTTATACAGGCTATTCAGAAGATTAAATCTGAAGGAAAAAGCATCGGATTAGTTCCTACGATGGGAGCTCTTCACGAAGGTCATCTCTCTTTGGTAAAAAACGCCCTGAAAGATTCAGATCAGGTTGTGGTAAGTATTTTTGTAAATCCTACTCAGTTTGATAATCCTGATGACCTGGAAAAGTATCCTAGAAATCTGGAGAAAGATCTCGAACTCCTTAGAAGTGAATTAGCCGATATCTGGGTTTTTACTCCCACTGCCAACGAACTTTACGATAATAATATTTCTTCCCAAACCTTTGATTTTGAAGGATTGGAATCTGTTATGGAAGGTGAATTCAGAACCGGACATTTTGACGGTGTAGGTACGGTGGTAAAACGGCTTTTTGAAACCATAACTCCAGACAAAGCGTTTTTTGGAGAAAAAGATTATCAGCAACTTCAGATCATTAGAAAGCTAACTGAAAAAACAGGCCTTCCGGTGGAAATCATCGGTTGCCCTATTTTAAGAGAAGATTCTGGTCTTGCAAGGTCTTCCAGAAATGAGCGTCTAAGTAGCCAGAATCGCAAGGAAGCAGCTTTTATCTATGAAACTCTGAAAGATGCCAATCAGCTATTTGGCACAGAAAGTGCAGATTATGTCACGAATTGGGTAGAAGATCAGTTTCAGAATAACCGATTTTTAAAATTGGAATATTTCGAAATTGCCGATTCGATGACACTGAAAAAAATTGAAAAAAAAGAAAAAGGAAAACAATACAGAGCCTTTATTGCAGCCTATGCAGATGACATTAGACTGATAGACAATATTGCCCTGGACAACTAATTTTAGAAATGCAAATTCACGTAGTTAAATCAAAAATCCACAGAGTTAAAGTTACAGGAGCCGATCTTAATTACATTGGAAGCGTAACTATAGATGAAGATCTAATGGAGGCGGCCAATATTATTGAGGGAGAAAAAGTTCAGATCGTAAATAATAATAACGGTGAGCGCCTAGAAACTTACGTTATTCCTGGCCCTAGAAATTCCGGAGAGATCACTTTGAATGGTGCCGCAGCAAGAAAAGTCGCTAAAGGAGATATTCTTATTATTATTGCTTACGGAATCATGGATCAGGAAGAAGCGAAGAATTTCAAGCCTTCTCTCGTATTTCCAGATGAAGAAACCAATTTATTGAAATAGGATTTTTGAAGAAAAAACTCATCAAAATATTAAAAATCAGCATCCCCTTATTTTTGGGGATTTTTTTGATCTGGTATTCTTTAAAAAGTTCTACTCCGCAGGAAAGAGAAGACCTTTGGCAAAGCATTTTAGATGCCAATAAGTTCTGGATCTTTATTTCATTTCTCTTAGGTACTGTTTCTCATTTTTCCAGGGCTTACCGATGGAAATTTATGCTGGAACCAATGGGCTACAAAACTTCACAGTCAAATAGATTTATGGCGGTGATGGTAGCTTACCTGGCAAATTTCGGAATTCCACGTTCCGGTGAAGTACTAAGAGCCGTGACCCTTTCAACTTATGAAGATGTGCCATTCGAAAAAGGATTTGGGACTATTATATCCGAAAGAGTTGCAGATCTGCTTATTTTAATGTTCATAATAGGGCTTGCCCTCATACTTCAAACAGACGACCTCCTTGCCTACCTCAATGACCAGAATATCAAACCGCTGAACACATTTCTTATTTTGCTGGGGCTCGTTGGAATAATTATTCTCGGTCTCAATATCGTAAAACGTTCTAAATGGCTGCCTTTTCAGAAGATTAAAAAATTAGCGAAAGGCCTTTTAGATGGGATGAAAAGTATCCTCAGAATGCAACAAAAATGGGCGTTCATCTTTCACACCATTTTTATCTGGAGCATGTACCTTATCATGTTCTTTGTCATCAAGTTAAGTATTCCTGAAACTGCCAATGCACCATTAGGAATCATTATGGCGGCATTCGTGGTGGGATCGTTTGCTGTTTCCGCAACTAACGGAGGGATAGGCGTTTATCCTCTTGCTGTAGGAGGTGTCTTGATGTTTTTCGGCATTCAGGATCATGCTGCTGAAGCCTTCGGATGGATATCTTGGGCCACGCAAACCTTTGTAGTCCTGCTATTTGGAGGTTTATCCTTTATTTTACTGCCTCTTTTAAACCCTCGGAAATAATAATTATATTGTAGGCCCGAATCAATACTACACCTATGAAAAAATTATTACTACTGCTATTGGCAATTTCATTGCCGATAGTGAGCAATTCGCAGATAAAATACGAGAGTCTCTCCTCCCAGAAATTGGGTGAGACCAGGCAGATAAAGATCCAATTACCAAGGAATTACGAAGAAAATAAAGAAAAGCGCTATCCGGTTGTGGTGGTGCTGGATGGAGATTATTTATTCGAGCCCGTTGCAGGAATGGTAGATTATTATTCTTATTGGGAAGATATTCCGGAGATGATAGTGGTTGGAGTGAACCAGGATGGTATCAGAACAGATGATACAGCGTATGCTGATAACAATTTCCTTCCGGTTGACAAAGGAGCAAAATTCTTCGAATTCATCGGAATGGAATTGCTTGCACAGTTAGACCAGAAATACCGAACCGCAAATTTCCGTATTATCGTAGGTCATGATTTCACATCTAATTTTATCAATTATTATCTACTGAAGCAGTCTCCAATTTTCCAGGGTTATATCAACCTAAGTCCGGACCTGGCACCGGAAATGGCCAAACGTGTCACGGATGCATTAACCACTACTGAAAGTAAAAAGTGGTTCTACATGGCCACCGGAAGCGATGATATCCCAAGCCTTAAAAAGAATATTTTAAGCTTCGACAACCAGCTGAAGAATATCGACAATAAAATGGTCACCTATAAATTTCAGGATTTTGATAATGAAACCCATTATTCTTTAGTCGGAAAAGCGATCCCTTCAGCGATATCCAGCATTTTTGAGATCTACAGACCAATTTCTACAAAGGATTATAATGAAATCCTGTTACAGACTTCAATCTCACCTTCTCAGTATTTAGCTGAGAAATACACTTCGATTGAAGAATTATATGGTTTGAAAAGAAAGATCAGTATAAACGATTTTATGGCCGTGTATAATGCGATTGAAAAGACCAAAAATTGGGAAGAATACAAGGCACTTTACAAAATGGCTTTTGACCACTATCCAGGCACCATGCTAGGAACCTTCTTCGAGGCCCGTTATGAGGAGGAAACCGGCAACCCGAAAAAGGCGATGAGAATTTATCAGAATGCCTACGGACAGGAAAAAATTGCCTTTATCGACACAGATTTTATGCTTGAAAAAGCCGATGCGATTAAAAAAGATTTCGGTTATTAGCATAAAATAGATCGATTAAATGGCGAAAGTCAAGACCGCTTATTATTGTCAGAAATGTGGCGCACAGTATTCTAAATGGCAGGGGAAATGTAATTCCTGCGGTGATTGGAATACGATCGTGGAAGAAGTTGTTCAGAAACCAGACCCAAAAGACTGGAAAACTTCTGCGAAAAAGGAGGCAAAAAAAGCTTCCAGGCCACTTCTTATTACCGATATAGAGAGCACTCCGCAAAACAGAATGAATACCGGAAATAACGAGTTAGATCGTGTTCTTGGAGGAGGTCTTGTTCCCGGCTCACTAACTTTATTAGGCGGTGAACCCGGAATTGGAAAAAGCACACTGCTTTTACAAATTTCACTCGGATTAAAATATAAGGTCCTATACGTCTCTGGAGAAGAAAGCCAGCAGCAGATCAAGATGCGTGCTGAACGAATCAACCCGAATCCGGCAAATTGCTTTATTCTAACCGAAACCAAAACCCAGAGTATTTTTAGGCAGGTGGAAGAAGTTGAACCTGAAGTTGTAATTATTGACTCCATACAAACGCTCCACAGCGATTATATTGAAAGTTCTCCGGGAAGTATCTCCCAAATCAGAGAATGCACGGCAGAGCTTATTAAATTCGCCAAAGAAAGCAATACGCCTGTGATCCTGATAGGACACATCACCAAAGAAGGGAGTATCGCTGGCCCTAAAGTTCTGGAGCATATGGTAGACACCGTATTGCAATTTGAAGGAGACCGAAATCACGTATACCGGATTTTAAGATCACATAAAAACAGGTTTGGTTCTACGCATGAACTCGGAATTTATGAAATGCAGGGCAGCGGACTTCGTGAGGTGATAAATCCTTCTGAAATCCTGATTTCTAAAAATGATCAGGACCTCAGCGGAACAGCGATCGCTTCTACCCTTGAAGGGATGAGACCTTTAATGATAGAAATTCAGGCACTGGTTAGTACCGCGGTTTACGGAACTCCGCAGCGTTCTACCACTGGATACAATGCCAAAAGACTGAATATGCTGCTTGCCGTTCTGGAAAAAAGAGCAGGATTCAGACTCGGTGCAAAAGATGTTTTTTTAAACGTCACCGGTGGAATCAGCGTGGATGATCCAGCCATTGATCTCGCTGTTATCGCTGCCATTTTATCTTCCAATGAAGATATTGCTCTGGAAAAAGATACTTGCTTTGCTGCAGAGGTTGGCCTTGCCGGGGAAATAAGACCGGTTACCAGAATAGAACAAAGAATCATTGAAGCTGAAAAACTAGGCTTTGCCTCCATCATGGTTTCAAAACAAAGTAAAATTCCAAAAGGAGATTTCCAGATCAGGATTATCAAGGTCGCCAAAATAGAAGATGTAGTTAGCCATCTTTTTGGTTAGAAATGGCATAATTACTGATTATATTTGACTCAATTTGAGTGAAATATGCGATTGACAAAATTCCTTTCTTTACTTTTTATATTCAGTCTTTTTTCCTGTTCACAATTGGAAAAAGCAGAAAAACTGATCTCCGGACTTTCAGAAAAAGAGCAATACAAAAAAGATAGGAATATTTCTGATGAAATATTTGAGATCTGGGAAGGACGGGTTGCCACAGCTTTGCAAGACAGCCTGGAGATCGAACTTCCTTACCTGGAAACAGGAGAATTAAAGCCTCGTAATTTCGCTATTTACTCTTATTCAACTTACCTCATCCCGGGTGAGGTCGTTGAAGCCGAAATTGAAACCGATAGCTCTTCCACTTTAATATTTTCAGAATTATATAAAAAGAGTATTCCTGAAACCGGAACATTTGAAAAAATGAAATCTGGCGAAACAAAGACTAAAAAATTAAGGTTTGAGATAAAGGAAAAAGGCCTTTATAAAATCGTTATTCAACCTGAAATTGAAGCCAATACCGAATTTCAGATCCGTATCAAAAAATCACCAACCTATCTTTTTCCGGTCTTAAATGGAAACAACGCTGATATTGGCAGTTATTGGGGCGATATGCGTGACGGGGGCAAAAGAAACCACCAGGGAATCGATATTTTTGCCGATAAAGGAACTCCCGTGATCGCACCTACTTCAGGAAGAATTGGTTTTACTGGCGAAAAAGGTCTCGGCGGGAAACAGGTTTGGTTAAGAGACGGCAAACGAAAACAATCTTTGTATTATGCCCATTTAGATAGTATCGTGCCAGATCTTAGAACAGTTGAAGCTGGAGACACCCTGGGATTTGTTGGTAATACCGGAAACGCGAGAACCACACCGCCGCATCTTCATTTTGGTATTTATAGAAGAAACGAAGGCGCTATCGATCCTATTGGGTTTGTTTATCAAACAGAAGAACCAGCAAGGGAAGCTTCTACCGATAAAGAAATTTCTTCCAGGCTAAAAGTGGCAACAAATACCGCCAATTTCAGAAATAAACCTGCGGCAAATAATTCATCCATTATTAAAAAAGGAACTTTTGGAGAATTACTCATGGTTCAGGGCAAAACAGACGATTGGTTCCATGTAAGGGACAGCCTGGACAGGTCTATGTTCATTCACGAAAGCCTGGTAGAAATCCTGAATTAAGGAGCAGGATTTGGTATGGAATTGTGAATTTCGTTGATCTCGTCCATAATTTCATCGGGAAGAATAATATCAATACTGCTTATATTCTCCTTTAGTTGTTCGAGACTCGTAGCACCAATAATATTACTGGTCACAAAAGGCTGCTGATTCACAAATGCCAAAGCCAGATGGGTAAGGCTCAGTCCATGTTTATCAGCCAGTTTTTTGTATTTCCTCGTAGCTTTTACAGCCTGCTCGTTTGAATACCTTTTATACTGCGGAAAAAGGCTCAATCTTGTATTTTCTTTTATTCCATCAAGATGTTTTCCGCTTAAAGTTCCCATGCCCAACGGAGAATAAGGAAATAAGCCAACATTTTCACGATGATAGATCTCGGTTAACCCAATTTCATCTTTTCTGTTCAGAAGATTGTAAGGGTTTTGGACAGTGACCACTCTAGGAAGGTCTTTCCTACTCTCTTCCAGAAAACGCATTAATCCGAAAGGTGTTTCATTGGAAAGCCCGATATGCCTGATCTTACCTTTATCAATAAAATGCTTCAGATTCTCCAGGATCTCTTTAAAATTATCTTCCCAGGCCTCCTCTATGTCATGATGATAACCTCTTTTTCCGAAGAAATTAGTACTTCTTTCAGGCCAATGTAATTGATAAAGGTCTATATAATCGGTTTGAAGTCTTTTTAAACTTTTATCTATTGCATCTTCCATAGCCGCCCTGTGAAAACCAAGGTTTTCTCTAATATGCGAGACCATATCTCCGGGGCCGGCAATTTTCGAGGCGATTACCACATCTTCTCTCCTTCCGGTATTTTTTATCCAGCTACCAATTACTTTTTCGGTGCTTCCCTGTGTTTCCGGTTTTGCAGGGATGGAATACATCTCGGCAGTATCAATAAAATTAACTCCCTGTTCCAGAGCGTAATTTATCTGTGCGTGACCTTCAGCTTCCGTATTTTGCTGTCCCCAGGTCATTGATCCCAGGCAGATCTTACTTACTTTAATATCGGTATTGGGAAGTGTGGTGTACTTCATGAACTTCTAATCTATTTCGTTTAAAACTCTGGTGATCTCATCTAGTTTTGGAGTAAGGATCACTTCAATTCTACGGTTTTTCGCCTTCCCAGATTCACTATCATTACTTGCCACTGGAGCATATTCACCCCTTCCGGCGGCAGTAAGACTTTGAGGATCTATGTTGGAATTTTCTCTTAATATCTGAACAATTGCGGTGGCTCTTTTGGTAGAAAGATCCCAGTTATCTTTTAGCTGTCCGCTGCCTCCATAAGGCACATTATCTGTATGACCTTCAATCAAAACTGCGATATCCTGGTTTTGAGCCAATACTGATCCTAGTTGTTTCACAGCTTTTCTACCTTCAGAATTTACCGCCCAGCTTCCAGATTCAAAAAGTAGTTTATTTTCCATGGAAACATAAACTTTTCCATCTCTTTGCTCTACGGTCAAACCTTTACCTTCAAAATTGGTAAGCGCATTGGAAACTGCGTTTTTAAGGGCATTCATTTTAGCATCTTTAGCCGCGATAACACTTTCCAGCTCATTTATTCTCTGTGAACGAAGGGCAAGGTCCTTTTCCAGTTTTTCCAATCTATTCTTTTCCTGAATAAGTGCTGCTTCTTTTTCATCTAATTGAGCCAGCAATTCCCTATTCTGTCTTGAATTTTCAGCAATGGCAGCAGAACTATTCTGCTCCAACGCGTCGTAAGAACCTTCCAGGCTTTCGTAATTCTTCTGAAGAGCTGTTAGCTTTTCCATCAGATTATTACGCTCCGTAGAGAGATTTTCATAGTCTGCCTTTAAACCAGTAAGCTCTTTATTCATTTTATCACTGGAAGATCTCAGGTTTTCCAGTTCGTCATTCACATTTCGATTTTGTCTTTGCAGTTCAGCATTTCTGCTTTCCAATTCGCCGTATTTCTTTGAAGAAACACAAGAGCTCATTACTAACAGTAATGCTAAAACAGAGGTAAGTCTAATTTTCATAATATTATTCTAATTCTACAAGAACGGGACAATGATCACTATGGTATGCTTCCGGAAGGATTACCGCTCTTTTTAAACGACTTTTCAGGGGTTCTGACACTAGATTATAATCTATACGCCAGCCTTTGTTATTATTTCTCGCATTCGCCCGGTAACTCCACCAGGAATAATTATCTGGTTCATCATTAAAGTGTCTGAAAGAATCTATAAAACCATTCTTCATAAAACCATCGATCCATGCTCTTTCTTCCGGAAGAAATCCTGAAACAGTTTTCAACCTTACCGGATCGTGAATATCTATGGCTTCATGGCAGATATTATAATCTCCGGATATTATCAGGTTCGGGATCTCCAATTTCAAATTATCAATATACCTCTGGAAATCATCCATGAACTTAAATTTGTGTTCCAACCTGTTAATATTGGTGCCTGAAGGTAAATAAAGGCTCATTACTGAAAAATCTTCAAAATCTGCCCGTATACAACGACCTTCAAAATCCATATATTCTATTCCGGTTCCGTAAACCACTTTCTTTGGCTCAACTTTACTAAGAATAGCTACTCCACTATATCCTTTTTTTGTGGCAGGATGCCAGTAATGGTAAGGATATCCAGCTTTTTCAAATTCTGAAAGATCTAATTGTTCGGGTTGTGCTTTTATCTCCTGGATACAAACTATATCCGGGTTAGACTGTTGTAGCCATTCTAATAAACCTTTGCGTATCGCGGCACGAATACCGTTCACGTTATAGGAAATAATCGTCATGAAGTTTGAGTTTTCCCCAAAAATAAGGCTATCTGGAATAAATACAAGGCCAGATTAACTTTTGGGTTTATAAATATTATTTTACAATGAAACGGGTAACTTTTCCCACTTTTCTCGTTCCGAATCTAACCAGGTAAACACCTCTGGCTGCATAAGACATATCCATATCGTAGATATAAGCATCTCCATTATTCCTTACCTGATTTTCAATTAATTTCTGACCAAGAACATTATGAACGGTAATTCTCAGGGGTTCATCAAAATTGGTTTCCAAAACCGCACGATATTGACCATCTCCTTCTGAAAGAACTACCAGTGCAGCTTCATTCAGTATAAAATCTTCGATATCCAGCGTACTATCAGTAATATTCACTGAATAATCATGCGTTGTTCCATAGGCCAATACTGAACAGGGATCGTTGAGATCTCCTGAAAAATCGGTGTCTCCGGCTCTAATTCTTAATAAATGCTGCCCTAGATCTGTATCTCTAGGAATGGAGAAATCGTAAGAAAATGGCTGATTTACCTGAGGAATAACTTCTGAAGTTATCAGACGCTCATCATCCTCAAAAACGGCATTGTCATTAAAATCTATCCACATCGAGAATTTTTCCCGCTGACCTTCGGCAAAACCAGTTTCTACGGTTACCGTGAAATTTTCCTGCGACCTGTCCAGATCTGTAGAATTTACACTGAAATCTATATATCCCGTGGTACAGGGAATTCTCTCATTCTGGATATCGCCAAGCTCGAAATAAAAGATCCCGTCACCCTGTGAACAATCTGAACCTTCAGGAATGCAATCCAGGTTAGAAACTGAGATCGTTTCAGAATCGTTGGTCGGATCAAAATCATCTTCTAAAATCGTTCTTGCCGTGATCCCATAACTTCCCGAAAAAGATAAATTAGCGGTTTGATTGAAGGTATAAACCGCATCTTCCCCTACATCCAGAGTTCCCGTAAAAGTTTCAAATACCGGAGAATTATTTCCAATCTGGTAACTTAATGGAATATCCTGCTGTGGTTCTCCTCCAAGGTTGGAAACCGTAACCGTTACCTCTTCTGTAGTTGTAAGATTTTCACCGGTTGAAGGTGAATCTATTGAAGTAATTCCCACATCATTCGGAGGCAGGTTTTTCACTTCAGTTTCGTACGTATCATTATTGTTATTGGAATCATTTTCAAGATTGGTAGAAATTGTGATCGTATAAGTTTCTCCAATTTCAGAAAGATCGGCGGGCTGCTCAAAGGTATATTCAACAGAACTTTCGGCAGGCAGAGTTGCTTCAAAAACTTCTGTTACTTCAGCTCCTCCATTAATGCTATAGCTAATTTCAAAATTAGATTGCGCGTTTGTTCCGTAGTTTCTGATCCGAATAGTGATCACTTCAGAAGCTGTTAAAGTTGCATTTTCCGGACCAACCAGCGAAACAACTCCAATATCATTTGGCTCATCTGCCGCAATTCTGAAAACTCCAACTTTATTTACTCTTTCCACACCTACGAAATATTCGGCATTATGCCAGAAAGTTAGATCATCTAACGGATCGATACTCAAATGCGCATAATCGCCATATCTACCCTCAGGCCTAGGTTGTGGGCTTTCTCCCTCCACAATTGATTCTTCCTGAATGGTCATCAATCCTAATTCATCATTTACAAATCTTCCAGTATATCTAATGGAAGGAAATACAGGATTAGCGGGATTATCGTTTACCACAGTATAACCCATCGCGATATTCCCTCGAAGATCGATACCAATACTTCCGCTAAAGCGGTCGCTATTGTCTGGAGCATATGTTCCTTCCTGGTATACCGTCCACGGAGCGCCATCTGCAGGCTGCCTCAATTCATACCATCTAATTCCCGCATGTTTGGCCGCGCTTGGCTCCACATCTACCACGAAATTCATCACTACAGAGTTATGAGTGCCAAATCTTCGGTATTGGGTCATATACATCATCGCGCCCTGCAAGGCATCTATCTCTGGAGTATCTCCTGGCTGTGGAAGATTCTGAAATCCGCCTCCATCAAAGGTTGCGGTAAACGGAGAAACCCCATTGGTAATTTCCTGGCTTTCTTCAATTGTTGAGGAACCAAGATTGGTCCAGTTCACATTGATAAGCCATAATTTTAAATGATCCTGATTTACTCCAGCCCATTCATCATCCTGTAAATAAATGATCGGAGCGTTTCCCGGTGGCGGAAGATCGCCTCCCATCACACTAAAACCAGCCGGACTGTAAAAACCATTATTCTGGATTCCCGGAAGCGGAAACCCTAGAATCCTAACATTATTAGATCCCTGTAGCATTCTGTCTCTTTCGAGCACGTAAACGATCTCTTTTCCCTGGGGTTCCAGAGCATCTTTATTTGTAGTAATATAATAACCATCGTTCCACAGGGAGATCTTTGGATAATCTGGTAAAGATTCAAGATCGAACCGATAGGTGTACCAACCGCTATTCACGGGGTCTGATCCTTGCGAAACCGCAAACAACAAAGCCGGAGGAGTTGAAGATCCTCTTTCAGCACTAAACTGCATTAAAACAAATCTATCTGCAGCTTCGTCGTAAAAAACTATAGGGTCACCATCATTTTCCCCGCTAAATGCACCTCCTATACTTTCTAAAGAGGCTGGTGGCAAAACCACATTTCCCTCCTTATCCCAAATAGCAAATTCAGAATTATAGGCATTCACATAATGATTTCTCCCTACTGCCCCGGTGGGATCACTAGGTGTTGATCTGGTCACGGCTCCATCAAAAGTCAGGATCGGTGATTTCACCTGAATATCTCCCATTTTCTTCTGCAGCGCGGGATCTATGGTTTTTGGAAGTCCTTTTCCGGGAACAACCTTATTAATACCGCGATTTCTTGGATTATATAATTTAGCTTTCTCGTTGGATCGCTTAAGTGTTGCTTTAGATAGCGGACCGGTTTTCATTACGCTGGCCGAATCAATAAAGGCCGGACCGGATTTTTCACCGGTTTGTCCGAAAGAATTTAGATGAAAAATGAAGCAAAAGGAAAAAAGTAGAAGTGTTTTTTTCATCATTAAAATGGTCTTACTGAAATATTTGCCTAAAAATAGACAATATCGATTTAATTAA
This sequence comes from Christiangramia pacifica, assembly GCF_057221535.1. Lineage (NCBI taxonomy): Bacteria > Pseudomonadati > Bacteroidota > Flavobacteriia > Flavobacteriales > Flavobacteriaceae > Christiangramia > Christiangramia pacifica. The sequence goes on from NZ_CM170146.1 coordinate 696,590, forward strand.
AATAAAAAAGGCAATTAATAAATCAATTGCCTTTTTAATAATTCCTGAGTTTATTTCTTATTCTGAAAAACCTTTCATCCAGGTTTTAAAGTCAGTTTCTTTTCTAATAAGCGTATCCAGCTCTTCAATTGGCACTCGTTCTTGATTCATACTATCACGGAATCTAACGGTTACCGAATTATCTTCGAGTGAATCGTGATCTACGGTGATACACATTGGAGTTCCCGCAGCATCCTGGCGACGATATCTTCTACCAATCGCATCTTTTTCGTCATACTGCACTTTGAAATCCCATTTAAGATCATCAAAGATTTTTTTAGCGAGTTCCGGAAGTCCGTCTTTTTTAACCAGCGGAAGTATTGCAGCCTTAGTTGGCGCAAGAACCGCAGGAAGCTTTAATACCGTCCTCGTATTTCCATCTCCAAGGTCTTCTTCTTTTAAAGAGGCAGATAATACGGATAGGAACATTCTGTCCAAACCTATTGAAGTTTCGATTACATAAGGCACATAATTCTCTTTCAATTCAGGATCGTAAAATCTCAGTTTTTTACCCGAATGCTCTTCGTGTGCTTTAAGGTCAAAATCTGTTCTGGAATGAATTCCTTCGAGTTCTTTAAATCCGAATGGGAAATTAAACTCAATATCGGCTGCGGCATTTGCGTAATGCGCAAGTTTTTCATGGTCGTGGAATCTGTAGTTCTCTTCTCCAAGTCCAAGCGACCTGTGCCAGTTCAATCTATTATCTTTCCATTTCTCGTACCATTCCAATTCTTCACCCGGACGCACAAAAAATTGCATTTCCATCTGTTCAAATTCACGCATTCTGAATATGAACTGTCTCGCCACGATCTCATTTCTGAAAGCTTTACCAATCTGGGCAATTCCGAAAGGAATCTTCATTCTTCCGGTTTTCTGAACATTCAGAAAGTTTACAAATATTCCCTGTGCAGTTTCGGGACGAAGATAAAGTTGGGTGGCAGAATCGGCTGAAGCTCCCAGTTTAGTTCCGAACATCAGGTTAAACTGTCTAACTTCTGTCCAGTTCTTGGATCCGGTTTCAGGATCAGCGATTTCCAGTTCTTCAATAAGCGCCTTTACATCGGCAAGGTCTTCATTAGTTAAGGATCTGGCTAAACGCTCCAGCATTTCTTTCCTGTCATCAAGATATCTCTTGACCCTTGGATTGGTTTCACGGTACATTTTTTCATCAAAATCGTCCCCGAAACGTTTTTTGGCTTTCGCAATCTCTTTTTCAGCTTTCTGAAGCAATTTCTCAGCATGATCTTCTACAAGAACATCTGCTCTGTAACGCTTTTTAGAATCTTTATTGTCAATAAGCGGATCGTTGAAAGCATCTACGTGACCTGAAGCCTTCCAGGTTGTTGGATGCATCAGGATTGCCGCATCAATACCAACAATGTTCTCATGCAGCTGCGTCATGCTTCGCCACCAATACTCCTTGATATTTTTCTTCAGTTCGGCACCATTCTGTCCATAATCGTAAACAGCACTTAAACCGTCATAGATTTCACTAGATGCGAAAATATATCCATACTCCTTGGCATGGGATATTACGTTCTTAAAAAGATCTTCTTGTTTTGCCATGGCGCAAAAATAAAAAAACCGCCCTGAATAATCTCCAGGACGGTCTGTAAATTATAAATTTAGATTAGTTCAGCGTGAAACTTCCTGTTCCCAGAAGTACCGCGTCATTATATACATATACTTTATAGTTACCTTCCAGCAATCTGTCTTCAATAGTATTAGCCAGGATACAAACATCAAGTTCATCATTTTCGTAGAAAACTTTTGAAGAGGCGCTATAAACCATGGTTCCACCTTCATGCTGAACAACCAGCTCATCACCTACCAGTTCGTTTTCCGGGTTGTAAACCTGTACATACATGTTCTTTTCTCCGGCTTCAGCAAGATCATTAGAAGTAATAGTGAAACAGGTTCTAATCTGGTCTACCCGACGATTATTATCATTCTCCACCAGTTTACCGCTATTCCTAACTATCACCCCTTCTCCAGAAAGACTGGTGATTTTCAACCTGGAAGCTTTATCTACTTTCGTGGAAAGACTCTGATTCGTAGTTTTTAAAGAATCAGATAATTTTGTTCGCTGTTCCAAAGCAACGTTAGTACTATCCAGCGAGGTTGTTAGCTGCTGATTTTGAGCACTCAAACTGTCAACCACCCTAAAAAGACGATCTTTTTCGGCCTTAAGATTCCCAATTTCTCTTCTATATCTTGAAATAAGAACCAGATTTGCCTCATTATCCTTAACTGAATCTAATAATCTTGAAATTCGATCTCTTGCATTTACCAGGTCCTGATCCATAACCTCGTTTTCCTCAATGGCTTCGTCATACTTTACGATAAGCTCATTAAGTTCATCTTCGATCACAGATTTTTCCTTCTGCAGGATCTCTTTATTTTCTTTTTCCTCATTGTAGAATTTTATGGTATAAATGCTAAGCGCAACCAGGGCTACTGCCAGAATACCGGTCAAAATCTTTAATGCGGTATTATTCTTTTTTTCTGTCATCATAAATATAATTTAGTTCGTAAATTTATATGTTTAACCAAGTATGGTACAATCCATTAACAAATGTTTCACGATTTCGTTAATCTACTTTATCCAACGGTGTGTCACATTTGTGAGGCCGAACTGCTTCAAAATGAAAAGCTCATTTGTACCTCCTGCCTGCATGATTTACCAGTTACCAGTTATCACCTTGATAACGAGAACCCTGTTAAAAAAGTATTTTACGGCAGGGTAAAGATAGAAAAAGCAACGGCATTACTACATTTCAGAAAGAAAGCAGGCGTCCAGCATCTTATCCATGATCTGAAATACAGAGGTTACCGCGAAATTGGAAACTATCTTGGAAAATGGCTAGGCTCAGAACTTTCAACCACAGATTGGAAAGAAATGATTGATGTGGTCATACCTGTTCCACTTCATCCTTCCAGGTTAAAACAGCGCGGATACAACCAGGTGGAAGATTTTGGCAGGGAGGTCGCATCATACCTTGACGCTGAATATCTGGATGATATTTTACTAAAAATTAGTTCCACGCAAACCCAGACCCTTAAAGATCGTTTATCGCGATGGGGAAAACTGGAAGAAACCTTAACCGTGGAAAATTCAGAAAAAATAAGAGATAAGCATATTCTTATTGTTGATGACCTGGTCACTACGGGAGCAACCCTTGAGGCCTGTGCACACAAGCTATTTGAAGTTCCCGGTATTAAAATTAGTATTGCTACCATGGCAATTACAGATTAAGCTTTGCGTTGTAATTCAAAATAATTGTTTCTTTGCTAAAAGATTTCAGTTTTCATCTATGAAGAAAAGGGTACCGGGATTTATAATCGTTTTGATATTACTTTTTACAATGGTGCAATGTGCCAAGAAAGGAATGCCTGAAGGCGGACCTATAGATGAAGAACCCCCAAAATTCATTAGAGCAAACCCTGAAAACTATTCTACCCAGTTTGATGAGGACGAGATCAGGATCTTTTTTGATGAGTATATAAAACTGGATAAACCTCAGCAGCAGATCATCATTTCTCCACCCATGAACCCCAAGCCGAGCATCATGCCTTTGGGAACTGCCAGAAAAGATATCAAGATCGAGATCTTTGATACCCTGGAAGAAAATACTACCTATACGATCAACTTTGGGAAAAGTATCGTAGACAACAATGAATCTAATCCATATAATTATTTCAAATACGTATTTTCCACAGGGGATTATATTGATTCACTAATGGTTGGAGGTACAGTTAAGGATGCGAAATTAAAAGCACCATCCGAGCCAATTTCGATCATGCTATACGAGATAGATACCACTTATAGTGATTCGATCGTATATAAGGAAACACCTAGATACGTCACTTATTCCCAGGACAGCACTTTTACTTTTTCACTTGAAAATCTTAAAGCCGGAACTTATAAAATGGTTGGTATACTGGATAAAAATGACAATTATTTATATAATCCTAAAACTGAAAAAATAGGTTTTGTTGCTGAGAACGTGACCATCCCAACAGATAGTACTTATGATATCACCGTCTTTAAGGAAGAGTTGGAATTCAATCCTAAAAGGCCTTCTTTATTAAAAGGAAATAAAATTCTCTTTGGTTATGAAGGAAGCCTGAACCTGGATAGTATAAAGATCGACCTGTTAACCAGCAAGCCGGAAGGATATGAATACCGCATCATCAAAGATCCAGAGAAAGACAGCTTATATTACTGGTACAATACAAAACCTGAATTTGACAGCCTTGCTTTTGAAGTACTGACTCCTAAAACCAGAGACACCCTTATTTTACCCAGATTAGGAAGTTTGGATCGTGATTCTTTGATCGTGAACACCGAACCTGGTGGAATCAACAAGGATTTTAAATTTACCTCGAATACACCAATTGTTGATCATAATGATGAACTAATAAAAGTAATTGATAAGGATTCTACCGAAGTTCCTTTTTCAACAGAGTTCTCCCCGATGATGAACGAAATTGCCCTTAAATTTGAGAAGCTTCCGCAAAATAATTACCAGGTTTCTGCTTTTCCAGGTGCGATCATAGATCTATTTCAGGAAACCAATGATACCATTATTAAAAGTGTTCCAACGAAGGCATTGACAGAGTACGGAAAAATCATTCTCAATATTCAGAATATCAGATCATTTCCAATCATCGTGCAGCTTACGAATACAAAAGGCGAAGTTATGGCCGAGCAGTATTCAGAAAACTCGGGTAATTTTACCTTTGAGTATCTTAATCCGGGGAATTTCCTGATCAGGGTGATCTATGATGCCAATGCAAATATGAAATGGGATACCGGAAGTTATCTTAAAAAGCGACAGCCTGAGAGAATTCTATATTACCAGGATACTATTAATGTAAGAAGCAACTGGGACCAGGTGGAAACTTTTAGTTTAGAGTAAAACTATCCCTGTCCTGAAGAAATTTCAACTTATTTCTAACTTCATATAAACCTGCTTTTTCAATACTGAATTCAGCAATAAATTCATCTGCTCTATTAGGTTCGGTTAATTCTTCACCCAAAGGCCCGTATGCAGTAGAATGACCATTGTAGATATATCCGTCGCCATCTTCTCCAGTTCTATTTAAACCGATACAATAACTCATGTTTTCAATAGCTCTTGCTTTAAGCAATGCGTCCCAGGCATTCACCCTTTTTTCTGGCCAGTTCGCCACATAAATAAGCAGATCATAGTCTACGGTATTTCTTGCCCAGACCGGGAATCTAAGGTCGTAACAAATGAGCGGACAGATCTTCCAGCCTTTATAATCTACGATCAATCTATCTGTTCCCGCTGTATAGGTCTCATCCTCTTTAGCGAGCGTAAACGTGTGCCTCTTATCATAAAGTTGGTATGTTCCCTCAGGAAAGACGAAAAATAACCGATTATAATAATTAGAATTTTCTGTAATGATCACACTTCCGGTTACCGCGGCAGATTTTTCCCTGGCAATATCTTTCATCCATTCCAAAGTTTCCGCCTCTGTTGGTTCTGCTAGTTTTTCAGCATTCATACTGAAACCTGTCGTAAACATTTCCGGCAGAATGATCAATTCAACTTCATCAGAGATCTTAGAAATCTCTTTTGAAAACAATTTCCTATTCGCTTCGGCATCTTCCCACTTCAGGTTCGCCTGAATGAAGGCAATATTTAGTTTTTCGCTCATATTCAAAAATATCAAATTTGAAGGAGCAATGCCAAATGCATGTTAAATGATTGTTCAAATAAGGACGATTAAATAGTTTTATTCGGTAAAAATGAAACAGATTATGAGCGTAACAACATTTCTTCAGAAAGATTCAAGTATGTCTAATACCGGTAGAAGCCTGATTTCAGGTTTTATTGGTGGCCTGGCAGGTTCAGCGGTAAAAAGCCTTATTGAACAATATCTTCCCGTAAGAAAGATTGAACAACGCTCAGCACAGATCAAGATCGTTGATGATCTTTCCACAAAAATTACCGGGACACCTGTAAGTACTCAGAATGAAGCTTTGGCAGAGCAACTGGTGAATATCCCGATGGGTGGTTCTCTTGGTGCCGCGTATGGTTATGGAAAAAAAGACAGAAATGGCCTAAGACCCATGGACGGGATTATTTTTGGTGCCACAACCTGGGCTTCCACACATGAAACTTCTCTTCCTATTTTAGGATTGGAGCCAAAGCCAACAGATATTCCAATCAGAATGCAGATGAATGAGCTTTTTGCCCATGTTGCTTTTGGAGTAACTACTGAGTTGGTAAGACATTATTTAGATAAAAAGTTGAGAGAGTAATTATTTCTCCAGCTGTTTCAGCATTCTCTTAATTCTATCTTCAAGTTTCTCTGAAGACAATTTTTCCCTTAATCTATCGGTAATGATCGGAAAAGAAAATGGTGTTGGTTTTTCACATTTTCGCCACACGATATTTTGCTGCTCAATCCTTTCCAGTGAAATTCTTAATCTGCCTTCTTCCAGCTGATGCTCAAAGGTTTCTCTGAACGCCTGCTGATAAAGCAAATTATCTTCTTCATAATCACGAAATACGCTAAAAAGCAACTGGGAATTAGATTGTAAATGCTTGCTCTTAACCAGCTTATTTGGGTAACCGGTGAAAACTAGTCCCGCAACTACCGCAATATCACGAAATTTCCTACGAGCCATTTCGGTAGCATTCAAACTTTTATAAAGATCGTCCATCAGGTAATCTGCGCTAAAAAGGTTATTATCGATCACCTGCTGCATATCAATTTCCTGATCAGACAATAATTCAAAACCATAATCATTAAATGCAATTGAAAAACTGATCGGCGATAAAAGACTGATCCTGTATGCCAATAGACTTCCCAGGGCTTCATGGACGAATCTACCTTCAAAAGGATAGAAAACTGCATGATATCCTTCGCGGGTTTTGAAAGTTTCGATCAAAAACTCATCACTTTTAGGAATGATAGATTCTAATTTCTGTCTTTTGAAAATCCCGGAAAGCGCGCTTAATTCCCGGGTAGATTTTTTTCCATTTCCCATCGTGGAAGCGGTATACATTTCTTCCCTGAGCAGTTCACTCATTTGTGCTGAAAACGTCATTCTTCCTCCCATCCAACTGGGCACTTTGGAGGTTTTCTTCGAAGATTTCCGAACAAGCACCTGCATACCTTTTATTCTGACCAGTTCCAGGTTTCTCCCTGCAAAAGTGAAAACATCTCCGGGTTTCAATTTTGAAATAAACCATTCTTCAATCGTGCCTATATATCCGCCTTTCATATATTTCACACTCAGCATCGCATCACTAACGATGGTCCCAATCTGTAACCTGTGACGCATGGCCACGCCGCGATTATTGATCTTAAATTTGCCATCTTCCTCTATTTCCACCTTTTTATATTCGTCGTAAGCCTGCAAACTCTGACTTCCCTTCGTGATGAAATTAAGTACCCATGTCCACTCCTCTTCTGTAATCCCCTGGAAACAGAAAGTGGAGGCAATTTCTGGAAAGATCTCTTTTGGGTAAAATCCGTTAGAAACAGCTAGGGAATTGAGGTACTGTACCAATACATCAAAACTCATTAGATAAGGTATTCTATCTTCTACCGCCTGTTTTTCAACCGCTTTTTGCAAAGCCGAAGCCTCTATAAGTTCAATGGCATGAGTAGGGAGAAAATAAATAACACTCACTTTTCCAGGCTGGTGACCACTTCTTCCTGCTCTTTGCAAAAATCTCGCAACTCCTTTGGGTCCACCAATCTGCACAATCGTTTCCACCGGGGCAAAATCTACCCCTAGATCCAGACTGGATGTACAAACAACGGCCTTCAGACTTTCATTTCTAATAGCCTGTTCCACCCAAAGTCTTGTTTCTTTATTGATGCTCCCATGATGCATAGCCACTTCACCGGCAAATTCAGGATATTTTGCCATCAATTTCTGAAACCAGAGTTCACATTGAGACCTAGTATTGGTAAATAAAAGGGTTGTTTTTGAATTATTGATTATCGGTACGACCTCATCAAGGAGATGCAGGCCCAGGTGACCTCGCCAGGGAAATTTTTCCATTTTATCCGGAATGATGGAACGCACTTCGATCTTCTTCTGAATATTCGCTTTGATCATCACCGAATTTTTCAACGCTTCAGAATTTGGTCCCAGCAAAACTTCTCTCGCCTGTTCCAGGTTTCCAATAGTGGCTGAAATTCCCCAGATACGCAGATCCTTAGAAACGGTTTTCAACCTGGACAAAGCAAGCTCTACCTGAACACCTCTCTTCGTTCCCAGAAGTTCGTGCCATTCGTCAATTACAATTGCCTGAAGACCTTTAAAGGTTTTATCATAATTCTTTGATGAAAGAAGTAAATGCAGACTTTCCGGAGTAGTAATTAAAAGATCTGGCATCGACTTTTTCTGAGCAGCTCTTTCCTTTTGAGAAGTATCACCAGTTCTAATTCCAACGGTAAATTGCGTTCCCATTTCTTCAGCAAACCTGCTGGCTGCCTGTTCAATTTCTACAGAAAGCGCTCTCAATGGAGTGATCCATATGGCTTTCAGTCCTTTTTTATGCTTGGTTTTAAAATCAGGATTTTTCTTGATGTAATCCAAAACAATTGGCACCCAGAGTCCGTAAGTTTTACCACTTCCGGTAGGAGCATTTAAAAGTCCGTTCTTTTTCTGAAGGTATGCTGTCCAGGCATCTTTCTGAAACTTGAAAGGCTTCCAGTTCTGTGCTGAAAACCAATCTTCTGCGAGTTTTATAAGTTCTGCCCTTTTCATTTATGGGATCAGTGCTTTCAGGTCTTCCAGCGTATTTGCTTCTTCCTTCTTCTTATCTTTTCTCCAGCGTAAAATTCTAGGGAACCGAGTGGCTACACCACTTTTATGCCTTTTTGATTCCGCAATTCCTTCAAAAGCGATCTCAAAAACATGATGCGGAGTAACACTCCTTACCGGTCCAAAACGCTCCAGTGTGTTCTTTTTGATCCATGCGTCCAGGCTTCTGAATTCCTTATCGGTTAATCCCGAATAAGCTTTGGCAAAAGTTACCAATTCCTGTTTTTCCTCATCCCATAAACCGAAGGTATAATCTGTAAATAAATTACTTCTTCTACCGTGACCACGCATGGCATAAGTTAGAACGGCATCAATGGTTAGTGGATCAACCTTCCACTTCCACCAATCACCTTTCTTCCTGCCAACTAAATAAGGAGAATCCAGTCGTTTTAACATCAAACCTTCAGATTTGACTTCCCGGGAATTCTCTCTTTCCGCAGCAGCATCCTCCCAATTCTTAAAACTGATGGTTTCTGAAAGGTGCAACGGTATTTCAGGAGCTTTTACTTCGTGGTATAGTTTTTCCAAGATCTTCCTGCGCTCTCCAAAAGCCGTATCCCGAATATCTTCACCTTCCCATTCCAGAATATCGTAAGCTTTAAGGATAACCGGTGTTTTTTCCAGCAATTTCTTGCTGACGTTCTTTCTGCCGATCCTGGTTTGCAAATCTTTAAAAGTACCTATTTCCCCTTTTGGAAACGGTAGAATTTCACCATCTATCACCGTTCCATTAGGGATCGCTTCTACAAAAGCTTCAAATTCAGGGTATTTATCGGTAACCAGTTCCTCTCCACGACTCCATACGAACAATTCATCGTTCCTGATTATTACCTGAGAACGGATACCATCCCATTTATGTTCCGCGCTCCATTCACTCACATCGCCAAGCTCCTCAGGCTCACCTTCAATAGCATAGGCCAGGTAAAACGGATAAGGTTTGGATAGAAAATCTTCTTCATTTTCTTCAAGAATAAGCTTATTGAAGGTTATTTTTGAAGGTTCCCAGTTACCCATCAGTTTATAAGCTAATATATCCTCGTCAATATCTGTCGCTTTAGACAGTGCTCTGGTCATTAATTTCTGGCTTACTCCAATTCTAAAACTACCGGTAATTAATTTTGTAAAGACAAAGCGCTCGTAATAATTCAGGTTCAACCAGTTTTCGAACAAATATTCTTTCTTTACTTCTTCCGGTTTTGCCTTCAATTCGAGGATCTCCTGTAAGAATTGGTTTAAACTTTTTTCAGTAGAATCATCTGAAGGTGGAATAATAAGGGCAATAGTTTCAGCGAGGTCACCTACGATATGATAGGATTCTTCAAAAAGCCAAAGCGGAATTTTAGCTAATTCTGAAGCCCATTCCCGCATTAATGTTGTATTCACCGGTCTGGGAGGCCTTCTATGACTTAAGATGGCAATGGTCCAGACTTTATCCTTTGGCGGCGCATTTCTGAAATATTCAGTTAAAGCCTCCACTTTCAAAGTAGTCTTATTGGTACTGTCAAGGGTTTTTATGAGCTCTGCAAATGCCTTCATTCTGAATCTTTTTCTTTTTCACTTTCCAATTGCCCTGTTTCACCCTCATACTGAGTTTCTTCGGTTCTCGCATCATACCCCTGTTCTCTCAAATATCTTGAGAAAATATCTGTATAACCATGAGTACAGATTACTTTTTCACATCCGGTATCTTTTATGGATTTCAATAATCCCTGCCAGTCACAGTGATCACTTAAAACAAATCCCTTATCGATGGCTCGTCTTCTTCGCGCACCTCTAAAAGTCATCCAGCCACTTGCAGATGCCGTCACATAAGGCACCATTTTTTTGATCCAGGTGGTTCCGTGAGCACTTCCCGGAGCAAGCACGATATTCCCTTTTATTTCTTCCTTTTTAGTTTCCCGGGTAATCCTGGTAGTTTCAGGAAAATCTATCTGTTCTCTAAGTACATTGGTCATATTCTCAATTGCGCCATGGGTATAGATCTTTCCGATGGAAGTATCAAGGTGTTTCAATAATCGCTGAGCCTTCCCCAAAGAATAACCAAATAGCACCGAGGTTCTTCCATCGTCCTGGTTTTGCTGCCACCAGTTATTGATATCATTAAAAACCTCCTTTTGGGGAGTCCACTTAAAAGCCGGTAAACCAAAGGTACATTCCGTAATGAAGGTGTGACAATTCACAGATTCATATGGCACCGCGACTCCATCATCTTCAGTTTTATAATCTCCTGTGAATACCCAAACTTCTCCTTTATGTTCTACCCTTATCTGGGAAGAACCTATAATATGACCAGCGGGATGCATGGAAAATTTCACCCCATTAATGCTGAAACTCTCATTCCACTCCACTCCAGAAACTTCTATATCTCCAAGCCTGTGCTTGATAATCGGCACGTTGCTATGATGCGTGATATATTTTTTATGACCCCAACGGGAATGATCTGCATGCCCATGGGAAATTATGGCCTTATCAACCGGTTTCCATGGATCCAGATACACATCTGCCGCTTCACAGTAGATCCCTTTATCATTAAATGCCAGTAATGGTGTTTTCATCCTTTTCTTTGAAGAACATTGAATTTAATTAATAGATACTTCAAGCCCCAAGGATTAAGAAAAGATTAGCGATTGACTAGGTTTATTTTAGACCTCACATGGCTAAAAATACTTACTTCTTTGCCTATATTTGTAGTATAAAATCAATACAATAATGTCCTTTTCAGATTTATTCGGCTCGGGAGAGCACCTACGTAACCTTAGTCATTTCGCGTCAATTGTGAATCTTGCTGCAGTTGATGGTGAGATCAATGAAGATGAAGAATTACTTCTAAAACGCTTCGCCAGAAAACTTGACATTAGTCAGGAAGAGTATGATAAGGTTATTGAAAACCCTAAAGCATTTCCATTATCTGCATATAACAGTATCGAAAGAAGACTGGAACGTCTGCACGACCTGTTCAAAATCATCTTTGCCGATCATATTATCGATGAGGAAGAAACTGAACTTATCAAGAGATATGCGATTGGTCTTGGATTCTCAAGCCAGGCTTCCGAAGGAATTATCAAACGTTCCATCCAGATCTTTAGCGGACAGCTAAATTTCGAAGATTATCGTTATTTACTTGAAAAGGAGAATGACTGAGACTGATCTTTAGTCTCGGCTTTTGCCATAAATTCCTCAGCTTTTTCTACCATTTTTCTACTTCCGCAGAAGAATGGCGCTCTCTGATGCAATTCTGTAGGCTCAATATCCATGATCCTCTGGAATCCGTCGCTGGCTTTACCTCCGGCCTGTTCCGTGATGAAGGCCATTGGATTACATTCGTACAATAACCGTAGCTTTCCACTGCTGTTCTTGGAACTCTTTGGATACATGAAAATTCCGCCTTTGATCATATTCCTATGAATGTCTGAAACCATGGAGCCAATATATCTTGAAGTATAAGGTCTGTTATCTTCTTCCTGCTGACAGTATTTGATGTAATCTTTCACTCCCTGTGGAAAATGAACATAATTTCCCTCGTTTATAGAATATATCTGGCCTTCTTCAGGCAATTTCATATCAGGATGCGACAGATACCAAGAACCAAGCGCAGGGTTCAGTGTAAACCCATTAACTCCGTGGCCCGTAGTATACACCAGCATGGTTGAAGTTCCGTAGATAATATAACCCGCAGCAACCTGCTTGTTTCCGGGCTGAAGAAAATCTTCGCTTTGCACCGGTGTTCCTACAGGAGTTACTCTTTGATAAATAGAAAAAATAGTTCCAACAGATACATTGACGTCAATATTCGAACTTCCATCAAGCGGATCCATCAAAACGACATATTTATTCTGATGATCACCTTTATGACCTTCGATCTGGATAAAATCATCATTTTCTTCGGAAGCGATTCCGCAAACGATCTCCCGGTTCGTTAAGGTCTGAATGAATTTATTGTTTGCGTAAACATCCAGCTTTTGCTGATCTTCTCCCTGGATATTGGTTTCACCGTAAGCGCCGATAATATCTACCAGTCCGGCTTTGTTTACTTCGTGATTTACTACTTTTGCTGCTAATCTTAGAGAGTTTATCAATCTGGAAAGTTCTCCCGAAGACCCCGGGAAATCTGATTGGTTTTCAATGATAAATTCTCCGAGGGTTTGATTTGGCTTAGGCATGAATGCTTTTATTTTTCGCTGGCTAAAATATTAAATTTTAAACTTACTACAACGTTTTCGCTGACAATAGTAACATTGTTTATTTTTGTTGAAAAGTATTTATATGGAAATTAACATTCGCAGGGCTGAAGAGAAAGATATGGCAGCCGTACTTGAACTTATTAATGAACTGGCCATCTTCGAAAAAGAGCCAGATGCGGTGATCATTGATGAAAAAGACTTGATTAGAGATGGATTTGGCGAAAATCCGGCATTTTACTGTTTTGTCGCCGAGGCTGACGGAAAAATTGAAGGCATGGCACTGGTTTATTTTAGATACTCTACCTGGAAAGGTAAAACCGTGCATCTGGAAGATCTTATCGTAAGGGAAGAATTCCGAGGAAAAGGTTTAGGTTCAGCATTATATACCGAAGTCATTAAATTTGCGGCAGATCAGAAAGTTAAACGTACTGAATGGGTGGTGCTCAACTGGAATAAGGGAGCAGCAGATTTCTATAGAAGAAGCGGGGCAGATGTGATGGAAGACTGGGACACCGTGCAGATGGATGAGGCTTCTATGCACAAATATCTTCAAAATAAAGGCGTTCTTTAAGATGGCTTTAATAGGCTTATGAAATTCAATGCTTATTTTTGTTAAAAATCTGAATTATGGAATATACAATATGCGAAGCAAAAAGGGAAGATATGAATCAGGTCCTGGAACTTATCAAAGAGCTGGCAGCGCATGAGAATCATCTTGATGATGTAGAAGTGACGGTCGCAGATCTTGAAAAGGAAGGCTTTGATAATGGCAATTTCAAATGCTTCGTAGCAGACGTTTCCGGAAAGATCGAGGGGATGGCCCTGGTTTATTTCAGATTTTCCACCTGGAAGGGAAGAACCGTGCACTTAGAAGACCTAATTGTTAGAGAAAATATGCGTGGAACGGGTCTTGGTGGCGCACTTTATCAGCAAGTAGTAAAATATGGTCACGAGCATGGCGTAAAGCGTATAGAATGGGTGGTCTCTGAAGGAAATAGAAATGCGATAGAATTTTACGAAAATACCGGAGCCCAGATTAAGGAAAGCTGGAAAACCGTACATATGGAAGAAGGCGGAATCCAGAAAAATGTGAAAAAGTAGTGATCAAAGTTTTTAAGTTTGGTGGAGCTTCCGTCAAAGATGCGAACGGAGTAAAAAACCTTATTAAAGTTCTTAACGAAACCGGAACTGATAACAAGCTTATCGTGATTTCGGCCATGGGCAAAACAACAAATGCCCTGGAAATCGTGGTTAAAGACTACCTGGAAACCACTAAAATCCCGGAAAGTCTTAAAGAGGTAAAAACCTATCACCGGGCTATTCTTGAGGAGCTTTTCCCGAATACGGAGGCAAAGGTTTATTTTAAAGTTGAAACGCTCTTTACCGAACTTGAGAATTTTCTACAACATAACAAGTCAGATCAATACGATTTTGTTTACGACCAGATCGTAAGTTTTGGAGAGTTGATTTCTACCACTATCGTTAGCGAATATCTTAACTCTGAAAACATTTCTACCAACTGGCTGGATGCCCGTAATTATATCAAAACCGATAGCACCTACCGCGATGCACAGGTGAACTGGACAAAAACCCAGGAATTGATCCAGAAGGATATTGATCCTAAAAAGCTGAATATCATCCAGGGTTTTATTGGATCAGACCCCAATAATTTTACCACTACGCTGGGCCGCGAAGGTTCAGATTATTCTGCGGCGATCATGGCTTACTGCCTCAATGCTGAAAATGTGACGATCTGGAAGGATGTTCCCGGAGTCTTAAATGCTGATCCGCGATTTTTTGAAAATGCAGAATTACTGAAACAGATTTCCTATGAAGAAGCCATAGAATTGGCTTTTTACGGAGCTTCGGTAATTCACCCAAAAACACTTCAGCCATTACAACGAAAAGAGATTCCATTGTTTGTGCGATCCTTTATAAATCCTTCAGAAGAAGGAACCGCAGTTAGCAAAGGCAAAACTATTTTTCCGGAAATTCCCTGCTTTATCGTAAAAAAAAATCAGGTTTTGATCTCGCTGTCTTCCCTGGATTTTTCATTCATGGTGGAAGAGAACATTTCTGAGATCTTCAGGCTTTTTCACCAGTATCAGATGAAAGTTGATCTTATTCAGAATTCTGCGATCAGCTTCCGAGTATGTGTGGACAATAAATTCAATCAGTTAGAAAAACTCATTCAGCATTTAAAAGCCAGGTTCAAGGTTGATTACAAAACCGGAGTTTCGCTTTATACCATCAGGCACTTCAATGAAGACGCGATTAATAGTCTGGAAAAAGACAAAAAAGTACTCCTGAAGCAACTTACCCAGAATACAGTACAGCTGGTTGCTGAAAACTAAATTTTGATTTCTTATTTTTGATTGAATCAAACCAATCAATTTATGGGAATCGTAAGTGCCAAAGAAGTTGCCAATGTCATGAACCTACGCAAACTTGGATTCCTGGGAACGGGAATTGGCTGGCTGGTTCTGAAAACAACCAAACTGTCTCGCATCAACAGGGAATATGACAAACGAAAGGATCTGAAAGGAACTGATTTTATTCAATCTATCCTGAAAGAATTTGAGATCGATTTTGAAATTCCTGAGAAAGACCTGAAACGTATCCCGAAAGATGGTCCGTTTATTACTATTTCCAACCATCCCCTGGGAGGAATTGACGGGATGATCCTCATGAAAACTGTGCTTGAAAAACGTCCCGATTATAAAGTGATCGCCAATTTTCTACTGCATCGTTTAGATCCTTTAAAACCATACATTCTACCGGTAAACCCGTTCGAAGATCATAAAGATGCAAAATCAAGCCTTAGCGGGATGAAGAATGCTATCGCACATTTGAAAGATGGCCATGCACTGGGAATTTTTCCTGCCGGAGAAGTATCTACAGACAGAGATAATCATCATATTGTAGATAAACCCTGGGAGCCATCTGCGATGAAACTAATTCAGAAATCTAAAGTTCCGGTGGTTCCTATCTATTTTCATGCAAAGAATAGTTTGTTCTTTTACCGTCTGGCTTCCATGAGCGATGTATTGAGAACCGCAAAATTACCCAGCGAAATGCTTACACAAAGACGCAGAAAGATCAAGGTAAGGATTGGACATCCAATTTCGGTTGAAGATCAGCAGGAGCATACCAACCTGGAGGCATACACGGCCTTTTTACGCCGAAAAACCTATATGCTGGCCAATGTTTTTGAAAAGAAAAAACTGCTGTCCAAACTTCCAAAAACTTTAAAAATACCACGCTCTCCTAAAGATATTGCTGAAGAAACCAATTCTGAACTCATGAAAATGGAGATCGAGAATTGCCGTAAAATGGATAAGCGCCTTCTGCAAAGTAAAAATTACGAGGTTTTTCTCGCCAAGCGCGAGGTCATCCCCAATATCCTGAATGAAATTGGGAGGTTGAGAGAGATCACCTTTAGAGAAGTTGGAGAGGGAACCAACAAAAGCATTGACCTGGATAAATTTGATGAGCATTATCACCATTTGTTTTTATGGGATAATGATGCGGAAAAGATCGCCGGCGCCTATCGCATGGGGATGGGAAATGAGATATTTGCTAATCATGGTATCGATGGTTTTTACCTGCAGGACCTTTTCAGATTTGAACCGGAATTGTATAAAATGATGAGCCAGTCCATAGAAATGGGGAGGGCCTTTATTATCAAGGAATATCAATTAAAACCCATGCCGTTATTTCTTCTATGGAAAGGAATCGTGCATTGTACCTTGAGGTTTCCAGAACATAAATTCCTGATCGGGGGAGTGACCATAAGTGATAAATTCAGCAACTTCTCAAAATCGCTAATGATCGAGTTCATGAAATCCAATTACTACGATCCATATGTAGCGCAGTATGTTAGGCCAAAAAAGGAATTCAAAGTAAAACTTGAGGATGCCGATAAAGATCTCGTTTTTGATGAAAGTGAAGCCGACCTCAACAAATTCGACAAGATCATCGATGAGCTGGAAACCGAAAACCTCAGGCTACCCGTACTCATCAAAAAATATATCAAACAGAACGCGAAGGTGGTTGCCTTTAATGTAGATCCGCTTTTCAACGATGCGGTAGACGGTCTCATGTACATAAGAATTGCTGATCTTCCTGAGAGTACAGTGAAACCGGTGATGGAAGAATTTCAGAAGGAACTGGAAGAAAGAGCCTCTGCCAACGGGAAGTAAATTTTCATTGTTAAGATACTGTTATTCCTGACTTCTGGCTGGGGAATCTTTGCATTCCTCCTTATCTTGTTAAAACTAAAAAAGATCAGAAAATTATGGAAAATATATTGATTGCCGGGGCAACCGGACACACAGGAAAAAGAGTGATCGAGATCCTCAATAATTCGGAAAGTTTCAATCCTCTTGCACTTATCAGGAAAGAGGAACAGAGACAACAATTTGAAGATATGGAAGTGGAAGCCGTGATGGGAGATCTTGAAGGTGATGTTAGCCACACCATGAAAGGGATCGATAAAGTGATCTTTGCCGCAGGTTCTGGTGGTAGCACGGGAAAAGACAAGACCATTGCTGTAGATCTTGAAGGTGCGAAAAAATTAATAGACGCTGCGAAAAATGCGAATGTTAAGAAATTCGTGATGCTAAGTTCTATGGGCGCTGATGATCCTTCAAAAAATGAAGATTTAAGGCATTACCTGGAAGCCAAAAAAGAGGCCGACGAATATCTTCGTGAAAGCGGATTGAACTATACCATCGTTCGTCCAGGAGCCCTTACCGATGATCTTGGACTGGCCAAGGTTAAAGTAGCAAAAGGTTCCTTGAATGAAAGAGGTGAGATCTCTCGAGATGATGTTGCTTTTATTCTGGTAATGTCGCTGGCAGATCCATTGGTAAAAAATGTAACCTTTGAAGCCATCGAAGGTGAAGAATCCATCAAAACTGCACTTATTGAATTAAGTACTTTATAATCAAAACAAATATTTAATAGAAAAAGCCACGATCTCTCGTGGCTTTTTCTATTTCCAAATCTTCAAAAAACTATTTCTCCTCACCTTTTCCAAAGGCATCAATGATCTTGTCTGCAATCACCGTAGCGAGGCCTTCGTGAGATTCTTTAGTCCAACCGGCAACGTGCGGACTAAGCAAAGTGTGCGGCATGAACATCAATTCTCTTAACGCCTCAGGAATTGGATCTGCGGCACTAATAGAAACGTTTTTCTTGTTTCCGAAAAGACTTTCAAAAGAAGCTTTTTCATACTCTAAAACATCAAGTCCTGCTCCCAATACTTTTCCTTGTTTTAAGGCTTCAACAAGATCTGCCGTCACCACGCTCTTTCCCCTGGCGGTATTGATGAACCAGAATGGCTTTTTAAATTTCGAGATGAATTCTTTATTGAACATATGCTCGGTCTTTTCAGTAAGCGGAATATGGAGGCTTACCACATCGGCTTTTTCAAAAAATTCATCATAATCTACCTGGCGCGCATTTCCATCTGAAATTCCTTCCTTGATATCGTAAAAAATCACATCTACCTCAAAACCTTTCAGTTTTTTTGCAAAGGCTTTTCCCATATTCCCGTATCCTATGAGACCTACGGTTTTACCATCAAGTTCCACTCCGCGGTTCTCTTCTCTTTGCCACAGCCCTTCACGAACCTCTTTATCAGCTTTATTAAGCCTGTTAAATAACGATAATAGCATTCCCAGTGAATGTTCCCCTACAGCATTTCTATTTCCTTCAGGAGCTGAAAAAAGCTTTATTCCTCTTTCCTCAGCATAATCTACATCAATGCTTTCCAGTCCCGCACCAACGCGTGCAATAAACTTAAGGTTTGGCGCTGCATCAATAAATTCCTTATCTATCTTATAACGGCTTCTTATCACGATACCGTCATATAAATGTTGATTTTGCAGAGTTTCTTCTCTGGTTTGTTCGTAACCTTCAATATTGTGATGCCCGGCTTCTTCCAGCTTTTTCATCAACGTGGGATGATTCGTGTCGGCATGCAGAATAATCATATTCTTTTCTTTTTCTAATTAATATTAAAATAGCATTCTTCATAGTTTCAGCTTTTTAGCTAAAACGGAACTTGCAAATTTAAAGAATGATTTTCAGCCCCCGAAAAAATAGGGAAGGCATTCTAGAAACCGAGGATGGTCTTGGCGAGAAAAAAGAAGATAAAGATCCCGAAAATATCATTACTGGTCGTGATAAAAGGCCCGGTGGCGATCGCCGGATCAATTCCCTGCTTATCCAAAATAATAGGAACGAAAGTCCCTATAAGTGCGGCTATGATGATCACGGTGAGTAAAGCCAGAGCAATGGTAAAACTTACGATCTGTGGCTGCCCCACAATATATCCGAATATAATGACCAGGGTTCCCAGGGCAACTCCATTGATCAAAGTAAGGCCAACTTCTTTGATAAGCCTGTTGAACAAGCTGCCTTTCAAATTATCATTTGCCAGACCCTGCACGATGATCGCGCTGGATTGAACTCCAACATTCCCGGCCATTGCGGCAATAAGCGGAGTAAAGAAAAACAGTTCCACGTAGTCTGAAAGTGCTTCATCAAAACTTTTCATTACATATACGGAACCTAATCCTCCAAAAAGTCCGAGGATCAACCAGGGTAAGCGTGCGCGAGTAAGTCTCCATATACTTGCATCTGCCTCTACATCTTCAGAGATACCGGCCGCCATCTGGTAATCCTTTTCAGCTTCTTCCTTAATAAAATCTACAATATCGTCGATGGTAATTCTACCTACAAGGCGATTCATTTCATCAACTACAGGAATGGCTTCAAGGTCATATTTCTGCATGATCCTGGCGACTTCCTCTCCTTCGGTATGCACATTTACAAAGTCTACCTGCGGAATATAAATATCGCTGATATTGGCGTTGCTGGAGGCGGTAAGCAGATCTTTTAAGGAAAGGCGACCTTTCAGCTTATTTTTATCATCTACCACGTAAATTGAATGAACACGGGTAACATTTTCAGCCTGTTTACGCATCTCTGCCATACAACCGGTCACACTCCAATTTTCATTGACTTTTACAAGCTCCTTCGCCATTAAACCACCGGCAGAATCTTCATCATAACGCAATAGCTCCACGATATCATCAGCGTGCTGCTCATCGGTCATTTCAGAAATTACATCCTGCTGTAATTCAAGGGAAAGTTCAGAGATGATATCTGCCGCGTCATCGGTATCCATCTCGCTAAGCTCAGAGGCGATCTCCTTCGGAGAAAGATTTTCAAGAATACGTTCTCTAACGCCTTCTTCCAGCTCCATAAGAGCCTCAGCAGTTTTTTCACTATCAAGAAGCTTTATCAGGTAGGTCGCTTCTTCAAGATTCAATTCAGTTAGAATTTCAGCAATATCCGCGTGGTGCACATCCTCGAGGTGCAGCAACAATTCCTCATCGTTCTTTTCTTCAATGAGGTACTGGATCTTATCTATTAATTCATCACTTATTTGAAACTGCATGCGGCTCAATTTTTTTTGTCAGTTCTATAAACTGCTGGAAACCGAGTTGTTCCGGCCGAAGCCCAAAGATAGCATCTTCCCTTAAATTATCAGGAAGATTAAGACTTTTTAAACTATTACGAAGGGTCTTTCTACGCTGGTTAAATGAAGTTTTAACGATCCTAAAAAACAATTTTTCATCACAGTCAAGGCTGAAATTTTCTTTTCTCTTCAACCTCAACACACCGCTGTCTACTTTTGGCGGCGGATTGAAAACTGAAGGTGGCACTGTAAACAAATATTCCGCTTCATAAAACGCCTGGGTAAGTACACTCAGGATCCCGTAAGTCTTATTACCTTCTTTTTCACAAATACGTTTGGCCACTTCTTTCTGAAACATCCCGGAAAATTCAGGGATCTGGTCTCTCATTTGAAGAACCTTAAACACGATCTGAGTGGAAATATTATAAGGGAAATTCCCTATTACAGCGAATTGCTCCTCTCTGAATATCTGGCCGAGATCATGTTTTAAAAAATCTTTCTCATGGATCCTTCCGCGCAGGTGCAGGTAATGACTTTCCAGGTATTCCACGCTCTCAGTATCGATCTCGATGACGTGAACTTCGGTATCCTTTTCCAGCAGATACTTGGTAAGCACGCCCATTCCCGGTCCTATTTCCAGCACTTTATCATAGCCTTGAAAACTTAGGGTGTCAGCGATCTTTGCCGCGATATTCTCATCGGTAAGGAAATGTTGTCCCAGATGTTTTTTTGCTCGTACATCAGATGAATTTCCCTGAGGAGCGCGGTTCTTATTTTTCATATTCGAATTTTAGAACAGGGATTACTGCTCGGTGATCACTTCCAGTTCGGTTCTAAAAGCTACGAATTTACCTTCAAAGGCCTTCGATTTTGAACGAAGTTCTTCCGCATTTTCTTCATAATATCGCTCCAGCATTTCCTTGCTCTCTGCGGTATACTGAACAGAATAGGTGATTCCTCCCATCGGCTCCTGCACCATCACTTTGGTCATAAGCGCCTTGGTGAACTTTTTCGTGTCCAGCATATCCGGGATATGCTCTTCTTTCATCCATTTTAACCAATCGTCATGAATATCTTCCTGTACGTTCAGGGTTACGTTATATATGATCATTACTGAAATTTTAGAATTTTGGAATTACTCTATGGCATCCCCGCGAAGCAATCGATATTTTTTACGCGCTTCAACAAAGTAAATACTGTCGGCAAAGTTAAAGATAATTTGCTCGTAAAGCGACTTTGCCTTTTCTGGATTCTCAAGCTGATTCGCATAGAGTTCGGCAAGAAAATAATGCGCGTTATCAGAAAGGATATCGTCATTAAAAGAATTGATGATCTCTAGATAATTTTTTTCGGCTTTTTCAAAATCCTGCTCTTTTTCATATAATTTCGCCTGACTCAATAGTGCCTCGTCTTCGATCTTCTCTCCTTTATGATTTACGAGAATCGAATCCAGGGCTTTGATGGCTTCAGGATTTCGCTTTTGAAAGGCGAGAAGGTCTGCCTTCGCATATTTCTTTAAAGCGGTTTGGGTAGAATCTTCCAGGGAATTATCACTGATAAGCAAACTAAGTTCCATCGCGTCATTGGCAATCAACTGTGAAGTAGAAGATTTTAAGATATCAAGCTGGGTTTTCGCCCATTTAAAATCGCCCTTATAGTAGCTTGTTTTTGCCACTTTAAAGCGGGCATCCTGTGAAATTACATCATTCTTTACCAGATTCTGGATCTGCGAATAATAGATAAGCGCTTCATTGAATTTCTCCTGAACCACAAGAATATCAGCCATGGCCATTTTCACTTTGGCCAGGTTAAAATTATCTGGAGTGATCTCGCCAGATTTTTTTAAAAGTTCTATCGCTGCTTCCTTTCTATCCTGGCGAAAGGCCATAAAGTTCGCGTAATCTATCTGAACGTCCAGCGTTTCAAGATTGTATCCATATTCTTCCAGAAGAGTTTTAAAATCTTCCTGAACTTTGGCCAGGCCATCTTTACCGGCAGTTTCCAATTCTATCTTCAGTAAAAAATGCCTTGCCTGAAGGTTGAATGTTCGAGATGGTGACTCTTCAATGGCGTAGGAAATGATCTCTTTGGCAGTATCATATTTTTCAGCTTCCCGGGCCAGAACGGCAAGATTTAAAATACCCTGCAAGGAATTTTCTCCTCTTTTAAAAATCGCTCTTTCCTGCGCGAAAGCTTTATCAAAATCCTTTTGCTGAATGAATAGCCAGCTCAGCATTTCATTATATAATAGTTGTGGCTCTTCCTGAAGTCTTTTCAGCAGAAGTTTTCTAAAGATAATATTGGCTTCAGACTGAGAATCATCGGTGATATAACGGTTGAACTCCCTATTGGCAATGCCATAGAACTTCATATCATCTTCAATAAGATCCAGGTAATTGCTGAACATTTCCTCGATCTTTCCCTGTTCACCATAAATACGCGCCAGCTGCAGGTTGTAATTCCTGTCTGAACTCATTTCCATCGCTCTTTCATAGGCTTTGGCAGCATAATCCAGTAAATTGTATTGTTCAAAACTCCTCGCTATGGAATAGGCATAATTTGGTCTTGCTTCAACAGACTGCAGCGCTTCATCATAAAAACGGGTAGCTTTCCCTTCGTCATTCTGAAGTTCAAAATTGTGACCTAATTCTATGAGAATAGCCGGATTATTGGCTGAGCGTCCAAGACGCTCCATGAGCAGTCTTTCGGCTACTTCAAAATTTTCCATTTGCTGGTTAGAAGAAACCAGACCATTGAAATAAACAGGGTTCGCAGGATTTTCTTTGTAAAGTTGCTGGTAGATCTTCAGGGCTTTTTCATATTCGCCCTGGTCAAAAAAGTTCTTTGCCAGCTGTTCACTTTGAGCATAAAGTCCACAACCGGCTAACCACCATAAAGCTATAAAAACAAAACAGCGCATATGTAAATATAAACATTTGCGCTGTTTTAATATGGTGATAGTGAGATTAATCTATGAGGTCGAAACCACAGTAAGGCACAAGTACTTCAGGTACTTTGATACCATTTTCGGTTTGATAGTTCTCCAGGATTCCTGCGAGCACTCTTGGTAATGCCAGCGCACTACCGTTAAGCGTATGAGCAAGTTCCTTGGTATTCTCTTTCGTTCTGTATCTTAATTTAAGCCTGTTGGCCTGGAAGTTCTCAAAATTGGAAACTGAACTGATCTCCAGCCAGCGATCCTGTGCTGTAGAAAATACCTCGAAATCATAGGTTAGCGCAGCGGTAAATCCAAGATCACCTCCGCACAGTCTCAAAATACGGTATGGTAATTTTAGTTCTTTCAGCAAACCTTTAATATGTTCTACCATGGTATCTAAGGCAGCGTAAGAATTCTCTGGAGTTTCCAATCTTACGATCTCCACTTTATCAAACTGGTGCAGCCTGTTGAGTCCGCGTACATGAGCACCGTAAGAACCGGCTTCTCTTCGAAAACATGGTGTATATCCTGTACAAAGCACCGGAAAATCCTTTTCCTCCATGAGGTTGTCACGGAACATATTCGTCACTGGAACCTCAGCCGTTGGGATCAGGTAAAGGTCATCGCCGGTCACGTGGTACATTTGCCCTTCTTTATCTGGCAACTGACCAGTTCCAAAACCGGAAGCTTCATTTACCAGTAAAGGCACCTGGAACTCGGTATAACCAGCTTCAGAAGCCTTATCCAGGAAATAAGTGATCAAAGCTCTTTGCAGCCTCGCTCCCTTTCCTTTATAAACAGGAAATCCTGCCCCGGTGATCTTATTTCCGAGGTCAAAATCTATAATATCATATTTCTTGGCCAGTTCCCAATGCGGAAGCGAACCTTCAGCCAGCACTGGAATATCACCTTCCTTGAAAACCTCTTCATTATCATCTTCACTCATTCCAGCCGGAACAGATTCGTGCGGGATATTTGGAATGGTAAAAAGCAGGTTCTGAAGTTCTGCGATCGTGGAATTAAGCTTTTCTGAAAGTTCTTTGGATTCTTCCTTCAGCTTACCGGTCTTTTCCTTGAGCATATTGGCCTTCTGATGCTCACCGTTCTTAAACATCATTCCAATTTCCTTGGACATTTTATTTGAGCTCGCAAGCGTGTCATCCAGTTTTGCCTGGGTAGACCTTCTGGTCTCATCCAGGGTTAAAACCTGTTCAAAGATATCTTCAGCATTAAAGTTCCTTTTTTTAAGGGCTTTAATATATTCTTCTTTATGTTCTGCAATATTTGAAACCTGTAACATAAGGCCGGGTTTTATTTACCGTTCATATTTTTTCTAAGCCGCAAATGTAACAAAAGCAGGCAAGATATTTACTCTGAATTGGAAGGAAGAATCCAGTCGTGGTGTTTAAAATGCTGCCACTTTTCTGCAGCCAGATCTACTTTAGGATCTATAAGCGGTTTGTATTCTCCACCGTTTACACTTATTTTACCTTCCACATAAACTTCCACCTCTTTGCCCTGCTCGGCGTATTCTTTTTCCAGACGTTGGGCAAACTGCCAGATCATATCTGGTTTGGTAGAGATGGATCGCAATTGTTTTCTGGAGAGGTAATTACTTTTATCTACGTAAATGGTGTCTGAAGTTCCTTTTTCAACTACTTTAAATGAAGCCCTTCCGCTTTTTCCCCGCAACATCATACGCCAGCTTAAACGGTGACCTTCTTCTGTCCAAAGCACATCATCCTGAAAGAACCAGTGCCTAAGAGGCAAGGAGATTTGAACGATGAACCAGACCGCCATGGCACCGACCAATATATTTCTATAGGAAGGCACGATGATCTCTCCTTTATCGTAGTATTCTTTCTTATTCCGCAGGAACCATTTATTGATCTTTTTGGAAGGGAAGAAGAAAATGCAAAAAGCCAGGGACATATAGGGGAAGATCCCTATATGGAATATAAAACTATTGAATAGATGGAAAAATATCGCGGCCAGAAAAATAGGCAAGCGTGTAGGTTTCCATAATAACAGCGGAATGATCAAAAGGTCAAATAGCAGTCCGAAATAAGCGATGGCATAACGTATCCAGCCCTGCTGAAGAAATTCTCCCACGAGCCAGTAATCGGCTTTGGAACGCATCAAAAGCGCTGGGAAACTACCATCCAGCCAATCAGGATACATTTTCGCAATTGAGGCATAGGTATACACGATCCAGAGTTGCAGCACGATGACTACCCAAACCCAGCGCGGCATCGATATTTTACTAATTTCGGGCCTAAATTTCGCATCCAGTGAAAACCAGCGATGGGCTGGCAGAAAGCTCATGATAAAGCACAATAACATCAATAAATAATAGTGGTTATTGTAAGATGATTTCTGCATCAGGTAAACCGCAGACCACATGATGCCATAACAGATAATACTCATCCGGTAACGGAATCCCAGCATCACGAAAATTCCGAATATTCCCATTACCCCGTAATACCAGAGCATCCCATTGCCCGGCAAGGGCTGTAAAAATTCGAAACCTATAAAATTGAAAGTAACCGATGGTTCTATAAGCGTTCTTCTAATCCAACCAGTCCAGATCGCTCCAAAAGCTTCTATGGCGATCAACAGACCAAAAAGCGCACGGAAAACCACCAGCGCAGAATTATCGACCTGTTTAAAAAGCCACCTGTTAAGCATGGTTATCTTTTAAATATTGTTTGGAAAATGCCTGGTCCTGCTTCATGGCAACTTTTAGATCGTCTACCGAAGCAAATTTCTTCTCGTCACGAATTCTCACCAGCATTTCTATTTCGATTTCCTTACCGTAAAGGTCTTTATCCAGATCAAAAAAGTAAGATTCAATGGTCTTTTCTTTTCCGCCCACAGTTGGATTGGTACCGATATTCATCATGCCGTGCACCGTTTCTCCGTCAATCTCTGTTCGCACCACGTAAACCCCGTTCTTCGGAATCAGTTTATAATCGTCAGCAATTTCAAGATTGGCGGTTGGAAATCCCAGATCTTTCCCGATACCACGACCTCTGACTATTTTGCCATTGAGCGTGAAGGGATGTTTCAAATACAAATTGGCTCTTTCTACCCTGCCCTCGAGCAAGGCAGTCCTGATCTTGGTTGAACTTACGGCGACCTGCTCCACATCCTGCTGGGTGATCTCTTCTACTTCAAAGCCGAAGTCTTCCCCAAATTGCTTCAGGTCATTGATATCTGCGGTACGGTTACGACCAAACCTGTGATCATAACCAATAATTATTTTCTTGGCCTTTAGCTTGTTCACGAGGATATCACGAACAAATTCCAGCGCAGTAAGCCTGGAAAACTGGTGCGTAAATGGATGGATCACGAGATGATCTATCCCGGTTTCCTCTAATAATCTTTTACGCTCCTCTATGGTATTGATCAGTTGGATGCCGCTTTCTTTTTGCAGCACCATCCTGGGATGCGGGAAAAAAGTAAGCACCACCGAATCCAGGTTGTTCGCACTGGCAGAATTCACGAGTCTTTCTATGATCTTTCTATGTCCTGCATGAACTCCGTCAAAAGTACCTATGGTCACTACCGTTTGGCGTTCACTTATGAATGAGTTTGCTCCTTTATGCTCTTTCAAATTCTGCTATTTTCCGTTAAATGAATTCATGGTATTGGAAACTCCCGCGGTTCCGAAAGATTGTATCAATTCAGCCGATTTCTTCAAACGCTCCGGCATTTCTTTTTCCTCTTCATCGCTCCATTCTCCCAATACATAATTCACCTGGTTCCCTTTCGAGAATTCATCGCTGATCCCGAACCTGAACCGGTTGTATTTGGTGGTATTGAGTTGCGCCTGGATATCTTTGAGACCGTTATGCCCACCATCGCTGCCTTTTGTTTTTAATCTTAAGGTTCCAAAGGGAAGGTTAAGATCATCGGTCACCACCAGTAGGTTTTCCAAAGCGATCTTTTCTTTTTGCATCCAGTAATTCACGGCTTTCCCGCTAAGGTTCATATAAGTGCTGGGCTTTAGCATCACGAAAGTTCTTCCTTTATGCTTAAAGCTGGCTACATCACCAAGTTTCTGGGTCTCAAAAGTCACTTCCTTTTCACGAGCCAGTTCGTCCAGGATCTTAAAACCAATGTTATGTCTGGTATTTTCGTATTTAGGGCCAATATTTCCCAGGCCAACGATCAAAAATTTCTTCATGGGATCTATTTTCTCCCCGGTCTCTTTCTTTCCTAAAATCCTTCCGAAGAATGAAAGCATCCAATTAGTGTTTTGGTAAAGATAAAATTAATCAGATACTTTTAAATCAGAAAGACGAAAACCGAAGTTTTAATTTCAATTTCTACCGCAATTTTCCTTCCGCAGAAAAAACGGCTGTAATAAAAAAAGCATTCCGAAATAGGAAAAACCTACCAAGGAATGCTTTTAGAATATATTTAAAGAAGTTTACTCTTTATCTTCTCCCTCTTTAACAGCTGCCTGATCATCAACTTCAGTTGCTGGTACTTCATCTGCTGCTACATCATCTTCATCCTCATCATCTTCAAGTTCAACGATGTTACGAGATGTTCTAACCTGGCAAATTACAGTGTTATCTGGATGCTGGATCACATAGTCTTTACTATCTACTCCAGTTACGTAAAGCTTCTGACCAATTTTAAGTTTAGTCACGTTCGCTACGATATAATCTGGAAGATCTCCTGGCAATCCTCTTACTTTTAGACGACGAAGGTTGTATCTTAAAACACCACCGTTCTTAACCCCTCTTGCAACACCTTCAGTGTGGATTGGGATTTCCATAGTAATTGGTCTGTCATCAAAGATCTGGTAGAAGTCGATATGCAGAATCGCATCACTTACCGGGTGAAACTGGATATCCTGAAGGATAGCATCGTAAGATTCACCACTTCCTAATTTGATTTTTACTGTGTGTACGTCTGGTGTATACACTAAGTTCTGGAATGATATTTCCTCTGCTGCAAAGTGTAGTGGATCACCTTCTACCCCGTACAATACGCAAGGAACCTGTCCAGCATTACGTAGAGCTTTCGTTGCCTTCTTGCCTACGCTTTCTCTTTTAGATCCGTTGATCGTAATTGATTTCATTATAAATGATTTAAGTTAACAAATGTCGTCAAGTTCAGGGGAACCGCCTTCATTTGCATAAAAATTTTCAGGCTGCAAAAGTATGTTTTTTTATTTATCTATAAAACCCTGAAGCTTAAAAAGTTCTGCGGAAGCAGGCTTTAGTTTTCTGAAGTGGTCAAAATTAATAATTCTACCTGAACATCTGTAGCTTAGCCAGCATTTTTCCGCCGAAAATCTGAACCGGGAAAGCATTATTTCACATAACCTTATCAACCAGACCCGCCGAATTTCAGTAAATTGAAGGTTCAACTATTTCAATCAACTGAAGCTACTTCCCATGGAAAACGATCAAGACCAGAAAACCTCCACCAAAAGGATCGCCGCCATTGACCTTGGAACCAATTCCTTTCATGCCGTAATCGTGGATATTTATCCAGACGGCAGTTTCAGGACCATCGATAAACTCAAGGAGATGGTGATCCTCGCAGAAAAAGGCATGGAAAACCACCTGAGCGAGGAAGCGATGCAACGTGGGCTAGATGCTTTAAAACGTATCAAATTCCTTTGCGACAGCCAGGAAGTGGAAGAAGTGCTTGCCTTTGCCACCAGCGCCATCAGGGAAGCCAAGAACGGCGGTGAACTCATTCAAAGAATACAGGATGAAATTGGCATCCAGGCACGGGCGATCCCGGGTAAAATGGAAGCTGAACTCATTGGTTACGCAGTAAGGCACAGCATTGCCATGAGCGAGGAAATGGTATTGATGGTGGATATTGGCGGTGGCAGCGTGGAATTTATCGTGGGGAACAACCAGGAATTTCTTTACCATAAAAGCCTGAAACTCGGGGTGGCGAGAATGGCGGCGAAATTCGTCAAGAATGACCCTATTTCCAAAGACGAGATCAAAAACCTGCGGAAACACTATAAAAAGGAACTGAAAGAGATCAAAAAGATCCTGAAAGAACACGAGGTAAAGACCATGATAGGCTCTTCCGGAACCATGGAAAACATCGGGGCGATGGTGGCGAGCAGAAATTCGCATACCGCCAACCTCAGCCTGAACGAACTCAGTTTCCCGGCTTCAGAATTCAAGGAACTTTATAAGGATTTTATTCAGCTGGACCGGAAAAAGCGCAAAAAGATCAGCGAGCTGGATGAAAAAAGGATCGATATCATCAACCCGGGAATGGTGCTGGTAAAATATATTCTGAAAAAGTTTGATATCGAGACCATTAAAATTTCTGAAGCTGCTTTAAGAGATGGGATGATCCTGAACTTTATCAAGCAGGA
The DNA here is from genome assembly GCF_057221535.1 of Christiangramia pacifica. Classification (NCBI taxonomy): domain Bacteria; kingdom Pseudomonadati; phylum Bacteroidota; class Flavobacteriia; order Flavobacteriales; family Flavobacteriaceae; genus Christiangramia; species Christiangramia pacifica. Next base: position 726,428 of record NZ_CM170146.1, read on the forward strand.
ACGCCCAAAACTGGATATGGTGGCAAGCTTTCCCGAACCGCGAAAAAGAAGCATCCATGAATTGCTGAGAAAGACCAACTGGCTGGAAGCACATTCCCGACATGTAGCCACGATGGCGCTTCAGCTTTTTGATGAATTCCAAGAAGAACTGGAACTGGAAGATACAGATCGCGAATTGCTGGAATATGCCGCACTTCTGCACGATATCGGCTATTATATTTCGTATCGTAAACACCATAAACACGCCCTTTACCTCATCATACATTCAGACCTGCGCGGGTTTACCGAAGATGAGATCAATATCATGGCCAATGTGGCGAGGTATCACCGCAGGTCGCTTCCGAAGAAAAAACATTTTTTATATAAAAAACTGGAAAAACCAATGCGGAAAAAAGTGAAAAGACTTTCCGGGTTATTACGGGTAGCAGACGGACTGGACCGCAGTCATTACCAGAACGTGGAACGACTGGAAATTAAGAACAGCAACGAAAAAGTGTATTTTTACCTAAGCACGATGGGCGATCCCGAACTAGAGATCTGGGGAGCAGAGCAGAAATCGAAACTATTTCAAAAAGTGACCGGTAAAAAACTGGAGATCTACGCTGTGAACAAAAATGAACGTGAGCGCAGCCAGAATCTTACCGGCAATAAAGTTTCTTAAATATCAGGTTTGCTGAAAACAACTTCAGCAAATGGGATTACATAATGAATTTAGAACTGATAGACTCATTGTCCTGAACGCGCTTCATCACATCGGCAAATAGTTCAGCACAGCTTACTACTTTGATCTTACGGCTTTCCTGTCTTAGAGGGATAGAATCTGTCACGATCAATTCCTGCAGTTTGGACTTTTCAATACGGTCATAGGCTTCGCCAGATAGTACCGGGTGCGTACAGATAGCGCGAACACTTTTGGCTCCGCGTTCCATCATAAGATCGGCAGCCTTGGTAAGCGTTCCGGCAGTATCTACCATATCATCTACCAATACCACGTTCTTCCCGGTAACATCCCCAATAAGTTCCATATGCGAGATCACATTGGCCTTGGCGCGTTGCTTGTAACAGATCACCACGTCGCTTTCCAGCGCTTTGGAATAGGCATAAGCTCTTTTTGAACCACCCATATCTGGTGAAGCAATGGTGAGGTTATCCAGGCCAAGTTCTTTAAGATATGGCAGGAATACGGTGCTGGCATACAGGTGATCTACCGGCTTTTCAAAGAATCCCTGGATCTGGTCTGCATGCAGGTCCATCGTAATGATACGTGTGGCCCCGGCAGTTTCCAGGATGCTGGCGATCATCTTTGCGGCGATAGGCACACGAGGTTTGTCTTTACGATCCTGTCTTGCCCATCCAAAATAAGGCATCACGGCGGTAATATGGCGGGCAGAAGCTCTTTTTGCCGCATCCAGCATAAGCAGCATCTCCATAAGGTGATCGCTTCCCGGATGGGTGGAACCAATGATAAAAACGCGGGAACCTCTAACCGACTCTTCAAAGGAAGGCTGGAATTCACCATCGCTGTAGGTGGAGGTGATCACGTTCCCAAGTTTGGATCCATAAAATTCAGCGATCTTTTCAGCGAGTTCCCGGCTTTGGGTACAATTAAAGATCTTAGCTTCTGTTGCAGGCATGTTGTGTTGTTTTTGTTGTGTGTTTGTTATCGTTGCCTGCAAATTTAAAAATTTATCCTTGCGAAAAGAGAATAAAACTCACTGCTTACGAAGAAAGCTGGATTAAATAAGGGAAAGCCCTTAGAAATAGAAAATTGACAGGCTTAAGGGTTAGATTAAAATGAAAACTGTAGTTTTATAAAAACTCGTATTATCCCGGAACATACCCTTCTAAAAGTGTATTTTCCTATTTATATAACGAGTTGTAACGCATAAATTATTTGAGATTTGAACATACAATCTTTAAACCGACTGATTAAAATTCTAGTAATTTTTTCTACAATAATTTTCTCTGGTTGTATAGAGGAAAAAACTATAGAAAGAAAAATTAGTACTCCGAATTCTGAAAAAATTGATTCAACTAAAAAACTTGAAATTTCAGGTGTATGGAACTTGAATAATAAAGTTTACAGTAAAGAACTCTCTCTTTCCGAAAATAATACTTGGAAAAGAATCACTTTAACTGATGAACTTGATACTATAATTGAAAAAGGAAAATTCACGGTTGCAAAAGATAGTGCTGTGTTTTTTAGACATTTTGGGACTCAACATTGGCCAAATAATGACACTATAAATGATTATCAAACTTCACTAGGAGCATTCGTATTATTTCTTACCGAAAATGGTGATTTAAAAGATAATCAAGAAGATTATGATCAAACTTATGTGAAGGTAAATTAACGCGTTACAACAACGGTTCATCGCCAATAAGCGGCACCGTTAGATAGAAAATAATTAACTTGACCAACAAACCAATACTAAGCCGACTAATCCGCGTCCCCTACTCCGCCAACTGGCGATAACCGAGACCGTTGTACTTCATTATTTTACGAGCAAATCCATAAAAATTATATCTTTAGAAAAACTCATTTCTAATGATAAACTTCTTTAGAAAACTTCGTCAACAACTAATTGTTGAAAATAGGTTTAGTAAATATCTTATTTACGCATTAGGTGAGATTGTATTAGTCGTAATTGGAATTTTGATGGCACTTCAAATTAACAATTGGAATGAAAATAGAAAAGATTTAGCACGTGCTCACCATGTTTTAACTAATTTAAGTGAGGAAATTAGACAGGATTCAATCTACTTTGATAATGTGTACAATGCTGAAAAAGATATTTTTTTAAATGGTGCTGAAGTATTATTTAACTTACATTCAAGTAAATTAAACTCTAAAGAAATAGATTCTTTAGTTGGAACTTCATTTAGACATGCGTGTTTTACTCCGGCTATAAAGTCTTTAAATAGTGCGTTTAACGAACTCATGGCCTCTAACTTACTATCTCATATAGAATCGGAGGATCTAAAATATAATTTGAAAGAATATTACGGACAGATTGATTTCCTTAAAAGATATTCTGAACAATCTTACCAACTAAGCAATGACCTTATTTATGAACTATCTCAGTATTATGAAGTAATTCCATTACAGGTAAACAATACAAGGGGGATATCCAATTTCTCTGGAGCGGCAGAAAGCCATTTTACTGCTACGTATGATTTAAAATCTTTTAGGAGTAATAAAAGTTTAAATCCGAAACTATATGACATGATTGATATTCATAAAGACAGGTTGGGTGGATTAGAAATCTTGCAAAATTTATCGATAAAAATTCAAGAGGAAATTCTCATAGAATTAAAGAAAAAATAACGAAGCACAACAGCGGTTCATCTCAAATTACGGGTAATTGAAGAAAAAGTGTAATTTTAGAAACCAGGAAAGAAAACGGTAATCCGACAAGTCCGCGTCCCTACTCCCGCAACTTGTGATAACCGCAAACCGTTGTGCAAAATTTTAAACAATGAAATACCTTCTGATTTTTACATCTATTTTAATGATGAAATTATGCTCATCTCAAGAAATTAGTAAAGTCAATTTAAAGGGAAAATGGATATTAACTGAAAAAAATAATTCTCTAAATAATTTGGATACAAAACTGTCCGAAAATGGAAAAGAAGAAATAGATAATAAAGAAAATCAGTTTGTTACTTCTTTGATATTTAAAGAAAATGATTCTTTGATTTTAAATCAAATGGGACAAGAATATCGAACAAAATTTGAACTAAAAGACTCAATTTTAATTTTAGGAAATAGGAAATATCACATTATTGAAGTCGATCAAAATAATTTGTACCTAAAAGATGACTCTGAACTAATACCGACAGAATATCTATATAACAAACAAAATTAAAAATGAAGGTTTACGGTAAATGCAAAAATTGCAAAAATGAAGTATCCTATCGAACTGAGGCAAATACTAGAGTAGAATTTGCTATGAGAGATGGAGAAATTAAAAATTTAGAATGCAAAAATTGTAAGAATTCTAATGAATTTCATATTGATCAGTTATATGCAAAACCTTCAAAATCTGCTCAACTGATTGCTGGTTTAATTTTTTTGATTGGTACACCTTTAACCTGGATTTTAATTAATCCCGTTTTTGAATCAAGTCGCAATCATTATGTGATTTATATTATTGGTGGATTTCTCCTTATTCCTGTTTTTGCATTTGCAGTATTAAATAAACAAGATCAAAGAAGAGTAAGCGAATTTAATAGAAGAAAATTAAAAGGTAGAGTTCATAATTTGGGATAAAAACTTTGCACAACAGCGGTTAATCTCAAATTCCGGGTATTTAGGAAAAAGTGTAATTTTAGTGACCAAACAATAAAACGGTAATCCGACAAATCCATATCCCTTACTCCGCCAACTGGCGATAACCGAGACCGTTACATCCAAGTTTTTATGAGAAATTTTCTACTTCTAATCTTTCTATTTTCTATTTCAGAATCCATAATTGGTCAAAATCTAGAAGGAATTTGGATGTCTTACAATGACAAAATCATAAATAAAAACGAAGGGCAATCAAGTAACATTGAGGGTGTAATTATAAATTTTGATCAAAATGAAATAAGTCAAATCGCATCCGACACTTCATATCAAATTAGAATTAATCAAAATGAAAGTTTTATCGAGAGTGAATTTGCTAATCTAAATTCGAAGTATAAACTATATCAAACAGATTCCCTAGAAATTGAAATTGCTTCAAATACAAATTCAGTTTTTCATCCACTAAATCTTAATTACACAATAAATTCTACAAGAGAGAAAATTGAGAATTTAATTGTTGGAGATTGCTGGAGAATTCTAAACGATTCGATCAAAACAAAATTTCTAAATAATATTCATCCGATTAGTGATCCGAATGGAAAGATCAAAATATTAGAAACAATTTGGAACCAAAGCAGACCATTGGTTGGAAATTGGTTTATCGGAGAAATCAAAAACAACTTCTTTCTTTTCCTGACAATAGAAGATACAACTGAAAGAAATATCTATCAGATTATATCTGTAGAAAAAGATAAAATTGATTTGATTCCAATGCAGGAACATCATTACAAGCTAAGAGAAATAAAAACCTGTATGTAACAACGGTTCATCGCCAATAGCCGGCACCGTTAGTAAGAAAATAATTAACTTGACCAACAAACCAATACTAAGCCGACAAATCCGCGTCCCCTACTCCGCCAACTGGCGATAACCGAGACCGTTGTATACAATGCTTTTAAAATTTCTAGTTATGAGAAAATTTCTGACTTTTTTTCTATTAATATTCTGTACTTCTAATTTAGTTCTGGGGCAAAACAAGGAAGAAGAGTATATATTAACCAAAGAAGATAACGCAAAATGGTTTAAGCAATTGAGAAAAGAAAAATTGAATTTTGATATAATAAAAGAACGCATTGATTCAGACCAAGAAGTTTTTTATTCGCCTAAAAAAGATTTAAAAGGGAATACCTATATCAAAAAGGGATTTGTTGAAAAATCAAATCTAAGACCGCTTTACATTTTCACAACCGAAAATATTGATTTTATCGAATCAGATAATTCTCAATTTATTCTTCCAGATAATCCATCTAAGAAATTAGTAAAAAAAATAAAAAAGCTAAAAATAGGAAAACATATTAGTGGAATATCTACACTTAATAGCAATACTGCTCGTGCCTTATTTGGTGACAAAGCTCAAATAGGAGTGATTAAAATAAAATTAACTAAAGAAAGATTTTTAAGAAGATTAAAAAGAGTAGAATAAAAATTCTGCTTCAGCACTGTATACAACAACGGTTCATCGCCAATAAGCGGCAACGTTAGAAAGAAAATAATTAACTTGACCAACAAACCAATACTAAGCCGACAAATCCGCGTCCCTTACTCCGCCAACTGGCGATAATCGAGACCGTTGTGAGCAATTTGAAAAAATCGCGATGAAATTTAAAATATTACTTTTTTTTACAATAATATCGAGCGGAATTTATGCTCAAAATGACAGTATCCAAAAAGAACGATACGAAGTCATAAAAGCAATTTACAAAAACGGAAAACCGACTTTGGATAAGAATTTTCTGCAATATATGGGAATTGGAGTTCTGATAAGCAATTCGGAAGTGATTGACAATCTACTAGGACATTGTATCGATATGAACGAAAGAGAAACTTACTCATTTTCTGAAATTGTTACGCCCAATGAAATTTCAAAAATGCGTGACCAAATTTATTGGTTCTCACAATACCGAACCATTGACTCAACAATGTTGACTGACAATTTTACTATTGTGGATGACTGTGAAAATATAAGACCTGCTATAACTTTACCTTTAGTTTATAACGATAAAGCAATTGTCTATCTTAATAACAAACGTAATGAAGAACAATTACTTGTGTTAATAAAGGAAAATGATGAATGGATAGTTCGTTGTCGAAAGAATATATATGTGAGATTTGATGACTGACAAAAAACTGCATACCACAACGGTTAATCGCCAATAGCCGGCAGCGTTAGAAAGAAAATAATTAACTTGACTAACGAACCAATACTAAGCCGACAAATCCGCGTCCCTTACTCCGCCAACTGGCGATAACCGAGACCGTTAGAGGCAATAATTTCAAACATATGAGAATTACATATTTTTTTATTTTATTATTTGTATTAAGTTATTCAACTCAACAAAAGGGATTTGAAGAATATGATGATCTACTATATAAAGGACTAATTGAATATAAAGACCAAGAATATAAAAGCGCTTTGGATCATTTAGAACAAGCTATAGCAGTTTTACCTAAAGAAGATGAACAATCATATTTCTACGCTGCTGCAGCAGCATTTCATTTAAAAAAAGATGAAAAAGCTATTGATTTACTGAAATCAGCTTTACAGAACACTTATGTAAATAAAGATTATTTCAACAGTTTTAAGGAGTTCAATCCATTCCGAAATAAAGAAATTTTCAAAGAATTAGATGAGAATTTTTCCAGACACACTCAACATTTTTATTCCAATTTAGAAAATCCCGAGATTTTCAAAGAACTTGATAGTTTATTAGATGCTGATCAAAAAGTTCGCAAAGATGGAAGTTCTAAAGAAGAAATGATGAAAATTGATTCAACAAATATTGTGCGCCTGATGGAAATTACTAAAGAATATGGATGGCAAGAAAAAGGTCAATTATTACTATGGCACCAAAGAGGAACCCACAATGAAAAAAATTGGATTTGGGATTATTTTAGACCATTCATAAATAAAGAAATTGAAAATGGCAAAATCAGAAAAAGCTTCTGGATTCGATATGAAGAATTTCTAAATGTAAGGAATAAGAAATATCAACTTTACGGCATGTATCCTCATAATTATGATATGATTCCCTTAAAAGACCCAAAGAATGTTGACAAAAGAAGAGATTCAATAGGTTTACCACCTTTATGGGTAATGAAAAAAGTTTATGATTGGCCTTTACCAGATAATTACGAAAAAATTACATCCTCTAACAACGGTTAATCGCCAATAGCCGGCACCGCTAAAAAGAAAATAATTAAATTGAGCAACGAATCAATACCAAGCCGACAAATCCGCGTCCCTTACTCCGCCAACTGGCGATAACCGAGACCGTTGTAAGAAATTTTTAAATGAAGTGAAATTATTCAAAAGCTATCCGAATTTAAGCCGACTACTTCTTTTTGTGGTCTTAGTTCTTATAGCCCTTTTCCTTCCTGACTTCATTTATCCTTCTAAAGAAATCAAAGATATATTTCCATTTGTAGGATTAATATTAATTATTCTGGCAAATTGGACATTGTACAGAACTGAAAATAAAAATCTTAATGAACTCGGATTCAATTTTAAAATTCAAAACTTAATATTCTGGATAATAGGTTTGTTACTTGGAATCTCAGCTGTACTTATTGGTTACTATTTAAGATCTTTTCTTACAGGAGATAAAATTATCCTCAATGAGAATTTCAGTATTTATGATATTCTAAAACAACTTTATTGGATTCTACCGACTGCTGCAACGCAAGAATTTATAGTTAGAAGTTATGGCTATAAAAAACTGATTTCAACTTACAATTTAAAAATAGCTAATATTATAGCTATTCTCATTTTTATCTCATTGCATAATGTGTTCAATATTGGGATATTTGGAGCAATCTTTTATTCAATTTCCATAATAATTGGTCACTTTGTTTTCGCAAATGCGCTTTTAAGATCAGGAACCATTTTATTTGCTATTGGAATACATTGGGGTAGTAATGTTGCTAACAACCAGCTATTTACAGATGATAAAATTTCTACTTCAATTCTATTTTTAGAGAAAGCTTTACAAGAAGAACCTTCAGGATTTAATCCACTTGGAATATTACTTTATATAATTACATTGAATATTGGATTCATTTTGCTATGGATCTTTCTTGTAAGATGGAGAAAACCTAAAAAAATTCAACAATAAAAACTACTTACAACAACGGCTCATCGCCAATAAGCGGCACCGTTAGAAAGAAAACAATTAACTTGACCAACAAACCAATATTAAGCCGACAAAGTCGCGTCCCTTACTCCGCCAACCATTGTAAAACATTTTGAAAAAGACAATCAGTATAATATCGTTTTTATTAATTCTCTCTTGTTCCTCTGAAAAAGAGAAGATTGAAAAAAGCACTGATATGATCTATTTAAGCGGAATTATAGAAAACTATATGTTTGAATGTACTGATGCTAATCAATTAGAAGTACATACTAAAGCTAACTACAATCCAATTGACTCTACAATGACTTTTTTTGTCGGAAAATCAAAATCAGACTTTATTAAGAAGTGGAATATTCCTTTGGACAAAGTGTATCTTAATTTAGAAAACATAAGTTCGACATCTGACCTTTGGCGTTCTTTAGAAATCATAGGAATTAAACACGTTTCAGTAATCAACTATATTCACAAAGAAAACTCAGAAGTTAAACTGACTAAATCGTTCAATATTTATTTATTTGATTGGTGTGATGAGAAAAAACAAGAGAACTTTATAAGTGCATTAAAACGAATAACTGAATTGAGTAAATTGAAATAACCAAAACGATTTACAGCAACGGTTCATCGCCAATAAGCGGCACCGTTAGAAAGAAAATAATTAACTTCACCAACAAACCAATACTAAGCCGACAAATTCGCGTTCCCTACTCCGCCAACTGGCGATAACCGTAACCGCCGTTCTATGCAATTATAAAAATTGAGATTTGAGAAAATTATTTTTTATCCTAATCCTTCTATTAAATGTAGCCCTGGTAATAGCACAAAGGTCTGATTCAGGGAAAGTTTTAATAAAAAACATAAAACTTATTGATGGAACTGGAGGTCCAATTCAAAATAACACAACTGTTTTAATTGAAAATGGAATATTTAAGAAGGTTTTCAATTCCTCGGATTTCAAAATACCAAAAGGTGTAAGGATTATAGACGGTAAAGGAAAAACCATGATTCCTGGTTTAGTTGGTGTTCATAATCATCTTCATATTCCCGGTAATCCTTTTCTGGGGGAAATTGCAACTAAATTATATTTAGCCTCTGGTGTTACAACTATTCAAACCTGCGGAGCAGCTTCACCTAGCAAGGAAATAGAAATTGCAAGAAAGATAGAAACAGGCGAAATTTTAGGACCTGAAATTATTCCTAGTGGACCTTATATTACTGGTAAAGGTGGAAATCCGAACATGATAATTCCTCAAAATGAAGATCAATTAAGAGATACTATCAAATTCTGGACAGCTAAAGGCGCCAAGTGGTTTAAGGTATATAGAAATATAGAACCTGAATTCCTTAAAATAGTAATCGACGAAGCTCACAAAAATAAATTAAAGGTTACGGGGCATCTTTGTTCCATTACATTCAAAGAAGCTTCAGAAATGGGTATAGATGCTATTGAACATGGGTTAAATAGTGTTTCAGACTTTAGAGGTGATAAAGAGGTTGGTAAATGTTCTGGTTCGAGAGAATATATAGATGAATTAGATCTAGATTCGGAAGAAGTCGAAGACCTACTCGATAATTTAGTAGAAAATGAAACTGTTCTAACTTCAACTCTGAGTATTTATGAAGCAAGTATTCCTTCAAGAAGTTTCATCGATGAGCGTAGTGCAGAAATAATGTCAGAGTCATTTCGTAATAACTTCAAAAATATAAGCAATAGTTCAAATAAAGAGGTAGGCAAAACCAGAGAAAAACGTTTAAAGCGAATAATGGAATTTGAGTATCAATTCTATAAACAGGGAGGAATACTTTCAGCAGGTGTAGATGCAGGCCGGCATGTTTTACCAGGATTCGGGGACCAAAGAAATTTCATACTATTAAAAGAAGCTGGTTTTACAACGCAGGAAGTAATAAACATAATGACTAAAAATGGAGCTATAAAATTAGGAAGGACAGATATTGGAACAATAGAAACTGGGAAAAGAGCCGATTTAATAATCTTAGATGGAGATCTGGAGTTTGACGAAAACGCTATTAAAAAAATCTACAAAATTTATAAAAATGGTTTTAGCTACGATCCAGATTCATTACTAAAAGGTCTAAAGGGAAAATACGGAAATTTATAACTGCATAAACAACGGTTCATCGCCAATAAGCGGCAGCGTTAGACAGAAAATAATTAACTTGATAAACAAACCAATACTAAGCCGACAAATCCGCGTCCTATACTCCGCCAACTGGCGATAAATTAGACCGTTGGCGAATTTTTTATATGAAAATCTTATATTCCATTTTCCTATTTCTTTTAATAATTAATTCTCCTATCAATGAAGAGAATTCTGCTATCGGAACTTGGTATAATTGTAGTAAGAATGGCAATTATGCGGAATTTAAAATTACTAAAAATTATCTTTTAGTCACTTATTCAAGCCGGAGAGAAGTTTGGATTTATAAATGTAAGATTGAAAACAATTCTTTAATTATTAGTGATATAGAAAATGAGCCTCCTCCACTTATAAATCCTGATACTTTAATTATTCAAACTATAAGCGATCAAAATATTTCACTTAGGAGTACTTATACCGGAGATCTAGTTAAACTACAAAAAGCTGAATTTGAAATAGAACCGATTGATTCTTTAAATCTCCAAAAGTGGAAGAAAAACGTGCTGTTAGATTTTGAGAAAAGAATACAACTAAAAAATTGTAAAGATTTAAGAACCGAAAGTGAGAAACAAATTCAAGTCATAGACATGGATTCATTGGAAACTGAAAAAAATCCGATTTATATAATTGATAAGAAAACCGGTAAAAAAGACACAATATACTTTTAAAACATTCGCCAACATCGGTTCATCGCAAATAGCGGGTATTGCCGAAAAAGTGTAATTTTAGAAACCAACTAATAAAAAGGTAAGCCGACAAATCCGCGTCCCTTACTCCGCCAGTTGGCGATAACCGGGACCGTTGTATAAAATTTTTAGAAAGTTCGAACTTCGAAAGAAAAAGTACTACAAAGAATTATCCATATACACTTTCCCATCTTTCATTACGAAAATTACATTTTCGATAGAATTCATAAATTCATTTTCTATGTCGCCTTGAATTGCAACAATATCTGCAAATGCTCCAGTTTTTAGAACACCTATTTCCTTTTCTTTTTCAAGAGCACTAGCTGAAAGGTAGGTAGCAGACTGAAGTATATCTAAAGGTTTCATTCCAGCTTCGTAATAAGTTCTAAACATGTCTTTAGAAGAAACACCTCGAGAAACCCCAATATCTGTATAGTTATCTGAACCAGCTACAATTGTAACACCTATTTTAATCGCTTTCATCAATCTCTCTTTCATATTAGACATGTAATCGTCAATCCAAGATAGTTCCTCTGGATTAGAACCTTCAATTTCATAATAACGATTCATATAAGTTCTACTATTTTCAGTCGGAACTAGAAAAACTTTTTTTTCTGCCATTAAACCTAAAGTGGAATCAGCCAGGAAAAATCCATGTTCAATTCCATCAACACCCGCTTTAACAGCCTCCCAAGCAGATCTATTACTAACGGAGTGAGCTGTAACCGTCAAACCATATTCATGTGCAGTTTCAGTAATAGATCGCATTTCATCACTTGTTAATCTTGTATTATTCGGTAAGTTGTCTGCGCAAATTTTTATTACATCAACGCCTTGATTAATATGTTCTCGCACAGCATTAATAGCATCATTCGGACTTTCAATTATGCGGTATTCGAAGTCTACAATTTCCTCGTGCTCACTCTGTACTCCATAAATTTGTCCCCCAGGACCAGACATAATTTGCCCTGCGGCAAAAATACGGGGACCTTCAATAGTACCTTCATTAATCGCATCTCTTATAGCGATATCAAGAAATTGTCCGGAATTCCCGAGATCTTTAATCGAGGTAATTCCTACATCAAGATATGACTTAGCTCTAGCAGATCCTCTTAGAGTTCTTAAAGATTGATTTTCAAGAATTAGTGTGCTAATACTATGTTCTGCAAAATCTTTTTTGGGAGATTGATCAAATAGAACGTGTGTATGAGCATCAATAAAACCAGGAAGTACTAAGTAACCGGAAAGATCAATAGTTTTAGAATTTTCAGGAATTTTTATATTACTCCCAACATTCAGAATTTTATTTCCTTTTACATGAATTATCTTATCCTTTGAAATAGTATTTTGTTGACTATCATAAACTGAGCCTGCAATAATAAATACTTCATCATTTTGAGCTAAAGAATCAGAAAATGAAAAAACTGTTATAATTAATGATAAAACATAAATTTTAGCCATGACAGTATTTAATTATTTCAAAAGATTTCAGGTAGATAATAAATAAAGGTAAAAAACTTTGTAAAACAACGGTTAATCGCCAATAAGCGGCACCGTTAGTAAGAAAATAATTAACTTGACCAACAACCAAATACCAAGCCGACAATTCCGCGTCCCTTAATCCGCCAACTGGCGATAACCGAGACCGTTGGCGAAATATTTTATTTTGATTAGATTTGACAAACAAAGACACCAGAGAAATATTGATTATGCATTGCGATATCGAAATGTAAACTCTAAGGTGAGGAATTAGATTAAAGTTATTTAAAACTTTTTTCTTCTAAACATTTATATCTTTATATAATTAACCCTTTATAGATGCTCTCGCCCTCACTTCTTATAGTTGATATTATTACTTTTATGAAATATGACTTAACAAAGCTCATACACAAGTGAATATGTCTGGTGTCTTTTTAGATAAACTTTTAATTGAAAATACAAGGAAAAGATTTGATCAAATAGAGAATTTGACAGAGTTTGTTTCCTTGCTAAATTACCTTGAACTTAGGGCTTTTAAAGATCGTCAGAAGCCATTAACCGTACCGCATCTTTATTACCTTTCAAAAACCAAAAGGGAATAGGTATGAAGAGTTTAAAATTCCAAAAAAAAGCGGAAAATATAGAAAAATTAAATCGCCAGATGTTAGACTGAAAAGAGTTCAAAGTCTATTAAACATTCTATTACAAATAGTTTTTGAAGGTCAATCCAACTACTCAACAAATGGATTTCTTTTTGGAAAAGATATTAAAAGAAATGCATTACCTCATATCAATAAAAATTACTTGTTGAATATCGATATTGAAGATTTTTTCCCTTCCATCCCATTCAGACGAATTAAAACAGTTTTGGAACTTTCACCTTTTGATCTAGTTGATAATCGGGAAACAATAGGATTTTTAATAGCAAATTTAGGAACTTATAAAAACAGTCTTCCTCAAGGAGCTCCTACTAGTCCAATATTATCAAATATTGTTACTCAAAAGTTAGACAGGAAGGTTGTTCTTTACTGTAAAGAAAAAAGATTAAAATATACCAGATATGCTGATGATTTAAGTTTTTCATCAAACTGGAACGTATTCGATTCAAATGTTATAGAAGAAATTGAAACAATTATTGAATCAGAAAACTTCAAAGTAAATCCTAACAAAACCCGAGTTAGAAATTTTATGCAAAGGCAGGAGGTTACGGGTTTAATTGTAAATACAAAATTGAATGTAAAGAGAGAGTATTTGCAAAAAGTTAGAGCTATGATAAATAATTGGGAAAAAGGAGGACTCTCATTTGCTATTTCCCAATTCAAAAAACACCAACCAGTTGAAAAGATAAACTATAACTTTAAAGAAGTTCTTCTTGGACACTTATCTTTTCTGAAACTAATAAAAGGTAAAAATAACTCAGTAGTTCAAGATCTTCAAATTAGATACAACTTCCTAGCCAATCTTCTAGATTACAGTTTTATTGAAGAAGATAATGTGCGATTAAAAATCGAAGAAGATAATGAGAAAATGGAGAGAATAGCCTCTGAAAATGATCAAAATAAAAAAGACACATTTATATCATTTTGTACATCTGCTTTTCATCAAATAGAAAATTTACTGAATTTCTATTATTGGAAAAAATTTCCAGATATTGATGATTTGAAAGATTTCATGTGGCATAATAATCCTGGTTTTCGAGATAGATTTAAAAAATTAAAAAAACTTAACAAAGAAGATAGACTAAGGCAACTTAACAATTTTAAAACTGTTCGAAGTTTTGATATAAATACACTAGTTTACTTATTTGAAAAGGAATTTTATTTTGATCAGCACATATCATATAAGAGGAAGATTACTCATTTAAGAGAGATTAGAAATGATGAATCACATCGCTGTACAATTTTAGATACGGATGAAAAACTAATCAAGGATAGATATGAAAAAATTCAAAAGGAGAAAGAAGTAAAAAAGAAAGATGGAAAACAATTCAAACTATCAGCAGCCCAGAAAAAGGATGAAATGAACTATTTAACTTGGAAATATATTCAAGACAAAAATTATAAGAATGTGAGAAATGTTCTTCGAATGGTAAGAGATAACATAAAAAATACTTTGCCTAACATCGGTTCATCGCAAATAACGGAATCTCCTCAAAAAATTCTAATTTTAGAGACCATAGAAGAAAATAGCTAATCCGACAACTCAGCGTCCCTACTCCCGCAACTTGCGATAACCGTAACCGTTGTAAGCCATTTGAGGAAGATTCAAAGATAAATAATGAACGAAAATGAAACAAATCGACTTTCACGACTAACTGCAATTTTAACGCAGTTACAAACGAAACGACTTTTGACTTCTACAGAATTAGCGCATAAGTTTTCAGTAAGTGTTAGGACGATTTACAGAGATATTCGAGCTTTGGAACAAGCTGGGATTCCCATTATTACTGAAGAAGGCAAGGGTTACTCCTTAATGGAGGGATATAAAATTCCACCAGTGATGTTTACGGAAGCCCAGGCCAATGCCCTAATCATGGCTGAACAATTAGTTCTAAATAACAAAGACACTTCATTTATAAAAGATTACTCAGAAGCGATTGAAAAAATCAAAGCAGTTTTAAGATACGGTCAGAAAGACAAGGTGAATTTGCTTTCAGAAAGGACAAGGTATGACCAAAATCTAAACCGAGAAAGAAACAGTAACAACCTTTCCGAACTCCAATTTGCCTTAACGAATTTTCGTCAGACCAAAATAAACTATGTAAATGCTGACGAGAAATTGACCACTCGTATTTTAGAACCATTTGCCTTATTAAGTACAGAAAATTGGCTGCTGATTGCATATTGCCGATTACGTGAAGAATTTCGTTTTTTCCGTTTAGATAGAATTAAAAAACTGCAAGTACTCGACAAACATTTTGAACCACATAAAATGACCTTGCAGGAATACTTTGATAAATTTTATTAGACTCATTTCTACCCCTGACATAAGGCTGTCGCAATCCCATTTTATTTTTGCTTCAAGTTTAACGAGTAACATTATCAAAATGGAAAAAAGAACAATAGATCCCTGGAATTGGGGAGAGCAAACTAATTCAGTTCAAGCAGTAGAGGTGAAAAATATAGAAGGAACACTGTACTGTTCCGGACAGGTTTCAATAGACGAAAATGGAGTGCCAAGCAATGCTGATATGCGCTCACAATTAATCCAAACGATTCAGAATTTAGAAAAGTTAATCAAAGAATCGGGTTATGAATGCAAGAACATTGTAAGATTGAATGTTTACACAACTTCAACACAAGATTTTTTCACAACTTGTATGGATGTGTATGCACCATTTTTACAAAAGTATGGTATAAGACAAGCGACAACATTACTTGAAGTTAAAGGGCTTTTTGCTACTTTAACAGTAGAATTAGAAGCTACCGTTGTCAAGTAATAACGTAGAAACATATTATTTACAGAGCCGTACGGATTGGCGAGATTGGCTATTGAAGAATCATAAAGCCAAGCAATCTGTATGGCTTATGTTTTATAACAAAAAATCAGGAAAAGAGTCTATCAGTTGGAGTGATGCAGTTGATGAGGCTCTTTGCTTTGGTTGGATTGACAGCAAAAAACAAACAATTAACGATTTCAGTTATCGACAATATTTTTCAAAACGAAAGCCTAATAGTACATGGTCCAAAATTAATAAGGAAAAAGTGATCCAGCTCATTGAA
The DNA here is from genome assembly GCF_057221535.1 of Christiangramia pacifica. Lineage (NCBI taxonomy): Bacteria > Pseudomonadati > Bacteroidota > Flavobacteriia > Flavobacteriales > Flavobacteriaceae > Christiangramia > Christiangramia pacifica. The sequence continues at coordinate 742,949 of NZ_CM170146.1, forward strand.
GGCGGATTAATGACAGAAGCAGGCCTGCACAGTATTAAGATAGCCAAACAAAACGGTTCATGGAAAATTTTAGATCAAATAGAGCAATTAATTATACCTAAAGACTTTAAAAAAGCATTGATGAGTTATAAAAATGCTTTTAATTATTTTGAAAATCTTAGTAAGTCCAAAAAAAAGATGCTGTTATACTGGATTGCTTCAGCCAAACGACAAGAAACGAGAGAAAAACGTATTAAAGAAATTTCTGAACTTGCTAGCATAGGACAAAATCCGAAACAGTTCAGATAAAATAAAAAACGGCTTACAACAGCGGTTCATTTCAAATTACGGGTGTTACCGAAAACCTCTATAGACAAACCTTGAGCCGAAATACCCTCATCCTGATTTCTTCAACTTGCGATAACCGAGACCGTTTTCTAGAATTTTCAAATTAATGAGCAAAGGTTCAATATATAATTACGTATATTACTGTTATTCAGTTGTTTAAAAATGTGTTGACATGAAAAATAAAATCTTATTCTCAACAGTAATCCTACTTATGACATTAGGAACCAGTATTATTGCACAAACCAATGATTTAAAAATAAAAGAGGCCATGAGTGCAGCCCCGACTTCCATTTCTGCAAATGCAACTATTCTTGACTATCCAAAAGACCCGAAAGGAAAAAAAATTGTTCTTCGAGAAGGCAATAATGATTGGACTTGCTTTCCTGATAATCCCCATATGCCAGGAAAAAACCCAATGTGTGTAGATTCTCAAATAATTGAACTTTTTACGGCGGTTAAAGAAAAAAGAGAACCTAACATAACCAAGACAGGTTTCGGGTATTTTTTAAAAGGTGGAGCACCAAGAAGTAATGCCAATCCCTGGGATACAATCGCTACACCAGAAAATCAATGGATGGAACATCAAGTACCGCATATTATTGTAGTATCACCAGATAAATCTATTCTTGAAGGATTGCCAACAAAAATGAACAATGGAGGACCCTGGGTTATGTGGGCCGGAACACCCTATGCACATATCATGATTCCAGTGCCAGAAAATAATCCGAAGTAACTACTTTCAATATTATTCGCGAAATCTCCTAAGACCTATTGGTGATCAGCAATGCTGTTGACGTTCTAATCAATTATAATCTCAAAAAAAATTGCTACAACAACGTTATATCGCAAATTACAGGTATTCCAGAAAAAAATTGATTTTAGAAATCACAAAACAAAACAATTTAACTAGCACCTTCCTATACACAATCCTGTGACTTGCCATAATTGAAACCGTTGTGAAGATTTATGATGTATGTTTGTGATTGAAAAACTTAGTCTGAGAAAATGCAAAAGTTCAAATCATACCCTTGTATACTGATATTCATAATTTTTGGTATTCAAAAAACAATGGGGCAGACTAAAGAGAGTCAAAATTTAAATTTATCAATCGGATACGGGATTTCCGCACCGTACGATGAAACTGATGTAGTAGGTTCTGGTTTTTTTACACAGGGAGAATATATTTTTAATTTAAAGGAATGGATAGATTTAAGACCTTATGCAGGATTAATTCTAACCTATGAGGATTCTGATAATGAATTATATAAAACTACTTCAAAAGCCTTAATGATCGGAGGTAAAGGAAGAATAACTGCTCCTATTCCATGGGTAGCTCCATATCTTGAATTAGGGATAGGTGCTTCCATTGGTAAATTTGAAACAATAACTCCACTAACAAACTTATCAAAAGATGGCATTTTGATGCATATACCATTTTCAATAGGCTTAGAATTAGGTCCAAAACATAATTTTGATTTAGGTTTTACATATTATTATCATCCAGCCGTTGAACAGTTTTCAGGAGCCATCGCTTTAGGGATATCAATTCCAATAAAGAAAACTTGAAAAGGAAATATTGAAAATGGAACTATTCGTTCACGTCTCTTTCCAAAGAATGTAAATCGCCAATAAGCTGAACCGTTAGTAAGAAAATAATTAAATTGACCAACAAACCAATACTAAGCCGACAACTCCGAGTACATTACTCCGCCAACGTGCGATAAACGCTTGGCGTCGTTAAAAACATTAATTATGAAAAATCTATACCCAATCCTTTTATTAGGGCTCATTGGATGTGCTTCGATCCAGAAATCAGAAAAATCCAAATGCCCCAGGATTTATGAGAATGATTATTCCGAAATTATAAATGAAAAATATAAATCGATCGTTGAGGGGGATACTGTCTCCTATAATGAAATTAGATTTGAATGTGTAAATTCTGCCTTTTATACTCAAAAAGTCATGTATGATAAATTCGGCATTTGGGATGATGCAATTTATCCAGGTAATAGAGATTATCCAATTTTGGTTTGGAAGAATATAGATCTATTCTCAAATGGAAAAAAATATAATGTCTATACGTACGGACTTGAAGAGTGGAAACATATATATGCTTCTGTTATGGTGTTTGACAATGAAAACAATGATCTGTTATCAGATAAATCCGCAGAAAAAGAAAAAATTACGCAGTATTTTTCAAATTTGATTAAACAACAAAATAGTTCCGAAAAAGAATTCTATGATAAATATCGGACTATTGCTGATCTAGATATTGCGGTCGAATAAAAATTTTCCAAAAGCCGATTAGCGCGTCTTATATGCAGTATCTCAACGGAATTTGATAACTTACTACATTAAATAAGAAATCATTCAACGTAATGACCGGTGTGCATCATTTTGGAACTTTGCAACAACCAGGACAATTAGCTTTATCTCAGGAATAAGGTCTTAGATATGATAAAAAAAATAATACTTATACTCGGAAGTATTTTTTTGATTTTACAAACCTATAAGTTGTTGACCGCGATCGAAAATTTAAACATTGATTCGTACTGGCTGGCAATTTTTATAGCCTGGCTTATTAATATGTTTATTACTGGAATATTTGCGTTAGCTGGTTTTGCTTTGCCTACACAAAAATTATTACCAAATTCATATTACCATATCTCCCATCCGAAAAAATTAAAGAAAACTTATAATCAATTAAGAATTGATCTATTCAGAAAGTTGTTGCTGGCTACATTATGGAAAAATAAAAAACAAAGAGAAAGATATTTTAACGGCAAAAAAAATGGAATTCCAAATTTGATAGAGCAATCCATGAAATCTGAATTTGGGCATTTAATTCCATTCGTAATTATTTCATTTTTAGGCGTCTATCTATTGTTAATAGGATTGACCAAATTAGCTGTTTTTACATTATTGATAAATTTTATTGGTAATTTTTATCCGATCATTCTACAAAGACATCATCGAATGAGAATTGAAATTATTGAAAAACGACAGCAACGAAAAACAGCATAGCAACCAACAGAAAGAAAATAATTATCTTGACCATCGAATCATTTCCAGTTAATTTAATTTTGAGTCGTAACAGCTATAAAATACATTTCTGAACATTGAAATTAGGAGAAATCATATTTTATATCGCAATTTCAGCAATTGGAATTAGCCTCCTATACCAGCTTCTAAAGATCATGTTCAGGGGAACCCGCGCTGAAAGGGAATATGAAAAAAGGATCAATGAAAGCCTGGCAGATGAGTATATCATTGAGCCCGAAACAGGTGCAAAACTAACCCTGGAACAAGCCGAATCTGGACACTGGATAAAACACGATAATGAATACAGCACTATCCCGGAAACAGAAATAGAAAAGCTGCATACCGAGGAAGAAAAAGATGCGGAGCGCGCCATCAATTATCTGAGGAAAAGCACAGATTATAAGAGATACCGCTTTTCTGAAGCTGAATTGGAGTTGCTGGAAAACACGAGGATCTTTTCGAAATACGATGACTGGAGTTATTCCAATTGCTTTAAAATAGAATATTGCCATGGTTTTATATTCATGCCGGCGGTGGTGATAGTAGATAAGGTTCCGGGGTATTTTGAAACTACCTATAATGAGTCACAGATCATGGTATGGATGAAATTAAAAACCAACCTGGGGCATCATTATCTAAGAGAAAAATCTGGTACCGAAAAGTTCCTGGATATATTTAAAAAAGAGGATGCCCTGAAATTAAAGAATTACGAATCTTTTACATTTAAAAAATCTGATAACATCTTCAGGGTTAACCAGATCCTGGAAAAATTCAGTAATGTTGAAGGAATCGAAATTGAGATACTTGATAATAACCTTTTCTTTAAAACCCTGAAATTTATCAATAAGACCGAATTGTTGCAGATAGAAAAACTTATAAAAAGACTAGCCTGAAGCATTTTTAATCGGGAAACAAGAAAATTATACGTAAGCGTGAGACACAAAAAGAAAATAATAAGCTTAATTACATTTTGTATGGTGATGATTTCAGGTAATGCCCAGGATCTAAAAGGCAAATGGTTTTTTACCAAGGAAGGGGATACTTATATCATTCCTGAGCATCTCATCCTCGAAATACAAAAGGATAGCATAAAACATTACAGTTTTGATAAATTGTATTCCAGCTTTGCCGTGCAAACAGATAATCATCAGATAAAGTTCAGCAATGGGCAAACCTGGGATCTTGATTTTATAAATGAAAACAGATTTCGACTAAAAGCTGAAGATGAGAAACTAACGATCAATCAGGATTTTGTTCGACTTGTTCCCACAAAAACAGCGCTGGAAAAAGCAGCTATAGAGAAACTGGAATTTAAATTCAACTGGAACGGAGAAAAGATCAAAATTAAATTTGATGAGAGAATTGTAGAAGATCGAGGTAGTAGTCCGCCAACTTCCAGGGATACCCGAATTTACCTGGAAAAGATCGATTCCACCTATTTTATTTCGATTTACGAATTGGGAAAAAGGCAGGAAATAGTTCCTATTAAAGAGATAACTGAAAATAAAATGGTGCTCTACGGTTTTCCGCGGAAACCCTATGAAATTGAGAACCTAAAATAGAACAGATGAAGCAAAAGGACATTAAAACTATTGATCTCCTGGCAAACCTGATGTGGATCTTTTTCGGCATTATAGGCGGAATTACTTATTACCAAAAAGCAGAATATATTATTTGCGGTATCATGGCACTCATCGCTATTTTGTATGCATATCAATTGCTTTTACAGCTCAGGCGGTTATATCTTGAACGAACTAATTAAGATTCGATAGCTTGCAAAAGCATTCTACAGATCATCATTTACCAATACTAACATACCTTTTATAAAATTCAAAATGAAAAAATCACTACTGTTTTTATTATTGTTAACGAGCCTTAATGCATTCTCCCAGAAAGATCCAAAAGAGCAGGTTGAAAAATTCTTTACAGAATATCAGCAGGACGGAGCCAGCGCAGCAGTTGATAATCTTTATAAAACAAACGAATGGATGAATCGCGCCGCTGATGCCATTACAGACCTTAAAAATAAAATGGAGGGCTTAAACCAGGATTTTGTAGGAGAATTTTATGGTTACGAACTGCTCGTAGAGAAAAAGCTGGGTGATAGTTTTGTATTATTGAGTTACCTGGGAAAATATGATCGCCAGCCAATTCGATTTACTTTTGAATTTTACAAACCTGATGAAGAGTGGAAAATTTTTGGGTTGAAATTCGATGCTGATCTGGACAATGAAATCGAAGAAGCTGCTAAGATTTATTACCACGATTTAGACAATTAAAATCACGTTTATAGAACTCAATAATCAGCCGTAAAAAATTTTATTAATCTTTAAGAAGAGCATTAAAACTCTGACTAACAATTAATAATAAAATTTAAGCTATGGCTGTTGAACGAGGTCCAAAAAGTCTACACGAGCATAATAAATTGCTTCTGTATTCTAATCGGCCAAAGTTCAAAGAAGACATCAGGGATAATATTTATGTAGATAAGATTCGAACCGATGGAATACTCTTTGAAAAAATAGAGAAACATCAGTTTGAAAAAGTGATAGCCCAGATCAAGGCCAATGCTAAAAGAGAATTTTTCAGGCAGATCAGGTTTATGGCGATCTCTATTTTCATTAGTTTTCTAATTATGATCTATTTAAAGGATTACCTGGATCAACGATTTTGATCTCAGGAAACTGTAAACTGGCAGTCTAAATTCTTAACTATTAAATTAGCTGTAAAATATGGATTTGGAATAATTATCCTCCGTAGATCACTGCTTCCGGAATTTGGTATCGTTCCTCACCAACTTCAATAATGTAAAGATCATCTTCTTTGGAACATTCCAACTTGGCATTTTCATTCCCCGGCCCTACGAACCCGGTTACTTTACCATTCTTAAAATAAATGATCCTGGAAATACCGTCTAGACCAGTGATAAGAACTTTTCCACTGCCATCACCTTCCCTGATCACCCCATAATTACAATTTTCATCTGGTTTTTCAGCATTTAACTGACAGGGAATTTTTCCGGTGGCATGGTAACTGTTGTTGCCTGTTAAAGCAGCTGAAGGTTCAGGATCTTGTTCCGGCGGGCTGGCAATAATTTCCAACCTGTAATTAGCCTTTTCATTCCTCCTGGCAGCACTGCGCATCAGGTAAACCCTGATCCTGTAATCCCCACTTTTATTGAGAACACCTTCAAAAATGTTTTCACTTACAGAACCATTGAAAATAGCCACGTACTCCTCTTCCGGTTCCATGATATTGAAATAATTGGCTGCATTATCTGTCGCCATACTAACATTCAAGGCCTGGCCTTCCTGCACTTTTAAAAGATAATCTACAATTTCGGAGCCGATGATCCTGTCTTCGATTATTGTGGAATTACTGCCATTTTCAAATTGAATTCGTTCGGTTTCAATTTCCTGGCCTAGCAAACTGCAAATGCCTAAAACCGATATGATTATTGTTGAAACTATATTTTGATAAAGATCTTTTGCCATAATTAAACATTGAAGGATGATGATTTACAACATTCAAATTTGAAAAACTACAGCGTCTAAAATACTCAAATTCAACAATATAATTTTCCAGGTTTTTAAAAATTCGAAAATCTGAAACTTTGCTGTATATCATAAATTAAAGTCCGAATTCAACAACATTATTATTTCAATAGTCGTTACCGTTATATGAAAAGAATAAAATTACTCTTGATATTCCTGGTGATTGGATATTCGTCCAACGCGCAGGATATTCAAAAAAATATGTACATCAGGGACAACCAGAATATGGTCCTGATTCTGAATGATGAAATCATTGGAAGTTTAAATCTACTGGAATCCATTCCAAACAATCAGATTGAAGTGATCAAGGTTCAGAAAGATAAGAGGCTGAGCTCTGAAAACAATCTGTTCTTTGATAATGAACAGGGCGGAATAATGCTGGCTAAAACTGAGTTTGTACTAAAAATCAAAACTCAGGAAGAGCTGAATGAATTTTTCAGCTTAAACCCCGATACAGGGATATATGTAAACGGTTTCTTGCTGGAGCATAAAAATTATAGAATTGCCTTAAAGAGCATCTCGAAAATTGAGATCATAGAACCGGTGAGCCGACCATTGAACAGGAAAGTGATCAATATTACTATTGAATAAATTTAAAGCTCAAATAGTTATAATTATTTACAGGCTAAAATTTAGTATTTCAGAGTCTTAAAAGAAATTATCAAAAAATTTTACGCAACTATTTTAACCAACTTTCATCTATATAGAAACAGATACCATGAAAAACGCTGCTATTATCCTTATTCTCCTAATAACTATTTCTGGATGTTCTAGGAGTGATGAGCCATCAAACACTGATAAAAACAATGCAGCAAAAGTGATCTTCGGGCAGGTTTACGGGATGTGTGCCGGTGATTGCAGAAATCTTTATATGATCAACAGTTCAGGATTGTATAAGGACGGTGACCGGGAATCTGACGAATACGGTAAATGGTCTAATACTACTTTTGAAGAAGAACTCAGTGCAGATGAATTTGAGAAGGTTTCAGAACTTTTAAACATCCCTTCTAGCCTTTTAAATGGCGAAGTTCAGGATAAAGATATGGTCCAGGCCTGGGCAGATATCGATTATTACATATATGTGGAAAAGGATGGCATTTCCAAAGAAATTATATTAGATGAAATACATCCCGATGCCGATCCTGAAATCAAAGCTTATTTCAGGAAATTCGTGAATAATTATGAAGAACTTGGAGGTTATATTATTGATACCACCGGAATACATCGCTATTACTAAAACAATCTATATAGAAACTGAAAAAAACTTCGTTTCAGGAATTTGAAGAAAAAGTTTCCCGTATAATTCGCAACAAACCTTTCCATCTTGATGAAACTATCATCTACAGGATTTTTGCTGATGAGAACCTGCAGATAGGATATGTTTCAGATATCAATGCTGAAATGTTTTCTGCGTATAGCGAAAAAGTAAACAATCAAAGATTTTTTCTCAACACCGTTAAATTGAATATTGATGTACAGGACTGGTTTCAGGAAATTGAAATGAAGAAAATCAAAAGCTCAGATAGAGAAAAGGGTAAAAATTAGAAAATGTTGTTTATAATGCTTTATAATTAATATTATTAAATTGAGCTTACGTATAAAACTAAAGAAACACATGTTCAAAAAAGTACTTTTCACCTTACTATTTGTAAGCATAGCAGCCTCTAATCTTAATGCCCAAACCAGTGATCAACTTATTGGAAAGTGGGTATTCAAAAAAGCCCTAAATGAAGGTATAGACGAAAATGCAATGGCCTATATGAAGGCTGAAGTAATCGATAAGTGGAAATTTGAATTCAACAAAAATGGAGAGTTTAAAACCTCTATGCCGGGCGAAAAAGAAACCGGAACATGGAAGTTGAGTCCGGATTCCAAAACACTTATTTTATCAGGTATAGAAGAAAAACCCTTTCGCTTCAATATTTTAAAATTGACCCAGGAAGAACTCATTTTGAAGCTCAATCTAGGTAAGTTTCTGCTAAGAAGGATTTGATCAGTTCCAAGTTCTTGTATTTAATAAAATAGAATATGATGCAACACTTGAAAATACCTCTATTTTTCTGCCTGTTTTTGATCCTGAATGCCTGTTCTAAAGAGGAGACAAAAGCAGAAATTCCCTTTGAGATTCTCTACGAAGGTGATTTTAGTTATACAGAAGAAGAAAGAATTCAGAAACAGTTCAGGGTTTTCAAAAGTGAAGAAGAATGGCTGGGTTTTTTAGAACAGATCGAAAATTTTAATCCAGGCCGGGCTGAAATATTGGAAAACCAGAACTACGATTTTGAATCAGATAATCTGGTGATCATCATTGGAGAATTCTACAATTATTGCTGTAGTAAGATCAACATTCACGGCCTCTACCGAAAAAATGGTGAGATCCAGGTTGATTTTGACGAAACTGGTCCAACCCTTCTCACAGCCTTGAGTCAGGCGTTTGTCCTATTAAAAATAGATAAAAAGAGTTAGCTGTTTTACATTCCTTTAGGCTAATAAATTATTATCTCACGACCTTTCCAATCCTAATCCAAATAATAATTTAAATTTACTAAGGATAATATGCGGAAACCGACGGATTTCAAGTAAGGTTTTCACCGCAATCAACTCTTATTTATGAAAAACTGGAGCTTTAAAATTAAGGACAATCCTATATCTATTATGGAAAGCCTGAAGTCTTCGTTGAAACCAATCAATGATTTTTCTTTCAATATTGAATCTGAAAATAAATCGGTGATCAATTTTAAAATGAGAAAGCGAATTATGTATACCTGGTATCTGATCTATCAAAACAATCTTATCGTAGACGGAAAATTGCTAAATAACGGCTCCTCAAACGAAACTGAAGTACAGGTTTCTTTTCAGCAGCATATTCTATGGAAGATAATTATAGGTACGGATATTTTGCTAGGTATCGGACTGCTAGCCGTACTTTTCTCCGGTAAAATTCAAGGCATTTCAGTTTATTTGTTAGGGATTGGAGTCTTTGTAGCTGAGGTCTTTTTATTGATACACCTGCGCAAAAAATATGAAAGAAATATCCAGGAATATAAAAACCTGATTTCAGATATTCTAATTAAATAATCATCACAATTTCTATTTTTAAATACATCTCCTTACTACTTTTAATAATCGGACTTCATTGTGGTACGGCCCAGGAATCTGAAAATTTCATCACAAGCTTCGATCAAAATGCTGAATGGATCAGGGAATTTAAAGAATCAGACCAGGCAGGAAGAATTAACCTTCTAAAATATAGAATTACCGAAGATCGACAGGTGCAATACGCCCCTGCAAATCCACATGGAAGAACGAAAAAAGTGGAGCCATATAAAGCATCCACGAGCGTAAGGCCTCTGTATTTCGTCAACTTTGGATCTAAGAAACCGCTGATTTTGCCTGCTAATCTTAACCCTGAAGAATTCAACAAGATAATGTCTATTCTAAACTCTGAACAAATCGCTAAATTGGAACTCGAAGACGATAAAGTTTCAGAAGCACTTTATGGCGCAAGAGGCACCTATGGAATTATTAGCCTGGAATTGAAAGAAAAAGAACAGTTTTTTGCATTAAAGGAAATTATCCATAGCAAGGGCTAATCATTGTGATAAAAGGCATTTTTAAAATTCAAAGCGGAAACCAATCATCCTGTTGCCTTCAAAATTGGAATACGTGAGTTTCAGGTGTTCCTGCTGATATTCAGAAGTGAAAATAAGATTACTCCCCAGGCCAATTGCTGCACCAGCCAAAACGTCCAGAATATCATGCTTTTTAGAATCTATCCGGCTTGCTGCGGTAAATCCTGCCAGCGCATAAGAAGGAATGGCATATTTAAAACCGTAACGGCTGTGTACGAAACCAGCACTATGAAAAACGGTAGAGGTATGTCCTGAAGGAAAAGAATTATCGTTGCTGTTATCTGGCCTTGGTTTATTTATTCCCCATTTAAGTCCGAAAGTAACCGCTTCAGTAAGAATAAGGCCTTTTGTAAACTGCCAGGCTCCTTTTCCATCACCAATTATAAAACTTGTTCCCAGCGTAGCGACCGGAAGAGTATAAAGAATCACATCACCAATAGTCTGCACCGTACCATCCACCGGTTTTGTCTCACTGGTATCCTGGGCTTTTAGCTGTGCAGTAAAAAAAACGATCAGTAAAACTGACAGCAAAAATTTCTGAAACCCGGTTGGGAAATTCTTATTCTTGTAACCCATAAATACTTCCTTTTTGGTAACCTGAAATTATCATAAATATTCGAACAAATAATAGATTAGGCTAATGTTAACAGTGATTTTCAACAGTATTCTTAATTTTCAGGTTTCTAAGAACCAGTCTTCAATCAGAATTCTATGCAAAAACAGCTCCTGGAATTTCTTCGTTTTATCCGCGATTTCATCTACCGGAACTTTAAAAAATATGATCATAAGTTACCATACATCATCACGGTCATCATCGCTTTGATCATTTTTATCGCAGGAACCAAGATCTTTATAAAACTAACGGAATCCCTGAAAACAGATTTCATGGGTAGTTTTGACGGAGCGGTAACTTCAGAAGTTATTAGCTGGCGGCAGGATTGGCTTACCACCTATTTTATAAGCGTTACGAACATTGGGGATGCACTTGGATATATTGTAGTTTTCACCTTATGCACGCTCCTTTTTTACCTCATCTTTAAAAATTGGAAATTCGTTGGGCAGATCGCCCTGGTGCTCGTGCTAGCTTTAAGTTCGAACCTCTTGCTGAAAAGACTTATTAATCGTGCCAGGCCAGATGCAGAGTTTTTAGTGGAAGTAGAAACCCTGAGTTATCCCAGTGGGCACGCCATGATGGCCATGGCATTTTATGGATTTCTGATTTACCTCATCAATAGTTTTAAGATCAGGAAATTCTATAAATTCCTGATCAGTTTATTATTGATCATAATAATACTGAGCATTGGGATTAGCCGTATTTACCTGGGCGTACACTTTCCATCAGACATTATTGGAGGATTTCTGGCCGGTTTTATCTGGGTGATTTTTTGTATCCTGATTTTCAATATTGTAAGGATATTCAGAAGAGATAAATCCGTTTAAAAGTTACAGTCCTTATTTTGCTTCTATGATTTGAGATCTTTCTGAAATACCATTTTCATTGAAAGCTTCAATGGTAAAATAATATTTTTGGTCTCGGTTGAGGCATCTCATAAAGTGCTCAGTTACATCATAAACTAACCAGGATTGGTACAATTTATCCGGTGCGATTCCCCAGCGAATATTATATCCCTGGGCACCTTTTACTGCATCCCAGCTAAAACCAACATCCCTTGGATCTTCCTTGCGGTTTACCGTAAAACCTTTGACCTTTGATGGCTTTTTACCCAGACCTTTACCAAATACCCTAATTTCGGACAGGGCAAAATTGTTACCCGGAACTTCGATATTATTGTAACGAACATACCTAGCCTTTACTGGCTGATCCAAAACTATATAGGCATTTGGGCTATCTTTGTAACTATTACTTCTATCTACTACTTTTTTCCAATTTTCGCCATCTTCTGAAACTTCTATAGTAAATCGATGTTTGAGTCCGTCTACACGTGTATAAATTCCCGACTCATAATCATGAAAATTCAATTGTACAGAATAGATATTTCCCGGGTTCAGCATTTCAATTTCAATCCATTGCTGATCATCATTCGCTTCTGCCACCCAAAAGGATTTCGGACTTTCATCAGTAAGAACTTCGGAAAGTAATTCCCCATTTTCATTCTCTTTCAATGGCATTTCCGTGATTTCAACTTCATCATCTGTGGTGGTACTTCTGCGGACCTGTGTTTTCGAAGATGATACCTTTACTTTTCCTTTATAAGAAAGCAACATCCAGCCATTATGCTCTCCGGCTTTTGTGGGATGGCTCGGCGCGTACCGTGGATAATCACCATAACTGGTATTGGTGTACATCAAACCTTCATCATCAAAGTAAGTAGGAAACATGCAAAGTCGGCGTTCCCAATGCGAATTGGAAGCAAGCGCCATGGTAGCAAAATGCCAGTATTGGCCATTGGTTTGTTTTACCGTGATCCCATGTCCTGCACCGTTCGTAAAACCGCCAGGTTTAAAGCTCATCGGGTTGTTTGGCATATACTCAAAAGGACCCAGTGGTGAATCAGAAACATAAGCTCCGTCACCGTAGACATTAAACTGAGTTCCGGGAGCGGCATATTGCAAATAATATTTACCATCATGCTTGGTCATGGAAGCTCCTTCCATATAACCCTCTTTAAGTGTTGGGTGAAAATTATTCTCGCCAAAGCGTTCCCAACCGTGTTTCTCTTCCACGAGGTTTATAAGATCCTTTTTATCGCCGATTTGCAACATCCTATCATCTCTATCCAGCATTTTTACACGGATTGGATGTACATTGGAAGATCCCCAGTACAGGTAAGTTTTCCCGTCATCATCAATGAACAATTCAGAATCCTGAATATTATTGCTGATAGAAGCCACCGGTTTCCATTTTCCTTTTTGGGGGTTATCGGTGTAAAGAATACTTCCATAACCTGCAGGATCGCCAGCAAAATAAACCAGTGAATCCTTATAATTGAAAGCCGTTGGCGCATTACTTCCCTCGAAGAACCATTTTTCAGGCTCGATAAATTCCCAATTAAGAAGGTCTGTTGAATGCCAGTATCCAAAAGACCTGGTAACGAACATAAAATATTCACCACGAAATTCTACCACTGCAGGATCTGCTCCAGATCTATACGACATATTCCTACTGGAATTGTACACCATGTAAGTGTAATCTATATCCAGAGGATTAATATAACTTTCGGGTATGGCCTCTTGCGATTTCATAATTCCGCAGACCGATAAAAAACATATTGTTAGTTTGAGCGCTTGATTTTTCATGAATGGCGATAAGTTTAGAGATAGACTTACTTTCCGGGAAGGTAAAAGTAAAGAATTGCCATTGCAATTTTTCCTAAAGTATTTCAAAATTATTTATCTTAACCTCCTGAAATCATGTTAATCTACAAGTCTTTCCCCTATCCAAGTACTTGTGCTGCATAAGGCTTTTGGCCATGCAAAAATAAATGTCTAGATGACGAAAGAATTGAAAGTACTGGAATTTTACAAAAAAAGGGAATTGATAGAGTTTGTTAATGAGCACAGAGAAAAACTGGAAATTGTATCCATAAGTTCTTCCCAGGCAGGCACTTCTTTCAGGCATTTTTTATGGTTTTATAAGAATTAATTCCTGTAAGAAATAATATTATGTTTGAAAACAAGAAACAACTTAGAAAAGCAATCCTGGGATTTTTATTTGTGATCCTTGGTAGCGTAGGACAGTATTATACTGAGAATTCCACGACCGAAGTAGTCATGGCAGTAATCCTGGGATTGGGAATTGGGATCCTTATCATGGGATTGTTCCTCGAGAACCGTATTGAATTCTGATGAAATTAAAGATTTATATTGCATCGATTTTCTGGGCACTTACTTTGCTGGCGCTGGTCTTGGCATTGACAGATGTGTGGCAGGTTAATTACTTTCAGAATTTCAAGTTACTCATAGGAATTTTGTTTTTTGTATCCAGCTGGTTGTTAAGATCAACTTTCAGCCAAAACATAATTAGAAATGAAAATTAATTTTATTAAAAAACGGATCACTCATAATTTATTTCTAGGCGGATTCATGCTCCTTGCCGGAATAGTCATGTTAATCAAGGCTGATAGAATCCTGATAAGTTCTCTCTGGATCGTTATTGGTACTTTGCAATTTGCATTCGCTTTATATGAAAGGAAACATCAATACATAACTATTGAAAACGGACTGATTACCAAGCAATCAATTTTTAAAAAGGAAATTGAGATCGATAAAATTGAAAAAGTAAGAAGGTTTAAGAGCAGTTACAAAATAGAAACCGCAGATAAAACTGTTACCATAAATAAAAATCTTATCGAAGCTGAATCAATGTACCGTTTGGATGATTTTTTTAAAAGTCTGAATATTAATACCCCCATAAATTCCGGAATACTCAAATGAAAAATCTTGATCAGAAAAAAACCTATTTTTTAATTGCCCTGGGAATGGGATTAATTGCGACAAGCAGGATCACAGGTCATTATTTAAATGCAGATTCTTATGATTTTCTTTTGGGTGCAATTGGCGGGACAGGAATTGGCCTTTTGATCGTGGCAATCATGAACGGGAAATTCAGGAAAAGTAAAAATGCCTGAAATTAACCTAAATTGAATTTCATTTTAACCACCCAAATTTATGGACACTTCTCGCGGTTATGAGAAATTTGCTGATGAATTTATCAGTCTTAGAGGTAATTCTTCCAATAAAATTGGAAATAAAGAAGTTCAAAAATGGACGAATTCATTACCAGAAAAAGCGAAAGTTTTAGATCTTGGTTGTGGAACCGGGTACCCGCTAACCAATATATTTATCGCACGTGATATGAATGTTTTTGCCATCGATGCTTCAGAAAAATTATGTGCCGAGTTTAAGAGTAATTTTCCAGAAATACCGCTGAAATGTGAGTCAGTAGAAAATTCAGATCTTTTTAATAGCGTATTTGATGGGATTATATGCTGGGGTTTGATCTTTCTTTTAAGTGAAACAGAGCAGGAAAATCTTATCAGAAAGATTTCTAAAGCCCTGAATTCTAAAGGTAAATTTTTATTCACGGCTCCCTGGCAGGAAACAGAATGGAATGACGTTCTAACCGGGCAGAAATCTATTTCACTGGGAAGAGAACGTTACATACAGATATTGGAATCAGCCGGATTAAAATTGATTGCTGAGTTTAAGGACGAAGGTGAAAATCATTATTTCAGTACCAAAAAATATTAATTGCCAGATTAAAAATCTGAGAAATCTAAAATATTAAACAAAACCGTTAGCGTACAATTCTATGAAAAATCAAGTCCTGATATTAATTTTATTTTTAAGTTCCCTGACGGCAAAAGCCCAGTTTTCAGAAAATAATGCAATTTACTATTCAGGGTCTCTTGAATTAGGAAATTACCTGGGAATAGACATGAACGCCAATTATGTTTTGCAGGAAAAATATTCTTTCAGGTTGGGTTTTGCGGGTTTTATTAGAAATCCTGAAGCCGCTCCTTCCGATTATTCTTCCGGACTCCTGGGAGCTATGACTTTTGGGCTGGCAAACCCATATGATCAATTAAATAACTTTCAGGTTGCTGCCGGGAGAATTATCTCCCTGAATAAAAAAGGTACGATCAGAGCAAATCTTACTGCCGGTATCGCTCTCACGAATATCAGGGAGACCTATAACTGGCAGCGGATTGAGGTTGGAGGCTTTTTAACTCCAAATTACAATTATGATTATCATGATTATAATACTTTCAGTCTTATTGTAAATCCAAAAATAGAATTCCCGTTCACCCGGTTCTATGGTTTGACTTTATCACCATTGCTCATCATCAATAAGGATCGAACCTATGTTGGCATTGGAATAGGCCAGATGGCAGGTTTGTTGCGAAAAAAGAATAAAGAGAATTCTGACAACGAGAATTAATTTATCAAACAGCCTGATTAAATTGACAAATTCTTAAGATATAATTACTTCTAATTATCTAATTTTAAGTATGAAGACACCCTTTGCTACATCTGAATTGAGCTTTGCTGAGCTAGAATTCTACAAAGATTATGTAGTCGCGGTCATTGCTGAAGATACCGTTGTCTCAGATATTCATTTTAATGAATTGATCCAGTGCTTTGATGAACAGTACGGGGAAAAGGGTTATGTATATATCTCCAACAGAAAGAATAACTACAATGTTAATCCTATATATTTCAAAAGGCTGGAAACCATAAGCAAAATGAAAGCATTGGTTGTGGTGAACCACCAACCTTCGAGAATTGAGATCAGTAATTTCGAGGAACATTTTTGCCCTATTCCATATATGGTTTTTAATAGCCTGGAAGAAGCTGCCGCCTGGTCTGAAGAGTTTATGAGGAAATAACATTCTGGCACTAAATTCACCTTATAAAATCTGATCAAATAAAATTAATTATCTTGGGCTATCAATTCAGGATGAAATGCAATCCGAATTTTTTAAATTTTTTCAGCAAAGATTTCAAATTTTCCATACCAGATGAAGTATTATTTGTGCGCAGTATTTATGACATTTAGCGTTCTCCTAAATGCCCAGAGATCAACTACCCAGAACCCCCCTGGAACTATAAAAATAAATGATAGTTTATTTATTGATAAGGCACCAGTGAATAATTTGATGTATCAAGAGTTCACCACGAGCTTAGAAAAAAAATGGAATCTGAAAATTCACGATAGTTTAAAAAACCTCGAACTCAAGGAGATGAATCTCAACATTCTTACTTCTGATCTATTTGATCCAGATGATAAATCCTTATACGAAAAAATGATCTACTCGAAAGAATTAGAACTTCCTAAGAACGTTACCACCTTTGAATACCATAATTTCTATGATTATAGAAATAATCCCGCGATCGGGATTTCCAAAGAGCAGGCAGAAATATTTTGTAAGTGGAGAACTGATATGGTGAATTTAAACTGGAGTAGTTTAATAAAAAATGATGCCGAAGATTTTAGGAAAATTGAATATCGGCTTCCTACTCAAGAAGAAATGCGCTTAGCCAAAAAACATTTTATAAATCAGGACAATTATCTAAAAATCTCAAAAAAGTCACCATTAGAGCTGAATTTAGAAGATATTAGAAATAAAAAATTGTTTTTTGAAACTGGTTATTCCGAATATCTAAAAAACGAGAAACCTACTAATGAAGAGGATTACGTGATGTTCAGATGCGTTTGTGAAGTAAAAGGGTAACTTCAGGAAAAATTACTCTCTTGATAAACTTAGATTTTTAGATCATCTTCAGTTTTCTGAAGTAATGGATTAAATAAATCCGAAAACGAACAAATCATTAATTTCCTAAAAAGCTTGATCTCAACATCTAACCGAATTTTCTAAAATTCTTGTTAAAAAAATTCGATTTTTAAAGCAACCAATCGCTATATTCCACATCTATTAGAAAATAATAATTGCTAACACAATAATGACAATATTATTATATGTGTAACCGTTATATACCTACTTAAAATTTACTGCATGAATCTTATCCAGGAACTTATAAAAAAACATACCGGAAATTACCCCAAATCAACAATCACAAAATTCAGTACTCCAAGCGGAGATTTCGTCTATCATCCTGGAAAAGGAATGATTGATCTAAATGGCTCCAAAATCAGCATCAGTTCAAACCAGATTAAATCAACTTCACCTACGCGTGAATCATTTCAGATCAAAGTACTTTTTAAGAATGATTTGAACCCTTACCTGGAAATTTCACCAAAATCGAAATTTCAAAAAATGATAGATTCTATTATGATGCAAAGAGGTCGTAAGTTCATGGGGTGATTCTTTTGGAGGTAATGGCTTTGTAGGATAGAATATAAAGGTTTTGAAAATGTGAAGAATGACAATGCTGGATTCAGAGTCATTAATGTGGCAGCAGTAGCTTATGATGAAGAATAAAAGAAAAATCTAAATGACAGAACTTATGGGAATAGCATGAAAATTTTTAACTTCGTGCTTTATTCCACCAAACTGAAGAATCCGCATCCCTACTTCCGCAGGTTTATCAGTACGAATATTGATACAAATTATTTACGTATTGAAAATTAGATTACACTACAAAGCGAATTTAAAGGAAGAGGGACCCCAAAATACAGAACAGGAAAATTTACATAATCTGGAAGAAGGTGAGAACGAAATTTCAGCGATTGTGCCTAAACTATATTCAAAACGAGTGATTTTCGCCTTTTCCATGATATTTTCCACCATTTTTGGAGCGGTGATACTTATGAGTAACCTTAAAACTAGATCTGAAAAAAAAGGTCGGATTCAGGTACTTATATTTTCGATCATCTATACGATTGGGACCATCATCAGTCTTAATTCCATAAGTTCTACCAAACTCACTATTCCCTTGAACTTGCTTGGTGCTCTGATTCTGAATGAATATTTCTGGAATCGTTACCTGGGGAAGGATATAGAATTTATTAAAAAGAGCTGGATAAAACCTGCTGTAATTTCTCTGATTGTGTGCATTCCATTTGTGCTCGCAGTCTTATACTCCACATAATTTATAGAAAAATGAATAAAAACTGGTTTGGCAGAAATTTTAAATGGGCAGTACCCGTATTTTTCATATTGGTTCTAATCCTGTACCTCGTATTTTCTTCCAGTTTAGGAAAAGTTTCATCAGATCTTGTTCAGGCTTATGCAGATGAATCACTATATCAGGATGCAATTTCACTGGCGAATAAGAATGATGAAGTACAGGAAAATCTGGGATACATTCAGCCTTTGGATAATATGAGCATTTTAAATGGAGAAGTAAATTTCTCCGAAGATCATCAGCAGGTAAGTACTACCATTAAAATTAAAGGCGATAAATCTAATGGTAAACTAGATATTAAAGCCCACAGAGATCTGGACGAATGGATTTATGACAAAATAAATATCCGCATCAAGGATTCTTCAAGTGAAACACAAACCATCGGGGTTATTACATCAATCAAATAAAACTACTATGAGCGAAGGACTTTCTAGAAAAGACTATTTCAAAATTATCATGCTAATGGCTTTAATCTACATAGCCTATATATTAATTAATGATTGGGAACATTTCAAGGCCGGGCTTTTTGGATGGACTCCCTGAAACCATCATATTAAACTCTATATTTATATTCAAACGATTATTATTAAATGAAAGATGTAGAGGAAATTATCAAGAAACTAGACCTTCAACCTCATCCTGAAGGTGGTTATTTTAAAGAAGTATATAGAAGTAAAACTGAAATTCCCGGGCATGTCCTGGGTGAAAATTTTAATGGTGACCGGAATTGTAGCACCAGTATTTATTTCCTGCTGACTTCTGAAAATTTTTCTGCCTTTCACAAAATCAGGCAGGACGAGATCTGGCATTTTTACATGGGATCTGCTATCGATCTCCATGTGATTACCGACAAGGGAGAACATAAGAAATATATTATAGGTAACGATATGGAAGCAGATGAACTTTTACAGTTGGTAGTCCCAGCTGGTGATTGGTTTGCTGCTGAAGTTAACAAACCTGATTCTTTTGCGCTCGTTGGATGCACGGTTTCTCCAGGATTTAGTTTTGAGGATTTTGAACTTCCCTCCAGATATGAATTGTTGAACAAATTTCCCCAGCACCGGGATTTAATTACTAAATTCACCCATTCATAATAATCCTAATTAAGATTTTTATTGGACAATTATTGAATTGAATTCAATATTTTAGAAGAGAATCTTTGAATTTAAATATTATGGCATCTGAAAAGAAAATTACGGTAGAAGTAGCTATCGAAAACGAACTGGATAAAGTATGGGAATTCTGGACCAAACCAGAACATATTACCAAATGGAATTTTGCTTCTGAAGACTGGTTATGCCCTTCCGCAGAAAATGATCTGAAAGAAGGTGGGAAATTTGTTTACAGGATGGAGTCTGAAGACGGAAAGATTGGTTTTGATTTCTCCGGAACTTACGAGAAAGTAGAACCGAAAGAAAAATTAACCTACAAAATGGATGATGGAAGACAGGCTGATATTCTGTTCGAAGAAAAGGATGGAAACACTCATCTGAAGGAGACCTTTGAACCAGAAAGTGAAAATTCAGAAGATATGCAAAAAGAAGGATGGCAGGCCATTCTCAATAATTTCAAAAAATACGCTGAATCCAAGAAGGAATAGATCTCTAAAATGAATGCCATTGAGGAGCAAATCATTGAAACCTGGCTGATAAATCATCGAACCAATCTTCTGTTGTTAAATTCCATAACTGAAGAAAGCCTGGGTTTTACCACCTCAAAACGTGGAGGAGGCTCCATAGGTCATCAATTGGCCCATATCTATAATGTAAGATTCTGGAAACTGGAAAAATTTGACAAGACATTGGTTTCGCATTTAAATACAATTAAAGCGGAAGATATAAAGTCTATTTCCATGCTTAAGAAGTGCCATACAGAAACAGCTGATCTCATTGCCCAAATGCTTGAAACTGGTATAACACAGGAGGGTAAAATAAAAGGTTTTAAACGCGGAGTCATACCTTTACTAGGCTACTTTATACACCATGAGGCTCATCATCGAGGAAACATCCTGCTTACCCTAAAACTCTGCGGATTTAAACTACCCAAAGAACTGAAATATGGCCTTTGGGAATGGAATAAGATCTAAAAAAAGCCGGAAATAATGTCCGGCTCTTATATTACTGGTCATCAAGCTGCACTGCATCTGCATTTGCTCCGAGCTTTTTTAATGTATTGTTGATCTCTTCGGTCATTTCTGGTGGTCCACATACGTAAAACTGCTTATTAAAATCTGAAATATTCTTTTTCAGAAATTCCTCATCAAGGTATGCTTTTGTATACGCGGTATCCTCCTGATCTGTTATTACATAAGTTGCATCATTTCCTAAAATACTATCCAGTTCATTTTTCAGAATAATGTCCTTATCTGTCTTATTAGCAAAAAACAAATGATTCCCTTTTACCTCATTCTTCTTATCCAGATCTCTAAGTATCGCAATATATGGCGTGATCCCAGCTCCTCCGGCAAGGATATAACCTGGTCCTTTATACTCGATAGCTCCCCAGGTATCACGAATGATCAGTTCATCACCTTCTTTTAACTTTCCTAGTTGTTCGGTAACTCCATCATGATCTGGATAGATCTTTATGGTAAATTCAAGATCATCAGATTCATTTAAACTGGTAAAGGTAAAAGGACGCTTTTCGTCTTTCCATTCATCCTTATTTATGGATACCTCTGTAGCCTGCCCCGGCTTAAATTCGTAACCCGCTGGTTTTTCTACAATAAATTGTTTTACGTCATGGGTTACATTCCCAACCGACTTGATTTTTACAATCTTTTCCATAATTTTTCTTTTCAAGTTAGTTTTTTTCAAATAATTCAACCCAAGGTAAAGGGCTGTATTACCATCATTTAACCATAATTAAACAGATTGAAATCAAATTTTAAGGAAGTCTTAGGGATTAAAGAATAGATCGAATACTGTTCGTTATTCACTTAAAGATTTATAACCATTATTTATTCGGAAGAATTGATCTCTTTCATAATATCTGCAAAGATCTGAAATGACTTCACCCGGTCTTCCTGATGATAGATATGGGAAGCAACGATGACCTCATCAACCCCAGTTTGCTTGATAAAATCTTCTGTCTTTTCCTTCACATGAGATTTGTCACCCACAAAGGCATATTCCAGCATACGTTTTAAAGCAGGATTTTCACGCACCGCGCGTAATTCTGCCGTCATTTCTTCCGGCTTCTGAAGATAATCCAGATTCCCGGTAAGCACTCCCACCATCATGCGTAAAGAACTTGTGGAGATCTTTTCAGCTTCTTCCATATTATCTGCTGCCACCACGTTAATTCCAGCAATGGAATAAGGCTCGTCCAGATATTCAGACGGCTCAAATTCCCGGTAATATATCTCCATCGCCTGGAAAAGTTGCGCTGGTGCGAAATGACTGGCAAAAACATACGGTAGTCCTTTTCGTGCTGCTACATGAGCACTATCTGTACTGGAACCTAAAATATAAATAGGAACTTTCACGCCTTCGGCTACGGTTGCTCTTACCTTAGTGGTCGCCTTGTCATTATTGAAATATTTCTGGATTTCATCAATCTCATGAGGGAATTTAAAAACAGAATTCATCCGGTCGCTTCTTATGGCATGCGCGGTAACCTGATCTGTCCCCGGAGCGCGACCTAGTCCCATATCAATCCTATTAGGATAAAGTGATCCAAGAGTTCCAAATTGCTCCGCAACGATAAGCGGTGAATGGTTGGGAAGCATGATCCCTCCGGAACCAATTCTAATTCGGTCAGTTTTAGAAGCCACATGGCTCATCAATACGGTTGTAGCAGAACTGGCGATACTCACCATATTGTGGTGTTCTGCCAGCCAGAATCTTTTATAACCCAGCTTCTCAGCTAGCCTGGCAAGTTCAACACTATTTTCAAAAACCTTATGATGCGGAATATCCTGCCCCACCACTGCTAGTTCCAGAACAGAATAATTTATATTTTTATTTTGAGGCATAATCTTAAATTTAAAAAGCCGGCATCGCTGCAGGCTTTCCATTGGTCTAAAAAATATCGTATCCTTACGTTATTCCTTCTTATTTATGCTTTCACAAGTTGTTCTACTCTTTGTATGAATTGCTCCATTTCAAATGGTTTGGCAATAAAATCGTTTGCTCCTGCGTCTTTGCACTTTCTCACGGCATCGTGCAATGCAGACATCATTAATACTGGCATCCCTGAAATAGTTTCATTCTTGCTAATACGAATTCGTTTACAGATATCGGTTCCATTCACCCCAGAAATCAACATGTCTAGAATAACCAGATCAACCTTGTTCTTTAAAATTAATTCTTCAGTTAATTCCGGTTTATCAGAAACGATGACTTCATATCCATTAAATTCCAGGATTAAATTTAGCATATCACCAATTCCCGGATCATCATCTATTACAAGTATTTTATGACTGGCAGCCATGCCCTATTATTTTAGTTCTTTTTAAGCTACTTCCATTGTAAAGGTAAAAACTGAACCTTTACCTTTTTCACTTTCCACACTAATCTTACCATTGTGGCGCTTCATGATCTCGTTAGCCAAATAAAGTCCTATACCAAAACCGGAATAAGTTTCTTCGTTCTTAAAATCTATACGGTAAAATCTTTTGAAGATCTTGCGCAGGTTTTCCTTATCAATTCCAATACCTGAATCTTCCACACTCACCGCGACCTTATTCTTTCCGACTTTATTAATACTGACTTCTATATCCTGATTAACCGGGGAATATTTGATCGCATTCGTGACCAAATTGATCAAAACCTGGCCAATCCTGTCTTTATCAGCATAGATTTCACAATTAAAATTGTCTTTGAGAACGATATTATAATTAGTATTGGTGTAATTAATGTCCTGGATGGTGTCTAGCACAAGCTCATTGATACTGAATTTTTCCTTCTGAAGCTCCAGTTTATTTTTTTCTATTCTCGAAAGATCCAGCATTTCAGATATCAGCCTGGTTAATCTTACTATTTGCTGATCTATACGTTCCAGGCTTGTTTCAAATGGAATGGATGACCAAGGCATTTCTTCCTTCTTTTTTAAGAGGCTTAAAAGTAATTGAACATAACCTTTTATAGAAGTAACCGGTGTTTTTAGCTCATGACTCACAAGTTTCAGGAAATCTTCCTTTCGTTTTTCTTCTGCCTTGATCTTCTGAATTTCGGTAGCGGTACATATCCATATTTGAATTTTACCCTTTTCATCAAAAATGGCTTCAGCCCTGTTTAAATGCCATTTATATTTCCCTTTTTTATTCAGATAACGGACTTCCATTTCAAAGTCATCACCGGTTTTCAAAGAATGTTTCCAATTCTTATTGAATTCTTCTTTTTCTGAAGGATGAATAAAACTGTCAAGTTCTTTCTGCTCAAATTCTTCCTTGGACAAACCAGTATATTCCAGCCATCCCTGGTTGAAATAATCAATATTCCCTTCAGTATCGATATTGAAAACCTTTTCCGGCATAAGATCTGCCATCTGGCGATACCGTGCTTCGCTTTCCTTTAAAAGTTCTTTTGATTTCACCATTTCAGAAACATCAACGGCCATATTCAAAATGCCATAGATCTTTCCTTTTTCATCACGCAAAGCTTTGTAAGAAAAATTGAAATATCCTGTTTGCAACTCGTCATCAATCATCAAAGCAGCAGGATCTTCCTTACCCCAATATGTTTTCCCTGTAGTATACACCTCCTGCAAAAGATCGTGAAATGGCTGACCTTCCAACTCAGGCAACGCTTTTCTAATAGTGGTTCCAATGACAGATTCATCTTTACCCCATAAATTGATCATCGCCTCGTTGGCCATTTCAATTTTCATGTTTTTCCCGGTATACAAGGCGGTGGCAACGTTTGCTTCCTCAATAATAGACCTTATGCGATGCTCTTTTTCTCTAATTAGATTTTCCTTCAGTTTTTCTTCGTTAACATCGATCACAGTACCAATCATTCCCTCAAATTCACCTTCAGGGTTGTATTTTGGACTACCAGAATCCAGCACCCATCGATATTCTCCTTTTTTATTCCGCAGCCTGAAAGTTGCATAAAACTCATCCCTTTCCTTATTAGCCTTCAGAAAGCTTTTTTCTACTTTTTTCCGATCATCAGGATGAACTGCTTCCAGCCATCCGAAGTTTTTGGCTTTCTCAATTGTCTGGCCGGTGAAATCATACCAGTTCTTATTCAAATATTGATTTTGCCCGTCGGCTCCCGTGATCCAGATTATCGCCGGAACGGTATCTATCAAATATCTTAATTCGTTCTCACTATGTTCCAGTTTCTTTTTAGCTAATACCTTTTCAGTGATGTCGATCGCGTGAACAAAAATTCCTGAAACCTTCCCATTTGCATCCAGAAGTGGCTGGTAAACAAAATCCAGGTAAGAATTTGTAATGGTTTCATCGTCTTTAAAAAGTTGCACAGGAATCTCATTACCTATATAAGCTTCGCCGGAATTATATACCCCATCCAGCATTTTAAAGAAACCCTGTCCCTCAAGTTCAGGTAAAGCTTCTCGAACGGTCTTGCCTATAATATCACGATGCCCAATAACCTGGAAATAGTTATCATTGGCACGATCAAAAATATGTTCTGGCCCTTTTAAAATGCAGATCATGGCCGGAGCCTGTTCAAAGATCTCATTGAAATTCTCCAGTTTATCTGCATGATCAGGCTTCTCTTCCTGAAATGAGATAAGGATCAAACCATAATCTTCAATTTTACTGGCGTTTAGTTTAAATTCCCTGATCGATGATTTTCCCTCATTTAGAACCATTTCAAACCCGAAAATTTTAGATTCTTTACGAAGTTTTGCGATCAACTTTTGAAAATCATCGTTTTCAAACTGTAGTCTTTCAATCAGTTTTTCGTTATCTGAAACATCTAAAAAATTATATAGAGCAGAATTCGCCTCTAAAAATCCAAACGCTTCATCCAATACTAGCAAGGGTTCTTGGATAGTCTCTGTTAAAGACCGAGCCAGAATATTTGCTTTCGGGCTCACTTCTTTATTAATTCCAGATGCTTTTGAGTTTTTAGCCATATGGTTGATGTAACAACTTTTATCGTGATGAAATATTGGTTAAATGTAATCTAATTATTATAGTTTAAATATCAAGTTTTGGGGGACTTAATATTAAATATCTCTTAATTATCGAGTGAAATAGGCGTTCAGAATGAGAAAAGCGAAGTGTTATCTCTAAAATGAAAAAACCCCGTTCAAAACGAGGTTTTTTCTAGTACTCGAGGTGGGAGTATCTTAAATTCCGCTTAGGCCACTTTTACAAGGGCATTCAACTCTCCTATTTTGTAGTGCACCCGAATTAGACACCTTTAACCAAAAATTAACAATTATAAGCTATTATAATAATGTCGAAGGGCAAACATAATCAGTTAAAGGAAAATCTAACTTTTTAATGCTATTAAACCCACCTCTTACATCAACAAGATTATCCCATCCTCTTTGCTGAAGAATGGATGCAGCGATCATACTTCGATATCCTCCCGCACAATGAAGGATGAATTTTTCATTCTTCGGAAATTCGGCTAAATGTTTGTTGATCTCATTTAGCGGAACGTTGATGGCATCTACCACATGTTCTGAATCGTATTCACTTTTTTTACGAACATCAAAAAGTTTTAGCTTTTCTGTAGTCAATTTATGCTGAAGCTCTTCCGCAGAAATTCTATTCAAAACAGCTATTTCTTTACCTGATTTTTGCCAGTTTTCGAAACCGCCATTCAGAAAACCATGGGTATTGTCGTAGCCCACGCGTGACAGCCGAGTGATCGCTTCCTCTTCTTTTCCCGGGTAAGTGACCAGGATTATGGGTGTTTTCACATCTGGGATCATTTCCCCAACCCAGGGAGCAAAATTGCCCTCAAGGCCAATATTGATGCTATTGGGAATGTGACCTTCTGCAAAATCTTCAGCATCCCTGGTATCCAGCATCAGCGGGCCCTCTTCGTTCGCAATGGTTTCAAATTCATCTGGGGAAAGGGCTTTCCCTCCACGATCAATGACTTTGTCGAAGCTTTCGTAGCCCTTAATGTTCATCAAAACATTTTGAGGGAAATATCCTGGAGGTGCAGTAAGACCAGTAAGCAGTTCTTTAACGAATTCTTCTTTGGTCATGTCTTTCCGCAGGGCGTAATTCGTTTTTTTCTGATTTCCCAAGGTATCTGTGGTTTCCTTGCTCATCTTCTTTCCGCAGGCAGACCCTGCGCCATGATTAGGATAGACGATGAGGTCATCATTCAATGGCATGATCTTGTTTCGCAGCGAATCAAAGAGATGTCCCGCGAGTTTTTCTTCGGTAAGATCTGAAACTACATGTTGGGCAAGATCTGGTCTTCCAACATCGCCAATGAACAACGTGTCACCGGTGATGATTCCGTGTTCATCGCCATTTTCGTCGATGAGCAGATAGGTGGTGCTTTCCATAGTGTGGCCGGGAGTATGTATCGCCTTTACCTTGTACTTGCCAATTTCAAAAACCTGTCCGTCTTCAGCAACAAGCGCGTCATAATTGGGTTTGGCTAACGGACCAAAAACGATCTGTGCTCCTGTTTTCGCTTTCAGATCCAGGTGACCGCTCACAAAATCGGCATGAAAATGTGTTTCAAAAACATACTTTATTGTGGCATCGTCTTTTGCTGCGCGATCCAGGTAAGGCTGAACTTCTCTTAGCGGATCAAAAATAGCAGCTTCGCCATTACTTTCAATATAATATGCTGCATGGGCCAGGCATCCGGTATAAATTTGCTCTACATTCATGATTTTGATTTTTAAATGATACTGTAAAAATACCCTGTACTATTTTTAGCAACAGCAACTTAGGTTACAGTAGTTTAATGGCAGCTCATTTCTGAAGCGACCTGTGGAATAACAATAACTTCTGCAGGCGAGATATAGGGAATACCAAGTCCCAGCCCACGAAGAATAAAGAACACAGCGATGACGGCCAGCATAACAGGTATGACTTTCCTGATATGCTGTCTTACTTTTCCTGAAATAAAATTCCCGGCGAGAATAGCTGTTGTCATCAGTGGAATAGTTCCCAAACCAAAAATGGCCATATACAACGCTCCGCTTAGGGCCTGTCCCTGGACCATGGCGCCAAAAAATGCCATGTAAACAAGTCCGCAGGGGAGGTAGCCATTAAGAAAGCCAACGAGAAAAAAGGTCTCAGATCGTTTTTTCTTTAATTCCCGGCCGAGTTTGTTTTTGACACCTCCAATGAATTTCATCCAGTTTTTGCTGAAACCGAGTCTTTCAGGATTTAAACCGGGAATGAAGGCCATTAGTAGCATCAGGATGCCAATGATGATCGATAATTCCTGCTGAAACCCGAAAAAGTTAAGGCTGCTGCCAACCAAACCAAAAAGCAAACCGATGCTGGTATAGGCAAGAATTCTTCCGAGGTGATAACTGCCTATTTGGAAGGTTTTTTTCCAATTACTCTGCCTGTCTACCGGAAGCAAAAACGCAATAGGACCGCACATTCCCACGCAGTGAAAACTGCCCAATAGGCCGAATATGAGCGCAGAAATTAGCATTAATACGTGATTTGTCGTTTTACGAGGTACGTTTTACCGGCATTGGTCCATTCGATCTTTACATTCCATCTTCCCTGTGGCAACCTGCTTTCGCTAATGAAAAATTGCTTTCCGTCTATATCTTCTACAGGAATTTCAAAATCCAGTTTTTCATTGGAAGGTCTATAAAACCTGATTGCTCCAGTTACTTCCTCAAATTGATCATTTTCAGGAAAATTTATGCTGATTCCTTTGTTCGATTGTTTCAACTGAATAGTTTCCTTCAAAAAATTGGCATTAGTTTCAGCATCTATTTCCTGTTGAAAATGCAACTCTTCTTTATAATAGTCCTCCACAACCAGCTCATGGTCGTATTGATCGTCGCTCAACATAGACACTACAAAATACATGATGAAGGAGATGAATGCTCCCATGCCTATCACCAAACCGTGTCCCCAGGTAAATTTTTTCATATTCTTATCAATTAAAGCTTCGTGGTCCCAGGAAAACGGTACTGGTGGTTTCAATGAGTTTTTCATTCTCATAAACGCCAATACGAATCTTGTCTTTTTCCTCCTCCAACGCAGCCCGGTTCATGTTTATAAAAAAAGTTCCTTCCGATAGTCCGCTGGCAGGAACCGTGATAATATCATTTTTCACCATCTCTATTTCGCCGGAATGGGAAATGAGTTCGAAATGTACATTTTCAAAATCCTTCGATGTCTTATTGATCAGTTTGAACGTGTATACATTACTGATGATGTTGTTCTCGCGGTATTCGTAGAGCTGCCCGGGCAAGCGAAGCACATTGGCTTCAATGTCACTTCTTAGAAATAAAAGGCCAATAAGTGCGAAAATGAGCACACTAAGAACTCCGGAATAGGCTTTTAACCGAGCTGTAAACCGGAAGGGTTCTTTTTCCTCAATATTGGCTTCGCTTGCATAGCGTATCAATCCCTTCGGAAGGTCTACTGCTTCCATCATACTGTCACAGGCATCGATACAGGCGGTACAATTCACACATTCCAGTTGCGTTCCGTTTCGAATGTCGATACCGGTGGGACAAACCTGAACGCACTGAAAACAATCGATACAATCTCCTTTTCCGGTTTTGGAACGATCTTCATTTTTTCTGAATTTCGCCCTTCCCTTTTCTTTTTCTCCGCGTTTGTGATCGTAAGCCACAACGATCGATTTATTGTCCAGCAAAACACCCTGAAGTCTTCCGTAGGGACAGGCGATAATGCAAACCTGTTCCCGGAACCAGGCAAATACAAAGTAAAAGATGGTCGTAAAAATAAGCAGGGAAACCAGCGTGCTGATATGTGAGCCGGGACCTTCAGTAATATAGGAAAGCAACCTGTCGCTGCCTATGAGGTAAGCCAGAAACACATTGGCGATCAGGAAAGAAATAAAGTAGAAAATTGCCCATTTTGATACTTTTTTCCGAATCTTTTCAGCATTCCAGGCTTGTTTGTCCAGTCGCATCTGTTTCCCGCGATCACCTTCTATCCAAAATTCAATTCTTCGGAAGACCATTTCCATAAAAATGGTCTGCGGACAGATCCATCCGCAGAAAATTCTTCCGAAGGCAACTGTAAAAAAGATGATGAATACCACTGCAAAGACCATCATGATGACAAAAAGGTAAAAATCCTGTGGCCAGAAAGTGTATCCAAAAATGTTGAATCGTCTTTCCAGTACATTGAACATCATGAACTGGTTTCCATTCACTTTGATAAACGGGGAAATGAAGAGAATGATGAGTAGTAAATAGCTAACCAGTTTCCGGTATTCGTAAAATTTCCCGGAAGGTTTTTTAGGATAGATCCAGGAACGTTTCCCTTCCTGGTCTATCGTCGCTATACTATCCCTAAATTTCTCACTCATTATTCTGGCGCTTCTGTAGTCGCGTTGTCTTCTATGATCACCTCAATAAGGGAATCTTCCTGCTTTACTTGTACTTCATCGATACGTGCATCGGGGTCCACCCAAATGTCACCTTCAGGATCTTTTGGATCTGCAGGCGTGGTTCCATGCAGACTGATGATGTAACTGGCTACCTGGGCGATTTCGCCTGGTTTAAGGTCGGTTTTCCAGGACACCATTCCTTTTCCAGGCCTTCCGCCTTCAGAAATGGTGTGGAAGATATTTTTGATCCCGCCACCCAGGATCCAGTAATCATCAACAAGGTTAGGCCCAATTCCTCCACCGGCATCAACTTTATGGCAGGCTACGCAATTGGCCTGGAAAATCATTTTTCCTGCATTTACATCATCGTTCCCTGTCAATAATTCAACTGTATTCGCATCTATGAGGTCTTTCGCTGTTTTTTTATATTCTTCTACCGCGGCTTTGGCTTCAGCAATTTCGATCTCATATTCTTCTCGTTGGGATTTTCCGTCGAAAATGTGAAATCTCGCCAGGTAAATAAAGGCAAAGATGATACTGGCATAAAAGCCGTATAACCACCATGGTGGCAGGCTGTTATCTAGCTCTCTAATACCATCGTAATTGTGATCCAGCAGGATCTCCTCTTCTTTTTCAAGCGGTTTTTTGTCTAAAAGTTTATCATAGGTGCGTTTGATCCAACCGGTTCGCTTCTCCCGTTTTTCTGAAATTAGCGCGTCATAACGAAGCTGGGCTTCTTCATCTAAAGACCGATACAGGAGGTTTTCAAGGCTTCCTACAGAGACTTCGATGGCGATGGCGATCACGATGATAATGCCAAGAATTAACCATAGAATAGGATAGGTTGCAAATGCCGATTTGTCCCCTGTTTCTAATGCTAATTCTGCCAGCACCACAGCCAGGATCGTTAAACCGGAAATTCTTAAAAATGAGTTTAATCCTTTCATTTTAGCTGAGGTTTTGGTTAGGGTTGGCATTCCAGTGATGCTGATCTTCTGTAGTATCCAGCGGATAATTACTGATCTCTTTGATATGTTCCTTTCTTGCTGTGACAACCCACCAAAGCAGGATGCTGAAGAACAGGAAGAATATGGAAAGCGAGATTAACGGGTAAATTTCAACTCCGTCTATGCTTTCAAGATGTCCTTTTACGAATTTTAACATGACGTGACTTTTAATTGGTTACAGTTGTGATTTCTTCTGAAGTTTCAGCTTTGATATCGGTTCCCAGTCTTTGCAGGTAAGCGATTAGGGCAACGATCTCCCGATTTCTCATCTCCACAAAATCACGATCATTTTCTTTAGCAAAATTCTTTTCGGCTTCGTAAGTAGTGGCAAAATCTGGATCGGCATAAAGATTTTTCTCGATCTGAGTGCCCTGTTCGTTCATCCAGGCCAGCGCTCTATCGATCTCCTCATCAGTATAGGGTACACCGAGTTTTTGCATGGCGATCATTTTATCTTTGGTATACACAGTATCCAGTTCATTCTGAATAAGCCATTTATAGGAGGGCATTATCGAACCAGCCGAAGTACTCTGTGGGTCATACATGTGATTGAAATGCCAGTTATCGGAATATTTTTGACCGATACGATGCAGATCGGGACCGGTACGTTTACTACCCCAAAGGAATGGATGATCATAACGGTATTCACCGGCTTTGGAATATTCTCCATAACGCTCTACCTCACTTCGGAAAGGACGGATCATTTGAGAATGACAGCTCACACAGCCTTCCCTGATGTAAATATCTCTACCTTCCAATTCCAGAGGCGTGTAGGGTTTTACACTAGAGATCACCGGAACGTATTCGTCTACCATCAGCGAAGGAATGATCTGAACCATGCCCCCAATAAGGATCGCGATAGTGGCGTAAATGGTTAGTTTTACCGGTCTTCTTTCCAGCCAGCTGTGATAGGTTTCACCAGCTGTTCTTTTATGGGTTACTTTTGGTAAAGCAGCGGCTTCAGCAAGTTCATCTTCAACTGCTCTTCCGGCTCTTACTGTTTTTACGATGTTGTAGAGCATAACGAATGCTCCAACAATGTATAAACTACCACCTATAGCTCTCATCCAGTACATGGGGATGATCTGCGTAACCGTTTCCAGGAAGTTCCCGTATACTAGCGTTCCATCTGGGTTGAACTGTTTCCACATGGAAGCCTGAACAAATCCTGCAACATACATAGGAAGCGCATAGATGATGATCCCGAGTGTGCCTATCCAGAAATGCACATTAGCCAGTTTTGTAGACCAGAGTTTGGTTTTGAATAACCTTGGAACCAGCCAGTATACCATACCGAAAGTCAGGAAACCGTTCCATGCCAGTGCGCCAACATGAACGTGGGCGATCACCCAGTCGCTGAAGTGTGCAATCGCATTCACATTCTTAAGCGAAAGCATCGGCCCTTCAAAAGTAGCCATACCATAACCAGTGATCGCCACGACCATGAATTTCAATACAGGATCTGTTCTTACTTTATCCCACGCTCCGCGCAGCGTAAGCAGTCCGTTGATCATTCCTCCCCATGACGGGAATATCAGCATTACTGAAAAAGCAACTCCAAGGTTCTGTGCCCAATCCGGAAGTGCTGAATACAACAGGTGATGCGGTCCCGCCCAGATATATATAAAAATGAGCGACCAGAAGTGCACGATAGATAGTCTATACGAATAGATTGGCCTGTTTGCCGCCTTCGGAACGAAATAGTACATTAATCCCAAAAACGGAGTGGTAAGGAAAAATGCCACGGCATTGTGACCATACCACCATTGAACCAATGCATCCTGAACACCAGAATACACCGAATAGCTTTTCATAGCATGAACGGGTAATTCAATATTGTTGAAAATGTGAAGTACAGCTACCGTTACAAAAGTTGCGAGGTAGAACCAGATGGCCACATAAAGATGACGCTGCCTCCTTTTTAAAATGGTGCCAATGAGGTTAATACCGAAGGCGACCCAGACCAGAGCTATTGCAATATCGATTGGCCATTCCAGTTCGGCATATTCCTTCGAGGTGGTATAACCCAAAGGTAGCGATATCGCAGCGGCCACGATAATGAGCTGCCACCCCCAAAAGTTAATATTACTCAGCGCATCGCTGAACATTCTCGCTTTCAGTAATCGCTGGGTAGAATAGTAAACACCGGCAAAGATGGCATTTCCCACAAAAGCGAAAATAACGGCATTGGTATGCAAAGGCCTTAACCTTCCGAAGCTAAGCCACGATATTCCGTCGGTCACATTCGGGAAAATGAACATGAAGGCGAGGAGCAGCCCCACAGACATCCCGATGATCCCCCAGAACATCGTGGCAACGATAAATTTCTTTACGATCCTGTTATCGTAATAAAATTGCTGTACTTCCATAGTTGATCAGATTTCAGTTTGATTTTGAAGATTTATGAGTAGAATTTTTGTCTTTGACCAGTTCGTCTTCGAAGAGCATGCGCACTGAAGGCGTGTATACATCATCATATTGTCCTTTTTTCACAGAAAGGATAAAGGCTATGAAAAAGATCACCGCAACGGTGACGCTTATCGCCAGTAACATGTAAATAATTTCCATGACTTATGATTGTTCCGTAAAAGTAATTTTGATGTTGCTTTCAAAAAATGACAACCGTCAGCTTTCCAGTTTTCTCTTTTTTAAATTCCTGGAAATCCATTGCGTCGCGATCGTAGTAAATGCTACAATGCTTATAGAGCTTAAGGGCATTAATATCGCCGCGACAACAGGTTCAAGATTTCCAGTGACTGCGAAAGCAAGGCCTGTGATGTTGTAAACAAGAGACAGTAAAAAGCTGATTTTGATGATTTGCATGCCTTTTCCAGCCAGGTTGAAATAGGTGTCAAAATCTGATAAAACTGAAGCGTCCATTATACCGTCGCAGGCTGGCGAAAAGACGTTGATATCTTCTGAAACGGCAATACCAATATCACTTTGAGCCAGCGCCCCGGCATCATTGAGTCCGTCGCCCACCATCATCACTTTCCTGCCACCATGCTGTAGCTGTTTGATGAATTCTAGTTTATCTCCCGGTTTCTGGTTAAAATGCAAACCAATATCTGGAGGAAGTGTGGCTCTTAAATGTACTTTTTCACCATCATTGTCTCCTGAAAGTATGATGAGGTATTTGTGTTTTGACAATTTTTGAAACAGGTTCGCTATACCTTTTCGATAGGTGTTCTTAAAGCTGAAACAACCTTTATACTGGTCATTCGCATTAATATGAACAGCTGTTTTCGTGCTTTCTGAATCACTCAATTTCAGGTCTCCGGTGAATTTGGCAGAGCCAATACGCATTCGTTTTCCCTGAAAATCACATTCAATTCCTGAGCCTGCATATTCCTTATAGGTGTCTGGAGTTTGAATTCCATTCTTATCCAGGATAGCATAGAGCGAACGGCTCAAGGGGTGAGAAGAAGCCTTCAGACTACCGCTCAGCATTTGCATTTCTTCTTCGGAAAGACTGATGCCTTCGTAAACTGCCGTGTTCAGGCCGGTGGTGGTAATGGTTCCTGTTTTATCAAATACTACCGAATCTATTTCTGCCATGCGTTCAATTACCGAAGCATCCTTTAGGTAAAGTCCGTTTTTGCCAAATACCCTCAAGAGGTTTCCCAGGGTAAAAGGCGCGGCAAGTGCAATGGCACAAGGACAGGCAATGATCAAAACCGCTGTAAAGACAGACCATGCCTTGGAAGGATCAAGAACCATCCATGCTGTGGTGGCCAAAATGGCAATGCTCAATACAGTAATGGTAAAATTTTTACTGATCTTGTTGGTTAACGACTGGAAACCGGATAAGCGATCTTTTTTGAAAATTTCATTGCTCCATAGTTCGGTGAGGTAGCTTTGTTCTACAGGTTTTAAAACCTTCAGTTTGAGGATGCCGCGGTTTTGCCGACCGCCGGCAAAAACCTTGTCTCCTTTGTTTTTACGTACAGCTTCGGCTTCGCCAGTGACAAAACTGTAATCGATATTTGCTGAACCTTCCAAAATTTCAGCATCCATGGGAATAAGCTCTTCATTTCTGATAAGTATCGTATCCCCTTTTTGAATTTTGTAAACCTGAACCTGTTCTTCCTTTTCTTCAGCAGAAATACGCGTGATGGCAATGGGAAAATAAGAGCGATAATCCCTTTCAAAAGAAAGAAATGAATAGGTTTTTTGCTGAAAAAATCTTCCGAGGAGAAGAAAAAAAACGAGTCCGCTAAGGCTATCGAAAAATCCGGTGCCGTGATCCAGTATAATATCTGCAGAACTTCTAATAAAAAGCACGGCAATTCCTAACGCAATGGGTACATCGATATTTAGCATTCTGGATCGTAACCCTTTCCATGCTGAAATAAAGTAATCGCTACCAGCATAGAAAACCACGGGAAGTGAAAATGCGAACATAAGCCAGCGAAAGATATTCTTAAACTGGTTCAGCCAGAATTCCTCGATCTCAAAATATTCAGGAAAAGAAAGAAACATAATGTTTCCAAAAGCAAAACCGGCAACTCCTAATTTATAAATAAGACTTCGATCTGCAATTCCTTCTTTCTTTTCAAAATTTTCGAGTGAGATATTGGGTTCGTAACCAACCTGGGCAAGCAGCAGGACCAGAGATTTCAGGCTGATCTCTTCAGAAGAAAAGGTAATTCTGACTTCTTTCTTTGGAAAATTAACCTGGGAATTACGCACTCCTCCATGCAGTTTTCCAAGATTCTCGAGAATCCAGATACAAGAGCTACAATGCATTTTCGGAATCTGAAATGATACTACTTTTATTTCACCTTCATTGAAATCCAATAGTTTGGAAACGATCTCTTCATTTTCCAGAAAATCGAATTTCCCAGCACTGAATTCAGGAGAAATCCCCGGATTCCTTTCCATTTCATAGTAATAGGAAAGATCATTTTTCTCGAAAATTTCATAAACAGTTTTGCAGCCGCTACAGCAGAAATTTTTCGAATCATACATAATGGTTTCAACGATGCAAGCATCGCCACAATGGTAACAAGCAGCCATATTAGCTAATTTTCCTGCTACAAATTTTAGAAACTGAAAAGGTTAAAAAAATGACGGATGTCAGTTATGATTTAATTCGGGAAGAAATTATTCCTGTTTTCCGATAGGATAATCCTCATAGAAATCGTCAAAAGTTTTCTCAGTTGAGTAATCATCGGTTAAAATGTGGTAAACGCTAAAAATTAGGAGCGCCTGACCTCCTACAACAAGAAAAAAAACAATAGGAAATTTGGTGTTAAGAACCGAAAGAATCACCAGAACAATTAAAACAACAGTAGTGATAGATAGCAATATGATTCCTCTATTTTTCATATTGCCTAAATTACCATTTTAAGAAACGAATACTCCTAAATATCAGTTAATTAAGATTTTAAATTTTAAGGAACTTTAAACGGTCATCGAGAACAATTGCCTGTCTGGAGTGTTCCTTTTTAGGCGAAGATCAAAAGCCATACATACATTGCGAACAAAAGGTCTACCAGGTTTTTTGATTTCAATAGTATTTCCATCCATTTTCAGAAGACCGTCATTTTCCATTTCCCGAAGATTTTCTTTAATAGAGTCGTAATCTATGATCCTGGCTTCTGCTGAATTCCAGGCAGTTTTCAGATTGCACATTAAGTCAAGAATATGTTTACGAATGAGCAGATCTTCCTCTTCCAAAATATGTCCTCTAAAAACCGGAAAAATGTTGTTATTAACTAGATCCTGATATTCCTCCACTCCTTTTACATTTTGACCAAATCCGTACCAGCTATCACCTATTGCTGAAACCCCAAGGCCTATCATTAACTGAGTCTTGGAATGCGTGTATCCCATAAAATTTCTATGCAGTGTCTTATTCTCTACAGCGACATATAGACTGTCGGTTTTCAGTGCAAAATGATCCATACCAATTTCAACATAACCAGCTGCCTCCAGCATATGTTTCCCAGTTTCATATTGTTTGCGCTTTTCGGCCGGTGAGGGAAGATTTTCCTGACTAAATCCGCGCTGGCCATTTCCCTTAATCCAAGGAGTATGAGCATAGCTATAAAAGGCAATTCGATCTGGCATAAGTTCTAAAGTATTCTGAATAGTATGAATTACGTGAACCGTCTTCTGAAAAGGAAGTCCGAAAACTATATCATGCCCAACGGAAGTATATCCTGCTGCACGCGCATTTTCAGTCGCCTGCTTAACTCTTGAGAAAGGTTGAATTCTGTTAATGGCTTTTTGAACTTTTTCATTATAATCCTGAACACCATAACTCACTCTTTTAAAGCCAAGAGAATACAACGTTTGCAAATGGGATAGGGTAGTATTATTGGGGTGGCCTTCAAAACTCAGTTCAGTTTCACCTGATTTATAAGCTGTTGAAAATATACCTTGAATTAAGTACTTCAAATTTTCCCAAGAAAAAAAGGTGGGGGTTCCGCCCCCAAGGTGAATTTCCTTTATTTTGGGTTTACCACCGAAAATAGCAAGATAGAGCTCCCATTCTTTCAACAAACTTTTGATATATGGAGTTTCAACATCGTGATTTTTGGTTATTCTTTTATTGCATCCGCAGAACGTACAAAGACTTTCACAGAATGGCAGATGAATATAGATGCTTACGCCTTCTGAGGCATTACTCTGCTGAAAACTTTTTTTTATCCTTTGCTTCCATTCTCTAACCGAAAATGATGTATGATCCCAATACGGAACCGTAGGATAACTGGTATAGCGAGGGCCGGATATATTGTACTTGGAAATAAGACTTTGTACCATTATTTGAATTTTAAATTCAAAAATAACTTTACCGAAAAAATTAAAATATGAGAATGATCATATTT
This sequence comes from Christiangramia pacifica, assembly GCF_057221535.1. Classification (NCBI taxonomy): domain Bacteria; kingdom Pseudomonadati; phylum Bacteroidota; class Flavobacteriia; order Flavobacteriales; family Flavobacteriaceae; genus Christiangramia; species Christiangramia pacifica. The sequence goes on from NZ_CM170146.1 coordinate 781,356, forward strand.
TTGCCAACATTTCTATAAACAACCCCGTGCGGCTAAAAAAGCAAATCTAACTTCGTTCCAAATTTATAACGAAATTGGGTAATCTTAGAAAGAATCCAAGGGGGAAAAGCGAATTTTAATTATGGTTTTGTTCAAGCCAGGTGCAGTAATCTTGTTTAACTTCTGGATTTTTAGAAAAAAAGATTTGATAGGATGCAAGCTCCGATTCAGAAATATTTCGATAGATCTGGAATTTCTCTTCTTCTATATTTTTGTTAGCATATATAAAATATCCAAGGCCAGATAGTAAAAGGACCAGAATACTTCCAAATAACACAAGAATATAGTTGGGTATCAGAATGGCTCCTTCCAATCTAACATTGATATCATTAAGTAACTTATCTTTTAGTTTATTAGCCTCTTCCTGCTTTTGAAGAAAACTCTTTAGATTATCCTCAATAGCAGCTGTACTGATAGGAATGCTCATTTCATTCAGCTCTTTGGATAATGCTGCCAGTTTTTCAAGGGAATTTTTAAAATCGGCCATTTCATCGGCCATCAGTTCCATGATCTCATCTAGTTTTTTCATAATAATTAATATTTAGTACCCGATGCCCATACCAGCATCAAGTCCTCGTTTGATCCCCTGCTTAGCTAGGTCTTTAGCGATCTTACTAGCCATATTGGTGCTCAGTTGAACGGTATTATTCACCAGCTTTAAAGTTTTCGGTACCTCTTTGAGTTTGCCGTAACTGTTATTCTGAGAGATTTCTGCGATTAGTTTGCTTCCACTCATGGACCGGTGCACCTCGCTTCCTTTTAAATTCGCGCCCTGGTATTTGAACCGGAAGCCCTGCAGCTGATTGGATTTATTGATACTCGGAATGACCTTTACATTAAGTGTATTCATTTTTTGTATGTAATCATCCAGGGATTTTGGCCGGGACTCCAGAGCTTGGTTATTAATATGTCTAATGGCCAATCGCTGCCATTTTAATTCCTGTAGCTTTTGTTGTTGTACCTCCCTGACCCGGGTAAGTCCTAATTGTTTGGCTACATTATCTGCTGCGATTTGACTTCGTTTTCCTATAAAGCTGTCTTTATAAACTTCTCCTTTTAAGCTGATACGGTTCGCATAGATATGAATATGGGTGTGCTCTTTATCCTTATGAACAAAACCAATAGCCTGGTGATTTTTAAGATCCATTTCTTTAATAAATCCCTGGGTGATCTTTTCCAAGTCTCGATGGTTTAATTCTTTTCCATTTTCTATGGTTGGACTTACCACAAAACTCAGGGTATTTTTAGTACAGCGAGCATTCTGCGATTGAATGATCCTGAATTCATCGGTAATCTGTTTTGGAGTTTCACCCGCCAGGTGTTCTTTGAGCACCACTTCGGCCTCCTTCTCCTGATTCCATCCATATTCGATGGAAGCCTGGGTTCGTGATATGGATTGTCCTTTTCCGATCATCGCTTAAAATTGTAAAGGTGTTGCCGTATTTCTTCAGCCAGGGCTTCTACATTCCTGGCTAGTTTGGGATCTCTTTTCTTAAACATATTACTAATCCGCATAAAGTTGTTTTTATACTGGATGAGCATCTGGTAACATTCCAATTGTTCCGGAGTGATTCTTTCTACCATATTAATTTCAAAGGCGGTGGACCGTAGATATTGAGAAAGTGAAATTCCTGCCCTGGCCGCTCTTTTTTTGAGTAGCTTTTTCTCGTAGATCGAGCATCGTATCTGGATGACTTCCCGTTTCATAGTCCTGTCTTTTTTAATCTTTGCAACCTCCGGGCGCAAAGCAAGATTGTCATGACAATGACACATCTTGCTTTGCTACTCAAAAAAGGTTTTCAGCTCGTGGAAATCCTGTGTCCACAAGCTAGTTTTTCATTGAGATCTTTATGGTTTTTATAGCAATCACTTTGGTCTTTTATATGGGGATAATACCGCAATAATTCGGTGGTATTGTTCCTTCCTGAAGGATCATTATCCAGGTAGAGATCTATGCTTTTATAGCTCTTAAATATGGGGGTGATCTGAGCTAAAAATGATAAGGAGTTTAAGACAATGATATCCGAGTTATTTAATTCTTCCGGATATAATTTCGCGATGGATAACAGGTCAAACATTCCTTCACAAACCACCAGGTGATTCTTCTCATTTTGAAGCCAGGTATAACTTTTTGGAGAACTGGAGGTTTTAAAATACAGATTGCGAAGTTCCCAACCATTTTCATTATTCTGAAGTCCGATAGCATAATAGGTCTTTCCATGACATTCATACCATACTTCCTTACAGTATTTTCTGGCTACCTGTAAAGAGATGCCTCTGGATTGCACATACTTCTTTAAATAGCTCCTGGTGATTGGTTTGACCTTTACAATGGTATTACCGCTATCCCTTTCTAAAGTATCTGTAACTGGTCCTTGAAATGAATATACAGGTAGCTCATCAGACAGGAATTGAAGGGCATCGGCAACACTACAATTAGAAATCTTGCAAACCAGATCGATGACATTTCCACCTTCACCTATTCCGAAGTCATACCACCGGTTCAGTTTTAAAGACACTTTGAAAGAGGCCTGTGTTTCTGACCGGAGGGGACTCAGAAACCAGGCTTCTTTTTCCCTTGTCCTACTGGGAAAGTGCCCCAGTTTTGCGAGCGTTTTTACGATGCAAATACTGCGGGCTCTTTCACAGGTTAGTTTTCGCTCTCTCATGATCCTTAATTTTAATTACATCTACAACAGCTGAATGAAGTTGCTGTTGAAATAAAAAATGTATTATGGTGATTGTCTTATTCATTTCTTTTCTGTTTTACCTAAACAAAGCCCTCACCCTTGGACGGGGTTTTGTTTAGGTAAATCGATGAAAGACGGTCCTACTTTTTTATTTCAATAGCATTTTGATTGTTAGTATTTAGCTTTGTTTAGTATCTCATCTGTCTTCTCTTAATTTCTGTCATCATTTTCATTTTGATGACAGTTTGATGACAAAATGATGACAGCCTTAAGCCTTACTATTACTGATCTCATCCTATTCTGTCATCAATTCATCAAAAAAAAGGAGAGAATCAGAAGCTTTTCCCTGAAAAGTCTGTTTAAAAATGATGAAACGATGACAGCGCATGGGAACCCCCGTGAACACTGGATGTTCCCTGTCATCATTTAGTCATCAATTCATCATTTTTCTTTGTGCCGGCAGGTTTTAGCCTAACTTCTCTTCCTCAAACTGCTGCTCTAAGAACATTTTAGTTATCGTGAAATAGCGTCCTTTGGCTTCCTTCCAGTTAATATCTCCATCAGCGTAGGTGACAAACCTCAGATAGCCGTTAGAGTTGGGTTGATTGGTAAGTTTCCAGTCTTTTTTGAAGATCTTGCGGATCTGGGTCAGGTCGGTTCGGATCCGCGATTTTCCCAGGGCATTTAAAACATCCACCGGACATACTTTAATCTCCTCAGAATTATCTGTTTCCATGATGGCCAGGAATAAGCTGGCCATCTCTTTCTCCACCCGGTTCCTATTATTATGAACCAGCCTTTTTAAGGCTTTTGTTTCCAATTGTTCCGGGGTAAACCACATGCGAGTCTTCTTTCGTGTTTGCAATTTCCGATTCGAAAGAAAGTATAGAAATGTCGGGATCTCCCGGTTAAGCTTTTCGAGTAATTCGGTCTCTTCCTTTTCTGCCTTCGGTACTTTCAGGACCCAGAAGCGGGTCTCATGCTGATCGATCTTGATAAAGTTCTCCTCATTATTGCTGCAGAGTATAAATTTGCCAAAGAATTCTACTTCCCGTTTGTCCTTTCCTTTTGCCTCGAGCTTGTTATAATTAGTGGTACTCAGGTATTTGATTCTTTCGGTGAGTTCTTCTTTATTAAATAAGACTTCATCGACACAAATCAGCAGTTTATTGGTCCAATCTGAATTGAACTGGCTACTGAAATCATCATTAAGCAAATACGTAAGATTACCCTGGAAAATATTCTTTAGCCATTTTAAAAAGGTGCTTTTTCCTGTAGAGCGTTCCTGAGAGACCAGACAAAGGATAGGAAGGATCTGAGTGGGCTTGGTATAAAGCAGCTGCAGGTAATCCAGACCTAGTTCAAAATGAGGTCCGAAAATATGTTTGACAAAGGCTAAAGATCGTTTGATACTTCCTTCTTCCAGGGTATGGCTCAAAGGAGCATAAGTGTTATAAAAATTATGGAAGGTCGATTGAAAATTAAGATGGTCGGGAATGCAGGTGAAGCCATCAAATTTGGGAATCTGGGCCAGAAAGGTCTTTCCGTGATCCTGGCGGATGGTTTCGATATTCCAAAGAATCAAACTTTGATTCGTGTGTCCTGAAATGGAAGGGATCTGTACCAGTTTATAGTACTGAGTGCCGACTCTGATGTAAGTGTTTTTCTGCTTCACAATAGACCTGTAATTACATGATCTATTAAAAGTAAGAAATTCTAAATTAATTAAGAATTATTCAGTTATTTGTGCCTTTTGTTGCGTATACATCAATTTAAATCAAAATAAGCCAAATAACATTAATTTTTCGTAATTGAAATAAAATGCTCCTGTAAATGATTTTAATTCATTTTAAATAAAATTATGAACATTTTTTCGATTATTTAGGTGCTAGCCTTTCTTTTAGAAGTTCCATATCTTCGCTAAGCTTTCCATCTAAAATTTTGGCATAATGTTGAGTAGTTTTTAGCGATCGATGTCCTAGCATTTTACTTACAGATTCTATTGGGACACCGTTTGATAAGGTTACTGTTGTAGCGAAAGTATGCCTGGCCATATGAAAAGTTAGATTCTTTTTGATTTTGCATCCATCTGCGATTTCCTTAAGGTAACTATTCATTCTTTGATTAGTATAAACAGGCAGTAATCGGTTATCAGGAAAGACAATATGCTCATATTTTTCTATGAGCCTTTGAGCAACGGGTAGTAAGGGAATGCTACTAAGTGTTTTAGTTTTGGTTCTCTTTGTCCTGATCCAAAGGTTTCCATCAATTCCTTTAACAATATCATCAGAATTCAATTTTTGAACATCAGCGTAGGATAAGCCCGTATAACAGGAAAATAGGAAAACATCCCTCACATGCTCAATCCTGGGAATCAAAAATTCCTTTTGCATTATTTTGATGATTTCCTCTTTAGTTAAGAATTCACGATCTCTTGCTTGAAGTTTGAGTTTGAAATTGTAAAATGGATCCTTCTCCAACCATCCATTCGCATAGGCTACCCTCACAATTTTTTTGAGATAGGAAATGTACTTAAGAGCGGAATTATGGGAAAGGGCTAATTCTGTTTTGAGGTAATAAATAAAAGCATTTACAAACTTTGTATCGATTTCCTTTACGGGATAATCTTCCATCTTAAAGTTGGAAGAAATATATGATTTAAGATGTTTTTTGGTTGTTTCATATCTCTGAAGTGTTCTGTAAGAGTAATCTTTACCAACCAATTTTTTCATTCTTGAGTTATGTTCTTCAAACATTTCAAGAATAGACTTCTTATCATCGCTATTTCCTAAATATTCATTCTTAATTCCTACAGCAGTTATTTCCTCTCCCTTTTCTAAAAGTTTCTGATAGATTTCGTAAATCCGATTTTTAATAATATCAAGGTTTCGATTAATCTGCTTAGCTTCAATAGATGATCCAATAACTTTATTCGCTTTCGAATTCCATTTGGACAAAGGAGCCTTTCGCAGCGTACTAGCCTCAGCTCTCTTACCATCATAGGTAATCCGAAGATATACCATAGCATGAGTAGCGTTTTTATCTTTACTCTTCCTTACATAGAATAATACCGATAAGAGATCTTGCATTTTTCTTCAATTTTCCGATATACATATATCAGATAAAAAAGAAATTAAAAACTCGTAAATCCTTATTTAACAGTGCTTTAGGCTCCATTCGGGCGCACCTAATTTTATTAGCTGAGTGCGCCCGAATTAGACACCTTTTATATACTTTTAATTGGTATTACTTAATATTATAAAAAATGAAAAACCCCTTAAACAGTGAAGTTTAAGGGGTTTTAGTTTAATTTGAAATCTTAAAAGTACTCGAGGTGGGAATCGAACCCACACTCCCGAAAGAACTGGATTTTGAATCCAGCGCGTCTACCAATTCCGCCACTCGAGCAATAATGGACGGCAAAAATATAAAAAAATTGTTTTAGAAAAATGGAAACTTAATTATTTCTTGAAGGATTTGAATTGGTAATTAAAACAATCGGTTTAATTAAGATTGGGAGAAATAAGACCATTGGTCAAACATTTTGCTACCAGCTCTGTAGTGTTGGCGCAGCCACTTTTCTGCAGAATATTTCTACGATGCGTTTTTATCGTATGGTGGGAAAGATTCAATTCGTCTGCGATCTGCTCAGCGTTTTTACCTTTCGATAAACTCTTGACTATTTGCATTTCTCTTTCTGAAAAAAGTTCTCCCAGATCTTTTTTTCCGCCTTCACAGAAATCAGGATGAAATGTTCCCTTTGAAACATCCACGTTATAATAGGACCTCCCGCCTTCCATATTCAAAAATGATACCGCCGAAGTGCTGGTTACTTTAAGGTGCGAAACGTCAGTTTGTATACAGAAAACGTGTTCTGGAGTTCCATTTTCAAGAATGCTAAGCGGCATCGCCTGGTAAAGCATCGTCCTAACCTGCCCATCTGCATTTTTCATTCGGTAGGAAAACATATTCTTATAATCCAGCACCTGTTCCCGATCGATAAAAGACGTGTAAAAGTCTTTGATCACCCTGCTCTTAAGATTAATATTTTCAATTTCATCCGGATGAACAGTGTGAAGAAGGTCGTTCATCTCTATGGAATCTTTATCCTTATCTACAAATAACTTCACCGAATCTGAAATATATTCGATCTTGAAATTATATAGATTTACAATATACAAGTAAGAATTTCCCAGGGCGAACATATTAGCGAACCTTTTGAAATCTTTGGTGATCTCAAATGGACGATAATTTTCAATACGGCTGGAGTAGGCATTTTTCCAGTAATCTGAGATCTTCTGCAGCTCGTCTTGCATATAGATTTTTGATTTACTAGAGTAAATATAAACAATACTGAAATTTAAACATATAGACCGTATCGGCTTTTTGTAATTTTGACCGATAAAAAAAGCCTTCAGAAAAATCTGAAGGCTGCCAGGTCAAATATCAATGATTAGTTTTGGTATTCTTTGCAAATGCTGTTTACCCCAACAAAACATTATCGGAATTTCGTCCCTACACAATTTTCCGGAAGCAAAAAAACCTTTACAGATCATGAAATTAGACCTTGCTAAGATAAAATCTCGCATAGGTTTCTGAAATACCACAATTGAGGTATTTTAAAATATATTGATTTTTAGACAATTACCTCTTGAAAGCCTTTCATCTTTGCATTTATATGAATAAGTTGTACTTTCGAAACTTTGCTAATAAACATCTACTATGTCGCAATTTTGGCTGTACTTTGAGCTTGGGCTGGATCACGTCCTGGACTGGCAGGCATACGATCACGTCCTTTTTCTAATTGTACTGGTAGCCTCTTATGGATTTAGTACCTGGAAACGGGTTCTCTGGCTGGTAACGCTTTTTACTCTAGGGCATACATTAGCATTGTTTCTTTCAGTTTATGAAATTGTTCGAGTGGATGCGAATTATGTTGAATTTCTAATTCCGGTTACCATATTGTCGACTGCTATTTTTGATATTGCCACTGCCGGAAGAAAAGTAAGAAATACCAATTTCAGCCTTTTATATTTCACTACCGCTTTCTTCGGAATTATACACGGACTTGGCTTTTCCTCTTATTTTAAAATGATCGCTTCTGGTTCACAAAGCAAATTCTGGCCACTGGTTGAATTTGCACTGGGAATTGAAATGGCCCAGGTGATCGTAGTGCTGGCAGTCATGATCATAGGATTTATCCTGCAGAATTTGCTGAACGTATCAAAAAGAGACTGGATCATCGTTACTTCTTCAATAGTAATTGGGGTTATTCTCCCTATTCTCGTAGAAAGCTATTTAGCACTTTAGATTAAAAGCTTTTGAACTCAATTTTTCATAATAATCTTTTAATTTGCAGCATATTATTAATTTCTGAAAGCTAGACCTTTAGAGTTACCATGAATAAGAAAAAACAACTAAAATTCGATAAAGCATATTTGAGAATTGCCCGAGAATGGAGTAAATTATCTCATTGTAATAGAAAACAGGTTGGTGCGTTAATTGTAAAGGACAGGATGATCATTTCTGACGGATATAATGGAACTCCAACCGGTTTTGAGAATTTTTGTGAGGATGATGAAGGTTATACTAAATGGTATGTGTTGCATGCGGAAGCCAACGCGATCTTAAAGGTGGCCGGTTCCACGCAATCCTGTAAAGATGCGACCTTATATATAACCATGTCACCCTGTAAGGAATGTAGCAAATTGATACACCAATCTGGTATAAGCCGACTGGTTTATCAAATAGATTATAAAGACAATTCCGGACTCGAATTTTTGAGAAAAGCCGGGGTTGAACTGGAACAAATATCAGAATTAGAAGATTGAAGGGAAGGAATAAAATATACACGCCACTATTATTGAGCATCGCATGCGCCATTGGCCTCATCCTCGGTGCAAGGCTGGATTTTGACCCTTCCGATGAACTTTTTTCAGCTAATCCAAAAAAGCAAAAATTAAACAGGCTCATAGATTACATAGACTACGAATATGTAGATGATGTAAATACCGATAGTATCGTAGATGTTACGGTTAACAAAATCCTTGAAAATCTCGATCCGCATTCCGTTTATATCCCAAAGGACGAATATGCGCGGGTCACCGAAAATATGAAGGGTGATTTTGTGGGAATCGGGGTAAGTTTCTACAAAATTCAGGATACCATAGTTGTGATCAAGGCCCTGGAAGGAGGTCCTAGTGAAAAAATTGGAATACGCGGCGGAGACAGGATTCTTTACGCCAACGGAGAGAAATTATTTGATAGGCAAATAAGTGATGATAGTATTACGACTCAGTTAAAAGGCAAAGCTAATACCAAAGTCACTTTAAAAATTTTGAGAAAAGGGATTGAAGACCTACTCACCTTTAAGCTGAAAAGGGGAAAAGTTCCATTGAAAAGTGTGAGTGCATCTTATATGCTTACTGAAGATCTAGGATATCTAAAGATAGATCGCTTTTCAGAAACTACTTATGAGGAATTCAGCCAGGCTTTAAAAAATCTGGAAAAGGAAGGTGCTAAACAAATAGCATTGGATCTTCGCGGTAATCCTGGCGGTTATCTTTCTGAAGCCATCAATATTGCAGATGAATTTATAAAAGATGATAAACTCATTCTTTTCACTAAAAATAAAAGCGGAGCGATTGAAAAAACTTTTGCCCAGCGAAAAGGAGATTTTGAGAATGGGAAAGTATTTGTACTCATCAATGAAAATTCAGCTTCTGCAAGCGAGGTTGTTGCCGGTGCGCTTCAGGATAATGATGTGGGTACGATTGTGGGGCGACGCTCTTATGGAAAAGGACTGGTTCAACGGGAAATGGAGCTTGGAGATGGTAGCGCCGTAAGGTTAACCATTGCCAGGTATTACACTCCTACTGGAAGATCTATCCAGAAACCTTATGAGAACGGAAACGACGCTTATTTTAATGATTATATGCGTCGATATAAGAATGGTGAACTTAATAGCCAGGATAGTATTGTGGTAAACGATTCTCTCAGGTATATAACTCCAGGTGGCAAGATCGTTTATGGCGGCGGCGGAATAATCCCAGATATTTTTGTTCCCAAGGATACCGATTCAGAGAAGGAAAAACTTAGCCTGCTTTTACGCGGAGGCTATATGAGTAGATTTGTATTCGATATCCTGGAAAAGAACCGTGAATTTTATAATTCCATTTCTAAAGATGACTTTAGAGAAAAGATAGAAATCACCGATGAAATGGTACAGGAATTTGACCGATATGTAAGAAATATCAACATTGGAATTGAAAAAACAAGCCAAGCACGCAAACCTCTCCTAAAGAAATATTTAAAGGCTGAAATAGCCCAACAACTTTTCGGAACTAATGCATTTGAACGGTATTTAAATGAAGATGACCGATTAATTGAGAAAGTAATTGAGTTGTCCAAAGAAAAATAATACTTTGGATATTCGATGGGAAATTTTTTACAATATCTATCGGCTATCTGGCCATTAACACCATTGTTCTTATTTATTATCGCAGTGTCTTTCCGACTACTGGATAATAGCACCTACCTGTTTCTAAAAAAGGACATTCTGGTAAATACTTCCAACGTTTCCAGAAGAATCTTGAAAAACCAGATAAATTCGAGTGATGACGACAGATTTATCAGGCAATTAAAAAGAGCACTGCTATTTAGAAACTTACAACAAAGCTTTTTAATACTTGCAATCGTTACTTTGCCACTGAGTTTCCTTTTCTATTTCCTAAGATAATTTATCGTGAATTTTGGTATGTTTACCATCATTCCAGTCGGTTAGAATATCTGTTGCAACAGCAGCACCACTGCCACTTGCAATAGCATACTGACTACGCCAGCCGGCCAGCGTACCCGCCACGTACAATCCAGTTTTAACCAGATGATCTTCATTCTTCAACTGTACCCGATCTTTGGAAACCTTTGCTTTTTTATGCGGAATTAAATAATTTTCCAATCCCTTAATTCGGAAAGGACTGGTGTAACCTACAGCGATCACAACTTTGGCTGAAGTGTACTCATTCTTAGTGGTAGTCACCCGATAACCACCGTTAATTTCAGTGATTTCCTTCACCTTTTCCTTGACGATTTGCTGCATCCCTGGATAAAGATCTGACAACTGGGTCACACCGGCTTTCAGCAGATCCATTCCCTTACTTCCGGCAGGAATCCCGAAGGCATTATTCAGTAAAGCAGATTGTAAATGTGAGGATCTCTGGTGCAGGATAATTCCTGCTTTCTTATTTTCAGCAAATGGCTTTTCCAGAGCTGAACCAATAACCAGGGCACAGGATAGTCCTGCTGCACCTCCACCAACGATCAAAACATCATAATCCATGATTACTCATGCTTTTTGGTGATGGTTCTAGAAACCAAGAGAATAGACATTAAAACGATCACACATAAACTTGCTGCGATCACGATTAAAGCATTTCCGCTATCCCCTTCCAGCAAATTATCAAGATCTAAAGAGGTAACACTGATCCCAATAAAAATAACGGCTAAAAATATTATGGTGTAAATAAGATACTTCATGAAAACAAATTCTGGATGTTGGCAGCAAAAAGCTTCACGGCTATAGCCAGAAGAATCACTCCAAATACTTTCCTGATTACATTGATACCCTGACTTCCAAGAATCTTCTCGATCTTTCCAGAAGATTTTAAAACCAGGTATACAAATATAATATTGATAATGATAGCAACAATGATATTTACTGTTTCATATTCTGCCTGAAGTGATACCAGTGAGGTCATGGTTCCGGCACCAGCGATCAAAGGAAAAGCCAATGGAACAACGGAAGCTGTCTCTGGCGCATCATCCTTATACAGGCTTATCCCAAGGATCATTTCCAAAGCCAGGAAAAACAAAATAAAAGAACCCGCTACCGCAAATGAATTTACATCTATTCCAATGAGGTTAAGTATCTCTTTACCTAAAAAAAGAAATACCACCATGATTATCCCAGCGACGATCGACGCTTTTTCACTTTGAATATGCCCTACTTTTTTACGCAGATCTATAATGATCGGGATGTTCCCAATAATATCTATTACAGCGAAAAGAATCATACCTGCAGTGAATATCTGCCTGAGATCTAATACTTTAAACATAACCTACTCTTTTTCAAAATTGCGTGCAAAAGTACTTGATCTTATCTGATTGGCAATTCCGAAACCATGTTAAATTTATATGAATTTTATCCTGAAAATTCTTCTATCTAATGGCTAGAAAATTATCTTTGCGGCATGTTTCAATTAGGTAAAACTTTAGTCTCTGAAGAGATCATTAAAAATGATTTTGTGTGTAATCTTTCTGCCTGCAAAGGCGCCTGCTGTATAGATGGTGAAGCCGGTGCTCCGGTAGAACCAGAAGAAAGGGCGATCATGGAGGAAATTTACCCAAAGGTGAAACCTTATTTGAGAGAAGAAGGTATTGCCGCCATTGAAGAACAGGGAGTTTATATAACTAGGGAAAATGGCGAAATTGAGACACCTCTAATCAACGGCGCAGATTGCGCTTATGTTACCTTTGATGATAAAGGAACTGCATTATGCGGAATTGAGGAAGCATATAACCAGGGTGATATCGACTGGAAAAAACCGGTCTCCTGCCATTTATACCCGGTTAGAGTTCAGGAATATTCTTCATTTTCAGCAGTGAACTACCATCGCTGGGAAATTTGTGATGATGCCTGCAGCCTTGGCGCAGAACTACAGGTTCCTATCTACAAATTCACTAAGGACGCTTTGGTACGAAAATTTGGCGAAGACTGGTACAAAGAATTGGAAGAAGTAGCCAAAAATTTACCGGCAAGAAAATAATTTAAAGTATTAATATTCAAACATATTAGTTTCAGCATAAGTATGAAATTTTGTATATTTATATGCTTCAATCTTTTAAAAAAAAAGAATCATTTTCTGATTCTTTTCATTCCCCCGGAAAAATTTTTGATTAAATAACGAACTCTAAAATTGCCTTTTGGAGTCAGATTTTAATATTACAGAATTAAAGCGTTATCTATTCCAACAATTTTTATAGGTGGCCAACCAAAAAATTAGTTCTGTTTTCTAGAAAACCGGTTTTCCCAAAAAGCCGGTTTTCGCTTTATTACCCATCATTTTCAGACTTATTTTCAAATGAAATTCAGCTTCAAAAACAGGTTATATAACACCATGCTCATTTTTTGGTCATAAAATTATTAACAAATTATAAGTGTTTGTATTTCAATATTTTAAAAACCAAAATTAACAAGAAACTATGAAAAACCGATGTTCTTAAGTGTTGAAAACTTTGTTGAAAACGTTTGAGCCAAATTCTTTCATTATACGTCTCATTTTTAAATATTTGTTAAACACTTTTCAATAAAAAATAGCTGAGACCGAAAAAAATCTAAGAATTATGGCCCAAACAGAACCCATTTTACAGGAAAATAAAGATCGATTTGTGATCTTCCCGATCAAACATCACGACATCTGGGACTGGTATAAAAAAATGGAAGCTTGTTTTTGGACTGCTGAGGAAATTGACCTGCATCAGGATCTAACCGACTGGAATGACAAGCTGAATTCTGACGAGCGTTATTTCTTAAAACATATTCTTGCTTTTTTCGCTGCTTCAGACGGGATTGTAAATGAAAATCTTGCTGAGAACTTTGTAAACGAGGTTCAGTATTCTGAAGCTAAATTCTTCTATGGTTTCCAGATCATGATGGAAAACATTCATTCGGAAACTTATTCGCTTCTTATCGATACTTACGTTAAGAATGATAAAGAAAAGGATCAGCTATTCAAGGCGATTGAAGTGTTCCCGGCAATTAAGAAAAAAGCAGACTGGGCTTTGAAATGGATCGAGTCTGATTCTTTCGCAGAAAGGCTTATCGCATTTGCAGCGGTGGAAGGAATATTCTTCTCCGGAGCTTTCTGTTCAATCTTCTGGTTGAAGAAACGTGGATTAATGCCAGGATTAACTTTTTCTAACGAGTTGATCTCGAGAGATGAAGGTATGCACTGTGATTTCGCCGTACATCTACACAACCATCACCTTGTGAACAAGGTGCCAAAAGAAAAAATTAGAGAGATCATTATTGATGCTCTTAATATAGAACGTGAATTTGTAACTGAATCTCTTCCAGTTAGTTTAATAGGTATGAATGCCAAGTTAATGACTCAGTATCTTGAGTTTGTAACAGACAGGCTACTGGTTGAACTTGATTGCGAGAAAGAATACAATGTTTCAAATCCGTTTGACTTTATGGACATGATTAACCTGCAAGGTAAAACCAACTTCTTCGAAAAACGCGTAAGCGAATACCAGAAGGCAGGCGTTATGAATAAAGACAAAGAATCAGATGAGATCAGTTTTGATGCTGATTTCTAAAGAGCAACTGCGCTGCGTCCCCCAACGTGGCGCTAGTTGAACTTTATTTTTTTCACCCGAAATTTTAATTTATTAATCCGGAGTTAACCACCGGCCAGGGATGCTAGTTCCTAATTTCAAGGCAAATGCATCACTAACTAAAACTGTAGCGTATGTACGTAGTAAAAAGAGACGGCAGGAAAGAGCCAGTCATGTTCGACAAAATTACAGCAAGAGTTAAAAAACTTTGCTATGGCCTTAATGAACTTGTAGATCCTGTAAAGGTAGCCATGAGGGTTATTGAAGGGCTTTACGACAATGTTTCTACCAGTGAACTGGACAACCTGGCGGCGGAGATCGCAGCTACCATGACCACTTCTCATCCTGATTACGCAAAACTGGCTGCAAGGATTTCGGTTTCAAACCTTCATAAAAACACAAAAAAGACCTTTTCTGAGGTGATGACAGATTTATATGAATATGTAAATCCAAGAACCGGAGAAAAGGCAGCTTTACTTTCAGATGAAGTGTATGAGGTCATCATGGAAAATAAAGAGAAATTAGACTCTACCATTATCTATAATCGTGATTTCGGGTATGATTATTTCGGATTCAAAACCCTGGAGAGATCTTATCTTTTAAAACTGAATGGGGAAATTGCTGAGCGCCCGCAACATATGCTGATGCGTGTTTCCATTGGAATTCATGTTAATGATCTTGACGCAGCCATAGAAACCTATGAGCTGATGTCCAAAAAATATTTCACTCACGCTACCCCAACACTTTTTAATTCAGGGACTCCCAAACCACAAATGTCTTCATGTTTTCTATTAACCATGAAAGACGACAGTATCGACGGGATCTATGATACTTTAAAACAAACCGCTAAGATCTCCCAGTCTGCTGGAGGAATTGGTCTTTCTATTCACAACGTAAGGGCTACCGGTTCCTATATTTCAGGAACAAACGGTACTTCTAATGGTATCGTCCCGATGCTTCGTGTATTTAACGATACCGCGAGATATGTAGACCAAGGTGGTGGAAAACGTAAAGGTTCGTTCGCCATGTATATTGAGCCGTGGCATGCAGATATCATGGATTTCCTGGATCTGAAAAAGAATCACGGAAAAGAAGAAATGCGTGCAAGAGATCTTTTTTACGCAATGTGGATGCCAGATCTTTTTATGAAGCGAGTTGAAAAGAATGAAAAATGGACATTAATGTGTCCGAATGAATGTCCTGGACTTTTTGATAC
The DNA here is from genome assembly GCF_057221535.1 of Christiangramia pacifica. Lineage (NCBI taxonomy): Bacteria > Pseudomonadati > Bacteroidota > Flavobacteriia > Flavobacteriales > Flavobacteriaceae > Christiangramia > Christiangramia pacifica. The sequence goes on from NZ_CM170146.1 coordinate 796,698, forward strand.
TTACGGCGAAGAATTTGAAAAACTTTACCACCAGTATGAAGAGGAAGGTAAAGGAAGAAAAACCATTAAGGCGCGCGAGCTATGGGAAAAGATCATGGAATCTCAGATCGAAACTGGTACACCTTACATGCTTTACAAAGATGCAGCGAACAGAAAATCTAACCAGAAAAACCTGGGAACCATTCGCTCTTCAAACCTATGTACTGAAATTCTTGAATATACCAGCGAAGATGAAGTTGCCGTTTGTAACCTTGCTTCTATAGCGCTACCAATGTTCGTTAAAGGAAACGAATTTGATCATAAAGAACTTTACAAGATCACCAAAAGGGTAATTAGAAACCTGAATACAGTGATCGACAGGAATTACTATCCTGTAAAAGAAGCTGAAAATTCCAACATGCGCCACCGCCCGGTGGGATTGGGAGTTCAGGGACTTGCCGATACCTTTATTAAACTGAGAATGCCTTTCACTTCAGATGAAGCGAAAAATTTAAATCAGGAGATCTTTGAAACTCTGTATTTTGCTTCAGTGACTGCCTCTATGGAACTGGCAAAAGAAGAAGGTCCTTATTCAACTTTTGAAGGGTCGCCAATTAGCCAGGGTGAATTTCAATATAATCTTTGGGGAATAAAAGATGAAGATCTAAGCGGAAGATGGGATTGGGCAAAACTTCGCAAGCAGGTAATGAAGAACGGGGTGCGAAACTCACTTCTACTGGCTCCAATGCCAACAGCTTCTACTTCACAGATCCTTGGTAACAATGAAGCTTTTGAACCGTATACTTCTAATATCTATACCCGAAGAGTACTTTCAGGAGAATTTATCGTGGTAAATAAACATCTACTGGAGGACCTTGTTTCCAGAGATCTCTGGACAGATGAAGTTAAGAATGCGATCATGAGAAATAACGGTTCTGTTCAGGATATAGATATTATTCCAGACGATCTAAAAGAATTATACAAAACGGTTTGGGAAATGAGCATGAAAGATATCATCGACATGTCCAGACACAGAGGATATTTTATAGACCAGTCACAATCGCTGAACCTTTTCATGGAGAACGCGAATTACAGCAAACTAACCTCCATGCACTTTTACGCATGGAAGAGCGGACTAAAAACCGGAATGTATTATCTTAGAACCAAATCTGCGGTGGATGCCATTAAATTCACTCTGGAAAAAGAAAAGAAAAAAGAACCCGTGGCAGTTGCAGCGGAAGCTCCTCAAAAATCAACAGAAAAACTCCAGGCTGAACCACAACCTGTAATTTCAAAACAATCTGAAGAAGAAGGAGCTCTAACACCAGAAGAACTTAGAGCGATCATTGCTCAGTCTAAAGAAGGTGAAGGTGACGACTGTCTAATGTGCGGATCATAAAAATTTGGCTAATTCAAATTTGAATTAAGAAGGGGAGGTAGTTATTACTTCCCTTTTTTAATACTTTTGAGCCAATACAAAGTAATTATTATGAATTGGGAGCAACTCTTATCGCTAAAGCGTTCCGGAGATACACTTAAAAGACTTAGAAAAGAACAAAATGAGACCAGGTTAGGTTTTGAGGTTGATTATGATCGTATCATATTCTCTTCAGCTTTTAGAAGTCTTCAGGATAAAACCCAGGTCATCCCACTTTCAAAAACAGATTTTGTACATACGCGCTTAACGCATAGTCTTGAAGTTTCTGTAGTTGGTCGTTCTTTAGGAAGGCTAACGGGTCAGAAATTACTTGAAAAACACCCGCATTTAAAAGATACATATGGCTACCAGATGAACGATTTTGGGGCCATAGTAGCTGCCGCGGCTTTAGCTCACGATATAGGTAACCCGCCTTTTGGTCATTCTGGGGAAAAAGCTATTGGAGAATATTTCAGCCATGGAAATGGTAAAAGATTTAAAGATGACCTCAGCGAAAAAGAATTTCAGGACCTGATTAAATTTGAAGGTAATGCGAACGGTTTTAAGATTCTCACGGAAAATCGTCCGGGAATTGCTGGTGGTCTAAGGCTTTCTTACGCCACTTTAGGAGCGTTCACAAAATACCCAAAAGAATCTCTTCCGCATAAACCGTCAAAAAAAATTGAAGATAAAAAGTTTGGTTTCTTTCAAAGTGAACGTAACACTTTTGAAGATGTAGCTGAAGAATTAGGATTGAAAAAGACCAGAGACGGTGATGATATTGGATATTCCAGGCATCCACTTGCTTTTCTAGTAGAAGCTGCAGACGATATTTGTTATACGATCATAGATTTTGAAGACGGTATCAATCTTGGTTTGATCGATGAAGATTATGCGCTGGAATACCTTATTAAACTGGTAAAAGATAATATCAATACAGGTAAATACAATCAGTTGCAAAGCACTGCGGGCAGGCTTGCGTACCTCAGAGCACTAGCTATTAATACCTTGATCACCGAAGCTGCAGATATTTTTCTTAAAAATGAGGAGGCGATCCTAAAAGGAGAATTTCATGAATCTCTATTCGATAAAAGCAGTTATGAAGCCCAGATAAAAGATATCATCAAAATAAGTGTCGAAAAGATCTATCAGAGCGAGGAAGTCATAAGCAAAGAGATCGCCGGTTACAGAATGCTGTCTTACCTGCTCGATATTTATACGAAAGCGATACTCCCGGGAGAAGAGGAACAAAATTCAAATTTCACAAGACTGGTATTAAAATCGGTACCGGAGTTGAATTATCTTGGAGATGAACATAGCACTTATGAAAAACTGATCGGGATTTGTTCATATATCGCTTCCCTTACCGACGGACTTACGGTTTCATCTTTTAAAAAGTTCCAGGGTTTAAATACATAAAAAGAGCAAAAATTAAATTTTTATGACCATTACCATACCTGGAATTTAATTAATTTTGCTTGCAGGTCATACTGAAAAAACTCCATTACCTTCCTATTCAGGAATTAGTGCCCAAATTATCAATGAAAAGAGTTACCAAAGTACTTAAGCAAAATCATCAGGAAATTATTGAAGCCTGGGAAAAGCTTGTTCTGGATCACGTAGCAGCCGCCAAACTGGCCAATAAAATTGCTTTACATGATCACATCCCTAACATTCTCGATGATATTATTGACATCCTGGAAAGGCATGATGAGATTGAATGGAATATAGAAGATTATAAGATTTCTCAAATTGAAGCCAATAGCCTGGAACATGGAAGACACAGGGCTACTACGGCTGATTTTACCGTAGAGCAGATCCTTCATGAATATATGATCTTCCATAATGTGATCATCAGGATATTTAACGAAAATGACCTTAAAGATCAGAATGCTTACCATCTTCTGAAATGCTGTATAGACAAAGCTATGCTGAAATCTGTAGAGTCTTTCACCAAGTCTATTCAGGAAATGCAGAATAAGCTGATTGGAACCTTGGCTCATGATATTCGGAATCCACTTTCAGCTGCACGCCTTGGTGTTGAAATGCTGAATCTGGACACTACTCCGGAGAGAGTGGAAAGAGTTCAGAAATTAACTATGAACAGTGTGGATAAGGCGCTAAGCATGTTGGAAGGATTACTGGATTCAATTTCAGTAAAAGCCGGCGAAGGCATGATGCTAAGTTTTTCTGAGGTCAATATTTTCAGAGATATTCAAACTGTATATGAAGAAGCACAGGATATCTATACTGAAAAAATAGAATTTCACTGTAAAGACGAAGACCTGAATGGTGTTTATGATTCAACTGCTATTCGTAGATTATTAGAAAACCTGATCACTAACGCAGTTAAATATGGCGATACAGATAAACCTATTACTCTGAAAGTGGTTAAACTGGATGAGAAATACCTGCAACTTTCGGTGCACAATTATGGTAAATCTATTCCGGAGGACAGGCAACAAGAGATTTTCAACTTTTTAGGACATACCACTGAACAAAATAAAAAGAATCTTCAAAGTTGGGGAATTGGGTTAACCCTGGTAAAAATGGTAGCCGAAGCCCATGGTGGAAAAGTAAGCCTGAGAAGCGAGGAAGATTTTGGAACTGAATTTAGCGTAAACATCTCCCGAACTCTGAATCAGCCAGGAAAACACCGCACTAAATTAAATTTCATTCAGAATTCATAGACAACGCCAACACCAAGCATCTGTTTTAGCTGAATACGCGGCCCGGAAGTTTCGAGTTTACCATCACCATTTTTGTCTTCTTTGAACTTTACGTCGTCATCGTATCGAATATGGGTACCAACATTTGCTTTTACAAAGTCATTCACTTTCATATTTACCGCTAATTGCCAGTCTACATCAATATTTCCAAATTTATTCAGGTAATCTGAATATAGGCTCAACTGGTTATTGACGTCTATATTTTCAAACACTTCCTTACTAAAATCACTGGTCACCAGGAACCCGAATTCCGTTCGCATCCTCTCTCCTTCCCTGATTATGTTGCCCAGTTCATCTGTAACAGCAGGATCAACCCCGAACATTCCTTCGTTTGCCAGTTTTTGATCCAGAACAAAGGTAGATTTAAAAGTTAGGGGCGATAGATAAACCGTGAGATCTTCTTCGGGATGCGAGAACTCTGTACCAACCCCCAGAAAAGTATAACCAGGAGCCATGAACTTTGAAATGGGAACCTCGGTATCCGGATATTTATACCCATTAGAAAACTGCGTATTGAAACTGAATTTCCCTGAATAATACCAATTAGAAGTACTGTCTTTTCTGAATCCGAAAGAAGAGCTTAAACGCAACTCATCTTCTGTTTTTCTGATCTCTCTCCCTTCCTGGGCATTAATCCCATACCTCATGGATGCTGAATTTCGCCAGAGGGTTAGATCTTTTTCAAAATTTCGGTCAAATCCGGCATAGAAAAGTGCCGATACAGAATTGTTACCTCCAGAATTCCAATTCACAAAAGCCACCTCACTAAGATTCATTCCGAAAGTATTCTTTTCAGTCCAGTAAATAAGCATGGAATCTGAAGCGGTAGTATCTTTTGCAACAGTTGAAGTAGTGTCTTTTACTGTAATATGTTTGAATTCAGATGCTAAAGAGTTTAGTGATGTAATACAAAAGAGGAAAAGTAGAATTTGGAATTTCATTTAACGGTCAGGGTTTTCGGAATTGCGAAAATAAAAAAATCATATCATAGATTCCAGCTTTCGCTGTATTCCTTGAACGTTAATTTTTGCGATTTCTTGTAAATCATCTACACTTCCTTGCTGAATAAATTTATCTGGAATTCCTAAAAGCTCGATAACGCCTTTGTATTGTACGCTCGCAGCATATTCTAAAATTGCAGAACCAAAACCTCCATTGATTACACCATCTTCAATAGTAACGATCTTAGAAAATTTCTTGAAAATTTTATTCAGAATTTTCTTATCTAATGGCTTTGCGAACCTTATATCGTAATGTGCAATCTTATCTTTCGCTTCTATACCTTCAATAGCGCTTTCTACATTTTTAGCCATATTCCCCAGGGAAATAATGGCAATTTCTGAACCATCTTTTAGACATTCAGCTTTGCCTATTTCTATTTTTTCAAACGGAAATTTCCATTCTTGCAATACTCCCCTTCCTCTGGGATATCGTATGATCATTGGCGAATCCAGACCAGCTTGAGCTGTAAATAACATATTCCGTAGCTCCTTTTCATTTCGAGGGGCTGCGATAATTAAGTTGGGAATAGGTCGCGAATATGCGATATCAAAAACTCCGTGATGTGTTGCTCCATCTTCACCTACCAACCCTGCACGATCCAGACAGAAAACCACTGGTAAATTCTGTAATGCCACATCATGAATTAGTTGATCGTATGCACGTTGCAAAAAAGTAGAATAGATAGCGCAAAAAACGGTGAATCCCTGAGTCGCCAGGCCCGCAGATAAAGTGACCGCATGCTGTTCTGCAATTCCCACATCAAATGCCCTTTCAGGAAAAGCTTCCATCATATATTTTAAGGAGCTACCAGTGGGCATGGCCGGCGTGATCCCAATAATCTTCTCATTTTTTTCCGCCAGCTCAATAAGGCTTAATCCAAAAACATCCTGGTATTTTAAAGGAAGTCCATCAGTATCATATTTCAAAAGTTCTCCGGTATCAGGCTCAAATTTACCTGGCGCGTGATATTTCACCTGATCCTCTTCTGCCTTTTTGAGCCCTTTTCCCTTTCTGGTGATAACATGAAGAAACTTCGGTCCTTTAATGGCTTTCATTTCCTTCAGCACCTTCAAAAGACCTTCGAGATCATGTCCATCTACCGGTCCGAAATACTGAAAGTTCAAAGCTTCGATAATATTATCGCTGAAAGGTTTATAACCTACCCGAGCTTTGGTAAGATATTCTTTTAATGCACCCACGCTAGGGTCTATGCCTATCGCATTGTCATTAAGTATCACTAAAAGATTAGCTTTGGTAACGCCTGCGTGGTTCAAACCTTCAAATGCCATTCCGCTGGCAATGGAGGCATCGCCAATTACCGCAATATGTTGCTTTTCAAAATCTCCCTTGAGGTTAGAAGCTATTGCCATTCCCAAAGCTGCTGAAATAGAAGTTGAGGAATGGCCTACACCGAAAGTATCATATTCACTTTCTTCCCGTTTAGGAAATCCGCTAATTCCATTAAGTTGTCGGTTGGTTTCAAAGACATCACGACGACCGGTAAGAATTTTATGTCCGTAAGCCTGGTGGCCTACATCCCATACCAGGAGATCTTCAGGTGTATTGAAAACATAATGTAAAGCGACCGTAAGCTCCACAACTCCAAGGCTGGCTCCTAAATGGCCTTCTTTAGTTGCGACGATATTTATAATAAATTTCCGAAGTTCCTCAGATAGCTTTTGAAGTGCTTCCAGGTCCAGTTTTCTAAGATCTTCTGGGGAATTTATATTTTTAAGGATCTCGGTCATACCCAACAAAGTTACATTAAGCAAACTGAATTCCGAATAACTTATCAAACCGTAATGGCCAAAATTTATATCTTTCACCTAAAACTTTTACGATGATTTCTCCTTTCAACGATGAATATTTTATGAAAAAGGCTCTGGAAGAGGCCGAATACGCTTACGAAAAAGGAGAAATTCCTGTGGGTGTCGTGGTAGTGGTCAACGACAAAATCATCGCCCGCGGACATAACCTTACTGAAACCTTGAATGATGTAACAGCGCATGCTGAAATGCAGGCCATCACGGCAGCAGCAAACTTTTTGGGCGGAAAATATCTTCAGAATTGTACTATGTATATAACTCTAGAGCCCTGCCAGATGTGTGCCGGCGCATTATATTGGAGTCAGATATCGAAAATAGTTTTTGCCGCTGAAGATGCGCAGCGAGGTTACCGCAAGTTCGGGGTGCAATTACACCCGAAAACTGAAGTAGTAAAAGGAATAATGGAAGAGGAAGCCTCCTCTTTATTAAAACGCTTCTTTATCGAGAAAAGAAACCTGAATTAAAAAGCGAAACCCTGGTAAAAAACGAGCTGAGCTAATCCAGAACAATTTGGATAAAAAAGGTTTCGCTCTTGATGTTACAGATCTTCAGGCAGCTCAGTTACCTTGATATAATCTACATAAAACTTATCCGGTAGCGCCTGGTCATCAATATCGGCTCCACCAAGATTACCTCCAACAGCCATATTGATCAAAAAGTAAAAATCCTTTTTAAATGGATAGTGCTTTTTATCAAATTGCTCCGGATTGAATTTATAAAGTTGCTCATCGTCAACAAAAAACTCAATATATTCTTCAGTCCATACAGCCTTGTAAGTATGAAAACCTTCATCAATTCCTTCGATTTTAGTCTTTTTAGTGTTGATAGTGTTTCCGTGGCTTGCCGGTGTGTGAAGTGAAGTAAATACCTTCTGCGGTTCACGCCCAATATATTCAAGAATGTCAATTTCACCACTGGCAGGCCATCCAACCTCGCTAATATCTGCACCCAACATCCAAATAGCTGGCCAGAGGCCCTTACCTGTAGCTACTTTTGCTCTAACTTCGATCACTCCATAGGTAAATTCAACATTCCCTTTGGTATTGATCTTTCCTGAATAATACTGATCATCCTTTTTCAGGGCCGTAATTATAAGATTTCCATCCCTGACCTCAACATACTGGCGATCGTAGATCTGCGCTTCATTATTACCCCAACCGCAGAGATTTGGACATCCATCTCCTTCCTCGTAGTTCCATACATCCATATTGAGCTTATCACCTTCAAAATTTTCCTCGAAAATGACTTTATCTTGTGCGCAAGCCGAGAATAAGGATCCAGCAACAAGACCGGCTGATAATATTATCTGGGAATATCTTTTCATTATTTGCTAAAATTAAATTTTACAGATTGTAAATCCTGAGAATTTCCTCCAACCATCAATTCGAATTCTCCATTTTCAGCTTCCCATTTTTCCGAAGCGGTGTAAAACTTAAGCATTTCCTCATCAATAGTGAATTCTACTACTTTAGATTCTCCCGGTTCCAGCTGAACCATCTCAAATCCTTTTAATTCCTGAATGGGCCTGGTAATACTCGCCACCATATCTCTAAGATATAACTGAACCACTTCTTTACCGGCAGTATCTCCTGTATTTGTAATTTTCACAGTTAGAGTTGCTTCCTCACCAGCTTTCAATTCTTCGGAAGAAATTTCTGGCTGAGCATATTCAAAATCTGTATAGCTCAATCCGTAACCGAAAGGATATAAAGGTCCGTTTGTAATATCTGTATAATGAGAATAAGTCACATGTTGCTCACTGCTTGGCCTACCCGTATTTTTTCGGTTGTAATATAATGGCTCCTGCCCAACGGCTCTTGGGAAAGAAACAGGAAGTTTTCCTGAAGGATTGTACTTCCCTAAAAGCACATCTGCAATGGCATTTCCGCTTTCTGAACCTAATTGCCATGCTTCTACGATAGCCGGAATATTTTCTGCTGACCAGTTGATTTCCATAGGTCTGCCGTTGATGAGCACCAACGCGATATTCTTATTTACTTTGTAAATTTCTTTTAAGAGTTCTTTCTGAAGTCCGGCAAGACCAATATTTGCCTGGCTTCGGCCTTCTCCAGATTGAAAAGCATCTTCTCCAAGAACCATAATCACCAGGTCCGCAGATTGAGCATTTTCAACCGCGGCAGGAATTCCAGATTTATCTTCTTTGTTAATATCCAAAGGCATTAAAAAACTACGTTCACCCTGCCCCAAAGTAACACCCTTGGAATAAGTGATTTCAGTAGAAGAAGTGTCGACAGCATTTTTCAAGCCTTCCAGCACAGATACTGCTGAATTCATTTCTCCCTGTGCTCTCCAGTTCCCGATGGGCGTATCCTTGTCATCTGCCAAAGGCCCGATAACGGCAATTTTTTTTACTGAAGATTTTATCGGTAGCAGATCATTCTCGTTCTTTAATAACACGATCGATTTTTTCGCAATATCTCGAGCGGTAGCCTTATGCTCGTCATATGGTACAGATAACTGAAGCTCAGGATTACTGTATTTGTAAGGATCGTCAAAAAGACCCATTTTGAATTTTACGCGAAGAATTCTTCTAACTGCATCATCGATAATTGCTTCATCAACTTTGCCTTCAGCAACAAGCTTTTCAAGTCCTGCCTGATAAGCTCCACCCTCCATATCCATATCGCTTCCTGCTTTTACAGCAATTTCTGCAGCATGAATTTTATCTTCAGCGAAACCATGCGGAACCATTTCTGCTATAGATCCCCAGTCTGAAACCATAAACCCGGTCCAGTCCCAGGCTCCCTTCAAAATTTCTCTTTGCAGACTTGTACTTCCGGTTGCAGGGATACCATCAATGGTATTAAATGAGTTCATGAAAGTAGCCACTCCAGCATCAGCTGCCGCTTTAAACGGAGGTAATACTACATTATGAAGTTCGTTCTTACCAATGTTCACGGCATTATAGTCTTTTCCGCCTTCTGCGAGACCGTATCCCGCGAAATGCTTTGCCGTAGCCGCTATAGTTTTTGGATCTGAAAGATCATCTCCCTGATAACCTTTGATTTTGGCAACGGCAACCTGTGAAGTCAAATAAGGATCTTCTCCTGAACCTTCCATGATTCTACCCCATCTTGCGTCACGAGAAATATCGATCATTGGTGAAAATGTCCAGTTTACGCCTTCTGCCACAGATTCCAGGGCAGCGATTCTTGCAGATTCTTCAGCAGCTTCCATATCCCAGCTGGCAGTTTCTCCAATTGGCACCGGGAAAATTGTTTTGTAACCATGGATAACATCATAACCAAAAATAAGAGGTATCTTGATCCTGGAATTTTCCATATTTAATCGTTGTGCTTTTTCAGTCGCTTCAACAGAAAGCACGTTCAACATTGAACCAACAAGGCCTTTTTTAAGCCTGTCTTCTTTTTGTTTATTTCCGGTTTCTGATGCCGGACCGGTAAGATCCCAGCTCCCATTATACTGGATCATCTGCCCTACCTTTTCTTCCAGCGTCATCAAATTCAATACAGAATCTACTTTCGCTTCCACATTCTTTACTGAACTAGGAATTTTAGAATTTTGGGAATGTAGACCTAAGGTTCCCAGAGAAAGGGATATTATTAAGAATACTTTTTTCATGATCTTGAAATTAAATGGTAGAAGAAAAATTCTCTTCCACTATTATTTTTAATAGAGTTCCGGAAATAAGTTTTAAGCATCAATTAACTAAAAAGCAATTTTTTAAAACGACATCTTTTGTAAATGCTTAAATCTCCTATTTTCTTCTACTTGCTTATTAAAACCCAGTCTACCAGAACTTCTGCTTTTCCTTTTTTTATCAGGTCAACTGTAGATTCAGGTAGTCCGTTATACGGTTTTTCAACTCCATTAGTCTTGTAAGGATAAGCTCCACCCAAGGCCAGGTTCAGAATAAGATATTTAGGATTGTCAAATGCCCACTCTCCGTAATTTTCCACCATTGGTTTGGTTACACGATAGATCAATCTGTCATCAACTTTAAAATTTATTTCCTCAGCTGTCCAATCTACAGAATACACATGCCAGTCGGTCACATCTTCTCCTTCCGGAAAAAAGTATTTATTTACCAAAGGAGTTTCTCCAGAATATTCCGGGCCATGCATTGCGACGCCAATCCAGTCTTTCTCTCCTACGTATTCCATTATATCAATTTCCCCGGTATCTGGCCAATCGCCTCCGCCAAGTGCCCAGAAAGCAGGCCAGAATCCTGAACCTTCAGGAAGTTTCATTCTTGCCTTCGCTGTACCGTAAGTGAACATTACCTTGTCGCGAGTATTGATCCTACCAGAGATAAAATCAAAATCATTTCCACGATAATTGATATAATCGGGACTGTAGTGAGCTTTCAGGATCAGTGCATTTTCAGCTCCCTTTGCTTTGGTTCCTTCCGCTAGAAAAATAGTTGCCGAGGAATCTACATAAACCTGCTGTTCGTTATTAACCCAAAAATCGGTTCCAACAACATTCCATTTTTCCCTATCCAGTTCGCTTCCAGAGAAATCATCAAAAAACAAGGTATCCATTTCAGCCCTGCTCTGAGTATCCTGAGCAAATAAAATTCCGCTGAAAATTAAGGCCAGTGCGGGTATTAATTTTAAAAATAAACGCTTCATATATAACTATAGAATCTCTAATCACCTAAAGATTCAGATCCATGAAGACCCTCCAAATACTGTGATTAGGTTATTAAGACATAAATAAATCCCGGAGCCGAAACTCCGGGAATTTAAAGCCTAAACAAACAATTACTGATAAACTCTTATATAATCAACTTCCATTGAAGATTCCTGGAAGTCATCTGCTATTTCACCACCAAGGCCTCCGCCCATAGCTACGTTCATAATAAGGAAGAAATCCTTATTAAATGGAAGAGAAGCTTCATTGGTAAATGTGAAGAACTCTTCTCCGTCTAGTAAGAAAGTAATATTTTCTGAAGTCCATTCTACCGTGTAAGTATGGAATTCTGAAGATGCGTTTGCAATATCTTCTCTTCCAACTACAGCATTACCACCGGAATTTCCAGGGAAATGAAGTGCTGACGATGTTTCACCAGGATTATTACCAATCCACTCCATAATATCGATCTCTCCGGTCTCAGGCCAACCAACTTCATTAAAGTTAGCACCAAGCATCCAGATAGCTGGCCAGGTTCCTCCGCCTTCCGGCATTTTGGCTCTAGCTTCAACTCTACCGTAAGTAAATTCGAATTTATCCTGAGTAGTAATTCTACCAGAAGTAAAATCGTATCCGCTTTCAGCTTCTCTTCTGGCAGTGATGAAAAGACTACCGTCCTGAACAGTTACATTATCTTCAGTGTAATACTGAACTTCATTATTACCCCAACCGTCTGTACCATTTCCAATCTCATAGTTCCAAACGCTTGTATCTAACGCATCTCCATCAAATTCGTCTGACCATAAAAGATCTTCGAACTGAGTCTGAAATGGCTCCGGCTCTTCTTCACCACCTCCTCCAGCAGTTTGCTGTGCGTAAGGAGTAGTTGTAAATTTAAGATACCAGGCCAAAGCAGGATTATTACCCATAACCGCTCTTACATACATTGTATTTGCAGTGATAGACAATACTTCGTAATTGCTGGCTCCAATGTAATAACTCATAAATCCGCCACCACCAATCTGGATTTCAGTTCCAGTAGAAGCTTCCGCAGGAATTCCCGAGGATGCAGGGGCAAGCGTTACAGATTTTTCACCTGAAGTATCCAGTGCAAGACATTCATCCTGACCGGCAGATCCACCAAATTCACCTGCATAATCCACATTAAAGAAGGTAAACCCATTATTATCAAGTTCGTAAGTTATATTCTCTCCATTTTCAGAAAAAGTGATCTCATCTGTATAAAAACAAGAACTTAACTCATCTCCGCCTTTTTCGAATGGTGCGGCAGTATAATAAATTGGAGTATAGAAATCTGGTGCTCCAGCTTCTGTTGGTCCTACTCCTAAGTGACCTGCCTGAGCAGATGCAACATACCAGGTTTTAGAACTTCCTCCGGTTAAAAATTCTTTGGTATCAGGATCTGAGAAATCACTTCTTACTTCAACCTCTACAGATTTAGAGCTACTAACTCCTCCCTGACCATAAGCTACAACGGTTACCAGGTAGGTGTTCAAACCTGTCCTGGTAAAACGTTTGGTATAATTTCCATTTGGTGCAACCGCAGATGAACCATCAGAGAAATTAAACTTGTAAGTGATCGCATTGTTCGCAGACGCGTTGAATTCCACAAGTCCGGAACCGTCGTCACTTATTTCTGAACTGATACTAAGATCTGTTGGGACCAAAATGGTGTCCAGTGTTAGATCATCTTCCTGGCAGGAAAACAATCCAAACAACAGAAATAGTATTCCTATATTTTTAAACATCTTCATAATCGTGAATTATTCTAATTAGATAATGTGTATTCGTCAAAGTAGTATACAGATCCGTCTCCGTTATTTCCGAAATCGAAAAACAATACCACTCTTGAGTAGTCTACAGATGTATCTGCAGTGCTTAGATCGAATTCAAGTATTTCCCACTGGTTTGCAACTGTAGTTACCGCGTCAACTTCATAGAAAAGACTGCTATCATCAAAGTTTTCAAACTTAAGTCTTACGGTAGCACCTACTTTTGGAGACCATACCTTAACCTTCATTTTATTGTAAGTATCAAGATCTAGAGGCATACTCTCTTCATAGAAAGCACCAGCCCAAACTTCTGAACCGTCAGTCTTTGTTAATTTCGCAACTTTTGCTGAAGTATTAACTCCAGATGGATCTGGATTCTCTATGATCTCAATAGGCTCAATTCCACCAAAAACAGTATAAGTTGGTGCATCACCTTCAAGGTCTTCAAGAACCATATCAGGAGCCATTTCTATTCCACCATTTGTGGTCTGGATCTGGTCATAGTAATAAGTTGAATCATCCCCTGCGTTTCCAAAATCAAAGAATATCACAACCCTTACAAAATCTGCATCAGGAGCACCGCTAAAATCAAAATCAAGATTTTCCCATTCATTAGCAACAGTTGTCGTCATATCTACTTCATGAGTTACAGATGCATCTGAATTTTCCAATTTAAGTTTTACCACAGCACCTACTTTTGGAGACCATGTTTTAACTCTAATCGTACTGTAAGTATCCAAATCTAGTGGAGCAGCAGTTTCAAAGAAACCTCCTGCCCAAACTTCAGAATTTGCAGTTTTTACCTGCTTCGCAACTTTAGCTGTAGGATTGATAGGAGATGGATCTGGGTTATCAATTACCTCTGTAGCCGCAATATTTCCGAATACGGTAAATGCAGGCTCAGTTCCTTCAAAGTCCTGAACCATATTTGATTCAAAAGCAGCTCCGGATTGTTTGAAATCGTCAAGATAGAAAGTACCTGCAGTTGTTCCAGGACCGTCGATGAAGATCACCATAGTTCCATACTGACCTGTTGGTACAAATGGTTCTCCAACACCCTGATTCCCGTCGATGTAACTCTTAATTGCATCTGTAGCAAAGTTGAATGAAAGCTCTTCCCATCCAGAACCTGTATGGTTAGCAGAAACCTCTGTTTGACGTTCACCATTAATTCCACCTTCGAACTTTAATAGCACCGGTACAGCAACATCAGACCAAACTTTTACAGTGATCGTTTTAGCGCTTCCGCTGAAATCTACTGGTTCACCAAGGTTATATGCTCCACCTTCATAGTTTACACCAGAATTTGTAAGAGCACCTACTTTAGTTTCAGCAGTATTTGCTCCTGAAAGATCAGGGTTTGTTACCACTTCAAAACTAGCCCCGTTAAATACTCCAAGAGCATAGTTTACAGTTGGCTCATCATAAGTAATCGGGAATTTTACCGGATCATTAGCTTCTGGTACTACCACTTCAACAGTAGTTTCTGTAGTAGCAACACCAGCACCACGAGCAACAACTCTAATAGTGTAGGTTCCTGGATCATCGTAAGAATAAGGAATGCTTTCTCCAGGCATTAATTGAGTAGGCTCTTCATCTTCTGAATCTGTGAAATACACATCAAATAAGGTAGCGTAATCTGCAGAAGCACTAACCGTAATATTCTTAGGATCGCTCGCTGGCTGATCTACAGTAACTTCAAGATTTTCTGGCGCTCTAAACGCGATAGTCAACATCTGGTTGAATTCGCTAGTAAGACCTGTTGAACCAACTGCTACAACCGTTACCAAATATTCTCCCTCATCATAGACATGAGTAAGTGTTTCTCCCGCCATTGCGATTGTTGGAGTTTCATCTTCCACATCTCCAAAATAGACTTCAAAGGTAGAAGCACCTTCACCGCTAGGGGTAACTGTAACTGTTCCTGTATCATCCTGCATTACATCAAAAGATGCGGTAACATCTGTTGGTGCAGAAATTTCCTGAAACGCATAGTTCATAATTTCGTCATCCTCACATCCTGTAAAAAGGAGTGCCGAGATGGTAAGCATTGCTAAGAATTTGAATATTTTCATCTTTATTCGTTTTAATAATTTTTTTAATAACCTGGATTTTGTTCCCAATTGTTCCCTGCAAGTTCAATTTCAATTGCCGGAATTGGGAATAATTCGTGCTTTCCTGTTTGGAAACCATCTATTTCAGCTGCAGCTCTTCCTGTTCTAACCAGGTCGAAGAAACGATGTCCTTCGCCTACAAGTTCAAGTCTGCGGTCTTCATAAATCTGGTTCAGTAGATTATTTCCTGAAAGCGTAACATCTTCAAGTCCTGCTCTATTTCTAACCTGATTCAGATACATTCTTGCTTTATCTTCATCTGGTGATGCCTTTTTGAAATTAGCTTCAGCAGCCATTAAAAGAACATCTGCCAAACGAATCGCACGATAGTTATTAGGGTTAGTAAGGTTCGCATCTCCTGTATTCAGGTCACCCTGTCTTGCGATATACTTTCTGTTATAGTATCCTGTATGCTCGTAACCTTCAGAATAAGTTGCTCCTGTTTGAGCTGCCCAGGCTTCAATATCCAGAATGGCAACATCCTTTCTGATATCATCATCTGTAAAGATATCAACCACTTCCTGTACCGGAACGTTGAAACTGAAACCTGAATCGAAAACAGGACCAGAGTAATTTCTAATTCCGTTGAAACCTACAGCAACGTTACCTTCACTACACTGAAGACATCCAAAACCGGCTCCTTCTTTATCTGAATACTGTACTTCAAAAATCGATTCTGAGTTATTTTCTCCTTCAGGCTCAAAAATTGAATCATAATCCTCTACTAAAGAGTATGGACCATTGATCACAGGTTCAAAGGCTGCAGCAGCTTCTGCAAATTTATTCTGATACAAGTATGCCTTACCAAGCAATGCCTGTGCTGCACCAGAAGTAATTCTTCCCTTCACCGCCTGAGTTGCTGGTAAATTAGAAGCAGCGAACATAAGATCTTCTTCAATTAGAGCATACACATCCTCTTTCGGAGACCTGGCAATATCAAATTGCTCACCAAACTGAATTCTTTCGTTAACCGCCAATGGCACATCTCCAAACCATTTTACAAGCTCAAAATAGTAATAGGCTCTTAAAAATCTCGCCTGGGCGATGATTTCATTTTTCCCTTCAAAATCTATTTTGTCTTGGAATTCCAATACATAATTTGCACGGTTCACACCAGCGAACATCCAGCTCCAGATATCTCTTAACTGCTGGTTTACCGGAGTATGCTCCATATCATCTATTTCCTGAATACCCGGTACATCGGTAGCACTTTCACCACCGGCAAGGGTATTATCAGAAGCTATTTCTCCCAGCATTACGTTTAGATACGTTGACTGTAATAAGTCGTACGCTCCTACCAATGCCAGCTCATATTCTTCAGGAGTATTGAAATAATCTTCAGAGTTTTCATCCTGACTATCTACCTCCACGAAGTCATCACTACATCCAGCCAGCGCAAGAAAAGCAAAGGCAAGGATCCAATTGATTGTATATAATTTCGTTTTCATCTACTTAAAATTTCAAATTAATTCCTAACATATAAACTCTAGGCACCGGATAGAATCCCTGATCTATACCTCCACCAATTGGAGCACCATTAGATGCAGAAGGATCGTATCCTTTATATTCTGTAAGAGTGAATGCGTTATTTACAGAGGCATAAACTCTAAACTTCTCCACTCCAGTATTTGCAATCAAATCTGGGTTTAAAGTGTATCCTAACTGAACGTTCTGTAACCTTAGGTAAGAACCGTCTTCCACATAAAAATCTGAAAACAGATTATTAGTGTTTGCTCCAGTAGTTACTCTTGGGAAACTATCTGTAGAACCTGGTCCTGTCCATCTTCCCAGGTAAGAATTAGTTCTGTTAGTATTTGGCTGATTACGCTCGTAGTTTCTTACGATCTCATTACCAAGTGATGCATAAGCATAGGTATTGAAATCAAAGCTTTTATAAGTAAATCCAATATTCATACCCATAGTAAGATCTGGAATCGGGTCTCCAATATTCACACGGTCATCTGAATCAATGATCCCATCTCCGTTCTGATCTACATATCTAATATCTCCGGCCTGGGCACTGGTTTGCTGAGCACTGTTATTTACTTCTTCCTGAGACTGGAAAATTCCATTCGTCTCAAGTCCGTAGAAATAACCTAAAGGCTCACCAGCTTCCATTCTCGATGGTGGCTCCTGTCCAATTCCAAATACACCTCCAGTTAAGAAACCATTTTCACTGTCTACAAAAATTACTTCGTTTTTCAGTGCAGTAAGGTTGTAATTGATATTGAATTTAAAGTTGTCATTTACATTCTGGTTATATCCAATAGCAAATTCAAAACCCTGGTTTTCAACAATACCACCATTTATAACCGGTGGAGCTGCTCCGGGAGCACCTACACCTAAAATTCCTGATACCTGGGAAACTACAAGAAGATCTTCTGTTCTTTTCTTAAAGTAATCCATGGTAACATCCACTCTCGAATCGAAAAATCTTGCATCCAAACCGATATCAAGAGTTTTCTGCTTTTCCCATTTAATTTCAGGGTTTCCAAGCGCACCTCCTGCTTTACCGAATACCAGTTCATCATCAAAAACGTAGGTTCCTTCTCCGTTCAATAATGATGTATATCTGAAGGCAGGAATTCTATCGTTACCGATTATACCGTAACTACCTCTCAATTTCAGAAAACTTAAAATATCGCTTCCTGATAAGAACGGCTCATCTGAGATCACCCAACCTACAGATCCTGAAGGGAACCATCCAAATTTGTTTTCCGGACCGAATGCGGTA
The DNA here is from genome assembly GCF_057221535.1 of Christiangramia pacifica. NCBI lineage: Bacteria > Pseudomonadati > Bacteroidota > Flavobacteriia > Flavobacteriales > Flavobacteriaceae > Christiangramia > Christiangramia pacifica. Next base: position 814,909 of record NZ_CM170146.1, read on the forward strand.
GAACCGTCACGTCTTACAAGACCTGAGAAAAGGTATTTACCTCTGTAATCATATTGAACTCTTGAGAAGTAAGAAAGTAATCTTGTATCAAATTCGTCACCACCGTTCTGGTAGTTATCCAGTACTTCGGCAGCATTTGCTACACTGGCACTTCCATAATCATTGGTTGGCAATTCAAATCCGGTTAAAGAAGAAAATTCTCCCATAGATTTGAAAACAGACATACCTAAAAGTACCTTCAAGTTATGATCTCCAAAACTGTCATCATAAGTTAAGAAATTATCCCAGGTATAATCGCGATAGATATCGAAATTTTCTGTGATGCTATTACGGTCTACGTTAAAAACTTTACCAGATCCGTAAAATACTTCCGGAGAAAAATACCTTCCATCAACTTCTGAATAGTTGAACTGGAATTGCGTCTTAGCGGTTAATTTATCCCATAAGGTATATTCAAGACCTCCAACACCACTAATTTTACTAATATCAGTATCGTTATAGGTATTAGCGATCTGAGCTAAAGGGTTAATCACCTCGTTTCCTAAACCTTCAGCCAGCGTATAATCTCCATTTTCATCAAAAATCGGAAGATTAGGATTCATGTTTACCGCGTTGAATAATACCGAACCTAAAGCGTTTTCAGATAAAGTATTTCTATTTGAATTTGTATAGATCCCCGAAAGATTCAATTTCAGGTTTTTAATTACTTCCAGGTTATAGCTTCCTCTTGCAGTAAACCTATCAAAACTTGACTTACCCTTACCCACAATACCATCCTGGGTAAAGTAACCAGCTCCAACAGAATATTTCGATTTTTCACCTCCACCTGAAAGGTTCAGGTTAATATCAGAAATTGGTGCTGTAGAAAACACCTCATCCTGGTAGTCTACTCCTTCTCCAAGATTTCTGAAATTAGTATATGGAGGATTCTGACCTCCAGCTGCGTAAGCTTCGTTGACAATAACTGCATATTCCGTAGCATTTAATACAGGTAATTTTCTGGTTGTCTCTTGGATACCTGAATAAGCATCTATCTCAACTTTCAGATCTGTATTATACGTACCAGATTTGGTAGTAATCAAAATCACCCCATTTGCAGCACGTACCCCATAGATACCTGCCGTGGCATCTTTTAAAACGTTTATGCTTTCAATATCATTTGGGTTAATAACACTAAGATCTTCAATAACGTTACCATCTACTAAAATCAAAGGTCTGTTATTACCATTGGTACTGATACCTCGAATATTAATTGTGGATGCACTACCAGGAGAACCTGATGTTGAACTCACATTAACCCCGGGAACAGTACCTTGTAGTGCCTGTTCTACCCTCGTAGGATTAAGGTCTTCAATAGTTTGAGAACCTACTACGCTCACAGCTCCAGTAACTTCTTTCTTGGTTTGTGTACCGTAACCAATTACCAAAACTTCATCTAGAGCTTCAGAATCGGCACTTAATACCACATCAATAGTTTGTTGATCGTTAACCGTGATCTCCTGGGTACGAAAACCAACATAACTGAATTGTAATACATCTCCAGTTGAAATATCATTTACTGTGTAGTTACCGTCAAAATCTGTAGTCGTTCCTCTTGACTCTCCCTTTACAATAACATTTACACCTAGTAAAGGCATGTTGTTTTCATCAGATACTGATCCGCTAACCGAAAACGATTGCGCATAAGCCCCAAAAAACCCGCTTAGAAATACAATCAAAAGACAGGTAAATTTCCTCATGTGTTTAATTATTAAAATTGCTTTTTCAATATATTAACATAATGTTATGAGGACGGGAATTCAACCTTTACAAAAAATCTACAATTGCCAAATCGGCAATATAATCAGTGTCAAATTACGGATATCTCAATTCAAACAAGACTTCAGGGAGGATATCACAGTTTCAAATCAAACTGTTAAATATCAATATTTTATACGTTTGTAGAGGTAATGTAGAGTTATTTTTATATAATGTAAAGGTTATAAAGCGAGTATGTAGTCAGTTAGATTCGTTTCACGGTCTAAATTCATCTTTTTACGCAAACGATATCGTTTGATCTCGACACTTTTCACTGAAATATTTAATAGTGGAGCGATCTCTTTAGAAGAAAGATTCAATCTCAAATAGGCGCATAATTTTAGATCATTTGAAGTTAATTCCGGATGCTTTGCTTTTACCTTCTGGAAAAAATCTTTATCAGCATTACTAAATGCTTTTTTGAAAAATTTCCAGTTGTCTTCTTCGCTAATATCTTTATCAATCGTTCTGATAACAGATTTAACCTTGGTAGAATCTTCAGATTCCTTTAATTTCTCTTTTATACTTGTAAGAAACTCATTCTTCTTAATGAGACTCATCGTGGACACGGCCAACTCCCTATTCTTATTAGCCATATCCTGTTCCAGCTTTTCATTCCTGAGTTTAATGATCTCTCGTTCGGCTTCAAGATTCTTCATTTTCAAAGCACGCTCATTTTCCGCTACACTTTTCCTGTGATGCCTTTTATTAACAATATGCACCAGGTAAAGAATAAGCAGGAATATCAGGAAATATCCTAAAAGTGCCACACTACTCAGATAAATAGGTCTACCAATACTAAATTGATACGAAACTACTTCAGTTTCCTTATTACCAATTCGGGCTTTGACCTCAAAAACATAATCTCCAAAATTCAGGTTCTTAAAATTTGCCTCAGAAGAAGAGCTCCAATCAGACCAATTTTCACTTAATCCAATTAGTCGGTAACTATATTGCAATTCCTGGTATTTATCATGGACAGGAGAACTAAAATGAAAACCTATATTATTGTGTTCATAATCAAATTCACCAACGTCATCAATTTTTGCCTTCTCCGCAATTGCATCCAGCGCACTCACTTCAATTGATCTAATTGAAATAGAAAGATCATCATTTTTCTCATCCAGACCTTTTAATCGTAAATATCCATTGGCAATTCCCAGCAGAAAATTAGAGTTATCGAAACCTGAAATATTCTCGTATCCCACGGCAATATTTCTAAAATTCTGATCTATAAAAATTGATTTTAAATTATAATCATTACTGATCTGAGCTGGTTCAATATAAAACACACCTCGATTCGCAAAACCCCATAGTTTAGAATCTTCATCACTAACCATTTTACCAGATAACCTGTTGATGTCAAAAACCATGGTATTCAAACGATTATTCTCAGAAAAAGCATTTTCCCCACTCTGGAACTGGTAAATTTTTTCTTTAGAACTATAGTATAAGGTATCATTGAACCTGAATAAGCTCGAAGTTATTCCTGACTCCCCCGGAAAAGTATAATTCTCAATGCTTTTAAAATTGGTATAATTCTCACCAATTTCCATTTTGAAAACTCCTTTATGTTCATTGCTGATCCAGACATTCTGGTCTTGGTCTATTTCAATGAATTTCGAAGAATGTGGAAAGTTTTCCAACATCGGGGTCACCTCATAAGAATCACCTGCTTTCTTTAAAAAACTAATACCGTTATAATGGCCTTGAATCAGAACATTTTCTGAATACCCCTTAATTAACCAAGTACCGAGGCGATCACAAATTTTCGTTGCCTTTCCATTTTCAATTTTAAACGTACCGCTGTTATGACCGCATAAAATGTCGTTTTCAACTCTATCAATGAACCATACCTGACCTTCGGTTCCATCTACTAATTCAAAATTATCTTGATCACTTTTTTTGTGATACAAACCCTGATTGGTACCAAGATACAATTCGCTTTCATCTTGAAATGAAGCGTAAACAGAACCTATTTCACCAGCATTATCCTGGAATGATAAAAAATTGGAGTTTAAATCGATGTAACTGATCCCGAAATCCAATCCCGCCCAGATATTTCCCGAAGCATCTAGATATAAATCCAGTACGGTGTTGTTCAACAAAATGTTACTCTGATTAAAAGTATTGATGATTTTTCCGTCAGGATCTATTTGCACCACACCTTTTCCAACCGTCCCGAGAACAATTCCGCCGTTTTCAAGGTCTACTGCATCAAGAATGTTAGGGTTCCCCAATTCCTCGTTGAATTGCATACTTCGGTTAACTAAATACTTTCCATTCCAGGTGAAAAATTCAGATTTTCCAGTGATCAAAGCGAGCTCACCATCCTTCTTGTAAAGATGCATTATCGCTCTTTCTCCAAGTAAATCAATAGGAATCACCCCTTCCGGATCGCCATTAGTGAATTTGTAAAGCCCGGCTCCTACATATTGAAAAAATAATTCGTTATCGAGTTTGAAAATTCCCGAAATAGGTTTTCCCAAGGGGTTGTCAAGTTTTTGGATGCTATCCTGCGCAGGATCGTAAAAATAAATTCCCCCAAAACTGCGGAAAATGATAAGATCATCCAGAAATTCTATATCCCAGAATTGTTCGCCATCGCCAACAGCCCCATTAAATTTTGGGATAAGGCTGGTATATTTCAGTTCACCAAATTCATCTCTCTCCCAGAAACCGGCTTCCATATAGGCACCGGTATAAATTCTATCCTCTACAACTTTTATGGATCGAACAATGGTGTTATTCGGAACAGGATATAATTCCCACTTTTCACCGTTATATTCAAGAAGTCCGGTACTATTAGCGAAATAAAGATTTTTATTGGCATCCTGGGCGATCATCCAGTTTTGATTTCCGCCGGAATATTCATTGGGACCATAATTAACCACTGGTGGTAATTCCTGACCACTCCCAAAGTAAAAACTGAATAAGATAAATATTAAAAAGAGCCTATTGTTCAAGAGAAATTAAAATTTGGTTCCGAAAGGTAACTATCGGTGACAAAACAATAAAATTTAAGAAAACTCAAGCCAATAATTTATTAGTAAAATTTTTAGGCTTGGATGTTAAAGTATTATAAAGAGCTATGACATCCTAAGATTATTAGATTTTTTTGAAGGTTACTAAAGGCACTACAAGACATTTTCAATCAAACAACCTACTCTTATATGAGCTTCAAAGAAAAACTACACAAAAATAAGTTTTCCAAAAACATTACATTTTTAACCTTATCCCTGATTTTTTCGGTTATTTCTACGCAGGCACAGCAGAATAATGATAATAAAGGTGAAAAAGTACATTCGGTTTATATTACCTCTAATACAGGGTTAAGAAGCAATGAAACCAATAAAAAAATATTAACTGAGATCGTCCAAGCATCTCAACAAGAAGATTCTTCAAGTTTAGTTATTGTTGGAAATCTGGTTCCTGAAACAGGTTATCCTAATAAGGATAATGGCAGGGATGAAGTTCAGGAATATCTTCAGGCCAATTTACTGGATCATATTAAAGATTTTAAGGGAAATATAGTTTTTACACCTGGTTATAATGAATGGCAGGATGATGCCCCAGATAATATTGATGATCTGGAATCTTTTTTACAGGATAATTCTAGAGCTAAATTCTGGCCTAATGATGGTTGCCCAATTGAAAGTGAAAGCCTTAGTGATGATGTCCAGTTAATAATGATCGATTCTCAATGGTATATAGAAGACTGGGATGAGCATCCATATATCAATAACAAATGTGAGATCAAAACAAGAGCTCAATTCAGGGAAGAGTTCAATGATGAGTTGGAGGATAATCAGCGTAAGACCGTATTAGTGGCGGTACACCATCCTGTGATGACGCAATCCAACATAGGATTTTTTCAAAAGATCATAGGTTACGGAACTCAAACTGAAAGAAACCCGCAACTTAAAGAGTTGATGGGTACTCTTGAAACCTTAGCCAGACAATATAATGATGTAATTTTTCTTTCCGGAAAAGATCACAACCTTCAGTATGTAGTTGATGATAATATAGAGCAGATCATCGCCGGAATTACCGAAAACCCTAAAAAAGCTAAGCCTGAAAAAGACAATGGAGATTTTGCAGCTTACGATCTTGGATATGCTAAAATGAATATCTTCAAGGACGGAAGTTCTAATGTTGAATTTTTCAAATTAACCGAAACAGGTCCTCAGGAAATATTCAAAACACAAATTACCCGTGAAAGACCAACTCTGGAAGAAGTAGAATGGCCTGAAACAAAACTCGGAAGCACTAAGATGGCTTCCGTGTATACCGATGAAGAAACTGACAAAGATGGATTATTCAAAGCCATATGGGGAGAACACTACAGACCTTTATACAGCCGGGATTTTAAATTTCCAGTATTGTACCTGGATACTTTACCTGGAAATCTCGAAGTTTTAGGAGCCGGTGGTGGTCACCAGTCGAGATCTTTAGGTTTTGAAGATGAAGATGGCCATGAATATACCATGAGAGCCTTAAAGAAAAGCGCTTTACAATTTCTTCAAACTACAGTTGTTACAACACACTATGTAGAAGATTATCTTGAAAACACCGTCGCTGAAAGATACGTTCAGGATTTTTACACCACAGCATTTCCATATGGAACTTTTCCTGCGGGAGAGTTTATGGATGCTTTGGATATTTATCACCCGAATTCTGATCTTTATTATGTTCCGAAGCAGGAAGCTCTTGGAGTATATAACGAAGAATATGGAGACGAACTCTATATGTTCGAATATCATGTGGGCGGTGAAAATAAAGATCTTGATATTTTCGGAAACGCTGATGATATTTTAAACACGTCAGATCTTCTCCTTGAAATGAGAGAAACCAAAGATGCTTATGTAGATGAAAGCATGTTCATTAGAGCAAGGCTTCTGGATATGTTACTTGGAGACTGGGATAGGCATGAAGGACAATACGAATGGGCAGAATTTGAAGATGAGGATGGTAAGAAAAGATATCTTCCTATCGCAAAAGACCGTGACCAGGTTTTCCCGAAAACCGATGGATTTGCTCTTGCTTTATTACGAGTTGGATTTCCACAATTTCGAGCTATGGAAGAATACAGCCCGATGGTAAAAAGACCGAAATGGTTTAACATTGCAGGTTACCCGATAGACAAAGCATTTATCAGAAATGCAGACTGGCAGGATTGGAAGGAACAGGTGGAATACATACAGAATAACATTACAGATGAAGTTGTTCAGGATGCTTTTGATGTATTACCACAAGGTCTTGTAGAGGATCCTTACGTAGCTGAAATCAAGGAAACTTTAAAAGCTCGTAGAGGAAATCTGGAAAAAATCGCCCAGGAATATTACGAGCATCTGGCTGAATTTGATATGTTCACCGGAACGGAAGAAGACGATAAATTTTTGGTTACAAGAAAACCAGATGGCATCACCACCGTTCAGCTAATGGATGAAGATGAAGAGGTGATCGCAGAGAAAAGCTATGATTCAGATATGACCAGAGAAGTTTGGATCTACGGTCTTGATGGTGATGATGAATTTAAAATTGTTGGTGAGGGATCTAATCTTGTGCCTTTAAAGGTGATTGGTGGAGAAGAGAATGATATCTATGATTTTCAAAATAAGCGTAGAGCAAAACTATACGATTATAAAAGCAAGGAGAACACCATCAAAACACCGGGAGCACGTAAAATGCTGACCGATTCTTATGACATTAATAATTACGATCCTAGGAAAAAGAAGATAAGACAGTTTACTTTCTTCCCAATTGCCGATTTCAATTCAGACCAGGGATTCAGTCTTGGAGTAAATAACACTTACACACTAAAAGGTCTGGTTAGAAATCCTTTTACTGCGCAACATAATGTTTCAGCGAGATATTATTTCGCTACACAAGGTTATGATGTTGGTTATAATGGAGAATTTGCACATATTTTCCTTAACTGGAATCTTGGTATCGAGGCTTATCACTCAAGTCCGAATTTTGTGATCAACTATTTTGGAACCGGAAATGATACTTTTTATGATCAGGATGATGTTTCCCGAGATTTCAACCGAGTAAGAATTGAGCAATGGAGGTTTGCTCCTTCTCTCATCTATAGAAAAAATGAATTGGTAAGCTTCAATATCAAACCAATGATTGAAACTATGGAAGTTGCTTACGATGCCAATAGATATATAGGAGAGAATTTTGATCAATCAAATGATGTTTTTGAAAGCCAGGCGTACGCAGGTGGTGAATTAAACTATAATTATTTTAATAAAGATAGAGTCGCTTTCCCATCACGCGGAATGGAACTGGACCTAACTGCCGGTTACAAAACGAATATCGACGGGAATGATAATAAGTTCGCTTATGTACAACCCATGTTAGCGCTAAACTATCCGCTTCATGAGAGTGGTTTTGCTGCGATAGCTACAAAAATTGGTGGTGAAGCGATACTGGGTGACAACTATGAATTCTATCACGCTGCAACCCTGGGAGGTGGCAACAAAAATAGTTTAAGAGGTTACAGAAATGAACGTTTCAATGGTAAATATGCTTTCTATCAAAATATTGATATCCGTAGTGGAGTAACGCAATTTAGAACTAATTTCGTTCCTATTCGAATGGGAGCCAGTGTTGGTTTTGACTACGGTAGAGTATGGGTAGAAAATGATGATAGCAACGAATGGCATACAGATTACGGTGGATCTATATTTATCAATGCATTTAAAGCATTTACCGGAAATATTGGTTATTACGTAGGAGACGAAGGAGGGCGAATTAATTTCACCTTTAATTTCGACTTCTAATCAATCGGATAAATTTTTAATTATCGACCACGTTGTTCTTTGCAGCGTGGTTTTTATTTTAAAGCAGGTCTGCCAGTTCATTTAGTGTAGAAACAATTAAATCTGGTTCATCTGAAAGTGGATAAATTGTTTTCCCTGGTCTTTCGATAAATGCTGTTTTTAGTCCGGCTCTCATAGCTCCAGTCACATCCCAACCATGAGCTGCAACCATCATCGTGCTTTCTGCTTGAGATTTTGATTCTTCCAGGGCATATAAATAGCTTTCCGGATGCGGTTTGTATTTCTTTACAGTATCCACACTCAGAACCAGGTCAAAATATTCATATAAACCTGAATTGGAAATCTGATCATTCAGAACTTCGGGTTTTCCATTACTGAATGCCACCAATTTATAACCACTGCCCTTTAATTTCTCTAAACCTGGCTTAATATCCGGATAAGGCTGTAGATCTTTTATGGGACTAAGAATTTCTGAAATTTCTTCCTCTGAAAAACTCAGGGATTCAATTTTTGCATTCATTTTCAATACAGCAGCGGCAATTTCACTGAAATCATGATAGTCACCAGTAATACTTTCTACCAGAGAATAATGCAGTAACTGTGAAAACCATTTATCTGCTATTTCTTTATTCCCAAAGGCTTTAGCTATACTTTTTTTCAATGGATTCAGATCGAGCAAAGTCTCGTTGACATCGAAAATTAGAGTGTTGATTTTATCACGCATAGATTTAAAGGTACTAAAGCAATTCAGATAATGAAATTAAGATGTGATAAGAATGAAATATCTTAGATCAACTATAATGTAACCATCTATTAAAAACGTCGTCCTGTTTATATAACGCTAAATCAATCAAAATGAAAAAATCATCAACAACTATTTCTAAGACTATGTACCTGTTTTTTATTCTCTCCGTCTTTTCTCACCTGGGTCTGGCTCAAAATTCAGCCAAAGCCGAAAAGATTGATGATTTGATGAATCAGTATACAGATTATCTGCAATTCAACGGTTCTGTACTGGTTGCTGAAAATGGAGAAGTAATTCTCAAAAAAGGCTATGGCCTGGCGAATATGGAATGGGATATACCAAATGCTGCAAATACCAAACACCGTCTTGGCTCCATAACTAAACAATTTACCTCCATGCTGATCATGCAATTGGTAGAAGAAGGAAAACTGGAATTAGACAGGACGGTTACTGCATACCTGAAAGATTATCCTAAAGCAACCGGTGATAAAATCACTATTCACAACTTACTAACCCACACTTCCGGAATTCCAAATTACACGTCCTTTCCTGGATTTTTTCAAAATGATAGTCGGAATCCATATACACCGAAAGAGTTCATTAAAAAATTCGCTGACTCCAGCCTGGTATTCACTCCGGGAGAAAAATTTGAATATAGCAATTCGGGATATTTTCTCTTAGGAGTTATCATTGAAGAGGTAACAGGTAAAACCTATGAACAAAATCTGAAGGAAAGAATTTTCGATCCATTAGAAATGAATGATACAGGTTTTGATCATCATAGCAAGATCATCAAAAACAGGGCAACCGGATATGAGCAAAGAGGATCAGATTTCATTAACTCCCCGTACCTGGATATGAGTATTCCTTATGCTGCGGGTTCTATATATTCAACTGTTGAAGATCTTTACAAATGGGACAGAGCTTTGAAAAACAACCGACTTTTAAAAGCAGAAAACAAGCAAAAAATGTTTAAATCTTATATGCCTTTGGGACCTCAAAAAGGGGTAGGTTACGGTTGGTATGTAGGTTTGCAGAATTTTGGAAATGACACCGTTAACATTACAGGTCATGGCGGCGGCATCAACGGTTTCAATACACTGATCACCAGAATTCCAAAGGATGATAATTTGATCGTTCTACTGAACAATACAGGAGGTAAATCTCTGAATAAAATTACAACTGCCATAGGCAATATTTTATATGAGAACGATTACCAAATGCCGCAAAGATCTGGTGCGATAGTTTTAAGAGAAGAAATTACCGAAAATGGTTTGAATTCCGGACTTGAACTGTACCATAAAATTAAAACGGACGAAAATTATAACTTTGATGAATCTGAAATGAATTCTTTGGGTTATCAGCTTTTAAGATCCGGAAAAACTGAAGCAGCTATTGAGATCTTCAAATTAAATGTGGCTGCCAATCCTAAATCCGGAAATGTTTACGACAGTATAGGTGAGGCATATTTAATAAATGGCAATGAAAACCTTGCTTTGAAAAATTACAAGAAATCTTTAGAATTGGATCCTAGCAACACCGATGCTCAAAAGTTCATTAAAAGCCTTGAGAAAAAGGCTGAATAATTACATTCAGTTAAAGTATGAAAAAAATTATGCGGTAAATCTACTTTCTAAAAAGGAGAAGGTGGATTTGCCGTTACTTTTTCAGAGGTGGTCATTTCATTATCTACAAAAGCCGAGCTGGAATAGGTTCTAGAGGTAAGTAAATAAACAAGAAATGCGATTGCTATGATCATTAAAGCTTTGCACAGATAGCTGAGTAATAATACTGGAAGATCCAGATCATCCCCGTCAAATATTCCTGCGCGGAATAACAGAGTTTTCATATAAAGTGATTTAGGGCAATAACTTCTTATAGATAAATATCTATTCTCTGTAGGGTCTTGGTAGGGTCTTGGTAGGGGCTTTTGCAATTTACTAAGTACAACCGATGAAATTTTTAACTATTGTAAATACTTATTAACCAAACTATTAACAATCGCCTGCTTTTTTGCCTTATCAGATGTATTTAAGCAAACTTTTAAAATCACAAAAGGCCCTTTCATACGTGAAAGAGCCTTTGTAGCCTCACCAGGGCTATATACCCTAGCCCTCTCCCCTTTATTTACGGGGGTTTTGCTTGTTCATCTTTTGAATGTAGACGATCTGTGAATTTTTAACTCACTGATAATCAACTTTCATAACAAATTTACTCAAATTAATTGAAAAAATATTTGTTGCTAATCTGACCACATCTAATTTTGAATCAGTATCTCTAATTTTTACTTTAAAGGCCTGAAATATGGAAAATTTGTCATTAATAAAAAAACTACTCCCTTCCTTCACTGTAAGATTCCCTTAATTCTTCGCTAACTTCTTTAGCGTGGCCCCGTAGCGATCGCTGCAGGGGTTGCCCTGGCAACACTTTAAAATTTTGCAAAATCCGCCCTGTCAAATGCTGTATCTCAAAACTATCAACAACCTAGAGTGGCTTTAACCTCTGAAGGTCGCGCTTATTCGCCCGTAAATGCATTATTAGGTGAATATCCAGGGGCAGTTGTAAAAACTAAAGTAGTTGAGCCATTGGATTAACTCAAAGGAATGATTGCAGGTGTTTCTGGAGGTGGTAATGTGCATGTAACTGGAGAATTTAGAATAAGAGACCGGGAATTGATAGCAAAAGTAGACAGTGCCCGCAGAAACCAATCTAGAAAAGGTTAAAAAAAATATAAATCCCGTCGGGTGTTTAATCGATTCCGGTTCTTGAAGCCCCTGGTATTTTTTCGGGGGATATTTTTAACGTGTTTGCTTTCAATGAATTACCGATAAATATTTTAACATAGTCAAGGGCCAATTCTTAAAATGGTAGCCAATCCTCATCTAGATAATTTTTTAAATAAGTAGCATTTTCCTGTGTTTCCATAATTTCAATATATAATCCATGTAAATCCTCTTGAATCTTCTCTCTTTCCCTAATATTATCGGCAAAGTCTTTTTGGGCTTCAAGTAAACGTTTATCTTTTTCGAGAATTGATAATTGACTATTGAGATTATTGAGTATTTTATGTAGCATGGAACTTGGGAAACTATCTAGGTTTTCAAAAATAATAGTTAAGATCATAGGAGGGATATGCGCCCTGAAATCTTTTTTATTTATAACTTCAAGGTACTTTTTAGCTACATCTAAAGTACTTACTATGGAAGTATCTATATGTTCCGGTTCGAAAATAAAATTTTCTGCATCCAAATCTGTATTTAGATACTTATTAGAATAATAAGGCCATTGGGCCAAACTATACATCCAGAATCGATAGCGAGTTTTCTCATAAAATTCTTTACTCAATTCATGTCTGGGATAAGCAATTCGGCTGGGATTATCCTTTTCCTGGATACACCAATCGGCCTTAACATCGTCACAGATAAAAATTATACTTTTTTTATTCTCGGAAGCATAATCAATTAGTTGCTTCCAAATATAAAAATCTCCGTATTTCTGAAAACCTTCTTTGTCCCGGTCCATATATCCAGGAGGAATGAAATCTGAATATCTTTCTGTTGCTTCTTTCCCTAAGTCAATTTTTTCAGAGTATTTATAATCATTACCCAGGAAAAAGTATGACTTAACTGCATCAAGAACATCGTCCTTATTTTCTAGACCAACTATTTCTTCCCGAATCACTTTAATATGTTCCTTTACTTTTTCTTCAAATTCTGATTTATCATTTTTGAGTTCATCAATGTAATTACGGAATTTATCTAAATTAGATTTAAAATCTGAAAAAATTGTTTCAGGTAAGTGCGGATGTCTATCAGATTTTTTAGTCGCAGTATTAATCTGATTTAGCAATTTTTCAATCTCAGTAAACGAAGATTTAATATTCTTGTATTCACTGTTGATACTTGATAGATAAGAGTTTTCTATTGATTTATAATTAATGTTTTTGTTGTTATCCTTTAATGGCTCATAAATAGTTTTCTTTCTATTTTTTAAATATTCAAATTGAACCTGGCCAGGGAGCATTAATCTATCTTTTAAAGGCCCCTTAAATGTGTTATAAATTTCTTCTCTCGAATTTTTAGGGATGTCATAGAAATTTAAAAGAGCTGATGAATCGAAAACAACTATTGCATTTTGCCATAATTGCTTTTCAGATTCTTTTGAGAGTTCGAATAATTCGGATATACTTTTATTAATCACTTTTAAAAACTTAAACCGATTTATTAACCGACAAAATCATCAGAGGTAGCTTCAATTATTTTTATTTGAAGCTCTTCTGAAAATTCATCTTCATTAATAATTGAATCTAAAATTTCATGTAATAAATCCTTTTCAATTCTATTATCTGCTACATGAACAGTAATATTCTCCATTTCTATTATGAAACGATCTATACAGTATTCAAGCCCATTTATTTCTAAAAAATATGCTCCTAGCACAACACTACTTCTTTTGTTGCCATCACTAAACGCGTGATTTTTTATGACCGAAAAAACTAAATGAGTGATTTTATTCTCAAAAGTCGGATAATATAAATCGTTCTTTATATGATATAAGACACTCTCTAATAGTCCGAGATCATTTTCGCCTAAAGCGCCTCCTGTTTCTATAATTACAAAATCATGGAGTTCTACTGCATGTTCAAGGTCGAAATAATAACACTCCATTATCTCTCCTTAAGCCTTTTGAATACATCGATGTTTTCCTTTAGCCTTTCTTCTAGCGACATGCTTTTTTCTCCTAAAAATTTTTCATATTCCTCAGCAGTCAGATGAGTGACATAATTTTTTAGTTTTTCATGTAAAGCATCTCGGAATGCCATATCTCTACTAGCCATTAAGGTTCTGGCTTTTTCTAGAAGTGGCCTAAAAGCAGCACTGTGAGTCCTTTCAAACTCTTTGAAAAGTATATTAGCTTCAGACAACCTGAATTTCTCTCCTGTTTCCTCATGTTTAGAACATAAGAAATCTGCAAATCCATTTTCATAAGCAGCAATTAGATCTAGTACTTCAGAATACATGGTATCTCTAGCTGAATCCTTGGATTTTAGTTTAAGTATTTGTTTATATTCTTTGGCATTTTCATGAAAAATACTTTTGTAAACAGAATCTGTAAATTGTGCATATTTCCATTTATTCTCTACTATACACCTATCCAACGCATCGGTAAAAGCCTGCCGGTAATTAAACTCGCGTAATGCACTCGGCAAGAATTCTTCTTCTCTTTGATTAATATACTTAGTACTCCCACCCAGCTTAGAATTAATAGTGTCAATTACTATGTCTAAAATGAGGGAACGCAATTGTCTGGCGTGATCACTTTCTGTTAATAACATTCCTATATTTAAAAAAGCACGGAATGTTAAAACCCCTATTTTAGGGACTTTCGAGATGTTACCGACATCAATGTCGGCGACATCCTCCGGCACGGAATTGTCACTTGCTGATTGATTTGTAATGAATTGATTATATGCTTCTTTAAAATCCTGCAGACGCTTTCCGGAAAGAATTTCATAACCATTTGTTGCAAACTCCTCTTCATGTTGGTCCAGGTACCTCTCAATTGTTCTTAAATCAACCTGAAAAAAATAAGCAACTTGGCGCTTTGTATAACGTATGGAACCCTCAAAAGGAATACCTGGAAAACCTACTTCCCTTTCAATTTCTAGAAGTGCAAACCTATTATTTAGAATATTTTTCCGGTGTAAATCGGAAGTTGTTAGATCTTTAGACATTATCGATAATTTCAGTAAGAAAAATTCAAAAACCAAGCTTAATATAACTAAAAGAATGAAAGCAAAATTAATTCAGTAAATTCTAAATAATTAATCTAACACGCAATTACTGTTAATATTCTACTTCCACAAAATAAAGAATGCCCTCTCATAAAACCTATAAAGAGGGCGTTTCTTTAATTATAATGTAACATCATCAGGGAAATATACCTGACACTCTCCCCTTCATTTATTGGGTTTTCTCTTGTTTATCTTTTGAATGTAGACAATGTGTGAATTTTTAACTTGTAAGCTTCCCTTAAAACCGAACTGTTTAAAAGTAGAATAACTCTTAATTTTAAACAGTATGAAAAAAAGTAAATTTTCCCCTCAGCAAATCTCTAAGATCCTCAAAGAATTCGATAACGGTAAAACAGCTGCCGAGATCAGTCGTGAATATGGTGTAAGCACCGCTGCTTTTTACAAATGGCGAGAACGTTTTAGCGGAATGAATGGCAAAGAGCTTAAGCGACTCAAAGAACTTGAGGAAGAGAATCGTCGACTCAAGCAAATGTATGCCACCCTTTCTTTGGATCATGAGATGGCTAAAGAGATCATCGAAAAAAAGCTCTAAAGCCTTGCCGTAAGCGAACCATAGCTAAAGAACTTGCTCATTACGGTATAAGCAGGGCGTGCCGTGTTTTAAAAATGAGCAAGAGTGTGTTTTATTATAAACCTCTCCCTAAAGATGATAAACCCATAGAAGAAGCCTTACAGCAAAAGGCAGAGAAGTATAGTGAGGAAGGTTTTTGGATGGCTTATGAGCGACTGCGTAAGGAAGGAAAGCCGTGGAACCATAAAAGAGTTTATCGTGTCTATAAAAACCTTGGCTTAAGCTTAAGGCGTAAAGTGAAGAAAAGATTACCAGCAAGAGTAAAAGAACCCTTAGAAGTACCTGAGACCCTTAATCATACCTGGAGTATGGATTTTGTGACAGATGTCCTGGATAATAAAAGAAGGTTTAGGGCCTTTACTATTATTGATGATTATAACCGGGAGGCACTTCACATAGAAGTAGATTTTTCCTTGCCCAGCAATAGAGTTATTTGGGTATTAAACCACCTAATTAATCGAAGAACAAAACCTCAGAAAATAAGAATGGACAATGGTCCTGAGTTTATTGCTAAAATAGCTTCAGAATGGAGTCAGATGCATGGAATCAACTTCCAATATATCCAACCAGGAAAACCTACACAGAATGCTTTTATTGAACGATTCAATGGAAGTTATAGAAGAGGAGTTTTAAATAAATACATTTTTGAAGATCTGGATCAGGTACGAGAACAAACACAGGTATGGATGGATGATTACAATAATCAAAGACCTCACGATGCATTAGGAAAAATGGCTCCAATAGAATATGCAGAATTTAATTCTCTAATAGCAACTACAGATAAAATCAAAAACAATAATTTTATATCATCAAGCAGTTCTAATTAGGGGGAGCTTACAAACTCACTAACAATCAACTTTCAATCACAAAATTGTGATAAATTAATTTAAAATTAATTTTCTCAGAAGGAGTTTTTTAGATCATAATTTTTGAAATGGCTTAATTAAAACAATCCCCTATTTTAGTTTATTTCCTTTATTTAAAATAAGACCTTTGGTAGATGAGATATTTCATTTCAGGATAAAAAGTCTTCTTTTGTTGGTTACCTAAAAAGCTGTGATTACCATATATAAATAGAGAGAAATCATTAATGCCATTCATTTTTTAAGATTAGCATTTGAAAAAATGTAAAGTAAATCGTTATTACAAAGGCTCATCATAGTTTTTAACCTTAGGCGTAAAGAAATGGTCCCAATTCTGGGACGTTGATCCAAATCTTTGACTGTTTTTTATTTCATCAGCTTTTATCATCCAGTTTTGGGCACAGGCTTTCCAGTTTATAATCGGGTTTTTACCATTTAATTTCCAGCCTATGGATTCATAAAAAAAATAAAAGCTTTTAGCCTCCAGAGAACTTCTTTTTTCAGATTTAAAATATGCTATAACTACCTGTTCATTTTTTGGACAGGTACCTGTTCAGAAACTGAACAAGTCCCGTCCATTTTTTGTTCAGGTAGTGTATCAAATCTGAACAGTTCCACGAGTGTCCCAATTTTTGGACTACTACTGGCATAGTATTGGACATATCCCCACCTTTTTAGCTCCCTGAGCAGTTTATAATAGGTTGTCCTCGAACGTATTTTGGCCAGGGACCTCACCTGTTTACTGTTCACCATAATCGTTTTCGGAAAATGTTTTTGATTCCATAATTCAAAAAAGGCCAGGTATAAGCTTCGATGTGAAGATGAGATATTGTCATCCTCAGAGAATTTCCGCAAGACTCCATTCAGATGCCGTATATAGTTGACCTCACTCATTTTTATATGTTTCCAGATTTGTATAGTGCTTAGCTTCCTAATATATTTTCTGAAAATTCATTTTTAGTTGGCTAATCGTGGTATACATGATATTTAGATTTAAGATGTTTTATTTCAGAAGATGCCAGGGCCAGTTTCCAGTAGGGTTTTCCAAAGCTTGGTTTTACCTCTTTCAGCCTGCCCAGGACTTTTCGGATGTCGTTATGATCTCTCTCCGGTGTGGTTTGCGGAAGTGGAGGCTGATTCCTGGTTAAGTTCTCAAAAGCTTCTTCAAACGAGTTAGTGATTTTCTTTTTAGATGGAGTTGGTAGCTCCTCGAAGATTGCCTGTAGCATTCCTTTGGTGGGAAGGGTTTGGTTCTGTTCAATATCCCGGATAATTGCTATTAAAGCATCGATACGTTTTTTCATTACAGATTCTAAAGTCTGCATTTTTGGTCCAATCTTCTCAGATGGCGATATATTGTTTCCTATAAAAAAGTCGATCATAAGCAGTAAGGTCATCGATTGGGATTGACCAATTTCACGACTATATTTTCGGAATCTTTCCGCTACCGAACTTTTAATTTTGAAGGTTGCAAAGCCTTCTTTTTCATATCCTTTATCCATTTTTTAGTAAAAAATCAGCCTGTTTATGAGGTCTCCGAGAATTTTTTAGTAAAAAACTTTCTACTCTTTTTTCTCTATCATATAATTTGACTTCAGAACCATTCATTTGAGATGAACTCAAATGAAAAATGTAACGTAACCTTGCTTTGCAGGTTACCCTCTTGCTATTCGATTTCGTCCCGCTCGCGGGACAAAATTTTCATACAGGTTGGTTTGCACCAACTGCTTTTTTTAAGTTATCCAAGGAGATGCTAAATAGCTTTGAGCTCGTTTAATTTTAAGAGTTTCGAAGATGAAGAATTATCAAAAATTCAAGGTTTCGGATCATTCATCGAGAATATGAAAAATGAAAAAGGTGATCTTAACAGACCACCTTTTAGAACTGGGGACAAAGAAAGTTCATAATATTCCTTCATTGGCGAAGGAGTAGTAATCACCATCCGGGGTTAAGATCAGGTGATCGAGGAGTTTAATATCAAAATACCGGCAGGCTGTTTGAATTTTTTGAGTAATTTTTTGGTCTGCGGTGCTTGGACGAAGGGTTCCTGAGGGATGGTTATGTCCGATAATTACCGACACCGTTAAGCTCTTGAGTATGACGGCAAAGAGAATCCGTATGTCTACCAGGGTTCCGGTGATTCCGCCTTTAGATACTTCATAGATGCCTTTTACCTTATTAGCATTGTTCAGGAGTATGACTTTAAAACATTCCTGTAGTCCTATCTGGTCTTTATCCCAGTTATTATACAGGATAGATGCTGCGCTCTCAGAAGAGGTTATTTTAGGAGCTTGACTAATTTTAAAATTTCCCTGATACCTTATAGATATTTCATTAACTTTAGTTTTCATATTACTAGCTTTTAAATGTAGATAGTTTAGAAGTGAATAAGAGGGCGTGAATTGCAGTCAACGCCCTCTGTTTTTTACTACGAATCTGATTCATTCGCATTTATGGCATTTCCTAAAAGAAGGATTTCGTTTGCGACTACTTCGGTGACATATCTTTTTTCACCTTCATTAGTTTCATAGGATCGTGAGGTTAATTTTCCTTCAATGGCAATCTCTTTTCCTTTGCCTACATATTGTTCTACAATCTCCGCGGTTTTTCCCCAGGCAACAATATTGTGCCACTGGGTATTTTGCACTTTTTCCCCTTTTGAATTTTTGAAGAATTCATTGGTAGCAAGAGAGAAGGATGCTACTTTTTTACCACTGTCGAGGTTTCTGACTTCGGGAGCATTTCCTACATTTCCGATTAACTGAACTTTGTTTCTGATAGTACTCATAACGTTTAGTATTATGGCCTGTAAACAGACCTAATTAATAAAAATTGATTTACTTTTTTTATCCGGAGCTTTTCCTTTTTGATCTTTCGTTCTGATTGCCGATATGATTCTATGGAGTGAGCTCATGATATTCTTATTTGATTTACTTCTTTCAGTGCCGTATGCTATGTCCTTTTTTGATGCAGATAAAGATTCAGGATATAGAATTAGAGAGGGATTATAAAAGGGCAGACGAAGTCAACCGGCTTATGCAGCCCGGCTAACTTCTATATCCTGGTATTTCGCATAAAGAAAAAAGGAAAGCATACCGGGCAATTAGAAGTTGAAATTGGAAAGGTGAGTGAATGTGAAACAGGCTAAAATCAGAATATTTTCGAGAGAAAGAGATTTAATTCAGACTCTTTTTAATGGTTTGTAAACGTGAGGTATAGAGTTTTTAATAATTTATCCAGTTATCAATTTCTACCTTAAAGAACCTTATTATGATTGGAATCTGAATCCAGCGAACTCCTTCAAAAATCTTCGAGCTGGAATGAAGCGTTCCGAATTTTTCATCGGGTGAGCGTAATGGAAATTGAAATTTTTGAAGGTGTTCAAGATCATTTTTGAGAAGCGCTTTTCCCCGTATGAAGCTTTTGCGAAATGCAGTGGGAATGGGCTGATAGATTATATGCTGATATAGGAATATTAAAAAACTCTTATAGTTGGTATATTCAATACCTAAAATACCAAAGAAACTTGTGTACCACTATTTTTTATATTGTCAACTTGTATTTTTCCACCATGCAAGGTCATAATTTGTCTAGATATACTTAGACCAATACCACTTCCTTCCTTTTTGGTTGTAAAAAATGGAACAAAGATTTGATCTTTAATTTCCTCAGGAATACCCGGGCCATTATCAATTACGGCGATTATAGTTTTTCCATTTGGTTTCTTACTAGCCCTAACCAATATTTTAGGTTTAGAAGTTTTTTCACAGGCTTCAACTGCGTTTAATATAAGGTTAATAAGTATCTGTTCAAGTAAATAGGAGTCTGCCTCGACTTCCAACTTTTGATCCGTAACTTCGAAAATTAGCATGTTTTTATTTCTAACGCGCGTTTTCATTAGCTGCGCGATGTCATGAAAAAGATCTTTTAGAAGAATTGTTTCCTTGTCAAGGCTAGTCACTTTATTTAGGCTGCGATAGGTTTTGGCAAATTTCATCAGGCCTTCGCTCCGGTTTTCAATACTGCTCAAACCGGCGTCCAGGTCTTCTAGATCAAGTTCTAGGAGTGAATCATTAATATTTTTTCTTACCGAAGATTTTAGGGTACTTGCAAGCGAAGAAATAGGCGCAATTGAATTCATGATCTCATGGGTCATTACGCTCAGTAATTTCTTCCAGGCTTCTGATTCTGTTTTATTGATTGTATCATCAATATTATGAACCACAATCAACTTACAGGATTGTTCTTCCACTTTAAAAATGCTGTGGGAAGCGATGACCTTAATATTCTCATTGCGAATTTTTAGGTCCAGGTTTACTGGCTCGAGATAATAATGCTCAAATAATTCCTCGTATATTTCTGGTGTGCGCGATCTAATAAATTTGACGTTTTTGAACTCAGGAACATCCATTAATTGCTGAAAAGCCTCATTGATCCAAAGTGTTTCACCAGATTTCACATCATAAGCCAGAATCCCGATATCGATCATTTCAAGGATTTTCTGAAGGTAGAGGTATTGCACTTCCTTTTCCGAATTCATTTGGCGAACGGTCTGGTTCACCCTGTTGAAACCAATATATAATCGACGAATGTCTTCCGTTTTTTTTTCAGCTAAATAATTACGAGAGAAATCCCGGTATTTTACCGCCTCGAAAAAATCGTCGATGACCTCAAAGCGTTTACTGAAATACCTGAAAAAGTTATAGATCACAATAATAAAAACCAGCAAACATATCGAAAACCCAATCCAGTTATGTTTAAAAAAAAACCAAGACATTGCCAGCGAAATGGCTGCAAGTAAAATCGCTCGTATCGTAATGGCGATATGATAACTTTTAAAGATCATATTTATCCAACCTTCTGTACAGAGCAGCACGGGTGATCCCGAGTTCTTTTGCCGATTTTGAAATGTTTCCCTTATTCTTATCGATCACCTTCAGAATGGTGTTTTTTTCAACCGTTTCCAGTCGCAAATCGTTAATTTCCTGGATCTCCGGTACCGATTCTATTGCTGAAAAAGATAAATCTTTATCTGCAAGAATGGAATTTTCAGACATGATCACTGCCCGCTCCACGATATACTGAAGCTCCCGAACATTGCCGGGAAACGGATGCTTTTTTAGTTTTTCCAGGAAACTTTTTTCAGTTTTAAAAGGTCCTTTAGCATACTTTTCCGAATAAAAATCCAGGAAATAACGCGTCAATAAAGTAATATCGGTTCCCCTTGCGCGAAGCGGTGGCATCACAATATCAACTGTGTTTATTCGATAAATAAGATCTTTTCGGAATTTTGATTCATCTGAAAGTTCAGAGATCTTCAAATTGGTAGCGCAAATGAGTCTGATATCAACCGGTACAGCTTCATTTGAACCTAGAGGTGTAATAGTTCGGTTTTGTAATACAGTAAGTAATCGTGCCTGTTGCCTTAAGCTGATGTTTCCGATCTCATCCAGGAAAAGTGTTCCGCCATTAGCGGCCTCAAACCTTCCCTTACGATCATCCCGTGCATCGGTAAACGCACCTTTTTTATATCCGAATAATTCACTTTCGAATAAAGTTGAGGTTAGCGCTCCAACATCAACTTTTACGAAAGGCTTGTTCTTTCGTTTCGAATTTTCATGGATGGCTTTGGCTACAAGATCCTTTCCGGTGCCATTTTCACCAAGGAGCAGCACGTTCGCGTCGGTTGGAGCCACTTTTTCTATCTTGGTAAAAACCTTTCTGATCTCCTCACTTTCACCAATGATCCGGTCATCTCCAGCTTTTGGAATGATTTTAGCTCCAGGCTTTTTCTTTTTCCTGACCATTTCAGTAATCGACTCGATCACCTTTTCGTTCTTCCAGGGTTTGATGATAAAATCGGAAGCGCCTTCCTTTAAAGAGCGAATAGCCAGGTCGATATCCCCATAAGCGGTGATGAGAACAACATCGGTTTCGGGACTTAGCTCCTTTATCTTAGTAAGCCAGAAGATACCTTCATTTCCAGTATTTACTAGTCCATTAAAATTCATATCCAGGATGATCAGGTCGAATCTTTGTTCAGAAATAATAGCGGGAAGATGGGCAGGTTTCTT
Source organism: Christiangramia pacifica (assembly GCF_057221535.1). Lineage (NCBI taxonomy): Bacteria > Pseudomonadati > Bacteroidota > Flavobacteriia > Flavobacteriales > Flavobacteriaceae > Christiangramia > Christiangramia pacifica. Next base: position 837,565 of record NZ_CM170146.1, read on the forward strand.
TTCAACAGCGATCTCTGCCACATGAGACTTTAATAAAAGTCTCATTGCAATAAGCACATCAGGATCGTCATCGATCACCAGAATTTTAGCGTCTTTTAGCTGCATGACACAATATTACAATTTATTCAAGGCATGATGAATTTTCAAAGCCCGAAAAAAAGGATAGGTTAAAATTGTTTTAAAATCGAACAGGAAGTGTCACAAATTCGAACACTTTATTTGAGAGGACTAAATTTAAATAATTGACAATCAATTAATTGTATTTTTGGCATCAATTTGACTAAGAATTAGGTGAAATTGAAGATTTATGGACATACCATTAGAAAAGAAAAGATTCACACCTAAAAGAATTGCGATGATCGCAGGAGTCGCAATTATAGTGATTTTAATTCTCTTCGTTATTTTTTCCTCTACAGGCAATTCAAAATTGAATGTCGAAAAAGAACGTATCACAATAAGCAATGTTAAGGATGGAAATTTCCAGGAAAACATTCCGGTAAACGGTGTCGTACTACCCATTAAAACTATTTATTTGGATGCGATGGAAGGCGGCCGTGTGGAAGAACGTTTCGTAGAAGACGGCGCCATGATGAAAAAAGGCGAACCCATCATTCGCTTATCGAATACCGATCTGGAATTAAGTCTTGTCAATCAGGAAACACAGGTTTATAACCTCCTTACCCAAATTCAGCGTACCCAAAATGCTTCCCGGCAGAACACCATTAATAGGCTCAATCAATTAACCGACGTAAAAAACAGCCTGAAAGAAGCGAAGAGAAAATATGATCTGAACTCCAAATTGTACGAAAAGGGAGCAATTGGCAGACAGGATTATGAAGAGTCTAAAAACAATTATAATTATCAGAAAGAGCGTCTAGAACTTACAGAGCGCGTGTTGGTACAAGATTCGGTTTCCAGTAAAACGGAAACCACTCAGGCTCGGGAATCCTACGAGCGTACCAGAAAAGCGCTGGAGCTTATGCGGAAAAAGGTTGAAGATCTCGTGGTAAAAGCCCCGGTTGACGGACAGTTAACGGCGCTGGATGCAGAAATTGGTCAGTCAAAATCTAAGGGAGAGCGTCTGGGCCAGATCGATGTGATTAGTTCTTATAAAGTTCAGGCTGAGATCGATGAACATTATATTTCAAGAATATTCAACGGTCAGATCGGTTCTTTCACATTCAATGGAAAGGATTATAAGCTGGAGATTAAAAAAGTGTATACGCAGGTTTCAAACGGCCGCTTCAAAGTAGATATGCATTTTGTTGACGGCGTTCCTGAAAATATTAGGAGAGGGCAAAGCCTTCAGATCAAACTGGCATTGAGCCAGGAAAAGGAAGCAACGCTTGTGTCCAAAGGTGGGTTCTTTCAGCAAACCGGAGGTAACTGGATCTTTAAAATTTCAGAAGATGGAGAAACCGCATATAAAACACCAGTTAGTTTGGGAAGCCAGAATACCGAATATTACGAAGTCCTGGAAGGTTTGGAGCCGGGAGATAAAGTGATCACTTCCAGTTATTCCAATTTTGGAGACGTGGACGAACTGGTAATCAATAATTAAAGCATCAATAAAAAAAACGGACGAAATATTTAAGAAATGATCAAAATCACTAACCTGGAAAAATACTACAAGACAGAAGAGGTTCAAACCATTGCGCTTAACAAACTGTCTTTTGAAGTGAAAGAAGGCGAATTTGCTGCCATTATGGGACCTTCAGGCTGCGGAAAGTCTACCCTACTAAATATTCTTGGAATGTTGGACGATCCGGATGGCGGCAGCTATCTTTTTAACGGAATTGAAGTGGCCGGCTACAATGAGCGTCAGCGAGCTAAATTGAGAAAACATAATATCGGCTTCGTTTTCCAGAGTTTTAACCTCATCGATGAACTTTCTGTATTTGAGAATGTAGAGCTTCCCCTGATCTATACCGGGGTTAAACCTGCAGAAAGAAAAGAACGCGTTCACGCAGTTTTGGAAAAAATGCAGATTATGCACAGGAGAAAGCATTTTCCGCAGCAATTATCGGGAGGGCAGCAACAGCGTGTAGCCGTAGCCAGAGCGGTAGTGAATAATCCAAAGATCATTCTTGCCGATGAGCCTACCGGAAACCTGGATAGCAGCAATGGTAACGAAGTAATGGATCTATTAACCGACCTTAACGAAGCCGGAACTACCATCATCATGGTAACGCATAGCGAACACGACGCAAAATTCAGTCATCGAATCATCAGGATGCTGGACGGTCAGAAAGTCACTGAAAATGTACTAGTCTAGGGATCATTCATCAATCAAAAAATTAAAAATTATGTTTAAACTTTATCTCAAATCAGCTTTCAGGAATCTATGGAACAGGAAATTTTACAGTTTCCTGAATATGCTTGGCCTAGGGGTTGGACTCGCAACCAGCGTCATGCTCCTTATGTGGGTGCAGAATGAGTGGAGTTTTGACAAGTTTCATGATCAATCTGAAAATATCTATCGTGTAAATTCCCGTTTTAAAACCGAAGCTGAAGATAATGTCTGGTCAACGGCTCCGGGGCCGGTGAAGGTTTATGCACGGGATATTCCGGAAATCGAAGAGCTGGTACGAATCAATTTGGCCGATGGCATCACAATTGGTGATAAGGATAACAAAAAGAAGTTTTACAAAAAGACGGTCGCCATGGCCGACGAGAATTTCTTTGATGTTTTCAGCTTTCCATTTTTATACGGTTCGAAAGAAGGCGCGATGGACAATCCTTATTCGGTTATTCTCACCAAAGAAACTGCCGAGAAGATATTCAAAGATGATCTGGAAAACGCTGTTGGAAAACAACTCATCTCGAATGGCGAAACTTTCAACATTAAAGGAATTTTAAAGGAAATCCCTAAAAATTCTAGCCTTCAGTTCGATGCTGTGATCCCTATGTCTTACTATGCGGCCATGTTCAAAGCCAGCGGGGGAAATGGAAGATGGAAAACCATCGATACCGATGTGGGAAATTACTCTTTTGCTTCGTTCGTCAAACTTTCAGAAAATGCCAATCCGCAAACAGCTGCATCAAAAATATCTGCCTCTCTTGCCGATGCGATTGGAGATGAAGGAGATTTCAATATTACCTTTCAACTTCAACCGCTCGAAAAGATTCACCTCATCAGTGCAGACGGAAATGATAGTTCAGCAACTCAGGTAAAAATCATCATGCTGGTTGTGATTATGCTTCTTGCAATTGCCAGCATCAATTATATAAATATTTCAACAGCGCAGGCCATCAAAAGAGCAAAGGAAGTCAGCGTTAGAAAAATTATTGGTGCCAATAAGCAGCAATTATTTTTTCAATTCATATTAGAAACCAGCCTACTATTCCTGTTTTCGATTGTACTGGCCATTGGCTTAATTTATTTCCTAATGCCCGTCTATAATTTTATCGCAGGGAATCAGCTGATTTTCTCCATAACCGATGGCAAAGTATGGGAAGTGATCGCAATTAGTTTTTTTGCCACGCTAATAGCTTCCAGTATCTATCCCGCTATTTTATTGTCTTCTTTCAAGCCATTAGAAAGTCTGCGCGGTCGTGTAAAATCAGGTTTAAAAACCGGGACGCTTCGGAAAGGCCTCGTAGTTTTCCAGTTTTCCATGGCTATCGTTTTACTTATTGCGACTCTTTTTATGTCCCAGCAAATGGATTATATGAAAAATCGTGATCTGGGATATGCTAAGGAGAATGTAGTCATGGTTCCGCTGAATTCTGATGCGCGAAATCACCTGGATGCGATTCAGAATAATTTAAAAAATTATGAGGCGATTGAAAATGTTGCAGTTACCAGTTTTTCTGATTTCAGCAGTATTCAAGGTTCTACAGGAGATTTAGACTGGGAGGGTAAATCTCAAAACAGCTCTTTGATCATTACGCAGATTTATGTGGAAAAGGAATTTATTCCAACTATGAAAATCGATTTGTTGGAAGGCCACAATTTTCGTGGTACTCCGGCTGATACTTCTTCATTTATTCTGAATGAGACTGCGGTTGAGCAGATGGGACTTCAGAAACCATATTTAGGTAAAGAAATAACTTTTCATTCAAGAAAGGGAAAAATTATCGGCATCGCAAGAGACTTTAATTTTAAACACCTGAAGGAAAAGGTGTCCCCGCTCATTATGTTCTCCTTTTGGAGTATCAAAAATCAACTGGTTGTTCGCACCAAAGCCGGACAGGAAAAAAAGGCAATCGCAGCATTGACTTCAGTGTTCGCAAAATACCCCGGAGAAGAACCTTTTAGTTATTCATTTATCGATGAACAATTCGATGCCAGATATAAAGCTGATGAGCAATCGGAGACTTTATTCAAAGTTTTTGCCGGAATTGCCATTTTCATTTCCTGCCTCGGTCTATTCGGTCTTTCCACCTATACCGCGCAGACAAGAAAAAAGGAAATTGGAGTAAGAAAAGTATTGGGAGCAAATGTTACTACGATCGTTTCCCTTTTATCCAAAGACTTTTTGAAACTGGTTTTTATCGCCATCCTAATTGCATCGCCGATAGCATGGTGGTTTATGCAGAAATGGCTGGAGGGCTTTGCTTACCGGATCAATTTAGACTGGACCTTCTTCCTGCTTGCAGGATTCCTGGCTATTCTAATCGCCTTACTTACTGTTAGTTTCCAGGCAGTTAAAGCCGCTATTTCAAATCCCGTTAAAAGTTTACGAACCGAATAAAACATCATCAATCAAAAAAAATCATGATCAGAAATTATTTCAAAATAGCGTGGAGAAGTCTCTGGAAAGAAAAGACTTTTACTTTTCTGAATGTATTCGGACTTTCTGTAGCGTTTGGTGTGGCAATCCTGCTTTCCATGTATGCTTTATTCGAGTTGTCTTATGATAAATTCCATGATAAAGCCGATAGGATCTACCAGGTGTATCATTCTGAACAATCTAAAGATGGTCCCAGAGCGAGTGTTTCTAAGCCGGTTCCTTTTGCTCATGCATTAAAAGAAGAAGTTCCCGGCGTGGAAAAGATTACCCGTTTTAATGGCGGAGGCGTGATTGTCAGCCGGGGAGAAAAGCAATTAAGATTGCAATCGGCATTTGTAGATCCTTCATTTTTTTCCATTTTTAGTTTCCCGGTGATCGACGGGAATTCCATTCCAGTTTCAGATAAATCTGAAATTGCGTTAACCCGGGAGGCAGCGCAAAAGATCTTTGGAAAAGAAAATCCAATTGGCAAATCAGTTTCTGTTTTTATCGATGACCTAGAAATTCCCTTTACAGTTTCCTCTCTAATAAAAAATATCCCTGACGAGAGCAGTCTCAATTTTGAAATAGCGATCAATTTTACGCAGCAGTCGGAAAGAATGTACGGAAGGAATATCAATCGCTGGGATAATGCCAATCACGAGGTGTATCTACAATTGGCGGAAGGTGTTTCTCCTGAACAATTTGAAAAATCAACCACCGATTTTACCAATCGCCATTATGCCGACGATATTGCCAGTGCTAAGCGCGACGGGCTGGAACCTGATGTAAATGGTAATTATTTTCAGCAGCGACTACTTTCCATCAAAGATTATCATTTTGCACGGGAAGATGGCGGAGTTGCCGTGGCTAATCGAATTTATCCCTATCTCGTTTTGGGAATTGCTTTTTTGATTCTTTTTATCGCCAGCGTCAATTTCATCAATATGAACATCGCCAAAAGTTCGCAGCGCCTTCGGGAAATTGGAATGCGTAAAACCCTTGGTGCGGGTAGAGCTCAGTTATTTTTACAGTTTTGGGGTGAAAGTTTGCTGGTATTTTTAGGTGCTTTATTACTCGGTCTGGGGTTTTCAAAAATATTGCTAAAATCTTTCCAAACGCTTTTCAATACAAGCGCTTCTTTTGAAAATGTTGTCAGTTTCTGGAATCTTTTCGGATTTATTGCCGCTGTAGTAATTGTTACTTTCATAGCCGGCGGGTATCCGGCTTTGCTATTAAGCAAACTTGGCACGTTAAAAGCACTCAAAGGCAAACTGAATCTCGACGGTGGAAATGTCGTTCGCAACTCCCTTATTGTGATCCAGTTTAGCATTGCAATTTTATTGATTAGTGGGACGCTCGTTCTTTGGAACCAGTTAGAATTCATGCGGAATAAGGATTTAGGTTTCAAAAAAGAACAGGTCATAACTTTTCCGTTGAATGGCAAAAACGATGATTTCAGAAATATGCAATTGCTTCGGAATGAACTTCAGGATGAATCTGATATCAAAAGTTTAACTGCCGCCAACAGCAATCTGGGAATGGGCCGCGATCGCTCCACGACCACCAGTGTGATGGGTTTTGATCATCATAACAAAACAGTGCGTACCAATGTGATCACTGCCGATTATGATTACGTGCAAACTATTGGCCTTGAGCTGAAAAAAGGGCGTGGTCATGATCGCTCCTATGCTTCAGATAGTCTTTCCATTCTTATTAATGAAGCGATGGCAAAAGAAATGGGCGATGAAGATGTGATGCACGCTGCGATTTACCTAAATGATTCGGTTAAATATTCCGTAGTAGGAATTATTAAAGATTTCAATTTTCAGAATTTGAACAAAGAGATCGAGCCCCTTACTATTTTCCTGAATCCACATTGGAACATGCGCTATGTTTATGTGAAAGTTGCTCCCGATAACTTAAATGACTCCTACAATAAAGTTAAACTTGCCTGGAATAAAATAGAACCAAATTCGGAATTCCTGGGATCATTTATCGATGAAAATATTGATCGCACACTGGAAAAAGAACGGAGCATGACCACTATGATCACCAGTGGTTCGATCATTGCCATCATACTTAGTTGCGTAGGCTTGTTTGCGATCTCCTTGTTAGTGGTATCACAACGACGAAAGGAGATCGGTATTCGAAAAGTAGTTGGTGCCAGTGTAGGTAAGATCACCATTATGCTGACATCAGACTTTTTGAAGTTAGTGGGAATATCCTTTGTTATTGCCACCCCAATAGCCTGGTATTTCAGCAAGCAGTGGCTAGAAAATTATCCATACAGAATAGACCTGAATATCTGGATCTTTTTAATTGCCGGTATTATCGCGATTGGAATTGCCATTTTCACTATCAGTTTCAGGACGGTCCGGGCAGCAATCCAAAACCCGGTGAAAAGTTTACGAACTGAATAAAACCATCAACCAGTCATCATGATTAAGAATTATTTCAAAATAGCGTTCAGGAATCTTCGGAAAAATAAACTCTATAGTTTTATTAATATTGGTGGTCTTTCATTAGGTCTTACCGCTTGCATTTTAATCATGTTCTATGTTTCCCATGAACATAGTTACGATCAGTTTCATAAAGACGCAGATCAAATTTTCACATTGCGAGGGAAATCGCTTTTCGGCAGTGATACGGTATTCATTCAGAATTTTAGTGCGGCTACTGCAGAGATGACCAAAGAACGATCAGCTTTTGTTGATGAAAGTATCAGGATTTTTGAGGAATATAAGCCGCTGGTCATCAGAAGAACCGGGAACGATCCTAAAAGTTTTTCCGAAGAAGGTTTCTTTTATACCGATCAAAATTATTTCGATTTTTTCTCATTTCCACTTTTGAAAGGAAATGCTGAAACTGCTTTGAAAGATCCTTTCAGTTTGATCATTTCCGAAGAGATCGCCACGAAGTATTTTGGAGATGAAAATCCTATCGGGCAAATATTGCAGGTTGAAAAAGACACGTTGTATACGTATACCGTTAAAGGAGTCATAGCCAAAAGTCCGTCGAATTCCAGTATTCAGAATAAATTTATTGCTTCTATTTCCAGCCTGCAAAAATCTAAGGGAAATGAAAGACTTTTTAGTCCGTCAATCGTTCGTGGCGGTGCCTTCAAAACATTTTTTAGGATCAACGACATTTCGAAGGACGACAGGGTTGCGCAGGCCATCACTCAGCTTAGTCAGGAAGGAAACGAGGAATCGAAAGACGAGTATTTCTTATATCCTTTTACTGAAACGCATTTAAATTATACAAATAATAGCGGAATTGGATACCTGGACGTTTTTCCTCTCATAGCCGGGCTGATCTTATTATTGGCACTCATCAATTATATGAGCCTTACCACCGCAAGGGCGGCGTCAAGATCTAAAGAAATTGGGATCAGGAAAGTTAATGGTGCCAGTAAAAAGGAAATCGCTTTTCAATTTTATATCGAATCGGCCTTATTTATAAGTCTATCATTTGTAGTGGCGGGATTGCTAAGTTTCCTGCTGAAAGATTTTTTCTTCAGTTTACTTGATATAAGCATTGACAGCAGCTTTTTTCTAAACGGAAGTTTTATTGCAATTCTCATTTCCGTCTATTTCCTGAGTATTCTGGCAGCCGGACTGTATCCCGCGATCATCATGTCATCTTTCAGGCCTGTAGATAATTTCAGGAAAATTCAGAATGAATTGGGCGGAAATGTGGTACGTAAAGTATGCACCACTTTGCAGTTTGTCATTGCGGTCATCCTAATAATTGGAGGGATAACGATCAAAGAACAGATGAATCATTTGCAAAGTGTCAATACCGGTTTGAATCGATCTGAAATTCTCATGATCCCCCTAGAAAAAAGTATGGGTACGAAAATCCCGGCATTCCAAAATGAGTTGGAGAAAATTCCTGAGATCAAGGGCACTTCAATTTCCGGATATCCTATATATGGAGGATACGACATGTTCTATGCTTCTTCGGAAAACACCGAACCAATGGCGCTACCTTTTATGAATGTAGATAAAAACTTTTTTGATGTGCTGCAGGTAGAATGGAAAATGAAGCCAAACGATTTAATCATGGCTGAACAACCTAAAAAGCTTGTCATAAATGAACGGGCTATTGAAAAGTTTAAACTGGATCAGGATCCACGTGGGCAGAATATCGAAATGGCAGGAGCTCCTTTTGAAGTAGTAGGCGTGGTGAAGAATTTTCATTATTCGTCTTTAGATATGCCTATTGATGCGCTTGCGATGATGGTTTTAAAAAACGATATGAGCTCGAACGATTTTGATTCTGGAAATCTATATGTAAAATATGAAAAAACTGCGGTTCTCCCAGACCTGATTAAAAATATAGAAACCACTTATAAAAAGTTTGATTCAGAAAAGGAGTTCAGTTACCGTTTTATGGACGATGCTTTTAATTCTATGTTTAAATCTGAACAAAGACTGGCTCACATTTTCAATATTTTTGTGGTTTTAACGATCATTATTGCTGGTTTGGGGTTGTTGGGGCTGGCCACTTTTTCTGCTCAAAAAAGAATTAAAGAGATCGGGATTAGAAAGGTTCTGGGTGCCAGTGTGATCCAAATCACATCCAGTTTATCACTGAGTTTTTTAAAGATCGTCTTCGTTGCAATTATTATAGCCGTTCCAATCGCGTGGTTACTGGCAAAAAACTGGCTGAATAATTTTGTTTACCGAATAGACCTGAATATCTGGATCTTTCTCCTTGCCAGTCTGACTACGATGTTCATCGCAATTCTAACTGTCAGTTTCCAGGCCATTAAGGCAGCCAGATCAAATCCTGTTAAAAGCCTTAGAACCGAATAAAAATCATCATTAAAAATCAATCATTGTGATCAGGAATTACTTAAAAACCGGTTGGAGAAATATCATCAAGAATAAAGGCACATTTTCGGTCAATATTATCGGGCTGGCGCTGGGAATCGCGTCTGTGATCATGATCATGCTGTATGTTTCCAGCGAGTTGAGCTACGATCGCTTTAACGAAAAGGCAGACCGGATCGCCCGGGTTGTTTTCAGAGCTAATATTAATGGTGAGAAGATGAATGAAGCGGTGGTCATGGCCCCTGTGGCGCAAACCTTAAAAAATGATCTTCCGGAGGTTACCGATGCGACAAGACTGGCAAAATCTTATAATAACCGGCTTGAATACAACGGGACTTATTACGGCCAGAGCAGCATGGGCTACGTAGATCCGAATTTTTTCAATGTTTTCACGTTACCGATCATCAACGGTAATCAAAAGACTCCGCTAGATAAGCCTAATTCCGCGGTAATATCAGAAACACTGGCTAAAAACATTTTTGGAAGCGCAGATCCGGTTGGAAAAACTATCAAGGTAACCAATCGTAATAAAGATTATACCGTGTCCGCGGTGATGAATGATATTCCTGAAAATTCTCATTTTCACTTCGATATTCTTGCGTCTACTCTTGGTTATACCAATGCTAAAAAAACTACCTGGATGCAATCGGACTTTTTCACCTATCTGGTTCTGAAAAAAGATGCTGATATAGCCGAAGTAGAAGCAAAACTACCGGCGATCACCAAGAAGTATATGGGACCGCAGATGATTGACGCCATCGGGATGTCTTATGAAGAATTCCAGAAGGATAATGAACTGGGACTTTTCCTTCAACCGCTGACCGATATTCACCTGTATTCCGATTTCTCTGATGCAACTACTCTGGAACAGGGCGGAGATATTAAATACGTTTATATTTTCAGTATTATCGCCATTTTTATGCTGGTGATCGCCTGTATCAATTTTATGAATCTGGCTACAGCATCGGCGTCAAAGCGATCTAAGGAAGTAGGAATTCGAAAAGTTCTTGGCTCGAATAAAAAACAGCTTATTTACCAGTTTTTAGCAGAAGCTTTTATTTCAACTGTTCTGGCAACAGCTCTGGCCATAATGATTTTTGCAATTTCATTGCCGGGATTCAATCAGCTAGCTGGAAAAAATATTGAATTTTATTCTCTTGTCAAACCTATTTATATTCTTTGGTTATTTGGATTGATCTCATTGATCACTATTCTGGCAGGGGGGTATCCTGCTTTTTACCTCTCATCTTTCAATCCTTTAAATGCGCTGAAGTCCAAATTTTCCGGTAACGGAAAGAATTCCGGGATTCGTGGAGGACTGGTAGTCTTTCAGTTCGTTATATCCGCAGGGCTCATCCTTGCGACCCTTGTGGTGAAAGAACAGATGAATTATATTCAGGATAAAGACATTGGTTATGAAAAAGATCAGCTACTGGTTGTTCGCAACACCTATTTACTAGGGAATAATGAGGATAATTTCATTCAGGAGATCAAAAACGATCCAAGAGTTGAAAATGTAACGCATTCTGCCTTTGTACCAGCAGGGGAAAGCGATAATGAAATGGGCGGGATTTTCCTGAACGGTGAATTTCTTCGTCGCATGTTCTTCTATAATGTAGATGAGAATTATATCCCGACGATGGGTATGGAATTACTTGCTGGACGTAATTTTTCTAAATCTTATGGAACCGAAAAAGATAATGTGATCATTAATGAAAGAGCTGCGGAAGTCCTCGGCTTTGGAAAAGATGCTATAGGAAAGACTTTCCAGCGGGATACCGACGAAGGTCCGAGAGACATCCATGTCATCGGGATTATTAAAGATTTTAACTGGAAATCACTACACCAGGAAATCGATCCGTTAATATTGAAAATGAATCCGTATGGCGGCATGATCGTTCGCTCAAAAACCGCAGATATGTCCGGTATCATTGAGAATTTGAATTCCGATTGGAACAGCTATAATCCGAAAGAAGCCTTGAATTACAGCATTCTGGATGACTCCTATAATCATACGTATTTAAAGGAGCGGAAAATGGGAACAATCCTAACGCTTTTCGCCATTCTTACGATAATGGTTGCTTGTCTCGGCTTATTCGGATTGGTAACCTTTACAGCAGAACAACGCTTTAAGGAGATCGGGATCCGAAAAGTGTTAGGTTCTTCCGCAGCGCAGATTGTTGCTTTGCTTTCCAAAGATTTTATAAAACTGGTAGGAATCTCATTTTTGATCGCTTTCCCCATAAGTTATTACCTCATGAAAAGATGGCTTCAGGATTTCGCCTTCAGGATCGAGATCAAATGGTATTTATTTCTGCTTGCTGCGATCATTACTTTAGGAATCGCTTTTCTAACCATAGGGATCAAAAGTTTCCGCGCGGCTAGCATGAACCCCATAAAGAGTTTAAAAACAGAATAAAAATTAGAATTATGAAAAAGTCATTATTAACTCAGAACAAAATGCTGATCCCTTTAATAATAGCCATTATAAGCTTTGGTTTATCTAATGCACAATCTGAAACTGTTGAAGTTTCAGGTTTTACCGAAATTACTATCAGTCCTTATATCGAAGTAGATTTCCAACAATCCGAAAACGAATCGGTGGTTATCGAAAATTTTAAAGTAGACAGGGAAAAGATCAATATCGAAGTAAACGGTAAAGAACTTCATATTTACCTGGATGACGCCAAGATCGTTTCCAAAGAAGAGGAGGTTAAAGTAAATGGGCGTGAAATGGATCGTCCTATTTATAACGGCACCGAGGTTCGTCTCACGATAAACTACAAAAACCTGGAAGCCGTGCAAATTCGAAGTGAAGAAGTGATGAATTTTGAAGATGCCATTGGCGTGGAAGATTTTGACCTCGACATTTATGGCTCGCCAAAAGTATATTTTGAAAGTATCACTGCAGAAGATTTAAAAATTGATATGTACGGGGAAAGCTACCTGGAGATCAAGGCTGGAAAAGTAAATTTTCAACGCTTACGCTGCTACGGAAAAAGTGAAGTTAATGCTGTTAAACTGCTTTCTTCGGAAACTAAAATCGCGGCTTATGGCAACAATCATATAGTAGTAAATGTTTCAGATAAATTGAAGGTTTCAGCTTTTGGCGAAGCCAGAATTCAGTATAAAGGTGATGCTAAAGTTAATAACGGGCTCAAAATTGGCGAAACGGTAGTTCAAAAAATTAAATAAAACCTGAAATTCAATCATTCATGTTTAAAAATTTCATCAAAATATCCTGGCGAAGAATAAAAGCCGATAAAACTTTTTCGTTCATCAATATTTTAGGGCTGTCTATTGGTCTTACCATCACCATGCTGCTATTTCTTTTTGTAATGAAGGAGCGCAGTTTTGATCATATGTATACCAATAAAGAGCGAATTTACCGGGTACTTTTTAATACCAAAGATCAGCATAACAATGAGATATGGGCCACGGTCCCGGCAGCTTTAAAACCTGCTGCGGAAGAAGGAATTCCGGAACTTGAAAAATCAGCGAGATTATGGGATCATGATTTCGGGAAAACTGCATCTATCCAGGCCAATAAGGAGAATTATACCGAACCGAAACTGTATTATGCTGATCCCGAATTTTTCGATATTTTCCAACTGGATTTTGTCTACGGAACTGCGAAAGATCAGTTGGAAAGGCCAAATACCGTTGTGTTATCTGAATCTACCGCACGTAAATTTTTTAGTAATTCGAATCCCATAGGTAAAATAATCAATATCGATAATAATCTGAAAATGGAAGTTACCGGAGTTTATAAAGATTTTCCGGCGAATTCCAGCCTGGATGGTAACATTATCGGCTCTTTTAAATCGATTGGTTTTTACAAAAGACCGAGTTGGAGCAATGCCAGTTTTGAAACATACTTTTTACTGAATAAAGAAGCGAAGGCTGCTTCCGTAGCTCAAAAAATGCAACAACTGGTTAATGAGAATGTAGAAAAAGAAGACCAGTGGTATACGTTGGATTTGCAACCACTGGAAAAAATGCACCTGTATTCGGGAAATATTAAAAGTGCATATACTTCAAAATTGGGAAGTATCGAAGAGGTTCGAAATTTCAGTTTGTTGGCGGTTCTGATTTTACTCATTGCCTGTATCAATTATATGAATCTGGCTACGGCGAGATCTCAGAAAAGCACCAAAGACGTTGGAATCAACAAGACTTTAGGCGCTTCATCAAAAATACTGATCGCGAGATTTTTTACAGAAACCGCTTTTGTAACATTCATTGCGATTATTTTGGCACTCATTTTTACATTTCTAAGCCTGCCTGTTTTTGAAAAAATTGTGGGAAGCAGTCTTTCTATGAGCTTTTTGCTATCCTTCGAATTTCTGGGAGCGATCCTTTCCATCTGGCTAATTACTACGCTGGTTGCTGGCTCCTTTCCAGCCCTGCATCTTTCCAGGTTCTCTCCTATGAAAGTGATACGAACGGGAAGGAATAAAGGAAGTTTTACGGCTGTTTTACGAAAAGGACTGGTGGTTGTACAATTTTCGGCCTCGGTGATCCTGATTATCGCCGCGGTGGTGATCTACAATCAGCTGGAATTTATGCGGAATAAAAACCTGGGATACGATCCGGATAATACCATGGCCATTTCCATTGGCGCGGTACAGTCGAATTCTGAAAGAGAAACCTTGATCAACCAGTTTGAAAGTCTTCCTGAAGTTTCTTCTGCGACCATGGCCCAGGGATATCCGGGGATTTCAGTTAGCGGGCGATCCCTGTACAAAAACATGAATTCTGAAGAATCGATTTCCCTGAAAACAAACAGAGCGAAGGGCGGTGTGGTTGAAACGCTTCAGCTTAAATTATTGGCGGGAAAAGATCTTCCGAAGCATAAACATGAATCAGATTCTATCGTAGACGTGCTGCTCAATAAAAATGCGGTAGATTTTCTTGGCCTTACTCCACAGGAAGCGATTGGTAAAAATGTCATCGCTAATCTGGGACCGAACGCCTACGTTATTGGGGTAGTAGACGACTTTAACTTTTCTTCCCTAAAATCTCCTATTGGCGCATATGCCTTTAATAATGGTTTTGAGCCGCTGCGTTATATGCTCGTGCGCTTTCAAAGCAATCAACTGCCGGAAACCCTGGATAAATTCAAGGAGACTTTCGGAAAAATAGCACCTACAGTAGCTTTCGATTATACTTTTTTAGATACCAATGTAGAGCAAATGTATGCGAGCGAAAAAAGAACGGCCAGGGCAGCGCTTACTTTCGCCGGACTCGCAATTTTTGTCGCCTGCCTTGGCTTATTTGGTCTCGCCGCGTTTATGGCGGAGCAGCGTACGAAAGAAATTGGAGTCAGGAAAGTTCTTGGGGCAAGTGTGAGCAGTATCACCCGATTGCTATCCAGAGACTTTATCACATTGGTCTTAATTGCCCTGGTGATCGCCTTTCCATTGGCCTACTGGATGGCTCGTAAATGGCTGCAGGAATTTGCCTATCGTATCGATATAGGCTGGCAGGTCTTCGCCATTGCCGGTACTGTGGCCATTTTAATAGCGGTGATCACCGTAAGCTTTCAGGCCCTCAAAGCCGCAATTTCAAATCCTATAAACTCTTTAAGAAACGAATAAACTATGCTGAAATTAGAACATATCTATAAATGGGTGTCCTCGGGTGGGAGAAGAATTTTTCTTTTAAATGATCTTAATCTGAATGTGGAAGAAGGCGAATTCCTATCTATTATGGGACCGTCAGGTTCCGGGAAATCCACACTTCTCAATGTCATCGCGATGCTGGATGATTTTCAGGAAGGGGAATATTATTTTGATGAAGAAGCCATTCATTCCCTGAAACCGAAAAAGAGAACCGAGATTTTCAACCAGAATATCGGTTTTATTTTCCAGGCGTACCACCTTCTGGATGATCTTACAGTTTATGAAAATATCGAAACGCCGCTCTTGTATAAAAAAGTTAAGAGTTCCGAACGAAAAGCGCTGGTGGCCGATATTTTGGACCGATTCAATATTGTTGGGAAAAAAGATCTCTTTCCGCACCAATTAAGCGGCGGCCAACAACAGCTGGTGGGCATTGCACGTGCACTTATCATTAAACCAAAACTCATTCTGGCTGATGAACCTACCGGGAATCTTAACTCGAAGCAAAGCGACGAGATCATGCAGTTATTCAAAGATTTAAATGAAGAAGGAGTAACCATCATCCAGGCTACGCATTCTGAAAGTAACGCCGCATACGGTTCGCGTACAATTCATCTATTAGACGGAAGCGTCAAGTAATCATAAATTCATCATTTTGACAAAATTCATCATTCTATTTTTATTCATCACTGTTTCTCTAAACGCCCAGAATTCTTCGGAAGCTGAACTTTCCCTGGAAGAGTGTATTCAGATAGCTATCGATCAGAATATTGATTATCAACGTTCCGAGTTGCGTTCTGAAACCGAAGAACTCAATTTTAGAGACACAAAATCCCAGGTTTTACCGTCAATTAATGGAAATTACAGTTACGCGGTAAACAAGGGTAGAAGTATTGATCCTTATACAAACGATGTGATCGACCAGCAATTCAGTTACAGCAATGCCGGGTTGCGATTGAACGCACAATTATTTAACGGATTTGCACTTCGTAACAGCATCCAGCGGGATCGATTTAATATGGAAGCTGCGGAAGCCGAAAAAGAGGCCGCAAAGCAACAATTGATCCTGGATGTTACGTTGGCTTATTTCCAGGTGCTGAATAGTAAAGACCTTTTAGAACTTGCCAGGATCAGGCTGGAAGCTACTGAAGAGCAGAAAAATCGGATTGCCACATTAGCCGAAGAAGGCTCAGGAAATCCTGCCGATTTTACCGATATCAAAGGTCAATTTTCGAATGATGAGTCGGCAGTGGTCGCAGCAGAAAATCAATTAAAGCAGGCAAAACTCAACCTGGCGCAGTTGTTAAATACGAAATCAGAAATTGTTGTGGAAGATTTGCCAGTATTGCCGCAAATGCAAGTTTATCCTCTTTCTGCGGAAGAAGTGTATGCAGAATCGCTAGAGAATTTAGAAGTTTTTGAAGGACAGCGTTTACGATTACAGGCGGCGGAAGAAGACGTAGCCGTGGCCAGATCGCTATATTCCCCGGAAGTTTCAATATTCGCCCAGATGAATACCAATTATTCCAGTCTGGCAAGTTTGTTAAATGAGACCGGCTCGCAGGTAGTTGAAACCGGACAGTTTATCAATATTAACGGAGTGAGTTATGCAGTGCAAACCAATCAGAGTCAATTTTCACAACAGGATATACCTTACTTCGATCAGTTCGAAAATAATCTTAGTTCGGTAGCTGGGATCAGTGTGAATATCCCTGTATTTAATGGTTTCCGGGCTAAACGGCAGGTTTCTCTAAAAAAGCTTCAGCAAGAAGATGCGCGTTTAGCATTGGAAAATACCAAAAATGATTATTTACGAGCCATCAAACAAGCGCATAATGATATGCAGGCAGCTTACAAAGACTACTTTTTGCTAGAGGATCAGGTAGCTGCTTACGAAGAATCTTATCGAGTCAATGAAATTCGATTTCAAAATGGTGTTTCCAATCTTGTGGAGTACATCATTAGTAAAAACAATCTGGATCGAGCTAGGGTAAATTTAGCAAATGTTAAATATGAATTTCTGATCCGAAAAAAGATCCTGGATTATTACCGTGGATATAATTAGTAATCCATCAAACCGGTTACCCCATAATATAAATTATTGCTTACTTTATTTTGTTTATATAATACTCTAACGAATTTTATAAATAAATAAGTGAGCCCACGCGCTGTATATGTTTTCGCATTTAGTGAGTGTCTCTGACCTCACCTTACGGGTGTACAGGCACCCTCGCAACTAAAACTTAGTCTATGATAAGTTCAATACCCGCCTTTTCGGCCTTGTATTTTATCTTAGTGATTAAATTATAATAACTCCAATTTCTAAGCACGAATTCTTCCCCTTTAGCAATCCCGATCTTATCCTCCTGGTTTAATAAAATAAGAGTGCCGGCCTGGTGTTTAATACAGAAATCAATTAGCTTTCTTGTGTAAACATGAACGCGATTATCTACGTAGTTTTTTTCAGCCAGATGGAACTTATCTACCGCCTTTGTTTTTCGTTTCACTCCATGGCCGGATCGGCAATAAGTAGCACCTTTCTGTGCTCGTTTCCGGGCAGCCTGTATGGCCAGCCTTCTATATAGAAATTCTTCCCGGGTGCCAATAGTGAGCCTCGCTTTGCCAGCTTTAACCACTATTGGGTACTCTAATGATAAAGAAGCCTCTGCGATTACTTCCGGTTTGAGTTTATGGTTCTCTTTTTCTATTTCAAATACAGGGAGCCAGAATATTTTCCCATCTTTCAGTTTAATATGGGAAGCACAGAGTTTGATTTCTCCCTTTATAACCCTTTCCAGTAAAACTCGCTTGTCTGTAAAGTCTTTTCCTAAATAGGTTTTTAGCGGAATCTTAAATAACCGAAAGCAAAAGGCTTTTTTCTCTTCATCATAAATCAGTTTACTCATGCCTACCGAATCGAAGGGAAAAGCCATGTCTCTCCTGAAATTCTTTAAGGAGCGTTCCCCGCTCCAGTACTCCGACCTGTTCTTATTAAAAGAACTGTATAAAGACCTTTTCAGATTCGATAATATGTTGGTTGGCATTTCTCCTTTAAAACGATTGGAGATTACCCGGTAGGTGGTATTGATCCGGGAGCCGTTTAAAATGCCGAGATCGTCTTTTTTCTCATCTACTAATTTATACTTAACCCCCTCAGATAAATAAAGGAAATCCTTGAGCATTTCCTGGACATACAGATGAGTAACTATAAAATTAGCTGCTCTGTAGGCCCTATTTTGCCAACGGTATAAAGTGTCCAGTGCCTCTTTTCGTTCTTCATTAGAAGGCAGGTCTACCAATAACTGGATTTTACGAGTGAGTTTCATGGTGCGCTTTTTCATCTCAGGCAGATTCTAATTGTTTTTCGCTCTCCATATATTTGTAAGCAACCGTGAATGCTTTATGAACTTCCTTTTGTGAAATCCCAAGTTCGTCGGCAATCTCAGAAAAGGAGTACTTTTTTACACATCGAAGTTCCAGAACCTTCTCTCCTAGCTCTGTAAGTTCATCCTCTACCTTTATTTCCAGAACTGCAGGCTTCTCAGGATTTACCATATTCCTGATCTCCTGGACCGCCTTTTTGATCTCATTGCTAGCTTCCGTAATACTGGTTCCCATTAATTCAGCAATATCTTTATAGCGGAAACCATATTTTAGACACAGGTTTATTAATTGTCTTTTTTCTGAATCCAGTAAAGGCAATACACTTTTTACTTTCTCAAAATCTGCCTGTGCTGACTCCTGTTCCTTTTGATTTTCTGAATCCTTTACCGGGTCATAACCGGCCATATACTCCTGGTAGTTTTCATAATTTTCCAAATGACCTAGCTGCCTGTAAAACTTATTTCTGGGCCTGGTATAGTAGGAAATACACTCCCTTTTCATCACGAAACGAAGAAAATAAAAGATATGCTCCGGGGACTGGATGGTATCCCTATGCAGCCATAATTTTAGAAACGAATCCTGCACCAGCGATTCTATAACGAATTCATCATCTATGAGCCGCTTGCCAACCCAAAAGATGCGCCTGTTAAACTCTGCATGAATATTCACCAGAGCATCTGAATGCCCCTGTTTTAATAATTCAAAATTATCAACCCGCATAAGAATGTTTTTTAAATGATTACTAAACCAATAATTCTAAATCAACAGCATCTTGTAGGGATTGAAGCTGTGCCATTAAACCAGTTCATGAAAAAACTAGCCTAAATTAGGTTTGCGAGTTCGAATAAAAATTAAGAGAAGTAAGCTTTGAAAAAGCGTTGAGAAGAATGCATTTTTAAACAAGTAAAAAGGCGTGAGAACTCAACTTATCGTACTAGAGGTACTGGTATACCCACACACAAATAAGCGGTTACTCACGCCCGGGTCGTGAGCATCCATGCTTATCATCTCGTGTGTTTAAAATTACCAGTTTTCTAGTACAAGAATCAAAGCGAATGCTTCTAATATTTTACTTTAAGAAGTTCGCAAATATATTAATATGAAGTAAATATAGTAATAAAATTTTTAACTCGTCCGATCGGACGAGATTAATTTAATCCTAACCTATTCCTTTGTTAATATGGCAAAGGATATTAATAGAGCTATTTGTAATTATATCACTGAAGAATGGATTGATCCCTTTCTGAAGCAAGGAGGATCTCAAGTAGAATTTGCCGACCGTCATAATATTTTAGAGAGCACCGTCAGAAAAATAAAAAGCAACTCCACGTACCGTATTCCTGTTGAAACACTTTTTAAAATATGTAAAGAACGTAGAATCTGTATTTCTGATTTTTTTAAAGAACTTGAAAGAAAAATTCCTGATATAAAATTAAAAAAATAGGTTCTATATCTGTGGTATATTTATTTTCCTCTTAGTCGAAAAATTTCCAATTCCGTTTATCCATAAAAAATTTAGGTTAAAGCGTTATATTGCCACAGATATAACGAGTTATGCGCAATCGCAAAACAAAAAGATGAAGGTAAATTTTCAAGACAAATTAACTGAAGATGAAGTTGTTGAACTATTATCAGAACAGCTTCAAAAGGAAGGCTGGACTATAACGAAACAGTGTTTCGGTCAAACTCGTGGAAATGATATCGAAGCAATAAAAGATAAAGAAAAATTAATTATTGAAGCAAAAGGAGCTAAATCGAATGATTATTCTCCTACCAAAAAAAGAGATTATTTTAAAAGTGGTCAAATAAAATCACATTTTGGGAGAGCAATTGTAAAAATAATGTTAGAAATTGAGAAAAATCCAGAATTCATTTATGGAATTGCTCACCCAGATGATCCATTAATAAAGAAAACCATAGGGAAAATAATTCCACAACTCGAAGGATTAAATATTAAACATTATTGGGTTAAAAAAGATGATTAAATATAGAGTAAAAGGAAATTTTCTATCAGACAGTAATAAAGTGCAAAATATATGCTCTGATTTCTTTGTAAAACATAATAATCCTTTTGAAGCAAGAAATAAAGCTGTTCAATATTTCAGAAATTTCGTTGAAGTATTATTAATTGATTTTAAAGCAGATTTTGATAAAATTTTTCAACAAAAAAACTCAATTGAGATAGATGGAAAATCGCTTGAATACGTCTCAAAATATGGATTAAGTCTTGAATATACATTGGATGAAGTCCAATTTTATTTGATTGATTTTTGCGGCGCAATAAATGCTGACACATACGACAGTATAGCTATAGGGTTAGAAAGTGAATTGGAATATTACAAAAAGTATTCATTTGAATATAAAAATTCACAAAAGATTACCTATTGCAATCAAGGGGAATGGACCGAAGGCTTTACTGAAGATGAACCCAGTACATTTGAGATTTTAGAAACCACTACCAAGTTTGATGATAAGTCAAAACCATATTGGTGGCTTAGTCTAGATGAAAAGAAGAATTTATTAAAAAGAATAATCCATGATGCCCAAATTGAAAAATCTTTAAGTGTTGGGGAAAATAGTTTTACAGAATATAAACCTACATTACTATATAATTTCAAAACACAAAAAGCTTCCATTGGAGTGAAAAATGTAATTGCTAAGGTTATCTGTAGTTTTTTAAATTCAAATGGGGGCAAACTATATATTGGTATAAATGATAATGGAAAAATTCAGGGATTAGATTATGATTTTTCTCTTAAAAATAAGGAAGATGAATTTGACTTTTTTAGAATTGAATTTGATAATTTGTTATTTCAATTTTTTGATAAAAGCGTTTATCATTTTATAAAGGCAGATTTCAATTTCGATTATGAAAAACCATTCTTCGTGGTATCTGTCAAGCCAAGCGATAATCCGGTTTTCTTAGTCAATCATAAAGATGGTCAAAAGGAATTTTACATAAGAACAACTACTTCATCAATCAAAATTAATGACCTCCAAGAAGTTGTGAAATATTGTATTTCACATTGGAATAATCGTAATAGCGACAGCGCATAACATCGCATATTCGCAATTGCGGCCATTCAGCTAAAAGAAAGTTTATAGAAATCAAGGAAGTTTAAAACTAAATCGGACAAATCCGTATCTTCATTACCACAACTGACGAATATACGTGACCGTTGGGCGCAATGCTTTTGAAAATTTAGAAATTTGAAGAATAATTACCAAGACAAAATAAAAGTCCTTACTACTCTTAGCTTAGCATCTACAGACGCAAGAGAAGACACCTTAAAATCAGTAATAATTACTACCCTTAATGAGCTAGGTGAAATAGAAAAAAACAATCTCAATTCGTTTATAGAAGAACATTTTGGTTTTAAACCTTATAAAGAAGAGGTTAATCTCTTATTGAAACAGTTAGAGGAGTCATCAAAAATCAAATTTTTAAACGACAAAATTAAAATTACTGAGGAACAAAAAAGAGAGCTGCGTGCCGCAGAAATAAAATTAAGAGATAAAGATAAAGCCAGATTCAACAATTTTAAAAACTTCATAACTGATGAAGGTTTCGAGGAAATAGATAAAGATGATCTAAAAAAATTGTGGGATACTTTTATTGAATATTTATACAATAATTTCTTTGATTATGGAGAAGAAGCACTAAAACGGTTGCACCCAAATATTAGTTATAATAAAGTATTCGAAAAGGAAGATGATTATTTACAGGTTGCTTATAAAAAATTAAAAAGTAAAAAATTAAATACGGTTTTCAAACTTGCAGTAGACAAATTTGCCGATTATGCATCACAGGATGACATCGATTTTTTAAATGATCTTGCCCAAAAAACATTGAGCTTTACTTCGCTAGGTGTTGATCCAAACTTATCGAAAACCGCTCTAGACATTTCCTTGGTCGATTGGGTTCTATACCTAGATACGAATGTTTTATATTCAATTTTGAAACTTCATTTCCATCCCGAAAATGAAGCGACAATGGCTTTAATTAATTTAATTAATGAGAATAAAGATCATCTAAATGTGGTTCTAAGATATTCTGAACTGACAAAAAAAGAACTTCGAGCTAAAAAAGATGATTTTAATCTTCTCGATGAGAAATTGACAGATTCAGGTATTAAAGCCGCTATAAATTCGGACAAAATAGACGAATTTTCCAAGCAATATTATCAAAGTTTATTAGTAGACAGAGAAAGTACACTTCACCCCTCCAAAATAGTCGAAATATCAACTTCAATTTTGATAAATAGTCAAATTGATATTGCCAGAAATTCAAAAAGAATAGAGCACTTAGGAGAAGACTATTTAAATGAGAAAATTCAGGAGTATAGAAGATACATCGATCAAAAAAATGATTATAAACAAGATTTTTTAAAATCAAAAGGGCTTACATTTCATCCAATTTTTAAGAGTGATAAACAAATAACCCATGACATCACTTTAAGAGAACTCATTTTAGACTTAAGATTCTCAGTAAAAAAGAAAAATCAATTAAAGGATCTGGATTTCAATTCAGTAAAATATTTTGGCTTAACATTGGACAGTCTACTGATAGATTATGATTCATATCAAATTCAAAGATTCGAGGATGAAAGATCTTTTCCAATATTTTTCAAACCTTCCTTTTTGCTAAATCGATTAGTACGAATTCTACCAATTCAGACTAAAGATTATAAAAAAGCATTTCTAAAAGCGGTTACGTCAAAAGGCTTTAATAAAGATGCAAAAAAGTCTAGAGATGTTTTAAAGATTATCAATTACTTAAAATCTCAAGGGATAGATGACGAAAAAGTCATTTATAATTTAATTTCAAAGGATTTATTTATAGAGAATTACAGTAAAATTGATAGTGAAAATCAAAAAGAGTTAGAGGAATTTTTTGAATCGGAATTAAATAAACAATTTAAAAAACGAGAAAGGGAACTTGAAACTACTAAGAAAAAACTAGAAAAAAGGGAATCTGAAGCCCACTCGGCTACAGAGCAAAGCAAAAATCTAGAAAGTAAAAAAACTGTTTTAGAATCTGATTTAGAGGTCTATAAAAAAGCATTAAAGAAATTAAGATCAGATGTTAGAAAATTAGAGAAAGCTAATACGGATTCTCAAAGTCAAACATCCTTTAATTTTGAGGCGGAAGATTCAAAGAAACAATTGGAAGAATCTAATCAACAATTATCTGAAACTCAACAAGAACTTTTAAATCAATATAAAAATCAGGAGAGGATTTTTAAAAATGCAGAATTTAGAAAATGGCAGAACAAAACATGGTGGAATCTCATATGGGTCATTCCCATTACGATTTTAGGCTTAAGTGCTGTTATATATCCAAATCTGTATTTTCAGACTGATGCCGACACAACCACAATTAGAGTAGTTTTAGGATTTCTCCTATTATTGATAGATGGAATCTTTATTAATATAATAAAACTTCGATTTTGGGATGAAAAAAATAAATCGGAAAAAAAGGGTAATATCGAAATTCCATCCGAACTTCAAAATAAGATTGATTCGTTTAAGCACTAGCGCCCAACAACGTGTAACGTAAATGGCGGGTTTCATCGAAAAGAACTAAATTAGTTTCCATAACAAACAAAGCCGTAACCCGACAAATCCTCGTCCCCAACTTCCGCTACTTGCGTTAACCGGAGACGTTACCTGCAAGCTCTTTTTAAATGAAAACAATAAACGAATTAGAGTTTAGAAAGTTATTAGAAACTGAAGATTCAGTAAAACATATAGATTATAATATTGATGTAGAAAATTCAATTGAAATTGATATTTCCAGGATAACGCCAGAAAATAAGTTTGTTAATTGTTCATTTGAAGGTGAAAGGATAGATTTTATAGATAATATGGAGTCTTGGGCAGACAATCCTTCCCACGTTCTAAACTTTGACAATTGTGAAATATTAAATCCTGTATTTTTTAAAGATTGCTCTCTTCTTGAGCTTAGTTTTACATTCCAAAATAAAAACATTGAAAATCTTCACATTGCAGCAAAAAGAATACTCATTTTAGTCTTTAATGGGAATAGAAATAGCAAGGATTACAGATTAAATGCAACAATTCACGAAACAACCATATTAAAAAGATTAGAATTCTCCGACCTTAACTCTACAGGTCAATTATTAATACATCGCTCTAATATCCAAAAATCTGATTTCAGAAATTCAAATTTTGGAAGGGTTGAATTAACAAACAATGAATTTGATTCTAATCTATTATTCAACGGGAATTTTATTAATGATAGTTACATAAAGAACAATATTTTCAAGGATGTTGATTTCACAAGAACTAATTTTGGAACAGACGCCGTTTTTAAAAAGAATATTTTTAATGGAGTTGCATTATTTTCAAATCTTTCTAATAGAAATAGAACTCATATAATCTTTGAGAACTGCGTTTTTAAAAATTACAGTGATTTCAATAGATCCAATCTGTATAAACTAACAATAGATAATTGTAAATTTTTAGAAGTTTCTTCGATCCAAGAAGTAGAATTAGATTCGATGGTATTAGATAGAACAATCTTTGAAAACTTAGTTTTCTTTGATGATCTTAATATTCTTAGAATATATAAATGTAATCAAAGAACGATAAGAAATATAAAGCAACAATTACTCAGAGCAGACAATAAAATTGATTACGATAAATTTAGAGCTTATGAACTTAATTCTTATCAAGAGACCTTAAAGAAGAAACTGAAGCAACAAAATGTGGAGAAAAAATCATCTTTAAAAAGAGACCTCCTAATTCTAAAAATTAACCAGTTTTATTCTAATAACGGTACTGATTGGATCAAAGCAATTATTACAACAATTATATTAGGGGTAACATTTTATACTCTCTTTTTTGCTTCAATAAATTATAATAAGGATTTTGATATTTTTGAATATAATCAGTATTTCACTGGATTATTTAGGTTTTTTTTAATTACGGATTTTTACAATCCATTAAAAGAAGAAAGAGTTTTCATTTCTACAGCAATAAACTGGCTTCCGTTTATTCTAGGAAAAATTGCAATCGCAATTGGAATTTATGAGATGATAGTTTCATTTAGAAAATTTAGGAAATAGAGCCAGAAGGTAACATCAGTTAAGGCAAATAGTTTTTGTGTGAAATTGCTATTGAGAATTGAAATAAAGATTCTTAATTCAAGAATTATGGGCTCTTTGCTTTACAATAATAAACAACTGATTTAATTTTCTTAAAACCTTTACCAGCATAATTCTATCCCATTCCTTTATATTTGTTCTATTCCCTCCCTACAGGAATACCCGTTATCACTGTTATGCAATATTTCCTAATTTTAAGGCTACAATAGAACAACCTAGCATAAATGGCAAAAGCAGACATCGACTTTGAGAAAGAACTTTGGGATGCGGCGAACGAACTTAGAGGCGCAGTATCTGAGAACAACTATAAAAATTACATTTTACCCCTCGTTTTCGTCAAGCATTTAAGCGAACGCTACGAGGTAGTTAAGGATGAATTGAAGGATCTTATGCAGGATCCGGAATCTGATTATTACACCAACGATAAAGAAGAGATTAATTATGTACTGGAAGACCGGGATGAATACCGTTCCCGTAACGCCTTTAAAATTCCTGAAAAGGCTTCCTGGACTTATTTAAAAGATAATGCCGAGCAGGATGATATCAAGGTGAAGGTTGATGATGCATTTGAAATTGTACAAAACCTGTTGACCGAATATAATCCTCAGCTTCAAAACCTGTTGCCTCGAATATTTGTTCGTAGCGAGTTATCTCCTAAGCAAACCGGCGGAATCATTAACCTTCTCTCCCATTCCAAGTTTTCTGAAAAAGAGAATCCTGAAAGCGATATTCTTGGTCGTATCTATGAATATTATATTGGCCGTTTCGCGATGGCTGAAGGTTCTGGTGCCGGGCAGTTCTTTACACCGGGTAGTATTGTAAGATTACTGGTAGAATTACTGGAACCTTACAAAGGACGGATCTTTGATCCTGCCTGCGGAAGTGGTGGTATGTTCGTGCAGAGTTTAAAATTCCTGCAGGAACACGGAGGAAACAAAAGCGATATTGCCATCTACGGACAGGAAATGACCGCACAGACCTTGAGGTTATGTTTGATGAATCTTATGCTGCGGAATCTTTCATTTGACATCAAGCTTGGAAACTCTCTTCTACAGGATAAATTTCCCGACCTGAAAGCCGATTATATTATCGCCAATCCTCCGTTTAATGTGAGCAACTGGCACCCGGAAGATCTGCCTGATGGTGATCCCCGATTATTTGGACCGAGGGAAGAATTCACCACCGACAGTAGCGCCAATTATATGTGGATGCAGACCTTCTGGTCGCATTTAAGCGAAAGCGGAACAGCTGGTATTGTAATGGCTAACGGAGCGATGACCTCCAATAACAAGGGAGAGAAAAATGTACGCCAGCATATGGTAGATAGTTCTATGGTAGATGCCATAGTTAGACTACCGGATAAACTGTTTTTAACCACCGGAATTCCCGCCTGTATCTTTATTCTCAGCAAAAACCGTGATGGCAATGACGGCAAGCACCGAGAGCGAAATGATGAATTGCTTTTTATTGACGCTTCCAAAATGGGAAAAATGGCCAGCCGAAAACTACGGGTTTTTGAAGATAAGGACATTGATAAAATTGCCGAGACCTATCATAAATGGCGTAATGTCAGGCTGAGCGGAGTCGAAGCCTATGCAGATGAAGAAGGGTTTTGTAAAGCAGCCACGATTGAAGACGTACAAAAGCAAGATTATAAGCTGACTCCTGGAATCTACGTAGGTACCGAAGCCGAAGAAGACGATGGAATTTCTTTTGAGGAAAAAATGGAAACTTTAAAAGCTCAATTAATGGGGCAATTTGAAAAAGCAGAAGACCTAAAAAAACAGATAATTTCCAATTTTGAAAAGATTTAATCCAATGAATAATAATTGGGAAAAAGTTACATTAGGTGAGATTGCAAAAGTTCAAACTGGACCATTTGGAAGTCAATTGCATAGCTCTGATTATGTACAACATGGAACTCCACTTGTAACGGTTAAAAATTTAGGCGAGCGAAAAATAAATAGGGATAATCTTGATGGTGTTTCCGATGCTGATAAGAAAAGATTAAAGAAATATACTCTTAAAAATGGTGACATTGTTTTTAGTCGCGTTGGAGTAAATATTGATCGAAGTAGCTTAGTTACCAATGAAGAAGATGGATGGATTTTCTCAAGTAGTACCTTAAGAGCTAGGCCAAATGTTGAAAAAATCTATCCAGACTATCTCATATACTATTTAAATAGTCAAAAATTTAAAAATTATATTAGGACAGTTGCGGTAGGTGCGACGCGACCTTCTTTAAACACCTCGATTCTCTCCAACTCACCTTTAATCATACCTCCATTAGAAGAACAAAAAGCTATCGCCTCAAACCTTTCTGCTTTAGACGATAAGATCGAGAACAACCTCCAGATGAATAAAACCCTGGAAGAAATGGCAATGGCTCTTTATAAGCACTGGTTTATAGATTTCGGACCTTTTAAGGATGGGGAGTTTGTAGATTCTGAATTAGGGGAAATTCTGAAAGGTTGGGAGGTGAAAACGTTAGATGACGAATTTAATGTATCAATCGGTAGAACTCCACCAAGAAAAGAATCAAAATGGTTTAGTGAAATTTCGGGCGTAAAATGGGTTTCAATTAAGGACATGGGCAATTCCGGAACCTTCATAAGTAAAACTTCAGAATACCTAACAGAGGAAGCAGTAAAGGAAAAAAGAGTTCCAATTGTAGATCCACAAACAGTTTTATTGAGCTTCAAGTTAACTGTAGGAAGAATTGCTATTTCTACTGAGAGAATGGTCACTAATGAAGCGATAGCTCAATTCAAACAAAATGAAAATACGGTTGTTTCGAATTATTATCTGTACCTAGCATTGAAAAACTTTAATTTTGATTCATTAGGAAGTACATCTTCAATTGCAACTGCGGTTAATTCAAAAACGATTAAAGGTATAAAGATTGCTATCCCGACAAAATCAGTGATAAATAGGTTCAATCAAGAAGTATCACCGATTTTCGAAATGATAGAAAATAATACAAAACAACATGAAACACTTTCTAATATACGTGACACTCTTTTACCTAAACTAATAAGTGGAGAAGTCCGGGTTAAAGATGTAGAGAAAACCTTATCTGAAGTGCTATGACACAAATGATAGAAATTACGGTTCAGAATGCGGCCATAGAATGCCTGCAGGAATTGGGATATACCCACCAGGAAGGAAACTTTTTAAACAGAGATCTTAAAAAGACGGTAGTAGAAAAAGATCTAAGAAATTTTCTTCAGCAAAATTATCCAGACGTACCTGCAACCGTTATAAACGAAGCGATGGCTGCCTTTACCCAACACCAGGGTATGGACCTGGACCATCGCAACCGTGATTTCCATCGTAAAATGACACAGGGCGTTTCCATTAGCTGGAAAGATGCCCAGGGCAAGGAACAGGCCCGGCATATGTATCCTATTAATTACCGGCAACCAGAAAAGAACAAATTTGTTGTTGCAGATGAAGTGAAGGTGATTGGTAAGAACAGCCGTCGTGCAGATCTGGTGATATTTATCAACGGCCTCCCTTTAATTGTCTTTGAATTCAAGAATATGTTTGATCCTGAAGTCGGGGTAGAAAATGCTCACGGCCAGATAGGACATTATTTGTTAGACATTCCGCAGTTATTCGATTACAATGCTATTACCGTGGTTTCAGATGGAATGGAAACCTTGCACGGTATGTATACCTCTTCTCTAAAGTGGTTCGCCCCATGGAAGAGTATTACCGGGGAAGACGTTGAAAATAATGAAGAATTTCAGCTGGAAACGTTATTGAAGGGGTTATTTCCAAAAAAAACGCTGCTTAATTATCTGCAAAATTTCATTTTCCACGAAGATCACAATGGAAAGATCATAAAGAAAGGTGCGAAATACCATCAGTATTGGGGAATTCAAAAAGCAGTTGACAGCGCCGTTGATAATATCAAGCCTAATGGTGATGGACGATTAGGTGTGATCTGGCATACGCAGGGTTCAGGAAAAAGTATCTCTATGGCCATCCTTACCGGAATTTTACGCCAAATGCCGGAAATGAAGAATCCTTCTATTGTAATTCAGGTAGACCGTTCAGACCTGGATCAGCAACTCTATGAAAATTTTGTCCTCGCTAAAGACTTGGTGGGAGAAGTTCAGCATGCAGATACCACTGCAGAATTAAGAGATCTATTAAGTTCAGATGGCGGCGGAGTGATCTTTACTACTATTGAGAAGTTCCGCTTAAAAGATCTCGAAAACGGAAAAGAAAATCAGCATCCGGTATTATCTGAACGCTATAATATTATCGTGATGGCCGATGAAGCGCACCGTACACAATACGGTTTTCATAAAGGTGGTTTTGCGCAAAATCTTAGGAGGGCTTTACCGAACGCTTCATTCTTAGGTTTTACCGGTACACCGGTGGATAAAAAAGATGCCGATACCGAGCATGTCTTCGGAAAAACTATTCATACTTACGATATTGAACAGGCGGTAAAAGATGGTGCAACTGTTCCGATTTATTATGAGCCAAAAATGATTCCGCTAAATATCAAAGCTGAATATTTTAAGGAACTGGATGAGACCGAGGAAGATGAAGACGATACAAACAATGCCGTTTGGGCGGCTATTGAAGATGCCGCCGGTGCCGAGGATCGGGTAGCTAAATTAGCCACTAACATCCTGGAGCATTATACAGCCCGTACCGAAAGCCTGGAAGGAAAAGCTATGGTGGTGTGTATGAGTCGGCGGAATTGCGTGAAAGTATATGATGCGTTAACGGCGCTTGAAGGTTGTCCTGAAATTGCCGTAGTGATGACCACCAATATCGGGAAGGATCCTAAAGAATGGAACAAACATTCCAGAACCAAAGATGCTATGGAAGCTATTAAGAAACGCTTCCGAAATCCTGAAGATCCTTTAAAAATAGTGATCGTTAGAGATATGTGGTTAACCGGTTTCGATGCGCCTTGTGTGCATACCATGTATGTAGATAAGATCATGAAAGGTCATAACCTAATGCAGGCTATTGCCAGGGTGAACCGTGTATTCGAAGATAAACCTAGCGGACTTGTGGTTGATTTTATCGGAATTTCAGGTCATCTGGCTTCTGCTACTAAGAAATACACCGGTGGCGGTGGAAAAGGAAAACCAGCTGTCGATATCGAACTTGCTGTTAAGCTTTGCTTTGAAAAGCTTGCTGAAGTCAAAGACCTCATGGGCGGATTTGATGCAGAAGATATCAACGCCATGAAAGACATGGATAAACTGAAATGGTCCAGGAAAATGGTAAACGATCTTCTGAAAAATGACGCCATAACCGATAAATTCTTGAAAGAAGAACGCAATTTATCGGAATTGGTAGCAATGACCAGTTCAGATTCCAGGATCTGGGAGATACAGGAAGATGTGGGAATTATTCAAAAGATTCGTCAGACCATTAGAAAGATCAAGTTCCCTCCCGGCCCGCAGCGCGAAAAGAATGAAAGAATAAAGGATCTTATCAGCAAATCCCTAGAATCCCAGGAAATTGTAGACCTGGCAAAAATGTATGATCTGGATAAGATCGATATCTCAATTATTGATTCCAGATTTCAGGCTATTGTTAAGGATAAAGGAGAAGAGAATATAAAAATTGAATTACTGAAGCGGATCATCAATGATGAGCTGAAGGTAAGAATGCCTAAGAACATCAAAAAGATGAAAAGGCTAAAGGAGGAGCTGGATAAGGTACTTAGCGATTATCACAAAAACAGTCTCGATTCCATTGCCGCTATTAAACACCTTCTCGACATTGCAGAAGAATTCCAGAAACAGGATAAACGGACCAAGGAATTAGGCCTTACTGAAGACGAACTTGCTTTTTACGATTTACTTTCAGCCAATGAAAAGTTATTGAATAAAGAAGGCCCTATCCAGGATCTGGTTCATAAGGTGGTTGAGTCCGTTAAAAAGAATCTTCAACTCGACTGGACAAAAAAGGAAGAAGCAAAGGCTGCTATTCGATTAGCTGTTAAAAAAGAACTCAGAGGAAAAGTTCCTTTCTCGGAATTAGATAAACTACTTAAAGAAGTAATTGAGCAGGCTGAAGGGCAGTATAAGGATTGGCCCTTGGAAGCATGAAATTGAGTTAAAATTCTCTTTGGAAGAGAATAATTCTCTTAAGAATAAATTAAATGGGTAGAAAAGCCACAAGTATAGACAAGCAAATCGAACTATTGAGGGATCGAGGTATGATTCTGGATTGGAAGGAAGAAAAAATTAAAGAAATTCTTTTGGATATAGGCTATTACAGATTGGGCTTTTACTGGCAACCCTTTGAAATCGATGATAAACATAATTTGAAAGATGGGACCAAGTTTTCTGATATTGTTAGTCTGTACTATTTAGATGTGGACTTAAGAAACCTGCTTACTAAGTATATTAATAGAATAGAAATTAATTTTAGAACCAAGCTTGTATATTATGTTTCTAACAAGTACAAAGAATCTCCTACCTGGTTTGTGGATAATCATGTTATGTCCAAATCCTATATAGAAAATTTCGATAAATATTACGATGAGGAGTTTAAAAGAAACAATAAGCCTATAAAAAAACACCATGATAAGTATATAAATGATAAATATGCGCCAGCCTGGAAAACTATTGAGTTCTTCACATTCGGTGGAATTTTAAAAATCTTCACGTCTCTAAAAGATGACGGAATAAAGGAGCGTATTTCTAATACTTATGAGATAAGAGACATTCGTAAGTTTATCAATTTTATGACGACTATTAAGCAGGTGCGAAATGTTTGTGCTCACAGTGCTGTGATTTTTGATTTTAATACTCCTCGGGGTATTAATCGAATACCGGCATTCTCGTTCAATAACAATAATAGACATTCTCTTGATTCATCAATGAAAGTTATAAAGTACATCTTATCTCAAATTTCTGAAACTAGATCTCAGGACATGGAACGAGATATGGTCAAGCTTTTTCTAGAGAATTCTAGTAACCCTGTAATAAAGAATATCATTGAAAGTAAAATGGGATATAAATATTAATTCTCATTAAATTTTGCTATATTTACTAAGGTGTATATATTTGCACCTCAGTGCCCGGCTATACAATAGCTATAGTCCTGCACTATAAAATAATAAAGATAAGCCCGAACTAGCTTCGGGCTTTTTTATTGAATTCAAAATAGGAGAATAAAGCTATACCTGTGTATAAATTCCATCTAATCCAGGTTTTTTGTTCCCCTTCTTTATATCAATTTGCTCTTCCAGCTTTGCCATATCATCGCTTAATTTTCGCTCCACCACCTTAGCATAAATTTGAGTGGTAGACAATTTCTTATGGCCTAATATTTTAGATACAGTTTCAATCGGCATACCGTTAGACAAGGCCACTGTAGTGGCAAAAGTATGCCTGGCAAGGTGAAAAGTTACATGTTTTTTCACTTCACATAATGTAGCAATCTCTTTTAAATACTGATTGACCTTTTGATTAGATATTGCCGGTAATAAGGTATCGGTTACCTGGCAACTTACGTCTTTTTTATATTTTTCGATAATTGTAACCGCTTTTCTCAGTAAAGGAACTTTAACTGAATTTCCATTTTTCATCCTTCTGGTTACTATCCATAACTTTCCATTAATTCCAATGGTAAGGTTTTCAGGTTTCAGTAATACGAGATCTCCATAACTTATACCAGTATAGCAGCTAAATACAAATAAGTCCCTTACCCTATCTAATCTTTCTAAGCTCAGATTCTTCTTTTCTATCTTATGAAGATCTTCAGCAGACAAAAATTCTCTTTCCCGTGGCTCTAATGTGGATTGAAAATTTATGAATGGATTTTTATCAATCCATTCCATCCGGTAAGCTAGTGAGATCATCTTCTTTAGCCGTTGTATATGTTTCATTACCGCATTATGCTGTAGATTTTTTTGGTAATGTTTTGGTTTCACAACTCTGAGAAAGTTCTCAAACTTCAATACAAAGTTATAGTCTAATTCCTGCAGGTAATAATCCTTCCTCCCAAACTCCTGTTTAATAAATTTCCGGATATAATTCTGGCTGGTATCATAAAGCCGCCTGGTATTCGGCTTTAATTTTGAAAAACAGGTAGTATTATGGTACTCAAAAATATCCTCCAAAGAGTACAGTTTTTCAGTCTCTCCAAAGTACTTTTTCTTGATATTTTCCAGGGATCGAACCCTACCTTCTATTCTCAATTCCTGGTAATATTGGAAAAACCTAGAGTATTCCTGGTCTAAGAACTCATTGAGCTCTAAATCGAAAGCGTCAACACCGGTTGATCTTTGCTTCTTAGAATCCCATAAATCAACATCAACTTTTCGCTTTAAACTGATATTTAACTTCTTCTTATTCAGAGATATACGGACATAAATAGAGGCTAGTCCATTCTTCGCTCGCTGAGCATGTATCCAGAAAAGTACCGAAAATGTAGACGAAGTTCGCATGATTTGACGTGTTAAAGTGAAACATTATTACGAAAGTCAAATCAACAATAGCACGCGTTGCGCCAGTTCAAGATAAGATTTTTTTATGACAAAAATGTAGACGATCTGTATTCCAAAATGGCTGATTTCAGACGATATCACATAATATCAAAAAAAATTAAAACCTTGAAAATCAAAAGATTAACAAGGTTTTGGTTTAGGCTATACCCTTTCCAGTAGCCTCACCAGGAATCGAACCTGGATCTAAAGTTTAGGAAACTTCTATTCTATCCATTGAACTATGAGGCCTTCGAAGCAAAAATAAGCGGTTATTATGAAATATATAAGTCAGTTTTAAAATTTCTATTCCAACATTGATTCATCCATTTTCCCAGCATATCGGTTTGCAATACTATATTTGCTAAAAACGATATTGTGAAGAATTTATATACATTTTTACTTTTAGGCTTTTGTTTCATCTTATCTGCTTCGGCCCAGGTAAACGATGATAAATTGGGTGCCTGGTATATGTATGTTTGGAATGTGGGCATTAATGAATCAAAATTTGGTTTTGAGGGTGATATTCAATATCGAAACTGGAATCTAGCCGGCGACCTTGAACAATTATTGCTTCGTGCCGGCGCCACCTACAGCGTGAATTCAAATTTGAAATTGACCCTTGGATACGGGCATATAACTATAGGTGAATTTGGGAATTCTAATGAAACCTCTTCAGAAAGCCGAATTTACCAGCAGGCTTTGATTCCACATAGAATAGCATCCAGGATCTTTTTAAAACACAGGTTCAGATACGAACAAAGATGGGTGGAAAACCAGGATCTTAGAACGCGTTATCGATATAACTTTTCTCTGAACATTCCTTTAAATCAGCCAGATCTCATTAAAAATTCTGTTTATATCGCCTTATACAATGAGCTTTTCATAAACGGAGAACGAAATATTGGCGATGGAAGAACTGTAGAAATATTTGATAGAAACAGGCTTTATGGAGCACTGGGATATGCAATACAGGACAATCTGAAAGTTCAACTAGGTTTTATGGAACAAACCACAAACTCGTTGAGCAAAGGTCAGTTACAATTGAGTTTGCACCACAGCTTCTAATATCATCACCCTTTTATTATCTTTAGACAAAACTGAAAATACTATGAAAAACTTATACCTTTTATTATGCCTGATCATTCCTTTCACAGGTAATTCCCAGAGTGTCGAAAATATTTCAAAAGATGCATTCGCCCATACATTTTCAATTGTTGCCAGAGATACTGTAACCGGTGAAATGGCAGTTGGTGTACAGAGCCACTGGTTTTCAGTTGGTTCTATCGTTTCCTGGGGAAAGGCAGGAGTAGGAGTAGTTGCCACACAATCTTTTGTGAATCCTGCATATGGCCCTGAGGGTCTTGAACTTATGGCAAACGGAGTTTCTGCGGAAGAGGCTCTAACCCGCCTTATTGAAAAGGATGGTGGAAGGGCGTTTAGACAGGTTGCATTCCTGGATGCTAACGGAAATGTTTCAGGATATACCGGCGAAAAATGTGTGGAAGCAGCCGAAGATCTACAAGGAAGAAACTTTTCAGTGCAGGCCAATATGATGCTTAACGACAAGGTTGTTCCTGCCATGGCAGAAGCTTTTCTTCGATATGCTGATTATCCATTGGCTGAAAGAGTAGTAGAAGTTCTAAAAGCTGCACAGGAAGCAGGTGGCGATATTAGAGGTAAGCAATCTGCAGCTTTGGTGGTTGTGGGACCTGAAAGAACAGAAAATGAATGGGAACAGAAAAAGATAGATCTTCGAGTAGATGACCATGAAAATCCTATCATTGAATTATCAAGGTTACTGAAAGTTAATCGCGCCTATGAGCACATGAACAAAGGTGATCTTGCGGTGGAGGATGGCGATATGGAAAAAGCTCTTGAAGAGTATGGAGCTGCTGAAAAAATGTTCCCTGAAAATCTGGAAATGAAATACTGGAAAGCAGTTGCCTTGGCTAATAGCGGTCGCCTTGATGAAGCAAAACCGATCTTTAAATCAGTTTTCGCGGCAGATGAGAACTGGAAAGAGATGACCACCAGACTTCCAGCATCCGGAATTCTAACTGTTTCTGAAGAGGAACTTCAGGAAATTATCGAATAATTTGAATATATTTATCTGTATAATACCTTAGTTATGAAAAGATTAAAAATAAAAGCCTTATTACTGATATTCTCTTTTTCCCTGCTGACCGTTGGCTGCAAGAACGAAGATAAATCCGCAGAAAAAGAAGAAGCTCTTACCGAAAAGAATTCATCTGAAGAGATAAAATCTAATATGGCCAATAGTAATGACACTAAATATAATCCTGCTCATGGTGAAGAGGGTCATCGTTGTGATTTACCAGTAGGTGCACCGCTAAATACTGCAAGCACTTCGAATACTACCCAGGAAATGACCACTTCCCCGGTTAGGTTGAAAAGCGCCACTCCAAAAATAAATCCTCCTCACGGTGAACCAGGACATGATTGTTCAGTTCCTGTAGGAGCTGAGTTAAAAGGATAAAATAAAAAAGCCCGGAAAAATTTCCGGGCTTTTTTATTTTGATTCTAGCTTAATTTTCCAGCATTCCTGCTCTCTCCGCATCCCTCGGTTCAGGCCAGGTCATTTGCTCACCGGTTCTTTTACTTTTCGGCAATTTCATCTTTTCTCTTGAAGTTTTCTCAGGATCCTCACTGGCCATATATGCAAGTACCGCGGTAAGGATCACATTGTTTCTAACATCATCAAATACGATCTTATCATAAGTATCGCGGTTCGTATGCCAGGTATAATTCCAGTAAGACCAGCTTAAAGAACTCAGGTTGAAAGCTGGGGCACCCGCA
Organism: Christiangramia pacifica; assembly: GCF_057221535.1. Lineage (NCBI taxonomy): Bacteria > Pseudomonadati > Bacteroidota > Flavobacteriia > Flavobacteriales > Flavobacteriaceae > Christiangramia > Christiangramia pacifica. Next base: position 874,552 of record NZ_CM170146.1, read on the forward strand.
GCAACAAAAGAAGCATAATCTGAACCTCCTCTTCCTGGCGTTCCCGGGAAGTTGGTTTCAATATGCTCAGTTACATTCTCTGGCACTTCATAAAGCCATTCTCCTAAATAATCATAAGCGTTAAGAAATCCGTTTCCGGAGATATTTACCACTCGCCCGGTCCCGTTATCCTGGTTAAATAGTACCTGCATATTTTCAACGATCTTAGGATGATCTTTAACAAAGGCCCTGGAACCATTCAAGCCTTGCTCCTCGCTGCCCCAGTGTCCTACTAGAATTGTTCTTTTTGGGTTAGGATATAGTTTTTTTAGAATTCTCATGGTTTCCATCATTACCATGGTCCCGGTACCGTTATCTGTAGCACCAGTAGCACCATCCCAGCTATCAAAATGAGCGGAAAGGATCACATATTCATCTGGCTTCTCGGTCCCTTTAATTTCGGCAATAGTATTGAAAGTTGGTACTTCCCCCAGTTCCTTAGATTCAGCTACCAATCTTATTTCAGGTTTATTTCCATATTCAGCTAATCGGTAAAGCAATCCATAATCTTCAAGAGAAAGATCGATCGTAGGAATCTCTTCAGTATAAGCCGAAAAAACCTTATTTACTCCGAAACCTCTGGACCAATAAGAACTGATAATTCCTGCAGCACCTGCTTTTTCCAGAGCTTTTGGCAGATCTCGACGTGAATGTCCTGTTTTCTCCATTCTTTTATCCCAAACTGAACTTAAGGAGTCTCTTTCAGATTTCATTTTCTCGAATGAGGCATCAGTAGCCCATTCTTCCCAGTTATCATCAGGCCTACCGGTTGGTTGAGGCATTGAAATAAGCACAAATTTCCCTCTTACTGATTTGATCTGTTCCAGAAAATCAAGAGAATCCTTCGCCTCAGGAATTATTACAACCTCAGCTGTTACAGGTTTTTTCCCGGTAGAGGGACTCCACGCCAGCTGTCTTCCTTCCAGACTTTGAATTCGTGGAGAAACAAGATCGATATGAGTAATTCCTCTTTCCCAGCCTTTCCATTTTCCCCATTCCTCGTTTCTAGCTGAAATATCCCAGCTTTCGTATTTTTTAACTGCCCAGTCGTGAGCATTTTTCATTTGTGGCGTTCCCACTAATCTTGGACCAACCACGTCCAGAAGCTCATGGGCGATTTTCTCCAGGTGAGAATTATTTTCTGCTTCATTAACGATCTTTTCTACCATCTCTTGCTGAGATTGGGCAGTGAGCACAGAAACTGAAATTAATAATAAACTTAAAAGGCTGAATTTTTTGATCATAAGTAAATTTTTAGTTAGAAAATGGTAATACAATATCGGTATTTTATTGAAAAGCTTTGAATTTAGACACTTACTGGCTGGTAAGGTTTAAAGAGGATATAAAAATTAGTTATATTGGCACTCCTTAAATTTAAGATTAGCTATGTCTAAAAGCTTGAACGCCCTCGTATTTTTCCTTTTAGGAACTATACTCTCATTTTCCCAGACTTCAGAACTGAGCGTTGAAAAAATAATGCAAGACCCCAACTGGATAGGAACTTTCCCTAGTTCAGTACGCTGGGGAACACACGGAGAAAATATCTATTTCAGATATAATCCCGAAAAGAATGCCGAAGATTCTCTATACCGCATCAACATTAACAATCCTGAAAAGATCCTGAAGGTTCCATCAAGAGAACAACAGGATCTCATCCCTCGTAATGCTGATTTTAACGATGCGAGAACCATGAAGGTCTTTTCTGAAGATGGCGATCTTGTCCTTTACGATATGAAGGCGAAAAAGAGAAAAAAATTACTGGATCTTTCATTCAATATTACTGATCCTGAGTTCCTGGCAGATAATTCTAAAATTGCCTTTAAAGCACAGGACAATATTTTTGTTTTCGATACTGAAGAAGGAGGTATTCAGCAACTTACCAACATCAAATCTGGATCAGAATCAAAAAAATCAGAAAAAAGCGCCTCCGAAAAAAATTCCTGGATAGAATCTGAAAATCTGGAATTGCTGCAGATAGTAAACCAGCGAAAAGAAGCGCGTGAAAGTTCAAAAGCATATAGGGAATCTGTAAAGGAGGAAGAAGATTATACATTTTACCTGAACGATCGTGATGTGCAGAACCTGGAAGTTTCTCCGAATGCAAGATACGCCACCTTCAGCCTGATTAAAAGAGAACGTGGTGAAAGCACCAACGTTCCGAATTATGTAGACGAAAGCGGTTATACCAAAGATATTTCAGCAAGAAGTAAAGTTGGAGATATGCAATATACTGCTGAACTGGCTCTTTACGATTTTGAGAAAGACAGCGTTTTTATGATCGATTTTAGCGGGCTACCAGGAATTTCAAAACTGCCTGATTATACTTCAGACTATCCAGATAAAGAGTGGAAAGAAGATCCCAGAGAAATAATCCCTAGTACTGTGAAATTTTCAGATAATGGTGAAAAAGCGGTGGTAAATTTGCGATCTACAGATAATAAAGATCGCTGGATCGCACTTATCGATCTGCAAAAAGGGACGATCAGATCAATTGAACATCAGCGAGATGAAGCATGGCTTGCGGGACCTGGAATTGGATATACTTATTACGGTTATGAGACGATGGACTGGTTGCCAGATAATAAGCATATCTATTTCCAAAGCGAGGAAACTGGTTATTCCCATTTATATGTTTTAAATACTGAAAATGGTAAAAAGAAAGCTCTTACTTCAGGTGAATTTGAGGTGTTTGATCCATTTATTTCCAACGACGAAAAACACTGGTATTTTACTTCTTCTGAAGTACATCCCGGAGAGAGACATTTTTACAAAATGCCACTGATGGGTGGTAAAAAGACAAAACTTACCAGCAAAACAGGTAATAATGAGGTGAGTCTTTCCCCTGATGAAAAATACATGGCAATTACATATTCCTATATGAATAAGCCGGAAGAACTATATCTTAAAAGAACTGGGGCTGAAGGTGAACCAAAGCAACTCACAGATGGGCAAACAGAAGAATTTGCGGCTTATGACTGGAGAGAACCAGAATTAATAGAATTCAAAGCCAGCGACGGCAAAATGGTTCCGGCGAGACTATATGTTCCGGAAGAATCTGCAAAAAATAATGCGGCCGTAGTTTTTGTTCATGGTGCGGGATACCTTCAGAATGCGCATAAATGGTGGTCCAGCTATTTCAGGGAATATATGTTTCATAATCTTCTCACCGATCTTGGATATACGGTGATCGATATAGATTACAGGGGTAGCGCAGGATATGGCAGAGATTGGAGAACAGGGATTTATCGTTATATGGGTGGAAAAGATCTCAGCGACCAGGTTGATGGCGTAAAATACTTAATAGAAAATCATAATATAGATCCTGAGAAAGTGGGTATTTACGGCGGAAGTTACGGTGGATTTATTACCCTAATGGCCATGTTCACTGAAGCCGATACGTTTAAAGCTGGTGCAGCCCTGAGATCTGTGACAGACTGGGCACACTATAATCATGGCTATACTTCTAATATTTTGAACGAACCTTCCAATGATCCCATCGCATATCGTAGATCTTCTCCAATTTATTTTGCTGAAGGTTTAGAAGGCGACCTTTTGATCGCCCACGGAATGGTAGATGTAAATGTTCATTTTCAGGATGTAGTGAGACTTTCGCAAAGATTGATCGAACTAGGTAAAGAAGACTGGGAAATGGCATTATATCCGGTAGAAGATCACGGATTTGTTGAGCCAAGCAGTTGGACCGATGAATATCGCAGAATACTTAAATTATTTAATGAAAGCTTGTTAAGTAAATGATAGATATCGAATTTGTAAGGAAGCAATTTCCGGCATTAGAAAGGGACTTTATTTATATGGATAATGCCGGCGGTTCGCAGGTATTAGGCAAAGTTGCCGAAAGAATCAGCGGTTATCTTCTGCATCATAATGTGCAATTAGGCGCCTCTTATAAAGTTTCTCAGGAAGCAGGAAAAAAGCTTAGTTATGCCACTTCCAGAATTTCAGAATTATTAAATGCTTCAAGACCGGAAGAAGTCGTAATCGGATCTTCCACTACTATGCTATTACGAATCTTGAGTTTAAGCATAAGCAAGCAATGGAAAAAAGGAGATGAAGTAATTGTAACCGATACAGATCATGAGGCAAATATTTCTCCATGGATGGATCTCAAAGAAAAGGGAATAGAGGTAAGAATCTGGAAGGTAAATCCTGAAACCCTAGAATTGGATCTTTCAGACCTTCGCAAATTGATGAATAGCAGAACCAGGTTGGTTGCAGTTACTCATGCCTCCAATGTTCTGGGAACTATCAATCCTATAAAAAAAATAGCAAAAGAAGTGCATAAAGCCGGGGCATTGATTTGTGTGGATGGCGTTGCCTATGCTCCGCATAGAAAAGTAGATGTACAGGAGCTTGACGCCGACTTTTATACTTTCAGCTGGTATAAAACCTATGGACCTCATCTGGCAGTGATGTATGGAAAATATTCCAAACTTCTGAAACTGGATAGTTTAAATCACTATTTCATAGGAAAAAAAGATGTGCCTTATAAACTGCAACCGGGTAATTTTAATTTCGAACTCACTTACAGCACCCTGGGAATTATTGAATATTACGAAGACCTGTATAGACATCATTCCAGGTCGAAGTCGGCAGATTTTTCTGAAAAATTAGACCATACATTTGATCTGATTGCTGCTCATGAAGAAAATCTTGCGTCAATTTTACTTGAATATTTGAACAGCGTTCCTGAAATTAAAATTATTGGCCATCCAAAACCAGATTCAGATTTACGAGTTCCAACGATTTCCTTTGTTCATTCTACTTTCAAAAGCAATGAGATCGTAGAGAAAGTAGACGAGCACAGGATAGGGATCAGGTTTGGTGATTTTTATGCGAAAAAACTAATTCAGACCCTCGGTCTGGAAGATAAGAATGGAGTGGTAAGAATTAGTCTTGTCCACTACAATAGTCTTCAGGAAGTAAAAAGATTGGTAAGCGTTCTGAAAGATATTTTTTAATACGGTAAATTTTAAAGACTCTTAAAATAAAAGCGGGAACCAATTGGTTCCCGCTTTTATTTGATTTAAAGTTTCTTCAGATCTTTAGTTTCAGACCTATCGGCCTCCTTAATGCTGATCGCGTAACCACCACCTGGAACAGATAGCTGTGATAATTTTGATTTATTATTTACTCTATATTTCTTGATTTCATAAGCCTGAGGATTGGTCTTATAATGTGCATCTTTGGTATCCGCATAAATTGTAGCAATATAATCCTTGCCTTTGTCCAGAAAATCAAATTTAATATTAGACGTTCTGGCGTCATTACCATTTACATTTCCAACATACCAATCATTTGTTCTTTTTGCTTTTCTGGCAACGGTAATGTAATCACCCGGTTCAGCCTCCAGATAAATACTTTCATCCCAATCTATAGCTACATCCTTGATGAATTGAAAAGCGTCCGGGAATTTCATATAATTTTCAGGAAGGTCTGCGGCCATCTGCAACGGACTATACATGGTCACATAAAGAGCCAGCTGGTTCGCGATGGTGCTGTTCACGTGAGAATTATTATCTGGATTCAATTTACTAATATCCATTTCAAAGATCCCCGGAGTGTAATCCATGGGCCCTCCAATTAATCTTGTAAATGGAAGCACGGTCACATGATTCGGTTTTGAACCTCCGAAAGCCTGAAATTCAGTTCCTCTTGCCGATTCATTTCCGATTAAATTAGGATAAGTTCTCCTTAAACCGGTTGGCCGCACAGCTTCGTGTGCATTCACCATCACCTTATAATCTGCCGCTTTTTTAACCGCATATAAAAAATGATCAATAGCCCATTGCCCGTAATGGTGCTCCCCTCTTGGAATAATATCTCCCACATAACCACTTTTAACCGCAGGATAACCGTATTTATTCATAAACTGATAAGCTGTATCCAGGTGGCGCTCATAATTTCTTATCGCTCCGGAAGTCTCGTGGTGCATAATCATTTTAACACCCTTGCTTTCAGCATAATCCTGAATCTCTTCTACATCAAAATCTGGATAAGGAGTTACAAAATCGAAAACATAGTCTTTAGATTGCCCAAACCAGTCTTCCCAACCTTCATTCCAGCCTTCAACCAGAACTGCATCAAAGCCATGCTCTGCAGCAAAATCTATATATTCCTTTACATGTTTTGTATTGGCGGCATGCTTTCCATTAGGTTTAGTTTTCGTATAATCTGTCTCTCCAAGTTTTACGGAAGCCAATTCATCTGTATAAGCCCAAGAACTTTTACCCGTGATCATTTCCCACCAGACTCCGATATATTTTACAGGTTTTATCCAGGAAGTATCATCCAGTTTATTTGGTTCGTTCAGGTTCAGGTTCATGTTAGAGGAAAGAATATCCCTGGCATCGTCACTAACCATGATTGTTCTCCATGGAGAAACTGAAGGTGTTTGCAAATATCCCTTGTTCCCTACTGCATCTGGCGTTAACCATGATTCAAAGATCATAGTTTCATCATCCAGGTTTAAATTCATCAATGAGTAATCAACCAATGCTGCTTCATGAAGATTGATATAAATATCCTCATCGGTTTTCATCATTAATGCAGTCTGCACACCCGTTTTTGAAAATTGTTCCTGGGAAGCATTTGGCTGCACGGCACCATCAAATTTCGCTCTGATCTCTGAAAGCTTGGATTCTGTATAATCATATTCCTGAGAATCGTAATCTCCCGGGATCCAGAAAGCGGTATGATCGCCGGTCATGGCGAACTGAGTATGTTCCTCTTCCAGAATAAAATAAACGAGGTCTTTCTGCTCCGGAAATTCATATCTAAAACCAAGACCCTCATTAAACATTCTGAAACGTATAATTAATTTTCTGCCCGTTTCATTCTGAGCTAATTGAACCTCGAGCTCATTGTAGTGATTTCTTATTTCTTTAGATTCTCCCCAAACAGGCTTCCAGGTTTCATCAAAAGATGACTCCTTTGTACTTTCAATTTCAAAATCTGATCGCAGATCTTCTTCGTCCTTTAGAGCCAGACCAAGCTTACTGGTTTTGATCACCTCTTCCTCATCAAACTTCAGATTGTAGGTTGGAGTTCCATCCTCATTTAGAGAAAATTCCATTTTTAGATCTCCATTTGGAGATTCCAGGCTCTGAGCAATGGATAGATTTATTGCTGCTATTAACAACAGACTTAAGGAAATAATGTTCTTCATCATAGTTTTAATAAGAAAGGCCCGATTTGTCCAGGCCGCTGAGTTATAATTGTGTTTTTAATTGATTATCCGATAGCTTGTTTCAAATCATCGATAAGATCTTCTTCATCTTCAATTCCAACACTTAGCCTGATTAGAGAATCCACGACACCAGTTTGCTCTCTTTCAGCTTTTGGAATGGAAGCATGCGTCATACTCGCCGGATGACCAGCTAGTGACTCTACACCTCCTAAAGATTCGGCTAGGGTAAAAACCTTTAATTTTTCAACGATTTTTGTAGCGCTCTCCAAGGTATTTTCCCTGGTAGTAAAAGAGATCATACCTCCAAAACCTGACATCTGCTTTTTAGCAATATCATGGTTAGGATGATCTTCAAATCCAGGCCAGTAGACTTTATCTATTTTTGGGTGATCTCTCAAGAATTGTGCAATTGCCGCACCGTTTTCGCAATGACGCTGCATTCTTAAGTGAAGCGTTTTAATACCACGAAGTACCAGGAAACTATCCTGTGGACCACATATGGCCCCACTGGCTTTCTGAATGAAGTATAACTTATCGGCCAGATTTTTATCTTTTACTACGAGTCCACCCATTACCACATCACTATGCCCACCAAGATATTTGGTAGCGCTATGCATGATAATATCAGCTCCAAGATCCATAGGTTGCTGTAAATAAGGAGTAGCGAAGGTATTATCAACCGCTAACAGAAGATCGTGCTTCTTAGCAATTTCAGAAACGGCTTTAATATCGATGATATTCATCATAGGATTGGTAGGTGTTTCAATCCATATCAGTTTGGTATTATCGTTAATATGCCCTTCTATTTTTGAAGCATCCTGCATCCCGACAAAGCGAAATTTAATTCCGAGATCTTCAAATATTTTAGTGAAAAGTCGGTAGGAGCCTCCATAAAGATCATTAGTAGAAATGATCTCGTCTCCTGGCTTAAAAAGCTTTAAAACAGCATCGATCGCCGCCAGTCCCGAACCAAAAGCAAGTCCGAAATTCCCATTTTCAATACTAGCGAGTGATTTTTCCAATATTGACCTCGTAGGATTACCACTTCGGGAATATTCGAAACCCTTATGACCTCCGGGGGTGCTTTGAGAATAAGTACTCGTTTGATAAATTGGCGGCATCACCGAACCATAAGCCGGATCTATGTTATGCTGTCCTCCGTGAATCGTTTTAGTATTGAATTTCACCTTCTGAAAATTTGGATAACAAATGTAGTGAGCATGTTGGGCAATCACAAAATTGCCTTTACCTTTATCCTGTTATTTAACACCTGCCAATTGTGAGAAGAATTATATGGCCTTTATTAATGGTATTGCTATGCCTGGCCTGTGCTGATGAAAAGAAAGAAATTGATGAAGATGTGGAAATGGAATTGTCTTTTTCCACTAAAACCATTGAAAAAAGACTAGATGATTGTAAACCTGAAGATGGCGAATGCACTTTCATAAGCCTTATTTATCCCATTGCCAAGAATGCAGGAAATATATCTGAAAATATAAATAAGGAAATTGAACATTTCCTGATCAATACTATAGATTATCAGGATGAAGGTGGAGCAGAAAAACCAGAGGAACTGGCAGAAAATTTCCTGAAAAACTACCAAGAAACTGCGCTTGAATTTCCTGATTATGAATTACCATGGGAAGCAACCATCAACGGAAAAGTAGATTACAAATCAGATGAATTGATCTCCATGAAATTCAATACCGATATTTTTACAGGTGGCGCCCATGGATACAGAAGCACTCGTTATTTGAATTTCAACCCGAACACAGGTAAAATATTGAACGTTCGGGATATTTTCAATGCTGAATTCAAGGATTTTGTCGAAAAGGATTTCAGAAATAAAAAAGATATTCCAGCTAATGAAAATATAAACAGCACCGGAATGTTCTTCGAAGATGATGAATTTCACCTCCCTCAAAATATAGGGATCACCGGGAAAAAAGTGATTTTACATTATAATGCTTATGAGATCGCACCATATGCGGAGGGTAATTTCATATTATCATATTCAAAAAGTGAAATCGAACCGTATTTGAAACTGAATAAAGATCAGCCAAAAGCGTGATCTTAAAACAGCTCTTTGGTTGAAATTTCCGTTCTTTGCAGCATAAATCATATGTCATGAAGAAAATATACCACCTTTCCACCTGTGATACCTGCAAAAGAATTTTGAACGAACTTGAAGTTCCGGAAGCGTTCATTCTTCAGGACATTAAAACACAAGAGATCACCAGCGATCAATTAGAAGAGATGTACAATCTTTCAGGTAGCTACGAATCGCTATTCAGTAAAAGAGCCAGGCTTTATAAAGATAAAGACCTAAAGAATAAAGATTTGGAAGAGGACGACTTTAAAAATCTTATTCTTGAGCATTATACCTTTCTTAAAAGACCGGTTATTATTAATAATGATGAGATCTTTATAGGCAATTCGAAAAAAACAGTAGCCAGCGCTAAAGAATCTATTCATGGATAAAAGCCGAATTCTGGCTATTTTGGCCGCCTTCCTGGCAAGTGCCATTTATGGAGTTAACCACACGATTGCCAAAGGATTGATGCCACTTTACATTGAGCCTTTCGGATTTATTCTATTGCGGGTAAGCGGAGCGGCGATACTCTTCTGGATCATCAGTATTTTTGCACCCAAGGAGAAGATTGCAACATCAGACTGGCCGAGGATTTTAGGCTGTGCAATTTTCGGAATGGTGATAAATATGCTGTTTTTCTTTAAAGGTTTAAGTCTTTCCACTCCTATAAACAGTTCTGTAATTATCACGCTTTCACCAGTGATGGTGCTCATCCTGGCCTCTATCCTTATTAAGGAACGAATAACCTTATTGAAAACTTTGGGGATCATTATCGGGATGGCCGGAGCATTGGTGCTGGTTCTGTTTAGCACGGGCGAGAATTTCAATGCACCTAACATACCTCTTGGAAATGTTCTATTTATCGTAAATGCATTTTCCTACGGACTTTACCTAATCCTGGTGAAACCGCTTACTAAAAAGTATCGCGCCATCACTCTGATGAAATGGTTATTCTTGATCGCTATTTTTATTAATCTACCGGTGACCTATTCAGAATTTATGGATGTTGAATGGGCCAGCCTGCCCTTCGATGCGATCTGGAAAATGGGATTTGTAGTATTAGGAACCACTTTTATGACCTATTTACTTAATATATATGCCTTGAAGCAATTGTCACCCTCAACGATAAGCGCTTTTATCTATTTACAGCCGTTGATTGCGATCACCTTTGCTATTTCGGTAGGTGCAGATAAATTAACCTGGATAAAAGCACTAGCTGCAGGACTCGTTTTCATTGGAGTTTATATGGTTAGCATGAAAAAGACCAAGGTTAAATCATAAAGTGTTTCATTACCAAACACTAAAATTATTATTCCAGGTTAAAGCTGCCAAGCTACCTAGAACAGCAAATACTCCAACAATCGATATTAAAATTGTCCCGATAGTAGATAAAGTATAATTCTTAGCCTGAACCTGATCAATATTTAAAGTTTTCAAACCATAGCTGTAAAACTTACCGTTACTGGTGCCAATAACTCCCAGATCCTTAAGCTTTTTCGATGTACTTGAGTTTCCCCGCGTATAACCATAGAATTCTCCCTCCTTATCAGCGATCCATTTGAACTTTAATTTATCCCCTGCATCGGTTTTCACCCTCACCTTCCGATTAGTTTCTGATGCCTTTTCCAGACTAATATTTGCGGAATGATAAATATTGCAACTTTGAAAAATAATGAGGATAGCGAGAAATCTCGCGCAGAATTGCATTATGAATTTTGAACTTTTCATACGCTTGAAATTTTGCATTCAAGGCTGAAAGTTAGGATAGAATTGCCAGGGATACTGTAAAGTTACTGTTTTACAGCAAATTAATATTATGAAGCCCGGATTATTTTTCTGAGTTCCGTTGAAGATATCAGGTTTTTAATTCCAATTTTACCCTCAAAATATTCAAAAATTTCGTCCTCATTAAGGGAGTAGATCTCTTTCAAACCTCTTATGATCGTAAGCAGATATTGATCATCCGGCGGATTAATTTCATTTTCCAGAAAAATTTCACTGGTAAAGCTCACAATTGGAGCACCATCTATTTCCCCAAGGTATAGAAGAAGTCCGTACCGGCCATCCTTTAAACAATTATAATAGCCTTTCTTTCTAAGCTCACTGAAATCTATGCTTATTTCTCCTTCGAACTTCAACTCCTGTCTCACTAAATCTCTAAACTGACTGGCATTTATCAAATATGTTCTACCCAAGGTATTGGCCGACGAATTTTTTTCAGGTTTTAAAAAGCAAATACCGCCTCCATTCCATGTAGGAGATTTCATAGCGAAATAAAGTTCATGATCTATGGTAATGACACGGCTGTCCTTTGGTTCGGTTTTATCTGCGCAACCAGTGAAGTTTTTTAATGCTCCGGGCGGTGTCCCACCACTGATGTAGCACATAAATCGCTCTTTCCTGATGTTCGAGCCATAACATGCATACCAGACCTCCTTTACTTTCTCCTCCATAGAATTACAGAGCTTGTAATTCTTCCGGAGAAATGTTTTCAGGACGTTTTCCGAATTTACGTGTGTCTTCTTTAGTTAAGGTTCTAAAATCCTTGGTTTTTGGAGTATTATTAAGATTGGCAAAAAGCTCTTCTGGTAATTTGGTAAGTTTCCGTTCTTCAAGGTCAATCCATGAACCCATCATTTCACAGGTAGCACAATTCCTTCCCTTGTGATCATAGATCTTATGTACAAATTCAAAATACATCCCGTCTTCAGAAAGTCCGCTAAGTTCCAGAGTAACCGTAACCGGTTCACCAGCAAAAATTTCCTTGAAATAATAAACATGCTCATAGAAGACGATAGGTCCAAGATTGTAATGCGATAATTGCTTCTGGCCGAATCCATTTTCCATCAAAAATCCCATACGGGTATGGCTCATAAAATTTATAAACGCTGAATTTGCCAAATGCCTGTTAGCATCCAGATCGCTCCATCTTATTTCGAATTTCTTACTGTACATAATCTTCAATTTATTCAAAACTACCAATAATTATTATGCATGCATACCATATTTTACCTAAGTTTATATTAAAATTGAATTAGAATGCCGCTTATAACTGGAAATTATGTTCCACCGGGAATATTCAAAAATGCCGATGCTTCCACCATTTACGCGGCAACCCTGAGAAAAGTTGAAATTCCGATCTACGAGAGAGAAAGAATTGAGCTTAGCGATGGTGATTTTATAGATCTTGACTGGAGTAATTCCAGGAAGGAAAAATCTGATAAATTGGTAATTCTGCTACATGGGCTTGCAGGAAATACTGACAGACCTTATATGAAAGGAATGGCTCGAATTTTCAATCAAAATGGCTGGGATGCCGTGGCTATGAATTTTCGAGGATGCAGTGAGGAACTGAACAGGTTTTTCAGAAGTTACCATGCAGGTGCAAGCGACGATCTTGCTGAAGTTCTCACCCATATTCTCACTTTGAATAAATATGCTAAGATCGCCCTGGTTGGATTCAGTCTTGGCGGAAATATGCTGATGAAATATCTCGGTGAAAATCGCAGTCTACCGGCAGAGATCATTGGAGCTGTTGGCGTATCGGTGCCATGCGATCTTTCAGGCTCACTGGGAGCCATCAACCGGATGCGTAATTTCGTTTATTCAAAACGGTTTGAACTCAATTTGAAGCAACACCTACTGGCCCGTGCGAAGAAATTTCCGGATCATATTCAGAAAAAGCAAATCGCTGCCTGCAGTTCTTTGAGAGATATAGATGATCTATATACCTCAAAGGCTCATGGCTATAAGAATGCCGAAGATTACTACCAGAAAACAAGTGCGAAAAACTTTTTACCCGGAATTGAAAAACCAGTTATGATCTTAAGCGCGAAAAATGATTCTTTTTTATCTCCCGAATGCTATCCTAACGAGATCGCTAAAAATTCTGAAAATCTTTACCTGGAGATGCCCGCATATGGTGGCCATGTTGGTTTCGTGACCAAAGACAAGGCTTATTATCATGAAAAACGAGCCTTTGAATTTATTAGTTCTTTGGAATAGCTCGCGATTTTGTTCGGTTTTATCAAGACCTTAATCAATTGGAGATGCTATAGAATTGATTATCTTTGCGCAAGCTTTTAAAATTCAGGCATGATTCAATCTATGACAGGCTTCGGGAAAAGCGTTACCCAAATTCCCAATAAAAAAATCACTGTAGAGTTAAAATCTTTGAACAGTAAGAATTTTGACCTGAATGCTCGCATTCCTTCGCAATACCGCGAAAAAGAATTAGACCTTCGGAATATCATTTCAAACAGTTTGAGCCGCGGAAAGGTGGATCTTTCGATCTATGTAGAATACACCGGTGAACAAACTTCTACCAATGTAAATACTGAAGTGGTCAAGAATTACATCGATCAGTTACGAGACATTGTAAATGCAAGCGAAATTGAACTTCTTAAGATGGCTGTAAAAATGCCAGATTCGCTTAAAACTGAAAGAGACGAGATAGATGAAGAGGAATTCCAGGCGATCGAGGAAGCTGTGGAAGCTGCACTTAAAGAGATCAACAACTTTAGAACAGATGAAGGTAAGGCTCTGGAAAAAGATCTTCAACTTCGAATTTCCAATATTCAGGAACTCTTAAATGAAGTCATTAAAATTGATCCAGACAGGGTTGAGGCAGTTCGCGAAAGACTTCGAAAAGGAATTGAAGATATCAAAGAACAGGCTGACGAAAATCGCTTTGAGCAGGAGATCGTTTATTATATTGAAAAATTTGATATAACCGAAGAAAAAGTAAGATTGGATAATCACCTTGATTATTTTCAAAAAACATTAAATACAAAAGACTCTAACGGTAGAAAACTTGCTTTCATTTCACAGGAAATTGGGCGCGAGATCAATACCATTGGTAGTAAATCTAATTATGCCCCTATGCAGCAACTAGTGGTGCAGATGAAAGACGAATTGGAAAAAATTAAAGAACAAATTCTAAACGTACTCTAAATGAGCGAAGGGAAACTTATCGTATTTTCAGCTCCCTCAGGATCTGGTAAAACAACGATAGTACGTCACTTATTAAAGCACCAGGAATTAAAGCTGGATTTTTCCATATCGGCAACTTCTCGCGAGCCGAGAGGTAATGAGGTGGATGGACAGGATTACTATTTTCTTTCTTTAAAAGATTTCAAACAAAAGATCAAAAACGACGAATTCCTGGAATGGGAAGAAGTATATAGAGATAATTTCTACGGAACATTAAAAAGTGAAGTAGAACGTATCTGGAAAAAAGGCAAACACGTGATCTTTGATATTGATGTTGTGGGAGGACTGGATATTAAGAATATTTATCCGGAAAGAACGCTTGCTGTTTTTGTAAAACCACCAAGCATTGAAGAATTAAAGATTCGTCTAAAGAAAAGGAAAACCGAAAGCGATGATAAGATAAGTATGCGAGTCGCTAAGGCCTCTATCGAGTTGGCCACTGCTCCTCAATTTGATTTTATCATTGAGAATAACCATCTTGGAACTGCATTAAAAGAAGCTTACAACCTGGTTTCTAATTACGTGGGCGCTGAAAAACTTGAAGAATGAATAGAAAGGTAGGCTTGTTCTTTGGAACTTTTAATCCTATTCACACCGGTCACCTGATCATTGCCAATCATTTGGCCGAATATTCAGATCTTGAAGAGATCTGGCTGGTAGTAACTCCGCATAATCCCCATAAAAAGAAAAGTAGCCTTCTTGATAATCATCATAGGCTTGAGATGGTTTACAAAGCTTGTGAAAGCTATGATAAGCTTAAACCGAGCAATATAGAATTCGATCTTCCACAACCAAACTATACGGTAAATACGCTGGCCTATTTACAGGAAAAATTTCCAAGCAATGAATTCTGCCTCATCATGGGGGAGGATAATCTGAAAAGCTTTCACAAATGGAAGAATTCAGAAGTAATTGTGGAGAATCATGAAATTTACGTTTATCCTAGAATTGCTTCTGGTGAAGTTGCTGATGATTATAAATCACATGCAAAGATCCATCGTGTAGATGCGCCAATAGTTGAAATCTCTTCTACCTTCATAAGAAAATCGATCAAAGAATCTAAAAATGTAAGACCTTTTCTGGATGAAAAGGTCTGGCAGTATATAGATGAAATGAATTTTTATAAATAGGTAAAAGACTGTTTAAAAACCTATGTTGAATCTTCAATTTAGCTGATTGAACCTACTTTTTTCATTGTGGAACTACAAGCTATAGAACGTCGACTGCTCTCAGTTTAACATTCTCAAGACTCTTAAACAGTCTCTTTTCTTCTATCTTTTTGAATCCATTGGAGGTATTCTTAGTACCTGTCCTGGATATATTTTGTCTGGATCCTGTAGCATCGGTTTGTTAGCTTCAAAAATCAACGGATATTGATTTGGATCTCCGTAATGCTCTTTTGAAATTTTGCTTAAAGTATCTCCTCTTTCTACCGTATGGAAAACTGCTTCCGGCTCAGTATTCTCAACATCAAGCCTGTCATCTACCTGAGCAATTCCTTCAGAATTACCTACGACAAGTATGATCTTTTCACGGTTCGCCTGATCCAGAGCTTTACCGGTAACGATAGCCATGTCGTTTTCAATATGAATTTTTAAGTTCTCAGCTTTCAAATTTAGGTCTTTGATAGTTTCTTCTAATTTTCTAGCTGCTTTTTCATTTTCTTTTAAATCGTCTTTGGTTCCTGCTTCAGTAGATTTAGGTTTATCTATTCCAAAAATCTTTTTTCCTGCGTCTTTAATGAATGAAAATATTCCCATTATAATGATTTATAGTTAGTTATTTAAATGTACAAAAGTGATTCAATTTTGTGAGTTGAAGCCGTCCTAAAGTTTTCCAAAAAATTCTTCTGAAATTAAAAAGACCGCTTCTCACGAAACGGTCTTTTCAACTAAATAACCAACCAAAAAAACTAAGAATGTTCTTCCAAAAAGATGAATAGAAGAACAATTTAATAACGGAGGCATTTTAGTTAGATTGTATAAATGAGATTTATTATATGTTAAACTTTAAATGCAGAATTGTTGAAATATTCTCAATAATTGCTATGATTAAAAGCGAAATACTTTAAATACTTCCAAATTTGACTATTTTTGGAAAAGAGAATGTAATTATATGAATAAAGCTCCGAGTTTTGGTGTCATAGGAGGTGGTAGCTGGGCCACTGCAATTGTAAAAATGTTATGTGAGAACCTTGAACAGGTGAACTGGTATATGCGGAGTGTATATGCCATAGAGCATATAAAAAAGCAGGATCATAATCCTAATTACCTAAGCTCCGTAGAATTTGATGTAAAACAACTCAATCTGAGCAATGATATTAATGAAACTGTTGCAGCTTCAGATTATATCATTTTCGCTATTCCTTCAGCATTTTTAAAACGGGAGTTAGATTCTCTTACAGTACCGCTAAAAGACAAGATCGTTTTTTCAGCGATTAAAGGTATTGTTCCTGAAACCAGTCTTATCGTAGGCGAACATTTTAATGAATATTTTGAAGTACCGATGGAAAATATTGGAATTCTTACAGGACCATGTCATGCGGAAGAAGTTGCCCTGGAAAGATTATCTTATTTAACCGTTGCCTGCCAGGACGAGAAAAAAGCTGAAATAGTCGCCGGTTATCTTGGGAGCGATTACATTACGTGTAAAATTAGTGATGATGTAATTGGAACCGAATATGCTGCAGTACTTAAAAACATTTACGCCATTGCCGCCGGAATTGCTCATGGTTTGGGGTATGGTGATAATTTCCAGAGTGTATTAATGAGTAATGCCATCCGGGAAATGAAGAAGTTCATTAAGAAAGTTCATAAGATGAAACGTAACATCAACGATTCAGCCTACCTCGGAGATCTTTTAGTAACAGGTTATTCTATATTTAGCCGTAACCGAATGTTCGGAAATATGATTGGAAAGGGATATACGGTAAAAAGTGCACAGATGGAGATGAGCATGGTTGCAGAGGGATACTATGCCACGGAAAGTGCCTACAAGATCAATAAAGAGAAAAAGGCCAAGACTCCGATCATAAATGCTGTTTATGCTATTCTTTATGAAGGTAAAAATCCTAAAAAGGTATTCAATAAGCTGGTAGATAAGCTTGATTAATGAAAGATTTTACTTACAGAATTACCTTATCTCGCTGAATTTTAATCTTTTCAGCGATTTTTTTTGCATTAATTCAAATTTTATGTATTACTTTTGCCCTAACCAAATTCTAATCAACCCATTATCATGAACAAAAAGTTATTAATGTTAGGTCTAGGACTGGGCGTATTCTTCGTTGGATGCCAGTCAGACCCGGTAACTGAAGACCTACAATCAGAAGAAGTTACTGCAGTTAAATCTGTAAAAGAAGCTAATGTGAACAAGATTCACGAACCAGGATTTATTGGAGCGATCCATGAGCCAGGTTTCTTAAAGAACGGTTTCGAAGATTGTGACATTTTCCCTATTTACGAAGGATCAAAAGATCTTCACGTTGCAAAAGGTGAAGTTATGGACTTCAGCGACCACACCCATTTAGAAAACCTGCGCGTAGCTGGTGAACTAAATATCTGTGGTGAGATTGAAACAGAAAAAAATACGATTATCAGACGTAACGGTGAAATGACCACTGTTGGTCTTGCGATCATTGGTTCAGAAGAAGAACCTAAGGATCTTGTGATCAACTACGGTGGACATTTCAATATTAATGGAGCTCTTGTAGTGACAGGAGACCTAATCATCAACACTGGTGGTACGTTACAATTCCTTAATGATGATCTTGAGCACAACTACCTTTGGGTAATGGGAGAGATCAGACAAGCTGACTATTCTTTCTTACAAGGTGAGTACAACTTGTATGAAGAAGAGCATGATCACGATCACGAACACTAAGATCTGATGACGATTATTATAAAAATTAAACCGGCGTAATTGCCGGTTTTTTTATGGAAAGAATTTTCTTATCGGATTTTTCATACACTTTATCGAAAAGTACTGTATTTCAAGGAGTTTCTATTTGTTACTCCAGTTAAATTGCTATTTTTACTTGCCCAAATACATTAACCTAACCAATCTTATGACTAGAAAATTACTAGCCCTTGGACTTTTTTCGGCACTATTTATAACTGCCTGCCAGAAAGATGATACAACAACTTCAGAAATTACAGATCAGAGATCTGATTTCAACACTACTACAGACGCCTCAGAATTAGCCAATGCAATTAATCTTAGCGAAACTGGTGTAGTTGGTGTAGCCAGAATAAATAATACCAGAGAGGCAGAACCAGCCTGGATCTTTGGGATTGAACAAATAGCACAACTTGACCCTCCAAAACTTAATGGAGAACTGCTTCGAGCAACCCATGTGGATGTAAAAGGAGATTTTGCCTATGTTTCTTATAATAAAGAAGGCGCTATCTATTTAGGAGCCATAGACATTGTTGATGTAAGCGATAAATATAATCCGGTGCTGGTAAGCAGGATGAAATCCAACATTGCAGATATCAATGCACTTTACGTAGACGGCAATAATAACATTGTTTTTACCGGTGCATCCATAAACGGAGAAGGAGCTAACCATACTTTACTTGGTTATGTTTCTACCCAGAATGGTAAGTTCTCTACAGATTTTAATCTTGATTACGGCCTTGCCGGTCACACGGGAGTACATGTGCTTGATTTCGACGGAAAAACTATTCTAATAAGTGGAAATTCTGGAATCGTGGGAAGCTACCAATATTCTAATGGAGACAGTGCTTTTGAATCTCTTGCCGAGATTGGTCTGGGAGATCTTAGGTCTGCAGCCAGCAATAACGATAAATTAGCAGTTTTAAGTGGTGATGACGGCTTGATTGACTTTAGTCTTGACGATGAGTTTATCGAGAATAAATCAATAACAACCGCCTCACTTACTGCTGAATCTAAAAGAACTATTGCCTGGTATAACAATCATGTACTGGTTTCTGAAGGCCTTGACGGTGCAGGAATTTATGATCTAGAAGCCGGAGAAAAAACCACCAGCCTGCCGCTAAAAGTTCATCCTGATGCTGGAACGGTTAGCGACGAAGATAAGGTTACCAATGCTGTATCTACAGATGGGAATTTCATCTACATGGCTAACGGTGGCGCCGGACTAGATATTATTAAATTAAATGATGCACTGAATCCGATTGCTGAAGGAATCGCAGAGATAGATGGTAGTGCTAATTTCGTCCAGGCGAAAGGAGAATATATTTACCTGGCCTCAGGTTCAGGATTAAAAATCTTAAAGATTATTGCCGGCTCAGAAGATGCTCTTAGATCAGATTTTCTTAGCTGTGAAGACTATGAACCATATACCGGCGATAAAAACCTTAATGTACCCTCTAATTCAGAAGAAGTATATAGCGGTACAATGAACCTTAAACACCTTAGCATTGAAGGAACGCTGAGCTTTTGCGGAGATATGCTAATTGAAAAGAGCGCTAATCTAAGCAGTTCTTCAAAACTTAACCTTTCCGGAAATTTCAAACTTGGAAATTCTAAATCTTCAGAAAACCTGGTTATTAATTCAGAAAGCGTATTCAAAGTAGAAGGATTGGTTGAAATTCACGGTGATCTGAATATTGAAAGCGGAGGAAGACTGGAATTTGTAGGATCAGATTCTAAGATCTTTGTTTCTGGTGAAGTTAAAATCAAAAGCGGCGGAGAGGTAATTGGAGACTTCGAAGATCTTAATGATAAATTCAATTAGTTTAGGTTAAAACAAAGTTGAAGAAAGAAGCCTCCGTTTTTATTTCGGAGGCTTTTTGATTTATTACAATTACGTATATACTATTTTGCTAATATTCCCTTCTCAGGGATAATGGGAATTTTTCCGGCAAACTTTTCATTGATAGTATTCGGCTTGAAAAGAAAAGTCTTTTCCATCATTTTGTTTCCGGCGAAGTATGTAAGCTTAAATTCATTATTCAGTTTAAGCACACCGTCCTGTAAGTATTCGATTTTGGCAAAATTCTTTGCCGGCAACACCTCGATCTTGTGTCTCATGACCGAAGTTTCCTTTTTCTTATCAAAACCCATAGAAACGATCAGTACCATTTCCAAGGCTTCATTAGTATCATTGATGAGATAAACATTCCATTCGTACGCTTCAAATTCTTCATTAAAGACTTTTACCGCGGCCACATGAACATCTTTTACCTCTGGTATCTCGATATCTTTCTTCAAAACTTATCTTCTGCTTTCTTCTTTATTTTCAGCCACAGGATCCATAGAACCACCGCCGCCACTGCCAGTAAAATAAGACCAAGGGTTATTTTGATAAGGGCAATTACAAAAGTGACATAGATAATGACGCCAATTATAATGATCGCTAAAATTAAGACGCCATATTTCTTCATTATAGTGCCGATTTAAATTGTTCCAGGAACCTCAGGTCGTTTTCATAGAACATCCTGATGTCTTCTATTTGGTATAATAACATTGCTATACGTTCTATTCCCATTCCAAAGGCGAATCCAGAATACTCCTGTGGATCTATATTACAGTTTCTAAGCACATTTGGATCTACCATTCCGCAACCCATGATCTCCAGCCATCCGGTTCCCTTGGTGATGCGGTAATCGGTTTCCGTTTCAAGTCCCCAATAAACATCTACCTCGGCACTTGGCTCGGTAAATGGGAAATATGAAGGTCTCAACCTGATCTTTGATTTGCCGAATAACTGCTTGGTGAAATACAAAATGGTTTGCTTCATATCTGCGAAAGAAACATCCTTGTCTATATATAAACCTTCAACCTGGTGGAATATACAGTGAGACCTTGCTGAAATTGCCTCATTTCTGAAAACTCTTCCCGGAGAAATCGTCCTGATAGGCGGTTTATTTTCTTCCATATATCTCACCTGAACCGAAGAAGTATGAGTTCTAAGAAGAATATCCGGATCTGTTTGGATAAAAAAAGTATCCTGCATATCTCTTGCCGGGTGGTATTCCGGAAGGTTAAGCGCCGTAAAGTTATGCCAGTCATCTTCCATTTCCGGTCCTTCAGAAACATTAAAACCTATGTTCGAAAATATTTCTGTGATTTGATTTTTTACAATTGATATTGGATGACGCGATCCTATTTCAACAGGTTCAGCCGGCCTGGAAAGGTCTCCATAAACACCTTTTTCTTCCTGGCTGTTTTCCAATTCTTCCTTCAAAGCATTTACTTTTGCCTGAGCAGAAGTTTTCAGCTCATTGATCGCCTGACCAAAATCTTTCTTTTCCTCGTTCGGAACATTCTTAAACTCAGCGAAAAACTCATTCAGAATTCCCTTTTTTCCGAGATATTTAATTCGGAAAGCTTCTATTTCATCTTTCGTCTTAGCATTAAAGCTTTCAACATCAGCGATATGTCCTTTAATTTTATCGATCATAGGTGATTTCGTTTCGGAAGCGCAAATTTAATAAAATTTAAAGCTAAACCTTCCCATTTTAAAGGCTTATTAAATATTCTATTTATCTGAAGGTAGCGTTGCAGGGGTGAGCTTTTCAATATAGATATAATTCATAAGGAAAAATACAGATAACGCGCCGAAGGTATGCCATAGCCAGTGTGTTCCCATCGGAAGGATCACCATAAAATTGTCGAGTATCCTGAAACTGATCGCCAGGCCAAAACTTAGAAAAGCCGCCAGTACAAATCCCCAGTGATGCAATTTTGTAGTGTAGAAATAGACGATTATTGGAAGTAACAGTCCTATAGCTGTTGCAATATATCCTACAGAGGTTTGAGAATGTGGAGAAAGTGGAATGAATCGCACACCAAACACCAGAAATAACACCGAAAGTATTAGAAAAAGACGCTTCTTCTTTGAAATTTTCAATTTGATGGTGTAATAAATTGAAACCGCAAGGCATAGTACTACGATCGGGAGCCAGTCCATATACATCCATACATCGTGACTGCGTGTGGCATGGTAAACCGTCCCACCAATAAATCCCATAAATAAAACCGGTAGACTCCAGGCCAGAAACCGATGATTTGCATAATCCCTGTAAACTCTCAATGAGAAATAGATGATTATGAGGAGGAAGAAAATATTGCTGTACGTATTAAAAGGCTCTACAGGCAACCTTCCTGCTAAAGTTTCCTGGTAAATTGGGCCGCTATCCTGCGGAAAAGAAAGAAAAAGCATTCCCGGGTTCATTCAGGAAATATAGTCTTTTTCCATAAAATATTGTACGATAGCCTCTTTCATTAAAACGCTTTGTTCGCCTGCTTTTAATGCCGGTAATTCTTCCTTGATTTTGAAATGTGGCCAGCCATCATCATCATAAAAATCGAATTCATAATAACCATAAGGTTCTAGTAAAGTGCAAATTGCAATATGCATTAAATCGATCTTGTGATCTTTCTTATATCTCTTATGAGGCTGTCCCAGTTCCTGTACTCCAACCAGATAGATGATGGCATCCAATTCCATTAATTCTCCATCTGCGAACTGATCTGAAAGTTTCTTCTGTACTCTCTCCCACCTCTCTTTTAATTGTTCATCTCTTGCCATATCGCAAAGATACTATCTACATTTTATAATTATTATATTTGATTTATGAATACGGTAGATATTATTTTGAGTCTGGTACTTTTATACGGACTGGTGCGAGGCTTTTTCAGGGGATTGCTTGCCGAGCTGGCTTCTCTTGTGGGAATAGTTGCCGGGATTTATGGAGCTGTACATTTCTCCCATTTTCTGGGAGAATTCTTATCTGAAATTGTAGAATGGAAAGTACAGTATATCAACCTCATTAGTTTTGCCATTACTTTCATCTTGATAGTTTTTCTGATTTCTCTCGCTGGTAAAATGCTTACTAAAATTGCAGCATTCGCAGCGCTAGGAATCGTGAACAAACTACTTGGTGGTGTTTTCGGGTTGATCAAATCTGCTTTCGTAGCCAGTGTAATTATCATGTTCTTTAAAGCTACTAACGAAAGAATTGAAATTGTTGAAGATAAAACGCTGGAAGAATCTATACTTTACCAACCGGTTGCTTCAATTGCACCAATTATACTTCCAACGATTTTAAAACAGGTTAGGGAACAGGACCTCTTGAATGATGATACCGAGGAGCCTTTAAAATAAAAGGTCTGAAACATTGAACTGCTCCAGACCTTAAATATCTTTTTCATAGCCTATTCCAGGCCGAAAGAGAAATTACAACAAAGTAACTTTACCGTTAGAAATTGAATAAACTCCTCCAACGATCTTTATTTCTCCATTATCTTCCATTTCCTTTAGAATAGGACTCTTTTCTCTGATTCTATCAATAGTTAGCTTTACATTGTTTTCAACAACTCCAGCTACGAACGAATCATTTTTAGAATTTCTTTCACCCTCTATTTTTGTTGCTTCTACAGCTGGCTTGATATTGCTTAATAGATGTGTGATATTTCCCAATTCCACATGGTCACATGCAGCCTTTACCGCGCCACACGATTCATGTCCTAACACCAAAACCAATTTGCTTCCCGCAACTTTGCAGGAATATTCCATACTTCCCAGAATATCTGTATTTTCAAAATTTCCTGCTACCCTGGCAGTGAAGATATCTCCAACTCCCTGGTCAAAAACTGTTTCTACAGGCACACGAGAATCTATGCATCCAAGGACAACCGCCTGCGGCCATTGACCACCACTGGTCTTACCAATTTGAGAAGCATAATCTCTCTGGTGCATTTTATTTTCAGTAAAACGCTTATTCCCGTCCATAAGGTCTTGCAGGACAGCATCCGGAGTCAATTCGGATTGTTTATTCTTATCTATAATTTCAGTAATCATAATTCAGTTTTTAAAAGTTCAATAAATTCAATTTCAGCAATTCTTCTGAAAATTCAATTTAAGCTGGTTTTTTATCTAATTCAAAAAATTGCTGGTAACTCTCAGGGTTTTCAACGGTTCCTCTTTCAGAAATTATCTTGATATCAATATTCTTCTCTTTGGCTTTGATCTTAAAATCATCCAGAATATCAATAATATCATTATCCAGATATCTCGTTTTAGTAACATCCATGATCAGGTATGAGTTTTCTTCAAGGTTATTTAGTTCTTTAAGAATTGCACCTTTATTAATGAAAGTTACTTCTTCAGCAAGTCTCATTTTAATCGTTTTACCTCCATTTTCCACATTCTCGATATGCAGGAAATACGAATTCTGGTAGCTTTTAATAAGTATCACAAAAATTCCAACTATTAGTCCAAGGCTGATACCTATTAGGAGATCTCCAAATACAATTCCAATAATGGTAACCATGAAAGGAATGAATTGTTTCCAGCCCGCTTTATACATTTGAGCGAACAAGGCTGGTTTTGCCAGTTTGTATCCTACAAGGAAAAGGATCGCTGCGAGTACTGAAAGTGGTATGTAATTAAGAATATTTGGAATGATTAAAACAGATATCAGTAACAAAAATCCATGCATGATCGCAGACATTTTAGTTTGTCCGCCAGACTGGATATTCGCAGAACTTCTAACGATTACCTGTGTAATTGGTAAACCACCAATCAACCCTGACATGACATTACCGGTTCCCTGTGCGAAAAGCTCTCTATTGGTTGGTGTGGTTCTTTTATGCGGATCTAATTTATCGGTAGCTTCAACACATAAAAGCGTTTCCAAACTTGCTACCAGTGCGATCGTGAATCCCGTGATCCAGATCTGGGCAGTGCCTATCATTTCAAGAGAAGGCAAAGTAAACTGGCCAATGAATGAATCGAAACTATCCGGAACAGGAACATTTACGAGGTGTTCTGCAGAGATACCCCAAGTTTCTGAATTCTGTGTTACCAAATAATATATGATCCCAACGGCTACCGCCACTAACGGCCCCTGTACCAGTTTAAAGAATTTACCTTTCTTGGAAAGAACTGCTTCCCAAAGTATAAGAATAAACATCCCTATGAATGCGATTAGAGTTGCACCCGGGCTAATATTATTGAACATATTGAACAGTTCTGAAAAGGTATTTTCACCGTCTACCTGGAAAAAGGCCCAGTCTCCCTGAGGATCATCGTCATATCCGAAGAAATGAGGAATTTGCTTTAAAATGATGATTATACCAATACCGGTTAGCATTCCTTTGATCACAGAATTCGGAAAATAATAACCAATAATACCGGCTTTTAGTAATCCAAATCCAATTTGAATAACTCCCCCTATAACAACCGCCAGTAAAAGGTTTTCATAACCCAAATTGGAAATTGCCGCAAGAACGATGGCAGCTAATCCAGCCGCCGGTCCACTCACTCCCAGACTGGAACCACTCATGGCTCCAACCACTATACCACCTATAATACCGGCAATAAGACCCGAAAATAATGGAGCTCCACTCGCGAGGGCAATTCCCAAACACAGAGGAATAGCCACGAAAAATACCACGATACTTGCCGGAAAATCTTTATTGAGATGTTTAAACATAATACACTTGTTTGTACAGGATTGATTTGCCTGTATGAAATTTTATAAATAATTATTCAGAAACCTGTTATAAGTTACTGTAATCGCCCTGAACTAAGCTATTCTCGGATGAAATAAATTATGCAGATTTGGGAGGCGGAGAAGAGATGGAAAGAAATACTTTATAGCCATTCTCTTTGTAATAATGACCATCAACCTTTCTTATCTGAAGAAAGTGAATGCTTTCATAATTTGAAACCACTTCTTCAATAGTGTATTCTAAACTTATCTGATTTTTGGAAGAACTTTCTTCTTCATTTACATTATAGGCAATGGAAATATCCACGTTTCTATCTATTAGCGCAATTGCTGTTGGCGCAAAAAGAAAGGTGATGAATATAAAACCAAGTATGTAAGCGAATGTCTTCACGATATCAAAAGTAACAGAAATTTGTTAAACAATTAATGTTTATGATACCGATAAGTTAAATCAAAATCAAATATTCTTACAACTTTTTAATTTCCGAAGAATTTATCCAACCCTGGGCGCCGTTAGAAAGCTCAATTCTTGACCATTCCTGATAGTCTTCCAGAACCTTCGCTTTTGTACCCTCATGTAGTTCAAAGCTCGGCTCTGCCCTGAGCGTTGGCTCGTCACGAACTTCTATCTCATCTCCAAATATGATCGCATATTGGTTATCCTGAATGAATGATTGCTGCTGAAATGCAAATATTATCGAAACGATACAGAGAATCAATGCAAGGGAAGCTCCTGCAAAGAATAATCTTTTATTTAAAGATTTGTAAGAAAAATGGTATAATAAAAACATGAACACAAAAACAACAGAGAAAATAATTGCAATGATCGCCCACGTATTATAAGAGAATGCGGATATTATATCGTTGAACCAAACCGAAAATCCCGTTTCCTGAATTTCTTCAATATCATCGATGGCCATATTCCTGGCGAATTCAATATTATTCTTTATATCAGCGTCTGCGGGATCTAATTGCAAAGCTTTTTCATAATAATAGATGCTTGGAGCGACATGATTCATTTTATAATGCGCATTCCCCAAATTGAAGTAGACCTCGGCTGAAGTTTCACCGTTTTCCAGGATCTTCTCATACTTTGAAATGGCCGTTTCGTAATCACCACTTTGGTAGGCCGAATTTGCTTCATCAAAAATATCCTGATTCTGAGAAAATCCGGCAATACTTATAAGAACGAATAATAATAACAACTTTTTCATCTTAGATCTGTTTATCAAGAGTTGAAATTACACTTACAGCTTTATCATAATCCTGCTGCATCGCATCTGAAGAAGCAGGAGTATACCTGGCAAATTCGCAACTTTCTAATAAGCCTATAAATTCTGAATTCGTTTGAGCATCCACATCTTTTTCATCCAGTAATCCGGCAATTCTTTCTTTACTCATTTCACCAGTTTGAATACCTAGTTTCGCCTTCAGATAGTTATGCATGGATCTTTCGAGCGCCAAATAGAATTCCTTCTGATCACCAAGATTCTTCTTTGCTTCAGATAAATATTTCCTGGCAAGCTTATCAGCTCTTCTAATCCTATTCCCTCTAACATCATTCGCCCTACGCTCACGCTTTTTTCCGAAGAGTATGAATAATGGGATCGCCACCAATGGTAACACCAAAGCGCTCCAGAAAGCCGCTGAACCAAGAAAGCTTTCACTCTCCACAGGTTCCAGGCTGGTATTTAACTTTATGAACCTGAATTGACTGCCGTCTATGGCTACCGTTCTTTTATTGACTCCAGACATCCCTGAAGGCTCATTTCCGGCAAGCGGACCTTTCTCCACATTAATGTAAAGCTCTTCTGAAGTCTGAGTTTTGTAAGTCTCCGAAGTAGGATCAAAATAAGAAAAAGAAAGCGGCGGAATTGGATATTTTCCCTGTCGCGTAGGAACCACGGTGTAGGTTTCTGATATACTTCCCTGCATCCCGCTTAGATTCGTATTAACATTTTCCCGGCGTTCTGGATCATACATTTCCAAGGAAGAAGGCGCGGTTAATTCAGGCAGATCAAAAAGTTTTAAATTTCCATTTCCTCGAACCTCGACTTTTGCCTGCAGACTTTCACCCGCATTTAACGCATCTTTACTGGTTGTCACGTTGAAATCAAATTTACCAACGGCACCGGTGAAATTAGCCGGTTTTCCTGCTGGTAATTCTTTAACCCTGATTTTCTTATTATCAGCAGCAACAGTTTTATTTACGGTTTTATAAATTCTGCTGCCAAAAATGTCTCTTCTTTCGCTTGGTACATCCACAGCAATGGAAAGTGTAAGCGGTTCAATATTTAATTCACCAGTTTTCTGAGGATATAAAATGGTTTTTCTAAGAACGACATATCTATATGGTTCTCCTCGATATTCACCGTTCTCAACGCGTAACTGCTGAATATCTATACTCTGACTCCAAAAATCATTGTATTTAGGACTGTCAAGCTCCCTCCAATTACTAACGCTTACCCTTGGACTCACGTAAAGTTTATAAACCACGGTGATCGCTTCATTGAGATAGGGACTACCTTTGGACACTTCAGCAACCAGGTGCAGGTTATCTTCTGCGATCATTTCTGAATTATCCCCATCTGTAGGTTTATCTACTGCAGAAGTGATCTGAACGCTGATCGGTGAAGTTTTGTAGGTCTTATCATCGATCACAATCTCTGCCTGACCTATGCCAAGTTTTCCTGTTTTCTTAGGCTGAAGGTAAAAGCTATAAGTTTTGGAATAAGCCATTTTCCCATTAAGGATGCTGGTGCTAATTTTTTGATTGGGACCACCAACAACGGTGAAACCATCAAATGAAGGTGGTTTGAAGTTATCACCATCTTCATTCATCTCGAAATCTACTCTTAACCGTTCATTAATTCCCAGCTTTTCCCTGCTCACTTTCGCTTCAAATCTTACCTGGGCTTGAATTAGCCATGAAGCAAACAATAAAAAACTTAAAATTAAATACTTCACTTTCATCTTTTGTCCTCCTATAGAATCACTTTTTTGTCGGATAAACTTCTAAAAAGTTACCAGTCTTTTTCAGATTTTACTTTTACACCTTTAGCTTTTTCAGCGTTTATTTTATCCTGAACCTTTTTTTCTTCGTTGTTCATCGCATCCAGCAAATTCTTTATTTGCTGTGGAGATAACTGTCCCTGAGTTGGTTTTGGCTGCTGCTGCTTTTCTTTGTCGCCTTTGCCCTCATCTTTCTTTTCCTCATCACCCTTATCCTTTTGCTGATCTTCGTTTTGGTCTCCTTCTTTCTTATCTTTTTCGTTCTCTCCTTCATCCTGTGGCTTCTGATCTTCTTTTTGATCTTCACCTCCTTCTCCATCTTTCTGATCTTTATTCTGCTGATCCTTATTCTGATCTTCGTTCTCTTTATCTTCCTTGTTTTGATCCTGATTTTGATCCTGGTTCTGCTTCTGTTGTTCCAGTTTCTGTTTTGCTAAAGCCAGGTTATATCTAGTCTCATCATCTGATGGATCTTTACGTAAGGCTTCTTTAAAAGCATTTACGGCTTCCTGATAATTCTTTTGTTGCATAAAAGAATTACCAAGGTTATGATAAATACGATGTTTTTCTTCTCTTGTTGCATCGATTTCCGCAGCTTCCTTCAAGCGCTGCTCCGCATTCAGCGATTTCTCTTTGGTATAATAGAGGTTACCCATATTATACCTGGCATTTAAATTTGAAGGATCTTTTGAAATTGCCTTTCGGTAAGAGGCTTCAGCCGCTGCAAAATTATTTTCATAAAGTGCTTCCTGTGCCTCCGCGATATATTTATCGGATTCTTTCTTAATTTTTTCAGGATCTTTTTCCTGGGAAAAACCGGAAGTAATTCCGAAAAGGATCATTAATCCTAGAAAATATCTGTTTAGTAAACTATTTTTCATCTCCTGTCGCTCCTTTATTCTTTCTCTCATTGAAAAGGTTAAGTCTTTTTAACCAGGCGGTACTGCGCTCAAGTACAAAGATATCAAGAAATAATAATGCCAAACCTATCCCCAGAAACCATTGAAAATGAGATTTATAATCAGCGAATTGTTTTGCTTCAAATTCAGTCTTTTCAATATTCTGTAATTCTTCATTAACGCGGTCTACCACCTTACTGGTTATATTACCTTCAATATAATTTCCGTTGGTAGAATTCGCTATTTCTTTAAGAGTCGTTGGATTGAGTTTTGTAATTACAGTTTCTCCCTGCCTGTCTTTCTTATAATTCTGAATAACTCCATTCCGCCTTATTGGAATAGGACCTCCCTTTTCTGTTCCCACTCCAATCGTGAATATTCGAATTCCTTTTTCTGCAGCCTGTTCCGCGATATCTTCCACATTACCTTCGTGATCTTCACCGTCACTGATAATGAATAGAACCCTGTTGGTTTGCTTGTCATCATCGTAATAGGTGGTCGCTAATTCTATGGCTTCACTAATGGCAGTTCCCTGCGAGGAGATCATATCTGTATTTAAAGCCTGCAGAAACATTTTGGCAGCTGAAAAATCTGTAGTAATAGGTAACTGCGGATAAGCACCACCGGCGTAGGCAATGATACCAACCCTGTCACTACCCAGCGAACCAAGAATCTGACTCACCAACTGTTTTGATTTTTCCAGCCTGTTGGGTGCAATATCTTCAGCATCCATACTTTTGGAAACATCTATTGCGAAAACAATATCTACGCCTTCACGTTTTACTGTCTCCATTTTTGTTCCCATTTTTGGATTCACCAGGGCAATCACCAGACAGGCGATTCCCAATATTACAAGTAGTAGTTTTATTATAGGTTTTGAACGGGATCTATTAGGCGCCAAGGATTTGAAAAGCTCAGAATCTGCGAACTTTCTCCTGGTTTTTTTCTGCCAGAATATGAAAATAAGGAATAACAGTACGATTACTGGAATTACCAGTAATAACCAAAACCATATTTTTTCTTCCAGTACGAACATCTATATAAATCCTCTAAATATTGTAAGTCTCAGAAAAATTTCGAAAAGTAGTAAACCGCCGGCTAACAGAATCAATGGCCTGTACTTTTCATCGTAATTATAATATCTGAATTCCTCTATTTCAGTTTTTTCCAGGGAATCGATCTCATCATAGATCTCTTCCAGCTTTTCGTTATTGGTCGCGCGAAAATATCTTCCTCCAGTATTTGCAGCGATCTCTTTTAGCAGATCCTCATCGATATCTACCTGAACCCTTCCAAACTGCAATCTTCCTGTTGAAGGAGAAACCCCTATAGGCGACAATGCCATTCCATTACTACCAACTCCAATTGTATACACTTTGATCCCAAATTCAACGGCCAGTTCACTGGCAGTATTAGGATCTATGAATCCGGCGTTATTAACCCCATCAGTTAATAAAATGATCACTTTACTTTCGGCTTCGCTGTCTTTAATTCTGTTAACCGCAGTCGCTAAACCAGAACCTATAGCGGTTCCGTTTTCAAGCACATTATTATATTCAATATCTTCCAGCGCTTCCAGAACGATAGCTTTATCACTGGTAATTGGTGTCTTCGTAAAACTTTCACCGGCATATACCACCAGGCCAATCCTGTCCCCGGGACGATCTTTAATAAATTCTTCAGCCACATTTTTTGTTGCATCCAGCCTGTTTGGCTGAAGATCTCTTGCCAGCATACTCGCCGAAACATCTATGGCCATAACAATATCAATACCCTGAGTACTGCTACTTTGCGTAGAAACATCTACAGTTCTTGGTCTTGCCATCGCCGTAATTATCAAAGCGAGGCATAGCAACCGTAGCACAAATAATACGGGGCGAAGTTTCGGTAGAATTCCAGATTTCATTTTGAAACCTTTGGTGCTGGATATTTTCAATTCCGGCGTTTGCCTATTTCGCTTCCAGACATACCAACCTATAGCTAGCGGAAGTAGCAAGAATAACCAGAAAAATTCTGGGTTCTCGAATGTGAAATTTGCAAACATTATTCGTTCAGATTATTTATTTCCACCGAGTTGATGATCCTTTCAGATATCTCCTTGGCGTACTGATCATTTTCATTAAAGATCACCATGATCTGCTCAAAACCTCCCTTTTCAGCAAAATTCAGGATGACATATTCATTTGGAATAGATTCTCCCGTTACTGGATTTTCGGCATCAAGGCTTCCAAAAACCTTCATTCCTTTAGCTCCATTTAGGGTAGTGAAATCTTCCTGTTTCATTACAATATTTCGTGCTCCCTGACCTTCAAGGTTGGTATAAATTCCTTCAACGGCCTTTTGCAGGTCAAATTTCACTTCTCCTTTGAACTTGATGGTACTCACCATCGTATAATAATTACTCAGTAAGCTACCGTAGATAAAAGTTTCAGAACCAACCATCATTCGCTGAACTTCAGGCGGCATTTCCAGTTCGGTACGTACTAGAACTTTAGGGGTTGTAACGGCAACTGTAGGGTTTCCGTATTCACTTCTAATCCATTCGCCCTCCAGCAATTCCTTAGTGGGATGGCCCAGATAAGTGTCTTTCACATAGGTATATCCCTTAGTTGCTACAAGTGCCGTAATTCCAAAAATGATGATCACTACTCCAGCAACCACCCCAATAATTATTCGGCGTTTTTTTTCTTTCGGGCCTGCTCCTTAATAAATGCTTCATCCTGCATTAATTCTTCTTGGGTTGGTTCAGGAACCGAGGCTCGAAGGTCATCAATAATCACCTTGGTTTTAGATCTGTCTTCTTTGGCAGTGATCACATCTGGTTTAGATCTGGCAAATTTCGCAAGGTCGGCTCTTCGAAGGATCTTCTCAAAATCTGTAATCGTACCATCGGTTAACTTTAGTTTTCCTTCAGCCTTTTGTGCTCTTAAATAATCTATAAGCTCATTCGTAGTTCTTTCCAAACCATGGTCATAGATCTTTCTATCCAGATATTTTCTTATCGCAAAACTCAACTGAGAATAATATTCCTTGATTTCCCTGTTTTCAAGCAAGTGAGAATTATCTAGTTTCTGAAGTTCTGCCATTGCTTCCTCATAGGGTGGAAGTTCATTTTCTTCGGCATCTTTTTTCTTTTTCCTAATAATCAAAAAGACGACAATCCCGGCGATTAAAAATATAGCAAGTAACCACCACAACCAATCTGGAACACTGAATCCAGGATCTACCTCAACCGATGGTTTGATTGGATATAATTTTTGCTTGGTGGTATCCACAATAACATCATTGACCTCAACAGCAAAAGAATCTGTTTTGAAAGAATTATTGCGGATCAAAATCTCCTGACTCGGGATCACATATTTTCCTGAATCAAACTGGGTTAGGAAATATTCTTTTAACAGCTTATAATTTCCATTTTTTCTTATAGTATCAGGATCTAGCGATTCTACCATTTCCATAGGTGAAAAAGACTCGCCTTCCGGAAAAACCACTAGATCTTCCGCACTGGTTTCCACTTCGATCTGGTATTTAATCTGTTCACCAATTTTTATCGAAGTTGAATCTATAGATGCTGAAACCTTTGATTGCGCATTGGTTTCAGAAAAAGAAAAAAGAATGCATATTAAAAACAGAAATCCCATCTTTCCTGAGATACTGATTTTTGAATATGTAATAGTATTATTCTTCAACATTTCCTTTTACGTCCTTCTTTTAAAATACCCTAGTAATTTCTTTACATAGCTTTCGTCTGTGCGATTGTTGATCACTCCAGCCCCACTTGACGAAAAACTTTGATGAAAGTAATTTACCCGGTCATTGTAATATTTGGAATATGACTTTCTCACACTTTTTGAACCTGTATTAACAGTCATATATTCGCCAGATTCCTCATCCCTCATTTGCACCAGCCCTAGATTTGGAATGGTCTCTTCCATTTTATCAAAAACCCTAATCCCTGTAACATCGTGTCTGCCTGCAGCAATCTTCAATGTATGCTGATAATCATCATCCATAAAGTCTGAAAGAATGAAAACAATTGCCTTTTTCTTCATCACATTGGAGAGATACTTCAACGCAGCCTGAATATCGGTTTTCCGGTTCACCGGTTGGAATTCTAATAATTCCCGGATAATTCTGAGAACATGAGATCTTCCTTTTTTCGGCGGAATATAAAGTTCGATCTGGTCTGTAAAAAGCATCAGCCCGATCTTATCATTATTATTGGTTGCTGAAAAAGCCAAAGTCGCGGCGATTTCAGTAATTACATCTTTCTTAAATTGTTGCTGGGTCCCAAACATTTCTGAACCGGAAACATCCACCATTAACATCATGGTAAGTTCTCTTTCCTCTTCAAAGACCTTTACAAAGGGTTCATTATACCTTGCGGTCACGTTCCAGTCTATACTTCTTACATCATCTCCAAACTGGTAGGCTCGCACTTCGCTAAATGTCATTCCGCGTCCCTTAAAAGTAGAATGATATTCCCCGCCAAAAACATGATCGCTCAATCTTCGGGTTTTAATTTCAATCTTTCTAACTTTCTTTAGGAGCTCTTTTGTATCCATTTCTTCAATAAACAATTTTCATTGGTCAGGAATTTTTTATTCAGACCTGTTTGTGTAGTGATAATTGTTAATTGCTACGGAACTTCAATCTCGTTGACGATCTTATTGATAAGATCTTCTGAAGTTATATTTTCTGCCTCTGCTTCGTAGGTAATTCCTATTCTATGTCTTAATACATCATGCACCACGGCACGGACATCTTCAGGAACCACGTATCCGCGGCGCTTAATAAATGCATAACATTTTGAAGCGATGGCCAGGTTAATACTACCCCTTGGTGAAGCACCAAAATTTATCAATGGTTTAATATCTTCAAGATTGTATTTTTCAGGAGTACGGGTAGCGAAGATGATATCCAGAATGTATTTCTCGATCTTTTCATCCATATAGACATCCCTTACCGCACTTTGTGCTCTCAGAATCTGCTCGAGATCAACCACAGGATTCACTTTTTCAAATCCTCCTTTTAGATTGGCCCTGATAATCAGCTGTTCTTCGGCCATCTGCGGATATTTGATCACAGTCTTCAGCATAAAACGGTCTACCTGAGCTTCCGGTAAAGGATAAGTTCCTTCCTGCTCTACCGGGTTTTGGGTCGCCATGACCAAAAATGGCTTATCTAATTTGAAAGTCTCATCTCCAATAGTTACCTGCTTTTCCTGCATAGCTTCCAGTAAAGCCGACTGTACCTTGGCTGGAGCACGGTTTATCTCATCTGCAAGTACAAAATTGGCGAAGATCGGTCCCTTCTTGATACTGAAATCATTGACCTTCATATTGTAAATAAGAGTACCCACAACATCTGCAGGCAAAAGATCTGGAGTAAACTGGATCCTGCTAAAACTACCGTGAACGGCCTGGGAAAGTGTATTAATGGCCAGGGTTTTTGCAAGTCCCGGAACACCTTCAAGCAGAATATGACCTTGCCCAAGCAATCCAATAAGCAACCGCTCTACCATATGCTTCTGGCCTACGATCACTTTATTCATTTCCCTGGTTAGCAGGTCTACAAAAGCACTTTCTCTTTCAATTTTTTCGTTAATACTGGCGATATCAACAGATGAATCGTTTTCCATCATGATTTTCAGATTTTGATGTCGTGAATATACGTACTTGTTGTAAGCGTCGCAAATTGGAAATTTATTGGATTTAGGGTTGTTAAACTTAGGTTAAAATAAAAAGGCAGTGCTTTAAAACACTGCCTTTTGAAAAAATTTTTCGGTTGCTAATTACAGCTCGATTTCACCAACATCGGTTGTTTCATTCGGCTTCACTTCAACATCTGACACTGCGAAAACAGTAAGTCCGGAAGAAGCTTCAGGAATTACCTCAAGGTCGTATGTACCAGCTGGCACTCCATTAAGTGCGAAATTACCACTTCCATCTGTATAAGCTGAAATGGTAATATTACCATTTGTAATTTTTACAAGACTCTGAACATTACTTTCAATACTAGCAGGTATAATAACAGTACCAACTACCATTCCGGCATCAGCTTCAGCACTCAATCTAATTACCGGTTTAAGATTATAACCTCCGTTACCAGTTGTTACAATTGACTCTTCAACATCAAAATCAAGAAGAAAAGCATAGTTTTCACCTTCTTCAAGTTCCTGATTCAATTGTAATTTTAATCCTGATTGTTGTGCACTTGGAGTATTAAGAGGTTTCGATTCACCGTTAACCACCACGGTATTATTTGAACCTAAAACAAGTCTAATCTGACTTGCGTAACCAGCAGGCACTTCAGAATCAGCAAGAATTTGAGAGATTCCTCCAGTTAATTCTAAAAGATCGTAAACTCCGGTCTGAACGTTATCAAGACTTACCCAACCTTCGCTATCCATCTCTCCTTCGGCTTCGGCATCAGCTTCTACCATAACCTGTACATCCTGTACATCAATATTTACTTCATCATAATCTCCGGGAGCATCGGTTAATCTTACAGTCATGTTAGCGGTTCCACCATTTGCAGGATTACTGGAATCGTCATCACTACAACTTGTTAGTCCCAACGCAATTACCGTTGCAACCATTAAACTCTTTAAAGTTCCATTTTTCAAATATCTCATAAGTAGATTTTTTTAGTTCTGTAGGGCTAACGGCAACCTTTGTGCAAGATTTCATTTGAACCGATGGATTTAACTTTTTTTAACGGAACTTAACCTTGCTTTAATAGACTTATAGTGATTGCTAAGTAATACTTTCTTACATTAGAAACTAAAATAAAATTTTATGAAAACAGCCCTGATAACAGGCGCCACGAGCGGAATTGGTAAATCAACAGCTATACGGTTTGCCCTGGAAGGATTTAAATTAATTTTATGCGGAAGACGCACCGAGCGCCTAGAGCAGTTAAGGCAAGAACTATCTGTGGAAACTTCGGTACACATCCTCAGTTTTGATGTGCGGAATCGAGACGAAGTTCTGGAGAAAATTGCTTCTATACCCGAAGAATTCAGAGACATTGATGTTTTAGTTAACAATGCCGGAAATGCCCACGGGCTGGATCCTATTCAGAGTGGAAGTATGGATGACTGGGATGCCATGCTGGATATTAACGTAAAAGGATTATTATATGTAAGTAAGGCGATCATTCCAGGAATGATGGAAAGACAAACCGGTCATATTATAAATATCGGTTCTACCGCAGGTAAAGAAGTGTATCCAAACGGAAATGTTTATTGCGCCAGCAAACATGCTGTGGACGCGATAAATCAGGGAATGAGAATTGACCTGAATGGTAACGGAATTAGAGTAGGCGCAGTGAATCCCGGACTCACTCAAACTGAATTCAGTGATGTAAGATTCAAAGGAGATTCAGATAAGGCCGATAAAGTTTACCAGGGTTTTAAAGCTTTACAACCCGAAGATATCGCCGATATTATTCATTTTGTGGTTACCAGACCGTATCATGTGAATATTGCCGATCTTACGGTAATGCCAACAGCTCAGGCTACAAGCACCATTCTGGATAAAAAAGCATAAAATGAGGAAATGATCAACAAACGACTTCTTATTAAAAACCTGTTGGCTCATAATGATGAGAACAGTTTTTATGATAAAAAGAGACAGTTGAACATTGGTGAAAAGGAAGGCAAGGCAAAATTTTTAAAACATATTTGCGCTCTTTCAAATTCAAATCCTGAAAATAATTCATACATCGTGATTGGTGTGGAAGATGAGGATAATGAGATTGTAGGAATAGATTTTTTTGATGACAGTAAAATTCAAAACCTCGTAAATGCATACCTGAGCAATCCGCCTATCATTTCTTATGAAAATATTCCCTTTCCACATTTGCCAGATCACCTCGTCGTTGGATTGGTGAGCATCAGGCCTAATCATGGAAAGATCTGTTCCTTCCGGAAGAATATCTGGAAATATTATGGAGGTTCAGTTTTTCTTCGAGATGGAAGTATTAGCATGCCTAAGGTTTTTGATATCGAAATTAAGGATGGTAACTCTTCCATAGTAGCGTCCATCGAAAACCATTCTCACAACAACCTGGAATATACGCTGGATGGTGTTTTTGATTTTATGAAAAAGCGACGGGATTACAACCCTACTTATAAAGTTTTTAAAGAATATTTTGTGGTTTGTTGGGCTGGAAAGGAAAAACGGATCAAAGACGAGAGTTACTTTTCCAGGGTGGATATAGAACTCATCAACGAGCAGGTAAAACTTTTTTATTCAGATCTGGATGAAGTGAGCATCATTCAGAATAACGATGCCTTTAAAATTATTGAATATGTTCATCTTGGTCTGCACGATCAGTTTAAATACTATCCTCTTGAAGAAGTTACAATTAGTTTCCGGGATAATGGCAATTATGATATAGACAGTCAGTTGTTATTTGAACCGCCGAGATTTGATAAAAAGACACTTTATCATATTTACAATAGCAATCAGGCCGTGATCAAAAAACTGAAAAAAGGTTATGGGTTAAATGCCAGCGACAAAAGAGATTTGAAAAACCTGCCTTCGACCTATTTATTATGTTATTTAAATAATTTTACCGAAGCTTTAACCAAGCTTGAGGAGGCTAAGCCTTATCTTAAAAACTATAGTGAGGAAGTATATAATTCTTATAAGGAGAGTATGCGAATTTTAAGAAAGGTGAAATACAATTAGAATGTCAAGAAAGTTAGTATTTGGAGATTTGCATGGCGGTCTCAAGGCACTTGTGCAACTATTGGAAAGAATAGATCTCTCTCCAGAAGATCAACTTATCTTTTTGGGTGATTACGTAGATGGCTGGAGTGATTCCGCAAATACGGTTACTTATTTGATTGAACTGGCCAAGCAGAATTCCTGCATTTTT
Source organism: Christiangramia pacifica (assembly GCF_057221535.1). Classification (NCBI taxonomy): domain Bacteria; kingdom Pseudomonadati; phylum Bacteroidota; class Flavobacteriia; order Flavobacteriales; family Flavobacteriaceae; genus Christiangramia; species Christiangramia pacifica. Next base: position 913,129 of record NZ_CM170146.1, read on the forward strand.
ATTAGGGGGAATCATGATGATCTTGCGCATAAATGGCTGGAAAGTGGTGAAATGAATCAGAAGTGGCTCGAACATGGAGGACAGTCCAGTATCGATGCTTATCGCACTTTTACCGAAGAACAGAAACTGGAACATATAAATTTTTTCCGCGAAATGTTCAATTTTTATAAGGATGATGAAGACAGATTATTTGTGCACGCGGGTTTTACTAACCTTCATGGGCCAGATTTTGAATACCATGATACAGGATTTTATTGGGACAGAACTTTATGGGAAATGGCACTGTCTATGAAAGAAAATCTTACGCCTGGCGATCAATTCTATCCTAAAAGACTGCAACATTTTAAAGAAATTTACATAGGCCATACTCCGGTAACCCGCATAGGAGAAAGCTTTCCGGTTAATAAAGCCAATATATGGAATGTTGATACGGGAGCTGCTTTTAAAGGTTCAATTTCAGCATTAGATATTGATTCCAAGGAAGTTTATCAAAGTGATCCTGTACATACGCTCTACCCTGATGAACAGGGGAGAAATTAGGTTATTTTTATTACAGCATCTAACTGCATATTCATATATTTGACGTTCAATCTTTTCCATTTTTAAAAATCATGGGATTTTTTGGAATTTTGAAAAACTGCATGCTTATTGCAGTAGATATTGAATAATAGGTTTTAAAGCAAAAAACGGCCTAAACTTTTAAGAATAAAGATTTAAAAAATGGCATTAGACAATATACGTTTAGAAGTAATGCAAACGGTTGAAAAATCTGTTCAGGGTTTTATTGACCAATATCTAATTCCGGTTGATGAAATTTGGCAACCAACAGACATGCTTCCAAATCTTCAGGACGATCAGGGATTTGAAGAAGTTCACCAGATTAGAGAAGAAGCGAAAGAATTAGGATATGATTTCTGGGTGGTTCTTGTAGCAGATATGGTAACTGAAGAAGCACTTCCTACATATGAATCATGGCTAATGGATATGGAGGGTGTTGAACAACATGGAGCCAAAAGAGGTGAACAAAATGCCTGGGCAAAATGGGTTAGACATTGGACTGGTGAAGAAAACAGACATGGTGATACTTTGAACAAATATTTATATCTATCCGGAAGGGTTGATATGAAAGAAATTGAAAAGACCACACAGCATCTTATCAATGACGGTTTTGACATCGGAACGGGAAGAGATCCATACAGAAACTTCGTTTATACAAGTTTTCAGGAGTTAGCTACCAATATTTCTCACAAACGAGTGGGACAGCTAGCTAAGAAAAAAGGAAATAAAATGCTCGGGAAGATGTGTAATATCATCGCCGGTGACGAAATGAGACATTACATGGCTTATAGAGAATTCGTGAAAACAATTTTCGAACATGATCCAAGTGAGATGATGTTGGCTTATGTAGACATGATGAAGAAAAAGATAGTAATGCCTGCACAGTTTATAAGAGAATCAGGACAGGGAATTGCTGAAGCCTTTGAAAACTTTTCAAATGCTGCACAAAGACTAGGAGTTTATACTACCTATGATTATATCGATATTCTTAAAAAACTGAATGGTTACTGGGAGATCGATAAAATGCGTTCACTAACAGACGAAGCTGAAAAAGCGAGAGATTATTTGATGGCGCTTCCAGATAGAATGACAAGAATTGCAGACAGGATCGCAATTCCCCAGGATCAACACAAGTTTAAATGGGTTGAAGCCAACGGAACGATCTAAACTCATATAGATTTAAATAAAAAAGCCCGGTTGAAATTCAACCGGGCTTTTTTATTGTATTATACTTTATCTATGCTGATTTTGTAACGCTGTCTTTCCAGACCTTATAGCTTACCAGGTCTTTTTCCATCAAATTCAAACAGAAGGCGATCACTGCCGCATCATCCAAGTAACCCAGAACAGGTATAAAATCTGGGATCAGGTCTATAGGAGATAGCACATATAAAAGTGCGGCTCCGGCAGCAGCTATTATATTAAAGGGAATTTCACGATATTCACCGCTTGCATAGTCTCTCACCAGAGAAAATAGAAGCTTGGCATCGTCCATATACCTTTTAAGTTTTCCCTTGTTCTCGAATTTACTAAGAATTTTCTCTTCCTTATCAATCACTTTTTCAACGTCCTCTTTCTCAAATTCTTCCGTTCTTTTTAAGTGCTCTTCCTTCGCTTTTTCTTCTGAAAATGTGCTCATAAAATTTTATCATTAATGCAGACCGAAAATAAAGATTATTCGTCCTTATATCAAAAATCACGTTCTATTTAAGTTGGATTTAACTATGAAGGCCATTCAATTATAAGTTCAATCACTTGATAATCAGAAATAAAAAAGCCTGCTTCCGTTAGAAAACAGGCTTTGATTACACTTAAAAAACTAAATTATAAATCGAACTTTATCCCCTGTGCCAATGGCAGTTCAGTAGTATAATTGATCGTATTTGTCTGTCTTCTCATATAGACTTTCCAGGCGTCAGAACCAGATTCTCTACCGCCACCGGTCTCTTTTTCCCCTCCAAAGGCTCCACCAATTTCAGCTCCAGAAGTACCTATATTAACATTCGCGATTCCACAATCTGAACCTTCCGCAGAAAGGAATCTTTCCGCCTCTCTAAGATTATTGGTCATAATTGCTGAAGAAAGCCCTTGTTTTACTCCATTCTGAAGTTCAAGAGCATTACTTACATCTCCTTTATACTTCATAATATAAAGAACCGGTGCGAATGTTTCATGCTGAACAATCTCGAAATGATTTTCAGCTTCTGCGATCGCAGGTTTTACGTAGCATCCGCTTTCGTAACCTTCACCTTCAAGCACTCCGCCTTCTACTAAAATTTTTCCGCCTTCTTCAACTACTTTGTCTAAAGCAGCCTGGTAATTCTTCACCGCATCTTTATCGATCAGCGGACCAACGTGATTATTTTCGTCTAGCGGATTTCCAATTCTAATCTGTTTATACGCATTTACGATCGCATCTTTAACTTTATCATAAACATCTTCATGCACGATTAGTCTTCGTGTTGAAGTACAGCGTTGTCCACACGTACCTACTGCTCCAAATACAGCACCGATCACTGTGTTTTTTATGTTCGCGTCAGGAGTTACGATAATAGCGTTATTTCCACCCAATTCCAGAAGTGATTTTCCTAAACGGGCTGCAACTGCCTGTGCAACGATCTTTCCCATTCTAATAGAACCGGTAGCTGAAATAAGCGGTACTCGCTCATCTTTAGTCATCATCTCACCAACCTTGTAATCTCCGGTGATCAAACTGGAAATACCGGCCGGCACATTATTCTCTTCAAAAACTCTCGCCGCAATATTCTGGCAGGCAACAGAAGTCATTGGTGTTTTTTCTGAACCTTTCCAGATGCAGGCATCCCCACAAACCCAGGCAAGCGCAGTATTCCAGGACCAAACCGCTACTGGAAAATTAAAGGCTGAAATGATTCCAACCACCCCAAGCGGATGATATTGCTCATACATCCTGTGTCCCGGACGCTCACTATGCATGGTAAGACCATAAAGTTGTCTGGAAAGGCCTACCGCAAAATCACAGATATCTATCATCTCCTGAACCTCTCCAAGACCTTCCTGATATGATTTACCCATTTCATAAGAAACCAGTTTCCCAAGAGGCTCCTTCAGTCTTCTTAATTCATCATTGAACTGTCTAACCACTTCACCTCTTTGTGGTGCCGTCCAGGTTCTCCATTCTTTAAAACCCTTTTCAGCGGTATTGATCACCTTTTCATAATCTTCTTTAGTAGTAGACTTTACCTTTCCTATAAGTGCTCCATCAACCGGAGAGTAAGATTCTATAATATCACCGTTGCTAAACCAGTCGGTTCCGGTAGATGTTCCGTTGTTGATGTCGGTTAAACCTAAATCTTTCAGGGCTTGTTTAATCCCGAATTCTTCAGCGATTTTACTCATTAATTTGCGTTTTTATCGATTAATTTGTGTAGTTGTTGCGAAAATAGTAAAAATAAACCGCTATTCCTTAACTGCTGTGAACCGCTCATCAACTGGCATAACCTCCCCGCAATTATCACAGGTTCTAAGCTCCTTACTACTATAAAAATCCCTGAAATGATTTAAAAAATCGGTTTCGATATCATGAAGCGGGAAATAAACTTCGTGTAGTTTATGATTGCAATTATCACAAAACCACAACAATCCATCCTTACCATCTTCATTAAGCCTTTTTCGTTCTACCACCAACCCAATAGAACCATCATGCCGTACCGGCGAGTGAGGAACTTTAGCCGGATGCAGATACATATCTCCAGGCCCTAATTTCATGGTTTTCTTCTTCCCATCTTCCTGAATATGAACTTCTATTTCACCTTCTAACTGATAAAATAACTCTTCCGTTTCATTATAATGATAATCTTTTCGTGCATTAGGTCCTGCGACGATCATCACAATATAATCTCCAGATTCTTTATAAAGATTACGATTTCCTACTGGCGGCTTTAGGCTTTCCCTATTTTGCTCGATCCATTTATTTAAATTAAAAGGTCCTTCTACTGGCATAACAATTATTTTACTTAAAATTACTGAATATGCTTTAAATTAGATGGTTTTCAGGATACTTATTTAGATTACCTACTTCATTTCAAACCTGAATTTTTCATATTTTGATTAACTTCCACAGCAAAACAATCTTTATGAAAAATCTACTTCTCGTTTTTAGTCTTATCTGTCTTATTTCTTGTAATGATACAAATCAAAATCAGCAGGAAAACCCTGAACCGAAATCAGAAAAGAAAACTGAAAATGACAGCATTCAGAATTTTGGAATTGTAATTCATGGTGGTGCGGGAACGATCTTGAAGGAAAATATGAGTGATTCCCTAGAACAGGCCTATAAAGATAAACTGGAAGAGGCGATAAGAACTGGTCATGAGATCCTGGCAAATGGTGGTTCTGCAGTGGAAGCGGTTCAGAGAACGATCAATGTTATGGAAGATAGTCCGCTTTTTAATTCAGCCAAAGGAGCCGTGTTCACGAACGAAGGCAAAAACGAACTTGATGCATCTATCATGGACGGAAAAACACTAAATGCAGGGGCAGTTGCTGGCGTTACTAATGTAAAAAATCCAATAAACCTCGCTATTGAAGTGATGACTAATTCTGAACACGTTTTGCTTTCAGGAAAAGGAGCAGAAGATTTTGCAAAAGAAAGAGGTCTTGAAATTGTAGATCCTGAATACTTCTACACAGAAAACAGGTTTAAAGCAATGGAAAGAGCAAGAGATCGAGAAAAAGAAAAAAGTAATAAAACTGCCTTTTATGACCCATTTGTAAAAGATGAAAAATTCGGAACGGTAGGTTGTGCGGCACTGGACAAAAATGGAAATCTCGCGGCTGGCACCTCCACCGGAGGTATGTCTAATAAAAAATATAATCGTATTGGCGATTCACCTATTATTGGCGCAGGCACGTATGCCAACAATAAAACCTGTGCGATTTCCAGCACAGGTTGGGGAGAATATTTCATCCGCGGAGTCGTAGCTTATGATATTTCAGCCATGATGGAATATAAAGGAGTTACTCTTCGCGAAGCCGCGAGTGAAGTTATTCAGAAGAAACAACCTGAATTAGGTGGAAATGGTGGAATAATTGCCATTGACAATAGGGGTAATGTTTCCATGGAATTCAATACCGCTGGAATGTATCGCGCAACGATGAATGCTGCAGGTGATCTACAAATTGGTATTTACGAAGAATAGAATTCAATAAAATGAAATTTCAACCCGGGCAAATGTCCGGGTTTTTTTATGTCCGAACATTTTAACACACATTTAAGTTTGTTTAGTTCGGTAATCACCGAACCAATACTATTTTTGCAAACTAATTTAGAATTCACACTATGGAATGTTGTTCTCCGGAGAAGAAAAAACTGATCGAGGAAATTGGTGTGCACTTTGAAAAAGTACACAACCTTGCTCCCTTAGCTGCCAGGATCTACGTTATCATGATCCTTTCACCAAACGACGGACATACTTTTGATGAGATCATTGAGATCACTCAAGCCAGTAAAAGCTCGGTTTCTACTCAGTTAAATCTGCTTATGCAAACCAATAAAGTAGAATATTTCACCAAACCGGGTGATCGTAAAAGATATTTCAGAGCGAGCAAAACTTATCTGAAGAATACCTTAAAGGAGAATCTTGACCAGATTAGTGAAGACATCAGACTTATTGAAAAGATTCACTCCTTTAATGCCACCTATAACAAAGAGAAATTTGAAAAAACAGGTGGAGTAGCGATTTTATTTAAAGAATATCTCATTGCACAAAAAGAAAATCTCGAGAGAACCATCGAGAAGATGAATGAATTAACCATCAATTAAATATCCCGAAAATTACAATTCAAACTATGAAAAAGGCAATCAAATATATAGCTGTGCTCGCAATTGCAGTAAGTTCAACTTCCTGTGGCGGCGATCAGAATTCCCAGGCGCAGGCAGCACCAGCGAATCAGGTTTTACCCTTCCCGGTAACTGAAGTTCCTACGCGAACTGTAACCGGATTTACAACGTATCCTGTGAACATAGAAGGTGTGGTTAATAGTGAGGTAAGAGCTAAAGTCACAGGCTACATCACTGATGTTCTTGTAGATGAAGGAGAGAAAGTTAAAAAAGGTCAGACACTTTTTAAATTGGAAACACAATCTTTAAACCAGGATGCAGCAGCTGCAAAAGCGAATGTTAATGCCGCTCAGGTAGAAGTGGACAAACTAAAACCTTTGGTTGAAAAGAATATCATAAGCGAAGTTCAGCTTGAAACGGCCAAGGCAAAACTTGAACAGGCCAGAAGTAATTATAATAGTATTGCAGCCAATATCAGTTACGGAAATATCAAAAGTCCGGTTGATGGCTACGTTGGGTCTATAAGATTACGAGAAGGTGCGCTGGTTAGCCCTAATAGTCAGGAACCACTAACCACGGTTAGTGATATTAGTAGGGTTTACGCCTATTTTTCCATGAATGAAGTGGAATATCTTGATTTTCTTCAGAATTACGAAGGTTCAAATATTGAAGAAAAATTAGGTAATATGCCAAAAGTGCAACTCAAACTAGCCAATGGTTCTACCTATAGTGAAGAAGGTTCAATTGAAACGATCAATTCCCAGGTGAACGAAAATACCGGGTCTATTTCTTTTAGAGCGGTTTTCAATAATCCATCAAGATTATTAACAAATGGTAATAGTGGAAAGATTCTAATTCCAAAAACTTACGAAAATGCGGTAGTCGTGCCGCAGGCTTCTACTTACGAACAACAGGGCAATATCCTCGTTTACAAACTGGGTGCAGAAAATAAGGTGAATTCATCTATAATCGAAGTGATCGCCAATATTGATAATATGTACGTGGTGAAATCTGGAGTTGAAGAAGGAGATAGCATCGTAGCAAAAGGACTTTCAAAATTGCGACCAGACACAGAGATCAAACCTCAGCCTACTCCATTTGATAGTGTTGCCAAACCAATTGAAAAAGTATTCAGATAAGCTTTGCTGAAAAAGAAAAATTATGCTAAAGACATTTATAGAAAGACCCGTGCTTTCCACGGTGATTTCCATCATCATAGTAATTCTGGGAGTACTGGGACTTTCCAATCTTCCAATAACCCAATATCCAGATATTGCTCCACCAACAGTATCTGTAAGTACCGCATATCCCGGAGCTAATGCTGAAACCGTTCTGGAAAGTGTGATCATTCCAATTGAAGAACAGCTGAATGGTGTAGAAGGAATGACTTATTTAACTTCTACTGCTACCAATAATGGTACTGCCGAGATCACTGTATTTTTTGATCAGGATGTAGATCCTGATATTGCCGCGGTGAATGTTCAGAACCGCGTGGCGCGAGCTAATCCCTTGCTTCCTGCAGAGGTGAAACAAACCGGTGTAACCACCCAAAAGCAGCAGACCAGTGCCCTGATGTTCTTCTCGGTTTATAGTAGTAATGAAGATTATGATGACACTTTTATTCAGAATTATTTGAAGATCAATGTAATTCCTGAAATTCAAAGAGTTAACGGAGTTGGAAATGTGCTTGTTTTCGGTGGTAAGGATTATGCGATGCGAATCTGGCTTCAGCCAGATAAACTAGCGGCCTATAATCTGGTTCCTTCCGATGTAATTGGTGCTTTAAATGAGCAAAGCCTAGAAGCCGCAGCCGGTTCTCTTGGGGAAAACAATGGAGAAGCCTTTTCTTATACCATTAAATATAGCGGAAGATATAATTCTGAAGAACAATACAGCAATATCGTAATCAAAGCCCTGGGAGACGGACAATTTCTAAGACTAAAAGATGTTGCCAAAATTGAACTGGATGCACAGTCATATAGCGGAGGTTCAAAAACCAAGGGTATGCCTGCGGTTAATATGGGAGTTTTTCAAACCAAGGGATCGAATGCAAGGGATATTATCCTGGAAATCGAAGATCGTTTGGCAGAAATAGAGAAAGATCTTCCTGAAGGGCTGGAATTATATGTTCCTTACAATACCAATGAATTCCTGAACGCTTCCATAAATAAAGTGGTACATACACTTATTGAAGCCTTTATTTTAGTTTTCCTGGTGGTATTCATTTTTCTTCAGGATTTTAGATCTACCCTTATCCCGGCCATTGCAGTTCCGGTTTCAATTATTGGAACATTTTTCTTTCTGAATTTATTCGGTTATTCCATTAACCTGTTAACGCTTTTCGCACTGGTACTGGCGATTGGTATAGTGGTGGATGATGCTATTGTAGTTGTGGAAGCAGTGCATTCCAAATTAGATGAAGGAGCGAAAAGTGCCCGAAAAGCTACCACAGATGCCATGCACGAAATTTCTGGGGCGATCATTTCGATAACTCTGGTGATGGCTGCGGTTTTTATCCCCGTTACCTTTATACAGGGTCCAACAGGGGTGTTCTATGAGCAGTTCGGAATCACTTTGATCGTGGCTATTGTAATTTCAGCGGTAAACGCGTTAACCTTAAGTCCTGCCTTATGTGCTTTATTTCTAAAGACTCATGATGAAAAGGAAAAATCGAAGAAAACTTACCTGCAAAGATTCTACGATGCTTTTAATAAAGGATTTAATGCGACCGTTAGCCGATATGGTCAATCTTTAAGCTATCTGTACAGAAATAAATGGATCACGGCAGTAATTTTGATCCTGGCCGTTGCCGGTATCTGGTGGGCTTCATCAACAACTCCATCGGGCTTTGTTCCAGATGAAGACAGGGGTTTGATATTTGTAAATGTGGAACTACCTGCGGGGGCCTCAATTGACAGAACCCAGCAAGTAAACGATCAACTATATCAAAAAGTAAAAGATCTGGAAGGAATTCAGGGAGTTTCTATTATTTCAGGTAGGAGTTTGATCAATGGAGCCGGTAGTAATTATGGTCTTGGTTTTATCAAATTAGAAGACTGGGATCAAAGAGATTCAGATGAATTGTCTGTTCAGGCGATCACGGGTAAACTTTTCGGTATTGCTTCAACAATTCCTGAAGCTAATATTATTTTCTTCTCACCTCCCAGTATTCCTGGTTTTGGTAATTCTTCAGGTTTTGAGGTAAATCTATTGGACCGTTCTGGTTCAAGTTTTAATGAACTGGATGCGGCTAACCAGGAATTTATTCAGAAGTTATCTGCAAGACCTGAAATTCAGTACGCGCAATCTTCGTTCAACACCAATTACCCGCAGTATGAACTAGAACTGAATGTGCCTTTGGCGAAGGAAAAGGGAGTAACGGTAAATGAAATTTTCTCTACCCTGCAAGGATATATCGGAGGAGTTTATGCAGCTGATTTTTCAAAATTTGGAAAACAATATCGGGTGTATGTGCAGTCTTTACCTGAAGATAGAGCTGATAAAAGCGATCTAAATAAACTTTACGTGCGAACTTCTAGCGGAGAAATGGCGCCGGTAACCCAGTTTGTAAATTTGAAGAGAGTTTATGGGCCACAATCTGTGACCAGGTTTAACCTGTTTAATTCTACAAAACTTTCTGGAGCTACAAATCCAGGATTCAGTTCCGGGGATGCTATTAATGCTATTGAAGAAGTCGCTTCAACTTTGCCAGAAAATTATAGTACGGCCTATTCAGGTTTAACCAGGGAAGAAGTGAATGCTGGAAATCAGACTACCATGATATTCCTGCTTTCCATTGTGTTTGTTTATTTCCTACTGGCAGCGCAATACGAGAGCTACTTATTACCATTTTCAGTGTTATTATCATTACCTCTGGGAGTCTTCGGAGCTTATATTACTACAAAATTCGCCGGACTTCAGAATAACATCTATTTCCAGATAGCATTGATCATGTTAATTGGTCTGCTGGCGAAAAATGCGATCCTGATTGTTGAATTTGCGATTCAGAGAAGACGCCGTGGCGAATCAATTTCAGATGCCGCAATTCATGGGGCAAAGGCCAGGTTAAGACCAATTTTGATGACCTCATTTGCCTTTATTCTGGGGCTGCTCCCACTTGTTTTGGCTAACGGTGTTGGAGCTGAAGGAAACAGGTCTATTGGAACAGGTGCAGCCGGCGGACTTTTAATTGGAACTATTACCGGGGTATTTGTGATACCAATTCTTTTCATGCTATTCCAATGGCTACAGGAAAAAGTTGGGAAGAAACCGGAAGCAGTTCAAAATAACTAATAAGAAAAGTATCATTTATAATGAGACGAATATATAATATCAAATTCCTAATTGCCGGTATTGGTTTACTCAGCCTGCAGTCCTGTTTTGTGGCGAAAGATTATGATCAGCCAGAGGTGGTAGAGGAAGAATATTTCAGAACAGATAATATTGAGAAAGACAGCCTGAATATCGCAAATGTTTCCTGGAAAGAAATGTTTACCGATCCTGTACTTCAGGATTATATCAGCAAAGGACTGGAGAATAATATCGACATCAGGATCGCACTGCAACAGATTATTGCAGCGGAAGCTTATGTAAAACAAGGAAAGGCCGGTTATTTACCTACGGTTAATGGTAATGCCACTTTCACCCACCAGGAATTATCTCAGAACAGCCAGTTTGGTAGTTTATTCAGCTCCCTGGACCAATATCAACTAAGCGCCGACCTGAGTTGGGAAGCCGATATTTGGGGTAAAATAAGAAGTCAGAAACGAGCTTTTGATGCAAGCTACCTTCAGAGTATCGCGGCACATCAGGCAGTAAAAACAAGGCTTATCGCCAGCATTGCTTCTACTTATTACCAGTTATTATCGCTGGATGAGCAGATAAAGATTACGGAAGAAACGGTGTCTACCAGAGAGAATAGTCTTGAAACGACCAAGGCTCTAAAAGAGGCAGGAAATTTAACTGAAGTAGGCGTAAAACAGACTGAGGCTCAGCTTTACACAGCGCAGGGAATTCTGATAGATCTTAAAAATCAGGAGCGTTTGCTGGAAAATACTTTATCTATTTTACTCGGAGAAGCTCCTATGCAAATCGAAAGAACAGAACTTAAAGATCAGGAAATTTCCACTGAATTGAATATTGGCGTTCCCGTTCAATTACTTAGAAACAGGCCCGACGTAATTGCCGCGGAATATAATTTTATGAATGCGTTTGAACTTACTAATGTTGCAAAAAGTAATTTTTATCCGTCAGTAACACTAACCGCAACAGGCGGTTTACAGGCTTTAGATTCCGGAGATCTATTTAGTGCCAATTCACTTTTTGCGACCGTAATTGGCGGACTCGCTCAGCCAATTTTAAACGGTAGAAGAATTAAAACCGAATATGAAGTTTCTCTTGCTCAACAGGAACAGGCCAGATTAGAATTTCGTCAGGCTATTTTAACAGCTAGCAAGGAAGTTTCTGATGCGCTGTATTCTTATGAAGCGGCCACCAGCAAAATTGAGGTAAAACAGAAAGAATATGAAGCTTATGGACTAGCTACAGATTATTCTGTAGAACTTTTGAACAACGGCCTCGCAAATTACCTGGAAGTTCTTACGGCAAGAGAAAATGCCTTGAATTCAAGTCTTGATCTTGCGAACGCAAAATATAATCAGCTCAAAGCTATGGTAGACCTTTATGAGGCACTTGGTGGCGGCTGGAAATAACTTTTTTTTGTTAGTTGTTGGTTGAACGTGACCTCAGGCTTTCGGGTTTGAGGTCACTTTTTTTTAACCGATTTTTAAATAAGAAAATGCCGCATATTGGCTAAATTTATTTCAAAGTAAACAGATATGAAAAGTAGTTTCAGTGATATTATAAAAAGTGAAACCCCGGTTTTGATAGATTTCTTCGCCGATTGGTGTGGACCATGCAAAACGCTCGCTCCTATTTTAAAAGAGGTTAAAGAGGAACTTGGAGATCAGGTAAAAATCGTCAAGATAGATGTGGATAAAAATCAGGTGCTTGCTTCTAAATACCAGGTTCGTGGTGTACCTACCATGATTTTGTTTAAAAACGGAGAACTTGTTTGGAGACAGTCTGGAGTACTTCCCAAGCACGAGATTAAAGATAAGATCACTTCAGCCTGATTACAAATCCTTGAGTGGTGGCACGGTAAGCTTTTCAATATCCCAATTTGCTAATTCAGCTCCTGCGCGATATGAGCTTTCAAGAAACTGCAATAAAACTTTGCGTGGCTCTTCTTCCTTAGCAAGTTCAGCGTAGGTCAAAATCGCCATGGGACTATTGTTATTCATGATCCATTTAGCATTTGCAGGTTTCAGCTCCTGTTTATCTATCCTATCAGGAGCAGGGTATGTATAGGAATAAAAAGCTGGCTCGGGAACATTATCATCTCCAGCCCAAAAACCAAAGCTTATACATTCATGGCTGTAAGCCTCTTTGTCAGAAATCCTAGCTTCCTCAGACATTTTCGGTGCATCTTTTCCGGAAAAACGTGTTACGGCAAGGTCCATGGAATGCCAGTAAAGCTGTACAGGGCAGGTTTTCCCATAAAACCTACCGCTAAATTCCTTATAAACAGAATCTACCCAAAGAAAAGTTCTCCAGAATAAATTGCTGTATTCCATATCGTAATGATGAATATCTGTGATCTCTGAAAATTCTTTCTTTATATTAAGATCATAAGGCCTACCCTTAATTTTCACATCTATGTCAAGATCCCCCAAAAAATTTAAAATGTTATTGTAGAAGGTAGCAACCGCCAGGCCCTTGTAAAGCTCAAAACTTTTCATTTCTCCACTGCTCTTTACGATCTGAAGCTTGCTTTGTAAAATATTTAGATTTAGAGAAAATGAATCAAAACCATCATTTATTGGAATAGATGTGGTAGTAAAACCTTTATCATACACATATAAGGTAATATACCACCAGTGATTTTTCCGCGGAGTAAAACACATCCTAATCTTTCCCAGAATTTGAAAAAACAGGTGCAGAGTTAATTTTTTCTGCTCGTTACCCGAATAGGTCAATTCCGGTAATTTGTTTTTTGTGTTCATGATGTTATTTGAGTTTACCGCCTTTAGCTACCCACCATGGGTGAACTTCAACAACCAGTCTTCCTGCTTTCACCATAGGATCTAAATTTGCGAGACTATCTGCTTCTTGTTGGGTAGCTGTATTAAAAACTACAATTCCTCTTAGGTCACTATCATCTCCCATGGGACCGGTTAGACTCGTATAGCCTTCCACAGCCATTCTTTCCAGATGTGCCATGTGCCGTTTCTGTAATTCAGCTGCTTCAGTAGAATCCTGTTTTCGATTAGGTCCCGATTTCAGGAAAACCATGTAATATTGCTGCATTAAATACGTGGTATCGCCTTCCTTATAACTGAAAGTCTGGTAACCTCTCTTTTTAAGATTGGCTTCAATTTTTGCTATATCCGGAGAATTACTTGCGGTACTATCTGAGATGATATCAAAATTCTCAGAAGAACTATCCTTTTCTGATTTTTCGGCGCATGAAAGAAAAAAAATCACACTAAACAGGAATATCAACTTTCTCATCTTACCAGGTTTTAAATGGTTTAGCTATTAAGTTCGAGTTATAATAATTTTTATTTCCAGTAACCTCTTCTCCTAACCAATCGGGTTTTTCAAATTTATCATCTTCTTTTTCAAGTTCGATTTCAGCAAGCACAAGACCGGCGTTACCTCCAAGGAATTCATCTACTTCATAGGTATGGTCACCAGCAGAAATTAAATACCTGTATTTTTCAATTTTTCCTGGTTCGCATAATTTCAATAATTCCTTCGCCTCCTTCAATTCGATTGGTTTTTCCCATTCAAATCTGGTTAAGCCGTTCTCTGAGGACTTTCCTTTGATGGTCATAAATGCCTTATCCCCGCTTATTCTGATCCTGATAGTCCTTTCCGGATCGGTATTCAGATAGGCCTGCACAAAAAGTGTTTTCTGAAAGGCCTGCTTTTTGAATCCATCTGATCTAACTAAAAATTTACGCTCTATTTCCTGCATTCAAATTAAGTTCTGTCTGCTATTTCTCTTATTTCATCTGAAGGTATCCTGCCAGCAGGATACTCATTATTTGCCAGGTAGATCATCGCTTCAACGATGGTTGAAGGATGAATACTTCTGTATTTTTTCAGGCTTCCAATCAATAAATGATCACCAACGATCATTATCTTTTTCCAAATGTATTCCATTGGCCTGCTTTCTTCCCGGTTGCCTCTTATCAAGGAAGGTTGTAAAATATAGGTTTTAGGAATTTGCTGTTCCAGAACAGCTCCTTCCATTTCTCCCTTTACCCGGTTGTAGAAAAACCTACTTTTTTCATCGGCTCCCATTGCCGAGATCACCTGGAAAGTATTAATCTTATTTTGATGTGCTAATTTTGCTGCTGTTGCCGGAATTCCAAAGTCCACCATCCTGTAGGTATCATTATCAGGTGTTTTATTTTGAGTACTTCCGATACAACAATATACTTCGTCTGCCGTAAATAGGCCTGCGAACTTCTCCAGCTCAAAAAGGTTGATCAGGTATTCCTCAATCTTTTCAGACTTAAATTGCACGTGATTCCTGGAAAAAACCTTTATTTTCCTGTACCTGGGATCATTTACCAGTTTTGATAAAAGCATGCTGCCCGTCAACCCGGTAGCTCCCAAAATAATGGCTGTTTTCTGTTCCATTTTGAATTTAGCTCTCTTTCAAATATAGCTTTAAAGATTGAATACTCGCAAATAGCTTTATCGGCCATTTTCCGAAGTATTCTATCTTATTCAATTAATAATTATCAAGTTCATTAAATTTGTCTCGTGGAAAAACTTCGCAAGATCATTCATATTGATATGGATGCATTTTATGCCTCTGTGGAACAACTTGACAACCCGGAACTTCGTGGAAAACCTGTAGCGGTTGGCGGAAGTTCACAAAGGGGCGTAGTGAGCGCGGCCAGTTATGAAGCACGCAAATTTGGAGTTAGAAGTGCCATGAGCAGTATCATTGCTAAAAGGAATTGCCCTGATCTTATTTTTGTAAAACCAAGATTTGAAAGATATAAGGAAATCTCTTCACAGATTAGGGAAATTTTTCATGAGTATACAGATCTTGTAGAACCGCTGTCTCTGGATGAAGCATATCTCGACGTAACTGAAAACAAAAAAGGGAATCCCAGCGCTACTCTTATTGCCCGGCAGATCAGGGACCGAATTAAAGAAAAAACCGGTTTAAATGCTTCGGCAGGTATTTCAATTAACAAGTTTATTGCCAAGGTGGCCAGCGATATCAATAAGCCAAATGGACAAAAAACCGTTCAACCGGAAGAGGTTATAGAATTTTTGGAAGAGCTTGATATCAGGAAGTTCTATGGAGTTGGTAAAGTTACCGCGGAAAAAATGTATCGCCTTGGAATTTTCACCGGAAAGGATCTCAAAATGAAATCTGAAGAATACCTTAGTCAGCATTTTGGGAAAAGCGGGAGCCATTTTTATAAGGTGGTTCGCGGAATTCATCATAGCGAAGTAAAACCGCATAGAACCAGAAAATCCCTTGGAGCCGAAAGAACTTTCAATGAGAATATTTCTTCGGAAATTTTTATGCTGGAACGTCTAGAGAACATAGCCGAAGAAATAGAAAAACGTCTTAATAAAAGTAAGGTTGCTGGAAAAACAATTACTCTGAAGATCAAATACAGTGATTTTACCCAGCAGACTCGGAGTAAAACAATTAATTATTATATCTCCAGCAAAGAATTGATTCTGGAGATCGCGAAGGAGTTATTATACCAGGAAAAAATGAAAAACTCGGTGAGACTTCTCGGAATTAGCCTTTCAAATTTAAATACCGAAAAAGGAAATCAAAAAGAGGAAAAGAAAGAAATCTTTGTACAGCTAAAGTTCAAATTTTAAATAAAAAGGCCCGGATTTGATCCAGGCCTTAATTTATTATTTCTAAATAATTCTATTCTATTTCAGAAACTCTAAGAGTATTCACCATTCCCTTAGCTGTAATTGGCATTGCCGCAAGGTTGATTGTGAAATCACCAGTTTCTACAAATTTGAACTTCTTAGCCATATCATTAATATCATCAATGGTTTCATCTGTACTTACAAACTTGTCATAGTAGAATGCTTTTACTCCCCAAAGCAGGCTTAATTGATTTAAGATCCTTTTGTTTGAAGTAAAAACAAGAATATGAGCCTCTGGCCTCCAGGCCGAAATCTGGAAAGCTGTATAACCGCTATTGGTTAAAGTACAAATCGCTTTCGCTTTGATCTCGTTGGCCATATGAGCCGCATGGAAACAAACTGCTTTTGTGATATATCTTTTGGTTCTAACATGTGGTGGTTCATGCGGAACTTTAATTAGCGGCGAATTTTCTACACTTTCAAGGATTTGCGCCATCTTTTGAATAACCTGAACCGGGTACTGACCAACAGATGTTTCTCCACTCAGCATCACGGCATCGGCACCATCCATAACAGAATTGGCAACATCATTCACCTCTGCCCTTGTTGGCGTTAGGCTCGTGATCATTGTCTCCATCATTTGAGTTGCAATAATTACCGGAATTCTGGCTTTCTTGGCAGTAAGAACTAATTTCTTCTGAATTAAGGGAACCTCCTGTGCAGGAATCTCTACTCCAAGGTCTCCACGCGCCACCATGAGTCCGTCGCAATAAGCAACGATCTTATCGATATTTGCAACTCCTTCCGGTTTTTCGATTTTAGCTACGATTGGAATTTTATATTTTGAATGCTCTTTAATAAGATTCTGAAGTTCCATAAGATCTTCGGCATGTCTTACGAAAGAAAGCGCCATCCAGTCTACGCCCATTTCACAAGCGAAAATGGCATCTTTTACATCCTTTTCAGTAAGTGCCGGAAGTGAGATATTTGTATTGGGAAGATTTACTCCTTTTTTAGATTTTAAAGGTCCTCCCTGGATAACTTTAGTTTTAACCTCATCCTTCTTATTGGTTTTCACCACCTCAAAGATAAGTTTACCATCGTCAAGAAGAATTCTTTCCCCGGCTTTTACATCCTTAGGGAAGGAATCGTAATTCATGTAAACTCTTTCTGCTGTTCCTTTGAATTCCTTTCCGGTCGCAAAGACAATCTGATCGCCTTCATTCACCACAACTTCCTCCTTCATCACCCCAACTCTAAGTTTTGGTCCTTGAAGATCTCCAAGAATAGCAGCATTGAATCCATCCTCTTCGTTCAATTCCCTGATCATTTTGATCCTTTCTCTAACATCGTCATAATTTGCATGAGAGAAATTGATACGAAAAACATTCACGCCTTCCTGCAGCATTTTTCTTAATACATCCTTACTACTGGTTGCAGGGCCCAGCGTTGCGACTATTTTTGTTTTTTTGTTGGTAGGCATTATTCGAATATTAGATTTTGTTTGGATTTTAAATTATCAATATCAATCGCATATGCAGCCTGAACTCCGGGTATTTGCCCTATTTTGTTCAAAACACGGTTAAATTCCTTCGGTCTTATTTCTTCACTAATCTTTAAAAAATAATCAACCTTGTTGTATTCAGGAATCAGATTTACTTCCTGAGGACTCAATTCCTCTTCTTCGAAAAGTGAACCAGAACTAAGAATTCTTTTCGGTTCACCCTTAAATCTATTTGCAACAAGATCTAAGCTATAATAGGAATTTGGGTCTTTATGTGAATACAGAGCATAAAAAGCATCATATTCGTTATGATTAAAGTCAATATCTCTTGGCTCTCTTTCAAGCCTGACTTTAAGATACTTATTTAAAAAATACGCCATTTTATATCCTTCAAGTGAGGAATAAATGGCGATCAAATTAAAATACTCATCTTCAACTTCCAGAAGCGTTTTATGCGATTGCATAAACTTATACTTTAAGGTTAAAGATAATATATGATTAACAAAATGAAGATATTAAGGCCTTAAAATTCATAATTTTTTACGAAAACGTTTTAGTTTAAGTTAAATCTTCAAAATTTAATCCATTTTATTCTGAAGAGCATAATAGGCTCTTTTTGAGGCTTTTTCTTCAGCTTTCTTTTTTGAAGTAGCTCTTGCCTTAGCAACAACGCGATTTTCAATACGCAGTTTTACCGCGAAATGTTTAAGTTCATCATTCCCGGTATCTTCATATACATTAAAATCAAATTCCTTCTTTTCTTTCTGGCACCATTCAATCACCAGGCTTTTATAACTGATCACTTTTCCTTCCAGTTGCTCGATATCTACATAAGGATCTATTACCCGTTCATAAATGAAACGCTCACAATATTTGTAGCCCCGATCCAGGTAGATCGCTCCAACTAATGCCTCAAAAAGATTGCCGTGAATATTCACACCAAATTGCTCCTTTGGGATATTAGTTTGGACGTGCTTGATCAATCCAAGATCCTTTCCCAGTTCATTCAGGTGTTTACGGCTAACCACTTTAGACCGCATTTTGGTTAAATATCCTTCATTACCACCCGGGACAGCTTTGAACAAATGTGAAGCCACTACTGCGCTAAGCATGGCATCCCCCAGAAATTCCATGCGTTCAAAGTTGATCGCATTTCCTTCTTCATCCTTTCTATTCAAGGAACGATGAGTGAAGGCCTTTTTGTAATGAGTGAGAGATTTTGGTTTGAAGCCAAGAATTTGAGATAGGGTATTAAAAAAATTCCCGCCTTGAGAAGAACGGGAATTTAATATGTTACGAATAACACTCATTGTTTATTCGTCAAGTTTCTTAAACACCACACAAGCATTGTGACCTCCAAAACCAAAAGTATTACTCATTACGATCTTTACATCTCTCTTTTGAGCCTTGTTCAAAGTAAGGTTCAATTCTGGATCAATGTTTTCATCGATATGCTCGTGGTTAATCGTAGGAGGAACAATTCCATGCTTCATGGAAAGGATTGCCGCGATCGCTTCAATAGCTCCGGCTGCTCCCAGCAGATGCCCGGTCATAGACTTGGTAGAGTTGATATTCATCGTTTTTGCATGTTCACCAAACACTTTGGAAATCGCTTTCAATTCAGCAACATCTCCAAGAGGTGTAGAAGTACCATGGGTATTGATAGCATCAACATCTTCAGGCTTTAATCCGGCATTTTTAAGACAATTCTTCATTACAGCAACTACTCCATCTCCTTCAGGGTGTGGCGCAGTCATATGGTAGGCATCTGAAGATAATCCTCCGCCCAGTACTTCAGCATAGATCTTGGCTCCTCTTGCTTTTGCATGCTCATATTCTTCTAATATAAGCGCTCCGGCACCTTCACCAAGTACAAATCCATCTCTCGTGGCATCAAAAGGTCTTGATGCAGTTTCAGGACTGTCATTTCTTGTGGAAAGGGCATGCATTGCGTTAAATCCGCCCATTCCTGCTATCGCTACTGCAGCTTCAGATCCTCCTGAAACAATTACATCACTAAGTCCCAATCTAATATTATTCAAGGCATCTATCATAGCATTTGCAGATGATGCACAAGCTGAAACGGTGGTGTAATTTGCTCCCATAAATCCGTGTTTGATCGAAATATTACCAGGAGCAATATCTGCGATCATCTTCGGAATAAAGAAAGGATTGAATCTTGGAGAACCATCGCCCTCCGCATAATTGATAACTTCGTTTTGAAAAGTTTCAAGACCACCTATCCCGGCTCCCCAAATCACGCCGACGCGAAATTTGTCTACCGTATCAAGGTCAATTCCTGAATCCTCGATAGCCTCGTCTGCAGATACCATCGCATATTGAGCAAATCTATCAAGCTTTCTTGCTTCCTTACGATCAAAATGATCAAGAGGATTGAAGTTTTTGAGTTCGCAAGCGAATTTAGTCTTGAACTTTTCGGTATCAAAATAAGTGATAGGTGCACTACCACTTTTACCGTTTTTAAGCCCTTCCCAATATTCCTCTAAATTGTTACCAATTGGGGTTAAGGCACCAAGGCCTGTAACTACTACTCGCTTTAACTCCATATGGTGTGTTGATTTATTTCTTAGCGTCTTCGATATATGAAATTGCCTGACCTACAGTAGCAATGTTCTCTGCCTGATCATCTGGGATCTGAATATCAAATTCCTTCTCAAATTCCATGATCAATTCTACTGTGTCTAGTGAATCAGCACCCAAGTCGTTGGTGAAGCTGGCTTCGTTTACAACTTCATTCTCGTCAACTCCTAATTTGTCAACGATAATAGCTTTTACTCTTGATGCAATGTCTGACATAATTTTTTATTTTAATTTTGATTAGGTGGCAAAAATAAAAAACTTTATTTTAAAACCGATTTTTCCTCTAAAAATGTGATGGTAATTTACATAAAATTCATTGAAAGCAATTAATTTTACATCCTAATAAATGTTAACAGCCTTATTTTGAGTGAGAAAGAAAGTGGAAACAAAAAAAAGATTGTAATATTTGCTTCAGGTTCTGGCACCAACGCCGAAAATATCATCAAATTCTTCCAAAATTCAGATAAAACCGAAGTTGTAGCGGTACTTTCTAACAAAAGATCTGCAGGCGCATTGAAAAGAGCGCACAACCTCAATGTAAAAGCATTGCTGTTTGATCGCGAGGCTTTATATCACACAAATGATGTTTTAAATATATTGAAAGATATGAATCCGGACCTTATTGTACTGGCTGGATTCTTATGGCTTTTCCCATCTAATATAATCAGGGAATTTCCTGAAAAGATCATCAATATTCATCCTGCGTTGCTTCCAAAATACGGCGGAAAAGGCATGTACGGTTCCAGAGTTCACGAAGCTGTGATTGAAAACAAGGAAAGTGAAAGTGGAATTACTATTCATTATGTCAATGAAAAATATGATGAGGGAAATACCATTTTCCAGGCTACTGCCTCAATTGATCCTGAGGATACGGCCGATAGCCTCGCAGATAAGATTCATGAGTTGGAATACAGACATTTCCCAGAAGTTATTCAGCAACTACTAGAAAAAAACGATTAGTGCAAACTCCTAAAGTACATATATACACCGACGGTGCCGCGAGAGGAAATCCAGGGCCCGGAGGTTATGGTATCGTTATGGAATGGGTTGGCAAACCTTACCGCAAAGAATTTTCTAATGGATTCAAATTAACTACAAATAACAGGATGGAACTTTTGGCTGTTATTGATGCTTTGAAGAAACTAAAGAATCCAGGAACACCCGTAAAGGTTTTTACAGATTCAAAATATGTAGCAGATGCTGTGAATAAAGGCTGGGTTTTTGGCTGGGAGAAAAAGAACTATGTAAACAGGAAGAATACAGATCTTTGGATAGAGTTTATGAAACAGTTCAGAAAACACCAGGTTCAATTTCAATGGATCAAAGGTCATAATGACCACCCACAAAACGAGCGATGTGATGCCCTGGCCGTTTCAGCTTCCAAAGGAAAAAATCTTCCGGAAGATAATGGATATAAAGCTTAACATTTAGTCTGGGATTTGAGGTTTATACCTTGAAAAACAAACTGTATATTTGCAGCGTCATTTTAAAACCCGTTATGAGTAAATTACTTATTGTTGGAACCGTTGCGTTCGATGCTATTGAAACCCCATTTGGAAAAACCGATAAGATCCTTGGTGGTGCAGCCACCTATATAGGTCTTTCAGCGGCTAATTTTGATATAAATAGCGCTGTGGTATCTGTGGTAGGAGAAGATTTCCCTCAGGAATACCTGGACCTTTTAAAAAATAACAGAATCGACATAGAAGGTGTTGAAGTTGTTGAAGGCGGAAAAACTTTTTTCTGGAGTGGTAGATATCACAATGATCTTAATAGCAGAGATACACTGGATACGCAATTAAATGTACTTGCAGATTTTCAACCAGTAGTTCCTGAGAATTTTAAAGACTCTGAATATGTAATGCTGGGAAATCTTCACCCACTGGTTCAACTTAGTGTTTTGGAACAGGTTATAAACCCAAAGCTTGTAGTACTGGACACCATGAACTTCTGGATGGATAATAGCCTGGATGACCTAATGAAAGTCATCGAAAAGGTGGATGTTATTACCATAAATGATGAAGAAGCAAGACAGCTTTCAGGAGAATATTCACTGGTAAAAGCTGCGCGCAAGATCGAAGAGATGGGACCTAAATATGTTGTAATTAAAAAAGGGGAGCACGGAGCTTTACTTTTTCATAAGGAACAGATCTTTTTTGCCCCGGCATTACCGCTGGAAGAAGTTTTTGATCCAACTGGAGCTGGAGACACATTCGCAGGTGGATTTATTGGATATCTTGCAAGAACCGGGGACATTTCCTTTGAAAATATGAAAAGCGCCATTATTTATGGCTCGAATCTTGCCTCATTCTGTGTAGAAAAATTCGGAACAGAGCGGATGCAATCGCTTACGAGCGATGAGATGAGTAAGAGACTTGACGAGTTTAAGAAACTTACACAATTTGAAACACAACTTGATTAAATATAACGCCCTGTAATTTCAGGGCTTTTTTTGTGACAAACACAACTAAATTCCAAAAAGGAAACTAAGATATGAGTGATGCTTTAAAACACGAATGCGGAATTGCACACATAAGGCTTTTAAAACCTCTTGATTATTATAAGGAAAAATATGGGACGGCATTTTATGGTGTAAATAAAATGTATCTGATGATGGAAAAGCAACACAACCGTGGTCAGGATGGTGCAGGTTTTGCCAGCATTAAATTGAATACTATTCCGGGGGAAAGATATATTAGCCGTGTTCGTTCAAATCAGGCACAACCTATTCAGGATATTTTTGAGCAGATCAACCAGCGTATTAACGACGAGATCAAAGCGAATCCTGAACTAGCTGATAATACTGAACTTCAGAAAAAACATATCCCTTATTTAGGCGAAGTTTTCCTGGGGCATGTTCGCTATGGTACCTTCGGTAAGAATAGTATTGAAAGCGTTCATCCCTTTTTACGGCAGAATAACTGGATGCACCGAAATCTTATTGTAGCCGGAAACTTTAATATGACCAATGTAAACAAGCTTTTTAACAACCTTGTTGAATTAGGTCAGCATCCTAAAGAAAGAGCTGATACGGTTACGGTAATGGAAAAAATTGGTCATTTCCTGGATTCTGAAGTCCGTAAATTATATAAAAAGCTTAAGAAGGAAGGATATTCAAAAGTAGAAGCGTCACCAGTTATAGCGGAACAACTGAACGTCGCAAAAATCCTCAAAAAGTCTTCAAAGAACTGGGATGGTGGTTACGCCATGGCCGGACTTATAGGGCATGGAGATTCTTTCGTTCTTCGTGATCCTGCGGGAATTAGGCCTGCTTATTATTATAAAGATGATGAAGTGGTTGTGGTTGCTTCAGAAAGACCGGTGATTCAGACTGTTTTCAATGTAGATTTTGAGGATGTTCATGAATTACCTCCTGGAAATGCCATTATCACCAAGAAAAACGGAGATGTTTCCATTAAGGAGATCATTGAACCCTTAGAGCGCAAAGCCTGTTCTTTTGAAAGAATTTATTTTTCCAGAGGTAGTGATGCTGAAATTTACCAGGAACGTAAAATGCTGGGTAGACTATTGATGCCAGATGTGCTGAAGTCAATTGAACATGATACCCTGAAAACGGTTTTCTCATTCATCCCAAATACGGCGGAAACTTCCTTCTACGGTATGGTGGAAGCTGCGCAGGATGAATTGAACAAGCAAAAGAACGAGGCAATACTTGAAGAAAAAGAAACGCTAACCGATGCCAGACTTCAGGAGATACTTTCTCATCGTCTTAGAACTGAAAAGATCGCGATAAAGGATGTTAAGCTTAGAACTTTTATAACTGAGGACAGCAGCAGGGATGACCTGGTAGCTCATGTCTATGATGTGACTTATGGAGTGGTTAAACCAGACGATAACCTAGTAATTATTGATGACAGTATCGTGCGAGGTACTACTCTTAAGAAGAGTATCATCAAGATGATGGACAGGTTGAAACCAAAGAAGATTGTCGTGGTTTCTTCCGCACCTCAAATTAGATATCCTGATTGCTATGGTATAGATATGGCCAGGCTGGAGGATCTTGTCGCTTTCAGGGCTGCTCTTGAACTATTAAAAGATAATGGCCAATATGAGCTGGTGGAACAAGTTTATAATAAGTGTAAAAAACAAGTAGATCTTGATGACAAGGAGGTTCAGAATTTTGTTAAAGAAATTTACGAACCATTCACCAATGAAGAAATTTCTGATAAAATATCTGAATTATTGAGCGATGATGATGTGAATGCAGATGTAAAAGTGATCTATCAGACAGTGGAAAATCTACATAAAGCCTGTCCAAAAAATTTAGGAGATTGGTATTTTACGGGAGATTATCCCACTGCTGGAGGTAACAGAGTCGTGAATAGAGCATTTATGAACT
Source organism: Christiangramia pacifica (assembly GCF_057221535.1). NCBI lineage: Bacteria > Pseudomonadati > Bacteroidota > Flavobacteriia > Flavobacteriales > Flavobacteriaceae > Christiangramia > Christiangramia pacifica. The sequence goes on from NZ_CM170146.1 coordinate 937,903, forward strand.
TTTTCGAAGGTAAAAAGGATCGAGCTTATTAGAAATTTACCTTTTAACTAATATAATTGCACTTAATCTAAAATTCTTTGTGTGTAGGACAATTCTATCTACATTAGTATTGCCATAACATAAGTAGGTTAAGTTCATGGTAGATTTGGGGCAAAAAAAGGTGGAATTCATTCCGCCTTTTTTTATTTCTACTCATTCCTAATTGCAATTATTTCAAGAAATTCATCGTCGGAATACCTTCATATTTTTGATTTTCAGCATTTTAACTAATTTTCAGGTAGTTCATCTAAAAACTGAAACTGCAAAGATTATTCGTTTTATATTTACTATACCATAGCATAAGTAGGTTAAGTTCATGGTAGATTTGGGGCAAAAAAAGGTGGAATTTTAATTCCGCCTTTTTTTATGGAATTAATTCAGATTAAAATCTATACCTGAGATACCAATATTATCTATAAACGGTACAAAAAACTGAAAAACAGTATTTTAACTAATTTTCAGGTAGTTCGTCTAAAAACTAAAACTGCAAAGATTATTCGTTTTATATTTACTATACCATAGCATAAGTAGGTTAAGTTCATGGTAGATTTGGGGCAAAAAAAGGTGGAATTTATTCCGCCTTTTTTTATGGATATAATTGAAGTGAGGACATAAAAAAAGGCCGCTAGTAGCGACCTTTTTCAGTTTATATAGCTTTAATTATTTTGCCTTAGCGTAACGACTTGAAACTTCTTTCCAGTCGATCACATTAAAAAATGCATCTATATATTCAGGACGTTTGTTCTGGTAATTTAAATAATAAGCGTGCTCCCATACATCAAGACCTAAGATTGGAGTTCCTCCACATCCAACTTCAGGCATAATTGGGTTATCCTGGTTTGGAGTTGAACAAACTTCAACTTTTCCTCCACTGTGGACACAAAGCCAGGCCCATCCTGATCCAAATTGTCCAGCTGCAGCCTTTGAAAATTCTTCTTTGAAAGCTTCAAATGAACCATAAGCTGAATCTATTGCACTGGCAAGTTCGCCTTCTGGCTTTCCACCACCATCAGGAGACATAATTTCCCAGAAAAGGCTGTGGTTATAAAAACCTCCACCATTATTACGAACTGCTTTATTAGACATATCAAGATTTTTTAAAATGTTCTCGATATTCTTTCCGTCCATATCAGTTCCTTCAATAGCGTCATTCAACTTTTTGGTATAACCAGCATGATGCTTATCATGGTGAATTTCCATAGTTTTTGCATCTATATGTGGCTCTAATGCGTCAAAGGCATATTTTAATTTTGGTAATTCAAAAGACATAATTATCTGATTTTTTAGTGATTAGTACTTAAACTCACCCAAATTTAGCCATTAAGGGTTTTAAAGGAAATTTTTTAGTGTTATAAAATACTTAAAAGCACCAGCCACTAAAAAGGACTTTTTATTTTAAATTTAAATTTTTAGCATCTTTACCAAATTCAATAATAACGTCTTATTTGAAAAATACCTTTACAATTTATAATGCCTCAGCAGGCTCAGGTAAAACCTTTACCCTCGTAAAAGAATATCTCAGCATTCTTTTCAATTCTCCTAAGCGAGACAGGTACAAAAATATCCTGGCTATTACCTTTACGAATAAGGCCGTTGGAGAAATGAAGTCCAGGATAATTGAAAGCCTGGCCGCTTTTTCAAAGCCTGAAACTACTTCAGAAAACAATCCTTTATTTAAATCTATAATTGAAGAAACCAGGTATCCTGCTGAGATTATAAGACAGAAATCAATCGATATTCTCAAAAGTATTATTCATAATTATGCTGCTTTTGAGATCTCTACCATCGATGGGTTTACTCATAGGGTCCTGAGAACTTTTGCGAGGGACCTGGGAATTCCAATGAATTTCGAGGTAGAGCTTGGCGCTGATGAAGTTCTAATGGAAGCTGTTGATAGCCTTATCAATCGTGCTGGTACCGATGAAAAATTAACTAAGGTGCTGGTGAATTATACATTAACTAAAACTGATGACGACAAAAGCTGGGATATAAGCCGGGATCTTTTTAATATTTCAAAGCTGCTGATTAATGAAAACCATCAAAAGCCTATTCAGCTTCTTAAAGAAAAAACTCTGGAAGATTTTGAAAAATTTGGTAAAAAACTCCGAGCAGATATTAAGATCGCGGAAGAAACCATCAAACTTTCTGCAGACTCTTTCTTTGAGTTGTTGCATAATCAAGGAATCCAGGAATCAGATTTTAGCGGACAGTATGTACCTAAACATTTCAGAAAACTGCAATCGGGTAATCTTTCAGTGAATTTCCAGGCGAAATGGGCAGAGAAAATCGCTGATCAGCCTTTATACCCCAAGAAAGCCAGTGAAGACGCGAAAATGGCCCTGGATGCTAATCAGCCACAAATCGCTGAAATCTTCGACGCCTCTAAAAAGGCATTTTTCAGTATAGAGTTCCTAAATGAGATCAGAAAAAATCTAATCCAGCTTTCCCTGTTGAATGAAATTAACCGGGAAGTAGAAGAAATCAAAAAGGAGAAAAACCTGGTACTTATTTCAGAATTTAATCCGAAAATCAGCGAGCAGGTTAAAGATCAGCCTGCACCATTTATATATGAAAGACTCGGTGAACGCTACCAGCATTATTTCGTTGATGAATTTCAGGATACATCAAACATGCAATGGGAAAATCTCATACCATTGATAAGTCATAATCTTTCCGGAACTGAAACCAAGTCAAGTCTCACTATCGTGGGTGATGCGAAACAAAGCATTTATCGCTGGCGCGGCGGTAGAGCGGAGCAACTTATAGACCTAAGCAACCTGGCAGACAGACCATTTCAATTGGAACAGCAGGTTGTGAACCTTCCCGATAATTACAGAAGTGGTTCTGAGGTAGTAAATTTCAATAATAGTTTTTTCCAGTATGCGGCATCAGTTCTAAGCTATCCTGAATATGCTGACCTTTTCAAGGCCTCCAGGCAAACTCCAAAAAAAGGAGATTTCGGTTTTGTGAACATCAGTTTTGTTGAAGTTGCCAATCGTGAAGAAGAAATGGAGATCTATCCCGAAAAGATCCTGGACATTATAAAAAGCCTGGATGCGAAAGGGATGAACAGAAAAGATATCTGTATACTTACCAGGCGCAGAAACGAAGGGGTGGCTATCGCAGAATTTTTGAGCGATCATGGTATTCCCGTAATTTCCTCGGAAACCTTATTACTGGCACAGTCTCCAAAAGTTCGGTTTATTATTCATCTTCTGGCCTATTCCATGAATCCCGAAGATGATCAGCTTAAACTCTCAATATTTGATTATTTGGCTGAAAATTTTGTAGAGACTGAAGAAGCGCATCTTCTTCTCGTGAAAAGTCTACCTATGCATGGAACCGCGTTTTTTGATTGGTTGAAAGAGCGGAATATAGACTTCCAAATGGAGGAATTAAAAAGACTTTCCCTGTATGAATCTGTTGAATATATCATCCGCTGTTTTAGTTTAGTCGAAAAATCTGATGCCTATATTCAGTTCTTTTTAGATTTTGTATTCGAGACTGCTCAGAAAACATCCAACAGTCTCAATGATTTTCTGGAAAAATGGGAGCAGAAAAAAGATAAATTAAGCATTGTGGTTCCCGAAACAGATAATGCCGTGCAGATCATGACCATTCATAAATCGAAAGGTCTGGAATTCCCGGTAGTTATCTATCCTTTTGCAAATTCAGATTTACAGGATACGCGTAATGATAATTTATGGCTGAATATAAATGATGAAAATATCCCGGTAGCTTATGTGAGCGCATCGCAAAAAATGCTAAACTGGAATGAAAATGCTGCTGATGCCTACAAGGATCTTATTTATAAAAATGAACTGGATACCCTTAATGTCCTTTATGTAGCTTGCACCAGGGCCGCTCAGCAACTTTATATTCTTTCAAATTATCATCAAAAAGCAAAGTCCTCCCCTAATATTTCAGATTTACTTTCAGATTATTTAAGATCTTCTGGAAAATGGAACGATGGTTTGGAATATGAATTTGGTGATCCAGATAATATAATAAATACAGGATATTCAGGAAATAACAGCGTTTCTAATGAGCATTATTTTTCTTCTGCAACTCAGAATAAGGCAGTTCATATTGTGACCAGATCTGGGTCATTATGGGATTCCACGCAACAGGAAGCTATTGAAAAAGGAGAGATCGCTCACGAGATCCTGGCGCGTATCAATCATTCAGATGATATGGAAAAGGCTTTGCAATGGGCGGTAAATTCAGGCTTGATCACGGAAATTTCAAAAGAAGAAATTTCTGAACTCATTTCAGGAATTATTTCGCATCCGGAATTAAAACAATTCTATTCAAATAATGCTACCAGCCTGAATGAAAAAGAGATCATTACTACGGAAGGACAGCGTTTAAGACCTGACCGAATAAATTTAGAAGGCAATAAAGCTATAATTATTGACTATAAAACCGGAGGATTTGTAGATACTCATACCAGGCAGGTTAGCAATTACGCCAATGCCCTTGGCGCTATGGGATATGAAATTGAAAAATGTCTATTGGTTTATACCAATAATCCCATTATCATTAAGAATGTGTAAAAGAAATTTAAATTTGTGAATTATAACAGGAGCAAACTCCTGTTTAGAAAAGATTAAAATTAATCAGACCTAAAAGAACCGATTATGTACGGAAAGATAAAAGAACACTTAGAAAAGGAAATTGAAGAGATCAAGAATGACGGACTTTATAAAAGGGAAAGGATCATTACCGGAGCCCAGGACGCAGTAATTAAAATATCAACCGGGCAGGAAGTGATCAATTTTTGCGCGAATAATTACTTAGGACTTTCTTCTCATCCGGAAGTTGTTCAGGCGGCGAAAGATACCATGGACACGCATGGTTTTGGAATGTCCAGTGTAAGATTTATTTGTGGAACCCAGGATATTCATAAAGAACTGGAGCAAAAAATCGCCGATTTCTATGGGACGGAGGACACTATTCTTTATGCTGCATGCTTTGATGCTAATGGAGGTATATTCGAACCTTTATTGACGAAAGAGGATGCAATCATTTCAGATTCATTGAATCATGCCTCGATCATCGATGGAGTTAGATTATGTAAGGCTGCAAGATACCGTTACGAAAACGGGAATATGGAAGATCTTGAAAAGCAATTAAAAGATGCAAACGATAAAGGCGCAAGATTTAAGATCATCGTTACTGACGGAGTATTTTCTATGGATGGGCTGGTAGCTCCTCTGGATAAGATTTGTGACCTGGCAGATAAATATGATGCACTAGTCATGATTGATGAGTGCCATGCTACAGGTTTCATTGGTGAAAATGGAATTGGAACTCTAGAAGAAAAAGGAGTTTTAGACAGGGTAGATATCATTACCGGAACTTTAGGAAAGGCGCTTGGTGGTGCCATGGGCGGTTATACTACTGCTAAAAAAGAGATCATCGAGATATTGAGACAAAGATCAAGACCTTATCTATTTTCAAATTCACTCGCGCCGGCAATCGTAGGAGCTTCGATCAAAGTTTTTGATATGCTTAAGACAGATGACAGTCTACGCAAAAAACTAAAAGATAATACAGCTTATTTCAAGAAAGGTATTAAAGAGGCCGGATTTGAAATTATTGATGGTGAAGCTGCAATTGTTCCGGTTATGTTGCATGATGCCAAATTATCTCAGGACATGGCAGACAAATTACTGGAAGAAGGTATTTATGTAATTGGATTCTTTTATCCGGTGGTTCCGAAAGGAAAAGCTAGAATTAGAGTACAATTATCTGCTGCTCATGAGAAAGAACATTTGGACAAGGCAATCAACGCATTTAAGAAGGTAGGTAAAGAACTAAAGGTCATTTAAAAATTTTTAGACTTCAAAAAGTTATTATTTTATTATCAAAACTGTTGATATTCAGGTAATAAAATGCGTACAAATCGCTTGGAAACGCGCTGTAATTAAGAAAACTTTATTATTTTTACTTTTGTTAATATGCATTAAGCATATACTTTTGCTTACAATTAACACTTAAAACTAAACTATTAAATATGAAACATCTTAGCAAAATTGTACTGGCCACATTACTGATATTTGGCTTTACTTCGGTTAAGGCACAGGATGCTGACAACCCATGGGCAATTGGTATTGGAACCAATGCAGTTGATTTCTATCCTACAGGTGAAGACGCACCTCTAGGTGGTATGTTCGATGAGTATTTTAACTCTGGAGATCACTGGAACATTCTACCTGCTGTTTCTAAATTATCTGTATCTAGATATTTAGGAGCTGGTCTTGTAGGTGAATTGACTGGTACTATCAATCAGCTTGACAAATACGGAGACAGATCTATTCCAGATCTTTCTTACTATGCAGTAGATCTTGGATTAGACTACAGCCTTAGAGCAATGCTAAATGACGGATGGATTGATCCTGTTGTTGGTATTGGTGGTGGTTATACCTGGATTGGTGATCAGGATGGAGAGGATATCTCAAATCTTGATGCTGCTACTTTAAACGGAAAAGTAGGACTTAACTTTTGGTTTTCAGATCACGTAGCTCTTACTTTAGAGTCTAAGTATAAGCACGTATTTGAAACTGAAACTGCTACTCATTTCCAACATGCTGCTGGTATCAAATTCATCTTCGGAGGAACTGATACTGACGGTGACGGAATCTATGATAAAGATGACGAATGTCCTGAGCAACCAGGTCTAGAAGAATTCAATGGTTGTCCTGATACTGACGGTGACGGAATCGAAGATCGTCAGGATGCATGTCCAAATGAAGCTGGTCTTGCTGAATTTGACGGATGTCCTGATTCTGATGGTGACGGTGTAGCTGATCCTGATGATGACTGTCCTGAAGTTGCTGGTCTTGCTGAAATGAACGGATGTCCAGATTCTGACGGTGATGGTGTAAGAGATGATGAAGATGAGTGTCCAGAAGAAGCTGGTCCTGCTGAAAACGACGGATGCCCATGGCCTGATACTGATGGTGACGGTGTACTAGACAAAGATGATGAGTGTCCAGAAGAAGCTGGTCCTGCTGCATCTAACGGATGTCCAGAACCAACTGCAGAAGTAATTTCTGAACTTAACGAATATTCTAAAACTGTACTTTTCGACTTGAATAAAGCTACTATCAGAACTGAATCTGAAGATGCTCTTAATTCAATCGTTGAGATCATGAATGAGTATCCACAAACTATCTTCCACATAGAAGGACATACAGATAGCACTGGTAGTGATGCTTACAACATGAAGCTTTCAAAAGAGCGTGCTGCTTCAGTTAAATCTTTCTTACAAGAGAATGGAGTACCTGCTAACAGATTGACTTCTGAAGGTTACGGTGAAACTCAACCAATTGCTACTAACAGTACTGCAAAAGGAAGACAAGATAACAGACGTGTTGAAATTTCTTTAGACAAGGATAAAGAGATGAAAGATAAGTCTGGTGAAAACATGGAAGAGGAAGAAAACTAGTATTCCTTTTTTAAAACATCTTAAAAAACGCTCCGCATTGCGGGGCGTTTTTTATTTTAGGCCTATGGAATCATTTATACGCGAAGTTCTACAGAAGCTTAAGGATGCTGAAACTCCTCTATCAGATATCGTTTTTATTCTTCCCAGTAAGAGAGCCGGTTCATACCTGCTAAAAGAGCTTGCAGAAATTTCAGAAAAGAATATCTTTTCTCCGGTTATTTATAGCATCGAGGAGTTTACTGAAGTCATTTCAAATCTTGAGTCTATAGATAATACTATCAGTTTATTTGAATTCTACGAGGTTTATAAACAACTCACCTCAAAAGAAAGCCAGGAGGATTTTGAAACTTTCATTACCTGGGCACAAAGCCTTATTCATGATTTCAATGAAATAGATCGCTATCTCATAGATCATCAACCATTTTTCAATTATTTATCAGGAATCCAGGATATCAATCACTGGTATTTAAAAGAAGAAAAGACAGATCTCATTAAAAGGTATCTTCAATTCTGGAAAAGTCTGCCAGACTTTTATGAAGCCCTTTCAAATAGACTATTGTCTAAGAATCAGGGATATCAGGGACTTATTTACAGGCAGGCTGCTGGAAATATTGTTGATTATATTTCCTCAAATGATCAAAAACATGTCTTCATAGGTTTTAACGCTTTAAATGCAGCGGAACAACTTATCATTCAGAAAATGTTGGCTGCAGGCAAGGCAGACGTTTACTGGGATATTGATAAACTGCTTTATGAAGATGAAGATCATGGAGCCTCAATATTTATTAGAGACTACCTCAAAAACTGGAAATTCTACCAGGACCACAAGCCTGCTGAATTTTTATCTAATTACGAAAAAGAAAAAAACATTGAGCTGATTGGTGTTCCTAAGAATATTGGTCAGGCGAAATATCTAGGGGAAATACTTACCGGATTAACCCAAGAGCAATTGGAAAATACGGCCATAGTCCTTGGAGAAGAGGAGCTATTATTACCAGTTCTAAATTCACTACCTGAAGAAATCACCGAATTGAATATTACCATGGGATTTCCTGTGAAAAATGCTCCGATTAATTCTTTATTTGAAAGTCTTTTTCAGATTCATTTCAATCAAACCGAAAACTTTTATTACAAGGATATAATTTCTATCATTAATCATCCTTCCTTAAACCCTATTCTTCAGGAACCAGCTGAAAAGCTCATGGTAAAGATAAATTCAGAAAATCGGGTGTATATGGAACCAGAAGCCATTATCGCATCTTTTCCCGAAGAGTTTAGGGTTCTGATAGCAGCATCTTTCCAGCCAAAAAAAGATTCGGTTTCAAAATTTCTTGAAGATGCACAAAAAATCATCCAGGCTTTAAAAACTTACCTCAGGGAAAAGGATGATAAAATTGGTCTTGAATTTCTTTATCATTTTCATGTGCTATTCAATAAACTTAGCACCCTGAATGAAAAATATCCTCATTTAAAATCTATAAAAGCTTTATATGGTTTTTACCGGGAAATGGTAAGTACAGAAACCCTGGATTTTCAGGGTAGACCTTTTCAGGGTCTACAATTAATGGGAATGCTGGAGTCTCGCGCGCTCGATTTTGAAACAGTGATCATTACGTCTTTGAATGAAGGTGTACTTCCTGCAGGAAAATCTGATAATTCATTTATTCCTTATGATCTTAAACAGGAATATAAACTGCCTACGTATCGTGAAAAAGATGCTGTCTATACTTATCATTTTTACAGGTTGATGCAAAGAGCTAAAAATGTATTCCTTCTATATAATACTGAAGCAGACGGGCTTAATTCAGGAGAAAAAAGCAGATTTATTACCCAGCTTGAAATTGAAAATCAGCCAGCCCATTCTTTGAGAAAAATTTTAATAAGTCCTGAAGTTCCAAGATTGAATAAAAATTTGAAGAAAGTTCATAAAACTCCTGAAATGATGGAAAGACTTAGATCGCTGGCATATTCAGGATTTTCACCTTCCGCCCTTACTACCTATATCCGTAATCCACTGGATTTCTATCATCAATATATTCTTGGAGTGAGAGACCAGGATGAGGTTGAGGAAACCGTAGCTTTTAACACCCTGGGAACGGTAGTGCACAATGCCCTGGAAAATTTATATAAACCTTTTGAAGGTAAAATGATCACTAAAGAGGTGATCACTGAATTTTCGAAAAGAGGCGATTCTGAAATTGCTAATGAATTCTCCTCTACTTATAGCAAAATACCGCTGGAAAAAGGGAAAAATCTACTCATTTTTGAGGTTGCTAAACGCTATTTACAAAATTTCCTGAAGTTTGAATTAAAAAGGATTCGGGAAGGTGAAGAAATTGAAATCGTTCAGATCGAAAAAGATCTCAAAGTAGAACTTCCCATAGAAAAACTGCCTTTTTCGGTTTATCTTCGTGGAAAGGTAGATCGATTTGAAAGATCTAATGGATTACCGAGGATTATAGATTACAAAACCGGAAAAGTTGAATCGCGACATTTAAATGTTACCGACTGGAGTGAAATAACAAAAGATTATGACAATTACTCCAAAAGTTTTCAGGTTTTAACTTATGCTTCCTTGATTGCGCTGGAGAAAGACCTTAAATTCCCCGCCGAAGCAGGAATAATTTCATTTAAGAATCTGAAGTCAGGATTTTTAAAATTTGAAAAGAAAATTGCAGGAACAAAACAAAAAGATGCCTTGATCACCGAGGAAACTTTAGAAATGTTCCAGACAGAATTGAAGAATTTAATCATGGAAATCTGCGATCCGGAGATTCCATTTGTAGAAAAGGAAATTAAAAAGAAATATGGAAGTTTCTAAAGAAAAGAATATTGTCATAGAAGGCAAGCATAACAGGCCGATCGTTGCAGATCTAATTTTTAAAGATGATGGCAAACCAAAACCAATTGTAATCTTTTGTCATGGATACAAAGGTTTTAAAGATTGGGGTGCCTGGGATAAAATGGGTGAACAGATGGCGCATGAAGGATTTTTCTTCGTGAAATTTAATTTTAGCCATAATGGAACAGACCCGGAGAACCTGACCGAATTCAAGAATATCGAAGCTTTTGGAGATAATAATTACATCATTGAGCTTGATGATCTTCAGAAGGTTTTAGACTGGATTCTATTACCAGACTTCAAGTTTGCTAAGCAGATAAAACCAGATGATATCAACCTGATTGGTCATTCAAGAGGTGGTGGAATAGTTTTGATCAAAGCTGCAGAAGATAAAAGGATCACGAAGCTAATCACATTAGCCTCTGTTTCAGACTTTGGATCTCGTTTTCCTGAAGGGAAAAAACTGGAAACCTGGGAAAAAAAAGGGGTTCAGTATATAGTAAATACTAGAACTGGGCGTCAACTACCTCATCATTACCAGTTTTACAAAAATTTTAAAGAAAACAAGGAGCGACTTAATATTAAAAAGGCGGCTAAAAAACTCGAAATTCCGCACCTGATTGCCCACGGAAGTAGCGATACCAGTGTTTCCATAGGTGAAGCAGGAAATTTATTCGAGTGGAGTCCTGCACCAAAACTGTTACTTGTTGAAAATGCAGATCACGTTTTCGGCACCAAACATCCATGGGAAAAAGAGGAATTACCCAAGGAATTCAAACACGTTATCAATAAAAGTATTGATTTTCTAAAAACTGATTCCAAGACTCTTTGGGATGAGTATGGAGAAAATAATGACGAATAAAAAATAAAAAAAACCACTGCAAAAACAGTGGTTTTTTTGTGGAGAATATCGGAGTCGAACCGATGACCTTTTGGCTGCCAGCCAAACGCTCTAGCCAGCTGAGCTAATCCCCCGGCTTGGAGCAAATGTAGCAAAATTTGTGAAATATAGAAATGTTTATTTTTTGGGTTGAAAATGATAAGAAAGGCTGTAATTACTGAACTTCCCGAGATCAAGAACCTAACAGAGGCCTGTGCTGATGCGATGATAGCCAGGGGAATTTATCAATGGAACGAGCATTATCCTTCTCTAGAGAAACTTTCAAAGGATATTGAACGTGAAGAATTGTACGTAATAGAATTTAAAGATGAGATTATTGGGATCATAGTGATTACTGATGTTATGGATGAAGAATATATTCCTATCACATGGCTGAGCAAATCGAACAATAATATTTATATACATCGCCTGGCAACACATCCAAATTTTTGGGGCAAAGGCCATGCTCAGAAATTAATGGATTTTGCTGAGGATTATGCCCGGGTAAATAATTTTGAATCCATTCGGCTGGATACCTTCAGTGAAAATAAAAGAAATCAGAAATTTTATGAAGTGCGCGGCTACCAGAGATTGGGTGAAATTTATTTTCCAAAACAAAGCGAGTCACCATTTTATTGCTACGAATTGCTTATTTAAGCTAGTGCATTCTATATTTGCTTTTCAGTACAGTCGCCCTTGGAAAATTCAGTAAGTTTTAGAAATATCAATAAGATCGCCATTCCGGCTATCATCGCAGGAATTGCAGAACCACTGATCTCCCTTACCGATATCGCTGTAATCGGTAATGTTGAGAACAATTCAATTGAAGCCCTTGCTGCGGCTGGAATTGTTGGATCATTCCTTTCGGCAATCATATGGATTGTAGCTCAGACGAAAACAGCCATTTCTGCCATTGTTTCCCAGCATTTAGGAGCCAATAGACTGCATGCTGTAAAAACGCTCATTCCGCAAGCTATATTTTTCAATTTTCTTTTTAGCCTGCTTATTTATGCTACAACGGCATACTTCGCTAAAGGTATTTTCAGTGCTTATAACGCTGAAGGATTAATTCTTAGATATTCAGAAGATTATTATCAGATCAGGGCATTGGGATACCCTCTGACGCTCGTGACATTTGCGATTTTTGGAGTCTTTAGAGGTTTACAAAATACGCTATGGGCAATGAAATGCAGTCTCACCGGGGCTGCAGTAAATATTGCACTGGATTATCTGCTGGTTTATGGCATTGACGGATTTATTCCACCTATGCACCTTAAAGGTGCCGCGTACGCCAGCCTTGCCGCTCAAGGAACCATGCTTGTCATGGCTTTCTGGTTCTTTTTTAGGAAAACTCCTTTTCACCTTAAACTGAGTTTTAATATTAATCCGCGGATGAAAGGCCTGCTCCTAATGGCTGCCAATCTCTTTATTAGAACCGCAGCACTAAATTTCGCTATTTATCTCGCGAATGCATATGCCACAGATTATGGCAAGAACTATATAGCTGCCCAAAGTATTTTGATGAATATCTGGTTGTTCTTCAGTTTCTTCATAGACGGTTATGCTAATGCTGGAAATGCTATCGGTGGGAAATTACTTGGAGCTATGGATTATAAGAACCTTTGGGAACTCAGTAAAAAGATCAGCAAATATGCTGTTTTTATCGCGTTGATATTGATGGCACTCTGTGCCATATTTTATGAGCAAATTGGCTTATTATTTAATAAAGAAGCTAGCGTTCTGGCACTTTTCTCATCAGTTTTCTGGATCGTACTCTTAATGCAGCCTGTCAATGCCATTGCCTTTATGTTTGATGGAATTTTTAAAGGCCTGGGCGAAGCAAAATACCTACGGAACGTTTTATTGGTAGCAACCTTTCTCGGCTTCACGCCTACACTGCTCATTTCAGATCATTTTGGTTTAAAATTATATGGTATCTGGATCGCCTTTTTCGTATGGATGCTCATAAGAAGTAGCACGCTGGTTATTTATTTCCGAAGAAAATATCTGCATAAGGAAGTTTAGATTCTGTTAAGTAGAAGGTTGCTTTTCTGCAATATCATTAACTTTGATGAAAACAGAATATTTATGACAACCAGCCGCGAGAACGGAAGTTTATATACCCATATTGAAAACAAGATCGCTGTCCTTGAATTTGGACATCCTGCAAGCAATTCTTTTCCCTCTGTACTTTTAGACAGACTGGAAAAGGAAATCAACAAATTATCTGAAGATGATTCAGTAAATTTAATTTTATTGAAATCTGAAGGTGAAAAAGCCTTTTGTGCGGGTGCCTCTTTTGACGAACTTATCGAAATTGAAGACCTTGATACTGGTAAAAAATTCTTTTCCGGTTTTGCCAAGGTGATCAACGCCATGCGCAACTGTAAAAAACTGATCGTTGGTCGCGTTCAGGGTAAAACTGTTGGAGGTGGAGTTGGGCTTGTTGCTGCCTGTGATTATGCCATGGCCACAGAAGCTGCCGCGGTTAAGCTTTCAGAACTTAGCATTGGTATTGGTCCGTTCGTTATTGCTCCGGCGGTAGAAAGGAAAATTGGCGTAGACGGACTTGCTGAAATGACACTTGCAGCTCACGAATGGAAAAATGCTTACTGGGCGAAGGAGAAAGGACTTTATGCTAAAGTTTTTGATGACCTGAAGGAACTGGATAAGGAAGTAGAGATTTTCACAGAGAAACTGGCTTCATATAATCCAAAGGCACTTTTAGAAATGAAAAAGATCCTCTGGAAAGATACAGATCACTGGCCAGAATTGCTGGATGAAAGAGCAGCGGTTTCGGGTGAATTAGTGCTTTCAGAATTTACAAAAACCGCACTTGCTAAATTCAAGAAGTAAATGCTTTTGCTTGATTTTATTTATATAGCAACTAATATTCTGAAGTCTAATGAGCTTGGTAAATTTCTTATGGAGAATATTTACCTCATCGTTGGGCTTGTTGTTGGAATAATTGTAGCGATTGTAATGCGTAACACTTTAAAAACCAAACCATGATGCAGGAACATTTACCTAAAGATAAAGATCCTAGTGAAGTTCAGGAATGGGGTTGGACAATACAGGAATTTATAACCGAGAATTTCTGGTATTTACTAGCGATACTGGTATTATTGGCATTATTCTTCTTTGCCCGTCACCGCTGGAATGTTAGAAACTCTAGAAAATATAAGAATTAATGAATCAGGATACCTGGGAATTTTTTAGCTTTTTAAGTGGAATGGGCTTCTGGCTGATTTTGGCCATTATTCTAATTGTACTATTTGTTTATAAAAGGTTCAAGAACTAATTATCTCGTTTTTAACCAGCCCGTAATACTCAATCTTGGGACTTTCACAGGTTTCACCTCGTGTTCCAGTTCCTGGCTTTCAAAAATTACTACTCTACCCGGAAATGGATAAATATCAACTTGTTTTTCCTTTCCGTCCTCATCAAAATAAATAGCTAGTTCTCCACCATTTTCCGGCTTCCAATCCTCTTTGTTCAGATAGCAAACCATGGAAAGTTTTCTTCTGCCATCATTCTGAAAAGTATCCAGGTGGCGCTTATAAAAAGTTCCTTCAGGATAAACGGCATAGTGAAATTCTTTTGTGAGAATACCCATAAAACAGGTTCTGTTCAGGTATTCTACCATAGAATTTATTTTTCTGAAATAAATTTCTTCCGCATCTCCTTTTTCTGCTTCATTGATCCAGAGAATAAAATCTCCACGAATGGAACGCGCGATTACCTCGCTCGTCTTATTTCCAATGGCCGCTTTCTTAAAATTTTCCTCTTCATATTTACTTAGAAGGTTATTTCTAAGAATTTCAACCTCTGCGGGATCAAAAAATCCGTCGACAATACTATATTTTTTTTCCAAAAGATCGTCGATGATCCTTTCATATAGCGGGTTTTCCTTAAATTCTATCTGTTCATAAAGTTCCTGATCTGTATTTTGCATCACTTGAAAAATTTCGCAAATATACTTCACAAAGTAAATTCTTAAACGTTAAAAATTGAGACACTAAAATTCAATTATCTTTGTACCAAAACATGCTGAAATGAGCAATATTAGAATCACCAAACAATTTTCTTTTGAAACCGGTCATGCACTGTATGGATACGATGGAAAATGCCGTAATGTTCATGGGCATAGCTATAAGCTTAGTGTTACTGTAATTGGTAAGCCAATCACCGATAGCGATAACTTTAAGTTCGGGATGGTGATAGATTTTGGAGATCTTAAGAAGATCGTGAAATCTGAAATTGTGGACCAGTTCGACCATGCCACGGTTTTCAATAAGAATACCCCACATGTGGAGCTAGCCAAAGAATTAAAAGATCGCGGGCATCATGTAATCCTGGTTAACTACCAGCCAACCAGCGAAAATATGGTGATAGATTTTGCTGAAAAGATCAAAAAACATCTGCCTTCTCATATCAGTCTGCACTCTCTAAAACTACAGGAAACCGAGACCTCTTTTGCCGAGTGGTATGCGAGTGATAATAATTAGGGCGCAACTCTTCTGGGTAGGGCTTTTCGCTTATGCTCCCTCGAAAATTCAGGAACTCACCGCTACTATCCCTTGCGCATTTTAATAAATCAATCTAAAGGAATTCAGCACTCATATTATTGATCCTGAAACAAGTTTAGGATGACTTTTAAACAACAATCCAGATTTCTATATCTTTACCTCCAATAAATCATTTATGAATATCCCTCAAGGTAAAAAGATCTACTTTTCAAGCGATAATCATCTCGGCGCTCCAACCATGCAGGAAAGCCGTGAAAGAGAAGCTGTTTTTGTTAAATGGCTTGACAAGATCAAGGATGACGCTGCGGCTATCTTTTTACTTGGTGATCTTTTCGACTTCTGGTTTGAATACAAACATGTGGTTCCAAAAGGATTTGTTCGAACCCTGGGGAAACTTGCCGAAATTAAAGACAGTGGTATTCCCGTTTATTTCTTTGTAGGGAACCACGACCTATGGATGAATAATTATTTTGAAGAGGAGTTGAATATTCCTGTTTACCATAAACCAAAGGAGTTTGAATTCAATAATAAAATTTTTCTAGTCGGTCATGGAGACGGCCTTGGTCCCGGAGATAAAGGTTATAAACGGATGAAGAAAGTTTTCACCAACCCGCTTTCTAAGTGGCTCTACAAATGGTTGCATCCAGATCTTGGAGTTCCACTTGCTCAATACTTTTCGGTTAAGAACAAAGCTATTTCCGGAGAAGAAGATATGGAGTTTCTGGGAGAAGATAAAGAATGGCTGATTCAATACTGCAGAAGAAAACTGGAAAGCAAACATTACGATTATTTCCTTTTCGGGCATAGACATTTACCACTGGAAATAGATCTCAATGGCAAATCAACCTATATCAATACCGGAGACTGGATTAGTCATTATACCTATGCAGAATTTGATGGAGAAAAGCTTAGCTTGAAAAAGCTTAATTCTTAAACGCTTTCCCTGATATCTTTCAGTTTCAACTGGATCTTCGTATTACCATTCCAAGTATTTTCATCAAGACTATAGACCGCGTCAAACTTTCTTCCTTGTTCGATGATCTTCAATTTAGAACCAAGATTAAAGCCAATAACACCAAATGTGGGTCCCATTTCCTCCTGCCTAACCTGACACTTTAAATGCGTTTTATCCTCGCCAACGCATTTACCAAATCCTGTATCTGTCAAACCTTTACTAATGAAAACCGGCGACATATTTCCAGGGCCGAATGGCGCGAATTGTTTCAGGATCCGGTAGAATTTTGGCGTAATATCTTTCAGCTGTATTTCAGCGTCGATACTAATTTCTGGGGTGAGTAAAGACCGATCAATAGTTTCTGAAACCACTTCTTCAAACTTCTGCTTGAAATTGAGATATTCAGATTCCAGCAATGTGAGACCGGCAGCATATTTATGTCCGCCAAATTGTTCTATGTATTCTTTACAACCTTCCAGAGCCTCGTAAACGTCGAAACCTTTCACAGATCTTGCAGAAGCAGCCAGTTTTTCTCCACTTTTTGTAAAAACTAACGTAGGCCTGTACCATGTTTCTGTCAGTCGGCTGGCAACGATCCCGATCACTCCCTTATGCCAGTTTTCATCGTAAACTACGGTAGTTAATCTTTCTTCCTCATTTTGCTGAATAATCTGCTGTTTGGCCTCTTCAGTAATTGTTTTGTCGGCACTTCTTCTATCTGTATTATACGCTTCGATCTCTTCGGCATATTGCCCTGAAATCGTTTCATCTTCTTCGGTTAATAGATTTACCGCATGTAAGCCGTGTTTCATCCTTCCCGCGGCATTAATACGTGGCGCAACTATAAAAACAACATCGGTAATACTCACATTCTTGCGATCCCCCAGCAAACTGCTGATCCCTTTTCTAGGAGCGACGTTAATTACGTGCAAACCATGATAGGCAAGTATTCTGTTTTCACCAGTTATTGGAACAATATCGGCCCCTATCGCGGTAGCAACGAGATCCAAATATGGCAGAAGAGTTTCTTCCGGCTCATTGTTTTTTCGGGTGATCGCCTGAATTAGCTTAAAACCGACTCCGCATCCGCAAAGTTCATCATAAGGATAAGTACAATCTACTCTTTTTGGATCCAGAACGGCAATTGCATCTGGAATTTCAGAGCCGGGACGGTGATGGTCACAGATCACAAAATCGATACCCTTTTTCTTTGCATATGCAACTTTTTCAATCGCCTTTATTCCACAATCCAGAGCGATGATCAAGTGGATATCGTTATCCTCTGCATAATCTATTCCCTGGTAAGATACACCATAACCTTCTTCATAACGATCTGGAATATAAGTAGTCACATTTGGATAGCGGAATTTCAAAAATGATGACATCAGCGCCACACTTGTAGTACCATCTACATCGTAATCTCCATAAACCATGATGTTTTCACCATTCGCCATAGCCTGCTCGATCCTGTCTACGGCTTTATCCATATCCTTCATCAGGAAAGGATCGTGAAGGTCTTTTAGATCTGGTCTAAAAAATTTTCTGGCTTCCTCAAAACTGGTGATCCCTCTTTGAACAAGAAGTTTCGCTACCGGAATTCCCACACCTAACCTGTCTGCGAGAGCATTAACGGTAATAGGGTCGGGTTTGGGTTTCAAGGTCCAGCGCATAGCATAAAATATATAAAGAATTGATGCCGAAATTAGCAAAAAACAAGTTACCGGAATTTAATTATTCAGCTTAATATATCCCGAATTTTAACCTGTAATTCTGGAACTACCTCTTTCTCAAACCATGGATTTTTCATTCGCCAGAACCTGTTCACGGGCGATGGATGTGGTAAGGTCCAGAACTCAGGAAGATACTCTTTATAATTCTGAACTTTCTGGGTGAGATTCCGCTGTTTTCCCAAATAATAGTCTGCCGCATAAGATCCAATAATGATCTTTAATTTCACGTTTTTCATTTGGTCCCAGACGGGATTATGCCAAAGTGGAGCGCATTCTTTTCTTGGTGGCAGGTCGCCAGTCTTAGCTTTTCCGGGATAACAGAAACCCATGGGTAGAATTGCAAAATTATCTACCTTATAAAATGTATCCTCGTCTACTCCAAGCCATTCCCTAAGCTTTTTACCACTCTGATCTTTCCAGGCAACTCCAGATTCATGAACCACTCTTCCCGGCGCCTGACTAATTAATACAATTTTGGAATTTTGATTTGCTTCAATTATAGGGTTTGCTCCTAACGGCAGATGATCTTTACAAAGTTTGCATTGTTTTATTTCCCGGATTAGATCTTTCAAAGAGATTAAGATTTTCCTTCTACCACTATCACAATCTCCCCTTTGGGAGGATTATCTGTAAAATGCTGAAAGACTTCCTGCGCAGTACCGCGAACTGTTTCTTCATGCATTTTAGTGATCTCCCTGGATACAGATACCCTTCGATTTTCTCCAAAATATTCCACAAAATTTCCAAGAGTTTTTATCAGTTTGTGAGGAGATTCATATAAAACCATCGTTCTGGTTTCTTCAGCCAGAAACTTCAGCCTGGTCTGTCTTCCTTTCTTAACCGGAAGAAAACCTTCAAAAACAAATTTATCATTTGGAAGTCCACTGTTTACCAGGGCCGGAACAAATGCGGTAGCCCCCGGAAGACAATCTACTTCTATTCCAGCTTCCACACATGCTCGTGTAAGCAGAAATCCCGGGTCGGAAATGGCCGGAGTTCCTGCATCGCTGATAAGAGCAATAGTTTCACCAGATTTGATCCTGGAGACGATACTGTCTACCGTTTTATGCTCATTATGCATATGATGACTGAACATCTGCGTCTGGATCTCGAAATGTTTTAAAAGCTTACCACTGGTCCTGGTGTCTTCAGCAAGAATAAGATCTGCTTCCTTTAAAACCCTGATGGCTCTGAAGGTAATATCTTCCAGGTTTCCAATAGGTGTTGGAACCAGAAATAGTTTTCCCATAAATCAGTTATTCCTATTTGCTGAATTTATTTTCGATATGAGCCATAAATCGCTCTTCGTAGTTTTCCTTTCCTTCCCAATGATTGTAATCTGGCTTCACCACTTTTTCTATGAATTTCGTAGCTTCTTCAAGGCTGGTGAAAGTATTTAGCTGGGAAAGAACGCGATTGTAATCGGCGGTATTTCCATCGAATAGATGTTTGATATAAGCTAGTCGTTCATTTAAACCAATATTGATCCCTTTCTTCAAACGATCGTTCAAGGATCTTGGTTTATTATTCTTTTCCACGTGATTCACCGGTTCAAAATCCGGTAAATTATCATAGTCTACTCCAATATTTCTGAAATCTCTTTTTTCCTGCTCTGGCTGAGCAGGTTTTGGTTTTTCAGGAGCAGCATTGATGCTGTTCATCATATGATCCACCTTTTCTGTTTCCGGCGGCATTTGTGCTACAATGTCCTTTATTTTCTCAGTATTTGGCTCTGTAATGGCCTCATAATCTTCATTATATTCGGTTCCATCAGGATAAAATTCATCATAAGATGGTGGTTGCGGCGCCTTAGGTAGAGGTTCTTCTACCTGAACAGGTTTTGAAGGTTTATCCTCTGTGTTGAGATGTTTTTCAGTGAAAGCTAATACAGTAAGTTTTTCATAAAGATCCTTCGTCATTTCCTTTAATTGTTCTGCATCCAGTTTACCTTTTTCATTGATAATCTTTTCAGCAATTCGAACAAGATCTGCTTCGATTTTCTTTTTCATAACTTTAATGATTCACCCTTAGACAGGGTTGTATTTTTAATAAATTTGTTCCACCTTTATGCGAAAGAGGTATTTCCCCGTTTCGATTTGAAAAATACAAAATGTTTCTCGAAAATACAGTAAATCACGAAGAGCAATTTGGCTGGATTGAAGTTATTTGCGGCTCTATGTTTTCAGGAAAAACAGAAGAGTTGATACGCAGACTGAAGCGAGCAAAATTTGCAAAACAGAATGTAGAGATCTTCAAACCTGCTATAGACACCCGCTATGATGAAGAAATGGTGGTGTCTCACGATTCCAATGAAATTAGATCTACTCCGGTTCCTTCAGCCTCGAATATTCGTATTCTGGCAGATGGATGTGATGTTGTGGGAATTGATGAAGCGCAGTTTTTTGATGATGAGATCGTGACTGTTTGTAATGACCTTGCCAATCAAGGGGTTCGAGTGATAGTTGCAGGACTTGACATGGATTTCAAGGGAAATCCTTTTGGTCCCATGCCTAACCTTATGGCGACCGCAGAATATGTTACCAAAGTTCATGCGGTATGTACCAGAACCGGTAACCTGGCGCAGTTCAGCTATCGTAAAGCGATAAATGACGACCTTGTATTTCTTGGTGAAAATGAGGAATATGAACCATTAAGCCGTGGAGCTTATTACAAAGCAATGCTTCGTGAGAGGGTTAAGAAACTGGATGTGAAAGATGCCGAAGAGTTGAATCAAAAACCCAAAGAAGAAAATGCCTGAAGCCAAAGAAACCGTTCTGGAGATCAATCTGGGAAACCTGGCGCATAATTATCGATTTTTAAGGTCTAAGATAGACAAGGATGTGAAGTTCATGTCGGTCGTAAAAGCTCATGCTTACGGAAGTGATTCTGTAGCCATTGCTCAAAAACTGGAAGAACTTGGAACCGATTATTTTGCCGTGGCCTATGTTGAAGAAGGGATCCGGTTGAGAGAAAATGGTATTACGAAACCCATTCTTGTTCTTCATCCACAATTCACTCACTTTGAAGAGATCATCGAGAATTGTCTGGAACCAAATCTCTATAGTGAAAAGATTTTAAGGTCTTTTATTTCGACCGCAGAAAAGCTTAATCAGAAAAATTATCCTGTTCATATTAAATTGAACACGGGTTTGAATAGGTTAGGTTTTGATCAGCCGGAAATTGAAATAGTAAAAGAACTTATTTCAAATACTCCCACACTAAAGATCGCTTCAGTCTTTTCTCATCTTGCTGCAAGCGAAGACTGGCAGGAAAGAGATTTTACGGTTGGCCAGATAGATCTCTTCAGAAAAATGAGTTGGGAGATCATTAAAGATCTTGATCATGAACCGCTTTTGCATATTTGCAATACTTCCGGGGTAATAAATTATCCAAAAGCTGCCTTTAGCATGGTGAGAACAGGAATCGGACTTTATGGTTACGGCAACGATGAAACGGTAGACCCATATTTAAAACCTGTGAGCAAATTAAAAACCATTATTTCCCAAATCAGAAAACTTGATAAGGGCGCTACGGTAGGCTATAACAGAGTTTTTAAAGTTGAAAAACCTTCAAAAATTGCAACGCTACCAGTTGGCCATGCAGACGGGATTAACCGGATTTACGGAAAACAGAAAGCCGGAGTTTACGTAAATGGCAAATATGCTCCTATCGTGGGGAACGTATGCATGGATATAATTATGATAGATGTCACCGGGATAGCTTGTGAGGAAGGGGACGAAGTAATCGTTTTCGGCGGACCTCAGCATCCGGTAAAATTTGCTGAAGCTGGAGGCACGATTTCCTATGAACTGATCACCGGAATTCAACGCCGGGTAACCAGAAAGATCATTCCGGAATAACATTAAATTATTTCCATTAGAAATTTTTCTATAAATTAGGCTCAACTAACTACTAATACTTAAGTATGAGCTTTTATTCAGATTTTAAAGCATTCCTTTTAAAAAAGGATATTGTTGCCCTGGCCACTGCGGTTATCATTGGAGCTGCTTTCAATAAAGTAATTTCTTCTGTTGTTGCAGATGTTTTTATGCCGATAATAGGTTTGTTGACCGGAGGAGTAGATTTCACCCAGAAATTCATATCGCTGGATGGTGAAAGTTATGCCAGTCTTGAAGCGGCTCAGGAAGCAAATGCCGCGGTAATTACCTACGGAAATCTGATCCAGGCTATCATTTACTTTATTTTGGTAGGTCTGTTCATATTTCTATTTTTAAGAGCCTACGAAAAGACAAAGAAAAAAGAAGAGGCAGCAGCTCCGGCAGGTCCAACCAAAGAAGAGATTTTGCTTACTGAAATTAGAGACGAATTAAGAAAACAGAACCCATAAAGAAGTACGCTTACCGCTACACTACTTATTTTAACTATAAACCCCCGGAACAACCGGGGGTCTTTTTTTAACAAAATCGGGAAATGCGTACAAATTTTTAAAACCAGAACAATTTTTTGGTTTTAAATCCATTAGGTTTATATGCAACTAATACCTTTGCATTCAAAATTTTAAAAAATAGCCATTAATATGAAAGTAGCTGTTGTTGGAGCCACCGGAATGGTAGGAGGCGTAATGCTAAAAGTCCTGGAAGAAAGAAATTTTCCACTTACAGAATTAATTCCTGTAGCCTCTGAAAGATCTGTGGGTAAAAAAGTGAAATTCGGAGAGAAGGAATTTGAAGTGGTAGGATTGGAAGAAGCGGTGAGTATAAAACCGGAAATCGCCATTTTTTCTGCAGGTGGAGACACTTCCCTGGAATGGGCGCCAAAATTTTCCGCGGCGGGTACTACGGTGATCGATAATTCTTCTGCCTGGAGAATGAACCCGGAAAATAAGCTGGTGATTCCTGAGATCAATGCTGGCTTACTTACAAAAGCAGATAAGATCATCGCGAATCCTAACTGTTCAACTATACAGCTTTTAATGGCTTTAAAACCACTTCATGATAAATATAATATCAAGCGAGTGGTTGTTTCAACATACCAGTCTATCACAGGAACCGGAGTGAAAGCAGTACAACAGCTGGAAAATGAATATTCCGGAGAAAAAGGGGAGATGGCGTATCCATATCCAATTCATAAAAACGCATTGCCGCATTGTGATGTTTTCCAGGATAATGGTTACACGAAAGAGGAAATGAAACTAAGCAATGAAACTAAAAAGATCCTTGGAGACGATTCTGTAAAAGTGACCGCTACCGCGATAAGAATCCCAGTGGTTGGAGGACATTCAGAATCTGTGAATATTGAATTCAGCCAGGATTTTGATGAGGCAGAAGTCAGAAAACTGCTAAGCGAATTCCCTGGCGTTACGGTACAGGATAATCCTGCCGTGAATACCTACCCAATGCCTATCTATGCTGAAGGTAAGGATGATGTTTTCGTAGGAAGAATTAGGAGAGATTATTCTCAACCAAATACGTTAAATATGTGGATCGTTGCAGATAACTTGAGAAAAGGTGCGGCTACCAATGCTGTTCAGATCGCTGAATATTTGCTAGAAAACGACCTGGTTTAATCCAAAAGAATTAAAGTTTATTTAAAAGCCTGCATCTATTCAGATTCAGGCTTTTTTATTCTTATTTTTAGGCAACCAATGTAGAAAACGATGAAAAAATTTTATCCATGTGTGCTTACTGTTAGCTTATTCTTCAGCGCAGTGAATGCACAGAGTCAAAACCAGAACAAATTGAATTATCCTGAAACTAAAAAAGTAGATACGGTCACCGATTATTTCGGAACAAAAGTAAAAGACCCTTATCGCTGGCTGGAAGATGACCGAAGTGAAGAAACTGAAAACTGGGTCAAGGCCGAAAATAAAGTAACTTTTAATTACTTAGAAAATATCCCTTACCGCGATAAGTTGAAAAAGCGACTCACCAAACTTTGGGATTATGAAAAATTAAGCGCGCCTTTTACCGAAGGAGATTATATCTATTTTTTCAAAAATGACGGTCTACAGAACCAGAGCGTGATGTACCGCAAAAAAGGTGAAAACGGAGAGTCAGAGATTTTCCTGGATCCCAATAAATTTAGTGAAGATGGAACCACTTCGCTAGGTGGAATGAGCTTTTCAAAAGACGGAAAAACTTTTGCGTATGCGATTTCTGAAGGTGGAAGCGACTGGAGAAAGATCATTGTAATGGATGCTGAGAATATGGAAATTCTAGGTGATACTATCAAGGACGTGAAATTCAGCGGAATGTCGTGGAAAGGAAATGACGGATTCTTCTACTCCAGCTATGATAAACCGGATGGCAGCGAGCTTTCTGCCAAAACAGACCAGCACAAACTTTATTATCATAAACTTGGAACTCCACAGTCTGAAGACAAAGTGATCTTTGGTGGTACTGAAGATCAGAAACACCGATACGTTGGTGGTGGAGTTACTGAGGACGATCGTTACCTTACCATTTCTGCAAGAAATTCAACTTCCGGTGGAAAATTGTTCCTTATGGATCTCACCGAAGAAAATCCGGAATTGGTAACGATTCTGGATAATGAGAATACAGATTCTTACGTGATCAAGAATGATGACAGTAAATTATATATCGTTACCAATCTTGATGCACCAAATAAAAGAATAGTAAGCGTAGATGCTGCAGATCCATCGCCGGAAAACTGGGAAGATTTTATTCCGGAAACTGAAAATGTTTTGAGCCCATCAACAGGTGGAGGATATTTCTTCGCTGAGTATATGGTGGATGCAATTTCACAGGTAAAGCAATATGATTCTGAAGGAAAACTTGTTCGCGAGGTTGAACTTCCAGGTATTGGTTCTGCTGGAGGTTTTGGAGCCAAGGAAGAGGAAGAAGTACTTTATTACTCGTTTACCAACTATGTAACTCCGGGAACTATTTACAAATACGATATCGAAAAGGGAACTTCTGAAGTTTACAATAAGCCGAATATCGATTTCGATCCTGAAAATTATGAGAGCAAACAGGTGTTTTACGATTCCAAGGATGGAACTAAAGTACCAATGATCATTACTTATAAAAAGGGAACTGAATTAAACGGTAAAAATCCAACTATTCTTTATGGCTATGGTGGATTCAACATCAGTCTAACACCTGGCTTTAGCACTGCGATGAGTGTTTGGCTTGAACAAGGCGGGGTGTATGCCGTACCAAACCTTCGTGGAGGTGGTGAATACGGTAAAAAATGGCATGATGCCGGAACCAAGTTAAAGAAACAGAACGTTTTTGATGATTTTATCGCTGCTGCTGAATATCTCATCGATAACGATTATACTTCCAGTGACTACCTTGCGATTAGAGGTGGTTCTAATGGTGGATTACTTGTTGGAGCTACGATGACCCAACGTCCAAAACTTATGCAGGTATCTTTACCGGCCGTAGGTGTTATGGACATGTTGAGATATCATACTTTCACTGCCGGAGCAGGATGGGCTTATGATTATGGTACTTCTGAAGACAGTAAGGAAATGTTTGAATATCTGTATGGATACTCTCCAGTCCATAATGTAAAAGAAGGTGTGGAATATCCTGCAACCCTTGTAACTACAGGTGATCACGATGATCGCGTGGTGCCTGCTCACTCTTTTAAATTTGCGGCAGAATTACAGGATAAACAAGCTGGAGACGATCCGGTTCTTATTAGGATTGAAACAAAAGCGGGACATGGTGCCGGAAAACCTACCAGTATGATCATTGAAGAATATGCTGATATCTTTGGATTCACGCTATATAATATGGGTTTCAAAACCTTACCGAATGAACTGACCAAAATTAAAGGATAGTCTTATTCAAATACCAAAAACTAAAAGCGCGGATTATGTTCCGCGCTTTTTTTATTTTAACTTTCGAATATCTATTTGATCTCTATGCTAAAACTCCAGAATGTAAGCTTCGCCTACGATAAAGAACCAATTCTAAAAAATATAAATTTCAGCCTGGAAAAGGGGCAGAATATCTCAATTATTGGGCAGAGTGGATGTGGAAAAAGCACGCTTTTAAAACTTATCTACGGTTTGTTGCATACCGATGGTAAGATCTTTTGGAATGATAAAGAACTGTTGGGACCAAATTACAATCTGGTACCGGGGGAACCTTTCATAAAATATCTTGCACAGGATTTTGATCTCATGCTTCCGTTGACCGCTGCTGAAAATGTTGGAAAACACCTGAGTAATTTCTATCCTATAAAAAAGAAAAGAAGAATCAAGGAATTGCTGGAAGTAGTAGAGATGGAAGATCTTGCAGATAAAAAAGCGAAACTGTTGAGCGGTGGTCAGCAACAGCGAATTGCTCTAGCAAGAGCACTGGCCAAAGAACCCGAAATTTTGCTTTTGGATGAACCATTTAGTCATATAGATCACTTTCGTAAAAACAACCTCAGAAGGCGATTATTTTCCTATTTGAAAGAGAAAGAAATAACCTGTATGATCGCTACGCATGATAGCACTGACGCACTATCTTTTGCCGACCGGACTTTTGTGCTGAAAAATGCAAAAATTTATGCCGATGGTACCCCGGAAGAATTATACACAAACCCACCAAATAAATATGTAGCTTCACTTTTTGGTGATGTAAACCATATTATGCTAAAGAATATCATGGAGGGTAAAAATGGTCGAAAAAGAGCAGTATTATATCCTCACGAAATAAAGATCGTTTCGAAATCTAAGATACAGGCGGAAGTACTGAATACTTATTTCCAGGGAGAAAGCTTTCTGATTGAAGCCGATCTTAACGGAGAAAAGATATTAGTAGATCATTCTAAGGAATTGGAAAAAGGTAAAAAGATCTACCTGAAGATTACTGAAGAATTAGTTCAGGATCGAATTAAATAACCTCCAGAATTTCAATTTCCTTACCGTTCAGGTTAAAAAAATCACCTTTAGTTTTTCCAAACAATTTTTGAGCGACCGGAGCTTTGATACCAATGGCATAGAATACTTGATCTTCCACCCTAATCTCTCCAGCAGGAATTGAAATAAAATAATTCGCAGACTTTGTGATCACTATACTTCCAAGCACTATTTTTTCTGTGGATTTCTGATCTTCTATTCTCTGCAGAATCATGCGTAGCTGGTCGTATTGATGATGTTGAACGCTCAACTTATTCCACTCAATGTTGATCATTTCTCTACTCGTCTCATACTTGTCACCCGCACTGCTTTTAGATTCATTTTCCAGATCTTCCTTAAGACCGTTCATCGCATTTCGTACCACAAGAATTTTAGTATCCAGGTAATCATAGCAAGCCTGAATCAGCTTTTCTTTTGAAACATTTTTCATTAATCAAGAATGAATTTTCCGTAATTCTGCATTTGTCGCACGATCCAATTTTTCCTCCCTTGGATAAAATCTGATGCCGGATTGGCCCTGTATTCTCTAGGATTTGGCAGCACCGCCGCTATTGCAGCCGCTTCATAAGATGATAGGTCTTTTGCATCCTTTTTGAACCAATGTTGTGAGGCAGCCTGAGCGCCATAAACTCCCTTCCCCATTTCTATGCTATTCAGATATACCTCCAGAATTCGCTCTTTAGTCCAGATGATCTCGATCAAAAAAGTAAAATAAGCTTCCATTCCTTTTCGAAACCAGGTTCTGCCTGGCCAGAGAAAGACGTTTTTGGCAGTTTGCTGAGAGATCGTGGAGGCACCCCGAATTTTTCTTCCGGATCTGTTATCTGCCATCGCTTTTTCAATAGCTTCAAAATCGAATCCGCTATGTTTTGTAAAGTTTTGATCTTCGCTTGATATCACGGCAAGCTGTAAATGACTGGAAATATTTTCCATAGGAACCCAGTCATGCTGTATCGATTCCTCGGGGTTTTCAAAATATCTTATGGCCATCAATGGTGTGAATGGCACCGGAACCCATTTATAAACTACGACGATGAAAATACTGAATAGAAAAAGCCCCAGTAGAAGCTTGAATATAAATCTGAATAACTTTTTTATCATGGTTTTAAGACTAGTTCTGCAATTTCTTTTCCTACCAGGCTACCAATTGCGATTCCCATACCGCCTAGTCGAACTCCGCAGTATATATTTTTCTCAATTTCTTTTATCACAGGTTTCTTTTGCTCCCCAACCCCCATGATTCCGCTCCATGCCTGCTCTATTTCATATTCGGTATCAGGCAGCACACAGGTTTTTAAAAGTTCTTTTAAATTATCCTGAATTAAGGAAGTTAAACCTGTTGCTGAAGTTTCTTCAGCCTTGAAATCAAGATTTCTGCCACCTCCAAATAAAACTCTATTCCCAATATTACGGAAATAATAGTAGCCTTTGTCTAAATGAAAGGTTCCTTTGAATGGAATGTTTTCAATTGGTTTGGTAATTAAAACCTGAGCACGGGCGGGTTTGACTTCTTCAATCCCCAATTTGGAAGCAAAACCATTTGTCGCGATGATCAGCTTTTTTGTACCGATCTCAAAATTCTCTGTAATGACTGAAACCTGTTCAGGATTAGATTTGAATCCAGTCACTGAAACACCATTGAGAATCCTGATATTATTTTCAGCCACTTTTTTCACCAGGGCAGACATCATTTTACCGGTATCTAACTGGCCTTCATATTTATTAAAGATCAATTTTGGCTGAATTTTTCTAAAGCCAAAATTATTCTCTGCAATCTCGAATACTTCAGAATGGAAAACAGGCTTTAGAAGATCATTTACTTCCGGTATTCTTTTCAGGCATTCTTCATATAGATCTTTATCCGCTTCAGTGAATAGTTCATATCCTCCCAGATTCTGAAAATCTACATTATCATCACCTAAATTCTTCCGAAGCAATTCCAGGCCCTTTTTTCGCTTTTTACACAATTGCATTACTTCTTGCCTCGAATGGGTCTTAAGGTCGTCCAGGATCTCTGAAATACTCCCAAAACAGGCAAAACCAGCATTCTTGGTACTCGCTCCTTCCGGCAACATGCCTTTTTCTAAAATCAGGATCTTGGCATCCGGCAAAGTATCACGTAATGTTAAAGCACAATTTAGACCGGTGATCCCGCTTCCAACAATGCAATAATCGATATTCGAGAACCACGAATCAGTTTCCCAGAAAGAGAAATTCATAAATTGGTTTTAGTAATGCTGAAATTACAAAATATTAGATATAAAAAAACCCCGGAAAAACCGGGGCTCATTTTTATTCTTCCAGAGGTTTCATTTTAAAATCCTCCATGAATTTTGTCGTATAATTTCCTTCCACATAATCTGGATGATCCATCAATTGGCGATGGAAAGGAATCGTGGTCTTAATACCTTCAATTACAAACTCATCCAGTGCACGCTTCATCTTATTAATCGCTTCTTCCCTCGTTTGAGCAGTAGTGATCAATTTTGCTATCATGGAATCATAGTTTGGCGGAATGATATATCCGCTGTAAACATGAGTATCAATTCTTACTCCGTGTCCACCCGGCGCGTGAAGATTCGTAATCTTTCCTGGCGATGGCCTGAAACCATGATAAGGATCTTCCGCATTAATTCTACACTCGATAGAATGCAATTGTGGAAAATAATTTTTTCCTGAAATTGGCACTCCGGAAGCTACTAGAATTTGCTCACGAATCAGATCGTAATCAATTACCTGTTCTGTAATTGGGTGCTCTACCTGGATACGTGTATTCATCTCCATGAAGTAGAAATTTCTGTGTTTGTCTACAAGAAATTCAACCGTTCCGGCTCCTTCATATTTAATGAATTCAGCAGCTTTTACGGCAGCTTCACCCATTTTCTTACGCAGGGTATCGGTCATGAAAGGAGAAGGAGTTTCTTCTGTTAATTTCTGGTGACGACGCTGAACAGAACAATCTCTTTCAGAAAGGTGACAGGCTTTACCGCTAATGTCTCCCACGATCTGGATCTCGATATGGCGTGGCTCTTCAATAAGCTTCTCCATATACATCCCGTCATTCCCAAAAGAAGCATCTGCCTCTTTTCTGGCAGATTCCCACGCTGGTTCAAGATCTTCCTCTTTCCACACAGCACGCATACCTTTACCACCACCACCGGCAGTAGCTTTCAGCATTACAGGAAATCCTATTTCCTTAGCCAGTTTGAGACATTCATCGTAATCTTTTAAAATCCCTTCAGATCCTGGAACACATGGAACTCCTGCAGCACGCATTGTTGCTTTTGCAGTCGCCTTATCTCCCATCTTGGCGATCATTTCTGGAGATGCACCGATAAATTTAATCTCGTGCTCTTCACAGATCTTTGAAAATTTCGCGTTTTCAGAAAGGAATCCGTATCCCGGATGTATCGCATCTGCATTAGTTATTTCTGCAGCCGCGATTATATTTGATATTTTAAGGTAAGAAAGGTTACTCGGTGCCGGTCCAATGCAAACTGCTTCATCAGCAAATCTTACATGTAAACTTTCAGCATCGGCAGTAGAGTATACTGCAACCGTTTTAATACCCATTTCTTTACAGGTGCGAATCACGCGAAGTGCGATCTCACCTCTGTTGGCAATTAATATTTTTTTGAACATACCTAGTTGCTTTTAAAGTTCTGAAGCCCTTGAAAGGGCTTGCAGTTGTTAAAACGGGCAGTAAATTATGACGGATCTACTAAGAATAATGGCTGATCAAATTCAACCGGAGAAGAATCATCTACCAATACTTTTACGATCTTTCCTGAGACTTCACTTTCAATCTCGTTGAAAAGTTTCATCGCTTCGATGATACAAAGAACATCTCCTTCTTTAACCGTATCTCCAACCTCAGCAAAAGTAGGCTTGTCTGGAGAAGGTTTTCTATAGAATGTACCAATAATTGGTGACTTCACGGTGATGTATTTTGAATCGTCATCTGCAGCGGGCTTAGATTCCTCTTTCTGAGGTGCGCTTTCTTGTGGAGCAGGAGCTTGCTGCTGTTGAGGTTGTTGAGCCGGCATTTGTGGCATCTGCTGCCCTCCCACCGGAACCTGCTGTACTATGGTAGTTTCCTTTTCGTCTGAACCTGTTCTAATAGTAATTTTTACATCTCCTGTTTCCAGTTTTACCTCACTTGCGCCAGATTTGGCTACAAATTTTATCAGATTCTGAATTTCCTTTAAATCCATAATAATTGGTGTTAGTTTTTTTTATGAGTTATAAGCCCATTTCAGGTAAGCAGCTCCCCATGTGAAGCCACCTCCGAATGAGGCAAATATTAAGTTATCTCCTTTTTTAAATTGCTTTTCGTAGTCGCTAAGTAAAAGTGGTAATGTGGCGGAAGTAGTATTTCCATATCTCTCGATATTCATCAGCACTTTATGCTCATCGTTAAGGTTCATTCTATTTGCAGTTGCATCAATGATACGCTTGTTAGCCTGATGTGCTACCAGCCAGTTCACATCTTCGTTAGTGAGTTCATTTCTTTCCATGATCTGAGCACTAACTCCGGCCATATTTGAAACGGCAAATTTGAAGACAGTTTTCCCATCCTGCTTCACAAAATGTAATTTTTCGGCAACCGTTTTTTCCGTAGGAGGCATTAAAGATCCCCCGGCTTCAATTCTTAATGAGTTTCTACCAATAGAATCACTTCTAAGAATTTCATCCTGAAGTCCCAGGCCTTCATCGTTAGGCTCCATAAGAACAGCTCCCGCACCATCTCCAAAAATGATACAGGTAGTACGATCTGTATAGTCTATGATAGAAGACATTTTATCAGCGCCAATTACAAGCACTTTTTTATATCTACCAGATTCAATATAAGCGGCACCAGTAGACATCGCATATAAAAAACTAGAACAAGCTGCCTGCAGATCATAAGAAAAAGCGTTGATCGCTCCAATTTCTGATGCCACATGAACTCCTGTCGCCGCAACGGGCATATCTGGAGTGGCAGTCGCCATAATAATAAGATCTATTTCTTTCGGGTCCAGGTCGGTTTTTTGAAGAATTTCCTTTGCTGCCTGGATTGCTAAATATGAAGTTCCCTTGTTCGGGTCTTTAAGAATGCGCCTCTCTTTAATTCCTGTTCTGCTGGTGATCCACTCATCGGTCGTTTCCACCATTTTTTCCAACATTTCATTGGTCAAAACATCTTCAGGCACATAGCCACCTACAGCGGTTATAGCTGCTGTGATTTTATTCATAAAATTGGATTTAATTCACCCTTCACCGGTCTATAAACAATATCTTCATTCATAGAAAATTACTAAAATTAATTATAACCGGCGTGCAAATTAAGGTCTTTTTAGGACTTAATCAACTAAAAACAAAAAACTCCCACGATGTGAGAGTTTCTGTATTTTTTGAAGCTCTGAGTCCTAGATTAAGCCTCTACTTCTTCAGTATTGTCGATTAATACCTGACCACGGTAGTAAAGTTTACCTTCGTGCCAGTGAGCTCTGTGATACAAGTGTGCTTCACCTGTTACAGAATCTACAGCAACTTTTGGAGCTGAAGCTTTATAATGTGTTCTTCTCTTATCTCTTCTGGTTTTCGAGATTTTTCTCTTTGGATGTGCCATGGCTTCCTGTTAATTATTCGTTTAGTAAATTTTTTAATTTGTCCCAGCGAGGATCTATATCGTCCTCATTTTTCTTTTTCTGATTTTTCAAACTAAGCTCTTCTAGCTTATCAAGTACGTCAGATTTTAATGTTCCGTCTTCAACGCCCGGATGAATTCTTTTTTGCGGTACAGAAAGCACCACTAATTCATACACATATTGCTGAATATTCACTTCATATTCACCGTGAGGTATTATAAGCAAATCTTCATCATCATTATTGAATTCATCTCCAAATTTGATCACCAGAAACAATTGATTGTCTATTGGCTGATCATAGGGTTCATTAGTAAGATCGCAGTTTACATTCACTGTTCCTGTCGCTCTGAAAGTAAGCTCCATCATGGTGCTTTTCTTTTCGAACAACAGATCGATCTTAACATCTGAACTGTTGAATTCCTCGTACTCAAAATGTTCAAAGAACCTGTTATCTAACTCATACTCAAACTGGTGCTTTCCAAGTTTTAATCCCTTGAAAGGAATTGTAAACTCTGCTAAATTCCTCATCTCTCCTCAGTTTTGAGTGCCCTAAGTTTCCGTTAAGGCGGGTGCAAAGATATAAAAATTAATCAATTATGTAGTTTTTATAAACAAATTTTTGTTTATATCTTCTTACCTTGTTTTTTCAACGGATTCTCCGTCAAAACCTTGTATTCTTCTCTTGCTTTAAATATTTCTATCCCTTTAAAAACAGCTTCTTTAAAGGAATTTATATTTGCCTCATTCTTACCTGCGATTTCAAATGCCGTACCATGATCTGGTGATGTTCTTACCTTATTTAAACCAGCAGTAAAGTTAACTCCCCTTCCAAAGGATAGGGTTTTAAAAGGTATCAATCCCTGGTCATGATATGAGGCTACAACTGCATCGAAATTTTTATAATTTTTCGAACCAAAGAAACTATCTGCGGAATAAGGCCCAAAGACCAGATCTCCTTTATCCCTGATTTTCTTGATCGTTGGTTTTAGCGTCTCCTCGTCTTCTTTCCCAATTACACCGTTATCTCCGCTATGCGGATTAATTCCTAAAACCGCAATTCTAGGTTTCTGAACCCTGAAGTCCTTTCTTAAGGTATCCTGGATCGTTTTGATCTTTTTTTCGATAAGCTCTGGAGTAATTACTGAAGAAATGTCTTTTAAGGCCACATGATCTGTAAGCAAGCCAATCTTCAGATTATCTGTGATCATAAACATCAGGCTTTCTCCTCCAAGCTCCTTAGCCAGGTAATCTGTATGCC
This sequence comes from Christiangramia pacifica, assembly GCF_057221535.1. Taxonomy (NCBI): domain Bacteria; kingdom Pseudomonadati; phylum Bacteroidota; class Flavobacteriia; order Flavobacteriales; family Flavobacteriaceae; genus Christiangramia; species Christiangramia pacifica. Next base: position 972,061 of record NZ_CM170146.1, read on the forward strand.
CCGGAAAATTGAATTTATCAGACTGTATGGTCGCTTTATTAATTGGAGCCGTCACCAGGACATCTATTTCATCTTTCTTAAGAGCTTTGGTGGCCGCCTCCAAAGACCTGAAAGCATAGTCACCAATCTTCAAATCTTCTTCCCCAAAATTGATGTTCACATTTTCTTTCCAAACATTTATCACGTTCACTTTTCCGTCTATAGCATTTGTTGGATGATCTATCCCCTGAAAATGCATGGATAACCTGTAATGTTTCTTTAAAAAATTGAGAATCTTGGAAGATGCAAAGATAATCGGGGTGCAAAAATCCAGCATTCTGGAATCGTCAAAGGTTTTAAGCACAATTTCACTTCCAATTCCATTCAAATCTCCAATGCTAATTCCTAATTTGATCATTTCGCCTTGTTTCATAAACTTTCCCGATATAATATTTTAATTTTACACACAAATGTAACCATTATTATAGAAAACAATGTTCACAGGGATAGTTGAAGAAATAGGCGAAATTACAGGGATTAAAAAAAACGGATCGAATCTGGATCTTCAGGTTCTTGCGAAAATGACGCCAGAGCTAAAGATAGACCAAAGTGTTTCTCATAATGGTGTTTGTCTTACCGTAGTTTCAATTCAGGACAAATCTTATACCGTTACTGCGGTTAAGGAAACCCTTGACAAAACCAATATTGGAAAACTTGAGCAAGGTTCCCCGGTTAATCTTGAAAGAGGGATGAGGCTTGGTGACAGGCTAGACGGCCATATAGTTCAGGGACATGTAGATCAAACCGCTACTTGCATCGCAAAAATTGAAAAGGATGGAAGCTGGGAATTCACATTTGATTACGATCCTGCGGCTGGAAACCTGACTATTGAAAAAGGTTCTATCACAGTGAACGGTGTAAGTCTTACCGTGGTCAATTCAAAGAAGAATGAATTTAGTGTAGCTATAATTCCATACACTTACGAGCATACAAGTTTTAAGTTCTTAAAAAAGGGTGATTTGGTGAACCTTGAATTTGATGTAATTGGAAAGTATGTTAAGAGGATAAGCGAATTCTCCTAAGCAGTCTCAAAATTGCGAAGTTTATAGCAACCGTACATTATTCCTACAGCCATCAAAATATAGACATAGTCATCAATAGGAAGGCAAAGCCCTACTGGAACAGATGGACCTCCTCCGTTTCCGTTACCATTCCCCGGGTCACAAGGCGGACCTTTATGACGCTTTTCGGTTGGAGCAGGCGGTTCTTTCTGAGCATAGGCGGTTCCTGCCACTCCAATAAATAGCGCCAGAATAAGGAATATGCATTTAATCTGCCCCATTGATGTTAGGTAATTTTTTTCGGCATATGCCTGAAATTTCAATTTTCTAATAACAATTTCTCGCCTAAGGTAAGAATTTTCCATCATCGATTTGCCTTTGGCAAAACCAAAGCAAATTTTCACGTCCAATCCATTACCTATAAATACGGAATTTTAGAATATTTAGTTTTAGTAAATGATTATAAATCAAATACTTTTTTTGTATTATTATCACTTATCTCACTAATAACCAACATCTTCCTAATCTTCAAATGTAAATAATAAGTGAATTCAATTCAAGGTTTATTCACTAATTTTCCTACGATGATTGCATTTCAAAACTAATTCCCGTTTCAATATTCAGAAATGAGAACTATTGCTCTCCTAGCTTTTAATTAGATTACAAGTATATTCACTGAAATAGCTAGCAGCAAATTAAAAACTGAAACTTTCCCAATAGCACGAAAGCAGTTTCAAAAGGCTTGGTGAAATCTATTATTCTGACTCGTGAATAAGTTCTGATGGAGTTAAAAAAACAAGTTAAAGGAGGGTAAAACTTTTTCAGAAAGAACCGCAGGTTTATTTAAAAAATTTGAAACTCGCCTAATGCCGACAAATTTGTGTTTGTCAACTCAGTGATTGCAAATTCCTGACCTAATAGAAATCAGATCATATGGCTATAAATTATAACATCCTTAGCCTTCTATAAAACATCCATTATCTGGATCATCATATCAAAGGTTTCTAATGTTTATATTTTCAATTGAAAAACCCTAAAGCTATTTTTGAATTCTTAGAACTGTTCTAAATCCTAGATGATCTGATCCTGAATCCATTGTGGAACCCATTCTTGCGGAAATTCTATAACTGGAACAATAGGATTTATTACATAAAAAAGAGCCGCCTTTGATGACCTTTTCTTTCTGATACGGACTATCGGGATTATTATATACAGTAGATCCCTTTGGATTCAAAAGTTCACCTTGTTGTAAAGCGGTATTATAATAATTGATGTCAAAATTGTCTTTGGTAAATTCCCATACGTTACCGGCCATATCATAAATTCCAAGACTGTTCGCTGGAAAAGATCTTACTTGTGATGCATATTTATAACCGTCTTCTGGAATATTCTTCACTGGAAATTGTCCCTGCCAGGTATTCGCTTCTTTGTTTAATTTGCTTTCATCATCTCCCCAGGTATAAATACCTCCATTTAATTTTCCATGTGCTGCTGCTTCCCATTCAGCCTCCGTAGGTAGATCTCGATTAGCCCAATTCGCATAGGCCAGCGCATCTTCATAAGCTACGTGAACTACCGGGAAATCATCTTTACCCTCTATAGAGCTCTCAGGACCTTGAGGATGTTTCCAATTTGCTCCTCGTTTCCACTCCCACCATTGGCTGTAATCGTTCAGGTTATTGACATTTTCCAGCTCTTTTCTGAAGATCAAAGAACCAGGCTGTAAAATGGTATCATGTGGTTTCGGAGTTCCCGGGGGCAGTTGTTTTTTCATTTCCTCCCAGTCAATAGGTCTCTCAGCTACTGTTTTATATCCAGTTTCCTCCACAAATTTTTTGAATTCTGCATTTGTGACTTCCGTTTCATCAATGAAAAAGCCATCTACAGCTACAGGATGTGCCGGCTTTTCACGAGGTAAAGCGTAAGGATCGTTATCCTGCGCCCCCATGGTGAATTTCACTCCCGAAACCCAAACCATTCCTTCCGGAGCTTCAATACTATCAGGCTGCTGTTGTAGTAGATCTTCAACGTCAACAGTTTTATTTGTTGAAGAATTTGTTTCGACTTTTTCAGTAGTTACCTTTTTTGCTTCCTTATTGTCGTTTTTACAGCCACTGGAAACCAGCACAATGGAACAAAATAATATGAGTGATATTTTTTTCATGATTGTTTACTCTTCTGAAATATAATAAAAATGAAAAAAGGCAGCTATTACAACTACCTTTCTCCTAGTAAAAACCTAAACTTTAATCTTCTGAATCGTCTTTTCCAGACTTTCGTGCTTTCATTTGTTCTTTGGTAAGAACTTCTTTAAATATCTGCTGCATGTACTTTTTATTCGCTTCTTTCATTTCTTTTTTATCAGCACCATCTTTTTTGAGTTTCCTGGTTTCCATGATCCTTTTAACCTGAAGATCATAAATCCTTTCTCGTTGTTCCTCATTCAATGCAAGGCTGGCATCACCGGCAACAATTTGCGAATTCAATTCTTCTACTTTTTCCTGAGCTTTTTCTTTTACTTTGTCATTCTGGGAAAAACCTGTAGCCATCATCCCGATAGCCAGCAACAGGGTAAAAACTAATTTTTTCATTTTTTTTTTCTTATTAAGTGTAAATATTCTTCGGTCACACCTTTCTGAGGTGTTAATACGAATTCAAATAAACTACCTCCATAGATCTAACATTATAGCTACCAAGATCCCTGGTGGTAATATCCAAAACCTGAGAGTTCCCGGTAAGGTTATCTCCATCATAAACAGTAACCTCATAATCGAAAGGCACCATTACTGAAGTAATATTGTTCATTCCCATAGAGCTGAGATCTGAAGAATTATAAGTCCCTACAGCCAATCTTGCGGAATCACCAGTATAATCAGCCCCGGCATATATAGCGGCCTGATCTGGATCTAAAATAGCGTCTCTAACCGGAATACCTGCAACATCGGTAGTACGGTTTAACCAGGAATTGGTTTCATAATCGTAATATTTATTACCGGCATTTACCGAATGAGGAATATTATATTTTTCGAGTGTTCTGGTCATAAAGCTTGCAAAATCCACCTGTTCTTCAACTGAATACTCGTTTTCCTTGTTATAATTTCCAGCCATCCAGGCTCCAACCCAGCTTACGTGTCCGGTTTCATTCATCCATTGCACAGCAGTTTCAATTGGTCCTGTTACATTTTCTCTCTCTTCTGCAGTACTACCATCTACCCAGTATTTTTTACTCTGACTTTTCTTAGGTCCAGCCGCATACAAATGCCATTCTGCCATCACATAAGGATCGTCACCACCAGGAATTTCAAGAAATTGCAGATATTCCGGATTAGAAATACTTACCGGCGGAAATATGATGTTTCTGGTGGGATTGGTTGATCGAATAGTGTCATACACATCTTCATAGAAACTGTTCATGGCTGTGTAGTCTTCTTTATACCTCCCTGAAATTTCCACAAGTACATTAAATCCTAATTCCGGCCCAAAATCTTTTAACTCATTAGCCATATTTCCCCACCAATTAACAAGATGTTCTCTTCCATCTTCATCTGATGTAGCTGTTTCTTCAAGATAGTGACCCTGATAGGCAATAATTGGATAAATCCCGTTATCAATACTCTGAGAAATCTGGTTTCTAAGATCTGTAATAAATTGTGCATCAGGATTCTCTTCATTCATTCTTATACGAACATTGGTAAAACCAGCATCCGCAAAATCTTGCGGAACCTGAGAAGAATAAAGTTCCATGTACTTGTTGAATTCAGACCAGGTTACATCGAAACCTACGCCAAGCTCTGAAACATATTCTGCCGCCGTAATCGCATCGGGGTCGATCAATGTTCGATTTTCATAACAAACCACCTGCACGGTTAAACTACTTTGCTCGTAAGAAGTAACATTTACAGAATTAGGCAATGGATTCGATACAAATTCTGAAAATTCTGAATCTGTTGGTGCGATCCAGATCTGTGTATCGTTTTCATCATATACCGAAAAATGTACTAACTGGTAATTTCCAGGAGCAAGGTCTAAATTTTCAGTTTCAGAATCTGAAGCAAAATCAACTCTTTGAGGATTGGCAATGGATCCTACATTTTCTGCGCCGGTTAGCACTACTTCCGCATATGAAGGTGTATTTTCAGAACAATCTGGTAAATCTGCAGTGCTTTGTCTATTTAAATTTGAAGAAGTTAATTCGATCTGAAATTTGAGGCTTGTATTGGTATCGGGAAGATTTTCTTCTTCTGAAGTACAAGACGTTATTGCGAGTAACAGTAGTGCAATATTCAGCTTTAAGAACAGGTGTTTTAGCTTTTCAGATCTTAATTTCATAATTGTATTGTTTATTGAACCAGTGCCTCTTTAATCTTATACACCATATTTCGAAACAGGCCTATCTTAAATTGATTTCCTGCATTTTAAATGCATAAATAGCAAGAAATTTATGGTGTTCTATTCTGGAGTTTGGATCAGGACCTCCAAAAGACCTGTGAATCTTAAAATTATTACAAAATTAATTCCCCTTTGCAAACTCTTTACACCATCAAGTGTATTATGGAAAGGGGAATTATTTTTGTTTAACAGCTTTTATCAAAATTAGCTGTTCTTCATTATTTTTTTACCCTTACGCTTAGCTTTGCGCTGCTCTTTTGAAAGAATATCTTTATTGATCTGCTTGTTATATTCTTTGCTGATCTTCTTTCTTTGTTTGTCGAAATCCCCGCTTTTTTCAGGGTAATCATCCTTCAAATCGTTGATTTCTTTTCGCATCTGAGCATAGAGTTCTTCAATTTTAGCTTCCTGATCATCAGAAAGTGCTACATCAGCATTTCCCGCTTCTATCCATTCTGAAAGTTTCTCCATTTTATTTTCAGCCTTTGCTTCGGCTTTTGGAGATTGACTGAAAGCAGAAATGCTTACGGTTATCATTAAAATTAAACTCATTATTATCCTCTTCATTCTTCTAAATTTTTATGATTATTATTCAGTTAATTATGAAACCCACGGCCCATGGTGGGCCGTGAATTCATATATCTTACTTTTAAACTTTTCAAGTAAGAATCTTGAAAATTCTATTGATTCGCAACTCGAATATTATCAAGTCTCCATCTAGTTGCATTATTACTAGCATCAAAAGCTCCTATAGTCGCTTCATGTCTAAACGCTACGTAAAAATCACCAGAAACATTAATTGACTGAGTAATTCTTCCAAACTCCTGTCTTCCAGGACCTGAATTGTTTTGATCATGAGTTTCAAGTAAAGTCCAAGTTCCATTATCAAAAGATCCATTTGAATCTTCAGAATAATACACCTTTAGGGTTGAAGCATCAGAACCAGCAGACTCGGCAATATCATAAGTCAGATTATAAGCACCACCGGTAGAAGTTGTGAATAAAGGACTCACAATCACATTATCGACAGTTCCGGCTGAAGTTGCCCCTCCATCGTCTTTATTTACATAACCTCCCTGAAGTCCCCATGTGGAAGAACTTGTAACATCAGACTCAGCGGCAAATTTATCATTACCTGTAAGTGAAAATGTAGTGCTTTCTGGGTCCGCAACCGTTGTTGCTGCCAGAATTTCATTCATATAGTTATAAGTCTGAACATTATCATCTGCAGTAGATGATTCGAAGCTTTCGAAATAGGAAATAACATCATCAGATTCACTTCCGGTATCTCCGCCTCCAGTAGAATCATCGGCCTCTACCTGGATGTTATCAATTCTCCAACGTGTACCTTCATCAGCAGCGTCAATTACAGCTCTAAATCTAAATGCGACATAGAAATTACCTGACGTGCTAACAGTAGCAAATCTTCTCTGGAATTCCTGACGTCCAACACCATCTGCAGTTAAATCTTCTTCTGAAACCTCATCAATCATTGTCCAAGTTCCGTTTTCGAAAGATCCATCAGAATCATCAGAAAAATATACCTCAACAGAATGATTGTCATGACTTTTTATATATCCAACATCATAAGTTAATGTATAGTCTCCGGCAGTTGCTTGAAATGCTGAAGTTTTCACCACATTGTCAACGGTTCCGTTACTAGTTTCAGCGGCATTATTTACATATCCATACTGGATACCGTATGCTGTTTCAGTTACAGTTGCATCTGCAAGAGTTGGGAAGGTGTTTTCCAGTAAACTTGCAGTTCCTGGCTCAGTCACAGTTTCTCCTGAAAGATTTTCAGTCGAGTAACCAAAGTCGGCTAAAGTTGATTCTGCTGTAGCAGTATTAAAAGTTTCTGTGTAAGGTATAGCAAAAGAACCGCCGGTAACTCCACCGTCTCCTCCACCAGTATTTCCTCCGCCTGTTCCAAACAAGTCTGGGCTATCTGTAGAAGTACATGCATCTCCTTCGTAGAAAATATAAGGGTCAATGTTGGTTTCACCATCATGAAGCGCTTTAACATCAGAATCAGTTATTACTCCGCTTCTAATAACAGCACCATCCATAGAAATTTCAAAATAATACTGGTCTTCACCATCTAGATCTGGAAGTGCCATACAAAGAGCTTCTCCAGGTGTGTTTGCCATATCCATATAAAGAAGACTTCCAGTATCGTCGCTACCTGAATAAACTGTTGTGCTAAAACTAGCATCACCAGCACCACAAGTATTTCCTGCAATACAAAATTCAATTGCTGTATGAGGATCTAAAGAAAAGAATAGATTTCCAAATTCATTCAATATTCTGTTTTCAAAACATAAAACGTCTACGCTCACTTCGTTGTCTACTCCAGACAATACCTCAAATGAAAGAGGCAGTGGTTCTGGTACAAAATCTTCAAAGTTTCCAGTTGATGGAGCGATCCAAATTGGATTATTTTCAGCATCATAAACAACAAAATATGTTAGAGTATAATTTCCAGCAGGAATATTGGTTAACTCATCATCTTCTGCGGTAATAAACTCTCCTCCTGCATCTACAAGATCTACTCTGTAAGGTGCAGCTACCGAACCTATGTTAACCGGACCGGTAACAATAACGTCTACGTATGCAGGATCTGCATCAGAACAATCAGGCAAATCTTCAGGAGCCCTGTTCTGGTCGTTCATCATTTCATTTAATACAGCGCTAAAGCTTACTGTACCAGTGTTCTCATCAGCCGCATCATCATCCTTGTTACAGGAGGTAAGAGCGAAAACTGTGAACGCAATCAATGCGATTTTTCCTAGTAATCTGTTCATCATTAAATTTTTAGTTTATTAATTGTTTTAGCGTAGGTTATAGGTTAATTGATAGATTTTTAAATTATTCATCGGAAATTCTAATATTATCGAACCTCCATCTGGTTCCATCATCGCTAGTATTTGCATCTCCAATTACTGCAGTTATTCTTATTGCAACATGAAATTTTCCTGAAACCGGTATAGTTACCGTTCTTCTATCAAAAGCATTACGGTCTGCACCCATAGTCGCTTCTGTAAAGCTTTCAGCCATAGTCCAGTTTCCATTACTAAAAGAGCTTCCATCACTATCAGTAGAATAATATAATTCTACAACAGCCGAAGAATTTGGTTTTGAGTAGCTGGCATCATAGGTGAAACTATAAGAACTACCATCATCTGCTCCTAATTCTGGAGAGATCACAACATTATCTATACTACCACTGGATGTTCCGTCTGTTGTTTTATTCACGTAACCCATTTGAATTCCCCAATCTGAAGTTGCATTCACGTCGTCTGCATCTGAAAATTTTCCATCCGCATTATTCAATGAAATCGAAGAACTTTCAGGCATTGCCACTGTTGTTGCTGAAGACACCTCTGATGCATATCCAAAATCTGATAATTGAGGCTCTGTCAAATCCTCAGCACTCTCAAAAGTTTCCAAGTAACTGTATGCTGCACCACCGGAGTTCTCGGTTTCGTCATCCTGAATGGTAAATGTGAATGTAGAATTATTTGGGTCTATCTGAAGGTCGCCACTTGCATTTGCAATATTCAGAATAATCGTTTCATCACCTTCTTCTTCTTCATCATCGATCAATTCTAAAGTAACTGAAGCGCTCGTTGCACCATCTTCCAAATTAACAGTTAAAGGATTTGAGGTGTCCCCATTCAGATAACTGAAATCTTCTCCCAAAATAGCCGTTGAGGAATTGCTATAATTAATTTCAAATGTTTGATTTCCTACAGCAGGTTTAGATAAATTGATATTTAAAATTACACTGCCTGAATTTTCAGCAGCCATATTTGCATTACTTGCATCAAAGCCAAGACTTGCAAAAGGCGATTCATCATCTTCCAGTATTGTAACAGTAGCTATCGAACTTTCTCCGATTTCAATTTCTCCTGAAACTTCCAAGATCTGAATATTGAACTCTTTATTATCTTCAAATTCCTCATTATCCAGTGCAATTACCCTTAATGTTGCAGAATCGGCATAAGCTTCTACATTCAGCGTAACTTCACCATCTTCGTTAGCTCCTTCAAGGATATAATCTTCACCATAAATAGCATCACCTCCACCGGCAACTACTTGGATCGTTCCACCATCTGTGGATAGGTTATTGAAAGCAATTGGAATGTCAAGTGTGTCATTTTCTTCAACTTCATATTCAAGTGGATCAAAACTTACTTCCGCAGTCATTCTTTCTTCATCATCAAGAAATATGATTTGTAAAAACCTGTTTTGCCCGAGCTCAAAATTTTCAGAAGGATTGGAAAGCCTGATCTCGATCTCTCTATCCTGATTTAGTATAGTATTATCAATAGGAGTAATGTTGAAAAATTTTGTGGTTTCAGATTCAGCAAAAATCAATTCGAATGTTTCCCCTGGTTGATCTAGCGTATAATCTTCACCCAAAATAGCTCCTTCAAGGCTTACCGTTACCGAACCACCAGAATGATATCCGTTGTCCAGATTGACTGGTACTCTTATAGGATCTGGTGAAGATTCTACAATTCTATAGGTCTCATCCGAAAAGAAAACTTCGGCTCCTCCTGCGTCACTTAGAGAATCATCGTTACCACAACCCAGGATCGTAAAAAACAATCCAAAAAGGAAAACCTGAAATGCTATTTTTTGAGTGTTCATCATCTTGCTTTCCCAAATGTGGAAATTAATAGGAGAAATAAGGTTCAATAACTGTCTGAGATGTTCCATAATTTGTCAAATTGAGATATAATGAGGGGTTTGAGTATGTTTTTAGTATTAGAAAGTGAAAAAATTGACGATAATTAGTTCGGCTGAACTACAACGATTTCGCTTATTTGGTATCCTATTCGTTCAGCACGCAGGAATAATTTTTCCCCTTTTTCAAGTTTTAAAGGTTCGGTATATAATTTCCAATTTGCATCGAATCCTATATCCGGATTTTCATTTTTAGAAATCAGATATACGATTGATGAACCTGGAGTAGATGAACTAACCGAATATTTATCATTTTCAAATTTTACTTCCGGTGCCTTGGTCAAGGGTTGCTCTCCATCAGGCCACATTAATCTTATCAATTTGTTTTCCGGCATTTGTCCCAGATCCTTATGCTGAAATAAATATTCGTGTAATATTTCTCTATGCTTTTCCAGCACTTCCTGCATTTCTGGCTTTTCGGAAATATCATTGACGTTATAAGGATCAGACTTTACGGCATATAGTTCTTCTTTACCTTTAGTTGAAAACCATTGTTGTTGAATAGAATCCAGTTCATTATTATCTCTCATTTTTATCAATTTGGGCATCATGGGCACCTGCATTCTATAGGAAATATCTTTATAGCGCGTCTTTTCTGGATAAAAGTTGAAGATATACAGGTAATCCTTCGTTCGAATTGCCCGCATTCTATCGGTTACTTCATCAAAACGGTCTGAAGTTCCTAGAACAAAATCCCTCGGATTAGTATCAAATTCACCGGCAAACGCCTTTCCATCTAAATATTCAGGAGGTTGTATCCCGGCCAGGCTTAATACTGTCGGACCAAAATCTATCGCCGAGATCATTCGATCTGTTTTTCCTGTTTTTCCAATTCCCTTGATCATAAACGGAATTTTTAATCCGGAATCGTAAATCGCTCTTTTCTCCCTGGGAAGTGGCCCACCATGATCACTGTAGAAAAAGATGATGGTATTATCATAAAGTCCATCTTCCTTCAACTGCGCAATAATTTCTCCTACTTTCTGATCCATTATTTCGATATTACTGTAATGCCGGGCAATGGTTTTCCGAGTTTCAGTATTATCAGGAAAATAGGGCGGCACCGTAACATCTTCCGGTTTTACCTTGAGCGGTTTATCGCTGTATTTCCATAGTTTACTTTCGTGCGTATCATCGATATTAAAAACAGAAAAGAACGGTTGACCATCCTCCTTACCTCTCCAGTGCGCATCCCGCCCATTTTCATCCCATGAAGAAATTGGTGCTGCAAACTGGTAGTCTGTTTTAGGATTGTTTGTGCAATAATAGCCTTCAGCTCTCAAGTACTCCGTGAAGGTTTTTACTTCAGAAGGAATTACTGCTGAATACTGTCTAATAGGATTGCCTTCAATATCTGTTCTATCGGTTTCTTCATATTCGCGAGAACCCCAGGCAATCACATCTTTTCCGGTACGCATGTGCATTGTACCAATACTAATTGGCTGCATCCCTGTGATAATCGCCGAGCGTGTGGGTGCACAAACGCCTACCACTGCAAAAGCGTTATCGTACACAAGACTTTCTTTAGCCAGGGCATCTAAATTTGGAGTTTTAGCAGTATTATCTCCATAGATTGGCAGATCCGGACTTATATCCTCACAGGTGATCCAGAGAATGTTAGGTTTATCATTTTGAGCTGATGCCGTTTGAATGGCAAATAAGACTAAGATCAGTTTGAAAATTCTCATAATCCGATATTAATAGTTTTTGGTCCTCCTGGTTTTATTTCGAAAGTTCCAGTCACTTGCTTATTTCCCTGAATGGTCACATATTCGTAGGTGCCATAATAACCTCTTCCCTCAATTTTCCCATTTTCAGGTTCAGCAACAAAAGTTGTATTGAATTCGTTCGCCATCAGTTTATAAAAAGCCAAACCCATGGCTCCTGGTTTCCAGTCTTTATTGAAAATATCCACTTTCCCTTTCTGATTTTCCTGAAAGCCCCAAAAAAGAAATTCAGAAACATTAGGATGAGAGAAAGCCGCAATAATAAAGTCACGGGTATATTTTTCACGAATTTCAGGATCTTCGATATCCATGGTGAATTCAGAAATACTGATTTTTTTATCCAATTGAGCGTAGAAATCAAGGATCTCAAGCACTTTCTCGGGAGTAGTAAGGTCTGAGCCTATATGACTCTGAATTCCGATCCCATCCACCAAACCATCGGTTTTTTCATCAATTCTTTTAATGAAATCGTAGTACCACTGTTGTTTCTGCTCATCCAGTCCGCCTTTACTAATGATTCCATATTCATTCGTAAAAAGTGCAGTTCCCGGATCCAATTTATTGGCAATCTTAAAACCATCGTATAGAATATCTTCAGAACCGGTGATATTTTGTAAATCTTTATTGGTATAAACTTCATTCACCACATCCCAGTTATCGATTTTTCCCTTAGTTTGAGTGATGATGTCTTTAACATGAGAGGTGATCATTTCCCTGATCTTTTGAGGATCATCCTGATTTTGCTCATATTCATCTGTCAGATATCGGAATCCAGGCCAGATCAAAACATGACCTTTTATCTTAATACCTTTTTCTTCAAGCTTTTCTATTGCTTTTAGAGTGATCTCCCGTCGTCTTTTTACATCCCAACGTTTTATCTTCAGATCGTTCTCGAAAACTACCTTATTGAAACCCTTTTGAATATATTCCAGCATCTTTGGATCTTCTAAAATAGCATCTGCTCCAACTGCTGCACCCCAAGAAAAATCATGGTTAATTAACCTTATCTGAACCGGGTTTTTTATTTCAGAATTCCCTTTTTTATTGAAATTAAGGGTGAATTCTGTAGTTCTATGTTCCTTAATACGTTCAAAGGCTTCTTTTCTCCATTCGGCATCATCTTCCATTCCCGCATAGGTTATCTGGGTTTTAGGAAGACTTTCCAATGATTTGTTGCCGAAATATTCAAATTTCAGGTCTTTGATCTGAAACTTCTGTGGACGGTAACCATACTGAATAACGAGCCCTAATTCTTCAGCTTTGGTGTTCTTACTCAATTGGAATGGAATAAAATATTCTTTCCACTCACCACTAAAACTTAAGGTATATTCCAGGTTGTCCTTGTAACTATCACTCTGCTTCAGGATCCAGTGGGTACGGGCTTCTCCTGTTTCAATTTCCGATGAAAGGGTTTTAGCTTTGAAGGATACCAGGAAAACCTCGTCCTTTTTGAAATCCTTTCTAGCTTTTAAAGGAATACGGGTTGATAATTTGTAGATGAATTGAGGCTGTTCTGTGGTTTCAAACTCCAATATTTGCTCCTTTTCATTCTCTAATTTCTGGACCTTTCCAAAGGGGCCTTCGCTGGGACTTAGATATTGTAATCTATCCTGCTTAATAATATCTTCGCCTTGCTGTGCAAGAGAAGGCTTTGAAATAAGTATTAAAATTAGTATGTAGAGTAAATTTCTAATCTTCATTAAATTCCTTTTTCCAATTATTCAAGTTTTTATGCAAATCCTGAACGAGATCAGGATGTGCTTTACTCAGATTATTCTGTTCTCCTTCATCATTTTCAAGATCATAGAGTTCTATTCTATTTTCCTCATAAAAATCAACCAGTTTCCATTTACCAGATCTAATAGCGGAAGCGTTGGATTCTCCAGTATTCACAGGCCGGGCTTTATCTGAATGCCAAAAAACCGTTCTATCTTCCCAGGTTTCCTCATTTTTTAGGACAGGTAAGAAACTCTTTCCATCAACCGCTTCAACTTGTTCACCACTCACGATATCTAGTATGCTGGGTAAAATATCCATCAGCATCACGATAGACTTTTCCTCTTGACGAGGTTCCAATTCATTTTTCCATTTTACAAACAACGGAACACGCACACCTCCATCATATAACCAGCCTTTTCCTGCGCGCAGCGGATAGTTGGAAGTAGCAAGATTTCTTTCTTTAAGTCCGTCATTACTGAGTCCGCCATGATCTGAAGAGAAAATAATGATGGTGTTATCTTCCAGTCCAAACTTTTTCAGAAAGTCCAGAAGTCTACCCACATTTTCATCCATATTTTCAACCATTCCCGCGTACTGAGGATTATCCTGCCTCATTTTGGTCCTTCCGGTTCCTTCGGAAATATATTCAGGAAGATCTCCAAAATCATGAGATGCAATTTGCTTCTTATTCCTTTCGGCATCTGCCTTCTTAGCTTCTATTGGCTGATGTACGGCATAATGATTTAAAGCGATGAAAAATGGTTTTTCAGAGTTCTTTTCAATATGTGCTATCACCTGATTAGTTAAAACATCGTTGAGGTAATCTCCTTTTTTACCAACCTCATCCACATCGGGGATCGGTGTTTTATTCGATTTTACATGTTCTTTACTTGGCTTATTGAAAGGGTAGAAATAACTGATGGGCGAGCCGGCTTCTCCAGCTGCGAAGGAGTAATCAAACCCAAACCCTTTTGGACCGTTCACTCCCGATCCCAAATGCCATTTTCCAAAGAAAGCCGTGTGATACCCAGCCGCATCGATCTTTTTAACCAGGTTTTTTTCCTGAGGGATACTTCCCAATTCAAATCCGTCATCGGGAACTCCATCGCCGGTAATTGGCCAGGTAGCTGTTATCATAGCATACCGCGATGGCACACAGCGGGGGAAATTTGCGTAGGCATTCTCAAAAACCACAGATTCTGAAGCTAGCTCATCAATATTTGGAGTCTGATAAATCTCTGAACCATTCACGCTTAGATCGTGGTAGCCAAGATCATCGATGTGAATCATGATGATATTTGGTTTTTCAACTATAGCTTTTTTCTGAACTGGTTGTGAATATGTTCTGCAAGCTTCCAATAGCAAAACCAATGAAATCACGAGGATATTGAGAAAAACTTTCATAGAGGTTACTTTTTAAAATTTTTATAATTCATATTCTAACCCTAAATTCAAAACAGAAAATTTTATGTCGTAAAAATCTGATACCTGTAAACTGTGTGAATATCTGGTATTTATAGCAAGCCGTTTCGACAATTGATAACCAATTCCTATTCCCAAGGCTACTTCAAAATTTTTAGCTTCATTAAAAGAATCTAAATAAATTTCATCTTCAACTACAGACTCTATACTTTTCTGTACCCTACTAAAAGTATATCCAAATTGAGGACCGGCCTCCAATACAATTTTGGAAATTGGCCTATATCTCGCCATTATAGGAATTAAAATATTATAATCATTTACATTAGTCTTTATACTCCCAACTCTAGGAGCTTCCAAATGATCTCTTACTTCAATATCTTCAATGGAAAGCCTGGATCCCTGTAAAGAGAATAGAATTTCTGGCTGAACAGATAAATTTTCAATAATTTTAAAATTGGAAAAGCCTCCCAAATAAAACCCAGGTTTTCTTTCCTGAAAATCAACTCCTGGAGTTATATATTTTGAAAAATTCCCTCCTGCTTTTATACCAAATTCCCAACGTGAATTTTGGGCAATTGATTTAGAAGAGAATAACAGTCCAATACAAATCGTTATTAAAAATTTAATTTTCATATCACTTTTGGTTAGTGTTTATTTTTAGTTCCTATTATAATTTTTGAAAGCCTTGTTCAAACTTGGTTTCTCATAACCTGTTTCCATTTTCCAGGCTTCAAGACTATTCTTCAGATCCTCAATTACTTCAGGATATTTTTCAGAAACTTCCTCTTTTTCATAGGGATCTTTATTCAAATTGTAAAGTTGATACTTCCCTTTTTCCACATCTTCGGTCATTTTAAAGCCGTCTTTCTGGATCACATTCACCCAACTGGAAGCGAATTCATCCAGATTTTCGTTGTAGCGGGCGTAATTGGTATATTCCCAGATAAGCGCTTCGCGTTTGGTTTCTTCAGCCTCTCCTAACAATATGGGCGATAAGTTCTCTCCATCCAGAATATATTCTTCATCTAGTTGACTATTTGTGAGACCTGCGATTGTAGGATAAAGATCCACATGAATGATGGGTTGCTCACTTTTAGAGTTTTCAGCAATTTTCCCAGGCCATTTAAAAATATAGGGAACTCGGATTCCGCCTTCAAAAGTCTGACCTTTAAATCCGCGGTAAGGTTTATTAAAGAGTTCTCCATCGGTTTTATAATGCCCGTTATCTGAAACAAAGATCACGATGGTTTCCTTTTCAATATTTAGATCTTGGATAGCTTTTATTAACTGACCTACATTTTCATCCAGACTTTTAATCATCGCCAGAACTTCCAGATCTTCTTTTGAAAGCTCCTTGTTTCCAGCATATTTTTTTTGAAAATGCTGAAGGTATTCTGGTTTTGGTTCCAGCGGTTTATGCACCAAGTAATACGGCATATACAGAAAGAATGGTTGTTGATCTTCAACCGAGGCTTCCATAAATTCAATACCCTTTTCAGTAATAAAATCTGAAGAATACAGCGAATCCGGTTTTTCGATAGTAGTTTCTGAATGAATCTTGAAATTATAATGCCCGGTAATTTCCAAGGCTTCATCAAAACCCTGATTTTCCATCGCCATGCTCTTTCTTCCCAAGTGCCATTTTCCGAAACCAGCGGTGCGATAACCGTTTTGATCTAAAATCTCAGCAATCGTGATTTTTTCTGGCGAAAGCCCCTTTCCATCAGAAGTTCTGTTCACCTCAGGTGGAAGATACTTCATGTTTTTGATAGTTTTTGGGTCATCTTTATATCGATCAGCCACTCGATATACCTTATGTCTTGGCACATATTGGCCGCTCATAATTGAAGCTCTTGATGGTGCACAAGTGGGATCGCTGGAATATCCGTTTGTAAAATGCATTCCTTCAGCAAAAAGCTGATCGATATTGGGCGATTCTACGAATTCGTTTCCGTAGGCATGTAACGCGTTGATGCCGAGATCATCGGCAAGAATGAAAACCACGTTCGGTTTTTTAGATTCTTGGCCAAAAGCTAAAAAGTTCACTAAGAAAAACAGTATGTACAATCTATTCTTCATTATCCTTTTTTTATCCAAAATAGCTGATCCCAGATCTCAAGACCTTGATTATCTAAATTCGCTCCTTCCTTACCTGTACCGTTTTGAATAATTTCGGTTAATTTATATTCAAGTTCTTTTTGAACTTTTTGATGCTCCTCATTTCCAAAAAGATTTTTCGATTCTGAAGGATCTTCGGCTATATGATAAAGACTGCTTTTCTTAAAAGAGCGTGTCATGTCCATTTTCCAACCATCCATCCTTATCGAAAGCCATCCACCGAAATTTGTATAAATCGAAGCCTCTCTTTGGTAACTACCCTCACCGGTTATTAAGGGTAATAAACTATAGCTGTCCACAGCCTCAGTTTCATTAATACCAGCATTTAGCAAATCTGAAAAAGTAAGGAAAAAGTCATTCTGCATTACCGGTACATCTATTGTTTTCGGCTCTATTCCTGGCCAGCTGATAATGAACGGAACGGCGTGCCCCCCTTGATGCAGGGAACCTTTACGACCTCGAAATTCATAGCTTGGCTGATGATCAAATTTTGATTCAAATTCTATGGGGAAGGATGATTTAGAAGCGCCATTATCTGCTGTAAAAATGATGATGGTGTTTTCCTCCAGTCCTTTGGATTTCAAGGTTGAAATTATCTGCCCCACAGCATCGTCTATTTCGGTTATAAAATCCCCATAAGCTCCTGCCTGACTTTTACCATGAAATTCTTTGGTTGGCAACACCGGCGTGTGTGGCGCCGTAAGCGGAACATAGAGGAAAAATGGTTTTTCTGAATTCGTATTTTCTATATAATCAATCGTTTTTTCGTTTAAATGAGGAAAAACATTTTCGGGATCAAAATTGGGCATTGCATTGCCAGATCTCATAAATTTTTGATGAGCTTCGTGGCCTTCGTCTTTTTTTCCCTGTCCTTTCCAGGATTGAATTGGTAACTCAACAACCTGGTTATTTTCAATATAAGTATAAGGCGGCATGTCCAGTGACGCGTTAATTCCGTAGAAATAATCGAAGCCTTGATCTAACGGCCCGCCCGTGAAGGGTTTTGAAAAATCAATTTTGGAATAAGAATTACCGGCTAACCAAAACGGATTATCTGGATCTTC
Source organism: Christiangramia pacifica (assembly GCF_057221535.1). NCBI lineage: Bacteria > Pseudomonadati > Bacteroidota > Flavobacteriia > Flavobacteriales > Flavobacteriaceae > Christiangramia > Christiangramia pacifica. The sequence goes on from NZ_CM170146.1 coordinate 990,292, forward strand.
CTCCAATTTTTCCCCATCTTTCGACTTCCAATCCCAGCCTAAATGCCATTTACCAATTATGGCAGTGGTATAACCCTGCTCCTGAAACATCTCTGCAATAGTTTTTGTTTTGGTATTAATCATGGCCATACTATCTCCATGAAGAATATTTTCCTTTAGCCTGGTTCTCCATGAGTACTGCCCCGTGATTAAACTATATCTGGACGGAGTACAAACTGAAGCAGAAGAATGTCCTTCCGTAAAATGAATTCCATTTCTCAGAAGTTTATCGATATTCGGAGTCTCAATTTTTGAATTTGGATTAATTGCTGAAATATCTCCTACGCCCATATCATCGGCCAGTATGATAATGACATTCGGTTTTTCCTGAACTTGGGCAAATGAGTTCAGGAAACAAAGAAGAATTAATATACAACATAACTTCTTAGTCATTCATAAATATTGAAAGTTGTTATTTCAGTTTTGTATTTCGAATCGTTCACTCGAAGTCGAATGCCAAATACCGGTTTCCCGCTCAATTTGATTCGAAGTCCTTCGCCTATGATGTCTCCGTCAAATACTTTATTCCAATTACCATTTTCATCTTTCGTCTCAATATCGAAATCACGTACGGAATGTGTTCGAATATGTTCGCTTAGCAAAATCGTCTTAATATTCTTAGGCTGAAGAAAATCAAGAGTTAGAGTAGGATTTTCGTCATTCTCGGCCGGAGACCACCATTTTTTTAGATGAATACCTTCACTAAACACATTACCTTCGGTTTTGTATAAAACTTGAGGATCATCACGATCTGAAGAGCTTGCTGAAATTTCAAATTCTGAAGCTGCTACAGGCTGTGCTTTCCAGGTAGTAATTCGGTCAAATTCTGAAGGATCTTTTTCCAGTACAAGTTTTACGATATTGTCCAGATTCTGCTGATATATTTCCTTTTCAAAAGAAATTTTCAGCTTGCCATTTTCTATTTTAAAATCCTGAAATCCTTCTGCAATTCCTTCCGCAGATAGAATTTTTACAGGCAACTCCGGAAACTCAAAAACGGCTTCAGCATCTTTTGAAATTTGCTGTAAAAAATGGAGATACAAGGTTTTTTCCTGCTGAGTGGAGGCTCCATAATCACCGCCCATATAGATTCCGCGTTGAGTATTTTTCAAAGTATGACCATACTTTTCCATCCATTCCCCCACTTTCTGCACTTCTTCAACTTCTTCAGCCACAAACTCACCTTTTCCATCGGGTCCTAGATTCAGTAATAAATTACCTCCATTTCCCGCCACCTGGATCAGCATTCCAAGAACGCCTTTATAGGTTTTGATAGGGCCTTCCGGGCTGTAAAGCCATTTATCGGTCATGGTCAAGCAGGCTTCCCAATAACGATGATGATCAATGGGGCCAAGCGATTGCTCAGGCGTGTCGTAATCTCCCCGATCCTCTAGCGGCCAACCAAATCCATTACGGGCATTGCTCAAGATTCCAGGTTGCCATTCCTTTATTTGCTTATAAATATGATAGCTATCCCATTGCCAGTATTTCGTTGCGAGATGATCCCAAAAAACTCCGTCTATCTTCCCATAATCGGTGAAAAGAGTTTCCAGGTGTTCTTTCATGTATGGCAGATACTTTTCATAATGATCATCCCTTAAGTTATCAGGATGAGTCCAGTCTGGCTGAGAATAATACCAGAACAATTTTACATCGTTCTTATGAGCGGCATCGGCAAGCTGCTTACAAATATCCTTGCCATAGGGAGTATTCATTATATCATATTCAGTGTTTTGCGCATCGAAAAAGCAAAATCCGTCGTGATGCTTTGCGGTAAACACAATGTATTCTGCACCCCATTTCTTTAACTGTTTCATCCATCTATCTGCATCGAAATTAACCGGGTTGAATTTTTTATACAGGTTGCCATAAACCTCAGACGAAACTCCATTTTTGGCGGGCTTGCCTGCTCCCGGTCTATCACCATTACGACCCCAACTTAAGACATTAGTTTCCAAAAGTGCCGGTCCCCAGTGAACGAAAATTCCAAATTTGGCGTCCATATACCATTGCATTTCAGCTTCGGTAGCATATAATTCACGTTGCTGATCTGCAGTGACGATCATGGAACTATCTTTTGGGGGAAATTGCCACTGCTCTTTGTATGCCTTTTGAGAATGTATACTATTGACACAAAAGACAATAAATATTAAGTATATTATTTGTTTGAAGTTCCACATCAAAGAAATCTATAATTAATCTTAGCTAAGATTTAATCCTATAGTTTTAATTATAATTGAGCGCTATTTTCGGTTTAAGAGCGGCCTTAATACTTCAAAAGCTGGTGTGGGCCTGTGCTTTTCATCATAAATAGACTGAAATTGCCCTAATCCTTTTTTATCCCTGGTGGAGACATCCCAAAGATTTAAGGTAACTTCACCGTTCTTAGACTTTTCAAGTAATACATTTACGATTCGATCATAAACCATACGCTGAATTTTTCTTTCCTCCTTCATTTTAGAGGTGTCTTCAACGAGGTAGTCCAGCTCGGTTACATGAAAAGCAAGATCATTCGCATGTGCCCAGTCAATTAACTCTGCTAGTCTTTTCATGGAAACATCAATATTATCAACAAAATCCTTTCTTTTCGCTCCCATCATTAAATGAGCCTGCCAGCCAATACCGTCTACTCGATATCCTTTTTCCCTTATATACAGAACATTTTCCTTAACCTTATCCCAAACCTCAGGTTCCATACCTTTATGCTGATTGTAAACTAGCTTAATATTTGGTGCGTGGTTAGTAGCTATTTCGAATGCTTTTAGAATATATAATGGAAAGCCGTTTTCATCTTTACCCATTGCCAGCCAGGGGTTCTCCCATTCGTCAGTTCCGGGTTTTGGTCCAAACCATGAGCCATCTCCCTCTACAGTTTCATTCACCACATCCATCCATTTAACCACAGGTTCCTGATTAAATTTCATGGTGAAGGCAGTCATGAACTCCTCAAGATTTTGAGCCAGTTCTTCGGGGGTACGATCATCTGCTTTCGCCCATTTTGAAGCCTGCGGACTAATTGGGCCGTGTAGCCTCACAACTAGATCATTTTTTTTCGCGAATGCTATGAATGCTTCAATTTTACTCCAGTCCCAAACTCCCGGTTGCGGATGTATTTTGGTTTGTTTTGCGGCGTTTGCCGGAGTCAGATATTTGAAATGTTTTAAAAAAAGTTCTTCTTTTTTTGTATTTAATTCCTCATAATTCAACGTCGCACCAATCAGTAATTCTGAGGAATTATTAGCTTCCTGAGCAGGTAGGGCTGCCCAGAAAAACATAATAATTAGCGATATATTGAATTTTTTCAGAATCATAATTTTAAAGATTAATCGGCTTTTTGCCACCTTCTGCGAAGATTATCTTCAACCAGCTGTTCTTTTTTCCAGTCCTTCAACTTTTCCATCAGTTCCTTCGTTTTCTGAGGTTCCTGACTTGAGATATCATTCTCTTCGCTGATATCCTTTTTAAGGTTATACAATTCTTTTTTCTTCTTTTCCGGGAAATACATCAGTTTGTAATCGCCAGATCTCACTGCAGAAGCTTTTATATCACCGGTACTATGTGGTCTTGCTTTTCTGGAATTCCAGAAAACCGTTCTGTTCTCCCAGCTTTCCTTTCCTTCGATAACTGGCTTAAAGCTTTTCCCGTCTATTCCTGGCACCTTTTGATTGGTTGCAAGATCAATTAGAGTAGGGAATAAATCCATAGCCATCACGATAGATTTATCATCTTCTCTTTCCTCAATTTTATCATCCCATTTGATGAATAGTGGCACTCTCACTCCTCCTTCATACAAATGACCTTTTCCGGCACGCAAAGGATTATTGGTGGTGGCCAGGTGACGTTCTCTACTGTTCCCGTCGTTAGAAAGTCCGCCATGATCTGAAGTAAATACAACGATGGTGTTCTCATCGATATCCAGTTCCTCCAGAAGGTCCAGCAAGCGTCCAACATTCTCATCCACATTTTCTACCATTCCGGCGTAATCTGGATCATCCTGACGCATTTTTCTTCTTCCTTCTCCTTCTTTGATATATTCCGGAGTATCCCCATAATCATATGCGGCGATTTCCTTTTTATTACGTTTTTTATCTTCCGGTTTTGCTTCCAACGGAGTATGCACGGCATAATAGGCCAGAACTGCCATAAATGGCTGTTTCTTTTCAGCATTCTCACGAATGAAATTCATAGAAGCATTGGTAAGCATGTCTGAAACATAATCTCCATCTTTACCGTCTTCTTCTATATTAGGAACAGGATCTTTCTTGTTCTCTTTTGATTTTGTGTTGAAAGGAAAGAATCTGGTATCGATTCCACCAGCTCCTCCAGCGGCATAGGAATGTTTAAATCCGAATCCCTTCGGATCGTTCCCGTCGCCGTCATTTGAAGGAAGTTCTCCCAAATGCCATTTTCCAACATAAGAAGTATTGTATCCAGCCTTATTGAAGATCTCTACAAAATTTTCCTTTTCAGGAACATTAACGCGTAAGTTTCCTTTATCCTCATTTACAGGATATAATCCTGTCATGAACGCATATCTGGAAGGCACGCAACGCGGGTAGTTTACATAAGCATTGGTAAAACTGATGCCTTCTTCAGCAATATTGTCAATATTAGGTGTCTGGTAGATCTTCGAACCTGTATGACTAAGGTCATGATAGCCAAAGTCATCTGCCAGAATAAAAACAATATTAGGTTTCTCCTGGGCAGACGCCATGGCAAAACATCCAACTACAAAAATTGTTATTAAAAAATATCTTAGTTTATTCATTATAATCTTCTTTTAAGTTTTCAAGATGATCCTGAAGTTTTTCCTGAAGATCTTCCTGAATGTCATTATATTTTTTATCTCCAATAAAACTTTTAGTTTCATTAGGATCTTTTTCATAATCGTATAATTCCTTTCCAACTATCAGACTTTCATCATACTTATCATAGCTTCGATAACCTTCGCTATACCATTCGGTGTATCTGTATTTATCTGTTCTGATAGTGTAGCCCATTTTGTCCTTATCTTTTCCACCTCGGCCATATTGGCTAATTGCATAATCTTTATCCACACCGGTGGCATCATCACCATCCATTAGTGGTACTAATGAAACACCTTCAGCCTGATCCGAATTTTTTACGTTTGCCAATTCAAAAAGTGTTGGGAACATATCCAGTAACTCTACCGGTTGATCAGATTTAATATTCTTTTCTACTCCCGGTCCTGCAAACATTAATGGAATGCGAGTGGCCTGTTCAAAGTTCGAATGCTTACACCATTCAGTATGATCTCCAAGATGGAAACCATGATCACCCCAAAGTGCGATCACTGTATTCTCAGTAATTCCAAGTTCATCCAGTTCATCCAGAAGTTTTCCCAGCTGTGCATCGATGTAAGAAACACAGGCATAGTAACCGTGAATCAGTTCTCTCTGTTTTGCTTCACTAATTTTATCTCCAACATCAAGGTCATTATCGATATCTGTATAAGATCGCAACTCACCGAAATTATGGTAAGCGATCATGGGAGTATTCTCAGCCAAATCCTGAAATTCAGCCAGTTCAATTTTATCCCGGTCATACATATCCCAATATTTCTGAGGAGCTACAAAAGGAAGGTGAGGTCTTTGATAACCAACGGCCAGGAAAAACGGTTTGGAACCTTTATTTAGCATTCTAAGTTTTTCTAAAGCTTCTTTAGTATACACTCCATCCTGGTAAGCTTCGTCACTAACATCAGCAGATTCAGTGGAAGGTTTTAAACGATTGAAAACATACTTTCCAGCCCATCCTTTCTTGTTCTTGTCTTTAAATTCCTGCGCTAATTTTTCCATTTTAGCTTTAGTTTCAGGATTTTGATAAGTGTTCATTGCTGGCTCACCATATGCCGGATCGTAATCTTCAGGAATTACATGCGGTATGCTCCAACTTTTACCATCATGCCCTTCGGAAGAAGATCCCTTGTGGTATATTTTACCAATCCCTGTAGTTTCATATCCCTGGGAAATTAAATATTCCGGCATGGAAATAAGATCTGGTGCCGTTTTTCTGAAATCTGAATGCAGGTCCCAGACTTTTGTTCTGTCTGGATAAGTTCCTGTCATCACACTGGCTCTTGAAGGGCCACAAACTGCATACTGAACGTGAGCATTGGTAAATGTGATACCCATTTTGGCCAGTCGATCAAAATTGGGCGTTTTCATCTGGGTTTCCCCATAGTTGCTCAACAATGGTTTTAAGTCATCTACGGCGATAAACAGAATGTTCTTTTTCTCACCTTCCTGGGCGAATGTTAACCCTGAACAGGTAAGGCATAAAAATATTAGTGCAATTATTCTTTTCATTATTTTTCAGACTTTTCGTTAATGATGTCCTCTACGGTTTCACCTTTTCTTTCCACGATATCACCAAAATCCTTATCAGTGATCTCCCGGAATTTTTCCAGAGATTCATCATCGTGATACTTTTTCATCAAACTTTTCAGTTGAGATTTTAAATCTTTTACAACATCTGCATATTCAGGATCATCAATTATATTCTTTAATTGTTCAGGATCTTTTTCATTGTCGTAAAGCTCCCATTCATCAATATTATAATAGAAATGTGCCAGCGTATACTTATCGGTACGAACTCCATAATGCGGCTGAACATGATGCCAATACGGGAATTCATAATAGTGATAGTACACTCCTTCACGCCAGTCTTTCAACTCTTTACCTTCCAGAGCAGCTGCAAAACTTTCGCCCTGAACTTCATTATTGCTCTTAATACCAGCTACATCCAGCAGGGTTGGTGCGAAATCTATATTTGCTATTAGATCTGTATTTTCTGTTCCGGCCTTTACTTTGTTAGGATATCTCACGATAAATGGCATTCTCAAAGACTCTTCATATATGAATCTCTTATCGAAAAATCCATGATCACCGAGATAGAATCCCTGGTCTGATGTTAAGACGATCATCGTATTATCAGCAAGACCATTCTCATCAAGATAATCCAACACCCTGCCAATATTGTCATCTACAGATTTTATTGTGGCGAGGTAATCTTTAATGTAAGTCTGGTAACGCCATTTTCTTGCCTCCTCTTCACTCATTCCATCAGGAATAACAACTTCTCCTCTTTTTGCACCATATAGTTCCCAACGTCTTCTTTCACTACCTTCAAGACTGTCTGGTGTTTCCAATTTCATATCTCTACGATGGAAGAAATCCATGGTCATATCTGTATCTCCCGCAGTTTTTTCTCTTCCGGCATAATCATCATCAAAAGTTGACGGATAAGGCAATTCCTGGTCTTCCCATAGGTCTTCATATTTTCTATCTGGTTCCCATGGCCTGTGCGGAGCTTTATATTGAAGTACCATCAAAAATGGTTTATCATCTTTCGTGTTCTTCTGAAGCCAATCCATCGCGAAATCGGTGGTAAGATTGGTTGCGTAGCCTTCTTCCTTAACCTCTTTCCCATTTTCATTATATACCGGATCCCAGTAATGTCCCTGCTGACCTGCAGATGCATGATATTTATATTCATCAAATCCTTTAGGCTCACTACCTAAATGCCATTTTCCAAATAAGCTGGTCTTATAACCCGATTTCTGAAATTCCTGAGGAAAAGTCCATTTGCTGGCATCAAATTTCCCTCCGCTTTCATTTTTATAATATCCATTCACATGGCTATAGTTACCGGTTAGGATTGCTGCCCGGCTGGGACCGCAGATCGCATTAGTAACCAGGACATCCTGAAATAACATTCCTTCGTTAGCCAATCGGTCGATATTAGGAGTATCGGCGATTCCCTTAAAACGATCATTATAAGCTGTGATCGCCTGGGTTGTAAGATCATCTGCCATGATGTAGATGATATTCGGCTTTTGATTTTCAGATTCCGTCTTATTCTTTTCTTTTCCCTTTCCATCGTTACAGGAAATAGCGGAAATACTGATAAGAAGGAATAAAAAACTGGTATAAAATTTCAATTTCATAACTATTCTGTTAGGTCAATATTTTTTGTTACTCTGAATTTTGTTGTCTTAAGATCTTTGTCTGCCGATGAATTTCCAACCATCACTGTAAAGTCCCCTTCCTGAACGATGTATTTGAAATCCATATCATAAAAGGCCAATTTCTCTGGAGTGATCTCAAATTCAATAGTTTTGGACTCTCCCGGCTCAAGCTCGATTCTTTTATAGGCTTTCAATTCTTTTATCGGTCTGGTCACAAGGCTATAATCATCTCTAATGTATAACTGCACGACTTCTGAACCTTTCATTTTTCCTGAATTCGTAACCTGAACACTTACCACAGGATTAGAACTCAAATCAGTCTCTTCCATTGAAATTTTAGGTTTTGAGATATCGAAAGTGGTATAGCTCAATCCGAAACCGAATGGATGTAAAGGTGTTTTTGGAGTACCGTGGTATTTGTGCTTATACGTAGACGGTTTGTGATTATAGATCATTTGTAACTGACCCACAGATCTTGGCACTGTTAAAGGCAATTTTCCTCCCGGATTATAATCACCGAATAAAACCTCAGCTACTGCCTGACCGCCAAAACTTCCTGGTTCCCATGCGTTCAAAATTGCGTTTGCGTTTTCCTGTAACCATGGCTCTGAAATCGGGCTACCACTAACGTATACCACAATAAATGGTTTCCCGGATTTCTGAATTTCCTTCGCTAGTTTTAACTGATTTCCTGATAGTTGTAAAGTAGCTCGGTCTATATTTTCACCGGTTGTTTTCTTGCTCCACTCGTGTCTAAAACTATTTTCTCCAAGAACAAGCACCGCAACATCTGCATTTTTCGCTTTTGCTGCTGCCGAGGCAATCATATCGTCAGTGATTTCTTTTGAACGTTCACCAACATCAAAATAATCTACACTATGACCTTTTGATTCCGCCAGATCCTTAATTCCTTCATATACGGTTATGAATTTATCTTCTGGTTGTGGAGAAGCCCAGTCACCAAGAGTCGTCATATTATCCGCGTTTGGTCCCGTGATAAATAGTCTTTTACCTGATCCTTTTAGCGGAAGAATATTATCATTCTTTAAAAGAGTCATCGCTTCTCTGGATTGTTGTAGGGCTGTTTTTTGATGCTCTTCGGTATAGATAGAACTTTCAACTTTAGCCTCATCAACCATCACATTTTCAAAAAGACCTAATCTGAATTTTGCTTCCAGAATAGCTCTGCACGCCTGGTCTACTCTTTCTGATGGAATTGTTCCTTTTTTAACGCCTTCTACTACATGATCAAAAAATTGCGGCCCGTGCATATGCATATCTAAACCGGCAGAAACGGCAAGTTCAGAAGCTTCCTGAAAACTTTCAGCAACCTTATGTAAATTTGAAATTCTTGATACATCATTCCAATCACTTACGTAGAAACCTTTAAATCCCCATTCTTCTCTCAAAAGATCATTCATCATGGCTTTATCCATATGAGCTGGGATTCCGTTAACCTCATTATGTGCCGCCATTATTGAAAAAACATTAGCTTCCTCTATCGCTCTCTTGTATGGTGGAAGAAATACTTCATACAATGTTCTTTTGGAAACATCGGTTGGAGCAGAATTGATTCCATTTACCGATTGACTTCCCGCAATAAGATGCTTTGCGCATGCAATGACATTCTCATTTCCAAATTCGTCAGATTGCAATCCTTTTACGGTGGCAACTCCCATATTTCCTACCAGGTATGGATCTTCGCCAAAAGTTTCCCCGGTTCTTCCCCAGCGTGGATCTCTCAACACATCAATATTTGGAGTAAAAGACCAGTGGCTTCCGGTAGCTCTCATCTCTTTCGCTGTTTCCTGACTGGCTTTAAATTGAAGTTCATCATTCCAGGTTGCAGCCTGAGCTATCGGTGAAGGGTAAACTGTTGTTCCTTCCACGAGGGCATCCCCATGAATGGCGTCTATACCTATCAAGAGGGGAATTCCCAAGCGGGATTCCATTGCCAGTTTTTGAAGATCATTAGCTTCTTCAGCATGAAGAATATGGAGAAAAGATCCAATCTTACCTTCTTTGATCAGGTTTCTAATATCGTCTGCATCGATACCTGGATAAAATCCCTGGGCATCACTTTTCTTCATTTCTTCCTCGGTCAGATTTCCGCTTGCCATTAACATATGCTCAATACCTACATATTGAGACATCTGCCCAGCTTTTTCTTCAAGCGTCATTCGGCTCATAAGATCATCCAACCGTTCATCCACGCTAAGTGAACTATCCTGATACGGAAATTCCTGCGAGATCATTGCTGTAGGGGCAATGAATGTGATTAAAATTGCTAAGATTAATTTCTTTGCGTTCATTCTAAATTTAAATTGGGGTTTAATATCCTGGGTTTTGTTCGTTTACTTCCGGATTTCGACTTAACTCATTAAATGGTATTGGTAAAAGCATGTTCTTTCTGTCATCAGGATACCTAAAATCTCTTATGTTATCATATTCAGTTTGTAGACTATCGATGAAGTTGTTATGAAGCTGTACGACCTCTTCTAAGAAATACTCGTATCCATACCTTCTGGTATCGAACCATTCGTGGCCTTCACCTAACATTTCATATTGTCTTTCTTTTCTAATTCTTTGTCTGAATTCATCCTGCGTCATACCACTCCAGTCTGCAGGTTGCTCAGCCATTCCTTCTTCAGTATTTCTAGCCCTGGCTAAAACCTGGTTCACATATTGGTAAGCGTTTGCCGGCCCACCCAACTCATTCTCTATCTCAGCAAGCATTAGAAGAATATCGGCGTATCTTAGTTTAAAGAAATTTCTCTTGGTGGTCGTTCCGTTATAGGTTTCATCAAGATATTTCCTCAAATATGGGAACCCATCATTACCGTTGACCTGAAGTGGATATACTTCTGCCTCTCCTCCGGAGCTCAGGGGATAAGTGTTATAGATAAAAGTTTCATCAATTCTAGGGTCGCCCGGATATTGTTCAGAGTGATTCGTAAAGGTTTCTTTATTAGGTTTCCAACGACCGAATGTTCTGATAGTGGATGGTAAATAAGCACTATTACTTGGTGTAAAACTTCTTGGAGCTTCAGAATTTCTTATAGCACCAGTATGACCATATTGTATTTCGTAAATAGATTCTTCAGTATTCTCAATATCAGGATCAAATAATGTAGCATAAGTTGGAGCGAGACTATATTCCCCTACCACCTTTAAAGCTTCCTCCTTCGCCTGGTTATATAAGGACTGATCACCATTTTCACTTGCCAAAGTGAAATATACCTTAGCCAAAAATGCATTAGCAGCAAACTTTTTAGGTCTACCTTCTAACTCAGGATTTTCAGGTAATAATTCTTCCGCTCTTTCAAAATCACTTATTATTTGTTCGTAGACATCTGCTTTTGGAGATCTTGGTAAATAAAGTGTTTGATTATCTACAGGTTTTGTACGAAGTGGAATATCTCCAAAAAATCTTACCAGGTCAAAATATGTTACCGCTCTGGCAAAATAAGCATGGCCCATTGCGGATTCTGCGTTTGGCAAGGCTGAATCTTCCAAATTGGCGATCAACGTATTCGCAGCGTTAATAGCAGAATACATTTGAGGCCACATATCTACCAGCCAAATATTAGAAGGAGATGTATTCAATCTTGTAGCGTCTTCGCTGGCACCTTGCTGGGAATAAAATTTTCCAGAGACAGGAGCGATAAATCCGTGATATGCTGAGCCATGATATGCACCACTAGACATCGCCAGATAAATCCCGTTGATCGCAGTTTCTACTCCCTGTTCTGTTGAAAAAACCTGGTTTTCTGAAAAATCAGTTTCAGGAACTTTTTCCAGTTCTTTTGAACATGCTGTAAGAAGTAAAGAAGCAACGGCAAGAACAATTATTGAAAAAGGTAATCTATCGTTCTTAAAAATCTTCATTTGTGAAATATTAATTGTTTTCATCATTTTCGTTTTTAGATCAGATCTTAAAATCCAACATTAAGGCCTAACGTAAATCTTCTTTGGTTTGGAAATGAATTCCTGTCAATTCCGGTTCTCAGAGGATCGAAAGAATAACTGTCAACTTCAGGATCAAATCCAGAATAATCTGTCCAAAGTGCCAGGTTTTGCCCTGCAAGTGTTAGACTAACTGAATTTAAAAAAGAGTCACTGCTCAAAGGAACCTGGTAACTTACCGATACATTATTCAACCTCACAAAACTAGCATCCTCAAGAAGCCTGTCTGTAAAGTCTATATCTGTCACGTAATTATACCCAACTCTAGGATATTGACCATCTGGATTATCTGGTCTCCATGCATCGAAATAGGCATCAGTTCTAATGTTATTTGAATTTGGCTCTGCATAATCTGTACGCTGAAGGTTAGCGTTTGCTATGTCATTTCCCTGAACACCATTAAAAAGAATATTCAAACTCCAGTTCTTGTAGTTTACGGTAGAACCCAGACCAAATGTATAATCTGGATTAGGGTCTCCTATGATGGTTCTGTCAGCATCATTCACTACACCATCACCGTTCTGGTCAACCATATAAACATCTCCAAGTTGCGGCGAGATTCCCTGGAATTCTGGAGCATTGGCCAATTCAGCTTCGTTGCTGATGATTCCATTTGTTTCATATCCAAAGAATACTCCGGCTGCCTGACCTTGTAAAAATATATTGGCAGCACTTTTAAAATAGTTACCACCAGAAATATTATTTCCAAGGAAACCAGATCCCGTTAATGTTCCAAAGTTTGAAACAGGAAGGCCAAGATTTCCTACCTCATTTCGGTTAAAAGAAATATTACCATAAACATTCCAATTAAAGTCTTCTTTTTGAATAATATCTGCATTCACTGCAAATTCGATCCCTTTATTGATCAACTCTCCACGGTTAGCCGGGAAATCTGGGAATCCTCCGGCAGATCCTGGCAAAGGATAGTAAAGTAAAAGATCAAAAATGTTCTTGTAATAAGCATCTATTGTGAAGTTATACCTGTCATCTACAAAACCAAGATCTAAACCAATGTTGTATTGACTTGTTTTTTCCCAGGTAAGATCAGGATTTACCAGGTTAGCAGGAACTGAAGAGGTCACTGCTTCGTCACCATTGGCATATACAGTTTGTGGAATGGCATATCTTGCAAAGAAGGAATATGGATTTATATTTTGATTACCGGTTAATCCCCAACCTAAACGGATTTTGGCCTGAGAAAGATCTTCAAAATCTTTAAAAAATTTCTCTTTTTCAGCTCTCCAAGCCAGTCCTAAAGATGGAAAATGTCCCCATCTATTTCCTTCTGAAAAATTAGAACTTCCATCTGCCCTGTAATTTACAGTCAGAATATAGGTGTTCTTATAATTATAGGTAACACGACTAATTGCTGATAGAATTAGTTCATCTTGTTTTCCAAGGAAGTATCTATTAAATAGTTTGGCTGAAGAAATACCATCTGCGCGTAAATCCTGTAAAGGAAAACCACTTCCTGAAATAGCATTTCTTTCTACCGAATTATTATCTACAATAAAACCGGCCATTACATCCAGCTTATGTCCTTTTTTGAATTTATTGTTGTATTCAACAAGGTTATCGATATTGAAACGGAAACGCTTTAATTCACTAAGTCCAGCTTCACCTCCTACTTCAACTCCACGTCGTAGATTAAGCCCGTAATATACAGTACGGTCCTTATACCTGTAATCACCACCAAGGTTGATGGAATAATTAAAGTTCTTCGCAAATTTCCAGTCCAGCTTTACATTGGCCAGTGTTCTGAATTCAGTCGCGATATCGTCATAATCTTGAAGCCAGGCTAATGGGCCTTCAAACACATCTTCCAGATCTGCGCTTACCACCTCATCTGGCCTATTTGATGCCACTCCAAAAAATGGTGCTCCGGAATAAATATTTCTAATCAGGTTATTATTTGTTCCACCAAGGTTATCCGTTCCTTTGGAAGCAGAATTTTCACTTAAGGAAGCAGATATTTTAGTTCTAAGTTTCGTCTTTTCATTAAGGTCCTGAACTAAATTTAGGTTGATATCTCCAGTACGAGCAAAAGTTCTTGGAACGATCCCTTCATTTTTGGTGTAACCACCCGATAGAAAATATTTAGTAGTTTCAGAACCACCACTTACAGATAAACGGTAGGTGTTGCTAATGCTGTTTCTATATACAAAATCACTCCAGTTAACTGGCACAAGTCGAGGAATGATCGCAGAATTAGCAATCATATTCTCATCAGAATTCTGATATTCAGCAATTGTTCCATCAGAATATATATAATAATTTGGGTCGAATCCCTGATTAGCACGATACTCATTTTGGTAGTCTATATAATCATCAGATCCCAAAACTTCGATATCATTCGTGATCTTCCCGACCCTTGATTGAATACTGAAGTTGAATTTCGCATTTCCAGTTTCTCCCTGTTTGGTCGTGATGATTATAACACCATTTGCACCACGCGAACCATAGATTGCTGTTGCCGAAGCATCTTTTAAAATTTCTACACTTTCAATATCCTGAGGATTCAATCCTGTGATCCCTGCCTGTGGTGACAAATATGAATTTCCACCGGTTAAGGGATCTGAAACATCTTCTGTCGCTGAATTAACGATAATACCGTCAATAACATATAAAGGTTGTGAGTTACCGGTAAGTGAGTTGGTTCCCCTGATTTTTATACTTGTTGGAGCACCCGGTTCAAAACCATTGGAGCTAACATATACACCTGAGGCTCTACCCTGAAGATAATTTTCTACAGAATTCGCTTGATTTAATTGTTCCTGGTTAGGTTCAAGTGAGGTAATTGCACCGGTTACACTTCCACGTTCCTGCTGACCATATCCTACAAGCACCACTTCATCAAGGCTTTCAGTATTTGCGGAAAGCTCGACATCGATTACCTGGGAACTTCCCACGGTTTTTTCAACTGGGTCATACCCAAGAAAACTAAATACCAATACTGCATTCTCATTACTTACGGTAATTTCATATTCACCATCAAAATTGGTCACTACACCATTAGAAGTTCCTTTCTCGATAACAGAAGCCCCCGGAAGCGGAATTTCCTGATCGTCTTTTACCGTTCCCGTTATTGTTTGCTGAGCCCAAATCGAAGTACTCAATAATAAAAGGAACAATGAAAAAATGCTCGTTTTTAAATTCATGATAGAGTGTTATAATTTCAGAATCCTAAATTAGAGTTAAAGCTGATAATTGAGGTATGAATAAAATCAAAAAGGGTTCAAAAACAGTCTAAATAATGAAACCATTGTAATTTAAACCCCTGTTTTCTAAGGATTCAGTAATAATTAATGTGAAAATTAAAAAATCTTTAGATTACAATTAATCTGCCTCATTCTTCAAACTTGACCTAAATTGACTTGGTGAAATGTCAAAGAATTTCTTGAAAGAAGTACTAAAATATTTCGGGTTGGAGAACCCAGATTCGTACGCGATCTCTTTGATGTTTTTATTCGTTTTTATGAGCAGGTTCTTCGAATATTTAAGTCGGGTATTTATGATAAGATCCTGTGGAGAAAGGTCGATCAAATTCTTCAATTTCATATAAAGTGAAGTCCTGCTCATATTGAACCTTTCACATACATCATGAACCGAAAAGTTTTCATCCTTGATCCTTTCCAGTATGAAGGCTTCGATTTCCTTGATGAATTTCTCATCATTTTCATTCTTGAATTTTACCGCCGTTTCGAGTTCAGATTCCTGCTGATATTTCTTTTGAAGTTTCTTCTGCCATTTAAGAGCATTAACGATCTTGGCTATAAGAAGGTTAATATCAATCGGCTTTTCTAAATATTCAGAAATTCCTGCCTCAAGACTTTCAATTTTCTGTCCACGATTTTGAAGTACCGTTAGCATAAAAATAGGAATGTGGTTCAGGTTGATATCTGCCTTAACTGCACGTGCCATGGTGAGACCATCCATCTCTGGCATTATAAGATCGGTGATAATAAGATCTGGATATACCACGGCAGATTTTTCGAGGCCCTGTTTTCCATTCTTCGCTTCAAATACCTGGAAATAATTTCCTAAAATACGCTCTAATTCTTTTCTAAGTTCATCATTATCTTCTACCAGCAATATTTTGCTATCGCTGAATTCAGTGAGAATTCCCATATCTGCGAGATGAACATCTTTCTCGTTAGATTTATCAATGATGGAAGTTTGCCTGTAGAAGGATTTTCTATTTTTCAGCAGGACATAGAATTCTGTACCTTCATTTTGTTTGCTTTCAAAAGTTATTTCTCCATCTGTTTTACTCACAATATTCTTAACCAGCATCAAGCCAAGTCCTGTACCGGGTTGCTGGCTATTCACAACATTTCTAGCTCGATAATAGTTTCTTAATATATTCTTTTGCTGATCTGCAGGAATACCCATTCCATTATCTGCCACGGTGATCTTTAAAAAATCATCTGAACCAATTTCCAATTTTACCTTGATTATACCACCCTCGTAAGAATATTTAATTGCATTGGAAACAAGGTTAAATAATATCTTATTGAAATCTTCCTTATTGAAATAGAATAACTCTTTTTTCCAGTTGTTACTGAATTCAATATTTAAATTCTTTTCATCCAGAAGAGGTTCAAAGTCAGACAACATTTCTTCTACATGGGTTTGCAGGTCAATGGCATCTACCTCATCTACATCTGGACCAGTAGATTTTTGATAGGTTAACATCTGCTCGAACAGCGAATTGATCCTTTTAATAGTCCCTCGTATCCGCTCATCGCTTTTTTGATCAGACTTGTTTTTAGAATAATTGTCTAAAGAAGATAATAATATGGTTAAAGGTGTTTTTATCTCATGGGTAAGGTTATTATAAAAATCTACCTGCTGCTCGGCATTCCTTTTATTAACGAGTTGAGTAGTGATATAAATGATCAGCGCAAAAAGCCCAACCACAAAAAAGAAATAAAATATGGATGCCAATGGAGATGCATACCATGCATGACCGATATTGATTTTTACTTCTCTCACAGGCCCAAATTCACCAAGCCTGTTTGCAGCACGAACTTTAAAGGTGTATTCTCCAGGATTGATATTTGTATAGCTAACCGTATTCTGTGAACTTGGTTTTGTCCATTTATTATTAAAACCTTCCAGCATCCAGCTATATTTTACTTTTGAGCTGGCTTTATGTAAAACTCCTACGAAATCGAAGCCGAAGGAATTTTGATCATGATCCAATTCAATCTCATCTGTAACATTGATGGAACTCTTCAATGGTCCTTCTCCTGGTTGAATAACTATATTTGAGATCATCAGATCCTCCAGGTAAACTCTTGGTGCTCTACTTTGCTCGTTGATTTGTGATGGTTTGAAAACGCTTGCACCATTAGTACCTCCAAAAGCGAGTCTTCCGTCATTCAGCCTGGCAAAACTACCATAATTGAATTCCGTACTGGCCAGCCCGTCACTTTCATCATACATTCTAAGGATGGTGTCATTTTCATTAATTCGAATATTAACCAGCCCGTTAGTTGTACTTGCCCAAATATTTTCCTCTTCAGAAATAAGTATTCCCTGAACAATATCTGAAGGCAAACCTTTTTGAATATTTAAATTCGTTAATTCACTCGTCTCAAGATTATAGAAAACCAGTCCTCCACCGTTGGTAGCTAAAACCAGGAATTTATTATTGAAAGGTTCAACGGAATTAATTGTAAAATAATCGAATGGATTGTTTCCAGGGGTTAGAATTTCATAATCTAATAATTCACCCGTTTCCCTGTTGAGCTTTTGAACACCATTCCGCCCTGCAACAAGTATAAAATTTCCAAAACCATCACTAATATTGCGAATTTGATCTGCCTCGTATGTTTTGATTTTATTTTCTGAATCAAGTCTGGTCAATTTTCCATCAATTCCACCAAACCATATATCTCCAGACTTATCTTTGTGAATGTCGTAGATCTTGTTCAGGCTGAATTCAGAATAGTTCGAAGATGAATAATGTTCTGTTTCAAAACTGGAAATATTCATCTTGAATGCTCCACTATCATAAGTTCCAACCCACATATAATTGCCATCAGGTTCTAAGGCAAGAATAATTTCTGAATACTCTATGGATGGTCTATCGCTAAAATTAGGAATCTGCTTCCAGGTATCGTTTTCAGCATTATAAATGGAAATTCCATTTTTGGTTCCGAACCAAATTCTTCCTAAAGCATCCTGAGCGATAGACCTCACAAAGTTGCTTGCAAGGCTATTCTCTTCATTTATTATATGCCTGAAGGATGTAAAATCACTGTAATTAGGATTGTAAAAATTCATTCCACCACCGTAGGTAGCAATCCATAAAATCCCTTCATGGTCTATATGTATGTCATAAATACCATTACTGGATATTGAGTTTGGATTATTCTCATCGTTTTGAAATACTTTGAAATCCTCGAAATCCAAGTCAGTTATGATCAATCCAGCACCATCGGTGGCGATGTAAACCTCACCATTAGAAACGATCAGGTCAAAAATTGGAAAGTCTCGTACTCCAGTGGGAAGATCTATTTTTTCAACAAATTCAAAACCTAAATTCACCTTGATAAGACCATTATTACGAGTTCCTATCAATAAATTTTCTTCATCAAGGATGGCAAGATCTGTTACAAAATAGTCATCACCGATCTGGGATAGTTTCTTCAGATCACCGCTATCACGGTTCAAAATATATAATCCGTTCCTCGTTCCTACTATTATTTCTCCATTAATAATATGGATGGTTTGCACCTGGGTTACATCACCATAACGTTTTACCTCTAATGAGTCTGTACTTTTATTTATTTCCCAAACTCCGTTGTAAGCCGCAAACCATATATTATTTTCCTCGTCTTCTGTAATAAATTCAACCAAAGACGGTTTGAGCCTGGTCTGGGCATTGACTTTTTGAAAGTTGTTCTTTGATTTATCATAATATGCGATCCCATCTTCACTACCTATCCATACTTCATCTTCTGAATCTATAAAAATGCTTTTAACCCTGGAATTGAAATCTTCAGGTAAACCAGAATATTTATTGAAGTTCTTCGAGCTTTTCGAATTATACCTAATGACTCCTTCTTCGGTAGCCATCCAGATATTCCCAATGCTATCCTGTGCTAAAGCATAAACAATACTTTGAGATACACCTTCCTCGGCACTTAATTGTTGAAAGGAGTATTGCTCCTGAGCAAAGCCCGATGCTATGGAAAAAAAGAATAATAATCTAAGAACTATATTTTTCAAAATCTGATTCCTTGTGACCTGGATTAATTAAAGTTTGGTGATAGAGTTTATGAATATAACTACAAACGAAGAGTTTTCATAACTGCATACATCACAATAGGTTTGAAAATTAACAAAAACCTTCCAATGTAAATCAATCGAACCTTTTTTAGGAATCTAAAATTTATATTGAAATGAAATTGCTATGGCTTAACCTAAAACCCTTTAATTATGAAATCATCTCATGTTTTAAAATTGTCAAGCGTCCTGGCTCTTTTTCTTTTTTCATTCTGCTCTACAAATGAAATTCAAGTCCAGGAAACGAATCTTCAAACTTCAGATTTAACCTTCAATACAAGTGGCTCGGCTATCTTACCTGAAGACTATGTCCAGGATCTTGGAAAAGGATTCGATGTTACCTGGTCTGAATTTTCAAAATACATGGATCTCTACAGTGAAGATGCGGTAATTGATTTCAGCAATGCCGGCTTCAAGAATGTTCGAATTAGAATGAACGACCCGAATCCCGATCAGGTATTTATGGACAGGTTGAAGATGCAGGTTGACCATTGTCTTGCGCATGGTGTGTATCCGATACTGGCTTATCAAGGGCATTATCTTGAAGAAACGGCCACTACAGATGAAGAGGCTCGGCTACATCTAACCGAATGATGGCGTAAAATGGCTGAAGAATTCCAGGACTATCCACCTCAACTCACTTTCAATATTATGGTGGAAATCTCCGGAAGATATAAACTGGATTATGCTGCAATGAATAGTTTCTATGTAGATGTATTAGCAGCTATTAGAGAGACCAACCAAAATCGAATTGTAATTTTCCCACCAGTGAAAATATCAGATCCGGAATACCTGCAGTTTTTAGAGATTCCTGGTGAGAACGACCAGTTTACCATGGCTGAGTGGCATTTTTTTGCTGCGGGTCCCAGAAAGGATCCTTCCAATAAGAAATACTGGCTTGACGGTAAAACGGCAGAGGAAAGAGCCAATGTTACCGGGCCCATCCAAACTGCGGTGAACTGGATGAACCAAACCGGATATAAAACCTGGGTTGGTGCGTGGATGTCTGGAAATTACAATAAAGGCAATGATTTTAGCATTCCCGATCAGGTAAGCTTTTCAAGCTTTATGACCCGTGAACTTGAAAATGCAGGAATTCCATGGTCCATTAACGCAGGTAATAAGTTCTATGATTACGCTACGAATAAGTGGTTTACCACCACCGTAGATGCAGCCGGTATTCCAGTAAGAGATGCTTTGATCGATCCCTATAAGATCAGTCTGTACAGCGGTTCAGATTATTCTGGCAATTCAGTTAGGATGGCTCCAGGTGTCTATAACGAAGCATATCTAAGATCTATAGGATTTTTTGATAATGTTGGATCTATTATGATCCCTTTCGATTTCAAAGTAAGTATCTATAAAAATGATAATGCTAAAGGAAAAGCGGATGTGTATTCCATGACCGATAATAATTTTAATAAGCCCTTTAGCTCTATAAAAATTGAATATTTAAACAGTTATTAGGTCATTCTTGGACAAAACGAAATCAGGTTCTAATCAATATTTTTTGATGTAATAACTGACTTAATAAAAAAGCCTCACATTTCTGTGAGGCTTTTTTTAGTGGTCCCACTTGGGCTCGAACCAAGGACCACCTGATTATGAGTCAGGTGCTCTAACCAACTGAGCTATGGGACCTGATACGTATTCGTATCGCGAGCGCAAATTTAGATAATTGATGCTTACGCACCAAACAAAATAATTCTATTTTTCCTGACACAATTCTACCAACACACCGTTCGCATCTTTGGGATGCATAAAGGCAACCAGCTTATTATCTGCTCCCGGTTTCGGAGTTTCATTCAACAGCCTGAATCCCTCACCCTTAAGTCTGTCAATTTCGGCATCAATATCATCCACATAGAATGCCATATGGTGAATGCCCTCTCCGCGTTTTTCAATGAATTTAGCAATGGGACTTTCAGGATTGGTAGCCGCCAGTAATTCTATCTTACTCTCCCCAACCTTAAAAAAAGAAGTCGCCACGCCTTCACTTTCCACAGTTTCGGTTTTATAATGTTCGGCGCCCATCAAGGCCTTATAAGTTTTGTTTGCGGCATCCAGGTCTTTAACGGCTATTCCTATATGTTCGATTCTCTTCATATCTGTAATTTTATGGAAACAAATATCATTAATTAATGTTATATGATTCAAATTCATCCGGATGAAGACAAATCACAGTTAAAAATTTTACTTTTGTAGCATGGAAGAAACTAACAGACAAAAAAAGATAGGTGGATTGTTGCAGAAGGATCTGGCAGATATCTTACAGAATTCTCTGAGAGATAGCGGCCGTACAGGAATCTTGGTTTCTGTTTCTAAAGTTCGCGTAACTACAGACCTTTCTATCGCAAAGGCTTATGTAAGCATATTCCCATCTAAGCACCAGGAGGAAGTGATCAAGGAGATCAATGAAAATAAATCTCAGATAAAACACGAGATGGCGCAGCGCACCAGGCACCAGTTAAGAAAAATGCCTGATCTCAATTTCTATATAGACGATTCCCTGGAATATATAGACGGAATTGAAAAGTCTATAAAAGGAAAAGAAGATCCCGTGGCCAATCCAGACCTTTTAGACAAGAGGAAAAAATCTTAATTTGAAGTTTCCGCTGTATATCGCCAAAAGGTATCTTTTTACTAAAAGTAAAAGCAATGCCATCAATATCATCACGATCATTGCGGCTATTGGCGTTTTCGCGGGTGCTTTTTCACTATTTATCGTTCTAAGCGGTTTTTCAGGACTCCGGGATTTCAGTCTTTCCTTTTCCAATGAATTTGATCCGGATCTTAAAGCGGTTCCCAAAGAGGGAAAAGTGATCAATATTTCTGAAGACCAGATGACGCAACTTCAGAAAATTGAAGGCGTGGAAGATTTTAGCAAGGTCATAGAGGAGCGCGTTATTCTTAGTTATAAGTCTAAAACGAATCCTGCCTATATTAAGGGTGTGGACGAGAGATACCGTAGGGTGAACCAGATAGACAGTTCCATCGTTTATGGAACCTGGCTTACCAAAAGCGAACCTCAGGTTGTGATAGGCAACGGACTTTCGAAATTGCTGGATGTGGGAACTTTCAATTATCAAAATCTTCTGAAGATCATGGTGCCTAAGCCCGGAAAAGGTGCAATTACCATGACCAACCTTCAGGATGCGTTTAATACCCGCCAAACTATTGTCAGCGGTGTCTATAGCGTAAATGAAGAGCTGGACGATAAATATGTTTTTACTCATCTCAATTTTGCCAAAGATCTGCTGAATTTAAAAGAAAATGAGTTTTCTGCTGTTGAATTCAAATTGAAGCCGGAATCTTCCATCGAACAGGTTTCTGAAGAGATCAATAATATTCTTGGCAATAATGTAACTGTAAAAACAAGAGCCGAACTGAATGATGCACTGAATAAAATGTTGAATTCTGAAAACCTCTTTGTTTATCTCATTTTTACGCTGGTACTTACCATTGCGCTTTTCAACGTGGTTGGATCTATCATCGTTATGATCCTTGATAAACGTGAAAATATTAAAACGCTACACAGTTTGGGTGCTACTCCCAAACAGATCAAGAATATCTTTCTTTTCCAGGGAATGCTTATGACCGGTCTGGGCGGAATTTTTGGCCTGGCAGTCGCAGTGGTTCTGATACTGTTACAAATGCAGTATGACCTCGTAATGATCACACCAAACCTGCCTTATCCGGTTCAGATGAAAATAGAGAATGTCTTTATAGTACTTATCACCATTTTCACGCTTGGCTTGATCGCTTCTTATATCGCCGCTGGAAGAAGTAAAAAAGCGCTTGCCTAAGCGAACTGATAATCTGAGAATTCCTTCTCTACCTCATCAAAAGCCTTAAAAACGTCTACGGAATCATCGCTGGTTACCATTTTCATACGATATTCTTTGAAGTGCGGAATACCTTTGAAATAATTGGTATAGTGACGGCGTGTTTCAAAAACACCCAGTTTCTCCCCTTTCCAGTCGATCGCCATTTGTAAATGTCTCCTGGCAGCGTCTAGACGCTCAATCATGGTAGGCGGAGGTAAATGCTTACCGGTTTCAAAATAATGCTTTACTTCTCTGAAAAACCATGGATAGCCAATACTTGCTCTACCAATCATCGCTCCATCCAAACCATACTGATCACGCATTTCCATTGCTTTTTCAGGCGAATCTACATCTCCGTTTCCAAAAACAGGGATATGCATTCTCGGGTTGTTTTTAACCTCTGCAATAGGTGCCCAATCGGCTTCACCTTTATACATCTGTGCCCTGGTTCTACCATGAATGGAAATTGCCTTACAACCCACATCCTGCAACCTTTCTGCAACTTCAACGATCTTAATGGAATCATGATCCCATCCTAATCTTGTTTTAACAGTAATAGGCAGATTGGTATGTTTAACCATGGCATCGGTAAGGGAAACCATAAGATCTATATCCTTAAGAATACCTGCACCGGCTCCTTTGGAAACCACCTTTTTGACTGGGCATCCAAAATTAATATCTATAATATCCGGACCAGATTTTTCCACGATCTCTACAGACTGAAGCATGGATTCCAGGTTGGCTCCAAAGATCTGGATACCAACAGGCCGTTCCTTTTCGTAAATATCAAGTTTCATGGTGCTTTTCGCTGCATCGCGTATAAGCCCTTCAGAAGAGATGAATTCCGTATACACAACGTCTGCTCCCTGTTCCTTGCAAAGTGCACGGAATGGCGGGTCACTCACATCTTCCATCGGTGCTAAAAGCAACGGGAAGTCTCCTACATCTATATTTCCAATTTTTGCCAAATCCTCTGTTTTTCAGGTGGCAAAATTACTAAATAAAATGAATTGTATAAAAATGTTAGGATAAAGTACTAGTCCAGAACCTTTTGATCCTGTAAACGCTCGCTTTCTTCAGCATTGATAGCGCGGCTGTTATCATTCAGTTTAAAATTACCAAATTTATAGATAAGCCCTACTCTCAGCATTCGTGATTCGGGTTTGGCGAAGAATCCATTGTTCTGATTTAGATATTGCGATTTTAAAGGAATATTCATCGAATTAAAAGCGTCTTCAAGATTTACGGTTGCCGTTAGCCTGGAATCGAAAAATGTCTTTTTCAATCCAAGAGTCAGTCCGTATTGCGGTTCGTCAAATTGGTAAGATCCTGCGATATACTTCGGAAGAAAAGTCCCGATCACTTCCGCAGAAAAAGTTCCGTCTTTTCCTAAAATAAAATAGTTATATGCCTGAATGTATGTGCTGAAAACATCGTTTTGAACCAATTGCCCACCACTTTCCAAGGCTGGAAATTCGTTTTCCATATAGAAGAAAGATCCGTAAGCAGATAAAACCCACCAATCCTTTAAGTAAGAATAGTAAGTTACATCAAAACTGAACTGTTGATCATAGTTCATATTCAGGTTTACACTTCTAAGTGTTCTGTTCCGGTTATCCTGAAAAGGTAAAAGTGCCATCGCATTATCTGCCCTATCCCAGTAAAGATCAAAAAACCAGGTATTATCATAACTATAATTAAAGGTGATCTTATTAGAAAAGGAAGGCATTAAATTTGGATTTCCATCCTGGAAATTATTCTCGTTGATGAAATATCTGTATGAATTCAGACTTTGAAATCTAGGTCTGCTGATCCTTCTGCTATAATCCAGGCTAAAAGAATGTTTTTCTGCCGGAGAATAAGAAAGATAAAAGGTTGGGAACAGTTCAAAATATTCCTGATTGTTTACGATACCAAATGTTCTTGAATCTCCCTGAACATCTGTATATTCACCTCTTAAGCCTAGTTTTACTGCCCACTTCTCCCAATCTTTGGAAAGACTTGCATAAGCGGCGTAGATATTTTCATCATAATTTAAGCCGTCTGACAGGGCCGGATCGAAACTATTCAAGTCATTGTTTCGGTCGAAAAAATCCTGTCCGCTTTCTGAATTCAATCCGGAATATTTTAATCCGGTTTCAAAACTTGTTGAACCAATGGGCGTGGAAATATCGATCTGACCCGTGTAAATATCACTGTTCTGATAAGCCATCGTCGCAAACGTATTCTGATTTAATAGGCTATTATCAGCAAGAAAATATCTTGTTTGGATATCCTGGTTTTGGTCGTCATTATATTTAATGTAATTCGCCACTGCTGAAAAAGTACCGTTTTCTCCTAGGTTGGTATTATAGGTAGCACTCAATAATACATTTTCGGTCTCGTTTTTCAATTGACTATCTGTGGTAAATAAAGAGTCAAGAGAATTTGAAGTATCATAGATCTCGGTTAGCCCATCGATATCTGATCTTCTGTCTGGAGCTAGTAAGACATTCGCACTTAAGCTCAAAGTACTTGCTTCACTTAAGTTAAGATCGATTATGGTACTCAGGCTATGGGTTGAATTTTCAGTATCTCTTTCAAAATCGGTAAGCCATCTCGAGTCAACCTCTCCTCCATCCGGATCAAAAAATTCAATATAACTATCGTCGCGCTTAAACTCATCTCTGCCATTATAATTGTAACTGGCGTAAATATTAACCCAGTCGTTCTTATAATAATGGCTGGTTCCAATATTATACTTTGGTACAATAGCCGTAGTGTGAGAAGCATTCAAACTTCCTTTATATCCAATGGAAATATTCTTTGATGTGGTAATATTCAATATCGTTCCACCCTCAGCATCGTATCTGGCTGGTGGATTGGTGATCACTTCTACAGATTTCACGTTGGTCCCAGAGAAACCTTCCAATAATTGCTGTAATTCCTGTGATGAGAGATATACTTTCCGATCATTTATATAAACGGTAGCCTGCCTATTCTTTACCAGTAGATTTCCCTGGCTAACTATAACTCCGGGCGTTCTTTTTAAAATATCGAAAGTGTTTCCGGTGGATAAAGTTGAATTTTCAACATCAAAAACAAGCCTGTCAACCTTTCTACTTATTTTCGGTCTGCGGGCATTTACCACAACCTCATCAAGATCATCGGAAGACTCCTGAAGAGTGATCGTTTTTAATTTTGTGTTGCCTTTCATCTTAATCTTCTGAAGACTTTCAGCATAACCGATGAAAGAAACTTTTAGAATGTAGGTACTGTCCTCAATATCTTCCACAACAAAACTACCATCCTCTTCAGAAATTGTTCCTTTATAAACACTGGTAGAATCTTCTGCACTCAATAAAATAACATTGGCAAAAGCAACCGGTTCTTTTTCCTGATTCTGAATATTTCCGCTAAGTGAATTCTGTGAAAAGAAAACATAAGGCATTAGCAGGAAAATAAGGGGGGTGAACTTGGTAATATTCATTAGGTTTTTGGTCAGTTTTTTGGCAAAAGCTCAACAAATATAAAATTTCTACAATTCTCAACAACAATTTAATATTTATAGATTACTGAAAATAAAATTGTTAAGGATTAGAATTCAGTGAGGTATTCAGGTTCTTTTTTCCCGAAAAGATCAGTTTTCAAGTAGTAATTCTTTGAAAACTATACGTTTAAAAAAACATTTTCTCAAAGTATAGAATTGCAGAAGATATCTAGTTAAACGATTTAGCAGGAAGATAACTTTTTAATACAAAATCTGATAATAAATAAATATAACCTTTAGAGCTAAAAATTATTCTGTTGGATCCTCGCTTGAATCCATGAAGATCTTTTCATCTGTCAAATAAGTAAGGCCTTTACTCTCTGCCCCCAGAAATCTTTTAGTTCGCAAATACCTATTCTTATTAAAAGAATCAAATGCTTCAGATTTTTCATCCATGCTGCTGATGTGAACATCACCAGATGAATGTATAAATTCATTATTTCCTATCCACATCCCCACGTGCACCACTCTTTCTGAAGTGGAATCTGTCGCCGGTCGTCCAAAGAATAACAGATCTCCAACCGCCAGCTTTTTAAAATTTCCAACCGAATCTATTAGTTTTCCCTCTCTTACCTGCTGGGAAGCGTCTCTAGGTATGACCATTCCGTTCATAAAGAAGATCGTTTTGGTAAATCCACTGCAGTCTACTCCTTTTGCAGAAGTTCCTCCCCATAAGTACGGCAGTCCCATCATCTCTTCAGCCGTGCTTACTAGTTTTTCTTCTGAAGCCTCCAGGTCTTTTAACCACTGAGAATAGATTGAAGATTCTTCTTTGGAAATAAATCCGGATTTTCCGTCAGGATATCGAACCTTATAAAATTTAGCATTTTCAGCTTCCATTTCCAGAATGGCACCAAAAACAAGATCTGAAACAGGTTTAGAATCTTCTGAAGCCTCTTGATAAGACTGACCGTAAGCTTCCTGGTAAATTATTTTTTCCGAAGATTTCCAGGCATCGAAGTCGGCTTTGTTCATCGTGGTAATTCCGCCATGATCAACCCAGGAAAGGTATCCGTCTGGTGTTTGAATATAATACCATTCCTCAGTTCTTTTCCAGATCTTCACCGGCGTTCCCAGGGTCGCCTGTGTAACAAGTTCTGCCGAATGCTTTCCTTCACCCCGAAGATTGGCTACAGAAATATCGATGACCCCAAAAATGGTGTCTTTAAGATTTGATGCAGGAAGCACCTGTACGCTGTCTATGAACTCAATATCTTCAGAAGTTAACCTGGTAAATAATGAATCTTTGGCTTCCGGCATATTGGTTTCACCTTTTAAAACCATTTTCCCGTTATTCATTTCAGATTCAATATTGAAAAGAGCCACCCGTTTATCTGGAGCAAAGTTTTCCTTAACAGATTCAATATGACCTTCAGCAACGATCTTATTATCTCCCCTGCGGTGATTATTACAAGAGAAAAGACCAAGGATCAAAATTGACACTATTAACTTCTGATAATTCATATTCTAAATTTTAGCTCAAGGTAATAAATTCTCGATTTTCAGTTCTTTAAAACTACTTTGGTTACCGGTGCGATCAACTGCTGTAATTCCAATTTGCTCTAGTTTTTTTCCATTGCTGAATTTAGCAATCCTTAGCGGCTCTGAATTCAAATTCAGAATTTTAAAATCCCAGTTGGTATTCTCATACCGGTAATAAACCACACATCTGAAAATATCTTCAATATTCTCTTTTTTCCATTTTAGCAAAATGGTTTCCTTAAGATCCTGTAATTCAAATTTCGGAGGTTCCGGAGCTTCATTATCCAGCCACGGACTTGAAGGTACGAGAGCATTCCTGGAATAAGGACCGTTTTTCAAAGTGTTGGCCAGGCTGTCATTTTTCATCAATGGCCCGATATTCCAGTGCACCGTACCGGGGTTGTCCCGTAAAATACCTCGTGAAATTAATATCTGAGAAGCGATCTCCCCTTTATTTTCTTCCTCATCTTCCAAACCAAGATTGATTCCGGGCCAGAGGTGTCTTCCCACGACATTTTCAGATTCCCACCAACCAAGCAAAACAGGAAAACTCTGACCGATCTGCCTTGTAGGCCAGTATAGTTGTGGAGTGAAATAATCTATCCAGCCTTTATTCAGCCATAATTTGGCATCAGCGTAAAGTTCTTCATACTGGTCCATCCCGCTAATACCTTTGGGAAAACCCGGTCTCCAGATTCCAAAAGGGCTTATCCCGAATTTCACATAAGACTTTTCCTCTTTAATCTCCTCTGCTATTCTCTCAACAAAATCATTTACATTTTTTCTTCTCCAGTCTCCTCTAGAAAGATTTCCTCCGGAAGCTAAATATTCCTGCCAGCTTTTTTCATCAGGAAAATCTTTTTTACCGTTATAGGAAGCATAAGGATAGAAATAATCATCAAAATGAACACCATCAATATCATAGCGCTCTACTATATCCATTACCACCTTTGCCGAGTGTTCCTGAACTTTACTGCTTCCTGGATCCATCCACCACATTCCATTTTTAAGCTCTCTAACCAGTTCGGGGTGCGTTTTAACTATAGACTTCTCCCCTATTTCTTTCCCCGTGGTATGATGTGCCCGGTAAGGATTTAGCCAGACGTGCAATTCCATCCCGCGCGAATGGG
Organism: Christiangramia pacifica; assembly: GCF_057221535.1. Taxonomy (NCBI): domain Bacteria; kingdom Pseudomonadati; phylum Bacteroidota; class Flavobacteriia; order Flavobacteriales; family Flavobacteriaceae; genus Christiangramia; species Christiangramia pacifica. Next base: position 1,019,551 of record NZ_CM170146.1, read on the forward strand.
CTTCTTCGATCCAAAATTTTAAAGGATCGTAAAAAGGCTCAGGAGCTTTGCCGCTTTTCCCGGTTAAAAAGTAAGACCATGGTTCCAGCTCACTTTCATACAAAGCATCTGCCTGAGGCCTCACCTGCAAAATGACTGCATTGAAATTATTTTTTTCCAGGATATCAAGCATTTCGATCGCCTCCTTTTTTTGCGCGGCAGACGATAGAGTATTTTTACTTGGCCAGTTAATATTCGCCACGGTGGCAATCCAGGCTGCCCTGAATTCTTCAATATTTAATGGTGGAGCTACAAAATCCTCATTTTCAGTTTTCTCATCTACTTCCTTTTCTTCTGGAATTTCGACTTCGGCAGCTTCCGGTTGAGCCTCCTCAATTTGAGTATTTTCGGACTCCTTTTTTATTTCTTTGGTCGCTTTACACGCATTCAAAAGCAGTATCAATATTAAAATACCGCAGAGTTTTACCAATTGGGATAATTGTTGAATTCCAGGCATTATTTTTCCTCGCTTTTGTATGCTTCCAATGCTTTTCGAACGCTTTTATGTTTTAATAAAAGTTCAGCTGCTGCATCTTTGTCAATATCTAATTCTTCCATAATCATTCTTGTGCCGCGGCCTACCAGTTTATCATTAGATAACTGCATATCCACCATCTTATTCCCCTTCACTCTTCCAAGTTTGATCATCACAGAAGTCGAGATCATGTTCAAAACCATCTTTTGAGCAGTTCCCGCTTTCATTCTTGTGCTCCCCGTTACAAATTCTGGACCCGTGATCACCTGAACGGGAAATTCTGAAACTTCTGCCAACGGACTTTTTGAACTGCAGGTAACACATCCGGTAGTTATTCCGTGAGTCCTGGCGTCCCTGATCCCTCCAATCACGTAAGGCGTGGTGCCTGAGGCCGCAATTCCAACAAGAACATCTTTTTCTGAGATGTCATATTCCTGAAGATCTTTCCAGGCTTGTGAAGTATTATCCTCGGCATTTTCCACCGCATTTCTCAATGCCGTATCACCACCGGCAATTAGACCTATAACAATTCCAGCGCTCACGCCAAATGTCGGCGGACATTCAGAAGCATCCAAAACTCCAAGTCTTCCACTGGTTCCTGCCCCTATATAAAAAAGCCTTCCTCCTATTTCAACTTTAGGAACGATCTCATCTACAAGTTTTTCGATCTCCGGAATCACTTTTTGAACACTTTGCGCGACGCTTTGATCTTCCTTGTTGATATTATTCAGCAATTCTGAAGTGCTCATCTTTTCCAGATGGTCGTAATTTGAGACTTTTTCGGTGTCTGGACTATGCTTTTCCATTTATCTAATTTATTCTAAAAACTCTGTAAATATGGGCTTTCAGCAATTTAAAAATAGGATCTAAATTTCTGTAACTAAAGCCGATTCCGCAAGAAAACAAACATAAACTTGAAATTTTATTTAAGACTATTAATTCAATTATATTTGTACTCTTAAATTCACCTGATTAGAACAGGAGAAAGGATTCAAAATTTGGAGATGAAGAATATTCGAAACTTTTGCATTATTGCACATATTGATCACGGGAAAAGCACCCTTGCAGATCGTTTATTGGATTATACCGGTGCTGTAACTGAACGTGAAAAACAAGAACAACTGTTGGATAGTATGGATCTTGAAAGAGAACGTGGTATTACCATCAAATCTCACGCGATCCAGATGGATTATATCCATGAAGGCGAAGAATATGTGCTGAATCTGATCGATACTCCCGGTCACGTAGATTTCTCTTATGAAGTTTCCAGATCTATCGCTGCCTGTGAAGGAGCCTTGCTGGTGGTTGACGCCGCACAGAGTATTCAGGCACAAACCATTTCGAATCTTTACCTTGCTTTAGAAAATGACCTGGAAATAATTCCTGTTTTGAATAAAGTGGATCTGCCCAGCGCAAATCCTGAAGAAGTGACTGATGATATCGTGGATCTTTTAGGTTGCGATCCTTCAGAAGTAATTCCTGCCAGTGCAAAAACCGGACTTGGAATTAAGGAAATTCTTGATGCGATTATCAGCCGAATTCCTGCTCCAAGCGGAAAAGTTGATGCGCCGTTGAGAGCTCTTATTTTCGATTCAGTTTATAATCCTTTCCGTGGAGTGGAAACTTATTTTAGAGTGATCAACGGGTCAATCAAAAAAGGTGAGAAGATTAAATTTGTCGCTACAGATAAGACTTATGATGCAGATGAAGTAGGGACTTTAAGATTAAAACAGTTTCCTAGAAAAGAAATAAAAACCGGGGATGTGGGATACCTTATCACCGGTATTAAAGATGCCCGTGAAGTGAAAGTGGGTGATACCATTACCAGCGCTGCAAATCCTACTACAGAAGCGGTGGCAGGATTTGAGGATGTAAAACCAATGGTTTTCGCGGGAATTTATCCTGTAGATACTGAAGATTATGAAGAATTAAGAGCTTCTATGGAGAAACTTCAACTGAACGATGCTTCGCTGGTTTTTACTCCGGAAAGTTCTGCAGCCTTAGGTTTCGGTTTCCGTTGTGGATTCTTAGGAATGCTTCACCTTGAAATCATCCAGGAAAGACTGGAACGTGAATTTGATATGACCGTAATCACTACGGTTCCTAACGTGTCTTATTACGCATATACTAATAAAAAACCGGATGAAATTGTACTGGTAAACAACCCGTCAGACCTTCCGGAACCTTCAACTTTAAACAGGGTAGAAGAACCATTTATCAAAGCTACGATTATCACGAAAGCAGATTATGTAGGAAATGTAATGTCGCTTTGTATCGAAAAAAGAGGTGAGATCACTAATCAAACTTATTTAACCACTGAGAGAGTTGAATTGACTTTCGATATGCCTCTGGCAGAGATCGTATTCGATTTCTATGACAGGCTTAAAACGGTTTCCAGAGGGTATGCTTCTTTCGATTACTCACCAATCGGGATGAGAGAATCAAAACTGGTAAAAGTTGATGTACTTCTAAATGCCAACAAAGTAGATGCACTTTCCGCATTATTACACGTAGATAACGCTTACGATATTGGTAAGAAAATGTGTGAGAAGCTGAAAGAACTTATCCCGAGACAGCAATTTGATATTCCAATTCAGGCGGCTATTGGCGCGAAGATCATTGCCCGAGAAACGGTAAAAGCCCTTCGTAAGGACGTTACCGCAAAATGTTATGGTGGTGATATCTCGCGTAAGAGAAAACTTCTTGAAAAGCAGAAAAAAGGTAAAAAACGTATGCGCCAGGTAGGAAATGTAGAAATTCCTCAGGAAGCTTTTATGGCCGTTCTTAAACTGAACGACTAAAACCTGAAAATCATAATATTACAAACCTCCCTGAAGTCAAATTTGGGGAGGTTTTCTTTTGTTATTCAATTTCATAAATTTGTGATTCTCACATAATTTTTAAGAAAAAGAATATGGCCGGACACAGTAAATGGGCGAATATAAAGCATAGAAAAGGAGCACAGGATAAGAAAAGAGCAAAGCAATTTACCAGGGCAATCAAGGAAATTACCGTTGCGGTTAAAGAGGGCGGAGGTCCTGATCCTGAGTCTAATCCCTCTCTTAGAAATGCCATTCAGAATGCCAAGGGTGTGAACATGCCCAAGGATACCATTGAACGTGCGGTAAAGAAAGCCAGCGGCGCAGATGCCGACAATTATGAAACCGTGACCTTTGAAGGTTATGGGCCCAATGGAATCGCCATTTTTGTGGAAGCTACTACAGATAATACCAATAGAACAGTAGCTTCAGTAAGATCTATTTTCTCTAAAAATGGTGGTAACCTGGGGACAAATGGATCCCTTGAGTTCCTTTTCGATAAAAAAGGTGTTTTCGTCCTTGAAAAGGAAAAGATCGAAATGGATCTCGAAGAATTTGAGCTGGAGCTCATTGAGGGTGGCGCCAGTAAGATTGAAAAAGAAGACGAGTTTGTAACTGTCTATACTGAATTTACCGATTTCGGATTGATGTCTTCCAAACTTGAAGAGCTCGAGATCGAACCAAAAAATTCTGAAGTTCAGCGTATTCCCTTAAATACCGTTGAATTACCAGTTGATGAATCCATCAAAATTCTGAATCTTGTAGAAAAATTTGAAGATGATGATGACGTTCAAAACGTTTATCATAACCTTGAAATTACCGATGAAGTAATTGCTGAAATGGAAAAGGAAGAAGCTTAATCCTGTTCGATATTCTCTTCGATATTTTCTTTTTCCTCGCTATCGCCAGGCTCCATCTGTTTACCTAGATAAACAAGCATAAAACCTTCTTCTATCTCAACTTCCATGCTATTTGAAGGGATAATACTCAATTCTCCTTCATTATTTTTAACAAATAATGGAATGATATCAGGATCTGTTTTACTGATCTCTATTAGGCCTTCATAATGCTCTTTAGAATTAAGATCGATCTCATGGATGGAAGGATATTTTCGGGCCAGGTTCGTTAATTTGATATAATCATCGGTCTGGGAGAAAAGTCCTTCTTTTGGATTGTTTTCAGGATCATACATTTCATCTGAAGAAACTACCCTGAAAGATCCATTTTCACCAAAATGCTTGCGGAATTTGTCAATGGCGTTCGTATTCACTTCAGAGTTACCAGTAAGTGCCATCAAATAACCCACATCACTTAACTCAATATTATTGATAAGATCATCAGAATACACGTTTTCCTGTATAGCATCCAGTCCCAACTCTCTTGCCTTTCTAATATTTGAACCGTTACTGTCTACAAGTACTACATGCCTGTTATTTTTTTTCAGATAAGAACCGATAAGCCTTGAAATAGTTGAAGCACCAATAATCAGAATACCCTGAGAGTTCTTCAGGAATACACCTACTAATTGCGCAAAAAGTCTTGCGGTAGTAGCATTTAAAAGAACTGTTCCCAGCACTATCATGAATACCAGTGGAGTAATATATTCAGCTCCAGGAACTCCCTGGTTAGCCAGTTCAATACCGAAAAGTGAAGCAATACCCGCAGCCACAATACCTCGAGGTCCAACCCAGCTGATGAAAAGTTTTTCATTGGTTTTTAATGAGGAACCTATACTACTCACAAAAACACCTAGTGGTCTTACAATTAACACTACTGTAGCGAAAAGTATCAGTGCTTTAATATCATAAACCAGCAACAGATCTTCAATATTGATGTTTGCTGCAAGTAGAATGAAGAGTATCGAGATTAATAGAACACTTAATGATTCTTTGAAATAAAGCAATTCTTTAAGGTTAGGTAAGTTGATATTACCCATCACCATTCCCATAACTACTACGGCTAAAAGTCCACTTTCGTGCGCGAACATGTCTGCAAGTACAAAAACTCCCAGAACTGTAGCCAGCGTTAAAACATTCAACAGGTAGTGCGGAATTACATTTTTCTTGATAGCAAAAGCAAGGGCGTGAGCGAAAGTAAATCCAAACGTGAATCCGAATAAAACGATCTTTCCAAACTCCATCATGGCTGTTTCGGTGAATTCAGTTCCCGTTCCGGCGCTGATGAATTCAAACATCAAAACCGCAACAAGAGCCCCGATAGGATCTATCAGAATTCCTTCCCATTTCAGAATGGCAGAAATATCTTTTTTTAGCGGAATATTCCGAAGAATTGGTGTGATAACCGTTGGTCCTGTTACAATTATAAGGGCTGCAAAAAGGAAACTTATCTGCCAGCTTAAATTAAAAATTAGGTGTGCGGCGATACCGGCACCAAAAAAGGTAACGATCACGGCAATGGTTATAAGCTTCAAAATTACCGGGCCAACATTTAGAACTTCACCTTTACGTAAGGTCAATCCACCTTCAAAAAGGATAATTCCAATGGCCAGAGAAACGAAATAAAATAAACTCTGCCCGGGGAAAAGTCCGGAATCTCCATCCCAGATTGGTTCAATTAATTTGGAACCATCTGCCGTAAAAAATGTAGAAAGCGGCCCAACAGCCAGTCCTACAAGAATCAAAGGTAAAATAGCCGGGATCTTAAATCTCCATGCTACCCATTGAGCCAAAATACCCAAAATCACAATTCCCGCCAATTCAATCATAAGTTCTTCGTTTGCTTATTGAAGCTAAAAATATTAAAAATGTTTTACTCTGAAAGCTTATTCTGTCAAGCCTTTTAATAAAATGTTCCTGTTAAATGAAATGAAAATAATTCGAAAAGGCTACAAGATTTTCTATTTTGCGTTGAATTTTTAAAAATTTCGCAATGAAACTATATCCTATTGAAGCCGGAAATTTTAAACTTGACGGAGGCGCCATGTTTGGGGTAGTACCTAAAAGTCTCTGGACAAGAACAAATCCGGCAGACTCCAACAATATGATAGACATTGCTGCTCGCTGTCTTTTAATTGAAGACGGTGACCGGTTAATGCTTATTGATACCGGAATGGGTGACAAGCAGAGCGAAAAATTCTTCAGCTATTATTATCAATGGGGCGATCATTCTATAGATAGATCATTGAAAAAACATGGTTTTCATCGGGATGATATTACCGATATTTTCATGACTCATCTTCATTTTGATCATTGTGGAGGAAGCATCCAATGGAATAAGGATCGTACAGGTTATGAACCGGCATTTAAAAATGCCAGATTCTGGAGCAATAAAGAACACTGGCTTTGGGCAACTCAGCCCAATGCTCGTGAAAAAGCCTCTTTTTTAAAGGAAAATATTATTCCGATGGAGCAAAGTGGAAAGCTGCATTTTCTGGAAAGAGAAAAAGATAAAAGTTTTGTACAGGCAGATAACCTGGGCTTTGGTGTATTATTTGTAGATGGACATACCGATAAACAAATGATTCCGCATATAGATTATCAGGGGAAAAAGCTGGTTTTTATGGCAGATCTTTTACCAACGGCTGGTCATATTCCGTTGCCGTATGTAATGGGATTTGATACCAGACCACTGCTTACTTTACCTGAAAAGAAAAAGTTTTTGGAAACTGCGGCAGATGAAAATTATTACCTTTTCATGGAACATGATGCGCATAATGAGATTATTACCCTGAAGCACACCGAAAAAGGTGTAAGATTAGATAAAGTACATACCTTCAACGAATTATTTAACTAAACTACAAAATGAAAATACCTTTTTTTAAGCCATTGCTGTCTATAGTTGCAGCCGGAATTATTACCGGGTGTAGCAGTACAGCCCCGAGAGTAGTTTCAACACCGGTTAGCAATATAGATTCCATCCCATTAAAAGTTCAGGATCTTTCAGATGCTGAATTAAAAGACTGGACGAACGCTGATCTTACCAAGGATACTATTCCTGGAATGAGTGTGAATAAGGCTTACGCTGAAATTATTAAAAACAAGAAGCCTTCTCCGGTAATCGTAGGAGTGATAGATAGCGGCGTGGATATTGAACATGAAGACCTGAAATCTGTCATATGGACGAATAAAGATGAAATTCCAGGGAACGGAAAAGATGATGATAACAATGGTTATATCGATGATGTTCACGGCTGGAACTTTTTAGGAGATGCTGTGGCTGAAAACATGGAATTTGCTCGAATTTACAGACGTTTGAAACCTAAATACGAAGGAAAGTCTGAAAGCAGCATAAGTACAGCAGATCGTGAAGAGTACAATATGTATAAGTCTGCAAAAGCCGAATATGAAAAAGAATATGCAGAAGCATTGGATACAAAAGAGCAGTATCAGCAAATAAAGACTCAGATCACTTCAGCCCACAAGGCAATTTCTGATGTGCTGGGAACTGAAGATTATACTAAAGAGCAGGTTTCAGACTATAAGCCGGCGACCCAGCAAATGACACAGTATAAATCCATCATTACCCAAATTCAATATAATGTGAATGAAAATATTCCGGAAGCCCTGGAAGAACTTCAGAAGGCGATAGATTATAATAATAACCGCCTGTCTACAAATTTCAATTTGGAATTAGATGGTCGGGCAACAGTAGGAGATGATCCTTACGATATCAGTGATACCGATTACGGGAATAATGAGGTTCAAGGACCGGAAGCAGATAAGGAAAATATCAAACATGGTACTCACGTTGCCGGAATCATCGCAGCAGACAGAAGTAACAATATTGGAATTAAAGGAGTTTCCAGCAATGCAAAAATCCTTGTGGTTAGAGCAGTGCCAGACGGTGATGAGTATGATAAGGATATCGCATTAGGTATAAGATATGCAGTTGATAATGGCGCTAAAGTGATCAACACCAGCTTTGGAAAATACTATTCTCCAAATCCTGAATGGGTTATAGATGCAATAAAGTATGCTGCAGAAAAAGATGTGCTAATTGTAAATGCTGCAGGAAATGAAGGAATTGATCTTGATAAGAAAAGAGTTTATCCAAACGATCAGGATCCTGAAAACCCAACCGAAGTGGCCGATAATTTTCTTACTGTCGGAGCGCTTAATTATGAATATGGTTCAGGTTTGGTTGCAGAATTCTCCAATTACGGAAAATCGAATGTAGATGTGTTTGCTCCTGGAACCAAGATCTGGTCTACCACACCAAATAATACCTATGAATATTTGCAGGGAACTTCCATGGCTTCACCGGCAGTAGCTGGAATTGCAGCAATAATCAGAGGATATTATCCTCAACTTACAGCCGCCCAGGTTAAGCAGGTCATCATGGACAGTGGCCTAACTACCAAAGCAACCGTAATGGTGGGTGGAGACAGTAATAACACCAAGAAATTTGATAGTTTATCTACTTCAGGAAAAATGGCAAATCTTTATAATGCACTAATTTTAGCCGACCAAATCTCGAAAAACAATTAAAATGAAGAAAATACTTTTTAGCTTTTTATTGATCACCTGTGGTTTTATTCAAGCCCAGAACAATACTTCTTACTGGCAACAGCATGTAGACTACAAAATGGAAGTAGACATGAATGTTGAAAATTTCCAGTATACAGGAACACAGGAACTGGTTTACACTAATAATTCACCAGATACCCTGGACCGAGTTTTTTATCATCTCTATTTCAATGCTTTTCAACCGGAAAGTGAAATGAACGCCCGCCTGGAAAGTGTAGCCGATCCAGATGGCAGAATGACCATGAATAAAGGAACAAAAGAAAATCCTGAGATCGTAAGCAGAATTACCGGGCTTTCACCTGAACAAATTGGTTATTTAAGAGTTAATTCGTTAACCCAGGATGGTGCAGAATTGACTTACGATGAGGTTGGAACCGTATTGGAGGTAGAACTTGCTCAGCCAATCTTACCTGGTAAGAAAACTACTTTCAAAATGGAATTTGAAGGTCAGGTTCCGGAACAGATAAGAAGATCTGGAAGAAATAGTGCTGAAGGAGTAGCGCTATCCATGAGCCAGTGGTATCCTAAATTAGCCGAATATGATTACCAGGGATGGCACGCCGATTCTTACATCGCCCGTGAATTCCAGGGTGTTTGGGGAGATTTTGATGTGAAGATCACTATCGATAAAGATTATACTATTGGAAGTACCGGATATCTTCAGAATCCACAGGAAATTGGTCATGGTTATGAAGAAGAAGGGACTAAAGTAAAGAAAACAAAAGGGGATAAGTTAACCTGGCATTTCAAAGCACCTAAAGTACATGATTTTACCTGGGGAGCAGATCCTGAGTATATTCATGATAAATTAGTAGCAGAAGATGGCACAGTACTTCATTTCCTATACAAAGACAATGATGAGATCAAAGAGAACTGGAAAAATCTTCAGCCGAAAACTGCTGAATTATTAGCTTATTATAATGAACATATAGGTCCATATCCATGGGATCAGTACTCCGTAGTTCAAGGTGGTGATGGTGGTATGGAATATGCCATGCTTACCCTGATCACGGGAGAGCGTTCTTTTGGAAGCCTGGTGGGAGTAACTGCTCATGAAATGGCTCACGCCTGGTTCCAGCATTTATTAGCGACCAATGAAAGCATTCATGAATGGATGGATGAAGGCTTTACTTCGTACATTTCTTCAGAGGCTGAAAATGTTGTGATGGGAACCAATGCTGAGAATCCGCATAAGGGATCTTACAGAGGATACAATTACCTGGCAAATTCTGGTAAAGAACAGCCCCAAACCACACATGCAGACAGATATGCAATGAATGCACTTTACGGAGCTTCTGCTTATTCTAAAGGAGCTGTATTTCTTGCGCAATTAGGATATATCATCGGAAAGGAAAATCTTGATAAAACCCTGAAACGTTATTATAACGAATGGAAATTCAAGCATCCAACCCCAAATGATTTTATCAGAATTGCTGAAAAAGTTTCCGGAGCTGAATTAGACTGGTATTTACAGGATTGGACGCAAACCACCAATACTATTGATTACGCAATTGGAGATGTGGAAAGTGAAAATGGTACCACTACGGTAAATCTTCAAAGAAACGGTTTAATGCCGATGCCTGTAGACCTGAATGTTACTTATACTGATGGTTCCAAAGAGACATTTTACATTCCATTGCAAATGATGAGATGGGAAAAGCCGGCTAAAGAAGGAGTAAAAACTACGGTAAAAGATGACTGGGCATGGGGATTCCCAACTTATGAATTGGAAATTCCGGTTTCTGAAGACGAGATCGCCAGTATTGAAATCGATTCTTCACAATTAATGGCAGACATCAATAGAAGTAACAACGTTTGGGGAAAATCTGACGATAATTCTGAAACAGAGGATTAAAACCTGTTACTTGAATATTCTAAGAACCCTTTCTTCCCGGAAAGGGTTTTTTATTTTCAGGATGCTTACTTTTGATATATGAATGAAAGTTTTGGAAAAGATCAGAAACTTAAAAGTAAAAAGCAGATAGACCTTCTTTTTATGGAGGGAAAGAATATAAAATCCTATCCTCTTAAACTCATCTATGCTCCCATAGACAATTCAGAAAAACCTGGATTAAAGACCGGTGTTTCCGTTCCGAAAAAACTGGTGAAGACAGCGGTAAAGCGTAACAGAATTAAAAGAATGATGCGCGAGGTTTTCAGAAAAAATAAGTATCTTGTTACTAACGAGTTAACTTCTTCTTACGCATTCATGTTCATCCATATCTCTCGCGAAGAAATGCCTTATGAGAAACTGGAGAAAAGTATGAAATGGATCCTGGAGAATTTTAAGTATAATATTTAAGGTTATGAAAAAGCGCTTCAGCAGAATCATTATACTTCCGATAGTTCTAATCGGAATATTCATTGGTACCGCCAGTTTTAAATCAGATTTTTTCGAGATCGCTAAACAAATAGAGATCTTCACTACTCTTTTCAAGGAGATCAATATGAATTATGTGGATGAGACCAATCCAGCTCAACTCATGGATACCGCTATTAAATCCATGCTTACAGATCTTGATCCTTATACAAATTACTGGAACGAGCAGGATGTAGAAGCTGCCAGAATCAACAGCGCGGGAGAGTATACAGGGATCGGTGCCTTAGTAAAAACTGGCAAAGATGCGATCACGGTCATGGAAACTTACAAAGATTATCCTGCAGATAAAGCCGGTTTAAAGGCTGGAGACGAAATTATAAAGATCGGTAATATTAATGTGGCTGATTTTAAAGAAGATGCGGGAGAATTGCTGAATGGAGCTCCAGACAGTAATATAAATATTACTTATAGACGTCAGGGCGAAATTAAAACCACGAGCCTGAAAAGAAGTTCTGTAGAGCTTGATGCTGTGCCTTTCTATAAACTACTGGACGATAATTCTGCTTATATCGTATTATCAAAATTCAACGCAAAAGCATCAACACAGGTTGCACAGGCTTTTAAAGAACTCAAAAACCAGGGAGCTGATAAGGTGATTCTGGATCTTCGAGGGAATCTTGGCGGACTGCTTAATGAAGCTATCAATGTTAGTAATATTTTTATTCCGAAAGGAGAATTGATCGTAACCACGAAATCTGTCATTGAAAAATACAACCGTGAATATTTCACTGAAAAAGAACCAATAGATACCAAGATTCCTTTAGTAGTGTTGGTAAACGGTAGAAGTGCTTCTGCCAGTGAAATTGTAGCCGGAGCGATTCAGGATTTGGACAGGGGAGTCATCGTTGGTGCAAGAAGTTTTGGTAAAGGTTTGGTTCAAAGACCTAAAGAACTAGCGTATGGAACCCAGATAAAGATCACTATCTCCAGATATTACACTCCTAGTGGCAGATGTATCCAGGCGCTGGACTATAGAACCAGGAATGAAGAAGGAAATGCAGTTAGAAAAAGGGTAGAAGATTATAACGAATTCACCACCAGAAATGGCCGTAAAGTGTATGATGGAGGTGGAATTTTGCCTGATGTGCAATTGGAAACATCAGAATTCAGTGATATTACTCAATCATTGCTTATTCAGGATGCAATTTTTGACTATGCGACCAAATACTATTATTCGCATGACCTGAACGATCCTGAAAATTTCAATTTTACCGATTCAGATTTTAATGATTTTAAAAGCTTTTTACAGCAATCAGATTTTGAATATCAAACCGCTACAGAAAGAGAATTGTCAGAAATGATGAATAAAGCGGAAGAAGAGGAGTTAAGATCAAAGATTTCTTCTGAAGTTGATAAAATAAGATCTCAAATTTCTGAATTCAAGAAACAGGAATTGGAAAATAAAAGGCCGGAGATCGTTAGTCTGCTTACAGACGAAATCATCAAAAGATATTTTTACAAAGAAGGATTATACGAGTATTACACCAAGAACAATCCTGAAATCACCAAAGCTCAGTCTATACTCCAAAATCCTTCTGAATATTCTAAAATATTAAAATAGAGTATTTTGGAAAAGTTTCTTTTCTTCTTTGAATCTATGCCCAACTGGCAAAAGCTGGTCTGGATACTCCTGATACTATCAATTTTCTGGATCCTTGAAGGTTACTATGCCCTAGTAAAATTTAAATATGATAAATGGAATCACGCCAGAACAAATTTTTTTCTTCTTGGATTAGTAATTCTTATCAATGTAGTATTTGGAATAATTACCGGTGGACTATTTATCTGGCTGGATGATAGTCAGTTTGGTTTGTTAAATATGATAAATCTGCCGGTTTGGACAGAACTACTTTTAGCGATCATGGTTCTGGATCTTATCGCCCAGTATTTTGTTCACTTCCTTCTTCATAAGGTAAGGTGGATGTGGAGATTACATCTTATTCATCATACAGATACTCATGTAGATGCCACCACCGGTACAAGGCATCATCCGTTTGATTTTATAATAAGAGAAAGTTTTGCGGTAATAGCAGTTTTCATAATGGGTATGCCTGTATCTTTCTATCTGTTTTACAGGATACTAAGTGTTTTTTTCACTTACTTCACCCATGCGAATATCAGAATTCCAACGAATGTTGATAAAGCATTAAGCAATGTTATCGTTACTCCAAACATGCATAAATTTCATCATCACTTTGAATTGCCCTGGACAGATAGTAACTATGGAAATATGCTTAGTATATGGGACAGGATATTCGGAACCTTTGTCTATGATAAAACTGAAAAGATCAGGTATGGAGTAGACATTGTTGAAGACAAAAATTCTGATGATTTTGCATACCAGCTGAAAATTCCTTTTAATCGAAATATTAAAACGAAAAATTAATTTTTGACCATAGCGATATGCGGAATTCCATCTTCCAGGTATCCTTCGCCAACTGTTTTGTATCCGTGGAAATTATAGAATTTTATCAGATATTGTTGAGCAGAAAGTTTGATATGAGAAGTATTGAAATATTCCTGGATCGCTTTGTCTGATGCTTCCATAATATCGTGACCATAACCAAACTTTCTTTCTGATTCTTTTACCACAACACGACCTATGGCTGCTTCTTCAAAATAATAACCTGGTTTAAAACAACGAGTATAAGCTACGATTTCATCATTCTTGAAACCAATTATATGCAGCGCTTCCTGGTCTTTACCATCTATGTCCTGATAAACACAATCCTGTTCAACTACAAATACTTCAGATCTTAATTGTAAAATATCGTAAAGTTCAGCGAGTTTTAGATCACTGAACTTTTTTACTTCAATGCGTAAATTCATAGGTTATCAACAATACTTTTTCGAAGGAATCTTATCTACTCTTCTTTGATGACGACCACCTTCAAATTCAGTATTAATAAAGGTTTCCATCATTTCGGTAGCTAGTTCTTCAGATACGAACCTGGCAGGAATACTTAAGATATTAGCATCATTATGCTCACGAGCCAATTTGGCAATCTCTACATTCCAGCATAGTGCAGATCTAACACCCTGATGTTTATTAGCGGTCATGTTAGCTCCATTTCCACTACCACAGATGATTATTCCCAGATCTGCTTTCTTGTTCTCTACATCTTCAGCAACAGGATGTACAAAATCGGGATAATCTACACTGTCTTCGCTATTCGTACCATAATTTGTTACTGTGTGTCCTAAAGATTCAAGCTTTTCCTGGATCATTTGTTTGTAACCAGTTCCTGCATGATCGTTTCCAATAGATATTTTCATAGTGATGTTGTTTGCGGCAAAGTTAAAAAAAGACAGTATTAACCAACTTAATTTTCATTGTTAATTACTTTACAGAATAACTTAATTTTCAGCGGTTTAAAATTGACATCAAATTGTGAAAAACATCTGATGAATTAATTAAAAAGAAATTTGGTTTTTAAGAAAATAATAACAATACCAGCATTTAATTGAATAAATCAAATAATAACTACAGAAATTTTTAGATAGTTATGAGCACTTAAAAACACGTTATTGACAAGTGTTCATTTTAAACTTTTCAATAAATTTTATTAAAACAATTTTATGAACTTTTGTTAAGTAAATCTTAAAACACTAAGAATATCAATCACTTAAGAATTAACACCTATGTTGATAAACTGTTATCAAAAAATCACAAGTGAAAAAACAAGAATTGATCAGAAAAATTATGCTACAAATTAACACACCATCATATACCATCATTTAATTTTTTTAAAAAAGAAGAAATAAATAATATGATATATAATGTTTATAACTAAGATTGATGAATGGGATATTTTAAGATGAGGTTTGTGAGTCTAAGATTCTATTATTTGTTTTGTCTTAAATAGTTTAGAATAATGGCGGAAGAACAAACATGAATCTTAAAGCGAATGGATAACTGAAAGATAAGTCTTGTTAATACTATAAATTTCTGATAGCTAGATGTTTATGAATTATAATAGAATTTTGGACTGAAGTATTAAATTCGTTGATCAAAGAGGCCAGGAAAAAATAATTTTTAAAACGAAATAATCTTAGCGTAGATATAATTCACTACTGAATGCTTAAGGCAACACTTTTACTTTGATCTTTTTCTAAATTGATAAAAATCTCAGTTTTTTTATTTAGAGATTTATGAATGCTAGTCACAAAAAAGATTAGCCCAAGAAGAAATATCAGGAAGAATAATGCCGAGTATTTTGTTGACTTACTAATTTTCATAATGTATGTCGTAAAATTAAGGGGGCTATTCTTGGGGAAAGTTAATTCTAAATTAAGAAAAAATTAAGAAATAAAAATTCTCTATGTTAAAAAGATTAAAAAAATAATTTTTTAGAACAATTTGAAAATCAGTGAGTTTCAAATAATTGGTACTTAACAAAACTTTAAAATGAAAAAGTTCCTGTCTGGTAATTATGGCGTAATTTTATCCTATACTAAGTTATAATGAGTAAAAAGAAGAAAACGAAAACTAAAATACAAGGCAATCTTTCCAGAAGTATCATCGATATACTTCGAAACAATTCCGGGAAAACATATAATTACAAACAAATAGCTTCAGTTCTTGGAGTGAATGATGCCAGCAGTAGGAATCAAATTATAAAGAAACTTGCCCAATTAGCCGCGAAAAAAGAAATACAGGAAGTTGAACGCGGAAAATTCAAAATAGAAGGAAATAAGAATTACTACACCGGTGTTCTGGATCTTACTACCAAAGGTTACGGTTATGTAATGGTGGAAGAATTTGCCGATGATATATTTATTGCAAATAAAGATCTGAATGCGGCTTTTGACGGTGATACGGTTGAGATTTATATTTATAATCGCAGAAGAAAAAAGCGTTCTGAAGGTGAGATCACTAAAATTCTCAAACGTAAAAGAACCGAATTTGTAGGAACTCTGCAGCAGAAAAAGGACTTTGGGTTTGTGGTCATCGATGATAAATCTATGTATACAGATTTTTTCATTGCTGGAAACAAGCTGAATGGAGCTGAAAATGGGGATAAAGTGGTTGTGGAATTTGAAGAATGGCCAAAGAAAGCAGACTCTCCCTACGGAAGAATTACCCGTGTATTGGGAACTCCGGGAGAGCATCATACAGAAATACATTCTATCCTGGCTCAATATGGTTTACCGCATGAATTTCCAGAAGAGGTGGAAGAATTTGCCAATCAAATAGATACTTCTATCAATAAAGAAGAAATAAGTAAAAGAAGGGACATGCGGGATGTGCTTACTTTTACCATAGACCCAAAAGATGCCAAAGATTTTGATGATGCGTTGAGTTTTCAACAACTGGAAAATGGCAATTATGAAATAGGAATTCATATCGCTGATGTATCGCATTATTTGCAACCTGGAACTATTCTGGATGAAGAAGCCTACGATCGGGCAACTTCAGTTTATTTGGTAGACAGGGTTGTGCCTATGCTGCCCGAAATCTTATCAAATAATGCCTGTTCTTTAAGACCTAATGAAGAAAAATTTACTTTTTCCGCAGTTTTCGAGATCAATGACAAGGCACAGGTTAAAAATCAATGGTTTGGCAGAACAGTAACCTATTCTGATGAACGTTTTGCTTATGAAGAAGCTCAGCATATCATTGAAACCGGAACTGGAACCATTCCTCAGGATATTTCAATTAGAAATCATTCATATTCAGTTAAAGGTGCTTTGGTTGAAGCAGTTGTTACCTTGAACAGACTTGCGAAAAAGATGCGTGCCGCCAGGATGAAAGACGGAGCGATTTCTTTTGATAAAGTTGAAGTAAAATTCAATTTGAATGAGGAGAATGACCCGGTTGGCGTTTTCTTTAAAACAGCTAAGGATGCCAATAAACTTATTGAAGAATTCATGCTGCTGGCCAATAGAAAAGTAGCTGAATATATAGGAAAACAGAGTCCGAAGAAAACTTTTGTATACAGGTGTCATGATGAACCAGATGAGCAAAAACTTGCTTCTCTGCAAACCATTGTTGGTAGATTTGGTCATAAATTAAATCTCAAGGATAGAAGTACTACCACGTCTTCACTGAATAAATTACTGGAAGATGTACAGGGTAGGAAAGAGCAGAATATGGTGGATACCTTAGCTATCAGGACGATGAGTAAGGCATATTACGGTACGGAGAATATCGGGCATTATGGTCTCGCTTTCGACTATTACACGCATTTTACTTCACCAATTAGAAGATATCCTGATGTGATGGTGCATAGATTACTACAACACTATTTGGATGGAGCTAAATCTGCCAGTGAAGAAGAATATGAGTCTAAGTGTCATCATAGCAGCGAAATGGAGAATCTTGCTACCAATGCGGAAAGAGATTCCATCAAGTACATGCAGGTAAAGTTCATGCAGGATCACGAAAACGAAGAATTTCTGGGAGTTATTTCAGGTGTTACCGAATGGGGTATTTTCGTGGAAATCATCGAAAACAAGTGTGAAGGAATGATTCGTCTAAGAGATATGAATGATGATCATTATGAGTATAATGCAGATGAATTCGCTGTGGTTGGAAAAAGAACCGGACAGTCTTATACTCTTGGAGATGAAGTTTATGTGAAGGTGAAGAATGCAGATCTGGTGAAGAGACATCTTGATTTCACTTTAATTGGAAATAGGGAAGAAGTTGAAGCAAATTGATCTCTAATTTTTTAATTTCTAGGCTTTAACAGCAGCTAATTATCATAAAAGAACAAAAAGTTTACATTTGCAAAACAACTTAACTGTATGTTACAGGACGTTTTAGCAGCATTACCGCTGGGTTTCTTTTTAGCTTTTTTATTCGGACCGGTTTTTTTCGTATTACTGGAAACAGCCGCTATTAAAGGTTTTAGAGCTGCTTTTTCTCTGGATCTTGGAGTAATATTGGCAGATATGATCTTTATCGCCATAGCTTATTTTAGTACCACGAAGCTTCTTGAAAGTCTGAAGGATGATCCAGCCTTATTCATTTTTGGCGGAATGATTCTGGCTACTTATGGCTTAATGAGTTTTCTTCAAACTAAAAAGACCATACATACAGATGATGAAACTCCTGAAATAAGAAAACTGGGTAAAAGCGATTATTTTGGGCTCTTTGCGAAGGGTTTCCTGCTTAATTTTATCAATATTGGGGTTCTGGGCTTCTGGCTTGGAGTAATCATCGTATTTGGCCCTAAAATGGATATGCAGACGGATAGGATCACTGTCTTCCTTCTTACAGTCCTGATAACTTATCTAATTGTAGATGTATTTAAAATTCTTCTAGCCAAGAAACTTAATCGAAAACTGACACCGCATAGGATCTATATTATGAAGAAAGCGATAAGTGTCATACTCATCTTGTTCGGTGTGGTATTAATATTTCAGGGAGCATTCCCAAGTCAGGTTGATGAGATCAAGGATCAGATAGAGGAAATAACGCCAAAGGATTCTTTGATAGGAAAGCTTGAAGATCTGGGCAATCCTCTAGATAATAAATAAAAAAAGCTTCCCGGTTAAAGGAAGCTTGTTGAGGCATCGAGCGGATTCGAACCGCTGTACAAGGTTTTGCAGACCTCTGCCTAGCCACTCGGCCACGATGCCCTGAATAGGGTTGGCAAATGTAATAAAAATTTTAAGTTTCAAAACTAAAATCTACCTCGATTTCGTTCTGCTTACCGTCACCATTGCCACATTTCCACCAATCGGCGGATTAATCTTTGAAACATCAACCTTAGCCTTCTGAACCATAATGAGTTCCTTCAAAACTCTGTTAAGAATTCTTTCCGCAACTGTTTCCAATAGTTTAGATCTAATGGCCATTTCTTCTTTTACGATCTTGTTCAAATGAACATAATCGATGGTATCACCAAGATTATCTGTTTTAGCCGAATGAGAAAGATCTCCATGAACTTTCAGATCAACCCGATATTCGCTTCCAATTTTACTTTCTTCATCCAGGCACCCGTGATAGGAAAACACCTTGATATTTTTCAATTTAATTACTCCCACTCCAATTTTTTTGCTAAAATATCCATTAAAATCCTTTTTTAGGAGTTTCTCCCACAACAACTTTTAGGCTATTAATATAATTACCTTTTTTACCAATCAAAAAACAGGTGTAAAGGTACTTGGGTTTGACATCTAATTTCAATTCTGAAACTTCTACTGCGCTCCCTTTTAATTTCCATATGACTTTATGATTTTTAGGAGAAACCGAATGATCATCACTCAATTTAGGATAAGTAAGAGCAGAGAGATCTGTAGATTCTGAATTGTTCGTTTTTGCTATGGCATTTATCTCTTCTACACCGGCAGCCAGATGGATCCAGCGAATCTTTCCTTCATTTTTTCCAACTTCAAATTCATCATTTAGAATTCGCATTTGAGGTAGATTTCCATTTGGATAAATGGCTTCTTCACCCTCAACGATCTCATGAAGTTTCATTCTGGTGGTTTTTTCATTGATCTCCTGATCCTTTTTTGGAAATCCGTTAAGGATCAATGTATAAATCCCATTTTTACCAATCCCAATTTTCTTCTGAAGTAAAATCTGATTATTTAGTAAAATTTCAACCTGATAACTTCCAGAATTCAGCTTATCATAACTTGTTAATTCACCATAATTCAAGGTCTCATTTCGAATTAAACTGTCATTTTGAATAAATCTTACCTGAATTTTCTCTTCTGAAAATATAAACTGCCCGATTCTCAGCTGCGCCGGTTTTTCAGGATTTGAGGAACATCCTTGAAGTACCAGGAATATCATCGAAAGGAGTATAAATTTAATCTTCATCCTGGTCGTTTTTTTGATTTAACTTATCCCTTTTCTTCAGAAGGTAAGGTCTACCCAGGACGATTAATAATACCAATCCTAGGATTCCTGCGAGGGCTATAGGCTTGGAAATAACCAATCTGAAGATCAGGGCTAGTCCTACGAGACTGCCTAAAATAATTCCAACCAGCGGTATCCATTTTCTTTTTTCAGACTCACGGTAGGCTATCCAGTTTACAATTCCAAAAGTAAATAAGAATGCAAGGCTGGCAGCCTCTACCAGAGAACTCAATGATCCTATGATAGCCAGTAAACCTGCCAGAATTCCGATAAATATTATAGATCGGTCTGGTACATCATTCTTATTGGTATGATCAAACCAGGAGGGAAGTTCATTTTGTGAGGCGATTCTTTTTGCCAGGTTAGCTGTTGAAAATAAGGTCGAGTTAATTGCCGCCGCAGTAGCAAATCCCGCAGCAACGGTCATTACAATAAGTCCGGTTTTTCCAAAAGCTGATTCCGCAGCAACAGATAATGCTATTTCCTTAAAACTGATGAGAGAGGTAGCTCCTCCAATCATGGTAGCACCAATTGCCACCGCTGCGTATAAGATTACCACAAATATTACTGCACTCATGAGAGTGGGCATAAAGCTTTTTTCAGGATTATCTATTTTATCGTACTCGTAGGTTAATAATTGAAATCCTTCGTAAGCCATGAAAATCGCTGCACCACCAAAAAGACTTGACCATGCTGGTCTGGGACTAATTCCGGCGGTTAGTTGAGAGACATCCCAATTGGTAATTCCGTACATTCCCAGGGCTAAGAGTACGAGGAGATTAACAGATACGATAACAATTTCAACCTTCGTAAGTTTTCCAACTCCTGCAAGGTTCAGAATAATCAAACCAATTACTATTCCCGCGGCTAGTAAGCGCATCACCAATGGATTTCCATGAAATGCAAAGGACAAATAATGCCCAAAAGCATAAGCATATACCGAAATTGTAAGGATATACCCGATAATTAATAGCCAGCTTAAATTTCCGGCCATTTTTTTATCATTTACCTTTTCCAGGAATACAAAAGCTCCACCTTCTTCATGGAATTTATTGGTTAGAAATACATAGCTGTAAGCTGATGGAATAGCAATAAATCCAGTAAGAACAAATGCTAACCAGGACCATTGAGCTGAAATGGCAATCACAACACCCAGAACGGTATATATACCGCCACCAACCATACCACCTGCGGCAAGAGCCCATACCGATAATGGCTTTAACTTAGAAGAATTATCGGCCATCTTAAATTAAAATATTGGAATTTATATCGGATAGAAATAAGGTAGTTTTCGGCATATTATTGAAATTCAAATTACTCTCTAAATTACTAAAACAAAATAATCTCGAAGATTTCAGCTTTATGTTTAGGTTTATTTTAACTGGAATAACTCTAATGATTATAAATACTGAGCTTTCTTAAGCATTAGTGTGCAGGCGACTTAAAATTTGATAAATTTGCGTCTTATTATAAATCAGTTATGGCCGAAGGAAAAAAGTCGCTCAACTTTATAGAGCAAATTATAGAGGAAGATCTAAGCAATAATTATAAAAGAGAGGACCTAAAATTCAGGTTTCCCCCTGAACCAAACGGGTATCTTCACATAGGGCACGCTTCTTCAATCTGTTTAAATTTCGGACTCGGAGAAACTTACAATGCTCCGGTAAACCTGAGATTTGACGATACCAATCCTGCCAAAGAAGAGCAGGAATATGTAGATGCGATAAAAAGAGATATTGAATGGTTAGGTTTTAAATGGGCAAAGGAATGCTATGCCTCAGATTATTTCCAACAGCTTTATGACTGGGCGGTTGAAATGATCAAAAATGGTGATGCTTATGTAGATAGCCAAACTTCCGAAGATATTGCAGAGCAAAAAGGAACTCCAACTCAGCCAGGAAAAGAAAGTCCGTATAGAAATAGGTCTGTGGAAGAAAATCTTGATCTTTTTGAAAAGATGAAGAATGGAGAAACTCCTGAAAAAGGTGATGTACTACGTGCTAAAATAGATATGGCGGCTTCAAATATGCTGATGAGAGATCCTGTGATGTACAGATGTCTCCATAAAAGCCATCATAGAACGGGAAATGACTGGAAGATCTATCCTATGTATGACTGGGCACATGGTGAAAGTGACTTTATTGAACAGATCTCACACTCATTTTGTACCCTGGAATTTCTTCCTCACCGGGAACTGTACAACTGGTTTATCAGCAAAGTAAGCAAACCTGGAGATTTTGAGCCAAAACAACGTGAATTTGCCAGAAGAAATTTAAGCCACACTATTGTTAGTAAAAGAAAATTACTGCAGTTGGTGGAAAAGGGGATTGTTGATTCCTGGGATGATCCAAGAATGCCAACGATTTCCGGACTTAGAAGAAGGGGTTATACGCCAGATTCCATTAGAAAATTCGCTGATTCCATTGGAGTTGGTAAAAGGGAAAATCTTATTGATGTTTCTCACCTGGAATTCTGTGTAAGAGAAGATCTGAATAAAAAAGCACCTCGTGTGATGGGCGTTTTGGATCCCGTAAAACTCGTAATTACCAATTATCCGGAAGGTGAGGAGGAATGGCTGGATGCAGAAAATAATCCTGAAGATGAATCGGCCGGAAGTAGAAAAGTGCCATTTTCAAGAGAACTTTATATTGAAAGAGAGGACTTTAAGGAAAGTGCCAATAGAAAATTCTTCAGATTAACTCTTGAAAAAGAGGTGAGATTAAAGAATGCTTACATCATCAAAGGTGAGAACGTGATCAAAGATTCCGAAGGAAATATTACAGAGATTCACTGTACTTACGATCCAAAAAGTAAAAGTGGAAGTGGCACTGAAGAATCATTGCGTAAGGTAAAAGGAACCTTGCACTGGGTTTCAATTAAACATGCCGTAGAGGCTGAAATAAGGCTTTATGATAGGTTATTTACTGAAGAAACACCAGATGGAGTGAAAGATAAAGATTACCTGGATTTTGTAAATCCTGAATCTTTAAAAACGGTTACTGGATATTTGGAACCGAGCCTCAAAGATGCAAAAGAAGGCGAAAATGTACAATTTCAGCGTATAGGATACTTCTGTGTGGACAGGGATTCTACCTCGGCAAAACCAGTTTTTAATAGAACCGTTACACTGCGTGATTCATGGGCTAAGATCAAGAATTAGATTCGTCAGGATTTATTTTAAGAATAATTTAGCATTGGTTTTTTAACATATTAACCGGTTATTAACAGCCTCAGGTAGCTCTATCCGTTATCTTTGGTTGAATAATAACTTAAAATTCAAAAACTTATGGCAAGTACAGGAAATACCCTTTTAGCATTAATTACAGGAGCTGCGATTGGCGCAGGAGTAGGATTACTTTATGCTCCAGACAGCGGTGAAAAAACACGTAAAAAGCTTAAAAAAGATGCTCAAAAGGCTCAGGATAATTTGAACAAGCGTTACCATGAAACTTCTTCAAATTTGAGCGAAAAGGCCAAAAAAGCCAGAACGGATTTTGAGGCTAGATTGGAAGAGACCTTATCTTCTGCAAGTCATAAAGCAGATGATATTCTTTCAGCAATGGAAACGAAACTTGAGGAATTAAGAAAACAAAATGCTAAATTGCAAAAAGATAAACCAAGCAATTCAGGTGGAACATCACCGGATAAAGCTGTAGTATAATCTTTATATGGCATTTGAGAAACTATCTGACAGTGTTCATGATTTAAATACTAATATTCAGTCTTTTTTACAAAGTAATTCTGAATATTATAAGCTTAGAGCCTTTAGACAGGGAATGAAAGGAGCAACGTCTCTGGTTCGTTTTCTGGTTATGGGTTTTCTTTTGAGCACTGCTGGTATTATGCTTTCCTTTGCTATTGCAATTGTGCTAAGTCAGGCAATAGGCATTCCAAGCGCCGGATATTTTATCGTGGGCGCTTTTTATATGATCGTATTTGTTTTAATCTTTTTCTTCGGAAAAGAGCCTATTGAAAAGCTTGTTCTTAGAAAATTCTCTAAATCAGTTTTTAACGAAAATGACGACGAATGAGAGTATATTCATCTTTTGAAGAAATAGATAAAGATCTTAAGATTCTGAAACTTCAGACTGAGATCGATAAGGAAGAAATCAAGTTGAGTATAGATCAAACTAAGGAAAGTCTGTCAGTCAAATCTTTGATAGGTAATGCGTTAAGTAGTTTAGCGCAGAAAGCTTTGCTTTTAAAAGCAGTTTCGAAGATAACCGGCGTTCAAAATGTCTCTGGTTCGAGAATTAGGGAGTAAAGATTCAATATTATAGATAAATTAAAGCCTCCAATTAGGAGGTTTTTTTTATTCTTTTTTATCTTTCGATCTTCGATTTTGCTCTTTCATTGCTTCTCCAATTTGATTGGAGGCTGTAAAAGAAGCCACCATATTATTCAGCATATCACTTCCTGCCTGAGGTGAATTAGGTAATAAGATCAAATTACTGTTAGTCTCTTCTCCAATAGCCTGAAGTGTATCGTAATGTTGAGTTACTACGATCAATGCGGAAGCTTCCTGGGAATTAATTCCAACATTGTTGAGAACATCTACGCTTTCTTCAAGGCCTCGAGCTATTTCTCTGCGCTGGTCGGCGATTCCCTGACCCTGAAGTCTTTTACTTTCAGCTTCCGCTCTAGCTTTAGCCACAATTTTGATACGGTCTGCCTCAGCATCATATTCTGCCGCTACTTTTTCCCTTTCCGCGGCGTTAATACGGTTCATGGCAGCTTTCACCTGCACATCAGGATCAATATCTGTAACCAGTGTTTTGATAATATCATATCCGTAAGACTGCATAGCTTCATTTAATTCGCGATTTACCGCGATAGCGATATCATCTTTACGTTCAAAAACGTCGTCTAACTTCATTTTAGGCACTTCTGCGCGCACAACGTCAAAAACATAGGCAGTTATTTGGTCATGAGGGCTTTCGAGCTTGTAGAAGGCATCATATACATTATCCTTTCTTACCTGGAATTGAACTGAAATTTTAAGTTTTACAAAAACATTATCCTTTGTTTTGGTTTCGACAAGTACATCCAGTTGCTGGACTTTTAAATTGATTCTTCCGGCAACCTGGTCTATTAACGGAATTTTTAATTGAAGTCCGGAACTTCTAATACTGGTAAATCTTCCAAATCTTTCAATTACGGCGGAAGTTTGTTGTTTCACTATAAAAATTCCGGAAAAAATGACTAATAAGAGAAAGATTCCCAATAATGGCCAAAGAACTAAATTGAGCATGTAAATTTTATTTGTTTATGAATGCTTCAATTTAAGAATAAAAAGCCTGAATCCTTATAAAATTTAAAAACCGATCATTTCAACTAAAATGATCGGTTTCTCTCATAAAATATTATGAAATTCTATATTGTATCTATAGCTTTCTGAATACGGGCTATACTCTCTTCTTTTCCGATAAATTCGGCTATTTTGTAAAGATCAGGTCCTTGCAGAGCGCCTACCAGAGCAATTCTAAGCGGCATCATCACCTTCCCGAATCCGACTTCTTTTTCTTTGATCCAGGATTTTACATTTTCCTGTAACGGCTCAGCCTGAAAATTATTTAAAGTGCTGAGATAATCCTTTAGATCTGCCATGAGTTTTGAGGTTTCCTCTTTCCAGGCTTTTTTCGAATCTTTCGGGTCAAATGAAGTGGGAGCCACAAAAAAGAAGAATCCCTGTTCCCAAAGATCTTCAACAAATACAGCACGTTCTTTAATAAGAGCCACGACATCTTTTACATAAGTTTTATCAGCGTTGATTTCTTTTTCCTTCAGAATATCGTCAAACTTTTCGGCAAGCGAATCATTATCTGCCTCCTGCATATAGTGTTGCTGAAACCATTTTGTTTTTTCAGGATCAAATTTGGCACCGCCTTTATGAACTCTTTCTAATTCAAAGGCTTTGGTAAGTTCTTCCAGTGTAAAAAATTCCTCTTCAGTTCCTGGATTCCATCCCAGAAAAGCCAGCATATTCACTACAGCTTCAGGAAAATATCCATCTTCACGATATCCAGCTGAAATATCTCCGGATTTCGGATCTTTCCATTCCAGAGGAAATACCGGGAATCCCATTTTATCTCCATCTCGTTTGCTTAATTTTCCTTTTCCCTGAGGTTTCATAATTAGCGGAAGGTGTGCAAACTGAGGGGCATTCCACCCAAAAGCTCGATAAAGCATATAGTGAAGAGCAAGGGATGGTAACCACTCTTCACCACGAATTACATGAGTGATTTCCATCAAATGGTCATCAACGATATTCGCAAGATGATAGGTAGGCATTCCGTCACTTTTGAATAAAACCTTATCATCAAGTATATTGGTATCAATTTCCATTTCTCCGCGAATTACATCCTTAAGAAACAATGTTTCATCTTGCGGAGATTTGAACCTTATCACATACGGCTCTTCAGAATCTATTTTTTTCTTAACTTCTTCCTGAGAAAGCGACAGAGAATTTTTCAGTTTTTCACGGTTATGCCAATTGTAGATAAAAGTTTTTCCTTTTTCCTCGTGATCCTTTCTATGAGCATCCAGTTCGTCTGCAGTATCAAATGCATAATAAGCATTTCCAGAATCGATTAGTTTTTCGGCATATTCTCTATATTTATCTTTGCGCTCACTTTGTCTGTAAGGTCCAAAGCCTTTCTCTTTTCCCGGGCCCTCATCATAAGGAATTCCGCACCAATTAAGGGATTCAACGATGTAATCTTCAGCTCCTTCTACATATCGGTTTTGATCTGTATCTTCAATTCTTAGTACAAAATCACCATCATGTTTTTTAGCAAATAAATAATTATATAAGGCCGTTCTAACTCCACCTATATGCAATGGTCCGGTAGGGCTCGGAGCAAATCTTACTCTAACTTTGGAAGACATATTTCTATAAATTTTGCTCGCAAAGATACAACCTTATTGAACCAATCCTAAACCTGAAGCCAGCATCCTTCATATGAGCTAATTTTATTGTATTTTTAAGCAAACAATGCATGAAAATGGAGAATTTCGGGCTGGTGCAGGAAAAACTGGAAGCTTTCATAAAAAAGTATTATCTCAACTTAATGCTTAAGGGAAGTTTATTGTTTATCGCTACGGGTCTCATCTATTTTTTACTAATCATTGGTTTGGAACATTTTCTCTGGTTATCTACCACCGGCAGAACTGTTTTATTCTGGGTATTTATACTTGTTGAATTAGGCCTTGTCATCTATTTTGTTGGCATTCCTTTATTTAAACTTCTGAAAATTTCCAAAGGGATTAACCAATACCAGGCTTCGGAAATAATTGGCGATCATTTTCCGGAGGTAAACGATAAACTGAAGAATTTGCTTCAGCTGAAAGACGACTCTAGAAGATCAGATCTTTTACTGGCAAGTATCGATCAAAGATCAAAAGAGCTTACTCCAATTCCATTTGGGAATGCCATAGACCTGAAAAAAAATCAAAAGTATTTGCGTTTTGTTGTACTTCCAGTGCTGATCATTGGGGGATTAATTGTCGCTGGTAAAACTAATATCATAACCGATAGTTTTGAACGGATTTCAGATTATAACCAAGTATATTTAAAACCAGCTCCTTTTAATTTTTTAGTTCAAAATAGCCATCTGTCCGGTAGGGAAGGGGAGAGTTTTAAGTTACAGGTAAGAACCATTGGTGACTACAATCCTGAGTCGGTAAAATTACTGACCGATGATCAGGAATATTTTATGAAAGAAACATCCCCGGGAATTTTTGAATATGATTTCACAGAGCTTAATGAGGATATTGAATTTAGGTTGAAATCGAATGAAGTAGCTTCTGAAGAGAAAATTTTAAGAGTAATCAAGGTTCCTAAATTGCTCAATTTTGAAATGAACCTGGATTATCCATCCTACACTGGTTTGAAGAATGAAACTTTATCCGGTTCTGGAAACGTGACTGTACCGGAAGGCACCAGAATCAACTGGAATTTTAATTCCAGAAATACTGAACTAATTAATTTCAAGTATGGAGATTCAGTAATCAAGATCGAACCAGAAAATGAGAACTCAAATTACCAAAAGAGAATTTTATCTGATCTTGAATATACAGTGAGTGGTTCTAATAAGAAGGTAAAAAATTATGAACCCTTGGACTATAACATTAGGGTTGTTAAGGACGCATATCCTGAAATTTCGGTTTCCGGTGAAAAGGATTCTCTAAATTCTGATATTCAGTATTTTAAAGGTGATATTTCTGATGATTATGGCCTGAGCAGACTACAATTGGTATATTATCCATCAGTTGAAGAGAATAATGCTAAATCTATTAATATTCCTATCTCCAGAGAGAGTTTTGATGAATTTCACTTCAGTTTTCCCGGTAATATTGAACTTGAGCCAGGAGTTGGATATGAATATTATTTCAAAGTCTTTGATAATGATGCGGTAAACGGTGCGAAATCTGCTAATTCGCAAATTTTCTCCTTTCGAAAGAAAACCCTTCAGGAACTTGAAAATGAGAAACTGCAAGATCAGGATAACGCTATAAAAAATATAGGAGATAAACTTGAAGAGTTTGAAGAATCTGAAAAAGAACTAGAAGAAATATCCAGAATAGAAAAAGAAAATGAAGATTTAAACTATAGCGAAAGGAAGAAGCTGGAGGAATTTCTAAAAAGACAAAAGCAGCAGAATGAGATGATGAAATCTTATTCAGAAAAACTGGAAAAAACACTTGAAAAGAATAAGGAGAATGAAGATTCTTCCATGGAGAAAGAATTAAGCAAACGTCTTCAGAATAATGAAAAAAGGCTTCAGGAAAATGAAGAGTTGCTGGAAGAATTACAGAAGTATTCAGAGAAGATAGCTAAAGAAGATCTTGGTAAAAAACTGGATCAACTTTCAAAACAGAACAAGTCAAATCAGCGGAATCTTGAACAACTTTTGGAACTTACCAAAAGGTATTATGTAGAAGAAAAAAAGCAGAAGATTGCCAGGGATCTGGAAAATCTCGGAAAACAACAGGAAGAACTTTCGAAAAGAAATGAAGAGAATACTTCCGAGAAACAATCAGAATTGAATGAAAAATTTCAGGAATTTCAGAGGCAAGTGGATGAACTGGAAGAGGACAACAAAGGTTTAAAACAACCTCAGGAATTAGGTCGGGAAGAACAGGATGAGGAAAGCATCAAGAAAGATCAAAAGGATGCTAAAGACAATCTGGAACAGGATAATAAATCTGATGCTAAACAAAAGCAGAAGGATGCTTCAAAAAAAATGATGCAAATGAGCCAGAAGATGAAGGAAGGTTCTAAAATGCAGGGTGGTGAACAATTAGAGGCCGATGCGGAATCTCTAAGGCAGATTTTGGATAATCTTATTGTTTTTTCTTTCGAGCAGGAAGACCTTTTGGATACCTTCAAAGAAATTAGACAGAACAATCCCAAATATGCAGGAAAGCTAAAAGAACAAAGCAATCTTCGTGAAAATTTTAGGCATATAGATGATAGTCTTTACATGCTGGCTATGCGTAATCCCATGATCAACGAGGTTATTACAGATAAACTTACCAACGTGGAATTTGATCTTGAGAAGTCTATTGAGCGCCTTTCCGATAATGAAATTCCGCAGGGCACGGCTAGTCAGCAATATGTAGTAACCGGTGCTAATGATTTGGCAAATCTGCTGGATAAGATTCTTGATTCCATGCAGCAAATGATGGCCAATCCACAAGCAGGACAGGGAGATAGCGGTGCGGAATTTCAGCTCCAGGATATTATTAAAAAACAGGAAGACTTGATGAAACAAATGCAGGATGGATTGGGTGGCAAACCTAAACCTGAAAATTCTGATAGCTCGGAGCAAAAGGATGGAAATTCCGAATCTCAGAACGGTGAATTGTATGAGATTTTCAAAGAGCAGCAGATGCTTAGGATGCAGATGGAAGAATTAATGAAGGGAAAAAATTCTGAAAATGGGAATGATCCCTCTGCCGATATGAAGAAAATCGAGGAACAATTATTAGATAAAGGTTTTGATCCTGAAACCTTAAGAAGAATGCAACAGTTACAATATGATCTCTTGAAATTTGATGAGGCTTTGCAACAACAGGGTTTGGATGAAAAACGACAGTCTGAAACCAATAATATTAATTATAATAATCCACTTAAGGATCAGATTGATAGGGCTAAAGAATATTTTAATTCTACTGAAATTTTAAACAGACAAATCTTACCTTTGCGCCAAATTTATAGAGAGAAAGTAAAGGATTATTTTGGAAAAGGGAGAGATTAATTTTTTTAGCGAAAATGATTTTATTCTGAAGAACGAAAATGACCATCGTTCCTGGATTGAAAGTTGCATAGAATCCGAGGATAAATTTGTAGGTGACATAAGTTTCATTTTTTGTGATGACGAATATCTTCACAAAATTAATCTGGAATATTTATCTCATGATACCTATACCGATATTATTAGCTTTGATAATACCGTCGGAAATGTTTTACAGGGTGATATTTTTATAAGTACTGAAAGAGTCCAGGATAATGCCGATTCGTTTGAGGTTAGTTTCGAGGATGAATTGAAAAGAGTTTTAATTCACGGGGTGTTGCATTTTTGTGGTTTTAAGGATAAAACTGAAAGGGAGAAGGAATTAATGCGACGCAAGGAGGAAGAGAAAATTGAATTGTTCCACGTGGAACAATAATTGATAAAATAGGATATGTTCGAAAAGCAGTATGATGTTATTGTAGTTGGAGCTGGGCATGCCGGAAGTGAAGCGGCCGCTGCTGCAGCCAATATGGGTAGTAAAACACTACTTATCACAATGAACCTTCAGAATATCGCTCAAATGAGCTGTAATCCGGCCATGGGTGGAATTGCTAAAGGTCAGATTGTTCGTGAAATTGATGCAATGGGTGGTTATAGTGGAATTGTTAGTGATTCTAGCGCTATTCAGTTTAAAATGCTGAACAAGTCCAAGGGACCAGCAATGTGGAGTCCAAGAGTTCAAAGTGATAGAATGCGTTTTGCTGAAGACTGGAGAATGAAATTAGAGCAGACTCCAAATCTTGATTTTTATCAGGAGATGGTGGCAGGATTGATTATTAAGAATGACAAGGTTGTTGGAGTGAAAACTTCCCTTGGATTGGAAATAATGGCTAAATCTGTTGTGTGTACTAATGGTACATTTTTAAATGGACTAATTCATATAGGGGATAAACAATTTGGAGGTGGTAGAGCAGGAGAAAGAGCTGCAACCGGAATCACTAAGGATTTAATTGATGTTGGTTTCGAAGCTGGAAGAATGAAAACCGGAACCCCTCCTAGGGTAGATGGAAGATCGCTGGATTATTCCCAAATGATTGAACAACCTGGAGACGATATTCCTGGTAAATTTTCTTTTTCTGATGAAACACAGCCTTTAAAAAAACAACGATCCTGTTATATGACTTATACGTCAAACGAGGTTCATGAAATATTGAAGGAAGGTTTTGATAGGTCTCCAATGTTTAATGGTCGAATAAAAAGTATTGGCCCGAGATATTGTCCTTCAATCGAAGATAAGATCAATCGGTTTGCAGATAAAGATAGACATCAACTTTTTGTAGAACCTGAAGGGTGGAATACTGTGGAAGTTTATGTGAACGGATTTTCAACTTCTTTGCCAGAGGATGTTCAGTTTAAAGCTTTACGTTCAGTAGCTGGATTCGAGAATGTAAAATTCTTCAGACCCGGTTATGCAATAGAATATGATTATTTCCCACCAACCCAACTTAAGCACACCTTGGAAACTAAATTAGTGGAAGGTTTGTACTTCGCGGGACAGATCAATGGTACAACGGGTTACGAAGAAGCTGCTTGCCAGGGAATGATGGCGGGGATAAATGCTGCTTTAAAAGTTCAAGAAAAAGATGAATTTATTTTAAAGCGTAATGAAGCATATATAGGTGTTCTTATAGATGATCTAATTACGAAGGGAACAGAAGAACCTTATAGAATGTTTACTTCCAGGGCAGAATACAGAACTTTATTAAGGCAGGATAATGCAGATTTCAGATTGACTGAGAAATCTTATAATTTAGGATTAGCTTCTGAGGACCGTATGCGCAAAATGGAAGAAAAGAAAGAGAAGTCTTTTAAGTTTGTTGAGTTTTTGAAAGATTTAAGTGTAGTACCGGAAGAAGCTAATCCTGTTTTAGAAAAGAGGAAATCCTCTCCTATGAAACAAAGTGATAAAGTCTTTAAAGTATTTTCCAGACCTCAGATCACTATGGAGGATGTTAAAAATTTCAGTGGAGTAGAGGAATTCATTTCTGAGAATGAACTTGATGAAGAGATGATCGAGCAAACAGAAATCCAGGTAAAATATTCCGGATATATTCAAAAGGAGAAGAATAATGCGGATAAATTAAATCGTCTGGAGGATATAAAAATCCCTAAAAATTTCGATTATTCAGATATCAAGTCAATGTCCTTCGAAGCAAGAGAAAAATTGAAAAAGGTTCAGCCAGCCACAGTTTCTCAGGCATCAAGAATTAGCGGGGTAAGTCCTAATGATATTTCCGTACTTCTGGTATATATGGGTAGATAATTTTGATGTTCCACGTGGAACAAAATTTTAAAAATTGAACCAAACTACTAAAGAAAATAAATCAAAGTTTGATTCCGAAACTATTTTGATCTGCAAAGATCATTTGGTTTCTGGTGAAAAATTTGAGATTAGGGAACATAAAAAAGGAATTTTAAAAACCTTTCCTGTTCCAAATGATCTTTCAAAATATTACGAAAGTCAGGATTATATTTCTCACAGTGATTCTAAAAAAGGTTTACAGAATTGGCTTTACCAAATTGTGAAATCTTATATGCTTTCAAAAAAAGCTGAATGGATTAGGGAATTTTATAAAAAGGGAAGCATTTTAGATTACGGTGCGGGTACTGGAGATTTTCTAAAAGAGATGAAAAATCTTGATTGGAAAGTAGAAGGAATTGAACCAAATAATTCTGCCAGAGATCTGGGAATCTCCAAAGGTGTAAATCTTAAAGAAAATCTTTTAAAAATTGAAAACGAAGTTTTCCATGTAATTAGTCTTTGGCATGTTTTGGAACATATTCCGGATTATATTTCTAAGATTTCCGAATTGCATAAACTTTTGGAAGATGACGGGATTTTAATTATTGCCGTTCCTAATTACAAATCTTACGATTCAAAATATTACAAGGAAAATTGGGCCGCCTGGGATACTCCCCGGCATTTGTGGCATTTTTCCAGAGATGGTCTCAAAACTGAAATTGAAAACTTAGGTTTTAATCTGGTGAACGAAAAACCTCTCAAATTCGATTCTTTTTATGTGAGTCTGTTAAGTGAAAAGAATGGGAATGTCAAAATAAATCCTATCAATGCCATCTATCGAGGTTTACTTTCCAATTTGAAGGCAAAACAGACCGGGGAATACTCTTCAGTTGTTTATTTCTTCAAAAAAGCATCAAAAACGAAAAATTAAGCGTTTTAAGCGCTTTTTATCCTCTAACGTAGTAGTTGGCCGTCTAGAAAAATTATCTATTCTTAAATCGCATTTAAATTAAATGAATTATGATTAAAAATTTTTATAGTTATTGCGTGATCAATCAGAAATAACTATAACCGCTTCTTATTTTACTTTTACACTAAAAATACTTTTATACATTTGCCTCACAAAATGAAAAAATTATGATCAGAAGATTTATTGGAATTGCAGCTGTTGCAATTATGATGGTATCATGTAATGAGCAAAAAACTGCTTATGTTGATACAACAGTATTGGTTAAAGAATATAAAGAGATTAAAGATGTTGAAGCGAATTTGACATCAAAATCAGATTCTGCGAGAAAACAATTGGATTCAGTTGCTAGGGTTTTTCAACAGGAAGTTCAGGCTTATCAATCTCAAATGGGATCTATGTCTGAATCTCAACGTAAAACAAGAGAGCAGGAGTTAATGCAAAAGCAACAAATGCTGCAGCAACAACAGCAGATGGTAGGAAACCGTCTTAGAGATGAAAACAGTAAGATCATGGATTCTATGGTTACCAAGATCAAGGACTATGTGAAGGAATACGGCGAGGAGAACAACTATACTTATATTTTTGGATCTAACGAAAGTGCCAATATCATGTATGCGGAAGAAGGTCTGGATATCACTCAGGATGTTCTTAAGGAACTTAACGAGGGCTATGGAGGATCTACTACAACTGAAACTGACGAAATAGAAGACGAAGAATAGATCTTCAATAACAAAATAAAAAAGGCTTCAGATTTCTGAAGCCTTTTTTTATGCTATTTGATCAGGAAGGTTTTAGCTTAAAATATACACTCCAATGATCGAGACCACGAAATAGCCGGTAAGCGTGAATGCTCCAGCATAATCTTTTGCTATCCTCTGTCCGAATAAAAGCATTAACAGGGTGACACATGCAAGTACACAAGTGTATAGAGCAAATGATGGTTCATTGTAAGCTAACAGATGAAAAATTGCTGCGATGGATAAAATCCCTGTAATTATTTCAATGATCATAATTATACCCACCATAAGTGGCACCATACCTGAAAGCATAGTCCCAGAAAAATGTTCTTTAAGCCATCCTGTATTTCCTTTCCAGTCTGCTGCTTTATCTATACCTGATTGCAAAAAGGTGATGAGAATAAAAATTAAAATTAGAATTTCGGTGATGTTTGAAGTAAGGTTTTCCATTTTGTTAGGCTGCTTTTTTATGTAAAAATCTGGTTAGTTTAATTGAAAGATCGGTAAGAATTATTTTCGCGTTCCCATTTCTTTCAATATGATAAATTGCCGTTTCGAGAGCGTTGGTAATGTCGCTGATATTATTACCGTGCACGAATGGCGCAAAATTTTCTAATTTGAATTTTTCGGCGGAAGGTTCCAGGTAAACAAGTGTTTTTGCTTTATAGTTCATCAACAAAGATTGCCTGAAGAAATCTATACAATAAAGAAGGAAACTTTTTTGAGTTTCACGTCCTAAGGCAGCGATCTCTTCGCTCCAGGAAACCAGCTCCAGTACCGTAGATTTATTGCCTTTTGCTTTAAAAGCGCTCCTAACCCAACTTATAAACCAGGCTTCAAATTGCTCGTCGCCAGAATTTTTCCTTAAAATATGGATGGCTTTCGTATAATCCCCATTTGCCTGGTGAGCAATCTTTTTTGCATCGGTAGGGCTGCAATTCTCATTATCCTCGAGAGTTTTGGCAATATCGGCTTCACTAAGAGGAGGGAAATATAGGCTCTGGCACCTGGATCTAATCGTCTGGATGATCTGTTCCTCATCTTCAGCAATTAATATGAAAACAGTATTATTAGGTGGTTCCTCAATAAGCTTAAGAAGCTTGTTGGCTGCTTCCATGTTCATTTTTTCAGCCATCCAGATGATCATTACCTTAAAACCGCCTTCATAAGCTTTTAAAGACAATGATTTAACGATATTCTGGGCTTCATCTACGCCAATTTTTCCTTGTTTGTTTTCAACTCCCAAATACTGATACCAATCATATAAACTGCCGTAAGGATTTGTTTTCAGAAATTCCCTCCATTCATCAAGAAAATGTGAGGAAACAGGATGACTTTTAATTTTATCATTTACCGCAACCGGAAAAGCGAAATGAAGATCTGGATGCGACAGATTTTTAAATTTCAAATTGCAGCTTTGTGAAGCCGGATTATCATTTTCTCCACCGGTATTTTTGCAAAGAATATATTGGGCATAGGCGATAGCCATAGGCAGAGCGCCACTTCCCGGCTTTCCTGTAAAAAGTTGGGCGTGAGGAATTCTGTTTCTGTCGGCAGTGGTCGTCAGGTGATTTTTTATATGCGGAAGACCTATTACATCGTTAAAAAGCATACGCAAATATAAAATTATATAAGCTTTATTATCTTCGGAAAAAATTATATTTGTAAGAAAGCAATACTATGAAAACATTAGACGACTACAATTTTAATAATAAAAGAGCACTTATTAGAGTGGACTTCAATGTTCCATTAAATGAAGAAATGGAAGTAACCGATGCTAATCGAATTGAAGCGGCAAAACCAACGATTATTAAAATTCTGGAAGACGGTGGAAGTGTTGTTTTAATGTCTCATTTAGGAAGACCAAAAGGAAAAGAAAGTAAATATTCACTACAGCATATCACTAAAAAGGTTTCTGAAGTTCTTGGTGTTGAAGTGAAATTTGTTGAAGATTGCGTGGGAGAAGAAGTTGAAAATGCCGCGAAAAACCTGGAATCAGGTGAGATCCTGTTATTGGAAAATCTTCGTTACCATGATGAAGAAACCGATGGAGATGAAGCCTTTGCTGAAAGCCTTTCCAAATTAGGTGATATTTATGTGAATGACGCATTTGGAACTGCGCACAGAGCACACGCTTCTACTACGGTAGTAGCTAAATTCTTTGAAGATAAATGCTTTGGATATCTATTAGCTAAGGAGATCAAAAGTCTTGATAAAGTATTGAATAGTACAGAAAAGCCTGTCACCGCAGTATTAGGTGGTGCAAAAGTTTCTTCTAAGATTACAGTTATAGAGAATATTCTTGATAAAATTGATCACCTTATAATTGGAGGTGGTATGACCTATACGTTCATCAAAGCTCAGGGAGGCCACATTGGTAATTCCCTGGTTGAAGACGATAAGCAGGAACTTGCGCTGGAAATTCTTAAAAAAGCCAAGGAAAAAGGAGTGGAAGTACATCTTCCAGTTGACTCGGTGATTGCAGATAGCTTTTCTGAACAGGCCAGCACTCAAACCGAAAGCGTAGACAATATTCCTGATGGCTGGATGGGATTGGACGTTGGTCCTCAAACTATCAGAAATTTTTCCAGTGTAATCAAAAAATCTAAGATCATCTTATGGAACGGACCTTTGGGAGTATTTGAAATGGATACTTTCGCCAAAGGAACGATTCAATTAGGTGAGGCCATTGCTGAGGCTACCAAAGAAGGGGCTTTCTCACTTGTGGGAGGAGGAGATTCTGTTGCTGCTGTTAAAAAATTCGGACTTGAAGATCAGGTAAGTTATGTTTCTACCGGTGGTGGCGCCATGTTAGAGATGTTAGAAGGAAAATCCTTGCCGGGAATCGAAGCGATCAAAAATTAAAGAGGTACGAAGTTTGATAAATTTTACGTTGATTAATGTAAAATGAATTTATGCTGAAACAAAAATTATTGATGTTGTTGCTCCTCGTGGGAGTATCTGCAATGGCTCAGGAGAAGAAAAAGGAGAGAGTTGAAAAAGCCAATTTCAGAGTTCAGATATTTCAAAAGAGTGATGA
This sequence comes from Christiangramia pacifica, assembly GCF_057221535.1. Taxonomy (NCBI): domain Bacteria; kingdom Pseudomonadati; phylum Bacteroidota; class Flavobacteriia; order Flavobacteriales; family Flavobacteriaceae; genus Christiangramia; species Christiangramia pacifica. Next base: position 1,056,855 of record NZ_CM170146.1, read on the forward strand.
TACAGAAATAAAACTGGCTCAACCAGACCCTGAATTTAGGGATAAATTGCCAATTTCTGCTGCAATAAGAGATTCGTCTAAAGTTAAGCTCGCCGATCTTCCGAAAGCCAAAACTATTGATTCCCTTTGGAAGAGGGAATTGACTAATTCTGATCTTTACGAAACAATGCAAAAAAGCATTAGAGAGCAGGATTACGAAGATGTAGTTTATAAAGACCTTCCTACAGACACATTAAAAGCGAGATTGGCAAAGCTTAATGCCAGAACACCTTTTAATGTTGAATACAACCCAATTTTAGAAAGTGTCATAAAATCTTATCTGAAAAGGAATAAACAGGGGATGGAAAGATTGATGGCTCTTAGTCGTTATTATTTTCCAATGTTCGAACAGGAACTGGATAAATACGATATTCCATTAGAAATAAAATACCTTGCCATCGTAGAATCTGCCTTGAATCCGCGAGCCAAATCCAGAGTTGGTGCTACCGGTCTATGGCAATTTATGTTCACCACAGGGAAGATGCACGGTCTGGACGTTAGTTCTTATGTTGATGAACGTATGGATCCTGAAAGGTCTACGGAAGCGGCTGCGCAATACCTGGCAAGCCTCTATAAAGTATTTGGAGATTGGGATCTTGTATTAGCCTCTTATAACTCAGGTCCGGGAAATGTATCCAAAGCAATTAGAAGAAGCGGCGGTAGTACAGATTACTGGCATTTAAGAAGATTTCTTCCACGTGAAACAGCCGGATATGTTCCAGCATTTTTGGCAACTTTATATTTATTTGAATACGCTGATGAGCACAAATTTCAGCCGTCTAATCCCGATGTAGTTTACTTTGAAACTGATACCATTCAAGTAAAGCAATTACTTTCTTTTGATCAGATTAGTAAGGTAACGGGAGTTGAAAAGGAAATGCTTCAGTTTTTGAACCCGAGTTACAAATTAGATATAATTCCCTTCGTGGAAGATGAACAGTACAGTTTACGACTGCCTAAACCAGCCACTGGAAAATTCGTTTCGAATGAAAGTGCGATCTATGATTTTGCAAAAAATGATCTAGAAGAGGAGAAAAAGGAACTTCCGAAGTACGTTGAAACCGAAGATCGAATAAGATATCGGGTAAGAAGCGGAGATTATTTAGGAAAGATCGCTGAAAAATATGGAGTAGGGATAAGCAGTATCAAGCAATGGAATAATATGAGAAGCAATAACCTTCGAATTGGCCAGTATTTGACCATATATCCAAGGAAACCGGTAGAAGTTGCTTCCAGTTCAGGTTCTTCAAATTCCAGTAAAAGTTCGAATCCAAGATTTTATACAGTAAGGCGCGGAGATTCGCTTTGGAGCATTTCTAAAAAGTTTCCGGGCGTTACGGTACAGAATTTGAGGTCTTGGAACGATATGAACACTAATAGCCTTAAACCGGGAATGAAATTAAAGCTTTCCAAAGGTTAAGGGCGTTAAATCAAAACCGAAAAAATGAAACGTAGCCTAATCCTGCTAGCCAGTATTTTCCTTTTAATTTCCTGTAATAACAGCGAGGAAAAATCCTCAGAGAAAAATGACCGGATTCTTTCTGATTCTTCCGGAAATATAAATCAACTTACCATAGTCATAGATAATGGACTTTGGGAAGGTTCAGTAGGAGAGGCGATAAGAACAAACCTGGCTGCACCGGTTGATGGGCTGCCTCAGGAAGAGCCTTTATTCAGTTTAAGTCAAATACCACCAGAGACCTTCACCGGATTCGTTAGAAACAGCCGAATCTTCTTAAAAATAGAAGAAGGCGGTAATAAAGGAATGGATCTTATTAAAGATGAATTTGCCCGCCCTCAAACGGGTATCGTGGTCCAGGGAAATAGTTCTGAAGATATTATCGATGTCATCAATAAAAGATCTGATTCTATCATCAAACTTTTGAAGAAAACAGAGCTCACCGAAAAGCAACGAAGAATTAGAAAATCCCTGAATAAGGATGATGCGCTGAGTGAAAAATTCGGTATAAACCTTAAATTTCCTACTGCTTACAGATATGCCAAGGAAGAAGATCATTTCTCTTGGATCAGAAAAGAAATTCCAAAGGGAAGTATGGAAATACTGGTGTATGAAGTGCCAATCAACAAGATTGAAAACGACTCTAGTGTGATAGCGAATATCATTAAAATGAGAGATTCAATCGGAGAAGCCCAGATTCCTGGAAGACTTGAAGGATCTTACATGATCACAGAAAAAGCCTATGCTCCATACCTTTTTGAAACAGAAATAGACGGTAAATTTGCGTACGAGACTCGTGGAACCTGGGAAGTTCAGAATGATTTTATGGCTGGTCCATTTGTAAATTACGCGGTGAAGGATGAGAAGAACAACAGGTTCGTTATACTGGAAGGATTTGTATTTTCTCCTTCTAGAGGAAAAAGAGATAACATCTTCGAGCTCGATGCGATATTGCAATCGGCGAAGATTGATTAAATAAAAAAACCCAACTGAAAAGTTGGGTTTTTTTATGCTTTATGATTTCAGAGATTATTTATTCTCTTCAGGTACTTTTTTACTTTCATCTGGATTTGTTCCATTTTCATCATCTTTGGAAGCGTCTTTGAATTCTTTAATTCCACTACCAAGACCTCTCATTAATTCAGGAATTTTACGTCCTCCAAAAAGCAACAATATCACCACTACAATTAAAATTATTTGCGGTGCTCCTATAGCCAAAGGCAAAATAAATGCGTTCATGTCTTTTAATTTAGTTCTACAAACTTAACAAGAATTCAGCAATATAAACGTTAATAAGACAATAAATTGCTAAGCGATACAAGTAACACCAATAAGTCTTTTGCAGAAGTATGGCAGGAAATTATTTAATTTATCTTTGTAATACTTAATAACGGCTATGGCTCAAAATAAGAGAGAAAAAAGGAAGTTCGCTAAAAAACTTCTTCATAAGTATAGAATGGTTGTTCTTAATGAAGATACTTTTGAGGAGCGATTTTCATTTAGATTAACCAGACTGAATGTCTTTGTGGCTGTGGGATTATCAGTTATATTTCTAATTGCAGCAACTACTGTACTCATTGCTTTTACTCCATTAAGGGAATATATTCCTGGCTATTCTTCGGCAAAATTAAAAGAAAGAGCGGCTAATCTCGCCTATACTTCAGACTCCCTTCAAAATGTGATCCGTCTGAACGATCAATATTTACTATCTATTAAAAATGCTCTTACGGGAGAGCTGGATCTGGATCAGTTGAACCGCGATTCCATTTTAAGTCAGCCCATTACAGATATTGAATACGAAGAGATCAACCGTATTAAAGCAGATTCTTTGCTGAGAGAGGAAGTAGCGCAGGAAGACAAATACAATATTTTACCAACGGCTACAGATAATATCAATTTCTCTCTTTTTCCCCCAGTAAAAGGATCTATATCTGAGCCCTACAGTATTGAAGATAAGCACTACGCTGTGGATGTTGTTACAACACGGAATTCCCCGATAAAATCTGTTGCAGATGGCCGAGTGATCTTTGCTGAATGGACTGCGGAAACCGGCTACGTGATATTGGTAGAACACAGTTATGGCTTACTTTCGGTTTATAAACATAATGCCTCTTTAACCAAATCTCAGGGAGATATGGTGCGCGGGGGAGAAGTGATTGCTACCGCAGGAAATACAGGGGAATTGACCACCGGTCCTCATTTACATTTTGAACTATGGAACGAAGGAAATCCGGTAGATCCTTCAGAATATATTGATTTCAATTAATTTATGTCTATAAAATCTTTCGCAGCAAAAATTTTCGCCTCCCAAATCAGAAAAAAGATAGATAAATGGGCTTCAAACCCTCATGAAACCCAGCAAAAGGTATTTCAGGATTTAATTGAAAAGGCCAAAAATACCAGGTTCGGGGAAGAACACGATTTTAAGAATATTAAATCTCATTCAGATTTCATTCAAAAAGTACCTATCAGGGATTATGAGGAATTGAAATCTTATGTAGACCTCATGGTGGAGGGAAAAGATGATATATTATGGCCGGGAAAGCCACTATATTATGCTAAAACTTCCGGAACTACCAGCGGGGCGAAATACATTCCACTTACAAAAGAATCCATGCCCACGCATATCAATGCTGCGCGAAATGCAATTCTATGCTATATCCATGACACCGGAAATTCGAAATTTGTTGATGGCAAAATGATATTTCTTCAGGGAAGTCCGGAGTTGGATGAGAAAAATGGTGTAAAACTGGGAAGACTTTCCGGCATCGTAGCGCATTATGTACCGGGTTATCTTCAGAAGAATAGAATGCCTAGCTGGGAAACAAATTGTATCGAAGACTGGGAAGATAAAGTTGATGCAATCGTTGAAGAAACAGTTAAAGAAGATATGTCTGTAATTAGTGGGATTCCTTCCTGGGTGCAGATGTATTTTGAACGGCTAATTGATAAAACCGGTAAAAAGGTTGGTGATATTTTCCCGAATTTCAACCTATTTATTTACGGCGGAGTCAATTATGAGCCCTATAGATCGAAATTTGAAAATCTAATCGGTAGAAAAGTAGATAGCATTGAATTATATCCTGCTTCTGAAGGGTTTTTTGCCTTCCAGGATAAGCAAAACGAAAAGGGAATGCTGCTTCAGCTAGATTCCGGAATGTTCTACGAGTTCGTAAAAGCAGATGAATTTTTTAATGAAAATCCGGAAAGATTGCTTCTTAAGGATGTTGAGGTTGGGGTAAATTACGTAATGATCATTTCTTCCAGCGCCGGATTATGGGCTTATAATATTGGAGATACCATTCAATTTACTTCTACCACTCCTTACCGGGTAATGGTATCTGGTAGAATCAAACATTTTATTTCAGCTTTTGGAGAGCATGTCATTGCTAAGGAAGTGGAGGAAGCCATGCAGGTTGCCGTGACTAAAACGGGTGCCGCAATAAGTGAATTTACAGTAGCGCCGCAAATAAATCCGGATGGTGATGAGTTGCCTTATCATGAATGGTTTATAGAATTTGAGCAGGAACCGGAAGATTTGAATAAATTTGCTGAAATTATCGACAGGTCTCTTCAGAAGCAAAATTCCTATTATCTGGATCTTCTGGAAGGAAATATTTTACAGAGACTGAAAATCACGAAAGTGCCGCAGAACGCTTTTCAGGAATATATGAAGTCCATTGGAAAGCTGGGAGGACAGAATAAGCTCCCGAGATTGTCTAACGACCGTAAGATTGCGGACAAACTAAATGAGATTATTTAAAAAACTACTATGTCTATATTAAAATTACAGGGCAGAACGAGAGCACAGGAAAGCTCAGGTGCGATTGAGCGCATGTATATTACCATGAGACACCTTTTTAACCGCGGTTTTTATAAGCCAATGGGTGTTTCCGGAGAAACTTTAAGAGAATCATTGCTTACCCTAAGACCTGAAATTTACGGATCTATTGCTAATGACAAAGCTGAGCTGGAAGGTCTTCTTTATGTGATAGACAGGCTGCCACAGGGAATTGAAGAATGCAGGTTCATCAATTTAACCAGTGATGAGGGTTATGGAAATTCACATTTCAAGCCGATCGTACCTCCAAAAAGAAGGAGAAACTGTTACCGTATTGATGAAGAACAAATGAATATCGAGATCACCAGAGGTAGATCTGAAATTTATGATATTCTTACCCACCTTACATTTCTTTTTATCGAGTCACATAAGATCATGAAAAGGGTTTTAATCGATGAAGAGGGAAGTGTAAACCGCGATTGGGAAAAATTGGAAACTGCCGTAACGCAAACGGAAGCATTAACGCAGGCGCAAAGGGAGGTTGCCTTAACACATACCGCAAGTATTTTGGGTAGAACATTTCTTGAAATAAGCAGGTTATATCCAAAATTTTCAACTCCTGATAATCCTGATCGTTTTCTGAGAGTGATCTGGTCTTTAGGAAAAATGGCCATTCGTGAAGCGGTTAAAAATGAGAAGAGGATCATCACTTTCAGTCCGGTTTTAAGGGAACGTTTGGGACACCATATTCACGGTGAGATCTGGTCTAATGATATCAAACTAAAGCTTATTGAAAATAAGCTGATGGAAAGACCTATTCATATCATCAGCGCGAATATGCATAGTGTTATGAATACTCTTTATACACCGTGCGCACTGAAAACTGAACTTAAAAAGAAAAAGCCACTGGATATCTATGAAGAACTTTCTGATAGCGGGAATGGTTCTTTAAGGAATAAGGTTACTAAAACTGCTCTTGATAAAGGAATGTTCTTTATCGAGGATAAGAGCGGAACCAATATAGATGTTCAAATATTTGATACGGCAAAACTTGTAGATGGTTTTTCAGGAACTAAATTCAGCGAACTGAAAAATGAAGAAAAACCGGTTATTATCGTGATGGATTATGCTTTTGGAGAGCAGGCTTATGAAACCATGGATGAGTTATTGAAACCTTTTAATCATGAAGATAAAGAGGTGAAAATGAATGTAAAGTCAATTTCCATCATGGGGAAAGCCGGAATCCTGGAAGGAGGAAAAGGTGATATCATGATTCCTGATGCTCACCTTTTTGAAGGAACTGCAGATAATTATCCTTTTGAAAATCAGTTAAAAAAATCTGATCTCGAAGGTCAGGGTATCAATGTGGTAGATGGTGCGATGATCACGGTATTGGGAACCTCACTTCAGAATAAAGATATTTTAAGGTTTTTCCATGATTCAACCTGGAATGTTTGCGGTCTTGAAATGGAAGGTGCGCATTACCAAAAGGCGATCCAGGCTGCATCCAGATTGAGAGGAAGTATAGATGAGGAAGTAAAGGTTAGATATGCCTATTACGCTTCAGATAATCCTTTGGAAACTGGAAGTACGCTGGCTTCTGGCGGTCTTGGAACTTCTGGTGTAAAACCAACGTATCTAATTACTGAAAAGATCCTTGAACAGATTTTTAACTCATAAACCAGAAGTATGCAGGTAGAAGAAACTCCTTTAAAAGATTGTTTTCTTATCAAACCTAGATTATTCGAGGATCAACGTGGAATCTTTTTGGAAACCTATCAGCGTCAGAGATTTGCCGAACTTTCCGGCTTAGATGAAGAATTTGTTCAAGATAATCAGTCGGTTTCGAAATATGGAGTTTTACGCGGAATGCATTACCAGAAAGGTGAATTTGCACAAACCAAAATTGTTCGGGTGATTTACGGAAAGGTTCTGGATGTGGTGGTTGATCTAAGACCTGATTCACCAACATTTAAGCAGGTTTATTCGGTAATTCTGGATGATGAAAATCTATACCAGTTATATGTTCCGAAAGGTTTTGGTCATGGATTCCTGACGCTTTCAGAAAAATCTGTGTTCGCCTATAAATGCGATCAATACTACACACCGGGTTCGGAAGGTGGAATAATTTATAATGATCCAGACCTGAATATCGACTGGAACTTTCCGGAAAGAGAACTGATCTTATCTGACAAAGATCGGAAGTTGCCGACTTTTAAAGAAAGTTTTGAATGATAACAGTTTTAGTTACAGGAGCGAACGGGCAGCTGGGACATTGTTTTCAAATGCAAGCAAAAAAATACCGGAATTTTAAGTTTATATATTGTTCTTCGGAAGAACTCGATATTACATCAAAAGATGATCTGAGAAAGTTTTTTTCTGAAAATAAAATAGAATACTGCATTAATACGGCAGCTTATACAAATGTGGAGCAAGCCGAAAACGAACCTGAAAAAGCATTCCTGGTAAACGCGGAAAGCGTAGGAAATTTGGCTGAAATTTGTGCTACAAAGGATGTTATCCTCTTTCATTTTTCTACAGATTACGTGTTCAATGGTAAAGCTAATAAGCCATATAAAGAGAGTGATGAGGTAGATCCTATCAATGTGTACGGAGCTTCCAAACTGAAAGGTGAAGAAGAGATACAGTCTAAAATGACTGAATTTTTCATTTTCAGAACTTCCTGGCTTTATTCAGAATTTGGACATAACTTTTTCCGGACTATTTTAAGAAAGGCAGACGAAGGTGCTGAACTTAATATCACAACTTCCCAAAAAGGAACACCCACCAATGCTAATGATCTAGCCGCGTTCGTCCTGGATTTAATTTCAACCGAAAATAAATGCTTCGGAATTTACCATTTCAGCAATGAGGGAGAAGCTACCTGGTATGATTTTGCTGAAGAAATTTTGAACTATTCAGGAAAAATGAATCAGGTAACATTGAATAAGACAGGATTTTTTAAGACCTTGGCTGTAAGACCTGAATATAGTGTGCTTTCGAAAGAAAAGATCACTAAGATTTTCGGGCCTGTAAAAGACTGGAAAATAAGTCTCCATGATCTTTTAGATACGATAGATTAATTATCTGGTTCAAAAAATGGCGAAAAGAATACTTATTACGGGAGCAGCAGGTTTCTTAGGTTCTCATCTTTGTGATAGATTTCTAAAAGAAGGTTATGAAGTGATCGGTATGGATAACCTTATCACCGGGGATCTTAAGAACATTGAACACCTGATGAAGGTTCAGAACTTTGAATTTCACCATCACGATATCACCAAATTTGTTCATGTTGCCGGTGAACTTGATTATATCTTACATTTTGCTTCACCAGCTAGTCCAATAGACTACCTTAAAATACCAATCCAGACTTTAAAAGTAGGATCTATCGGAACACTTCATTGTCTAGGACTTGCAAAAGAGAAAAACGCTAGAATTTTGATAGCTTCAACTTCTGAGGTTTATGGAGATCCATTAGTGCATCCTCAGGACGAAGAATATTACGGAAATGTCAATGCCATTGGACCCCGTGGAGTTTATGATGAAGCAAAACGATTCCAGGAATCCATCACTATGGCATATCATAATTTTCACGGTCTGGAAACAAGAATTGCTAGAATATTCAATACCTATGGTCCAAGAATGCGATTAAATGATGGTCGTGTTATTCCAGCTTTTATTGGTCAGGCATTGAGAGGAGAAGATTTAACGGTTTTCGGGGATGGTTCGCAAACTAGATCTTTCTGCTTTGTAGATGACCAGGTAGAAGGTATTTACAGATTATTATTAAGTGATTACTCGCAACCTGTAAACATTGGAAATCCTGACGAGATAAGTATTTTGGATTTTGCCAAAGAGATTATTAAACTTACGGGTACAGATCAAAAAATAGTCTTTGAAGATCTTCCGAAAGACGACCCTATGCAAAGACAGCCCGATATTACTAGGGCTAAAGAAGTGCTTGGCTGGGAACCAAAGGTTTCCCGCGCAGAAGGAATGAAGATCACTTATGATTATTTCAAAAGTCTGAGTCAGGCAGAATTACAAAAGAGGGAGCATAAGGACTTTTCAAAACACATTAGACGGTAAAATGGAGAATAGGGGACTGGTATCAGTTATAATGCCTGCTTATAATTCGGAGGCCTTTATAACTGAATCTATACAGTCGGTTATTAATCAGGATCACCAGAACTGGGAATTGCTTGTTATTGATGATGCCTCTACAGATTCCACGATAGAAATCGTTAAATCTTTTGCTGAAAAGGATGCAAGAATTCATTTGTTATCCAACCCAACGAATTCCGGAACGCATCATAGCCGAAATAAAGGCATAAAAGCAGCTTCAGGTGTCTACATTGCCTTTCTTGATGCCGATGACCTCTGGAAGCCTGAAAAGCTTTCAAAACAGCTTAAAATATTATCCAAACCTAATGTAGCTGCTTGTTTTTCCAGTTATGACCTAATTGATGAAAATGGCGATCTGCTAAATAAAAAAGTACAGGCCTTACCAGTTTTACATTATGAGAAATTGCTGAAAGCGAATTATGTTGGTAACCTAACCGGAATTTATAACGTGGATATTCTGGGAAAGATCTATTGTCCTCAAATCACTAAACGCCAGGATTGGGCTTTGTGGTTAAAGGTTATCGACGAAGGCGGACCAATTGAAGGTATCCAGGAATCGCTAGCATTTTACCGGTTGAGAAAAAATTCGATCTCGACCAACAAAATTGAAATGCTTAAATACAATTTCAAAGTTTATCATGAGGTATTAAATTTCAGCTTTATGAAAAGTATTTGGAAAATGCTCATCTTTCTGAGAGAACAGTTTTTTATCAAGTCAAAGCAGGTAAAACCTATTTCAACAAGGAAGTAAACTGCTTTAATTTTCCGCTTCTGCTGCGTTTTAAAATATCCTTTCTTTCAAAATTGATCTTCAAATTTTCACCCACATAAGTTGCGATGGCTTCCAGGATTTTCTTGCGTTGATCGGCGGTAAATTCAATTTTGCTTACATATTCAATATCAAATTCATCTATTTTCGTCTGAATGATTACAAACTCTTTTATACGCCCGTTATCTTCAATAATGGTTTTGGTAACGTAATAGAAAGTTAGACCCGGAACTACTTTTCCATCGGGTAACCGCGCAATATCATTGGTTCTTCCTATAAGCTTTTCGAGAATTGGCTTTTTCAGGGAACTGTTTTTTGAAAGAGAACCAATATCCCCGATATCATATCGAATCATCGGGTGAGCTTTATTATAGAGAGAAGTGATCACTACTCGGCCTTCTTCGCCATAAGGCAGAATTTCATCATTTTCACCGAGGATCTCTACATATAGATCTTCCGAATTCACGATCCAGTTATTGTGGGCATCTTCAAAAGCAATTAACCCGACTTCACTCGCGCCGTATTCATTGATCACAGGTACGCCCAGTGAGTTCTGGATAAGCTCCTTATCTTTTTCAAAAAGCCTTTCAGAAGTCACTATACAAATTTTAAGGCTCGGGCAAAGCTCTTTCAGAATAATGCCTTTTTCTTGAAGAAACCTGGCAAAGAGTACAATCGCACTAGTATAACCATTCAAATAATTAAAATCTGATTTTTTAAAGCGTTCCAGAAAATCCTCCATTTTCTTCTCGCTGAGGTCAAAAATATTGAACCTTCTTCTCAGGCTTATTCTGTCCTTCAATCGCTCCTGAATATTGCCATAAAAATCAAGCGGAATTCCGTAGAATCTGGCCTGCAGGGACTTATTAAGGTCTATATCATACCAGCGATACCTATCCTGAAATCCAGCCCAGCTTAAAGCATGAGCGAAGCGATTCTTAGCGAAAATAAACGGGGTGCCACTGCTTCCGGAAGTTTTACCCACGTAGGCAGTTTTAGAGTTATAGGTAGAGCTAAGCCTTTCTTTCAATGGCTGTTGAAGATCAGACTTCTTCATGATCGGAACCTTCTTCCAGTCATCAAAACCATCCCAATTGAAGAATTCTCGATAAAAATCGTTGTGCTGAATATGATAATCAATGATCGCATTTCTCTGCTTTCGTTGATATTTAGCATAGTGCTCTTCCGGGATATTCTGTATGTTTTCCAGCGTTTGCTGCGCCCTTTTGATGGGGAATTTATTCAGCTGTAAAGAAAGTTTAAACCAATCCAAGGGCAGTAAAGCTTTTTTAACGAATTTATTGGTGCTTCAATTTACAAACAATTATTTTTGAGGCAACATTTAAAACACAACTACATGAATATTCTAATCCTAGGCTCGGGTGGTAGAGAGCATACATTTGCTTACAAGATCGCTCAAAGCAGTAAATGCAGAAATTTGTATGTGGCTCCTGGTAATGCCGGGACTTCAGAGATTGCAGAGAACCTTCCGGTGAATCCAATAGATTTCGCAGAAGTTGGTAAAACTGCCCTGGAAAAGGATATTGATATGATCGTAGTTGGACCTGAAGATCCCCTGGTAAAAGGGATCGTAGATTTTTTCAAAAATGATGACAGGTTAAAGAAAATTCAAATCATCGGGCCGTCCAGTCGTGGCGCCTTACTGGAAGGAAGCAAGGAGAGAGCAAAGGAGTTTATGGCTATGTATGATATTCCAACCGCGGCGTATGAAAGTTTTAGTTTTGAAAGTCTCGGTGCAGGAAAGAATTTCCTGGAAACGCTGAACCCGCCTTATGTTCTGAAGGCTGATGGTCTGGCTGCCGGAAAAGGAGTATTGATTATTGATGACCTTGAAGAAGCTAAAAAGGAACTGGAAAATATGCTTTCCGGAAAATTTGGTGCAGCTAGTAAAAAGGTAGTGATAGAGGAATTTCTTGATGGAATAGAACTTAGTGTTTTTGTGCTTACAGACGGGAAAAACTACAAGATTCTGCCCACGGCAAAAGATTACAAAAGAATTGGTGAAGGTGATACCGGCTTGAATACTGGTGGTATGGGCGCAATTTCCCCCGTACCTTTCGCAGATGAAACGCTGATGCAGAAAATTGAAGAACGGATTGTCAAACCAACGGTGAAAGGTTTTTCTGAAGAGGATATAGATTATAAGGGTTTTATTTTCATAGGCCTTATTAAAGTGAATGAAGAACCTTACGTCATCGAATACAACGTGAGAATGGGAGATCCGGAAACGGAAGTAGTTCTTCCAAGAATTAAATCTGATCTGGTAGAATTACTGGAGATGACCTGGAAAACTGATCTGGATAAGGCTGACCTGGAGATTGATTCAAGAACGGCTGCTACGGTAATGATGGTTTCTGGTGGATATCCCGGTTCGTATGAAAAGGGAAAAGAAATTTCAGGAATAAAAGAAATTGAAGATTCAATCATTTTTCATGCAGGAACAAGAAACGATGAAGGCAAAGTCTTAACTAACGGAGGAAGGGTGATCGCCCTGACGTCTTTTGGTGAGGATTACAAAAAGGCACTAAAAAAATCTTATCAAAGTGCAGATAAACTACAATTTGATAAGATGTATTTTAGAAAGGATATAGGTTTTGATTTATCCTAGGAAAGAGTGAGAAGTAGATTCTCTGTTCTCTTCATTTCTATCGTTAAAAATTTTCAATTGCTTCATCCAGTAAAGGAAAGCAAGGAAACCAACGATCATGAATATCCAGTTGAAGATGTTTGCAAGAAACCAGGAATCAAGTTCAAGTGCTCTTAATGCATCTAGAGGATAGAAAAGTATATTTTCAAAAAGCCACGCTATTCCCTCAAAAAAATCTCTCATTGTGTAAACTTTGTTTGTGAGTACAAAAATATAAAAAACCCTAATGCTAACAAGCTTTTTTAGTAAATCAAAACCCATAAACCTTTCGGTGATCATTTTGCTGCTCTCTGTTTTTTACATTGGAGCGAGCTTTACAAACTGGACAAACGGTTTTGATTGGCTAAAATTTTTTGAAAAAACAGGAGTTTTTCTTCTATTGGTGTTAAGCGTTCTGGTACTCAATTTTATAGCAAAGAAAAATGAACTAACTAAGCGAAGCGCCTTTAAAACCTTGCTTTTTACGATATTTTGTATCTCCTTCAGCAGTCTTTTGAGAAACGAAGCCGCTATAATATCCAACCTCTGTATTCTTTTCGGCTTAAGGAGGATCATTAGTTTAAGGTCTCATAAATTCATTCAGAAAAAGATCTTTGATGCGACCTTCTGGATAAGCATCGCCACACTTTATCATTTCTGGTCTGCTTTGTTCTTTTTACTAGTGTTCTTTGCGATTCTGAATTTCGCTTCGAGTTTCAAGAACTGGCTGGTTCCATTTGTAGCATTTTCAGCAGTGGTTTCACTAACAATTTGTTTTCACTTACTAGCTTATGACCAGCTATATTCATTTTCTGATTGGTTCCAGGCAAGTAATTTCGATTTTTCAAAATATGGGGAATTAGAGCTTTTAATTCCTTTGAGTATTATTCTGGGCTTATTGATCTGGACCTTATTTCAATATTTTTCGGCCATACAGAAAGCAAGTGTAACCCGAAGACCGGTGTTGAGTATGATCCTTTTTAGCCTGGTAATTTCTGCTGGCGTTGCCCTGTTCTCACCAACTAAAAATGGAAGCGAATTAATCTTCTTCTTCGTGCCTTTGAGCATTATCGCTTCCAATTACTTCGATAGTAAAAAGGATAAGATCCTAAAGGAGATCATTCTGATAACCTTAATTCTTATGCCTTTTATCGTTGCATTTTTCATTTGATTCTAATGTTTACTACAGGTTTCAGCCGAAACTCTTTTTAAAAATAATATCTTTGTACCTACTTGAAAATTTTAAATTTTCGAGGGTGTTAAATCAAGAATCAGAAGAAATTAATCATATGTTTTCAGATAAAGCTAATAGCATTTTTCAAGAAGTGATCGAAAAATATCACGAAATAGACCAGGTAGATCAGGAATTCAAAAATCCTTACGACGCTGAAAAAGAATTATTAGAACACTTGTTGTACAGAAAATGCTGGATAGATACGGTGCAGTGGCATTATGAAGATATCATTCGTGACCAGAATATAGATCCTGTGGCTGCATTAGCGCTAAAACGGCAGATAGATGCTTCTAACCAGGACCGCACGGATACGGTGGAATATATTGACAGTTATTTTCTAGAGAAATACAAGGATGTGGAGCCAAATACCGATGCTACCATCAATTCTGAAAGTCCCGCATGGGCAATAGACAGGCTTTCCATTCTGGCTTTGAAGATCTATCATATGGCTGAAGAAGCGAATAGAACTGACGCATCCCAGGAACACCAGATGAAGTGTAAAGCAAAACTAGATGTGTTATTGGAGCAAAGAGTCGATCTTTCTACGGCTATCAATCAGCTTCTGGAAGCAATTTCGAAGGGAGAAAAGTACATGAAGGTTTATAAGCAAATGAAAATGTATAATGATGATGAACTAAATCCGGTACTTCGAGGCAATAAATAATTTTACATGAACGGCTCAGGGCAATCTTCAGCTAATAAAAACGGTAATATAAAGCATATTCTTGCCATTCGTTTTTCGGCGATGGGAGATGTTGCGATGACCGTGCCTGTACTGAGCGTTTTTGTCCAAACTTATCCTCATATTCAGATTACCGTGCTTACCAAGCACTTTTTCAGACCACTTTTCAGTCATCTTCCAAATGTAACTGTATATGAAGCAGATCTGAAAGGCGTGCATAGCGGAGTTTTAGGCCTGGGAACACTCGCTACTGAACTTCGTGATGAAGAAATTGACGCGGTTGCAGATCTTCACGATGTTTTGCGTACTAATGTGCTAAGGTCCCTTTTTTATTTCTACGGAATGCCTTTCAAGCAAATTGATAAGGGACGGGCTGATAAAAAGGCACTTACCAGGGATAATAATAAGGTTTTTAAAGAGCTGAAGTCATCGCACCAGCGCTACGCAGACGTTTTTAAGGAATTAGGTTTTCCTCTTGAGCTTTCTGAATATAAACCACCACAAAAAAGGAAGTTATTGCCCAAGGTGTATGATATTGTTGGCAAACAGTCTCAGAAATGGCTTGGCATAGCTCCATTTGCACAACACGATTCCAAATGCTATCCTGAAGACCTGATGGAAGAGGTGATCTCTGAATTATCTTCAGGCGGGAAGATCAAAATCATCTTATTTGGAGGAGGAGAATCGGAAAAACAAAAACTGGAAAACTGGGAACAAAAATTTCAGAATACCGTGAGCGTTGTTGGTAAGTTGAGGTTTACCGAGGAATTGAGTCTTATTTCCAACCTTGATCTTATGCTTTCCATGGATAGTGGAAATGCGCATCTGGCTGCAATTTACGGAGTACCGGTAGTGAGCCTTTGGGGAGTTACCCATCCTTACACCGGCTTTAAAGCTTTTAATCAGCCTTTGGAAAACTGTATTTTACCAGACCTGGATCTATATCCAAAGATTCCGACTTCAGTTTATGGAAATAAATATCCGGAGGGCTACGACGATGTGATGCGCAGCATTCCTCCGGAAAAGGTTATTCAGAAGATCCTGGAAATAATCTAGATCTTAAACGTCGTCAAAATCTACTTTTAAAGTAGGTGTGGTTGGATGTGCCTGGCAGGTTAACACAAATCCTTCATCGATCTCTTCATCAGTAAGGATCTGGTTTTTGCTCATTTCGGCTTTTCCTTCAGTTATTCTGGCCATACAGCTACTGCAAATACCGCCCTGACAGGAATAAGGAACATCGATATCATTTTCCAGTGCTACGTCCAGTACAACATCTGTTCTGTCCATAGAAAAAGTAAATTCCTCATCGTCTACCATGATGGTAACAGCGGTTTTTCCGTCTGTATCTCCTTCAATTTCTTTTTCTTCAGCAGTTGTCGTGAAGAGTTCAAATAAGATCTGATCATCTTTAACTCCATTATTTTTCAGGACTTCAGAAACGTGATTGATCATTTCTTCAGGTCCGCATAAATAGAATCTATCAAAAGGATGATCCTTGAATTTATTCTTTACAACATAGTTTACCGTACTGGTCTCAATTCTTCCGAAATGAGAGTTTTCCTCCCTGGTTCTGCTGTAAATAAATTCTACAAAAAGCCTGTCTGGAAATTTTGACTGGAGTTCTAGTAGCTCTTTGAAGAAAATAGTATCATCAATCGTTTTATTACCGTAAGTAAGTACAAACCTGCTTTTAGGTTCATCGCGGAGTACAGATTTTATGATAGAAAGTATTGGTGTAATTCCACTTCCTGCTGCAAATGCTGCGTAATGACCTGCTTCATTTCCAGGTTTAAAAACAAATTTACCTTCCGGCGGATGTACTTCAAGTACATCACCTGCTTTTAATTTGTTATTGGCGATTACAGAAAACTTTCCACCTTCAACCTCTTTAACTGTCACTTTGAATTCATTGGAATTTGGAGCACTGCATAAAGAATATGCCCGTCTTAATTCCTCTCCGTCCAATTCGGTTTTAATGGTAATGTATTGTCCTGCAGAGAAATTAAATTCTTCTTTCAGGTTTTCAGGTATCTCAAAAGATAAACTTACCGCCTGGGATGTTTCACGAATTATTTCCTTTAATTTTAGCGGATAGAACTGACTCATTATTTTTTATTTGTGCGCAAAAATACAAAGTATGGTTGTTTTAGAAATGTAACAAAAGTTTAAATTTCCATACCAATTGAATAAATAGCGTTTTTTATGTTCAAAAAATTTATCTGGCTGGAATGGAAATCTTTCCTTAGATCTGCCAGTTTTGGAAAAAGCTTAGGCTTGAAGATCCTGATGGCATTTCTTGCCCTTTACTTTTCAACCGTGTTCTTTTTCCTGGGAATTGCCTTATTTCCTATGCTGAAGGAGTTCTATCCGGAAAGCGATCCGTTGAAGGTTGTGAACGGTTTCTTGCTCATTTATTTTCTTTTTGAACTTCTTTTCAGGTTTTTATTACAAACGCTACCGGTAGTAGATATTAAACCTTTGATGGTAATACCTATCAAAAAAAGTAAGGTGGTTAATTTCGTGCTTGTCAAGTCGCTTTTCTCTTTTTATAATTTTCTGCCGCTATTGCTGATAGTTCCTTTCGGAGTTTTCTGTATAGTTAAAGAAGATTATCCGGCGCAAAATATGCTGGGTTGGATGGTCGCGGTTTATGCAACAATTTTATGCGTCAACTACTTGAATTTCATCATAAAAAAACGCTTTACAGAAAATTTGAAAGCGCTTATTCCAGTGATATTCTTAGGACTGGTACTCACTTTATTAGATTATCTGGAAATTTTTGAAATTACAGAATTTGTAGGTCGAATATTTAATTATCTCTATAATCAGCCATATTTAGCAATCATTCCAGTTGTTTTGCTTCTTTTACTTTATACCTGGAATTTCAAAAATCTTTCTGGTAAATTCTACCTGGATGCGGGATTAAAGGGTAAATCAAAGAGCGTAAATACCAAAGAATTTGGATGGACTAAGAGGTTTGGCAGCATTGCACCATTTCTTCAGCAGGATCTCAAGCTTATCTGGAGAAATAAAAGACCTAAAACTACTGTTTATCTTTCCCTGATTATTTTAGGGTATGGGATGATATTTTACCCGAATGATGCCTATCAGGATATGCCAGCTTTTTTTGTTTTCGTGGGAATTTTTATGACCGGAATTTTCATGATCAATTTCGGACAATTTGTGCCTTCCTGGGATGCAGCTTACTATCCCATGATCATGGCCCAAAATATTCCGATGCGACAGTATCTTGCCTCTAAAATGATGCTGATCACTTTCAGCGTAGTGGTCTTGGCAATTTTAACGACGCCTTATATTTATTTCGGCTTGAATATCCTATTGCTGAATATTGCGTGTGCCATTTACAATATAGGCGTGAACGTGCCTATGTTACTATTCGCAGGTTCATTCAATAAAAAGGCCATAGACCTTGATAAAAGTCCATTTATGAATTACCAGGGTACGGGAGCCAGCCAGTGGCTGGTAAGCATTCCACTTTTAATACTTCCGATTTTCTTCTTCTGGCTGATGAATAAATTCGTTAATTATGAAGCGGCGATCGCGCTGATTTCAGGATTAGGAATTATAGGACTGATCTTAAGACCAAGCCTGCTTTCATTTTTGGTACAGAGGTATCGCAAGAGAAAATACGTGACCATCGAAGGATTCAAACAAAAAGGAGACTAAAAAAATTATCATGATTACAGCAACTAATTTATCGAAAGTATATAGCGGAAATAAAGTCCTAGATATTGAACATCTCGATATTCCATCAGGGCAGAATTTTGGTCTCGTGGGAAATAACGGAGCGGGAAAAACCACTTTTTTCAGTTTACTTTTGGACCTGATTCAACCAACTACGGGGAATATTTTCAATAATGAGATCACAGTAAGTCAGAGCGAAGACTGGAAGCCATTTACATCCTCTTTTATTGATGAAAGTTTCCTTATCGGTTACCTGACTCCGGAAGAATATTTTTACTTTATCGGTGACCTTAGGAACCGTAATAAGGCCGATATCGATTCATTTCTTACTCAATTTGAAGATTTTTTCAATGGAGAGATCATCGGAAGAAAAAAGTATTTACGTGATCTGTCTAAAGGAAATCAGAAAAAAGTTGGAATCGTAGCAGCTCTAATCGGTGATCCGGAAGTGGTTATACTTGATGAACCTTTTGCGAATTTAGACCCGACGACCCAGATCAGGTTAAAGAAGATCATCAAAGAACTTTCCAAGGTAAGCGGCACCACGGTTCTAATCTCAAGCCATGATCTAATTCATGTAACTGAAGTTTGTGAGCGCATTGTAGTTCTGGATCGCGGAGTGATTGTTCGTGATATGGAAACTTCTGAAGCTACCCTTAACGAACTTAAAGAATACTTTTCAAGAGAAATTGCCGAAGGCTAGACTGGCACTTATTGGACTTTAGAAAAAGAAGTTTACTTTTACATACTAAACTAGTTGTATCAAAGTTATTCATGATACCCACAATAGGTTCATTTTGAATACGTTTACTCGAATTACTCTTTTTCTATTGCTTTCTGTGGCCATTTTTAGCTGCTCCAGGAAGAAAGACACCTTCATAAACAGGAATTATCACGCGGTAACTGCTGAATACAATACATTATATAACGGTGAGATCGCTCTGGAACAGGGGAGAGAGGAGATCAACCAGAATTACGCAGATAATTATTGGGATATTCTGCCCATAGAAAGAATGGATGTAGATGATAAGATCCTGCTTCCTGACAGTGTACGAAATCAGAATTTTGGTAGAGCCGAAGAAAAAGCGGTAAAGGCGATACAGAAACATTCCATGCAAATTAGCGGAAAGGAGAGGAATCCGCAGATGGATGAGGCATATTTGCTTTTAGGAAAAGCCAGGTATTTTGATCAACGTTTTGTACCAGCCCTTGATGCCTTTAATTATATACTATATCGTTACCCGGCGAGTGATAATATCAATCACGCCAGGATCTGGCGGGAAAAGACCAATATCAGGATTGGAAACGAAAAGCTTGCCATTGAAAATCTGAAAAAGATTCTTAACTCAGACAGGCTGAAAGACCAGGATATCGCAGATGCAAATGCGAGTTTAGCCCAGGCCTATATCAATTTGAAATATATTGATAGTGCGGTGAATCCGTTGAATACGGCCGCAGAATTTACCGCTGTAAATGCTGAAAAAGGTCGCTACTATTACATAATTGGTCAGCTGCATAATCGTTTAGGGGAAACGGCCACGGCAAATGCTGCTTTTGACAGGGTAATAGATCTTAATAGGAAATCTCCCCGCATATATTTTGTAAACGCTTATGTTCAGAAAGCCAGAAATTTTGATTTCAATTCTGGAAATAATCAGTATCTGCTGGATCTTTTAACCGAACTTGAAGAAGATCGAGAAAACAGGCCATATCTTGATAAGATCTATTTTCAATTGGGGGAATATTACAGCAGGCTGGATTCCACAGAAACCGCTTTAGCTTATTACAACAAGTCATTGAGAGCTCCTTCTAGCGATATTTATCTAAAATCAATCAATTATGAAATTTTGGCGAATATCAATTTTGATCGTGCTGAATACCAGGATGCGGGAAAATATTTTGACAGCACACTGACTTATATGTCACCAGATCTTTTGGAATATCGAACCATTAAGAATAAAAGATCGAATCTGGATGATGTGATCAAGTATGAACAGATCGCTGAAGAAACAGATAGTATTTTAAGATTAACAAAGCTTTCCGAAGATGAAAGAATCGCATACTTCACCGAGTATACCGATTCCATGAGGGAAAAAGCGCTTAGAGATATTGAAGCCGGGGAATTACCTGTTTACACCGCTGGAATTGGTGCTCAGAATAGTTTTCCTTCAGCAAATGTCCCGCCAGCAGGTCCTAATAGCGGAAATACATTTTATTTCTACAATCCGTTGAGGGTATCAAAAGGAGCCCAGGAATTCATGCGTGTTTGGGGAAGCAGAGAACTTTCAGATAACTGGAGATGGGGTTCTACCGCATTAAACCAGAGTTCAGTGAATGCTCAGGAGCGCTTGATGGATATCAATCTGGATAATGATCCTATTTACGATCCCATGATATACGTAAACCAGATCCCTTCAGAACAATTAGTTCTGGATAGTTTGGCCACGCAACAGAATCTCGCTTATTACCAACTGGGAGTTATTTACAACGAAAATTATAAAGAGTACGATCTTGCTGCAAAAAGGCTGGAATTCTTACTAGGAAATAGTCCGCAGGAAAGATTAATTCTGCCTGCTAAATATAATCTTTATAAAATTTACGAGGCGCAGGGAAGGTTGAACGAACAACAGGCTTTGAGAAATGATATTCTTCAGAATTATGGAAATTCGAGATATGCCGCTTTTATCAATAATCCGGAAAGTGTCCAAAGAGATGAAAATAGCCCGGAAGCTTTATATAATAATTTGTATAAAAAATATGAGGCTCAGGAATTTGAAGAAGTAATCAAAATTTCTAACGAATATGTTTCCCAATTTACGGGAGATCCTATTGTTCCAAAACTGGAATTATTAAAGGCACGTGCCACAGCCAGGTTAATGGGTGTGGATGCTTACGAACAGGCCCTGAATTATGTTGCGGTGACTTTCCCTCAAAGTAAAGAAGGGCAGAGTGCACAGCAGATCCTGAATACTACTATTCCGGAGTTAAAATCTCTTGAATTCAGTTCAGATAGCCTTCAGAATAAATACAAACTTATATATCCGGTTTCCGTAGATGAAATGGAGGAAAGCGAGGAATTAGCTAAAACAATTGAAAGCGCATTGTCAGAATTGGACTACAGTCAATTAAATGTTTCAATTGATCTGTATGACGTTGATCGTAAATTTATTGTAGTTCATGGATTAAGCTCTAAATCTAAAGCTTTAGGATTTCAAGAGCTACTTCGGGAAAATAAAAAATATAAAATAGCAAGGGAAGCTTTTGTAATGTCGGCGGAAAATTATAGAATTGTACAAATTAAGAAAAATTTAAGATTTTACATGGACAACTTCTAAACCCTACAACTTATGTTTTCTGATACCAAAAAGACCAAAACTGCTTCAAACCAAAACGAACAAAATAGAATTGCTGCCGGCACCTTAATTACTGGGGAAATTTCTGGTAAGGGTTGCTTTAGAATCGAAGGCACCCTTGAAGGTAGTTTGAAGACTCCGGGAAAGGTGGTGATAAGCAAGGGAGGTTTGATCAATGGAACTCTGGAGTGTGAAAATGCAGATATTGAAGGGAATTTTAAAGGAAAACTGTTCGTGAAAGGAACTTTGAGTTTAAGAGGCCCAGCCAATATTGAAGGTGAAGTGATCGCAGGTAAATTGGCGGTAGAGCCTGGAGCGGTATTCAATGCCACTTGTGAAATGAACGGAGGAGTGAAGCCACTTCAACAAGACAATGAAAAAAGATCAGCGTAATAAATACCTCGGCTTTGTAAATATTGCTTTTCAAATGGGCATTATTATCGCCGTCGGTGTTTTCTTGGGAATTTGGCTGGACGGCAAATTCCCCAATAAATATTCTGCTTATACCATTTCCCTTTCGCTTTTAGGTGTGTTCATAGCACTCTACCAGGTGTATAGGTCGGTTAAAAACCTGAACGAAGACGAATAGATGCAAGACAAACTAATTTCATTTCTGAAATCCTTTATCCCGTTTTCAATTTTACTCCTAATTATTCAGTTTTCGGTGGTGAATTATGTACTCGAAATTGAATTCTATTATTCCACGATCGCAATTTATTCTTTTCATATATTCGCTACCTTCCTTATATATCTTTCTCTAGTTTACGTTAATAAAACCTTTAGTGATAAAACGGGGTTTGCCTTTATGGCGTGTAGTCTGCTGAAAATGCTTGCGGCAGTTCTGTTTCTGCTACCCATGATGCTGAATGATGTTCCCAATCCTTTTCAGGATCTAATGGCTTTTTTCATCCCTTATTTATTATACCTGATCTTCGAAACAATTTACGCGGTAAGGCTTATAAATACTAAATAACAATCTGTCTTTCAGTAAAATCGTTAAAATTGCCGAAAGACCTAAAAAAATATACGGCGGGCTTTCAGATAAAAATTAAAAGTATACCTTTGCACGGAAATTTAGAGCCCATAATTTTAAGTAGAACAGGTACTATGACAGCACGGAAATCTTTAGTGATTAGCTTGTACTTTGCGATAGCATTTACTATTTCCCCATTATTTTCTTTTGCTCAGGAACACGAGAAGGAGGAAACGTCACTTCAGGAAGCTGAAGAAAAGTTTAACGCAACCGAGATGATCATGCACCATATTGGTGATGCTCACGGTTGGCATTTCTTTGGAGAAGGGGATAGTTCAGTTACACTTCCGTTGCCCGTGATACTTTATACTGATAATGGGTTGGTGACATTTATGTCCAGCGAATTCCATCATGATACTGAAGGGCATCATATTGTTGAAAAAGACGGGATGCGTTTTGTAAATCTTCATGAAGATATTTATAAGCTGGATGCAGGTGCTGAAACTGTTGAATTTGATGCGGAGCATCATCCTGTTAATGCTTCTAAACCATGGGATCTTTCTATCACTAAGAACGTTGCTGCAATGTTTCTTACCGTGATCCTGATGATCCTTTTCTTTTCAGTTGGATTAGCCAGACATCACAAGAAAAACGAGCACGCTCCTAGAGGATTTAATAACATTCTGGAGAGTCTTGTATTATTTGTGAGAGATGACATTGCAATTCCTCAGATCGGAGAGAAAAAATATATGAAATTCATGCCTTTCCTATTAACCGTGTTCTTCTTTATCTGGATCACGAACTTAATGGGACTATTACCTGGTGCTGCAAACGTAACTGGTAATATCGCAGTAACAGTTTCTTTAGGTCTTTTCACCATGTTGATCATGATCTTTAACGGTAATAAAGATTTTTATAAGCATACTTTCTGGATGCCAGGTATTCCAACCTGGGTAAAGCCAATTCTGGCAGTAGTGGAAGGTCTTGGATTGCTTATTAAACCAGCTGCACTTATGATTCGTTTGTTTGCGAACATTACTGCAGGTCACATTATCATCCTGAGTTTGATCGGTTTGATATTTATTTTAGAAAATGCAGGTATTGCCGGAGTTTCGGTTCCGTTTGCCTTATTTATAACAGTATTGGAATTGTTAGTAGCATTCCTTCAAGCGTTTATTTTTACGATTCTGTCTGCCCTATTTATCGGGATGGCAGTTGAGGAACATGAACATCATTAATTTTAATTTTTAATTTTTTCAACTATGGAATTATTGTATGTAGGTCTTGCAGCTTTAGGAGCTGGACTAGCGGTTCTTGGAGCCGGAGTAGGTGTTGGTAAAATCGGTGGTTCTGCCATGGATGCTATCGCACGTCAGCCAGAAGCTTCTGGAAAAATCCAGACAGCTATGATTATCGCTGCTGCACTTGTAGAAGGTGTTGCTCTTTTTGGAGTAGTTGCCTCTTTACTAGGTGTATTAAGATAATTAATTTCAAAGAGTCCCTTTCGCAACGGTTGGTTGCGAAAGGACTTCTTTAAATGATGTTTTTAACTATTATTATTTAAAACTATGGATTTAATAACTCCCGAAATTGGCTTGTTCTTCTGGCAAACCGTTGTTTTTTTAGTTCTGCTTTTCCTTATGGCGAAGTTCGCCTGGAAACCTATTCTTAATTCAGTAAGAAACAGAGAGCAGTCTATTAACGATGCGTTGGCTTCAGCTGAAAATGCTCGTAAGGAAATGCAGAATCTTAAATCTGATAACGAGCAGCTTATGAAAGAAGCTCGTGCAGAAAGAGATGCGATCCTTAAGGAGGCCCGTGAGTTAAAAGAAAAGGTGATTACTGATGCTTCTGAAGAAGCTAAAGTAAAAGCTGATAAAATTGTTGCAGACGCTAAAAGAAGCATTGAGCTTGAAAAGCAATCTGCAATGGCTGAACTGAAAAATCAAGTTGCTGAACTTTCAGTAGAAATCGCTGAAAAAATCGTTCGCAAGGAGCTTTCAGATAAAAAAGAACAACACCAGATGATCGAAAAGATGATCGGTGATGCAAAGCTAAACTAAGTTATGAGAGGAACCAGAGCCGCACAACGTTACGCAAAGGCGATCCTTTCTTTAGCAAAGGATAAAAATTCGGCGGAAGCTGTAAATAAGGATATGATCTCGATCTCCAGAACCGTTTTGAACAGTAGAGATCTTGAAAATATGCTTACCAGTCCTGTAGTAAAAGACAGTATCAAGAAAAGCGCGCTGCTTAAAATTTTCAAGGATCTTGATGCCGTTACCAAAGGCGCGATAGATATCCTGCTGGAAAATGGTAGAATCAAGATTCTTCATTTGGTAGCGAGGCAGTATATTATCTTGTTTAATGAAATGAATAATGTACGGCAGGCTGTTGTTACAACTGCGGTACCTCTAGATAAAGAACTAGAAGCTGTGATTCTTGCCAAGGTAAAAGAATTAACAGGTTCAGAAGCCAGTCTAAAAAGCATCGTAGATGAAAGCATCATCGGTGGATTTGTGCTAAGAGTTGGAGATTTGCAATATGATGCAAGCGTTTCAAGAAATCTTACAAGACTGAAAAGAGAATTAAAAGACAACACATACGTTTCAAAAATTTAATTAAAACCGGTACGCAATAGCGTGCCATTTTATCTTGAATAATTATGGCAGAAGTAAATCCTGCTGAAGTATCAGCAATATTAAAACAACAATTATCAGGTTTTGAATCCAAGGCCTCTCTAGATGAAGTAGGTACCGTTCTAACCGTAGGTGACGGTATTGCGAACATTTATGGATTGGCTAATGCTCAGTATGGAGAATTGGTTCAGTTCGAAAGCGGTCTGGAAGGGATCGTTCTTAACCTTGAGGAAGACAATATTGGGGTAGTACTTTTAGGTCCTGCAAAGGAGATCAAAGAAGGTTCTACTGTAAAAAGAACTCAGCGAATCGCTTCTATCAATGTTGGTGAAGGAATCGTTGGGCGTGTAGTTGATACTTTGGGTGCTCCAATCGATGGGAAAGGTGCCATTGAGGGAGAAACTTTTGAAATGCCACTTGAGCGTAAAGCTCCTGGGGTAATTTACCGTCAGCCGGTAACAGAGCCACTTCAAACTGGAATTAAGTCTATCGATGCCATGGTGCCGGTAGGAAGAGGACAGCGTGAGTTGGTAATTGGTGACCGTCAAACTGGTAAAACAACAGTTTGTATCGATACCATTCTTAACCAGAAAGAATTTTACGATGCTGGGGAACCAGTATACTGTATATATGTAGCTATTGGTCAAAAGGCTTCAACAGTTGCTGCAATTGCAAAAACTCTTGAAGATAAAGGAGCATTAGCTTATACAACTATTGTTGCGGCAAATGCATCAGATCCTGCTCCAATGCAGGTTTACGCTCCATTCGCAGGTGCTGCGATTGGTGAATACTTTAGAGATACAGGTCGTCCTGCATTGATCGTTTATGATGATCTTTCTAAGCAGGCGGTAGCGTATCGTGAGGTGTCCCTTTTACTTCGTCGTCCACCGGGACGTGAAGCATATCCTGGGGATGTATTCTTCCTTCACTCAAGACTTCTTGAGCGTTCGGCTAAGGTAATTGCTGATGATACGATTGCAAAGCAAATGAATGACCTTCCAGACAGTCTTAAGGATAAAGTGAAAGGTGGCGGATCACTTACTGCTCTACCAATTATCGAGACTCAGGCGGGAGACGTTTCGGCATATATCCCAACCAACGTAATTTCGATTACTGATGGGCAGATCTTCTTAACGTCAGATTTATTCAACTCTGGGGTTCGTCCAGCAATTGACGTAGGTATTTCAGTATCTCGTGTTGGTGGTTCGGCGCAGATCAAATCTATGAAGAAAGTTGCTGGTACTTTAAAACTTGACCAGGCTCAGTATCGTGAACTTGAAGCTTTTGCTAAGTTTGGATCTGACCTTGATGCAGCAACCATGAACGTAATTGAAAAAGGTAAGCGTAACGTGGAAATCCTTAAGCAGGGTCAAAACGATCCTTACCCGGTAGAAAATCAGATCGCTATCATTTACGCAGGTTCTAAGAACTTGTTGAGAGATGTACCTGTTGAGAAAGTAAGAGAGTTTGAAAGAGATTATATCGAATATCTTGATGCGAAGCACAGAGATACGCTAGATACTCTTAAAGCAGGTAAATTAACTGATGAAGTAATTGACACTTTAACTCAGACTGCTAAAGAACTTTCGTCTAAATACAAGAACTAAATTTAAAATTCAGGATTTTAAAATTTTGAATTTATAATTATAACAAATGGCAAACTTAAAAGAATTACGTAGCAGGATCACTTCGGTTTCCTCAACGATGCAGATCACCAGTGCCATGAAAATGGTATCGGCTGCAAAATTGAGCAAGGCTCAGGATGCAATTACATCTATGAGACCTTATTCGGAAAAGCTGACCCAATTGCTACAGGATTTAAGTGCTACTCTGGATGATGACTCTGGAAGCAAATTTGCTGAGGAGCGTGAGGTTAAAAAAGTTCTTATAGTTGCTATTTCCTCTAATAAAGGTTTAGCCGGTGCTTTTAACACCAACATCATCAAGAAGGTAAAGACTAAGATTCAGGAAGAATATCAGGGAAAAGATGTAGATCTTTTAACTCTAGGTAAAAAAGGAAATGATATTCTGAAGAAAAGCTTTGATATTTATAAAAATAACAACGCGATCTTCGATGATCTTAGTTTTGAAAATGTATCTGAAATTGCTGAAGAGTTGATGCAATTATTCCTGGATGGAAAATATGACAAAATTGAAGTGGTTTATAACCAGTTCAAGAATGCAGCGACTCAATATGTAATGGATGAACAGTTACTTCCTATCGAGAAATTTGAAAGTGAGGATAATAAGCAGCTTGATTACATTTTTGAACCTTCAAAACTTGAGATCGTTAAGGATCTAATTCCTAAATCTCTAAAAATGCAACTTTTCAAGGCGCTTAGAGATTCATTTGCAGCAGAGCATGGCGCACGTATGACGGCGATGCACAAGGCAACTGATAATGCGAAGGAGCTTAGAGACGATCTTAAATTATCTTATAACAAAGCCAGACAGGCTTCTATTACCAATGAGATCCTTGAGATCGTTGGAGGTGCAGAAGCTCTTAACGGATAAAAGTAATTCTGAAGTAAATTCAGAACAACGAACAAAAAAGCCCTCAATTTAGAGGGCTTTTTTATTTGGTATGAGTTTTGTTTTTATACCTTCAAATCTAAAAACCTTACGATATGAAAAATGTATTACACTTTATGGCAGGAATATTTATTTTGACTGTTTTCGCTTCTTGTGGCAGCAATAAAGATCTTCAGGAACGTGCTCCTGCACAATTCAATGAAGTATTCTATACCTATAATTCAGATGGAATTCAGTTAAACATTCCGGTAGCAGCAATCCAGGATGAACGTGTAAGTATGGATGCGGTATATTTTCATGGAATGAAATCTCCCTTGAAAAAAAGTGAAGAAAAGCCCAATCTTTATGTGGCAAATTTCCGCATGGGCACTGGAGATATGGTAATGGATGAAGACCCGAAGAAAGAATACGGGAATAAACCACCTCAATTACCTGAAGAAAGCCCATTTTCAATAGATGATGATGAGGCGATTCTCGTTTTTACTCAGAACGACAAGGTTAAATACTACAAGCTAACAGGGATTGTGGAAAAGGAATAATGCGAAAGCTTTTATAATCCTGATTTATTCAGATATTTGTAATAAACCAACCTGCTCCTGTTGAGTACTTTAAAAAGATTTTTTCAAGACACTCTTATTTACGGTTTTGCAACGGTATTTCCCAGACTGATGAATTTCGTGCTGGTACCGTTGCATACTGATATCTTACCTGCAGAGGAATATTCAGTAAATACGGTTTTCTATGTTTGGGCGGCATTCTTTAATGTTTTGCTCACTTATGGAATGGAAACCTCCTTTTTCAGATTCTTTAGCAGGGCTAAGGAAAAATCTAAGGTGTTCTCAACCGCTTTCATTGCGCTTACGGTAAGCACAGTACTTTTTGCTGTTGGTGTCTTTGTTTTTCAGGAACAACTTATCAATTTGCTGGATCTTGATCCTTTCTATTTCCAGATCTTATTCAGCGTTTTGGTTCTGGATACTCTGGTTGTGGTTCCCTTTGCATATTTGAGAGCAACTGGAAGACCGGTGAAGTTTGCCGGTATTAAAGTGATCAATATCCTGATCGTGGTTCTGCTGAACTTTTATTTTCTCTGGTTCGTCAGGGATTTTCCGCAATTTGCACCTCAGATTATTTTAGACAATTACGGTCCTAAAGACATTGTAGGATATATATTCATTGCCAATTTGGCGGCCAGTGCAGTCACATTTTTACTATTACTGCCTTATTTTTTTAAAACGAAGATCAGTTTCGATTTTTCGATTTTCAGGCAAATGTGGAAATATGGCTGGCCAATTATGGTGGCCGGGATCGCATTTGTCATTAATGAAAACCTGGATAAATTGTTAATTAAGGATATGATTTCAGATGAAATCATGGGAGCCTATTCCGGTTGTTATAAGTTGGCTGTTTTTATGACCATTTTCGTCCAGGCTTTTAAAATGGGTGCGGAACCTTTTTTCTTTAATCATGCCGAAAAAGAGAATGCGAAAGAAACTTATGCAGATATTCTGAAATATTTCGTGATATCTGGAAGCCTTATCTTTTTGATCCTGGTTTGTTTTATTGACTTTTTCAAGAACCTTGTTATCCGTGATCCGGAATACTGGATGGCGATCAGTATTGTTCCGATCATACTTTTGGCAAACCTATTTCTCGGCATCTATCACAATCTTTCGGTATGGTACAAACTTACTGACAGAACGCGTACAGGAATGTATATCTCCATTCTTGGAGCATTTATAACTATCGGTTTGAACCTGTTATTAATTCCTGTTCTTGGATTTATCGCCGCTGCCTGGGCAACTCTGGTCGCTTATGGAAGCATGATGCTGGTATCTTATTTTCTTGGAAAGAGATATTATCCGGTGCCTTACGATATCAAGAGAATTGCAGGATATTTAACGCTTTCAGTAATAATTTCAGCAATCTCATTTTATGTCTTCCCCGGAAATTATTTAGTTGGAATACCGTTATTATTAGTATTTATCGGGATAGTCTATTTTTCAGAAAAAGAACAAATTCTCAAAATCATACAATCTTAAATCATGGAGATTAAAATTATAAACAAGTCGGCTCATAAATTGCCGCATTACGAAACAGATTTTTCTGCTGGGATGGACCTTCGAGCTAATATTGAAGAGCCGATAACTTTAAAACCCTTGGAAAGAGCTATTATAAAAACAGGACTTTTTATGGAGTTGCCTTTAGGTTTCGAAGCCCAGGTAAGACCTCGTAGTGGTTTGGCAGCAAAAAAGGGAATCACTGTTTTGAATGCTCCAGGCACAATTGATGCTGATTATAGGGGAGAAATAGGGGTGATACTTGTAAATTTGTCTAATGAAGATTTTGTGGTGAACAATGGCGAACGAATCGCTCAAATGGTGATCGCAAAACACGAACATATATCCTGGAACGAAGTAGATATTCTTGGTGAAACCTCACGTGGAGCCGGGGGATTCGGAAGTACGGGACACAAATAAGAATTAATTTAAAAAGTAAAAATGAAAATTATTGTACCAATGGCAGGTCGTGGTTCACGACTTCGTCCACATACTTTAACTGTACCAAAACCGTTAATTCCTATAGCGGGGAAACCAATTGTACACCGATTGGTGGAAGATATCGCTAAAGTTCTAGATGAAAAGATAGATGAAGTAGCTTTTATCATTGGTGAGGATTTTGGTGAGAAGGTTGAGCAGGATCTGATGAAGATTGCGAACAGCCTTGGAGCTAAAGGAACCATTTACTACCAGGATAAACCTCTGGGAACCGGTCACGCGATCATGTGTGCTAAAGAATCTCTTACAGGTCCTGCGGTAGTAGCTTATGCGGATACCCTATTCAAAGCCGATTTTAACCTGGACAAATCTGCAGATGCAGTGATGTGGGTGAAAAAAGTAGAAAATCCTTCAGCATATGGTGTGGTAAAGCTGAATCAGAACAATGAGATCACCGATCTGGTTGAAAAACCTGAAGAATTTGTTTCAGACCTTGCAGTGATAGGGATCTATTACTTCAAGGATGTGGAAGTTTTAAAAAATGAACTTCAGAATGTACTGGATGCAAAGTTAACGCGTGGTGGTGAGTATCAGATCAACGACGGGATCGAAGCAATGCGTAAGAATGGATTGAGATTTGTACCGGGGAAAGTTGATGAGTGGATGGACTGTGGTAATAAAAACGTTACGGTTGAAACCAATGGAAGAATGCTTAATTTCCTTCACCAGGACGGAGAAAAGCTGATCTCAGATTCGGTGAAGATCAAGGATTCTGAAATTACTGAACCTTGTTATATTGGTGAAAATGTAGAATTGATCAATGCGAAAATAGGTCCGAATGTATCAATTGGAGACGGAACTAAAGTCGAAAATTCAACGATAAAGAATAGTCTTATTCAGACTTTTGCAGAGGTGAAAAATGCAAAACTGGATAATGCGATGATTGGAAACCATGCGAAATTTGATGGTGATTTTACCCAGATAAGCATTGGTGACTATTCAGTACTGGAATAAAAACTTTTATGAGAAACCTGATTATCATCCTGATCACGGCCCTGTCCATACTTCCTGTGAAATCACAGGAGGTGCCGCAGCTTTTTCAGGATGTTAACCAGGATGATCTCGGGAATGTAAGCGATGAGTTTCAGGAATTGTTTTTTGAAGCGCTAAAGCAAAAAGGCATTGAGAACTATGAAAAAGCGATCACTGCTTTAGAGAAATGCCTGACACTGGATACTGAGAAATCTGTTATTTACTTTGAATTAGGTAAGAATTATCGGGAACTGGAAGAATTTGACAAGGCAATTGCTAATTTTCAAAAGGCAAGTGAACTTGAACCTAAGAAAGAATCTGTTCTTGTTTATTTATTTCAGACCTATGGGATGACTGAAGATTATGAAGCTGCTATTGCCACACTTCAGAAACTGATTCCCTTAGACCCAACTTATGAAGAAGATCTCGCAAATCTTTATCTTCTGAATGAAGATTATGATATGGCTCTTGATCTTATTGATAAACTGGACGAAAAGCTGGGAGCTAATACCTACAGAAATTCATTAAGACGACAGATTTTCGCTCGCACAAATAATACCGGTGCACAGATCGAAAATCTGCAACAAGGAATTTCAGATAATCCCGATGTAGAACAGAATTATCTAAATCTTATTTACATCTACAGCGAAAACGGGGAAGAAGAAGAGGCCTTTAAAGTCGCTCAGGAGCTTTTAGCTACAAATCCCGGCTCTACATTAGCACATCTTGCTCTGTATAAGTTTTATCTGAATAAAGGCGATACAGAAGCTGCAGTGGCTTCCATGAGGATCGTTTTTGAAAGTGAAGAGATCGATGCTGAATCAAAGTTTAAAGTATTGAACGATTTTCTGAATTTTGTTCAGGAAAATCCTGAATATGAAGAAGATCTTATTGAAGTTGCCGGAAAATTATCAGAGTGGGAAGATGCCCCCAAACTTTTTGAGCAGCTTGGGAATTATTATCTGAAAAGAAATAATCGCCAGGATGCGTTAAAGTTTTTTGAATTAGGCTTAAAAGAGAACCCTGAAAACTTTGAATTAACCAGGAATACACTTCTTTTGCAGCTGGAATCTGGAAAGTATGAAACAGCTCGCGATCTAAGTGCAGAAGCGCTGGAAAGTTTTCCGTCGCAACCAATGTTATATCTATTCCAGGGAGTGGCCATGAATAAACTTTCGCAGTTTGAAGATGCCGAGGAGAGTTTGAGCGATGGCCTGGATTACCTGATAGATGACAGGTTGATGGAGATCGATTTCTACTCACAGCTGGTCATTAGTTACAATGGTATGAAAAATGCTGATAAAGCTGAAGAGTATCGCCTTAAGGCAGAAAATTTAAAAAAAGAAATTAACTGATGTTAAATAGAATATTCACCCTAATCCTGATTTCGGTATTTGCGGTTTCCTGTGGAAGCAGTAGATCTGCTGGAAAGATCGCTACAAAAGATGCTGAAGCAGTTTCAGTAATAAAAAAACATTACACTTCAGAAACGCAATTCAAAACGGCGTCAGGGAAATTGCGTGCGGTTTATCAGGATGATGAAAAAACCCAGTCGGTGAATTTAAGTTTCAGGCTGGAAAAAGATAAAGCGATCTGGATGAGTGCAAGTATTCTAGGATTTCCGGTAGCTAAGGCTTATATCACTCCTACAAGCGTAAGCTATTATGAAAAAGTAGGCCAGACTTATTTTGATGGTGATTTCAGTTTGGTGAGTGATTTTCTGGGAACACCTCTGGATTTTCAGAAACTTCAGAATTTATTGATAGGTCAGGCGATTTATGACCTTCGCGATGAGGAATATGATTTTGTACAATCTCCGAGAGGTTTTCAGTTTGTGAAAGAGGATGGCACTTCAATTAAAAAGATGTTTTTGCTAAATCCGGCAAATTTCAAAGCTGACGCACAACAATTGGCCCAGGAACAGGATAACAGAAGTTTAACGGTTACCTACTCAGATTACCAGGATGTCGACGGATTGATTTTTCCGGATAATATTAAGATCATTGCTAACGAAGGTGGTTCAAGCACCAATATTGACCTTACCTATAGATCTATCAGTTTCAATGAAGAAGTTAGTTTTCCGTTTGATATTCCATCAGGTTACGAAGAAATCAGTTTAAAATGATTGAACTTAAGTTTTCAAGATCCTTATTTTTCCTATTATTTCTCTCCCTTGGCTTTCAGTTCGCCAATGCACAAACCAATCGTGAAGAACTTGAGAAAAGGAGAATAGAACTGCGAAATGAGATCAGCCGTATTAATGAGCTAAGAATTTCCAATCAAAAGAAGCAACGTTCCGTATTGGGGCAGGTGGAAGATCTTAATCAGCAGATTAAAAGCACTGAAGATCTTATAAAACTTACCAATCAGCAGGCAAACCTGCTAACCCGCGAAATAAGCACGAACACTAATAAAATCGGGGAATTAAGAAAAGAGCTTGAAAAGCTTAAAGAGGATTATGCGAGAATGATCGAAAAATCCTATAAGAGTAAATCCCAGCAAAGCAGGGTAATGTTCCTGTTGTCTTCGCGCAATTTTCTGCAGGCATATAAGCGTTTGCAGTACATGAAACAGTATACTAATTTTCGTAAGCAGCAAGGTGAAGAGATCAAGGCTAATACGGCAGAATTACAAAAACTGAATGCGAGGCTTGTTCAGCAAAAAGAAGAGAAGGAAAAACTGATTGCGGAAAATAGGAAAACCAGAGCCGATCTGGAAAAGAATAGAAAATCGCAGCAAACCCTGATGGCTACTATCCGAAAAAGAGAAGGCGAATTTGCATCCCAGATTAGATCCAAACAAAATGAGATCGATGAAATAGACCGGGCGATCGATAGAATGATTAGAGAGTCTATTGCCAAGGCAAATAAGGAGAGTGGTTCTACTTCCCGAAGTACTTACGAACTTACACCGGCAGCGAAGGCGCTGGCAGCAGATTTTAATAATAACAAAGGAAAATTACCATGGCCGGTACAGTCTGGTGTGGTTACCATGCGATTTGGGAAACAGCCTCACCCAGTAGTAAAATCTGTTATGGTAAATAACAATGGGGTTCGGATTGATACCGATAAGGGAGGTAAAGCCCGGGCAGTTTTTAATGGAACCGTAAGTGAAGTTCAGGCGGTAAAAGGTGCCAATCAGGCTGTGATGGTTAGACACGGGGATTACATCACCATTTATAATAACCTTGAAGAGGTATTTGTAAAAAGAGGAGATAAAGTTACCACCGAGCAGGAAATAGGAAGAGTAGCGACCAGCAGAACTACGGGTAAAACCACTTTACACTTCCTTATTTATAGAAATGACCAGAAGATGGATCCAGCAGATTGGATCTACAGGATGTAACTACTAATCTTCGAAAAGAGCTTTTAGTTCGGTTGCGTCAGCAGGTTTCATTTTCCCAGCAAGTACGAGGCTTAATTGTTTTCTACGTAAGGCGGCTTCAAACCTTTCTTTTTCTATTTCGCTTTCAGGCTCCAGTGCTGGAATTTGAATAGGAGTACCGGTTTCATCAACCGCAACAAAGGTGTAAATGGCTTCATTCGCTTTGGTTCTGCGACCACTTTCTCTATCTTCCACCCAAACATCAATATAGATCTCCATAGAGCTCTTAAATGCTCTTGAAACAGCTGCTTCAACAGTCACTACACTACCTAAAGGAATAGCTTTATTGAAAGCAACGTGATTAACAGAAGCGGTTACTACAATTCTTCGGCTATGTCTTCTGGCAGCAATACTTGCTGCTCTATCCATACGCGCAAGTAACTCACCACCAAAAAGATTATTTAGCGGATTAGTTTCACTAGGTAAAACAAGATCAGTTAATGTAGTACGTGATTCACTCGGTGATTTAGCCTCCATATCAATTTTTTTGCAAAAATAAGGAGGATAGGTGAGAGTAGGCCGTTAACAAAGTATTAAATTACAGTTCCTGTACTAATAGCCAGGCTGCATCATTAGTTCTTTTTACTTCGTAAAGTTTATTGATCGCTTCTCTTCTGGTTTCGTGACTTGAATAAACTACCTGGTGTAAACCGTATTTATTAGCCCCAATATATCTGGCTTTAAAGCCCTCTTCTCGAAGCTCATCCACTTTTTTGTGAGCATTTTCTTCAACTCTGAAGGCTCCAGCAACCACATGAAAATCTCCATCTTGCTTTTCAACCTCAAATGTTACTGCAGGAAGCGGATTGTCTATAACGAAAGTAGCTTGCTGGATTTGTTGCTGAAGTTGATTTTCAGCTTCCTGTTGCTCGGCGATATTATGCTTGGAAACCTGACTGCTGTAAATATTTAAACCTGCAAAGCTTGAAATTCCAAGAGCTAGAAGCCCTATCGCTGCATATTTTAGAACTGAAGATCTTCTCTTTTCAGGAGTAAATAACAACGGTGCTTTTTCTTCAATTTCCTCAACCTGCTTTTTATAAACTTCGCGTTGAACAGGAATTGTTCTGTAAGAATCCAGTCCAAACGACTGAGTAAGGAAATTGATCTTTGAAAATGGCTCAAATTGTAGCTTATCTTCATTGTCCAGGTAGAACTTTCCAATATTTGCTAATTCGGCTTTAGCTTCATTTTGCAATGAATTTTCCAGGTCATACACGAATTCCTTGATCATGTTATTCGCGGTATTATATTTTACAGATTCAACCTCTGCTATATAATTTGCGAGCAATCCGTCATTTTTGATCAACTGCCTATTGAAGGAAATAACCTTGTTTGGCGGATAAAATTCGTTGGAATCGCTGTCTATGTATGCTGACTGCTTTTGCGAAAGGAAAGCACCGAAGCCTGGCAGTACTACGCATTCGTATCTATAAAGCAGATCCTGGATGTGATTGGAAATATTCATTGGTCGCAAAAATATAGGTTATTGGCAGTGCTATAAAGTTACCCAAAGAAATTTTATTAACAAATGTTTTTTTCTGTAATTTTATTCAAATTGACCTGAATGAATTCTGATGACTTAATTTATACGCTGGCATTGCAACATGTTCCAAATCTGGGAGATACAACTGCCAAAAAGCTGATCAGAAAATTCGGAAAAGCTCAAGACATCTTTCGCGAAAAGAAAGCTAGCCTTCTGAAAATTGAAGGAATTGGAAAGGTTAGAATTCACGAATTATTTGATTCTTCCCATCTGAAAGCGGCCGAACAGGAACTAAAATTTATAGAGCAAAACAATATTAGGGTTCATTATTTCCTGGGAGATTCTTATCCCGATAAATTGAAGCACTGTCTCGATGGCCCAATTCTTTTATTTTCTCGAGGAAATATTCAATTATCAAAAAAGAGGATTATTAGTATCGTGGGAACTCGGCAGATAACTTCCCACGGAATAAGTTTTTGTGAGAAATTGATTGAAGACCTGGCCATTCTTGATCCTGTAATTATTTCAGGATTTGCCTATGGTGTGGATATCACCGCTCAAAAAGCGGCTGTTAAAAATAATCTTCAAACCATCGGCTGTCTCGCCCACGGATTAAACCAGGTCTATCCCAAAATGCACAAAAAGTATATGACCGAAATTGAGGAAAACGGAGGCTTCTTTACCGACTTCTGGAGCACAGATAAATTTGACCGTAATAATTTTTTAAAGAGGAATCGCATTATTGCTGGATTAAGCGAAGCAAGCCTTGTAATTGAAAGCGCTGAAAAAGGTGGAGCGCTGGTAACTGCAGACATAGCCAATTCCTACGACAGGGAGGTTTTTGCTGTTCCAGGCCGCCCTACAGATAAATTCAGTACTGGTTGCAATAATTTGATCAAATCACAGAATGCTCATGTTTTAACATCTGCAGCAGATCTTGCATACATCCTGAATTGGGAATCTAATAAAGAACAAAAGCCAGTTCAGAAACAACTGTTTATAGAACTTGAAAATGATGAACAGAAGCTCTATGAGTTTTTAAAATCTCAGGGAAAATCTGAATTGGATACGCTTGCTCTCAATTGCAACCTGCCGACTTTTAAAACCGCCTCATTGCTGTTAAATATGGAACTGAAAGGTGCAGTCAGGCCGCTGCCTGGCAAACTGTTTGAGGTTATTTAATACCCTGCTTTTACTCTTACCTTTTTGAGTACTTCGTTCGCCACAACTTTTGCTTTTTCAGCGCCAATTTCTAAAGCTTTATCCACTTCCTCCAGGTTATTAATATAGTATTCGTATTTCTCACGCGCCACTTGAAATTTTTCCTTTACCAGTTCGAACAAAGCCTGTTTTGCATGTCCATATCCATATCCTCCGGCTTCATAGTTCTTACTCATTTCAGCGATCTGTTCTTCCGAAGCCATAATTTTATAGAGGGCAAAAACATTGCAGGTATCCGGATCTTTAGGATCTTCAAGCGGAGTACTGTCAGTATCGATGCTCATTATCTGTTTTCTAAGCTTCTTGTCGGTCTGGAAAATATTGATGGTATTGCCTTTAGATTTACTCATTTTGGCGCCATCGGTTCCCGGGATGTACATCGTATTTTCCTGAACTTTGGCTTCAGGCATCACGAAAACTTCTCCCATTTTCGCCTGAAATCTGGAAGCGACGTCCCTGGTCATTTCAATATGCTGTAATTGATCTTTCCCAACAGGAACTATTTCTGCGTCATACAAAAGAATATCTGCCGCCATTAACATTGGGTATGAAAATAATCCGCTGTTCACATCTTCCAGTCTGTCTGCTTTATCCTTGAAAGAGTGAGCAAGGGTAAGACGCTGATAAGGAAAAAAGC
This sequence comes from Christiangramia pacifica, assembly GCF_057221535.1. Taxonomy (NCBI): domain Bacteria; kingdom Pseudomonadati; phylum Bacteroidota; class Flavobacteriia; order Flavobacteriales; family Flavobacteriaceae; genus Christiangramia; species Christiangramia pacifica. Next base: position 1,095,054 of record NZ_CM170146.1, read on the forward strand.
AACTCAAATACCAGGATAATTCGGTAACCTGGGGAATATCGCTCTGGCGGTAAAAAACACTTCTTTCAATATCCAGTCCGCAGGCAAGCCAGGTCGCTGCAACAGAATAGGTATTTTGCCTAAGTGTTTCAGCATCTTTAATTTGAGTAAGCGAATGCAGGTCTGCAATAAAAATAAAGGAATCATTACCTGGATGATTCGCCATTTCAATTGCCGGTATTATTGCTCCTAAAAGGTTCCCAAGATGAGGGGTTCCCGTACTTTGTACGCCTGTAAGTATTCTGGACATTGACTTCTTGAATTTTGTTGCAAAGGTAATTTTTTTATAGAATTCGCTCGTTTCATTTTACTACTTTTGAAGACTATGAGTTTTATAAAATCGGTGCTGATCTTTTTATGGCGAATCTGGTTCTACATTTTGATGGTCATACCTATACTCATCATGCTTCCCTTTTTGATCGTTTTTACTTCTTCTGAAAAATTTTATCCTCAATTCTTTGTCTGCGCACGTATATGGGCAAGGATCATTTTATTCGGAATGGGATTTTCGGTAAAAACTGAAGCAGATCAGATTCCTGAGAAGCATAAAAGTTATATGCTCGTGGCAAACCACGCATCTATGCTGGATATTATGTTAATGCTAGCCGTTATAAAACAACCTTTTGTATTTATCGGAAAAAAGGAATTGGGTAGAATCCCGGTTTTCGGATTTTTCTACAGAAGAACCTGTATTCTCGTGGATAGAAAGAATCAGAAAAGTAGAATGGCTGCTTTCGAAGAGGCACAACGCAGATTAAAACAGGAAAATAGTGTTTGCATCTTTCCGGAAGGCGGAGTTCCAGATGATCAGTCAATTGTTTTAGACCAGTTCAAAGATGGCGCTTTCAGGCTGGCGCTGGAACATCAGATTCCGATTGTCCCTATTACCTTTCACGATACGAAAAAGAGATTTTCTTATAAATTCTTTACCGGTGGGCCCGGAAAATTACGAGTGAAGATCCATAAATTCATATGCACTGAAGGTTTAGAGGCAGACCAGAGAAAAAGTCTGAGAGATAAAACCTATCAGGTGATTCATCGTGAATTAACCAATCCGTCTCTTTAAAATCTAAAACTTAAGCCTGAATACACACCGAAATTCACCGGTTGCACATTGTCTACACGGTCAAAAGTATTGATCTGGTATTTGAAAATTGGTTCCACGTTAATGCTGAATTTATCCGTGATCTTATAATCCATTCCTAACCCGATATTCGTACTAAAGCTGGTTCTATTAATGTTGGTCGCTTCACCAAGATCTGTCTTCATTTCTCCTGAAACCAGTTGCACCATGTTGTTATCCAAAAACAAGCTACTTCCTCCTCCAATGATATTCAATCCGAATTTTTTATCTATCAGTGCGTATTCAATTTCCACCGGTACTTCAATATAACCGAATTGCTGATTGAGCTCGCCGGGAGTAGCTATAGCAGTAATTAAGCTATTATTTTCGTTATTACCGCCAAAACTAGGCAGAGGAGCGGGTCCTGTACCCGAAGTTGAAGGTGAAGGAGAATTACTTCTTATTTCGATATTATCCTCAACGGGACTAATATTTTCAAAACCATTGGCCATGGCAGACGGTGAGTAAAGTATGCCCTGGGTGTTCTTGTTGATATCGATCTTACTAATTCCAGTTCTAATTTTAAGTTTATCTGAGATCTTATAGGCGAACTTCACACCGTAAGCCAATGTAACTTCAGAAGAAGATGAATTATTCGCTAGTTGATTGGAAAGTTCATTACCGCTACCAATATTCTTATAAATAACCGGTGCAGCAAATGTTGAAAGTCTCATTTTCTTAGTGTCGGCCTCCGCAATTTCCGTTTCCTCATCTTCCTTAAGTTTATTTTCTTCCTCCACTTCGGCAAGAGCATTCTTTTCTTTCAAAATAGATTCCTGTGCTATTGAATCCTTAAACTTTTTATTTTCTTCAGACGCTGCAAGCGATTCTGAATTATTCGAATCACTAGAGTTATCTATAATTTGAGAATTTCTCTCTTCCTGTTTTGAGGAAACCTCATTAGAATTTTGGGTATTAGTAGCTATTCTTTCTTCAGATTGCGAATCTTTAGGCTGAGAAGTCTTTGTGTTCTTTCTTCTATAATTATTCTGCGTTTCGTTTTTATCTGTATTTGCAATGGAAGTGTTGGTATCTGTACTTGAATACATTTCTTCCCCAGACTCTATATTCCCGGCCTGTTTATTTGATACAATTTCTTCCGAATCAATATTTTTTTCTCTGGCATTGCTCGAAGATCCTTTCTGGGCATTTTCCTGTTCCGAAGATTTTTCAGTTTCATCATATACTATCTGAGGTTCTCCGCCAGTAGTATCCTGCATATTGGTAAAAAGTAAACTGGCAAGTACGATCGCTAAAACAGCTGCAACACCGCCAATTTTGAACCATAAAGGAATTACAAATGTTCCTTTTTCATCTTTTTCATCAAGTCTTGTTGAAATGTTTTCCCAAACCTTTTCGTTTGGCTCCATTTCAAAGTCCTTGAACTTCTCCTGAAAAATCCGGTCTATGTTTTTCTTTTCTTTCATGACGATTGAGCCGAATTTCTAATTTGTTCTTTTTTTTCAATTTTTTCCCTCAAAGCCATTCTGGCCCTGGCCAGATTAGATTTTGAGGTTCCTTCAGAAATATGGAGCATTTCCGATATTTCTCTGTGGGAATAGCCATCCATAACATACATGTTAAACACCTGTCTGTAGCGGTCTGGAAGCTCTTGTACGCATTTTAGTAAAAAATCTACCGAAAGATCATCTGTTTCAACTTCTACTTCTTCTTCCTGAAGATAATCTTCGTTGGTGATCCCGTAAACCTTTTGTTGTCGATGCTTCTGAAGAGCTGTATTGATAAGTATCCTTTTCATCCAGCCCTCAAAAGATCCCTGATCTTTATACTGATTTATTTTCTCAAAGATCGTTACAAAACCATCCTGTAGATTATCCTGAGCTTGCTGGTAATTATCTGAATACTTAAGGCATAGACCAAAAAGCTTTGCCGAATAAAGTCGGTAAAGCTCTTCCTGTGCATCTCTCTCATGCTTTTTGCACCGGTAAATCAGGTCCTTTAAACCCACAAATTATATTTGTTAGTTATAGTTTAGGTTTCAGTTGGTGTTTCTGTTTGAACTACAGGAATGGTTACTTCGTTATAGACCGGGTTATTTCCAGATACACCGGTCCAAAAATAAAAGGTATAAGGTTCAGTTTGATCAATGGTAATTGAAAATTTACTTGAGCCTGCACCTCCAGGAGTTTCTCTGTCACATCCATCTTCAGAAACGACCGAAGTTACAATTGAAATATAAATATCCCTTCTGTCTTCGGGACTATTTCCTCCTCTTCTGGCATCAAGTGCCTGAAACAAATTACATTCTGTAGGCAATAGATAATCAACCTGAACATCATAAGTTTCACCATAAACGAATTTGTCCGGAAGATCGTTGTCTACGATCTCTGCTAATTCATAAAACGTATTAGGAGCGTCATCACCTAAAGAGCAGGAGCTTAGGATAATGCTTAGGGCTAATACAAACAATCTTTTCATACTATTTCTGCTTTTTCATATAGATGCAGAATTGTTAAAAGGGTTGCGTGTATAGCAAAAAAAATCCCCTTTCGGGGACTTTTATTATTCTTTAGCGATCTTGATCGCATTCTTGATCTTTTCTTCGAGCTCTTCCATGAGGTCTGGATTATCTTTCAGCAGTATTTTTACCGCATCACGACCCTGACCAAGTTTTGTGTCTTCATAACTGAACCATGAACCGCTTTTCTTTACGATCTCGTAATCTACTCCAATATCGATGATCTCTCCGATCTTAGAAACACCTTCACCGTACATAATATCGAATTCGGCAGTTTTGAAAGGAGGTGCAACCTTATTCTTAACAACCTTTACGCGGGTTTTGTTACCCATTACGTTATTAGAGCTGTCTTTGATTTGAGTAGATCTTCTAATATCTAGCCTAACGGAAGCATAAAATTTAAGGGCATTACCACCGGTGGTTGTTTCAGGATTCCCGAACATTACCCCAATTTTCTCTCTTAACTGGTTAATGAAGATCACTGTACAGTTAGTTTTGCTTATGGAAGAAGTAAGTTTTCTTAAAGCCTGAGACATCAATCTTGCATGAAGTCCCATTTTAGAGTCTCCCATTTCTCCTTCAATTTCGCTCTTTGGAGTAAGCGCAGCTACCGAGTCAATAACTATAATGTCAATTGCTCCGGAACGTATCAGGTTATCTGTAATTTCAAGCGCCTGCTCTCCATTATCAGGCTGTGAAATGATAAGATTATCAATATCTACATCCAGCTTTTCGGCATAAAACCTGTCAAAGGCATGTTCCGCATCAATAAAAGCAGCAATTCCACCCTTTTTCTGAGCTTCAGCGATAGCATGTAGTGTAAGAGTGGTTTTACCCGAAGATTCCGGACCATAGATTTCAATTACTCTACCTCTTGGATATCCTCCAACACCTAAGGCAAGATCAAGACCTAAAGAACCTGTAGATATCGCGTCTACATCTGCTACAGCCTGGTCGCTCATTTTCATAACCGTACCCTTACCATAGGTTTTGTCCATTTTGTCAAGGGTCAGTTTTAGTGCCTTTAGTTTCGCGTCTTTTTCTTTATCGTTGCTCATGAATGTATTTTATAATTGTGAAATTAAGGTCTGCTAAAATAAGATAAGTTTTGTTGCAATACAATAAAACTTAAGGATGATTTATGGAATAATTCCAAAAATTTGGACAACTTTTAAACAGGTTCCCTTATATGGCCGATTCAGTGAAAAATGTATCTTTGCAAAAATTTTCTTTAACACTTAAAATATTAGTATAGCATGCAACTGTACAATAAATTGAGCGCTAAAGAAAGAGAAGCTCTTTTAGAAGAAGCCGGAGAAGACAGGCTAACGCTCTCTTTCTATGCTTATGCAAAGATCGGAAATCCCGAATTATTTAGGAATCACTTATTTATTGCCTGGGACCAGATGGAGGTTCTTGGACGAATCTATGTAGCTCACGAAGGTATTAATGCCCAACTTTCTGTTCCTGCAAAAAGATTTAATGAATTCAAGAAATTTCTTGACGAGATCTATTTCCTGGAAAACGTTCGATTGAATATCGCCATAGAACATGACATCAAATCTTTCCTGAAACTCAAAGTTAAGGTTCGAAACAAGATCGTTGCAGACGGTTTGAATGATGAAACATTTGATGTGACCAATAAAGGAATTCATGTGGATGCGGAAAAATTCAACGAATTGATCAGCGATCCAAATACAGTTCTGGTAGATATGAGAAATCATTACGAGAGTGAAATTGGTCATTTTCAGGGCGCTGTTACTCCAGATGTTGATACTTTTCGAGATTCCCTGCCAATTATTGAAGAAGATCTTAAGGAGCATAAGGAGGATAAAAACCTGGTGATGTATTGTACAGGTGGAATTCGTTGTGAGAAAGCCAGTGCCTATTACAAGCATCGCGGATTCAAAAACGTCTATCAGCTCGAAGGCGGAATCATTGAATATACGAGACAGGTGCAAACAAAGAATCTGGAAAATAAATTCATCGGTAAGAATTTCGTTTTTGACCATAGACGTGCCGAAAGAATTTCAGAAGATGTGATCGCCAGTTGTCATCAATGTGGAAAACCTTGCGATACGCACGTGAATTGCGCTAACGAGGCTTGTCACCTGCTATTTATTCAGTGCGAGGAATGTGCTGAAAAAATGAACAATTGCTGTTCAGATGACTGTAAAGAAATTGCAGCATTGCCTTATGAAGAACAAAAAGCACTTCGCAAAGGAAAAGGAGCAAGCAATAAGATCTTTAAAAAAGGAAGATCTGAGGTTTTACGTTTCAAGCAATAGGTTTTTTCTAAAATGGTGGTGCCAATTAATATTGGTATATTTACTGTTGAAAATTTTTTATGAACCTCAAGGAGGTGCTTTAAAATGTGCATCTGGCTGAAATAAGGCCCGTGAAGATGAAGGAGATTCTGCGATATTGCCTTAAGGGCTGGACAGAATGATGGATTACATGCACAAAAGCGGCTTCCTCAATATATATAATATATGGCTTGCACAAGTTGCTCGACCGGTAAAGACGGTCAGCCGAAAGGATGTAAGAACAATGGAACCTGTGGAACCGATGGCTGTAACAAGCTTACGGTATTTGACTGGCTTTCAAATATGTCTCTTCCGGGAGGGGTGGAACCTTTCGATTTTGTTGAGGTCCGTTTTAAGAACGGGCGTAAACATTTCTTCAAGAATACTGAAAATCTTAGTTTAAGCATTGGTGATGTGGTGGCTACTGAAGCCAGCCCGGGTCACGATGTCGGAATCGTAAGTCTTACCGGTGAGCTGGTGAGGGTTCAGATGAAAAAGAAGAAAGAAGATCCTAATTCCGGAGAAGTTTTAAAAATATACCGAAAAGCATCTCAAAAAGATATTGACGTCTGGCAGGAAGCCCGGGATCGCGAGGAAAAGATAAAACAGCGCTCCAGGCAGATCGCCATCAGGCTCAAACTGAGCATGAAGATCAGCGACATAGAATTTCAGGGTGATGGCTCAAAATGTACATTTTATTACACCGCTGAAGATCGTGTAGATTTCAGGCAGTTAATTAAAGAATTTGCTCGTGAATTCAATACTCGTATTGAAATGAAGCAAATCGGACTAAGGCAGGAAGCTGCCCGTTTAGGCGGAATTGGTTCCTGTGGTCGTGAACTTTGTTGTTCCACCTGGCTTACTGATTTTAGATCTGTAAGTACTTCCGCGGCCAGATATCAACAGTTATCACTTAATCCGCAGAAACTGGCGGGTCAATGCGGTAAGCTTAAATGCTGTTTGAACTACGAATTAGATACTTATCTGGAAGCATTAAAATCTTTTCCGAAAACTGACGTTAAGTTAAAGACGAAAAAGGGGACTGCCGTTTGTCAAAAAATTGACATTTTCAAAGGTCTTCTGTGGTATGCTTATGAAGGAGAGTGGATGAACTGGCATACTTTAACGCCAGAACAGGCAAATAAGATCATCGCTAAGAACAAAAAAGATGAATCTGTTGGGAGTCTCGAAGAGTATGCATTAGATCTGCAATTGGAGGCTAATGACAAGAAAAGTTTTAGCAACGGAATTGGTGAGGATAGTTTAACGAGATTTGATAAACCGAAGCAACAACACCGTAAGCGCAGAAACAACAAGAACAAAAAAAGGAAAAAACATAAAGGGAATACTTCAAAGTCTAAAAATGCGTAGTGCTTTATCTGTTTCTTTTTTGATTTTTACGATCATATTAATTTCATCCTGTGACCGTAACAGGGTTTATGATGAATATAAATCTTTGCGAGGCTGGCATAAGGACTCGCTGGTAAATTTTGAATTGAATAACATTGACTCTACCAAGGTTTATGATCTTTTTATAAATGTTAGAAATAACAACGATTACCAGTATAGCAACCTTTTTTTGATCACTGAAATTAAGTTTCCGCAGGGAAAAGTGATCAGTGATACACTGGAATATGAAATGACGAAGCCAAATGGAGAATGGCTGGGAACAGGCTTCGGAGATGTGAAGGAAAATAAGCTTTGGTACAAAGAGAATGTAAGATTTGATGAATCCGGAAAATATACTGTAAGCATTCAACAAGCAATGCGAAAGAACGGAGAGGTTGACGGAATTAAGGAATTAGAAGGGATCACCGATGTAGGATTCCGCATAGAAAAAAGAGACAATTAATTTTTGCAAAATAAATGGCCCGCACACCAAAAAAAACTAAAAAATCTACTCAAAGTAATCGCAAGTATATTGTTGGATTCTGGACCCTTTTTGGAGTAGGTATCCTGGTTGGAATCTTCATTTTCCTTTTGGCAGGATGGGGAGCATTCGGAAAAATGCCAACCTTTGAAGAATTAGAAAATCCTGAAACAAACCTGGCTACAGAGATATTTTCAGCTGATGGAGAAACTCTGGGAAAATATTACAGCGAGAACAGAACTCCTATTAAATACGAGGATCTGCCAGATCATCTTGTTCAGGCTTTAGTTGCCACTGAAGATGAACGTTTCTATCAGCATGCGGGGATAGATGCTAAAGGTACGGTTAGAGCAGCAGTATATTTAGGTCAAAGAGGAGGAGCAAGTACGATTACTCAGCAGTTGGCCAAGCAATTATTTACTGCAGATGTTGCCCAAAATGATTTTGAAAGGGTATTTCAAAAAGTCAAGGAATGGGTGATTGCAACCCGCCTGGAAAGGCAATATACCAAGGAGGAAATCATCACCATGTATTTTAATAAATACGATTTTGTTTACCAGGCTGTTGGTATACGATCTGCTTCAAAGATCTATTTTGACAAAGAGCCAAGAGAACTGAAGATCGAGGAGTCTGCCGTTCTTGTAGGAATGCTGAAAAATTCCGCTTTATATAATCCTATGAGAAGACCGGAACTGGTACTTTCCAGAAGAAATCAGGTGCTTCAGCAGATGAATAGAAACGGATTTATTTCTGAACAGGAAATGGATTCTCTTCAGAAAACTCCGATGAAAATAGAATTCACTCCCGAAGGTCACGATGAAGGAATGGCAACATATTTTCGTGCGTACCTTCAGAAGTTTATGGGAGATTGGATCAAGGAAAACCCAAAGCCAGATGGAAGTGAGTATAGTCTTTATCGCGACGGATTAAAAATTTATACCAGTATCGATTCCAAAATGCAGGAATATGCTGAAGAGGCTGTTTCCAGACACATATCTCATTTGCAAAAGGAATTCGACAGACAGAATGAAAGTAATTCAACCGCTCCTTTCCGCGATATCGACAAAAGTGAGGTTGAAAGCATTGTAGAAAGTGCCATGAAACGTTCTGAACGTTGGAGAAAGATGAAAGCCAATGGAAAGTCTGAAGAGGAGATCAGGAAATCATTTACCGAAGATGCAGAAATGCGTGTTTTTAGTTGGAATGGAACTATAGATACGGTAATGACACCCCGAGATTCTATTTTATATTATAAATCGTTCCTTCAGGCAGGAATGATGTCTATGGTACCTCAAACGGGTGAAGTAAGAGCCTGGGTTGGTGGAACCAATTTTAAACATTTTAAGTATGATCACGTAAAGCAAGGGAAAAGACAGGTTGGATCCACGTTCAAACCTTTTGTTTACGCAACAGCTATCGATCAGTTGAAGTTTTCTCCATGCGATACTTTACCAAGATCAAGGTTCACCATTGAAGCTGGTAAACACGGTAACCAGAACGACTGGTCTCCAAAGAATGCTGGAAATAGCGATTATGATGGAATGATCACGCTGAAGAATGCACTGGCGCAATCTGTCAATACCGTTACTGCAAGGCTAATTGATAAAACAGGTCCGGGACCAGTTATAGATTTAGCTGAAAAATTAGGTGTAGATGTATCTAACATTCCTAAAGTGCCATCAATTGCACTCGGGGTAGCAGATCTAAGTTTATTCGAAATGGTGTCTGCCTTCAGTACGTTTGCCAACCAGGGAGTTTATGTAAAACCTGTCGTAGTGAATAGAATTGAAGATAAGAATGGAACTGTTTTGTATCAGCACGTTCCAGAAACCAGAGATGTACTAAGCAAAGAAGCTGCCTATGTAACTACAAACCTTCTTGAAGGAGTTACGCAGTCTGGATCTGGAGTAAGACTTAGAGGAACCTGGGCTGGAGAAAGAATTGATTATAAAAGGGCGGTGACTGGATATCCTTATGATTTTAAGAATCCTATCGCAGGTAAGACCGGTACAACACAGAACCAGAGTGATGGTTGGTTCATTGGTATGGTTCCTAATCTGGCCACAGGGGTTTGGGTTGGAGCAGAAGATAGGGCGGTACATTTTCCTACGATTACTTACGGTCAGGGTGCCACGATGGCTTTACCTATCTGGGGAATGTATATGAAGGATGTTTACAAAAATGAAGACTTAAAGATTTCTAAGGAAGCATTTGAAAAACCGGAAAATCTAAGCATTGAGGTGAATTGCAACACTTATAAAGCAGATCAGAATGCTGATAATTCTGTTCCTGACGAGCTCGATTTTTAGATATTCGGCAAAGAACAACCCTTAATTTTTCATATAATTCAATTCGCGCTCTGTATTCGTTGCGACCACATTTTTATTTTCGTATTTTCGGGTAAAATTCTCAAAAAATGATCATAAAAACGGTTGATAATGTACAGGACGCGGTAAAAGGCGTTAAAGACGGAATGACATTTATGTTAGGAGGTTTCGGTCTATGCGGAATTCCTGAAAATGCGATCTCAGAATTGGTTCGTATGAATGTCAAAAATCTTACCTGTATCTCAAATAACGCCGGGGTAGACGATTTTGGACTCGGGCAATTACTTCATAAAAAACAGATAGATAAAATGGTTTCTTCTTATGTGGGAGAAAACGCCATTTTTGAAAAGCAAATGCTTAGCGGTGAACTGGAAGTGGAATTGATTCCGCAAGGAACATTAGCTGCCAGATGCCAGGCTGCCCAGCAGGGCTTTCCGGCAATTTATACACCTGCAGGTTATGGAACCGAGGTTGCTCAGGGAAAGGAAACCAGAGAGTTCGACGGTAAAATGTATGTTTTGGAAGAAGCTTTTAAAGCCGATTTTGCTTTTGTAAAAGCCTGGAAAGGCGATAAAGCAGGGAACCTGATTTTTAAAGGTACGGCAAGAAATTTCAATCCAACGATGTGTGGTTCTGCAACCATAACCGTAGCTGAGGTTGAGGAGCTGGTGGAGCCGGGAGAACTTGATCCTAACCAGATTCATATTCCGGGAATATTTGTTCAGAGAATATTCCAAGGGAAAGATTATGAGAAAAGAATTGAACAACGCACCGTAAGACAAAAAGCATAAACATGGCATTAGATAAAAACGGAATAGCGCAAAGAATCGCTAAAGAAGTAAAGGATGGATATTATGTAAATCTGGGGATTGGAATTCCTACACTAGTAGCCAATTTTGTTAGGGATGATATCCAGGTTGAATTTCAAAGTGAAAACGGAATCCTGGGAATGGGTCCCTTTCCTTTTGAAGGGGAAGAGGATGCCGATCTTATTAATGCCGGTAAACAAACGATCACGGCGTTGCCTGGAGCTAGCTTCTTTGATTCAGCGATAAGCTTTGGAATGATCAGAGGTCAGCATGTAGATCTAACTATTCTTGGCGCAATGGAAGTAGCCGAAAATGGAGATATAGCCAACTGGAAGATTCCCGGTAAAATGGTTAAAGGTATGGGTGGAGCAATGGATCTTGTTGCTTCTGCAGAAAATATTATTGTTGCTATGATGCATACCAATAAGGCTGGAGATTCAAAACTGCTGAAGAGATGCTCTCTCCCGCTTACCGGTGTTGGTTGTGTTACGAAAATTGTAACCAACCTGGCAGTTCTGGAGGTAACTAAGAATGGTTTTAAGCTTCTTGAAAGGGCTCCGGGGGTTAGCGTAGAGGAAATTAAAAACGCTACAGAAGGAAAATTGATCATAGAGGGCGATATTCCCGAAATGCAATTGTAATAAGATTTCTAGATGTAAAAAAGCCGGATTATAGATCCGGTTTTTTTTATTGAAAAAATTGAATTTCATCCTCTTTATGTGCATTTAATGATCCCTCTAAAACCAAATAGGCCATAGAAGATGTTTCTCATTTTCCTAATATTTTCAGTTAAACGAACAAAACCCTATAGACAAAAGACACAATTTAATCGTTAAAATACATAAATTAACTTTAATTTAGTAATAATTTCCTACTTTCGGGTTTATTAATAACCAAATAAAACCCTACCACATTGAGGAAAAAATTACTCTTTAATTCATTGTTGTTCGCAGGCCTTTCTTTAGGCGCCTTCCAGGCCCAGGCCCAGGATTCGGACAAGGATGTAAAACAAAAATTTAACGACGAAAAAGGGAAACCTACCCTTATCGTATTTAAAGAAAAGTCAAATTCTAAAGCCAGTGAGTACAAAAAACTCTTTAAAGAGCAACTTCAATTAAATGATCGTTCAAAATTTAGAAAGATCAAAACTGAAAGAGATAATCAGGGCTTTACCCATGACAAGTATCAATTATTCTATGACGGAATAAAGGTTGAATTTGCGACTTATACTATTCACTCGGAAGGCGGAGATCTCCAGTCTATGAGCGGTGAATATTATAAGATCGAGGATGTAGACATAAAATCTACTATTTCAGAGCGCGTTGCTTTTCAGAAAGCCGTAAAGCATATCGGAGCGAAATCTTATTTATGGCAGGATCCAGAAAGTGCTGCTAAAATAGGTTATGAAAAACCGCAAGGTGAGCTGGTATTGTTGCCAACCATGAAATTTGAAGCGGTAAATGAAAAGAGCTTTAAAGAAGAAGTTCGGCTGGCATACAAATTTGATATCTATGCAACAGATCCTGTAAGTAGAGGTAATCTGTACATAGATGCCAAGAATGGTCAGGCATTACTTTATGATGCAACCATTAAGCACATCGGTAAATTCAGTCATGCAAATAAAAAAGGATCTTCAGCATCTAAAAAATCTACATTTGAAAATACGATGTTTGCTACAGGAACTGCCGCCACAAGGTATAGTGGTTCTAAAAACATCCAGACCTCTTTAAGCGGTTCATCGTATATCTTAAATGATGTTACTCGAGGAAACGGTATCAGAACCTATGATATGAATACTGGTACCAATTATAGCAATGCTGTGAATTTTACTGATAATGATAATAACTGGACTGCCGCAGAATATGATAATGCTGCAAAAGATAATGGTGCGTTGGATGCTCATTGGGGTGCGGAAAAAACTTACGATTACTTCATGAACGCCCACAATCGAAATAGTTTTGACAACCAGGGAGCTGCGATTAGAAGTTATGTGCATTATGATAATGCTTACGATAATGCTTACTGGAATGGTAGCGTAATGACCTATGGTGACGGTAGCGGTACTTATTTTGATATTCTTACTTCTTTAGATGTCGCCGCTCACGAGATTGGTCACGCTGTTTGTACAAACACTGCAAATCTTGCCTACCAAAAGGAGTCTGGCGCGATGAACGAAGGATTTTCAGATATCTGGGGTGCCTGTGTGGAATATTTTGCTGCTCCTAACAAATCTACCTGGTTGATCGGGGAAGATATTGAAAGAAGATCTGGAAGCCAATCTTTACGTTCTATGAGTAATCCAAAAGCTGAAGGTCAGCCAGATACTTATGGTGGCACTTACTGGAAAAATCCAAACTGCACGCCAACAGATCAAAATGACTATTGTGGTGTTCATACCAACAGTGGTGTCTTAAACCATTGGTTCTATATTCTTTCAGTTGGAAAATCCGGAACTAATGATCTTGGTGATTCTTATGACGTAAATGGAATAAGTATTGAGAAAGCTGCGCAGATCGCTTACAGATTAGAAAGTGTATACCTTTCAGCAAATTCTACTTTTGCCAATGCCAGAACTTATAGTATCCAGGCAGCTACAGACCTTTATGGAGAGGGATCTCCTGAAGTAATCGCTACCACCAACGCTTTTTATGCGGTTGGAGTAGGTGCTCCTTACGGCGATATGAGTTACTGTTCTTCTAAAGGTAATAGCGTTGCTGATGAATATATCGGGAGAGTACAGTTAGAAGGTATTGATAATACTTCTTCAGGTTCCAACGGATATACAGATTTCACTTCTATTTCAACAGATCTTTCCAAAGGAAGTACCGCTACTATCACGGTAACACCAACCTGGACGGGAACGGTTTATAGCGAAGGTTATGCAGTTTGGATAGATTATAATCAGAATGGTGATTTTGGTGATGCAGGAGAATTGGTGTGGAGCAAAGCTGCTTCAAAAACCACTCCGGTTTCAGGTTCTTTCACTATTCCTACTTCAGCAGCTAGTGGCGCTACACGAATGAGGGTTTCCATGAAATACAATGGAATTCCAACTTCTTGTGAAGCATTCTCTTACGGAGAAACAGAGGATTATACGGTAAATATTGGAGACGGAGCTCCAGATACGGAAGCACCTTCTGCACCGGCAAATCTTTCAGCTAGCGGAACTACGCAAACCTCAACCTCTCTTTCATGGAATGCATCTTCAGATAACGTAGGAGTTGCCGCTTATGATATTTATAGAAATGGAAGTTATTATACTTCTACTAGTTCAACAAGCTATACCGTAAACGGACTTTCCGCAGCGACTTCTTATAGCTTCTATGTAGAAGCCAGAGATGATGCTGATAACGTTTCAGCCAAGTCCAATACTATTTCTGTGACAACGCAGAGTACTTCAGTTTCATATTGCAGTTCCAGAGGGAACAACTCAAATTATGAGTGGATAGACCTGGTACGTTTAAATGAACTGAATAATGTAACCGGAAACAACGGTGGTTATGCCGACTTTACTTCGTTGAGTGCAAGCCTGCCGTATGGATCAAATACGATCTATATCAGCACAGGTTTTGCAAGTTCTTCTTATACGGAATACTGGAAGATCTGGATAGATTATGATAAAGATGGAAATTTTGAAGCTTCAGAACTTGTGGTAAGCGGTTCATCTTCAAGCAGTGGTACATTATCTGCATCTTTCACTGTGCCAACAACTGCAAGTGCGGGACCAACCAGAATGAGAGTTTCCATGAAATATAATTCAGCACAAACAGCGTGTGAAGCGTTCTCTTATGGAGAAGTTGAGGATTATACTGTAAATATTGGGCAGTCTAGCGTGGCTATTGCTCAAACCTTCAAAACTGATGCTATACCGATGGGGAATGAGCCGAACATTTTCAATGCCAGCTTGTATCCAAACCCTGTGGTTAGTGGTAATCGTTTGAATGTAAATATTCCTGATGGAAGAAAGCTCGATTATAAGATTTTCAATTCAGTTGGTTATGAAGTAGCCAGCGGAAAACTTAATAATCAGGTGATCAATGTTGCTAAACTTACTAGTGGTACTTACATCGTAAGATTTAGTGATGGCCAGAAGGAATTCGTTAAGAAGTTTATCAAACTTTAAAGATGAATTGCCCCAAGAAAAAAGCCGGATCTCAGATCCGGCTTTTTTTATTTGTTATAACATCGAGGTTGATGTTTCTTCAATATTTACAAGAAAGTCTATTGCATCTGTTTGTGAAATCAGTTCTCCTCTTGAGTTAGCCTGAGAGAAATACTCGTACCAGCCAACCTTGTCCAGGTTACTTTCCAGTACTTTTACTTCTTCTACTGAAGGCATTTTCCAAACGGTCATGTACCTGTAATCACTTCTATAAGGTGTATGTTCATCATTTTTTGCCCAACCAAGGTTTTCTACTCCGCTTGCTTTCATGTTCTTGATGCGCGCATGCATGTCATCCATCAGTTTTCTACGTTCATCATGACCCAGTTTCATCCATTTAGTGGTAACGTTCCACATTTCAATATATAAATACATAAATAAAAATTTATTGGTTCTGTATTTATTAAAGTTACGGATTTAAGAAGTTAATCGATATTTCTTCACTTCTGAATAACAGTATTTTAAGAATACTTTATACTGAAACGATCTCAGATTCACCAAGAAGATTCTCCTGCCTCAGTTTCAAGATTACCTGAGCGATCGCTACCACATCTCTTTCGCAATACTCTACGATGCGGTCTAATTCTCCTTTTTCATAATAGACTTCCCGAACCATGGATCCATCAATATCTTCTTTAGGTGACGGAATTCCCAGCACGTGGGTAAGTAATTTCAGAGAAGTGTAGTGTTTGAAATCACCAAACTTCCATAACTCCAAGGTGTCCAGATGAGGTACTTCCCAGGGTTTTTTTCCGAATAGATTTAATTTTGAAGGTAATCTCATATTATGGATAAGCATTCTACGGGCGATATACGGAAAATCGAATTCCTTACCATTATGTGCGCAGAGAAGGTGATAAGGCTGAAAAAAATATTCTTCCAGCAAGGCAGTAAAGTCCCTAAGCAACTTTTCTTCCTCTCCCTTAAAACTGGTAAGCCTAAATTTTCTACTACCATTTCTAAAGCTGAAAAAACCTACGGAAATACAGATAATCTTTCCGAATTCACTCCAGATACCGGCCCTTTCATAAAATTCTTCTGCGGTATATTCTTCTTTTCTCTGGTATCTGGATTTTTCTTCCCAAAGGACCTTCTTTTCATCGTCTAATTCAGAATAATCTCTGAATTCCGGCACTGTTTCTATATCCAGGAAAAGAACGTTCTCCAGGTTGAGTTTATGAAGCATTTTCTAACATTTTATAAGTCTCATCAATATACATATAAAAGTCTTTGTAATGTTTGTCTCCGTCCTTACTTCTAATCAGTTTTCTGCCCAGTCTAACAATAACCAGGTTATCTTCAGGAATCATAATAACGTACTGGCCTAAAATACCGCGCATATAGAAAATATCTTTGTCCATGTAATCGCTCAACCAGAAACCATAACCATAATAAGGCGTTTTTTCGAATCTTGGTTTGGACGCTAGATCTATAAAAGCTGAATCCAATACTTGCTTACCGTTCCAGGAGCCGTAATTGATAAATAGTTTGCCCAGTTTACCAAAGTTTCGAGCATTACTGGAAATACAGCAATAAGCCTTTTCCATTCCAGATTCCCTGCTGTCTATTTGCCATAAAGCCTCATCATTCATCCCTAGAGGTTTCCAGAAACTTTCACTCAGATATTCACTAAGACTTTTTCCGGTAGCCTTTTCGATCACCATTCCCAGTAGTTGGGTATTCCCGCTTAGATATTTGAATTCCTGTCCGGGAGTTTCCACGACTTCAAGTTCCAAAACCTGTTCACGGATATTTTCATCAAAATAAGCTCGGGCAGTGGAGGCAAAAGGATTGTAATAATTTTCATCCCAATTGAGACCTGAAGCCATAGAAGATAGATCGCCAACAGTAAGCTCTTTATCAAATTGAGGATAAAAATCGGAAACCGGTTGCTCGGTATTTTCAAGAAAACCATCCTGAATTGCTTTGAACATTAAAGCAGTCACAATGCTTTTAGCCATGGAAAACGAATTCGTTTTGGATTTGCTCGAATATCCGTTGTAGTATTTCTCGAACCAGAGACTATCATTTTTTATGATCAGGAAAGCAGCGGTTTCTAGCTCCTCATTCAAACTATCTAATTTTGAAGTCGGTTCCATAGAATTAAAATCTTGCTTCAATGGCCAATTCTGTACTTCATCTGAATTTTGAATCACATGGTTTTCAAAATATGGATAGTCGTCTATAAATGCTGTTTTGTGTCCTGTGAGATAAGTCGTTTTAATGCCCTTGAAGATATACTTGTAGCCGGTGGCATACAAGATCAGACAAACAAGTAAAAGACAAGATATTATGAAGGCTATGATCTTGAATAACTTTTTCATAACAGGAATGTAAGATTTTTAAAATAGACTTTGCTGTTTTGGCGGATTCTCATGATCCAACAGCCACTTTTTACGGTATAAACCGCCGGCATATCCCGTAAGCGAACCATCACTTCCGATAACTCTGTGACACGGAATTATGATCCATAATGGGTTTTTTCCATTCGCGGCAGCGACCGCTCGTATCGCTTTTTCATCGCCTAATTCCTGGGATAATTGGAGATAAGAAGTAGTTTTTCCATAAGGAATTTCTACTAATTGCTTCCAGACTCTTTTCTGAAAATCCGTTCCCTGGGGATTCAAGTTTAGGTCAAAGGTCCTTAATTCACCTTTGAAATAAGATGCTAACTGTACACAGGCAGGTCCTAAAACTTGAGGTATATTTTTAGAAATTTCACCCTCATCAAAAACCTGAACCGAAAAAATTCCATTTTCATCACCGCTAATTTCAGCAATTCCAAGCGGAGTGTTAATCCTGGCTTTCTCCATTGGTTTTAGGTTCTCCCTCGACGGCGTTCTCAGTTTCCTGATCTTGTTTTCTCTGGATCAATCCAAGACGTTTAGCGCGCCTTTCCCAGTTTTTCCTGGCCAGCATCTGCATATCTTCCACGCTATCGCTCTCGTCCATTATTTCAAGCCCTAACAGGGTTTCAATAATATCTTCCATTGTAACAATTCCGGTTACATTACCATATTCGTCTACGATCATGGAAATATGCGCTCTTTTCTGAACAAAGATCTCAAAAAGCTCCGGGATAGGAGTATTATCCTTAGTCACCAGAATATCTCTTTTAATGCTGCTCAGCGGTTGCTTACCACGATCTTCGATCATTTCTTCAAGTACATCATCTTTCAGGATAAACCCTGAAACATTATTTGATTTATCCTTGAATACAGGAATTCTTGAAAATTTCAGGTTTTTATGGGTCTGGTGAAATTCTTCCAGGGTAATACTCTCGTCTTCGGTAATCGCAACTGAAAATGGTGTCATCACATCTTTTGCTTCCACAGATTTAAACACCAGTAAGTTTTTGATTACGGTGGTTTCGCTTTCTTCAAAAACTCCATCTTCTTCCGCAGCATCGGTAATGGCAGCAAATTCCTCCTTACTCATCGTACTTACGTGTGCAGATTTTCCAATCAATTTAGTGGTTAGCATCATTAGCCATAAAATACCGGTATATTTCAGAGGAAAGATCATGATTTTAAGAGCTTTCGCTGTGAAATTTCCTAAGGATTGCCAGTAAGTTGCTCCGATCGTTTTTGGGATGATCTCCGAAAGTACTAAAATGGCCAGTGTCATGATCGCAGAAACTATTCCCACTGCATTACCTCCATCTCCGAAGGTTTTTTCTGCCTGAACACCTACCAGAATTGCACCAACGGTGTGAGCAATGGTATTTATGGTAAGTATTGCAATCAGCGGCTTATCTATATCCTGCTTCAAATGAGCTAGGGTGGTAGCATAAGCTTTCCCTTCCTTCTTTTTGATCTTGATAAATGAAGGTGTGATACTAAGAAGCGCTGCTTCCAGTATTGAACACATGAAAGAGAAAAATATTGATAATACGGCAAAAGTGATAAGTAAACCCATACGCCTAAATGTCTATTAGACTGGCTAATTTATATATTCTGAAAGCATTTTTTTACAAAGAAATGATAAAAGGGAATAAAAAAGCCCTCCTTATTTCAGGAAGGCTGATAAGTATCAAGCAAAGACGGTACTTAGAAGGCAAGATTTTTTTGCAAAATCTCATCCCATTTTTGTGCTTCATGTAATCTTATTTCAGCATCTGTGCTTTCGTAGTCATCTTCATCATAGAAAACAATCTCCGTAAGTCTTGCAGAATCTCTTTCCAGAATTTCCAGTCCAAGATGAATAATATGCTCTTTCCTGTTTTGATCTTTTAATATTCGCTTCGAAATATTGATCTTATTGACTTTTTTCAAGTCTATTATTTCATGATCTATTTCGGTTTTAGGATCGATGACCACAAGCTTTTTATTGTTGCTGTCCAGACCAAGGCTTAGATGGCCGAAAGTTTCGAAACGGTCTATATTCAGTCCATGCTGAGAAGCCAGTTTGTTCAGTTCGTTTCTTAATTTCGATTCTCTTGATTTTTGTTTTATTAAAACATAGATTATTGGGAACATGAAAACTATAAGCAGCGCTGTTCCTATCATTATTGAAAATTTGTCCATTTTTATAAAAATTAAAGTAATTGCATACGATCCCGGAATCTTTTGATCGCGGGATACTTTTTAATCAATAAAACTCTAATTATTTACCAGAAGGAGTGAAAAGGATAGATCTGAGTCTTCAGAATATTTCGGAGATCTGTCTGAAAATCAGGATGTAAATCAGACTCAGAATAGAGACCGTGTGAAAAATTTTGTGCTTGATAGTCCGGGTAAAAAGGAAAAAAGTCATTTTCAAATTCTGATGAATTCTGAAAACTAATTTCAGAGATACTTTCCTCAATTAGAACCGCCTGCTTGTTAAAAGAGACCTGGAAAAATTCTCCTTTTCTCGAATCCAGATCCAGATACGGTTCAGAAAAAGCAAAAACATTTGTGGTTGAGGTAAGAATAAACACCTGCAACAACAAGATACCCAGAAAAGTATGTTTCTTATTTTTCACTATACAAAGCTACCGCTAAAAACGATTCGTAACTTTAAAATTTAGTTATTTTTTTGTGATTAGGAGATCAATTTCACGGCATCTTTTGCGAAATAGGAAGCGATCATATCTGCCCCGGCACGTTTGATGGCTGTTAACTGTTCTAATATTACTGCATCATGATCTAGCCAGCCTTTTTCTGAAGCAGCTTTGATCATGGCGTATTCCCCGCTTACCTGGTAAACAGAAACCGGAACATTTACTGTATTCTTTATATCTCTAACGATGTCTAAATAACATAATCCAGGTTTTACCATCACTATATCTGCACCTTCATCGATATCCATCAACGTTTCTCTAATGGCCTCATCACGGTTGGATGGATCCATTTGGTAGGTCTTTTTATCTTTCGGAATATTCTGAGCTTCCACAGGAGCTGAATCCAGGGCATCTCTAAATGGACCATAAAATGCAGAGGCATATTTCGCCGAATAGCTCATGATTCCCGTATCGTGAAAACCTTCATCTTCAAGTAAGCTTCTTATCTCGAAAATACGTCCATCCATCATATCGCTCGGTGCAACAAAATCGGCACCTGCTTTTGCATGAGAAAGCGACATTTCGGCCAGAACTGCTGAGGTGTCGTCATTTAAAACATTTCCGTCATCTATAATTCCGTCATGCCCATATTGTGAATATGGATCAAGAGCTACATCGGTCATAACGATCATATCAGGAACAGCATTTTTCACAGTTTTTACAGCTCGTTGCATAAGGCCTTCAGGATTGATGGCTTCCTTTCCTGCGTTGTCTTTAAGGTCTTCAGCAACCTTTACAAAAAGTAAAACAGATTTTAATCCAAGCTTCCAGAGTTCTTTTACTTCTTTTTCAATATTGTCAAGACTATACCTAAAATATCCGGGCATAGATCCTATCTCTTCTTTTACATTTTTCCCTTCAACTATAAATAGGGGAACGATAAAATCATTTGGCGAGATAATAGTTTCTCTAACCATAGATCTTATAGCTTCGTTAGTTCTTAATCTTCTATTTCTGCGTAATGGAAACATGTCTTTAATTTTTTATTGAATCTATCTTATCGTTGATATTATCTGAAAGTTCTTTCACCCTTTTCGGTGCATCAAACCTATAGCCGATAAAGGCCTGAAAATATGGAATATTATCTTCGGTATAGGTAGAACGATCTGAATTATGGTTTAAAATCAGGTAGCTATACTGCGCTCCGGCATAAAAGTCTGAAAAATCATATAAAAGCGCACCTCTAAAATTTAAATCGTATAGGAATGAAGTTAAACTTTCAGCATTGGAACCACTGGAAAAATTCGCGCCAATTCCCGCGGAAGCACCTGCAGATAGCAATAAATTTTCAGTAGGAACCCAGTTATAATAATAGCCGGGATTAATTGCCACATCTGTAGAATGGTATTTTTCGTCCACTCCCTGATCGCCTTCATTTTCAATGCGAATTTTGTAATTGGTATAATAATAAATTAATTGAGGAATAAAAGAACCGGCACTTTTTACCTGTTTTTCATCTTGATTTGTAATAGCTCTGAACGAAAAATTCTCGTTAAAAATATAACCTGTGGTACCACCAATTTTGAACGATTTTGTTTTTGGAAGGTAGACTTCATTAAAAGCATTTTTTACGTAAAAGCCTTTTTCGCTATAAACATCTATGGTTTGCATCCATTTTCCAAAATAGCTCCGCAAGTTGATATTGAATAAACGCGAACCTTCATTATCCTCATTTTCAGCCAGGAAATCTGGTGCGTAAGAGTAGGAAAGGCTCAATCCTCTATAGGATACTTTGGATCCTATTTTATCTTGTTTGTTAGGAATTAAAGAGATTGACTCCGCTGTATTTCTGTTGCTTAGTTCAAAGGAGTTAGAAGTATTTACATAGAAAAGCCTTGCCGTGAACTTATCGGGAAAACTCTGGATGTATTCGCCCTTAGATATAGAATCGGTTTGTGATTCAGAATTTTGAGCTCCCAGAGCTAAAAACGAAAAAAGAAGTAATACTGAAAAAAAAGATTTTAGACCCATGATCTTGGAGTTTTTAG
This sequence comes from Christiangramia pacifica, assembly GCF_057221535.1. NCBI lineage: Bacteria > Pseudomonadati > Bacteroidota > Flavobacteriia > Flavobacteriales > Flavobacteriaceae > Christiangramia > Christiangramia pacifica. The sequence goes on from NZ_CM170146.1 coordinate 1,117,201, forward strand.
AACCTCCAGGAGTTTAGCTTCAGGACTACCTTCTTGCGGGTGATGATCGTACACCCATTGTACATGTGGTGGCAAACTCATAAGAATACTTTCTATACGGCCATTTGTTTTAAGCCCGAATAAAGTTCCTTTATCGTGAACCAAATTAAATTCCACGTAGCGACCTCTTCTTATTTCCTGCCAGGTTCGGTTTTCTGAAGTATAAGATAGTGATTTCCTTCTTTCTACGATTGGTACATAGGCATCCAGAAAAGAATTTCCAATATCGGTAACAAAATTAAACCAGTCTTCAATTTTCATATGACTGTCACCTTTTAAATAATCAAAGAATAATCCACCAATTCCTCGTGCTTCATCACGATGTGCATTCCAGAAATATTCATCACATTTCTTCTTATATTCAGAATAAAGTGAAAAACCATGTGGTGTACAGGCAGTTTTAGATACCTGGTGGAAATGTCTTGCATCTTCCTCAAAGAGATAATATGGAGTAAGATCCTGTCCACCTCCAAACCATTGGTCTATTACCGTTCCATCCTTTTCATACATTTCAAAATATCTCCAGTTCGCATGAACTGTAGGGACCATCGGATTTTTAGGATGCAGCACTAAACTCAATCCACAAGCGAAAAAATCTACGTCGCCAACTTTAAAATACTTTTGCATAGCAGGGGCAAGCGCACCGTAAACAGCAGAAATGTTTACTCCGCCTTTTTCAAATACTGCGCCATTTTCAATAACTCTTGTTCTGCCGCCACCGCCTTCAGCGCGTTTCCAAATATCCTCCTGGAATTTTGCTTTTCCGTCTACTTCTTCAAGTTTAGAAGTAATTTTATCCTGTAAATCCTGAATATATTGGTAAAACTTCTCTTTCATCTTTTGAAATTTCAATCTTCTATATAGACCAACTCATTTTTTATTATCATCATATCTTCGATGGAAGATATTTTTAAAGCATTCTGACTCATTAGTCTGAATTCCTGAATATGATCATGATCGGTTTCGAATTTTGCTGCAAAGAATTCCCTGCCAATCCTATTGTTATGGAGATCCATGGCTCTGGCCAGTTCAGCATTTGGAGAGAGATCCTCGTGGAGGTCGGTTATCTTTTTGCTCCATTCAATAGCTTGCTCAACAGAACCTGTTCTACGGTAAGCTTGTTCACAAAGCATATAGTTCCATAACGCATGTCTGAACGCATTAGCCTTGTTGTCTCCATGATGTTTTTTTCCAAAACAATCATTACAGGCTAGAATCGTATTCCTGGTTCCTTGGTAGGTCGGAAGAATTAAAAAAGGCTTTGTTATAAAAACACCTCCTAAAATGAAGAAGCTTTTAAAAGATAAACTCCGAAGCCTTTTAACGATCATTTATCCCCTGTATTCTTTCACCGCATCTACAAAAGCCTTGGCATTGTCTACCGGAATATCCGGAAGAATTCCATGACCAAGATTAGCAATATATCTGTCTTTACCGAAAGCTTTGATCATATCGTTTACCATGTATTTGATCTCGATAGGCTTAGAATATAACCTCGCGGGATCAAAATTTCCCTGTAAAGTGATCTGGCCGCCACTTAAATATCTTGCATTTCTAGCTTCACACGTCCAGTCGACTCCTAATGCTGAAGCTCCGGACTGAGACATTTCTTTTAAAGCAAACCAGCATCCTTTTCCGTAAGCGATCACAGGTACCTCATCTTTAAGAGCATTGATGATCTGCTGCATGTACTGCCAGGAAAATTCCTGGTAATCCTTAGGTTCCAGAAGCCCGCCCCAGGAATCAAAAAGCTGTATTGCATCAACACCTGCTTTTACTTTTTCTTTTAGATAAGCGATCGTTGTATCGGTAATTTTCTGAAGTAAAGTATGTGCAGCTATCGGCTCCATGAAACAGAATCTTTTCGCCTTATCAAAGGTTTTCGAACCCTGTCCCTGTACACAATAACAAAGGATCGTCCAAGGTGAACCGGCAAAACCGATCAGCGGAACTTCATCATTTAATTCCTGTTTGGTAAGCTTTATGGCGTCAAATACATATTGTAATTCCTCATTTACATCAGGAACGATCACATTATCTACCTTCTTTGCAGTGTTTACAGGATTCGGTAACCATGGACCAACACCTGGTTTCATTTCTACATCGATGTTCATCGCTTGTGGCACTACCAGGATATCACTAAATAGAATAGCAGCATCAGGACCGATCTGTCTGATAGGCATAACAGTGATCTCGGTAGCTAATTCTGGAGTTCTGCAACGAGTGAAGAAATCATATTTTTCCTTTAGTTTCATGAAATCCGGTAAATATCTTCCTGCCTGTCTCATCATCCAAACTGGTGGACGCTCTACAGATTCTCCTTTTAATGCTTTTAATAACAGGTCGTTCTTAATCATTTCCTGATGTTTTTATTTGTCTTTAAGATTCGAGACAACTTTTACGATCACATTTTCTATAGCCGGATTAGAGCCTGTAATGACCGTTTCCGTATGTTTTCTGGCTTCTTCTGCAGTGGTTTCTCCAATACAAAAGGCAGTCGTTTTAAGCTCATTTTCCTGCGTAAAGCTCTGTACCGCACTGGGGCTGAAAAATAGAATTCCGTCGAATTCAGATTCAAATCTTTCAACGCTTAACCCGGTTTTATAAACTGTGGTCTCTTTAAAATTTATGTTATGTCTTATCAATATTTCAGGTAATTCATCTCTGCGCTTGTTACCGCTGAAAAACTGAAATTTTTTATCCTTGTATTTATCAATGATCTTATTGGCGAGATCTTTGGCGTTTGCTTCAACTTCTATTACCGAAATATCATTATTCCTGGCCAGCGCCGCAGTTTTTTCCCCTACGCAAAAGCAATTTTCAATTCTAACATCTTTTTTCTGAATAGCCTTTACAGCATTCTTGCTTGTGAAAATTGCATTGGGTATGATCTTCTCATTTATATTGAAATCTATGAATTCTATTAAAATAGCATCATATTCTACAAGGCCAATGCCTGCATTCAGCAATAATTCCTTTTGATTTACAGCAAGCTTTTTTGTAGAAAGCACCGTTGCCATAGATCAGTTGTTTAATACAGATTTGATGCTCGCCATTAATTCTTTTCCGCCATTATTCAGAATTTCAAGAGCGCATTCTTTTCCCATATTTTCAATTTCTTCATACGGAAGAGCTCTTTCTACCTCAATTTTCTTTTTTCCGTCAAGGCTGAAAAGCGCTCCGTGAAAATGAATATGACCATTTACCTTTTTTGCTAATGCTCCAATTGGTGCGGTACAACCGCCTTCCAGGACTTTCAAAAATTCTCGTTCTATATGTACACAAACCTGAGATTCTTCATGATTCAGCATCGCCAAAGCCTCACGGCAATAAGGATCATTTTCCATTGCTACAATAAGCATCGCTCCCTGGGCTGGTGCAGGAATCATCCAATTAAGGTCTATAAAGTTTTCAGGTTTAATCTCAATTCTTTCGAGGCCGGCAGCAGCGAAAATTGCACCATTCCAGTCGTTGTCTTCCAGCTTCTGCATGCGTGTATTAACATTTCCGCGAAGATCCACGACCTTATGTTCCGGGAATTTGTGCAACCATTGCGCTTTCCTTCTAAGACTACCGGTTGCGATCGTCCCGTTCTCATTTTCCAGAAATTCCACTCCTTTATGAACAAGAATGTCTTTATTGCTGGCTCTTTTCATTACGGCACCTTCCACAATGCCTTTTGGCAGCGCAGTAGGAACATCTTTCATGGAATGAACGGCAATATCAACATCCCCTTTGATCATTGCGACGTCAAGGGTTTTGGTAAAGATGCCGGTAATTCCCATTTCGTATAAGGGCTGATCAAGATTAAGATCCCCTGTGGATTTTACTGGAACAAGTTCAGTTTTATGACCTGTTTTTTCTAGAGCATTTTGAACGGTTTTCGCTTGCCATAGGGCCAGTTCGCTGTCTCGCGTACCAATTCTAATTACTTTGCTCATTTTCTAACTTCTTCAAGCTGAAAAACCTTTTGGATAAGTTCCAGGCTTTCATCGGTAGTTTCCGTATCTCCTTTTAGATGATTGGCGAAGTGCTTCATGATCTTTTGAATGATCCTGTTGCTCACGATTTCTGCCTGTTCATCATTAAAATCGGTTATTTTCTTTCTCTGAAAATCGAGTTCTGCATCTTTCATCATTTTCAGCTTTTTCTTTAAAGCTTTGATGGTTGGTGCAAATTTTCTCGTTTCCAGCCACTGGTTAAAATCTTCTTCCACTTCAGCGATGATCTCCTGTGCCTGTGGAATGAATTGCTTCCTTCTTTCCAATGTCTCATCTGTCATTTGGGAAAGATGGTCAAGATGAATTAGTTTCACATTTTCCAGTTCATCTACATCGTCTGAAACATTTTTCGGGATAGAAAGATCCAGAACCAGTAATTCTTTTTTAGGATAAATAAGCTCTTTTGAAATAGTTGGATTTTGAGCACCTGTAGCGACAATCAAAATATCCGAATTTCTAATTTCTGCCTGTAGATCGGCGTAATCCTTGACGATCAGGTTGAACTTTCCAGCGATCTTTTCCGCTTTATCCTTTGTCCGGTTAATAAGAGTAATATGATTGTTCCTGGTATGTTTTACCAGGTTTTCACAAGTATTTCGTCCTATTTTCCCGGTTCCGAAAAGCAAAATGTTCTTTTCTGAAACATCTTCTATATGCTTCAATATATATTGTACCGAAGCGAAAGAAACAGAAGTTGCCCCGCTAGAGATCTCTGTCTCGTTCTTTATTCTTTTACTGGCCTGGATCACCGCATTCACCAAACGCTCCAGAAATGCATTCACCAGACCTAATTTCTTAGATCTTACGAAAGCTATTTTTAACTGACTGATGATTTCAAAATCTCCAAGGATCTGGCTGTCCAGTCCTGTACCGACTCTAAAAATATGAGAGATCGCCTGCTTGTTTTTATATACGTAAGCTACTTTTTCAAACTCCTCAACGGTTCCGTGAGTATGTTCACAAAGTAATTTTATCAATTGAAAGGGATGTTGCGCAAAACCGTAGATCTCGGTTCTATTGCAGGTTGAGGTGACCAGAATACCATCAATACCTTCGTCTCTAGCCTGTTCCAGAAGCTTTTGCTTTGATTCTTCAGTAAGACTGAAATGTCCTCTGATCTCGGCATCAGCTTTCTTGTAGCTTAAACCAATAGTATAAAAGTGCTTTCCTCTAGAAATATGATAATCTTCCATGTATCTGTTTAGGATGATACGCGTGCAAAAATAAGACAAGGCTAAATCAAAAAGTAACGCTGGAAGCACTAAATGTGTCGATAGATGATAAATATCGTTAATTTAAGACCGAAAACTTCAAAATGCCATACTTTTGTAGTAATGATAGCCTGTTTCAGGTAATTTGTTTAGACTGATTCTAAATAGATAAAAATTGAATAATATGGAAGATCATTTAAAAAATAACGCTGTAAGTATCTCTGAGGAGATAAAGATAGAAGATGGTTTTTTTATTCTGAAATTTCAGAACGATACCAGAGGTAGTAAACTTATGTCCAGAGATATAGACAATAGTTTTATTCAGTTTCATTTCAATGTAAAGGGTAACAGCAGGTTTCTTTTTAATAACGGGAATTATGAGTTGCCGCTACAGGAAGAGAATTCTTTGCTTCTCTATAATCCACAGAGGGATCTGCCTTTAAATGTTTCTATGGAACCGGAATCCTGGCTTATTTCACTGGTTATTTCTATAAAAAAGTTTCACGCATTATTTTCTCAAGAAGCCGATTACATCACTTTTCTCAGCGCCGACAACAAGGATAAGAAATATTATAAGGACGCGGCAATTTCACCTTCCATGGCGGTGGTGCTGAATCAATTGATGAATTTTAATCTTACGCCAAGTATTAAAAACCTATATTTCAAGGCTAAGGCATTTGAACTGCTAAGCCTCTATTTCAATAAAGCTGAAAATCCAGACCTGGAACAATGTCCGTTTCTAAGCGACGAAGAGAATATTAAAAAGATTAGAAGAGCCAAAGATATTGTGATCTCAAGAATGGCCGAACCACCAAGTCTTCAGGAATTATCTGATGAAATTGGTCTGAGCTTGAAAAAATTAAAAGAGGGGTTCAAACAGATCTATGGCGATTCGGTTTATAGTTTTCTATTCGACTATAAAATGGAATATGCCCGTAAATTATTGGAAACCGGCGAATACAATGTAAATGAAGTAGGCTTAAAAGTGGGTTATAGCACAGCGAGCCATTTTATAGCAGGATTTAAAAAGAAATTTGGAACGACTCCGAAGAAATATACACTTTCAGTAAATTAAGCCATGCGTTACTACTTACTCATTTTCTTACTTTTTTCCGGCTTTTATTTAAAAGCGCAGGACAAACAGGTTTTGATATTTTCAAAAACAGAAGGTTTTAGACATTCTTCTATCGAAACCGGAATTCAGGCTATTCAACAACTAGCTAATGAAAACGGATTTAAAACCATAGCCAGCCAGGATAGCAGATTTTTTACGGAGAATGACCTGAATGACTTAGATCTGGTCATATTTCTAAATACAACTGGCGATATTCTTAACCTGGACGAGCAGAATGCTTTTCAGGCCTATATGGACAATGGCGGTAATTTTTTCGGAATACATGCCGCTGCAGATACCGAATATGGCTGGCCCTGGTATACAGATCTTGTAGGAGCAAAGTTTAAAAGTCACCCAAAAATTCAGGAAGCAAAAATTCTTATTGAAAACAGAAATCATGTTACACTGAAAGATTTTCAGGAGGAAACCTGGATTAGAACAGATGAATGGTATAATTATGAAGATATTTCTAAAGGCCTGAATATTTTGATGAGCCTGGATGAAACATCTTATGAGGGTGGAGAAAATGGGAAATTTCATCCAATAGCCTGGTATCAAAATTATCGCGGCGGAGGCATTTCAATTTACACCGGTGGAGGTCATACTTCTGATTCTTATACGGAACCGGAATTTCTTGATCATTTGGAAAGGTGCATCAAATTTGCCATGTCCAACTGATCATTATCTGATCATAGAAAAGTCCGATGAAAATTCTATGAAAAGAACCCTATAGAATATTATTTTTGAGCTGAAAAAGAAAAATTATGAGTAAAGGTGTACTGCTGGTTAACCTGGGGTCTCCCGAAAGTACCGACCCAAAAGATGTAAAAAAATACCTTGGCGAATTCCTGATGGATGAGCGGGTTATTGATGTTCCTTTGTGGGCTAGAACGCTCCTGGTAAAAGGAATTGTTCTTAACACGAGACCAAAAAAATCTGCTGAAGCTTATCAGAAAATATGGTGGGAAGAGGGATCTCCGTTGATTGTTCTTTCAGAAAGACTTCAATCCAAGGTCGATGAGCAAACTTCTGTACCTATCGCTTTGGCTATGCGTTATGGTACACCAAGCATAATGCAGGGATTGCAGGAATTACATGATAAAGGAGTAAACGAAGTCTTGCTATTTCCATTATATCCGCAATTCGCGATGGCAACTACAGAAACTATCTTGGTGCTTGCCGAAGAACTCAGAAAGGAACATTTTCCTGAAATGAGGTTCACTACAGTCCCACCGTTTTACAATCACGCAGATTACATCAGGACTCTGGGAAACAGTATCGCTGAAACTCTGAAAGATAAAGAGTACGAACATATTTTATTTTCTTATCACGGAGTTCCTGAGAGACATATCAGGAAAAGTGATGTCACAAATTCGCACTGTAAGATCGATGGCTCATGTTGCCAGACGGCATCAACAGCCCATCAATTTTGCTATCGTCATCAATGTTTTGAAACTACAAGGCTTGTTGCCGAATACCTCGAGCTGAAACCAAATACTTTTAGCGTCTCCTTTCAATCAAGGCTTGGATTTGATCCATGGCTAAAACCTTATACAGACAGAACGATTGAAAGATTCGGAAAACAGGGAATGAAAAAACTGGCCATTGTTACTCCGGCATTTGTTTCAGATTGTTTAGAAACGCTGGAAGAAATCGCTATGGAAGGGGAAGAGATTTTCCATGAAGTTGGTGGAGAAAAATTCACCGTGGTACCTTGCCTTAATGACCGTGAAGATTGGGTTAAAGTTTTATCACGTTGGATAGACGAATGGGCTCACCAAAAGCCTGTTGAAGCCTGATGGCAGTCAAGAATTCTAAAGAACTGGGCGAAAAGCCTATTGGAAAGCTTCTTATTCAACAGGCGCTTCCTGCTTCCGTTGGAATTCTTGTAATGTCCTTAAACATACTTGTCGATACCATTTTTGTTGGAAACTGGATTGGTCCTATCGCTATTGCAGCCATCAACGTTGTGCTACCGGTATCTTTCTTTATCGCCGCTTTAGGTATGGCGATTGGTATTGGAGGTTCTTCTATAATTTCCAGGGCACTGGGAGCCGATGAACACGGGAAAGCCTTGAAAACTTTTGGAAACCAGATCACGCTTACAATTTTATTAGCAATAGGGCTGGTAATTCCCGGACTTATTTTCGTAGATGATCTTATACCGGCTTTTGGTGGAAAAGGCGAAATATTTGATCCTGCAAAGATCTATTATATCATCGTTCTATGCGGAGTTCCTCTCCTGGCGCTGGCCATGATGGGTAATAATGTGATTAGGGCAGAAGGTAAACCTAGATTCGCCATGACGGCGATGATTATTCCTTCAGTTGGAAACTTAATACTCGACTATATTCTAATTAACAGGCTGGATATGGGAATGGAAGGTGCGGCACTTGCAACCACTGCTTCATATCTGTTTTGTCTGGGTTATATTGTCTGGTTTTTCCTTTCTAAAAATTCGGAATTGAGATTAAGCTTTTCTCACTTCCGCCTTGATTTTCCAATTTTAAAAGAGATTTCTTCTTTAGGTGTGGTGACACTTGCACGGCAGGCTGTGGTAAGTGTGACCTATTTATTGATGAATAATATTCTCTTTGACCTAGGTGGTGAAGATTCGGTTACTGTTTATGCAATTATCGCCAGAATGCTCATGTTCGCATTATTCCCCGTGCTCGGAGTTACTCAAGGATTTCTTCCCATCGCAGGCTTTAATTACGGCGCTGAAAAATTTTCGAGGGTAAGAAAGAGTATCAATACGGCCATATTATATTCCTGTTTAATGGGTTTATTGATCTTTTTGGGAATTATGTTTTTCGCCCCGGCGCTCGTAAAAATCTTTACTCAGGAACCATCAATAATAGAGCAAACTCCATCTGCCATGCGTTGGGTTTTTGCTGCAATACCAATCGTAGCTATTCAGTTAATTGGTGCGGCCTATTTCCAGGCGATAGGTAAGGCGGTTCCCGCATTTCTGCTAACGCTTTCCAGGCAGGGATTTATATTCATTCCTTTAATTTTAATACTTCCGAATTACTTTGATGAAATTGGTGTCTGGATCTCTTTTCCTATAGCTGATGTCCTGAGTACGATAGTGACAGCTTATTATTTGAACAAAGAAATAGTAAATACCCTGAAATAATCGATGAACTTCAGGATTTCTTTAATTCCTTATCTTTAAAACTGCGCTAACCATATTTTTATGAAGAGAAATCTCTTAGAGTCTTTTATTGGACAAAAGCCTTTCCATACTATCTTAGCTTCTAAAATGAACCATTATCACTTTTTAAAAGCCTGATGGAATACTATAATTATATTAAAGCCCTACACCTGATCTTTGTGATCACCTGGTTTGCGGGTTTGTTCTATATCCCGAGACTTTTTGTTTACCACATAGAAGCAAGTCAGAAAAATGAACCTGAAAAAACGATTCTTACAGATCAATTAAAATTGATGACCAGAAGGTTATGGTATATTATCACCTGGCCATCGGCGATCCTGGCAAGTATTTTCGCCTTCAGCCTGCTCTATATGATCCCGGAATGGTTGCAGCAGCCCTGGATGCATGTAAAACTCGCGTTTGTGGTATTGCTATACGCTTACCATTTTAAATGTCATCTCATCTTTAAAAAATTTCAGAAAAATGTAATTACCTGGACTTCAAACCAGATGAGGATCTGGAACGAGGGTTCCACACTTATTTTATTTTCAGTAATATTCCTGGTTATCGTTAGGGATGCCATTAACTGGATCTACGGCGTCATTGGAATTTTTCTTCTGGCCATCATGCTGATGTTGGGAATTAGGATTTATAAACGAATCAGATCTAAAAATCCTGAGGCCTGAAATGGTGCGATAATTGTAACAATTGAGGCAACTGGCTACTATGAAACTGCTAAAATTATCCTTACGAACCCGGATTTTTATCTCCATGATCTTATTGGTGCTTGGAGCTTCGATCCTGATCTTCGGGGTAACAGTTTATCAATATAAGCAAGAAGCTGAAAATTATCACGAAGAACGTCTGGAGAGAAAACAAAAGGCGATCCTGGAGAACATCAAATTTATTCTGGCCAGTACTACTTATGTCGTAGACACGGAAAATCTTGAACCTATCTTTAGTGAGAGACACAAAATAGATGAGATGGCTGAGGTTCATGAAATGCAAATCCATATCTATGATCTCGACGGAAGGCTGATCATAAAATCTGATGAATCTTTTTTTAAAGATACCACGGCGTTAAAAATACCAAATGAAATACTGGCTAAACTGGATGTTTCTTCGGATAAGACATATTTGAAGAAAACGGAAATTAACGGTCAGAAATTTCAGTCTTCTTATACCTATATTGTTGACCAGCGATTTAAACCTCTGGCTATACTTTATTTGCCATACGTTCCCGATGATAGCTTGTTAAATCGTGACCTTAATAATTTCCTGGTGAGAATGGCTGAGGTTTACCTATTTATGCTGCTAATCGCGATCATTCTTTCCTTTTTCCTTTCAAAATATATTACCAAATCTTTAAAGATCATATCAGAAAAGATCAACCAGACCAGGCTTGATAAACGAAATCAGAAGATCGAACTTTCTAACGCAACAGAAGAAATTTATGCGTTGGTCTCTGCATATAATAGTATGATCGATGAATTGGAAGAAAGTGCAGTAAAATTGGCAACTGGTGAAAGGGAGCAAGCCTGGAGAGAAATGGCAAAACAGGTAGCCCATGAGATTAAAAATCCGCTTACTCCAATGAGGTTAAGCGTGCAGAGTTTTCAGCGAAATTTTGATAAAAATGACCCTGAGATAGATCAAAAAGTGGCAGAGTATAGCGATACTTTAATTAACCAGATCGATACGATGAGCTCAATCGCTTCGGCATTTTCCAATTTCGCTAAAATGCCGGCGCAGCAAAATGAAACGCTAAACGTTCCGAAGATCGTAAAACTTGCTCTGGATATTTTCAATGAAAAATATATCGAGTTCAAGTGCGAAAAAGAAGAGATTCTGGCTAAGTTTGATAGAACACAATTAATCAGGGTGGTGACCAACCTTGTAAAAAATGCTACTCAGGCACTTAAGGATGTTGAAGATCCACATATTCTGGTAATGGTAGAAGAAGAAGAATCTACAGTTTGTGTGTCGGTTTCAGATAATGGTTCCGGAATTTCCGAAGAGAACAAAGACAAGGTATTTGAACCTAAATTTACCACTAAATCCAGCGGGATGGGTCTCGGACTCGCAATGGTGAAAAATATTGTGGAGAATTATAACGGGACGATCAGTTTTGTTTCAAAACAGAATAAAGGCACTATATTTAACGTAAGATTTCCAAAATAAAATTTATGAGTTACAATAATATTTTAGAAGAGATTGATGATAATATTCTTACCATCACTATAAACAGACCAAAAAAATTAAATGCCCTTAATCGTGAAACCATTCAGGAACTTCATGATGCTTTTAAAGCGGCAAAAGCCAATGACGATGTTAAACTGGTTATCATCACCGGTAGCGGAGAGAAAGCTTTTGTAGCAGGCGCAGATATTAGTGAATTTGCAGATTATTCCCCGAAAGAAGGTAAAAGACTTGCAGCGGAGGGACAGGAAAAGCTGTTCAATTATGTAGCGAATTTTTCAAAACCAGTAATTGCAGCAGTGAACGGGTTTGCCCTGGGTGGCGGACTTGAACTTGCTATGGCGGCACACTTCAGAATTGCCAGTGATAATGCGAAAATGGGTCTTCCGGAAGTTTCTCTTGGAGTAATTCCTGGATATGGAGGTACGCAACGTTTACCACAATTAGTTGGTAAAGGAAGAGCTATGGAGATGATCATGACTGCAGGGATGATAGATGCGAACCAGGCTTTGCAATACAATCTTGTAAATCATGTGGTGGCTCCTGAAGAATTAATTGAATTCACAGAAAATATTGCTGGAAAGATCCTGAAGAATTCAACAGTGGCCATTTGTGGTGCGATAAAAGCAATAAATGCGAATTATGAGCACGGTGTGAACGGATTTGAAACTGAAATCAATGAATTCGGACGTTCATTTGGAACCGAGGATTTTAAAGAAGGAACTACGGCATTCCTTGGAAAAAGAAAAGCTGATTTTCCAGGGAAATAGAATTCTTTCCAATTAATAAAGCAAGAAAACCCCGTCATGCACGGGGTTTTTTGATTTTGGAGGCTATCTCCGGGGTAATGCAGAGGCAAGGATTAATGAAAATTTTTGAGTCGTTTCACCTGGCAAAATAATCCTTGCAATTTTGAATATCATATTGGTTTTTGGAATACATTTAATATGCTAAAATTTAAAAATCAAGCCTTTTTTAGTAACTAATATGAAAACAAAAAAGAATTATATTTTCATTACTATTTTACTGTGTTCAATAAACATTGTTGCTGCTCAAAAGACCTCAAAAGGTTATTATATCGATAATAATAATGATACGATACAGGCTGAAATTAGAAATAAACAGGGATTTTTCTCTGGTGCAACCAAAGATTATTTTATTTCGGTAATAGAAGTGAAAGATCACCAAGGAGAGTTCAGAAGGTTTCTACCAGATGACATCAAAGCTTATTCAATGACCGATAAGGGAATCACCTATGAAATGTATTCCAAGCCTACCAAAAAAGGTAAAAAGAAATTTCTTGCTCCGGTAATTATCGGTCCCAATACTAATCTTTATAAATATTCAATTTTCACAACTGGTGGAGCCATCAATAATTCCCAAGTTTTCTACACTTTTGAAAGAGCAGATGGTGAAATCATGTTTTTAAATAATGTGATGAAAAAAAGCTTAAAATCTGAATTAAAGAATTTCTATAAAGATTATCCTGTTGCCCAGGCTGAGATTGAGACAAGATTTAAGTATTGGTTAGATTTTGAGAAAGATTTAAAAGCAATTCTTGCTATAGTAAATAACTCTTCTAAACTATAAAACTTGTAAAAAATCCATGAAATAGGATAAATTCCATATTTTTGTGATATGTCTATAGAAAGATATATCAAAGGTCGTGGAGCTCAGCTCAACATCTCCAATAAATTTCATGAACACAGCCATGAAATGAGAGATGATTTTCTTAATTATTGTGCTGCGGAAGGGGATGAGTCAAGTTCTTCCAAAACCACGATCATAGATACCTTCCCAAAGAGTATTGTAAACAAAGTTACAAGTCCAGATGTTGGTATGGATTATTCGTTAAATCCATATCAAGGTTGTGAACACGGCTGTATTTACTGCTATGCCCGAAATTCTCATGAATATTGGGGCTATAGCGCAGGACTGGATTTTGAACAGAAGATCCTGGTAAAGCGAAATGCAGTAAGTCTTCTGGAGCAAAAACTAAAAAGCAGATCATGGGAGGCTAAACCTATCGTACTTTCGGGGAATACGGACTGTTATCAACCCGTTGAGAAGGAATTGAAGATCACTCGATCTTTATTACAAACTTTTCTGAAGTACAGGCATCCAGTAGGGATTATTACTAAGAATGCACTTATTCAAAGAGATCTGGATATATTGAAAGAGCTAGCGCAGGATAATCTTGTGAGCGCTGCAATTTCCATCACTTCGCTTCAGGAAGAAACAAGGAGAATACTGGAACCAAGAACAGCTTCGATCAAAAAAAGACTGGAGACGGTGGAAAAACTTGCGAATGCCAATGTTCCGGTTACCGTGATGATGGCTCCCATAATTCCATCTATTAATAACCACGAAATTTTACCACTGGTTAAGGAAGTTTCAGAAAGAGGAGCGTTAAGGGTGGGCTATACGATCGTAAGGCTGAATGGTGCGATCGGTGAAATATTTTCAGACTGGATTAAAAAAACCATGCCTGATAGAGCTGATAAAGTCCTGCATCAAATTGAAAATATCCATGGTGGAAGTCTTAACGATAGTAGGTTTGGTACGAGAATGAAAGGGGAAGGAGAGTTTGCAGACCAGGTAAAACAACAATTTAAAATAGCCAGGAAACTTTATATGCGAGAAGAAGAACGTCCTAAACTTAATTGCAAACTTCATGCTGAATTCAAGGATGGACAGATGAAGCTATTTTAAACACGAATTTCTTCAGAATTAAGTATCTTAAAAACAAAAAAAGATGCCTGAATTACCAGAGGTTGCCTACCAGAAAATGTATGTTGATTCTACTAGCATGCACAAGAAGATCGTTAATATTGAACTAGGAGCAGATAAGATCTTTCAATCGCCAAAAAAGGAATTTAAAGAAAGGCTTTTGCAAAATGAGTTTTCTGAAACTTACCAGATAGGGAAGTATCTTCTAATTGAATTAAAGCAAAAGGGAATGCTGGTAATTCATTTTGGGATGACCGGAAAAATGGATTATTTCAATCATGATGAATTTCATAAACACGCTCAACTTACTTTAAGTTTTGAGGACGGCTCTAAATTGTCGTTCATCTGTCCGCGAAAATTTGGAAAATTGTTTCTAACAGATAATCTGGAACAATTTCGAAAACAACAAAAACTAGGGCCACACGCCACCGATCTCACCGAACAGGATTTTATGGACCTTTTCGAAAAGAAAAAGGGAGTGATAAAATCAGCTTTGATGGATCAGTCATTTATCGCCGGACTCGGAAACCTATATGTTGATGAAATGTTATTCCAGAGTGGTATTCATCCAAAATCCAAAGCTGAAAATCTTAGTAAAAAGAACCTGTCCCTAATGTTTGAGAAAATGGTAGAAATTTTGGATACGGTTACCAAAAGCAAAACGGAAGGAATTAAAATACCAGATAGCTACTTGAGGCCGCATAGAAATGCAGGTGAAGATTGCCCCAATGGAAAAGGAGAAATAGAAATGATCAAAGTTGGAGGGAGAAGTACTTATTTTTGCGCAAGCTGCCAGAAAAAGATTTAATCTCTATCTTTTTCCCGTCCACTCTGCATAGAATTGCTCGAGATATAACTCCATGAATTCATGGCGTTTTTCTGCGATCTTCCTGCCGGTTTCTGTGTTCATCCTATCTTTTAACAATAGTAGCTTTTCATAAAAGTGATTGATGGTGGGCGCCTTTGAAGTTTTATATTCCTCTTTGGTCATATTCATTTTAGGTTCAATTTCAGGATCGTAAAGACCTCTACCTTTAAAACCTCCGTAATTAAATGCCCTCGCTATTCCAATGGCCCCAATAGCATCCAGCCTGTCAGCGTCCTGTACAATATCTAATTCTGCAGAAGTGAATTTCTGAGCTGTATTTCCGCCTTTAAACGAGATATTTTCAATGATCTTGACTACATGTTCTATAATTACCTCAGAAACATTCTGAGATCTTAAAAAATCTGAGGCCACTTTTGGACCAACGGATTCATCACCACCGTGAAATTTGGAATCTGCAATATCATGAAGTAAGGCTCCCAATTCAACAATCTCAAGATTGGCATTCTCACCTCTTGCGATCAAACGTGAATTATTTAAAACCCGTTCTATATGAAACCAGTCATGACCACCTTCAGCTCCTTCAAGAGTATTTTTTACGAATTTGATAGTGTTTTTGATCAACGAATTTTGAGGCATAAAAATGGTTTACTTGATATCTGCGGTAATAATTCTTTCCACTTTCGCAGCGAGCGCTTCAGGATCTTCTGAACCTATTTCGATAGGTTCATGTGTTTTGAGATGAACGTGAACTCCGAGATCTATTGGGAAATTTCCATGTTTGAAAAGCTTCCAGGAATTATTGATGGTAACAGGAACAATAAGCGCTTCTGGTAATTTCTTGAATAACATCATCATCCCGTTTTTTCTGAATTCCTTAGGAGCACCTGTTCTGCTTCGGGTTCCTTCAGGAAAAATTACGGCTGAACGTTTGGTTTCCTTTAGATAATCACCAAACTGGCTCATTTTTAGCAGTGATTCTCTTCGATTCTTTCGGTCTATCAAAACGGAGCCACCATGTCTCAGGTTAAAGGAAATACTGGGAATTCCTTTTCCAAGTTCTTTTTTGCTCACGAATTTCGGGTGATGTTTTCTAAAATACCAGATAATAGGAGGAATGTCATACATTCCCTGGTGATTGGATATGAAAATGCAGGTTCTGTTTACCGGAATGTCGTATTCATTTTCAACTGTAAAGCTGGTACCAAGAATGTTAAGGCAACGCATTAGGAAAAAGTTGAAAATATCCACGCTTTTTTTATGAGCCTGGTATCCGCCCAATTTAAGGCATAACCACTGAATAGGATGGAAGATCAGCAGGTTCAGAAAAAAGAAAAAATAAAAAAGTACCGAAAGAGGGTAGGATAAAATTTTTTTCATCTTGATTTAAAAGTACAAAAATAGCCTTTTAAAGAAAATGACCGAAAATTCTATTCGTTCATTATGCGTGCGCACTCACTATTTACGCATCCTATATTTTCCGGAGGTCCTACCAACGAGCAATCTGAAGAGATACCGAATTTTTCATTGTATTCCTTTTCCAGCTCAGTATACTGCTCAACCATAGCTCCAAGTTTATCGCGATCTATAGATTCCGAAAAGATCACATAAGAACTGGGCCCACCACAAGGCTTATTACCTAAAGGCATAGAATCGCAATCTTCAGGATTTTCACACTTACCCTGCGCAATCAAATTTTCTATTTTCTGAAAACGATCACGCAATTCTTCTTCATAATCCTGTCTGGAATCAATTCCCTTTTCAGAACAGGAATTGAATAAAATTAATAACAGGCAAAAAACTAAAAATTTCTTCATGCTATTTAGATGTTCAAAATTTCTATTCGTTGCGTTTAGATACAAAAAAAGGCTGGAAAATTTTTCCAGCCTATTAGTTTTATAGTGAAGATCTGACTAACAGAATTCGTTGTAAGCTCCAATAAGGTTTTCTGCGATCATATCTGCAGGACGTCCTTCAATATGATGACGCTCTAACATATGAACTAATTCACCATCCTTGAAAAGTGCCATAGATGGAGATGAAGGTGGAAATGGCACCATCATATCTCTTGCTTTTTCTGTAGCTTCTTTATCTACACCTGCAAATACGGTTACCAGGTTATCTGGTTTCTTAGCGTTCTGAAGAGATAATCTAGCTCCCGGACGTGCATTCGCTGCAGCACAACCACAAACTGAATTCACAACCACTAACGTAGTTCCCTCCAATTTCATCGCCTTTTCAACATCTTCTACAGTGTGTAATTCCTGAAAACCAATGCTGGTAAGATCTTCTCTCATTGGTTTTACTAAATCTGCTGGATACATATATATTTTCTTTTTATTAAACTTTAGTGAGTCACAAAGATACCAAATTAAGTTCAGGTGAACATATCTCAAATTATTATGTGCTAATAGGTTCAATTTATAACTACCTGCAATAACTGATAGGTCTGGATTACCAATTAAATATTGAAAATGTTATCTTAGCGGCTAAAGAAAATTGCCCGATGATCAAATGGCTTGCCGCAGTTCTGGGATATATGTACTTCAGGTTTCCCGGTGCTATTCTTGGATTTATAATAGGTTCGTTGCTGGATAATTATATTCGGTCTTCCGGGGGCATTTTTAATTCGATGATGGGTGAAAGGAAACAAAGTGTTTCTCCAGGCGATTTTGAGCTGAATCTTCTATCCCTAAGTTCTATTGTAATTAAAGCTGATGGGAACGTTTCCCAGCAGGAATTGGATTATGTAAGATCTTATTTTATCCAGGCCTACGGAAAAGAGCGGGCGAATGCTACTTTCAGGACTTTCAATGAAGTGGTTAAGAACAGGCAGGTTTCGGCATCTAATATCGCCAGGTATCTTGCTGCTAGAACTAAATACCCCACAAGGCTTCAGATCATTCATTTTTTATTCGGAATCGCAAAAGCTGATGGTCTTGTAAGTGAAGCTGAAGCTAATGTGATTAGCGATATTGCCGGATATTTGCAGGTTGGAAGAAGGGATTTTGAAAGTATCAAGGCTATGTTCTTCAAGAATACCGATTCAGCTTATACTATTCTTGAGATCGATAAATCTGCCAGCGATGCGGAAGTGAAAAAAGCTTACCGGAAAATGGCCAAAAAGTATCATCCTGATAAACTGGGCCATATGGATGAAGCTTATCGTAAAGGAGCTCAGGAGAAGTTTACCAAAGTTCAGGAAGCTTACGAGCAAATCCAGAAAGAGCGAGGGATGTAAAAGAACAGCCCCCCGATATAAACCGGGAGGCCTTCCAACCAAGACTAGTAGAGAAAAAACCCGTGGTCAGGAAAATGACCGTTTACTAGCCTCTTATCAATGCCTTCATATTTTCTGTAGTAAGGTATTCGTGACTTTTTCTTAGCACTCTAAAATTTTTATCCAAAACCAGCACTACTGGAAAAGTTATTGGTTTTTCTTTACGACCGGCCAGAAGCAACGGAATTTGATGAATACCGTTCCTTTGAGTTTTAGCCTGTTCATTCTGAAAGACCTGCCCTTCAAATTCAATTCTACCTGTAGATTCTGCGTTCATTTTAACCGCGTAGAAATCCTGGTTCAGTTTTGAAACCACTTCAGAATTTCTAAATGCATTCCGATCCATTTTTTTGCAATATGCGCACCAGTCTGTATAAAAATAGATCACAACAGGTTTAATTTCGGTTTTCAAGGCTTCATCCAACGCTTCAAATCCTATCCAGTTGATCTTTTGCTGTTGAGCACTTATCAACTGTAAGCTGAAGAAAGTACATATTAGAATGATTCTTTTCATCTTCATTTTCCTAGTTATGCAGGTTTCCAAATTTAATTCCGAAGAAAAAAGTACGGGGCCTTGATGGTCCATAGATGTAATCTGAATCCCGTGTAGGGCCGGAATCAAAATCATCCTGATATGCATCGAACACATTTTGAACTCCCGTACTTAGATTGATATGAAAATTCTCTGTAATGTCTATATGCTGACTCAATTTAATATTCATGTCCCAGAAAGCAGGAGATTCTCTAAGCTCCAGAAATCCGTTGGAGTTAATCACCTTGGGGATGGTCATTCTACCCGTATAAGTGCCGGTAAGGTCCAGGGCAAAATCTTCAAAAGGAGAAGTATTTACGTTTAGATAGCCGTAAAAATCTGGATTCCTTACAAATTCGCTAATGATAATATCTTCTTCTGATGGCGAACCCACGCTAGCTTCAAATAGAATCTGATCTTCTTTATAAATAGATTGCTGGTAAGTTCCTCCCAATTGAAAAGTAAGATCTGATGATGGCGAAACGCCGATTTCAAAATTTGTCCCTTTGACGTATGCGCCACTTCCATTTCTTACTTCCTTTAAAATTGAACCATTAGGAAGACTTGCACCTGTGCTAACCGTGGTAAAAGGATCTTTTAGTTCAGTATAAAAACCTTCCAGCAGAAAATCGGTTTGTAGCTTAATAATGCTTTTTGAATAATTTAAAGAAGCTGTATAGGCATTAGAATATTCAGTTTTCAAATCATTTGATAGAATAACAAACTGCGGTTCTCCTCCCACTGACGAAATATGAAGATCTTCATTAAATGCTTGCGGAGCTCTGAATCCTCTGGCATACCCTCCACGAAACTGTAATTCTTCCGTGATATCATACAGAAGCGTTAAGCGCGGACTCAAGACTGTCTGATCTATTTTAGATTCTCGTTGAATATCTCCGACTGAGTAATTTCCGGATACAGAAATATGATCAAGCCGGGCACCTACCAATGCTGTAAATTTCTCTGACGGTTTCCATTCATATTGCCCAAAAGCAGCATAAGAATTTACTTCCTGATCTATAAACCTCTGATACCCTCTGATATCATCTTCGGTATTGCTATGATTATATTCAATTCCTGTGGTTAATACATCTTTATTCTTAAAATTACGGGTAAACTGAAATCCTCCAAGCATTGCTAAATCACTGGTGTTTCCATAAGCATTTGAAGCGGTGATGCTATCCTGCGCAGTTCTTCCTCCACCAAGACCGCCGTAAAAACTTTCCCGATCTGTATGTTGCCCAGAGATATAAGCTGAAAAGTTATTCCGCATATCCCTGTTGGAAAATTCATAGGTTAGTCCGCCAATAAATGTGTTGTGATCTAACTGCTCGGTGATATCAGTAAGATGAGGTGCAAGATCCAGCCTGTCACCACCACGCCTGTATTCTTTTAGAGTGGTGATATCTAAAGTAAGTTTACTCAATTCTGAAGGTTTCAGAAATGCCTTTGCCCCAAGTGTATTATTTGTGAGCTCAGTAATTTCAGTAAAACCATCTCCATTCGCATCGTAAGATGATCTGTCCCTGTTCATCCCATAAATAGTAATCCCGCTGTTCAGGTCTTCAGCTACTAGAGAACCTGCAATATTGAGACTACGGTCTGGAATTTTGCCTTCTATAAATGAAATATTGTTGTTGATATTCCAGGAATTTAGTACAGGCTCTTTGGTAATGATATTGATAGTGCCAGCAATCGCATTGGAGCCAAATAAAGCGGAACCGCCACTTCGAACAACTTCCACCCGGTCCAGAATGGAAGTAGGAATCTGTTCAAGACCGTAAACACTGTTCAGCGCACTAAAAACTGACCGACTATTGATCAAAACCTGGGTATAACTTCCGTCCAGTCCATTCAGTCTAACCTGGGTAAATCCACAATTCTGGCAATTGGTTTCTACTCTAACACCCGGTTGAAAATTCAAGGTTTCAGCGACAGATATTGATTGTGTGGCATTGAATAATTTCGAATTCAGGACATTTACAATTACCGGAGCTTCTTTCAGGTCGATCCTATTTCTGGTCGCGCTTATGACCACCTGGTCGAGTCCTAATGCATCTTCATCTAAATTGATATGAAGTTGCTTATCTATATATTTTTCTGGGTTGATCTGAACTTTTCTGGTTTTAAATCCTATTGCTTGGATTGTTAGTTCTACTTGTTTATTTTCTAATTCTAGGGAAAATTCACCTTCTGTATTGGCGCTTGCACCAATGTTAGTTCCAGAAATAAAGATATTAGCGAACGGGATTGGTCTGTCACCATCAGTCACATCTCCTTTTATTTCAATCTTTTGCGCATTCGCTGCTGAAAAAATTAGGCTCAATACGATTCCAGCTAATAGCTTCATTTAAAATTATTTTAAGCAAAAGTATAAAAAAGTTTTAGACTTGTCTAAAAAATTGATTTATCAATTAAAAAATGTATTTTTGACCTGATTAAAATTTAATTCATGTTCAGCTTATCCGAAGAAAACTATCTGAAAGCCATTTTTCACCTGGAAACAGCATATAAAAGCGGAGTGAGTACTAACGCACTTGCGGAAGAAATGCAAACCAAAGCGTCTTCTGTCACCGATATGATCAAAAGACTTTCAGATAAAGATCTGGTTAATTATAGGAAATATCAGGGTGTGAAACTTAGTGAGGCGGGAAGAAGCGCAGCAATTGAAGTTATAAGGAAACATAGATTATGGGAAGTTTTCCTTGTGGAAAAACTAGGTTTTAACTGGGATGAGGTTCACGAAGTTGCCGAGCAATTGGAGCATATTAAATCTGAAAAGCTTACGAATGAACTGGATAAATTTCTTGAATTTCCTAAAAGAGATCCTCATGGAGATCCAATTCCAGATGCGAAAGGAAATTTCAGCGTCGCAAACCGGCTTCTACTTTCTGAATTGGAAAAGGGAGAGACGGGCCTATGTGTTGGCGTAAAAGACTCCTCTGCAGAATTTCTTCAGTACCTGGATAAGAATAAGATTTCGCTTGGTAAGGAAATTAAAATAGTAGAGAAGGAAGATTTTGATCAATCAATGCTGATCAAAATGAATGGAAATGAATTAAGGATATCAAACCAGATATCAACTAACCTATTTATAAAAACGATATAGAATGAACGCTATAATTGAATTCTTTGAATCTATAGATCCTGTGTATGCTGCTTTCCTGGCCACACTTTTTACCTGGGGACTTACCGCTTTAGGTGCATCTCTGGTATTTCTTTTCAAAGGCATGAATCGCGCGTTTTTTGATGGAATGCTTGGATTTACCGGTGGTGTAATGGTAGCAGCGAGCTTCTGGAGTTTGCTGGCACCGGGAATTGAAATGAGTCCGGGAGAAGGATTTCAAAAAGTGGTGCCGGCAGTAGTAGGCTTCGGATTGGGAGCCTTATTCATTTTTGCACTGGATAAAATTCTTCCTCATTTACATGTTAACTTTAAAATGAGCGAATCTGAAGGAATTAAAACTCCCTGGCATAAATCTATATTATTAACCCTCGCTATTACTTTGCATAATATCCCGGAAGGACTTGCGGTGGGAGTGCTTTTTGGCGGAGTTGCTGCAGGTTTTGAAGGAGCGAGTATAGGTGGTGCCGTAGCTTTGGCTATTGGAATAGGTTTACAGAATTTTCCAGAAGGATTTGCCGTAGCCATGCCTTTGCGAAGACAGGGATTGAGTAGGTGGAAAAGTTTTAATTACGGGCAGATGTCTGCAATTGTAGAGCCTATTGCAGCAGTACTTGGAGCATGGGCTGTATTAACTTTCGAGCCTATATTGCCTTATGCACTATGCTTCGCCGCAGGTGCAATGATATTTGTAGTGGTAGAAGAAGTGGTGCCCGAAGCTCAACAGGGGAATTTTACTGATATTTCTACCATGGGATTCATCGGTGGTTTTATGATCATGATGACCCTTGATGTTGGTCTTGGTTAAGCTTTTGCAACATTGAGCTGATTTTGTCGTCTTTATAGAAAAGCCTATGAAGATTTCAATATTTTTCTTTGTTCTGTTTCATTCAGTATTTACGATTGCACAAGATCCTGATACGCCGAAATATAATTTCCACGATCAATTACTTTGTCTTGGAGATAGCATGAATTTGGGAGATAAAGAGATAAAATTCAAAAAAGTCGTTTCAGATTCAAGGTGTCCAAAAGGAAACGGAATAACCTGCATCTGGGCTGGTGAAGTAACTGTTTTGGTTGAACTTTATGAGAATGGAAAATTTGTAGGTGAAAAGATCATTGCCGGGACAAATCTATCGAAAGGACAGAATGAGATTATTACTAATGCTGCAATTTCTTTGAGCGAGTTCTTTGATTCTGAAAATTTGAAGATAAATAGTGTTCTGGTGTCTCCATATCCGGAAGGAAGAAGTAAGATCGCTCCGGAAGAATATAGTCTAAATCTGCAGGTTGCAGAAAAGCTGAATTAGATCTAATCTAATCTCCGCAGCCGCAATCTGAAACTCCACAGGAACCGGATTTCTTTTTACCACCTAAAAATGCTGGTTTCCACACAAATTTTGTGATAAGGTAGCCTGTAGCAAAGAGAAATGTTACGAAAACCAGTATTTCTTGTAAAAGTTCCATGGCTTTTAAGTCGTTTTATTTTTTTTGACCTTACTAATTTAATAATTGAAATGCTATAAGGGCCACTAAATAGGCAAACCCACTCATGATCACCAATTGTAAAATTGGCCATTTCCAGGTATTGGTCTCTTTCTTAACTATCGCCAGCGTACTCATACATTGTAAGGCAAACGCATAAAAAAGCAATAAACTCACACCACTGGCAAAAGTGAACAATGGTCCGCCGAGAACGGGATTGGTTTCGGCTGCCATTCTATTTTTAATTGTTTCTTCTTCATCACTTCCTACACTATAAATAGTAGCAAGAGTTCCCACAAATACTTCCCTTGCGGCAAAAGAACTGATGATGGCAATACCGATTTTCCAGTCATATCCCAGGGGAGCAACTACAGGCTCGATTCCTCTTCCCATGATCCCGATATATGAATTCTTTAGTCTGAAAGAAGCGATCTCTTCATCCAGATCTTCCTGCGGAACCATGTTTTCTGAAGAATATTTAGAAGTCACGATCTCTTCGGCATTTTCAAAATTTTCACCGGGTCCGTAACTCGCCAGAACCCATAATATCACTGAAATTGCTAAGATGATCTTACCCGCTCCAAACACGAAAGATTTGGTTTTTTCCACTACATTGATAGCCACATTTTTGATCATGGGCAATTTATAGTTCGGCATTTCGATCACAAAATAACTTTTCGATTTTGTCTTTAAAATCCGGTTTAGGATCCACGCCGAGAATATTGCCATTCCAAAACCGAGCATGTATAAGATCATCAGGGTGATTCCCTGCAAGTTGAGTCCTATAAATGTTCTATCGGGGATCACCAGCGCGATAATTATAAGATATACCGGTAGTCTTGCCGAACAGGTGGTGAAGGGAACTACTAGAATGGTTATTAATCGCTCTTTCCAATGTTCAATATTTCTTGTGGCCATAACCGCAGGTATAGCGCAAGCAGTTCCAGATACCAAGGGCACAACACTTTTTCCACTTAACCCGAAACGCCGCATAATCCGGTCCATTAAGAATACCACCCGACTCATATAACCGGATTCTTCAAGAATGGAAATGAATAGGAATAAAAATGCGATCTGTGGAATAAATATTACGATTCCACCAAGTCCGGGTATAATTCCTTCTGCGATCAGGTTGGTAAATGAACCATCCGGGAAAGTGTTTTTCGTCCATTCACTTAAAGAAGCGAAGGCCGCATCTATCATGTCCATGGGATAACTGGACCAGCTGTATATCGCCTGAAATATCAATAATAAAATTCCGAAGAAAATGAAATAACCCCAGACTTTATGCGTAAGAATACGGTCTAGTCTTGACCTTAGATCTGTCGCGGCATTTTTATCTACGACCATAGTTTCCCGAAGCACTCCATTAATGAACTGGTACCTCAAAATGGTTTCTTTTTGCTGCAGTCGTTTCAGGTCGCTGATGGATTTTGTATTGAAATCTGAGTTATTTTTCAATTCACCGCGGTTCACATTTCCAAAATTCACATCCTGCGTAATCACCAGCCATAGCTTGTAAAGCGACTGATTTGGGAACGCTTTTCTCAGGTTTCCGAAGTATTCCGGATCTATTACAGAAGCATTTACGCATGGTTCCACGGGAATATGCCTGTAATTGATGATTAGCTCTTTCAAGTAGTCAATACCCATTCGTTTGCGGGCACTAACCAACGCAATTTTGGTTTTCAGTCTTTCTTCCAGCAATTCAATATCCAGAGAAATCCCTTTCCGATCCATCCGGTCTGCCATATTTACTACCAGGATCGTAGGAATTCCAAGGTCTTTTATTTGTGTGAAAAGAAGTAGATTTCTTTTAAGATTTTCCACATCACTTACCACAACAGCAACATCAGGGAAATCCTTATCATTTTTATTCAGAAGTAGTTCGATGACTACATTTTCATCAAAAGAGGATGCGTTTAAGCTATAAGTACCGGGAAGATCAAGAATATGAGCCTTAAGGCCTCGGGGAAGTTTACAGATTCCTTCCTTTTTTTCAACCGTTATCCCAGGATAGTTCCCTACTTTCTGGTTCAGGCCTGTTAGCTGGTTGAATACAGATGTTTTACCGGTATTGGGATTTCCAATTAAAGCAACATTAATTTGCTTACCCATATTAGCCTATTAATTCAATTTCTATTAGTAAAGCGGTTTCTTTTCGAATCGCCAGGTGACTGCCATTTATGTTCAGGTACATGGGGTCATGAAAGGGCGCAGTTAGAACCAGCTCTACTTCGTTCCCGGGAAGGCAACCCATTTCAAGAAGCTTTAGAGGTACCATATCTGCGGAGAATTCCTTGATTATTCCGCGCTGGCCTCTTTTTAAATTAGCAACCGTCACCTTCACTTTTTATTTAGATTGATTTTAAACAAGGCAAAAGTAATGGAATTTAGACCAATACAAAAGTTAAAGACGGAAATTATTGAGCAAATTCAGACTTCAGCACTTTAAGGTCGTGCATAAGAGTTTCTATGGCCTCAGGATCTGTCCCATCGTAAAAACCACGAATTTGCCTGTTCTTATCTACAAGAACGAAATTTTCTGTGTGGATCATATCATAAGGACCTCCGTCACCGGTAGATTTTGTGGCGAGATAAGATTTCCGGGCGAGGTCATAGATCTCTTTTTTATCACCGGTTACCAGATTCCATTTTTCATCTATAACTCCTTTTTCTGCCGCATATTTCTTTAGAACTGGGACACTATCGGCCACTGGAAAAACCGTGTGGGATAAAAGAAGAACATTCTCATCATCTTTGATTTTTTCCTGGATCTTGATCATATGATCTGTCATTACAGGGCAAATGGTTAGACAGGTGGTGAAAAAGAAATCGGCAATATAGATCTTGTCCTTATAAAAATCTTCCGTAATGGTATCGCCATTTTGATTTACAAGTTTAAAATCGGCGATCTTATGATATTTTCTTACATATTGAACGGTAGAATCTACGAGCTCTGCATTTACCATATCAGGCTGATAAATTGGAAGCCTCTCATCAGGCACTTTCAGCGTATAAATTATATAGACGATGATCGCCGAGAGAATCAGGAAAACTATGGCAAAGGTTTTGTAACGAGCAAAAAACTTAAGCATAAGTTCAAAATTTCTGCAAAGTTATGGCCTGCGGGCTAATTAGTCGAATTCTTCCGCTTAAATTTTTCTGAGGAAGAAATCACTTGAAACTTAAACTTTTGTAGGAGCTTTTAAAAACTTACTTTTGTGCGATTTTAAATTTGAAGTTAGCTGATGGATCCATTTTTAGTAAAAGCCATACAATTAATATTAAGCCTTTCCTTTTTGATCGTTCTTCACGAATTAGGTCACTTTGTTCCGGCAAAACTTTTCAAGACCAGAGTAGAGAAATTCTTCCTGTTCTTTGATGTGAAGTTTGCCTTGTTCAAGAAGAAAATAGGGGATACGGTTTATGGTATTGGTTGGTTGCCTTTGGGAGGATATGTAAAAATATCTGGTATGATCGATGAAAGTATGGATAAGGAGCAAATGGCTGAACCACCTAAAGAATGGGAATTCAGAAGCAAGCCGGCCTGGCAAAGGCTTATTATCATGCTTGGAGGGGTTACCGTGAACCTCGTGCTTGGATTTCTTATTTATATGATGATCATGTTCGTCTGGGGAACCGCTTACGTTGGTCCAGACGATATGCCGGAAGGTTTTGCCGTGGTTGATTCCTTTAAAGAATATGGTTTTGAAGATGGTGATAGAATTCTTGAAGTGAACGGAAAGGAGTTCGAGAATAGCCTGGATATCAATAAGCATCTTTTTATGAGAGATGTTCAGAATATTAAAGTGATCCATAAAGATGGTTCTGAAGAAACAATTACAATTCCTGATGAGATAGGTATTCAGATGTTTCAACAGGGAGTGATGCAACCATTTGTGCCAATTCAGGCGCCGGTATTAGATTCGATCCAGACCGGTCTGGCTGCGGAAAAAGCCGGATTAAAGAAAAATGACAAGATCATTTCTATCAATGATAAAGAAATTGGATACTGGCATGAGATCGCCCCGGTGACTACCGAAAGTAAAAACGAAGAAGTAGAACTGGTTTACGAAAGAGATGGCGAAATCAAAAGTACCAAGATCACTCCGGATGAAGAAGGAAAGATAGGCTTTATCAAAAATTACGAATTCGACATTAAGCGTAAAGAATATGGATTCACTGAAAGTATAAGCAAAGGATTTGATTATGGTTACTGGACGCTGAGGGATTATGTTTATCAATTTAAATATGTATTTACTAAAAAGGGAGCATCTCAATTAGGTGGTTTCGGAGCGATTGGCGGGCTTTTCCCTGATGCCTGGAACTGGTATGGATTCTGGAATACCACGGCATTGCTTTCAATCATCCTGGCATTCATGAACATTTTACCTATTCCGGCGCTAGACGGCGGACACGTAATGTTCCTATTGTATGAAATGGTTACAGGAAGAAAACCAAACGATAAATTTATGGAAGTAGCCCAAATGGTTGGATTCTTTATTCTGATAGCACTGGTGCTTTATGCCAACGGGAACGATATCTACAGATGGCTATTTGAATAATCATCTTAGTTTATAAAATTGAAAGCAGCCTTACCGGGCTGCTTTTTTCTTTTTTAGAAAATAAATTCCGATTTTTTTAATGAAGCCATTTCTCTAAATTATTGACTATCCGTAAGATTCAAATTCAACTAAAAATTCTTCGAAAAAAATCGAAAAAATCTTTTGACAGCATTTAAAATTTGATTTATATTTGCAACCGCTTTCAAAGCAAAACATTCCTCCTTAGCTCAGTTGGTTAGAGCATCTGACTGTTAATCAGAGGGTCCTTGGTTCGAGCCCAAGAGGAGGAGCAACAAAAGCCGTTCAATCTGAACGGCTTTTTTGTTTATGTATTCTTCTCAATTGATCCTAGCTCGATCTTCATTATTAATTTTAATTTAATATACCCTTGACAATAAGGTTAAACTTGACAGTTTTATTTGTGTTCTTACAGAAACACACTTCAAATCGTTAAAGTTTTTGTCGACTATATACATTTAGTGTGTAGGGCTGCCTTTTCAGGTGGCCTTTTTTTATTTTCCTAAATTGTAAAAAACTTATTCCTTAACTGTTAGGAAACATTTAGTTAACCTTGGAATTGTTTCTTTGCCGGCGACAAAAACTTTAATACGATTTAAATGAAATATGCTATCTGCACACTTTTTCTGTGTGTTTTTACATTCTTCAGTTTACAGTCTCAGGAGATCAGCGATACCAAATTTGGTAATGGATTGATCAACTTCACTGCCAAGGACAGTTCTTTTTATGTAAAATTTGCTCCTAGAATTCAATTTAGAGCTCAGACTAGTTGGAATCATAATGGTGAGAATTATGACGATCCCCAACAAGCATTTTTAATCAGGAGAGCAAGGTTAAAATTTGAGGGCTGGGCGCTAACTCCAAAATTGAAATATAAAATTGAATTGGGACTGTCTAATAATGATATTTCCGGTGCTTCTGAATTTAATCGGAATACTCCAAGATATATTCTGGATGCAGTAATAAAATGGAGGTTCTATGAAAATTTTGAACTCTGGGCGGGACAAACAAAATTGCCCGGAAATGTGGAGCGTGTAGTTTCTTCTGCAAACCTTCAGTTCATAGATCGCTCTATTTTAAACAGTAGGTTCAATATAGATCGTGATATCGGTTTGCAACTTCATCATAAGAGCAATATAGGGAATTCGATTGTCATCAAGGAAAAACTGGCTCTTTCTCAGGGAGAGGGTAGAAATGTAACCGTTGGCAATTTGGGTGGATTACAATATACCGGGAGACTGGAACTCCTTCCTTTCGGAGAATTTACTAAAAAAGGAGATTATATAGAAGCTGATCTCGAAAGAGAAGCTACCCCAAAATTAATGCTGGGAGCCGTATACGATTTTAATGATAATGCGGTAAAAACCAGAAGTAATCTTGGTAATTATATGATTCTTGAAGATGGAAGTCTTTTCCAGACAGATATTACAACTTTTTTCCTGGATGCCGTTTTCAAATATCAGGGTTGGTCTATGCTGGCGGAATATGCGAATAGGGAGGCAGATGAGGCGCTGGTAATTCGCGAGGGCATTTCTAATTCTCCGGATTATGTAGTTGCTGTGGGAAAAGCATTTAATATTCAGTCAGGTTATTTATTTGATAATAATTACGAGATTGCCGCCAGGTATTCTACTAATGATTTTGATGAATTCACCAATTATCTGGATCAGGATGAATATACACTTGGAGTATCTAAATATATTGTGGGTCACAAATTAAAAGTTCAGGCAGATCTCACTTACAGTGAAATAGATAATTTAAAAGACAGAATTGAATTTCGGGCAGGTTTCGATTTTCACTTCTAAAAAATAACAATTTGGTAACAGTAAATCCCTAAAATCATTGGATACTTGCACCGCTTTTTAAAAAGTTAAAAATGGAAAATATTTATTTGTTGATGTTGGTAGCGTTAGTGGTTCTTGCCATCGCCGATCTGGTGGTTGGAGTAAGTAACGATGCCGTAAATTTCCTGAATTCAGCTATCGGGTCTAAAGCTATTTCCTTTAAAACGATCATGATCGTTGCCAGTTTGGGGATTTTCTTTGGAGCAGTATTTTCAAGTGGAATGATGGAAGTTGCCCGTAAAGGTATTTTCATGCCGGGGCAATTCTATTTTGACGAGATCATGATCATATTCATGGCCGTCATGATTACAGACATACTCCTGCTCGATTTCTTTAACACGCTCGGGATGCCAACCTCTACAACGGTTTCCATTGTATTTGAGTTACTTGGAGCTGCGGTGGTGATGGCACTTATCAAGGTTAGTGCTTCAGATTCTCAAACCATTGCAGATATTGCCGGTTATATAAACACTGATAAGGCAACAGAAATTATTTCCGGAATATTCCTTTCGGTGGTAATTGCTTTTACTATTGGTGCACTGGTACAGTGGCTTTCAAGGCTGGTATTTTCATTTGAATATGAAAAGAAGATCAGGAATTTCGGAGCTATTTTCGGCGGAATTTGCCTTACAGCAATTGGATATTTTATCTTTTTCAAAGGACTGAAAGGAACTCCGTATTACGATAATTTTAAAGATGTACTTGCCAGCCAGTGGATCACAGTAGTTCTGGTAAGTTTTGTTTTCTGGACACTCTTCTCATGGTTGTTCATGAAAATTTTCAAGAGGAGCATTCTTATTATCGTGATCGCCATCGGTACTTTTGGTTTAGCACTGGCATTTTCTGGAAACGACCTGGTGAACTTTATTGGTGTTCCTATGGCAGCCTATCATTCCTATGAGGCATGGGCAGCATCTGGACAGGCGGCGTCAGCATTTTCGATGGAAGTTCTAAGAGAGAAAGTTCCTGCTGAACCAATTCTACTTTTCATTTCTGGAGGGATAATGGTGCTTACCTTATGGTTCTCTAAAAAGGCCAGAAGCGTTGCAGAAACAGAAATCGGTCTTTCCAGACAGGGTCATGGAAGTGAAAAATTTAATCCGAATATTCTATCCAGAGCGGTCGTTGCTGGTAGTACCAAATTAGCAGACGGACTTAAAACGATTATGCCTTCAGGAACTAGAAAGGCAATTAGCAGAAGCTTTGAGAAACCAGATGAAATTCTGGTTGGAGATAAAGCGGAAGAACAGCCAGCTTTTGACATGATCAGGGCATCAATAAATCTTACCGTGGCCGGTGTTCTTATCTCGATCGCGACGTCTTATAAATTACCATTGTCAACCACTTATGTGACCTTTATGGTGGCAATGGGTACTTCCCTGGCAGATAAAGCCTGGGGTAGAGAAAGTGCGGTTTACAGGGTTGCCGGAGTATTGAATGTAATTGGAGGATGGTTCTTTACAGCCTTCAGTGCATTTACTGCCGCGGGAATTTTAACTTATATCATTTTCTTAGGAAAAGGTCCTGCAATCGCCATTCTTTTATTGGCAGCTATAGGACTTCTAGTGAGAAACTATATTTCTCATAAGAATAAATCTATTGAAAAAGCTGATAAATCTGGACTTAAGAAATCTGAAAGCAAAACTGTTCAGGGTATAATCCTGGAGAGTGCTGATAATATTTCAAACGTAGTTTCAAGATCCAACAAGATCTTTTCAGATGTATTTACCGGTTTGTCTAAACAGGATAAAAAGAAACTGAAGAAGAGCAAAAAAGGAGTGGCTAAACTGGAGGCTGAAATTGAAGATCTTCGAGATCATATTTTCTTCTTCATCAAAAGCCTGGATGAAACCAGTGTGCGTGGTAGTAGTTTCTATATTACGATTCTTGGTTATTTAACTGATATTGCTCAGTCGCTGGAATATATCTCTAAAAAGAGTTATAAGCACGTGAATAACAATCACAAACCTTTGCGTTACAACCAGATCACAGATCTTAAGGAAGTCGATGATACGCTAAGTGAGCTTTTCAGAAAGATAGACAGAATCTTTACTGAGAAGAAATTTGAGGAGATCAGTGCTATAGTTGCTACAAAGGAAGAGTTACTGAATAATATTTCAGAAAAGATCGAAAAGCAGGTTGCTAGAACCAGAACCGAGGAAAGCAGCCCGAAGAATACTACCTTATATTTCAATCTTCTCGTAGAGACTAAGGATCTGATGAAAGCCATTATGAATTTAATGGAAGAGTATAACTCAAGTTATAAGAAAGTATAGGTATTTAAACTTGAATAAACCCAAGCCACCTTTAAGGTGGCTTTTTTATTTATCTGAACGAAAATTCTCAATCAAAATACTAAGGATATATTTACTTACGGAAAACCATATTTTCAAATGTCTTTAATCGGCTATTTTGGGAGTTAAAAGATAGAATATTTAGAAAGGCGTTAAATAATTGTTAGTTCCGTAAAACACTTTTATCACCTGTAGGAATAAATATATTTTGCCGGCACCCCAAAATTCTGCTTCGATTTTACCTACTGAATCGAAACATTTATATGACATTATTGAAAAGTGTATTCCCAAAATACACGACTACCCCAACATTCTTTAGTGGCTTATTATCGAGCCGTATTTTTAAATTTTTTATCGTAGCAACTATTTTATCTGGCTTTACCAGCTGTAACCCTATCGAGATGGTAAATCCGGATACTTATGGAGACAAATGGAATAATACCTATTTATGGTTCAAGCCAGGCGATATGGAAACCATTTACATTTCAGATAGTGGTGATCCAGAAACTGCAGAGCCCATTCCAAATGATAGTGATTTTCTTATTGAATGGGACAAAAAAGGTGAGATTTACAAGTTGAGGATCACTTCTTATTACCAGGATATTGATTTCGCCTGGTTCACTGGATATGATGCTGAGAGTTCTTCCGACGAAATTCCATGGGTTCAGGACGGGAATACGATAGAACTTCAGAGCGCTAAACTGTTACCATCTGAAAATGGAACCTATCAGATCTCCATTTCAGACGACCGGGAAAATTAAGCTAGGTAAATCTAATTCCAGTTTTATGCATGAATTTTTGTAATTTATCCATTAAAAAATAGGATGAAGAAGCAATTACATGATATTGAACTGGAAGTTGAAAAAGGGGATATTGCAAATCAGCCAGATCTGGATGCGGTGGTGAATGCCGCAAATGCTGAACTAGCACCTGGTGGAGGAGTGGCTGGAGCAATTCACAAAGCTGCCGGCCCCGAGCTCTATGAAGCGTGTAAGCCTAAAGCGCCAATAAAACCCGGTAAAGCGGTAATTACGAAAGCATACAATTTACCAAACGATTATGTTATCCATTGCCTGGGACCTGTTTATATACAGGATGAGCTGGAAAGAGATCTACTGGCAGCTTGTTACCGAAATAGCCTTCGATTGGCGGAGGAAAAAGAATTGAAATCTATTGGCTTTCCAGCAATTTCCACCGGTATTTTTGGTTATCCACCTGATAAGGCGGTAGAGGTAGTTTTTAATACAGTTTTAGGAGAATTGCCGGGAATCGAACATCTCAAAAAGATTAAATTTGTGTTATTCAGTGAGGAAGACCTTCAGTTGTATCTGAACAAATTGGAGGATATAAACGCTGACTAACCAAATCCTAAATTCATGAATAACTTCTCTGCAACTTATACAGACCAGTATCAGTTGGCAATGGCCCAGGTTTACTTCAAAAAAGGTCAGAAGGATCACACCGCGATATTCGATTATTATTTCAGGAAACTGCCATTTAACGGCGGTTATGCGGTTTTTGCTGGCCTGGAAGATCTTTTGGAAGTGATCTCTAATTTGAGATTTAATGGAAGCGATCTTGAATTTTTGAAATCCCAGGGATTTGAAGACGATTTTTTAAAATATCTTAAGGATTTCAGATTCAAAGGCAAGATATATTCTGTTGCTGAAGGAGATATTGTTTTTCCAACCCGGCCAATCTTACAGGTCGAAGCGAATATTATCGAAGCTCAGATCATCGAAACCGTCCTGCTGAATCTATTGAATTTTCAAACCTTAATTGCTACAAAGGCGAGCAGGATAAGATTGGTTGCTGGCGATGCGAAATTGCTCGATTTTGGTTTGCGTAGGGCACAAGCTACCGGAGGTTATTTTGCGACACGTGCCGCAATTATTGGAGGTTTTGACGGTACCAGTAACGTGATCGCAGCAAAAAATTTCAATATTCCTGTCTCGGGAACGATGGCGCATTCCTTTATTCAGAGTTATGATAATGAACTGGAAGCTTTTAGGGATTTTGCCAAGGGCAGACCTGAAAATTGTGTTCTGCTTGTAGATACCTATAATACTTTAAAAAGCGGTGTTCCAAATGCGATTAAGATTGCTAAAGAAATGCAGTCCAGAGGAGAGAGATTGCTAGCCATTCGTCTGGACAGTGGAGACCTTTCCTACTTCGCTAAGGAAAGCCGAAAGTTACTGGATGAAGCGGGTCTGGATTATGTTCAGATAGCAGCTTCAAACCAGCTTGACGAATATGTAATCAAAAGTTTGCTGGAACAGCAGGCTCCAATCGATATTTTTGGAGTGGGAACAAACCTGGTTACGGGTGATCCCGATGGAGCCTTGGACGGAGTTTATAAACTTGCCTTTTCCAATGGGAAACCGAGAATAAAAATTTCTGAAAGTATTTTTAAAGTAACGCTTCCGCATAAAAAGCAGGTTTTCAGAATGAAGGATGAAAATGGAAAATGTATTGGAGCAGACGCTATTGGTCTCTATCATCAAAATGTAGTAGAAGAAATGTTTCATCCCTTCGAGCCCTATAAATCCATGAATGTGGATAAATTTCAGCAGGAAGCACTATTGCAGAAAGTGATGGAAAATGGAGAAATCCTGATTGAAAAGAGAAGCCTGAAAGAGATATCTGAATATAGTATTACCAGGTTGTCTGAACTGCCTATAGAATATAAACGCTTCAACAATCCGCACATTTATAAGATCGGGATCAGTGAACTTTTAAGAGATGAACGAGAAAAATTAATACGATCTTCCAAAGAAAAATTAAAATGAAAACGCTTGTTATAATAGATGTTCAGAATGATTTTATGCCGGGAGGAGCACTTGCGGTTCCGGAAGGGGACAAAATTGTTCCGCTAATAAATGAGTTACAGGAAAAATTTGATTTGGTCATCGCAACACAGGACTGGCATCCGGAAAAGCATGCTAGTTTCGCTACTACACATAAAAACGCAAAAGAGTTTGAAGTGTTAGATCTCAACGGTATTCAACAGGTCTTATGGCCGGAACATTGTATTCGAAATACCAGGGGAGCTGAATTTCATCCTGACCTAAAAACTGGTAAGATTGAAGGTATTTTTAGAAAAGGAACTGATATCTCTATTGATAGCTATAGCGGATTTTATGACAATGCAAACTTGAAGTCTACCGGGCTTTCAGGATATCTGAAAGAAAAGAAGGCCAATGAGCTTTATTTCGTGGGTCTAGCTGCAGAATATTGTGTAAAGTTTTCAATTTTGGATGCATTGGGTGAAGGCTTTTCGGCAACCCTGATCGAGGATGGAACACGGGCATTGAGCGATGACGCTTTTAAAAACGCAAAACAGGATATTCTTGAGAGAGGCGGAAAAATAATCAATTCCTCAGCACTCAAATTTTAGAAGTCGAGGTAGTAGATATAGCCAATATTAAACCAGAGTACGAAATCATTAAATTTGTTCTGTGGCCCCTGGACGTCCAGTCCTTCTAGTTTATCGGTGTCGTAATACATGGCTCGTGCCTCTATCTGCAAATCATTAAATCTTCCCAATCGGTAGCGTAATCCGCCGCTTCCCAAAATTGCAAAGGTACTACCTTCTTCAAGGAAAAGTCCGTCTTCAAAGGTCGGGAATAAAACTTTTGGGCTATTTAAAGGTCCTAATTCAGAATATGCATCAGGGCGATAATGAACATAATGTACTCCCAGGCTAATATAAGGAGCGAAAAGAACGGCGAAATCCCGGGCTTCTTTTATTCCGAAGAGATGGTATTCCAAGGAAACTCCCGCTTGTATCAACTGAGTTTTACCATGCATGGCTCTTAGTTGCCTTCCGCCTTCCGTATTTTTCTGGGCAACCGGTCCATAATGATCTAAATTGGATTGTAAATAATCTATTTCATTTCTAATGCGGAAATGTCTTGTAAACCATAATTTGGTGGGGCGGCAACTACATTCAGGTTTGAATGCAAAGTTCATGTAGTGAACCAGTCCTACTCCAAAACCTTCGTTATCAAGATTGTTCCGCAGGTTGTAACGTTCTCCATAGTCTGTAAAAAAACCGGCGGGGCCGGTGATCAATCCTAATTCGTTGGATATACGCAATTGACCGTGAGCAATCCCCGACCAAAGCGAGAAAATCATACTTACTATTAAGAATGCCCTGGTTTTAAACATCTGAGTTGGCTTGCAGTAATGGCAAATATAGCAAAACTACAATAACGAAAATTTAATTAAACTTAGTATTACAAAGGCTTGGAAAGTTAAAAGTTAATTTTATATCAAATGATAGAATGAAACTTTTAATCGTTAAAGAATATTTATATTTGCTTCACTATTTGGACATAAAATTTATAATTTAATAATAGCGCCCATCATTATGGAAAAAAACATCAAAAATTTCCTGGAAAAGGTGTCAACCAGAAACCAGAACGAGCCAGAATTTATGCAAGCGGTTCACGAGGTGGCAGA
This sequence comes from Christiangramia pacifica, assembly GCF_057221535.1. Taxonomy (NCBI): domain Bacteria; kingdom Pseudomonadati; phylum Bacteroidota; class Flavobacteriia; order Flavobacteriales; family Flavobacteriaceae; genus Christiangramia; species Christiangramia pacifica. The sequence goes on from NZ_CM170146.1 coordinate 1,154,087, forward strand.
AACGGTAATTCCTTTTATAGAAAAAAATAAAAAGTACCAGAACAAGATGCTTCTCGAGCGAATGGTAGAGCCTGAAAGAGTGGTGATGTTTAGAGTGCCTTGGTTAGATGATAATGGTGATATTCAGGTGAACCGTGGTTTCCGTATTCAAATGAATTCGGCAATTGGACCGTATAAGGGAGGTTTGCGTTTTCACCCATCTGTAAACTTGAGTATACTTAAATTTCTTGCTTTTGAGCAGGTATTTAAAAATAGCCTTACTACCCTTCCAATGGGTGGAGGTAAAGGAGGGTCAGATTTTGATCCTAAAGGAAAGTCTGATAATGAGGTGATGAAATTCTGCCAGAGTTTTATGACAGAACTTCAAAGACATATTGGGGCAGATCTTGATGTTCCTGCTGGGGATATTGGAGTTGGTGGAAGAGAGATCGGATACCTTTTTGGTCAGTACAAAAGAATTCAGAATGAGTTCACCGGAATTTTAACCGGAAAAGGACTTTCTTACGGAGGGTCTCTTATAAGACCTGAGGCTACAGGATACGGAAACGTATATTTTACTCAGAACATGCTAAAAACCAAAGGTGAGAACATCGAAGGTAAAACCGTGGTTATTTCGGGAGCAGGAAATGTAGCTCAATACGCTGCTGAAAAAGCAACTCAGCTTGGAGCAAAAGTGGTGACCATGTCAGATTCTGGAGGATTCATTTATGATCAAGATGGAATCGATGCTGATAAACTTCAGTTCATCATGGAACTTAAAAATGTGAAGAGAGGAAGAATTAGTGAGTATGTAGATAAATATTCTTCTGCTGAATATCATGAAGGAAAAACACCTTGGGGAATCAAGTGCGATGTAGCCCTTCCGTGTGCAACTCAGAATGAACTTGAAGAAAATGATGCAAAAACATTGGTGAAAAACGGATGTATTTGTGTTGGTGAAGGAGCAAACATGCCATGTACTCCTGAAGCTATCGAGGTTTTCCATAAAGAGAAAATTTTATTCTCTCCAGGAAAAGCTTCTAATGCTGGAGGTGTAGCGACTTCAGGTCTTGAAATGTCTCAGAACTCTATGAGATATAGCTGGACTTCAGAAGAGGTAGACAAGAAACTTCACGAGATCATGAACGATATTCATGAAAAATGTGTGGAGTATGGTACAGAAAAAGACGGTTACGTAGATTACGTAAAAGGAGCAAATATTGCTGGTTTTGTTAAGGTGGCTGATGCCATGCTGGCCCAGGGAGTTGTTTAATTTCGTACACTACTTAAATATACAGAGCCGCTTGAAAAAGCGGCTTTTTTTATAAATTCACGGCAAATATTTCATGATGCTTGTTCATACCAAGGCTATTATCATTAGTGCTCTGAAATACGGTGAAGCCGATCTTATCGTTAAAGCTTACACACTTTCAGACGGGCTCTGTACTTATATGCTGAAGGGAGTTTTAAAATCCAGGAAGGGTAAATTCAAAGCATCGATGTTTCAGAGCCTTACTCAACTGGATATTGTAGCGAACCACCGCGGAAGTGGCAAAATGGAATATTTAAGAGAGGCGAAAGTAACCGGGAATTATCAAAGTCTTCATACCCATCCCGTAAAACAGGCGATGACCATGTTTCTTGCGGAAATGCTTCGGAATGCAATAAGAGAGGAAGAAAGTAACGAACCACTTTTTCATTATTTGGAGTATAGTTTCCAGGTCTTGGATACTTTAGACAAGATTGCCAATTTTCACCTTTTATTTCTTCTGAATCTAACCAGGTATTTAGGTTTTCAGCCGGAGACAGGGATGGAGGATCTACCGATATTCAATTTACTGGATGGTGTTTTTCAAGAAATTCCCACGAACGATTATTGCATTGGAGGTAATAATGTAGATTTGTTGAAAAGCCTTTTGGGTACCGATTTTGATACCCTTCAAAATATTAAGCTAAACCAATCCTCGCGAAATGACTTTCTGAATATGCTGCTTTTATATTACGAATTACATATTGAAGGGTTTCGTAAACCAAAGTCACTTAGTGTCTTAAATGAAATTTTCGGTTAGATGCGATTAAGTTTATTTTCTCTTTTCTTTTTCATTTTTTCAGTTGCCACAGCCCAGGAAATTACGGTTCTGGATGCTGATAGCGGTGAGCCGGTTGTGAATGTAGCTGTCTTCAACCAGGATAAATCAGTTTCTACTGTGACCAATATTGATGGCAAGGCAGATATTTCTGATTTTGAGGATACAGAAGTTATCATTTTCAAGGCCGTTTCTCACGTAGAAGCTTTCCGCCGTAAAAGAGAAATTCAGTCGAATGATAATATTGTACTGCTAAAATCGCTGGAAAATCAGCTGGACCAGGTTACACTTTCTGTAGCCCGGTTTAAGCTAAATAAAGATGAAATTCCGCAAAAGATCATCAGTATATCACCATCAGAAATTGAATTGGCAAGTCCGCAAACTTCTGCCGATCTGCTGGAAAGTACCGGTCAGGTTTATATGCAGAAAAGCCAACTTGGAGGTGGAAGTCCTATGATCAGAGGATTTGCTACCAACCGACTATTGTTAACCGTAGATGGTGTTCGTATGAATTCTGCAATTTTCAGAAGTGGGAATCTTCAGAATGTAATTTCTGTAGACCCGATGCTGGTTGAAAGCGCTGAGGTGATTCTGGGTCCGGGTTCGGTAGTATATGGAAGCGACGCCATAGGTGGAGTGATTAACTTTTATACGCTGAAACCTGATTTCAGTTTTACCGGGGAAACTTCATTTTCCGGAAATATATATACGAGGTTTTCAACCGCAAATAATGAGAATACAGTTCATGCAGATTTGAATATTGGGAGAGAGAACTGGGCATTTAAAACAGGCATCACGTATTCAGATTTTGGAGATCTTAGAATGGGTGAGCATGGTCCTGATGATTATTTAAGAACCGATTACGCGGAGAGGCAGAATGGGATTGATGTGATGCTACCCAATGAAGATCCATTGGTTCAAAAGCCAACCGGTTATAACCAGATCAACGTATTGCAGAAGATCAAGTATATGCCGGTCAAAGACTGGGATTTTAATCTGGGACTTCTTTACTCAAATACTTCAGATTTTCCCAGATATGACAGGCTTTACAGAAAACGCGACGGGGTTTTACGATCAGCTGAGTGGTATTATGGTCCGCAGACATGGTTTTTGGGTAACCTGAACATTAACCATCGTAGTAAATCTGAATTTTACGATAAATTTCAGTTTACAGGAGCTTACCAGTATTTTGCTGAAAGCCGGAATGACAGGAATTTTGGTGATCCCGTTCTATTTTCTACGGAAGATAATGTAGATGCTTATTCAGCTAACATTGATTTTGAAAAGAATTTTTCCAATAGCAAATTATTTTATGGGGCAGAATATGTGCTGAATAACATTAATTCTATAGGTAGTTTCAGAAACATTGAAACTTCGGAAACCGGGGAAACTGCAAGTAGGTATCCAGATGATTCCAATTGGCAGTCTATGGCGATCTATACCAGTTACCAATGGAAATTGGCCGAGGATTTTTCTTTGCAATCAGGTTTACGATACAATCATATCCTGGTAGATGCTACATTTGATGATCGTTTTTATGATTTTCCATTTGAAGAAGCAGATATCAGCACTGGAGCACTAACTGGAACGTTAGGTCTTAACTGGAGAATGAATGATTTCGTAGGCTGGAGATTAGGATTTTCAACTGCCTTTAGAGCTCCCAATATTGATGATATAGGTAAGATTTTCGATTCTGAGCCTGGTTCAGTAGTGGTTCCAAACCCGGGTCTTAAACCTGAATATGCCTACAATGGAGAATTAGGCGCCGATTTTAATTTATCTGACAATATTCGTTTAGGGCTTACCGGATTTTATACTTATCTGAACGATGCGATGGTTCGTCGCGATTTTGATCTGGACGGTGTCACGGAAATAGATTACCAGGGAGAACCGAGTAGAGTCCAGGCAATTCAGAATGCCGCCAATGCTTATGCGTATGGAATTGAAGCCGGATTGGAAGTGGATTTTTCGGTAGCGCTGAGGCTTAACTCAGAATTCAGCTATACCAAAGGAGAAGAAAACGAGGGTGGAGACTACGTGCCTTTGAGACATGCTGCACCAATGTTTGGGAATACCCATTTGATATGGAATAAAAGAAGGCTGAAATTTGATCTTTTCGCAGAGTATAACGGTCAATTCGATTTTGAAGACCTTGCGCCTGGAGAGCAGGATAAGGCCTATTTATATGCGCTGGATGAAAATGGTAATCCGTATTCACCTGCTTGGTACACCCTGAATTTAACAGGGCAATATAAATTGAATACTAACTGGCTGGCCACCGTTTCTATTGAAAATATTACCGATCAGCGTTACCGTACTTATTCTTCCGGAATTGCAGCAGCAGGGCGTAATCTCATCATTGCGCTTTCCTATAATTTTTAAAGGCTTTAGATGAAAAGCGATTAATTCTCAGCTTTTTAAGTTTTTTCTTAAGATTAATAACACACGTATTTTACTGTAGATTAATATCATCTTTTGTTAAAAATCCTTATTTTCGCACATCATTTGAAAAAAGTAGGAAATGAGCAGAAGGTTCCCTGAATACAAAGGTCTTGACCTGCCTAAGGTGGCAGAGGAAATACTCAATTATTGGGAAGAAAATGATATTTTCGAAAAGAGCGTATCTACCCGTGAAGGAAAGGATTCATTTATATTTTTTGAAGGTCCGCCTTCAGCTAATGGATTACCTGGTATTCACCATGTAATGGCGCGTTCTATTAAGGATATTTTTTGCAGATATAAAACCCAGAAAGGTTACCAGGTAAAACGTAAAGCAGGTTGGGACACACATGGTCTTCCAATTGAACTTGGCGTGGAAAAAGAACTTGGAATTACCAAGGAAGATATCGGGACCAAGATAAGCGTTGAAAAATATAACGATGCATGTAAGAATGCAGTAATGCGTTATACCGATGTCTGGAATGATCTTACGAAGAAAATGGGTTACTGGGTGGATATGGAAGATCCATATATCACTTACAAATCTAAATATATGGAAACAGTTTGGTGGCTGCTTTCCGAGATCTATAATAAAGATCTTATCTATAAAGGATACACCATTCAGCCTTATTCACCAAAAGCTGGTACTGGGCTTAGTTCACATGAGCTAAATCAGCCAGGAACTTACCAGGATGTGACCGATACCACTGTTACTGCGATGTTTAAGGCAATTCCTGAAACACTTCCGGAGTTTCTGAAGAATACGGAGAATCTTTATTTCATCGCCTGGACCACAACTCCATGGACGCTGCCTTCGAATACTGCCTTAACGGTAGGTCCAAAGATCGATTATGTAACGGTTAAAACTTATAACCAATACACTTTTGAGCCAATAACTATTATTGTCGCGAAGGAACTTTCTGGAAAGCAATTCGATAAAAAGTTTAGAAAAGCTGAATCTGAAGAAGATTTAAAATCTTACTCCAAGAAGGATAAGAAAATACCTTATTTAATAGGCGAGAGCTTCAAAGGAAAAGATTTGGTAGGAGCGAAATATGAGCAATTGTTGCAATACGCTCAGCCAAATGACAATCCTGAAAATGCTTTCAGAATTATTTCCGGGGATTTCGTAACTACAGAAGATGGTACCGGAATAGTGCATACAGCTCCTACTTTTGGTGCAGACGATGCCCTGGTGGCTAAGCAAGCAACTCCTGAGGTGCCACCGATGTTGGTGAAGGATGAAAATGGCAATTTAGTTCCGTTAGTAGATCTTCAGGGGAAATTTAGACCTGAAATGGGTGAGTTTGCCGGAAAATATGTGAAGAATGAATATTATGACGAAGGCCAGGCTCCTGAAAAATCTGTAGACGTAGAATTAGCAATCAAGCTGAAAGAGGAAAACAGGGCTTTCAAAGTTGAAAAATATGTTCACAGCTATCCAAACTGCTGGAGAACAGACAAACCTATATTATATTATCCATTGGATTCATGGTTTATCAAAGTGACCGAATTCAAGGATAGAATGCATGAGCTAAACCAGGGAATTAACTGGAAGCCGAAATCTACCGGAGAGGGAAGATTTGGAAACTGGCTCGCAAATGCGAATGACTGGAACCTTAGCCGAAGCAGGTATTGGGGAATTCCATTGCCAATCTGGAGAACCGAAGATGGTACCGAAGTAAAGGTAATGGGATCTGTAGCTCAATTGAAGGAAGAAATGGCAAAAGCCGTGGAAGCCGGAGTTCTGGAAAAGGATATTTTCGAGGAATTTGAGCCTGGAAATATGAGTGAAGATAACTATGAAAAAGTAGATCTTCATAAGAACGTGGTAGATACCATTACCCTGATTTCAGATTCAGGGAAGCCAATGAAACGTGAGGCAGATCTTATCGATGTTTGGTTCGATTCTGGGTCCATGCCGTATTCACAATGGCACTATCCTTTTGAAAATAAGAAAAAGGTTGAGGATAAGTGGCGCAAAGCTGACTTTATCGCTGAAGGAGTAGATCAGACTCGTGGTTGGTTCTATACATTACATGCAATCGCAACCATGATTTTTGATGATGTTGCCTATAAAAATGTTGTTTCCAACGGACTTGTTTTGGACAAGAATGGCCAGAAAATGTCTAAGAGACTCGGGAACGCGGTAGATCCATTTGAAACGCTAGCGGCTTACGGGCCTGATGCTACGAGATGGTACATGATCTCCAACGCAAATCCATGGGATAACTTAAAATTTGATATTGAAGGTATCGGGGAAGTTCAACGTAAATTCTTCGGAACTCTTTATAATACATATTCATTTTTTACGCTTTACGCGAATATTGATGAATTTACCTATGCTGAAGAAGATGTAAAACTGGAAGAAAGGCCAGAAATTGACCGTTGGATCCTTTCAGAGTTGCATACGTTGATCGAGAAGGTAGATAAGTTCTATTCAGATTATGAGCCTACAAAAGCTACCAGGGCGATTTCAGAATTCGTTCAGGAGAATTTGAGTAACTGGTTCGTAAGATTGAGCAGAAGAAGATTCTGGAAAGGTGATTATGAGAAAGATAAGATCTCCGCATACCAGACGCTTTATACCTGTCTGGAAACTGTTGCGAAACTTGGAGCACCTGTAGCACCGTTCTTTATGGACAGATTATTTAAAGATCTTAATGCTGCTACAGGAAAAGATAAAGCTGAATCTGTGCATATCGCTGATTTCCCGGTTTATAAACCAGAATTTGTTGATAAATCTTTAGAGCGAAAAATGGAAAAGGCTCAGACCATTTCTTCACTAGTGCTTTCGCTTAGAAAGAAGGAAATGATCAAAGTGCGTCAACCTTTGCAAAGAGTAATGATTCCGGTGCTTGACGAGAGTCAGAAGCAAGAGATTCAGGCAGTTGAAGACCTTATAAAATCTGAAGTTAATGTTAAGGAAATTGAACTTATCGATGATGCTTCAGGTTTATTGGTAAAGCAAATAAAACCAAACTTCAGAGTTCTTGGCCCAAGATTTGGTAAAGATATAAAGTTGATTGTCAATAAGATAAACAACTTTACTTCAGAAGATATCGCTAAGATTGAACGCGAAGGAGAAATTGAAGTTGCGGTAAACGAAAATTTAGTTAATTTGTCCCTCGATGAAGTGGAAATTTCATCACAGGATATTGAAGGATGGTTGGTTGCCAGCAGTGGCAATCTAACAGTAGCCCTGGACGTTAGTATCAGTCCGGAGTTGAAGAAGGAAGGTGTTGCCAGGGAACTGGTGAACAGGATCCAGAACCTCCGCAAGGATTCAGGCTACGAAGTGACTGATACAATAGATGTTACCCTACAAAAGGACGGCATTATCGAGGATGCCGTGAACGATAATATAAGTTATATTAAAAACGAAACATTAACTGCAAACCTCGAATTTGCAGAGGTGGTAGATGAAGGCGCTGAAGTTGAATTTGATGAAATTGCCACCAAATTGTTTATTAAAAAACATTAAAAGCCATGTCTACAGAAGTAAAAGAACGTTACAGCGATGCTGATTTGGCAGAGTTTAAAACTCTGATTAAGAAAAAGATCGAAAAAGCGCAGGAACAACTTGCGATCTATCAAAATGCTTACAAGAACGACGGTAATAACGGTACAGATGATACTTCGCCAACATTCAAAGCTTTTGAAGAAGGTAGTGAGACCATGAGCAAGGAAGCAAATTCTCAATTAGCGATCCGTCAGGAGAAATTCATCAGGGATCTTAAGAATGCCTTGATGAGAATTGAGAATAAAACTTACGGAGTTTGCAGAGTTACCGGTAAGCTTATTGCGAAAGAAAGGTTATTACTGGTACCACACGCAACACTTAGCATTGAGGCTAAGAATATGCAGCGTTAAACCAGGGATTTTAAATACAGAACGTCCAGTACACCTATGTTCTGGACGTTTTTTGTTTGATAGATAGATGAAGAAGGAAATAATTGTTGGTTTTTTACTGCTATTTCAAGGCGTGCTTTGCCTGGCGCAAAAAGATACCCGCGAAACCATTGATGCTCACCAGATTGAAAGCATCCGTATTGATACTGATGAGGTTTATCTTTTAAATCTCATCGCCAAAGAAACTTCTCAAATCAAGATCAGTACTCATTCTGAAGGTGAATACTTCAATGACATATTATTGGAAACTGAGATAGTGGGAAATGAACTGATCATTAAAACGAAATATCCTAAACAACTTGCCGGCGGATTTGATAAACTAAGTGCGCACAAAGTTTTTTCTCTTGAAATAAAACTTGAAATACCTGAAAATCTCGAAGTTATTATAAATTCCAATATTGCTTCTCTTCAGGGTAAAGGGGACTTCAAATCTGTATACGCCGACCTGAAACAGGGCTACTGTAAACTTCTGGATTTTTCCGGAAGCGCTGTCATAAATACTTTTTCAGGCAATATTCTTATCGAAACTAATTCAGGATTAATTGAAGCGGAAACCCGGAATGGAACGTTAGATATTCCTGAATTTTTGCCCGGGCGAAAGCCTTTAAGGCTCACAAGTATAGACGGTGATATTATGGTGCGTAAAAACTAAATAATATTAGTATTTTTGACCCGTTTTCAACTAAAATATTTTCATGTCCCTTAAAAAAGCCGGATTTTTCATTGTTCTGATTCTTTTAATAGATCAGGTTTCCAAGTTTTATATAAAAACACATTTTGCTCTAGGAGAAGAGGTAGAAGTATTTGACTGGTTCAGTATTTTATTTGTTGAAAATGAAGGTATGGCCTGGGGAACTAAAATACCAGGACAATACGGTAAACTCGCCTTAACTCTTTTTAGACTCGCAGCAATTGTAGGTATTGGTTACTGGCTTTGGGATGCAGTGAAAAAAGGAGGTTCAAAAATATTAATTTTTTCTATTGCCCTCATCTTTGCAGGGGCTTTTGGAAATATTATAGATTCAGTATTCTACGGAATCATCTTCGATGACAGTTACGGGCACGTGGCGACCTTTTTGCCGGAGTCCGGAGGATATAGCTCACTTTTCCATGGAAAGGTGGTAGACATGCTTTATTTCCCTCTATGGAAAGGCTATTTACCTGAATGGATCCCGTTCTGGGGCGGACAGTACTTCACATTCTTTGAGCCGGTCTTCAATATTGCAGATTCAGCAATAAGCGTAGGAGTAGCGATGCTTTTAGTATTCAATAAAAGAGCATTCCCTAAAAATGAAAAAGAAGAATAAAAATTAAGCGGCAGTCTTTTCGAAGATCTTTTCGAATTTTTTCAATTCAATCGGCTTGATAAGATAATCTGTTACCAGGTTAAAAGATTTTGCTCTTTCCAGGTCACGTGGATCTATAGAAGAACTCACTACATAAAGAGTGATCTTTTTATTCAAGTTGTTCTTGATCTTGATGAATTCATTTAGAAATTCCCAACCATCCATAACCGGCATGTTTAGGTCCAGGAAAATAATATCTGGAAGCTTATCCTCGTCGGTTACCGTTTCCATGATATTCTTGAAATAATCTAAAGCTTCTTTACCATTTTTGTAGATAAGCAGGTTTTCCGAAAGCTTCTTGATCTCTATGATCTTCTTTACTAAATTCACGTATATCTTATCATCATCAATGATACACGCTAGTTCTACTTTTTGCCCCATAATCAATAGAATCTAGAATTTGATTTTAAAAGTAGTACCAATATCCAAGGTACTACTCACCGATATCGTCCCCCCAAGGGCTTCTACCTGGTTCTTTGTTATAAATAAGCCAATTCCTTTCGCCTCGGGATTGCTCTGGTGGAATGTTTTATACATGCCAAACATCTTATCACCATACTCATCGAGGTCAATTCCCATCCCATTGTCGCTAACTTCTAAATACTCTTTATCGTTCTCGACATAGGTCTGAATAAAAATGACTGGTTTACGCCCCGGTTGTCTATACCGGATTGCATTCGTGATTAAATTTAGTAAAATACTTTCAAGATACTCAGGGATATAGCGTATTTCTTTCAAATCCTGAAATTCAGCGACGATTTTTGCATTTTCTCGATTAATGAGTGATGAGATTGATGCTAAAACGATCTCTAGAGCTTCATCAAACTTAATTTTCACCTTCTCTTTTCGAAGCGAAGTTTGAATACTAACGATGTCATTTAACCTAGAAATTGCAGAATCCAGGTTACCGGCAACGTCTTCAACATTGGCCAGAAGATCCAGTTTGTCCCTATCGGTTTTAGATTCTCTAAGCAGTTCAACTATGAGGCTTAGGTTGCTACTATGAGATCTAAGATGATGTGAAACTATATGAGCAAAATTGAAAAGTCTAGAATTTTGTGTGGCGATGATATCCAGTGAATTCTGAAGGTTTAATTCATTGCTCTTATTTTCATCAATGTTTTGCAATACCCCACGAATACCAATCACCAGTTGTTCATCATTATAAACTGGTTTTCCGGTTAATCTCACCCAGAATTCCCTATTCTGAAAAGAAACCATTTTAAGCTCCAGTTTAAACGGGATTCCGAAGTTTTCGCATTTATCAAAAGCGTTTCGCATCCTATTATGATGCTCTTCTGCGTAAAACTTCATACGATCTTCGTAGGCCGGTTGAAAATCTCGTGGGCAGTCTATGATCTTTTTAGAAACATCATCCCAGTAGATATTCTTATTCACTGTATCCACATACCATCCACCGGTAGAGGTCATTTCTGCAGTTTCTCGGTAGTAAAAGAAATTTTCCTCGATCGTATACTGGTCTCTTTTACTCTGGTGAATATTAACGAATAAAAGAACCGCGGACTCACGGAATTCCCGCGCGGTTTTACTTTTTTGGTTCTTACACTCAAACCAGCGGTATTTTCCGTTTTCCAACTTTATCTTGATCTCAAAACTGAAAGGTTCTTCTTCCTTGATCAGTTTTTCAAAATGTATTCTGAAATCGTAACGATAATCGGGATGTAAAATGTGGTTGATGAAGAATTCAAATCTATCTTCTTCGATTTCCGGTTTCCCAACCAGGATATTGAAATGCTCAGACCATGATATCTCTTTGGAAAATAGGTTGATCTTCCAATAGGCAATATCAAAATCTTCCAGTATGCTGTTTAACTGTAGATCGGTTAGCATGCAATAGATTTGTTCAGGTTAAAAATAACGTATTAACCTTATCAATACAAAAATTATTTATCTCCGAATTTATAGATGTTTTCTGGTGTTACACAGTAGTTTAACGGAATGTCGCTGCTAAAGACTTCTGTTATTTCATCCACCGGTTCAAAAAATGAAAGGCCTATCTTCACTATATTTGGCCTGCATTGCCCTAGAAACCGATCATAAAAGCCTTTGCCGTAGCCTACCCGATGACCATTTTTATCAAAGGCCAATAGCGGAACAAAAACGACCTGAAGTTTTTCAGTATTGATCTCAATTCCGTCTTCAGGCTCTGGAATATTCCACCTGTTTTTCTTTATGACCGTTTGATCTGTGAGTAAAAAATGGGTTAATTCTCCAGTTTCAGCATCAGATTTTGGAATAATCACTTCTTTATCTTTCCCTTGAAGTATATGTAATAGAAATTCTGTATCTACTTCTTTCTGTTCCGCGATACTGAAAAAAATATGGTAGTACCTGTAATTCCAGATGGGTAATTCGAGAGTTTTATTGGCGATTTTGAGGCTGAGTTCTTCTATTTCATTTTCATTCAACTGTAGTCGGAGTTCCTTGAACTTTTTCCGAAGGTTATCCTTCTGCATGATCCTCAGTTTTTGGTTGCATGGAAATATGGAAAATCGCATCACCCTGGTAAACGATAGGAGATTCATTAACATTGATAACATAACCTTCGCTGGAAGATTTAATCTTATGTCTGAATTTTCCGTAGGGGTCTGTGATCGTAGCAATGTATTCGCCTTTTTCAACATGTTTACCACAAGGAATTTTGACGTGTAGAAGTCCGCTGTACTTTGCGCGAAGCCATGAGCTGTTTTCAATAAGTACAGTTTCTTTGCGAACATCTGGATATTCAAATTTTGTGGCCAGCATATCCAGATGACTTAAGATTCTCATGGCTCCTTCAACACCGTATTTGGCAATATCTTTATTGCTATCCAGAGATTTTCCACCTTCAAAAAGCAATACCGGAATGCCTAATTTAGAACAGGTTTCACGATAAGACTTAGTGATCGTTTTGGAATGAATGGTGAATGGAGCATTGAAAATTCGGGCATATTTTATGCTTTGCTCATCACCTTTTTTCACTCTTATTTGGGGGGCGTTGAATCTCGCCGCACCTCCAGTATGGAAGTCAAGACAGAAATCTGCAATGGGAAGTATTTTTTTTACGAACTGATAGGCAAATCTGCTGGCCAAAGAGCCATTTTTAGTTCCGGGAAAAACTCGGTTAAGATCTCTACCGTCAGGGAATTCCCTGGCCATATTTAAAAAGCCGAAAATATTGACAATCGGGATACAGATAATGGTTCCCGTTTTCGGTTTGTTTATTCCCTTGGAAATGATCTGCCTAACGATCTCTACTCCGTTGATTTCGTCTCCGTGAATTCCCGCGGTAAGTAAAACCACAGGACCTGGCTTTTTAGAACGTTCAATAATAACAGGGACCTCTACAGAAGTGGTAGTGTAGAGTTTAGCCATATTGAAATTTATAGTGGTGCCCTTTCCGGGAAGGACCTTTTCACCTAAAATTTCAAGAACATTGTCCTTGGTTATACGAGGCATATATTAGACGTTTCTTTCTATATATCTAATGATGGTTTTAGCGATGTCTTTACCAGTAGCTTCTTCAATTCCTTCCAAACCAGGAGAACTGTTCACTTCCAGAATTAGCGGTCCACGGCTACTCTGTAGCATATCTACACCTGCAACGCCGAGAGCCATTGCCTTAGCTGCTTTAATGGCGGCATTTTCTTCCTCATCTGAAAGCTGGATTACTGATGCAGATCCACCTCTGTGAAGATTAGATCTGAATTCTCCTTCTTTTCCCTGTCTTTTCATGGCTCCAACCACCTGGCCGTCTACCACAAAAGCTCTGATGTCTGCTCCGCCGGCTTCCTTAATAAATTCCTGAACGATAACCCGTGCCTGCAAACCATTGAAAGCTTCTATTACCGATTCTGCTGCATTTTGCGTTTCAGCCAGAACCACTCCAAGACCCTGAGTTCCTTCCAGCAATTTGATGATTACCGGAGCACCACCAACATGATCCAAAATTTCAGTAACATCCTTGGAATAATTAGTGAAAACTGTTTTAGGCAATCCTAACCTTGCCCTGGAAAGAATCTGTAGACTTCTCAGTTTATCACGGCTTCTAACCAGTGCCTGGGATTCTGTAGTAGTAAAAGTTCCCATCATTTCGAACTGTCTAACTACCGCAGTTCCGTAAAAAGTTACTGAAGCACCGATTCTGGGAATTACTGCATCTGTATCGTCAAGAAAATGATTTTTATAAAAAATACTTGGTTTTTTCTTTTCAATGACCAGATCACACTTAGTGGGATCTATTACTTCAACTTCATGATTTCTTTTCTTTGCTGCTTCAACCAGTCGGCTTGTGGAATATAGCTTAGGGTTTCTTGATAGAATTCTTATCTTCATCTAACTTCTTATTAAAAGACACATCTATTAACTCTGTGTCTACTATAAATTTTTTGGTTAAAAATTTTCTGCCGATCAATACCGGATACCTCATTTCCTGTCTATCTGACAATGAAAGTGAAATTTTAAACACCTTATTGAACAACTTGATATTGGATTGTACCATATATCTTTTCTGGATCATACCATTACTGCTTCGTACGAAAACAATATCATAATCATCAAAAATGAATTCTTTATTGTTGTAAAGAGGATGTTCCTCATCAAGAAAGGTACAATGAATTCTATTGTCTTTCTCCACAATATTCTCACAATGAATTGATGAAGTGTATGCTCCTGTATCGATCTTAACGGCGATATCGTTGAGATGTAAAGCTGGAAAGTCTGCTTTATCAAACCTGCCAATTACGATTTTCTCCATATTGCAATATACTAAAAACCCATGAATTAAAGGGCTTGGCAAAGTAAAGCAAAGTTTGGGCACATATTCAAATTCTTGGGCTTTAAACCATAATTTTTAAATGTGAAACTGAAAAAAGTTTATCTGGCTCTTATTAATGTTTTAAATTTGAGGTAATGGAAAAACCTGCTCTGGAAGTTCAGTTAAAAACTCTGCCCAACAGCCCGGGAGTATATCAGTATTTCGATAAAAACGGGAAGATACTTTATGTGGGAAAGGCCAAGAACCTTAAAAAAAGAGTCACTTCATACTTTAATAAGAAACATGACAGCCATCGCATAGGGGTGATGGTGAAGAAGATCTACGAAATTAAACACATTGTTGTTGAATCTGAAACCGATGCACTTCTTCTGGAAAACAATCTTATCAAAAAACACCAGCCTCGATTCAATGTGATGCTGAAAGATGATAAGACCTATCCCTGGATATGTATTAAAAATGAACGGTTTCCCAGGGTTTTTCCAACCCGGCAGTTGATAAAAGACGGGAGTGAATATTATGGTCCTTTTACCAGTTTTAAGACTGTAAATACTTTGTTGGATCTTATAAAGGGCCTGTATAAACTACGAACCTGCAATTATGATCTCGCTGAAGATAAGATTAGGGAAGGGAAATATAAGGTCTGTCTGGAATATCATCTCGGAAATTGTCTGGGTCCCTGTGAAGGTTTCCAGGCGGAAGAAGAATACAATAATAATATCGAGGCGATACGGCAGATCGTTAAAGGAAATTTCAAAGATTCCCTGCAAAGATTCAGATCACAAATGAAGGGGCACGCTGAAAAGATGGAATTTGAAGATGCCCAGCGAATAAAGAATAAGATCGATGTTCTGGAAAATTACCAGTCTAAATCTACCGTGGTAAATCCAAAGATCAGTAATGTTGATGTATTTTCTATCGTTAGCGACGAAGGCTACGGTTATGTGAATTTTCTTCAGTTATCTCATGGGGCCATCATTAGATCTCATACCATCGAAATGAAGAAAAAACTAGATGAAGAAGATCGTGAACTTCTGGAATTGGCAATCGTGGAGATAAGACAGCGATTTAATTCAAATTCTAATGAGATATATGTTCCTTTCAAAGTTGATGTTGGAGAAGAAATAAAAATTGTGGTCCCTAAGCTTGGCGATAAAAAGAAAATCGTGGAGCTGTCTCAGCGAAATGCAAAATATTTTAGACAGGAGCGTTTTAAGCAGATGAAGATTGTAGATCCAGACAGGCATGTGAACCGAGTGATGGCTCAGATGAAGGAAGATCTTCGACTCAGTAAAGAGCCAAGACATATAGAATGTTTTGATAATTCCAACATTCAGGGAAGCAATCCGGTAGCGGCTTGCGTGGTTTTTAAAAATGGAAAGCCCAGTAAAAAGGATTATCGTAAATTTAATATCAAGACCGTAGAAGGTCCCAATGACTTTGCTTCGATGGAAGAGGTTGTTTTCAGGAGATATCGAAGATTGCTTAATGAAGGAGAAGATCTTCCTGAACTCATTATCGTGGATGGTGGAAAAGGGCAGTTATCAAGTGGTGTAAAGGCTTTAGAAACATTGGGGTTACGGGGAAAGATCGCGATCATAGGAATTGCAAAACGCCTTGAAGAAATTTTTTATCCTGATGACTCAATTCCTTTGTATCTTGATAAAAAATCTGAAACCTTAAAGATCATTCAGCAGTTAAGAAATGAAGCACATAGATTTGGAATCACTTTCCATCGCAATAAAAGAAGTAAAACTGCGCTTAATACAGAGCTGGAATCGATACAGGGAATTGGAGAAAAAACAGTGGTGGAACTACTAAAACATTTCAGATCGTTGAAAAGGGTCAAAGAAGCTTCATTAAAGGAGCTGGCCGATGTTGTTGGATCTGCCAAAGCAGGAATAGTTTATAATCATTACCATACCGAATAGATGCGTAAAATTCTGGTCTTTTTATTATTAAGTTTCACTTTGCTAGGCTATAGTCAGGAAAAAGAGAAGCCGAAGATAGGCCTGGTTTTAAGTGGAGGTGGAGCAAAGGGCCTGGCACATATAGGCGTGTTGAAGATCCTCGAAGAACAAGGCGTAAAAATAGACTATATAGGTGGTACGAGTATGGGCGCGATCATTGGCGGACTTTATGCTTCGGGTTATTCAGCCAATGAACTTGATTCAATTTTCAACGGCACTAAATTCGATATTCTCATCCAGGATGATCTTCCTAGAAGAGCCAAAACATTCTACGAAAAGGAAGATTCAGAAAAATACGCGATCACACTACCTTTTGATAATTTCGATATTTCCTTCCCAACAGGGCTTTTTAAAGGTCAGAATATTTACAATTTGATGTCCAGGCTTACTATTCATGTTAGTGATGTGAATGATTTTAGCGAATTGCCCATACCATTCTTTTGTGTGGCGGCTAATGTTGAAACCGGCGAGGCGGTGATCCTCGATAAAGGTTCGCTGGCAAAGGCGATTTCGGCGAGTGGGGCAATTCCAACTTTATTGAGTCCAATCAAAATCGATGATCAATTATTAACCGATGGTGGTGTAGCCAATAATTATCCGGTAGAAGAGTTGCGTAGAAGGGGCGCAGATATTGTCATTGGAGTAGATGTTCAGGACAGCTTGGTGAAAAGAGAAGAGCTTAGAAGTGTTTTCGAGATCATGTCCCAGATCAGCAATTTCCGAACGATCAATGACATGAAGGAAAAAAAGCCGTTGACAGATATTTACATAAAACCTGATATCAGTCCGTTTTCAGTAATGTCTTTTGAAGAAGGAAATGCGATCATTGATTCAGGGCGTGTAGCTGCTTTAAAATTACTTCCTGAACTAGCCAATTTGGTAAAGGATGGCCAAAAATACGAACGGGAAAAGATCAAAAAAGTGGATACCTTCAATATTAGCGCTTTAACGCTGCGGGGAAATAGCAGCTATCCTCGAGCGTATGTTCAGGGAAAATTAAAACTGGATTATGATGAGCCTTATAACTTTGATGACCTTAATATAGGACTGAATAACCTTTCAGCAACAGGAAATTTTGAAAGGATCAATTATCAGTTAATTCCCGAAGATGATGATGGAAATTATGTACTGGCAATGCAGATCGAAGAAAGCGAGAATAAAATGTTGTTGCGCTTAGGGCTGCATTACGATGAATTATACAAAAGCGGCGCACTGGTGAATCTTACCCGCAAAAGTTTACTTTTTGCCAATGACGTCGCCTCCATGGATTTCATCGTTGGAGATAACCTTCGATATAATTTTAATTATTACCTGGATAAGGGTTATTACTGGAGCGTAGGTGTAAATTCAAGATATAATACGTTCGAGAAATATATTAATCTGAATACCATTAGACAGGTTGAAGATGATTTCGATCTGGAAGAGCTTCGGGAACTGGAAGTGAACGTCAAAGATTTTACCAACCAGATCTATGCAGAAACTTTGTTTCAGCAGGTATTTTCAATTGGAGTAGGGCTGGAACATAAATATTTAAAATTCAGCAGTGCCACTTTCAATGATCTAAATCAGAATAGCGAACTCATTTTTGATAATAGTCATTATGCAAGTGCCTTCGGGTATCTAAAATTTGACTCATACGATAATAAATATTTTCCGACCAAGGGAATCAGTTTTCATGGAGATTTCCATGTTTACCTGTATTCTTCAGACTATAATGATAATTTCGCTGAGTTTTCTATCGCCAAAGGTGCGATAGGTTATGCAGTCACGCCATTTACAAATCTTACCGCTCGAATTTCTACGGAAACCGGTTTCAAAATCGGAAATGATGGAACTGAAGTTCTTGATTTCTTCCTGGGTGGATATGGAAACGACTTTATTAATAACATCAAACCTTTTTACGGGTATGATTTCTTAAGCCTGTCAGGGGATAGCTATATCAAAGCGCTTTTCGAGGTGGATTATCAGATCTTTCGGAAGAATCACATTATCGCAGGATACAATATTGCGAATGTAGAAGACCGCCTATATACTACAGGTAACTGGTTAAGTACTCCAGATTATACTGGTTTCGCGCTAGGTTACGGCATAGATACGTTTATGGGGCCGCTGGAAGCGAAATATACTTACTCTCCGGAAATCAAAGAAAGTTACTGGTTCTTCAGTCTTGGATTCTGGTTTTAAGATAGTTGCTTAGATGCCAATAATTTATCTTTTCAGCTCTGGTTTTTAGACTAGATTTAAGATTGTTTCGCTAAATTTTCATGATATTTGTGTAAAACGAAAAATAAAGTCGATTTTATCGCATTCTATTAAGAATTCGTGAATTTTTAAGTCGATTTAAAAACATATAATTATGCCTTTTTATCATAAACTAGGTAAAATTCCACATAAGCGCCATACTATTTTTAGAAAGCCGGACGGCAGTTTATATTATGAGCAATTATTTGGAACTATTGGTTTTGACGGAATGTCTTCCAATCTATATCATGAACATCGCCCAACTCAGGTTAAAGAGATTAAGGGAAGTTATGATGTTACTCCTAAGATTGCGGTGGATAACAACCTTAAATCTTATCGTTTCAAGGGTTTTCAGATCACTCCGCATCCAGATTATTTAAAAAGTAGAAAGCCGGTATTGACCAATTCAGATTGTGATATTATTCTGGCTTCACCTCAAGGCTCTACCGAAGATTATTTCTATAAAAATGCAGATGCAGATGAACTTCTTTTTATTCATAAAGGAACCGGCAAACTGAGAACGCATCTTGGAAATCTGGATTTTAAATATGGTGATTACCTTCTAATCCCACGAGGAACTATCTATAAAATAGATTTCGATGATGAAGATAACCGTTTATTTATAGTAGAATCCAGACGACCAATTTATACTCCAAAAAGATATAGAAACTGGTTCGGGCAGTTATTAGAACATTCTCCATTTTGTGAGAGAGATCTAAGGCAGCCGCACGAACTGGAGACAAATGATGAAAGAGGAGATTTTCTTATCAAGATAAAAAAGCAGGGAAAAATTTTCGATATGGTTTATGCCACCCATCCTTTTGATGTGGTGGGATACGACGGATACAATTATCCTTATGCTTTTTCAATTCATGATTTTGAGCCAATTACGGGTAGAATTCACCAACCACCACCGGTTCACCAGACTTTTGAAACCGATGCCTTTGTAGTATGCAGTTTCTGTCCGAGAAAATATGATTATCATCCGGAAAGTATTCCGGCACCTTATAGCCATAGTAATATTGATAGCGATGAGGTATTATATTATGTAGATGGTGATTTTATGAGCCGAAACGATATTGAAGCTGGTCATATTTCGCTTCACCCTGCAGGAATCCCGCATGGTCCGCATCCGGGAGCCGTGGAAAGAAGCATTGGTCAGGTTGAAACAGAGGAACTGGCGGTAATGGTAGATACTTTCAAACCATTGAAACTAACTGAAGATGCTATGGAAATAGCAGACGAAACTTACCATAAATCATGGTTGGAAGAAGAGGATCGAGAATAAAATGAAAGAAGATTTATCAGCACAGGATAGAGCGATGTGGTAAAATTTTGAAGCCAATAATCAGAATTTTAAAATATCAATAATCCTTAATAAAATTAAATAAAATGTCGACAGATAGCACATCATTAAATTTAGAAAAAGTAGTTCCGGAAGCAGAAGATTTTTTACCAATTCTTGGAACCGACTTCGTAGAACTTTATGTGGGAAACGCTAAGCAGGCAGCATATTATTATCAACATGCCTGGGGTTTCCAACCAATAGCATTTGCCGGACTGGAAACCGGTAAGAAAGACAGTGTTTCTTATGTAATGCAACAGGGAAAGATCAGGATTGTTCTGACTTCTCCTTTATCTCAGGATGGAAGCATCAATGAACATATCAACAAACACGGCGACGGAGTGAAATTCGTAGCGCTTTGGGTTGATGATGCCAGAAAAAGCTACGAGGAAACCACGAAACGAGGCGCGAAATCCTATGTGGAGCCCTATGAGCTGGAAGATGAAAATGGAAAAGCGGTAATCTCTGGAATTCATACTTATGGAGAAACCATTCACCTTTTTGTGGAACGAGGAGAATATGAAGGTCCGTTTTTACCAGGATACCGAGTTTATGATACAAAAGCAAAAGCTTCCGAAACGGGCCTAAAATTTATTGATCATATGGTTGGAAACGTTGGTTGGAATGAAATGAACAAATGGGTTGAATTCTATGGTAAAGTAATGGGATTTGCTCAGTTAGTTTCATTTGACGATAAAGATATTTCAACTGAATATACTGCCTTGATGAGTAAGGTGATGAGTAATGGAAATGGTCGAATTAAATTTCCAATTAACGAACCGGCAGAAGGGAAGAAAAAATCTCAGATCGAGGAATACATAGATTTTTATAATGGAGCCGGTGTTCAGCATATTGCGCTTGCCACAGATAATATTATTGAAACTGTAACCCAGTTAAGAGATAGAGGAGTTGAATTCCTTTATGTTCCTGAAACTTATTACGATGACCTTCTAGATAGAGTTGGAGAAATAGATGAAGACCTTGAGCCATTAAAGGAGCTTGGTGTTCTTGTTGATCGTGATGATGAAGGGTATTTATTGCAGATCTTTACCAAGCCTGTTTTAGACAGACCAACTATGTTCTTTGAGATCATTCAGAGAAAAGGAGCTCAATCCTTCGGAAAAGGTAACTTCAAAGCTCTTTTTGAGGCAATTGAGAGAGAGCAGGATTTGAGAGGTACATTAAATTAAGACTAAAAAACTGCTAAAACTTAGGTGGTCAAAACATTTTTTTGATAATCACATAACTTTTGAGTTAAAGTTTATTTAAGGTTTGCGGGTAAGGTAGAAATACAAGACTTTTGCACCGCATTTCTGGAGTGGTTACCAGGAATGGATTAAATTTTTTTCATAATTTAAGTTTTAGTTGGTTAATAAGATAAAAATCCCCGTCATTAATTTGATGGGGTTTTTTGTTTTAATACTTTTGGAATAGTAATTGTAATCAGCGTATTAAGCGGATAAATACTGAAACTTAGAACATTATTATGATAAAAAGACTTTTTACAATTACCTTCATATTTTTCTTGTTCACAACTCCCCGAATTTCTGCTCAAGATGCTTTTGAGGATGGTGAATGGTTTAAATTCCGAATTCATTACGGTTTATTCAATGCCAGTTACGCCACATTGCAGGTTAACGAAACCACTCTTAATAATAAGCCTGTCTATCATGTGCAGGGAGTTGGTAAATCTACTGGTTTACTAAGTTTTTTCTTCAAAGTAGATGATGATTATCAGACCTATATAGATAAAAGGACAGGAAAACCTTACAAATTCATTCGAAAAATAAATGAAGGAGGTTATACCAAGGATCTCGAAATAAACTTTGATCAGCAGGCTAACAAGGCACACGTATATAATCGTGAGAACAACGATAGAAAAACATTTTCTGTACCCAATAATGTACATGATATGTTGTCTTCATTTTATTATATTCGCAACCAAATTGACAATGATAAGCTGAGGACAGGAGATGAGATGAGGTTGAATATGTTCATCGATGATGAGAACATAGATTTCAAGCTTGTTTTCCTGGGGAGAGAAGTTATCAAAACAAAATTTGGAAAGGTTGCTACCTTAAAATTCAGGCCGTATGTACTTGCAGGTCGCGTTTTTAAGGAAAAAGAAAGCCTTACTTTCTGGATTAGTGATGATAAGAATAAGATCCCGGTAAAAATAGAAGCCGATCTCGCTGTTGGATCTTTAGATGCAGACCTGGAATCATACAAAGGATTAAAGCATCAATTTAGCATCATAATGAAGTAAATATGGAGATAAAACCCGAAATCGCGGAACGAATTTTAAAGCTGGAAGAAAAGTTTAGGAATTCGGGACAGGATATGGGTTCTTATCTGGACGGTCTTCTTTACGACCGTTATCTGTCCTACTGGGATTATATAGAGGTAGATACACTTCTAAGTCTTCAAAAAACAAATACGCATTTTCCTGATGAGATGATTTTTATTACATATCATCAGATCACTGAGCTGTATTTCAAGTTAATAATTCACGAGCAAAAGCAAATTATAGAAAGCACGACGCTAACGGCACCGTTCTTTATTGAAAAGCTGAATAGAATAAACCGATATTTCAGAATTCTGATCGATTCTTTCGATGTGATGATTAAGGGAATGGAACGTGAACAATTCCTGAAATTCAGAATGGCGTTACTACCTGCCAGCGGTTTTCAGTCAGCACAATTCAGAATGATTGAATTGTATTCCACGCCTTTAGAAAATCTGGTTTTATCTGAGATTAGGCAGGATTTTTCTTCGGCGAATTCTTCCGAAGAGCTTTACGAGAATATTTACTGGAAAAGAGGTGGTATAGATCTGGAAACAGGCGAGAAAACGCTTACTTTAAAACAATTTGAAAAAAGATACACTCCCCGGTTTTTAAGAATTGCGAACGATGTAAAAGAAAGTACCCTTTACCATCGTTATTTGCAGATGCATGAGGAAGACAGGAATAACGAAGATCTAATTCAGGCATTGCGAAATCTGGATGTGAATGTGAATATCAACTGGTTGTTGATGCATATGGGGGCAGCTTATCGCTATCTTAGCAAGGACAAAACAACCGTGAAAGCAACCGGAGGAACCAACTGGAAAAAATTCCTTCCGCCAAGTTTTCAAAGAATTTCATTCTTCCCGAACCTTTGGTCAAAAGAAGAATTGGAAGATTGGGGAAAACAATGGGTAAATCATACTTTTAATACTGAAAATAAAAAGTAATAAATTGAAAAAATTAAGCTTACTGTTATTGATGATGCTGGCATTGATTGCCTGCAATGATGAAGAAAAAGACCAGGCGGTGAAAGAAGTGAAAAAAGAAAAGCTTCCACCGGTGGAAAAAGAATATGGTTTTGTTCTTAATGATTTTGAAGTGGTTAAAGACACCATTGAGTCTGGTGATAGTTTTGGTTTTATCATGGATCAGAATGGAGTTGGACATGGGAAGGTTTTTGAAATCTCCAATAAAGTAAAAGATACTTTTAATCCAGCCAGGATTACTGCCGGGAAGAAGTATATGATCCTTAAGGCTAAAGATTCTGCCAGAACTCCACAATATTTTATCTATGAGAATGACCTGATAAATTATACAGTAGTTGCGCTGGGAGATAGTATTTATGCACAGAAGAAAAAGCGACCGGTAAGTATCAAAAGGAGAGAAGTTTCCGGGGTGATCACATCTTCACTATCAGAAGCAATGCAGGCGCAGGGTCTTAGTAATCTTTTGGTCTACGAATTATCAAATATTTACCAATGGAGTATTGACTTTTTCAAACTTCAGAAAGGTGATCAATTTAAAATGGTTTATCATGAAAAATATATTGATGACACTATTTTCGCCGGGGTTGAAAAAGTAGATGCAGCTGTTTTCAAACATTCAGACAGGCCTTATTATGCATTCCGATATTTAAGCGATTCCATTTCAGGGAAACCAAGCTTTTATGATAATGAAGCAAAAGCTTTGCAGAGTTTCTTTCTGAAAGCTCCTCTAAATTATTC
Organism: Christiangramia pacifica; assembly: GCF_057221535.1. NCBI lineage: Bacteria > Pseudomonadati > Bacteroidota > Flavobacteriia > Flavobacteriales > Flavobacteriaceae > Christiangramia > Christiangramia pacifica. The sequence continues at coordinate 1,178,191 of NZ_CM170146.1, forward strand.
CAGAATCTCATCGAGATATACTAAAAGACGATTTCATCCGGTGCAAAAGAGATGGAAAGCACATTTAGGTACGGATTACGCTGCACCATACGGTACTCCAATTGTGAGTACGGCTAATGGAACGGTGATCGCTTCCAGTTATACTTCCGGAAACGGAAACTATGTGAAAGTGAGACATAATAGTAAGTATACCACGCAATACCTGCATATGACGAAACGGAATGTTCGTAATGGGCAAACTGTAAAGCAGGGAGACGTGATTGGTTATGTTGGAAGTACCGGACTTGCTACCGGGCCTCACGTTTGCTATCGTTTCTGGGTGAATGGCAGGCAGGTAGATCCTTACCGCCAGAATCTGCCTTCAGCAAAGCATATTGAAGATGAGCTAAAGGATGAATACTTCGCTTACATAGAGCCACTTAAAGAAGAGTTAGAAAAAATTCCCTACAAAAATATATAGATGAAAAATATAAATCCAACCACTACACAAGCCTGGAAGGAATTAGGAGATCATTATAAAAAGATCAGAAATGAGCATATGAAAGATATGTTCAAAAATGATGAAAAGCGTGCGGATAAATTCACGATTCGCTGGGATGATTTCTACGTAGACTTCAGTAAGAATAGAATGACGGAAGATACTCGCAGTTTATTGCTGAAACTGGCAGATGAATGTCATTTGAAAGAGGCAATCGACGATTATTTTTCAGGAGAAGCAATTAACCAGACTGAAAATCGCCCGGTATTGCATACTGCCTTAAGAGCAGATAAAAATGCAGATATTAAAGTTCATGGTGAAAATGTTGTACCTGAAGTTCAGGAGGTGAAAGAAAGGGTAAAGAAGTTCAGTGACGATATCATTGGCGGTAAACGTAAAGGATACACTGGGAAAGCTTTTACTGATGTTGTGAATATTGGAATTGGTGGTTCAGACCTTGGGCCCGTAATGGTGGCTGAAAGTCTCAAGTTTTATAAGAACCATCTTAATGTGCATTTCATTTCTAATGTTGATGGAGATCATGTTCATGAAACCATTAAGGATCTCAATCCTGAAACCACACTTTTCCTGGTGGTTTCCAAGACTTTTACAACGATGGAAACACTTAGCAACGCCACTACGGTTAGAGAATGGTTCTTGAAATCTGTTCCAGAAAAAGAAGTTTCCAAGCATTTTGTGGCAGTTTCTACCAATCTTCAAAAGGTGGAAAATTTTGGGATCGATAGAGAAAACATTTTCCCGATGTGGGATTGGGTTGGCGGAAGATTCTCTCTTTGGAGTGCAGTTGGATTGTCAATTAGCCTGGCCATTGGTTATGATAATTTCGAATCTTTACTCAAAGGAGCCCGAAAAATGGATGATCATTTTAAATCTACTCCGTTTGAAGAAAACCTTCCGGTGCAATTAGCATTGATCAGCATCTGGTATAATAACTTTTTTGAAGCTGAAAGTGAGGCGGTGATTCCTTATTCTCAGTATTTGGATAAATTTCCTTCCTATCTTCAGCAGGCCATTATGGAAAGTAATGGAAAAAGCGTAGACAGAAATGGCGAAAAAGTAGATTATCAAACCGGAACAATTATCTGGGGTGAGCCGGGTACTAACTCGCAGCATGCCTTTTTTCAATTGATCCACCAGGGAACCAAGTTGATCCCGACAGATTTTATCGGTTTCAAGGAATCACTATTTGGAGACCAGTCACACCAGGATAAACTCATGGCGAATTATTTTGCTCAAACCGAAGCTTTACTGAATGGTAAAACCGAAGCTGAAGTGGAAGATGAGCTAACGGCGAAAGCCTTTAGTAAGGAAGAAATAGACAGGATCAAGTCATTCAAGGTTTTTGAAGGAAATAATCCTACGAATACAATACTTTTAGAGAAACTTACGCCTGAAAGTATGGGAAAATTGATCGCTTTATATGAACATAAGATCTTTGTTCAGGGAATTATCTGGAACATATTCAGTTACGATCAATGGGGTGTGGAATTAGGTAAGCAACTTGCTAACAAAATTCTTGCGGAATTCTCAACCAAAGACTTAGATAATCACGATTCCTCTACTAAAAATTTATTAAAATTTTATTTAAGTCAATAATACTCAGTTTGTTAAAAACCTGTTAGTAGTTTTAAAGTGCCTAATATCAGGCACTTTCTTTTTTTATATAGATTTGCAGCGGCAGAATGTTAAAGTTAAATATCTTAACATTTGGATAAAGTATAGTCCCTAGGAATTATCTTTTTTTGCCACGAATTTTTTAATCAAACTCAAACAATTAAACAAATGAGGAAATTATTACTGTTAGCGATGTTATTTGCGTCTGCTACAATTTTTGCTCAAGGAACTGTTACCGGAAAGGTGATCGATCCTGAAATGGATGGCCCTCTTCCTGGTGCCAATGTAATGGTGGTAGGAACTAACACCGGAACAACAACAGATTTTGATGGTAATTTTACGCTTAAAGTTGACCAGGCTTCTGGTAAGATCGAACTTAGTTTTGTGGGTTACAAAACAAAGACCGTAGATTTTTCAGTTAGCAATGGAGCAACAATAGATTTAGGTGAAATCGTACTATCTCCTGATGCTGATGCACTAGACGAAATTGTGGTAACGTCTTTCAACCTTGCAATTGATAGAAAAACTCCTGTGGCGGTTTCAACGATCAGCGCTGCTGAAATTGAAACAAAGATTGGTAACCAGGAATTTCCTGAGGTACTAAAATCTACTCCTGGTGTTTATGCTAACAAAGCTGGAGGTGGTTTTGGAGATGCTGAGCTTCGAATGAGAGGTTTTGAAGGTGAAAACATTGCTGTAATGATCAACGGTGTTCCTGTAAACGACATGGAGAATGGTCGTGTTTACTGGAGTAACTGGGCTGGTCTTTCAGATGTAACAAGAACAATGCAAACTCAAAGAGGTCTAGGAGCTGCTAAAGTTGCTGTACCTTCTATTGGTGGTACTGTAAACATTGTTACTAAAACAACAGATGCAGAAAAAGGTGGAAACATTTACGCTGCCACTGGTAATGATGGATATACAAAATTTGGAGCTACTGTTTCTACAGGAGTTTCTGAAAACGGACTTGCAGCTACCGTATCTGCTTCAAGAACTGTTGGTGATGGTTATGTAGACGGAACTGAATTTATTGGTTACAACTACTTCGTAAACATCGCTAAGGAATTAGGTGATAATCATGAGATCTCTTTCACTGCTTTCGGTGCTCCACAGAGACACGGACAGCGTCAGAACAGACACCTTATTCAAACTTATCGTGAGAGTGACAGAGGAACTAAATTCAATGGAGACTGGGGTTATTTGAATGGCCAGGTTACTCATATTGAAGATAACTTCTACCACAAACCACAAATGTCATTGAACCACTACTGGGATATCAATGAAAGAACTCAATTATCTACTGCTATCTACGCCTCTTTTGGTACTGGTGGTGGAGGTGGATGGGCCGGAACCAACAAATTTGGACTTGATTCTAAGTACAGAGATGGTTACCTACAACCTGTAAACCTTGATCTAATTGTAGATGAGAACGTAGCTAGAGGAGCTGAAGGATCTGAAACTATCCTTAGAGCTTCAAGAAACGACCACAACTGGTTTGGAGGTATTTCAACACTATCTACAGATCTTACTGAAGATATCGAACTTCTTGCAGGTATCGACTTAAGATACTATAAAGGAAAGCACTTCCAGGAAGTAACAGACCTTCTTGGTGGACAGTATTACTTTGATGATTCTAACGTTAATAATCCGGTTAACCTGGCTCAGGTTGGAGATAAGATCAGCTACTGGAACGATGGTATCGTTCTTTGGGAAGGTGGATTCCTTCAGGCTGAGTACTCAAAAGGTGATCTAGATGCATTCGTATCTCTTGCAGCTTCGAATACTTCTTATAAGAGAGTTGATTATTTTAACTACCTAGATTCAGATCCACAGCAGGAAACTGACTTCGTGAACTTCTTTGGATATCAGGTAAAAGGTGGTGCAAACTACAACTTTACTAAGAGCAGCGGTCTTTTTGCAAATATTGGATATTTCGAAAAAGCTCCATTTTTTGACGCAGTTTTCCTTAATTTCGTGAATGACATTAACCCTGATGCTGAAAATCAAAAGATTTTTAGTACTGAACTTGGATATACTTTCAGAAATTCAGTACTTAAGGCTAATGTGAACATTTATAGAACTGTATGGAGCGATAGATCTTTGATCTATTCTTATAACAACCCTGATGGTTCTCTTGGTGTAGCGAACATCTTAGGTGTAAACGCACTTCACCAGGGTCTTGAATTAGACTTTGAGTACCGTCCGTTTGATGGTCTTAGTGTAACTGGTTTCGCATCTTTAGGTGATTTCACCTGGAAAGATAATGTAGAAGGTGTTCAGATCTTTGATGAGGAACAAAACCTTATTGATGAGATCAACCTTTTTATCGAAGACACTAAAGTAGGTGGTACTCCACAAACTACTGCAGGTCTTGGAGTAGATTACGAATTCCTTACAGATATGAGATTCAGAGCGAACTACAACTATTTCGCTGAATTCTATTCTGATTTTGATCCTGTAAGCAGAACTAATCCTGATACTCCAGAAGTATGGAAAACTCCAGATTTCGGAACTCTTGATGTGGGTCTTACTTACGATTTCTCTGTAGCTGGATTTGATGCTACTTTGAATGCGAACGTATATAACATTACTGATACAGAATATATTGCTAATGCACAAAATGGTCTTGGAAACAATGCACGTACAGCCCTTGTATGGTACGGTTTCGGAAGAACTTATACTGTAGGAGCAAAACTTAATTTCTAAAAAAATAACAATGAAAAAGTCATTTAACTATCTATTGGTATTGTTAGGATTGGTTATAGTTAGCTGTAACCCTCTTGATGATATTCATGACGAAATTGACAATGAGCTGGATAGCCAGCTTGCTGTTGCACAGACTGATTACGTTCTTACTGAGGACGATTACGATGATTTAGGGCAAAGTTTTCCTAACTTCAGTTCTGTTGAAGATGCAAGAACTTTGATTCCTTCGCTTCTTTCAGACCTTTACCCAACTTACGGAGATGGTTCTATCATCAACGTTGGTTTCGATCTTTACAATCCATTAAGAGTGAACGATTACACTCTTACTGCTTCAGATTACGAAATGGTAGACCTTAGTGTGGACTATTTTTCTGGAAGAGGAGAGATCATCGATTTTCTTGATGCTAAGTATCCTCAAGCTGAACAGGGAGACTTCGTAGAACTTACTTACAATTTTCTTGCTGAAGAGATCGCTTACTCATTGAATGATGATGATTATGATTTCGTAGGTGAAGAGTTTGGTGAAACTTACCCTGGACCTGCTGGAAATGCTGCTCAATTTGGAAGTTTTGATGTAAGAACTACAAGTGACAATTACTGGAGTGATGACATGCTAGTTGAAGCTTTAGGAGCTGTGATTTCTGAAGAATTCGGAGATGTTGCTGGTCAGAAATACAATGTTTCTTACGCAGTTTACAGCGGAAGCGTTGAAACTAGAAGCATGACTATCCAGTTTGACGGTAATACTTATGTATCTGTTGGAGGAGCTGTTTATGAGTTCTCTGATGAAGATTACGATGCTGTTGGTGCTGAATTCGCTGAAGCTTACCCAGGACCTGCTGGAAACGTTGCAAGATTTGGTTCTTTTGATGTAAGACCAAGCAGTGACAATTTCTGGAGTGAATCTATGCTACTTGAAGCTATTAACTTCACACTTAAAGCTGCTTATCCAGATGCTGAAGATGGAAGCAAATTCGCTGTTTCTTACGCTATCTATAATGGTTCAGTTAGTACTGCTATCATGAACGTGGTTCTTAGCGGTGACGATTATGTAATGGATGCTGAGGCTTCTGTTTCAACTATCGAAGAAACTACAGTATTCGCTTACACTAACGGAAACTGGGATGAGCCATACATGCTTCCTGCAGATTCTTATACAGAAGAATTTGGTCAGAGATTCTCTAACTTCGGTGATGAGGAAGAGGCGCTTATGAAAATAGGAATCTTCTTAGGAAGAGAATTCCCATATGCTCAGGAAGGTGAATACAAAGCTGTAGGATATAGATTCTACAACGGTGAAGCTACAGTTACTGAATATGTGAACTACGTATTTGAAGGTGGTGAGTGGAATGCGATCCCAACGGTAACTTCTGAAACTCTTCAGTTTGGTTACGAAAACGGAATGTGGGTTCCAGATAACACTATTAAGTACACGCTTTCTGGTGACGATTACTCAATCATCGCAGACGCTTTAAGCGGAAACGAAGCACTTGCTACGCAAATCGCAAGTATGGAGCGTTACGGGAACTTTGACCGTCGTCCGGGAGCTTCTGCTTACTGGGATGATGCATCAGTACTTCTTGCAATGCAGGCTTTCTTAAATGAGATCGCTCCTGGAGCAGAAGAAGGACAGAAATACGTATTGACTTTCGATATTTACAATGGAACAAATACAACAGAATCTATCAGCCTTATTAAAGAAGGTGGTGAATGGGTTCGTTTCTAAGTAGAAATTGAATTTCTATAATATTAAAAACCTCTTATCCTTTGGGTAAGAGGTTTTTTAATTCATTGATTTATATGATATTTGCAATCCTGATATAAAAATCTACAATGAAAAAATTTATGTACCTGGCAATGAGTATTGCCATTCTTGGATGTTCTTCAGATGATAGCCCTGCGCCAACTCCAGAACTGCAGCCAACAGTTAAAAACCCAGTTGCTGTAGATGATAGTTTTAGTGCAGTGGAGAATGAAGATGAGATCATTTCTAAAGACGATATTTTAAGTAACGACACGGTAGTAGACAATGCGCTCATTACCGGGTTTGATTCAGAAACGGAAGAAGGAGGAACGGTTGCAGATAATCGCGACGGAACTTTTACTTATTCTCCGGCAGACGATTTTATTGGAGAAGATACTTTTGAATATAATCTTTGTGTTCCTGGAGATAGCGACAGATGTTCTACGGCAACAATTACGATAGTTGTTTCAGATGCCGGTACTCCTGTAGCTCAGGATGATTCCTATGAAACCACAGAAAACCAGTCTTACAATATCACAAATTTCCTGGATAATGATAACCTGGTTGATGGAGCTTCATTAACCGAGATCAATACCGATGGAACTAATGGAACTGTTGAAATTCGTGAAGACGGAAGCTTAAGGTATACTGCGGTAAATGGCTTTTCCGGCGAAGATACTTTTACTTACACGATCTGTGATGATGATGAAACTCCAAATTGTGCTACGGCAACCATTACGATAAATGTTCTGGATGAAGGTGATCCTTCCGCCAGTGATGATGAAGTGGTTGTTGAAAGAGGAGCTTCCAATGTGATTTTTGAAAACTTGCTTTCTAACGATGATCTTACCGATGACGCTGTATTGACTTCAGTAGACGATTCAGGTTCTAATGCAACCATTAGTCTAACAGACGAAGGAACTGTGATGTACACACCTGCAGCCGGATTTACAGGAACAGATTCATTCACCTACACGATCTGTGATGATGATGACACTTGTTCAGAAGCTACGGTAACCGTAACGGTGGTAGACCCTGTTAGTTTTGATATTCCAGATGCTTTGGAAGATTATTATTCAGGAGTGACATTCTCAGTTGATCCAACTTTACTTTACCAGGAGTTATCCAGCTATACAGATGCACAGCATACCAACAGGCTGGAATACTACCAAAGACACGATTATTTATACGATGCAGATGCAGATTTAAATGATGATAGTATGGTAGTTCTAATGTATTCAGGTGAATTGAGACCAGATGATGAATACCAGCTGGGGGACCTTAACGAAGGTGAAACTTATAACACAGAGCATATCTATCCGCAATCTAAACTGAATACCGAAGAGTCTAAAAATGACCTCCACCTGCTTAGAGTTGTAGATGTAGATGTGAATTCTGAAAGATTGAATTATCCATTTACTGATGGTAGTGGAACTTACAAACTAGTGAATGGCGATTCATGGTTTCCGGGAGATGACTGGAGAGGTGACGTTGCCAGGATCGTGATGTATGTGAACTTGAGCTATGGTGATGATTTTGATGAAGTGGGTAATCTCGAGCTTTTCCTAAAATGGAATCGTGAAGATCCTGTTTCGGCATTCGAAATGCAACGTAATAACGTGATTGAAGGTGCTCAGGGGAATAGAAACCCATTTATTGATAATCCATACCTGGCAACCTTAATTTGGGGCGGACAGGCAGCTGAAAATCGCTGGGAATAATACCGATTGCTTTTAGTAATTTAGCAACGACCTAAAAATTAGATTAATTATGTACGAAACTATTCAGTTTATACACTCTTACTGGGCATACCTGGTTTTATTAATGCTTTTGATCGCTAGTTTTAATGCTATTGTTGGTTTTGCAACGAATAAAGAATATTCAGCTACCAATTTCAGAATAGCGCTCTTTACGTTGATCGTTTCTCATATTCAGTTATTGATCGGGATCGTGCTTTACTTTACTACGCCTTATTTCAGCATGTGGGCTGAAGAAGGAATGGGCGGAGTGATGAGCGATGCTACGTTGCGATTATACAATGTGGAGCATCCGTTAATGATGATCATCGCCATTGCTTTGATCACTGTAGGATATTCTAAACATAAAAAGAAACTTACTTCCAGACCAAAATTTAAGATGCTGGCCATTTTTTACGGACTCGCATTTGTGGTGATGCTTTCCAGAATTCCATGGAGTGCATGGTTGTAAACCATTCTTAGAAATTTAAAAAGCCCGGTTATTACCGGGCTTTTTTTATGGATTGTTGATAGGCCTAATTAGATGGATATAAACCGGAAAATGATCGCTGTAACCTCCTTCATACCCCGAATATCCATAGGTTCTGGCCGGATAACCTTTAAATTGACCTGAGTTAGCAACTAAGTAGGCCTGATTAAATATTCCTGCCCTATAAAATTGAAATCCGGAATCACTTTGCCTGACCAGGTTTCCAGTCATAAATATCTGGTCAAAAAGATTCCATGAATCCCTGTATGCTAAACTCCCTTTACCATTTTGAAGCATTTTTTCCATAGGATTGAAAAGATCTGAATTAGACTGAATATCAGCTTTTGCAGCTTTAGTGTTCAGAACTTTCTTAAAACTCTTGTTAGTAGGGTCATCATTAAAATCACCCATGGAGATTATTTTGGAATCTGGATTTATCCGTATTAAAGAGTCGATAATCCTTTTATTAAGATAAGCTGCCTTCTCTCTTTTATAGGCACTTCGGGCCTCACCTCCTCCACGGGACGGCCAGTGATTTACGATGAAATGAATTTCCTCTTTATTCAAAAGTCCGCTTATTACCAACTGATCCCGTGTGTAATCCCTTTTTGATGGATTATCAGTTTCATATATCACTAATTTTCTTGCTTTAGTTTCTAATAGCCTAAAGAATTCTTTTCTATACAATAGAGCAACATCCACGCCTCGCTCATCTGGCGAATCAAAATGCACGATTCCATAAGAATATGCTATTAAGTTGGGATGGTCTGCCAAATCTTCCAATACCTTCCTGTTCTCTACCTCGCAAAGTCCGATAATGGCGGGTGGAGATTTACTTAGATCACTCCCAATTTCGGAAAGTACCCGACTTATATTATCAATCTTCTTTTTATACTTAGCAGTATTCCATACATCTTTTCCGCCCTCAGTTCTATCATCATCAAAAGTATCCGGGTTATCAATCGTGTCGAATAAATTTTCAACATTATAAAAGGCGATCGTCTGGATTTGATATTCTCTGTATTCCTGCCCGCTAGCAGGGTGAAAAAGCAAATATGTACTTATAAATAGTAAGTTTTTGATCAGGCTGTTGCAGTAAATTCTCAAGTTTTTTAAAATTAATTGACTTTTTTAAAGTACTGAAAATAAGTTTATTATATATTTAACCGATAGAATAATTCAATTTTATTTTGGGGCAGATAAATGTACATAAAGGTTGTTTTGGTCTTTGTAGCCATGTTCACAGGCATGTCTTCAAATTCCCAGCAATTTATCTTAGGAGGTAAATTTGTAGATACCTTTACCGAAGTGCCCTTACCACAGGTAAAAGTTTCAGTAGAAAGCGTTTTTTTAGAAACCTATTCCAATTCGGATGGAGAATTTCTATTGGATATAACCAACCTACCGGCCGGTGATTTTATACTTCGAGTAGATAAGCCGGGATATGTTTTGAAACGGATACCATTCAAATCATCAGGTGCGAGTAGGTCATTAGAAACCATTCTATTAGAACCCGATCCTGCTTTTGAATTGATAAATCAGAACACGATTAGTTTATCTGATGCAGAATTACTTTCTGACGAAACAGAATTTGATAACATTTCCGGTATCCTGCAATCCTCCCGTGATGTATTCTTGAATGCAGCTGCTTTCGATTTTAGTCAGACTTTCTTTAGACCGAGAGGTTTGGGATCAGAATATGGAAAAGTGCTCATAAACGGCATGGAAATGAATAAGCTTTACGACGGCAGACCTCAATGGGCTAACTGGGGAGGCTTAAATGATGTTCAGCGTAATCAGGTTTTTTCAAATGGGATTTCCGCAAATGATTATCAATTCGGAGGTCTTGGCGGCACTACCAATATTATCATGAGGGCGTCCAGATATCAGAAAGGCGGAAGGTTGTCAATTTCAGGTGCGAATAGAAGTTACACAGGTCGATTGATGGCAACTTATGCTTCTGGAGAGAAGGATAATGGTTGGTATTATGCGTTGTCAATTGGGAGGAGGTTTGCAGAGGAGGCTTATATAGATGGAACTACCTATAGTTCCAATTCTTTCTTTTTTACTACTGAAAAGAAATTGTCCCAAAATCACTCACTAAATTTATCAGGATTTTATACCCCGAATACAAGGGGGAAGTCCTCAGCTTTAACGGAAGAAATCCTGGAGCTCAAAGGAGCGACCTATAATCCATTTTGGAGTTACCAGGAAGGAAAGATCAGAAACTCCAGAATTAGAGAAACCAAAGAACCTGTATTGATGTTGCACCATTTCTGGCAAATCGCAGAAAATGCAATGCTTTCCTCGGGAATTTCCTATCAGTTTGGGGAAATCTCAAATTCAAGGATAGATTATGGAGGAACAAATTTGGATATTAGTAATGGCCAGACAAGTTATTATGGTGGTGGAATTAATCCTGATCCCTCGTATTACCAGAAATTGCCTTCTTATTTCCTGAGGTTTCCAGATTCTCAAAATTTTGAATCGGCTTACCGGGCTCAAAATGATTTTATTCAAAACGGGCAGCTGGACTGGAATTCACTTTATTCGGCAAATTCCAATTCTGAAAATGCTATTTATACGCTTTCGGAAGACGTAAATAGCGATAGATCAATTCAGTTAAATTCTAATTTTAACTGGAAAATAAATAATAATCTCAGTTTAAATTCCACTTTAAAATATCATTCTTTAACAAGTGAAAATTTTGCCCGGATCAAGGATTTATTAGGTGGAGATGGCTTTCTGGACATAGATGTTTTTGTACGAGATGAGCCCGGATCTGTGTTAGGTCTGGCTGCCCAGAGTGATCTCCAAAACCTCAATAAAATAGTATCTGAAGGGGAACGATATAAATATGAATATTTGATCGATGCAGAAGAAACTGAAATATTTAACCAGCTGCAATGGTCGCTAAGAAAATTTGAATTTTACCTCGCTGGAAATATTGAATCTGTTAAGTATCAGCGAACAGGTATTTATCAAAATGGAGTTTTTCCTGAAAATTCGCTTGGAAAAGGGGAGGCAGTAAATCTCTTCAACTACGGAATAAAAAGCGGTGCTATTTTCAAAATTTCAGGAAGACAGAATTTTGAATTGAATACTGCCTTTTTCACCAAGGCGCCTGGATTCCGAAATGTATTTATCAACCCTAGGCAGAATGACTTTTTAGTCGGTAACTTAAATAATGAAAAAATTCTTTCCGGAGATCTGTCTTACAGGTTTAGATCCTCTTTTCTGAATTTTAGAATAACCGGATTTTTCACCGAAATCGCTGATATTACGGAAGTTTCATATTATTTCGCAGAAGGGTTGTCCGGTTTGGAACAGGAAAATACTACCGCTTTTGTTCAGGAAGTATTAACGGGAATGGACAAAAAATACTACGGACTTGAAGTAGGCGCCGAGTCCCAGGTGACATCTACAATAAAATTGAAGACGGCTCTTGCTTTAGGAGAATATTTATATGCCAATAATCCTGACTTATCGCTCTATTCTGCAAGCTTTGACCAGCCGCTAAATTTCGGAAAGGCATACTTAGAAAATTACCATCTGGCTGGAGGACCACAAACCGCTGCCCAAATTGGGTTTGAATATCGTGATCCCGATTTTTGGTGGTTTGGAATTTCCCTGAATTATTTCGCTAACGGATTTGTTGATATAAATCCCCTAAACCGCACGGTAAATTTTCAGCAGGATTATGATGGTTTGCCATTGCTGGATTATAATCCAGAGATTGCCCGGCAATTACTGAAGCAGGAAAAGTTTGATGATTATTATCTGACAAACCTGGTAGGCGGAAAGTCCTGGAGAATTAAGGATAAATACTTGGGAAGTTTTCTAAGTCTGAATAACATTTTTGGAATCTTTTACAAAAGTGGTGGTTATGAACAGGCGCGGAATTCCAATTACAGAAATTTAAAGGAAGACCAGGATCGGGAATTACCTCTTTTTTCAAATAGATACTGGTTTGGCCAGGGAATTACCTTTTTTGCTAATGTGTATTTGAGATTTTAAATGATGGACGATGAAGAATATTAGATTTTTAAGCTATTTGGTTTTCACCCTGTTTTTTAGTTGCGTTAAAACAGATGATTTTGAATTACCGGATTTGGCGATTAATGAAGTGGAAATTGAGGGCAATCAAACCAACATAGCATCAGTTAAAGGAAATTTCAACTTTTCCACAGAAGCGATCTATACTTTTAATGATACTGATACCTGGTTTGAAGCTTATGTAATTTCCGATGATGCCGGCGGGAATTTTTATAAGGAATTGATAGTTCAGGATAAACCTGAAAATCCAACTTCAGGTATACAGATTTTGGTAGACCATAACTCTCTATTCGAAACATATAATTTCGGTAGAAAGATCTATGTCAAACTTGACGGATTGAGCTTAGGATATAACAATGGAGTTCTTCAACTAGGTATTCAGAATAGGGGAGATGTAGTGGCAATTCCTAATTCTCTGATAGATGAACATATTTTCAGAACTGAAGTAACCGCAGAGATCAAACCGCTTCAGATAAATTTATCAGATCTGAATCCTGATCTTAAAAATCTATATGTAAAAATTGATGAAGTTCAATTTGATCGAAATTTAGTCAGGGAAAATCAAGTGTATTCTTTTGCTTCCAGCCCTTCAGATCAATATGATGGTGAGCGGCAACTGGAAAGTTGTAATACTGGTGAAACAATCCTGATGAGTACGAGTACTTTTTCAAATTTTAAAATGCTTCTTATTCCTAAGGGTTCCGGTAGTATTGAAGGAATTCTAACGCGTGATTTCTATGATGAACATTTCGTGATCGTAGTTAATTCTCCCGGCGCTCTGCAGATGAATGAAGAACGTTGTGATACCGATTTTCTGGATTGTGGTAATAATTTTTCTGAAGGATCAAAAATACTTTTTGAAGAGAATTTTGAAGGAGTAACATCAAATACCACCTTAAATAGTAGGGGATGGACGAATGTTAATGTAAGTGGAGGCGAGAAGAAATTTACCCCAACCCTTTCTTCCGGAAACAGGATTTTAAGGATTTCAGCATATAATACGGTAGAGAGTCCTTTAGAAGCATGGCTGGTTACCCCGGCTATTGATCTCAATAATTCTGAGATGGAAATGCTGAGCTTTGATATTCTTTCCTCTTATGATAAAGGGTTGATTCTTGAAGTTTTCATCACCCAGGATTTTACCGGAAATCCTGAAGAAACTGAATGGGTTGAATTGGATGCGAATATTCCTTTAGGACCTTCAAGTTCTAATGCTACTATTTTTAAAAATTCAAGTATAGATATCTCCTGCCTGGAAGGTGAAATATGGATCGGTTTCAGATATCTTGGTTCTACTTATGATAAAACCACAACTTATGACCTGGATAATATTCGCGTAACTGGAAATTAAAAAGCTCCCTTGCTATCATTGCAAAGGAGCTTTCTAAAGAATTTGTTTAATTATTTTATTCTGCTTCTACAGGCTCTTCTTTTTTTCTGAAGTCTAATGGCTGTAAAACTTTTAAAGCTTTATCTACCGAGTTGATCTTGTCAAAGGTGAGCAAGAGTTTTAAGCCGCCACGGGTTTCTTTTTCTTTCATCGTGCAATTCTGCCTGTGCGTTTGTACGTATTGAAGCACTTTCGTGAAATTATTGGTCTGGTAGAACCTTGATTTCTGGTCGGCGATAAAATAACCAACCATTTTGTTCTTTTTCATCACCACTCTTTCCAGCCCAATCTTTGCAGCGATCCATTTGATTCTAACTGAATTCAGTAAATCTACAGCCTGGGTTGGCAGTTCCCCAAACCTGTCTACCAGTTCACCCTCAAATTTCTGAAGTTCTTCCTCGGTTTTCAGCTCGTTCAGCTTGGTATATAAATTCAGTCTTTCCGTGATGTTATTAATGTAGTCATCAGGGAATAAAAGTTCAAAATCAGTATCTATCTGGGTGTCTTTTACAAAATCCTTCTGCTCTACATCTTCAGTTTCAGCATAAAGATCCCTAAATTCATTTTCTTTTAATTCCTCGATCGCTTCGTTCAGAATTTTTTGATAAGTATCAAATCCAATATCATTTATAAATCCGCTTTGCTCACCTCCTAAAAGGTCACCAGCCCCACGAATTTCTAGATCTTTCATGGCGATATTGAATCCGCTTCCCAATTCTGAAAATTGCTCCAATGCGGTAATTCGCTTTCTCGCGTCTTCGGTCATTGCTGAATATGGCGGAGTAATAAAATAACAGAAAGCTTTCTTGTTACTTCTTCCAACCCGGCCACGCATCTGGTGAAGGTCTGAAAGTCCAAAATTATTAGCATTATTGATAAATATGGTATTTGCTTCAGAAACGTCCAACCCACTTTCAACAATGGTTGTTGAGACAAGTACATCAAATTCTCCGTTGATAAAGCTCAGCATCAGTTTCTCCAGTTTCTTACCTTCCATTTGCCCGTGTCCCACGCCAATTTTTGCATCTGGGACCAGTCGCTGTATCATCCCGGCAACTTCTTTAATATTCTCCACTCTGTTGTGAATAAAGAAAACTTGCCCGCCACGCTGAATTTCATAAGAAACTGCATCCCGAATGGTTTCTTCAGAAAAACGTATCACATGACTTTCAATAGGATATCGGTTAGGTGGAGGAGTGGTGATCGTGGAAAGATCCCTCGCAGCCATTAGACTGAATTGCAGCGTTCTTGGAATTGGAGTGGCCGTTAACGTTAGCGTATCCACATTTTCCTTGATTGTTTTCAGCTTGTCTTTTACAGCTACCCCAAATTTCTGTTCTTCATCCACGATGAGTAAACCAAGATCCTTGAATTTTACCGCTTTACTAACCAGTTGGTGAGTTCCAATAATGATATCAACTTTACCATCTTCGAGATCTGCCAGCGTTTGTTTTCTTTCTTTGGCGGTTCTAAATCTATTCAGGTAATCTATACGAACCGGAAAATCTTTCAGCCTTTCTGAAAATGTCTGGTGATGCTGAAATGCCAGAATCGTAGTTGGAACCAAAACCGCTACCTGCTTGTTATTGTCTACCGCCTTAAATGCCGCCCTGATGGCAATTTCAGTTTTACCAAACCCAACATCTCCACATACAAGGCGATCCATGGGGCGTTCATTTTCCATATCGGCTTTTACAGCCGCGGTAGCTGAACTTTGATCTGGCGTATCTTCATACATGAATGAAGCTTCGAGCTCATGCTGTAAATAAGAATCCGGGTCGTATTTAAAGCCCTTTTCCATTCTTCTTTTCGCATAGAGCTTAATAAGATCGTAAGCGATATGCTTAACCCTTGCTTTGGTCTTTTTCTTTAAATTCTTCCAGGCATTACTTCCCAGTTTATAGATCTTGGGAGGCTTCCCATCTTTCCCATTGAATTTAGAGATCTTATGTAAAGAGTGAATGCTTAAATAAAGGATATCGCGTTCGCCATAAATCAGCTTGATCGCTTCCTGTTTCTTGCCTTCCACGTCTATTTTCTGAAGTCCGCCAAACTTCCCGATCCCGTGATCAATATGCGTTACATAATCTCCTACCTCAAGATTGGTCAGTTCTTTTAAGGTGATCGCCTGCTTTTTAGCATAGCCATTCTTCAAATGAAATTTATGGTAACGCTCAAATATCTGGTGATCTGTATAACAAACGGTTTTAGAATCTTCATCGATAAAGCCCTGGAACATTGAAAATACAGGAGTCTGATATTTCACTTCTTTCTCCTGATCTTCAAAAATATCGTGAAATCGCCTTGCCTGTTGTTCACTTACGCAGCAAATAAAATTGGTATAACCTGCTTCCTGATTTTCAACCAGGTTTTCAATGAGCAATTCAAATTGTTTATTGAAAGAAGGCTGCGGCTTTGTATTAAAAACAATGCTTTTATCGGTTTTTAAAAATGCCTGCGTGCTTAATTCTACGGAAGAATAGTCCAGAAGTTGCTTTTTAATCAACTCCCCGTTACAAAACAATTCTTCCGGCGCACTGTGCTTTACATCTTCTGAAAGTTGTTTAAAAGCCTCCTCAGCTTTTTTATAAAGTTTATCGGCCTGAGCCGAAAGTAAGTCCAGGTTTTTTATGAAAACAATCGTCTTTGCTGAAATATACTTGAGAAAACTTTCTCTAACTTCGTCCAAATGCTTGTTTTCTACATTCGGCATTACCGAGATCTTCTTCTTTTTATCTGTTGAAAGCTGTGTTTCCACATCAAAAGTCCTGATACTATCTATTTCATCGCCAAAAAATTCAATTCTATAAGGTTCATCATGACTGAATGAGAAAACATCGATAATTCCTCCACGAACCGAAAATTCTCCCGGTTCGGTTACAAAATCTACTCTTTTGAACTGGTATTCAAAAAGCACTTCATTAACAAAATCAATAGAAAGCTCATCTCCAACTGTTATTTTCAGGGTGCTTCTATCCAGTTCTTTTCTGGTAACCACTTTTTCGAATAAAGCATCCGGATAAGTAACGATTAGCGCTGGTTTTTTCCTTGAATTTACCCGGTTAAGAACTTCTGCCCTTAAAAGCACGTTGGCATTATCAGTCTCCTCGATTTGATAAGGCCTGCGGTAACTACCGGGATAGAATAGCACGTTTTTTTCTCCTACTAGCTGTTCCAGATCGTTCAGGTAATAAGCGGCTTCTTCTTTGTCGTTAAAGATCAGTAGAAAGGGATGTTCAGATTCTTTGAAAGCATTTGAAACCACAAATGATAACGCGGAACCAACAAGACCTTTTAAATGAATATTTGGATGATTTTTTTCGGAAGAGGCAATAGCATTTTGCAGTTCTTGCTGTTGCGAGGACTGTGCAAATTTCTGGGCGATAAGACTTGTACTCATTACGGCAAATATAATTTCATACAAATTGCCTTACAACCAGTTAAATGATATTTAACGATTAAATAGCATTTTAAATATTTACCATTTTTCTAACGTAGAATGGCTTGAAACTTATCTATTTTCACTCAAAATGAGTAAGTATTATGGGTATCGAAAAGTTTGATGTATTTGTTATAGGCACCGGAACAGCGGGAAAAAGTGTTGCCAAGGAATGTGTAAAGGCTGGTTTGAGAGTGGCTATCGCTGATAATCGCGAATATGGAGGGACCTGTGCAAATCGAGGCTGTGATCCTAAAAAAGTTCTGGTGGGACTTACTGAAATCATGAACAGGGCAGAGAAGATGAAGGGTTATGGTATTGCTGAAATGCCCAAAATAAGCTGGAAAGATCTGCAGAATTTCAAGAAAAAATTTACCGAAGCTGTTCCAGCAGCGACTGAAAATGATTTGGAAGCCCTCGGAATCAAAATGTATCACCAGTCGCCTAAATTCATTGATGAAAATACTATTTCTGTAGAAGGTAAAACGGTGATCTTCGAAAAGCTCGTGATCGCCACGGGAAATAAACCATTAGAATTGTCTATTCCCGGAAGAGAATTGCCTATTACAAGCGATGATTTCCTAGATCTTGAAGAATTGCCTGAAAGCATGATTTTTATCGGTGCGGGCTATATCGGGATGGAATTTGCTCATATTGCAGCTCGCTGTGGAGTTGAAGTTACCGTAATTGACGGAGAATCTGCACCTCTTAGCAATTTTGATCAGGATATGGTAAAATACCTGACCGAATGTTCGGAAAAGCTGGGTATTAAATTTATTTTCAATGCTCGCGTAAGCGAGGTAGAAAAACTTCAAAAGAATTACCGTGTCATGGCAGATCAAAATGGTAAGGAGATTTCTATCAAGGCCAGATGTGTGGTAAATGCTGCGGGAAGAGTACCCTCTATAGACGAACTGGAGTTGAAAAAAGGAAATGTAGAATTTTCTAATAAGGGGATTACGGTAAATAAGAATCTGCAAAGTATAAGTAACAAGAATGTTTACGCCTGCGGAGATGTTTCAAATAGTGAAGGTTTACCTTTAACTCCGTTAGCATCTCAGGAAGCAAGAGTAGTGACAGCCAATATTCTTGACCTTGACAGGCCTCATGAATATGATTATCCGCCGCAGCCTTCAGTAGTATTCACGCTACCAAATTTAGCTTCAGTTGGGCTTAATGAAAAACAGGCCAGAGAAAAGGGTTATGATTTTAGAGTCGAAACCAACAATGTCCCCAAATGGTTCAATGCAAAACGTATCAATGATGATATTTATGCTTATAAAACTCTGGTAGACAAAGAAAGCGGACTGGTTCTTGGTGCGCATTTGGTAAGTAATGAAGCCAGTGAAACCATCAATATGTTCGTGATGGCTATGTGTGGAAAACTGGATTGCAGGACTTTAAAAGGCATGATCTTTACCTATCCAAGCTGGTCCAGTGATATTAAATCTATGATCTAGAGGCTTTCGCCTTGCGTCAATTTATACATTGGGTTAGACTTTCTGTTCTTGAAACCATGGTATCCCGCATAAAGGGCTAAAATGATTGCTCCACCAAGAGCGACATTTGCGATTAATTCCTGGCCTTCCAGATGTCTCACATAGATCGCGATTAATGCCCAGATTCCTACGGCAGCAAATTCACGCATGTTACGCAGATAGATCATTAATAAATTTAGGATAACTGCGACCGTGATCATAATCAAAGTCCATTGAACTTCTGAAAATATTGCACCATCCCAACCGCTTTCAATAAGCCAGGCAGCAACATTTGCAATACTGGCAACTGCAATCCACCCTGAAAACAGGCAAATAGGCCACCAGTAAAATGCGATTGTTTTGAATGGTGCGTCCCAGGTTTCCATGTTATTGTTTAAAATTAGCTTAGAAAGCTTAGCCATGACAAGAAACATCAGTACAACAGACATTCCTGTAAAATCGTATAGCCAGGTTACGGTCCATAGAGCTGTTCCTATGTTTGCTACAATGAACCAGAAAGAAGAATTTTTTATGAAATCTGTGTATTTACCATTTGTAAATGCCTGATAGATCATAAAAATAGAGGAGGCGAGAAGGCTGAAAAATATTAATCCCCATATAGAAAACGCGTAATCTGCCGGGGTAAAAAGATTTGAATATTTGTCGCTAACTTCTCCAATCGTGGTGTTATTGATCCTGCCTGTTTGTGCATAAAAATTTATGACGATATTCAAGAGGACTGAAAGAAAATTTAAAACGGCTAATTTTTTTATCATTTTAGGGTCGATTGTAGGTTAATTAACGGGGATTACTTCTTTACCGGTAATTGCGAAAACTCGATCTCCATCTTCCGGTTCCATAAAATAATTACCGGTAAACTCTCCAAAAGCTGGTAAGATCATTTGATCCTGACTCTTGAAAAAGCAAGATAGTTTTAAAATTTGTCTTCCATTTCCCCTCATCTTAAATCCTGGATGAATATGTCCGCAGATATTAAAATGGCCCTCCGTTTTTTCAGGGTGATGACTTAGATGAAAACCATCAACTTTAACGTCTGAAAATATCTTTATTCCTAGTTCTTCATATTTCAGAGGTGAAATAATATCATGATTTCCTGCAATTAGATATACCTGGTTGTCTATATTGTTAACCCATTCTTCGAACATATTCCACTCCATATTCAAGGAACTATGGAATAGATCTCCTAGAAAAACAATATGCTCTGGATCAAAATCCCTTCGAAGAATATCCAGTTTTCTAAAGTTTTCGGCGATCGCTTTAAATGGAACGGCGCTGCCATGTTTTCTAAAGTGCGAAACTTTTCCAAGATGAACATCGGCCACTAAAAGAACTTCCTGTTCTGGCCAGTAGGCGGCTCCAAAAGGATGTAATACAAAATCCTGATTCCGGATCTTAATATTCAAGCTCATCTATAATTTACAAAGTATTTCCGCCGCCTTTTCCAGCGTTTCATCTGTCTTTGCAAAACAGAATCTCAACTGGCTGTTATCCTTCTCGTTAATATTAAAGACAGAAACCGGAATGGATGCCAATCCGTATTCTTTTACTAATCTTTCGGCGAAATTTACGTCATTTTCGTCGGTTATTCCAGAAAAATTTAAAAGCTGGTAATAGGTCCCTTTAGATGGTGAGTAGGTAAATTTGGAATCTTTTATAAGATTCAGAAAAAGATCCCGTTTGGTTTGATAAAATTTAGAGAGTTCCAGATAATTCTCCGGATTCTTAAGGTATTTGGCATACGCGCGTTGCATTGGATGATTTACAGAAAAAACCGTGACCTCATGAATTTTTCTAATTTCCTTCATCAATTTTTCAGGAGCGACGCAATAACCAGTCTTCCAGCCAGTATTATGAAAAGTCTTTCCGAAAGAAGCGCAAACAATAGATCTTTCTGCCAGTTCCGGAAATTTTGAGGCACTTTGATGCTGCTCCTTATCAAATATTAGATGTTCATAGACTTCATCGCTTAAGAGAATGATATTGGTGCCGGAAAGAATTTCCTTTAACTGCAGCATATCTTTTTCCGAAAGGATAGTTCCGGTTGGGTTATGCGGGGTATTAATGATGACCATTCGGGTGTTTGAAGTGATGGCCGACTTTACTTCTTCCCAATCCACTTCATAATTTTCGCCCTTTAATTGAATCTGCACCGGAATACCTCCACTTAATTTGACTGTTGGTTCGTAGGTGTCATAAGCCGGTTTCAAAACGATCACCTCATCGCCTTTCTGCACAAAAGCGGTTATGGCAGCATAAAGAGCTTCCGTAGCGCCGGATGTCACGGTAACCTCGGAATTTACATCATACTTTTTTCCGTACAGAGATTTAATCTTTGCGGATATCTGCTCTCTTAATTCCTGTACGCCGGTATCTGGAGGATATTGATTATACCCATCATTCATGGCCTGCGTAACCAGATCTTTTAATTCCTGATCTGTTTCAAAATTTGGAAATCCCTGCGATAGATTTATGGCATTATGATCGTTCGCCATTTTACTCATTACTGAGAAAATACTGGTCTTTGTTCCGGGTAATTTTGAGTTGATCTTAGATATTGCAGACATTCATCAATTTTTAAATAAAATGCATAAAAAAACCCGGACTACAAAGTCCGGGCTTGTCTATATTCAAATTAATAGCAAATTACTTCACGCTCGCTTTTAAATATTCTCTGTTCATTCTTGCGATGTTCTCTAAAGAAATTCCTTTAGGACATTCGATTTCACAGGCGCCGGTATTGGTACAGTTACCAAATCCTTCTTTGTCCATTTGCTCCACCATTTGCAGAACTCTACGGTCTGCTTCAACTTCACCCTGTGGAAGAAGTGCAAACTGGCTCACTTTCGCAGAGGTAAATAACATGGCACTAGCATTCTTACAGGCAGCTACACAAGCTCCACATCCAATACATGTTGCCGCGTAGAAAGACATATCAGCATTTTCTTTTTCTACTGGAATTGAGTTGGCATCCTGAGTATTTCCCGAAGTATTCACAGAAATATATCCACCAGCCTGCTGAATCCTGTCAAAAGCGCTACGATCTACTACCAAATCCTTAATTACAGGAAATGCTTTAGCTCTGAAGGGTTCAATGACGATAGTATCACCGTCTTTGAATCTTCTCATGTGTAACTGGCAGGTTGTAACTCCGCGATCTGGTCCATGTGGTTCTCCATTGATCTGAAGATTACATGATCCACAAATTCCCTCACGACAGTCGTGATCAAAAGCTACAGGTTCATCTCCTTTTTCGATAAGTTGCTCGTTAAGAACATCCATCATTTCAAGAAAAGACATATCCGTAGAAATGTCTGAAACCTGATAGGTTACCATTTTTCCTTTTGTATCGGCGTTTTTCTGACGCCATATTTTTAGTGTAAGGTTCATACTTTAAGTATTGAGTATTTAGAAATGAGATCTGATATAAAGAATCTCATGTCTCAAATCTATTTATAGCTCCTTGTTTTCACTTGGATATTTTCATAATCTAATTCTTCTTTATGAAGAATAGCATCTGCGGGATTACCTGTGTATTCCCATGCTGCTACATACATAAAGTTCTCATCATCACGAAGGGCTTCCCCTTCTTCGGTCTGGTATTCTTCTCTAAAGTGACCACCACAAGATTCATTTCTATGTAGTGCATCTTTAGCGAACAATTCTCCTAGCTCAAGGAAATCTGCAACACGACCGGCTTTCTCAAGCTCCGCGTTCATTTCCATAGTTCCTCCAGGAACTCTTACGTCTTTCCAGAACTCTTCACGAAGTTCCTTGATCTCTGTGATCGCTTCCTGAAGTCCTTCGGCATTTCTAGCCATTCCAACTTTGTTCCACATGATCTTTCCTAGAATCTTATGGAAGTGGTCTACAGATTTAGTTCCTTTAGTATTGATCAGTTTCTCAAGTCTTTCACGAACTTCAGTTTCAGCTGCATCAAATTCTGGAGAATCTGTTGGAATTGCTCCGGTTCTAATATCGTTCGATAAATAGTTTCCTATAGTATAAGGCAAGACAAAATATCCATCAGCAAGTCCCTGCATTAAAGCAGAAGCACCAAGCCTGTTTGCTCCGTGATCTGAGAAATTCGCTTCCCCGATCGCGTAACATCCTGGAATAGTTGTTTGCAGGTTATAATCAACCCAGATTCCACCCATTGTGTAATGTACCGCTGGATAGATCATCATTGGAGTTTCATATGGATTTTGATCTACGATCTTTTCGTACATCTGGAAAAGGTTACCATATTTAGCTTCTACAACCTCTTTACCTAACTGCTTAATTTTAGCATCTGAAGGATTATCAATTTTCTTAGTAGTCGCAGCTTCCTTTCCATAACGCATGATCGCTGAACTAAAGTCAAGATAAACGGCTTCCCCGGTTTTGTTCACACCAAAACCTGCATCACAACGTTCTTTGGCTGCTCTGGAAGCAACATCACGAGGCACTAGGTTACCAAATGCCGGATATCTTCTCTCTAAGTAATAATCTCTTTCATCTTCTGAAAGCTCGGTCGGTTTTTTCTTTCCGGCTCTAATCGCTTCAGCATCTTCTTTTTTCTTCGGAACCCAGATTCTACCATCATTACGTAAGGATTCAGACATCAACGTCAGTTTAGACTGGTGATCTCCAGAAACAGGGATACAAGTTGGGTGAATTTGAGTGAAGCAAGGGTTCGCAAAATAAGCTCCCTTTTTATGAATTTTCCAGCTGGCAGTAACATTACTTCCCATGGCATTAGTTGAAAGGAAAAATACGTTTCCGTATCCTCCTGAAGCAATTACCACTGCGTGAGCTGAATGTCTTTCTAATTCTCCAGTTACAAGGTTTCTTGCGATTATACCACGAGCCTTTCCGTCAACCTTTACAATATCAAGCATTTCATGCCTGTTGAAAGATTTGATCTTTCCACGGTTGATCTGGCGGTTCATTGCAGAATAGGCTCCAAGTAATAACTGTTGTCCTGTTTGACCTTTAGCGTAGAATGTCCTCGATACAAGAACACCACCAAAAGAACGATTATCAAGAAGACCACCATACTCACGTGCAAAAGGAACTCCCTGAGCAACACACTGGTCAATAATATTACCAGATACTTCAGCAAGCCTGTAAACGTTGGATTCTCTTGAGCGATAATCTCCACCTTTTACAGTATCATAGAAAAGACGGTAAATAGAGTCACCATCTCCCTGGTAGTTCTTAGCTGCATTGATACCTCCCTGAGCTGCAATAGAGTGTGCTCGACGAGGAGAATCCTGATAGCAGAATGTTTTTACGTTATAACCAAGTTCAGCAAGAGTTGCCGCGGCACTACCACCGGCAAGTCCTGTACCCACAACGATAACGTCAATATTACGCTTGTTCGCAGGGTTAACTAGGTCTATTGCATTTTTATGTTTGGTCCACTTTTCTGCCAATGGGCCTTTAGGTGCTTTTGATTCAAATATTCCCATAGCTTAAATTTTTTCTAGTACAAAGTGAATATAAAAAGGAATTACTGCAAATGCCAGAGGCACTAATACCGCAAAGGCAAGTCCAACCTTTTTAATAAAACCGTTGTATTTAGGATGATTAACACCAAGTGACTGAAATCCGCTTGCAAAACCATGAGACAGGTGAAAACCAATGGCAAGCATTGATAATGCATATGCAATTGCCCAAATAAGGCCATATTGCGCATCCTGAAAGGTTTTTACGGTCAATGTGTAAAGATCTTTTACTTCCTCTCCGTTAGCTGTGGTGTAAATAGTATCGTCTAATCCTCCAAATTTCATCTCAGCCCAGAACATGCTCATATGAACAATGATAAAAGCTAAAATGATTGTTCCAAGAATTCCCATGTTTCTTGAAGACCACATGGTATTTGTTGAAGGTTTGAAACTTACATAGCCCTGAGGTCTAGCTTTACGATTGTGTATCGTAAGAAGTAAACCGTCAATTGCGTGAAAAATGATACTTAAGTAAGTAAGGTAAGATAATACCTTTACTGCGGGATTGGTGGTCATGAACAATGCATATTCATTGAACTGATCTTTCGCCGCTTCACTAACAGGTTGTAATAATTGTAAATTTCCGAGAAGGTGACCTACTAAAAACAGGCACAGAAAAAGGCCTGTGAAAGCCATCCAGTATTTTTTCGCCAATGATGACTTTAAAAGCGCAGATTTCGCCATAAATGTTTTGAATTATTTAGATAAAGTGGAGCAAAAATAAGCTTCCTACTAATTTTTAACAAACTTTGGAGGCCTTTTTACGGTCTATTTAGAACTAATTTAAAGTAGTTTATAATTTGTTGAAGCTTTGAATCACAGAGGCTTGCAGATTAGACGATTAAACGATTCTTAAAACTATTCTGAGTTTTAAAAAATGGTGATTTGGCAAAAGCTTAACTGCGGCGAAAAATGAAATTTTGTAATTTCCTATTTCATCCATTCTCTAATGAAAAAAAGAACGAAAGAAATTATCAGATCTCTCTCAGAGATCTTTGAAGGGGAGCCCTGGTATGGCGATTCGGTAATGCGAAAACTGGAAAATGTTCCTTATGTGATCGGCTACAAAAGTTGCTTTCCTGAATCCCATAGCGTTGCTCAGATAGTTGGGCATTTGATCTCATGGAAAATTTTTGCGGCTGAAAAGCTTAAAGGAAACAAAGATTATACAATTGAAATTGATTCAAAGGAAGACTGGCCGGAAATTCATGTTCACTCTCAGAAAGAATGGGAAGAGCTTAAAAGAAAACTGGTAGCAGCTCAAAGTGAGATCTACAAAATTCTGGAAAAGAAAGAGGATGATTCGTTTTTGGAAGAGAAAGTGAGTGGAAAAGAATATCATTTTGGATACTTGTTAAACGGAATTATTCAACATGATATTTATCATATAGGGCAAATTGGTTTAATTGAAAGTCAGCTGAAGAAGAAAGAATTAGACTCAGGTGTTTTTAAAGCTTAAAAACAGATTGTTTAAATGGATTTTATAGATTATTACAAATTACTTGAACTGGACAAATCGGCAACGCAGCCCGAAATCAAAAAGGCATACCGCAAGCTTGCCAGGAAATATCATCCAGATCTTAATCCTAATGATAAGGATGCACAGGCTAAATTTCAACAAATAAATGAAGCTCATGAAGTATTGAGCGATCCTGAAAAGCGTAAAAAATACGATGAGTACGGTAAAGACTGGAAACATGCCGATCAATTTGAAGAAGCTAGAAAGCAACAGGCAGCTTCCGGTGGATTTGGCGGAGGTTTCGGTGGTGGACAAACTCATTCTTATTCCGGGAATTTTGATGACGATACTTTTTCAGATTTTTTCGAACAAATGTTTGGTGGAAGAGCAAGGGCAGAGGGAGCTCATCGTGGAAGACATTTTAAAGGTCAGGATTTCAATGCCGAACTTCAGCTACGTTTAAGCGAAATTTATCAGAGTCAGAAACAGACATTAACCGTAAATGGTAAAAACATCAGGCTTACTATTCCTGCCGGCGTTGAAAATGGTCAGACTATTAAGATCAAAGGTCATGGAGGCCCTGGTGTTCAGGGTGGTCCAAAAGGTGATCTGTATATCACCTTCAATATTCTGAATGATACTTCTTTCAAAAGAGAAAAGGAGAATTTATATGCAGATAAGGAGATCAGTCTAACAACTGCCGCGCTTGGCGGTGAAATAGAAGTGAATACTTTTAATGGTAAGGTTAAACTCAAAGTAAAACCGGGAACACAGAATGACAGTAAGGTGAAATTAAAGGGAAAAGGATTTCCGAGGTATAAAAAAGCAGATCAGTTTGGAGACTTGTACATTACCTATAAAGTAAAAGTGCCCGAAAATCTTACCGAAAAGCAAAAAGAATTATTTCAGGAACTTAAAAATACAGGATTATGAGAAATGAAGATCTAATTCCTGCGGAAGAGATTTGCGTGCGTTATAAAGTGGAACGCAATTTTGTAAGCTCGTTAAATGAAAGCGGGATCATTGAAATTATTAGAATTGAAGAGACCGAATATGTTCATTGTGATCACCTGGCCCAGTTTGAAAAAATGATGCGTCTGCACCATGAACTTGAAATCAATATGGAAGGTCTGGAAGCGATCAATCATCTTTTAAGGCAGATACAAGACCTGCAAAAAGATAATTTACGGTTGAGAAACAGGTTAGGATTATATGAATAAAATGAATACTATAAATAACAATGGTAAAACATCAATTCATTTGGATCATTTGGGATCCTGATCTTATCCTGAAATATTAGACCTAGTTTCTCCAATAATTTTCTGGAACCTACATTTTCTTCCAGCGTGATGGCGCCCAATTCTTTCAGCCCGAATTCATTTGCAGCGGCCATTTTTAGTTTACTCGCAGCTTCGAAAGCATATCCTTTTTTCTCGAATTCTGGCAGAAAAGCAAAGCCAATATCTACGCTATCTAATCCCTCTCTATCGTACAATCCACAAGTTCCAATCTTTTGCTGATCAGATTTCCTGATGATGGTGTTGTTAGAAAAACCTAATCTTTTCAGCTGAGTGTGCATTTTTGAGGAAATATAATCTTTGGCATCCTGCACATTTTTGATATTTCTATCCCCAATGAATTGTATCCATTTAGGAGTATTTAAAAGTTGAAAGATGAATTCGGCATCATCAAAAGAAGTGGGCCTTATAAGTAGTCTTTCAGTTTCAAAAGATTTATAGTTTTTCATCTATTTCACCTCGAATTCGGTTTCTGCAGACTTGCCGTTGGCATCTATGATCATTTTATACTTACCTTTTGGCAGATAATACTTCTCGTTTTCAGCTTTCGAAATAGTCAATTTCTCATTGTCTTTTTCAAGATTTCTTGCAGCTTTTTCAGTAATGCTAAGATCATAACTTTCATTGTTGAATCCTTTTTCCGAATCAATCTCCATGGTCTGCAATAATTCATCTTTCTCAGATCTAATGGATATTTGTGCTTTTCCATCTTCAAAAAGATAAAATGTAAAATTCAATTCTGGCTGGTAAGGATCCATCCATTTACTGTACGAATTTCCCCAGCGAGAGGAAAATCTAATATCGCTTTCTGAAGAAATAGTAATTGCATTTTTCATTTTTTCAGCATCAAAATCGGAAAGGGACGAGATATCTGCGATATAAATAGAACGACCATGAGTCCCGATCACAAGATCCTGCTCTTGCTCCTGAACTCTAAGGTCATGCACGGCAACATTTGGAATATTAGTTTGAAAAACCTGCCATTCTTTTCCCTGATCCATACTTACATAAACTCCGTTATCTGTTCCCAGGTAGAGAACATTTTCATTTGAAGGATCTTCTCTAATCACGTTAACCGGCGACAATGGTAAATTTCCATTGATCTCTTTCCAGGTCTTTCCAGAGTCATTAGACATATAAACATATGGCTTAAAATCATCGAATCTATAACCGTTTAGAGTTGCATAAACTCTATTTTTTTGATGCGAAGAAGCAATAACCCTTGAAACCCACAGATCATTGGGTAAGCTGTTACTAATATTATTCCAGCTAGCTCCGCCATCATCAGAGCTGTATATAAAGCCGTCGTCACTACCTGTATACAATTTTCCAAATTGCATTGGTGATTCAGAAATTGTAGTTAACGTTCCATAAGGAACATCCCCTTGTTTTCCGCCACCCGTAAGATCTTCTGATATTGCTGTCCAGTTCTCACCCTGGTCCATACTGCGCATTAGTTTATTACCTCCCATATATAATATGTCCTTATTGTGGGGAGATAATAATATTGGCGTTTGCCAATTATAGCGATATGGACTTTCCCCTAACTCGTGCTTTGGATGTATATAAAGGCGATCTCCGGTTTCGCGATTTATTCTGAAGTAATTTCCAAATTGAAATCCGGTATAAACAATATCAGCATTCCTGTTGTCTATTTCTACCTGCATCCCGTCTCCGCCAAGAAGGCTTTTAAAATTGTAATCACCAGAAGCGCTCCAGCCGGTTGACTCTTCATTTGTATGAGGTCCTAACCAAACGCCGTTATCCTGAAGGCCGCCATAAACATTATAGGGTTTTTCGTTGTCAACATTCACCGTGTAAAACTGACCTACGGAAGGAGAATTATTTTTGATCCAGTTTTCACCATCATCATAAGTAATATTAATTCCGCCGTCATTTCCATCAATTAAATGTCCGCTTCTGTTGGGATTAATCCATAAGGCATGATGATCTGCATGAACATTTTCAGCATTGATGGAAGTGAAAGTCTTACCTCCATCCTTGGATTTTAAGATTGGTACTCCATATATGTAGATCGCATCTTCATTTTGTGGATCAACGTGGATCATTCCGAAATAATAACCATAGCTATAGTACAGGTCATCTAAGTAATCTTCATGAGTAATATTCCATGTTTTTCCGCCATCATTGCTTTTATAGACCTGCGCACCAATAACTGGGGAGTCGATTAATTGTGAATTCGCATCTTCCAGGTAAAGGCTCAGGTCCTTTGGTTCTGCTTTGCCTTCCCGAATGATTTCCTTGACAGATTCTGCGGTATATTTTTCCTGAAAATCATTTTCACGTAAATACTGCTCCAGCTCCTCATTGTCTAACTTTAGAAAGTTTGATTTTTTCATATTGCTGAAATCATCTTTTTTCAAAGCTTTTTCAGATTTCTTCTCTTTTTCTTCAATTTCCCTTTTCTCCTGATTATCTACAATCGCATAAAGTGTGTTTGAATCGTAAACGCTGAGACCAATTCTTCCAACTCCGTTTCCGGTTGGAAAGCCAGAGTCTTCGGTAGATACTTTTTTCCACGTGTTCCCGGCATCAGTACTTTTATAAATCCCGCTGTTCGCTCCACTTTCTCTGAAATTCCAGGCTTTTCTGTCCTTATCCCAGGCGGCAGCATACATCTCCTGAAAATTTTGAGGGTTGACCGCAACATCTATAATTCCTGTTTCATCATTGATATATAAATTCTTTGTCCAGGTTTTCCCGCCATCGGTAGTTTTAAAAATACCTCGTTGTTCATTTTTGGAGTAGAGATGTCCGGTAACTCCAACCACGATTTCTTCAGGATTTTCAGGATTTATAAGAATTCTGGAAATATGATGTGAATCTGGCAATCCCATGTATTCCCAGGTTTCTCCCTTGTCATCAGATTTTAAAAGTCCGATTCCTGCATAGGTAGACCTAGAAGCATTTACTTCTCCTGTCCCAACCCAGATGGTTCCGTTCTTCCAATCTACTGCAATATCACCTATATTTTGTGTAGGGCTATTATCCATAATCGGCTTAAATGATGTACCGTTATTATTGGTGTACCAAAGTCCGCCACTAGCGTATGCGGCGTAAAATTCCGTTGGATCTTCAGGGTTTACGGCTATATCAGTAATTCTACCGCTCATTACTGTAGGGCCAATGTTTTTCAGAGGAATGTTCTTAACCAGGGACTCGTTGCCTAATCGCTGTTTGTTTTCAATTCCGGTTTTGATCTCTTCACCGCTAGTGGATTGATTCTGAGAAAATAATGAAGTAATACTAATTAATAAAATACTTAAGAGGAGGTATGTTCTTTTCATGGTTTTAAATGTAGAATCTAAAAATAGTAAATCCTTAGTGTACCTGAAATTTTAAAAGGCTTTTATAGCATTTGCGTTTAATTCCTTTTAATTTTGGAAAAATTGAAAAGATTTATTTATGAAATATGATAGAATAGATTCGAAACTCTTTATAAAAAACCGTAAAAACTTCATGGAGAAGATGAAGCCGAAAAGTTTGGCGGTTTTTAATTCAAACGATATTTACCCGATTGGTGCAGATAGTACGATGCCTTTTCAGCAGAATAGAGATATTTTTTATCTGAGCGGTGTAGACCAGGATGAAAGTATTTTGGTTCTTTTTCCAGATGCACCGGAAGAAAAGCATCGCGAAATTCTTTTTTTGACGGAGACTAACGAGCATATCGCAGTTTGGGAAGGTGCAAAATTAACCAAAGAAGATGCGTTTGAGGTAAGCGGTATAAAGACTGTCTACTGGATGAAAGATTTTGAGAAGATCTTTTTTGAAGTAATGACGCAATGCGAGACCGTTTATTTAAATACGAATGAGCATTACAGGGCGAATCATGATACTGAAACAAGGGATGATCGTTTTATTAAATGGTGTAAGGATAAATATCCTGCACATCAGGTAGCAAAGGCGAATCCTATCCTTCAGAGGTTACGTTCAGTTAAGGATCCTATTGAATTAGATCTAATGCAAAAGGCTTGTGATATCACTGAAAAAGCTTTCAGAAGAACTTTGAAATTTGTGAAGCCCGGAGTTTGGGAATATGAGATCGAAGCGGAGTACTATCACGAGATGATCAGAAATCGTTCTAAAGGTTTTGCTTATACTCCAATTATCGCTAGCGGAAACAATGCAAACGTGTTGCACTATGTAGAGAACAGGCATCAGTGTAAAGATGGTGATCTTATCCTTTTGGATACGGGAGCTGAATATGCCAATTATTCGAGTGACCTGAGTAGGACGATTCCGGTTTCTGGAAGATATAACGACAGGCAGAAGCAGGTTTACAATGCGGTGAATAAGGTTAAAAAGGAAGCAACAAAAATGCTGGTTCCAGGAACTATGTGGAAAGAATATCATGTTGAGGTTGGAAAAATGATGACTTCTGAATTACTGGATCTGGGTCTTTTGGACAAAGCTGATGTTCAGAATGAAGATCCGGACTGGCCAGCATACAAGAAGTATTTCATGCACGGGACTTCTCACCATATTGGTCTTGATACCCATGATTACGGAATTCTAACTGAGCCCATGCAGGCAAACCAGGTATTTACTGTAGAGCCAGGAATATACCTTCCGGATGAAGGTTTTGGAATTCGCTTGGAAGATGATGTGGTGATCCAGGAAAAAGGTGAGCCATTTAACTTGATGAGAAATATTCCTATTGAAATTGAGGAGATAGAAGATATTATGAATTCCTAACAATTAGATCCTTAAGGATTATTTAAAGTTTGAAATTTGCCGCGAATTCCTGAATTATTATTCTTGAATTCGCGGTTTTTTAATTTGTAGTATGAGTGAGATTGTAAGTAAAGGAGCAAAAATTTATTTTTCAGTTAAAGGTGAAGGGGAGAAAGTTCCATTAGTTCTGTTGCATGGATTTTTGGAAGATTCCAAAATCTGGAACCCAATTGTTAAAGAACTCCAAAAAGAACGGCAGGTTATTTGCATTGATTTACCCGGACATGGGAAATCTGATGGAATCGCAGAAATACATAGTATGCATCTCATGGCTGAGGTTGTTCATGAAGTGTTAAATCACCTGGGAATACAGGTAGTTAGCATGGCCGGTCACAGCATGGGAGGTTATGTAAGTTTGGAATTCCTGAAAAAATTTCCTATGATATTAAAGAGCGTTATGTTGATTAATTCAACACCAGTTGAGGACACTGTAGAAAAGCGCAAAATACGTGAAAGATCTGTTAAATTGGTCGGGAGAAATAAAGATACTTATGTAAGTATGGCTATCTCAAATCTATTTCCTGAGGAGAGTAAAAGAAAATTCTCTGCGGAAATTGAAGAATTGAAATTCCGGGCGATGAAAATGAAAGCTGAAAATGTACAAGCGGCTCTAAATGGAATGAAAATTCGTACAAATTATTTAGAGGAGTTGAAGAGCTTTGAAAAACAGAAGATCATCATTGCCGGAAAGCAGGATCCGATATTGGATATCAATGAAATAGCAAAGGTTTCAGAAGAATGTGGATGTGAATTACACACGCTGGATCGAGGACATAATTCCTATATGGAAGATATGAACAATTTAAGAACAATTATGCTTTTCATCGATTAATTAACGCTTTTTGTCGGAACATTAACTTTTTTTTATACTTTAGAAATCTAGAAACCAGAAATTTAACCTTATATGAAAAAATCGCACCCTACTTTATTTTCATTTGCAAAGGTTCGTTGCAATATTTTCGGTCATAAATTGAGAGTATCTAAAAACATCACTAATCACGTTCACGAGTATGAATGTAAAAATTGCGGGATGGAAATGACAGATACTGCAGACGGACTTTTAGCACGACTTACCCCAAAATTCAAGGAGACAAATGCTTATCTTGCGAAAATCCATCAAAGACGCAAGAGAGTATTTCTAGCCAAAGCTTCTTAATTTTCTTCCTCTAAATATTCTATAATTCTCTCTTTGGTTTCGAAATTGTAACCCATATAAATGGGTTCAGCATTTTCTGAAGAATGTTGGTATACCAAACTAAAAGCGCGGCTATTTCCGTCAAGTTCATAGAGACTTATGCTAAATGCCTTTACGTTTTCTACCGGTATAACCTTTACACCATTGATTTTATAACCTTTAACTGAAAAATTTCGTTCTGGTAAATAACTGGGATTGGTTGAAACAAAATGGTAATCCTTTGATATTTCAGTATTGTAACCATTAATTTGGATTACAGTAATATTAGCGGTAATTACTTCTGCAGAGGTATCTTTAGGGTATAACCTAATAGCATACATATAATCCTTCTTAGTAGTTAAGTCCTCAAAATCATAGAGATTTTCCTTGGAACAGGATATAAACAGAATGCACCCGAGTAAGGCGATCGCGGTATTTCTCAAAACTTAATGTTTTTTTACAATATATTAAGTAAGTCTATTAATTTGAATATAATTACTACAAATCTTCATTTATCATCAATTTTCCTTTCAAATTATTCTTTTTTCTTTTCATTTTCTCAATAACTATTGATGGTTATGCTCAAAATAGCGACTTTGAGGCGGGGCTTCTCAATGTTGGGGTTGGAAGTATTATTGGCGGCTTAGGAGCAGTTATAAATAAAGATCCTGAAGAAAAATTTGGAAAAACCCTTTTAAGAGGTATGGGACAGGGAGCTCTAGGTGGATATTTCGTTTTTGAAAGTAAGCGACTTGCACGGGAATTTTCTAGAACCGGTAATTACGAATACGTTTGGCCTTCTAAAATTGTAAATGCTGCTGGAACTTCGATTATTGAAAATGCCGCAGCGAATCGCGATTTCAGGGCTCGATGGCATTTAAATATTGGCTTTAATAGAATTGAAGTGAACACTAAAGATAACTTCAAAATCAGTTATAGGATAATGCCTTTCGATTTATTAGGTACCGCTTATCAATCTTTAGATTCTAGAGTAGACTGGAAATTAAGCCTGTATACGGGAACCTTTGTTTTTAGAAATAATGGAGTAGGAAGATTAAGCCATTTTTCGGGTGTAGCTTTGGGGAATAGTATAGTCTTATGGGATGATATTACAGGAAATGTTTTGCTTCCTCATGAAATTATTCATACTTATCAGTACGAACAGTTTTCCGCAGTAAATCCAATTTTCCTTAATCTTGAGAATAATCTAATGGGTAATTTTTTTGACCTTGAAAAATATAGCCAGATTTTTTATTCAGATTATAACTTGCCTTTCTTTGGTTTGTTGTACATAATTTCCAATTCCAAATTAGATAATAGCGGGATATTTGAAAAGGATGCAGATTATTTTGGGCATTCTGAAGATATCCAAGAGATTATCTTCAGAAATTAATCCTCTTTATCTTCCATAGAATTCCATCCCCTGGCGATCAAAGGTAATTTTTGATTCGCTCTGGTGACAAGATGCATACCTTCATTTTCCTCTGTCATATGTCCAATAACCGTTAGATGCGGATTCCCTTTTATTTTATCGTAATCATCCTGTGATATCGTGAATAATAGTTCATAATCTTCACCGCCGCTTAGTGCGATCATGGTGCTGTCTATTTCAAATTCCTCACAAACAGAGATTACTGCCGGATCTAGTGGAATTTTCTCTTCATAAATATTAGCTCCGAGTTGGGAGTTTTTACAAAGATGTATCACTTCAGAAGAAAGTCCGTCACTTATATCAATCATCGAGGTTGGTAAAACTTCCAGGTCTTTAAGAAGTGGTGGAATATCTTTTCTAGCTTCCGGTTTTAGCTGTCTTTCAATAAGGTAAGTGTATTGATCTAGATCCGGTTGAGAATTTGGGTTGGCCTTAAACACTTCTTTTTCACGTTCCAGAACCTGCAAGCCCATGTATGCAGCGCCAAGGTCGCCGGTTACAACCAGAAGATCATTTGCTTTCGCGCCATTTCTGTAAACGACTTCTTCTTTATTGGCAATTCCCAATGCGGTTACACTTATCAATAAGCCTGAAGTGGAAGAAGTGGTGTCGCCGCCAATCACATCGATATTATAGATTTTAGAAGCTAATTGAATTCCTGCGTATAGTTCTTCAAGAGCTTCTACTGGAAATCGGTTTGACACAGCGATAGAAACGGTTATTTGCGTAGCTTTTGCATTCATCGCATAAACGTCAGAAAGGTTCACCATCACCGCTTTGTAGCCCAGATGTTTTAAAGGCATATAGGCAAGATCAAAATGCACGCCTTCAACCAGCAGGTCGGTGCTTATGATGGTTTGCTTATTCTCAAAATTAAGTACCGCAGCATCATCACCTATTGCTTTTACGGTTGATTCCAGTTTTGGACTGAAATTCTTGGTCAAGTGATCAATTAATCCAAATTCACCTAATTCTGAAAGGTTTGTCTTGCTTTCCTGACTATTCTCAAACATGCGATTGAATTTTAAAATGCAAAAGTACGATTATAAAATTCAATGAAGAAGAAAGAGACGAAAGCTTTGAGACTTGACAGATTCTGTTTGATATGGCGATAATTTCGCGAAATATTTTGATTGACGGGCTCTATAATTCAATTCTTAAAACATATGCTTAGTCTATGGTAAAACGTATGGTTTGTAGTATATTTGTGCCCAATTTAGAATTAATCTTTATAGCTTATGATTAAAGTTAGCGAAGAGGCTAAAAAGAAAATTTCCGCCCTGATGACTGAGGATGGTTTCAATCCTGAAGCCGACTATGTGCGAGTGGGAGTGAAGAGCGGAGGTTGTTCTGGTTTATCTTACGAATTGAATTTCGATAAGAGCCAGGCCGAAGGCGATAAAGTCTTTGAAGACAACGACGTAAAAATCGTTGTGGATAAGCGCAGTGTTCTTTATCTGGCTGGGACTATTCTGGAATATTCTGGAGGTCTTAACGGAAAGGGATTTGTATTTAATAATCCAAACGCACAGAGAACATGCGGATGCGGTGAAAGTTTTTCACTGTAAGATGTACCATCAATCAATTGATGTGATTAAAAATTAGAATTAGAAAGAATGGCATATACTGAAGACGATTTAAAGAAAGAGCTCGAAACCAAAGAGTATGAGTACGGATTTTATACCGATATAGAATCTGATACTTTTCCAGTGGGCTTGAACGAGGATATCGTGCGGGCAATTTCTAAGAAGAAGGAAGAACCAGAATGGATGACCGAATGGCGATTAGAAGCTTTTCGTGAATGGGAGAAAATGGAAGAGCCAGATTGGGCGAACGTAAATTACCCAAAACCTGATTTTCAGAATATCTCTTATTATTCGGCGCCAAATAAAAAACCGAAATACGATAGTCTGGATGAGGTTGACCCAGAATTACTGGATACTTTCAAAAAGCTTGGTATTTCGTTAGATGAGCAGAAGAAGCTTGCCGGTGTTGCGGTAGATGTGGTAATGGACTCTGTTTCTGTAACTACAACATTCAAAAAGACACTTGCTGAAAAAGGTATTATTTTCTGTTCTATTTCTGAAGCTATCAAAGAGCATCCTGAGCTGGTAAAAAAATATCTTGGAACCGTAGTTCCGAAGAAAGATAATTTCTATGCCGCTTTGAATTCAGCTGTATTTAGTGATGGTTCTTTCTGTTATATTCCAAAAGGTGTTCGTTGCCCTATGGAACTTTCCACATACTTCAGAATTAACCAGGCAGGAACCGGTCAGTTTGAAAGAACTCTTGTAGTTGCAGATGAAAGCAGCTATGTGAGTTACCTTGAAGGTTGTACTGCTCCTACGAGAGATGAAAACCAGCTGCACGCGGCGGTAGTAGAACTTATCGCTTTGGATGATGCCGAGATTAAATACAGTACTGTTCAAAACTGGTATCCAGGAAATAAAGAAGGTAAAGGAGGAGTTTTCAACTTCGTAACCAAAAGAGGACTTTGTGAAAAAGGGGCGAAAATTTCCTGGACTCAGGTAGAGACAGGATCCGCAGTTACTTGGAAATACCCTAGCTGTATTTTAAAAGGAGATAATTCTGTTGGAGAATTTTACTCCATTGCAGTTACAAATAACTTCCAGCAGGCAGATACCGGAACTAAAATGATCCATCTTGGAAAGAATACCAAGAGTACGATCATTTCCAAAGGTATTTCTGCAGGTAAATCTCAAAACTCCTATCGTGGACTTGTTCAGATAAATGGTAGAGCAGATAATGCTAGAAACTTTTCACAATGTGATTCTCTATTGATGGGGAATAAATGTGGAGCACATACCTTCCCATATATCGAGGTGAAAAACAAATCTGCTCAGGTAGAGCACGAGGCGACCACCAGTAAAATTGGGGAAGACCAGATCTTTTACTGTAACCAGAGAGGTATTGATACTGAAAAAGCGATTGCATTGATCGTAAATGGATTCAGTAAAGAAGTTCTGAACAAATTACCGATGGAATTCGCAGTGGAAGCTCAGAAACTACTTGAAATTTCCCTGGAAGGGTCAGTAGGATAATTAACAGCGCTAAAAACTGTTATGAAAAAGTTATTTGGATTACTGATATTAAGTTTGATTCTTTTTTCCTGTCAGGATGAAGAGCGCAAGGAGCTAATGAGCGGCCCGGAGGTTGAAAAGGTTCCGGATAGCATTCAGGTTCTGGAAGGTGATTTTATCTATACGGCGGATGCCGCGGTAATTAGAGGAAACAATTTTGTGTACGGAGTAATGCTTGACTCAATGAGCCAGGTACTTTCAGACAGAATTGCGCCCTTGAAAAATGATGATTTTCAGATGATCCCGGTAACAGTTAAAGCGAAGATTGTTCCGAATCCAGAGCAGGAAGGCTGGGATGAGGTGATCGAGATCCTTCAGATCGTTGAAGTTCCGGAAATGGAAAAAGTTTCAGACACAATAAAAGAATAAAAGAAATTTTAAATATCTGCCGAGGCAGATTCAGAATAGATAGACATGCTTAAAATAAAGAATTTACACGCCAGCATAGAAGATAAAGAAATCCTAAAAGGTATTGATCTTGAGATTAAACCTGGAGAGGTTCATGCAATCATGGGACCTAACGGATCTGGAAAAAGTACTCTTTCTTCAGTAATCGCCGGGAGAGAGGAATATGAGATGACTGAGGGAGAAATGATCTTTGAAGGTGCAGATCTTCAGGAAATGGATCCGGAGGAAAGAGCTCACAAAGGTATTTTCCTTTCTTTTCAATATCCAGTGGAAATTCCGGGAGTTTCAGTAACCAATTTTATCAAAACCGCCATCAACGCCCAGCGTAAAGCTCATGGGAAAGAAGATATGCCGGCAAATGAAATGCTGAAAATGATCCGTGAAAAATCTGAAATGCTGGAGATAGATCGTAAATTTTTATCTCGTTCTCTAAACCAGGGATTCTCTGGAGGTGAGAAAAAACGTAACGAGATCTTCCAAATGGCAGTTCTAAATCCAAAACTTTCCATCCTTGATGAGACCGATTCAGGTCTAGATATTGATGCATTGAAAGTAGTAGCAAATGGGGTGAATAAGCTGAAGAATGAGGATAACGCGGTATTGCTTATTACTCACTACCAAAGATTATTAGATTATATCGTTCCAGATGTGGTTCATGTAATGGTAGATGGAAAGATCGTGAAGTCAGGAGGGAAAGAACTTGCGCACGAACTGGAAGAAAGAGGTTACGACTGGGTTAAGCCGGAAAAAACAGTTTAATATTCAGTTTTCTGAATTTAGATTGTTTAATATGAAATTTGAAAGTAATGGAATTAAAAGATAAACTTATCTCATCATTTTTAGCCTTTGAAGAAGGCCTGGAACCTGATAATGGAATGGACGCCATTAGAAATGAGGCTATCAAGAATTTTGAAAGCCTTGGTTTTCCAGATAAAAAAGATGAGAACTGGAAATACACTTCATTAAAATCTGTTTTAAAACATGATTACAGTGTGTTCCCAAAGAAAGAAGATGCTATAGAATATAGAGATATCAAGAAATATCTTATTCACGATATCGATACCTATGATCTTGTTTTCATTGATGGGATCTATTCTTCGCATCTTTCACAAACAACTCACGAAAAGATCGATGTGTGTTTGATGTCATCTGCTTTGAACAAGGATAAATACAGACCTGTGATTGATAATTACTTTAATAAAGTAGCTCCAAAATCAGGCCTTAATTCCTTGAATACTGCATTTGCCAGAGAAGGAGCTTTTATTCATATTCACAAGAACAAGCAGGCAGACAAGCCTATCCAGATCATAAATTTTGCAACTGGAAATGAATCTTCTTTACTGCTTCAGCCTAGAAACCTGATAGTTGCAGAGGAGAATTCTCATGTTCAGATCATTGAAAGGCATCAGAGTCTTACAGATCATCCAGTTCTAACGAATTCGGTTACCGAGATCTTCGCAGATAGAAGAGCGATGGTTGATTACTATAAGATTCAGAATGATAAATCTTCTGCTTCGTTAATAGACAATACTTTTATTGATCAGAAAGATGAAAGCAACGTATCTGTGCATACTTTTTCTTTCGGTGGAAAACTTACGCGAAATAACCTGAATTTTTATCAGAATGGTGAGCGTATAGATTCAACCATGAAAGGTGTTACGATCATTGAAGATAAGCAGCATGTAGATCATAATACACTGGTACATCATATTCAGCCGAATTGTGAAAGTCACCAGGACTACAAAGGCATTTTTGGAGATAGCTCTACAGGAGTTTTCAACGGTAAAGTGCTTGTTGAAAAAGAAGCGCAGAAAACCAATGCATATCAGTCTAACAATAATATTCTGGCAGATGATAGGGCGACTATCAACTCCAAACCACAATTAGAGATCTTTGCTGATGATGTGGCTTGTAGTCACGGTTGTACCATTGGTCAGCTAGATGAAGATGCTTTATTCTATCTTCAGTCAAGAGGAATTCCAAGAAAGGAAGCTCGAGGATTGATGATGTATGCATTCGCTAATAATGTACTTGAAAGCGTAAAGATCCCAGAAGTTAAGAAGAGGATCAACAAACTTATCGCTTCAAAACTTGAAGTAGATTTAGGGTTTAACGACCTGTAATATTAATTCAAAAAAACTTTAAGGATGAGTCAGCAAACTCAGGCTAAGACTTTTGAGGTCGAAAAGATCCGAAAGGATTTTCCAATTCTTAACCGCGAGGTTAATGGCTATCCTTTGGTTTATTTTGATAACGCAGCGACAGCGCAGACGCCTAAAAAGGTGATGGATGCGATCGTTGATTATTATTCTAATTACAACGCCAATATTCATAGAGGCGTACATTCACTTTCGCAAGAAGCCACAGATAAATATGAACAGGCCAGGATAAAAATCCAGAAACATTTTAATGCGGAAAAGGCTCACGAGATCATATTTACTTCTGGAACTACACATGGAATCAATCTTGTAGCGAACGGTTTTTCTTCTATTCTAAAGAAAGGTGATGAGATTTTGGTTTCTGCAATGGAGCATCATTCTAACATTGTACCGTGGCAGATGTTATGTGAAAGAACCGGGGCAAAGCTGAAAGTGCTCCCAATGAATCAGAAGGGTGAGCTTATTTATGCTGAATTCGAAAATCTGATCAATACCAATACAAAATTAGTTTTTCTAAATCACGTCTCCAATGCTCTGGGTACTGTGAATCCAATAAAAAAGATCATTAACAAAGCTCATGAAAAAGGAGCTGCAGTTTTGATCGATGGAGCTCAGGCAGCACCTCATATCAAGGCAGATGTTCAGGATTTGGATGTAGATTTTTATGTGGTTTCGGCCCATAAAATGTGTGGTCCAACAGGTGTTGGTGTTCTATACGGAAAAGAGGAGTGGTTGGAAAAACTACCTCCCTACCAGGGTGGAGGAGAAATGATCGCTACGGTTTCTTTTGAAAAAACTACCTATGCCGGATTACCGCATAAATTTGAGGCTGGAACGCCAAATATCTGCGGAGGTATCGCTTTTGGAGCGGCCTTGGACTATATGAACGCCATCGGTTTTGATGCCATAGCAAGTTATGAGCATGAATTGCTCGAATATGCTACGAAAAAGCTTAAAGAAATAGAAGGAATGAAGATCTATGGCGAAGCTTCAGAAAAGACCGCCGTGATCTCCTTTAATATTGAAGGTTTGCATCCTTATGACATAGGTACTCTGCTAGACAAAATGGGAATTGCCGTTCGAACCGGTCATCACTGTGCCCAACCTGTGATGGACTTCTTTAAGATACCGGGAACGGTTAGGGCTTCATTTTCTTTTTACAATACTTACCAGGAAATTGACCGTTTTATCGAAGCGGTTAAAAAAGCCAAAATGATGCTTCAATAGCATCATATTTGTTAAAATTATAGATATTTTTAAGATTTAACATTTGTTCTCAGCCGACGAATAGCTTGATTTGTGGGGTGAACTACTCATTTCCGTTAATGTTTTCTTTTATTTCCGTTAAGGATTATTTAAAACTTTGGCTATATTCGGCACGTATTTTTCAGCAAAACATCTGAAAAAGTGCCAAAATGCTTAAGCTTAAACCAAACAATTAGCAAGTCGATATTTTCAATTTTTTTGGCCTATACATTTCAGAAAATGATCGACGGGAATTAATTTTTTAACCCAAAAACATTTATTTAATGAAAAGAATTTATTTGTTGGCCTCGGCCCTGACCCTAGTCTTCGCATCTTGCCAGAAATCTTCAGACGAACCTGTTGAAGAAACTATGGTAAACCAACAAGAAACTTTCGCTCTAGCTGATGATCAGTGTGGAACAATGGGAGTTTTAGATGAGAAGATCGCTGAGAATCCGGAACTGGTTGCTAAAATGGCTGCGGTAGAGGAACACACTCAAAAAGCAGTAAGCAATGGATTAACCAAGCGCCTGGCAGCAGACGGAAAAATTGAAATACCAATTGTTTTCCATGTACTTTATAATAGTGCAGATGAGAACATCCCACTTTCTCAACTTCAGGATCAGGTAACTGCTCTTAACGAAGATTTCAGCATGAATAACCCTGGAAGAAACACAATCCCTTCAGAGTTTCAAAGTGTAGAAGCAAATGTTGGAGTACGTTTCGTATTGGAAGATGTAATTCGTGTGAAAACTAAAAAACGCCAGTGGAGACCAGACGATTCTATGAAGTTTTCTTCAAGTGACGGATCTGATGTAGTAAACCCACAGGAATTCCTTAACATCTGGGTAGTAAGCAATATGCCTTACAGAGGAGGTAACATTCTTGGTTACGCTCAATTCCCAGGAGGTAGCTGGGCTACAGATGGTGTTGTAATGGATCACAGATTTACCGGAACTACTCAGTATTCTACTGGTAGAACTGCAACTCACGAAGTTGGTCACTGGTTAAACCTTCGCCACATTTGGGGTGATGGTGGATGTGGAGCTACAGATTACGTAGCAGATACTCCAGATTCTGACGCTCCTTCAAGAGGATGTCCTTCTTACCCAACTGTAAACTGTGGAACTGCAGATATGACTATGAACTTCATGGACTATTCTGATGACCCATGTCTAAACATGTTTACTGAAGGACAGAAGTCTAGAATGCTTTCTGTATTCACAAACGGAGGTTTCCGTGCGACTATGGCTGACTAAGCTTTCAGTTAATAATAATTTAAAAAGGCACCCTTGTGGTGCCTTTTTTTGTAATATGTATCTAATCAAATAAAATTACAGTTATGAAAATTTCGATATTAGCTATTATACTTATGTTCTTTTCTACCAACAATTGTTCTAATCCAGATACTGCCTCTATAGAATCTTTCAGTTACGAAACCTTCACGCGTGGGTCTTCAACCATGTATAAAGTTACGCCAAATGAAATTTCTGTAAAGAGCACTGGCCTGAATGCTGAGGAGAATTCCAACAGCATTACTTCAGAAGAATGGTCTGAACTAATCAATATTGCTCAGGAAATTGATGCCCAGAAAATGAGTCAGCTAAAAGCGCCAACAGATTCAAGAGCTTCAGACGCGGCTTTGCATGCAATTTTAAGTGTTCGTAAGAATGACACTATTTATAAGACTAACTCCTTCGATCACGGGAATCCACCAAAGGAAGTAAAGCCATTAGTTGAGGCTATTTTAAGATTGGCAGAAAATGTTGAATAGCACTTCTTCTTATTGTACTTTTGTTTAAAATTGAAATATGACGATTCAGGAAAAACAACAGGAGGTTATAGATGAGTTTTCGATGTTCGATGACTGGATGCAGCGTTATGAATATATGATAGAGCTGGGAAAATCGCTTCCTCTTATTGATGAGAAATACAAGATCGACGAAAACCTTATTAAAGGTTGCCAGAGTAAGGTATGGGTTCATGCCGAACTTGAAGGAGATAAACTTGTTTTCACCGCTGATAGTGACGCGATCATCACCAAAGGAATTGTAGCGATTTTAATCAGGGTTTTTTCAGATCAGCATCCTTCAGAGATCATTGAAGCAGATACTCAATTCATAGATGAAATAGGATTGAAAGAACATTTGTCTCCAACCAGAGCAAATGGTTTAGTGAGTATGATCAAACAATTAAAAATGTATGCCGTAGCATACCAAACGCAATTGAATTAGAATGGAACAGGAAATAAACACGCAGGAATTAGGAGAAAAGATCGTTACCGTTCTTAAAACAATCTATGATCCAGAGATCCCTGTAGATATATACGAATTAGGGCTTATTTACGATGTGATGGTGAGTACAGATTACGATGTGAAGATTTTAATGACGCTTACCACGCCAAACTGCCCGGTTGCTGAAACACTTCCGCTAGAAGTGGAAGAAAAGGTGAAGTCGCTGGATATGGTGAAAGATGCAGAAGTGGAGATCACATTTGATCCGCCATGGAGTCAGGATCTAATGAGTGAAGGGGCGAAGCTGGAGCTAGGACTTTTATAAAACCTTATTATGGCGGAAGAGATTGTAAATCGAGTCGCTCAAAGTAAATTGATAACCTTTAATCTTGAGGATCATTATCCACAAGGGGAAAGGTTTCTTTTTGATTTAAGCCAATGGCTTTTTGAGGGATTTGTGCTGAAGGAAAAAGATTTTAGAGAGCAGGCCAGGTCTCACGACTGGAGTCAATACCAAGATAAATTCGTGGCTTTGAATTGTGCTA
This sequence comes from Christiangramia pacifica, assembly GCF_057221535.1. Lineage (NCBI taxonomy): Bacteria > Pseudomonadati > Bacteroidota > Flavobacteriia > Flavobacteriales > Flavobacteriaceae > Christiangramia > Christiangramia pacifica. The sequence continues at coordinate 1,222,663 of NZ_CM170146.1, forward strand.
CAGATGCTATCGTTCCTGCATGGGCCTACATGTTGGTTACAACTTACCTGGAGCCTTATGCTAAGAAAATAGTGATTGGAGATTTAGAGAATCTTGAAAGTCATTTATACCAGGAGATTATTAGCAATCTGGATGTTTCCGATCTTGAAAATAAATCGGTTATCGTTAAAGGTTGTTCCAATAAGCCTGTACCGAAAAATGCCTATATTTTTCTCATCAATAAATTACAACCGGTGGTGAAAAGCCTGATGTATGGTGAAGCCTGCTCATCGGTTCCATTGTATAAAAAATCAAAAAATTAACTATGACCAAAAAATTACTATTTGCTTTTTCGTTACTTCTTTATACCGGAATTGCAATTTCACAGGAGGAAGAAGCGAAAGACTCTATCCCGCCTAACGGATGGACTAAAGAAGGGAACGTACAGTTGCTTTTCAATCAATCAGCTTTCAACAAAGAATGGACTGGTGGAGGAACATCAAGTATTGCCGGAAACCTTTCGGTGGATTATCAGTTCAATTATAGAATGAATGATTTTACCTGGAATAACCGGATTTTTGGAAATTATGGTCTTACTAAGGTGAAGGATGATGAATTTATCAGAAAGACAAGTGACAGGCTGGAATTAAACTCAATCGCTGGCAAGCAGATCAAGGAAACTGAATTCTATTATTCATGGTTCCTAAATTTCAGAACACAGTTCGCCAAAGGATACGAATTCAGTGAAGATCCAGATACTGGCGAAACTTTAAGGACAGAAATCACTGACTTTATGTCTCCGGCATATTTACAAACCGGTCCTGGCATCATGTGGAAAAAGAGCGATGATCTTTTCATTAATCTTGCGCCGGCTACTGCCAGATTCATATTCGTGGATGATAGCTTTACTACCGGGCCAGATTATGTGGATGGAGACTATTTTGGAGTTGATGAAGGAGAATCCATGAGATTTGAACTTGGCGCAGCTTTAAGCGCTTACTCAAAATACGAGATCGTGGAAAATGTTAATATGGAGCATACATTATCTCTCTATTCCAACTACCTGGATAAACCTGGAAATATAGATATTGATTATCTGCTTAATGTAGAAATGGGAATTAACGATTACCTTTCTGCTAACCTTGTTTTCCAGGCAGTTTACGATGATAATGCTGTTGGAGCATTTCAGATTAGAGAAGTATTTGGGCTTGGAATCAATTTCGGATTCTAGAAGATCAAAAATATTGAAATTCAGGGCTCGCAGGTACGCGGGCCTTTTTCAGTTAAAATTTTGTTGAAGTATTGTGGATGCTAATGGAGTAGCATTGTATTGATTACCTTTGTGTTTATGATTGAAAAAACCGATTTATCTTATGAAAGAACCGTCCTGATTGGTATTGTGACCAAAGATCAGGATCAGGAGAAACTGGAAGAATACCTTGACGAACTGGAGTTCTTAACCTATACCGCTGGAGGGGAAGTTATAAAACGATTTTCCCAGCGATTGGAGCGTCCAGATCCCAAGACTTTCATTGGATCGGGGAAGATGGATGATGTAAGAGAATTTGCTAAGGAGAATGATATAGGTGCCGTAATTTTTGATGATGAGCTTTCTCCAGCGCAGCAGAAGAATATTGAAAAGATCCTGAAGTGTAAGATCCTGGATAGAACAGGGCTTATTCTGGATATTTTCGCCCAAAGAGCTAAAACAAGTTATGCGCGTACGCAGGTGGAACTGGCACAATATGAATATTTGCTTCCAAGACTTGCGGGTATGTGGACCCACCTTGAAAGACAGCGTGGTGGTATTGGAATGCGTGGTCCCGGGGAAACAGAGATCGAGACAGACCGTAGGATCGTAAGAGACAAAATCTCACTTCTTAAGAAAAAACTTCAGACAATAGATAAGCAAATGGAAGTTCAAAGAGGTAATCGCGGACAACTGGTTCGTGTGGCCCTTGTAGGTTATACCAATGTTGGAAAATCTACTTTAATGAACGTTATTTCCAAAAGTGACGTCTTTGCCGAAAATAAACTCTTTGCAACCCTTGATACTACCGTTAGAAAGGTAGTTATACGCAATCTACCGTTCCTTTTAAGTGATACGGTTGGATTCATTAGAAAACTGCCTACACAGCTTGTAGAGTCTTTTAAATCGACTTTAGACGAAGTTCGCGAAGCAGATTTGCTTCTGCACGTGGTAGATATATCTCATCCTAACTTTGAAGAACATATAGAATCTGTAAACCAGATATTGACCGAGATAGAGACCTTGGGGAAACCTACAATCATGGTATTCAATAAAATTGATGCTTATGAACCGGAAACAATAGACGAAGATGATCTTATCACCGAAAAGACTTCTGCGCACTATACTTTAAAAGAGTGGAAAAAAACCTGGATGAACAAAGTTGGCGATAATGCCCTTTTCATCTCCGCATTGAATAAGGAGAATATGGAGCATTTTCGTAAAAAAGTTTACGAAGCTGTGAGGGAAATTCATATTACCAGGTTTCCTTATAATAACTTCCTATATCCCGAATATGACAAATACGGAGAGCAGAAAGAATAGCTTATTAAAGTTTTAACTCATTTCTGAAAGTATATCTTTAAATTTATAAGGATCAAATACTTATAAATCATGAAACGTATCAATATACTTTTGCTTGCAATCATTATTAGTTTTTCTATTAATGCACAGTCATTGGATGGTTCCTGGACTCTTGTTGAAGAAAACGGTCAGGAAGTCTCTGATATGGTTGTTAACAGGATTTATCAAGACAACTATTTTGCCGAGACTGCGAAAAAGATTACTTCTAATAAATTTTTATGGGCTCTTGGCGGTGAATATGAAACTGATGATTTTCAAACCACGCTCGATTTTAATACCAAAACACGGGAATTAATTGGCAAAACCATCCAGCTGTCTTTGAAATTTATGGATGACGAAACTGTAGAGATAAGCGATGGTGATTCTGTACAGGTTTGGGAAAAAATATCGACTGATGAGAATGATCTGGATGGTAATTGGGTCATCACCGGCAGAAAGAGAGATGGAGTAATGAATACCATGAAGCCTGGCGATAGAAGAACTATCAAAATTCTTGGCGGCGATAGATTTCAGTGGGTTGCATTTAACTCGGCTACCAAAGAATTTTATGGAACCGGAGGAGGAACATATTCTGCCAAAAACGGAAAATATATAGAAAATATCGATGTTTTTTCCAGAGATAACAGCAGGATAGGAGCCACTCTGGAGTTCGATTACGAACTCAAAGATGGGGAATGGCATCATTCCGGTAAAAGTTCTAAGGGAGATCCTATTTATGAGATCTGGTCAGACTATTCATCGGCTTATTCTAATTAGAAATAATTCCTACATATTTTCTGATTCAACAAATTCTGACGATCATTTTGAAGGATTCGTCTAAAATAAGTGTAACTTATTGAAAAACAGACATTAAAGTATTAAATTATTGATACTTAAGACCCTGCGTTTATTAATTTAATTCAGGGTATCATGCGTTTTCTTTTCAAATTACTCGTAATCTCATTGATTTATATTTCATGCGATTCTTCAGATGAAACTATTCAGGATGAATTTTTAAATAATCCTACTTCAATAAATACGGAAAATCTCGAGGAGTATATCCTGATAAATATTGAAAGCAAGCAGCTCATTTTTGGAGCTGACAGGAAAAATGAAGATGAATCTGATATTGGAGCTAAACTAGTTACTAAATTTGCTTCGTCCGGCGAAAAATACCATTCCCTCATTATCTGGGGAAGCCTGAAAGATGATAATTCCAGGGAATTTCAAAGAATAGGTGCGAGCATTGATAGATTCGAAGGTGTTGGTTTATATGAGACCGGAACCACTAGGAAAAATAATTGCAATTTTTTCCATTTCGGGATCTCCTGGCATTCGCACTATGATATTGAAGAAAGCGGCTTTATTGAAATAACTTCAGCAGGAGAAGAGAATATTACCGGCAATTTTGATATGGTGCTTTATAATGCCAATGACAGGTCTCAGTCAAAAAATATTTCAGGAGAATTCTCGCTCAAGTTAGAGTGATCAATTCAGCGGTTTTGAAAATTTAAACCCAAGTTCATTCTGAATCTTATTCGAGCTTATCTTTTTGCCTTTGGAAACTTCGGAATGATCGAATTCTGGTGCCGCCAAATCCCTTTCTGAAGCTATCCTGGAATAATATTTTTCTTTTGTAGGATGATCTGGATACACCAGGTTCCAAACCGAATTATCCTTATCCTTATCCAGTAATTTAAAGATCGCGGCAATACAGTCTTCCTGGTGAACGAGATTAATGGGGGCTTCCGGATTTTTCACGCCTGTTCTACCTGATAAATGATTTACAGGATGCCTGTTCTCCCCAATGAGTCCTCCAAAACGTAAAATTGAGGTATTAAAATTTTCATTATTCATTAAAAGTAACTCAGCATTCCGAAGTTGCACCGCAATATTATCTGAATCATTCGTTTCAGCATCTTCATTATAAACAGGAAAATTCTCGGTATCCTCATAAACTGAAGTCGAACTTGTAAAGATCACCCTTTTCAAATAAGATTTTTCGATGTAAGGAATAAGCTTCTTGATCTTTTTTACAAAATTAGCCTCTGGATTTTTACGTAATCCTGGCGGAATATCGATAATAAGAACTTCAGTTCCAGATAAAAATGACCTGATATCACCCTGGATTCCTTTTTCAAAAAGCTTTATGGAATAAGGAACTACACCGGCAGATCTCAATTCGCTCATTTTCTCCATCCTCGTAACAGAACCTCTTACTTCATGATTTTTATCCCGAAGTCTTTTACCAAGTTCCATTCCTAACCATCCGCATCCAAGTATCGATATCTTCATTTTAATCTTTTATCCTTATTGTTTTCTTTAAAATTGTGGCATCATTTAAAACAAATGGCCTCGGAATTATACCTTCCGGACGTTCTTTTACCTTTAGTTCCTGATTGCCGATAAGGTCGTAAGCAGATTCATATAAAACAAATTCTGGCACATCTCCCTTTTCTATACTGAATTCCAGTCTTAAAGTATCCTGGTTCGAAGCATAATAGGTTAAAAGCCTTTCTCTCCAGCGCCTGGTAAACATATGAAAAGCATTTTCACCTAAATAAACATCGTCAGCTTCGAGTCCGTTTACCTTAAAGCTTTTAAAGTCTACATCTTTTGTTTCATAGATCTCCATTCTATTGATCTTTCGGTTGGGAGCGATCTTTAATAAATAGTTTTCATTACCTAAACTATCCTGGGCTTTTTTCTCAATACTAATGCCCGGTTCCGGGATTTCAATAAACGGCGCTTGAGCTTTAAATGTAAAACTACTTCCGTATTTACTGCTGAAATTGGATTCTATATGTGAACTCACTTCAGGATCTTCTCCAAAAAATTCCTTCGTCCAGTCATCTACCATTTGATCATAGGAATACCAGGTTGAGGTATTTTCATCCAAATCCTGCAGATAAACCAGACTATCGGGTTTTGGACTTTCAGCACTAAAATCTGAATGATAATGTGCTACGAATATAAGCACATTAAATATGAGAAAGCAAAGAACGGCAAAGGATTTAAGCCTTCTGAAGTATCCGAAGAGCGGGAGAAATAGTAGAAATAACAGGCTAACCAGAATAGCGGTCACAAATAACATTTTTAATCCTAATGCTACCGGCAGACTCCAGATAAATGGCAATAAGATAAATATGGCCGGGCAGGAGAGGAGCACCATCAAGATCCTGTTTGGTTTTTTCTGCCTTATCATCACAAAAAGCTGGATGAGTCCAAAATAGACCGGAATTATAAAATACGCTGCTCCCTTTAAATAAACCGCAACCAAAGCACAAATGATGATCCAGATATTTAATGGAGCCACAAAAACGGAGGCAGTTCGGAGACTTTTCCGAAGTAAATGATAGGTCATAAAACAAACCGAAAGCGCGAGAAATATCGATAAGGCGATGTAGGTATAGCCGTTATAAGTAAAGCCATGCTCCATTTCAGAATATTCCGGATAAACGAAAAGGCAGAATTGCCAGAACGCCCAAACCAGTAACCCTGAAAAAATCAGGCTCAAGAATACAGGAATGAAACCTTTCAGAATAGCTATAAAATCAAGCCGAGCTTTGCTAATTCCATAGATCACCAAAACCAGGAAGATGATAATGGCGAGAATAAGCATGGGCATAATCCAGAAAAACGGATACTTAACAAATTCACCAAAAGGCAAACTAAAATAGATGAGATCGCGATCACTGGAAAGTTGGTCAAGATCGGTATTGCTGAAATAATTGAGCAAAGGCATGAGATAACTTCCCTGGTGAGCAAGAGTTTCCTTATCCAGGTTTGCCAGTATATCTGTGGCGGTGTGATAATCAAAATGATCATCTATAAATGCGAAATTATAACCATTTATATTTCCCTGTTCCCGCAATACAGTAAGGTCTGTATCATTTGGGAGCATCTTATAAATGCTGTAAGCCAGTGAATTTGTAACCGGATAATTGGTTTCTGCTTCTTCAAAGGCTTCTATCAAACGGGCGTTTTTACCATTTGTTTCCAAAAGCATGAATGGATTGCCGCCGCTTCCACGTGCTTCAAAATTTAATGCCAGCTTTGCATCTTTCGCCCACGGATGATCTTTTATAAAAAGGCTAGCTCCATTTAAACCCAATTCTTCACCATCGGTAAACAATAAAATAATGTCATTTTTATGTTCCGGATTTTTTTCAAGAAAAGCTCTGATTCCTTCTAGAATCGTTGCAACCCCACTCCCAGCATCACTGGCGCCATAAGAAGAATGCATGGCACTATCATAATGTGTCATAAGCACCAGGGCCTGTCCATCACCTGTTCCATCTATCCGGGCCAGAATATTCTGTGGTTTTACAAGAACTCCATGCTTATTAAGATTATAACCTTCCTGAGTCTGGACCTCTAGGCCCATTTCCTGTAACTGATCAACGATATAATTTCTGACTTTACTATGCGCGGGGCTTCCAACATAATGCGGAGACCTGGCAATTTCTTCCACATGTTCAAATGCTCTGGCGGTAGAAAATTCGGTTAAGTTGTGAGAGCTATCAGGTTTGTAATCAGGCTGGTCAAAATTAAAGCTCAGCCAAACCGCAACGATGATCAGAAGAAATGCGATTAAGCCAGAAAATCTGTTGTTCATGAATTAAGTTTCAAAAATCTTAAAGTTAAATAAGTTTTTGATTATTAGGCAAGGAATTTACTTCTGAGCATGCTAATCTAAAAATCGTTATATTTAAGTAATTAGTAATCAAAAGTTTATAAGATGGGAATCAAAAGTTTTATGGGTAAGCGAGCTGCCCCGGAAAAACCTGCCGAAGCTAGGATCTCGGTTAGGGATTATATGACGGAAAACCTGGTGACTTTCAGGGAAAATGAGAATATCATGGATGTGATGGAAAAACTCATCAAACATGGAATTTCCGGGGGATGTATCGTTAATGAAAAAATGGAATTGTTAGGGATAATTTCAGAAGGAGATTGTATGAAGGAGATCTCAGACAGCCGTTATTATAATATGCCAATGAGCGACCTAATGGTTGGGAAAAGAATGAATACCAAAGTAGAAACTATAGACGGAAATATGAATGTGCTTGAAGCCGCGCGGAAATTCACCGAATTACGTTTCAGGCGTTTTCCTATAGTGGAAGATGGAAAATTAATAGGACAGATAAGTCAGCGAGATGTGCTTAGAGCCGCGATAAGGCTTAGATCTCACACATGGAGCCATTAATTCTTATCGCGACGCATTTCTGCTCGTCGCATGGGCATAGAATCTATCAGACTGAACAATTTTTCAGTTTGAAGGACCTCGTTTTGCCTCAATTTGATTCCGCCATCCAGGCCAATTAGCACGATTTCAAAATCTTCTTTTGATTCTTTTTCTTTTTCAAAAAGATCAGATTTTTTCCAGTCTGATTCTATAGGGAAAATTTCCTTGATCTTGCCAGGAACGCACTGGATTAGTATTAGTTTTCTTTCTTTAAAAGCGTCCTTATTTTTTTTGAATACTTCCAACTCTCGCTGAAAAGTTTCATTTTCCATATTTTGAGTGAAAGCGACCACAAGCCGGTTTTCCCATTGATAATCATTAATATTTTGAGAGTTCATGGAAGTAAAGAAGCAAATTAATATTCCGAAGATAACATATGTTTTCATGCCATTAAGTTAAGCATTGAGGCCGTGAATGATTCTCAAAGAATTATTAATTCCTTTTAACTAATGCATAAAAATCATTTTCAAGTTTCAGGTAGCCCTGGTCATAAACAAAGAAATACTGGTTTCCCGTTTTAGTAGTGTAGATACTAGTAAAGAATTCGAAATTGAACCCCTTGGCCAGTAATTTAGTTCTGGAAACGGAAGTTTTTTCATTAGGATTGAGTTCCTGCAAAATTCGATAATTCTTACGAAGCAGATTATTGGTATTTCGAATAAGCTTGCTGGAGTCTTTGTTCGCATGGTTATGGTAAGAGTTTCTACAGTAGTCACTGCAAAACTTTTTATCTGTGCGTCCCACAATTTTTTCTCCACATTCCAGACAGGATTTTTCCATATCGGAATATAGCTAAAAAAAACAAGTCATTTAAAATCAGCCAATTTCAGCTAGATCTTACTTTTACTATTCTGATGCCGAGTTAAAATCTGAACTTCTTTTTTTGATGAGGTAAAATCCATTTTCATTGTTACGTTCAAATTCAGCCCCTTCGATAGTCAATTCTGTAATTATAGTTTCGTCGCAGCAACCTTCCTCTATTCTTTCAGCTTCAACAGAAAGACTGAAAATTTCTTCATCATTATGACTAATCAAGTAATCGCTATTTTCAGAAATGAAGATTCTAAAAAAGTTAATATCATCTTCTGAGAAGAACATAAAATCAGGTTCCGTATCTGAAGCAGTATTGGTAATCTCAATATCTTCTGCGGAAAGCATTGTTCCTAAAAGTTGTTCGCCCGTTTCTATATCCACTATCTGAAAATCGAGAATAGCCACCGGTTGGGCACATAAAACTGTAGAGCAGTCCTGATTGTCATCATCGTCGCTACAGGACTGAATGAAAATTACGGCGATTAATAAGATGATCTTACTGATAGTTTTCATAGGAAGCTATTTATAATTTATAATTATCTAGACGGTATTTTAGCCGATCGAAATATTACCGGAAAATGTCGGTGTTAATATTTAGATGTATATTTAGTAAAAAGGTTGCTTTGAAAGTCTCCTGTAAAGTTTAAAGACAGCAGAAATTTTGGTAAGCTTACCTTTTTTAGCATTCATATTAATCATGGTAATTATTAATATATCTGAAAAAAATTCTACTGCCAGAATATTGCAAGCCTTCTTGAAAAACCGATCGATATTCTTATGGATGCCGTAACCAGATTGCAAAACCGATCGACATCCAAATCATTTAATAACCTCGTTTACCATCATCTTCTTATTTCAAATGCGATTTATATTAAAATCGTGCTTAGAGGATTGGAATAGTATGCTTTTTAGATGCTTAACTAAACCAATAACAAAATTAAGGTCAGAATGATGCCGCCAATCGTAAAAAAAATTCCTTTTCTGAAAATCTTTGTGGACGGCATGAACATCCAGAAAGCCGAGATCACAAAAAATAACAGGCAAAGTCCGAAAATTATATTTAAGAAAAATAGGGGTTTATTCGTATTGGCTTTATGTAATTTGGTAAAACTTTCAAGAATAACCGGCAGCTCTTTAACCTTATAAGTCGCAATTCCAGTAGACCTGTCTAAAACACCCTGTTCAAAGTAAACTTTATTACCCTCACTGCGCTCGATTTTGAAATCCCTTATCCGCAGGGTTTTTCCTAATTCCTCTTCATTCAGGTCACCGGCAATTTCTTTTTCCACTGTTTTTTCAATTTTAAAAGCATCGGTGCTTCTAAAAATCAGGACGATTCCGCTGATAGCATACATCGCCATGATACCGGCGAGGAAAAATCCCAGATAGCGGTGATATACTCTGAATTTATTACTGATCTTTTTATTGTTCATATAGTTTTATAAAAAGCATAAAAATATAGAAGCTTCTGAAATAAAAGCTAACTGAAATTCTCAAATTATCGATTAACCATTTACAAACGTTTACAAACGAAAGTAAACAGATACAAATACTTTCCAGACGAATAAAGCATAGCACTTGGTACATCTTTGTCTCGTTGAAATGAACGAATGATTTTCAGCTGCAATAAATTCTATAGTTATGAGCACTTTAAGAAACACAGTACAATTAATTGGTCATGTAGGGAATGATCCGGAGATCGTTAATCTTGAATCAGGTAAAAAACTGGCTAAATTTTCAGTAGCCACGAATGAGAGCTATAAAAATTCCAAGGGAGAAAAAATTACCGATACGCAATGGCATAATATTGTCGCCTGGGGTAAAACCGCAGAACTTGTAGAGAATTATGTTCCAAAAGGGAAGGAAATAGGTATCGAAGGTAAGTTAACCAGTCGAAGCTACGAAGACAAAGAAGGGGTTAAGCGATATATTACTGAAGTGGTATGCAACGAGATCTTACTACTCGGAAAATAAAAATAAGAAAAATTAAAAACCCCGCTTTTGAGCGGGGTTTCTTTTTTTAGTTGTCCATCTGTTCTTTCATTTTATCTTTCTCGATGGTTTTAGGCTTGATCGGGTCGCCGTTTACATCGATCTCAATGATCTCATCGAAATCCAGCTCATCGAGTTTTGAAGCTATCTTTGCACGGTCTCCAATAATGAACCAGTTCACTTTATCCGGATCTACCATTTCCTTACTTACCTTTTGAATATCTGCAGCGCTCAGGTTGCGAATACTCGCATCATAAGTCTTATAGTAATCATCTGGCAGGTCATACTTCACAATATTTTTAAGTGAATTATTTACAGAAGCATTGGTTTCCCACTGTCCTGGAAGTGCGAGAACCTGGTTAGTTTTAACCTTCTCCACTTCTTCAGCAGTTGCTGGTCTGGAAGTGACAAACTCTGTGATTTCTTTTTTAAGTTCGGTTACAGACTCCGCAGATTTGTCGGTTTGTACAGGAGCATAAACTAGGAATGGTCTTTCTTCTTTTGTTCCCATGACAAATCCACCTGCGCCATAAGCCCAGTGCTTGTCTTCTCTTAAATTCATATTGATCCTCGAGGTGAATTCTCCTCCAAGGATATTTACCATTTGCTCCACAGCATATTCTGGCTGCTCCCCGTATTTTCCAGTTAAATGTCCGGCGATGATTACAGATTGTTGTGATTCAGGTCTGTCCATCAAATACAAGGTGTTCTTAGTGTTCGTTTTTGGTTTGTTAAAAGTTACCTGAGGCACATCGCCTTTTTTCCATTTTCCTAAAGATTTTTCCAGGTATGATTTTAATTCAGCCATTTCTATATCACCTGTAACTACTAAAGTTGCATTGTTTGGTTTTATCCAGGTGTCATAGAAATCTACCACATCTTCTCTCGTTAGTTTTTCAACGGTATCCTCATATCCGGAACCGGTTTGCGGAATGCTGTAAGGGTGATCTTCTCCATACAGATATTTATTCATCACTCGCATGGCCATGGTAAATGGCTGAGATTTTTCTCTTTTAATACCATTTAACTGTTCCGTTTTAAGCCTGTCAAATTCTTTTTGCGGGAATGATGGATTTAATAGCACATCTGAGAACAGCTCTATACTTGCTTCCAGACTTGGTTTCAATGTTCTTAAGCTAACTGTAGAGAAATCCATATCAGAATAAGTAAATAGATCTGCTCCTAATAATTGCAGTTGCTCGCTAATTTCAAGAGAATTTAAATTCTCAGTTCCTTCATCCAAAAGGTTCATCGCCAAGGAGGCTGTTCCCGGGCTGGAAAGATAATCTGATTTATAACCTGCATCAAACATTACGTCCATCACGATCGTTGGTACTCCTTCACGTTTAGCAAGGACGATCTCCATTCCGTTCTTTAAGGTAGAACGCTCAACGTCTGGGAATTTTGAAGGTTTTGCTTCACCAACTTTTGGTAAACTCGATCTATCTACAGAGGATTCAGTGATAGAATATTCAGGAAATGGTTTTGCAATAAGCGTATGCTTTCCTTTGGTCAGCCACTTTTTGGCGGTAGCCTGCAAATCCTGAATGGTAGCATTTTCTATATAATCAAGTTTCTGCTTGTAGTAGTCTGCATCTCCATGATAAGTTTCGTTTGAAGCAAGTATATCTGAAACTCCTCCAAAACCACCAATACGCTCCATTCCTTTGATGAAATTCGCGAAATATTCAGCTTTTACCCGTTTTAGCTCAGCCTCTGTTGGACCTTCCTCAATAAATTTATTGATCTCAGAAAGCATTTCGCTCTTTACCTTTTCAAGGTCAGCGCCTGGCTTTACATTTGCCTGAGCCACGAACAAACTGGCGATCTCTGAAGATGCCTGGTAAGCCTGCGCATAGCTTGCAATCTGATTGTCGTAAACCAGATTTTTGTAAAGTCTGGAATTCTTTCCGCTACTCAATATAGCCGAAATCAGATCAAAATAAAGGTCTTCTTCTGAACCGAATTCAGGCGAATTCCATGCATAAAGTACTCTGCTTTCCGAAATTCTATCTTGATAAACCTGGTAAGTATCGGATGGGTGTTCTGGAATATTTCTTTCCTGTCTTTCAATCGTTGGCCCTGCAGGGATATCTCCAAAATACTTAAGAACTTTTTCATGAGCTTCCTCAGGCGTGATATCACCTGCGATAGCTATCACCGCGTTGTTCGGACCATAATAAGATTCAAACCACTCTTTTACATCGTCTATAGAAGCAGCATTAAGATCTTCCATTTCCCCAATTACGGTCCATGAATATGGATGTCCCTTTGGATACATGGCTTTGGTAAGATAATTCCATTGCTGGCCATAAGGCTGATTTTCTCCCTGCCGCTTTTCATTCTGAACCACTCCACGTTGTTCATCAAGCAGTTCCTGGCTAATCACACCTTTAAAATGCCCCATTCGGTCTGATTCCAGGAAAAGAACCTGGTCTAAAGCGGCTACCGGTACATTTTGAAAATAGTTAGTTCGGTCGGAATTTGTAGTTCCATTTACATCAGTTCCACCAATCCTTTCAATGGCCTGGAAATAATCATCTTTGAAATTTTCGCTTCCATTGAACATTAGGTGTTCAAATAAATGGGCAAACCCACTTTTTCCAGGTTTTTCATTTTTGGAACCAACGTGATACCAAACGTTTACTGCAACGATGGGTGCTTTATGGTCTTCGTGAACCAGTAAAGTTAAACCGTTGGGCAGAACGAAGCGTTCGTAATCGATATTGATATCGTCTGCCTTAAAATTTTGTGCCTGTGATGATCCTATAATACATAGGAAGGCAATCAAGATTAGTCTTCTCATAATTGATAATTGATTTGAATTTTTGATTAAAATGTTGAGTAGGGCTCTTAAATATAGAAATTAAAATCTTAGAAAAGAGCTATTTGCAACCTTCAGATGAAATTTTGAAGTAAATTCTGTGATCTCTGAAACTGTAGTATTACAACCCAATCAATCTAAAAATAGATCTTCTGGGCAAGTCGGTAAGTATTTGCGTGAGCTTCGATAATATGCTTGATCTCTTTCGAGTATCCTCCACCCATACTGCATTCAACAGGAATTTCAAAATCATGACAGGTTTGTAGAACAAAGCGGTCACGTTCTTTGCAACCATTAATAGAGCAGGAGAGACGTCCGAGCTTATCGGTCTCGAGAATATCGACGCCACAGAGATAAAAAATAAAATCCGGATTGGTTTTCTCAATAAGTTCCGGGAGCGTCGATTTTAGTCTTTTTAGATACTCTTCGTCTTTTGTTCCATCGGGTAGCTCAATGTCCAGATCTGAATTCTCTTTTCTGAAAGGATAATTTCCTTTACCGTGCATAGAAAATGTAAAAACAGAATCATCATTTTTAAAGATCTCGGCGGTTCCATTTCCCTGGTGCACGTCAAGGTCTACAATTAGTATTTTTTCAGCTTTACCTGTTTTCTGAAGATATCGCGCTCCAATTGCCTGGTCGTTCAAAAGACAAAAAGCTTCAGCCCTATCTGTAAATGCATGATGTGTTCCCCCGGCGATATTCATGGCTATTCCATTTTCCAGAGCAAAATCGCAAGCTTTGATGGTTCCATCAGCAATGATCTGTTCCCTGTCTACCAGTTCCTGGGAAAGTGGAAAACCTGAAACTCTGACCTCTTTTTTTGATAACTCTAATTTCAAAAGCCGATTAAAATAATCCTCACTATGAACCGCGAGGATGGCTTCTTTTTCAGGAAAATCGGGTTCAAAGAAATTCGCTTCTTCGCAGGTGCCTTCATGCAGCAATTGTTTTGGCAGCAGATCATACTTTTCCATTGGGAAGCGATGTCCTTCCGGCAGTGGATGTTTGTAGATAGGATGAAAGGCGATCTTGAGCATGGAGATAAAAAAAGCCTCACAATGGTGAGGCTTGAAATATTAATTTATAGTAGTTCCACTTTTAACGCCATCTTCATCAGGGTTTACAAAAACCAGTTTTCCTTCGGAATTTTCGGTCATTAAGATCATTCCTTCACTTTCCACTCCGCGTAATTTTCTAGGAGCAAGATTTACCAGTACGGTGACTTTTTTCCCGATTATATCTTCAGCTTTAAAATGCTCTGCGATGCCTGAAACTACGGTTCTTTTGTCTATTCCTGTATCTACTTTAAGAACCATAAGTTTTTTTGTTTTCGGCATTTTTTCAGCTTCAATAATGGTTCCTACGCGAAGATCCATTTTGGTGAAATCTTCAAATGTAGCGATCTCTTTCTGAGGCTCTGCTTTTTGATCTTCCATAGCATTCGCAGTTTTGGTAGCTTCTAATTTTTCCAGTTGTTTCTCCATTTGTTCATCTTCGATCTTGCTGAAAAGTAATTCTGCTTTCCCAATCTGGTGACCTGAAGGAAGCAGAGCTTCTTTAGTCCCGATAATATCCCAATCTGGCGTATTATCTGAATTTTCATCCACATGATTCAGCATTTTCTTCAATTTCGCTGAGGTAAATGGCAGAAACGGTTCACTAATGATAGACAGTGCAGAAGCGATCTGAAGGGCCACGTACATAATCGTTTTTGTACGCTCCTCATCAGTTTTCACCAGTTTCCATGGCTCTTCGTCTGCAAGATATTTGTTACCAAGTCTTGCAAGATTCATTAACTCTGCCTGAGCTTCTCTAAACCTGTATCTTTCAATAGAACTTGCGATCACAGATGGATAAGCTTTAAGTTCAGCTATAGTTCTTTCATCAACTTCAGAATAGGCTCCTGGTTCAGGAACAATTCCGTTGTAATATTTGTTAGTAAGCACCACCACACGGTTTATGAAGTTACCGAAGATGGCTACCAGTTCATTATTGTTTCTTGCCTGAAAATCTTTCCAGGTAAAATCATTGTCTTTAGTTTCCGGAGCATTTGCCGTTAAGACATATCTCAAGACATCCTGCTGTCCCGGGAAATCTTCAAGGTATTCATGCAGCCAAACTGCCCAATTCTTGGAGGTAGAAAGTTTTTTACCTTCCAAATTCAGGAATTCGTTGGCAGGCACATTTTCAGGAAGTATATAATCTCCATGAGCTTTCAGCATTACCGGGAAAATGATACAGTGAAAAACGATATTATCTTTTCCTATGAAATGAACCAGTTTGGTGTTTTCATCTTTCCAGTAAGGCTCCCAATCTTTTCCTTCTCTTTTTGCCCATTCTTTGGTAGAAGAAATGTAACCGATAGGAGCGTCGAACCATACATAAAGCACTTTACCGTCCCCACCTTCAACAGGAACAGGAATTCCCCAGTCGAGATCACGGGTTACCGCACGTGCACGAAGTCCATCATCAATCCATGATTTCACCTGTCCGTAAACATTCGATTTCCAGTCGGCTTTATGACCTTTCAGGATCCATTCTTTCAAGAAATCCTCATATCGATCAAGAGGTAAAAACCAGTGACGCGTTTCTTTTAAAGTTGGAACAGCACCGGTGATCGCCGATTTAGGATTGATAAGGTCTGTTGCGTTCAGAGAAGTTCCACAGCTCTCGCATTGATCTCCATAAGCTTCCTCATTTCCACATTTAGGGCAGGTTCCGGTAACAAATCTATCTGCCAGAAACTGGCCTGCTTCTTCATCGTATAATTGCTCGGTAGACTCTTCAATGAATTTTCCGTCGTCATACATTTTTTTAAAGAATGCCGAAGCTGTCTCATGATGTGTTCTTCCAGAAGTACGTGAGTAATTATCAAAACTTACCCCAAAATCTTCAAAAGACTTTTTAATGATCCCGTTGTATTTATCAACTACATCCTGCGGAGTTACTCCTTCTTTTTTCGCTTTAATGGTAATTGGAACACCATGTTCATCACTACCACAAACAAAGGCAACATCGTGCCCCTGCATTCGAAGAAAACGGGAATAAATATCTGCCGGAACATAAACGCCGGCTAAATGTCCAATATGAATAGGCCCGTTTGTATAAGGTAAGGCCGCTGTAATCGTAAATCTCTGAGGATTTTTGTTCATTATTCTAAGTCCTTTTTAAAGAGCCGTAAAGTTAAGCAAAGGCGTTCGATTACGCGTTAAATTCTTGTAAAAGGCCAAAGCTGTGAAGAATAACTTTCTACTTTTACCCAAAATCAAATCGAAATGCGCAAAATTCTTATAGTTCTAAGCTTACTTTTAATCGTGGCTTGTAATAGTGCAAAAAAAGGAACTTCTTCAGCTAACGCCAAGTATACTGTGGAAAATCTTGGAAAAATGAATGCGCAGGATATTGAGAGAAATTATCCGGATGCGAATATTGAGGAAGGAACAGATATGTTTGAAGAAGGAACTGAAGAAAGAGCATTTTCAATTTTATACCCTGGAACTGAAAATGAATTGCATATCACCTGGCAGGATAAGAACCGAACTGAAATTCAGGATATTCGTTACACAGGAAATGGTAAATGGAAATCTGAAACCGGAATCGACATTGGAACCATGTATTCTGAGTTAAACGAGCTGAATGGTAAGAAAGTATCCTTTTATGGTTTCGGTTGGGATTACAGTGGAGCTGTGGATTATAACGGTGGAAAACTGGAGAAAAGTGGAGTTCGTGTTTTCCTGGAACCAGGAAATAAACCGGGAAATAAATTTTACGGGGATAAGATCATAAAAGCGACTCCTGAAGAGATTGAAGCGCTAGATCTAAAAGTTGGATCTATAATGATCAACTACTCGATATAAAGAATGAAGCATGGCAGAGCATAACGAACTTGGGAAAAAAGGGGAGAAGCTGGCCATTGAATATCTTAGGTTAAAGGAATACGAGATCCTAGAACAAAATTACCGCTACCAAAAAGCTGAAATAGATATCATCGCCAAAAGAGGTAATCTCCTGATTGCGGCTGAGGTTAAAACCAGAAGCACACCGGAATTTGGGAATCCACAGGATTTTGTAAAACCAAAACAAATTCAGCAGCTGGTAAAAGCTATGAATTTCTATGTGGAAAATTCCGGTTTAGAAGTAGATGTTCGTTTCGATATTATCGCCATCATTAACAATAAAGCCGGAACCAAGATCGAGCATATTCAGGATGCTTTTCTTTATTTCTGATCGTTTTTAAACTCGAAAACTATTCTTTTGTCATCATCCGAGATCTCAGCGATAAGCCTTCCATTTTCAAGGTGATAATTTATTTTTTTCGGAAAGGGATTTTTAGGATTTACCGCGGTAAATGAACTGTAAGAAACTGAAGCTATGATAAAATTAGTAGTATCGGCATTCACACCAGTGACTTCATAGATCCAATTACCGTTCTTCTTTAAAATTCTAAGATCTTCCCTAAATACTGTGTCATTATTTTTCATAGCCAGGCCTCTGCCTGTATATATTCCATTTGAAGATTTTTCCCAGCTTTCCGTAGTAATTATATCATTTTCATCATTGAGTCTTATCCAATTCCCCAAAAGCCATTCAAAATTTTCATCCTGAATTGAAATTAAGTTCTCTTCAGAAGAAAAATCTGCACTTGTTAAAAATGCAGACAGGAATACGATAAGGAATTGCAATTTCATTTTTCAGACTTTTAAGACCCTGAAAAATAAGCAATTATTTCAAATGAAATTATGCTGATCTGTTTAGATCTTTATTCCAAGTTGTTCAAACATGAAGTAATATTCGTATAAGGTTTTAGCCTCCCAATCTTCCTGAGAAAGCGCCCCTCCATGACCCGATCCTGGCGTTACGTACATATGATATAAACCTTTAGGATCTGCCTTCTCCTGAAGTTTTGCCAGAAATTTATAGGTGTGCAATGGTGGAACTCGATCATCTGTATCTCCAGTTATAAGTAAGGTATTTGGGTAAAGTTTGCCATCTTCAATATTGTGAAGTGGAGAATATGATCTTAAATTTTTGTAATCCTCAGGATTATCCGGGCTACCAAACTCATTAAGATTACTGCTCATACCACCTACGGTGAATTTACTAAACCTAAGCATGTCGTAAGGACCAGCCTCAGCTATCACGGCTTTAAAAAGCTCCGGACGTTGTATAGCAGATGATTCAACTAATAAACCTCCGTGGGAAGCTCCAGTGATCACAAGTTTTTCCGGACTGGTATAGTTATTATCGATAAGATATTCACCTGCGGCAATGAAATCATCAATAGCTTTTTGTTTATTGAGTTTTCTTCCTGCCAATGCCCATTGAGTACCTTTTCCACCACCTCCTCTTACGTTAGGTACAGCCAGAATTCCGCCATGAGCAAGTAAAAGTCCTGTAGTTTTTTCGAAAAATGGCTCTACCGTGTTCCCGTATCCACCATAACCATACATCAGAACGGGATTTGTGCCATCCAAAACGGTATTCTTATCACAGGTGATATACATGTCTACTTCAGTGCCATCCTTTGATTTATAGGTCACATATCTGGTTTCTAAATTTTCCACACCAAAGGGTACGATCACAGTTTCCGCCGGAATGAATTCCAGGGTTTTTAAATTTAATTGATACCAGGTTCTTGGATGATAAAAAGAGTTGATACTAAAATCTGTGTATTCTGCTTCATCAGATGTTTCATAAAAATGACTCAGCCTTTTACCTTTTGGGAAATCAAACTTACGAAGTAACTCACCTTGCATATCAAATATCAGTGCAAAGTTCTGCCCTTCTTTTCTGTAAATACAGGCTAGTTTATTTTTACCAAGTTTATTTACATATTGTAGTCCTAAGTCGTATTCTGGAATGAATTCGGTTAGTTTGTTTGGAGTATTGATATTAGCCAATAAGACTTTACCGTTGGGAGCTCCAATATTTGTTCTTAAAAAGATGGAATCATTCTTTGTGTAAACTATTTTCAACTCCTGTTTATCGTCTGTTGGATACACTATAAATCTTCTTGGAAAGAAACTTTCCTGCGTTAGATCAGCGATGGAAATAGATCTAAACCATTTACCTCGTGAATTTACCGGATGATACAAACGTAACTTTTCATTCAAAATATCGAAGCTAAATCCATTCGTTCCGGTAGTATCAGGATTCTTGTAAACCAATTCCGGTTTAGCGTCAGGTTTTGTTAATGAAAGCTTTTTAAGCTCCTGTCCCGTGGCTTTATCTAAATGCTCTCTGCCTATTTGTGGCGCATTATAATCTTTATAATAAAGATCACGTCCGTGCCATTCGAAATTGGAACCTGTTCTAATATTCTCTAAGGTAAAAGGAAATTTATTTCCCGTGGTAAGGTCAAAAACATATCCTGTGGCCCAGTCACTTCCATTTAGCGATACGGCTAGAGCTATTAAATTCTCTTCTTCATTAATGCTGTGGTGCCTATAGAGAACATGGTCGTTTTTATTTTCAGTTAGTTCGTCACCTTTAATGAGTTTTTTCCAGTTATTCTGTGTTTCCAGCTTGTAAAAGAAATCTAATGATCTTGTATAGGGATTCCATTCTTCCTTAGTTTCGAATTTGTCTTTTTTAGACTCCACTTCAACATAATCTCTGGTATTTTCTCTTTGTATCCTATACATAGCAGCAACCTGTCCCCTGAGACTCCAGAAATTAGTTTGTCTGCTGGATTGCTTTTTAGTAATTTTTGCCTGTTCCTCTAACCAAGACTTTAAATCTGAATTATTAGAATCTTCCATCCATTGATATGGAGTTGCAACCATATCATCAAAATAAACGTTAGTGGTGGAATCCTTAGGCGCTTCGGGATAGTCGTAAGCTTTTTGAGAAAAAATAGTAAAGGAGGTAAAAACCAGGAATAAGGTGGCGAAGTATTTCATTTCGGTACTAAAACTTGAATTTGGGAGCATTTCTAAGCTCAAAAAAATCTTAAAATTTTCACAAAACTAATAAAATCTTACATAGCTCTATCATGTTCAGGTAAAATTTATCACTGTTAGGATTATAATTCAGGTTGGTAAGATTTCAGTTTAAAGCAAAAAAAGACCGGTTTTAAACCGGTCTTTTAAGAATTATTTATGCCTGAAATTACCAGATTCTAACTCTGTCTTCTGGCTTTACATACATTTTATCACCTTCTTTTATCGCAAATGCATCATACCATGCATCGATATTTTGCAGAGGCACATAAGCTCTGTACATTCCTGGAGAATGCGAATCAGTTTTAATTCTGTTTCTTAAAGCTTCGTCACGCATTTTTGTTCTCCAAACAGTTGCCCATGAAAGGAAGAAACGTTGTTCTGGTGAATAACCGTCGATCTTTCCAGGGTTTCCGTTCTCCTTCAAGTGAAGTTGAAGTCCGTCATAAGCTGCGTTCACACCACCAAGGTCACCAATGTTTTCTCCAAGGGTGAATTTACCATCGATGAAAACACTATCCATAACTTCAATAGCACTGTATTGCTCAGCAAGGTCGTTTCCTAAACCTTCAAACTGCTCAAGATCTTTATCTGTCCACCAGTTATTCAGGTTTCCTTCTGCATCAAAACGAGCTCCACTATCATCAAATCCATGAGAGATCTCGTGACCAATCACAGCTCCAATACCACCATAGTTTACAGCAGCATCAGCCTTGTAATCATAGAATGGAGGTTGTAGGATAGCCGCCGGAAAAACGATCTCATTGTAACGAGGATTGTAATATGCATTTACTGTTTGCGGAGACATGAACCATTCGTCCTTATTTACCGGCTGACCAAGATCTGCCATATTCTCTGCAACTCTCCATTTTTGAGCGTTCAGCATATTCTGAAAGTAAGAACCACCATCAGCTGGGCTCACAATTTCTAGTTCGCTATAATCTCTCCACTCATCAGGATAACCAATCTTCACATTGAAAGTGCTTAATTTCTCCAGCGCTTTTTTCTTAGTGTCCTCGCTCATCCAGCTAAGGTTATTGATACGGGTTTCGTAAGCTTTCAGAATGTTATCTACCATCTCCTTAGCAGATTCTTTAGCTGCCGGAGGGAAATGTTCAGCTACATATAATTTTCCAAGCGCTTCACCAAGAACTCCATTAATTGAAGCCAAAGCTCTTTCGTTTCTTGGTCTTTGTTCTTTAGCCCCTCTTAAAGTTTTGCTATAAAACTCCCATGATTCTCTTTCCAAATCTGTAGTCAAAGTAGAAGCAGCATCATTGAACAGGTTCCATTTAAGGTAAGTTTTCCATTCGTCTACTGAATTTTCAGCGATTAGACTTTGTAGAGCCTTCATGTATTTTGGCTGAGAAACAATAACTGTATCAAGGTCTTTAGCTCCAATATCTTCAAAATATTCACTCCATTGAAATGCCGGAGTCATTTTCTGAATTTCGGCAACCGTCATTGGATTATAAGTTTTTCTGGCATCACGACGCTCTACCTTATCCAATCTTGGTTCTGCTAGTTCAGTTTCAAAAGCAAGAATAGTTTTGGCTGCTTCTGAAGCTTCTTCTTCAGAATAGTCAATATACTGAAGCATATCAGTTATATACGCCTTGTATTTCTCTCTTTTATCTTTAGAATCTGAATCGTTCAATAAATAGTAATCTCTTTCTGGAAGTCCAAGACCTGAAGGGCTTAAATAAGCAGCGTTCATATCTGAATTCTTACTATCGGCTCCAACGCCAAAAGAGAAGAATCCTGCGCTTCCATATTCGCTCATCTCCACAAGAAAATCCTGAAGATCTTCCTTAGACTGAATTGAATCGATCTTAGCCAGGTAAGGTTTTACAGGTTCAACTCCCTGCTCGTTTCTGGCTACGGTATCCATAATGCTTTTATAAAGATAAACCGCTTTTCCTGAATCTGTAGATCCATCAAGACTGTCGCTTTCCGCAGTTTTGTTCAAAAGAGCTAAAGCATCTTCATCGGTTCTCTGGCGAAGTTCATCAAAACTTCCCCATCTTGTACGATCGTTAGGAATTTCAGTACTATCCAGCCATGCACCATTTACATAACGGAAAAAGTCTTCATTTGGGGTAGTAGTAGTATCCATGTAAGCAAGATTGATTCCATGGATCTCTTCATCTTTTTCTTCCACTTTTTTATCGTCGTCGTTACAGGCTGTAAAAAGTCCAGCTCCAACTAAGGATAAAAGAAGAAATCTGTTTATTTTTTTCATTGTTTTAATTGATAATTGTAAATACGCCCGCTAAAGTAAAAAATCCGCTAAAAATTCAAAGGATTTCTCAGCGGATCTTTGGTCTTAAGTTATTGCGATTCAAAATCTAACAAAATCAGTAATCAGTTCGATTTTGATGTTTTTTAATTCCTTTTTAGCTTCTTAATGAGTTTTTTGTCGAAGTTTTCTTTCATTTCAGTTAGTTCCTTCACATTTTCATTGGGAACCGCGATGGATAGAACATAATGGTGAATTTTCCATTTGCCATTTTCTTTCATCAAAACGCCGGAGCCACGGCAAATCCCCATTTGAGTATCCAGCAATTCATCGAACCAGGCCACGCGAGTATTTTCATGCACGTATAAATTACGTTGCAGGGTTGAAAAACTCCAGGCTTTACCGGAGTCAAAATAGGGTTTGGAAAATTTCTTGAATTCCGGAAGCGTCCAGTTTTCTGTGGCATCTGTTCCTATAAATACCGCGTCTTCTGTCATCAGGTTAAAATAATCTTCGAAATTGGCAGCAGATGCGGCTTTATGCCATTCTCCTATGGTTTTATTGATCTGGCGTTTTACGGCGCTAATGTTTTCTTCGGTTTTTTTTACCTGGGCATTAAGATTGTTATAAGCAAATAGGGTCGTAAATATGATTGTGAAGAATAGAGATTTTTTCATTGGTCGAATGTTTTCTAAAAGTTACAACTTTTAGCGATAGGTTAATAATCTTCTGAAATTGAATCCTGTTCCCTTTCTAACTTTTCAAATTCATCAAGTTCTTTTTCAAAATCTTCCAGCGACTTCAGGAAAATTTCATTCATCTGAAGTTTTAAATTAGTGAATTCATCATGTAGTTCTTTCGTGGTTTTAGCAATATCTTCAGCATCCGGCTCCTGTTTCCCAGAATATTGTTTCAACAACTGCGCTTTGGTATTCACCACATTCAGCCTGGATTCAACCGCGACAGAATTTAAACTATCCGGAATTGAATTTTTAAGAGATTCCATGATCTGCGCTATAAGAGGCGCGTTATTCTTTACTTCATTTATGCTTGAATTTTCTAATTTCCTGATCTCATTTTGGGCAGTGATATATTCAACCCAGTTCAGGGCAAATTTTCTAGCTTCCGGTTCCAGGTTGAATCGGCCTTCTTCTATTTTCAGTTTTTTCTGAAAAGCGGTAGTATCCTTCTCTTGCTCCATGGAAGCCTGCCCTTCCTGATCAGATTTACAGGAAATAATACTAATTATGAATAAAAAATAAATCAGTTTATACATATTGGGAAATTCAAAGTATGACAAAGTTATTCAATATTTGCGGGATATATTCAGAATAAAAACCCATTGAAGGATTCTTAATAAAGAACGTCAAGAAAATACTAAGATTACTGATTCCTCTGTATAAATAAATATATTTGCAAAAAATTTAATTTATGGCCGGAAGGATTTTAATTATTGGTGCCTGCGGACAAATTGGTACTGAGCTAACCTTGAAGTTAAGAGAAAATCATGGTAACGATCAGGTGGTCGCCAGTGATATCAGGGAAGGAGCAGGAGAGTTAATGCAATCTGGGCCTTTT
Organism: Christiangramia pacifica; assembly: GCF_057221535.1. Lineage (NCBI taxonomy): Bacteria > Pseudomonadati > Bacteroidota > Flavobacteriia > Flavobacteriales > Flavobacteriaceae > Christiangramia > Christiangramia pacifica. The sequence goes on from NZ_CM170146.1 coordinate 1,246,870, forward strand.
GAGATACTTAATGCTACAGATGAGGCTCACATAAGAAAAGTGATCGCAGATTACGAGGTAAAAGAAGTTTACCTGATGGCTGCCATGCTTAGTGCTACTGCTGAAAAAGCGCCAATGAAAGCCTGGGATCTAAACATGGATTCCTTGTTCCATATTTTAAATATTGCCAAGGAAGGTATTATTGATAAAGTTTTCTGGCCTTCCAGCATCGCAGTTTTCGGTCCAACCACTCCAAAAGACGACACCCCTCAAATAACCGTTATGGAACCGACTACAGTTTACGGTATAAGTAAGCAAACCGGTGAAAGATGGTGTGAATATTACCATCGTAAATTTGGAGTAGATGTAAGAAGTATCAGATATCCAGGAATTATATCTTATAAAACTTTACCGGGTGGTGGTACAACAGATTATGCAATAGAGATTTTCCACCAAGCATTAAAAAACTCATCTTATACAAGTTTTCTTGCTGAAGATGCAGCGTTGCCTATGATGTACATGGATGATGCGATCAAAGCTACCGTTGATATTATGGAAGCTCCGGCGGAAAAGATCAAAGTAAGATCTTCTTACAATCTGGCGGCAATGACCTTCACACCAAAGATATTAGCGGAGGAAATACAAAAACATATGGTAGATTTCGAAATCACCTATGAGCCCGATTTCAGACAAAATATCGCTGAATCCTGGCCATCAAGCATCGATGATTCAAAAGCTAGAGAAGATTGGGGCTGGAAGCATGAATTTGATCTTGAAAAGCTTACGGAAACCATGTTAAATGGTGTTGAAGAAAGCCTTAAAACTCAAAATTAGAAATAAGAAAAGCCGCTAAAAAGCGGCTTTTTTACTCTGTAATCAGAAAAAATATATTATTCGATCACGCGTACTTCTGTAGCGTTCACTCCTTTTCTTCCTTCTGTTTCTTCGTACTCAACTCTATCACCTTCCTGGATAGTTTCACCGTTTAAACCAGTGATGTGTACGAAAATGTCTCTTTTGGTGTCGTCGTTAGTAATGAATCCATAACCTTTAGATTCATTAAAAAATTTTACTGTGCCTTGCATAAAAAATAATAATTAATAAAGCACAAACATAATGGATAAATTCTTAGAATAGGCTGAAAATCAGTTTTTTTTATGATTTTTTTTGTGAGAGTTTAGTCAATTCCTTTGTCTCGCATTTTTTTCATATTCTCCTCAGACAGAGTGTAATCCTTTAATTTTTTCCCTCTCCAGCGAACAATTAAAAAAATAGGCATCAATATAAATGCACTTACAAGAACCGATATTCCAATGATTCTGTCTCCGGTTAAAATTCTATCAGTTAACCTGAAATAGAACCCAACGCCTATAGCTATTAAAATTGCTATTCCCAGAATCTTCATGAAAACTTTCATTTCTAAATTTCTTTTTAGTCTTTTAAACTGTTACTTCAATTAATTTCTGTCTATAGGCAGTAAGGAGTTTTGATTTTGATATAAAACCAACATATTTTCCTTTTTCCACCACCGGTAAATTCCAGGCTTTACTATCCTGAAATTTCTTCATGATCACTTTCATCCGGTCATTTTCGATATCGATGGTTTCAGGAGCCTGTTGCATAATATCCTGAACTTTTACCTCTTCGTACAATTTCTCATTGAACATGATAGACCTGATGTCATCTAATAAGATGATCCCCATGAATTTACGATCTTCATCGATAACCGGAAAAATATTCCTGGAGGATTTAACCACGCCCTGGTGAATCACATCACCAAGATTCATGTCTATTTCCAGCGGAATAAAGTTTTTCTCTACAACCTGAGAAATATTCATAAGCGTTAATACGGTCTGATCTTTATCATGGGTAAGAAGATCGCCTCTTTGCGCTAATTCCATCGTGTAGACGGAATGAGGTTCAAATTTGGTGGTGATCAAAAATGAAATTGCAGCTGTGATCATAAGCGGAATGAAAAGTTCATAACCGTGGGTAAGCTCAGCAATTAAGAAAATTGCCGTGAGTGGGGCATGTAATACTCCCGCCATTAAACCAGCCATTCCTACCAGCGTAAAATTACTCACAGAGATCTGGTGTTTAAAAATCCCAAGATTATTTATGATTAGGGCGAAACAGTGTCCCATGGCACTTCCCATAAACATTACCGGTGCAAAGATACCACCAACTCCACCAGCACTAAAGGTCAGGGCAGAGGCGATGATCTTAAAAATCACCAAACCAGCCAGCAGGAAAATTACCACCCAGATATTTTCGAGATAGGCGTTGAAAAGATTTGTTCCCAAAGCCTGTAAATAGTTTTCCTGAAGCAAGTTATTTATCACATTATAGCCTTCCCCGTATAGAGGCGGAATGAAGTAGATCAAAATTCCCAGTCCCAGTCCGGCTATAATCAGGCGGACAAAAGGGGATGATATTTTCGCTAAAAGCTTAGTGGAACCGAAATAGATCTTCGAAAAATATACTGAAAATACCGAAGCAAGAATACCCAGAAGAATGTAATAAGGCACTTCAGAAATGGTAAAGGCATCCTCAAGTTTAAATGGTAAAATAATTTCACTTCCGAAGAAGAAATAGGAGGTAAGGATCGCTGAAACTGAAGCTATAAGCAATGGTAAAAGGGAGGCAAGGGTTAGATCCAGGCTGAATACCTCAATAGCAAAAATGATAGCTGCAATAGGTGCCTTGAAAATAGATGACATTGCTCCGGCCGCGGCACAACCAATTAGCAAAGTTCTTGAAGCTTGGTTCATCAGGAATATCCTGGAAATGTTCGAACCCAAAGATGCTCCTGTGGCAACCGTTGGTCCCTCCAATCCTACTGAACCTCCAAAACCTACAGTAATTGGGGCGGTTATTAATGAGGCGTACATCTGGAATCTTTTCATGATCCCTTTTTGCCTGGAAATAGCATATAGGGTGGTGGGAATTCCATGACCCACTTTTTTTCTAAGAACAAATTTTATGATGAGATAAACGATCAGTAAACCAATGACCGGAAATATGAAATAAAAGGCATCATGATAATTTGCCACAAACTCCCCTTCCAGTAAGGACTGAATTAAGTGCGTGAGGTTCTTGATAACTACAGCAAAAATCCCGGCTACAAAACCAATTACCGCACTCAGGATCATTAAAAATTGACGATGCGTAAGGTGCCTGGATTTCCAGTTCAAAAATTTATGCAATAATGAATTTCTGAATTTCGTCACTCTCCAATAATTAGGCCTGTGAATATAAAAAATCCCGCAATACGCGGGATGTTTTTCTTATAATTTCAGTTGAAGATGTAATTCTTTAAGTTGGTCTTCATCAAGTTTAGCCGGAGCGTCTATCATTACATCACGTCCAGCATTATTTTTAGGGAAAGCAATAAAATCCCTGATGCTTTCCTGGCCTCCAAGGATTGCCACAAGTCTGTCAAATCCAAAAGCAATTCCACCATGTGGCGGAGCTCCATATTGAAATGCGTCCATTAAAAATCCGAATTGCTCTTTTGCTTCTTCAGGAGTAAACCCAAGATATTTGAACATTTGAGATTGTGTTTCCTTGTCATGAATTCTAATTGAACCACCTCCAATTTCGTTTCCGTTGAGAACAAGGTCATAAGCATTTGCTCGAACTTTTCCAGGTTCCGTTTCCAGAAGCGCAAAATCTTCCTTTTTAGGAGATGTAAATGGATGATGCATAGCGTGGAATCTTTCAGTCTCTTCATCCCATTCCAAAAGAGGGAAATCAACTACCCATAATGGAGCAAATTCATCAGCTTTTCTTAATCCAAGTTCATTACCAAGATGCATTCTCAAAGCACTAAGCTGAGTCCTCGTTTTCGCAGCGTCTCCAGCCATAACGAGGATAAGATCTCCAGGTTTTGCCCCGGTTGATTCTGCCCAGGCTTTAAGATCTTCCTGAGAATAAAATTTGTCTACTGAAGATTTTAAAGTTCCGTCATCATTATATTTCGCCCAAACCAGTCCGTTAGCACCAACCTGAGGCCTTTTAACCCAGGAAATAAGATTATCGATCTCTTTTCTGGTGTAGCTTGCCGCTCCGGGAACCGCAATTCCAACCACCAATTCCTGCTGATCGAATACATTGAAACCTTTATTTTTAGCCAGGTCATCTAATTCGGCAAATTCCATCCCGAAGCGAATATCCGGTTTATCATTACCATATTTTTTCATCGCTTCAGCATACGTCATTCGAGGAAATTCAGCAACTTCCACTCCTTTGATCTCTTTCAACAAATGCCTGGTCAAGCCTTCGAAAATATTCAGAATATCTTCCTGGTCTACAAATGCCAATTCACAGTCTATTTGTGTGAATTCCGGCTGACGGTCGGCCCTTAGATCTTCATCTCTAAAACATTTTACGATCTGGAAATATTTATCCATTCCACCAACCATCAATAATTGTTTGAAAGTTTGAGGTGATTGCGGAAGAGCGTAAAACTGACCTTCATTCATTCGGCTTGGCACCACAAAATCACGAGCTCCTTCCGGCGTAGATTTTATTAAGTAAGGTGTTTCTATTTCGATAAATCCTTCGTTGGAAAGATAATTTCTAACTTTCATGCCCACCTGGTGGCGAAACATGAGTTTATTCTTCACCGGATTTCTTCTGATATCCAGGTAACGGTATTTCATTCGAAGGTCTTCACCACCATCAGTTTCATCTTCAATAGTAAAAGGTGGAGTTTTGGAAGAATTTAGAATATTGAAATTTTCTACCAGAACTTCAATTTCTCCCGTAGCGATATTAGGATTTTTAGACTCCCGCTCGATAACGGTTCCTTCAACCTGAATAACAAATTCTCTCGCCAGGCTTCCGGCCTTATCCATTAACTCTTTTGAAGAACGTTCCTCATCAAATATCAACTGAGTCAATCCATAGCGATCGCGCAAATCAACCCATATCATAAACCCTTTATTTCTAACTTTCTGAACCCATCCGGAGAGAGTTACTTTATTACCTATTTGTTGTGCGTTTAATTCACCGCAGGTATGACTTCTATACATTTTATCCTTCAAATTTAGAATGGGCACAAAAGTAAGAAGTTAAACACTTTTACTGAACCATTAATGCCGAAAAATTATGCAATATTATTTCAATGTTACCGAATATTGATACACTAACTATTTGATTTAAAGGCTATATAAGCTCCAATGTTAACTTAATGTTACGTAATTATTGCTTATTTGTAAACTTTGATTATATTTGTAATATTAATGTTAATAGAAAAGGAGCTATGAAGACTATAAAAAATATACTTATGGCAACTGTTTTCCTAGTAGGAGGAGTTGCGATGGCACAAGATAAAGACCCTAAACCTGCATTTGAAAAGCAGGGAGATCTAATTAAAGGAACGTTTTATTATGAAGATGGAAGTATTAGACAGGAAGGTACGTACAAGGACGGCAGACTCCACGGAGAATGGATTTCTTACAACCAAGATGGTGAAAAGACAGCCATCGCGAATTACAAGGATGGTGAGAAAGACGGAAAATGGTTTTTTTGGACTGAAAATAAACTTACAGAAGTGGACTATCAAAATAGCGTAATTGCCTCAGTTAATAGCTGGAAAAGCGAAAGTTCTCTGGTTAACAACTAAGCAGAGAGTATAAAATTATAAAAAAAGCCCGAAGCATTGCTTCGGGCTTTTCTTTTGCTATTATTTAAATTTATTCGGCATATTCAACCTGTTCTGTGTTCTTTTTGGTAGTTGAAGAAACAGTGCCGCTTCTTTTAGAATGAATCCACATTTTGATTCTTATCGCCATATAAAATAATAGCGGAACAATGATTAGGGTTAAGAAGGTCGCAACCAGCAGTCCGTAAATTACGGTCCACGCCAATGGCCCCCAGAAGATCACATTATCACCTCCAAAGTAGATATTTGCATCAAATTCGCTGAATAAGGAGAAAAAGTCAAGGTTTAATCCAATTGCCAGAGGGATCAGTCCTAGAATTGTAGTGATCGCGGTTAACAATACTGGTCTTAAACGTGCTTTTCCAGCCCTGATTATAGTTAGAAGAAGTTCATCTTTTGATAAAAATTCTTCATCCGGAATTCCCAATCTTAACTTTTTCCTATCAATGAGCAATTGCGCATAATCGAGTAATACCACACCGTTGTTCACCACGATACCAGCTAGCGAGATGATTCCCATCATGGTCATCATAATTACGAAGGCTGACCCGGTTATTACAATTCCGCCGAATACACCTATTAAACTCAGGAATATCGCGATCATAATAATCAGAGGTTTTGAAACCGAGTTGAACTGGAAGATCAGAATCAGGAAGATCAAACCTAAACCGCTAAAGAATGCTCCCATTAGAAACGCCTGCTGTTTGTTCTGTTCTTCGATCTGACCCGTGTAATCGATCTTGATATCATCAGGAACTCCGTGAAAATTCCTCATTTCGTTCTGTATCTGGCTTACAGCAGCACCTGCATCTGTATATCCTGGAGATAAAGCCGAATATATTGTCACCACTCTACGTGTATCCCTATGCTTAATGGCGCTGAATCCGGATTTGTTGCTTTTGGAAGTAACTGCCGAAACAGGAATTTCTCTAAGCTGTCCTTTATTATTTCTGAAAGTTATAGTTTGATTGAATAAAGCACTATTGTCATACCTGCTGTCTTCATTAAATCGAACATAGATGTCATAATCTTCCCCACCTTCTTTATAAACTCCGGCTTTGGTTCCGAAGATTGAATTACGAAGTTGCTGACCAACCTGTCCTGCGCTTACTCCAAGTTCCCCGGCTTTTTCACGATCTACTTCAACCAGCATCGTTGGCTTATCCTTATTAACATCGATCTTTAACTCATCAATTGCAGGGATGTTTTTAGTATTGATATATTCCCGCATTTGCTCAGCAAGCACGATAAGTTCATCGTAATCATCACCTTCCAGCTCAATGTTTATTGGAGGCCCTGCTGGTGGTCCGTTCTGATCTTTTTCTACGGAAATTAATACACCAGGATAGATACCTGCCAGTTCTTCCTGAACTTTCTGGCGAAGAATCTCACTATCCTTTCCTCTACGATATTTGTATTCCCGCATGGAGGCTGTTATTTTACCTTTGTGTGGCATTTCAGCAGCAGATCCGCCATCAGTCTGCGGATTTCCTGCACCTTCTCCAACCTGGGAAACGGCGCTTTCCACCATGAAGTTATAGCCGTCGTCCATATATTCATCACCATTCAGAACTTTATAAACTCTTTGTTCTATCTCTTTAGTGATGGCATTGGTTTTCTCAATATCGGTTCCTTCAGGATATTCGATATATACAATGATCTGGTTCGGCTTATTATCAGGAAAAAATTCCACCTTCGTACGTTGCGAGGATAGTGAAGCCCCAAAGGTCATAAATGCCACGATCAATAGTAGAAATGTAGCTCCAACTATCCAGTAAGGACGTTTCTTTTTAAACGATGAGGTAAGTCTTCTCTCGTACCAGTTTTCCAATTTTACCAAAGAACTCGTCTGGAATTTATTAGCCATTTTTCTCAGGAATAGCCTGTAAACCCATAACATGATGGCAGTAAAGATCATCAAGGTTCCTAGTGCACGATATTCTCCACCGAAAATGAGAATCAAAAGTCCTATTCCGGCGATAATGCTGGAAATCCTGATAATGGTTTTTAAAGGCATGTTTCGGTCTTCGGTACTCATAAACTGGGAAACCAGTACAGAGTTAAAAAATATCGCCACGAATAATGAAGATCCTAATACTACCGATAGTGTGATTGGGAAATACATCATGAACTGCCCCATTAATCCTGGCCATAATCCAAGCGGAATAAAGGCTGCCACTGTAGTAGCCGTAGAAATAATAATAGGAAAGGCAATTTCACCGATACCTTCTTTGGCGGCTTCAATCCTGCTATAGCCTTCCTCATCCATGAGTCGGTAAACGTTCTCAACCACCACAATTCCGTTGTCCACAAGCATTCCCAGTCCCATAATTAGTCCGAAAAGGATCATGGTGTTCATGGTATATCCCAACTGATTCAGGATCATGAGTGACATGAACATAGACATTGGGATCGCGAAACCTACAAAAAGTGCATTCTTAAATCCAAGGAAAAACATCAGAACGGTCACCACCAGGATAATACCGAAAATGATGTTGTTCACAAGGTCGTCTACCTGACCAATAGTTTTAGACGACTGGTCATTGGTGATGGAAATATCAAGATTAGAAGGAAAAACATCTGCCTGAGCTTTTTTAACGATCTCCTCGATCTTTTCAGCAGCAGTAACCATGTTCTTACCTGATCGTTTTTTTACATCAAGCATCACTACCTGATGACCAAATTCACGAGCATAAGTGGTTTTGTCTTTTTCCTTGAAGGTAATATCTGCAACATCCTTTAGGTACACATTATCACCATCTTCAGATTTCACCACAAAATTTTCAAGAGCTTCAGGATCTTCAATTTCACCTAAAATTCTAATGGTACGCCTTTGTCCGCTGGTTACATAATTTCCTGCAGACATCGTCATATTCCCATTATTTATGGCGCTGGTAATATCATTGAAACTAACCGAAGACGCCATCATTTTGTAGATATCTACAGCAACCTCAATTTCCTTATCCTGAGCACCACGAATATCAACTTTTTTGATCTCGGGTAAATTTTCGATCTCATCCTGAAGATATTCTCCAAACTCCTTTAGCTTCATTACGGGATAATCTCCCGAAATGTTGATATTCAGAATTGGCATTTCTTCAGATAAACTCAATTCGAAAACATTGGGTTCTACCTTAGCGCCATTGAAAGTTGGCCAGTCTTCTCCTGAAGTTTCCGAATCTATTTCATTTTTTACCTTCTGTTTGGCAAGTTCAACTGAAATATCTTCATCAAACTCCACAATGATCATGGAGTAATCTTCCTGAGAAGTAGAAGTAATCTCCACAACATTACTCACCGTTTTAAGCTTATCTTCCAACGGGTTCGTAAGTAGTTTCTCAATATCCTCGGCAGTATTTCCGGGATATAATGAACTAACGTATATCTTTGTTTCCTTTACTTCCGGAAAACTTTCCCTTGGCATGCTGAAATAAGCAGAAATACCAAAAAAAAGGATAAGGATCATACCCACATAAATCGTGGTTTTGTTCTTTATCGCCCAAGAAGAAAGAGCAAACTCTTTTTCCAGATGTGTTTTCTTTTTCGCCATAATTAGCTTAGTAATTGATTAGTTTGACGGTTTGTCCTTCTTTCACACTACGTGCACCTTCCTGGATGATCATGTCGCCATCCTCTAAACCTTTAAGGACTTCGATCTTGTCGCCCTGAGATTTTCCAGTTTCAATGATCACTCTTTTCGCTACAGCGTGATCATTTTCCAGTTCATCCAGAACATATAAATATTGCTGACCTTCAGCGTTTTCAGAAATAATGTTTTGAGGTACAAGAATGGCCTTTTCATTCGTATAATCATTAATTCTTACTCTTGCCGTAAGGTTTGGTTTAATATTCTTTTCTTTATTCGGAACTTCGATCTCGGCATCAAAAGTTCGGTTATTTGGGTTAATGTAACTTCCGGTTTGCTTGATCTTAGTTTCGACGGTGTCTCCCAGAACAGGGAAAAATACTTCCACAGTTTTACCTTTAGTTACGTCAGAAATGTACCCTTCCGGAATATCAGTTTTAATGTACATATCGTCCAAATTCACAATTCTTAGAATTGGCGTTTGCCCAGGATTAACAACATTACCCTGCTCGGTAATAATGTCATCAATAACTCCTGAAAACGGTGCGGTAACTACAGATTTTGCAACCTGGCTTTTCATTTGATTTACCGCGTTCACCTGGCCTTCGTAATTAGACTTTGCCTGAAGGTATTGCATCTCACTACCAATTTGCTGATCCCAAAGGCGCTTTTGACGCTCAAAAGTAGTTTTCGCAAGTTCCAGCTGCGTCTGCATTTGTGCCAGTTGCTGGCTCAATCCACCATCATCGATTCTCGCTAAAGTTTGTCCTTTAGATACTTTTTGACCTTCTTCAACATAAACTCTCTGCAGAACCCCGCCCATTTCGGCATTGAGCACCACGTTCTTTTTAGTTTCTACGCTTCCCTGAAGTTCCAGGTAATGATCAAATTTTTCAGACGCTACCGCATAAGAAGTTACCAGCGGAATATTTCTTTCCGGATTAATTTCCTTCAATTTTGCATCCAGTTGTTTGATCTCTGTTTCCAATGCAACAAGTTGATTGGTGAGTTCATCTCTTTTTTGCTGAATTTTCTCGGTGTCGTTGCTTTCCAGAACAGCTTCTGTAGAGTTGTTTTTTTCCTCACCACAGGAAATCAATATTAAAGGAAGTCCAACTAAAAGAATTAACTTTTTCATATTCGTATATATAATTGGGAGATTATTGTTCATCGTTATAAGTTCTTGTGTCCAGTAAATTTTCGAGTTCTGCTTTGGCGGTGATAACATCCAGCATTGATTGTAAGTATTCTTGCTGAGCTGAATAAAGCTGTCTTTGTGCTTCGGTTAGTTCAAAACTGCTGGCAATACCTTCAAAGAATTTTATCTGGTTCTTATCTTCAATTCTTTCAGCCAGTTCCAGATTCCTGATAGAATTCTGGTAATTTTCGATACTGAATTCATATTCGCTTTTTGCCATATTGATCTGGCGTTTTACTTCATTTTCTGTACGTTCCAAATCCAAGATGGCCTGTTCATATTCCAGTTCCCTCTGCTGAGTTCTGGAACTTCTCATTCCACTACTGAAAATTGGAATATTTAGGCTTACACCTAATACAGACTGACCAAAATACTCCTGATCGCTATTTAAAAATGTAAACTCATTGCTAAAGCCCTGGTAACCATAATTCACGAATCCGCTTAGAGTTGGTAAGGCTTTTGCTTTCTGAAGTTTCACCTGGATCTCAGCAGATTCAGCTGAATTTTTTGCGATCCTGTAATCAATATTTTCTTCAACAGGAATAGTTCTGTTTAAAATTTCAGGATCATAGAATTGCATCGCCAAAGCATCAAGATCATCTGTAAGAACTACTTCATTTTCAACCGGAATTCCCATGCTAAGATTTAAGAGTTCATAAGATATATCACGCATACGTTCGCTCCGGCTCAAATTATTCTTCAACCTTAATAATGTTATTTCCAATTGCTCCACATCTTCCTGCTCGGTTAAACCATTTTCGTAGATCTTCTGGGTATCGTTATAATTCTTCTGAACCGTTTCTACGTTATTTTCGATGATTTCAACACTTTCTTCGGCTAACAAAACATTGCCGTAGGCGTTGATGATCGCATTTTTTATTTCTAAATCGGTTTTTGTTTTGGCATTTTTAGAGATCTGTAGAAGTGTTTTTACTGACTGAATACCTACGATATAAGATCCGTCAAAAATTAACTGGTTCCAGGTTCCTGTAGCATTCATGCTCTGCTTAGTACCAAACGTAACCGGGGTGAAAGTTCCAGGCTCTCCACCGGTTATTTCTGCAGGTAAAAGAGTAACTGGTTGTTTCAAATAATTCTGATAATCTACCGAACCGTTTATCTGAGGCAATCCCTGCGCTATGATCTCCCATTTTTGCTTTAATGCGATATCTACATCTTTCTGCGCGATCTGGGTTTGATAGTTATTTGTTAACCCAAATTCTATAGCCTCATTTAAAGAGAACCGAAAGGTTTTCAGGCTGTCTTCCTGAGCAAATATTGTTGCTGATATCAGCATTAGAAGACTAAATATGTTCAATTTCTTATTTCTCATCGTTATTGATTAGTTCTTCAAGAATTTCAATTCCTTTAGGTGTGCAAATGGCTCTTAGATGGTATTCTAGAAAATACTCCATTAATTTTGGATGGCTGTATTCTTCAATCGGAAAAAGATCGGTATCCTTAATTCCCATAATTCCTACGAAGTGAATTCTGCTGATAAAATCTACCGGAATATTCTTTCGATAATATCCACCTTCAATACCTCTCTGGATGTTGTCCATCATACAGTTCTCTAAAAGTTCAAATTGTTTGTCCTTTAAACTTTCATAGGCTTTTGGATAATATTTCTGCAGCTGGTAATGCGGGGAAGTCTTTTCTCCTTTTAAATGATGAATCACAAAATGCTTGATATCGTAATTTTCCTTAATCGGATTCTGTTTTTTCTCCCTTATCTCGTCAATTCCACAATTAATTTTGTCTACCACGTGTAAACTGGTTGCAACCACGAGTTTGTTTTTGGTAGAATAGTGCGTGTAAATGGTCTTTTTAGAAATCCCCAAAGCTTCGGCAATATCATCCATCGTCACACTTTTAAAGCCATATGTTAGAAACATATCAGTGGCTGTATTTAAAATATTCTCTCTCACTTCATTCCTAAATTTGAGGCAAAAGTAATTCTAGGAAACTTTATAAACAAAAAAAGTTTCCAAAGTTTACCATTATTTAACATGAGCTTTAAATTTGAATTAGTTTCAATTATGGTATTTTAGCGGAAAATTTTTCAATTCATGCTTGCCATTTCCCAGTATAGAGAAGCTATCATCGACTATCTCCACGAAAAGATAAGGGTAAAGGAACCTGCTAATTTATATGAGCCAATGGTTTATATCTTGGAGCAAAGTGGGAAAAGATTGAGGCCGGTTCTGGTTTTAATGGCAACTGAAATATTTGATTGTAACTATAAAAAAGCTTTGGACGCCGCCCTGGCCATCGAGATTTTTCATAATTTTTCGCTCGTTCATGATGATATCATGGATGCGGCGCCTTTAAGAAGAGGTAAAGAAACCGTGCATGAAAAATGGGATACCAACACCGGTATTCTTTCCGGAGATGCTATGCTTATAAATGCTTACCAGCTTTTTGAAAGTTACGAGGGAGATACATTCAAAGAATTATCTAAACTTTTCACCAAAACTGCCATTCAGGTTTGCGAAGGGCAGCAGTATGATATAGATTTTGAGACCAGGGATAATGTAAGTATCGAGGATTACTTACTAATGATCGAATATAAAACTGCGGTTCTCGTAGGAGCTTCACTCCAGATGGGTGCGATCGTTGCGCAAACTTCACAGGAATGTAAGGAGGCGATCTATCAATACGGAAGATTATTAGGAATCGCATTTCAGCTTCAGGATGATTATCTGGATGCTTTTGGAGATCCTGAAACCTTTGGTAAGCAGCCAGGCGGAGATATCATTGAAAACAAAAAGACCTTTTTATATCTGAAAACCCTTGAGCTGGCGAGCAAAAGCGAAGCTCTTCAGTTGGAGCATTTATATACCATTTCTCCTGCTGAAAATTCAGGGAAAATTGAAGCTGTAAAATCACTTTTTGAAAGTAGTGGAGCGGCTGAACTCACCAGAAAAGAAATTGAGAATTACACTGATAAAGCTTTTCAGATCCTCAATAAAATTGAACTATCAGATGAAAAGAAGGAGCCGTTGCGTAAATTTGGCGAAATGCTAATGGAGCGTCAGGTTTAAGCATCCATTCTTTAAACTATTCATTTAAAGCAATCAAGCTTTATAATTTCGGGCACTGTTAAAATTCCTATAATCCAATAGAGAATTATCATAATGCCTACAAGCTGTTTTTTTTAAAAATTGTATTTTTGCTATGTTTTTATAAACAAAAAGAAACATTTGTTTCAATTTTATGGATAGATTTTCATTTCTAAATGCTGCTCATACTGCATATTTCGCAGAACTTTACGATCAATATTTAAAACATCCTGATAGTGTAGAGCCCAGTTGGAGGGCTTTTTTTCAAGGTTTTGACTTTGGAATGCAACAAGATGGTGTTTCTGAAGAAGTATTGGGGGAAGCTCCTGTAGATTTTGATGAAGGAGAGATACCAGCACACGTAATTAAAGAATTTCAGGTAATCCGCTTAATTGACGGGTACAGAACCAGAGGGCATTTGTTCACCAAAACAAATCCTGTAAGAGAACGTAGAAAATATTCCCCAACTTTAGATATTTCCAACTTTGGCCTTGAAGAAAGTGATCTTCAAACTACTTTCAACGCCGGTGATATTTTAGGAATAGGTCCTACGACTTTAAAAGAGATCATCAGGCATCTCGAGAGGATTTATTGTGAGTCAATCGGGATCGAATACATGTATATTCGAAAGCCCGAAGAGATCGAGTGGATTCAGAATAAACTGAATATAAATGAAAATCATCCAAAATTTGATGAGGCTCAGAAAAAGCAAATTTTGAAGAAGCTGAATGAAGCAGTTTCTTTTGAAAGTTTCCTTCACACAAAATATGTTGGTCAAAAGCGATTTTCACTGGAAGGTGGAGAAAGCTTAATTCCCGCTCTGGACGCTTTGATCGAAAAAGCAGCCGAGTTAGGCGTAAAAGAATTTGTAATGGGAATGGCTCACCGCGGTAGGCTTAATACTCTTACAAATATTTTCGGAAAAAGCGCTAAGGATATTTTTAGTGAATTTGATGGTAAGGATTATGAACAGGACATTTTTGATGGGGATGTGAAATATCACCTTGGATGGACTTCTTGCCGCACCACAGATAATGGAAACGAAATAAATATCAATATTGCTCCAAACCCTTCACACCTTGAAACCGTTGGTGCCGTGGTAGAAGGAATTTCGCGGGCAAAACAAGACCGTCGTTACGAAGGAGATAATTCCAAAGTCCTGCCAATTCTCGTTCACGGAGATGCTGCGATAGCAGGTCAGGGGATTGTATACGAAATTATCCAAATGGCCCAGCTGGAAGGTTATGAAACTGGCGGAACCATCCATATCGTTGTAAATAACCAGATAGGTTTTACAACCAACTATCTCGACGCAAGAAGTTCAACGTATTGTACAGATGTTGGAAAGGTTACCCTTTCTCCAATATTGCACGTAAATGCAGATGATGCTGAAGCGGTGGTGCATGCAATACTTTTTGCACTGGATTTCAGAATGAAATTTAAAAGAGATGTCTTCATTGACCTTCTTGGATATAGAAAATACGGTCATAATGAAGGTGATGAGCCTAGATTTACTCAACCGAAACTTTATAAAGCAATCTCCAAGCATGAAAATGCTCGTGACATCTATTTCGAGAAACTGAAAAAAGAGGGTGTAGCTGATGATGAGTATTTGAAGAAACTTGAAGATACCTATAAAGCTTCATTGGAAGAGAAACTTGAAGATTCCCGAAAAGAAGAAACAACAAGGATCACTCCATTTATGCAGGATGAATGGGAAGGTTTCGAGAATGTTCAGGAAGATGAGATGACAGAAAATGTAGATACTACATTTGACCTCAAGAAGTTAGATGAAGTAGCAGAGGCCATTTCTCAATTACCTGAGGGTAAAAAGTTCATGAGGAAGATCCAGAAGATCATAGACGGAAGAAAGAAAATGTATTTTGAAGACAATAAGCTTGATTGGTCTATGGCAGAGCACCTAGCTTATGGTTCTTTAATGACCGAAGGTTATAGCATCAGAATAAGCGGTCAGGATGTGGAAAGAGGGACATTCTCTCACCGTCATGCCGTAGTTAAAGTAGAAGATAGTGAAGAAGAAATCATTCTTCACAATAATATAAAAGAGAGAGATGGAGATTTCTTCATCTATAATTCATTACTTTCAGAATATGGAGTTGTAAGTTTTGATTATGGTTATGCCATGGCAAGTCCAACAACACTGGCGATCTGGGAAGCTCAATTTGGTGATTTTGTAAATGGAGCTCAGATAATGATAGACCAGTATATTTCAGCCGCTGAAGATAAATGGAAGTTACAGAACGGGTTGGTAATGCTACTTCCTCATGGTTATGAGGGTCAGGGAGCAGAGCACTCTTCCGGTAGAATGGAGCGTTTTCTTCAGCTTTGTGCGAAGGACAATATGTATGTTGCCGATATTTCGACACCGGCGAACATGTTCCATATTTTAAGGAGACAGATGAAGGCAAAATTCAGAAAGCCATTAATCATTTTTACTCCTAAAAGCTTGTTACGTCACCCAAAGGTGATCTCAACAAAAGAAGAATTTGCAAATGGAAGTTTCCAGCCTGTTATTGATGACAGTGAAGCAAATGTTGAAAAAGTGAAAACCCTGGTATTTTGTACTGGTAAATTCTATTATGACCTTCTGAAGCATAGGGAAGAGAATGATCGTGATGATATTGCTCTAATAAGAATAGAACAATTATTTCCATTACCTGTTTCGACTATGAAAGAGATGATGGAGAAGTATAAAAATGCTGATGATGTAGTTTGGGCTCAGGAAGAACCTAGAAACATGGGTGCATACGGGCACTTGTTACTACATTTTGAAGAAGCACGTAAATTTAGAGTTTGCAGCCGTAAATTTTATGGGTCACCTGCAGCTGGTAGTTCCGTGCGATTCAAAAAACGTCATGAACGCGTGATAAATAGCGTTTTTGACAAGAATTTAAATGAAGAAGAAAATAATTAAGAATCAATTTCCTGAATTTCAGGAACCAAAATAGACAATAATCATGGCCTTAGAAATGAAAGTTCCTTCACCCGGGGAATCCATCACTGAAGTTGAAATAGCCCAGTGGCTGGTAGAAGACGGGGATTACGTTGAAAAAGATCAGGCAGTAGCCGAAGTTGATAGTGATAAAGCAACGCTGGAACTTCCTGCGGAAGCTAGTGGGATTATAACACTGAAGGCTGAAGAAGGTGATGTGGTAGAAGTTGGTGAGGTGGTTTGCCTTATTGATACTGAAGCTGAAAAACCAGGTGGTGGTGATTCATCAGACGATAAGCCAGCGGAAGAGGAAGAAAAAGAGCGTCAGGAAAAAACTGAAGATAAAAAGGATAGTGATAAGGCTGATGCCAAAACCGAAACTCCTTCTAAATCTAGTACGCCAAGTCAAAAACAGGATACTTACGCCACTGGAAGTCCTTCTCCTGCAGCTAAGAAAATTCTTGATGAAAAAGGAATTGATTCTAAAGACGTAAAAGGTACGGGTAGAGACGGTCGCGTAACCAAAGAGGATGCCGTTGAGGCTAAAGCTTCTATGGGTAGTCCTGGTACAGGTTCCAGAGCAGAGGAGAAGAAGAAGATGTCTATGTTCCGTCGTAAGCTTGCTGAAAGATTAGTAAGTGCGAAGAATGATACTGCTATGCTTACTACCTTCAATGAGGTAGATATGTCTCCGATCTTCGAATTAAGAAAGAAATATAAAGAGGAATTTAAAGATAAACATGGCGTAAGTCTTGGTTTCATGTCATTCTTCACTTTAGCGGTTATTCGTGCATTGGATGAATATCCAGCAGTTAACTCTATGATAGATGGAGATTACCAGGTGAGCTACGATTATAAAGATATCAGTATTGCCGTGTCAGGGCCAAAAGGTTTAACTGTGCCGGTTATCAGAAATGCTGAAAATCTAAGTTTTCGTGGGGTAGAGGCAGAAGTTAAAAGACTTGCTTTAAGAGCTCGTGACGGAAAAATTACGGTTGATGAAATGACCGGAGGTACTTTTACCATCACTAATGGTGGAGTATTTGGATCTATGCTATCAACTCCGATTATTAATCCTCCGCAAAGTGCAATTTTAGGAATGCATAATATTGTGGAAAGACCGGTTGCTATAGATGGGCATGTTGAGATCAGACCTATCATGTACGTAGCTTTATCTTATGACCACAGGATTATTGATGGTAAGGAGTCTGTAGGTTTTCTGGTGGCCGTTAAAGAGGCACTCGAAAATCCTGAAGAATTGCTGATGGATAATGACGTGAAAAGAGCTCTTGAACTATAAAATTGAGTTGATATATAAAAAAAAGGTCCGCAATTGCGGACCTTTTTTATTCTCTAACAAAAATTAAAACAAAACTAACAAACGGATTACATTCAATGCTAAAACTCCCACCACCAAGATGGCTATAATAACGAAAATGAGCTGGGAAAGTGTTTTAGATTTGATAATGCTTAAATTAAATTGTAATCCACTCAAATTTAATTTTTTAACCCGGTTGCGTCAAAGGGGATTTTTCCCTTTATTTCAAATATAAAGCCTTGTTTTTGTAATCTATTACGGCTTTCCCTTTTTTGAGAATATCTGCACCAATAATTCCGTGTACTTTTTCCGCCTTATGATTTACGAGAGCTTCGTTTACATGTTTTAAGTCGAAAAGAACAAGGTCAACTTTTTTCTTTTTCCAGGTATTTATTTCCAACTTATTTTTCTGCGAGATCTGAGTAAGCATATTTGTGGCACCTGCACCGGCTGCCTTTACATCGCTGTCTTCGGAAAGTAACTCAAAATGCTCTACTGCTTCTATTCCTACACAGGTGCTCGAAGCTCCTGTGTCTAAAATAAAATTACCTTTTATATCATTGATCTTCGCTTCAATTTCCAGGTGATTAGTTTTGGTGAATCTTAGTTTGATTCGGTGATATCCTTTTTCTTCAAGAAGTTTTTTCAGAGACATTCTTTTTTCTACAAATATAGTTTTTTCAACCGTTTAGCTCAATTAGATAGGCTTACTTTGAAATTCGAACCCACCAATCTTGGATCGGTTTGAGTGGCAAGTCTGGATATCCATTTTGCTTCTATGGATACATATCCAAGATCACACATTACTTTTCCAGAGCATTTATAAATACCATCACTTCTAATAGGATATTTCTCTGCAGCATTAGGGAAAAGCACTACATCAAAGATATCTCCGAGGATATCATAAAAAGTAGCGAAATACATGTACTTGCCATTTGAGGTCCCAGTCTTTCTATAATCAACCAGATTTCCATAGATCTCAACATTTTTACCAATATGATGCTTCAGTTTTTTAGCAGTTAATGAATTGTGCATTGGTTCAGCTAAAAGATCAAAATGATTACATAATGGGAAACCCAATAATTGCATTTGGTCATAAGCTTCAATAATTTTTGAATATTCAAATTCCGGAAGTTCAAATTCACGATGTTGAGGTTTGAACAGGAGGGCCTGGTTACTTTTAGGTTGGGATTTATTCAGTTTAAAGTAAGCGTTCCATAATAATTCATGTTTGTCTATTCCGGTAAACCTGAACGCATTGATCTTCAATAAAAGACTTATCTGTTCAATGGAGATATGAATCCGATCAATAAAATCATCCAAAGACTTGAACTCTCCAAAGAATTGCCTGTTTTCTAATATTTGTTGAATGGTCCTGTTTTCAAGCTCCTTAATATAACCCAAACCAAGATAAATATCACTTCCGAAGATCGTATTAGGGTGATCGCTTTTGTTTATACAGGGAGCATGAATTTTACCTCCGCAATTCCTTATTTCCTGAATATAAGTTTGAAGATTGTAAAACCCCCCACCGTTATTGATCGCTGCAACCATAAATTCCAGAGGAAAGTATTTTTTTAGGTATAGGCTCTGATAACTTTCCACAGCGTAGGAAGCAGAATGTCCCTTCGGAAAAGCATAACCTGCAAAAGAGGAGATCTGTTCCCAGACCTCATTGGTTAGCTGAACTGGATATCCCTTGCGGGCGCAGTTTTCCCGATAGTTCTGTTCGATTTTTTCCATCTGACCTTTAGAAGTTTTCTTACCGCTCATTCCTCTTCGAAGAACATCTGCATCATCCAGATCCAGCCCGGCGAAAATATGAGCCACTTTCATCACGTCTTCCTGGTATACCATAACCCCATAGGTGTCTTCCATGATTTCCAGCATTACCGGGTGTGCCTGTTTTTTTCGTTCCGGATCGCGATGTCTTCTGATGAACTCTTCTTTCATTCCGGCACTGGAAACTCCGGGCCTGATCACTGAACTTGCCGCCACCAGATTCATATAGTTGTCAGTTTGCAGTTTGGTAAGTAATCCGCGCATGGCGGGAGATTCTACATAGAAAACACCCATGCAATCTCCAGTTTTTAAAAGTTCATTGATAGCAGGATCTTCTTTAAAAAGTTTGATGTTTTCAATATCTTCAATTTTGGCATCCGGCTGATTCTGTTTTATGATCTCCAAAGCATCTGTGATCTTGGAGAGTCCACGTTGAGCCAGGATATCGAATTTATGAATCCCAACATCTTCTGCAATATTCATGTCTATTTGTATGGTTTGAAAACCTTTTGGAGGTAGAAAAGTACCAGCATAATTATGTATAGATTCGTTCAGAATCAATATTCCTCCTGAGTGTACGCTAAGGTAATTCGGGAAACCATCGATCAATCGACTATATCTTAAAACAAGTTTTTCCAGGTGGTCAAGATCTTTATAGTTATAAAAACCCTGAGAAAGCTTATCTATATTCTCTTTGGGCAAACCGAAAACTTTTCCCAGTTCTCTGGCAACAGCCCGGCTTTTAAAAGTAACATAGGTTCCCATCAGTGCAGTGTGATCATAATTTCTAAAAATGAAATCGGTTACATCATTCCGGTCTTTCCAGGAAAAATCGATGTCAAAGTCTGGTGGAGAGCTTCGGTTGGGATTAATGAACCTCTCAAAATAAAGATCGAGTTCTATAGGATCAACATTGGTAATGCCTAGAATATATGCCACCACAGAATTTGCGCCACTGCCTCGTCCTACAAAAGGATATTTTCTTGAGCGGGCATAATTCACTATTTCGAGATTTATCAGGAAGTAAGAAACAAAACCAAGGTTTATAATGGTGTTAAGTTCCTTTTCAACCCTGTCCATAATTTTTTTTGTCTGAACAGGATATCGTTCCGGTAATTTCTGATAGCATAGATCTATAAGTCTTTTTCTGTCTTTTTCAGGGTCTTCCAGCACAAGTAAATTCCGGTTCTGACCCTTTCCAAATTCAAAGCTTACATCGCAGGAATCCATTAATTTTTCAGTATTTATGAGAATATGCGGAAATTCCTGGAACTCTTTTCTCAGTGCCTCCTTCGGAATCATTTTGTGAGATGGGGAGCCCTGTTCGCTTTGAGGGAGCTTACTCAGCAGTGTGTTATTATCGATAGCCCTCAGTAAGCGGTGAGCATTGTAATCTTTCTTATTTCTAAAACTTACTGTTTCAAAAACAACTAGTTTATCTTCCAGTTTTCGATATGCTGAAAATTTCAGTTTCCGAAGGTTATTGATGGAAACACCTATAAATTCATTGTCTTTAAAATTGGTCTTTTTTAAACTATCAATTTTTTCAAAAGGATAAATGATAAAGCAGTCGGGCAGGGAAGGAGCAATATCAGGAAATTTCTTTTTTGCATGTATGTATTCTGAAAGATGTGCATTCAACTGCCGGTAACCCTCATTGTTTTTAGCGATCCCTACATATTGCTGTACCGCTCCATTTCTGTAATCTATTCCCACTACCGGAGTAATTTTAAATTTACCAGCTATTTTCAGGAACTCCAGGCAGGCTGTAGAAGTATTGATATCGGTAAGCGCAAACCTGTTAACCTTATTTTGTTTGGCCAGATTACACAAATCGGTTACAGGAAAAGTTCCATAACGTAACGAATAATATGTGTGACAGTTTAAATACAATCCTTGCTATCAATTTTCATTTTAAAATATAAAATACTTCCTGTCTATAGATCACTGTTTCCTGTGAGCAAGGACGATAGGTGGCTCTCCGTTAAACGGATTACCCATCCTTCCAATCGTTCTTGCGTCCATAGAAGTAGCCCGCATAACACTGTGTTCTCCAAATCGATTTTTTATCTTATCCAAGGAGTGATATAGGTTCAGCATTTCTTCAGAATCATCAAAAAGATTGATTTGATAATGACCGCCCACTAGTCCGCTGAAACGTACGCCAATCAATCTGATTAATAGCCGGCGAGTGTAGAGTTTTTCAAAAAGCTCTTCCACTTTTGGAATCAGGATATGATCTGCACTGGTATAAGGGATCTTGATCTGCTTGCTGTGAGTTTGGAAATCTGAATACCTTATTTTCACACTTACGATAGAAGTAAGCTTATTTCCCCTTCGTAACTGATAGGCGAGACTTTCGGCCATCGCTACCAGTGTGCCATGCAGTCGGGTCATATCTATCGTATCGCGATTAAAAGTGCGTTCTGTAGAGATGGATTTACGCTCGTGAAAAGGAATGATTGGCGGATTGTCTATCCCGTGAGCTCTTTTCCAAATGGTACGCCCATTTTTACCCAGAACACTTTCCAGGACTTCTACCGGCATCTTCTGAATGGTTTCAATTCTACGCACTCCCAGGTTCAATAATTTCTGAAAGGTTTTATTCCCGATCATCGGAATTTTGTTTACAGCAAGAGGCGCTAGGAAACTTTTCTCTGTACCGGCTTCAATGATCTTGCGGGCGTATGGTTTTCCTTCTCCCGTAGCGATCTTCGATACTACTTTGTTTTGTGAGAGTCCGAAGGAAATAGGCAAATGCGTTTCCTTTAAGATGGTTTCCTGAAGTTCTCTGGCAAACTGACTTATTCCGAAAAAACGGTCCATTCCTGTGAGGTCAGCATAAAACTCATCCACGCTGGCTTTTTCAAAAGATGGTACTTTACTACGGATGATTTCAGTTACTTCATGCGAGAATTTAGTATAGGTGGAAGCATTTCCTTTGATGACGATAGATTGCGGACAAAGTTGTCGGGCTACTTTCATAGACATTCCGGAATGAACGCCGAATTTCCTGGTTTCATAGCTGCAGGCAGCAACCACACCACGATCTCCAAGCCCTCCAACAATAAGAGGTTTATCTTTTAATTTAGAATCCAAACGTCTTTCTGCCGAAACAAAAAAAGTATCCAAATCCAGGTGAATAATAGATTTTACATTCTTCATAATTAGGAATAATTCCTTTTAATTGGAAATATTCCAAAATTATAAAATTATTCCGGTTGAAGATGTTGTTGGAGCGTTAAAAATTTTACGCTAATAATTCACTGATTCTCAGCAATAATTTTTTTCGTACCTTAATAGTTCTAACCAATAACCAAAATTATGGAGGGCTCATCAGGTAAACGCAGGTTGGTAAAGAAATATGTGTCTGATTTTATCTTTTCTGAAAAGACACGTTTTGTTCTTGACGGTACAAATTATCAGTTTTCTAATCAAGAACCGGGAGGTAAGTTTATTAAGTTCCGGTTTGAAAAAGCCCCGGGAAGAAAAAAGCGGAAATTTGTATTTAAATGCATCTATAAAATGATGAAGAATTTTCAATCTTCACTAAACTAAAAACTAAAGCCCTTTTAAAAAAGGGCTTTTTTATTTTCAGACATTTCGAAGTCTGTTGTTTATTTTCTAATTCAACCGCAGTAATTGCCAATTAGGAGCATTTTCTTTAAATATCTAGGATTTGGCTTCAGATATCCAATTGTCAATTTTCTGCTCCAGCAATTGTAATGGGATACAACCTGTTTCTAGAACTTCCTTATGGTATTCTCTAATATCAAAATCTTCTCCTAATTGAGATTTTGCTCGCTCTCGTAATTCTTTGATCTTTAACTGGCCTATTTTATAAGACAGTGCCTGTCCTGGATTTGCCATATATCTTTCAATTTCTGAGATCACGCTGGCTTCTGGTTCAGCTTCATTCTCCAAAGAATACTGAATTGCTTCCTCACGGGTCCATCCTTTGCTGTGTAAACCGGTATCCACCACCAATCTTACCGCCCTGTGCATTTCTGCACCCAGAGTTCCAAAATATTGATAAGGATCTGTATACAACCCGAGTTCTTTTCCTAAAGATTCCGAATATAAAGCCCAGCCTTCTCCATAACCGCTGTACCATAAAGTCTTTCGAAAATCCGGCAGATCCTCATTTTCCTGAGTTAACGAAACCTGGTAATGATGTCCCGGTATCGCCTCGTGTAAAAACAGCGATTCGTCACTGTAAATATTATAAGCCGATGCGTCCGGAATCGGGACATAGAATATCCCGGGTCTGGTTCCATCAAGCGATCCCGGATTATATTCTGCACTGGCCGAATTTTCACGAAAAGCTTCAGTTCTTCTAACCTCAAAACCTGTTTTAGGCTTTACACTAAAAAGCTTATCGATATTCGGTTTCATCGTTTCATGGATCTGCTCAAAATGTGCGATCACTTCTTCCGGTTTTTTATAAGGCATTAGCTCCTTATTTTCTCGCACATAATTAAAAAATGATTTCAGGTCGCCTTCAAATCCAACTTCTTCTTTCACTTTTTCCATTTCCTTCGAAATTCGCTCCACTTCATCCAGACCTAACTGGTGGATCTCATCTGCAGTCATATCCGTAGTAGTATAAAGCTTAATTTGATGCTTGTAGTAAGCCTCACCTTCAGGAATATCTGCAATTCCACTAGACTTTCGCCCTTTAGGTAAATAATCCTGCTTTAGAAATGTGTGCATTTTTTTATACTGCGGAATCACTTTTTCAGAGATCATGGTTTTATACTCCTCAGTTAAACGTTCCTTTTCTTCATCTGAAAAACTATCCGGAAAATTATTGACAGGTCCGTAGAACAAGTGATTTTCAACATCAGAATCGGCCATAGATTGCATTTGCGGAATCACTTTCTGAATGAGTGATGCCGGCAGAACATATCCCTTCGCCATTCCTTCGCGCATACTTTCTTCAGCAGAATCCATCCAGGTTAAATAACCATCTACACGTTTCATCCAATTTTCATAATCTTCTATCGTTTTAAATGGTTGTGCACCGGCACCGCTGGCCAGTTGCCCCATAAAAAGGTTAACAGACCACATCTGGTCTATAGGCATGTATTTTGATTTTTTGAATTCCATGGCCGCCAGGTTCATATCACATTCCCATTCCAGAATATCCTTACTCATCTGTTCAGTATCACTAAGATCTTCATCCTTGATCTTCGAGATCTGCTCTTTATAACTGGTATAATAATTTCTAAGGCTGTCTTCATATTCCTGAGACAGGAAATTCGGGAACTGGTCATTATACCTCATATCTCCTGAGGTTGTTGCTGAAATCGGGTTCAATTTTAGCCCTTCTTCATAGTAATTATTGAGAATACTATCGAACTGAGCGCTAACCTGGTTTTCTTCATTTTCAGCTGAATCGTTCTTTTTTTCATTATTACAGCTGGAAATCAGGATGATTATTAGTAAAAGTATTAATGGCTTTTTCATTTTATTGGTGAATATAATTATACAGTTCAAGAGTTTCAGTTTAATTAAGTTCTCAATTTAAGACTTATTCAGGAATTAGCTGAAATGAAAATTTTAACACCTGAAAATAATTTTTCAGGAAATTAACTCTTGAGTCTAAAAATAATATAAATTCACGCCGCAAATTTTTGAAATGAACTCAAGCTTAAACCCTTATGAAAAAACTTTTCTTTTTACTGATCATCGTAATGTCTGGTTGCAGCCCGAAGATCAAATCTAATCTCACTAATGCTCAACCCGAATTATCGGCAGATGAAGAAGTGATTTTTCTTGACCTGAAACATGAGGTTCCGAAGGAAGTTATGAAAATTGGAAGTCTGAAATTCCAGGATACAGGTTTCTCTACCGATTGTAGTTTTAATAGCATTTTAAATAAAGCGAGAATTGAAGCCAGGAAGAACGGTGCAAATATCGTTAAGGTGACCGAGAAAAAGTCACCAGATCTTTGGAGCAGTTGCTACCGACTCAATATTGACCTATACAAATTTGAAGGCAACGTGTCGAGCCTGCCTCAATATAAACTGACTCTCGACTAATCTAATCTAAATTATAAATGAAAAATTTATTTAAAATTCTTCCTCTGGCCTGCCTTTTACTTTTACAAAGCTGCGCAACTATTGTATCCGGTTCCAGACAAGCAATTAGGTTCAATTCTATGCCTGCAGCTGCAACGGTTTACATCAACGAAGTGGAGATTGGAAAAACTCCTGTTGAGAAAGATTTGAAAAGAAATCAGGAATACCAGGTGGCCATAAAAATGGACGGCTACAAACCTTACACCACGACTTTATCGAAGAAATTCAACGAGTGGTATATTGGGAACATCGTTTTTGGAGGAATTATCGGTCTGGTAGTAGATCCAATCACGGGGGCGATGTATAAATTAACTCCAAATGAACTTACTGCTAGATTAGCTGAAGACAAATCTGATATTGTTTTTAAAAGCCATGGAGATAATGTTCATATTAGCGTGAGTCTAACTATTGATCCTGAATGGGAAAAAGTTGGTCAGCTAGAAAGAGCAGAATAAATTTTACTAAATCCTTTTTTGTTGAAATAGCCCTGGAAAATTCCGGGGTATTTTTTTTACAGGAATTCAAGTTCTAACGTAATGCTGCTTATATTTAAACTATCAAAAAGTAACATAATGAAAATAAGAACATTATTAATAGGAGTATTAATCAGTTTAAGTTGTCAGGGTCTTTTCGCTCAAAATTCTGGCAATGAGCTTGATCCCAGTTTTACCCACGTAGTTTATTTCTGGTTGCATAATCCTGACAAGGCAGAGGATCGCACAGCTTTTGAAAAGTCTTTACAAACTTTTTTATCAGACAGTAAATACGCTAAAACAAACTTTATAGGTTTGCCTGCAGGTACTCCAAGAGAAGTGGTTGATGGTACTTTTACCTATTCACTAATTTTGAGTTTCTCATCAAAAGAGGAGCAGGACCTTTATCAAAAAGAAGAAGCGCACCTCAAATTTATTGAAGAATCTGAACATCTCTGGAAAAAAGTGGTGGTCTACGATTCTGTCGGTATCGAAAAAAAATAAAAAAAGCCTCGCAATTTGCGAGGCTTTTTATTTATAAACTAATTTAATAATTAGTATCTGTAATATTCTGGTTTGAATGGTCCTTCAACTTCAACGCCAATATATTCAGCCTGGTCTGGTTTAAGCTCGGTAAGCTCAACACCAATTCTTTCCAGGTGAAGTTTTGCTACTTTTTCATCAAGATGCTTTGGCAGCATATACACTTCATTCTTGTATTTATCAGTATTATTCCAAAGCTCCATTTGCGCCAATGTCTGGTTTGTAAATGAGTTACTCATTACAAAACTTGGGTGACCGGTAGCACATCCAAGGTTTACCAAACGACCTTCAGCAAGGAGGATAACATCCTTTCCGTTAATGGTATATTTATCAACCTGAGGTTTGATCTCTACTTTAGAATCTCCATGATTTTGATTTAACCATGCAACAGCGATCTCATTGTCAAAGTGACCAATGTTTGCTACGATCGTTTTGTCTTTCATCGCTTCAAAATGCTCACCACGAACGATATCCTTATTTCCTGTTGTAGTGATTACGATATCAGCTTTTGGAAGTACGGTTTCAAGTTTCTTTACCTCGAAACCATCCATTGCCGCCTGAAGGGCACAGATCGGATCAATTTCAGTGATGGTAACGATAGATCCGGCACCTTTAAAAGACTGAGCCGTTCCTTTTCCAACATCTCCGTAACCACAAACAACCACTCTTTTTCCAGCTAGCATTACATCAGTAGCACGACGAATCGCATCCACCGCACTCTCACGACATCCGTATTTATTGTCAAATTTCGATTTGGTCACAGAATCGTTCACATTGATTGCAGGCATAGGAAGTGTTCCTTTTTTCATACGCTCGTACAATCTGTGTACACCTGTAGTAGTTTCTTCAGAAAGTCCTTTTATACCTTCAGCAAGCTCAGGATACTCGTCAAGAACCATATTGGTAAGATCTCCACCATCATCAAGAATCATATTTAACGGCTTGCGATCTTCTCCGAAGAAAAGTGTTTGCTCTATACACCAGTTAAATTCCTCTTCAGTCATTCCTTTCCATGCATAAACCGGAATTCCTGCAGCAGCAATTGCCGCGGCAGCGTGATCCTGTGTAGAGAAAATATTACATGAACTCCAGGTAACATCTGCACCAAGCGCAACAAGAGTTTCGATTAGTACAGCAGTTTGAATGGTCATGTGTAAACATCCCGCAATTCTCGCTCCTTTTAGAGGCTTAGACGCTCCGTATTCTTCACGAAGTGCCATAAGACCAGGCATTTCTGCTTCAGCAAGTTCTATCTCGCGGCGTCCATATTCGGCAAGCTCAATATCTTTTACTTTATAGGCGGTATACGGTACTGTTTTAGTTGACATATTATTATATTTGAATATTAGCAAATTTTATGCTTGCAAAAATAAGGAAAAGCTTAGAAATTTTATGCCTCTTTTTAAAACAATAACAGTTGATGAACGTACTAAAGTCTTCATTTGGAAGGTTGAAGAATCTTTTGAATGGCTTTCTGAAGGTGTTGAATTAACTGAACATTGCCAGCAAAGAGTCGATGGAATGAAGTCTAAAATTCATAGACGTGGCTTCATGAGCATCAGGCATTTATTAGCTGAAGCAGGTTACGTAGATCACGATCTTTATTATGATGATCTTGGAAAACCGCATTTGAAGGATGATAAATATATCTCTATTACCCATTCCTTTAATTTTACCGCGATCATCGTTAGTGATAAGGATGTGGGCATCGATATTGAAAAGCAACGCGAAAAGATTCTGAAGATCGCTAATAAATTCACTCCTTTAGATGAATATCACACGCTGGCTAATGAAGAAGCTCTTATTAGAAAACTTACCATTGTTTGGGGCGCTAAAGAATCTGTTTATAAACTGATCGCACAACCGGGAGTCGGTTTTCTACAGCATATAAATGTGACCGATTTTGATTTTGACGATTCTAAGACCACCACGCACGTTCGGTACAACGGACTGGATGACTGGTTTGATATCAATTTCCTGGAATTTGAGAATTTCACCTGTGTTTACGCCATGCCTTCAACTCAAAAAGCGAAAGCCTGATGATCGAAGTTCAAAGTTATCTGGAGGAAATTCAGCAGGCAGCTTATGAAAAAAGGAAATTGCTGGCAGTTCTAATCGATCCGGATAAATTTGAAGAACAGAATACTGCTCAATTTATTCAGAAGCTACCAGGAAACGCCAGCCATATTTTTGTTGGGGGAAGTACAGTAGAAGAGGGCAGAACCTGTGAAGTTGTAAAAGTGATCAAAAACCTTTGCGAATTGCCGATCATACTTTTTCCCGGTGATCATAGCCAGATCTCTTCTCATGCCGATGCTTTACTCTTTTTAAGTCTCATTTCCGGTAGAAATCCTGAATTTTTGATAGAGCAACAGGTTCGTTCCGTAGAAAAGATCAGAAAAACGAATCTGGAGATTATTCCCACCGGTTATATTCTTATTGATGGCGGGAAGGAAACCTCAGTTCAAAAAGTAAGTAATACCATTCCACTGAATCAAAAGGATCTTCAACAAATTGTAAATACATCGCTTGCCGGTGAATATTCAGGCAAAAAACTTATTTACCTGGAAGCGGGAAGTGGCGCTAAAACGCCTGTTTCCGAAGAATTAATTCAGGCTGTAAAGAAAGCGATAAATATTCCGATTATAGTTGGAGGTGGAATTCGCAGCACACAACAACTTCAATTAGCCTATGAGGCAGGAGCAGATCTTGTGGTGATAGGGACAGCCTTTGAGAATAATTCCTTTCAGGTTTAATATTATTCTATTTAGGATACTCCAATTTTCTCTTTCAATTCTGAAGTAAAAAGTATTAAATTTAGTCAGACTAACTAATAACCAGTTAATTATGAGTATGGTGAATCCTGTGGTTTGGTTTGAGATCTATGTGAATGATCTTGACCGGGCAAAATCATTTTACGAGCAAGTATTTCAAACAGAACTTTCGCCTTTGGGAAATCCTACGGAAGATAATTTGCAAATGCTCAGTTTTCCTGGAGATATGGAATCTAAAGGCAGGGCATCGGGTGCGCTTGTGCATGTGAAGGAAGTACAGGCAGGTGGAAACAGTACGATCGTTTATTTTGGAAGTGATGATTGTAGTTTAGAAGAAGCTCGGGTGGAGGATGCGGGTGGTGAATTAATTCGGCCAAAAATGTCTATTGGAGAATATGGATATATAAGTCTGGCCAAAGATACCGAAGGGAATATGATCGGTATCCACTCCATGCAATAAAAGCTATTTTCTCTTAGCTTCCAATATCACTTTAAAGGGATAACTGATGCCTAGAGTGGTGCAAATAATACTTTCTTCATTCTTTGGTTCTCGAATCCTGAGATTTAATTCCAGCCCTTCGGTTTTATATTCTGATGGTAGGCCTATTTCTTTAAATCTCTTCAGGCTGTTTGATGGTGTCTCCAGATATTCAATTTCCCAGTTCTCTCTGCAGTCTACTCCTTCACCAATTACAGTTACATTTACCCATTCTGATTCCAGTTCTTCATTTTCACAGGATGTTAGTATATAGAGGCTTAAAAAAAGAATAGAAAATATACGAAGCTTCATAATGGAGATTTTCTTATAGATGCCTGATTTCCTCAATGGTTGCGTGATTCATTATTTCAAAAGAAAATAGCTAGATTTGGTATGTAAAAAAAGAATGCCATGAATATTTCAGTTGAACTTACACTTACGCCAATACAGGATGATTACGAACCTGCTATCATCAATTTTATAAAAAAAATGAGAGATTCGGGGCTTACGGTAAAAGAAAACCCGTTAAGCACACAGGTTTATGGAGATTATGATGAGGTGATGGGCCTTTTGAACACAGAGATTAAAAATGCATTTGAGGCAATAGACCGAGGCTTGATGTATGTGAAGATCGTAAAATCTGACCGTAGCGAGTATGCAGCCGATTTTTGATTTTTTCTTTGATCAGTATTCGGGTTATCCTACACTATTTATAATTCTGGAGGTTATTGCCGTGATTTTTGGATTCTTATCGGTATGGTATTCCAAACAGAATAACATTCTCGTATATCCAACCGGGATTGTAAGCACTATGATCTTTGTCTACTTGCTTTGGCAATGGGAACTGTTAGGAGATATGATGATCAATGCCTATTATTTCTCGATGAGTATTTACGGCTGGTATGTATGGACCAGAAAAGTAGATCCTGAACATTACACTCCAATTACCTCCACCACTAAGAAAGAGAATATCCAGTCGGTTTTAATTTTTATAGCAACACTGCTATTCGTGTTCGCGGTTTACGAGTTTTTTGATAAATGGAATAACTGGACCGCTTATGTAGACACAGTGACGACGGCAATATTTTTCGTAGGAATGTGGTTAATGGCGAAGAAAAAGATCGAAAACTGGATCTACTGGATCATTGGAGATATAATTTCCACACCCCTATATTTTTACAAAGGTCTTACCTTTACTAGTCTGCAATATCTGTTATTTACGATCATTGCTATTTACGGTTATAAAGCATGGAAGAAAAACTTGCGCAACGACCTGCGTCCTGCATAAAAATTGTTCTTTTTGGTCCTGAATCTACGGGTAAAACCACGCTGTCTGAAGATCTGGCCGCTCATTATGGGGAACCCATGGTAAAGGAATATATGCGTCGATATCTTCAGAAGGTCTGGAATGCTGAAAAACGTATTTGCGAGCCCAGAGATATTATTCCTATTGCAGAAGGACAGATGGAAGCCGAAAATAGGCTTTCCAGAAAAGCAGATGAACTTCTAATCTGTGATACTAATCTTTTGGAGCTAAAGGTTTATTCTGAAGCATATTACGATGGTTACTGCGATCCGCGACTTCTTAAACATGCGTTAAACAACCACTATCATCTCTACTTTTTAACGTATATTGATGTTCCCTGGACTCCTGATGATTTAAGGGATAAGCCTCACGATCGTGAGGGGATGTTCCAAAGATTTCAAAACACTTTAGAGGAACATCAAAAACCTTATTTCATACTGAAGGGAAACCGGGAGGAGCGTTTTAAAAACGCAGTGAAAAAGATTGACCAACTAATAAATCAAAAAAAACGTGGAATTTAAGGAAAGAGATATTTTACAAATTGAAGATAAAGGGCTTTCAACCAAAGCAGTGAAAGAACAGATCGAGATCTTTAAAAGAGGAAATATCAAAGTAAATATAACCGAGGCAGCAACCGTTGGAAAAGGGATCAGTAAAATTGAATCTACAGAAAAACATGAACTGATCGAATTCTATGATGCTGAAAAAAATAAGCACAGTATTCTAAAATTCGTTCCAGCTTCCGGCGCAGCTTCCAGGATGTTCAAAGCGTTGCACACTTTTAACGATGAATTTGATCCTGAAAAGCATGAATTACGTGAATACTTAGATTCTACCGGGGATCCTGATCTGCAGAGATTTTTCAACAACCAGGATAAGCTTCCTTTTTATGATCATACCATTAAAAAGGCCAAGAAGAAACATCCTGATTATGCTGAACTTTCTCATGATAAGCAGCATAAGATCTTTGTGGAAACAATATTGAATTCAGACGGACTCTACCTTGGAAATCTTCCTAAAGGACTGGTTCCATTTCATAAATACAATCAGCATATCGCCACTGCGTTTGAAGAACATTTAGTGGAAGCCGCCAAATATGCTGAAGTGGACGGTGTGGCTAAAGTTCATTTTACCGTAGCAAAAGGAGATAAAGATAAGTTTAAGGGAGAATGGAAAGAAGTGCGTGAGAGAGTAGAGGAAAAAACCGGTGTGAAATTCGAAATTGAATATTCGTACCAGGACCCTAAAACCGACACTATTGCGGTTGATAACGATTTTAAACCTTTCAGAACCGAAGAAGAAGATCTATTCTTCAGACCTGGCGGTCACGGAGCCTTGATCGAAAATATGAATCAACTGGAAGAAGAGATCGTTTTCGTGAAGAATATTGATAATGTGGTTACTGAAGATAAGGTTCAGAATGTAGTAGATCACAAAAAAATGCTGGGAGGGAAGCTGTTCAAAGTGCAGAATAAGATTTTCGAATATCTAAGAGCATTGGATAGTGGAGACGTAACTTCTGATAAATTAACCGAGATCCATCAGTTTTTGAGCGAGGAACTATTCTTGAAAAATTCAGATTCCGGGGAAACCACTGCGAAATATCTGAAAGAAAAACTACATCGCCCGCTTAGAGTTTGCGGTATGGTAAAGAACGAGGGGGAACCCGGAGGCGGACCTTTCCTTGTTCAGGATAAAAATGGAGAAATTTCACTTCAGATCATTGAAGGTGCCCAGATTGATAACGATAACCCTGAACAGGCTAAAACTGCCCGTGAAGCTACACATTTTAACCCGGTAGATATCGTTTGCAGTCTGAAAGATCACAAAGGTGAATCTTATGATCTTAATGCATACGTAGATGAGGATATGAGTTTTATAGCAGATAAAACCAAGGATGGAAAACCGCTAAAAGCGTTAGAGCGTCCAGGCCTTTGGAACGGCGGTATGGCGAAATGGAATACTATTTTTGTTGAGGTGCCTGTAGAAACCTTCAATCCCGTGAAAACTGTTTCAGATCTTCTGAAAGAATCACACCAGCCAGGATAATATGGATGAGGAGATCATTCTAAATGAACTGGATTTCAAAGCCGTTAGAAGCTCGGGTCCGGGTGGTCAGCATGCAAATAAGACAGCTACGAAAGTAGAGCTGAGTTTTGATGTTGGCAATTCGGCAGGATTAACTGAAAAAGAGAGGAATAGGATTCAGGAAAAACTGGCGGGAAGAATTAATAAAGATGGTCTCTTAAAAATGAGTAGCGAGGACTCCCGAAGTCAGCATACTAATAAAGACCTTGTAATAGGCAATTTCCTTTTTGAATTAAAGGAGGCTTTAAAGAAACCAAAACCTAGAAAGAAAACGAAGCCAACCAAGGCATCTAAAATTAAACGTTTGAAAGAGAAAAAGAAAAAATCTGAAATCAAGGCAAATCGCAAAGATCCATTAAAATAAAAACTGTGGATTTATTCCTCAATCCTGAAACAATTTCTACATAAATTATGGGGAAATAATTAATTGTAAATTTCTCGAATATTTATTAATTGGCTGTTAATCAAGCAATAAAGGAGATCAAAGCTTGATTTTTAGCAGTGGTATGATTTTTACAATGTAATAAGTAGGTTAGTATTGGGAATGGAATAAATTGACAACTAACTAATTTATTCTGT
The DNA here is from genome assembly GCF_057221535.1 of Christiangramia pacifica. NCBI lineage: Bacteria > Pseudomonadati > Bacteroidota > Flavobacteriia > Flavobacteriales > Flavobacteriaceae > Christiangramia > Christiangramia pacifica. The sequence goes on from NZ_CM170146.1 coordinate 1,280,740, forward strand.
TTTATAATTTAGATTTTCGGATTGAAAAGGCTCCAAATGTGGAGCCTTTTCTATTTTCTACTGTTTTATAATCCGGGAAGATTGATCGTAGGTCAATTAAATGTGGAAATGATTCCACAATATTGATTGCAATATCTGCAATTTTCTACATAATATTTTGTGAAAATAATAATGACCAAATCAATATGATTCTGTTTTACTGGTGTTTAGCTTAAATCGCTCATAATGGCATAATTATTCTATTATCTTTTACATAACCAAATGATCTAGACCAAAAAGATCAATTAAACCTTGAATTATGAAAAAGACAGTAATGAGTATAATGACCATGGGAGCATTATTTTTTGCAACAGAGCGAATGAACGCTCAGGTTGAGGACGTGGAAGAAATCGAGACCGAGGTTGAAATGGAAGTAGAGCAGGAAGAGTTCACTTCTTTAGATGTAATGGAATTACCACAGCCAGTTAAAGATGCGGTGATGACAGATTATAATGGAGCAGTAGCTTCAGAAGCTTGGGTGAAAACGAAAAACAACCTAAAGATCTACAAACTAAAATTGGATGTCGAAGGCGAGAAAGAAGAGGTTTTTGTAGATCAGGATGGGAAGTGGCTTAAGGAAGAAGACACTGAAGATAAGGGAAAATAAAAGTCCGTTAGTGGAGAAACCAACTCCAGGACAACAGATCAATGGAAGTTAAGTAGTATTTCTACCCCGGCAAACTTGCAAAAAAGTGACTGTTTTCAGGATAATTCCTGATAGCTAACAACCAAAAACTAACACTAAAAAGGTCGCTTTTTTGCTTGTTTTTTAAAACACACGAAAAATCTGTAAAATGGAAATTAGAATTTAGACGATTTATATAATTAGGAATTGTCAGAAAAGAGAGGTTGAAAATCATCCTCTCTTTTTTTATGCTTTCTTTTAAAAGTTAATGATTTAAAGATTATTACCTTTGCCTAGCTTTTTAAAATTGATTTATGTCTAAAGTTCTGGTCGTTGAAGACGATGTTGCATTTGGAACCATGTTAAAAACTTTTCTTGAGAAAAGGGATTATAAGGTAACTCTTGTCTATTCAGCTTCTGAAGCCTTCAAAAAAATTTCCTCGGAAAAATTTGATCTTGTACTTACCGATGTCAGATTACCAGACAATGATGGACTGGAAATCTTGAAAAATGTTAAGGCTGAAAATCCTGCGACCCAGGTGATTGTCATGACTAGTTATGCTGAAATAAGCATGGCTGTAAATGCAATGAAAGAAGGGGCTTTTGATTATGTTTCAAAACCTTTCAGACCAGAATCTATATTACAAACGATAGAAAATGCGCTTCATACTAATGAAGTCGCTCCAGTTGCCGAAAAAGCGAAACCAGCCAAAAAAACTCGTGGTCCACTTCATGAGAATCTGGATCTCGTAAAAGGAGTTAGTGAACCTTCCCGAAGATTAAGTGATTACGTTGAACTGGTTGCGCCTACTAATATGTCGGTTTTAATTACCGGTGAAAGTGGAACAGGAAAGGAGCAGATCGCGAAAAGTATTCACTTGCAAAGTAAGAGGCATTCAGCGCCATTTATCGCCGTAGATTGTGGAGCCATACCAAAGGAAATTGCCTCAAGCGAATTCTTCGGACATTTAAAAGGTTCCTTTACCGGTGCCATCAACGACAAAACAGGTCATTTTGAAGCTGCTAATGGTGGAACCTTGTTTCTTGATGAAATTGGGAATCTAACCTACGAATTACAGGTTCAATTGCTAAGGGCACTACAGGAACGAAGAATTAAGCCTGTAGGAAGTAATAATGAGGTTGAGGTAGACATTAGAGTTGTAACGGCAACCAATGAAGACCTTTCGGAAGCCGTTAAAGAAGGTGATTTCAGGGAAGATCTTTACCACAGGCTGAATGAATTTTCAATTAAAGTTCCGGCTTTAAGGGAGAGAAAAGAAGATCTCATGCTATTTGCAAACCAGTTCCTTGATGAGGCTAATGCAGACCTTGAAAAAAATATTCTTGGATTTACTGACGAGGCAATTCACGCTTTCAGAAATTACAATTGGCCAGGTAACTTACGTGAGTTAAAGAATATGGTAAAGCGTGCGGTTTTATTAACGCAGGATGATCTCATTCCATTGAAAGTACTTCCCCATGAAATTGCTACCTCTACTCGTACCAATGAGAATGATTACGGCTTGTTCAAAAACAAGAATGAAGAGCAGTTAATTCTGGATGCACTTGAAAAGACCGGCGGTAACAAAAGTAAAGCTGCAAGAATGTTATCTATAGACAGAAAAACACTTTACAATAAATTAAAGCAGTACGGTATTAAACTGTAATTCCTTCCTCAAGACTTGACATCAGTTGGTTGATCTTTCTCTGGAAAGTGGAAAATTCAGATTTGCTTATTTTTTCTCGGGCTTCCATTTTAACAAGAACAGCAACGATCTCTTTTGCTTTCATTTGGCGAAGCATAGGCAACATACGATGAGCAATTTTCCCTATCTGGTCTATATCATTCCTTTGAAATGCCGCCTCCAATTCCTCCAGGCTACTTTCCGCACCCTGAATGAACGCCTGAATGATCGTTTGCATAGCGTCATCATCCTGTCCTGAAAATTGATAAATATCGCTTAGATCGTAGTTTTCAGATCTCAATTTTGAGTTCTGAATCTCTTTTGAACCATCAGGCTTTTCATATTTCAATTCAAGAATGTCGGCAATACTTTTTTTCAGCTCGTCCGGTTTGTAGGGCTTTAATAATTTATTGTTGAAGCCCAATTGCGTATATACATTTTTCTGAATATCTGTTCTACCCGATAATGCGATCACAGGAATATCTTTATACTGGTCATTACTTCGAACATGCTTTATAAGCTGAAAACCGTCCAGAATTGGCATTTGTATATCGGTTAGAATGATATCAAAATCAGAAGATCTTAATTTTTCTAGAGCTAACTTACCGTTTTCAGCAGTTTCAATTTCAAATCCCATAGATCTTGCTACTTCTACCGTCAGGGAAAGTTGTCCCGGTTCATCATCAACTATCAATGCTTTAAGACCTGTAGTCTGAACAATTCTTTCTTCCTCGATTTGTTCAGCTTTTTCTTCTCTTTCAGCTTCTTCACGATTTTCCGAAAGTTTTACTACCGGAATGCTTATAATAAATTCACTTCCTTTTCCCTGTTCGCTTTCTACCCTAATCTCACCTTCGAGTAATTCCGTTAATCTTTTAGTGATCGCCAGTCCAAGACCTGAGCCTCCAAATCTTTTTTCAATACTGCTGTTTTCCTGAGAAAACTCCTCAAAAATACTCGCCTGCATTTCCTTGGAAATTCCGATCCCGGAATCCTTTACGCGAATTTCCAGGATGTGGTCATTGCCAGATTTTTCCTGTAGTTCAGCAGCGATAAGGATGCTGCCTTTTTCAGTAAATTTCCAGGCATTGGAAATAAGATTTGCCAGAATCTGCTTGATCCTGAAGGGATCACTTTGAATCTGAACATTGGTTTCTTCAGATACTTCGATAATGATCTCTACATCCTTGCTCTTTTCCGCTGGAATAATATTATTTACAGTATCCCTGATCAGTTTTTTAGGATTGAAAGAAAGCTTTTCCACAAGCATTTTTCCGGCTTCTAGTTTAGAAAGATCCAGTAAATCGTTAACCAATCTCAAAATGAATTGAGAAGATTTTTTTATCTGGGTGAGGTAATGCTTTTGCTTTTCGTCCAGGGGCGTTTTTTGAATAAGATCGGTATAGCCCATCACTGTGGTTAGCGGGCTGCGCAGGTCATGGGTGATCGCTGCCATAAACTGCTCCCGACTGGCCAGAAGGGATTCGGCAAACTCTTTTGCTTCTTCCAGTTGAACCCGGTAACGTTGGCTTCGGGTGATGTCCCCGATAATATTGATGATAAAATAGAGGATAATAAGTAAAATTATACATCCTCCCAGGAAGATGATATTGGAAGTTTTATTCAGCATATTCTGAAAAACCTCCGCTCTTTCTACTGAGTTTTCACGTTCTTTTAATTCGAGTTCAGACAGCAAACTTTGTAGTTGCTGGTTTAGGATAAGATCGTTGTTAAGTAGTTCATTTTCTTTTTGAATCACTTCATTCTGAAATTGCCTGTTTGCGAATTCAAGGTCGGTAAGCACCCGTTTAACCGATTTCACCAGGGAGTCAAGCCTTTGCGTGGTAATCTTTTCAGCATTATCTTCTCTTGAATATTCCAGCCACTTGACCAATACATCCTTCTGATATCCTTTCAGATTTCGAAAACGATTCTCGTAATTATAGTCTTTGAAAGATGCATCGATATTCCTGAGTTCGCTAAGTGCCTTCGAGTAATAATTGGTATTTCTGTCGCTATCCCGAAGAGCGACCAGTTCTTTTAAGTTCTGTGTTTTTTGATCCAGTAATTTGGTGATACTATCGGCTTCCTTCTCCAGGTTTATATTTTCATAGGTTTTCTCCAGACGATATAATTTAGATTTTATGGTATCTATCTGGGCATTGTAAAGATCAAGTTCTGACTCTTCTCCGGTCTGGATAAGTCTTCTGCTGGTATTCTCAGATTCGTTCAGGTTAGTACTAATTTCACTAACCAGGATAAGTTGCTGATTATTCTCGGTATTAGACTGTGCAATTTCAGAATATGCAATAACCTGGTTGTAAACATACCAGACAGCGAGTCCGGCAAGGATGGCAACGATAACGTATCCGGTAACTACTTTGGCGGTGATGGAGCGTTTGGCACTAAACATTACACAGGTTTTGATCCAAAATTAAGCCAATTATGGCAATTCTCTCCAAATGTATTGTATTTCTAAAAAAGCATATTACATTTGCCGAACAATCTCATAAGGGGTGCCCAAATGGGCTGAGATCATACCCAATGAACCTGGGCAGGTAATGCTGCCAAGGGAATTGCACGAAAGTGCAGTGTATGTACTCCTGTTATTGCCGATTGGCAGTTTCAGGATTTTTTTATTTAAAATTTAAACGAAAAGAATAATCGCCCCTTTTATTCGTAATTATTGCTACGAATGAAAAATGTATTATTTTTTGCAGGCCTGTTCTTACTATCCATACAGGCTTTTGCACAGGAATTTAAACTCTCAGGGACTGTAACCGAGAATGGAGATCCACTAAACGAAGCATCGGTCTACGTAAAAAGCACTGGTGCCGGAACAATTACCGATGAAAATGGTTTCTATAGTCTTAGTCTCGAAGAGGGGAATTACACCATTGTCTTTGTCTTTGGAAATCAGGTAAGTAAGAAGGTAACTATTAATTCAGATCAGGTTCTTAATGTGGATCTTTCCGGGGCAGAAGAAACTCTGGATGAAGTATTTCTTTCCGCAGTGAGAGTTACCGAAAAATCTCCGATTACCTATAGTAATTTAAGTAATGAAGAGATCGCCGACAGGAATCTTGGGCAGGATATCCCCGTTTTGATGAATTATATGCCTAATGTGGTTACAACTACAGATGCTGGTGCTGGTGTTGGTTATACCGGGATCCGTGTTCGAGGTAGTGATGCCACGAGAGTGAATGTAACTATTAACGGTATTCCTTATAATGACGCGGAAAGCCAGGGAACCTTCTGGGTAAACCTAGGAGATTTTGCTTCTTCCGTTGAAAATCTTCAGTTACAAAGAGGTGTTGGAACTTCTACCAATGGGGCCGGCGCTTTCGGTGCCAGCCTGAACATTCTTACCGATTCCTATAAAGAGGAAGCACAGGGAGAGATCGCGAATAGCATCGGTTCTTATAATACCTTCAAACATACGGTAAAATTCAGCACAGGATTGATCAATGATCACTGGTCTTTTGCTGGAAGAGCATCCAAGATTAGAAGTGATGGATATATCGATAGGGCGAGTAGTGACCTGAAATCATACTTTTTGCAAGGTACTTTTGTAGATGAGAATACGCTGATAAAAGCACTTACATTTGGGGGAACCGAAAGAACTTACCAGGCCTGGTATGGAATTGATCAGGAAACTCTTGAAAATGACAGAACCTTCAATCCTGCTGGAATCTATACCGATGAAAATGGGAATACAAAGTTTTACGATAACCAGACCGATAATTACAAGCAGGATCACTATCAGCTTCTATGGAATCAGGATTACGGAAGCAACTGGTCTTCAAATATCGCTTTGCATTATACGTATGGAAGAGGTTATTATGAAGAATATAATGAGGATGCAGACCTGGTTGAATTTGGATTACCGTCATTCACTTCAGATGGAGAAGAAATTACAACTTCAGATATTGTGGGGACCAAATGGCTGGATAACCATTTCTACGGAACGGTTTTCAGTTTGAACTACCAGAATTCCAACTGGGACGTGACCTTTGGTGGTGGCTGGAATAAATATGAAGGAGATCACTTTGGTGAAATGGTTTACAGCAGGTTTGCCAGGAATAATGATCCTTACGAGCCATATTATTTCAACCAGGCAGATAAAACCGATTTTAATATCTACGGGAAAGCCAATTTTTCTATAACTGAGAAACTTGCCGGATATGCAGATCTTCAGCTAAGAACTGTGCATTACGAAACTGATGGTTTACTGGATGATCAATCCAGGTTTTTGAATGAAGATGATTTCAGCTTCTTCAATCCTAAAGCAGGTTTAACTTACCAGTTAAATCCATATAACCAATTCTATTTTTCTTATGCGAGAGCTCATAGAGAACCAAGCAGGAATGACTATGAAAATGGCGATCCGGAACCTGAAGAATTGAACGATTTTGAATTGGGATGGAGACATAATTCGGAAAATTTTAAACTGAATACCAACCTTTATTATATGGGCTATCAGAATCAGCTGGTACTTACAGGTGGAATTGACGATGTGGGAGCTTTTATAAGACAGAATAGTGGAAAAAGTTACCGTTTGGGCCTTGAGGTAGATGCGACAGTTAGACTTTCTGATAAATTTTCTGTAAGACCAAATATTGCGGTAAGCAGAAATAAAAATGTTGATTTTGTATCTCCGTTCAATGGAGAATTGGTAGAATATGGTGATACCGATATTTCGTATTCTCCAGAAATCGTTGCCGGGAATATCATCAATTATCAACCGGTAAGCGGACTGGAGCTGAAACTTCTGTCAAAATACGTTGGAGAGCAGTACATGAGCAATGTGGAAGCAGAAAACTCCAAACTCGACAGCTATTTTGTGAACGATTTCAATGTTCAGTATACCTGGGAAAATGCCTGGTTGTTCAGGGAAATTGTTCTTACAGGATTGGTAAATAACTTCCTGAATGAAAAGTATGTTTCTAATGGATACTATTACACTTTTGATGTTCCCAATGATGATGTTCCGTCCGGAGTGCAAACTTTAGATGGAGCAGGGTTTTACCCGCAAGCCACTACTAACTTTTTGTTGGGATTAACGTTGAAGTTTTAAAAGCTTCAGCGGTTTTAGCTGCCTCCTTTTCAAAATGTAGGGTTTTGAGAGGGAGGCTTTTTTAATTAAAAACCTCGATGGTATTACCTGATCTTTGCACACGATAAGGTTTCATAGTATAGGGACCATCTCCTTCCACGATCTCACCAGTAATTACATTATATTGATTTCCCTCACAAGGGCAGGTCGCGATTACACCATTCACCGTCATTGCTGAACAATTATTTGCCGGATGGTTTGGATCACTTAGCTCAAAAGCTGCATACTGTGAGTTATTAATGTTATAGATCACCACGCCGCGAACCCCGTAATTATAGGTAGCGAAAGCGTTACCAGGAAATTGAAGATTATTATATTCCGGAAAACTAAGATCAAGCTGAAATCTGAAATTTAGATCAGGCAGGTTTGGATTAGTTCTAACTTCATCATCAGAGCCTGAACAAGCCGTGAACATTATAAAAATTGCGATATAGCTGAATAGTTTTTTCATGTAAAATAGCGTTGGAACGAAAATAATATAATTGTTCTGAAAGATTAAATTTCTTACATTTGTTTAAAGAAATCCCGGTAAAAATGGGATTTTTTCAGTTAATGATGCAATAGTTTAAACACGGTGAGGTAAAGCTTTATAGATCCCGTGCAATCCCGCATCCAGGGATTCAATTATTACTAAAATCATTATAAGGTATTTTTTCGGCTCTGGAGGGTCTAACCCACTGGCTGCGAAATTTAAAACGATAAAGTTATGAGTAAAGTATCTTATTACACCCCTGAAGGGTTAAAAAAACTTAGAGATGAGCTCAACCAGCTCAAAGATGTAGAAAGACCAAAAGCGTCTCAGGCGATCGCCGAGGCCAGAGATAAAGGAGATTTGAGTGAAAATGCTGAATATGATGCAGCAAAAGAAGCTCAGGGATTATTAGAAATGAAGATTTCCAAACTGGAGGAAGTCGTTGCTAATGCCAGAGTGATTGACGAATCGCAACTGGATACTTCTAAAGTTCTGGTGCATTCACATGTGAAGATCAAGAACCAAACGAACGGAGCTGAAATGACTTATATGCTGGTGGCGCAGAGTGAAGCCGATCTTAAATCAGGTAAGATCTCTGTAGATTCTCCTATTGGAAAAGGACTTTTAGGAAAACAGGTTGGAGATACTGCTGAAATTGAAGTTCCACACGGAACTGTGAAATTTGAAGTTGTAGAGATCTGGAGAGAGTAATTCTTTCCTTATCAGTTAATATTAGATCCTTTTCTTTCATCTGAATTTTCGGATTTTGGAAAAGGATTTTTTAATTTTAAATAAAAACCAACCTAATTATGTCAACACTGTTCACGAAGATTGTAAAAGGAGAAGTACCTGCTTATAAAGTAGCCGAAAATAGTCAGTTTTTAGCATTCTTGGATATCAGGCCGAATGCCAAGGGGCATGTGCTTTGTATTCCGAAGAAGGAAATTGACAAGATCTGGGATCTTGAAGAAGAAATGTACCAGGAATTGATGCGTTTCACTCGTCGTGTTTCAATAGCTCTTGAAAAAACTGTGTCCTGCAAAAGAGTGGGCATGGCCGTAGTGGGTCTCGAAGTTCCTCATACCCATGTTCATTTAATTCCGCTGAATAGCATGAAAGACATGGATTTTTCGAATAATGTGGAAATGAGCGATCAGGAATTCAAGGACCTTGCAGCAGCTATTAATTCGAATATAGAGCTTTGATCAATTTTTCAGATTATAAATTAAGCCTTGAAATACGGATAGACTGGAGCGATCTCGATATCTATGAGCATGTAAATAATGTTTCCTATATGCGTTTTCTGCAAAGCGGTAGAGTGAATTTCTGGGAAGCTTCAGGAGTTCACGAATTTTATAGAAATACCAATCAGGGAACGATGCTCGTGTCTACCAAATGTGATTTTAAAAGATCATTATACTATCCTGGAAAAGCAATTATTAAAACAAAACTTGATTTTATAGGAAAAACTAGCTTCGGTTTAAAGCATATTATCCTGAATGAAAAAGAAGAATTATGCGCTGAAGGGAATGATGTGATCGTTTGTTTTGATTTTGATAAAAATGAAACTTTTCCGGTACCGGATTGGCTTAGAGAAAAATTCTCAAAGCTTTAAACTTTTTTCAGGCTTATCTGGAATGTTGTTCCTTTATTCAATTCACTACGGGCAACCTTGATCTTTCCTTTATGATATTCTTCAATGATCCTTTTGGCAAGTGATAATCCAAGTCCCCAGCCACGCTTTTTAGTGGTTTGTCCAGGCTCAAAAATAGATTTATACCTGTTTTTATCGATACCTTTACCAGTATCTGTAATGTAAATATGCGCCTGCTTCAGGTCTTGTTTGATCTCAATTAATAGCTCGCCTTTTCCACGCATGGCATCAATGGCGTTCTTCACCAGGTTTTCTATGGTCCAGCTATAGAGTTGCTCATTCAGCATCACGTTAATAGGTTGCCTTGGCGTTCTAATGCTGAAATCGATGAGATTGGAACTTCTTGTTTTTAGATATTCAAAACTCTCCCTGGTAGACGCCACGATATCGGTTTGCTGTAAATTAGGCAAAGATCCAATCTTTGAAAATCTTTCAGTTATCGTTCGTAAACGATCTATGTCTTTTTCCATCTCCTCCACGTAAGATTGATTGACATTTTCAGATTTCAAGATTTCTGTCCAGCCTATTAATGAGCTTAGCGGAGTTCCAATTTGGTGCGCCGTTTCTTTGGCCATTCCCGCCCATAGTTTATTCTGTTCGCTTGATTTTGTGGTAGTATAAAAAAAGTAAACTACACCAATAAATAGAAATCCGATCAGGGTGAGCCCGATGGGATAGTACTTTAATTTATTCAGTGCGGGAGAATTGCCGTAATAAAGATATTGAACCTGCCCTTCACCAAGATCTATTTCAATAGGCTCATTTTCGTCTTTCAGATCTTCCAGGTAGTCTTTGATTTCATCGGGATCTTCAGCAATTGAAGGTTCCAGGTTTGTTGTATAGGCAATTTCCCCATTTTCATCTGTATGAATAATTGGGATGGTGGTATTATTGTTAAGAATCTCAAGAATAAGGCTAAGGTCGGCATCTTCAGGAGCATTGCTAAGTTCCTCCTGTGCCTGGGCCCAGATATTCATTTTGGCCCGTTCATCTTCTTTGAGTCGCTGAAAAAAAATACTTGTATTCCAGAGCACCAGGACGATGACCACAAGGCAGGAAATAATGATAAACCAGCGGTTAAAGCTGCGTTCGTCGGGTAGATTCATGTAAGTTTCCGGCTTTTAATCCAAAATAAATATAAGCGTTTTAAAACTATTTTTATTGTAAAGCATTGCTTTTCATTCCTTACTCGATTCTTTATCTTTGACAAAAATTAATCTATGCTAACTATAGAACCTAAGGATGTAAGCGTCGGTAAATTACATCAATACCTGCTGGGAGCGATCGGGCCAAGGCCAATTGCTTTTGCCAGTACGATTGATGAAGACGGAAAACCTAATCTTTCACCTTTCAGTTTTTTCAATGTCTTCGGTGCGAATCCGCCGGTATTGATATTTTCTCCAGCACGTCGCGGAAGAGATAATACAACCAAGCACACTTTTGAAAATGCTAAGAAAATTGATGAGGTGGTGATCAATATTGTAAATTATGATATTGTTCAGCAAATGTCACTTTCCAGTACCGAGTATGCTGAAGGAGTGAATGAATTTGAAAAGTCTGGATTAACCATGCTGAAATCTGACCTGGTAAAGCCTTTTCGCGTAGCTGAATCTCCAGTTCAAATGGAATGTAAGATCAAGGAAATCATTGAAACTGGTACTGAAGGTGGCGCAGGAAACCTGGTAATTTGCCACGTGGTAAAGATGCATATCAAAGACGAGATTCTGGATGCAGACGGTTATATAGATCAGCATAAAATAGACCAGGTCGCCCGTATGGGAGGAAACTGGTATACCAGGGCGAAATTGGGAATGTTCGAAGTACCGAAACCACTTTCAACTTTGGGAATTGGTGTGGATGCTATGCCTGAGGAAGTTAGAACCAGTAAATTTCTTACCGGAAATGACCTTGGAAAACTAGGAAATGTAGAGTCTTTACCTGAAAATGGGGAGATCGAACAATTCCTTAAATCAAATCCGCAAGAAGCCGAACTTGTTAAAAGCGGTGATAAAGAAAGAATTCATAAACAGGCTCAGACTTATCTTGAGAAAGATGAACCTGAAAATGCCTGGAAAATATTATTAGCAAAATAAACGAGACAATGGAAGTACAGGGAAAAATTAAATTGATTGGAGATACAAAGTCATTCGGAAGTAACGGATTTCAGAAAAGAGAGGTGGTCGTAACTACCGAGGAGCAATATCCGCAGCATTTATTGATCGAATTTGTCCAGGATAAATGTAGCCTGCTGGATGCTTACCAGGTAGGGCAACCGGTGAAAATAGGAGTGAATTTAAGAGGTCGTGAATGGGTAAGTCCACAGGGAGAAACTAAATACTTCAATTCTATCCAGGGATGGAGAATTGAAAATCTTGCTGCTCAGCAGCCTTCAGGAGGTTCTAACGTACCGCCACCAGACCAGTTCGAACCTGCGAGTGACCTGAATGATGAGGATTATGATGATCTTCCATTCTAAACAAAAAATATAAGATTTTAGAAAGTCCGGTGCTTATGTATCCGGACTTTTTTATTTTTCAGTTTCAAAAAAATAGTTTATTGTATTTCATAGCTCCAGATCAGCCATTTCCACCAGTAAGTTTTGCAGATGATGATGGCCTGCTGGCGGTAAGTCGTGAATTAAGCCCCGAACGTCTCAAAGAGGCATATTACAAAGGGATTTTCCCCTGGTACAACGAAGGTCAGCCAGTGCTTTGGTGGTCGCCAGATCCAAGAATGGTGCTTTTTCCGGAAAATCTCAAAATTGCAAAAAGTATGAGACCGCTATTAAATCAGGGTAAGTTTCAGGTTACGTTCAATCAGGAGTTTGAAAAAGTGATGGACAATTGCGGAAAAGTTTTCAGAAAAGGGCAGGATGGAACCTGGATCACAACAGCTATAAAAGAGAACTACTTGAAACTTCACCAGGAAGGAATTGCTTTTTCGACTGAAGTCTGGAATGGAGAGGATTTAGTTGGCGGACTTTATGGAATTTATTTACTTGATAAAAAGATGTTCTGCGGTGAAAGTATGTTCGCTAAGGAGAGTAATGCCTCAAAATTTGGGTTTATCAAATTGGTGGAAAAGCTTAAAACTGAAGGAGTGAAAATTATAGATTGCCAGGTCTATACAAATCACCTGGAAAGCCTTGGAGCTGAAGAAATTCCTCGAGAAGAATTTCTGGAATATCTTAAATAGATATTTTCTTTCCTAATTGCTTGATTTCTTCATGTCGAAAACAATCTACCTGGTGATCATTGACCATTCCGGTGGCCTGCATATGAGCATAGATAACCGTAGAGCCGACAAATTTGAAACCTCGTTTTTTCAGATCCTTGCTTAACTTGTCACTAATTTCAGTTGTTGCAGGAGCTTTCTTGTAATCTTCAATTTCGTTCTGAACAGGTTGACCATCCACGAATTGCCAGATGTATTTACTAAAACTGCCAAATTCATCCTGAACCTTCATGAATTCACGCGCATTGGTAACTGTAGCCCTGATCTTCATCTGGTTTCTAATAATGCCCGAATTTTGCATCAATTCAGCGATCTTAGCATCTTTATACTGCGCTATCTTACGATAGTCAAAATTGTCAAAAGCCTCTCTAAAATTATTACGTTTCCTAAGCACAGTGATCCAGCTTAAACCCGCTTGAAAAGTTTCCAGGGTGAGAAATTCAAAAAGTGTTTCATCATCAAGTACAGGCACTCCCCATTCGTGATCGTGATAAGCTTCATATAAAGGGTCACCAACGCACCAGCCGCAACGGTTAACTTCTTCCATAGTTTCTAGGATCTAAAATGATAAGTAATGGTTCCAATTTGTGAATCTCTGCCGGCAAGTTTGGTAAACCTGGCTCCCGCCGAATATTCCAGAGCGCGATCTGTAAGACATTCGTTGGTGGTAGTTGAACTGCCTTTATTTACTGAAGAATCTATCACATAACCATTAGCATCAACCGTAATATTGATCACAACCTTACCTGCCGTATCGCAGGTGTACACCGGATTTGGGATTTTTACGGCATTTCTTCCTTTCAACGAAAATGAGATTGAACTGTAGTCGTAAAGTGCAGATTTTTGCGAGGCTTCTTCTGCTGAATCGTCACCATCAGAACGTTTTTTCTTTTCTTCAGAATTCTTCTTATTCAGGGCATAATTTCCATCGGAACCTTTGGTGTCTGTATTTTCAGCCTGCTCCTCTTGCGCAGAGTTCTTTTCAAAAATCTTGTCGAGTTGATTTTTAAAATCGGCCTCTCTGGTTTCTTTATCCTGGTTGTAAGCCTGGTGAGTCTGAATATTTCTTCTATTCTGTTGCTGCGCTTGCGGCTCTTCAGGTTCGACTTCTTCTTTCTCGGTTACTTTGAATTGTTCGAGATCAACAAGCATCTCTGCCGTTTCCTGGTTGTTGTTGGCAAGCTTAAAATTATACAAGGCCAGCATCAACACGGCAAATGAAAGCACTGTAAGGATAAGCGCCTTATGCTTGTCGAAAAATTTATCGAAAAACTCCATACCTAATTAACAGTCAGTAGACTTAATTATTCTCTCGTGAAGGTAGCAAATTTTCAAAATACTCGAGATCCATGGCTTTTTCTACAGAATGATCTCCAATTTTGGTTCTTCTGAGTTCCGAAAGATGAGCACCACTATTCAAAGCCTGTCCGAATTCGTGTGCCAGGCTCCTAATGTAAGTTCCCTTGCTGCAAACTGCTCTGAAATGAACAAGAGGAAAATCTTTTGAATCGATCTCAAATTCAGAAATTTCCACCTTTCTTTTCTTTACTTCAACTTCCTTGCCTTCGCGAGCATATTCATAAAGTCTTTTCCCATCTTTTTTTAAAGCTGAGAAAACTGGCGGTGTTTGCTCAATTTCACCGATGAATTTTTTAGAGGTTTCCTGAAGCTGTTCTTCAGTAATATGATCTGTGGGGAATTTTTCGTCAATTTCGGTTTCCAGATCAAAAGATGGAGTTGTAGCTCCTATGGTGATCGTTCCGGTATATTCCTTTATCTGACCCTGAAGTTGAGGGATCGTTTTAGTAAATTTTCCTGTGCAGATGATCAAAAGTCCTGTTGCCAGCGGATCCAGAGTTCCGGCATGACCAACTTTTATTTTTTTGATATTACAGCTCTTTCTGATAAGCCATCTCACTTTGTTCACCAGCTGAAATGACGTCCAGTTCAGCGGCTTGTCAAAGAGAAGTACTTGTCCGGCTTTAAATTCTTCGGGAGTAATTTCCTTATTGTGCATATGCAAAAATAATGGCCGCAAGTCCCACCACAAAACAATACACGGCAAACCATGAAAGTTTACTTTTCTTTACCAGTGCGATCATCCATGTGCAGGCAACGAGTCCGGCGATAAATGCAGCGACAAATCCTATCGCCAGGATAGAAAAATCGGCTGAACTTTCCATTAATTCACCGCTTAATAGATCTTTGGCGATCTTTCCGAAGATCAGGGGCACAACCATTAAAAAGGAGAATCTGGCTGCCTTTGTTTTGTCATTCCCCAACAATACAGAAGTTGAGATAGTAGCTCCACTTCGAGAAATACCTGGTAACATGGCAATAGCCTGTGAAATACCTATCACAAATGCATTGCTATAGCTAACACTTTTTCCTGTATTCTTGGCTTTATCGGCCAGCCATAATAAAAGAGCAGTGATCAATAGCATAAACCCAACAAATAGAATATTTCCGCCGAATAAGGCCTCTAGTTGTTCTTCAAATAACAATCCTACCAGCACGGCCGGTATCATGGAGATTATGATCTTTAAACTGAATTTCGTTTCCTCGTTCCATTTAAAACTTAATAAACCACCAATGATCTCAAATACATCTTTTCTGAAAACAACAAGAGTGCTTAGGGCGGTCGCAAAGTGAAGGACCACGGTGAACAACAAGGATTCTTCAGGTACACTTGTATCGCCTAAAATAGCTTTTCCTAATTCTAAATGTCCACTGGAAGAAACGGGTAAAAATTCGGTTAGTCCCTGGATGATCCCAAGGATCACGGCGTCTAATACGTCCAAGCTTTTTATTTTTTATTCGGATTCAACAAAATGGCGTAAACCTCGATGGCAAAACCAATTAGCACCAAAGCCGGTGCAAGTCGAATTCTTTGAAAATTATAGATAGCATCATTAAATTCATTCGGATCTTCGCTACCGCCTCCAGACATTAAAATAAAACCCAGCGCGATCACGGCGATTCCTATGAACATGAAAGTGTAGTTCTTCTTTCCGAAAACGAATCCGGTATTAAAACTACCTCCGTTATGTATTTCTTTATCCTTTTTCATCTTCTAATAATAAAGTTCGTCTGTTTTCAGATTAAGAAAGCGGGAAGTCGCAAAATACGTACTTATCCATGTAATTACAATTCCCATCAGGAAAATCCCGGAGAATAAAATCACAAGCATTTTAACGTCACCCAGAAGGTTCAGCTCTGTAAAACTGTTGTTCAGGTAATATAAAACCGCAGCCATTCCAATTAAGGCTAATATGGCCCCTATAAGACCAAGCTTTACGCTTTGCCAAATAAATGGCCTTCTAATAAAGCCTTTGGTAGCACCAACCATCTGCATGGTTTTAATGATAAATCTTTTTGAATAAACCGCCAACCTTATACTGCTATTGATCAATAACACGGCGATAAAAGTAAAGACAGCGCTGGCGATAAGAACCCAGAAACTGATCTTTTTCACATTATCGTTTAAAAGTGCGATCAAAGGTTTATCATACACGACCTCGTCTACAAAATTCTTTGAAGTTAGATCTGCAGCGATCTGGTCTACCTGTTCTGAAGATACAAAATCAGCATTCATATATACATCTATAGAATTCTGAAGTGGATTATATCCCAGGAATTCCATAAAGTCCTCGCCGATCTCTTCACTATGAGCTTCGGCCGCTTCTTCCTTAGAAACATACGTGGTAGACTTGGTATAGTCTGCCATGGCTAGGCTTTTTTTCAATTGTTCGATCTCCACTTCTTTTGCATTATCTTTTAGATAGACCGTAAGAGCGATCTGCTCTTTAAAATGATCGGCGACTTTTTTAGTGTTCAATACCAACAAGCCCAGCATTCCTAAAAGAAACAATACCAAAGAAATACTGATAACTACTGAAAAATAGGAAGATATGAGGCGGCGTTTCTGATACCTTTCAAAAGATGTGGTCATAGAGTTACTTCAGATTTTTTGTAAAAATAAGAAAGTTCAGCTTTCTCAATCTTTAAAACGCTGAAACTTTCTGATTTATTCTTATAAGGTTAAATTTGATAAAAACGAAGATATGGAAATACTGGTATACGGAATTGGTGGCGTGGGCGGTTACTTTGGCGGAAGACTTGCAAATGCTGGTTTAAATGTTAGTATGATTGCCAGGGGAGAGCATCTCAAACAGATCCAGAAACATGGTCTAAAGGTAGAAAGTATTAAAGGTGATTTTAAAGTAAAACCGAAATTGGCTACTGCAGATGTTTCTGAAGTGCCAATACCAGACCTGATCATCCTCGGAATTAAATCCTGGCAGATCCCACTGGTAGCATCAGAATTAAAGTCAATTTTGAAAGAAGATACAGTGATATTGCCACTTCAGAATGGAGCCGATAATTATGAAAAACTAATTCAATTTCTTCCGAAGAAAAATGTCCTCGCCGGACTTTGCTTTATTGTAAGTTTTGTGGAAGAACCAGGAAAGATCAAACACGCAGCTTACGAACCTAAGATCGTTTTTGGAGAAGCAGATAGTACACAGTCAGATCGGGTGATGAAAATTCATGATATTTTGGATGAAGCCGGAATTGAGAACGATGTTCCAGAAAATATTCAACTGGAGATATGGAAAAAATTCCTGTTCATATCTACTGTAAGTGGAATCGCCGGACTCACGAGAGTTCCAATAGATAAGATAAGGGATAGCAAATATCTTTATCAAATGATGAGGAATACGGCGAAGGAAATCATTAAAGTTGGAAAAGCAAGAGGAGTCCCTTTGACTGAAAAACACCTGGAAATGGTTTTTGAGATCATTAATTCACAGCCGGAAGGCACCACCGCTTCTACGCAACGCGATATCATGAACGGCAAACCTTCAGAACTGGAAGATTTCAACGGTTTTATTGTGAAAGAGGGAGAGAGGCTTGGAATAGAAACTCCGGTGAATCGCTATATCTATGAGTGCCTGAAACCTATGGAAGAAGCTGCACGAAAAACCAAGGAATAAGGTTTCCAATCATTCCGCATAAGTCCTTTAAAATTGTATTTTTGCAATTCAGAAATTTATCGTCAAGCTGAACTCGTTTCAGCTTCTCAATTTTAGACTCTGAGCCAGATTCAGAGTGACGCCAAGAATAAGACAAGAAAGACAGAAGATGAGTTACCACTTTAATAAGATCGAAGAGAAATGGCAGAAATACTGGGCCGAAAACCAGACTTTTAAAGCCAGCAACAATTCTGATAAACCGAAATATTATGTTTTAGATATGTTCCCTTATCCATCGGGAGCTGGACTGCATGTGGGTCACCCGCTAGGTTATATCGCCAGTGATATCTATGCTCGCTTCAAAAGGCATAAAGGTTTTAATGTGCTGCATCCGCAGGGATATGATAGTTTTGGTCTTCCGGCAGAGCAATATGCTATTCAAACCGGTCAACATCCTGCGGTAACCACTCAAAATAATATAGCTCGCTATCGTGAGCAATTAGATAAGATCGGATTTTCTTTCGACTGGAGTCGGGAAGTAAGAACGAGCGAACCGGATTATTACAAATGGACGCAATGGATCTTTATTCAGCTTTTTGAAAGCTGGTATGATCAGGAAGCTGAAAAATCACGTCCGATTTCTGAATTGGAAGAGATATTTGCAGCTGAAGGTAACTCAAGAGTAAATGCTGCTTGCGATGATCATGTTGAAGAATTTACTTCAGATAACTGGAATGCTTATTCTCAGGATGAAAAAGAGGAAATTCTACTAAAATACCGACTTACTTATTTGGCAGAAGCTGAAGTGAACTGGTGTCCGCAATTGGGAACCGTTCTGGCGAACGATGAGATCGTGAATGGAGTTTCTGAGCGAGGCGGATATCCTGTCGTAAGAAAGAAAATGACCCAGTGGAGCATGCGAATTTCTGCTTTTGCGGAAAGATTGCTTCAGGATCTTAATAAAATTGACTGGACCGAAAGTTTAAAGGAGAGTCAGCGAAACTGGATCGGTAAATCTGTAGGTGCCCAGGTAGCATTCAAGGTGATGAATTCAGATCACAAATTTGAAGTTTTCACCACACGTCCAGATACCATTTTCGGAGTTTCTTTTATGACGCTTGCTCCCGAGCATGATCTTGTAGAAAAGATTACCACAGAGGATAGAAAAGAGGAAGTTCAGGAGTATATCGATGCTACGGCTAAAAGAAGTGAGCGTGAGCGTATGGCTGATGTAAAAACAATTTCTGGTGCATTTACCGGTGCTTATGCCGAACACCCTTTCACTAAAGAACCGGTACCGATCTGGATCGGGGATTATGTACTTGCAGGTTATGGAACCGGCGCAGTCATGGCCGTTCCTTGTGGTGATCAGCGTGACCATGATTTTGCCAGACACTTTGATCTCCTTATACCAAACATTTTCGAAAATGTAGATGTTTCTCAGGAAGCTCATTCTGGTAAGGAAGGAACGGTGATCGCGAATTCAGATTTCCTTAGCGGGTTGGAATATAAAGAAGCTTTAAATAAAGTGATCCTTGAACTTGAAAAAACAGGTCAGGGCTATGGTAAAACAAATTACAGGCTTAGGGACGCGGTTTTCAGCCGACAAAGATATTGGGGAGAACCATTCCCGGTTTATTATGTAAATGGTCTGCCGAAAATGATCGGCTTAGAGCACCTTCCTTTAAGATTGCCTGAAGTTGAAAAATATCTCCCAACCGAAACCGGTGAGCCGCCATTAGGAAATGCTACCGATTGGGCCTGGGATACGAAAAATAATAAGGTGGTATCAAATTCTGAAATAGATGACGAATCTGTTTTTCCTTTAGAATTGAATACCATGCCGGGATGGGCAGGAAGCAGCTGGTATCTTTTCAGATATATGGATGCCGGGAATCCTGATCGTTTTGTTTCCGAAGATGCTCAAAAATATTGGGAAAACGTAGACCTGTATATCGGCGGAAGCGAACATGCTACCGGTCACTTATTATATTCAAGATTCTGGACTAAATTTTTGCATGACCGAGGTTGGCTGACTGTAGAAGAACCATTTAAAAAACTGATCAACCAGGGAATGATCCTTGGAACCAGTGCTTTTGTTTACAGGCTGGAAGGTGAAAATGTGTTCGTTTCTAAAAACCAAATTAAAGGTAATAATGTCCAGCCAATTCATGCAGATGTTTCTTTGGTAAACGCTTCTGACGAACTTGATATTGAAAGTTTTAAAAAGTGGCGTCCTGAATTTGCTGATGCTAAATTCCTTACGGAAGATGGAAAGTATATCGTTGGAAGGGAAGTGGAAAAAATGTCCAAGTCTAAGTACAATGTGGTAAACCCGGATGAGATCTGTAAGGATTATGGCGCTGATACCTTGAGAATGTATGAAATGTTCCTTGGTCCGCTCGACCAGGCGAAACCCTGGAATACCGCAGGGATTACCGGAGTGCATAATTTCTTGAAAAAGCTTTGGAAACTTTATCATAATGGCGAGGAGTTCTCGGTTTCAGATGATAAGGCTTCTGCAGATTCCTTAAAAACACTTCATAAAACCATTAAAAAGGTGACTGAGGATATTGAGGAATTCAGCTTTAATACTTCAGTTTCAACATTTATGATCTGTGTTAACGAACTTACTGCTCAGAAGTGCAATAGCAGAGAGGTTCTTGAGCTACTTGCTGTTCTTATTGCACCGTATGCTCCGCACATCGCGGAAGAACTTTGGCAGAAGCTAGGGAATTCAGAATCTGTTACTACCGCCAAATATCCTGAATTCGAGGAAAAATATCTGGTAGAAAGTAAAAAGAACTATCCGGTTTCTTTTAATGGAAAAATGAGGTTCACCATGGAACTTCCATTAGATATGTCCAAAGACGAAATTGAGAAAAATGTTTTGGAAGACGATAGGACGAAAAATCAACTTGATGGATCAGCCCCTAAAAAAATAATAGTTGTTCCGGGTAAAATTGTGAATATCGTAGTTTAACCCCCTAAAAAATATCTATTAAGGGTGTTGAAAGTTATTTTTTACTTTTAACACCCCTATTTTTATTTTCTTTATTATTTTTCGGAATCTAAATCTTCTATTATGATAATCGGGATTCCAAAAGAAATCAAAAACAATGAAAGTCGGGTAGGAATGACGCCTGCCGGGGTACTTGAACTTACCAAGCTTGGCCATAAAGTCTTAATTCAATCTACTGCGGGTGATAGCAGCGGATTTGATGATGAAGACTATCATGCGGCCGGCGCTACAGTATTACCTACAATCGATCGTATATATGCAAAAAGTGATATGATCGTAAAGGTAAAGGAGCCTATTGAGCCTGAATATGAATTGATCAGGGAAGGGCAGATCATTTTTACCTATTTCCATTTTGCTTCAAATCAGGGCTTAACCGAGGCTATGATGAAAAGCAAATCTATTTGTATCGCATATGAAACGGTAGAGCTTTCAGATGGTACCTTGCCATTATTAACGCCAATGTCTGAAGTTGCCGGTAGAATGGCAATTCAGCAAGGAGCTAAATATCTCGAGAAACCTGTGAAAGGTAAGGGGTTATTGCTTGGCGGTGTTCCTGGAGTTCCTCCAGGGAAAGTTTTGATACTTGGAGCAGGAACTGTAGGGATCCAGGCGGCAAAAATGGCTGCGGGTCTAGGTGCACAAGTGACTGTACTTGATGTGAATATGAACAGGTTGAGGTATGTAAATGATATTATGCCTAGTCACGTGGTTACGGAATTTTCCAATGAATATAATATCAGGAAGCATATCAAGACCAGTGATCTAATCATTGGCGGAATTTTGATTACTGGTGCCAAGGCTCCGAAACTTATTACCAGTGATATGCTTAAGCAAATGCAACCTGGAACCGTGATCGTGGATGTGGCCGTGGACCAGGGAGGTTGTGTGGAAACCACGAGGCCTACTACTCACGAGGAGCCGGCTTATATAATTGACGATGTAGTACATTATTGTGTAGCGAATATGCCAGGAGCTGTGCCGCATACTTCTACAATTGCACTCACCAATGTTACTTTGCCTTATGTATTGCAATTAGCTGAAAAAGGTTGGGAGCAGGCATGTCAGGATGATGACGCACTGGCCAAAGGTGTAAATATTGTAGGAGGGAAAGTTACCTTCGAGCCTATTTTGGAGGCTTTTGACTGGAATAAATCTTTTGCTTAGTTCAGGTAAAGATCAATAAGGCCTTCAGGAGTGACCACCCTGATCTCCTTATTTTTCTTATCAACCTTTTCGATGAATTCATCGTTCATGGGAATGAGGATCTGTTTTCCGTCGTTCTCAATTTCGAAAAGAGCCTGGGCGGTAGAATCATTTATAGATATAATCTTGCCGATATTTCCATGTTCGGTATCTATTACATCGAAGCCAATGATCTCATGGAAGTAAAATTTATCTTCCGGTAGTTCGGGAAGCATGGATAGCGGAAGGTAGATATCAGCGCCAACCATATCTTCTGCATCTTCTTCAGTATCTATATCTTCAAATTTAGCACGTAGAAGCGTGCTTTTGTGCAGATAAGACCTTTCAATAAAAAATGGAACCAGATTTTCGTTGTATTCAACGAGAACTGATTCCATTTTTGTGTAAGTTTCAGGTTCATCGGTATCTAATTTTATTAGTACCTCACCCTTAAAGCTAAATTTCCCAACGATTTTTCCAAGATAGAAGCATTCTTCCTTAGTCATCGCAGGTGGCTGTTTTAAGCGTCTTTTTTCTCTTCAGTTTTAGCTTCTTCTGCAGTTGCAGCGCCAACTTCTTCTTCAGCAGCATCTACGGTAGCTTCATCTGTAGCTTCTGCAGTTGCAGCTTCAGCCTCGGCTGCAGCTTTTGCTTCTGCCTCTTCAGCTTCTTTAGCTTCAGCTTCACGCTTAGCGTTCGCTTCTTTTTCAGCTTCCAGAGCTTTTGCTTTTTCAGCTTCTTTAGCTTTCTCTAAAGAGTCTTTTTTAGCATCAACTTTTCCTTCCTTCTCTTCTAACCAAGCTTTGAATTTCTCTTCAGCCTGCTCTTCAGTCAAAGCTCCTTTTTTAACTCCTACAGCAAGGTGTTTTTTAAGAAGAGCTCCTTTGTAAGAAAGGATAGCACGTGCGGTATCGGTTGGTTGAGCACCATTTTGTAACCATTTTACAGCTCCGTCTACATCAAGTTCGATTGTAGCTGGATTTGTATTAGGGTTATAGATTCCCAATTTATCCAAAAATTTACCGTCTCTTTTTGCGCGGGTGTCCGCAGCAACAATCCAGAAAAAAGGTTTTCCTTTTTTACCGTGTCTTTGTAATCTTATTTTTACTGGCATAAAAATTAAATTTTGGGGTACTCGACCCCGATTATTAATAAGTGTGCAAAGATACTACATTTTTCTAATTTTCAAGTCTTTCCAATATTAATTTCTATAGCACGAATTGAAGCGCTGATTTATTTTGAAAAGTATCATTTGGCAATAATTTTGGTTAAAAAGTCAGGGAGCTGTTAAATGAGGTTAATTAGTGCTAAACCCTGTTAAATAGGTTGTTGAGACGATATTCTGAACTTATCTTTACTCAAAGAAAAATTGAAAAAAATAAAGCTATGAGTTATTCAAATGAGATTTCCAAAAAACTAAATGAGTTACTGGAAAAGAATTATGATGCTGAAAAAGGTTACAAATTAGCAGCAGAAAAAGTAAATAATCAACGTCTAAAAACATTTTTCTCGCAACGTGCAGAGGAAAGATATGATTTTGGACATGAATTGAAATCTGAGATCCGCAACTTTGGGGAGAATCCTGATAAAGGAACAAGTCTTGCAGGAGATGCGCACAGATCATGGATGAATCTAAAAGCAAGTTTATCAAATGATAAAGATGAGGCTGTACTTGAAGAAGCAATTCGTGGAGAAAAAGCTGCGGTAGAGGAATATGAAGATATATTAAAAGAGTCTGAAATCCCAGCATCTACAGGAAATATTCTTCTTAAGCAGAAAAATGCGATCATAGCTTCATTAAATGAAGTGAAAACCCTGGAAGATCAGGCGTAGATATTAGATAGATACAATGATGCGAACCATGTTTGATTGAAGTAGTAGTAGTTTTTAGTGTTCGTATCAGGCCTCACAAAATTTCTGAATTTTCAGATTTTTGTGAGGCTTTTTTTGTGGTTAATAATTCCTGAAAACTAAGTTTTAATTCAGCCTTAAAGTTCCTTATTTTAGCCCGGATGATTCTGTTTTTTGAATCGTCTCATTTTCTTCTGAATAAGCTAAAAATTACAAGGAATGTACCTCATTTTTGATACCGAAACAACCGGACTTCCCAAGCGTTGGGATGCCCCATTAACAGATTCAGACAACTGGCCGCGATGTATTCAGATCGCCTGGCAGTTGCATGATGAAATGGGGAATCTAATTGAAAATCAGGATTACCTGGTCCAGCCGGAAGGTTTTGATATTCCTTATGATTCTGAACGTATTCACGGAATCTCCACTGATCTAGCAAAAGAGCAGGGAATTCCCTTAGACGAGGTGTTGGAAAAATTCAATGCCGCTTTGCAAAGATCAAAGTTTGTAGTTGGTCAGAATGTTGGGTTTGACCTTAATATCATGGGTGCTGAATTTATCAGAAGAAATTTTGAGAATTCTCTTCAGGAATTGCCGGTTCTGGATACCTGTACTGAAACTACCGCGGAACTTTGTAAAATTCCGGGTGGTAGAGGAGGAAAATTCAAACTACCCACCCTTACTGAACTTCATGAATTTCTTTTTGATGAAGCATTTGCAGAAGCACATAATGCCACGGCCGATGTAGAGGCTACCACGCGTTGCTTCCTGGAACTTGTTCGTCAAAGAATCTACACCGTAGAAGAACTGGATGTTCCTTCAGATTATTTCGAAAGATTTTCAGAAGAGAATCCAAATAGAATAGAACTGATTGGGTTGAAGCATATCAATCTTAAAAAGGCTTCAGACCAGATCAGGAAAAGACTGGAAAAACAGCAGCCTTCAGATGATATTTCCCACGAGGAGATCCAGGAAAACCTGGAAAAACTGGATGAGGTTCCGTTTGCGCATCTTCACAATCACTCGCAATTTTCAGTTTTACAGTCCACTATAAGTATCCCAGATCTTGTTGCCGCTGCGGCCGAAGAAGATATGAACGCGGTTGCTCTGACAGATCACGCCAATATGATGGGAGCTTTTCATTTCGTAAAGGAAGTTGGGACTTATAATAAGAGTGTAAAAGAGCATAATGAAACTGCTCAGGAAAATGGTGAAGCATTAAAAAAACCACTTAAGGCAATTGTTGGTTGTGAATTTTTCGTTTGCGAGAATCATACCGATAAAAGCAGAAAAGATAATGGTTATCAGATCGTGATGCTGGCTAAAAACAAGAAGGGCTATCATAACCTGGCAAAAATGTCTTCCAAAGCATATACAGATGGATTCTATTATGTGCCACGTATAGATAAGGAAGTCATTAAACAATATAAAGAGGATGTGATCGTGCTCACTGGTAACCTTTATGGGGAAGTGCCAAGTAAGATCCTGAACGTTGGAGAGAAGCAGGCGGAAGAAGCGTTGCTCTGGTGGAAAGAGGAATTTGGTGAGGATCTTTATATAGAACTCATGCGTCATAACCAGGAAGATGAGAATAGGGTGAACCCTGTATTGGTTGAGTTTTCCAAAAAACATGATATTAAACTAATTGCCACCAATAATACCTATTATTGGAAACAGGAAGATGCTAATGCACATGATATTTTGCTTTGTGTAAAAGATGGTGAAAAGCAGGCTACGCCAATTGGTCGTGGCAGAGGATATAGATATGGATTGCCAAACGAGGAGTATTATTTTAAGTCTGGCAATGAAATGAAGAAGCTCTTCAAGGATCTCCCGGAAGCGATTAGTAACATTCAGAAGATCGTAGATAAGATCGAACCTTTTGAATTGGCCAGAGACGTCTTACTTCCTGCCTTTGAAATTCCGGAAGAATTTCAAAGCGAAGAGGACCTGGTAGACGGAGGAAAAAGAGGGGAGAATGCCTTTTTAAAACATATCACGTTTGAAGGTGCGAAAGACAGATATGGAGAGATTACTGATGATATCGCCGAAAGACTGAATTTCGAATTATCGGTAATTGAAAACACAGGTTATCCCGGTTACTTCCTGATTGTGGAAGACTTTATTCGAGCTGCCAGGGAAATGGGAGTTTCGGTTGGACCGG
This sequence comes from Christiangramia pacifica, assembly GCF_057221535.1. NCBI lineage: Bacteria > Pseudomonadati > Bacteroidota > Flavobacteriia > Flavobacteriales > Flavobacteriaceae > Christiangramia > Christiangramia pacifica. Next base: position 1,306,760 of record NZ_CM170146.1, read on the forward strand.
GTCGGGGATCGGCTGCAGGTTCTGCCGTGGCATATTGCCTTGGAATTACCAATATTGACCCTATCAAGTACGATCTGCTTTTTGAGCGTTTCCTGAATCCGGATCGTGTAAGTATGCCCGATATTGATATTGACTTTGATGATGAAGGTCGAAGCCGAGTGATGGATTATGTGATCAAGAAATATGGAGCCAATCAGGTAGCCCAAATCATCACATACGGGACCATGGCTGCAAAGTCTTCTATTCGTGATACCGCGAGGGTATTGGATCTTCCGCTTATGGAGGCTGACAGGATCGCAAAACTTATTCCGAATACCAAGCTGGGGAAGTTATTTGCCATGGATGATAAGACAATCAAGTCTAAATTCCGTGGTGATGAAGTAGAGAAGATCAATGAACTTTTTAATATTTCTGAAGGAGATGACCTGGAGGCTGAAACCGTAAATCAGGCAAGAGTCCTGGAAGGTTCAGTTAGAAATACGGGTATCCATGCCTGTGGAGTGATAATTACTCCGGGAGATATTACTAATTATGTTCCGGTTTCGGTGGCTAAAGATTCAGATCTATACGTAACACAGTTTGATAACTCGGTGGTGGAAAGTGCGGGACTTCTTAAAATGGATTTCCTGGGTCTGAAAACACTTACCTTAATCAAGGATACGGTTAAGATCGTAAAAGGTAGACATGATATAGACCTGGATCCAGATAGTTTTCCGTTGGATGATGAGGAAACTTATAAACTTTTCCAGCGAGGAGAAACCATTGGGATTTTTCAATATGAATCTCCGGGGATGCAAAAGCATATGCAGTCATTAAAACCTACCGTTTTTGATGACCTTATTGCCATGAACGCTTTGTACCGTCCGGGACCGATGGAATACATCCCTAGTTTCATTGCTCGGAAGCATGGCGACGAGGAGATCTCTTATGACCTGCCGGAGATGGAAGAATACCTGGAGGAAACCTACGGAATTACGGTTTATCAGGAGCAGGTGATGCTCTTGTCACAAAAGCTTGCCGGATTTAGTAAAGGTGAAGCCGATATGCTTCGTAAAGCGATGGGAAAAAAGATCGCAGCCTTACTCGCTCAGCTAAAACCTAAATTTATAGAAGGAGGGAAGGATAAAGGTCATCCGGAAGAAATTCTGGAAAAGATATGGAAAGACTGGGAGGCCTTTGCTTCCTATGCCTTTAATAAATCTCACTCCACCTGTTACGCGTGGATCGCTTATCAAACAGCTTACTTAAAAGCACATTATCCTGCGGAATACATGGCTGCAGTGCTTTCCAATAATATGAACGATATCAAGCAGGTTACATTCTTTATGGAGGAATGTAAGCGCATGAAGCTAAAAGTACTTGGGCCAGATGTGAATGAATCTTACTATAAGTTTTCTGTAAATAAGGATAACGCGGTTCGTTTTGGAATGGGAGCGATCAAAGGCGTTGGAGCCGGTGCGGTGGCAACCATTGTGGAAAACAGGAAAACTAAAGAAGGTCCGTACAGGTCAATTTTTGATATGGCCAAAAGAATCGACTTGAGAGCTGCTAATAAAAAAGCATTTGAAAATCTCGCGTTGGCTGGAGGATTTGATGGCTTCGGGAATACGCATAGAGCGCAGTATTTTCATGATGATGGCAGCGGAATGAGCTTCCTGGAAAAAGTGGTGAAATACGCTCAAAAATTCCAGGAAAATCAAAATTCATCACAGGTTAGTTTATTTGGGGAAGCCAGTGATGTGCAAATTCCCGAGCCGGAAGTTCCCGGTTGTGAAGAATGGGGAACCATGGAAAAGCTGCGTCGTGAGAAAGAAGTTGTAGGGATTTATATTTCAGGTCACCCATTGGACGATTTCAAGATAGAGATGAATTATTTCTGTAACGGGAAATTATCAGATTGCAGAAACCTGGAATCTATCGTGAACAGAGAACTTACTATGGGATGCGTGGTGGTAGATGTGCAGCATCGTGTTTCCAAAAATGGTAAAGGCTGGGCGATATTCACGGTAGAGGATTACGATGAATCATACGAGTTCAAGATTTTTGGGGAGGAATATCTGAAAATGAAGCATTTCTTTGTTCCGAATAATTTCATACATCTTAAGATCTTCGTCAAAGAAGGCTGGACCAATAAGGATACCGGTAAAAAAGGAGAACCCAGAATACAATTTAGAGATATCAATCTATTACATGATATTATGGATAAGAATGCTAAAAAGCTAACTATCCAGATGAATATCGATGATCTTAAAAATGAAAAGATCGAATGGCTTAAAGATACTTTTACAGCTCATAAAGGTGATTGTCATTTGAATTTTGTGGTCTACGAGATGAAGGAACAGGTGAAATTAAGGATGCCCAGCAGAAAACAAAAGATCAAGATCTCTCAGGAATTAATAGAAGCCCTGGAAGCAGAGCAATTCATGTATAAATTGAACTAACTTAATTGAATCATCCTGAAGTAGTCCCAGGGTTATCAAATTGAGAAACTTAAATAAGTATAAAATGACGAGTTTATATAATGGATGATGGTCTTGGCCAGCGATTGAGGCAAGCTACCGTGTAGTGTCGAAGGCTAGGTTGCAAAACAAATTATTGATATGTAAAAATTCCTTATAAAACCTGCCAATATGCTAATAGTCAAATATAATATTGGTGGTGTAAGGAATAATTATTTTATTGACTACTTTTACGAATCAAATTAAAAACACAGAAAAAACAATATATTATGGCTGTTGAAATAACTGACGCAAATTTTGAAGAGCAGGTACTTAAAAGTGATAAACCTGTAATGGTAGATTTCTGGGCTGCTTGGTGCGGACCTTGTAGAATGGTTGGACCAATCATCGACGAAATTAGCACTGAGTATGAAGGTAAAGCTGTTGTTGGAAAATTAGACGTTGATGCTAATCAGGAATTTGCTGCAAAATATGGTGTAAGAAATATTCCTACTGTACTTGTATTCCAAAATGGTGAAGTTGTAGGACGTCAGGTTGGAGTAGCTCCAAAACAAACTTATGCTGATGCAATTGACCAGTTATTGTAATAACTGAAAATTGAAAAAATACGAGCCTCGCAATTTGCGGGGCTTTTTTTATTCATAAAGTATAGGTAATTTCAGGACTCTAATGGATATAGAAAAAGAACTTCACGAAACCGGCGGATTTTTAAACCTTGACCTTCTGGCGAAACAGGTGGTGGAAGGTTATATTTCCGGAATTCATAAAAGTCCGTTTCATGGATTTTCTGCAGAATTTGCCGAGCATAAGATCTACAACAACGGTGAAAGCACTCGGCATATAGACTGGAAACTTTTTGCTAAAACCGATAAGCTTTATACCCGGCGCTACGAAGAAGAAACCAATTTGAGATGTCATCTTATTCTGGATAATTCCGCATCCATGCATTATCCGGTAATAAAGGCACAAAGCTTGAATTCCTTGAATAAAATTGGTTTCAGTGTCCTGGCATCTGCATGTTTAATGGAAATTTTAAAGCGTCAAAGAGATGCAGTGGGGGTAAGTATTTACAGTGATGAATTTGAATTTTACGCTCCAGAGAAGTCCAGCGAGCGACACCATCATATGTTGCTGCATAAGATGAATGAGATACTATCGGGTTCTTCTAATCGCAATAGTACAGATACCTACAAATATCTCCATCAGATCGCTGAAAAACTGAAAAGACGGTCCCTTATTTTTCTATTCACTGATATGTTCCAGGCAGATGCAGATGAGGAAAAACTTTTTGAAGCCTTAAGACACCTGAAATATAACCGTCATGAAGTTATCCTGTTCCATGTAATTGATCATAAAAGAGAACTGGATTTCAGTTTCGAAAATACTCCTCGTAGATTTACCGATGTTGAAACTGGTGCCGAGATAGATCTTTATTCAGATAATATTCGGGAAAATTACCGAAAAGCTGTTCAGGAATATCTTTCAGATCTTAAAATGCAGTGTGCAAAATATCGAATAAAGTATGTGGAGGCAGACATCAATAAAAATTTTGACAATATTATGACAGCTTATTTACTTGAAAAACAAAAGTTTGGATAGAGGGTTAAATTTTACTTTGAAAAATTTTAAAAAAAGGTTTGGTGAATCTAAAAAGGGGCGTATATTTGCCCTCGCAATAACGCAACGGTCTGGTAGTTCAGTTGGTTAGAATACCTGCCTGTCACGCAGGGGGTCGCGAGTTCGAGTCTCGTCCAGACCGCAAAATTGCAAAGAAGCTCCTCTTAATGGGGGGCTTTTTTTGGCACTAAAGATTAGTTGTGTTGTTTGTCCCAGGAGACTGGGATGTGTAGTTAACCAGTTGATATCCTATGTTGTGAGGATTTGGTTAACCAATGAAAAGCTTTTTTCCGTTTGAACGGGAAGAGGCTTTTTTGTTTTTGTTTAATTTCTGGTTTTCTGTCAAAAAAGGTAACAATTTAATCCTTAGTTGCAATCGGTTGTTTTCTTGCCACGTATTTTTGTAATTCACATTTGGAATACATTTTCATCTGAAAAGGTGCCTTTGTCTGTCCTTTAAAGTATCAGATGTCATGGTCAATTTTTTATTTTACGCTTCAATAATTCTCGCGGTTCTCGCGATTTTTATTACCATTTATCTTCTCGTAGTTCATTTTAAAATTGATAAACGCTTCCGCAGAAGATAATAGTTTCGATCTACTGCATACTTTAATTATTTCCTGAAAATTTTAATGCTGATTCATCTGTTTTGGTTAATCGTAAATCCCTGAAGACATAAAAAGGATTATGGTTTAATTTCATTAAATTTGGGGCATCTCAAATTAATTTATCACCTATCAGTATTTCTAATTCATGATAAATAACCTCCTTAAGAAAAGCATACTCTTATTAATTTTTATAACCGGCTTTTTTACTCAGGCTCAGATCCTCGATCCTGTGCAATGGGAAACCCAGGTAAATAAAATTTCAGAGACTGAATATGAGCTTGTAAGTTTAGCTTATATCGAGTCAGGCTGGCATTTATATGCTCAGGATGTTCCTGAAAATGGTCCTATTCCAACTTCATTCGATTACAAAATAGAGGGTGAAAAAATACGGTTGATTGGGGAAACCAGTGAGGAGGAGGGAAAGGAAATAGATGATCCCGTATTCGAAATGCGGATTAAATATTTTGAAGATCAGGCGAAATTTGTTCAGAAAGTATCTCTCAATAAACCAGTTGGAGCTATAGACGGCACTGTAGAATTTATGGTGTGTGACGATGCGAGATGTTTACCTCCAACCCAAGAAAAGTTGACTTTTATAATCAATCCTGATCTCGTTTCGGAAGATGAAATAGCGAATGAGAATGAAGCGATAGCGGCCGAAACATCAGAAGATCAAATTGATCAGTTTGAAACAATTGAAAATAAAGACAAGCGCTCTTTCTGGGGAATTTTTATCATAGCTTTTCTTTCAGGATTTGCCGCTTTGCTAACTCCATGCGTATTTCCGATGATCCCGATGACGGTTAGTTTTTTTACTAAACAAAGTAAATCAAGAGCTGCGGGAATAAGGAACGCCATTTTCTACGGAATTTCTATTGTTGTGATCTACGTTCTGTTAGGAACACTGGTCACGGTGATCTTTGGCGCAGATGCTTTGAATGCGTTATCTACCAATGTATGGTTTAATGTTATATTCTTCGTGCTATTAGTAATATTTGCCATTTCTTTTATGGGCGCTTTTGAAATTGTTTTACCGAGTAGTTGGGGAACAAAGATCGATTCGAAAGCCGACAAAGGCGGATTGGTTGGTATTTTCTTTATGGCACTTGCCTTAGCCATTGTTTCATTTTCATGTACCGGTCCGATTGTTGGAACTCTGTTGGTAGAAGCCGCTTCTAAAGGAGGAGTAGCGCCGATTATAGGTATGCTTGGATTCTCCCTGGCGATAGCCCTGCCGTTCGCCTTATTCGCAGCTTTCCCGGGCTGGATGAATTCTTTGCCAAGATCTGGTGGATGGCTTAATACAGTAAAAGTTACTCTTGGATTTTTAGAATTGGCCCTGGCTTTTAAATTTCTTTCTAACGCCGATTTGGTTTTACAACTTCATATCCTGGAAAGAGAGATTTTCTTGGCGATTTGGATCGCTATTTTCGGGATGCTGGCTCTATATCTTTTTGGTAAGATCAGACTGCCGCACGATTCAAAAGAAGAGCATATTTCGATAGGAAGATTTATTACCGGATTAATAGCATTGGTCTTTACCATATATCTGATTCCTGGATTGTGGGGTGCCCCATTAAAAATTATCAGTGGTTTTCCACCGCCGATGCAATACAGTGAATCTCCAGATGGTCTGGGCGGTTCAAGTGCCGGAATAATTTTAGATTTTGAAGGGCTTCCGGAAGGGGCTGAATATGGTCCACATGACATAATTTCTTTTCATGATTATGAGGAAGGTTTGGCTTATGCCAAAAGTAAAGATCTCCCAATCCTGATTGATTTCACGGGACATGCCTGTGTTAATTGTCGCAAAATGGAGGAAAGGGTCTGGAGTGAACCACAGGTTTTGGAAACTTTGATGAAAGATGTAGTTCTAATATCGCTATATGTGGATGACAAGAGAAAATTGCCTGAAAGCGAACAATATGTGTCTGAAACTACGGGGAAAGAAATAGAGACTATTGGAAATAAATGGAGTGACTTTCAAATCTCACGTTACAAAGCCAATGCGCAACCATATTATGTATTAGTAGATCATAATGAAGAAATGTTGATCGCCCCTTCTGCTTACGAACCCGATGCAGAAATTTACTACAACTGGTTAAAAAAAGGAATTGAAAAATTTGAGGAAGAGAGTGGATCCTCTAATAGCCTTGGTGAAGGATCAGGAAGTATTTTCCAGTAGGGCGGCTATTGTTTTTTCTTTCGGTAAATTCCAAGAAATGCTTTTTTGGTTAGTTCTCCCTTTGAATTGTAAATTTCCCAGTTTTGGGTGACACTTCCATCAGGATTTTTCGTCCAGGTGATCTGGTTGTAAAATCGACCGTTTTCATCACCTTGTAATTTACTTTTCAAAATCATTTTATTCGGTTCCGCTTTTCCTTTCAATTTTAAGATATTCCCGGTGTTGCTTATCCAAAGTTGATTCCAGGTTTCTTCCTCGGGATCAAAATAATTATAGCTTTTTCCAGAACCGCCATTTGTGCTCTGCCAGTTTTCATTCAAAATGCAATTATCTTCCAATTTCTGAACCAGGTTTTCACCAACTTTTTTTCCTTCTGTATTGAAAACATCCCAATCTCCAACCCAGAAGTCAAATTGTCCATATTCCGAAGTACAGCAGGCACAATCTGAATTTTGAGAGTAACTGAATAACGGAAACAACATTATTATAAACAGAAATTTTTGAATCATTTCATTAAAGATTTGAAATCAATTTAATGAAATGATCCATATTTATTTCTGAAAGTGATGTGAATAGTCCGGATTATGATGCTGAAATCAATTAATTCTCCTGCACGGTTTCACGATCCCAACCTCTGTCTACATTTAGTTTCTTCTGTTCTTTTATACTCTCTTTTCTAAGCTCATAAAGTGTATAGGCCATGTAGCCGGCGTATAGAACAGAAAATATTCCTATTCCCACTTTACCTCCTTTAATAGCTGCTTTTTTTCCTGATTTATAAATGACTCCTCGAATTAAGAATTTGCTTCCTAACTTCATCATATTCCCGATTCCCATAATTTTTTTATTTATAATTTTAAAAACCAAATCAGGATTCTCCTGTTGATTTTATATTTCTATTTTTAAAATGATAGCATTCTATTAGCCAAATTGCTAAGAGAATACGTTTTTAATCTGCTTCTAAAAATTCAAGCCTCGAATTTGGAATAAACCAGCCTTTTTCTTCAGAAACTGTCTATTCCATGTTATAATCTTTATCTCTCATAAGGTGTGAATTAAGTATTCAATTAGCGTTAAAAATATTTCAAATAACACATATTTAACTCCGCTAAACTATTCTGAAAAATTGTTAGTTATATATTCGTAAAAAAATAGAACCTTGAGAAAAACAAGTCTTTATACACTGTTGTTTTTAGCAGCCGCATTTTTTTCCTGCAGTAATGATGATGATCAGAATACAGACGTGGTCACTTCAGAAACCGCCCATCTCTACGCTACTACCCATAGTGGTCAGGTTCGGCGTTATGATATAAATGATGGAGTGGTTACTAATTATTCTGTAGCTTCTACAGATATTGAAGGTTTTTACTATTCTTCGGAAGATGATAATTTTAGTATAGTTTCCAGGTCTTCCAATCAAATCGAATCTTATAAAAATATCAGAGAACTTGGAGCTGGAGGGGTTTTAAATCCGGAAATTGGGAGAGTCAGCACATCAGAGGTTGAAAGTCCAAGAGATCTTGCCGTAAGTGGTCAATTCTATGTCGTTTCAGATAATACAGATCTAGATGGTGATGAGACCACACCGGAAGGAAGGCTTTTCATATATGTGAAAACCGAATCTGGTTTTGTGCTCAGGAACGTGTGTATCACGAAATTCAAGGTTTGGGGAATCGAATTCGTCGGTTCAGATCTTTATGCGGCGGTTGATGAAACTAATAAAATTGCGGTTTACAGAGATTTTGTCCAGTCTAATGCCGGCTTCCGTATCATAAATGCTGATAAGATCGTCGGGTTTCAGGGTCTGGTAAGAACTCATGGCCTGGATTTCGATAATGGTACGATGGTGCTTTCTGATATTGGAGAGTCAGAGTCTGCTATCGATGGCGGTTTGCACATTATTCAGGACTTTGAAGAAAAATTTTCTAATGCCACCAATGGCGGTTTCATAAATATTGATGATCAATTAAGGATTGCCGGCGGAAATACCTTATTAGGTAACCCGGTAAATGTGGTTTATGATGCAGACTATAATGTGATCTTTGTTGCTGAAGTTTTAAATAATGGCGGTAGAGTACTCGCATTCAATGATGCTACATCAATTTCTGGCAATATTGCTCCAGATTTAAAATATGAACTTGCCGGAGCTTCTTCTGTTTTCTTTTTTACAGAATAGCGTACTTTCAGGCTTCCATAAAATAGATTTTTTCCTCCTGAATCTTCGGAAAATTCAGGTATTTCAAAGCTTCTCCTTTCGGTTTTAATTCAAGTTTAACGAGCGGAAGAAAAATTTGATATACTTTTGCAACTACAAACCGACAGATTTATGGCTAAGAATTTAGTGATTGTTGAGTCTCCTGCGAAGGCTAAAACCATAGAAAAATTTCTGGGAACAGACTATAAGGTTGCTTCCAGTTTTGGGCATATAGCAGATCTTCCAACCAAAGAAATTGGGGTAGATACTGAAGGAGATTTTACACCTAAATATATTGTATCCAAAGATAAAAAGGATGTAGTAAGGAAATTAAAAGGCCTTGCAAAGGATGCTGAAATGGTATGGCTCGCGAGTGATGAAGACCGGGAAGGAGAAGCGATCGCATGGCATTTGGCAGAAGAATTGAAACTAAAGGACGAGAAGACCAAACGTATCGTTTTCCACGAAATTACAAAATCTGCTATTCTTCGTGCAATTGACAATCCGCGTAGTATAGATTATAATTTAGTAAATGCTCAACAGGCAAGACGAGTTCTTGACAGGCTGGTAGGTTATGAACTTTCTCCGGTATTGTGGAGAAAAGTTAAAGGAGGTCTTTCTGCAGGTAGAGTTCAATCGGTTGCGGTTAGACTAATTGTAGAAAGGGAAAGAGAAATCCAGGATTTTACTCCGGAAGCGTCTTACAGGATCGACGCTGAATTTTCAACAGAAGATGGAAAATCTTTTAAGGCGAAAATCCCTAAAAATTTTGAAACAAAAGAAGAAGCTGAAAAGTTTCTAAAAGATAACATAGGTGCAAACTTTAAAGTAGCCGACCTTACTACAAAGCCGGCTAAGAAAAATCCTGCACCTCCATTTACTACTTCAACTCTTCAACAGGAAGCAGCAAGAAAATTATATTTTTCAGTAGGTAAAACCATGACCCTGGCACAACGATTATACGAGGCCGGGCATATTACCTATATGAGAACCGATAGTGTAAACCTTTCTGAAGACGCTAGAAAAGGGGCCAAAGAAGAAATTCTGAAAGCATACGGGGAGAAATATTCAAAAACCCGACAATTTAAAGGTAAGTCGAAAGGAGCGCAGGAAGCTCACGAGGCGATAAGACCTACAGGTTTTCAAAAGCATTCAATTTCTGGAGAAAGGGATCAGCAGCGGTTATATGAATTGATCTGGAAAAGGGCGATCGCATCTCAAATGAGTGATGCTCAATTGGAAAGAACGAATGTGAAGATTGAGGCAGATAAGCATGACAATCATTTTACTGCAAACGGAGAAGTTTTGAAATTCGACGGTTTCCTGAAAGTTTATCTGGAAGGAAGCGATGATGAGGATGAAGAGCAAAGTGGAATGTTGCCTGCATTGAAGGTGCAGCAACCACTAAACAATGATTACATCACTGCAACCGAAAGGTTTACCCGCCCACCGTACAGGTATACGGAAGCTTCTTTAGTGAAGAAACTGGAAGAATTGGGTATTGGTAGACCATCTACCTATGCTCCCACAATTTCTACGGTACAAAGCAGGAATTATATAGAAAAAGGTTCCGTAGATGGAACTGAAAGAGAATATGTTCAGTTTAAACTGAAAAATGATAAGGTTTCTGAGAAAAAATTAACCGAAACCGTTGGTAGTGATAAAGGTAAATTGGTTCCTACGGCTACGGGAATGGTAGTAAATGATTTCCTTGTAAATCATTTTTCCAACATTCTTGATTACAATTTCACGGCAAAAGTTGAAGAAAGCTTCGATAATATTGCTGAAGGAAATGAGGAATGGACTACGATGATGAAGGAGTTCTATAAAGATTTCCATCCGCATGTACAGGATGTAGCTAAGAATGCAGATAGGGAAGTGGGTGAAAGAATTCTTGGTGAAGATCCTGAAAGTGGTAAACCGGTAAGCGTAAGGTTAGGAAAATTTGGACCAATGGTTCAAATTGGTAGTGTAGAAGATGATGAAAAGCCAAAGTTTGCCAGTTTAAGTCCAGATCAAAGCATGGAAACCCTTACTTATGAAGAGGCTATGGATCTTTTCCAGCTTCCGAAGAAATTAGGGGAATATAAAGGAGAAAATGTAGAAGTGAATAATGGGCGATACGGTCCATACGTGAGATTCGGAAAGAAATTCGTTTCTTTAGAAAAAGGTGAAGACCCAATGAATGTTGACTTTGATAGAGCCATGGAGCTTATCAAGGAAAAAGAAAAGGCAGATGCGCCTATTTACGAATACAAAGAATTGCCTGTTCAAAAAGGTGTGGGAAGATTTGGACCTTATTTGAAATGGAACAATATGTTCATTAATGTGAACAAAAAATATGATTTCGATAATCTTTCAGGAGACGATATTGAAGAACTTATTGAGGATAAGCTGAAGAAAGAACGAGAAAAACTCATTCAGCACTGGGAAGAAGAGGGAATTAGAGTAGAGAAGGCAAGATGGGGAAGATTTAATGTCATCAAAGGTAAAACAAAGGTTGAATTACCGAAAACCACGAAGGCTGATGAACTGACTCTTGATGAAGTGAAAGAAATCCTCGAAAAGAACACAAAGAAAAAGAAGAAGCCTGCAGCTAAGAAAAAGTCTACAGCGAAAAAGAAAACTACCAAAAAGAAAACCACTAAAAAGAAGTAAAGTATGGAGTTCGATTTTCTTAGTCCGGTGCATAATGATCTACTGGATGAGATTAGCCATTTGAATCAGCAAACCATTGGTGCTCAAATAAAACTTCATACCGAAAGATCAGGATCTCCAGATCTTGAAGGAGTAAAAGTGGCGATTTTTGGGGTTTGTGAAAACCGCAGAGCGGTTAGAAAAAACGATACTCCAGATTTTTATAACATAAGAAGTCAGTTTTACAGGCTTTATCCGGGAAACTGGAAGATAAAGCTGGCCGATCTTGGAGATATTAATCCTGGGGCAACGGTAGAAGATACTTATTTCGCAGTTCAGTCGCTCGTTGAAGGTCTTATAAAACAAGATATCATACCTGTAATAATTGGAGGAAGCCAGGACTTAATTTATGCTCAGTACAGAGCCTATGATAAATTAGATCAGATGGTTAATCTTGTAAATATTGATAGCAGATTTGATCTTGGTGATGCTGAAAAGATGATTTCGAATCAATCTTATGTAGGAAAAATCGTAGTTGATAAGCCTTATAATTTATTTAATTATTCAACCGTAGGATATCAAACTTATTTTAATTCTCAGGAAGAAATTGAATTGATGGAAAGGTTGTTTTTTGAAGCCTACAGGTTGGGTGAGGTGACCTCAGATATTACGCTGATGGAACCTATTTTCAGAAATGCTAATCTAGTTGGTCTTGATCTCGGGGCGATAGATTCTGCCTCAGCGAATACAGATTATTTTAATTCGCCAAACGGTTTTGACGGAAGAGAAATTTGTGCGCTTTCCAGGTATGCAGGAATTAGTGATAAAGTTTCTTCTTTTGGGGTTTATGAATATCAGAATCATCTTGGAAACCTTTCAAATATGCTGGTTTCACAAATCGTCTGGTATTTTATTGAAGGAGTGAATTATCGTACTAACGAAAATACTATTTCCGCGAAAAAAGAGTTTATAAAATACCAGGTGCCTATAGATGACGAGGTTCTGGTATTTTTCAAAAGCCCTGTTAGCGGGAGATGGTGGATAGAAATTCCATTTTTATCTAATGTGAATACTAAATTAAAAAGGCATACGTTATTACCTTGCAGCGAAGAAGATTATCTCGAAGCTTGCAATCAGGTAATTCCGGAACGCTGGTATAAAGCCAAAAGAAAAAACGAAGTCTAAAAAATTATATTCAGACATTATTCTGATTTACTGTATTTTTATCTGAAATATTGTTTTTTAAAAAATAATTAGATAGGTTTACTGCCGTAAATCAAAATGTCTTAACCTAAGATAATTATGAAGAAGTATATTTCGCTCATTGCTGTTCTAGCCTTGCTTTCGAGCTGTGGCGGTGGCGATCGTGGACAGCTTGTAGGTGCGGAGGGAAAGAAGTGGAATCCGGAGAAGCCTTATGGTATGACATTGATCCCTGGCGGTGCATTCATTATGGGTAAATCTGATGATGATATCGCCGGACAGAAAAATGCACCTCCTAAAACGGTTACCGTTCGTTCCTTTTATATGGACGAAACCGAGATAACCAATTCAGAATACAGACAATTCGTGAATTACGTAAGAGACTCTATAGTAAGGGTTAATCTTGCGATCATGGCCGAACTTCAGGGGGCAACTCCGGGAGATGATGCTATTGGAGAATATGCTTTTGCTGACGCTGAAGAAGGAGAAATGACCCCGTATGAAGAGTATATGTTAAATACATATGGTCAGGGTGGTCCAACTGATGATTATGCGAACAGAAGATTAAATAAAGATATCGATATTGTATGGGACACTCAGGATTATCCAGATGTGTACTATGCTGAAGTTATGGATTCCATGTATATCCCAATGGATGAAGTTTACAACGGTCAGCGTACTATTGATGTAAAGAAATTAAAGTTCAGATATTCTTACATGGATATCCAGTCTGCTGCGAAAACTCAAGGCAAGAGAAGCAATTTTATCAAGAACGAAGAAGTGGCTATCTATCCTGATACTACTGTTTGGATCAAAGATTTTAATTATTCATATAATGAGCCTATGCACAACGATTATTTCTGGCATAGTGCTTTTGATGAATATCCAGTTGTGGGAGTTTCCTGGAAACAGGCAAGAGCTTTTACCCAATGGAGAACAAAATATCATAATGATTTCCGTCGTGAGAAAGGTGATGCTAATGTTCCTTCTTACAGATTGCCTACAGAAGGTGAGTGGGAATATGCTGCTAGAGGAGGACTGGAAGGAGCTTCGTATCCATGGGGTGGTCCTTACACATTAAACGATAGAGGATGTTTTATGGCGAACTTTAAACCATTACGTGGAGATTATGCGGCAGATCAGGCTCTATATACTGTTGAAGCAAAATCTTACGATCCTAACGATTACGGTCTTTACAATATGGCTGGTAACGTGGCAGAGTGGGTAGACTCGTCGTACGATCCGGGATCTTATGAATATATGTCTACGATGAACCCTACCGTGAATAATCCCGAAGATCGTAGAAAAGTAGTACGTGGAGGATCTTGGAAAGATGTTGCCTATTTCCTTCAGGTTAGCTCAAGGGATTATGAGTACATGGATTCAGCAAGGAGTTATATTGGTTTCAGAACTGTTCAGGATTACCTAGGAACAGATGTGACCCTTAACCAGAAGAATCCTTAATTAAAATTGAACTTAAACCTATCAATAAAATCAACTAAGAAAATCTAAACATTAGAGTTATGGCAAATTCAAGAGCAACAAAAAAAGTGACCAACATGGTGTATGGTCTGGGAGCATCGGTGGTAATACTTGGTGCACTTTTCAAAATCATGCACTGGCCGGGAGGTAATGCGATGCTTATTCTAGGTCTTATCGTAGAAGCTTTGGTTTTCGCATATTCTGCATTCGAACCGGTAGATGATGAATTAGACTGGTCACTTGTATATCCAGAACTTGCCGGTGGCGAGGGAAGAAAAAGAGATGCTGTAGTTGTTGAAGAGAAAGAAGCAGAGGGAATGCTTTCTAAAAAGCTAGATGCAATGCTTAGAGAAGCTAAACTAGACGCTAACCTGATGGCCTCATTGGGAGAAAGTATTAGAAATTTTGAAGGAGCCGCTAAAGGAATTGCCCCTACTGTTGACTCTATGGCTTCTCAGAAGAAATATAGCGAAGAACTCAGTGTAGCTGCCGCTCAGATGGAAACACTAAATAATATTTATAAAGCTCAGGTTCAATCTGCAGCTAAACAAGCTGAAGTAAACCAGGAAGTTGCAGACAACGCCGGTAAACTTAAAGCGCAAATGGATTCACTTGCAAACAACATGGCTTCTCTTAACAATGTTTACGGAGGTATGCTAACTGCAATGAACGGAAAACCAAGAGTCTAATTGATTTTTCAATTAAGCTGTTTTATTAATTTCAAAATAACTAATTAGACATGGCATCCGGAAAACAATCGCCAAGGCAGAAGATGATTAACCTAATGTACCTGGTTTTCATCGCCATGATGGCACTAAACATGTCCAAAGAGGTTCTTACCGCTTTTGGACTGATGAATGAAAAACTTAATGCTTCTAACGCAACTGCAACTACTCGAAATAATGCTTATATGGCAGGTCTTGCAGCAAAAGTTGAAGAGCAACCAGCAAAATATACTTCCATAAAAGAAAAAGCTGATAGAATTGATGAGCTTTCATCTAATTTAAATCAGTATATCGATAACCTGAAGTCTGAATTAACCTCAGAACTTGAAAAGGAAGATAATGGAAAGTGGGATTATGAAGAAATGGATAAAGCAGATCAGTTAGATGAAATGTTTTTCCAGAGTGGAAGAGTATCGCCTAAGGGTGAGGAATTCGTTAATCAAATTGACACTTATAGAGAAGAAGTTGCTGGAATTTTAGAAGAAAAATATCCGCAACTAGCTCAGAAAATTAGAAATGAATTCGCTACTGAGGAAGTTACAGATGGTGAAGGTGTAACGAAACCATGGTTGGATTACCACTACCAGGGATTCCCTTTAATCGCATCTTTAACTAAAATGACTCAAATTCAGGCAGACGTAAAGAGCGCTGAAAGTGAGATTCTTTCTGCAATGCTTTCAGGTCAGTTACAGAGTGACGTTTCTTTAAGTAACTATCAGGCTATCGTAATCCCAGACAAACCTGCTTTCTTTAGTGGTGAAAACTTTACAGGTAAAGTAGTACTTGGTAGATTCGATAATACGCTTCAATTTGAAAATGTAGTTATCAATGGTAAGGAAGTTGAAAATACACAAGCTGGACAGGTAATGTTAGAATTCCCTGCAGGTAATGTGGGAGAGCAAAAAATTACTGGGGAGCTTCAGTATATGGAAAATGACTCATTAAAGAGTATTTCTATCGCGGACTCTTATAATGTAATTCCATTACCGAACTCAGCCGTAATTTCTGCGGATAAAATGAACGTAGTTTATCGTGGTGTTCAAAACCCGATGACTATATCTATTCCTGGTGTAAGCAATGTTAGTGCAAATGCACCTGGACTTAGAGCTGCCGGCGGAAATGGTAACTATCTAATGGATGTTACTACGCTACAGGCTAGGGAAGTTACTATTAGCGTTAGTGGTACACTACCTGGAGGTAAATCGGTTTCAGATAAAAAGACTTTTAGAGTAAAGGATATTCCAAGACCAGTTGGGACGATTCGTGGAGAAGATGGTTCTGTTTCTATGCAAAGAAACAGTTTAGAAATTGCTACTGTTGGAGCAAGTCTACCTGACTTTGATTTTGATCTGAACTTAAACGTTGCCGGTTTTAAATTTAAAGTTCCGGGACAACCAACTGTTCAGGTTAACGGTAGCAGACTGGATGAGAGAGCGAAAGCAGCACTTAGACGTGCTGGAAGAGGTGAATCTGTAACGATCTATGATATTAACGCGTCTTTAGCTGGAAACTCAAGCTATAAGCTTAAAAAAGTTGCTCCAGTAATTATAGAGCTTACAAACTAAAAATTATTAAAAATGAGCTTGAAAGAAATTTTTGTATATGGTTTTGTGATGATGCTGGGTGTATCTTCTTTCGGTCAGGCAAACATCCTGAACGCCGATAAACCTGAGAATATCGGGAAGAAATCGGAAGCTCAGGCTTTAGTAGATGAGGAAGATAAGCCACTTGAGTATGGTTATGTAGGAGATCGTGACATCTTATGGTCTAAAGGAACATGGGAAATCATTGATCTTGATGAACGGGTGAATTTTCCGCTTTATTACCCTATTGATACCAATAATATCGGCACTAACAGAAGATCGCTTTATGATGTTTTAATAAAAGCTATTAAAGAAGGTAAGATTGAAAATGTATATGCAGATTCTTATTTTACTGAAAAGCGTACTTTGAAAGATATCGGTGCTACTTTATCTAAGGTAGATACAACAGACCTTGGTATTGAGCAATACAATGCTGGTGAAGAGGTGGATGCACAATTTATTGATCGTCGTGATCTTGGATCAGCTGATATCGCTGAATATCATATTAGAGGAATGTGGTATTTTGATAAACGTCTAGCTGAATTGAAGTATAGATTATTAGGAATTGCTCCGGTAGCTCCAGATGTTAACTTCATAGATTCGGGTCAGACAGATTTAGTTGAATTATTCTGGGTGTGGTATCCTGATGCTCGTGAAGTACTCCACGACGCAAAAGTTTTCACGGGAGGTAATACTTCGCAGGTAATTTCTTTTGACCATTTGCTGAATGCGAGAAGATTTGACGGAATAATTTATAAGGAAGACAACGTTCAGGGAGATCGTGAGATCGATGAATATATAGCTGAAAATGCCTTTATGCAGTTGTTAGAATCACAGCGTATTAAAGAGCAGATTCGAAACTTTGAACAGGATATGTGGAGTTACTAAATTCTACTGAAAATTTTTAAAAGGCGCTCCATTGAGCGCCTTTTTTATTTGCCTTTGAAAATGATGATCAGGCTTAATATCTTTACGTCATGATAGATTTTATAGTTGTTGGTTTAGGTTTAAGCGGACTCGCAATTTCCGAAGAACTTGAGAAAGCGAATAAGAGTTTTGTGGTTTTTGAAAATAACTCCCAGAAATCTTCTTACGTTGCCGGAGGTATTTTTAATCCTGTTATTCTCAAAAGATTCACACCCGCCTGGAATGCGGCAGAACAAATGAAAACCGCGCTTCCATTTTACCGACAATTGGAAAAGAAACTGAATGTAAAGCTGGTTTATGAATGGAATATTTACCGAAGATTTCATTCGGTTGAAGAACAGAATGACTGGTATGTAGCAACTGATAAACCAAAACTTTTAGAGTTTCTGGATCCTAAAACCAGGAAGAATACCAATCCAAATCTAAACGCGGAATATTCCTTCGGGAAAGTGCTGAAAACCGGAAATATTGATACCGAAACCTTGTTGAATTCTTACAGGAAGCATCTCAAATCTGGAGAAATTTTTAATGAAACTGAATTCGATTATGAAGAATTAAGAATTTATGATGATCATTTTGAATATGGAGAAATTGAGGCAAGGAACGTTATATTTTGTGAGGGATTCGGACTTAAAAAAAATCCATTTTTTAATTACCTGCCATTAAGAGGTAATAAAGGAGAATATATTATCATTAAGTCTCCTGAGCTGAAACTGGAATTCGCGGTTAAATCTTCAGTTTTTATAATGCCTCTAGGAGAAGATTTGTATAAAGTTGGGGCAACTTACGATCATCAGGATAAATCTTCAGAACCAACCTCTCAGGCCAGGGAAAAACTGGTAAATGATCTGAATAAATTAATAAACTGCGATTTTGAAGTGGTAGACCAGGTTGCAGGTATCCGTCCAGCGGTATCCGATAGACGCCCCATTGTTGGTGAACACCCGGAAATCAATAATATGTATTGCTGTAATGGATTTGGAAGCCGGGGTGTTCTCATAGCGCCAAATACGGCCAAAGCATTACTCGATAAAATTGAGAACAAAATTGAACTGGATAAAGAGATTGACCTCTCCAGGTTTACCCGGAAACATTATACAGCGAACTAAATCTTTCCTGCACTCTTTTTATAACTGAAAAAGAGATTAATCCAGATATTTCGGGATAATCGCATTATAACAGGCATAAATACCACCAGGGTTCCTACAATGGCAAAAAATGATGTCAAAAGGCTTGCCTTGAGAAAAAGATAAGCGATGATAAAAGCAGCAACTGAAAATGCGATACCAACTCCGTAACTAACATACATGGCGCCATAAAAGAATGAAGGCTCAATTTTATATTTTGTACCGCAATTACTGCACCTTTCGTGCATATCATAAACCCTGGTAAGCTTATATGGATTACTTTCTTTGTACATGCTCTCTTCGTGACAAACAGGGCAGGTTCCGGTAAGAATACTGTAGATCTTGGTGCCTTTAAGAAACTTCATATCATTTTTTTAGCATAACAAATTTAAGCATCTTTGCACCAATCTTAAAGTTACATTGGTTACAAAATGCTGAATATTCATAATCTATCAATATCCTTTCAGGGAGAATATCTTTTTAAGGAAATTAGCTTCAGGCTTGGAGCGGGAGACAGGGTTGGTCTTATCGGGAAAAATGGTGCAGGAAAGTCTACTTTATTGAAGATTATTTCAGGAGAGCAGGAGTATGATACGGGACAGATCGCTAAAGACAAAGAGCTTAAAATAGGTTTTCTTAAGCAGGATCTTGATTTTGAAAAAGGAAGAACCGTAATCGATGAAGCGCACCAGGCTTTTGAAGAGATCAAAATGCTGGAAGCGAAAATGGCTGTAATTAATGAGCAGCTTGCCACCAGAACCGATTATGAAAGTGAATCTTATAACGATCTCATCCAGGATCTAAGTGAGATCACTCATCAATATGAAATCATCGGCGGTTATAATTATGAAGGTGAAACCGAAAAAGTTCTCCAGGGTCTGGGATTTGAAAGAAATGATTTTAATCGGCTTACAGAGACTTTTTCCGGAGGATGGAGGATGAGGATTGAACTTGCCAAGTTGTTACTTCAGAATAACGATATTCTCCTTCTGGATGAGCCTACCAACCACCTTGATATTGAAAGTATCATCTGGCTGGAAAGTTTTCTGAATAACTATCCGGGTTCTGTAATGTTGGTTTCTCACGATAAAATGTTTCTGAATAACGTTACGAATAGAAGTATTGAAATTTCGCTGGGAAGCATTTATGATTACAGAAAACCCTATTCAGAATTTATTGAATTCCGAAAAGAGTTAAGAGAACAGCAACTGGCTGCTCAGAAAAATCAGCAAAAGGAAATTGAAAATACTGAAAAGCTGATAGATAAATTCCGTGCAAAAGCTAGTAAAGCTTCAATGGCGCAATCTTTAATCAAAAAACTGGAGAAGGTAGACAGGATTGAAGTCGATGAAGATGATAATTCGGTGATGAGCGTGAACTTTCCGGTTTCAGTAAATCCTGGAAAAGTAGTCATCGAAACTGAGCACCTGGAAAAATCTTATGGCGACAAAAAAGTTTTGAGAGATGTAAACCTTTTGATCGAACGCCAGAGCAAAATTGCTTTCGTTGGGCAGAATGGTCAGGGTAAAACCACTCTCGCAAAGATTATTATTGGGGAAATTGAACACGAAGGTAAACTAAAGCTTGGGCATAACGTGGAGCTTGGGTATTTCGCCCAGAACCAGTCAGATTACCTTGATGGTGAGAAAACGATTCTTCAAACCATGGAAGATGCTTCCAATGAAAAAAACCGAACCAAGGTTCGGGATATGCTTGGAGCATTTCTTTTCCGCGGAGATGAAGTTGAGAAAAAAGTAAAAGTTTTATCGGGAGGTGAGCGAAACAGGCTGGCACTTTGTAAAATGCTGTTGGAGCCTTTCAATGTTCTGGTAATGGATGAGCCTACCAACCACCTTGATATTAAATCGAAAAATGTTCTGAAAGACGCGTTGAATAATTTTGAAGGGACTTTGATCATAGTTTCTCACGACCGTGATTTTCTTCAGAATTTAACGAGCAGGGTTTATGAGTTCAGAAATCATAAGATAAAAGAGTATCTTGGAGATATAGATTATTATCTCGAACAGCGTAAGCTTCAGGATATGAGGGCGGTAGAGAAAAGTGACAAGGTCAAGGTTTCCAAGTCCAAAAATAATTCTGATGAAAAAACTTCCTTTACAGATCAAAAAGAGCTGAAAAGGCTGAAAAATAAGCTAAGCAAGACAGAAGCCAACATCACTAAAATTGAAAAAGAGCTGAAGTCCAAGGACAGACAACTTGCAAATAATTATGAGGAAACCATAACCAAAGCTGATTTTCTTACCAATTATAACAAGTCGAAAAAGAAGCTGGAGAAATTGATGGAGGAATGGGAAGAGCTTCAGCTTAATATCGAACAGATTAGTTAGAAATAACTTTTTTATACCTTTCAATTAAACTTTAAGGGCTCAGAACAGTCCTAGAATTACTATGGATAAACGCAAGATCATTCTCACGGTTTTGGGCGTCGTGCTCATTATTGGTGCAATATTTGGCGCAAAGCTTATTATAGATAGCAAAGAGCAGCCTAAAGCAACCCCTAAAAAAACGGTAAAAACAGTTTTTGTTGATACCATCACAAATTCAACTATTCCGATCAATATTCCGGCAAATGGTAACCTTGTTGCCAAACGTCGTGTGGAACTTTTTGCGGAAGTACAGGGAGTTTTCAGATATAGTTCTCATCCTTTCAGATCTGGACAGGCATATAAAAGAGGGCAAACGCTTTTGAAAATTGATGCCGCGGAATATTCTGCCAGCGTACAATCAGCTAAAAGTGATCTTTACAACCAGATCACTGCGATCATGCCAGACCTGCGAATGGATTATCCTGAAATATTTCCAAAATGGCAGGAATACCTGAACAATTTTGATGTAAATAGTTCAGTTTCCCCGCTACCTGAACCTTCCAATGACCGCGAGCGTTACTTTATCAACGGAAGAGGAATTAATACGGCA
The DNA here is from genome assembly GCF_057221535.1 of Christiangramia pacifica. Lineage (NCBI taxonomy): Bacteria > Pseudomonadati > Bacteroidota > Flavobacteriia > Flavobacteriales > Flavobacteriaceae > Christiangramia > Christiangramia pacifica. Next base: position 1,328,444 of record NZ_CM170146.1, read on the forward strand.
TATTTCAATATTAAGAACCTGGAACAACGTCTCGTCAAATATCATATTACCGCTCCTTATGACGGAGTGCTAACCGAAGCTCTTGTTACCGAAGGAACACTTATTAGAAATGGTCAGAAGCTGGGAGAATTTATAGATCCGGAAGTGTACGAACTCCAGGTTTCCATAGCCAAACAATACGCAGATCTGTTGAAAGTTGATGAAAAGGTGAGTCTAACTACTAATACTGGTGATAAAACCTATACTGGTACGGTGAGTCGTATCAATGCAAAAATTGACCAGGCTACTCAAACTGTAAATGTTTTCATCGAAGTTAAAGATGAAAGCTTGAAAGAAGGTATGTATATGCAGGCCAATCTTGATGCTAAAAAAGAAGAAAATGCTATTGAAATAGATCGTAGCCTGGTGAATGATAGGAATGAGATTTTCGTGGTAAACGATTCAATTTTAAATAGTATTGAAGTAAATCCTGTTTATTTCTCTGATAGAAGAGCTGTGATAAAAGGCGTTCCTGATGGTTCTGTGATACTTTCAAGACAGGTTTCCGGTGCGTACAACGGTATGTTGGTGAAAGTTGCGGAAGAGGATGCCGCGAAAGTAAATAAAGCAGATCAGGTGAATTCTGAAAGTTCTAATCAATGAGAAAGATCATAAGCTACTTTATCAAGTACCATGTTGCGGTAAACATAATGATTGTCGCATTTCTGATATTTGGTATAGTTGGAATGTTGCGAATGCAGTCTTCCTTCTTCCCATTGATAGAATCTGAAATCATTAATATTAATATTACTTATCCTGGAGCAGCACCTGAAGAAATTGAAGAGGGAATTGTTCTTAAGATCGAAGATAACTTAAAAGGCCTTGTGGGCGTGGATCGGGTGACTTCAACTTCCAGGGAAAATGGTGGAAGTATCACCGTAGAAATCGATTCCGACGAAGATATAGATGTCATGCTTTCGGAGGTGAAGAATGCGGTAGATCGCGTTCCTAATTTCCCGACAGGGATGGAGCCGCTGGTGGTCGCCAAGCAGGAGAATATCCGGGAAACATTTGATTTCTTTATAAGCGGTGAAGGTGTAGATCTGGCCACATTAAAGCAGATCGCCCGGCAGGTGGAATACGACCTGCGAACTATGGACGGACTTTCACAGATAGAATTATCAGGTTTTCCAGAAGAAGAGATCGAGATCGCGGTGGACGAAAATGATCTTCTGGCCTTCAATCTCACCTTTGCTGAAGTTGCCCGTGCAGTATCTGAAGCCAATATTTTGACTACCGGAGGTAGTATTAAAACACAGGAAGAAGATTTCCTGATTCGTGCTGATAACCGCTCTTATTACGGAAAGGAATTAAACAAACTGGTAGTAAAATCACAGCCAGATGGTACCACGGTAACGCTTGAGGATGTTGCCACGATTCGTGACCGTTTTTCTGAAACGCCTAATGCATCTTACATCAACGGCCGGATTGCCGTAAGTGTAAATATTTCTACTACCAATAACGAAGATCTTATTTCGGCTGCTGAAAAGGTCAGGAATTATGTTGAAGAGTTCAATCAGAAAAATGACACTTTACAGATCATAGTTGAAGATGACCGAAGCATTACCTTAAACCAGAGAACTCAGTTGCTTATTGAGAATGGCGCGGTTGGAATCTTGTTAGTGCTGTTATTTCTATCCTTCTTTCTGAATACAAGACTGGCTTTCTGGGTAGCATTTGGGTTGCCTATCGCCTTCCTGGGAATGTTCATTTTTGCAGGTTCTTTCGGGGTAACGATAAATGTACTTTCTCTCTTCGGAATGATCATCGTGATCGGTATTCTGGTAGATGACGGGATCGTGATCTCTGAAAATATTTATCAGCATTATGAAAGAGGAAAAAAACCGGTGCAGGCTGCCATAGATGGAACCATGGAGGTATTACCGCCAATACTATCAGCAATTATTACCACAGTGCTGGCTTTTTCTACCTTTTTGTTCCTAGACAGTAGAATTGGAGAATTTTTCGGAGAAGTTTCAACGGTAGTTATCCTTACGCTGGTTGTATCGCTTGTTGAGGCACTTATTATTTTACCCGCACATATTGCCCATTCTAAGGCACTTGTTCGGGAATCTGAAGAAGAAAAAAGAAATAAAAAGGGAATTGACAAGTTCTTCCTGAAATTGAGAAAATTCAATGAATATGGGGATAGACTAATGGGATATTTGCGGGATAAGCTCTATGAGCCAGTTATACGCGCAACTGTTGCCAATCGTTTCCTCAGTTTATCTATTCTGATTACTTTATTCATTTTAACTGTTGGTTCAGTAATGGGAGGCGTAGTTAGCGTTACCCTCTTTCCGAGTATCGCCAGTGACCGGGTTAGTATAGATTTATTAATGCCGGAAGGGACGAATCCAAAAACTACCGACAGTATTATTTCTATGGTTGAAGATGCTGCCTGGAGAGTAAATGAAGATTTTACGGAAAGGCAAACCGACAATAAACAGGTAGTGCAAAACATTGTGCGTCGTGTAGGACCTGGAAATAACAAGGCATCCTTGAGAGTGAACTTACTTCCGGGTGAAGAGCGTGATTTTGGGTCACCAGAAATTACCAACGCAATTCGGGATGAAGTTGGTCAGGTTTATGGAGTTGAAAGATTGACCTTTGGTTCTGGAGGTAATTTTGGCGGTAAGCCGGTATCTGTATCCTTATTAGGAAATAACCTTGAGGAACTGGAACAAGCGAAAGTGGAACTTAAAGCCGCAATGGATGAAAATCCCGTTTTAAGAGATGTTACCGATACCGATCCTGAAGGAATCAAAGAAATTACTATAGATCTTAATGAGAACGCCTATGCGCTGGGATTAAATTTACGTGAGGTGATGAGCCAGATCAGGGCAGGATTTTTTGGATTACAGGCGCAGCGTTTTCAAAGAGGACAGGATGAAATACGAGTGTGGGTAAGATATGATCGCGAAAATCGGGAATCTATCAATGATCTTGATGACATGCGAATTGTAACGCCAGATGGTAACCGTGTTCCTTTTGGTGAGATTGCCAGTTATGAAATTAGAAGAGGTACCGAATCTATTAGTCACCTGGAAGGTTTAAGGGAAATTAGAGTGGAGGCAGATATGGAAGATCCTGATGCCAGTGCTACCGATGCCATCGCGAATATTGATAAAAATATTTTACCGGACATTCTTTCAAAATATCCAAGTGTTTCGGTTTCCTATGAAGGTCAGAACAGGGAAGCTGAAAAGCTGACTAAATCTGCTGAAAAAGTATTCCCGGTAATTTTATTCCTAATCTACGCTGTGATCGCTTTTACATTTAGAAGCTATAGTCAGCCGTTTTTACTTATGCTAATGATTCCATTCAGTATCATTGGAGTTGCCTGGGGACATTTTATTCATGGCTTCCCCGTAAATATTCTTTCGCTTTTAGGAATCATTGCTTTAATTGGTATTATGGTAAATGATGGTCTAGTATTAATAGGGAAATTCAATACTTACTTGCGGGAAGGAATGAAATTTCAAACAGCGCTTATTGAAGCCGGAAAATCTCGCTTTAGAGCAATTTTTCTTACATCGTTAACCACAATTGCTGGGATTGCACCGTTATTACTTGAAAAGAGCAGGCAGGCACAATTCCTGAAACCTATGGCTATTTCAATTGCCTACGGAATTTTAGTGGCTACTTTCCTAACCTTACTGGTCCTTCCACTTTTATTGTCTATCACTAATTCTACAAAAGCCAGGGCAAAATGGTTGACAACAGGAGAGAAGGTGAGCAGGGAATCTGTGGAACGTTCAATCAAGGAAAAGAACGAAGAAATTAAGCGTAATAACGAGATTGAAGAGGCTAACGGCGAGAATAATTCAAATAATGATCATCAATCTCAGGGTAAATAAGATTTAATGAGACCATTAAAAATTATAATATTTATTTCGGTAGTATTACTGGGAAGTTTAGAAGGATTCGCACAGGATACTCTTTTGACAAAACAGGAAGTAATTGCTCGCGCGCTTGAGGAAAATTTCGGAATAAAGTTGGCGAAAAATGAAGTTGCCATTGCAGATAATAACCAGAGCATCTGGAATTCTGGCTATTTACCGAACATTTTTGGTCTGGCAGGAGCCAATTATGACCTTAACAACCGGCTTACAGAACCAAATGAAGGTGACATAGTAGACCAGCGTGGTATTGAAAGCAACAGATATAATGCTTCTATAAATATCGGATACACGTTGTTTGATGGATTGGGCAGGTATTATAATTATCAGAGTTTAAAGGAGCAGTATGATCTATCGGAACTTCAGGCCAGAGAAACCATTGAGAACTCGGTGCTCCAGATCATGAGCGTTTATTACGAAATTGCGCGGCTTACAGAGAATATAGATGTTCTGGAAGAAACTTTGGCAATCTCCAAAAACAGAGTGACCAGGGCGCAATATCAGTTCGAGTACGGGCAGTCCAATAATCTAGTGGTTCTGAATGCGAGAGTAGATGTAAATAACGATAGTGTTGCACTTCTGGAAACTCAGCAACAATTAAAGAATACAAAGAGGGATCTTAATGTATTGCTTAATCGGGAAATCACGGCAAATGAATTTGCAGTGGATACTACTGTTAATTTCGTTTCTGAACTTGAGTTGGAAAGTTTTATTGATCAGGCTAAAGCAAACAATGTTTCTATCCTGCAAATTGAACAGAATTTGGAGATCAGCGAATATGACATAAAGATCAATAAGTCGGGTTATCTACCAACTATAGATCTTAGTGGGTCATATGGATGGAATAAGAATAGAAGTGCTGCTACAGCCTTCTTTCCGGGCTCTACAACCACTACAGATGGTTTGGCTGCGGGAGTGAGCCTACGTTGGGATTTGTTCGACGGAGGTAGAACCCATGTGCTTATTCAGAATTCTAAGATCAGGTATGAAAATCAGGAAATCAGGAAGAAGCAAATAGAGAACGAGGTGGTGAGGGACATTGCTAACGCCATGGGAACTTATGAGAATAAGCTTTTTATTCTCAGGGTTCAGGAAGAAAACGTAAAAACGAATCTGGATAATTTTAATCGGTCTGAGGAGCAGTATAAATTAGGTAGAATTACTTCTATAGAATTCCGCCAGGCACAGATCAATTTGCTGGATGCGAGAACCAGTTTAAATCTGGCAAAGTATGATGCGAAACTTTCAGAACTGCAATTACTTCAGCTTACCGGGCAATTGTTGAACGTAGAACTATAAACATGTACGAGCACTTTTTTCAATGTCCATATTGCTGGGAAGAGATTTCGGTTCTTTTGGACCCGTCTATTCGGAGACAGACCTATATTGAAGACTGCGAGGTATGTTGCCGGCCTATTGAATTTCAGGTGGCATTTGAAGATAATGAGCTTGTAGAATTTCAGGCTTCAGATATAGAGCAATAAAAAATATTCTTTTCTTAGCAGCTTTCCGTTGAGATATTTGGTTATTTTTACGGGGTACTCTACACAAAATTAAAATGTTAGCAACCTTTGACCTTGCCGGCCATGTGGTCGGGCTGATTGTAGATCGTGATCTTACAAACGATATTGTGGATAAAGTGATCACTGAAATAAAAAGCAAACTGGAGATTCACGACAAGATAAATGTCTATATCGAACTTGAAAAAGGTAGACACATCACGTTCAAGGCACTTTGGAAAGGAGTAATGTTTAAATATTCAAATGCTGAACATTTTGATAAAGTTGCTATCGTAACCGATAGCTCATGGTTCCAAAACGCTGTAAACCTGTCGGATAGTCTACTTGACGTTGACGTTCGAACATTTGACCTGCAAGACCGCCTGGAAGCCATCCAGTGGATCTCTTTATAATTTTGCAAAAAAGTTTGGTGTAATCAGAAAAATGATATTATATTTGCCGTCCAATATCGCGGGATAGAGCAGTAGGTAGCTCGTCGGGCTCATAACCCGAAGGTCACTGGTTCGAGTCCAGTTCCCGCTACTAGCAATGACAAGGCTTTACAGAAATGTAAGGCCTTTTTTTATGGACTGGGTACAACATAGGTACAACATTTTTGGAAAGCCAAATTTGAATAGAAAATAATGTTAATTAACATTATTTGGGGATATTTCCTATCTCATTCGAAGTGTAACTTAGTAATTTGAAGGATTTGTATAATTCTCTATTTCATTAAATAGCTTATTAAAAAACAATGTTCTAATTCTTCAGTATAAGATCTTGGTAATTTTTTAATTGAAATTATTATCAAATTATGTGATAAACCTTTTTAAATCTGTTCCTATTCTTTTTGCACAATCTGTGCATTGATTTTTTTTTATCTTTGTAGTGTGAAAATTATCGCTGTCATATTATCTCTATATATATTCGGGCTTAACTTATTAGCCTGTAATGATAGTGACACTTCACAAGTGATTTCTGATTCAGAAGTAACAGTGGTTGCTACGCAGAATTTAGATATCGACTATTCACATGATAAAGTAGCAGATTTATGCCCTCCTTTTTGTAGTTGCCATTGCTGCCATGTGCATACAGTAGATTTCGGTTCTTCAAATTTCAAGGCTTTGATTATTGAAATTCCATCAAAAGCCTTTGTCCATTTTGACAGCTCAGTGGAAGAACCTATTCTTTCCTTTTTAGATCCTCCAAAAGTTTAATTCAGTTTTTTTAAAGGATAATTATATCCTTTTTTGACCAAATCCTGGTTCTCATACTAGATCCTTGGTCCTATTGATAGATTTTGTTAGGCACAAAATTATTATCAAGAATTTTAACTGAATTAAATTTTTATTTATATGATTAATAAGATAATCGCATTTTCCATTAATAATAAATTTATTATTGGACTACTTACCTTAGCGCTGATAGGGACGGGTATTTGGTCCATGATGACCGTCAACCTGGGATCGGTGCCAGATATTACTAACAATCAGGTTCAGGTGATCACCCAGTCGCCAAATCTTGCCACAGAAGATATTGAACAATTTGTAACCTATCCCGTAGAACTTTCGATGGGTAATTTACCTGGAGTTACAGAGATTCGCTCTATTTCACGGTTTGGACTTTCGGTAGTTACTATTGTTTTTAAAGATGATATGGGAACTTATCTCCCTCGTCAACTAGTACAGGAAAAACTTAATGAATTGGGAGAAACCATTCCCGATAAATTTGGAAGTCCTGCTATGGGACCTATTTCAACCGGATTGGGTCAAATTTATGAGTATACCATAAAGCCAAAGGAGGGATACGAAACTGAATATTCTCCCATGGAACTACGAACTATTCAGGACTGGATAATCAAGCGACAACTTACCTTGCTGGAAGGTGTGGTGGAAGTAAATTCTTTTGGAGGCTCCATAAAACAATATGAGGTAGCAATCAATCCTGAGAAATTAAACAGTATGGGTATAAGTATCTCTGAGGTTTATGAGGCGCTGGCCCGAAACAATGTGAATACCGGTGGAGCTTATATTGAGAAAAATAAAATGTCAAATTTTATTAGAGGTGAAGGTTTAATCCGTTCACTGGAGGATATAAGGAAAATTGCTATTACTACCGAAAATTCTATTCCGATAACTATTGGAGATGTTGCGGAAGATGTTCAGTTTGGAAATCAGGTACGCTACGGAGCTTTCACTCAAGACGGAGAGGAAGCCGTAGGCGGGATAATAATGATGTTAAAAGGCGCCAATCCCAATGCCGTAATTCAGGATGTTAAAGATAGGATGGCAGAAGTTGAAAAGTCACTTCCTGAAGGTTTGACCATAGAGCCAATTATTGATCGGAGTGAATTAATAGCACGAACAACCGATACTGTTAAAACAAATTTACTGGAAGGTGCATTGATAGTGATTTTTGCCCTGGTATTGTTATTAGGTAGTCTAAGAGGTGGACTTATTACTGCTACCACTATTCCCTTATCACTGCTTTTTGCTTTTATTTTAATGAAACAATTCAATGTCTGGGCCAATCTAATGAGTTTGGGCGCTATTGACTTTGGAATCATTATAGACGGTGCAGTGATTATCATCGAGGGAACCGTGTATGAAATACAAAAACGGATAAGATCTGGCAAGGTGAAATTCAATCAGGCTAAAATGGATGAAGTAGCCTATGATGCTGGGAGCACGATGATGAGTTCCGCATTTTTTGGACAGATTATAATTCTTATTGTATTCACGCCTATACTTTTTCTTACGGGGGTAGAAGGTAAAATGTTTAAGCCGATGGCGTACACTTTCGGTTTTGCCATGATAGGTGCTATTTTCTTATGCCTTACCTATGTCCCTATGATGTCTGCCCTATTTATGAAACCCATTCAGAATAAAAAGAACTGGTTTGGAAGGTTTGAACGCTGGCTGGAAAGGATAAGTGATAAGATAATTGGTGGAATACAAAGGGTATATATGCCTTTACTGAAAGGGGCATTAAAACTGAAGCTCATTGTTGTAGGTGCTGCTGCTGTTCTACTTGTATTAGCCGGTTTCCTTTTTTCCAGAATGGGAGGAGAATTTGTGCCTCAACTGGATGAAGGGGATATTGCAATGCAGGCTTTAATCAGACCAGGAAGTTCATTAACAGAGTCTATTGAAGTTTCCAAAAAAATAGAAAATATCCTTCTAGAAAATTTTCCTGAAATTAAAACAGCAACAGCAAGAATTGGAGTAGCGGACATCCCAACAGATCCAATGCCGATGGATATCGCAGATATGTACCTGATTCTTGAAAAAGATAAGGATAATTGGACAACCGCTGAAACTAAAGAAGGACTTATAGCGCAAATCAAGGAAAAACTCAATAAAGAACTTACTGGGGTAAACCTTGTGTTTACGCAACCTGTAGAATTAAGGTTCAACGAATTATTAGAGGGGGTTAGAGAAGATATTGCGGTTAAACTATATGGAGAGGACCTGGGGGTGTTGTCGGAAAAGGTACAGGAAATGGCTAATATTATCCAGACCGTACCTGGAGCAGGAGATGTTAATCCTGAACGAACATCTGGGCTGCCACAAATGACCGTGAAATTTAACCGTGATAAAATTGCTCAATATGGCCTGGATATCCAAAAAGCAAATGATTATATAAGTACTGCTTTTGCGGGAGGAACCGCAGGAGTCATTTTTGAAGGAGAAAAGCGATTCGATTTAGTAGTAAGATTTGATGAAGAACATAGAAAGAATATTGATGACTTGCGTGGAATGTATATCGATCTTCCCGACGGAACTCAGGTACCGATAAAAGAAATAGCAGATATCGAATATGTTCCGGGCCCTATGCAAATTTCGAGAGATGATACCTACAGAAGAACCTATGTGGGTGTAAATGCCCGGGGAAGGGATGTAGAGTCAGTCGTTAATGATATTCAGCAAAGATTAGATGAAGAATTAGAATTACCTCCCGGGTATTATATAACTTATGGGGGGGAATTCGAAAATCTTCAGAGTGCTAAGGACCGCTTGATAATTGTTGTACCCATTGCCCTTTTCTTGATATTTGTTCTTCTATATTTTGCCCTAAAATCGTTTTCCCAATCTGTCATGATCTATATAGCCATACCCCTCGCTGCCATTGGAGGTGTTTTTGCCCTTTGGTTGCGGGGAATGCCATTCAGTATTTCTGCTGGGGTAGGTTTTATTGTATTATTCGGGGTTGCAGTTTTAAACGGGCTGGTACTAATAAATAGATTCAATTCTTTAAAAGAAGAAGGAGTAACCAGTATAAAAGATAGAATTTTTACAGGAACCAAAGAACGAATACGACCTATTATGTTAACAGCAACAACAGATATTTTCGGTTTTTTACCAATGGCATTTTCCACATCAGCCGGTGCAGAAGTTCAACAACCACTTGCTACGGTGGTTATAGGTGGGATGCTTACAGCTACACTGCTTACGCTGGTTGTATTACCAGTACTATATACCCTTGTAGAAAGAAAACGAGAGAAAAAAGAACAGAATAAACTAGGTTCTTCCAATTCGCGATCTTTAGCTACGATTTTGATAATTGGCTTAGTTTTAGGCGGAACCTTTTCTGTAAATGCACAATCTGATGCAATGTCATCTGAATATTCACAACAGGATTCTTTACAAACAATTAGTTTGGAGGATGCAAAAGAAATGGCAATCAAAAATTTTCCACAGCTCCAAGCTGCCCAGCTCGAAATTGAAAGTGAGGAAGTATTGCGCAAAACCGCCTTTGATTTTGGAAACACCCAAATCTTTACAGGAAAAGAAGAAGTAGGAAATGGCTCTGATGGGATCTATACCCAAATTGGCGTCCAACAACAAGGCATCGATATTTTCGGAATAGTGCCCCGGTTAAAACTACAGAAAGAAAGGGTGGCACTTGCTGAAAATGCCTTAGAGCTATCTACTATTGAAATTGAACGTGAAGTAAGCAGGGCCTGGACATCTGTTTATACAAGTAAAAAGAGGTATCAGGTATATAAGAAAATGGATTCTATTTTCGAAGATATTGAAAGGGCGGCTAGAATCAGGTATGAGACAGAAGCTACCTCTAAACTGGAATATCTTGCCACCTCAAATCAGGGGAATGAGGTGAAAATACAGTTAGAACAAGCTTATCGAGATTACCTGAAATCAATACAGCGCTTAAACCTATGGTTTGTTAGTGACACAATTTACGATGTACCAGATTTGCCTGCTGAAGCATTGGATGAACCTTTAAACTTTCTGGTAGAGTCTCTTGAAAATCATCCCTTACTACAGGTTTCAGAACAAAGAATTGACGTGGCAAAAGCGGTTACCAGAGAACGAAAATCTGAATTTTTGCCCAAATTTCAGGGTCAATACGGTAGGCAGGAAATAGCCGGGCAATCGGGTTTCTTTCAATATCAAATAGGAATTCAAATTCCACTGTTTTTTGGGCCGGAATTAGGCCGTACCCAGGAAGCACAAGTGAATCGAAAGATTGCAGAGCAAAACTTTTACCAGGATAAACTCGAACTGGAAATCGCCTATAAAAATATGCGGGAAGACTACATCAAATGGAGAAACTCATGGAATTATTATAGGGATGAAGCGCTTCCTTTAGCACAGGAACAACAGGATGGGTCGGTATTAGCATTTAAGGAAGGTGCTATAGATTACGTAACCTTCCTTCAAAATATAAGAGATGCCATTAGAATCGAAGTAAATGCCTGGAGTGCTTTTAACGATTATCTCGACAGCCGTTACCAACTGGAATATTACCTTAAGAATTCAAATTAAAAATTAAAATAAGAAAATCGATATGAATACAAGATCAATAAATATTTTAATGCTTGCCTTAACGCTCAGCATATTCTTTGGATGTAAAGAAAATCCTGAGGAAGGGGATGACGCTTCCAGTGAAACTGCAACTACTAATACCGAAGAAGGTGAAAATCACGGTGAGGAAGGAGATGAAGAACACGGTGAAGAAGAAGGCGGGATGCGTTCAGTACATCTTTCAGAGATGAAATTCAATAGTTTGGGCATCAAAGTAGATACCTTACCTAAAAAAGCTTTGTCCGGTATTGTGGAAGCCAATGGCCAGTTAGAAGTGCCGCCACAATATGAAGCTACCGTTACGGCAATTTTAGGCGGTAATATAACTTCTATAAAGGTTATTGAGGGGGATAAGGTAAATAAAGGTCAGGTGTTGGCTTATCTTTCTCACCCAAATTTAACCAGAATGCAGTCTGATTATATTAATGCATATAGTAGGATGCAATTTTTGGAAAAGGAATTTGAAAGACAGAAACGTTTATATGAAGCAGAGGTAGGATCTGGAAAAACTTTTCAACAGACCCAATCCGATTACCAGTCTGTACAAGGTGAAGTACGGGGGTACGAATCACAATTACGCCAGTTAAACCTAAATGCTTCCCAGGTTAGAGACGGTGAATTATATGAATATATTCCGGTAGTAAGCCCAATTGGAGGTTATATAGAAAAAGTACTGGTGCAGATAGGACAGTATGTGGAGCCGCAAACCAGCATGTTTATGGTAGTTGATAATGAACATGTTCATGCCGATCTAATGGTTTTTGAAAAAGATATTTATAAGGTGAAAGAAGGCCAAAAGATTGCGTTTACACTGGAATCGGTTCCAGGCAGTAATTTAACCGGGGAAATTTATTCAGTGGGGAAACAATTTGAACAAAACCCCAAAGCGGTACATGTGCATGCAGAAATCGATAATAAAGAAGATTTTCTAATTCCGGGGATGTATATAAACGGAAAAATCAGGACGGGTGAAGAAGCTGTTCCTGCCTTACCGGAAGAAGCAATAATTGAAGAAGAAGGAAATCCCTACATCTTTACGGCCCAAAAACACCAGGAAGATGGTGAAACCGAGTGGGAATTGAAACCGGTGCAGGTAAGAACGGGAATAACTGAAGATGGTTGGGTTGAAATTAAACTGCTGGAGCCTCTGCCTGAAGGTACTTTGGTTGCTTATAATAATGCCTATTATCTGGTCTCTGAAATGCAGAAAAGCCAGACTTCCCATGGTCATTAAATTAAAAAAAATAGATGGATGGACTCTCTGTTAAATGTTTGTCTTGATTAAAATTCCAGAGGGTTCATCCTTAATACTAAATTAAAACCACAGTAATGAAAGAAATAAAAGCATTTATAAAGCCAAAACGGGTTCAAATAGTGATAGAATCCCTTAGCGAAAGCGGATTCAAAAGTATGACGCTGTCTCAGGGGGAAGGTACCGGAGCATTTAAAGCAAAAGGCGCATCACCTTCTTTAGATTTCCGTGTAACCGACAGCCCGGTGGTAAAGTTAGAACTGGTATGTCAAAATGAAGAAGCACAATCGGCTATCAATATCATCCTGGAAAACGGGAAAACACCGGATCCAGGTGATGGCATCATTTATTTGTCTGACATTGAAGATGCTTTCAAGATAAAAACCGGGGAATCCTTAAAGCGTTAAATTTTCTAAACCCTTTTACGCCCAATGGAAAAAATAGTAAAAAAGTTAGAAAGCAAAGGCATCCGCCCTACGGCAATGCGCCTGATGACCTATAAACGGTTGGCACAATTGAATGTGGCCATTAGTTTAGGCGACCTTGGGAAAGATTTCGAAAGCTCGGAAAGGAGTACGCTTTTCCGTACTATGAAGACATTTGAAGAAAAAGGAATTGTGCATCAAATTGAGGATGGCACCGGCATCATTAAATATGCCCTGTGTGAAGACAATTGTGAATGCGAGGTGGGTAACGACCTTCACTTACATTTTCATTGCAATAGTTGCGGGGAAACCGTGTGCCTTACAGAACATAAAATCCCTCAGATAAATCTGCCCGAAGGTTACGTGGCAGAGGATATTAATCTGGTGGCTAAGGGAGTCTGTGAGAAATGTAGCAATGACTTGGATTAAGTTTTTTGATTTAAAAAATTGGAACAATGATGAAAATTTATAAAAAAGAAAACAAGGTATATATGGTAGCTCAAAATAGATTGGATGCTACCGATTATGACAATTTGATATCTCAATTAAAAAACCATATACAGGCAAACCATAAAGTATACTGGTATATTGAAATGGAAAATTTTGAGGGGTGGACTGCAAGTGCGTATTGGAAGGGCATTGAACTGAAACTTCCGAATGAAGAACGCGTTAAAAAGGTTGCATTGGTGGGAATTACAAAATGGCAGGAACAGTTTACCGAAGTTTTGATACCCTTTACAAAGGCACATATTAAATTCTTTAGCCTTGAAGAAAAACATTTGGCCAAGGAATGGATGGAGAAAGGAAATCATTAAAAAAGTTAAATAAATTTAAACAGAAAGATTATGATGGACAACTGGAATTTTGGGGGAATGCACTGGATATGGTGGGGGCTTTGGATAATCCTCATCTTTTGGATATTCTTAATTCCTTATCCCACCCCGGGACAAAATAGACGGAAGGATAAGGCTATGGAAGCCCTGAGAGAACGATACGCCCGGGGCGAGATAAGCGATGAGGAATTTGAACAAAAGAAGAAAGTCCTTCAGGATAAGAAGAAGTAGTTATAAGGCACAGGCATCGAAAGCGATGGCACCTATGGCTTATAAAAGAAGGTAAAAATGAAAAAACGCAAAGTATTTGTTTTTATATTCATTGGATTAGCCCTTGGCTTATTTATAATACAGCCCCTGGTTATTTCACTCCACATGTATGACATGCAGGGAGGTAATGGCGAATGGTGGAAATCTCTGCTTGCTTCATATCAGCAGGAAGTTAGTTCATGGGATTTGGATCAAGCCATCATCAAATTGCTATTTGGACTGCTGGGCATTGCCTTGTCGCTTATGTTTATGGTCAGGCAAAGAATATTTCAATTGACCGGAAGAAGAGATAAGCTGGAGGAGATCAGGGAGCTGATTGCGGCAGGAGAAAACCAGCAAGTAGAATTTAAATCTACCTTGAGATGGGATTTGAGGCAGTTTAAACCGAATAAGGCTTTGGAGGACGTAATAGCAAAAACAATTGCCGGGTTTATGAACACCCAAGAAGGGCATTTAATTATCGGAATTGATGATGAAGGTAGTATTCTGGGGCTGGAACAGGATTGCGGTACTTTAAAAAAACCTGGCAAGGACGGGTTTGAGCAATATATAATGCAATTGGTGTCCCTCAAGTTCGGCACTCATTTTTGCCCTTTGGTTAAAGTGGCCTTTTACCAATTCGAAGAAAAGGATATCTGTTATGTAAGGGTTCACAAATCACAAAAACCTGTGTATTTGAATTTGGGCGATCGTTCGCATTTCTTTATCAGAACCGGGAACGGAACCCGCGAGTTGGATATGCCTGAGGCTCTGGAGTATTTGGAGATACACTTAAATTAATATAAACCCTATAAAATTGAAAAAATGATATAGGTATTGGACATAGAAAAAGAAAACTTGATTGCTGCTAAAATCAATGGTAGAATCACGAAGAAGGATATAAAAAACCCATCCGCTAATCCACAATATCATCGAAAAAAGTCATAAAATTTGTAGGCGAAAAAAATAGCAGGAATGGGTCGTTAAAGCTACTCATTTCTTTACCGGTTCAGAAGTCAAATATTTTGACCTTCAGGATAAGGAACAAGCAAAAAACTGGATACAAATAACTAAGGATATGAAAAAACTAAAAATCAAAATTCCCGTAATCCTTCCACAGGTACCTAATGAAAAAGACGCTTGTGTGGAAAGGCTAATTAAGGAACTGGAAGCCGAAAATGGCCTTGAAAAAGTCCACATAGCGGATGATCAGGAAGATACGGTGCCACAATTGTGCTTTCATTACGATCCGGATATAATTTCTATTGACCGCATTCAATCATTGGCAGAAAGAACCGGGGCTGAAATTACCGCGAAATATGGACATTTGCTTATAGAGGTTGAGGGGATTAGACATACCCGGCATGCAAGGACTATAGAAAAGAGTCTGTTGAATATCAATGGTGTTTTGGAAGCTTCCGCCAATGCCGGAGGAATGATCCGTTTAGAATATGATAAACGGGAAACAAGTTTTGATGAGATAACTACAAAGCTCGAAAAAGAAAACCTACAAGTTAAAAAAAGCTCCTCTGCTGAGAATAAGGGCTTTAAATCTGCCGAAAAGAATCCTCAAAATTTAAATAAAGAAAAGGTAAGGGATATAGAAGAACAAAAGCATAAAGATACTGATCTCCAGAATCATAGAGAAGCGGATAGCCACGGGGCCGGGGAAGAACATTCCCACGCCCACGGAGGTATTTTTGGGAAAAACACCGAACTTATTTTTGCTATTATTTGTGGTGCTCTTTTGGGTATTGGTTTTGGTTTGTCCTACGTAACATCAATACCGGAATGGGTCAGCTTATCCCTATACATAGGTGCCTACTTTTTTGGAGGTTACTTTACAGCAAAAGAAGCCATACAGACCGTAGCCAAAGGTGGATTTGAAATTGATTTTCTCATGTTGGTCGCAGCTATAGGAGCAGCTATTCTTGGGGAATGGGCTGAAGGAGCTTTGTTATTATTTCTCTTTAGCCTGGGGCATGCCTTGGAGCATTATGCAATGAACAAAGCACGAAAATCTATAGCTGCACTGGCAGAACTGGCGCCAAAAACAGCTTTGGTTAAGAAAAATGGTAAAACGGAAGAAGTTGGTATCGAAAAACTCAATATTGGGGATATCATTGTGGTGAAACCAAATAGTAAAATATCTGCAGATGGCGTAGTGGTAGATGGGCAGAGTAGTGTTAACCAGGCTCCAATAACCGGGGAGAGTGTACCGGTAGATAAAGTTCCCGTAGAAGATGTTGAGAAGGATTACTCAGAGGTAGATGATATTAAAGATGAAAACCGCGTTTTTGCCGGAACGATCAATGGGAACAATACTTTGGAGATTAAAGTTATCAAAGCAGCCAAAGATTCAACGCTTTCCCGATTGGTGAAACTGGTTAACGAAGCTCAGACTCAAAAATCGCCTACCCAGTTGCTCACCGATAAATTTGAAAAATATTTTGTGCCGTCCGTCCTTATTTTGGTCGGGATTCTTTTGTTTGCTTTTTTAGTTATTGACGAACCCTTTAGCGCCAGCTTTTACAGGGCGATGGCCGTATTAGTAGCTGCAAGTCCCTGTGCGTTGGCAATCTCGACCCCAAGTGCTGTATTAAGTGGAGTGGCCAGAGCTGCCCGTGGCGGGGTATTAATTAAAGGAGGGCGCCCTCTGGAGGACCTGGGGGTTATTACCGCCCTAGCCTTTGATAAAACCGGAACTCTAACGGAAGGAAAGCCAAAACTTACCCAAGTGGTGCCACTTGGGGATATTTCAGACAATGAACTTCTCAAAATAGCAGTAGCCGTGGAAGGTCTTAGTGATCACCCCCTGGCCAAAGCTGTAGTTCGTGATGGAAAAGAGCGTCTGGAAGGCGAGGAAATCCCAAATGCCTCTAATTTAGAGGCAGTTCTGGGTAAAGGGATTAAAGCATCATTTGGCAATGATAAAATCTATATAGGTAACCTCGACCTGTACGAAGGGCTTGATGAGAGTACACCTTCCGAAAAAATAGCTACGAAAGTGCGTGGTCTTGAAGGTGGTGGAAATACAACAATGCTTATACGAAAAAATGAAGAATATATAGGCATCATTGCATTAATGGATACCCCTCGTGAAGCCGCCAAGGGAACCCTTAAAAAATTAAAAGAAATAGGAATTAAACGAATGATCATGCTTACTGGTGATAACCAGAAGGTAGCAGACGCAGTAGCAGAAGAAATAGGATTGACCGATGCCTGGGGTAGTTTATTACCGGAAGAAAAAGTGGATGCTATAAAAGAATTAAAAGAAAAGGAATCCAAGGTGGCAATGGTGGGCGATGGCGTTAATGATGCCCCTGCCATGGCAAACAGCACTGTAGGAATAGCTATGGGTGCTGCGGGAAGTGATGTAGCCCTGGAAACGGCGGATATTGCGCTAATGGCCGATAAGTTGGAAACCCTGCCCTTTGCCATAGGTTTAAGCAGGAAGGCAAAGGCGATTATCAGGCAAAACCTTTGGGTTAGCCTTGGTATTGTGGCCCTGCTTATACCTTCAACCATATTCGGCTTGGCAAATATTGGAGTGGCGGTAGTAATCCATGAAGGTTCGACGCTTCTGGTGGTTTTTAATGCGTTAAGGCTTTTGGCTTATAAAAAAGATTAGATCCGGACTTAGACTGTTTTTCGAAAGAATATAAAATGACAAAAACGGAAAAAAAATTATCGTCAAAAGGGATACGTCCCACTGAAATGAGGTTGAAAATTTACAAATACCTCAAAAGGAAAACTTATGCAGTAAGTTTAAATGAAATGCAAAAAGTCTTTATCAATAAAAATATCAAAACAGCCAATAAGACCACTTTCTACAGGGCGATAAAGCTCTTTGAGAAAAAAAGCATGGTGCACCAAATTGACGATGGAACTGCTTTTGCAAAATATGCGATTTCCGATGAAAACGCCAAAGGTAAACACAGTACAGATTTACATATGCACTTTCATTGTACCAATTGTAAGAAAACAATCTGTTTACCAAATAAAATATCGGAAGAGAGTTTGCCAAACCAGTATGAGGTGAACGATGTGAACCTAGTTTTAAAAGGGATATGTAAAAACTGTAGTAAAAAATAATAGGTGGGAGTGCCTTAAGCCTGAATCCCAGCCCCCAATGGTCAAGCTTAAGGTTTTTTCCACCGTAACTAACTTAAAAAAATGTGAATATGGAAAAATTTGATGTAACTATAATAGGATCTGGCCCGGGCGGGTATGTAAGTGCGATCCGTTGCGCCCAATTAGGATTAAAAGTAGCCATTATTGAAAGGTACAACACGCTTGGCGGCACCTGCCTTAACGTGGGCTGTATCCCGTCAAAAGCCTGGTTGGAAGCCTCTGAGCATTATTACAAACTCAAGCATCAATTCGAAAATTTTGGGATTGATGTTAAAGAGGCCAATGTCGATATCCTGAAAATGAACCAAAGGGTTCAGGATGTGGTACAGGAAATCATCAATGGTGTTGATTATCTGATGAAAAAGAACAAGGTTGCCGTCTATCAAGGCCACGGCACCATCAAGGACAAAAACACGATTGAGATTAAGGGCGGGGACAAAACGGAAACCATAACAACCGATAAAATCATCATTGCCACAGGGTCCAAACCCGCTTCACTGCCCAATATTAAAATAGACAAAAAGCGTATCATCTCTTCCACCGAAGCCCTTGCCCTACAGGAAATCCCCAAGCACTTAATGGTCGTTGGGGGTGGCGTTATCGGTGTTGAGATAGGTTCCGTATTCGCCCGCCTGGGTTCAAAGGTTTCCATAGTAGAATATTTTGATAGCCTTATCGCCACTATGGACGGCGCACTGGGACATCAATTGCACCGTTCCCTTAGAAAACAGGGAATTGATTTTTATTTGGAACATAAGGTGACAAACGCAACGGCAACTGAGGATAAAGTAGAATTGAAAGCGGAAAATCTTTCCGATAAAGAAGAAATGAGTTTAGATGGCGATTACTGTCTTATGGCCATTGGCCGAAAACCATACACCGCCAGTTTAGGGCTTGAAAATATAGGAGTGGAAACCAATGAGAAAGGACAGATAACGGTAGATAAAAACCTTGAAACCAATGTCAAGGGTGTGTATGCCATTGGGGATGTAATCCGGGGGGCAATGCTTGCCCATAAAGCCAGTGAAGAAGGCGTTTTTGTAGCCGAAAGCATAGCAGGTCAAAAGCCACATATCAATTATTCCCTTATCCCAAATATCGTGTACACCCAGCCTGAGGTCGCCGGTGTAGGCTTGACGGAAGAAGAACTGAAGAAGACCAATAGAAGTATAAAAACGGGCTCTTTTCCCTATAAGGCAAACGCACGGGCGAAGATAAGTATGGATACGGATGGTTTTATCAAGGTAATCGCAGATAAGGAAACCGATGAGATATTGGGCGTGCATATGATAGGCCCTCGCATAGCAGACAGTTATACCGAAGCGGTGGTAGCGATGGAATTTAGGGCGGCTGCCGAGGATATTGCAAGAATGTCACACGGTCACCCCACATTTTCCGAGACCTTTAAGGAGGCCTGTCTGGCAGCTACCGAAGACAGGGCGTTGCATATTTAAAGTTGACCTAACAGTAAGTTCTTAAAAATTAAGACGCTACTGAGCTTTTTGAAATATTAAGGTTTAAGTAATGAACTCAAAAAACAGATAAGATAAAATGGGGCAATCAGTTCGAAATCAATCCACTATTGGGTATATCAGGGAAACGGCAACAAAGTTCCTCGACAGGGAAACAGCTGGGGGGATTTTTTTAATAATTGCTACTATAGTTGCCCTTCTTTTAGCTAATTCAAAGTGGGCAGGTGCCTATCATCATTTTCTTGGCGATGAATTGCTTTTTGAATTTTCCGAGCATCTTAGTTTTGGGCTAACAATTGAAGAATGGATCAATGATGGCCTAATGGCAATTTTCTTTTTGGTTGCCGGCCTTGAATTGAAGAGGGAGGTTATGGTGGGGGAATTATCTTCAATTAAAAAAGCCTCAGCCCCATTGTTGGCAGCTTTAGGTGGCATGGCAGTTCCGGCCCTCATTTTTATTAGCCTAAATTTAGGCACTGAAAATATAAAGGGTTGGGGCATCCCTATGGCTACCGATATCGCATATTCACTAGGGATTATTGGCCTACTGGGAAAAAATGTCCCCAGGCAGTTAAAAACATTTTTAATAGCCCTCGCTATTGCTGACGATATAGGTGCCATATTGGTGATAGCATTGTTTTATAGCAACGAGTTGAGCTGGATATACCTTGGATCGGGCATGGGGGCATTTGGGTTATTATTATTAATGAATTGGACTGGGATCAAAAATTTGATTTGGTATATTATTATTGGGATCATCTTATGGTATTGCTTCCTTAATTCGGGGATCCATCCAACTATTGCGGGAGTACTTTTTGCCATTACCATTCCAATAGTGCCCAAATTAGACAGTAAAATATTAAAAGAAAGGACCGCCACAAACGTTACTAATCTTGAGAAAACAGAGCTGGAAAAATTAAATCCTCTTCAGGATAAAAAACAACAAATAATTTTAAAAGCTATTAAAACAGATACTGAGAATTCAAGGCCTCCTTTGCTCAAACTGGAAAATTCCCTTGTTGATTTCAATGCTTTCTTTATCATTCCAATTTTTGCAGTCGCGAATGCGGGAGTAAAGCTCGATGTAAATTTAATTGAGGTTGTTTCCGGTTCTTTAGGGCTGGGGATCCTTTTGGGATT
Organism: Christiangramia pacifica; assembly: GCF_057221535.1. Taxonomy (NCBI): domain Bacteria; kingdom Pseudomonadati; phylum Bacteroidota; class Flavobacteriia; order Flavobacteriales; family Flavobacteriaceae; genus Christiangramia; species Christiangramia pacifica. The sequence continues at coordinate 1,349,217 of NZ_CM170146.1, forward strand.
AGCTATTGGGAAAGTAACAGGGATTGGTATTTTTACATTGATCGGGCAAAAACTTGGAGTTTCCGAATTACATATTACACTAAACTGGAAACATATAATTGGAATTGGTATGATCGCGGGAATTGGCTTTACCATGTCCCTTTTTATTACCAATCTCGCATTTAATGATCAGGAATTGATTAAAATTTCGAAAATAAGCATTTTGATAGCTTCATTACTTGCAGCTATTGGCGGTGCGGTAATTCTCTTATTAACTTCCAATAAAGGAAGGAAAAATATAGTTAAGTGATATGGGAGAAATGAACAAAAGTACTTTTATAGTAAGTCAAATGGACTGTCCTTCAGAAGAACAGATGATCCGGATGAAATTGGAATCTTATGCTCAAGTGAAATATTTGGATTTTGATATACCCAATCGAAAACTTGAAGTATATCACCTTGAAGGGAATGAGGAAATCAAAGCCTCGATTTCAGAATTAAAATTAGGTGATAAATTTATGGGGACCGAAGAAGCCGAGCCTCCCGTAATAGAAGACCAATCCAAACAGAAAACAATCCTTTGGTGGGTCCTGGGGATAAATTTCGGCTTTTTCATTATCGAAATGACCACGGGGTGGATTTCTTCTTCTATGGGCCTAATTGCAGATTCTTTGGATATGCTGGCAGATTCGATAGTATATGCGCTAAGTTTATTTGCAGTAGGTGGTGCCATTTCCAGAAAAAAGAAGGTGGCAAAATTCAGCGGCTACTTTCAAATTGCATTGGCAACACTTGGTTTTGCAGAGGTATTAAGAAGGTTTTTTACAAGTAGTGAAACACCAATGTTCGAATGGATGATCATAGTTTCCATTTTAGCCTTACTGGGGAACCTTATTTCGCTCTGGTTGATAAATAAGGCCAAAAGTAAGGAGGCGCATATGCAGGCCAGTGCTATTTTTACGTCCAATGATATCATCGTAAACGGCGGGGTGATACTGGCCGGGGTGCTGGTCTATTTTCTGGATAGCAAATGGCCCGATTTGGTAATTGGCGGCATCGTTTTCACGTTTGTAATGCGGGGCGCCATAAGAATTTTAAAATTATCTAAATAATGCAAATATATGTTGCACAAGACGTTGGGCAAGAATAAGGAAATTATGAATAAAAGTAGTGTAGCATTATTAATTTTACTGTTGTTGGTAATAGACCAGGCCATAAAGATTTATGTGAAGACCCATTTTTATTATGGCGAGGAATATTTTGTGTTTGGCCTGGATTGGTTTCGCTTACATTTTTTGGAGAATGCCGGCATGGCCTGGGGCTTTAAATTTGGCGAAGGTTATCTGGCCAAATTTGTTTTAATACTATTTCGCTTCGTAGCCGTTATTTGGGGGACCTTTTATATCAAAAAGATGATACGTGAAGGATATGCAAAAGTCTTTATAATCTGTGCCGCATTTATATACGCAGGTGCATTGGGCAATTTGATTGACGGTGCATTTTACGGACTGATTTTTGAAAAAAGTGATCCCGCACTTCGCAATATTGCAGAAATATTCTCCTCAGGCGGTGGTTATGCCGGATTTTTAAATGGCAATGTGGTGGATATGTGGTACTTCCCTATTATTGATACAAGGCTTCCGGAATGGCTGCCATTATGGGGAGGTAATGAATTTACTTTTTTCGACCCTGTATTCAATACCGCAGATGTTTGGATTAGCACGGGAGTGATTTTACTCCTGATCTTTCAAAGCCAACAAAAAAAAGACCAGAAAATATCGGATAAGAAAAAGTTGAAATATACTGAAAGTAACAGGACAATTATAAAAATCGATTAGTTATGAACGCTTGGCTTTGGGTAGTAGTATTGGGATTGGCAGCTTGGGCTGCCCATTGGGGTGCTGATCAACTCCTTACCCCTTTAAAGATGCTGCGCAAACAATGGGGGCTTACTGCTTCTGCAGGGGCAGCTTTCCTGGCTATTGTAACAGCGAGCCCTGAAGTGGCGATAAATATTACGAGCGCCGCCCGTGGGGTATCTGATATCGGGTTGGGGAATTTGCTTGGTTCCAATATCATTTCCATTCCGCTCATGGTAACCATTGCATACTTTGCTTCCAGAAGAAAGTTTAAAAACAATAAGGAGCATCAAAAACATTTGGATGCCAACCTGCTGGCCCTGAACAAACGTTCCGTCTCGGTATTATCTATCCCCTATCTGGTAATTATCGGGTTGGTGGCTATATTAACGCTTCCCAAAGCCTGGCGTGGATTACAACCCATTGATGGGTGGATCATGCTGGCTGCCTATGCGGCTTTTTTAACGCATGCCATTATAAAAGGCAGGGAAAAGGGTCAGAAGGTAGAATGGGATAAAAAGAAAATATGGCTTTCGGTTGCAGGGGCCCTGGCCATAGCCGTGGGGGCTTTTTTTATTGTAAAAGCTACCGAAAATATTGTTTCGGCACTGAATATTTCCGAAATTGTTGGAGGGTTGTTTATCACCGGAATTATGACTACCGCCCCTGAAATATTCAAAACATGGAGTGTGGTAAAGGGAGGTGAAGTGACTGCGGGTACCACCAGTGTGATTGCAGATAATGCCGTTACCATGACAGTGGCATTTTTCCCCCTGGCACTGGTAACGACCCCAATCGAAGATTTCCAGTTGTTTTGGGTCAACCTGGCTTTTGTAGGACTGATGCCGCTTTTATATTCAGTATTTGTCCATCAAAGCAAGGAACTTCACGGGTTCAGCAGATGGCAGATATTCGTTTTCGATGCAGCGTATATTGTATATCTTTTAACTATGGTGTTTTTTGTTCTAAAACTATTTTAAAAAATGAAGGAGGATTTATTTAAGGATTACCAGGAGAGGCTTAATGTGCTGGATGAAAATATTAGAGCAGTAGCATTAAAATATGCAAGGGATTTCTATTTGAACAAAAATTGTTCAAAAGAAGAGGCTATTGAGCGTGGCATCGTAAAGGCAGAGATGGAAAAAAGGAATTTAGATAGAAATGGATAATATATTACTAATAGTATTATGGCAGAATTAAAAAAATCTCTGGGTACTCTTCGCCTTACTTTTTATGGTGTAGGTACCATTGTTGGTGCTGGAATATATACTGTAATTGGTGCAGCCGCTGGACAGGCGGGAACAGACCTTTGGTTGAGTTTTATTTTTGCCGCCATTGCGGCCAGTGTCTCGGCAATGTCGTATGCAGAGCTGTCCTCTACCTATCCTAATGCCGGTGCAGAATTCATTTTTGTACGGAAAGCTTTTCCAAAAATCGACATTCCATCTTTTCTAACAGGTTGGACGATTGCATTTCACAGTTCGGCCACCATCGCCGCGGTGCTACTTGCTTTTTCAGGGTATTTCAATACGTTTTTTAACATCCCTTCCTTACTGGTTAGCTATGCTGTGCTACTGATTCTTGCATTTATAAGCATTACGGGCATCAAAAAATCATCTACCGCCAATATCATTATGGTCAGTATTCAGCTATTGGGATTGTTTATTCTTATTGCGGTCGGACTTTTGGAAACAGGACCACCAAAATCAGAATTTTTTAAAGTGGAGTCCTTTTCCGGCACCCTGGCAGCGACTGCTACCTTATTTTTTGTTTATACCGGCTTTGAGCATATGGCAGCATTGGGTTCCGAGGTAAAAAATCCGGGCAAGACGATTCCGAGGGCATTTTTATTGACAATGGTGTTTACCACAATTATATACCTACTAATATCTTTTACGGTACTCAATATAAGTGACCCCGCAGAAATAGCAAAGGTAAATTCCCCATTGTCGCTGGCCGCTTCAAATTTAAATTCCTGGTTGCCCGTAGCCCTGGCAGTTGCGGCACTTTTTGCTACGGCTAATGCGGCTTTTAGTGGCATTATTTCCATTAGCAGGTTGCTTTTCGGTATGGCAAGCGTGGGCGAGCTTCCAAAATTTATGACCAAGACCAATGCACAGAAAGTACCCTGGGTAACTACACTGGTGGTTATGGCTGCGGTAGCGGCATTTTTGTTATTGGGAGATATTAAAATTGTCGCAGGAATGTCCTCTTTAGGGGCGTTACTCGTTTTTGTAGCTGTGAATATTGCACTCATCGTTTTGCGTTATAAAGCACCTGACAAAGAAAGACCTTTTAAAGTTCCCCTTTCCATAGGGAAAGTACCTATCCTACCCATTTTGGCCATAATTATTAGCCTGTCTCTGGTAGTTCAGTTTAACTGGCAGGTGTATGTTGCTTTTGTGGGAGCAATTATAGTGGGCATCGTGCTGGATTATTTTTTGGACAAAAAGTCAAAGAATGAGATGGATCCCGAAAAAGAAAAAGAACTGTTCAACCATTAAAATGAAGCTATGGAATGGACCTTTGAAGAATTTAAAACCAGTTTGGATGGCCTCCATCCTGCAGTGAAGCAAAAAGCCCTGGAAATTGCTAAAAGTCTGGTTATAGAAAAGAATTATACTAAGGGAAATGCCATAAAAGAAGGAATTATGAAAGCTGAAGAATGGTTTTACGATTTAGGCGGTTAATAATTAATAAAAATAGATATGTTACAAATTATAGAGATTTCAGGAGATAATATTATTGCAACCAGAGCATCGGGAGATTTATCCGAAATGGATATTGAGAAGGTACATCCCATTATTCATGCTATTTTGGACAAAGGATTAAACGTACGCTGGTATTTTGAAATGGAGAATTTTACCGGCTGGGATTTTCCAGGCCTGTGGGAAGATCTAAAAATGGATACTGCCCACGCAAAAGATTATGAAAAAATCGCCATGGTAGGTGATAAAAAATGGCAGGACTGGATTACAAAGTTCATGAAACCTTTTACCAATGCTGAAGTAAAATATTTTGACTTAGAGGAAAAGGAGATTGCCAAAAAGTGGATTAAACAATAAAGCTTTTATTTAAACAATTAATTGAAAAACTGAATGTATAATTAAAATTAAAAAACCATGAAAATAATAGTTCCGATTGATTTTAGTCAAAGTTCCAAAATTGGAGTTGAGTATGCCATAAAGGTGGCCGAATCTTTAAATTCAGAAATTATCTTTGTTCATGCCTATTCTGAAGGTTATCAATATGCCGGATACGGGGCTATAGTTTATCCGGTTCCCGACAACTTTAGTTCTTATCAGAAATTGTACAAAGAAAAAATGCTGGAATTTCTCGAAAATTTTCCACGTCTGGCGACAATAAAATATAAGAGTATGGTAGCCCCAGGAAGACCTTCAGATATAATTTATCAATTAGCAACAGAAGAAAAAGCAGGTTTGATAATTATGGGGACAGAAGGTGCAGGTGAGGTAGAAGGTTACCTTGCAGGAACTACCAGTGAAAAAGTGAGCAAGGATGTACCCTGCCCTGTGCTGGTTGTACCTGAAGATTTAGAAACTTTTGGTTTAAAAAGAATTTGTCTGGCGCTGGATTCAGATAATCTGAAACCTGATAGGGAACTAAAGGTTCTGGCTGATCTATTAAAGGCATTTAACGCGCGCCTTTTTATATTTCATTTTGCTAAAAGTAAAGATGAAGTTATTAAAGAACAGGAGATAAAAAACTATTATGAGGAGTTTTTTAATCTACAGAATATTTCTGTTCACCTTTTTTCCGAAGGGAAAACTGAAGATAAAATAACCGGTTTTTTGAAAGATAATGCCATAGATATTTTGGCGCTACTTTACAGGAAACATGCCTTTATAGAAAAACTAACTGAACTGGGGCTGAGACGGAAAATGATTTTCAAATCAGAAGTTCCTGTACTTATTTTAAAATGATAGTAGGATTGAAAACAAATCTGCATTTTTAAGTTTATGAAGTCACTATTTTTTAGAAATTAACTGAATTCCTGAGCTTCATACCTTCAGTAAGACCACAGAATTATTTGTGAAATATTCCTATGGTATCCTAGGTGCCCTAAATTAAGGCAATTGTAAGACTACAGTACAATGAATTTTTATCTAATTAGAGGGAATAAACCCTTTTTAAAGCGATAAGTTTGCAATTTACCCAAAAGAAAGTGTAGAAGAAAAATGTCAAAATATAGGAGAAATAGAAGAAAGAAGAAGGGTCAAAAATCTTCCCGGAATAAAATAACTAAAAAAGAAAAGCTTTTTGGAATTTTTTCATTAATCCTTTTGGTCATTGCATCATTTTTATTGTATTTTTTTGTCTTAAAAGACTTTATTCATAAGCCCTGATTATTTAAAAATGTTTACCTACCAACTTTTTCTTAATCTAATGATTCTATGGAATTCATTATTTTTCTTTTTAAAAGTTGAAGTTTTAAGAGGCGTAGAAAATTGACCTTTTGTAAACAAAATACTTCAATTAAAAACCGATTCCCTGTAATATAAGGAATCGGGAGTTCTCTGGTATTTCAATTCAAGTACTTCTAAAGGAGGGGCGACCAGAATTATACTCATATTATTGAGAACCTTCATAATACTCCTAATAGGTAGGCTGTCTCATAGGAGTAAATACAAAGCTTCCAAGTTAGAAACTTTAAACGTACAAACGAGGTTTTCGCCGTTGGTAAATCTTTTAAGAAGCTTAATACTATATATTCCTACAACTTTAAAAATATATTCTTAAGATAATAACTTTCAATATTTAGATTATTAAAAAATAAATTTTAGATTTGTCTAAATAATATTTTAGGTAATGAAAATAGAATGGTTAAGTCTAATTATTTTTATCGCTTTTTTTACATCCTGTGAAAAATTAGCTGATGAATATGGTCCTGTTCCTCCAAAGGAAAATGAACTTCTTGATGGCCCTGTAGAAGGATTATCAGTTGAAGAGCAGATTCAGTTCTTGAATGGGGATATAGCGTTCAATGATGAAGTATTTACCGCAGAAACTGGACTCGGCCCCGTTTTCGTAGGTACTAGCTGTGTTAGTTGTCATTCTGGGGATGGTAAAGGTCACCCGTTTAATCAATTTATAAGATTCGGTCAAAGTGATACTTTAGGAAATCCTTTTGCAGACTTTGGGGATGGTAAAAATCAATTACAGAATAAAGCAATTCAGGGGTTTCAGCCTGAAAAGCTACCTCCAGGAGCACCCTTCACAACCTTGGTTGCGCCTGCGGTCACAGGATTAGGTTTTTTGGATGCTGTTCCAGATGAAAGTATACTTTCTCTAGCCGATCCTTATGATGAGAATGGCGACGGAATAAGTGGTAGAGCTCATTTCGCATATCCTCCTGAATATGTTCAAATTCGGCCAAATAGTATTTCACGTGGAGGTAAATATATTTTTAGGTTTGGTAAAAAGGCAATTAGTTATGACTTATTGCATCAAACAGTAGGTGCGTATAATCAAGATATAGGTATTACATCATTATTTGAACCTATAGATCCTTATAGCGGGCTGGAAGAGGACCCGGAAATCAGTACTCAGGTAGTTAACGAGGTGGTTTTTTATTTAAAAACCTTAAAAGCTCCGATACCTCGAAATCAAAATGATCCTGATGTTGTATCTGGCAAACAAATTTTTTCCCGAATTCAATGTGCTGCCTGCCATACCCCAAGCATGAAAACGGGATATTCGCCTATCGAAGCACTATCTAATAAAGGATTTCATCCCTATACAGATTTACTACTTCATGATATGGGTCCTGGTCTGGACGATGGATATACCGAAGGTTTTGCTGAAACATCCGAATGGAGAACCCCTCCGCTATGGGGAATTGGCCTTTCTGAAAACTCACAAGGAGGAGGTTTGTTTCTTTTACATGATGGCAGGGCAAGAAGTATTGAGGAAGCCATTTTGATGCATGGCGGTGAAGCCAAAAATTCAAGGGATGAGTTCAATGCCCTATCGAATCAGGAAAAAAAGCAACTACTTGAATTTATAAATTCATTATGATGAAAAGAAAAAAATTTATCCAAACCCTTTCCTCTGTTGCTATAACAATACCAAGTTTAGGTTTTTTACATTCATGCAGTGGAATTTACTATGCTACAGCAAAGGAAGAGGTAGATAAGTTAACCATAGCGAAGCATGAGTTTATTCTTGAAAAAAATAACAAGGTGTCTAAAAGAGAGTTTGTCCTTATACAAAATAACAAATACAGATTCCCTATTTGTCTATATAAAGTTGGTGAAGACTATATAGCTTCCTTACTAAAATGCACTCATCGAGGGTGCGAGCTTAATGTTGGTGGGGGTATCTATAGTTGTCCTTGCCATGGAAGCCAATTTTCCAATGAAGGAACCGTATTACAAGGACCTGCTGAACAAAAACTAAAAACATTTCCAACGAAAACAGACGATGAAAACATCTATATTTTATTCTCCTAATTATTTGATCATTACCTTAATATTGTTCACCCTCAGTGGAAATTTAATAGCCCAAAACGAGGATGATATACTTAAAAGAACGAAGTCAGATACAACAGATACTCAACTTAACATGGATGCGGTATACAATCGACCAGCTCTAACAATAAATAAAGCTCCGGTATCTATTGGGGGATATCTTGAAGCCAATTCGATATATGCAGTGGAAGATGGATTGACAGAAGGATTATCTTTTCAAGCACGACGTTTAACATTATTTCTGTCTGCCTCAATTAACAAAAGAATTAAATTTTTAACGGAAGTAGAGTTTGAAGAGGGAGGTAAAGAGATTGCCATAGAATTTGCTGCTATGGATATCTCCTTTGATCCTCTTCTCAATTTACGAGGTGGAATAATCTTGAATCCAATCGGTGCTTTTAATCAAAATCACGATGGTCCTAAATGGGAGTTTGTAGAAAGACCTGATGTGGCAGTAAAATTACTACCCGCCACTTTTTCTAATGCAGGTTTTGGAATGTATGGTAAAACAAATACTGGAGATTGGATTATCGGATATGAAGCATACCTCTCAAATGGATTTGACAATAGTATAATTAATAATTCAAAAGATCGAACCTCTCTTTCATCCGTTAAAGAAAATGAAGAGCGTTTTGAAGAAAATTTCAGCGGTGACCCTTTAATTACTACAAAACTCGCTATAGGAAATAGAAATATAGGTGAGGTTGGTTTTTCTTATATGGGCGGTACATACAATCGTGTAATGGAAGATGGACTACAGATAGATGAAAAGAATAGGAGGGTGGATGTCTTCGCTATTGATCTTAGCACTACTATTGAATCAACCGGCACTTATATTGTTGGAGAAGGCGCTTATGTGTGGGTGGATGTGCCAAAAACATTTACGCAACAGTTTGGAAATAAACAAGCAGGATTTTTTCTGGATGTAGTTCAACCAGTGTTGCAAAAGAAAATGTTCGGTTGGGAAAATGCATCCTTAAACGTCTCCGCTCGGACAGATTATGTTGATTTTAATATTGGTAACTTCACTCAAACTAATACAAATATAGGGGATGATTTAATTGCGGTTACTCCTTCCATAAGTTTTAGACCGTCACCTGCAACGGTTTTAAGGTTGAATTATCGTTATCAGTGGCAGAATGACATTTTAAATAATCCAGCCACAAAAACGGCCACCTGGTACCTAGGTTTTAGCACCTATTTTTAAGAATGATATGCTTTTTTAACTAATGGAGTGGGCTGCTCGGGGTAGCATGATTAGTTTATCTTTCGGATAGTATAATGAATGGTCTGGGCAATTATCAGCCCCTCGCGCACTATGTAGGAATCTGCTCCGTCATCTATTTGTGAACTGTCTGAATATGCAGTCCATTCCAGAAAAGCTATTTCATCTTCAGAAAGAAAATTGATATAGTTAAACTCCGCTTCGGGGAAATCCTTTATCAGCATTTTATTTAATTCCCTTAGTCCTTCATGTCCTTTATAAATACCATGCGTAGTAAGCAGGATCAAATCTTTGGAAAAGTTTTTCTGCAGATCCTCTTCTATAGATCCCTTTTTAGAAAGTTCCAGATGATCTTTTAATACTTCTTCTGTAGTTCTCATAGGCTAAAAATTTTATATTTAAACTAGGCTTTAAAAAATTGTTTGCAGCACATTCTATTTTTTGGGATCATCCCTTATGGACACCATTTTTCTTGTTGAGTTCCAAATACCGATCACTGCTGCCAGTATGATTATATTTTTCATGACATACTGACCTTTCATGGTTAATACAAATGGGAAATGGGAAAACATTTGTTCGGGAAAAATGAAGAAGGTTGAAAAAGTTCCTAACATATGCAGGAAAAGTAAGCCTAAAGCCCATTTCAAAAACTTCCCCGATAACAAGGATATGCCAATAAGGCTTTCAAAAATAGCCAATATAGGCATACAACTTCCTTGTGGAAAGAATTGGCCGGTGAGGGTACAAATGGTTGAGGAAGCCAAATCTTCCGCCGGGCTTAGCCCAACAAAAAATTTAACCATCCCAAACCAGATGAAAATTATGCCAATGCTCCACCTTAAAAAGGTTATGGCCTTACCAGAATTAAAATGGATTTTGTATTTTATCATTTAGTTGATAATTTTATTTCTGTTTTTAAAAGTTGTGCGGCTACAATCGTAAATACTACCTGTACGCCCGCAAAAATAATTAACGCCTGATCTAACCCTAGTTTCAATAATTCCCCAAAAATCAGACTACCGATACCAAAGCCCGTAAACAATGCAAAAACGTTGAGTCCCATTGCTTGTCCACCCTGTTTTTTGCCGCCCAATTCGGTTACTATACCTGCAAATAAAGGTTGCGTGAGGTCGTATCCGAAAGAAATCAAGGTGACTGCAAGGGCTGCAACAAGAACGGGTATTTCCAGAGCGAGACTGGCTGTTGCTATGGCTGCTGTTGCCAAACCTATTAAAATAATCGGATAACGCCCCCTACGATCAGCTGTGCGCCCTATAAGGGAACCAAAGAAAAATCCTGGCAGGCCATAACCGAGAATGGCCAAACCAATTTCTATTGGCCCCAGATCATACTTTTGCACAAAATAGACCCCTAACCAGGTATAAATACCTGAATGGAAGATCCCGTTCCAGAATACGAATAAATACGTCCTTAGCCCCCGCCGGAAAGCAAGTAGCCTGTAAAACCCACCTAACATGTTTTTTAATGAAGTATGGCCGGATTTATGAGGTTCCTGTTTCCAGCCCATTCGGGCTACTTGTATCCATAATGCCAAAGCGGCCAATAGTGCAGTTGCCAAAAATAACATGCGCCAGCCTGTATAAGGTTCCAACATTACCCCGGCGGTAGAACCTAAAGCCATTCCTCCTTCCATAGCGGCAAATAAAAGTCCCAGGGGTCTCCCCCTTTCCGAAGGTTTGAACATATCTCCTACAAGGGCCAGGGACATTGGCACCACACCGCTTGCCCCTAAACCCGTGAGCAATCGTAACAGGATGAGTTGTGAAGCAGATTGCACCAGGGCGGTTATCGCTGTTAATACAATAAAAGCCAGGAGGGATATTTGAAGTATGCGTTTTCTTCCAAATTTATCGGATAGGAGGCCATAAAAAAGTACTGAAACTCCATAAGCCAGCATGTAAGCGGGTACTATAAGACCAATCCGCTGTTCTGATACATTAAAAATAGTTGCCAGTTTAGGAATAAGTGGCGCTATCATATACGCCTGAAAAAATATTAAGCCCGCTGCCATGACCAGGGGTGGAAAAATGGTTTTTAATGGTTTATTTGAATTGGGATTTTCCATTACTCTGTATTATTTTTACTGGGAATTTTAAAGCTGTTATATTTATTTGGCTTCTTGAATAAACTGCCATCTCACAGTTATAAAGATGTCAAACATAAAATCTAACCTGGGGTGGTATCCTAATGTTAGCTTCCTTATTAAAAAAAGGAGCAACTTTTTAGCCGCTCCTATTGGAAAAAAAAATCCTACAACTGTTTTTTAAGCTGCCATTTTTTTACAGCTCTCGGCACAGGCATTGCATTTTTCTGCGCATTGCTTGCAAACTTCACTGTCAAACTTTGCACATTCATCAGCACAGGCTTTACATAAGTCGGCACAAATAGCACATAGCCGTTTTGAGTAATCAGACTGGCTGGCTAACAGCTGGACGCACGCACTGCATAAAGCAATACAATCCAGACAAAATTTGTGGCATTCTTTCATGTCTGGTTCCCCCAAATGTTGGTCAAGGCAAATTCTCGCCGCAGTAATGCAGGCGTTGCAATCATCGATACATTTTTGCATTTCTGAACTTAATGGTTTCATAATTTAAATGGTTTTAGTTACTTCCTGATCTGTTCGGAAATCAGAAATAAAAGATTAAGAGCCGAACCTCTTTTCAAATATCGACTCATAGCCCGGGGGGTAGGCAAGCCGATTAATAAAGATTTAACATTTTAATTTGATTAAAAAAAAAGGCAGCCAAAAATGGCTGCCATAAAAAGTTTCAGATTTTAATTTCAGTACGATGGTTTTGCTAACTGGCTTTTCCTATTCCTGCTTCGATAAGTTTTTCTTTGCTTATACCATTGTTTGTACAGCACTCAAGCAATTTTCCATCAACCGCCACCGCGGGAATTCTCTTTACACCGTACTCCTGCACTTTATCTATACAGGTCTTATCCTCACATTGTTCCACCAGGTTATAGGTGGTAATCTCGCAACTATCGCAGGATAATTCTTTTACCATTTTCACTACCGGATCGCATACCGGACAATTTGCCGTAAATATTTCTACTTGTCTTTTCATTTATATGAATTTAATTTAACAATCAGTTTTATCCTTATTTTCAAAGAACAGTTCAAAGATAAGAGCGGAACCAGGGTGGTCTCCAAATAAAAAAACCTGTTTTTGTAAAACAGATTTTAAATAGTATTAAATTAAATAGAAGAATATTTTACTCTGGTCTATTTTCAGAAATATAAGATTCTAGTCTTCGTTTAAGTTCATCAACCTCCTTCATTTTATCGGTAAGGCTGTTAAGCTCAAGATCAGGGAATTGTTTTCTTATGAATTCAATTCGCTCTTCATTACCGCAATTACCGGGACAGGCCTCCACCGTTTCTGAAATTGTAATCGCCAGCGCTTTGCGGTACACTTCATCTAAAAGAAGAAAATGCGCCTTATCAAGCCCTTTTTGCGCAGCTTTGAACTGGATCAGGATCTTTTCTGGATCTTTATTTTCATCCAGCATTTTTATAAGTCCGTTAAGCTGGCCGCTGATGCTCTGCAAGCGGGTTTTTATATCTTTACTTAGATCTCTAGGAATCATATTTTTAATTTTCAGCAAGATACATCTGGTGTGGGGGAGGTCTCCAAAAGTATTTTAAATTTTTAGCAGCAATTTGTTCCTTCCTGAATGGGTGGACAGGCAAGAGTACCATAAGAACAATAAACGCAGCAATCACCTTCCTTTGGTTTCAATAATTGACTGCAATTTTCGCATTGGTAAAAAAACTGACAGGCTGTTGTGGGCATTTCTTCTTCTTTTGTATGTCCGCAACCAGGACATGTAATGGTAGATACTAGTTCTATTTCCATAATCTTTTTATTTTTAAAGCATATGAGGGATATCTGATGACAATGTTGGATATGTAAATATCATTGTTCTTAACTCATTGATTTTTATTTTGGTCTTTATCGCCATGGCGAATAAATTGATGGTTTCCTCCGCGTTAGGGCCTATTAAATGGGCGCCAAGAATAGTCTGATTTTCTTTATCAATAATGGTTTTGTAGGCATATTCCTGAACATTTAATCGTTTTGCATTGAACCAGCTTTCCGCATTGTTATAATTAACTTGATATTCAATTTGTTGTGATTTGGCTTCTGCTTCGGTCAATCCTACTGATGCCAGTGTGGGTAACGTAAAAACTACGGAAGGCATTGGGGGATAATTGACTTTTTTCTTGTTCCCTTTAATGAGGTTTGAAGCCACAACATGTCCTTCCATCACCGCAACAGGGGTAAGGGGCAAGCCTTTAGAATCTGCCGAATCTCCCGCTGCATAAATATTGGAGTTAGAGGTGCTTTGAAGATATTCGTTGACTGTGATTCCTTTTTTTGAAAAAGATATCCCTGCTTTTTCCAAATCTAAATCAAAAATCGCTGGAGGACGACCGGCCGAGTTAAAGACAGATGCTGTCTTATAAGCTGACTCTTTTCCATCTGATTTTCCTGTTACTACATAATGGCCTTCTTTCTTTTCAATTTTAGAGACGTCGGTTTTCAAAACCAGTTTAATTCCTAGCTTTCGGGTTGCATCCACAAGATGTTGTAAAATGTCACGATCAAAGTTTTCCAATGGAAATTCTCCGCGATGTAATATAGTTACATCGGCACCGGCCCGCGCAGCGATATGAGCAAATTCAAAGGCAATGTAGCCACCTCCAATACATAAAAGTGATTTAGGTAGCTTTTTCAGGTTAAGGAATTCTGTACTTGAAAGTGCCAAATTTCCACCTTCAAAATCCAGTACCCGGGGTTTTGCACCTGTTGCGATTACGAATTTATCTGCTTCAATAACTTCATCTCCTACCTGTAAGGTGTTATTAGATACAAATTTAGCTGAAGTGTGATAGGTGTCTATGTCTTTATTCTTATATCCTTTTTCAATTTTAGGAGGCATGGCATCCACAAAAGATTGCTTAAAAGCCATAATATCTTCCCAATTGACTTCAGGTACGGTATCTATTCCATTTCCTTTAAGCCTTTGCGCAAAATCACGTACTTCAGTTGCTCCTATAATCACCTTTTTAGGATCACAGCCTCTTAGGGCACAGGTTCCACCGTAGGGAAGTTCATCGGTAATTCCCACCTTAAGGCCTTTGGAGGCACATTTATTAGCAACGGTCATACCTGACATCCCGGAACCTATTACAAATACATCATATTTTTTCATCTACTTCTCTTCTTTATTTTCTGTAACGATTACTTTATAACCAGTTTTATTTATTGCTTCTCGAATTGCGACCAAATCAACTTTAGTTTTATCATATTCTACCACGGTATTGGCATTTTCGTAACTCGCCTTGACTGATAAAATACCATCCAGATTATTTACCTCACTTTCTACGTGGGCTTCACATCCTGCACAGGTCATTCCCTCAACTTCAAAGGTGTGCTTTATTATGTTTGATTGAGAAACATACACTATATCCTTACTGGGCTGTGAATAAAATATATTGGAATAATAAGGGAAAGCCAGCATCAATCCGGCAAATACTGTAACTATGAATAGAAAATTTTTGGACTGCCAAAAAGATGGTTTTGCTTCCTCGTCGCAGGCACAATCTATTTCTTCTTGTGTTTTAGGTTTCAATTTTAAATACCAGGCCAAACCAAGAATTCCTATAGTAAGCGCAATCAAATAAGGACGAAAAGGTTCTATCCAGGAAAAAGTGGTTACAAGTCCACTACTACCTGCTAAAATTGCCAGGAGGGGAGTAATACAACATACGGAAGCTGTTACTGCAGTAATTATGCTCAAATATGCCGGACTATTTGATTTTTGGGAAGTTTTCATTTTACGCAGTTTTTTTAACCATTTTGATAGTAGTGAAAACAGCATCAAGTACAGCTGTTTTATCCTTCACTAAAGAATAATATAAGGTTTGCCCATCTCTTCTTGAGGAGATAAAACCCGCATCTTTAATTTTCCGGATGTGTTGAGAGATTGCCGGTACGCTCATTTCTAAAATATCAGCAATATCACAGGGACATAATTCGTCTTCCATGTTCAAGAGGAATAAAATTTTTAAACGCACCTCACTACCAGCAATAGATAGTAGTTTGGTCATATCCTGAAAATTATCATCCATTTTTTCAAGAACATTTTTACAATTGAGAAGTTGTTGATGATCAGCTTGGGCTCTTGTACACGAAATTTCCATGGTTAATTTATTATTTAGATTTCAAAGGTATAATAAAATACGTATTTAAGCAAATACTTAAATAATGTAATTAACATATTCTGCTTTATACATTTAAGAGATTATGACCATTATCTATGAGTTGTATAGCAGTCAGCACATTACCGCTTCATTTCGCTAAATACTCCATTTTGGGTAAAGAGCTTTCTTAAGAATATCTTGAGCATCCTTTTCATTTTTTCTCTTGATGTATTCGATAAATAATAAGTTGTGCTAATCTTATAGCCTTATTCTATAAACTAAGTAACAAAGGACGCCCGCTTAATAGGAATTCCATTTATTCATTTACTTCGCTTCCGGTTGTTTCTCAATTTCAGTATTTCCATTTCCTTCCCGGCCGTTGCTGTCCCTACCTTTTTTGTAATGCAAAATACCAATATTTAGAAGTTAGTACAGGTTGCATAAGCCAGTCGTCCCTCCTTTTTATAAACCTTCCCTAATTCTAAATATTGAAAATGTATCAGCATCAAAAAAGGTAACAGCAAACGGCTCTATAGGAAGTAAATCAACAAATAACAATTATGAAATCATTTCAAAACAACATACCCGGAAGCGAAATAAAAAAATTAAAAAAGGAAAACGCTCCGGATATAATAAGTAAATCAATGTTTAATCAACCTATATAAAAAAGCAGGTATCTAAATCTTTTAATTATGAGTAATCTAAGAAATCAAGTACAGTTAATCGGAAACGTGGGGAATGCCCCTGAAATTAAAAACTTCGAAAGTGGTAAAAAAGTAAGCAGTTTTTCACTGGCTACCAATGAATACTATCACAAGGAAGGAGAGAAAATTCAACAAACCGACTGGCACAATGTAGTGGCCTGGGGAAAACAGGCACAGCTTATCGAGAAATATGTTGATAAAGGTAAAGAAGTGGCTATCCGTGGCAAACTAACTTCCAGATCCTATGAAACCCAAAGCGGAGAGAAACGATATGTTACCGAAATTTTAGTAAGTGAAATCCTCTTTCTTGGAAATAGAGAAATTACTGATTAAGAACCCAAAAAACAAAGAGGGCGTTCCCTTCGAAAGTTGCGCCCTCTTTTAATTATTAACCCTTTAAATAAGCTAATAATGAAATCCAAAGTTAATGAAATAGCGATAAGCTACAGCGGAAGTTTAAAAACAAATTTGCTTCCAAAAATAACCAGTTCCAGGTGTGCGGCAGAATTAGCCTTTGAGCAATGGAATAAAAATAATATTGAATTGCAGGAAACTTTTAAAATTATACTGCTCAATAATGCTAATAAGGTTAAAGGAATTTATGAAGTTTCGAATGGAGGTATTACCGGAACCCTGGTCGATGTTCGAATCCTATTTGCAGTAGTATTAAAGTCCTTAACCACGGCAATAATTTTATTGCACAATCACCCCAGCGGAACCCTTAGACCAAGTGAAGCAGATAAAAGCCTGACCAGAAAAATTAAAAATGCGGCATCATTTTTTGATGTTAAAGTACTGGATCATATTATTCTTATTCCTGATGGTAATTATTACAGTTTTGCGGATGAGGGAATTCTGTAATTTACCTGGCCAATGCTAACCAGATTTTAAACACTTCTATTTTTAGAGGTGTTTTTTTGGCTTAAGATTTCTCAACGAATCTTAAGCAAAGCAGCTCCAAAAGAAACACAAAAATAGTCTGGTTGGTTGTGCTCAAAAATAAGGAGCATTTCACATTCAGTTCAAGTAAAAAAGGAAAATCCGCTGTTACCTGGATTTTCCTTTCTATCATTAAATGAAAAATTCAAATGATTATAAATATAGAAAAAAATTATTCGTTAGGTATTCTTTGTCTTGATTTTATAAAAAAAATGTATCTTTATTTCGCTGATCTTCAGCATTCAAATTTACGCAGGGCTATCTATTTTTGACTTTCGCCGATAAACCTGCACATCAAAAAAAATATTAATCCGGAAATTTTTTCCGGGAATTGGCAAGTGGCTTTTGACTGTCTATTAAGACAGCCAACAGTCCAAATTGTACGGAATTTTTGTCCCGCGCTGCGGGACGAAAAGGAGTAGCAAGAGGGTAACACGCTACGCGATGTTAAGCACTCCTTTTCGTTTTTAAACAACTGTAAACCAGTTGTTTAAAATTTATTTAAATTCCTGAGTTTAAGCAATTTGCGACAAATGGCTTGCCAATGCCCATATTTAGGGAAGAATTTGCGACAAATCGGCGAATTATGGACTCATTTATCGGCATCAGGTTCAAAAAGGAAACAGCTAAACGTTTTCAGGAATTTTCAAGAACACACTTCAAATCACACACCGAAGCCCTGGCAACAATGCTCGACTTTTTCTTCTATAATGAAATTTCCCCCCACGAAAAATTAGGGCCAACCGGCAGGACTATCGAAGCTTCTTTTAAGAAACGTATCAATGCAGTTATTGCCATTATGCGTGATATGGAAAAAACGCAAACTAAGCCTACAGCGGCGATGATCGCCTCACTTTTCCAAACCGAAGTGCCCAAGCAGAAACCCTTGATCCTAGAAAAGAAAATCCTCCGGGAGAAACAGGAGGGTGTTTCAAAACAGGAACAAGATAGTCTGGAGGAGAGAGATAATTCTGATAATATCCTGTAAAATTTCCTGCTATGTATATCACGATCACACCTCAAAAATTAGGTGGGAATTACTCCCAAAGTTCGGCCGGTTTTGTTAGCTACCTCGAAAAAGAAAATGAAGGGGTAGCCGAAGGGGCAAAGGAACATTTCTTTAATCAATATGAGGATGCCATCACCCCGGAGAAAGTTGTCAAAGAAATTGATAACAATACCGCTAAGCTCAAAAAGAAAGAACCGAAGTTCTATTCTATTACCGTTAGCCCTTCCAGATACGAATTAAAACGGCTGCAAAACAGTAGCAAGGAACTAAAAAGGTACACCCGGGAATTGATGAAGGATTATGTGGCCTCTTTTAACCGGGAAATAGACGGAAGGCCGATTAATATCAATGATATTAAATATTACGCTAAAATCGAACATCGCAGGAGTTTTAAAGGTACAGACCGCCAGGTTCGTGAAAACCAGCCTTACGCCACTAAAATTCTTCAACTCAAAAGTGAGATCCGAAAAATAGAAACCGGGCTGATGCAGGGAAGTATTCAGAAGCGGGAAAAGGAAATTGAGAAACTGGAAGCAAGGGCTCCACATCGGCAAGATGGTAAGCGAATCGTACAGGGAATGCCCAAATCGGGAAACCAAAGCCATATCCATATTATCGTAAGTAGAAAAGATGCTTCTAACTCGGTTAGCTTATCCCCGGGAAGTAAATACAAAGCTTCGGAAGTTAGCTTTAATGGCAAGACCGTTAAACGAGGATTTGACCGGGATCGCTTTTTTCAAAAGGCAGAAAAGACCTTTGATAAAACTTTCGGCTATCAGCGCAATTTTGTGGAAACCTATACGGCCCGAAAGGAATTTATCAAAAACCCGAACCACTATTTTACCGCGCTAATGGGATTACCCGCTAACGAAAAAGCATTTGCTTTTAAGCTTATCCGGGAATCGGGTATCTCGATGATGCCGAGCATTCCAACCTCCCAGGCACAACTTGCCCTCAAAATCTTCAATAGGCTTAAGAAAGGGGTGGAGGTAGCCGTTAAATCAAGTTCAATTGGTATTTAATTTAAATGTTATGGACATAGAAAACCTTCTTAGACTGCTTCTGATCATCGGGCTGATAAGCATATTATTCTATATATGTTTTAAGCTGATCAACCGCTTTGCTTTTATTTTGAATTTATTCTTAATGGTGGCCCTAGGCATTTATGGGGTCCAGGATAACCAGTGGATTCCGGCTTTGTTATTCCTGGGGTGTCCGTTGCTCCTGATCAATACCCTGATGTATGTTTTTTTACATACTCACCAGGATAATAAAAAAATCAATAAAAAATACCAGGTCGGTTTTGCAACCACCAAAGGAAAATTTAAACTGGAAAATATTAAACGGGGTGCTTCCGTTATTGGCTCTGCCGGAAGTGGAAAAACTGAAAGTGTAGTATATGGTTTTTTAAAGCATTTTCAACAGGAAGATTTTTGTGGGGTGATCCACGACTATAAGGACTTTGAACTCACTGAAATGGCCTACCCGCTTTTTAAAGACCGGGAAATTCCCTTTAAGATTATTTCCTTTGATAAGATCCTCCATCGGGTGAATCCCATCGCTCCACGATACCTGGAAAATGAGGAAAGCGTCAATGAAGTCTCCCGGGTACTGGTGGAAAACCTACTTGAACAACGAGAGTCAGGTACCTCGGGGACTACAAAATTTTTTAATGATGCCGCAGAAGGGCTGATCGGGGGACTGATCTGGAAATTAAAAAGCGATTACCCTAAGTTTTGCACCCTCCCGCACCTTATCGCTATTTACCAATACCTGGATACCGATAGCCTTATCCAATTTTTGGAAACTAATACTACTTCGCGTGCAATGGCCGATGCCTTTATTAGCGGTAAAGATTCTGAGCGGCAAACGGCCGGGGTGAAAAGTACCCTAGCCAATGCCCTTAAAAGGATCAGTACCCAACAGATCTTTATGGTCCTTTCTAAAGATGAAGTTCCACTTCATATTAATAGTGAGCAAAACCCTTCGGTTATTTCCGTGGTCAATAATCCCAAATACGAGGCTTCCTACTCCCCGGTCATAGCCACTATTATCCATACCATCACTAAACAAATGAGTGTGCGTAACTCTAAAGCTTCTTTCCTGCTGATGGAAGAGGCGCCGACCTTGCGTTTGCTCAATATGCACAGGATCCCGGCAACCTTGAGGAGTTATGATATCGCTACTATTTATGTAATGCAGGATAAGATCCAAAACGATATGATGTATGGGGATAAAGCCAGTAAGGCAATCCTGAGTAATCTTTCTTACCAGTTCTTTGGAAAGGTAAATGACCCCGATACCGCCAAATATTACGAGCGCTTTTTTGAAATTGTGAAAAAGCCCACGACCAGTGTCAACCGCGGGTACAGTCTTGATTTTGATACGAGGGTAACCACCGGGGAGAAAGAGATTCCAAAAATCCGTGCCGATGTTTTCTTTCGGTTAAAACAAGGAGAGTTTATAACCTATGCAGACGGGAAGGATAAAAAAGTACAGTTTAAATTGCAGAAGATTTACCGCGATCTACCTGCAGCTAATGATCAAAAACCTTATTCTAAAACTGATTTAGAAGCTAATTTTGAAAGGGTGTATAAGGAAGCCAAATCGATATTTGAGTAAGCTGAATATAGTTTTTAATTATCATTCATTTTTGATAATTGTCAAGTAAATAATATAAAAAACTTGACAATTTATGGATCAATTCACTATCTTTGCCATACTATGAATATTGCGACATCCATAAAGTTTCAAGTAGCTCGTATAAATACCGGGAAGGTATTTACCTATGATAGCCTATCCATTCCCCAGAATGAATTCTCTGCTGCTGCAAAAGCTTTAAGTAGGATGGCTGCCAGGGGTGTGATTAAAAGATATAAAAAAGGGATGTATTATAAGCCCAAACAAACTATTTTTGGGGAAATAAAACCAAGTGAGGAAGAAATACTTTATAGTTATCTTTTTGAAAATGGTGAGCCAATTGCATACATAACAGGCACTCGGTTATATAATGAACTTGGCCTTACTACTCAAATTCCTACAACGCTAAGAGTGGCCAGTTGGGATAAGATGATAAAAACCAAGATTGGAAACCTTGTTGTTAAGCCTGCTAAAAGTTATGCACCTGTTTCCAAAGGAAATATTCTTTTCTTGCAATTACTGGACGTAATGAAAGATTTTAAGAAAATTCCGGATCTGGATAAAAAGAAAGGGGTTGATTTTTTAAAGAAAAAAATCAAAGGGCTTTCTAACGCCGATAGAATGCAACTAGTTAATCTTGCTAAATCCTATCCACCCAAGGTGAGGGCATTTTTAGGAGCTCTTCTTGAAGCACTCTCTTTTAATGAAATGAGTGAACCGCTTAAAAACACCCTTAATTATTTAAGCAATTATGAATTCGGAATATCCGAAAAAATACTGACCACCACTACAAACTGGAAGATCTCCTGATGAAATTACATGATTTTAAAAATGCATTTCAGGGGGCTATTGTAGCTACTGCTCAACATTTTGGAATTTCTGAAATCTATGTGGAAAAGGACTATTGGGTTACTTTAGCACTTAAAGAGATTTTCACAAATGAATCAACCAGGGAGCTCGCCGTTTTTAAAGGTGGAACATCCCTATCTAAATGCTTCAGGATTATTGAGCGCTTTTCCGAAGATATCGATTTGGTCGTTATAAAACAGGAGGGGGAAACCGATAATTCCCTAAAACGAAAACTCAAAAAAGTCACTGGTGCACTGGAACCGGTTATGACTGTTATTCCTGACCATCCTTTAGAAAACAAACGAGGCAAAATTAGAAAAGTGGTTTATGGTTATGATAAAGTAGGCGTGGAGGGTGCCTTCGGCCAGATCCGGGATCATATTGTAGTGGAAGCTTCAAGTCTTGGGAAATCCCATCCTTCAGAAATAGTCAGTGTCCATTCTATGATTACCGCCTTTATTGCCACGACTAATAATGTAGATCTTATCAATGCGTACCACCTTGAACCTTTTAAGGTTAGGGTATTAAGTATAGAACGTACCTTTTGTGAAAAAATAATAAGCCTGGTCCGGTTTTCCTATACCGAAAATCCTTTGGAAGATTTAACAGATAAGGTTCGTCATACTTATGATTTGCATCAACTGCTGCAACAAGATAAAATCGCTTCGTTTTTGCAATCTGATGATTTTGAAAAAATGCTGCTGCAAGTTGGCAAAGATGATGATAAGGCCATTCCCAATGATAAGGAGTGGTTACTGAAACATCCGTCCCAGTCCCTGTTCTTTAGCCAATATGCTCTCAATAAAATGAAAAAAGCACCCTCAGTTGAATCCTTACAAAAAGTTTACATTCATGCAATTGAGAATGAAGATTATGAGACTTGTGAAGCTATTTTGGAATTTTGTCAGGGGAAAGGGATAAAACTTTAAAATAAGTATGTATCATGAGGTACTAGAAGAACATTCTTCTGAAGGTGAAAATGAATAATACCCGTTGATTTATACTTGCTTCGGTTTTGCAATATATTTAGACGAATTTTGGAGAAAAATACGCTTTGGGTTAATTTAATCTTCTATAAGAAAGGAAAAACAATATAGGTGTAAATGATTTTTTACTACCATCTTAGAGTCAAAAACCTATAAGTAATTTCGGCAGTCAAAATTGACAACCAAGTAGAATCTATCTGATAAATTGATAAAAGATTTGTGATTGAAAAAGAATGATGATAGGAGGTAAGTCTTTTTGGTGACGGTAATGACAGATATGTGAAAATTTATAGCACCAATTATATCTGCTTAGAGGCCACAACATTCCAAAAATAATTAAGGGGAATAGGCATTTTTCTTTTTGTGAAAATTTCTTGGTGAAATCAGTATTTAACCCAATATATTAATGTGTAGTTCAATAAATCAAGCAATTAGCAAAAATTGTATTAAAATAAGAGGCTATTTCATAGTACTCGAAAGAGATAATGCTGAGATAATCAGAGAAATAAAATTTTGCTTAAAACTGTAAAAACCAAGCAGAATTCTGTAAGGTTTCAATTGCTGAATCTCCAGTTTAGGAAGGCTCTCTTAATATTTATGATATAGGATATGTTAGAAATTCTCGCCAACAAGTCTTATAAAATTAAGCCCCGCCTAACACGGAGCTTAATTGCAGATTAATATTAGATAACGCTGTCTCTATCAGCCGAAAGCCGCCCCCATCATCTGCTAGGTGTTGGCCACTCTTTAACCGCTATCTTAAACTTGAATTCAAAAATAATGATTTTTAAAACAACCAGATTTTGCGTGGTTGGTTCCAAACTAATACGTTCTAAATTGTCTTAATTTTTTAAATTAGTCCACGCTTAACGCTTCCCTGACCACGTTGAGCTACAAAGGTACTATCTAAAAATTGATTACACTATCCAATGCATCATCAGCTTCCTTATGAATAAAGTTCGCTTGATAATTTATAGTGGTAGTCACCGACGAATGACGGTAAAGCTTTTGCAGCATTTGAATTGGGATTTTATCCCCAGAAATATTCCCAAAGCTGTGCCGTGCAATATGCATGCTCATTTTTTTCTTGATCTTCAGTTTGGATGCCACCCTTTTTAGTAGTCTGTTTAGGTTCCTATTTACACTTTGAGTCCTAATAGAAACTCTGTGAGTATCTGATAAGTCTGTATCCTCAAGGTAGTCAAAGATCAAATCCTGTTGGCAATCTTTTTTACGATATTGTTTAAAGATGGCCTCAGCCTTATCCGGTGTTTTAAGTGTTACCAGTTTACTGTTTTTGTTCATACGGTACATTAATCTACCATCATTAAAATCTGACCATTTTAATTTTAATACATCACCTACTCTGATCCCAGCGAAATAAAAACTGATAAGCCATATATGAACAGCTTTTTGCTGAGGTTCGGTCAGGTTAACGGCATTTTCCAGGCGTTGTATCTCTTTATGGTTTAAACCAATTTTCTGAGTTTCTGGAATTTTGATCTGAATTTTTCCTTTTCCGAAGGGATACAAACCTCGGTCAATTAAAGATTCAGATATGGCAAGATTATAAATAGTTCGTATTAAAATCAGGTAGTTCACTACCGTACGCGGTGAACGCTTTTTATCGTGAAGTAAATAGGCTTCAAATTTTTTAAGGAGTGAAACAGTTATCTCATTAAAACCTAATTCGTTTTTTTTTATAAATTTTTTTAGCTTTTTTAAGCGACCTACCTCAGTATCATACTGATGATGTCGATTCCTACTTTTTAAATTTTCCAGATGCTTATCTGCAATTTCAAAAAAATCAACTTTTTTATTCTGTGTTATTTTCTTTTTTATGGATTCAACATTCTGGTATTCTCTATTACTTTCAGCTTCAAGAACCTTTTGATTTGCTTCGGCAATTTTCGATATAATAAAATTATTGATGTAATTCGCATTAGGATGTTTTTTCCTCACACACCTATTCCTTTTATCCCAATACTTTTCTTCAATGTATTGGCCGGTTCCCAGAAACGTACTTTTTCTGTCTTTTGTGATCCTAATTGTTATGGGGAATTTGTTTTCTGAATTCTTCTTTTTTCGTAAAACTGCTCTAATGGTTGCCATAATAAATACATTGAGCTATAAATATAGCAAATTACGGGTACAACATAGGTACAACATTTATTAGTTTTAAGCCTTATATTTTAATATTGAAAAATATTAGTATAATTATAAGTCAATGAAAAACAGGTGTTTTGGTTCATTTTGGAGGGTGGAGGTTGAAAACTCATAACCCGAAGGTCACTGGTTCGAGTCCAGTTCCCGCTACTAGCAAAGACAAGGCTTTCGAAAAATCGGAAGCCTTTTTTTATTTCAACTAGTACAGAATAAGTACAGAATAGAGCATTTTTCATATACCAGTTTTTTCTAATATCAATTGCTTTCTTTTAATATTAAATACTATTAGAACCCAAGCGGAAATTAAAAGCTAAGTCTTTTAAATGAAATAGATTGACCATTCTTTAGAATCACCATTAGACCTATTTTAAATATAGTAATCAATTTTCATAACCCGTTCAGCACTTTTCTCAACTTTTCTCGAAAAGTTCCATTACGGGAAAAGAGCTTCCTTTCTAATATCTTGGACAAGATCCCCAATTTTAACTTTCCATTCCGTTAACCCTTTCCGATACTCTGAAGGAACATTTCATTCCCGAGCCAAAATGGTGAATTAAGTCCACTAAATCAGAATTGCATTTAATCATTTGGCGCCACTTCCTATGTTTTTATACTTCACCAAAGCCTATAGACCTACCTCCGCACCCTCACCGTCATACCCTTTTTTTGAAAGCAAAATACCAACATTTGGAAGTTGAACGGACTGCATAAGCCAGTCGTTCCTCCTTTTTATAAGTCTTTATCAATTCCAAATATTGAAAAATGTATCAGCAACAAAAAAAGGTAACAGCGAGGGCGCTATAGGAAGTAAATCAAAAATGAATCTCATGAAATCTTATAAAAACATACAGAAGGAAGCGGCACCAAAGAAAACAAAAAAGGAAAACCCTCAAGATATAATAAGTAAATCACTTCAAAAGAATATCAAAGCAAACTATCTGAAAGGTTCAGGTAGCATTTTAATTAACCTGCCTGTTGGAAGACAGGTCTTTAAATCTTTTAATTATGAAAACGCTTAAAAACAAAGTTCAGTTAATCGGAAATGTGGGGCAGACCCCGGAAATCAAGAATCTTGAAAGTGGTAAAAAAGTAGCTAGCTTCTCCATTGCTACCAATGAATTTTATAAAAATTCAAAGGATGAAAAAATACAGGATACTCAATGGCATAACATCGTAGCCTGGGGTAAAACCGCTGAAATCGTGGAAAGTTATGTTGCCAAAGGCAAAGAAATAGCCATTGAAGGTAAACTAACCAATCGCTCCTATGAAAATAAGGAGGGGGAAAAAAGATACGTAACCGAAGTAGTAGCCAGTGAAATTCTTTTGCTGGGAGGTAGGAATGCTAATAATAATCATTAGCAGTTAAATAAAAGAGGGCTGGAACTTGCTCACGGTAACGCCCTCTTTTTCATTTCAACTCTTTAAATCAAATTAAAATGAAAGCACAAGTTAATGAAATATCGATAAAATATCAGGGTAATTTTAAGATCTCACAGGCACCAAAAATAACTTCCTCAGTAAATGCGGCAGAGCTATTATTTGATACGTGGAATAAAGACCAGATAGGACTGCAGGAATGTTTTAAAGTCATGCTTTTAAACAATGCTAATAGAGTAAAAGGTATTTTGAAGTTTCTACCGGTGGGATTACCGGCACCCTTGTAGATCTGCGTATCCTGTTTGCAGTAGTATTAAAGTCATTAGCGGTGAATTTGATAATTTCGCATAATCACCCTTCAGGAACTTTAAAACCCAGTGAGGCAGATAAACGCCTGACAGAAAAAATTAAAAAGGCAGGGGAACTTTTAGACATTAAAATCCTTGATCATTTAATCCTGACCCCCGATGGTGATTATTTTAGTTTAGCAGATGAAGGCATACTTTAAATGCTATTATATATAATCGCAAAAATTACCTAAAGAACATCTCTGAAATTCCAGAGATGTTTTTTTATGCTTTGAAAATTTCAATTGATAAAAATTCCTTATCTTTAAAATGCTGATCTTCAGCGTTTATATTTACGTATAGTGAGCCTATTATTTTGACTTTCGCTGCTCCCTATACCCATCAATTTATTTTATAAGGAATCTTGAATTCTAAGAAAAAGGCAATTGGCGTTTAGCCAGATTGTATAATTTTTTTGTCCGCCTGGCGGGACAAAAAGGAATAGCAAGAGGGTAACACGCGATGCGATGTTAGACACTGCTTTTTTATTTTAAAATACTGTAAATCAGTCTTTTAATTGTATT
Organism: Christiangramia pacifica; assembly: GCF_057221535.1. NCBI lineage: Bacteria > Pseudomonadati > Bacteroidota > Flavobacteriia > Flavobacteriales > Flavobacteriaceae > Christiangramia > Christiangramia pacifica. The sequence continues at coordinate 1,376,550 of NZ_CM170146.1, forward strand.
CAGGATTTACTGAAAATTGAAATTTGCGGCAAATGGGCTTGAAACCCCAGTAAACAGGCAGGTATTTGCGGCAAATTGATAAAAACAGCGAAAATATGGAGCCTTTTAAGAATATTCGATTTAAGAAAAAAACCGCGGAACGTTTTCAGGAATTTTCACGTACCCATTTTAAAACCCATTCAGAAGCCCTGGCTACCATGCTTGATTTTTTTTTCTACAACGAGATTTCTCCGAAGGAAAAATTAGGTCCTACTGGAAGAAAAATAGAAAACTCATTGAAAAAAAGAATGAATGCGATTATCGCCATTATGAAGGATGTGGAAAAAAATAAAGCCAATCCAACCCTGGCGATTTTGCAATCCCTATTGGAAGGGAATGAACCGAAAAAGAAAACGTTGATCCTGGAAAAAAACAGTTCCCGGAAGGAAGATCAGAATAAATATTAAAAAACTGAATCATGTACATCACTATTTCAGCTCAAAAATTAGGCGGCACCTTTTCACAGAGTTCAGGGGATTATGTGGATTATCTGGAAAAAGAGAATGAAGGTGTGGAACAGGAGGATATGGAACATTTCTTTAATCAGGACAGGGAGGGTATTTCTGCGAGGGAAGTAGTTCAGGAAATTGACGGAAATACTGCAAAATTGAAAAAAGTCGAACCTAAGTTTTATGCCATTACTGTAAGCCCGTCTTCATATGAACTAAAAAGATTGCAAAACAGTAGTGAAGATCTCAAACGCTATACCCGTGAGCTTATAAAGGATTATGCCGCATGCTTTAACCGTGAAATCAACGGCAGGGCAATTACAGCAAATGATATTAAATATTATGCGAAAATCGAACATCAGCGGGCTTTTAAAGGAACGGATCGCCAGGTAAAAGAAAATCAGCCTTATGCCACCAAAATACTAAAATGTAAAGACGAGATTCAAAAAATTAAACGTGGTGTAAAAGAGGGTAATATTCCAAGCCTTGAAAAAAAGATCGTCAAATTGGAAAAGCAAGCACCACATCAGCAGGGAGGGGAACGAATTGTTCAGGGGATGCCCAAGGAAGGCAACCAAAGCCATATCCACATTATTGTTAGTCGAAAGGATGTCTCCAATTACTATAGTCTGTCCCCCGGAAGCAAATACAAAGCTTCGGAAGTGGAAATGAATGGGAAACTAGTGAAAAGGGGTTTTGACCGTGATCAGTTTTTTTCCAGGGCAGAACAAACTTTTGATAAAACCTTTCAGTATCAACGAAATTTTGTCGAAACCTATCAGGCCAGGAAAGAGTTTATTAAAAATCCGAAAATGTATTTCTCCGCGCTTATTGGTTTACCGACCAGTGAAAAAGCAATCGCGGTTAAGATGTTAAGGGAATCCGGGATGCCCATGCTACCAACGATCCCCGCCAATAAGGTGCAGTTGGCTTTAAAAGTATTTAATAAAATAAAACAAGGGGTGGATACGGCTATACGCTCCGGTTCAATAGGAATCTAATTTAAAAATTATGATAATGACGCTATCTACTATAATTGCCATGCTGCTAGTACTTCACATCCTGTTTTTTCTGATTTACAGGATCTCCAGATTCGCTTTTATGATTAACCTTATGATCACCGTCATTATGATATTTCTTATGGCATACCCAGGTCTGGATTTAAATGATTTATCTAGTCTCGTGCTTTATTATGGCTGTCCGCTATTATTGGGAAATACCGCCCTCTATGTATTCATTAATAGGGAGAATGATGGGGCTTCTGAAGCAAAATACAAGGTGGTTTTTAAAATAAACCATGGAAAATTTCAGATTAAAAATATCATGCGAGGTGCTTCTATTATTGGAGCTGCCGGAAGTGGTAAAACGGAAAGTGTGGTGCATGGTTTTTTAAAACATTTCAGCAACTATTCCTTTAGTGGGGTGATCCACGATTATAAGGATTTTGAAATTACGGAAATGGCCTATCCACTTTTCAATAATCCCGATATTCCCTTTTATGTGGTTTCCTTTGATAAAATACTGCATAGAGTAAATCCCATAGCACCCAGATATCTGGAAAATGAGGAGAGTGTGAACGAGATTTCCAGGGTGCTCATTGAAAATCTTTTGGAGCAAAAGGAATCTGGCGCGACCGGTACCAATAAGTTCTTTAATGATGCTGCGGAAGGCCTGGTTGGCGGACTCATGTGGAAACTTAAGACTTCCTATCCCCAATACTGCAGCTTGCCACATTTAATTCTGATTTATCAAATTCTGGATACCGATAGCCTGATTGCTTTTTTGGAGACCAATCCTACTTCGCGTGCCATGGCCAGCGCATTTATTAGCGGGAAAGATTCAGAAAGGCAGACGGCAGGGGTAAAAAGTACGCTGGCCAATGCCCTGAAAAAAATCAGCACCAAACAGATTTTTATGGCCTTGTCAGCAGATGAAGTTCCCCTCACTATAAATCATCCGGAAAACCCGGCAGTTATTTCCCTGGTGAACAATCCCAAGTATGAAACTGCCTATTCCCCGGTGATAGCGACTATACTGCATACTATTACCAAGCAAATGAGTGTTCGAAACTCAAATCATTCATTCCTTTTAATGGAAGAGGCTTCCACGATTAGATTGCTGAATATGCACAGAATCCCGTCTACCTTGAGAAGCTATGATATCGCTACGGTTTATGTAATGCAGGATAAGATCCAGAATGATATGATGTATGGCGATAAAGCCAGTAAAGCTATTTTAGCTAATTTATCCTATCAATTCTTCGGAAAAGTGAATGACCCGGACACCGCAAGATATTATGAGCGATTTTTTGAAATCATCAAGAGTGAAACCAAAACGGTGATGCGGGGGACAGGTCTTGATTTTGATACCAAAATATCAACCGGAGAAAGGGAAATGGCCAAAGTGAGGGCCGATTCTTTCTTCCGTTTAAAACAGGGGGAATTTATTACATACGCCGATGGGAAAGATAAAAAAGTACAATTTAAAGTTCCAAAAATCGAACGAAATTTACCGGACGATTCCATATTTTTTTCAGAGGCACAAATAGAGGCTAATTTTGAGAGGATTTACGAGGAGGTGAGGTCGATATTTAATTGATCAATCTATGATACTAAATTATTACATTATAAAACTATAATCTTAGTGGAGATAATTATATATTATTCAGCAGTATTTTAGATTATAAAAAACAGCAATAAAGAATGATAGATGATTATAAAGATGAATTTCTTTTGAGATTAAAAAAGAGCTTACTTTTTATTACATTAAAGAAAAAATGTCTTGAAAAAGATTCAGAGGTTATAGCACTTGTAGAAAAAATGACCTCATTTGCTTTCCAAAGAACGAAAACCATCGTGCGACATATGGGTGAATTCACTCTACACGATGGAGACCATTTATTTCGTGTATTACACCTAATGGAAAGGCTCATACCCCAAGAAAAAATTGAAAAGCTTTCACCACCAGAATTATTACTGCTTATTGCCGGTGCCTTTTTTCACGATATCGGTATGGCACCAAATGAAAGGGAAGTTTTGGCTTGGAAAAAAATATGGGATAATGAGCCTGATTTAGATGCTGAAGAAAAAAGCTTTCATGACGATTTTAAAAGATTTTATAACTCTAGACCTGAAGATGAAAAAAAATTGAATGAACTGATTTCTAAAGATCAATTTTCTCAGGCAGAACTTGTAAAATCTTATTTAATTACAGAATATATTCGGCAAACTCACGCTGACAGAGCTAGAACAATTATAGAAAAAGACTGGTCAAATAAAGTAGTGTACCGAGATACTGATTTGACAGTAGATCTTGCACAGATTTGCTATAGTCACAATGAGGATGCCTTAAAACTTTTGGATCTAGATAAAAACCTAGTTTGTGGTCCAGAAATTTATGCTTGTTTGCCTCTTGTGGGGGTTATTTTGAGATTAGCGGATATTCTGGATTTTGACGGAAAGAGAACCCCGAAAATTTTGTATTCTCATTTGTATGTGAGAAATCCAATTTCTGTAAAGGAATGGAATAAGCACAGAGCCGTTGAGGCATGGGAAATTAGTCCTGACTTGATACAGTTTAGCGCAAAATGTTCTCATCCAGTAATTGAAGCATCAATTCACGAATTTTGTTCAATGATTGACCACGAGCTTAGTCTCGCAAATAATGTAATATCAGCTTTAAATGATTTCCATTTTTCAAAGGAGAGAGACTTACACTTAAAATTACCCTTGCAGGTAAATAGAGAAAAAATTAGGACTAAAACAGATATAAAAAATAAGCCTCTATACATCTATAAGGATACCAAATTTAACCTTAGCAAAACCCAAGTAATTGACCTTTTAATGGGAACTAAACTTTATGGAAACCCAGAGGTTGCATTACGTGAGTTGCTACAAAATTCTATTGATGCTTGTTTACTAAGAAAAGCACAGGAAAGCACGTGGGGAAATTTATACGAGCCAGAGATTTTGGTGAAGTACTATACCGAAAATGGAGATAATGTTCTTGAAGTAATAGATAATGGAACTGGTATGGATGAAGACATAATTGATAATTATTATTCCAAAATCGGTTCTTCTTTTTATAAATCTAAAGACTTTTACAACCTAAAAGCAGAATCAAATGCAGAGTTTTACCCAACATCCAGATTTGGTATTGGTATTCTATCTTGCTTTATGATTTCTGATGTATTGATTGTTGATACCAAAAGAGTGTATGGTCCTCATAGATCAAGCGATTCATATAATATTACGGTTGAGGGTCAGGAGAGTATATTTTGGATAAAAGATGGTAAGCGAAACAAACCAGGAACCACCACAAAATTAATTTTAAGAAAAAATAAAAACCCTTGGGAGGATATGTCCGAGGGTAAGTTCATAGAAAATGTCGAAAGTGTTATTCCAAATCCCCCTTTTAATATAAGAATTGAAACTAACTCATATGAAAAAACTAGAAATATCAATAGTTTTAAAGAAATTACCTCTTATGAGTTGAAGGATTATTCTTGGGAACAAAATGAGAACATTAGGTTCATTGAAATCAAAATTGATCGAGAGGATATAGGAATTCTTGGTTCCGCTACTGTGGCAATTTTGGAAAGCCATGATAAGCCAGTCAAGTATCTTGAACTCAATTCTAGAGATATTGAGGTCGAGGGAAAAACTTTCACACTTGAGAGAGAGCTTAAAATAAGTGTTAACTCAATAGATGAGAGTTCCAGGTCAATCACAATAAGTGATGACGGAGATATTAGAACTGATAATTCTTCTAGCGATTTGACAAAGTCAAAATCTCGCCTTTCTCTTCATGGAATTGAAGTGCCAGCTAGTCTGTTTCCGGAATCTTGGCGGATGAAAAATAATCAGGTTAAATTAAGTTGGCCATTTCCTTTGATTTTAGTAGTAGATGTTTGTGGAGAAAGGGATTTAGATCTCAATTCACCAAGAACAGAAATTATTGTAAGTGAGAAGTGGACGGATTTTGAGGAACAATTAGCCAAAATAATTTGTCAAGGAATAAGAAATAAAGTCTCATCGGTTTATTGGAAGGAACTTGTAGAAATCTTTAAATCATCCGTTAGAAGTAGTGATAATTTCAAAAGAGCTCTAAATAGTTTAGTTTGAAAAATCACCTTATTAGTACGAAGTTGCATTGGGCATATTAGATACATTTAAAATATATTTTAACCTACGGCAATTTTATTATTACTATAAGATTTCTATATCCACAATGAAATTCTGCATTAGGGATGATTGAAAAATGATGATATTTTAGACTATTATTTTCTTGTGCTTTGTATTCGAAGCGAAACTTTCAACTTTTTTATGTTGTATATTATCAACAATAACTATATTTTTGTGGTAAATATACATCAAAATGAATTCTAAGAAATCAATTCTTTTACCGAAATATCAGAAAGTATTCGAACAGTTGGGTGAGAATATAAAGCTCGCCAGAAAACGAAGAAAGCTGACTACAGAGCAGGTTTCTGAACGTGCGGGTATTAATCGTACCACACTTTATAGAATTGAAAAAGGAGATCCGGCAGTTGCCATAGGTTCTTATTTTAATGTATTACGGGTATTGAATTTAGAAGACGATTTTAGAAAGCTTGCCGTGGATGATGAATTCGGTAGAAAATTACAAGACCTTGATTTACTATAAGAAAAATGGCTAGAGGAAAATTTGACATATATGTATTTGCAGATTGGGCATCCTTGGAAAAGCCAACCTTGGTAGGCGTACTTTCGGCTCATTTTGCCAAAGGGAAAAAAGCATTTAGTTTTGAGTATAACAAGGATTGGTTAAAGACCGATGCGCAGCGATTATTAGACCCGGATATAGAATTTTACTCAGGGCCACAGTATCCAGCCAATAAAGAAAACTTTGGAATATTTTTAGATAGTATGCCAGATACTTGGGGGAAAACTCTAATGAAAAGACGAGCTGCACAAGATGCTAGGGCGAAAAACGTAAAAGCGGATACTTTGTATGAAATAGATTATCTGCTCGGGGTTTTTGATGAGAGTAGAATGGGTGCTTTACGCTTTAAAACAGAACTCGAAGGCCCATTCTTGGATAACGATACACTAAGTCCAACACCACCTTGGTCATCACTCGGTGAGCTTCAGGAGGCGGTAATTCAGTTGGAAAATGATGACCAAAGTGATGCGATTAGAAAATGGATAGCAATTTTGATCGCACCCGGTTCTTCTCTAGGTGGTGCAAGACCAAAGGCTAATATTCTTGATACCCAAAAGAATTTGTGGATTGCTAAATTTCCATCTAAGACTGATACAGTGGATAAAGCGGCTTGGGAATTTTTAGCCTATAAATTAGCCATTGCTTCTGGTATAGAAATGGCAGAATCTAAAATTGAAAAGATAAACGGTCAATACTATACATTCTTGACCAAGCGATTTGATAGGGATAATGGTAAACGAATCCACTTTGCCTCAGCAATGACAATGACAGGAAATACGGAAGATATCATTAGAGATAAGACACCTAGTTATTTAGAAATTGTTGAGTTTATTGAGAACTATGGTGTTGATGTGGAAACTAATTTACACCAACTCTGGCGAAGAATTGTGTTTAATATTGCTATTTCAAATTCGGATGACCACCTAAGAAATCACGGATTTATTCTAACCGAAAAGGGTTGGGTTTTGTCACCAGCTTATGATTTAAACCCTTCAATTGAAAAAGACGGTTTATCCCTTAATATAGATATGGATGATAATGCTTTGGATTTTGAATTAGCTAAAAGCGTAGGTCAATATTTTCGTTTAAGTGATAATGAAATGGAAACCATTCTTGACCAAGTGTTATCTGCAGTCAAGGATTGGAAAAATGTAGCAAATAAAATCGGAATCAAAAGCGCAGAAATTGAATTAATGGCTGGTGCGTTCAGGTGGTAAAAGATAGCGAAAAAATCAGATGAGTTATACATCAATTAAAAATGATGAACAGAAAAATTATGGGTTGGTTCGTAAAACGGATTTAAACTTACGTGCAAAATATCCCGAACTTAAAACCTTGATTCATCAAACTTCAGATGGCTCTTTTGTTATTTATATTAAAAACAGAAAGGTTGATTTTGTTACTATTGAAGAAGAGTTCGAAAAGTCTATCAAACCTATTTTCCTTCCGGTTAAAATTTCTAAAAGAAAACCAAAATACAAGACTAAATTAGTTCCAAGTCTAGAGGATAGAGATATTCCTAAAGGATTGCAGGGTGTATTAATGCCAATGGCTCGATGGGCAGATATCTTGATGTCTAAGTTCCCAAATGTCAATTTTTATAAAATCATAGATGAACCAGGTATCTTAAATATTCATATTGCTAACTACTGGATCGAACAAGACCGTACCAGAAAAAAACAATTTTTAACAAGGTTAGAAGAAGAGAAACTTGTGAACTTTCTGAAGAAATACCAGAGTGGGCTGGAATTTAGAATTCATATCGATGAACTTGAAAGTCCCCCAACTCAGAAGAATGGGTTTTCAAAAGATGAGACTTCTGTTTATTATTGCAGCACTATTGTTCGCAATAAACCTAAATATATCCAACGTGACGAATCAATATGGTACGATAACATCAATGCCATTTACGAAGGTAATTCGATCCAAGTAATTATAACAAATTTGAAAAAGGAAAAGGTAACCCTACCTTAGAAACCATTTTAAAACTTGCTAGCGTGATGCAAATTGATCCTAAAGATTTATTTGATTTTGATTTTGATATCAAAAAGCATAAAATTGAGATGTAGTTTTATTTTTCCTGAAAGTATAAATATTCTAAAAAAAATTAATCCCTCATTTTTCATACCTCCAGATTTCCATATAGGAGTATTTTAAAACAAAAATTATCTAAAAGGACTACTATCAAAAGACTAAGTGGAGAAATAGAAAGGGAGAGGCCAATCCTACCTTCGAAACATTGATATCTCTGGCAATAGTTTTAGAAGTTTCTTTTAAAGAATTATTTAATTATGAATAATTCGTGATACTTTAATTACCCAGGCACATTGTAGATTAAACAGTTATATTGCTTTGAACCGCCTTGGGTAATATTATCAGAATTATGTTGAAAGAGATTGAAAAAGCTGGAAAACCTTATCTATTCAGATATAGACCAAACAATGATTTTACATTAGATGAAATAGAAAATTCATATGTTTATTTTCAAAAAAGAGAATTATTAAATGATCCTTTTGATTCAACACCAGACTTGATAGAATTAAAAAACATTAATATCGATAAACTCTTCAAAACATTTGAAAATATAGTTGGAAAGAAACAAGTAGAATATATTGAAAAAAAATTAAGCTCATCACAGGTAGAGGAGACGATTAGAGAGTCAATTCCTAATTTCATTAATAAACACGGAATAGCTTGTTTTTCACTGCTTCCTGGAGTAAATATGCCATTATTGGCAAATTATGCTAATAGTCATCAGGGCTTGTATTTACAATACAAATCAGATTTAGATTCTGACTTTTTCAAAGGTTTGAGGCTTATGAACTATAAAAATGAATTAAAAAAAATTTCAATTGAATTGCTAGAAAATGAAAATGATATTTTCGAAATTTTTTATCTAAAACAAGAAAATTGGGCTTACGAAAAAGAATTAAGATTAGTAAAAGAAAAATTCGGAAAATATAATATTAATAGAAAAGCACTGAGAAATATAGTATGTGGATATAAGTGCCCGGATAACTACATTGAAAATGTTTTAAAAGCAAATAAGCTTAATAAACACGTATCCGTATGGAAAATGGAAAAACCTTCTGAACATAATAGATTAAAATTAGATTTAATAGAATAACATTGCCCAAGGCGGTTCATGGCAAATAAAGACGGATTTAGCCGAAAAAGTGTAACTACAGAAGCTGAAAAGAAAATGGCAAGTCGGCAAGTCCGCGCCCCTACTTTCGCAACTTGCGATAACCGTAAACGTTGGGCTTAATACTCTTAAACTTGATTTTAATGAAAAGAATTTTGATTTTAGTGGTATTATTTATCGTTTATTTTGATTCATATGCCCAACATTTTGATTCTATTCCAAGCGAAATAGTAATAAGTTAATCATTTGTTATCACTGATTCAGGATTTAAAAATTTACAGAAAAAACAGGATTCTTTAATAATAAAAGAAATCTCAGCTACTGATCAAATTTCTCAAGCTAAAAATGTTTTAGGACAAATGAATGAGTTTATGAAAAATACTCCAGAATCAAAAATTATATTGGAAATAAAGAATGATTCTATTTGGCGGCATCAAGTAGAAAAAGAAATAATGATCGGAGATTATATAATGATTGAAAAAGGAAAAGGAGTTTTAAATTATTATTCAAAAGATAAGTCTACGAATTACAGAAAATATGATCTATTTGAGAACCAAATTGATATTGAAAAGTCAGAAAATAAAGAGGATAAAAAAATTATTGATGGATTAGATGTTTTCAAAGTCAAGCTCATCATAAAACAACCATTTAGCGACTTAGGAAATACAATTTATGAAATGTATGTAACCGAACAATTGAATTTGCCAGCGCATTCATATCTTAATCTTCCAAAATATTATCAAAATTTATTTCCACTAGAAGTCATAAGTTGGGAAGAAAATTTACCTGGGATTTTAGAAAAATATGAAGTGATGAACATAAAGTACTAAGCCCAACATCGGTTATAGTAAATAGCGGGTTTTGTCGAAAAAGTGTAATTTAGAAAACCAAGAAACAAAAGGTTGAGCCGACAAATCCACATCCCTTACTCCGCCAACTGGCGATAACCGAAAACCGCCTGGAGTAATATATCCACAAAAATTGATTTCTTCAGATTTTAATATGAAAGAGATATATAGAATTATAGTCAATTTCCTAGCTGAGAATTATTTGACCCTTATAATATTTCTTCTCGATAGTTTTTATACTTTTTTTTAATTTTAGAGGCTTGTATAATTGGTTTATTCTAAAGAGAGAATTGGTCCACATTCTCGAAAAAGACTCAATTGAGCTAAAAATTTACTGATCAATCTAACCTAAGTAGTTACTGCTAAATTTTAGACACTTTAATTAATCTTTATTTTGGAATCCTATCCTTTCTAACTTACTTCAATTATAACTGAAATAACCTGTTTTATTGGGGAGCTGTGATATAAAATTGCAACGTATTTGGATAAGAATTTTAAATGCGCATTTGAAATTATCAAACACACATAATGCATGAACCAAAGCCTTAGGTAATATATTTTTATTATCCCTTTTGGGAATATGCCCGATAGGTTAGATATTTTATTAAATGTATTTATTACATTTAATAAAATATCATTATATTCGAATAAATCTTTTATTTATGATTCCCAGATTTGTAACTTTTCTATTGTTATGTTTGGTTACCATTTCTTTTGAATCCTGCACCAGCAATAATTCACAGAAATATTCCCATTATCTCTTTGCGTATTTTACCGGAAACGGTGAAGGTGAAGAGGCAGTTCATTATGCGATAAGTTCTGATGGATATAATTATTATGCGCTTAATGATGATAAACCAATTATCAAAACAATTGATTTTAGTAAAGCGGGAGGAGTACGGGACCCTCATATTCTCAGGGGTGAAAACGGAAAGTTTTACATGGTACTTACCGATTTAAAATCTGCTAAAGGTTGGACCAATACAGCGATGCTTTTGTTGAGATCTGATGATCTGATAAACTGGGAATCTTCATTAATTGATATTCCCGAAACCTATTCAGAGCAATTTTCAGATGTAAACAGAGTATGGGCTCCCCAAACCTTTTATGATGAAGAAGAAGGAAAGTATATGGTTTATTTTTCTATGCTTCAGCCGGGTAGCTATGATAAGATCTATTACGCCTATGCAAACGAGGACTTCTCTGCACTTGAATCTGAACCAAAGCAATTGTTTTTTAATCCGAATGAAAAAGCCACGATCGATGGCGATATTGTTTTAAAGGATGACAAATATTACCTGTTCTATAAAACTGAAGGCGAAAGTGATAAAGGTATTAAAGTTGCAATTTCAGATAGTTTGACCAGAGGTTATAAGCCGCTTTCAGGAAATGTAGACCAAACTGATAAAGCAGTAGAAGGTTCCGGGGTATTTAAACTCTTGAATTCTGATAAATACATCCTTATGTATGATATATATATGGATGGGAAATACCAGTTTGCTGAAAGTACAGATCTGAAAAATTTCAAAGTGGTAGATCAGAAAGTCTCTATGAATTTTCATCCCCGTCATGGTAGTGTTATCCCCATCACCCAAAAAGAAACCAAAAGATTACTGAAAAAGTTTCCTTCCAGTAATATTCCGGGAATCTCTTCGGTGTCTGGAAAAAAAGTGAAATCGAATAATGTGGTTATTAATAAGGACCAGGATTCTATTTTTATTCCTGTAAGGCCAGGAACAGATCTTTCCCATTTTCAGCCTGGATTTCAGTTGATAATGACAGATGCTATTGAACCTAGAAATCCTCAGAATTTTGAAAATGCTCCTGTTGAGTACAGGTTAACAGTTGGGAATGAAACTAAAACTTATCGGGTTGCCGTTTCAGTAAATAATAATCCGATTATAGAAGGATATTATGCCGATCCGGAAATTCTGTATTCCAATAAAACACATAAATATTATCTCTATCCTACTAGCGACGGATTTAACAACTGGTCGGGTGCCTATTTCAGAACCTTTTCTTCTGAAGATATTATCAATTGGAAAAAGGAAGATACTATCCTGAATTTAAGGACTGATGTATCGTGGGCTAATAATAATGCGTGGGCTCCAACAATTGCGGAAAAGGAAATAAACGGAGATTATAAATACTTCTTTTATTTTACTGCGGAGCGGAAAATTGGAGTGGCAGTTTCCGACCATCCAGCCGGCCCTTTTAAGGACAGTGGGAAACCTTTAATCGATTTTAAACCTAGAGGAATTCATGGAGGTCAGGAAATTGACCCTGATGTTTTCAACGACCCGGTATCAGATAAAAGTTATTTGTATTGGGGTAATGGCTATTTGGCAGTAGCGGAACTAAATAAGGATATGATCAGTATAAAACGAGAGACGATCAAAGTACTGACTCCAGATAATACTTTTAGGGAAGGTGCTGAAGTCTTCTTTCGTGATGGTAAATATTATTTTCTATGGTCTGAGGATGATACCCGAAGTCCCAATTATCGAGTAAGATATGCAACTTCAAATTCGCCACTAGGTCCATTGAATATTCCTGATAATAATCTAGTCCTTCAGAGAGATGATGACAAACAGATTTATGGAACTGGTCATAATTCAATTATTAATATGCCAGGAACTGATAAATGGTATATCATTTATCATAGATTTACTAGACCTAAAGGGATCCAAATGGGTGATGCTGCCGGTTTCCATCGTGAAGTAGCCATGGATAAAGTTGAGTTCAAAGATGATGGCAGTATTGTTGAAATAAAACCAACTTTAGAAGGAATTATTAAATAGCCAATTGTGGCCCAATAAAATAATTATGATAAAAAAATCAAGCATTTTACTACTTCTTTTCTTTTGTTTAAACATTATTCACGCTCAGGAAAATACAGCTCCATACGATTCTTTTCATCCCGGAGAATCATGGAAAGATTCAAACGGGAAGCATATTAATGCCCATGGAGGCGGAATTATGTTTCAGGATGGTATTTATTATTGGTTCGGCGAACATAAAGGAAAACGCAGCCAGGCAAGGGTGGGGATAAGTGTCTATTCTTCTAGTGACCTTTATAATTGGAAATATGAAGGAGTAGCTCTATCTGTCGAAAAAGATCCGAATTCTGAAATCACTTCCGGGAGTGTGATGGAACGGCCAAAAGTGATTTTCAACGAGAAAACAGAAAAATATGTTATGTGGTTTCACCTAGAGCTGAAAGGACAGGGATACAGTGCTGCCAGGACTGGTGTCGCGGTAAGTGATACTCCAACAGGTCCATTTAAATATTTAAAATCCTACCGACCCAATGCCGGTTATTGGCCTATAGACTTTAAGGAATCTTGGAAACGGGAGTTTGTAGAAGGAGAGATAGGTGAATGGTGGACGGATGAATGGAAAAAGAATTTACTGGAAGGATCCTTTGTACGCCGGGATTTCGAACAAGGACAAATGTCGCGCGATATGACCATTTATATAGATAATGACGGAACCGCTTACCATATTCATTCCTCGGAAGAAAACCAGACACTACACATTTCAGAACTAACTGATGATTATATAGATTTTACCGGAAATTGGGTTAGGGTACAACCTGGCGGACAAAATGAAGCACCGGCTATATTTGAAAAAGATGGCACTTACTATATGATTACTTCCGGACTTACAGGATGGGATCCTAATGCTGCTAGATCCTTTAAGGCAAATTCTGTAATGGGACCTTGGGAAACACTTGGAAATCCTGCCCGGGGAATAGATGCTGATAAAACCTTTCATTCTCAAAGCACCTATATTCTGCCAGTACAGGGAAGAGAGAATGCTTTTATTTTTATGGCCGATAGGTGGAATCCAGACAATCACATAGATGGGCGGTATATCTGGCTACCCATCGAATGGGAAGAGGGAAAGCCAGTTATTAGATGGTATGATGAGTGGAATCTTTCTCATTTTAAGAATAATAAAGAAAAAGAATAGGAGAATAACCTTATTGAGCAGAACGAATTAATGAGAAATGACCTTTAAAGGTACTTCCGTCTTCCAATTTCACCTGGTACCAGTAATCATTTGCAGGCATCATTATTCCGTTAAAGTTTCCATCCCAACCTTTACTTGTAGGATCAACTTTCCTTAAAAGTTTACCATATCGATCATAAATTAATATAAGAGCATTCTGCGGATTGGATATTCCTTTAATATTCCAGTGATCATTAAAACCATCACCGTTTGGAGTAAAATATTTTGGAATACCAAAAAGAAATAATTTCAAGCTACTGTTTCCGCAGCCATTTTTGTCGTTGATATAAAGAATATGGGTGCCTGAACTTACATTAAAGAAAGTTTCTTCATCCTGATAACTTCCTGCAGGATCATCAAGTGCATATTGATAATCTCCTATTCCCAAGAGCTCCGGATCTAGAATTTCTATCTGATAGGTATCTCCTGTAGCTGTAATGTTTAAATTATTATTATTAATGTTAGCTGGACCGGAATCAAGAATTTCGATCATTTTTGTTTCCGAAGTACACCCTTCGCTGGAAGTTGCAAAAACCGAATATACACCTGGAGTTGTAACGGTTAAATTTGGAGCAGTGCTCATTAGGGTTCCATTTTCATCATACCACTGATAATCATAACTTCCGGATATATTAAATGGTTTTAAATCATAGGAAGGGTTTAAGGGACAGATCTGGCCTAAATTATTCAAATCAAATTTCGGTAATTCATTTACCGAAAGTTCTATATAAGGTCCAATAGCATAGCATGTGCTTGTATTCTCATTTTTTATCCTAACAAAAATTTCCTGATGGCCTGGTTTTTCATTGAAGAAATTATTTTCTTCGGTAATAGGATTTAACTTATTTAAAGCATCGTCTACAGTATAATAAAAGGTAAGCGAGAAATTTTGGTCAGCGGGCAAGGCATTGAGTATGGGTGTTCTGGCTTCACTGAGATCAAAAAGATATTTACCATCATTAATGCCATCATCATCACAAGCGCTTAAAATATGAACAAAACCTGGCGGAAGGGAAGAGGAGGAGACTTCAAGATTTATACGCACAATTTCGTAACAGGGTGTTTGGTCGGTTACCCTTGCAAAAACAATTTCAGTTGTGGCATTGCTAATCATTGCAGATTCCAGTTCATCAATTTCTGATTGAGCATCGGGCAGGGAACTATAAAAATTCAACTGGTAATGAGTATCATCTGTTATTAGTGGTATAGCTTCTTCCAAATTAAATGTTGAAGAAACATTTGGAGAATTATCTGAAACACAATTGGTGAGCGTAACCACCTTTCTTACGTTGACTGGATCGTAGTAAGTAACTGTAATTCGCTCCCGTAGACCTTGGTAGCAGCCTACTGGTCCGGCCGAAACGTAAAGATCTGTTATTGCATTTACTATAGGATTGTATTCATTTCCCTCGTGTATGGGTGTGCCACCTGAAGCTTCAGTGAACCAATAGATTGTTCCGTCACTTGCCTTGGCATTGACTAAAACTTCACCTGTTCCGCAGGTATAAGCATTTGTGGTTTCTGTAATAGATGCTGAATAAATACGGGTGCTGGCCGAAATATTGATTTCCGGATCACCGGGCATTCCGCCATATTCTACAATATAGCCCTTGGGATGATATTCCCATACCTCTTGAGGATCCCCTTCGACTCTCAAATCATTCCATGCACCTCGAGTACCTACAGATGGATCTGTGATATGTACGTAATCCTCACCCGGGCCGCCATGTGCATTATCTGGTTGGTTGATATTCCAATTTGCAAAAGTTGTGGTAAAGCCCGATGCATCTCCATTCCAAAATATAACTCCACCATTCAACCCTTCCGGTCCGGTAACCCATTTCCAAATACCTTCTATTGCTTCGTCGGTTCCGCCAATCCAACCAGCACCATCTGCCTGTTCTCCACAAAGTTGAGCTTCTTCGGATGAAGTAAGAGTAGCTAAATAACCTTGCAGGCCATTATAAGTGCGTTGTTCCGCTTTATTTCTAGCATCTTTCCACGAGATCCCTAAATCTGCTACATACTCATAATAATGTCCTGTTGAAGAAAGGTAATTAGCCTGACCTGTTGTGATTGAAAAAACTCTTTCACCGGCTATGGCCCTGTTATTACTTTGAAAATTGACATTGTATAAAGCATTAATCAAATCATTCAGGGGAGCCCCAGGGTTTTTAGATAATTTCAGTTTTCCCGTAGTCCTATCCCAACTCGAGGAGATATTAGGATGGTTACCAGTTAGAAGCAGTCTATCGTATTGCGCATCGTATCCTTCAGAAATTTGTATATATACACCATTTACGGGCGAGGAAGTTGGATTTTGAATATTAACGGCAGTTACGATTGGAATTGTTGATAATGGGCAGTACAACTGATTTCCACTAGCCGTAAGTATAGGAGCCTGAGCAAATGTAATAGCTGTCCAGAGTAAAAAAAGCCACAAGAAACTTTTAATACGGTTCATCATACATTATTTTGTAAATTTAAAGGGTTGTGAATACCTGACTCATATTTTAGCCCTATTTAAATTCGATTTTCGGTTCTTTTGAACAGCTTGTTAAGGCTTAACTCAAACGGTTTAATCTATTATCATTAAACAATTTTTGAAAGGTTTTTACTTATTAGATTGATATATTCTAACATAATCAACCATATATTTTCCAGGAAATTTTGATTTAGAAGGATCTCCACCATTTCCACCAATCGCCAGGTTTAGTAAGATATAATGAGGTTGATGAAAGGGATTAAATCCATCTGGATTAGTAGTGGTTGATAAATCTATTTCGTTCAATAATTCATCATCTAGAAAAATTCTTATGTAATCCTCCGTCCAGTCCATTTTCCATATATGAAATTTCTCCTCCCACTTCGGATCTTTCTCGATAAATTTTGAAAACGGGATTTTCTCACTATCCCAAGAGACATTTTCCATACTGCTTTTCCAGGCAGCATTTGCGAGAATTGCCGGTTCTTGATTCACTAAATAAAATTCCATAATATCAATCTCACCATTAGATGGCCAGGGTTTATTAATACCTAGAGTCCAGATTGCAGGCCACATACCTCGGGAAGTATCAATTTTGGCTTTTACTGTCATCACTCCATATTTGAAGCTATATTTCCCGCTGGTATTTATACTTGACGAAGTATATTCTGCATATTCGCGATTTTTCCGCCAGTCATTGCTATTTACTTTATACTGATCATTTTTAACCTGTTCCCTGCGTCCTTCAATTATTAGAATTCCATTTTTAATGAAAACGTTATCTTTTTGATACCATTGCAGTTCCTTATTTCTAACAAAACCCTGTTCATAAGACCAATATTCAGGATTCGGTTTGCCAGAAGCATTAAATTCCTCTGCCCAAACAAGCTTATAACCTTTAGGTAGTTCAGATTCTTTTTCCTGGGCATAGCTATTCATAAAACTTAGAATAAGGCAGAAAACCAAGAATTTTGGAGAAGTTACATTGTTAATCATTTTTTCTGTTTTTCAAGTTCTTGTAATATTCCTTTAGCGTATAGAACGCTTTTTTCTTATTTCCTTTATCGTCTATGAGCCCTTTACGATTCCAGCCTTCCTGAAATATTGGGTTATTCCTTCGTGGCGATTTGAAATCTACAAGAAGCCATGGGGAAATTCCAGTGTAGTTTTCAGGCATTCGTTTCATCATTTTTATGGTTTCCTCAAAATACCATTCCTGGAACTCTTCTGTCCAGCGCTGTTCTTTGCCACCGTGATATCCTCCTTTAGCTCCAGCACCTGTTTCACTGAAGAATAATGGTTTATCATAGTCGAGGTCCCAATTGGAATTTTCTTTAGCATTGGGCAGGTCTCCATACCAACCTAAATATTCATTTACCGAAACAATATCTGTATATTCCCCTAACGGGTCGTCGACAAAATTTTTATCTCGATTGTAACCAACTTCAAGTGCGGCAGATATTAATCTGGAATCATCCAGTTCTCTGGCGGTGTTGATGAGGTTTTTCATAAAATTGGTGCGAGCTTCGCTAACCGGCGTCTCATTCCCAACTGACCAGATAATGATGGAGGCCTTATTCTGGTCCCGAATAATCATTTCTTTCAGTTGTTTTTGAGCTTTTTTATAAACATTTTTATTTTCAAAATTTATTGTCCAGTATACCGGAATTTCGCTCCATACCAGCATCCCAATAGAGTCTGCCATTTTGGTCATATATTCGTTATGAGGATAATGAGCGAGTCGAACCATGTTGGCATTCAGCTCTTTTGCCCAGCCAAACAATTGTTCGGCATCAGCCTTATTCTTAGCGCGTCGCTCATCCTGCGGAATTTCTTCATGTATACTTATCCCTCGTAGAAAGAGTTTGTCGCCGTTAAAAAGAATATTTTTTCCTTGAACTTCGATTTTTCTGAACCCTATTTTATCCTGAAGAATAGTTCCTGCAAAACTGAATGTTACTTCATAAAGTTTAGGATTTTTAGGAGACCATAATTTAATTTTTTTTGAATCAAATTGGAAGCTGGCTTCCTCTCCATGGACTTCTACTTTTTCCTGTAGTTTTAATTCTGGAATTGTAATAACCACCTCACCTTCAGAAGGTTTATTAAATTTTAAAGTTCCTGAAAGAAGAAATTTCTGGGCTTTGATGGATTTTTTAATATCTTGACTTTGGTCCAAATGCAGAGAATAATTCTGAATATAACTTTCGGGCATTATAAGTAACTTGACATCTCTTGTAATTCCACCATAATTCCACCAGTCGGTATTTACGGTAGGGATTTCATCAGGATGCCTTTTATTATCGACCTTAACGACCAGGTAGTTATCTTTTATCTTTAAAAGACCTTTAGGGATTTCAAAATTGAAAGGGGTGAAGCCGCCTTTGTGCATCCCTAATTTTTTTCCATTTAAGTAGACATGTGCTTCATAATTCACAGCTCCGAAATAGAGATGATATATATATCCTTTCTTTATCTCAGAAAGATCAAATTCACGTTGATACCAAACGGTTCCTTCATAATATTTAAAAATATCATCCTGCGAATTCCAGTCACCGGGAACCTGAATCGTATAAGGATCTTTGTAACCATGTTCTTTGCGATCTGATTTGTTTTTTACGACCGGTTGGTGCCAGTAAGCTTCACTATCATTTTCATTTCGTTCCTGCCAACGATAATTGTAAAATCCGGTTTCGTAAGGGTCAAGAATATAATGCCAGGAACCGTTCAGGGAAATATTTTCCCGATTAGTTGTATTTATGATGAGATCCTCCTGAGCGATTAAGGGAATCGCCCAGATCAATATTAATAAAAAGCACCATTTCGATCTCATCATCGTTATTTTATTATTTAGCACTCAGAGATTTATCTTCAGAAATTAAAGACATACTATAGGTATAAGTATAATGGTCATCCATTAACCTGTATTTTTCATGTGGAAGAGCGCCCCAGCTATTATCCCCGCCAAGCCCGCGTTGTTTTAGGTCTATATGGAGGAATACTTTATCTTGTGGTTCCAGATCGGTTGGGTGGCGTTGTGCTTTCCATTCGCCGGCGTCTAGTTGTTCGGTAGGGATATCCAGGGCACTAAAACCAAGGGGCTGATGGCCAACGATTTTCAATCCATTTCCATGAGTATCTTTTAAAGTAAGCCAGCGAACATCGGTTTTATAACCCGATTCCTGTGGACGAATGTATGTCCAGGTAAACTGGTTGGCCACTTTGTCTTCATATTGTCCAACAAACGACGAGGTATTTCTGTCGGCATAATTTTCCCAGGGACCTCTACCATAGTAATTCAAATTATTATAATCGCCTGGCAATACCACACGCATCCCAAACCTTGGCAACTCCGGCAACTCTTTTCCGGTCATGTCTATACTGGAAGTAACTTTAATATCCCCGTTGTTCTCAATAAAATACTCAACAGTATAAGGCACCTGGACTTCGGCTAATTCATAAGTTACAATTACCGCTACTCCCTTGTCGTTATGTTTGCCCACGTTAACATCTTTTACTTCGGGATTTTGATGGGCATGTTTCCAGGCTTTAAGTTTTTGGGGCATTTTGTTGCCAAAATCATTATCTGTTGGAGCACGCCAGAAATATGGTTCTGGGAATTGGGAAATCACCTTAAAATCCTCGTTTTTAAAACTATATTTTTGAAGCTTTCCTGTTTCCAAATTTAGTTCGCCGATAATTTTATCGGTACTAAAATGAAAAACATCTCCTTTAATCGAATGTTTTAAATTTTGGCTCTCTAGTGAATTATTCTCTCCAGTAAAAAAAGTTTTATCTCCAATACTAAATTGTTCTCTGGCGATCTCATGACCTTCCGGAACAAGTTCAGTGGTCTCTAAAGTATAGGCATGAACATTCAGAAAATATTCCCTATCATCCAATTTTGGAAGATCAAGTTGAATTTCTTTTTTCTGGTTAGGTGCTACGGAAACCTTAAAATTACCTTTTTCTACTATTTCGCCATCGGCGAATAATTGCCATTTAAAACCATATCTGTCAAGATTCGTAAAGTTGAATTTATTAGTAACAATTAGGTTTTTTTTATTTTTAAGTTGAAAATTAATGTTTTGGTGAACTTTTTTTACTTCCTGAAGGGCAGGATGGGGATTACGGGCGGCGTCAACAAGGCCGTTAGCATTAAAATTTTCATCATTTTGAAGATTTTCTCCACCCAAATCGCCACCATAAGCCCAGAATTTTTCTCCTTCTTTGGTCTCCGCTTCCAGTCCTTGGTCTACCCAGTCCCAGATAAAACCTCCTTGCATATGACTGCTGCTGTTAATAATATCCCAGTATTCCTGGAAGTTCCCGTTACTGTTTCCCATAGCATGTGAATATTCACACATAATATATGGCCTTTTCTTATCTTCAGATTCGGCATATTCTATCATGTTCTTTAATCCTGGATACATCGGAGCAACTATGTCGGTATTCCTGTTTTCCCCGGCTTGTTCAAATTGGACCATTCTGGTAGTGTCACGTTCTTTAATCCAGTCATAGGCATCATAAAACACCTGCCCGTTACCACTTTCATTACCCATTGACCAGATGATAATTGAAGGATGATTTTTACTCCTTTCAACCATTCTCTTAATTCTATCCAAATGTGCAGGAGCCCATTCTTTTAGATAAGCGGGGTGTTTAGATTTGTCAAAACCAGCCTGCCATTCTGCTCCCATACCATGGGTTTCAATATTGGCTTCATCAACGACATACATTCCATATTTATCAGCCAGTTCGTACAACTCAATCCCGTGAGGATAATGACTCATCCGAATCGCATTGATATTATTACGCTTCATTAGTTCAATATCCTTTATCATCATCGCTCTGTCTGGAACGTGGCCTTTTGTACCGTGGTGCTCGTGCAGGTTTACTCCTTTTACAGTGATGGGTTCCCCGTTAACCATTAATTGTGCGTCTTTGATTTCGACTTTTCTGAAACCTGTTTTCCCTGAAATCACACCAAGAATCTCCCCTTTTTTATTTGAAAGGGTGATCAGGTATGAATAAAGATTAGGAAATTCTCCACTCCATTTTTGAACATTTTGAATGTTTGTGGAAAATTTCACCTTTTCATCAGCTGATAGTTTCTTTTTTTCTTCTGAAAAAACCTTTTCACCCTCAGGACTGAAAAGTTCTATTTTCACCGCGGTCTTTTTTATTTTACTACCCTCAAACTTTCGAAGAT
This sequence comes from Christiangramia pacifica, assembly GCF_057221535.1. Lineage (NCBI taxonomy): Bacteria > Pseudomonadati > Bacteroidota > Flavobacteriia > Flavobacteriales > Flavobacteriaceae > Christiangramia > Christiangramia pacifica. The sequence continues at coordinate 1,398,445 of NZ_CM170146.1, forward strand.
CCACAGTTAAGTTGAAGATTCCGTTTTTGTACTGATCATCAAGATTAGCGGTTACCCAGTAATCCCAGATGGTGGTTTTTGGAATGGCTTGCAAATAAACATCTCGTTCAATTCCGCTTAAACGCCAAAAATCCTGATCTTCCAGATAGCTTCCATCATGCCAGCGGAAAACCTGCACTGCCAACAGATTCTCTCCTTCTTTTAAAAAAGGAGTGATATCAAATTCTGCCGGGGTCTTAGATGCTTTGGTCATCCCTACTTCTTTCCCGTTCAAATAAATCTGTGCATATCCCGAAATGGAACCGAAATGAATGATAATTTCTTTTTCATCCCAGCCCTGTGGAATGGTAAATGTAGTGCGATAACTTCCAACCGGGTTATATTTTTCATCGATATAGGGCGGATTTTTAGGGAAAGGGTAGGTTACATTTGTATAAATGGGAATATCATATCCTTCTAATTCCCAGTTAGAGGGAACAGAAATGTTTTTCCAATTCCCATCATTTAGTCCAACTTCATAGAAATCTTTTGGCCTTTGAGTCGGGGTCTTAACAATATTGAATTTCCAGGTACCGTTCAGGCTTTTATAATATTCCGAGGCTTTTTTATCAGCTTCTTTTGCTGTTGCTTCATTCTTATATAAAACGAACTGGGTGTGAGCTTCTTCTTTGTTTCTGTCCAAAATTTGTGGATTTTCCCATTCATTTTGTTTGTGCTGAGCCATGCATGTAATTGTGATCAGTACGAGGAAAACCGTTAATATTGTCTTATTCATTTTCATTGTTTCTAAATTCATTTTTTAAATCTTTCCAAACTTTGACTTCTTTACTGCAAGAGCCATATTATTAGAGTTTCCAATTTGACAACAGAATATTTGGAAAATTTTTAACCTGGCATGGAGCCTATTTAAAAATTCCAATGATATATTGCTTCCTGGTCTTCATACCATAGCGTAAAAAACCGATAATATGATTTTGTAGAATTTGGGAAAATTGTGTTGCAAGAGAAAAAGAATTAATTTACGTTTCCTACGATGGATTTAAAATACATCTTTGGAAAAAGCGGTATCCGGTTTATCCAGATACCGTTTCTATTTCCTTTAAATTCACATGGCTAATTCAACTTCCTTAATTCAAATTTCATTTAATACCGAATTCTTTTCTTTTATAATCATACGAATCATTAAAAAGTACGTGATGCTTTTTAAAATTATTTTTTAATAATCCGAATTGTTTCTACAGGGTCAGAATTAACTCTAATTAGATAAGTTCCAGGTGGCTCATTTTCAATATTTACAAAAACTTTTTTATTCTCAATATTATAAACCTTTCTAGATATGAGTGCCGAGTTCATATTGTAAATTTCTAACATTACTTTATCAGAATTCGTTGGGATGGTAATTTCGAAAAGTCCTTTTGATGGATTTGGCGAGGCAATAACAGCATCCAAAAGTGTGATCTTTTTTGAGAGAGTTCCTTCGCAATCCTTTGAGGATTTAACTTCCAGAAGATCGTTCATTTTTACATCAACCTCAAATTCCTTTTCATCGGTCTGGAATTGTAATATCCCATTTACAACAACATTATATGGAGCGGTTCCTGAAGTAACCTTAACATGCATTTTGCTGGAACTTGTCGCAATTCTACCAGTCATCATTTCACTTTCAGGAACTTCAACAAAATAACATTGCTCCGTCTTTGCTTCTGCAACTGAAATACAAATATCGAAAGTTGATTCTGTCAATTCAGTTAATGTTAGAGTATTTCCTGTGAATGAATAAGGGACTCCGTTTACGGTCGCACTGTATGTTAAATCAGACTTTCCAATAATTGTTATCTTTCCATTGTTTTTGTCCGGACATGTTTCCCCGGATACTTCAATTGAAAAGTTATCGCTGGCGAGTTCAATTTGTGTAAGTTCTTTTATTTTTTCTTCACCCAATGCATAATTGAAAATTTTAAAATCGTCTATCATCGCATTTAAATTTGGATCGGGCCACTGAGATTTTCCAATGTAATTTTGGGTTGTTAAATCCAACATAGAAGGTTTAATTGTCATAGCTTCATTTCTTCCGGCTTCAACACCATTAACGTATATAATACCCGTCGAACCTTCTAAGGTAACAGCTACGTGAGCCCATTGGCCAGTTTGGGGACTAACGTTTGTATAGATATACTCTTCTTTACCAGCATTTTTAAAAGCAAAAAAATATTTTCCGTCGCCCGCGTTCTGGGGAGTTAAAAACATATAAGTATCAGTACCATCACCAAAGTCAAATATTCGAACCCAATTTTGGGAAGAATCCAACTTTACCCATGATGAAATAGTAAAATCACTAAGGTTTTGCACTACACCATCTTCGATTTCCATATATGATTCAGTAGATCCGTCCAGGTAAATACCACCATCATGGATGCCCGACTCCCATTGGACCGACGAATTTAGAATAGCTTCATAACCACCCCATTGATCGTGAGGACTTGAACCTTCATTTTCGTTGAAATCATAATATAAGTGTTGACCTGCCTTTGGTTTAGCAAGAATTATAGAAGATTCTTCACTTTCACCTTCATCATTGTATGCTGTTATTTTGTAGTAATACGTTGTCCCGTTTTCTACGTTAGAGTCCTTATATTCATTTTGGTCTACAGTTGCTACGGTTTCAAATGAGCCATTTGCTGAAGTAGAACGTTTTACATAAAATTCAGCATCATACATAAAATCCCACTTCAATTTTACCTGAGCATCACCAGAACTTATTAAGATATTAGAAACAGCATCTGGGGTTTCTATGGAATTTGTCTTAACAGAAATTGGAGAGCTGTCTTCGCTTTCTCCTCCGGAATTTAACGATGAAACCTTATAATAATAGGTAGTGTTCATATCCAGTCCTGAGTCCTGATAGTTCGTTTCTGCTAGAAATGAGGCTATTATTTCGTAAGAACCATCCTCAGTATCTGCCCTTTTTAAATTATAACTTTCGGCATTCTCAACATTAGACCAACTTAAATTGATAATGGAACTGGAAACGGCCTCTCCGGATAAATCAGCAGGTGTTGAAGGAATTTCGCTTTGTTCGAAATATAATATTTCAGAAACCGATTCTGCACCATCCTTACCTATCACTCTTAGTCTATACTCAGCAGCATTTTGGACCTCATCATCATAACTTAGTGCTGAATAATCTGAAGATTCATAAACAACTGAGAAGTCGGTTTCTCCTTCTAGCTTTCTTTCTAAAATATATTTATCTACCAGTTCATTATTTAATCCTTCCCATTTTATATTAATATTCTGATAATCAACAGATAAATCATAACTTAATGAATCTTTCAATGGTGTCCAGGTGGGAACATATTCTAGGGACGGGAAATAAGCTTTTCTTGATTCCAGATTGGCATAATATTCACCAGCTGGAGTAAGTACTTTCATGGGATTGCCCTCATTTTCGGGTGATATTACAGTTGCTGTTTCCAGCCATTCATAATTTTCCCAATTTGGATTTCGTGATTTGAAGCTGTCATCAATTGTTATAATTATTGCCCTGGCATCCTGCACCCAGTTATAAATCGAATAACGCTCAACATATTCTTTACTTTCTAACACGTTCAAAACTGCTATAAGGTCATTTCTATGTTTAACTGCATTTGCATCGGTAATCATTTCCGGATCATCGGGAAAATTATTTTCTGTCCAGTTCGCGCCAATATTCCATTCTGTAATCCATATTGGGCGCTCGTACTGGTTGTATAGGTAATCCAAATCGTTTGACCATTGTTCTGGGGATTTATTCCAATAAGCATGAATAGCCAGAAAATCTATTCGATAGTTAAGAGCTTCAGCTCTGGTCATAAAATCGTCAAGCCACCCATTAAAGGGATCTGAAGTTGCTGGCGACCCTAATCTTAAACCAGTTTGCATAAAATTAGGCCATCTTTCAATGGCGGTTTCCACGCTAATGTCTGCCTGGTCTGACCTATCTGGTTCATTGTATCCCAGCACATGAGTAGCCCCAGATTTAGCTATAATTTCCCCCCATCCCGGCCAGTCTAAATTTTGTTTTATCGGTACATACTCTAGAAAAGGTTTTGTACTTCCATTTGCAGACCAGTCATAATACCAGGAACTATTAGTAGCATTGATTTCTACCTCATTCCATCCGGCCCAGCCTTTTTTGGTAACATAGTCGTGAAGGGGCATTACTCGTATAAAAGATATTGTTCCCTTTAAATAAGGTGGGAGGGAAGCAACTTCCAAACCGGAATCATCAGCTCTATATACTCTGCTATATCCGGTTCCATCAGAATTAGAAGCAAAGGTTACCATATAACCTTTCTGTAGTTTGAAAGAGTTGATAGTATTCTCTAAAGAGCCTAAATCCTTGTGAATAGCGAAAACTTCATATTGTTTTAAATTTCCACCAAAGTTTTCTTCTGAATACACTTCAAGTGGTGTCTGAGCACTAAGCTTAAAGGTAAATAGGCTTAAAATTATTATTAAAAATGTATAGTTTTTCATCGTGTCGTTATTAATGTATTGTTGTTCAGAATCTCAATAAAAGAGATGTTTTAGATTTGCAGCGGTTATTCTACCGTAAAGTTCCAAATCTGACCAACGGTTGTGCCTCCATTACCATCATTTGCAATTACTTTCCAATAATATGTTCCCTGGGTTGTTGCCTCAACAGTCAAAGAATTATCGGTTATATCGGTTGCCACTTTTTCAGTAGGAGGATTATCAGTACCAAAGTAAACATCGTATTCGAGGCTGTCGTTCTCATCAGCATCTGAAGCTGTCCAGCTTAATTCAACTGAACCACTTGAAAGTATTGCCTCTAATTCTGGAGAAATTAAATTAGGAGCAAAGGGTACATAGTTTGTAATTCCATCCCCTTCAGTATAGAAATTGAAAACTTCTGAATATTCACTTGAAGCATCCTTTGTATCGGTTGCTTTCATTCTCCAATAATACATCTTTCCTCTTTCAAGACTGATTTGCTTATGGACATCTAAAGTTGTAGCAGTTTGTAAGCCTTCAGAAAAACTATTATCCGTAGCAACCTGTACTTCATATTTAACTACATTTTCCTCTGCATCTATAGAAGCTTCCCATTGAAAATCTATATCATTTTCAATACATATAAGATTGTTCGAGGGGTATAATAAAACAGGAACACTTGGTGCAGTATTAGCTGCCGGCTCTGGTGGATCTATACCATCATCTTCACTGCTGCATGATGCTACCAATAAATTAAGACTTAAGGCTAACAGGTAAAATTTCTTCATTTTGTAAGTATTATAATTACGTATTTTTTAATAACAATAATTGTAATGGATAACGGTCTGGTGATTCATTAAGCCCTGGGTTAATTCGGAGCTTTTTCAAATTCTGCGAATGGACATTATATTCTTAAGGCTTATAAATGCCCAACCTATTTTAGCCTGGGCATTGAAGTTTTATTAGGATTGGAATATCTACTTTACAAATAGTTGAACATTGTCAAATCCGCTCCAACCATCACCTCCATCAGTCGAGATATTTTCAAACATAATTCCTAGTTTGGCACCTACAGATTCTGCCGAAGCCTCTGCTGTTATTTCTAAAACAGCCCGGTCATCTGTTATATCAAATGTTTCAGTTGCTATAATATTTCTTATTCCGTCACCAGTATCGTAATAAATACTTACAATAAACTGAGAACTATTCCAGGTATTCCATGCTTCTACATTTACTTTAAATTCTTCACCGGAGGCAATAGTATGATCTGAAAGTTGGTATACTGCAGGGTCACTGCTCATTCTATAAGCGAACCAGTTACCATCCTCTTCTTGGCTATCGATTCCGGAATCATTTGCTACTGAATCGGTATTCCAACCGGGGACATTCTCCCAATTTGCATTTTTCCCATCTGCGGGAAGTGAAAAATCTGCATTCTCAACATCCTGTTCTGTGAAATTCGAGGAACCTGCTGAACCTTCTACAGATAACTGAACATTATCAAATCCACTCCATCCATCGCCTCCGTCAGTAGACACGTTTTCAAACATAACTCCGATTTTAGCGCCTATAGATTCTGAATTAGCAGTAGCTGTAAGTTCTAAAACAGTACGGTCATCCGTAATTTCAAATGTTTCAGTTGACAGTATGTTTCTCGTTCCGTCACCGGTGTCATAGTATATCGTTAATATGAACTGAGAGCTGTTCCAGGTATTCCATGCTTCTACATTCAATTTGAACTCCTCACCTGAAGCGATAGTATGATCTGTAAGCTGATATACCGCAGGATCACTGCTCATTCTGTAAGCGAACCAGTTCCCATCTTCTTCCTGGCTATCAATTCCTGAATCATTTGCTATAGATTCTGAATTCCAACCGGGCACATTTTCCCAGTTGCCTTGTTTTCCATCTGCAGGAAGTGAAAAATCTGCATTTTTTATTGTTATACCCATTGGACCGGTTACTGCAGCAGCTACCATATTAGTTACTGTTGCGTTTGGTGTTCCTTCTGTTCCTGTTACGGTTAATGTTACAGAGTATTCTCCGGGTTCAGCATATGTATGCACAGGATTTTCTTCTGTAGATGTATTTCCATCCCCAAAATCCCATTCATAAGAAACGCCACGTTCAGACGTGTTGGTGAATGTTACAGTTGTATCATCTGCTTCATAAGTAAAAACTGCGGTAGGATTAGTTTTTACCACACTAATTGTTTGTGAATAGTTTTCATTTGAAGTACCCTCGGCACCCACGGCCGTTAATGTGACAGTATATTCTCCTTCTTCACCATATGTATGAGTAGGATTTATTTGGTCTGAGGTTTCACCATCTCCAAAATCCCATTCCAGAGAAACAGCGTGGCTCGTATTGCTTTTGAAGGTAGCTTCAAGATCATTCATTTCGACAGAAAAATCTGCCGATGGATCATTATAAGTAAAATCATCGTTATCACAGCTCACCGAAATGGATACCAGAATGACCAGTAGAATCTGTTTAAAATTATTTTTTAATATATTTTTCATAATTTCTCAGTTTAAAGTTTATTCTACCTTTTTAAAAGCTAAATCATTCCATGTGAGATCATATGGTTGGTTTGAACCACTTTTTATGACTATATAAAATGTTTCAGGAGTATCGAAAGTGTAAAGACCATTTTCTGGAAGCTGGCCACCGGCATTAAATTCTGAAAGAGAATAAGTGCCGGACTCTATAGGACTTTCATTCCATGTGCTATAGGCAACTTCATGATCATGACCAGGATTATAATCTACTCCTTGTTCTGGCTCTACAGTACTAAAACTTAATTCGCTCCACACTTCATCTATCACTGAATTCACGGTTAAAGATCCACTCAATTGATAGGTACCTGCTTCCACTGTAACTTCTTGATAAATATGAGATCCAGTTCCTTCACCCGCCCCAGAAAAATTGATCGTATTGTTAGTTATGGTTACGTTAATACCACCAGCTTCTTGTCCTACTTGATCAATCCAAGCATCCATATTTATCACACCGGCATCGAAAGCTGTTCCACTTCCACTACCATCGCCACCACTGTAAAACTCTAATTCGGCGATATTGGCATATTCGTCAGGTGAGTAATAATATATGTATCTGTAACTTTCTGTGCCTGTTAATGAAATTTCAGTAAGTTCACCAACAGTTGGCTCTTCTTCAATAGTATATAGAACATCATAATTATTTAAATAATCTGGGTCATTAGACCCTCTTATTTCTGCCCCAACCATTCTATATGCATAATCTGTTCTGGGAGCATATTTAACAAGTTGTACCACTGAATTGTTGTCAGCGCCTAAATCATAACCTACGTATCCTTCGGCTGTAGGTCCGTCTACAAATGTATCTAGATTGCCATCAAAAGCTGCACTTACGTAGGTGTCTGGATTATCATTCCATGAACTTTCATGACCAATAATGGTTCCTTCTAATTTTGTTAAGGCTACTCCAGCGGTTACTTCTTTAGTAACTACAGCTGGTGCAGTGCCTTCAAATCCTGTTGCAGTTAAAGTAACCAAATAGTTCCCGGCAGCAGTATATTCATGAGTCGGATTCTGTTCCGTTGAAATATTACCATCCCCAAAATCCCATTCAAAGGAAGTAGCAAAGGTTGTATTGGCGGTAAATTTTAATACCAAGGGATTGTCTGTACTTGCCGAAGTTGAAAAATCAGCTGTTGGATCAGTTAAGTTAATAATAACGGCTTTTTCAACCACATCTGGAGTAGACCCAGGTTCACCGTAAGCGGTTAATGTCACAATATACTCCCCTGTTTCAGCATAAGTGTGGCTCGGATGTGCTATTGTAGCGCTTTCTCCATCTCCAAAATCCCAGCGAAGAGAATCACGATCTATAACTTTGCTGGTAAACTCTACCAAATATGGGTTTACGTCACTTGTGGTCATTGTAAATTCAGCTTTTGGATTTACAATGTTTGATACCATATCATCTTCATTACACGAATAGAAAATTGATAAGAGCAAAGTCAATACTAGCAGACCTTGTAAATGTTTTTTATGATTTTTCATCTTATGTTATTTTCAACAATTAAAAACAATGATTTTATAAATCCGTTGGTGGAGTATTGGCCTGGGGTGTCCACCCTGGGTTCTGATAAATCGGAGAATTACCATCCTCACCTTCAGTGATAAGGAAATGCTCCGCTGCAATAGGATTCAGGTAATGCGCCATCGTCCAGCTATAACCGTTATAAACTAATTCATTACCATTTTTTTGATATGGCCTTAAATATTCACTTAATGCCGGAGAGGAAACTCCGGAAGAAGCGCTACCATAGTTGAGTTGAGAATCAGTATACCATTCCTGCATTGGGCCCCATAATTTAAAGCCTTCTATTTGGTAAGGCTCAGTAATCAGTTGGTCCAATGCTCTCCATCGCTTTAAGTCCATCCAGCGTAGACCTTCAGCCATTAATTCGTTTCTTCTTTCACGACGAATATTATAAAGGGTGGCATCTACTAGTTGCCCTGCGGAATATGCGCCCCAGCCATTTTGGGCCTCTATAGACATTTGAGTATTCGAAATAGTTTTTTGAAAGTCGGGATCTACTCCTGCACGGTTTCTTATCGCTCTCCAATAAGAACTGGCCTTCCCGTCTATAGAACCATTTAATTCGTAACTAGCCTCTATATAATTTAAATAAGCTTCGGTCGCTCTAAAAACTATAGCTCCTGTGTAACCACCTCCGTTTGCACAATGGTCTGCATCATAGTTTAATCCTTTACGAATGGAATATCCTGTACTATAACCCTGCTCTACGTTTGTATTTGTTATTTCAGGAATAGTTTCAATTTCATTACAATGTGTTCCAAGTGGTGATTCAAATAAGGTGTTTATCTGACCTGGTTCTTTTAAAAATAATCTAAGCCTTCCGTCTCTATTTTCTCTTACGTCTGATATGTAATCATCTCCTTGATAACCAGATTCATTAGCGTATATTGGAAGACCATTTTCCATTAAGAAACTGTCCACCAAACCACGAGTTAATCCCACTCCATGATTACCTCTGGACGCATATACGGGTACATTATGTGTGATGCCTATACCATTATCATAGCTTCTCCATAATAAAATTTCACTATATTCAGACATGTCTACTGCGCTGAACATGTTAAAGTATGGATTGGAAGGATCTGCGGTTGACTGCTGTAAAACTCCATTGTTAGGAGTAAGAGAGTAAGAATCTGCAACTGCCGAAGATGCCTGCATAGATTGTTCCAACAACCATTCAATTTCTGCATCTATACTTCCAGCTTGGAATTGATAATCTTGATTGTATGCTACATCAGCACCAGGCCAACCTGGACCATTCGGTACGAATGCTGTCCCTTTAAAATGTTTTAACCAGGTACCTTCATAAAGCGCTACCCGTGATTTGAGTAATTGAGCGCATGCTCTATTTAACCTGTTCTTATTGCCATCAGGAGAAGTAGATTGCATTAAATCTATTGCTTTATCTAAATCTGAAATGATGAATCTAACCACCTCTGTTCTAGGATCACGCTGACTGGCCTCTGTCAAGGTTTGCGCATCACTTTCCAGTGTGGTAGTTACAATTGGGAAATCACCGAGAGTGATGACTTTTTGGAAATATTCCCACGCCCTGAAAAAATACATTTCTCCAATGTAATGCTCTACATTCGTTGAAGTTCCTGAGATCTCACCAGCTTCCCAACGGGGTATAACTGTTTCTAAGAAGTAATTAACTTGATATATGTTTCCAAAACTCCAGTCCCCACCAGACTGGCCAACTCTCCATTGACCTGGAACATATCTGTTATCGTAACCAAAGGAAGCTTGGTTATCTGTATTATTATCAATTTCAAAGGTACCAAAAGTAAATTGACCATGAGTAGGAAGCATGCCATATCTTTCAATGGAATAGGCTGCCAGTTGAGATTCATCCTGAAGGTAGGATTCTGGAGTAACACTGGAGAGAGGAGCTCTCTCGAGAAAATCCTTTTCACAGGAAGTTAGTAAAGTAAATCCTCCCAAAATCAATAATAGAATAATATTATATTGCTTTTTCATTTTCATACTTTTTTAAAAATTAACACTCAATCCATAAGAAAGGGTTCTGTTTAAGGGATAATTATTCCCTGAAGAAAAATCATCAAGAGTTTCTGGATCAAATACTTTTGTCAAATCTGTTCCGGTCCATAGGTTTTCCCCAGATAAGTAAATTCGTAGCTTTTGGATACCTAATTTTGTAATTACGTTTTGAGGTAAACTATAGCCAATCTGTAAGTTCTTAAGCCGAATGTAAGAGGCATCTTGAAGGTAGCCGGTTTGGGCTTGGTGGTTTTTTCCGTTAAAAAGAGGTCTAGGATAATATGAGTCAATATTCTGGCCCAGAGGATGACCAGCATCGGCTCTATAGTAGTCGATATGCGGTTCTAAACCGGTGGACCACCATCTACCCCAATCCCAGGCTCCCCAGAAATAGTAACTGTTAATGTAGTAATCACGTTTTAAGATACCTTGGAAAAAAACTCGAATATCAAAATTTTTCCAATCGGCACTTAAGTCTAGTGAGATTGAATAGCGGGGTGTACTGTTACCAATCACTTTTAAATCTCCATGATCTCCTTCAGTGTAGGATCCCGAGTCTATCTTCCCATCTCCGTTTAAATCACGATACATAATATCTCCTTGCGCCCATTGACTACCTAAGGCGTCCTGTCCTCCATTAGGAAGTGAAGCTAAGTGAGCCTCCATTTCTCCTGCATACCTGGCAATATCAATCGTTTCATATCCCCAGATCTCGTTAATATTACGTCCTTGTACATAAGTGCCCAGATCTCCAGTAGGGTTAGGGTATTTTGTTATTTTAGTTTGTGAATCTGCCAGTAAAACATTTATGTTATATCCAAAATCATTTTCCAAGCGGTCCCTCCAGTTTAAATTAAGTTCAAAACCATAGGTCTTTAAGTCAGTGTTATTTTCCCTTGGAACTGCAGTACCTAAAATATCTGGTAATTCTGGAGCCGGCCCTATCATATTCATAGTATAACGGGTAAAATAGTCAAATGAACCAGAAAGTCTATTGTTAAAAACGGCTACGTCCAAACCTGCATTCCAACTCTTCACGCGCTCCCAGGTTAAAGATGAACTTACTAAACCAGGAGCAGAGCTAGTATTTGGTTGCATACCGTTTACCAGCCAACTTCCATTTGATGTTCCAATAGGCATTGTAACATATGTAGGATAATAATTAGGTTGTCCATTCGAATAAGTGACATTTTGATTACCAAGCTCTCCGTATGATCCCCGAAATTTAAATGTACTAATCTTTTCTTTTAATGGTTCCCAAAAGGGCTCTTTCGCTACATTCCAGCCTGCAGATACAGAAGGGAACCAATTCCATTGTTCATCATTTCGAAATCGGGATGTCCCGTCATAGCGAAGATTTCCCTCTATTAAATACCTTTCCTTATAATTATAATTGAGACGTCCAAATACTCCTCGGGTTGACCAGTGATTGTAATCCCCTGCAACTCCTGGTGGAACTACTGCGCCATTTGCATCTGTACCACTGGTTGTGTTAAGAGTTGGGAGTGATGGAACAATTATCCCATCCCTTTCGGCGGATAAGAATCGCATTTTAGATAATTCTGATTGAAAACCAACTAAAAAATTAAAGTTATGGCCATCTCCAATTTCCTTTGAATACTCGTTCAATAATGTAGCATTTAAATAATTCTCTCTATAACCCTCTTCATGAACTAAATTTGAAATACCATAAGGAACAGGGTTGCCATCGACATCATGATTATAAGTTTTTTGCGTATCCCAGTGACGAAAATTATTCTGTGTTCTGTAACTCATTCTTCCTGTAATTAACCAGTCTTCTACAGGTTCGAATACTAATTCACCTTGTTGGTATAGCCAATCAGTCTGACTTTTATCCCTCCCTCCATCTGATAAGCCTAAAGCGGGGGATGGTGAAGAATATAAGAATCCATTTGGATCGTATACAGGAAGTATAGGCCATGCCTGGCGTGCTAAATTCTCCCACAAACCATCGTTAAGAGCTGATGGTCTTGCAAAATCTTCACGAACCCATCGGTTACTAAAACTAACTTTTAGCCGGTCTGTTATTTGAGCATCTAATTTTAAAGTAGTGGTATAACGGTTAAAGGTATCCGTATTAAATTCCATCAATCCATTTTGGTCTAAATAATTTCCTGAAGCATAATACTGAATATCCTCAGTGCCTCCACTAACGCTAACATTGTGCTCTTGTGAGAATGAAGTGTCTTTATATATCACATCATACCAATCGTTGTTAGCTTGTCCCAAAGCATATCCATCTCCCCATAATTGCGGGTTATTTGGATTTTGAATAATTTCGTCATTGGTTAGTCCCTGCTGATAGTTTTGAATTGCCTGTAATCTTTCTTCAGAGAAAAACGGAGATTCCCCTCCATTCATATGAGCATCATTGAAAAATAAGGCATAGGTATAGGAATCCATCATATCGGGAACATTAATTGGCGAACTTAACCGAACATTGGTATTATAGTTAACGACCGGCTTACCTTTAGTCCCTTTTTTAGTGGTTACCAATATAACGCCAAAAGGTGCGCGGGAACCATAAATAGAAGAAGCAGCAGCATCTTTTAAAACCGAAATACTTTCTATGTCCTGAGGATTTATGGCATTAATGTCTCCTTCCATTCCATCTATTAAAACTAAAGGAGCTCCGGAAGAATTACCAATGGTTCCAGTACCACGTACATTAATGGTTGAGCGATCTTCCAAACTTCCACCAGTGGAGGAAATATTTAAACCTGCAACCAGTCCTTGTAACATTTGAGTGGCATTTTGGACTGGCCTATTTTCTAATTTTTCGCCATCGACTACACCAACGGCACCTGTAAGGTTTATTTTTTTCTGTGTTCCGAAACCAACCACAACAACTTCATCCAGTTGGCTTAGATCTTCTTCTAAACTAACATCGATAATATCCCTACCATCAACAGAAATTTCTTTTGTTGCATATCCCATAAAGCTAAAAACTAATATTCCATCGGATGGGACACTAATTTGGTAATTTCCATCAAAATCTGTAACCGTTCCATTAGAGGTATTTTTTTGAATAACAGTAACCCCAAGTAGTGGCATTCCATCCTGATCCGAAACTGTTCCAGATATGGAAGTATCTTGTCCATAAAAGTGACATACACTTAAAAAAAAGAATATGAAATATGTAACAGCAGATTTTTTATTCAAGTAATTTGATTTATTCATATGTCTTACTTAATTGGTTAAAGGTTTTTTTAACATTCTCTTAATCCTGTGTTAAAATGTTATACAAGTTTGGCAAAAATGGGATTTAATTAGGGGGGATAAATCGCTAAATAATGGGTGGTAAATCGTTCAAACCTATTTTTATTGTGAATTATTTAATTTTGGAGTCTAATTATTGAATCTTAAGTAAATAAATGGATAAATTTTTTCGGATTTTTAGATAAGGAGCTAATACAACGTTTTCGTAAGAATTATTAAGTTTTGATCTATATATTGTGGCAATTCCTATTTCGAAATTCGTTAAATAACCAATTTAAATTTTTATATCTGTATTAATATTTTTTCTTTCTTGGTAAGAAATTTTATTAGAATACCTTTTCAAAAATAGATCTAAAAAGCATGAAGAAATATGAATTGAAATTAGTTATCGGTACACGTTATCAAGAAATTGCTTCTTAAATTGATATGTACTGACGGATTAATTTTTGTAGAATGGATTCAAAACTTTATAAAAGCTTTTTTATTATGATCTCTTCTTTTGCAAGACCCTCAGAAGAAATTTCGATATTTATATCTTCTTTGGCGGTCTCTGAAACCTTAATATAAGCACGTAATCTTCCCTGAAAGGTCTTGTGTTTGCTTGTCTGATATGATTCATGACTATCTCTGTTTCCACTTTCCAAAGCTAAAACATTGGCTGGCCCATCAATCTGGAAATTTATTACAGTATCCTGGTCGGTTATTCTTGAACCACTTTCATCAATTAATAAAAGGTCAACAATTATGATGTCTTTATTCTCAGAATAGTTCTTTCGGTTTGTTGAAATAGACATCTTCTTAACTCCTTGGGGAGTACTCAATTGATATGAGGCTACTTGTTTACCATCCCTATATGCTTTGGCTTCCAGTTGCCCTTTTTTGTACGGAACTTCCCAGTAGACCATTTTCCCAGGAATATAATCGGCTTGTTTCCTGCCTAAAGATTTACCGTTAAAGAAGAGTTCCACTTCCTCTGTATTACTATATGCTGTTACGTACTTAGTTTGCCCGGTTGTACCTTTCCAATCGAATTGAATATTTCTCCTTATATTCACATTGCTCTCGCTATCGGTCACACCTAAATAAACCATGGGCTTGTGGCTCCAAAGGCTCTGACGGAAGTAAAAGTCAGGTTTTGGTTTTCCGGCTAGGTCAAGAATGCCTGCGCCGCTACTTCTATTTGGCCATTCTCTAGCCTCACCATTAAAATCAAAAGCGGTCCATAGAAATTGAGAAGAAATATAATCGTTTTCAGTTACTGCCAGCCAGGCTTCCAAGCTATCACCATTTTCGCTTCCGTAGATCACCCGGTTAGGAAATGCTTTGTGATCCTCTTCATATCTATATTCCTGATAATTATAACCTACTATATCCAGTACCTGAGGATAGATAGTATGATTAGACATGGTCAAGGCAGCGAGAGCTGCCGTTATTGCTCTGGTAGTATCGTACATTTTAGCAGCATTCACCAGCTCATTGGCTAGCTTTCCTAATTCAGATGCAGGTGGATTGTTTGGGTTATAACCCTTTCCATAGATTTGCGGATTGCGACCTTCATCCAATACAGGATGGCTATATGGGTCATTTGGGTAATCAATTTCATTTCCGATACTCCACATAATAATAGAAGCATGATTTCTGTTTCTACGGATCATGTCCTGAACATTACGCGCACCCCATTCGGAAAAATCTTCGTGTGAGCCATCATTTCCGGGATTACCGACATTCCATCCGGTTATCCATTTATTCTTTCCGAATTTCCACTCGTCAAATGCTTCATCCTGTACCAGGAAACCTAGTTCATCAGCAAGATCATACATATAATCCTGATGGGGATAATGGCTCATTCTTATGGCGTTCGCACCAAGCTCTTTCAGAGTCTTTAATCGCTCTCTCCAAATGGCTTCGGGAACGGCGGCCCCCAAAGCGCCAGCATCGTGATGGATACAAACACCTTTAATTAGCATATTTTTACCGTTAAGAAAAAATCCTTTATTGGAATCAAACCTAAATGACCTGAAACCAACCTTCTCCTTCCAGGTATCTGCAAGTACCTGATTATCCTTCTGAAGACTAACCTTTAATTCATAAAGATTTGGATTCTCCGGAGACCATAGGTTGGGATTTTCAACTTCTAAATCCAGTTCTATATAATTTTGTTTTTCTGGTCTTAATGACAGTGTTTTTTCAGAAGTAGCTACAGCGTTCCCATTGTTATCAAGAAGTTCTGCTTTAACCGTTGATTTCACGATTTCATTGGTCTGATTTCTAATTTCTATTGCAATTTTAGCCATTCCATTTTCTTCGGAAACTTCAGGAGTGGAAAAGAATACTCCCCATTGCGCAAAATGTGTAGGATTCTGTTGAATAAAATAAACATTTCGATAAATTCCAGAACCAGTATAATATCTAGAATCTGCATATTCGTTATGATCTACTTTTACCAGTATATCATTATATTTGGCGTTTAAATAGGGGGTAAGGTCGTATTGGAAAGGAATAAAACCATTTGGTCTTTTTCCCAGGAAATGACCGTTGATCCATACTTCGCTATTTTTATAAACACCGTCAAAATAGATTGCATATACCTTTTCTGGATCATAATTGGGAATATCAAAGTTCTTTTTATACCATCCAATTCCGCCAGGAAGAAATCCTGTGCCGC
Organism: Christiangramia pacifica; assembly: GCF_057221535.1. Classification (NCBI taxonomy): domain Bacteria; kingdom Pseudomonadati; phylum Bacteroidota; class Flavobacteriia; order Flavobacteriales; family Flavobacteriaceae; genus Christiangramia; species Christiangramia pacifica. Next base: position 1,414,937 of record NZ_CM170146.1, read on the forward strand.
TGGCCCATTTTGAATCGAAAGGTCCTTCGATACTCCAGTCATGAGGGAGTTCTAAATCTCTCCAGTCTGAACTCTTAGAAAATACTGTAGTGCTGTCTCCTTTTTGAAATTGCCATTCCTTATTAAAATCAGATTTTGTATAGTCTTGGGCTGAAATTAACAATGAACAGAAAAAACTGATCAGGATAAAAATAATTCTTTCCATTCGAAAATTTAAGTTCTTTATACAAGGATATCATACTAATCCAAAAGGCCACAGGGTTTATTGGGTCAATTCAGGGGGGTAAATCGTGCATTGTTATGAAAATCTTAAATTATTCGGTAATTATTTAAAATATTATGAATATTAAGCTTTAAAATCTGATGGATTTTTACCAAATCGTTCTTTGAAAATCTTTCTGAAATATTTAATGTTATTAAAACCTACCGCATAGCAAGCTTGGGAAACTGTGTGCTTTTCATGAGCGATTAAATCCGCAGCTTTGTCAATCTTTAGATTTCTAATATACTCATTAATGCTTTGATCGGTTAGCGCTTTTAATTTACGGTAAAGGGATGCTCTGCTCATTCCTATGTCTTTCGCGATATCCTTTACATTATCGCTATCGTTTGCTATATGTTCCCAGATTGTTGTATCTAATTTTTTCAGAAAAGTTTTTTCTTTTGACACTAAGCCCTTCGAAACTTCACCTGATACGCCTGTAGAATCTATTTTATTTTTGAACGACTCTTTTAAGGACTCCCGGCTTTCTAAAAGATTATGAACCCTTGTTTTTAAAAGTTGTGTGTTGAATGGTTTGGTAATATAATCATCAGCCCCTTCCTCGTAACCTGTATTCATACTCTCAATGGCCGTATCCGCAGTCAATAGTATTATTGGGATATGACTTGTTGCAAAATTCCCTTTTAAATCTGCACAAACATCAAACCCACTTTTTTTAGGCATCATTAGATCTGAGATGATTATATCAGGTACATATTTTTGAGCCTTTTTCACCCCTTCCATTCCATTTATAGCATGAACTATATCATATTCTTTTTTGAAGATGCTGTTTAGAAAACTTAATATTTCCTCATTATCATCAATAATCAAAATAAGTTTTCTTTTATCATTGGAGGTGAGAGATGCGAGCTCACTATCGAAATTAAGACCTTCATTTATTTCAACCGGTTTCTCTAATTCTTCCAGTTCCTTCCTAAAATCTTCTTTTGAAGGAAATTCCGTTTCTTTAATTGGAATATTTAGACAGAAATTAGTTCCTTCATTAATTTTACTTTTCACCGAAATATTACCGCCATGCAGTTCAGCAAAACTTTTGGATAAAGCTAGTCCCACTCCTGTACCTGCTCTGTTTTCGGCAGTATTTGCTCTATAATACCATTCAAAAACATGTTGTAATTCGTCTGGATGGATGCCTTTTCCAGAATCCTGAACCTCAATTTGAAAGCCATTTTTATTATTGGTAAAGATTACTTCAATGTGATCACCTTCATCACAATACTTTAAGGCATTTGAAACCAAATTGCTTACAATTATTTCAATTTTTTCAATATCAATTTTATAAATTCTGGATTCAACTGGTCCAACATAGTTAAGGGTAATATTCTTGTCTTTTGCCAGTGGAGAATAACTCTTTACCCAACGCCGGACTCTCGAAGGTAGATCATGGGGTTCTAAAATAATTTTTGACATTCCCTCTTCGGCTTTTCTAAACCTAAGGAGCATATCGATAGATTTATACAACTTCTTAGCATTTCTTTGAATAAATAATAAATCTTTTTTAGTTTCTTTTCCGGGATGTTTCGAGAGTAAATTCTGAACGGGAGCTAAAATAAGGGTTAAAGGAGTTTTTAATTCATGAGAAAAAGCAGTAAAAAATCTAAAACGTTCTTCATTCAGGTCATGTTCCAGAGAACGCTGTTTTCGCTCAAATAACAATGAGTTTTTTAATTTGATGCGTTCTGAATAATACCTCATAATTAACCAGATACTCAGTACGACTAATAAAACTATAATGATGTAGGCTGGAATCGTTTTCCAAAATGGCGGAATTATGTTAATGTGAAGACTTTTCGTGTTTCCTTCCCCTAAACCGGAATCTGTTTTAACAATAAAATTGTATTCCCCTGGTGGAACACTGGTGAAATTTGCAGTTCCGGAATTTTGATTATCTATCCAGAAGTCGTTGTAATTTTCTAATCTATAGGAGTAGGTTAGGTTTTTAGCCGTGGGGTATTTTAAAGCCGCAAAATCAATCGAAAAGGTACTCTGGTTATAGGCTAAGTTAATGGTATCTACATAAGGTAAAGCTTCCTTCAATATGTCATTTTTATCGCTATCAAGTATATTAATATCTCTGTTTAAAACTCTTAGACCTATAAATCTAAGTGGTAATTCATTTTCAGAAGGAGTAAAATCTTTAGGATCAAAGATGTTGAGACCGTTATTACCTCCAAAAAACAGTTTACCCTGCTCATTCATTATGGCGGCCCCAATATTAAATTCCCCTTCCTGAATATTATTGAGAGAACTAATGTTTAATATTTGGTTAGTCTTGGTGTTATATCTATTAAGGCCGTTATAACTGCCCATCCATATATAGGTAGAATCCTGACGAATCATACTATTAACAGTGTTATTACTTAAACCATCTTTTTCAGTAAAACGTTGTATCTCTTTTGATTCAGGATTTATTCTTAGAAGGCCTCCATATCGGGAACCTGCCAGTATATCACCCTCGGGTAAGATTAGAATGGAAAAGATTACATTCGTCATTCCTTTGAAATTCGACTGGTTGTATTCGACTACCGTGTCATCCAGTGGATTATACATTATAATGCCGGAGCCGTAGGTCGCCAGCCATAAATTACCTTTTTTGTCTTCCGCTATAGATCTTATATCTATTTTTCCAAGGCGTTCAATATAATTAAACTCATCCCGGGTAAAATTATATTTAAATAAACCTCCTCTATTTGTACCAATCCATAAAATTTTTGCCTTGGATTCGTAAATGACTCGAACATCACTACCATTGGAAGTAGAACCCTGTAAATAATGCCTAGTCTTCCCGGTTTTAGGATTCAATAAATTCAAACCTCCCTGGTATGTTCCTACCCATAAGGAATCTGGGGATTGCTGATAGATAGAAATTAAATAATCATTACTAAGACTGGAGGGATCGTTTTCGTTATGCTGAAAATGTTTTATTCTTCCTTTATCAGGAGAGTAAAGGTCTAAACCTCCACCATCTGTCCCTATCCACACTTGATTTTCGGTAGCTTTTGCAAGTGATCCAATTCTATTATGACTTATAGAATTGGTTCCAAAATTCTCCTGCTTTATTAAGTTTATTTGTTCTCCGCCAGGTTTTACGAAAGTCACTCCGATAGGAGTGGAAAGCCACATATTTTTATCTCTGTCTTTAAAAATTGCCCCTACAGTCCGATTAAAAACACTCTTCCCATCATTCCGCGGCAGATACCATTTAATTTTAAGTTGATTTTTTTCAAGTAAGCTTGAAATATTAAGAATATTAAGTCCGCCATTTCTAGTTCCAATCCACATTCGGCCAAATTCATCTTCCTGAAAACTTAAAATTTCATTATCACTAAGTCCTTTCTGAAATTCAAGTGAACTTTCTAAATAGACGGATTTTCGATCATGGGTTCTTACAACAAGACCATTACGCGTTCCAATCCAAACATTTTCCTGTGAATCGATATAAATTCTATTTACAACCTGACTGGGTAACTTCAAATCTGTCAGGTCTGAGGAGTGCTTGATTTTATGATTCTTAAGTGAAATTTTCCATAAACCCTTATCAAAGGATCCAATCCAAATTATAGAATCTGCCTGAATTTCAATCGTAGAGATTTCTTTAGAAGGGATACTTTCATTAGATTCTAGATAAGCTTGTAAACTTGAAATAGTATCAAGTCCATCATTAGCTACTTTTATACCATTATGATAGGAAGCAACAATAATATGTCCATCGGGAAGTTTTTTAATTACGCTGGCATTATTATAAAGGCCTTCTTTTTCATCAAGTAGGCGAAAAGAATTTTTTCGAAGGTCGTAGAGGTTCAAACCAGCATCTGTTGCAAGGAATAATTTCTCATGAGTAATTTCAATATCCTGGACATAATTGTTTGCTAATCCGGGAGTTGTCTCATCAATTTGATTTTTAAACTGTAGGAAATTCTTACCATCATATCTATTTAGTCCATCATACGTTGCGATCCAAATAAATCCTAAGGAATCCTGGGTGATGTCATTCACGAAATTATGAGATAGTCCAGATGACACGTCCAAAAGATGAAAATTCAAATTTTCTTCAGAAACATTCTGCTTATAATTTTGCTGACCCATTGCAGTACAGCAATTCAACAATATAAATACGTGAAGAAAGTACGACATTTTCATTTTCCCAGTGATAGTTTCAATAAATTCAATGACTTTATTAATGAAATTAATGTGATTTTTAAGTGTTTAAAATATCAATTGATTTAATGCTGTTGCAGATCTCCATGTATAACAAATAAACATCGAATCTAATTTGAATATTTGTGAGAAATCCTCTAATTAAGTGTTATGAAAATAATCCAGCATCGTAAGATCAGGAAATTTTTTAAACGACCATATTAAAAGTTTTAATTAACTTAGAATTACAAGTTAAATGAAAAGCCTTCCGTCTTTTTTCTTTTGTATTTAAGTTCATCAAACTTATGCAGGAATGAACCTTTCCTAGATGAACTCATATCCTTTTCATCAAGTTTTATTAAAATGTCCATAGAATTAATCTTATTGATAAAATTTCTTTTGTCAATTTTTTCATTAAGTATGGATTCATAAAGTTTTTGTAACTGGAGCATGGTAAATTTTGTTGGTAGTAATTCAAAACCAATGGGCTCTTTCGAAGTTTTATATCGAAGTCTACTAATAGCATGTTCTACCATTATATTATGATCAAAAATGAGTAGGGGAGATTTTGATACGCTAAACCATTTTGCCGAATATTTTTCTATAAGTTCTGGATTATGTTCTTCAATATTTATTAGAGCATAGTATGCAACCGATATTGTACGTTCTACCGGATCACGATCTAAAGCACTATAACTTTGAAGCTGTTCCATATATACATTGCTAATTCCGGTAAGAGTGCGCAATATTCTATCAGCCGCCTGATCCAAGTCTTCTTGTTGCTTTAGAAATCCACCCATTAAAGACCATTTACCTTTTTCTGGTTCAATGTCTCTTCTAATAAGAAGAATTTTCAAATCTTCTTTGTCAAAACCGAAAATTATACAGTCTACGGCTAGCAGAACTTTATCCTCGCTGGAGTAATTAGTAATCATCAATCAAATGTAAAAATTTTATAGAAATCCAAAATTTAAGTATTACAGTCATATACAGATCTTTGTCAATTTTAAATTCTTAAATAAAAAGAGCCAGAATTAAAAAAAGTAAAAATTCCTTAATTTTTTCTGAACTTTCATTACATTAGAAATGTAAAAATAACATTTATTTCTAGGAATGAAGTTCCGATTGACGAATCTTCCAATAGCTATACCTAATTAAACGTCAAATTTAACTTTTAAAACCTATACTTAAGATAAGGTAGCTGGAATGTTAACAGTGTCGGGATAGAAAAATTGATCTTAAATCAGGTCGTGTGGTTGCTGAAGCAAATCTTAAGGTAGATTGTCACAAAAAAAGAGTAAAAATGGCTGGTTCGGGTTATGCGAACATTGATATGAAATAATATGGCTGTAACATTTAAAAAATCCTATAAATACTTTAAAGGAATGCGAATAGGTTGATGCTCGTTACTTCAGGTAATCAATAGGGCCACTGGACTATCTGGATTTTGCACGGAACTTTAATGGTATACTTAGCGGATCTTAGAATATTTCCGAAGAATATGAAATAGCTAGAGTTAAGGTGCTTTCGACATTTATTATATAAACAAATCACTTCAGAAGGGTTTAAGATCATAACTTTTTGATAGTTCCTAAAAAAAAATACTTTAGAAATGAAAAAAAAAATATTAGTAACAGGGGGCTTAGGCTTTATTGGTTCACATACTGTAGTAGCCCTACAAGAAAAGGGGTTTGAGGTAATAGTAATTGATAACCTTTCTAATTCCTCTATAGATGTGTTGGACGGTATTACGAAAATTACCGGTAAAACTCCAGAATTTTTTAACCTTGACCTTAAAAATAAAGAGAATGTAACAGATTTTTTTGAAAATCAAAAGGATTTGGAAGGGGTTATACATTTTGCAGCCTCCAAAGCGGTGGGTGAAAGTGTGAAGAAACCATTACTGTATTACGAAAATAATCTCTGTAGTCTCATTAATATCCTCAATTCAATTTATTCTCGACCTGGATGCAAGCTTATTTTCAGTTCCTCATGTACAGTATACGGTCAGGCAGATGAATTGCCAATTAATGAAAATGCTCCGGTAAAGAAGGCAGAGTCTCCATATGGGAATACTAAACAAATTGGGGAGGAGATCATCGAGGACACTTGCAGAGTTCAAGAAAATTTTAAGGCAATTTCCCTGCGATATTTCAATCCTATTGGAGCTCATGAGTCGGCGGAAATTGGAGAGCTACCTATTGGAACTCCCCAGAACTTGGTGCCATATATTACACAGACAGCAATTGGCCAGCGCCAAGAATTAGCTGTTTTTGGTGACAATTATCCTACGGAAGATGGAACTGCGGTGAGGGATTATATTCACGTTATGGACCTGGCCGAAGCACATGTAGCCGCATTAAATAGATTAATAGAAGAAAAAGAAAAAGCCAATTATGAAGTTTTTAACCTGGGTACGGGCCACGGCAATTCTGTTTTGGAGGTCATAAATTCATTCGAAAAATCAACGGGACAACGGCTACCTTATAAAATCGAAGGTCGTAGGCAAGGCGATATTACCGCGGCCTATGCCGATACCAGAAAAGCTAATAAGGAGCTTAAATGGAAATCCGTTCGCTCCTTGGATCAAGCTTTAAAGAGTGCTTGGGAATGGCAGGTGAAAGTATCCCAAATAAAGAAATAAGTAAAGTAAATATAGTTTGAAGCTGTTTTAAATAAGTCTAGGATCAAATAAAAGATGTATATAAAAGAATTAGCATCCTTCCTATTCCTTTTAGAACATATTAAAAGCTACAATACAACAAGAATATAGCAAAATGAAATATTCCAAAATATTTAGGGATTTTAATCCCGAAATTAAAGTATCCTCTCCGGGAAGAATAAATCTTATTGGAGAGCATACCGATTATAATAATGGTTTTGTAATGCCTACGGCAATAGATAAAATGATTTTTTTCGAATTAAAAAAAAATGATTCAAAGAATATATGCAGGATATATAGTGAAACTTATGATAGTTATTTTGAATTTCACCTAGATGAAATCTATAAACAGGAAGCAGTTTGGAAGAACTATTTACTAGGTGTTGTCGATGAAATTTACAAAGCAGGAAAGAAGCTTTCGGGATTTGATTGTATTGTGAAAAGTGAATTGCCTATAGGAGCTGGTATAAGTTCTTCGGCAGCATTGGAATGTGGTTTCGCTACAGGCCTGAATGAGCTTTTTACCTTGAATTTTTCAAAATTGGAGATCGTTAAATTATGTCAGTTAGCTGAAAATAATTTCGTGAGATCTAATTGTGGGATCATGGATCAGTTTGCATCCGTTATGAGCAAAAAAGATCATATTATCCTACTGGATTGTCGAAATCTGGAGGCTGAATTTATTCCCGCAGATTTTGAGGATTGCCAAATCCTCTTACTAAACAGCAATGTAGCCCATAGTTTAGCAGATAGTGAATACAATACACGCAGGAAAGAGTGTGAACTAGCTGTAGAATTAATACAAAAGTGGCATCCGGAAATAAACTCCCTCAGAGAGGTTGACTTTTCTACGCTTGAGGAATATAAAAATCAGCTTTCAGAAAATACCTACCGGCGATCTCATTACGTAATAAAAGAAAACGAACGGGTTCAACAAGCTTCCAAATCCATAAAAAAAGGTAATTTAAAGGAATTTGGTCGCTTGATGTATCAATCCCACCGCGGTCTTCAGTACAACTATGAGGTGAGTTGTCCGGAGCTGGACTTTATGGTGGATTACTCGGAGGAAAAAGATTTTATATACGGATCCAGAATGATGGGAGGGGGCTTTGGAGGTTGCACCATCAACTTGATAGAAAGAGAAAAAATAGATTCCTATGTCAAGGAAATCAGAGAAGCGTATTTCAAAGAATTTAATATTAAAATGGATGCTATTTCAGTTTCTCCGGGTTCTGGAACAACTATTCATAAATACTTATACAATAAATAGCAATGAGTAATATATTGAACAATAGTCCACATAGAAGATATAATATTTTAACGGGAGAATGGATACTGGTTTCTCCCCATCGAACCAAACGACCTTGGCAGGGAAAAACGGAAGATCAAAAGGCAGTTAAAAAGGAAAGCTATGATCCTTCATGTTATTTATGTCCTGGTAATAGCAGGGCCAGCGGAGATAGTAATCCTAATTACAAAGAACCATTTTCTTTCGTAAATGATTTCTCTTCCTTGTTAACGGAGACACCTGTAAATAGTATAAATGAAGGTCTTCTAAAAGCTGAAAGTGAAAGAGGGGTGTGCAAGGTGGTTTGTTTTTCGCCCGATCATTCACTTACCCTCCCTTTAATGGAATTGGAAGAAATCACTAAAGTGGTACAAGTATGGAAAAAAGAATATCGGGAATTAGGCTCTAAAGACTTTATCAATTACGTTCAGATATTTGAAAATAAAGGTGCAGTAATGGGATGTAGTAATCCTCACCCTCATGGCCAGATTTGGTCACAGTCATCTATTCCTGTAGAAATCAAAAAGAAATCTAAGAAGTTTAAGCAGTTTTGGAATAAAAACCATAAAAGTCTTTTAAGTTCTTACCTGGAGCAGGAACTGGCTCTTGGAGATCGAATTTTGGGTGAAAATGAATATTTCGTGTCGTTGATTCCCTATTGGGCTGTCTGGCCTTTTGAAGCCATGATTATTCCAAAGCGACATATTCAACATATTGGGATGTTAAACGAAAAGGAAGAAAGAGCTTACGCTGAAATTTTAAAAATGCTAACCATCAAATATGATAATTTATTCAATACTTCTTTTCCTTATTCCTCTGGTATACATCAAATGCCCACGGATGGGAAGCAATATCCGGAATGGCATTTTCATATGAGTTTTTATCCACCACTATTACGTTCGGCCACCGTGAAAAAATTTATGGTAGGGTATGAGATGTTTGCAGGACCACAACGCGACATAACGGCTGAAACAGCTGCCCAGAGGTTAAATGAATTGTCTGAAATTCATTATTTAAAGAAATAACTATTTCATGGAGAATAAAATTACTTTAAAACAACTTTCCAAACTACTGAATGTTTCGATTAGCACAGTCTCAAAAGCATTGAATGATAGTCCGGAGATCAGTATTCAAACCAAAAATCGAGTTAAGGAACTGGCAAAACTCAATCATTACCTGCCAAATGCAATGGCACAAAATCTGAAAACAAGTTTCACAAAAACAGTTGGAGTAGTGATTCCGGCAATAATGCCTCACTTTTTTGCTAAGGCATTACATGGGATTGAAACCAAGGCAAGTGAACTAGGATATCGCGTGATTATCTGTATTTCCAATGAATCTATTGGAAAAGAAGCAGAAAGCATAAATACACTTATTGCAGGACAAGTAGATGGTTTGATAATGAGTCTGTCGAAAGAAACACAAACAAAACTCGAATTGGAGCATTTAAAAGTGATTTCTAATTATAAAGTTCCACTCGTTCTATTTGACAGGGTTCTGGCAGAAATAGATTGTGATAAGATTCATATCAATGATTCCTTACAATCTGAACAGGCTACTATGGAATTGTATAAATCTGGTTGTAGAAAAATTGCATACTTTTCAGCAATTTCTTCTACAAGTGTTGATAAGGAGCGCAAAAACGGCTATATAAGTGCGATAAAAAATTTGAATATGAAAAGGACGATCATTGATTTTGATACAAATCATTTTCCGGGAGATGAACTTGAGAAGCTTGTCCACGTGTATGGAATTGACGGAATTATAGCCTCTGATGAACTGGCTGGAATTTTAGTGATGAAAAATGCCCGAAAGAAGGGGCTTCGAATTCCTGAAGATCTATCCGTTATTGGCTTTACAAATGGACTGATGGGGGAACATTTTATGCCTTCCTTAAGCACGGTAGACCAACATGCGGAGGAGCAGGGAAAACTGGCTATGGAGTTGGTTGTAGATAGGATTGAGGGAAAGGTAGATTGTGATCCCTTAGAATATAAAATTGAAACTTCTATTATTCACAGAGAGTCTACTAAAAATTAATTACACTATCTAAGGCATCATCTGCATCTTTATGAATAAAGTTAGCTTGATAGTTTAAGGTCGTTTTTAAATCACTATGGCGATAAAGTTTTTGAAGCATCAAAGGATGTATTTTATCTCCCGCAATATTTCCAAAACTATGACGCGCAATATGGTTTGATAAATTTTTATCAATATTACATTGAGCGGCAATTCTTTTTAAGTGCTTATTGAAAAGTTTTGTTGCATTCCGACTCTTAGTAAAAATATCTTCTGGGTCGTTGACATTAGCCAGCTTTAAGAATGGAAATACAAAACCTTTATTTTCATTTTTACTAATTCGATAGAAACTTAATATTTCTTCGGCTTTCTCAGGAACTTTTAAGCTAATTGGTTTTTCATTTTTATTCATCACATAATAAAGACGTCCATTTTTAAAATCTGACCATTTCAACTTGACCACATCCGAAATACGAATGCCGGCAAAATAGAAAGATATTAACCAGACATTTTTAGTATGCCGCATATGGGAGTCATTTTCAACGTTTAAAGCCTCGATTTTTTCAATTTCTTCTTTAGTTAATCCTATTTTGTTACCCGATCCAATTCTTATTTTTTCCTTTTCTCCGCCGAAAGGATAAAATTTCGGATCCACAATTCCTTCTTTAATTGCGACATTGAAAATTGTCCTAATAAAAATGAGTTGATTTGTAATGGTTCTGGTTTTCTGGCCAAGATATGCAGCACAAAATGTTTTGAACTTATCTAGGAAGGCTTCATTTATTTCTCGAAACTTCAATTTTTTATTTTTTTTGAAATAAACAACCCCATCTAGGAAGTTGAATTCTGATTTCCTAGCTTTACTTACTCTATCCTTTCTTCTTTTAATAATATTCTTTATAGCAGTGGTTTTACTTAAAGAAGGTTTGTGATTAAGAAATTCCTCTAAATTATATAAGATTGATAATTCTGATTTTGCAACGGAAAAAGTACCACGATCATATTTGTTTTTAATTCGCTCTGATGCAAGTGTAAAAAAGGATTTCGAACCACCAGGTCCCTTCAATTTTTGCTTTACTTGTTTCGGAGTGATACTATCCTTGGAATCAAAATATATATCGTGGGCTTTGGTAAGCTTTTTCATGAGAAAATTATTCAGTTTTTGTGAATTCGGGTGAGTCCGCTTTACTTTTCCCAAATCCTTATCCCAATCCTTTTCTAGTACATAATGTCCGAGCCACTGATAATTTGTTTTGTAATTTTCACTAATACGAATAGCAAGAGGAATTGTTTTATCTTTCCGCATCATGTTTCTTCTCAACACAATTTTTATACTTGCCATAATTCATTTTTTGAGTGAGTATTAAAGATAGTAAAAAACTAGTACAGAATAAGTACAGAATAATTTGATTTTAATTGGTTTTTATTGAAACCGAAAAAAATTGACTGCATTGATATTAGTACATTATACGGTGTTTTGTTGAATTTTGTAGTTTCATTCTGTCAAGCTCATAACCCGAAGGTCACTGGTTCGAGTCCAGTTCCCGCTACTAAAAAGAAAAGCCACTCAATTCGAGTGGCTTTTTCATTTTTCATAGCAATATAATTCTTTCAGAATTATTTGGCAGTATATCCAAATCTCTGTCCGGCTACAGATACTCCTACCATCGCTCCAGCTTTTGGCATAGTAGCAACCGCAATTCCATCTACAAACTTTATAGTTTTAGATTTTCCTTTTTCAATGATTACAGCAGTAGCATTACCAGAAAGTTCGTATTCTCCGTCTTTAAAATCTTCTAGGTCTTCCTGAGTTTCGAAGAAAAGTACTTCTCTGTAAGCTTTACCACCAACTTGTAATCCCACATCAACCTGTTTCAGGTTAGAGTAACCTACCACAGCTCCATTTTCATAAACTACTCCGTTTCCAGAAGCTCCTCCAATGATATATGCTCCTTTCCCTACGTTAGGGAAAATCGCATATCCTGCAGATTCACTAAATAGTTCCTGAAGATTATCGTCTGCCTGCAACATGGCAGCTTTAGCATCTCTTGAATCCTGCATCAATGCATCCACATCTCCGCTTCCGCTTTTTCCTGGTCCGCAACTGGTAATTGCTATAAATAGCATCAATAGTCCAGCTTTAGATAAATAACTGTTCAAATTTTTCATAACTTTTTAATTATTTTGGTTGTTCAAATTTACCCAACGAGAGACGCTAACCTGTTAATTGGAAGTTATTTGGGATTAATTTAATGTGTAGTGTGAAAAAATGTTAAGCTGTAAAATGGCATTATTTAAACTTATGGAATAAAAAAAAGCCACTCGAACGAGCAGCTTTTTTAAATTAGCAATTCTACACATAAGCACTATTCTCTATTCAATAGCTCTTTAAATTCTTCGGAATTGAACATCGCATTGGCATCATGTCCAATATTCGGCACCTCGATTTTCTCCTGGTTATTTTCAGGATAAAAAGTTTCAAAAAAATTGAAAATATTTCTACCTCTTTCCAACCTGTTCGAACCAAGTAAAGTTGCGGCACAATCTGTAGTATTCAGAGTTCCCTCTGTATTAGTGTCATCAGTTCCTAATAAATAAACAGTATTTCTGGAAATCTGCTGCTGAAGGAGATCTTCCATGCTCATTCCATCTACATAAGACGGGGCAGTTTCGTAACCATAAGGCCAGAAATTATAACCTGTGCAGTCTGTTGGTGTATAAAATTCATTCGTAGTCTCATTATATCGTCTTCCGTCAGGATAGTAGAAATACTGGTTGTTCGCTACGATATACTGAAATTGGTATTCTGAATAAATAGCTTCGGAAGTATTAACTATCGCGTAATGCTGAACCATCGCAGCTCCAGAACTATGTCCTGCAAAATTCATTTCCTTTAGATTTGGAAATTTTTCGGTGTCGGCTAAATAATCCACTAAACTATCAAGTACAGAAAATGAACTGATATCCTGGCCCGAATTTGCAGAAATTGCTCCTTCTCTCCAGTTAGTATCCCAGAATAGTTCTCCTTCCGTAGCATTTGTTTCTTCCTTGAAATAAGGAGCGATCACCAGAGTGTTTTCCAGTTTTCCCAGATCTCCAACTGCATTGGTCATATATCTGAAATATTCATCGGCATCCCTGTTTTGCCCGTGGATCACCACCACAACTTTCTCTATGTTCTCCCAGATAAAATCGCTATCAGAAATTATATCATAAGAACTGTAAAATTCAAACTCAGCTCCATCCATAATTTCTATGCTTTGCATACATTCTTCTGAAGCTGTGATACATGGAGTTTTTGATTCTTCTACCTCTTCAGTTGTGGTAAAGCTTCTGGAAAATCCAGTATTCAACTGCTCTCCATTGTCACCAAGAGAACCTGGATCTATATTGAGAGTATAAGTTGATCCTGGATTAAGGCCAGAATAATTTATCTGAACTTTTGAACCTGCATTACCTAAAGTAGTAGTGTAATTAGCTGTTCCCTGGGCATCTGAAAAGTTTAGAACCTGTTCCAGGGCCTCGGCATTTAGGACATGGGAAAATGCAACTTCAATAGTTCCATTCAAAGGTATATTGGCAGGAGAATCATTAAATTCTGTTCCATTGATAGTTGCTGAATAAATCGATAGTTCATCCAGGGAATCGTCATCAGTGGCGCAACTCACAAAAATGCTAGTCAGCACTATCAAACTCAGGATTCGTATAATAAATTTCATGTTTTTCATTTTAAATTTTATGGAGCGGAAAGACAATACTTCCCGCTCTGGCTAATTCTATTCACAAATTGGGTAAGGACAGGCTGAACTTTGGGTTGAGGTAGAACCACCTGCGCAATCGAGTCCGCCAGTCATAAATTCCCCGTTCATTTTATACGCCCAGGATCCTGAATACTCCCAGAATTCTCCGGTTCCATCTACATCTGCATCTCCGTAAGTTTCTACTACCACTTCATTGTTGAATAATTCTATGGCATCATCTCCATTCTGACTTACGGAACCATTCGATTCAAGCACATATTCAAATTCATCTGTACAGTCCCCGAAATATGCGGCTATAGTTCCAGGCTCTCTGGCCAGAAGAATATCATCGCCTTCTTCAACTGAAATTACCGGGAAAGTATATTCTGGACCATCAGTTCCGCCTCCATTGTTAGCGATCCCAACACTGTAAATACTTAGATCTTCAATATCTTTGTTCGCTTTCAAATGAATGGCTTTACCGCCATTGGTTCCGCTGCCATCCCAAAGAAGTGCTAATACTCCTTTGATCTCCAGCGCTTCTTTACAAATTGGATATGGACATGGAGAATTGCTATTCAGAGTTCCTCCCACAGTACAATCTATACTACCGGTGGTCCATTCTCTTCCTATTTTATAAGCCCATGAACCTGAATACTCCCAGGCTTCTCCGGTTCCATCCACATCAGAATCTCCATAAACTTCGATGATGGTATCACCGCTGAATAGTTCAATGGCATCATCACCATTTTGACTAATAGAGCTATTAGACTCCAGGATCTCGGCGAATTCGCTACCGCAGTCTTCAAAATATGCGGTTAGAGCTGCAGGATTACGTGCTACGAGAACATTATCTCCTTCAGAAAGCGAAATGGCCGGGAAAGTATATTCAGGTCCGTCTGTTCCATTTCCGTTATTGGCCACCCCAAGGCTGTAAAGGCTTAAATCTGCGATATCGGCGTTGGCAATAACATGTACAGCTTTACCGTCGTTTGTATCTGCACCGTCCCAGGTAAGGGCAAGCACTCCTTTAAGCGATAATGGTGGCAATTCTTCTGTAATATTTATTTCCACTTGAGTATTGTCATTATCAGTTGCATTCTCAATACTGGCAACGGTGATAATGATGGATTCATTATCATCATTTTCTGAATCTGGAGAGGTGGTAATTTCAAACGTGGTGGAAATTTCACCTGCTGGAATTGTAAATTCTGTCTCACTTACGGAATAGTCTTCACCGAGTGTCGCTGTACCTCCAAAATCCAGGGTAAAACTGATGTCATCTTCAGAATCTTTGTCTAATTCTGCAGTTACCGTAAAAGTTTCAGCGCTTTCCTTCACCTGATCTGCTTCGGCAGAAAGTTTTATCACCGGAGGCACGTAAGCAGCGGTCTTAAAATTGATATTGATGGCCTCTTTCAATTCTTCGCCATCAGTTCCATAAGACCCGGCTGGAATTATGATAGTATAATCAGTGTCATAATCCAGGCGTGTGGTAGGCGTGATAGTGATCGTGGAATTTGTATTGGAAAATTCAAGTTCGTAATTCGCATCGCTTCCACCGGTATTCAGCTGAAGAGCAGAGCTAAGCGCTTCAGTATTTAAACTATGCGAGAAAATCAGGGTTAAAGGAGATTCCACCGGAATATTTTCGGCTCCGTTGGTCAACTCATCTTCACCAATATTTTGTTTCAGTAATCGAAGAACTCCATCATCTGTTATTGTGGCGTCATCGTCATTAGAGCAGGCTGCAAAAGCCAGAAAAATGAAGATCAAGACACTTGTTTTAAGAAGTGCGCTTGTTTTAGATTGTATAATAGTTTTCATTACTTAAATTTTTTAGATAGTTATTCTGGATTATGGATTTTCAATTACAAATTGCTCGCTAAAACCGAAGGGATCGAAATCCCAGAGAAATGGTAGCAGGAGGTAAACCATGGCGGTAAGTATTAATATAGATATCAGGTTCATCCAGATCCCTGTTTTCACCATGTCTGGTATTCTTAAATAACCCGAACCGAAAACCACGGCGTTAGGCGGAGTGGCCACCGGTAACATAAATGCACAAGATGCGGCCACCGTGGTAGCAACGAGCAACATATATGGGTTAAGGTCTAACTTCAATGCAATTGGAGCGAGAATTGGCAATAACATCGCGGTGGTCGCCAGGTTTGAAGTAAGCTCGGTGATAAAATTCACGCTGAAGATTACTATGAGTATCAGCAATAATAGCGGCAAGGCTTCTAGTAATGTCATTTGCATTCCAAACCACTGTGCCAACCCGGTAACCTCAAAACCTGAGGCAAGAGCCATACCTCCGCCAAAAAGAAGAATAATACCCCAGGGCATTTTTACAGCCTCTTTCCAGTGAATGATTCTCTTTCCTTCTTCTCCTGAACTCAAGGTGAAAAGAGTGATCCCAGCGATCATGGCAATTATAGTATCGTCAATTCCCGGAAGAAATTTTTCTAGGATAAATGATCTCGTGATCCAACATATCGCAGTGATGATAAAAACACTCATTACGATCTTCTCTTCACGTTTCATCGGGCCGAGTTCAGTAATAAGTCTTTGTATTTCCTTTTTCCCACCTGGAAATTCTTTTTGCTTAAAATTAAATGCAATGTGAGTGATATAGAACCAGGAAATAATTAGTAGTATAATAGATATCGGCAAACCGAACTTTAACCACTGGAAGAAAGAAATATCGATATTATAGATCTCCTGAATGTATCCAGCGAAAACAAGGTTTGGCGGCGTTCCTATTAAAGTGGCGATACCACCAATAGACGCACTATAAGCGATACTCAGCATAAGCGCTTTTCCAAATAGCTTATTTTCATCCATAATGGTTGATGGATTGTCTTTAAGCTGCGACACTATAGACATTCCTATGGGAAGCATCATTACCGAGGTTGCTGTATTTGAGATCCACATAGACAGAAATGCGGTAGCTACCATAAAACCCAGGATAATATTCTTCACGTTCGTACCAATCAATTTGATAATATGAAGTGCCATGCGCTTATGGAGATTCCATTTTTCAATAGCAATGGCCAGAATGAATCCTCCCATATACAGGAAAATGTATTTGTGACCATAAGATGCTGTGGTTGTGGAAAGGTCCAGAGCACCGGTTAATGGAAATAATACGATGGGGAGTAGGGCAGTAACAGCAATAGGGACTGCTTCTGTCACCCACCATAAGGCGATCCAAATCGTTGCGCATAACACGTCATAAGCTGATTCGGGCATACCTTCAGGTCCGCCGATAGCTTGAAGGACCATGAATATTACCGGTCCCAGGATCAAAAATATATTCTTGTTGATCTTCATTAATGAGCTGCTTTAAAGGATTCCATGTCAAAATCTTCTACTAATTGCCTTAGAAATGCTCCGGTTTCCGGAAGTACAAAACATAAGTACAATTTGTCTCCTTCAGAATCTTCAATGGTTAATCTATTTGGAATATCAAGCACCGAATTGCCTGTAAAATATTTGTAATAGGTTAGAGCGATAAGATAAGAGCCATCTGAAGAAGGATGCTTATCATCAAAATACATCTTAAGATCAGGCCTTGCTTGCTGAGCCTTCAAAAAAATCGTTCCGACAGGAACCACTTTAACTCCACGCTTATTTCCCAAATTTATATAAGAGGAACTGATGGTTTCCTGCATCAACGGGTTTGAATCATACGCCCAGGTCATAGACAACAGAGGCTCAGCATTTTTTTCTCTGATAAGATCTATCAATTTGGTCGCATAGGTTTCAAATCTGTCCGGAGCATCTATTGTACTCATGCTATGATCCTGAAGCACTACATAGTCAAACTTCACATTTTCCAGAATTTCCATGGTTTTAGTCCCTTTTTCCTCGTTCCAGTGCTGGGCGAGATTGCTTCCTCCAACTGTAGATTGAGAGGTTTGCAGATCAACTCCCTGATCTTTAGCCATGGCTTCCACCATTTGAGGCATATTGTAGAAATAGGTGAAACTATTACCTACAAAAAGTACTTTTTCAGATTTCTCCTGAGCTACAACGGCAGCCGGAAATAGTAATAATAGAAAGCAAAGCTTTAGTAAATATTTGTTCAGTTTAATTTTCATTTTACTTATGAATTGATATCAGTAGGTTCGAAAAAATTAGGGATTGGGCTTGGTGAATTGTCATTTCTGTCAATTTCTGTCTGCGGATATAAGAATCGCTGAGGTAATTGATCGCCCGAAGATGGTTGCACGGGAACTCTAACATTGGTTTCATTCAATGTCCTTCTCAGATCATTAAAAGGATGGATTAATCCAAAAAGGGTGACATATCTTTCTTCCAGAATTTCTCTCAATAAAGCATCTTCCGGGCTCAAACCGTCAGTATTTTCAATTCCACCTGAATTGAAATCTCCTGAGGCATAGGCTTCATAATTGATATTGGTGTCATCTACATTCATCAAATATCCTCCGGCATCCATAAATGCGCGAAAATCGTTTAATTCCTGCAGTCCGGTATCAAATCCTTGAGATCTAAGTCCTGCCTCTGCCAGGATAAGCAAATTTTCCTGGTAGGTCACAAGCGGAGCAGGAGCTGTTTGAGCTGCAAATCCATCTTCAGTATTAGGTTGAACACCCACACTGGTGATATTGAAAAGGTAATTAAAACGTGCTGTTTCATCTGTTTTGGAATTTCCGCGATAGTTGGCCGGAATTGGATTGGTTGCCCCGGGTTGCATCAGGCTGGTCATGAATTCTGAAACAATTACATCTGCCTGTCTAACTTCTACTGCAAAAAACTGGTAATTAAGATTGGAATTATCTGCCGCGGTACCGTGTGGAGCATACATGCTATTTTCCATTGAGCTAATTCCATTCTGGGCTGCCTGGTAAGCCAGGTCATATTGTTTAGTCTCTAAGTAAAATCTCGCTTTTAAAGTATATGCGGCTTCAATCCATTTATTCGGAGCTCCGTCATAATAAATATCTGAACCCCCAACAGGTCTTCCTCCTCCCATTTGCAGATTAGAGATAGCTTCGTCTAATCTGTCCTGAATTTTCTGGAACACTGCAGGCTGATCTTCATAAAGCGGATCTGTATTTTCAAGGTTTGCTGCTTCGTCATAAGGAACGTCTCCGTAAAGGGATGCGGCGGTTCCTATGATATAAGCCTGCATCGTCTGGGTAATACCAAGACTAACCGGACCGATGTTATTTTCGAGCACGGCATTCTCTGCTTCAACAGCGTTTCTGAAAGCATTCACATAAAGGTCATACCATAAAGCATCAAAATCGCTGGTGGTTACATTGTATTGTGTAAATCCAAGATGTTGGCGATCTATCCCGGTATATTGTCCCGCAAAAAGAGCTGATCTTCTGGCAGATTCACCGGTTTGTACAATAATGTTTCCAACTTCAGCACCCGTGAGAATGCTACCATATGAGCTTTCAGTCAGATTATTTGGATCGTCATTGATCCCGTCTACAACTTCACTACAGGAATATTGAAGACCTATAACCAGAATTAAAATTATATATCGTTTCATTTTTCGGGTGATTTTAAAATTTAACATTAAGATTTACCAGGTAAGACTTTGTTCCCGGGTTGTTGAAATAATCGATTCCTCGGGCAGCACTCACCCCAGAAAGGTTGGTATCAGGATCATTTCCTTCGAAATCTGTCCATAATACCAGGTTTCTACCGGTAAGAGTAATTTCAATAGATTGTAATTTGGTCGTGTTCTTTAGCCATTCTGAATCCCAAAGGTAGCCGAAGCTTAGTTCACGCAACCTGGTCCAGGATCCATCTTCAACATATAATTCATCATTTCCTCCGCTAAAGAATCCTCCCTGGCCATTATACCATGATTCTGTAAGCGCGACCGGTCCTGCTCCAAAATCCTGAACATTTCCACGGAAGGTTTCTCCAATGTTGATCACATTACCTTCTGAAGTCAAATAGTTCCTTTCGGCCGTCACGCGGTTTGCCGTGTCATACCATCTTCCAAGATCTCGTAGAACTGATTTGGTTCCGGCAAAGATATCTGCTCCCTGGTAGGTTTCCAATAATGCAGATACTCTAAAGTTCTTATATTTTATTGCGGTAGATAAAGATCCCTGCCAGTCTGGATTAGGATCTCCAATTACTCCTTCTACCTGGTCCTGTACCGGGAAACCATTTTCATCCAACACCACATTTCCATTTTCATCTCTCAAACTCCTGGATCCCCAAAGCACTCCTAAAGGATATCCTTCCACGGCTCTTGAAGAAACTGCAGAAAGTCCGCCAAGGTTAAAGCTTTCGATTCCGGCAAGATCGGTAACTTCATTATCGATGGTTGTAAAATTTGAATTAATGCTCCAAGAAAAATCATCCGTCAAAATGATCTGATATCCTAGATCCAACTCGATACCTTTATTCTGAATTTCGGCTCCGTTCGCATAAATTGAACTGTAACCTGTTGAATTGGCAACCGGAAAATCCAAAAGCACATCTTCCGTTTTATTATCGAAATAAGTACCGCTTATTCGCAATCTGTCTTCAAGGAATCTAAGGTCGACACCAAATTCAATTTCTTTTTTTCTTTCTGGTCTTAATGCGCTATTTCCTCTGTTTGCTGAAGGTACAAAAGCACCATTTCCATAAAGGGTTAGGTCCAGGTCACCTCCATAACTATCTCCGAAAGAAGGAGAAACAAAAGTATTAGACGTATTATAACGTGATGGTTGCACACCAACCTCACCATAAGATGCTCTCAATTTACCGAATGATAGAATGTCATTATTCATATCAAGGATTTCCGTGAATTGCCAGGCTAGCGAAGCCGATGGGAAGGCGAAGGTATTGTCCACATCATTTCCAAAAGTAGAAGCAGATTCCACTCTAATAGTACCCGTGAAATATAGCATTTCAAGAGCATTCAGAGAAAGTGAAGAATATACGGCAGCTGTTCTTTCGTGGCCTTCACTGCTCGTAACCGACCTGTTTTCTGGCAGAGCATTGTCTATATCCCTAATTCCGCTATCTACATCTATAAATTGAATAAAATTCGTCGCACTGGAACCTTCTACACTTCTGGATTTTGAATTATAATTGAATCCTGCCAGAAAAGTTCCGCCTAAATCGTCATTCAGCTGATATTGCGCTTTGGCAATATAATCCATATTGAAAATGGTATTCGTAGCCAGTGAATTATCTATAAATCCAGAACGGTAAGCCCCAGCTGCAGATCCAGGTGTGAAAAACTCACCTCTTTCCTCACTGTAATGGTCTAAACCAACTCTAGCGATTAGATCTAACCAGGAAACTGGTTCGGCGGTAAGTTCAAAATTTGTGATGAAACGATCTACTTTAGATTCGTTCTCCTGTTCATTAATAGTCCATAGTGGGTTATTATAGGTTGGAGTTCCATCAGCTCCAAGCGGTTCACGGTAAGATCTATGTCTGTCTGAAACCGGTGAAGCATCAGGTCCTGAATAATAATTACCTCTGTATCCGGAAATATCAAAATCTGCCGGGGTTCTTAATAAACCAAGATAAAGTCCTGATGAACTTGAACCTTTTCTAATTCTATTGGAATTTGTTCTTGCATAGGTAGAACTAAAATCGAGACTTATAATTTCATTGAATTTATGTCTCGCGTTTAATCTGGTAGTGGTTCTTCTATAATCGGAATTATTGATAATGATTCCCTGCTGGTCAAGATCACTTATACTGAAGAAAACCGAGCTTTTTTCATTTCCTCCGCTTAAGCTGATATTATTTTCCCAGAAATATCCATTGTCAAAAATCTGGTCAAAATTAGAATCGTCATAGATCTCTTGGGAATTCTTATTGACAATAGGGTAGTAAATTCTACCATCCTGATCTTCGTAAAATTCTCCGGAAGTATCAAAATCGTCCATTCCGCCGGCACGTTCTGAAATTCTATCTCCATAGGAATCTCTTGCCCGCTGATCATATACTCCGCCATCACCCTGACCATATTCGGTTTGCAAAGGATATTTCTGATTGATCACATCATAAGAAAAGGTAGTAGAATAATTGATCTGAAGTCCCTGATTGTAACTCCCATCCTTCGTGGTAATGATCACAACACCACCAAGCGCCTGTGTTCCCCAGAGAGCTGCCGCGGAAGCACCTTTTAAAACCGAAATCGATTCAATATCATTAGGGTTGATATCATTAAGCCGGGATTCCTGACTAACACCGCTACTTTCTGAATTTCCTCTCACGTCATTACTAATCGGGACACCATCCACAACTATTAGCGGCTGACTGTTCCTTGTAATGGAAGACAAACCCCTGATCTGAATATAAGCACCTGCACCAGGATCTCCTGAGTTTCTTGAAATTCGAACTCCTGAAGATTTACCTGAAAGTCCGTTTAAAAGTGTACTTTCTCCAGATTCGCTCACGGTTTCTCCGTCAACAGTGGAACTTGCATATCCCAACTCATCGCGTTTCTCTTTAAAACCCAGGGAATTGATCACCACACTTTCCAGCGATTCAACATCTTCTTCGAGAACAACATCAATATTGGTATCGTCTCCTACATTTACCACTTTTCTTTTAAAACCAAGGTATCTAAATGTAAGGGAAGCATCTTCGCTCGAAATCGTTATCGTAAATTGGCCGTCAAAATTCGTGGCAGTTCCGTTTTGAGTATCTGTTTCCAAAACTGTAACTCCGGCTAATGGCATACCATATTCGTCCTTAACCGTTCCTGTTATTTCCTGTTGGGCAAATGCCATTTGGGAAAAGGAGAAGAGTAAGATCAGAAAAGATTTAGTAAAAAAGTATTTCATTGGATTGGTTTTTTTAAAGTACTTATTAATTAATCGTACCTTTAGGATCTGTTATTATAACCTTAAAAAACTGTTACGTTTGTTAGCAATTATATAAAATGATAGCCATATAATTATCACTTTAATAATTTTTAAGGATTTTTATCAAATTTTATTGATTAATATTTAATATGAGTCAGGAAAATACAGCCTCTTTTCATCAAGAATTCGTTAACAAGCTGGAATCTATATACGGAAGTTTCAATTCCGAAAAAAACAAGTTTGAATCTACGAGTAATTCAAAAATTGCCCGAGATCTTTGTTATAGCGATTCACAATTTTCCAGGTTAATCAATAACACAGCTTCTGAAGGTGAATTTAAGCGAGCTTTAAGAAATGTAAACCGGCTTCTGAATGAAAAAAGGCTGGAAAGCGAGCACACAGCCACAGAAAAATCAGATTCAGGACCGGGTAGAAACTGGATATTTTATGTTTTGGGAGGAATTATCATTGCTTTAATGATCTATCTGGCTTTTCAATTTTTAGATAATCCTAAAGAAGTGGAGGTTTCTGAAAAGGCTTCACGTGCCCAAATGTTGGAATGGAGCTTTGAAAATCAGTATATCAAACCTTATGTGAAATTAAAAGAGCTTCCGGCAGACTGTAATTATCCATGTTATAAATACCAGGGAAAGTGGAAGTTGAAAAGTGAATATAGAATTCCTTTTTTCAGGGAAAGAAATGGTTTTCACTATGTAGCGAAAGATGCGGTGATGTATGCAAGATGCATGGACGAAAGCAGTAGCGACGGGACTTTGTTTGAAGGATATGAATATCAGTTACACGAGATCTGGTATGATAAAAGGGAATTTCCCATAGATTCATTTTTGGTGGAAGGTAATAAAACGAGGACCAGGGAAGATTATAATAACGCTGATCTGGCTCAAAATGAGAATTTTGTAAAGATTGCTTTGGTACATACTTTTTTCAGAAACGAATTTTCTATAGACAGTACGATGATCAATAGAAAAGGGAAGGCCATTGGTAGGGACATTGAATTCTTAGCGGAAGAAGGTTTACAGGAAAAGTTAGGTTCAGAGAATTTGGTGAACGAATTGAAAAGTGAAATTAATTCTATAGCTAAGAACAGGCTGGAAGACTTTTCAAAACCTATTAGTTGTGAGCCGACAAAAGTTCCAAATATCGACTTTAATTATATCGAGAAAGATGATGAACTGGTCTTTAAATGCCAGTTCACCACCGGTAGATTTCTGGTTGATTATGAAAAGACCTTTGTTTTGGAAGACCAGTATATCAACAATATTTGCAGGTAATTAAAAATCGAATCGCTGAGGTCCACCTCTTCTAATTTCTTCACTGGCGTAAGATTCAAACTTTTCAAAATTCTTTCTGAATGCGTTTGAAAGTTTAAATGCAGCGGTATAGTAAGCCTTATCATCTTTCCAGGTGGCACGCGGACTCAATACTTCATCAGGAACTCCAGGACATGATCTGGGTTGCGCAACCCCAAATACGGAATGGATGTGATACTTTTCGTAAGAATAGGTTTTATCCAGTTCACCATCAAGAATGGCGTTCACCATTGCTCGAGTATACTTCAGTTTTATCCTTGATCCAACACCGTAAGCTCCACCAGTCCAACCAGTATTAATAAGCCAGACATTAGCGCCGCTTTTCGCGATCTTTTCGCTCAGCATTTCAGCATAAACGGTTGGATGCAATGGCATGAATGGAGCACCAAAACATGCTGAAAAAGAAGGAACGGGATCTACTATCCCGGCTTCAGTTCCTGCAATTTTGGAGGTATACCCAGATATAAAATGATAAGCCGCCTGGTGAGCAGTCAATTTTGAAACCGGGGGCAAAACACCAAAAGCATCTGCAGTTAAGAAAAAGATATTTTCAGGATTTTCACCAACCGATGGCACCTGGATATTATGAATATGATCTATGGGATAACTTACCCTTGTATTCTGAGTAATGCTGGTGTCAGTAAAATCTACCTCACCATCGTGAATTATTACATTTTCAAGTAAAGCCCCTTCTTTAATCGCGTTATAGATATCCGGCTCAGAATCTTTATTTAAATTGATGACCTTCGCATAACATCCTCCTTCAAAATTGAAGATTTTATCCTCAGGAGTCCAGCCATGCTCATCATCACCGATCAACTTACGGTTTGGATCTGCAGATAATGTTGTTTTTCCAGTTCCGGATAGTCCAAAGAAAATGGCAGTGTCATTCTCCTCTCCCACATTTGCAGAGCAATGCATGGGTAATACATCATGTTCAGTAGGAAGTATAAAATTAAGAGCAGAAAATATTCCTTTTTTAATTTCGCCGGTATATCCGGTTCCTCCAATGAGAACAGTTTTTTCTGAAAAACACAAGATGGCGAAATTAGCCTGCCTAGTGCCGTGCTTTTCCGGGTCTGCTTTAAATCCCGGAGCATCAATAACGGTCCAGTCTTTTTTGAAATTTTCGAGTTCCTTTTCTTCCGGCCTAATAAACATATTATAGGCAAATAGGTTGGACCAGGCGTATTCGGTAATAACTTCCAGTTTTAACTGATATTTTTCCAGGGCTCCGGCATGGGCAAACCTTGTGTAAATCTCTTTATCTTCCAGATATTCGAGAACTTCTTTTTTCAGCCGGGTATATTTTTCAAATGAAATGGGAATATTGATCTCACCCCAGTGCACTTTTTCCCTGGTTTGATCTTCATCAACTATAAATCTGTCTTTCGGAGATCTCCCGGTAAATTTTCCTGTATTAATGGCAATGCTGCCAGAATTGGTTCTCTGACCTTCTTTTTGCTCTTCGATGATCTTTACCAGTTCATCGGGTTTTAGTTGGTGATGAGCATTTTTAGCATTGTTGTACAATTCCATAATTATGCTTTGTTGTTATTGATATCTCAGCAATGTGGCTAAAAAATTATTAATAAAGGTAGTTTTACAGGATTTTATCAAATTTTATTGAATTTTAAAATCGAAATTGGATCGTTTTCTAAAAAATTCTTTCCCAAACCTTCGAAATCTTCAAGATATCTGAAATTTGAAGAGAACATCATTCTAAGTTTAATAGTTGTAAATTTCGGAAGCATTCATTTAATTCTAACATTATGAAACTGAAAATCTGCTTTCTAAAGATCTTTATATTTTTTAATATTCTGAATATTTCCGCCCAGGGTGAACTTGGTATGATCGCTCTAAAAGGTGCAACGGTTTTCGATGGAAACGGGAATTCGATAGAGAATGGAACAGTCGTCATAGAAAATGAAAGAATTGTTAGCATTGGAAATGCAGATCTTGAAATTCCAGAAAATGCACAGATCATTGATGTTGAAGGGAAGTATATTATGCCTGGCCTCATTGATGCTCATATACATTTTTTCCAGACTGCATTTTTTGATTCACGTCCCGATGCAGCAGATCTTAGAGATACGATCCCTCTGGCAGATGTTGTAAAATATCAGAAAGAAAATCCGCAAAGATATTACCAGGCATATTTAAGATCTGGAATTACGGGAGTTTACGATGTTGGAGATTACTTATGGACGCTTAAATTTCAGACAGAAAATGATCAAAATGCTCTTGCTCCGCATACCGCCTCAGCCGGACCACTTATCACTCCTGCTCCTAAACAGCTCATCGGGATTTTTGACGTGAACGGGGAAAATACGTTTATTCATTTAGAATCTGAAGAACAGGGTAGGAAAGCGGTTATTAGAAATACGAAAGAAGGAACCACAGGAATTAAAATCTGGGGATTTGATCCTAATAATTCAGAATTCGTCAAAAATATCAAAGCAGTTGCTCAAGAGATAAAAAACCAGGATACAAAGATGATCGCCCATGCTACGACTCTTGAACAAGCTAAAATGGCTATGGAATTAGGAGCGAAACTACTTGTGCATAGTGTGGAAGATACTTTGATAGATAATGAGTTCCTGGAATTGATGAAAGCGAATAAAACTATGTATAATCCTACGCTTATAGTAAAAAGAGGTTATTATAATACTTATAACGCGATGCTTGGAAATGGTTTTGAAATGAAAGACCCGGGGATGATAGTCGATGCAAAGACCAAGAATATGATCGAAAATGCTACGGAATTCAAAAAGTTTTTATCAGAAGATCAAATCCAGTCCTTAACCGATAGACTTCCGCAAATGGATAATAATATGAAATCTGGTAGAAAGACGATGATGAAAAATCTGAAAAAGGTATATGACGCCGGTGGAACCATTGTAGTAGGAACCGATGCTGGAAATCCGGGAACGCTTCACGGCATATCTTACATCGAAGAAATTGAAACCATGCAGGAAGCTGGGATACCGGCGAAGGACTTAATTGTCATGGCAACCAAAAACGGAGCCCTGGCGATGGATAGGCTGGATGATTTTGGAACACTGGAGACAGGTAAGTTTGCAGATCTAATTATTCTGGAAAATGATCCGTCAAAAGATATCTCCAACTTAAGAACTATTACTCACGTTATGAGAAACGGAATTCTTCGAAATGTTGAGGATGCTGAAGATTTCAAACCCTAAGCGTTAAAACCTAAACTTTCACATAATCAATGTGTTAAACTTCCTGTTTTATGTTTAGTGCTAACATTTAAACTTTTTGAGTTAATGTAAACAGTTCTTAAAAAATATATTTGTTAGTGAATTTAGTTAAAAATTAAAAGGGGTTTGGTATTGTAGGGAAATCGACCCCTTTTTCTATTAGATTAAGCTTTAAGGGAAATAATCTAAATTTTGTTCAAGAAATACTCCGGGAGGGGTATTTTTTTGTTTTAATACTATCTGATCTAAAGGTTGTAAATTATAATTATCTATTAAAATGTGATCAGGTTTCTGCATATGTAAATCTTTTATTTAACTTACTTATTAGCTATCCAATAAAGAAAAGAAAGACAATGACCGAACAGGCAAAAATAACAGATGCAAATATTGATATTACCATTCCTATTAAAATAGGATATCCGGTTCTAAACAAGTTTTTAAAGCAAAAACTGGTAGGAGAGATCATCAGTAAGGAAGATGAAGAGGGCAATAAATCTAATTATGCACAGATCCTTGATATTAGCATGGAACAGAGTGAATTAGAGGAATTTGATCTTTGTTTACATATCACTCTGCAAACCCTTACCAGCCTTTTTAAAAACAAACAGATCAAATTATTATTTCACGCTTCCCTTGAACTAAATAGGGAATTGCAAAAGATTTGTTTAAAAGACTATGAGGTTGATGGGAAAACCAACAATTGGATCGCCAACCAACTTCTGGAAACTGCGGTAAATAAATGGATGTATGCGAAACTAAAAGAGAAAATGAATTTCAATTTTATGCCGCATATTGAAGAGCAGATGGATGCTTTAAATGAGAAGCTGGAAAATAAACTCGAAGCGAAAGAAGGAATTCATCTAATTGGATCTTTAGAAGGCCTGGAAGTTGCAAAATTCTATGCCGGTGAATCAGATCTATGGATTTCTATGAACATGAAGGCCAGCGGTGTAGTGGAAGTTGAAAAAATAAAACTGGATTAAATTTACGATACAGAATGCGATTGAATGATTATATAGATCATACTTTTCTTAAACCAACTGCTACAGAAACAGATATCAAGAGACTTTGTGCAGAGGCTATGAAATTCTCCTTTTTTGCAGTTTGTGTGAACAGTTGTTATGTAGGCCTGGCCAAACAATTTTTAATAAATTCAGAGGTGAAGATAGCGGCAACTATTGGATTCCCTTTAGGAGCAAGTTCTACATGCTCCAAAATTGCTGAAGCTGAAAAATGTATTGAAGATGGAGCTAACGAAATAGACATGGTTATCAATATAGGATTCTTGAAAGATGGGAAATATGATGAAGTCCAGAAGGAGATTTCAGCAATTAAGAAAGCAATCGGGAGTAATGTTCTAAAGGTTATCATCGAAACAGGTTATCTGAATGAAGACGAAATTTTGGAAGCGAGTGAACTGGCTTTAAAGGCAAAAGCCGATTTCGTGAAAACCTCTACCGGATTTGGTGAAAGGGGAGCAAGCTTGGAGGATATCAAATTAATGAAAAAAGCAGTTGGTAATAATTTGAAGATCAAAGCCTCAGGAGGAATCAGGGATAAGAAAACTGCTGAAAAGTATATTGAGCTTGGAGTGTCTCGAATAGGTACATCTTCAGGTATCCAGATCGTATCTTAAAAAATTTGATCAGCTTATGAGTCTACATATTGAAGCAAATTCCGGAGAAATTGCCGAGAACGTTTTGCTACCTGGCGATCCGCTTAGGGCGAAATGGATCGCAGAAAATTATCTTGAAAATTCTTTCTGCTACAATAAAATTCGCGGCATGTATGGTTATACAGGAAATTATAAAGGAAAACGGGTTTCTGTACAGTCCACCGGAATGGGAATTCCTTCTGCGATGATCTATATTAATGAACTTATCAGGGAATATAAGGTTAATAGTCTGATAAGGGTTGGCAGTGCAGGTTCTTATCAGAAAGAGGTTGAGCTAATGGATATCGTGATCGCCATGTCTGCTTCCACAAATTCTATAATCAATAAAGAGCATTTTCAAATGAAAGATTTTGCTCCAACAGCCGATTTTGACCTTTTTATTAAAGCTGTCGAATCTGCAAGGAGTAAAAACATAGAATTTAAAGCTGGGAATATATTGTCTTCTGACATTTTTTATGAAGATGATCCCGATGCTTATAAAAAGTGGGCCGAATATGGAGTTCTTGGCGTAGAAATGGAAACATCCGCGCTTTATACTCTTGCAGCGAAATACGGCGTAAAAGCCTTATCCATTTTAACCATTTCAGACTCTCTCGTTACCAAGGAAGAAATTTCGGCTGATAAGAGGGAAACCAGTCTAAGCGAAATGGTTGAGTTGGCTTTGGAATGCTTCTAAAAACTGAAATCAGATCTTGAAAGTGATCACCGGGATCGCTGCATGATTGGCAATATCTTCCCCAATACTTCCAAAGAAAAAATGCCCAATACCTTTCCTGCCATGAGTTGGCATAGCAATAATATCAACTTTATTTTCATTGCAGTAATTAAAAACACCTCGCTCTACAGTATAGTCATCATAGAAAATTATTGATTCATCCATATTTTTCTGATCCATGCTGGCATCAATTAGAAAATTCGTAGCACGGGTTTTCATTTCACGAGTGTTCATGAATTTCTCAGGAATATTGATGAAAAGCACTTTTGGCTCGAGACCAAAGATCTTGAAGAATTTTCGTGCGTGTAAAAAAGAATTTAGCGTTTCCAGTTGAAAATCAGTTACGAAAATGGCCTTATTAAGCTTGAAGTTTGGAATTCTATCTTTGATAACCAATACCGGAACCTCAGAAGTTCTGACCACCTTTTCTGTATTGGACCCGATAAAGGCTTCTTTAATTCCTGAACTTCCGTGAGAACCCATTACAATAAGGTCTGCATCGTATTCCTTTGCCACTTCATTGATTTCAGAAAAGACCCTGTTGGTTTTTACAGCCTGACTTACATCTAGGTCCTGCAGGTAATCTTTATCAAGAAGTTTATCGAATCTTTTTTTGGTAAGTTTCATGAAATACAAAGCGTTGAAAACTTCCTGTTTTTCATCATGGGTAAGAAAAGAATCAGGTATTCCCATTAAATGCAAAACCACAATCTCTGCATTTTGCATCCTAGCGATATTAGCGGCTACTTCAAGGGCATATTCAGAATGATCTGAAAAATCTACGGGTACAAGGATAGTTTTCATTTTTTCTATGTTTTAATACTCAAATTTAATGACCATAGATTCGTGAAAACATGATAAAAATCAGGTTTATGGCAATTAAGTTTCAATTGCGATTTTAAGGCGGGAAGGGAACAGGTTTAATTCTAAAAAAGATTTTACCTTTAAAATACGAAATTAAAAAACAGGATTTGCGCGAATTTTTCAATAACAAAGAAGATGTTTTTGATACGCTTTTTCAGGCGGCTTCAGAAGGAATTATTATCGTTGATGCGAAACAGCATGTAGTGGCAGCCAATAAAGCGGCAGATGAAATTTTCGGATATGAGCATGGAGAACTCATCAATAATCATCTCGATGTATTAATTCCTAAGGATTACCACCATGCTCATCATGGCCATTTTAATAAGTTCCTGAAAGATTCCGAAAAGAGACAGATGGGGCATGGCCGTGATCTCTATGGTGTTAAAAAGAATGGTGATCTTTTTCCGGTGGAAGCAGGATTGAATCCATTCGAAATAAACAGCGAAAAATTTGTGATGTCCTTGGTGATAGATATCAGCGTTAGAAAGGAGACCCAGCGCCAGATCCAGGAGCTAAACAATGAACTTGAAAGTAAAATTCAGCAAAGAACGCAGGAATTAATTGAAACTGTTCAGGAATTAAAAGATCTGAACCTTGATCTTGAAGAGGAGATCAAGAAAAGAAAACTGGCTGAAAAGAGGATAAAAACAGCGCTACAGAAAGAGAAGGAATTGAATGAACTGAAGACCAAATTCCTTTCCCTGGTGTCTCATGAATTTAAAACTCCTTTAAGCGGAATTTTGACATCTGCTACATTAATTGAAAAATACACCCGGGAAGAACAACAGGAAAAACGGGAGAAGCACCTGCTTACCATTCGCAATAAAGTGCATTATCTCAACAATATCCTTAATGATTTCCTTTCCATAGAGCGTTTGGATAGTGGCAGAGGACAGTATAAGTTTTCCAGGTTCGGCTTGAGAAAGTTTATTAACGAGGTAGTATACAATGCAAATATTACGCTCAAGGAAGGCCAGGAAATAATCTATCCCAAGGATATTGAAGAGGTTGAATTATACCAGGATGAGAAGATCCTTGAACTTATTGTTTCAAACCTCCTGGGAAACGCGATCAAGTATTCTTCTGAAAATACAACGATCTGGTTTGATATACAATTTCAGGATGGCAATATTATTTTCGTAATAAAGGATCAAGGCAGGGGTATACCTGAAAAAGATCAGAAGCATATTTTTGAAAGATACTTTAGAGCAGAAAATGCTTTGCTAGACCAGGGCACCGGGATAGGTTTGAACATCGCAAAGTCGCATATATCGAACCTTGGAGGAAAGATAGAATTCGAAAGCGAGGAAAATATGGGTACGACCTTTACCGTCCAGGTGCCTATAGACAAATCTTAAAATCATAATCAGCTAAGAACCATGAAGAAATTGTTATTAATTGAAGATGATACCACAGTAAGAGAAAATACTGCTGAATTACTGGAACTTTCAGATTATGAAGTAGTAACCGCTCCCAATGGGAAGATCGGGATCGAAAAGGCACTTCAGGAAAAGCCTGACATTATTGTTTGTGATATTATGATGCCTGAAGTTGACGGCTACGGTGTTCTGGAAGCTTTGAGCAAGAACGTAGAAACTGCAAATATTCCCTTTATTTTTCTATCTGCGAAAACAGAACATAAAGATATTCGGCGCGGTATGGATCTCGGGGCCGATGATTATTTAACCAAGCCTTTTGAAGAAGAGGAGTTATTGAGCGCTATAGAAAGTAGGCTGGCCAAAATAGCAATTTTAAATTCTTATCGGCAGGAAGAACCTCAGCCTGAAAAAAATGAAAAACTTAAAGATCTCGAAGATCTTAAAAGGGTTTTTTCTGAAAATGAATTACTGTATTTTAAAAAGGGGGAGAATGTTTATGAAAAAGGAAAGCATTCTAACTTTTTCTACCTGGTAGATCGTGGAGTGATAAAAGTATATCGAGCCGATAGCCAGGGAAAAGAACTAATCACCGAATTGTATAAAGAGGGAGATTTTTTTGGAAATCACGCTACAGATCCTCATTCTTCGTACGAGGATTATGCAACGGCAATGGAAGAATCAAAAGTTTACGCTGTTTCCAGGGAGGAATTTCACAGGCTGCTGGCGGAAAATCCAAAGATCAGCATGCAACTGGTAGAGAGTTTAAGCCATAATATGTCATATCTCAAAAACCAGCTGATGGATATGGCTTATGGCTCGGTTCGGAAAAAGACAGCAAACACCATTCTTTTATTTGCCGAGCGCATAACCAAACATCCTTTAAAAAGTATCAGGATCTCTCGTGCAGATCTTGCGGGTGTTGCCGGTATGGCTCCGGAAAGTCTAATCAGAACGCTTTCTGAATTTAAGAAGGAGGGATTGATAGAGATCGAGGGCCGTAATATTAAACTGCTCGATTCAGGGGCCTTAAAAAAAGTGAGATAATTAAATTTTTTCACTTACTGATTTTGGTCATTTTTTAAGAAGCTTTCTACGCTTAAATTCGCTTGTATAAGTGAATAAAATGAATGTCCTGCTACTCACCGATTTTTCGGAAACATCAGAGAACGCTATGAAATATTCGGTGGAATTCTTACAGAATTCTGCCGCGACTTTTCATTTGATGAATATTCATGAATTTGATTTTCAAAGAATCAAAGGGAAAACTCTCGGGAAAAAAATTCAAAAGACTCTACAGGACCTGGAAGAGCAGATTTTGAATTTGGCTTCTTATTCACCTAATCCAAAACATCAGTTCAAAACGATATTTTCTTCTGAAAACCTCATTAACGCGGTTCGAAGATCTTTGCAGGAATATAAAATTGATTTGATCTTTATTGGAACTCAGAGTCAGCAAGCTCATTCCCATCCGTTATTTGGCGATCATGCCTACGAACTGGTTCGAAAGATCAAGTGTAATATTTTTGCGATCCCTACCGGATGTAAATTTAGAAAACCTGAAAAAGCGGTTTTTCCTGTGGACGACAGTTTGCTTCCGGAGAATTATAAAAAAGATATTTTAGAGAAGATAGAATACTTCAGATCACTGGAATTTACCTTGATGGAGATAAGTAATAATGATTCGATTTTCAAACTTGGTAAAAAAGAATCCCATCCAGGGAGGTTTACGAAAAAGCTTTTCAGGCAAATCCAGAAGCAATATGATTTTATTTTCATCATCGGCAAAAACCTGAATCTTTGCGACCGGCTCCTGCATTCGGAATATGGCTTTTCGGCTAAAATGCCCATTCAAATTCCCATCTACGTTTATCACGGTTGAATTAAAAAAGGTTGCTTTTTCAAGAATTTATTTAATGGAATCCTGTTTGAAAAAGCAACCCTTTCAAAAATGGTTGGTTAGTAGTTTTTAGCCGGACATTTGTATTCCGGCTCCGGTTGAATTGTGTCATAAAATATTGATCATAATAAAGGTCGTACTCACCAAAAGGCTAATTATTAATGAGTTAAATACGAATTTTGGTTTTAGCTGGGCAAGTACTGAAGCATTATACCACATACAAACAATAACGATCATAGCCAATTGAAGCATTTCTGGAACCCCATGTCCATTCATTAAGGTTAGCATGGCGGCTATAGATCCAACACAGGTTGAAAGAATGATTCCGGTAGTGGCTCCAGCATAAAAATCTCTGGTAAATTCTGATAGTTGTTTTTGATAAAAAGTCATGATTTCTAGAGTTTGAATTACAGGATAAAATTAGGGCTGTATTCAAATTTAAAATATGACAGAAATCATACTTTTAGGAATTTTCAGGTGTTCAGTCTTTCATAAGCCATTCTCGAAAGTTCTTCCCTGTGGTCTGGATGTGAAATAGATATAAGAGCTTCAGCTCTCTGCTTCAGATTTTTTCCAAATAGATTCACTACGCCGTATTCTGTGGCAATATAATGCACATGAGCTCTCGTAGTGGTCACCCCTGCGCCTTCTTTTAAATAAGGTACTATCTTGGAAATTCCATTTTTTGTTACTGAAGGCAGCGCGATGATCGCTTTACCACCTTCAGAGAGCGCAGCACCTCTGATAAAGTCCATCTGACCGCCCACTCCGGAATACTGAACTTTTCCAATAGTATCTGCACAAACCTGGCCGGTAAGGTCAATTTCAATCGCTGAATTGATCGCTGTAACTTTCGGATTTCTTCTTATGATCGCGGTGTCGTTTGTATAAGCAGCTTCCTTGAAATGAACCAGCGGATTGTCATCAACAAAATCATATAATTTAGGAGAGCCAACCGCAAAACAGGTCACAAGTTTTCCGGTTTTCACCTCTTTTTCCTCACCGGTGATGACACCTTTTTCAATCAGAGGAAGAATTCCATCTGAAAACATTTCAGTATGAATTCCCAGCTTTTGATGGTTTACCAGGTTATTAAGCACCACATTCGGGATTCCGCCTATACCCATTTGCAAGGTGGCGCCATCTTCAACCAGGTTGGCCACATGCTTTCCTATCTGTTTTTCAATTTCAGTAGGCTCTGTAAGGTGTGCTGCATGAATTGGCTGATTAACTTCTATCGCTGCATCCAGCTGGTCTATATGAATTACCCCATCACCATGAGTTCTCGGTACATTGGGATTGATCTGTGCGATCACTTTTTTAGCATTCTGAATAGCCGGTAGGGTTATGTCTACCGAAACTCCCAGGGAACAGTATCCATGCTTATCTGGCGGTGAAACCTGAATAAATGCAAAATCCAGCGGTAAAATGTTTCTTCTGAAAAGAATATGTATATCACTCAGAAATATCGGGATATAGGCACCATAATTCGAATTTACAGCTTGTCGAACATTTCCGCCTACAAAACAGGAGTTGGTCTTGAAAGATTCGTGATAAGGCGTTTCGGTATATAATGCTTTACCTTCCGTATGGATCTGTATGATCTCTACATTTTTCAGCTCATTATATCTTTCACAGAGCGCATCTATGAGAACGTTTGGTGTCATTGCCGCTCCCTGTACGAAAACGCGTTGATTAGATTTTACTTCCTTTACCGCATCCTGTGCAGATACTATATTTAAAGTTTTCATGGATATGATGTTCTGTTATTTCTAATATAATTCCCTGACTTTCAGATCAAATTTTATCTGGATCATTTCGTCAACTTCAATTAATCCTAATGCCTTGGTTGGTGGCTTCAGACCAAAATCCCGAATATTGATATTGAATTTTCCGCGGAACCGTTCTTCTTGCAATTGTATGGGCAACTGGTAAGCTCTATCTTTTCCAGCGAGCTTTACCCGGATAAAAGCTTTTACGTGTTCTGAAGATATTAATTCTACACGAGAAACTTGAATATCGATGGATGGGTAGACTTTATTATTCAATAGATCCTGAAAATCGGAATTCATTCTCTTATTGCCACAATCAAAACCATTGGTTAGCAATTTTAATTTTAGATCACGAAAAACTATTTTATCATCTTCATAGGAATAGCTGAAGGTTCTTGGCTCGCAAATTAGTTGGATATCAAAGTTGCATTTAAACTGGTTTATATTCGTTCTGCCAATAATGGTCAAGGTGCTTTCAGTTAAAATGCTAATATTTTCTTTCTCAAGATCTTTTTGTGAATAAACTGAGAGAGAAAAGAACAGGATCATCAAAAATGTTGGTAGCGTTTTCATTTGATATGAATTTGTAACGCCAAATCGGGTAGAATATCGATAATGAGATTCTACCCGATAGCATCATTCAAACATTAGAAACTAATGGCAGCTTCAACCATAAATCCGTTGAATTTTCCATCATTGTGAATATCGGTCACGGGATAATCGTTGTACTTTTGGTTGACATATTCTAATTTCATCAGGATATTTTTTGTCATGAACCAACCCGCGCCTAATTGAAATCTATTGATATCTACGTCATCGCCACTTTGGAGTTCTCCCTCGGCAAGACTGTATCTTCCTCCCAGG
Source organism: Christiangramia pacifica (assembly GCF_057221535.1). Classification (NCBI taxonomy): domain Bacteria; kingdom Pseudomonadati; phylum Bacteroidota; class Flavobacteriia; order Flavobacteriales; family Flavobacteriaceae; genus Christiangramia; species Christiangramia pacifica. The sequence goes on from NZ_CM170146.1 coordinate 1,451,597, forward strand.
TAAAGGTCTTCAGTTTCACCAAATCTGTAGATCAATTCCCCCGCATAATGGTTCCAGGTTCTTTCGCTGGCTTCAGAAGCCGATTTTCCCTGTGCTCGTTCATAGATTCCGAAAAATTCAAGTCCGCCATATTTCAGGAATGGATTGATCATGATAGATGTCAATTCATTTCTAAGTCCGGGATTTATGCGGCCTGCTCTAAAGCCGTCGCCATTTCCATCAATATCTGTGAAGATTGTATAATACCTGCTTCCAGAACGGTCACCACTATATAAATAAGCGCTGGCGGTTTGGGCGGTATGATAAACAGATCCGGTTAATCTTAACCTCAGGTCTTCGCTAACAAAATCATCATACCCAAATTTTGCCACGAAAGAAGGACTGGTGGTTTCAGGATTTTCTACAGACTGGTTTAGTTTACCATTGGTCATACCAACCATTCCCAACCAGCCATCACTAAAATAATATACTTCGGCGCCTACTTCGGTTGTAAAACTATCCATCAGGTAATTTCCCACAAAAGGATTGTAAAGCGCCATGGCATTATCTGTTCTTCGGAAATGAGCATCACCGTAATTCACTTCCATATGCCCTATTTTAATTCGAAGTTTATCCATGATATCCTTGGCAAAACCTTCACTGATAAAATCCAGTTTATCAATTTGAATATACCCTCCTTTTACCCATGCTTCCGGGTGATGTTGAGAAGAAAGATAGGTTCTTAGATGCATTCTAACTCCGTCATAAAGAGCCACATCAAGATCTAGGTTTGCTGTAGCCAGGTTGAAGTTCTTCCCGATTTCTTCTAAAACCGGAGTCGCTTCATTGCCTGAGTTTTCATGCTCCAGTCCCTGAAACTGAATTGTGGAAGCTCCGCCAATTCTAACTTGTACACCATCAAAAGTATTTAGACTGTCTTTAGGTGCTTCAAATTGATTAATTCCTCTCTGGTCTGGCGCTCTGAAATTATCAAGATCGCGTTTGTTTTGTCCAGCTGCAGTAGAAGCTATCATCACAATTAGCACCATACTGAAATATTTAGTAATAGTTTTCATATCATTTATTTTAAGGTTGAAGAATTATTTATTGAATTGAGCTCTGAATTTTACTTTGATCACATCACCCGTTTTGATGGAACCGAACATGGCTGTAGGCGGTTCTATTCCATAACTCGTCATTTTTATCTCATGTTTACCGTTAATAATGATCTTGTTATTTTCCATGTCGAGGTTGAATTTTAGATCGATATCCTTCTTGACTCCCGCGATTTGAAGCTGTCCCGTGGTATTTACCTGGTATTCTCCTTTAGATTTTTCGGTAAAACCCTTAACAGATTTCAATTGGTAGGTAATAGATTTATGCTGATCTGTTTTCAGTGCTTTATAGGTATTTTTATCCATACCGCTTTTACCGCTTACCAGGCCTTCTGCTTTGATGGTCATTTCCATTGATTTGATCTCTGAAAGCTTTTCATCAGCTTTTTCTATGCTAAGAATTCCGGTGCTTCTGGAAGCCTCCATTGTCCAGTCGTGAATATTGGAAGTTCCGTAGATGATTATGCTTGATGCATCATTATCAAATTGAAAGTTTTGAGCGTTCACACCTAATCCCATCAGGAGGATGAGAATTAGAAGTTTTAAAGAGATGAAAGGTTTCATATTGATCAGTTTTAAAATCAATACAAATTTGGGAAAGGAAGGTCTCTTGAATAATGACGAATGTCATGTTTCCAAACCTTTTACATTATTGAAGGGTTTGAACCTGTTTCAAAAACGTAGGGGAAAACCCGTAATTTCTGTCATTTTTTAAACTGCTGGTTACGGAATAGAATTAATTTGTAAATTTATATGTTGTTGATCGTTAAAAGGGTTGACACGAAGGCTAACGAAATATGCGATTGTATGTTTGTTAGCCTTTTTTTATTTCTGCAATCTCAGGTGTATGAAAATTCTTTCTTTATTTTGTTAATATCGTCTTAATAAATACACTCTAAAACTTTACAAAACAGCAAGTTGTAATTACAGTAATTCCTAAATTAACCCTGATTCAAACAACTAAATTTTGAGATTTGGGGCATTTTAAATTTAGAGTTTTGTATTCCTTTCTATTTATTCTAGGAATTGCCGGTACGTCTATCGGACAGAACTCAAATTCAGTAAAAAGGGTTAAGGCTGTTGAGCCTTTTATTAAAGCCGAAGAAGTGCATATTCAGCAGGATCTGGGAGATAATCTCTGGATCACTACTCCCATGAAAGTCATGGCCTACAATTCTATTGAGGTAAAAGACTTCAATAAATTTAGAGGAGTACCCAAAGAAATAGGCTCCATTTTTCTGGAAACCTATACCGATTCTAAAAATAAAGTCTGGCTTTCGGGGAATCGCGGACTTGCATTTTTTAATGCAAAGAAAAATGCATTTTCATTTGTTAGTGATATCACCGGGAAGATCTACAGCATGCTTGAAGATCCTGGTAAGCAACTTTGGCTAGCTGCAGAGAACGGTATTTTTAAGCTGAATATCGATTCTAAAGAAAAAGATTATGGAATTTCTAGATTTCTTTCAGAGAATACTGTAGCCTCAGATATTATATTATTTGGAGAGAAGATCGTTTTTGTAGGACCTAACGGAATTTTAACCATAGACAGACGCTCTGGGAAATTCAATAAACTGGATATGGGGTATCTCCAAAACCTGAATATTACTAGCGCGCTTGCCCTTGATGATAAAATCCTTTTCGGTACCAAATCTGGCGGTATTTTAATGACCGATGCTCAGCTGAAAAATGTTCAAAAGGTTTACACGATCCCATACGAAATTTCGAGTTCTGAGATCACAGATCTGGAAAAATTTGATGATGAGGTGATCATTTCTACAAATGGAAATGGCGTTTTCAGGCTGAATAAGGATTTGAGAAGAATTGAAGAATCTACTGAGAATTACCCGGAAAATATTTATCAGCTTGCTTTTAACCAACAGAATTCTTTGTGGATGGTTGCGAAGGAAGGATTGTTTCTTCAGAATTTTTCAGGTTTTGCCATTGATAAATTAAAGAATGACCCGTTGGTATATTCCAGCCTGGCAGATGATTTTGTCACTGCGGCTCAAACAGATTCTAATGGAAATGTTTGGTTTGGAACCGGAAAGGGATTAAGCATTTGGTACCCGGAAACCGGTCGCTGGCGACATATTAAAAACCTTAATTATGCCAGGCAGTTAAATGAACCGGATAATATTACCGATATTGTGGCTACTGGTGAACATATTTGGGTGGCTACTGCAGATGACGGTGTTTACAAGATCAATATTAATACGCTATTAAGAGCTCATTATTCTGAAGATGCCTTGTTTAAAACGAAGGTTAAGCATGCAAATACTTTGTTTGTTGACGCTTCAAAAAATATATGGGTAGGAGGAGAGGATACTTTTGTGACGAGGATCAGTCCGGCGAATGAAATCAAAAACTATCCTATTAAAGAGGTAAAAGCGATTGCAGAATTAGGTCCGAAAAAGATGATTATTGCGACCCGTTCCCGGGTTCATTCTTTAGATCCCAACTCGGGTAGAATTACTGATCTTGATGCTTTAAGTGCAAATCAGGATCTACTGTATTATTCTATGAACGATCTAAAAATCACCCATGACGGACTAAGTCTTTTCGCTACCGAAGGCGCCGGACTTCTTAGCTATGATTTTGAAAAGGAAGAAGTTGAAATAATTGATTCTGAATCTGGCTTACCATCTAATAATATTACCTCGCTTCACGGTGACCTGAAAGAGGGATTATGGCTGACAACAGATAAAGGTTTGGCATTTTATAATCCCGAAAATAAAGAGGTAAAGGTTTTTTCAGAGTTGAACGGTCTTAGCAGTAACGAACTTACTTCAGACATAGCGATGCTAAAAAATGGAGCTTTGGTTATTGGAAGTCCAAAAGGAGTGAATGTTTTCAAGCCAAAAACCATGTTGGCGCAGCAGGAATTCAAACCAAGGCTGGAATTGAAGAAACTGACGCTTCCTTCGGAAAAAGATGAAAAAAAGTCAAACATTTTTCTTAGCGGCAAAAACGAGGTTTCCATAGACGAAACTAAAGGCTTCAGAATTGAATTTGCGGGCATTTCGCATCTCGCTCCAGAATCGATCGTTTACTCCTGGAAACTGGAAGGTCTGGATGAAGAATGGAGTAAACCATCTTCGGTGAATACCGCGAGTTACTCAAATCTTGCCCCGGGGAATTATATTTTTAAAGTAAGGAGTAAACTAGGTGACGCTGCCTGGACAAAACCTGAGAATCTTGAAATAAATGTAGAGGCTGTTGCTGGCACGATAAGTAGCATTTACCTTTTTATGGGAATTAGTGCGCTGGCATCGATCGCGATCTTTGTTTTTGTATTCATAAAACGCTCAAAGAATGCCGATCAGTTAGCCAAAGCTGAATTACGGGAACAGCTTCAGAAAGAGTTTAAAAAACCTGTAGAAAGTGCCGTGAAGTCTCTGAGTAAGATCTCGGCTTCGGCTGAGCCGGGAAGTCATGATGATCTTCAGCGCTACGCAGCAAGATTTGATGAATTATTTAACCAGATCCTGAATTTCAGCTACCAGGAATCTGTTTACGAAATTTCAAGGATCAATATGCAGCAACATCTTCCGCAGGTGATAAAAGAAATTGAGCCCGTTTATAAAATGAAAGATCTTGAAATGATCGTAAATGATCAATGGGGAGAATCTGATTTTTATTATAACCTGGAAATGTTGGACAAGATTATTTTTAGCTTAATATCTGGTAGCGCAGGCTATTCTATTAAAGAAGGCAAAGTTTTGATGAATTTGATCCAGACCAGTATTGGAGATCTTAAAATTCAGATCACTGATAATGGAAGAGGAATTCCAGAGCATGACCTGAAGATTTTGGAAAAGAGAAAGTCCTTAAACCCGAATATGAAGTTCAGAGATAAAAGCGGACTGAGGTATATTCTAAAGGCGCAGGATCTCATTGCAAAAGCGGGAGGAAGTTTTAGTTACGAGACTGAAAAAGATGAAGGTTCTACCTTTACCGCAGTACTGAAAAATAAAAAGGAGGATTACCGTAAAGTTCCGGAAAGAGCTGCAGCGATATTTAAGGCAGAAAAAACAAAAGCTGCTCCAAAAACCGAATTCCCAACCGAGATCACCAATCTTAGTGAAAGCAAGATCCTGATCATAGAAAGCGATGATGAAACCAGGAATCTTCTGGTGAACAGTATTGGTAAATACTGCCAGATCTATCAGGCGGTAAATGCAGAAGAAGGTATTGAGAAAGCAGGGATGATTTTTCCGGATATTATAATATCAGCAACGGTTTTACCAGACATGAATGCGTTTCAGCTTTCAAAAATGCTTAAAAGAAATATCGGGCTTAATCACATCAATATTTTTCTAGTTGCTGATGAAGAACAGATGCTTAGCAAAGATCAATTAGAAGATATGGTTGAGGTGATTAGAAAGCCGATTGATATTAATCTTCTACTTTCCAAGATCACGAAAATATTAATCTGGCAGCGTGATTTAAGAAATTCTTATGTGAAATCTCATGTGGAAGCCACCGAAGTGAAATTCAAAAATGAAAGCGATGCAAAATTCATTACGAACCTTAGCGATATCGTGGTGCAGAATATAAGGAATGAAAATTTTTCAGTTCATGATCTCAGTGCTGCTTTGAGCATTACCAGCAATACGCTTTTCATGAAACTAAAAAGCCTGGTAAATCTTTCACCGCAGGATTTCATGGAATTCACTAGGCTTAATTATGCCCGAGACCTGATGGAGCATACTGATATGAATGTCATGGAGATCGCCTACAAATCTGGATTTTCCAGTCCGAAATTATTCTATAGTTCGTTTAAAAAATTCTATGGCTACAGTTTGACAGATTCTCTAGAAGATAGATCAGTTTAGTATAGTGCCCTGACAAAAATTAGCCTGTCTTCATCATTTGATGAGACAGGCTAATTAATTTATAGTGAAGACTGATTATCCTACTAAATGCAGGTCACTGAAGTCTTTATCTACAAGGATTGTTTTATTTTCGGCATTGTATTGCAGATCTTCTAGCGGAATTTCTTCATTTTCGTAGATCACTTTTTTAATTTCAAAAGGTAATCCGTGGAATTTTAATCTGAATTTTGAGTAAGGTGCAGAGTATTTACCGCTCTTATGCTGCTGAACTATAATCCCATCTTCCCTACCGGTTAATTTGAAAGTTCTCAAGCTGTAGATATTCTGGCGATATTCATAGCCGTCATGCGCATCTTCATAAAACTCTGAACTTTCCTTACCTAATTTGTAATAGATTTCCAGGTTGATCTCCTCCATGTCCAATTCATCAACATACTGTTGAACAGGATATTTTGGAATTACCGCACCTTCTTTGATATACATGGGTACAATATCCAAAGGAGCGTCTACCCACATTTCCTTACCACCGGTAACTAGCTTGTCATTCCAGAAGTTGTACCATTTGCCACGAGGAATGTACATTCTTCTTCCCTGTACATTTGGCTCCTGAATAGGACAAACCAGAATCTGATTTCCGAAAATAAATTCGTCTGACCTGTAGTGTGTCTGGACATCTTCCTGATCAAAGTAAACCAGAGGTTTTAAAATTGGAGTTCCTTCATGAACATATTTCTGAAAAGCAGTATACAAATAAGGCAATAACTGGTATCTCAGCTCCACATATTTTCTCGAAATATCCAGTACTTCTTCTCCAAAGAACCAAGGTTCCTGTTCACCATGATCTCCGGAAGAATGCACTCTACAGAAAGGATGGAAAACTCCCAACTGTAGCCATCTCGCGTAAAGCTCTCCTGAAGGTTGCTCGGCAAATCCTCCAATATCAGATCCTGCGAAGCTCATTCCACTCATGCACAATCTTTGTATCTGAACATTGGCCAGCCATAAGTGTTCCCAGCTAGCCACATTATCTCCAGTCCAGGTGGAAGTGTATCGCTGCCCTCCGGAATAATTCGCCCGAGTAATGATGAATGGTCGTTTAGGAAAATTAAATTTCTTAACACCTTCATAGGTCGCACGAGCCATTTGCATTCCATAAATATTATGAGCTTTTCGGTGGCTGCATCTGTGGCCGTCATAATCATGTCTAACATCCAGGGGAAAAGTTTTTCCTGGAACTTCCATTACGGCAGGTTCGTTCATATCGTTCCATACCCCTTTTACGCCAATGTCTCCGATTAATTCACGGTAGAGTCCACTCCACCATTCTCTTACCGCAGGATTTGTAAAGTCTGGGAAATAACATTCTCCAGGCCAAACTTTTCCGCGCATATATGGACCATCTGCTCTTCTACAGAAATAATTTTTATCAAGAGCTTCTTTAAAAATATCGTAATTCAGGTCGATCTTGATTCCCGGATCTATGATCGCAACTGTTTTGAAACCGTCGGCTTCCAGTTCGCTTACCATTCGTTTTGGGTCAGGAAAATATTCCTTATTCCAGGTAAAGCATCTGAAACCATCCATATAATCAATATCCAGGTAAATAGCGTCACACGGGAAATTCAGTTCCCTGAATTTTGAAGTGATCTCTTTTACTTTGCTTTCCGGATAATAGCTCCATTTACATTGATGAAAACCAAGCGCCCACATAGGTGGTAATTCAGGTTTTCCGGTAAGATCTGTATACGTTGTTAACACATCAGACATCTGTGGTCCGTAAATGAAGTAATAATTCATTTCTCCACCATCTGCCCAGAAACTGGTAACATGTCTTCTCTCGCTGCAAAAATCAAAATGCGTTTTAAATGTATTATCGAAGAATATACCGTAAGAAAGATTTCCGTGAAGTCCCATATAAAATGGAACAGCTTTATATAACTCGTTGGTGTCCTTTCCGTAGGCATATTGATCGGTATTCCAAAGACTAAGGCGTTTACCTTTAAGGTTGAAGTTTGTTGGCTTATCTCCCAGACCGAAGAAATTTTCCTGGTCTTTTGAAGATTTGCTCATTTTTACAAAGTTTCCACCGAATTCAAAACTTTCTTCCCAGTGAAAACCGAGTTCATCTTCCAGAATCGTTTTGCCATTCAAATCATACATTCCTACCCGGATATCATCACGGGCAACTTTGCAAATGAATTTTTCAGTGGTAACAATAATATGGGTATCGTCTTCTTCAACTTTTAGCTGGTTGAAACCATGTGGATGATCTGCATCTACTGCGTAGGAAAAGTCATCCTCAAAAATACCATTGGTAGAATATCGAAGTCTCAACATATTATCACGCAGTACGGTAATTTGAAGTCTAACTCCGTTCTTCGTGATAAAATTTATGGTATCCTGATCGTGCTCATATGAGATCAATCCGCTAGGGTATAGGTTCCCCTTGTGTTCAAGTTCTGTATTGGTAATCATAGTTTTGCGGTCTTATTAGTCGGTTACAAAAGAAGTTTATTCCTTTGAAATATGCTATGCTTAATTATAAAATTTCAAATACTACGCAGCCAAGTGGCGGTATAGTTATTTTAGCTGAATGCTCTCTTCCGTGAAAAGAATTCTTATTGGTTTTAATGCTCTTATTTTTGATTCCCGAACCACCATATTTTTTATCATCTGAATTGAAAACCTCTTTGAGTTTTCCACCCTCAGGAAGCCCAATATTGTAATCTTTTAATACGGTTGGAGTGAAATTACAAACAACCACCAGTGATTTTTTAGGATCTTCTCCTTTTCTCAGGTAGCATAAAACTGAATTCTGACTATCGTCGTAAGAGATCCATTCAAATCCTTCAGCAGAAAATTGCTTTTCATGTAAAGCTGGTTTAGATTTATAAAGTTTATTTAGATCTGTCAGAACCTTTTTAATTCCCTGGTGAGGTTCGTAATCCAGTAAGTGCCAGTCCAGGCTAGTATTATAATTCCATTCTTCATACTGACCAATTTCAGCACCCATGAAGAGCAATTTTGCTCCGGGATGCGTGAACATATAAGAATAAAGAAGTCTCAGATTGGCGAATCTCTGCCAATAGTCACCTGGCATTCGTCCTAATAATGATTTTTTACCGTATACTACCTCATCATGACTTAGCGGTAAAGCGAAGTTCTCCGTAAAAGTATAGGTCATACTGAAGGTGATATCATTTTGATGATATTGCCTGTAAATCGAATCTTTTTTGAAATATTCAAGCGTATCGTGCATCCAGCCCATCATCCATTTCATTCCAAATCCGAGTCCGCCAAGATCTACAGGTCTCGAAACCATTGGGAAAGAGGTAGACTCTTCAGCGATAGTTTGAACGCCTTCAAAGCTTTTGTAAACTTCCGTGTTTAGATCACGTACAAAACTGATGGCATCCAGGTTTTCCCTTCCTCCATGCTCGTTAGGTTCCCATTCCCCATCCTCACGTGAATAATCAAGATATAACATTGAAGCTACGGCATCTACTCTTAAACCGTCTGCGTGATATTTGTCCAGCCAGAAAATCGCATTACTAATTAAAAATGATCTTACTTCATTTCGTCCATAATTGAAGATCAAACTTTTCCAGTCTGGATGATAACCTTTACGTGGATCAGGATGTTCGTATAAATGGGATCCATCAAATTTACCTAATCCGTGTTTGTCTTCCGGAAAATGTGAAGGCACCCAGTCCAGAATAACACCAATCCCGGCTTTATGAAAAGCGTCGGTGAGATACATGAATTCCTGTGGATCCCCGAAACGAGAAGTCGGAGCAAAATATCCGGTCAACTGATAACCCCATGAAGGATCGTATGGATATTCCATGATCGGCATGAATTCTACATGCGTAAAACCAATCTCTTTAACATAAGAAACCAATTCATCGGCCATTTCCACATAAGTTAATGAACGATTTTCATCCATATTTTTACGCCACGAACCTAGATGAACTTCATAGATAGAAAACGGACTGCTTAGTGAATTTTTATCTTTTCTGGAAGACATATATTTTTTGTCCTTCCACTTATACTCAAGATCCCAGACGATAGAAGCTGTATTTGGCGGATGTTCACATTTAAGAGCATATGGATCTGCTTTTTCCAGCTTCATGTCATTGATATTCGAATGGATCTTGTATTTGTATTTCGCGCCTTTTTCCACTCCCGGAATAAATCCTTCCCAGATCCCGCTTTCATCCCATCTCACATTTAATGGATGTTCTCCCTCCAGCCAGTAATTAAAATCTCCAATTACGGAAACAGCTTTGGCAGATGGTGCCCATACTGCGAAGTAAACGCCTTTCTCGCCGTTAACTTCCATAATGTGTGCACCAAATTTTTCATAAAGCCGGTAATGCTTACCGGCTCTAAAAAGTGATATATCGAAATCTGAAAATAAAGAGTGTACCTGTACTTCTTTTTTCATAGTTGGTTTTTAATTTTTCTTATTCTTTAAAATACTGGCAATTCCTCTCAAAGGAATGATCGTCCATCTAGGTCTGGAATTTAATTCATATCCCAGCTCATAGACTGCTTTTTCCAGTAAGCAATAATCGAGTAAAAATTCTATTTCCTGTTTATAACCAATATTTAAATTTTCAGCCTGCACTTTATGCACATAGGTTTCCATAAAAACGCCTATCATATATTTATAAAGCACTTCCCCGGCTGCAAACATATCTTCCTGGGAGGTTGAAAAACTTCCGTCGTTATTAAAGATCGTTGAATATATAGCATAATGGAAAGATCTGAACATTCCTGCCACATCTTTTAATGGAGGCTGCTTAACTTTTCTATCCTGAATTGTGCTTTCCGGCTCTCCTTCAAAGTCCAGCAGGTAAAAATCATCGTGATCTACCAGCACCTGTCCCAGGTGATAATCCCCGTGAATTCTTATTCTTTCACTTTTCATCCTGGTCCAGTTGAAATTCAGAAAATGTTCCCTGATCTCTTTTTTCTTATCCAGGAATTCTTTTGCCAGTTCCAGCGCTTCGCCATCGAGCTTATGCATATTATTCTCGATCGTATTCAGCCTGTTTTGGAACATGTAGATAAGCCTGTTCTTAAGCCAAACCGCATAATCCCCATTATATTTGGTGGGAGTGAAGGCGGTATCCTGCATATCGCTGCCTAATGCAATGTGCATTTCTGCAGTTCGCTGGGCTAATTTCGAGACTTTCAGGAAAATGTTCAATCCGGCGAAATCTATTATTTCAGGCGGGATCGAATTGATTGGTTGTCTTTGATAAAGAGGAATGTCTGGTAATTTCTTAACCTTGATCTTCTTCTTTTCGATATTGATAAACACAGATTTTAGCTCTTCCAGCATATATTTCCATGCATCACCCTCATTTTCGATCAGGTCTTGCATTAAAGCGAGTGTAATGGTGTCGCCATTATCGAGGTCAAGATTGATGCTTCCAACATAGGCAGGAATATTTCTGAAATTACTTTTTTCAGTTAGGAAACGACTGATCTCATAATCCGGATTTTTACTGGTATAGATCCTGCGGAAGAATTTCATGACCAGCTTGTCATTATAGATGATCGAAGTGTTGCTTTGCTCACCACCCATGAATTTTGAAGACTCGTACTTCATGGGTTTCATGGTTTCAGACCGGTGAAAAAGTATCTTTTGATGATTATTTTCCGCGGAATAACCCATGATCCTATTGAAAACAACGATCCTGAAATCTTCAATATGTAAAGCATCGATTAGATGACCTTCCACACCCTGAAAGGTGACCGGCGCAATAATGGTTCCTGTTTCAAGATCAGCCTTTTCTCCGGGTATAAAACTAACTGGAATAAAATAGTCCTGGAAAAAAGCCTCACTAAAATTGATCTCAATTAAAACCCCGAAAAATGTGTTGTTCTCTGAGCTAAGCTTACAGTGGTCTACAACTTCAATATATTTTAAGGTACTTGATTTTCCGGCATACCAGCGTTTTTTCAGAATATAATCCTCAAGAATTTCAGTGCTGAAAGTCTTGATGAATTCCTGATCTTCGAACGCCGTTTCCCAGGTGCTCTTAAACTGAAAATCTGAAGTATTTACATTGGTATTTGCCTGCTTTGACATTTTTTAGTTTTTAATTATTTTGAATAAATGGAAAGGCATTCCCGGATGCAATTCCACATAACACCATTCTTGATCCCAATTGTAAGAGTTGCCTGTGATCTGATCTTCAACAGTTATCGATTGACCATGATCCAGGCCTAATTCATGTCTAGGAACTTTTACCGATCCCTGCTTAGAATAATAAGGATCCAGGCTTACAACCATTAGAGTTTGGTTTTCCCTTTTCTGATCATATTTGTAATAGGCTATGAGCCCTTCATCATGAATTTCGCAAAATTGTATATTATTGGTTTGCTGCAGGGAGGCGTTATTATTACGTGCGGCATTAATCTTGGAGATTACACGCATCAGTTTGTTCTCAGCTTTCCAGTCCCAATGGCTTATCTGGTATTTTTCTGAATCTCTATATTCTTCTTTTCCCGGCACGGCATCTGAAATCATAAACTCATAAACGGGGCCATAGATCCCGGTATTGGAACTTAGCGTGGCTGCCAGAAAATACCTGATCATAAACATAGATTCATTTGCTCCCTGTAGATGGTATGGGTTGATATCTGGCGTGTTTGGCCAGAAATTCGGTCTGAAATATTCGCTTAATTCGGTTTTGGTTAGCTGGTTCACATATTCTGTGAGCTCATGCTTATTGGTTCTCCATGTAAAATAGGTGTAAGATTGTGTAAAACCTTGTTTTCCCAGTTGCTCCATGATCTTTGGACGGGAGAATGCTTCCGCAAGAAAAAGAACATCAGGATGTTTCTTCTTGACTTCGGCGATTAACCAACCCCAGAAATAAAATGGTTTGGTATGCGGATTATCCACCCTGAAAACCTGAATTCCTGCTTCTTCTATCCAGTAAAGTACGATATCAAGAAATTCCTTCCACATTTTCTTCCACTCATCAGATTCAAAATAAATAGGAAGTATATCCTGATATTTTTTCGGCGGATTTTCAGCATACTGTATGGTACCATCAGGTCGCCATTTAAACCAGTTCGGATGTTTGTTTACGTAAGGATGGTCTGGTGCTGCCTGCAATGCGAAATCCATCGCGACTTCAATACCCAGATCCTGTGCTTTTTTAACCAGAGATTTAAAATCCTTTAAAGATCCAAGTTCCGGATGCAGATCTTTATGGCCGCCATGTTTTGAACCAATTCCCCAGGGAGAACCAACATCATTATCCTCTGCATTGGTAGCATTGTTTTTTCCTTTACGGTTAACTTCTCCAATAGGATGAACTGGCGGAAAATACAGCGTGTCGAAACCCATTTCTGCTACCCGTGGTAAAATTTTCTCGCAGTCTGCAAATGTTCCGTGTTTTCCTTCTTCTGAAGATGCTGAACGCGGGAAAAATTCGTACCAGGTACTGAATCTGGCTTTTTTTCTGTCTACGTAAACAGGGAATTTTTTGGTTTCAAAAGGAACAGCTTTATATGGATACTTTATAAGTATATTTTCAAGTTCTTCATCAAGGCATATGCTAACGGCTTCTTCGTATTGATCTTCATTGCTGAAAGCCGCGATCCCACGTTTGATCAATACAGAATCAGATTTTGTGGATTTTGGTAGAATCTCCTTTAAAATTTCCGCGCCTTCCAGCAATTCCGATTTTACATATTGAGAATCCTCGATTTTCTTAATAATTCCATGACGCCAGTTAAGCCCGTGGTCTTCCCATCCCTCAATATAAAATTCATAGTTTCCCTGGGTTTCAACCTGGAATGCACCTTTCCAGGAATCATTTTCATGAGGCTGCATCCTGGTCTCATTCCAGTTACGTTTTGCCGAATGTTTATAATGTATGGAAGCCTGTATGATATCATGACCGTCTCCAAAAATATCTGCCTGTACATCTACAATCTCATCAATTACTCTTTTAACGGGGTAATCACCACAATTAATGACCGGGCTAATGTTTTCAATTACAATTCTGCTCTTCTCTAGCATATAGATCCTGAGTTTTAATTTTTTGATCGTCAGAATCTTAAATTTAATAAAGAGTTTTTGAAAATGGCATCAATTAGTAAACTTGTTTGTTTTTTTGACAATTAATTAAGTTTTAGATGCTTAGGCAATTAGATAAATTGCGATATTCTTTGAAATATGCTTAAAAAATTGGAATTTAGTTAATGCTCCACGTTGCTTATTCAATTTAGGCTAATCAAAAACTAATCATATGAATATCAAAAAATTAAAATTTTTGGGTGGAGCAGCTATCATTGCGCTTCTTTTCTTTTTTATTACTTCCTGTAAATCTAATGAGGAGAAAGACGAGAAATCTTCTGAAGAAATTCAGCAAATGGAACAGGTTGAAAAAAAACCTGAAGCTCAATCTATGACCATTGTAACCAATGCGATGGAATTTAAGACTAAAGATGAATGGAAGTCGGGTTGGACAACCATAAAATACCGCAACAATTCCAATGAAACCCATTTTGTGCTTTTTGACAAGTATCCTGATGGTAAGACTATTGAAGATGCTGAAAGAGAAGTGGGGCCGGTTTTTCAGGAAGGAATGGATTATTTGAATAAAGGTGAATTTGACAAGGCCAATGAAGCATTTGGGAAGTTGCCCGAATGGTTCCAGCAGGTTGAATTTACCGGTGGCGTAGGTTTGATTTCGGCTAAAAGCACGGCGCAATCCACTGTTTATCTTGAGCCTGGCACATACATTATCGAATGTTATGTAAAAATGGCCAATGGTGTCTTTCATAATACCCAGGGAATGGCAAAACAGATCAATGTGGTGGAAGCTGACAGTTCCGATTCCGGGATAGAGGAAGATTATACTATTCAGGTTTCAGGGATTGAAGGAATTAGTTTTAATGCCAGGCCTTCTTCCGGGGAAAAGACCTTTAAAGTTGAGTTTGGTGAGCAGAAAGTACATGAGAATTATGTAATGTCTGACGTACACCTGGTATGGATTGATGAAGGTGCCGATCTGTCTAAACTGAATAGCTGGATGAACTGGGCAGATCCAAGCGGACTTCAAACACCTTCGCCGGAAGGTTTTAAATTTTTAGGCGGAATGCAGGAAATGAAACAGGGTGGAACCGGGTATTTTACGGCAGAGCTAAGACCTGGCAATTATGCTTTGATATCTGAAATTCCAGATCCGCAGAGTAAAGGGATGCTCAAAACTTTTAAAGTGGAATAAAGTAAAAACCGGCATTGAGCCGGTTTTATTTTAGCTTGTTCGCAAACTGTCGAGTTTATTTGGAGGAATAGGAGCAGGAACAGCATTTTCAACGGGATTTGTACTTTGAAGATACTTGAACATAGATTCAAGATCTTCATCATTTAATTTTCCTAAATTTTGCCACGGCATAGGAGGTAATATCATTCTTCCGCCTTTATCTCCTTTAAGCTTTCCTTCCCGCATGGAAGTTTTAAACCTTGCCATTGTCCAGTTCCCGATTCCGGTATCATCTGAAGTTATATTTGCAGCGAAGGAAACACCCCAGGGTCCAACCGCTGCGGTGAGGTCACCGCTCATCAACATCCACCCATTCTGCAAAGCTTCAGAATTTATAGGCGGTAAAGAATCTCCCGCCTGGTAACCGCTTAAGGCGAGCTCTGGAATCTCTTCAGGACCGCGTTCGGTCATTCTTTTTGGTGAATGACAGTCATGACAACCTATGGTTTTTACGAGATATTCACCTCGTTTAATACTGTCGTTCATGGTCATTTTTTTCTCTTCGGGAACTTCCTTGTAATCTTTGTTATTACAGGAAGTTCCTGTTACTAGAAAAAACATGGCGATCAATAGATTAAATACCAGACTTCGCCTCAATAAAGAAATGGAAAATGTGTGAAACATAATTAAAATATTGGTTGTTAGTTAAACTGAATTTAATTCAACTTTTTGATATCCAATAAAATAACCGATGAATAAAAAGCTTTTTCGATGATCTGCAACTTCTTGATTCTGTTTGCTGTGTAGAAAACTATAAGAATTCTATTTTTGCTTTATGAAAACAGATAATCTGGAACAGGGATTTTTTGGGATAGGTATTCAAAATGGTAAAACTCCTGAAAATCTTGGTGTATTATGGCGTTCAGCCCAGAATATGGGAGCCAGTTTTATTTATACCATTGGGAACAGGTATTCAAAACAGGCCTGTGATACGCACAAAGCGGTAGGAGCCATGCCATATTTTCATTACGATACCTTCGAAGATTTTTATGCTCATCTTCCTAAGGGAGCAATGCTTGTTGGAGTTGAATTAACTGACGATGCTCAACCGCTGGAAGAGTTCACGCATCCCAGAAGATGTGTTTATCTTTTAGGTGCCGAAGACCACGGACTTTCCAATGCTGCAATTGAAAAAGCACATTTTCTGGTGAAATTCAAATCAACATTGAGTTTGAATGTTTCCGTGGCGGGAAGTATTGTGATGTATGACAGAGGTATGAAATCTGAATTCTCTACCTGATTTTTAGCTCTGAGTTTCTTTTTCTTCCTGGAAAAGGTTTTTTTCTTTGATCATCTTAGCGGTGAGACCGGGAACCATATCTTCCCATTTAGGATCTCCTTCTCGAATCATTTCGTAGACTTTTCTCGGATGAATATCAAGTGATTCCTCATCGTAATCTTCAATATCAATCACCTTATCATTATCCATGAAAAATTTGTAAAGTTCTTTGACCCTTGGATGAACCTTTAAATTCTTGCTATTTATGATCTCGCCGGTTTCTTCATCTCTAATTGGGTACAGATAAACTTTCAGGCTTTTGAAAAATAATTTTCCAAATGCTTCCAAAATACCACCGCTTAGATGTCTGTAATATTTTTCACTGAATATGTCAATTAGATTATCCACACCCATGGCCAGACCAAGTTGCTTCTTAGTGTGTAGCGAGAAATATTCCACTACTTTATAATATTCCTGAAAACTGGATATCATTACTGTTTGTCCAGATGCACATAAAAGATCTGCCCTGTCCAGGAAGTCTTTTTCGTCAATTTCACCTTCCGCTTTCAAATTATTTAAGGTCATTTCAAAAATGATAACCGTCTTTTCGGGGTCCACATCTTCCTCTTCCAGAAATAATTTCCTGGCAGAAATGTACATGTTAAGGTTGAGGTTTGTAACGGGTCTGAAACTCCCTCTTAAGGTTAGAATATTCTTTTTATATAAGACGTTCGCTGGCAGAATATTGTTGCCGTCCTTTCCGAACATAACGGCCTCTGTAATTCCTTCTTTTACCAGTTCCAGGCTCATTAATCTATTATCAACATCCTTGAAAACCGGACCTTTAAAATTGATCGAATCGATTTCAATTTTATCTACCGAAAGATGGTCGTAAAGTTTTTTTATAAGCGTCTTAGGATCATCGCTTTGATAGAAAGCAGCGTAAATAAGGTTCACGCCCATAATTCCTAAACTAATTTGTTGCTGTGAAGCATTATTCTCATGAAACTGAACATGCAGAATGATCTCACTATATTCCTGTTCCGGTTCGCGCTGAAATTTGATCCCTAACCAGCCATGACCTTTATATTTTTTGGCCCAGTCTATAGTTGCTACCGTATTGGCATAACTAAAGAACAATTTATTAGGATATTTTTTCCTGGATAGCCTTTTTTCAATAAGGTCTGCCTCATAATCGATCATGCGTTTTAGGCGTGCTTCGGTCACATATCGGTTTTGGGGATCTAACCCATAAATAGCATCACTAAAATCTTTATCGTAAGCACTCAGGGTTTTAGCGATCGTTCCCTTAGGATTGCCTGCTCTAAAAAAATGACGAACTGTCTCCTGTCCGGCGCCAATTTCAGCGAAAGTTCCATAAATATTTTCGTTGAGGTTTAACCGGGTACATTTATTCTGAATAGATAGAATATTCTGAAATTCATCTTCACTTAGCTCAGCCATCTAGTAATATTTGATTTTAAAGGTTTCTGAAAGTTAGGAATATTATATTTTTTGTTGGGGCATTTTAAGTAATGTTTAAAAGAAAATTAGAAGATTTAAGGCTTTTGGAAAAGCTCTGAGATTTAAAGATTTTGTCTAACTTTAGAAACCAACAATTTACAGAATGCAAAAAATAATTCCTATACTGGTCCTCCTGCTATTTACAACTATGATGAACTCACAAAATAAATTTCAGCTTAAAAAAGATCACGACGCCATTCTGGTAAAAGATGTGGCCGCTTCTGCTAAATTCTATTCTGAAATTCTCGGATTAAAGGAAATTCCTAATGGTGGATTGCCAGATCATATTCGCTGGTTTGAACTTGGAGAAAAAGTTCAAATACATTTGATTGAAAGTGAAGATCTGCCAGAAAAGCACAAGGGTGTGCATATGGCTTTGAATACTTCAAGCTTGCCTGATTTGATGGATTTTTTAAGAAGCAAAAATGTTACTTTTGAAAACTGGCTGGGTGAAAAGGATACTACCAACACCCGTCCCGATGGCATCAAACAGATCTATCTTCAGGATCCTGACGGATACTGGATCGAGATCAATGATAATTCGCTTTAGTTTTTATCTGTAGCAACCTTATAAGTAGGATCTTCCATAATGTTTACTTCAATTAGTGCATCTGCATTTTGAAGTAATCTTCGGCAGTCATTGCTCAAATGTCTCAGGTGAACTTTTTTCCCGACCTTGCTATAGCGCTGGGTCACGTTATTTAAAGCTTCAATGGCCGACATATCTGCTACCCGGCTATCCTTAAAATCGATGATGATCTCTTCAGGATCATTAATTACATCAAATTTTTCAGCGAAATTGGTGGTAGAAGCAAAGAATAACGGACCATATATTTCATAATGTTTTACTCCATTTTCATCGATATGCTTTCGCGCTCTAATCCGTTTAGCGCTTTCCCAGGCAAAGAACAGGGCGGAAAGGATGACTCCAACCAGTACGGCCAAGGCAAGATTGTGCAATAACACTGTGATCAATGCTACGATGATCACCAGGAAAATATCCTTTTTAGGTACCTTATTGAAGATCTTTAAACTTGCCCATTCAAAAGTTCCAATTGCTACCATGATCATTACTCCTACAAGAGCCGCCATTGGTACCTGTTCTATTACCGGTGCACCGAATAAAACGATCACTAAAATTGTAAAAGCTGCGATGATTCCGGATAATCTTGCTCTGGAACCTGCAGAAAGGTTCACCAGGGTTTGAGCGATCATCGGGCAGCCACCCATTCCAAAAAAAAATCCATTCAGCACATTGGCGCTTCCCTGGGCAACACATTCGCGGTTTCCACTACCTTTAGTCTGAGTAATTTCATCTACAAGATTTAAGGTAAGTAAACCTTCAGTCAATCCAACCGCGGCCATGATCATAGAATATGGAGCTATGGTCTCAAAAGTTTCCCAACTCAATGCAATATCTGGAATATGAAATGGTGGGAATCCACCACTTACAGATGCGATATCCTCTACGGTTTTAGTGTCTATTCCCAGAAAGTAAACCAGGATAAACACCACAATTATGGCAACCAGAGATGAAGGAACTGCTTTGGTAAGTTTGGGTAATAATATAACGATGGCGATGGTAAGTGCTACCAGGCCAGCCATAATATAAAGTGAAGTTCCCGTAAGCCACACGATCTCACCGTTCACCACGGTTTTAAACTGATCCAGTTGTGACATGAAGATGATAATTGCCAGTCCATTTACAAAACCAAACATCACCGGGTGAGGTACAAGTCGGATAAATTTCCCGAGTTTGAAAACACCGATAACGATCTGAATTACCCCGGCTAAAGCCACGGCGGCGAGCACGTAGTCCAGTCCATGAGATTTCATTAAAGCGATAAGAACGATCACCGTTGCGCCGGCACCTCCAGAAATCATTCCGGGTCTACCTCCAAATATCGCGGTAACCAGTCCCATGATGAATGAAGCATACAATCCCATAAGTGGAGGGAATCCTGCCAGGATAGCAAAAGACAAAGATTCTGGGATCATAGTCATCGCTACGGTTAATCCGGCAAGCACTTCCGTTTTATAGTTAACTTGTTGCTTGAAGTCGAATAAGTTCAAAACTTTTTTCATATCTGGGCTTTTTCGGCTTGATTTTTTGAAGCGGCAAAAATAGGCATTAAAAACAGAAGGACAACCCTTATATGATCTGGATTATTATTTTTATTAAATTATGATTTTCAGTGCTTTATATTAAAAATTTCAGAACATCTATCATTAATATTCTGAATATTCAAAGTGCTTTTGCTCCTATTCGGTAGAAATTCAATAAAGATTAGGTAACAGATTACAAATGAAATACCTTTGCAAAAATTATCATTATGGCACATAAAGCCGGATTTGTAAATATTATTGGTAATCCCAATGTGGGAAAATCAACCCTGATGAATGCTTTCATTGGGGAGAGGCTTTCTATTATCACTTCGAAAGCTCAAACTACCCGTCATAGAATTCTTGGAATCGTTAATGGTGAAGATTTCCAGGTGATCCTGAGTGACACCCCTGGAATTATTAAGCCTGCTTACGAACTTCAGGCATCCATGATGGATTTTGTAAAATCTGCTTTTGAGGATGCCGATGTATTGATCTATATCGTGGAGATAGGAGAGAAGGCATTGAAAGATGAAGCTTTCTTTAATAAAATTGCAAATTCAGAAGTGCCGGTATTGTTGCTTTTGAACAAGATTGACAAATCTAATCAGGAACAGCTGGAAGAACAGGTAAGTTACTGGACTGAAAAAGTGCCTTCTGCTGAAATCCATCCAATTTCTGCATTGGAAGGATTCAATATCTCTGAAGTTTTTAATAGAATTATAGAATTGCTTCCGGAGTCTCCTGCTTTCTATCCTAAAGATACCCTTACCGATAAACCGGAGCGTTTCTTTGTAAATGAGATTATTCGTGAAAAGATCTTAATGCATTATAAAAAGGAAATTCCTTATAGCGTTGAGATCGAAACAAACGAGTTTTTTGAAGAAGATGAAATCATAAGAATGCGAAGCATCATTATGGTTGAAAGAGAAACTCAGAAAGGGATCATTATCGGGCATAAAGGTTCAGCTTTAAAAAGAGTTGGAGTAGAGGCCAGAAAAGACCTTGAAAAATTCTTCGGAAAGCAAGTGCACCTTGAATTATACGTGAAGGTGAACAAAAACTGGCGTAGCGATTCCCAGCAATTGCGAAGATTCGGGTACACAGATAAGAAATAAACTTTTCAGCTAAATACAGGAAAAAGATTAATTGGTTTAAAACCATTAATTTTGCTCCCTGAAATCAATTTATAGTTATGGGCAATATTGTCGCCATTGTGGGTAGACCTAATGTAGGTAAATCAACTTTTTTTAACCGTCTCATTCAACGTCGTGAAGCGATCATTGATTCTGTGAGCGGAGTTACCCGAGACAGGCATTATGGAAAATCTGACTGGAACGGTCGTAAATTTTCTTTGATAGATACTGGAGGTTATGTAAAAGGGAGTGATGATATTTTTGAAGAGGAAATAGATAAGCAGGTTGAACTGGCTATAGACGAGGCAGATGCGATCATTTTTATGGTTGATGTGGAATCTGGCGTGACTCCAATGGACGAAGAAGTTGCCGTTCTATTAAGAAAGGTGAACAAGCCTGTTTTGCTGGCAGTGAATAAGGTTGATAATAATAAAAGACTTGCCAACGCAGTTGAATTCTATTCTTTAGGTCTTGGCGAGTATTTCCCAATTGCCAGTACAAATGGAAGTGGAACAGGTGATCTTCTGGATGCTTTGATCGAGGCTCTGCCTGAAATTGAAGAAGAAGATGAATCTGAACTTCCAAGATTTGCTGTAGTGGGAAGGCCAAACGCTGGTAAATCTTCTTTTATCAACGCCTTGATAGGTGAAGACCGATATATAGTAACTGATATTGCGGGAACTACAAGAGATTCAATTGACACCAAGTATAATCGATACGGATTTGAATTCAACCTGGTAGACACTGCCGGGATTAGAAGAAAAAGCAAGGTTAAAGAAAATCTTGAATTCTATTCGGTAATGCGATCTGTGAGAGCGATTGAAAATTGTGATGTTTGTCTATTGGTCCTGGATGCTACCAGGGGATTTGATGGACAGGTTCAGAATATTTTCTGGCTGGCGCAACGAAACCATAAAGGAATCGTGATCCTGGTGAACAAATGGGATCTAGTAGACAAGGAAACCAATACCATGAAAGAATACGAGGCGATGATTCGCCGCGAGATTGAGCCATTCACAGATGTACCAATCATATTTATTTCTGTATTGACCAAACAAAGAGTTTTTAAAGCTATAGAGACAGCAGTAAAGGTTTTTGAAAGCAGAAGCAATAAGATAAAAACACGTCAGTTGAACGATGTGATGCTTCCAATCATTGAGAAATATCCACCACCGGCATATAAAGGTAAGTTTGTAAAAATTAAATTTTGCATGCAATTACCAACTCCTCATCCTCAATTTGCGTTTTTCTGTAACCTTCCGCAGTATATTAGAGATCCTTATAAAAGGTTCATTGAGAACAAATTACGTCAGGAGTTTGATTTTCAAGGCGTTCCAATTACCATCTTCTTCAGAAAAAAATAACGGTCTGGGTTAAACCTTCGGAAATATAAATAGTCTTACGAAAGGCCAATAATTCTTCTATAATTGAGTTATTGGTCTTTGTATTTTAATCTAACCTATTTATTGAATGCGTTTTTACATCAGTCTCCTCGGAATTCTAATTACCACAGTAAGTTTTGCACAAGAATTTCAAATTTCCGGAAGAATTATAGATCAATCTTCCATCCCGCTCGAATCTGCAACTATTTATACCGAAACACCTGCAGATAGTAGCCTGGTAACTTATACTATTTCCGAAAAAAATGGTTCTTTTTTACTCAAAGGAACTACCGAAGCAAAAAAATTAAATCTTTTAGTGAGCTATAATGGATTTGCGCCCTATGCTCAGCAAGTCACCGTAGAGGAAAAACTTGAACTAGGTGATATTCAGCTTAAACCTATGGATAATGCGCTTGATGAAATCAGTATCACAGCTAGCAGGGCTCCTATCACTATCAAAAAGGATACGCTTGAATTCAATGCAGGATCGTTTAATACCAGACAGGATGCTAATCTGGAAGAATTGATGAAAAAACTTCCGGGAGTTGAAGTAGATTCAGATGGAAATATCACCGTGAATGGAAAACCTGTATCCAGGATTCTGGTAAACGGTAAGGAGTTTTTCGGTAATGATCCAAAGATTGCCACCAAGAACCTTCCGAAAGAAATTATTGACAAGATCCAGGTAACAGATACCAAAACGAAAAGTGAGGAATTCACCGGTAAGGCTGGAAACCCCGATGATAAAACCATTAATATCGAATTAAAGGAAGATAAGAATAAAGGCTATTTCGCCAGATTAACTGCGGGTGGAGGAACCGATGAACGTTATGAGCTTAGCGGAATTGCGAATTACTTCAAAGATGATCTCAGGTTGAGTGTGCTTGCGAGTTCTAATAATATTAATAGTTCAGGTTTCAGCTTTGATGAGGTATTTGATATGATGGGTGGAAATGCCCGCTCCATCAGATTCAACAGTAATGGTAGTTTCAGTATCAACGGAAATGGTTTTGGAAGTAATAACGGGATCACCAAGTCTGAAACGGCAGGTTTTAATTTTGTGAACGAGTGGGATAATGACATGGAATTAAGTACCGACTATTTCTACGGCCGGAACGATACCGAAACCAGGACGAGAGTAGAAAGAGAGAACATTCTTCCAGATTCACGGTATTTTACAAATTCCCTGAGCAGCAGCAATCTTATTAACGATAGTCACCGGGCTAATTTGAGATATGAAGTTGAGTTTGACACGCTTACCAAGTTATCTATTGCGCCAAGATTTAACGCCAATACTGGTACTTCTTTCAGAGACCGTTTTGAAGAAAACCTGGATGAGAATATGATTTTGCAGAATTCTACCACGGTAGATGAGATGGAAGATCTCAACAGTGCTGATTTCACAAATAACATAGATTTCATCAAGCGTTTTGGTAGCCGGGGTTCTTACCTGCAGTTAGACCTTAGTCATTCACACAGTAAACAGGAAAATGAAAACTTTTATTTTTCAGAAAGTATCTATGAAAATTCACCAGAAAGAAACGAGGTGCAGGATCAGTTGATAGATCAGGATGAAAACACTAATTCCTTCAGTATAGGAGCGTCTAAAAGAAGTGTTCTTGCTGAAAAGCTGTTCCTGGATGTGAATTATGACTTCTCCACATCAAAAAATCAAAATACCAGAAATGTGTTTGATGCTGTAAACGGCGAGTACTCTAGTTTCAATGAAGCATTGAGTAATGATTTTGAGGTAAGAAGTTTCAAACATACCCCGAATGCCGGGATCAACTATGAAGGTGAGACCTGGCGGGTAAGTACAGAAGTTGGTCTGCTTAGTACCAGCTTAAAAACCGAAAATTTCATCAATGATGTAAGCTTTGATAATACTTACAATAATATTTTTGTAGATGCTGATGTTCGCTATTCTTTAGACCGTTCAAAAAGCCTAAGTGTTGGGTATAGCACTAATGCTGATGTTCCTTCAATTAGACAATTGCAGCCGGTGGAGGATAGAACGAATCCTTTCAATATAATTGTTGGAAATCCCGAACTGGAACCAACTTTCAACCAAAGAGTGAATTTTAATTTCAGGAATTTCGACTTTGCCTCCAGAAGCGGATTTTTTGGTTACATGTATTTAAACTTTACTAATAACCAGGTGGTAGCGACCAGCAGTGTAGATAATTTCGTAAGAACTACTACTTATACGAATGTTGACGGGGTGGTTAATGGAAATCTTGGAGGTTCTTATAGTAAAACTTTTAAAAAGGATGCGAGAGAGCTTCGTTTAAGATTGAGAATGAATACCGGTTATAACCGAAATGTTGGATTTATCAACGCGGTAAAATATAGATCAGATCAATATAATATAAGTCCGGGATTAGAACTAACCTACGCGATCGATGAAATTTTGGAGATCAATCCTTCTTATAATCTTAATTACAATGATATTTCTTACGATATCAACAGCGGTAGGGATCAAAGTTATACCAATCATACGCTTTCTCTTGAAACGACCACTTACTGGCCAAAAAATGTAGTTTTTGGAAACGATATTTCTTATAACCAGTTTGGAAACGTATCTCCAGGATTTGATAATACTTCCCTTTTGTGGAACATGAGTCTCGGATATCAATTCCTCAAAGATAATGCAACCTTAAAGGTGAAAGTTTACGATCTTCTCGATCAGAATGTTGATACCAGAAGATTGGTGGGAGATGATTATATACAGGATGTGAATAATCTTGTATTGCAGAGATACGCAATGCTGAGCTTTACATATAAGCTGAGTAGTTTTGGTGGAGGTAAAGGACCTCAAAATGGAGGCAGAACCAGGTTCATTAGAATGTAGAACGAGCTAAATTTGATAATTTAAGGATGTAAAAGTCCGATTTTTCCATAGTACATTTTGTAATAATGTTGTACGCCTAAAATATCGTAGGTTCACCGATTATTTTTTGAATACGCCTGCTAACTCCTTATATTTAAGAGAGTTGAATATTAATTCAAAACAAGCAAGGCTTATGGAAATTTTTACTGATTTTGTTCAAAATTATAACAGATCGCTGCAGGGCTTGAATGTATTCGCTAAAATTGGAGTAACTCTTGCTTTAGCATTGATTCTTGTAGCCGTTGCAAGTGCAATCGTAAACGTGATTGTGCTGAACTTATAATTTCTGAATTGCAGATTTTACATCTTAACTAAAAGACCGTCGATTGATTTTTATTAATCAGTAGACGGTCTTTGTGTTTTGTAGAAATATAGTAGAAATATAAAAGTATATAAATAAAAAAACCCGATTCAACTGAATCGGGTTTTTAAAGGTGGTGCCTCCAGGAATCGAACCAGGGACACAAGGATTTTCAGTCCTTTGCTCTACCAACTGAGCTAAGGCACCAGTTGCTTGTTTAAGCGGTGGCAAATATAATTTCATTTTTAGGAACTCACAAAGGAAATTTTAAAAAAATGCTTTTGTATTTTTGTCAATCAAAGAAAAACTGAATGAATTTAGTGATTGATGGCGGCAATACCTTTATAAAGACTGCTGTTTTTCAAAACAATAGACTTTTGGAAAAGCAGGTTTTTAAAAAGGAAGAATTTTTGAAAAATTTTCATCAGCTGCAAAAAAAGTTTCCAGAAATAGAAGATTCTATACTTTCCAGTGTCACTTCTCTCGATCCGGAAGTAGAAAAAAAGGTCAGAAATTCCTATTCCCTAATCAATTTGAGCGCAGAAACTAAAATTCCGTTCAAAAATCAATATGCTACTCCAGATACCCTTGGGAAAGATAGAATTGCGTTAATTGCTGCTGCGGTCAATTCTTATAGAGGAAAAAATGTTTTGGTGATAGATGCCGGTACCTGTATCACCTATGACATTAAAACTTCGGATGAGGTTTACCTCGGGGGAGCAATTTCCCCGGGTTTGGAAATGAGATTTAAAAGTTTACACAAGTTTACCTCAAATTTACCGTTAGTAACAGCGAAGCCGGAAGCTCATTTGATAGGTGATACTACAGAAAAGAGCATCTTATCCGGAATTATTAACGGGATTGAAATGGAATTAAAAGGAACAGTAGAAACCTATAGCGCTAAATTTGAAGATTTAACAGTTATTTTCACGGGTGGAGATAGTCAAATTTTGTCTATACCATTAAAAAATAGCATATTTGCCAACTCAAATTTTTTGTTAGAAGGACTTAATTTCATTCTAGAATTTAACAAGACTCAATGATAAAACGATTTATAGTAATCGTAGCTTTATTTTTAGCTTTTACTGCAGAAGCACAGGAAAACGTATCCTCACCTTATTCATATTACGGTATCGGTTTGACGAACTTCAAGGGAACTGTTGAAAACAGGTCTATGGGAGGTTTGAGTATTTTCAATGATAGCATCCATATGAATATTCAGAATCCGGCCAGTTACGGAACGCTGAAAATCACAAATTTTACAGTAGGAGCCAGTCACGACAGAATTAGTGTTGAAACAGATCAAAATAGCGATAATGCCAAGATAAGTTCACTGGATTATTTAGCCCTTGGTTTTCCAATTAGCGATCGCGTTGGAATAGGTTTTGGGGTGTTGCCTTATACTTCTGTTGGTTATAGAATTCTGGATGTGGAGGAAGGCTCCGCTAGTTTCTTAAATGGTCGAGGAGGTATGAACAAGGTTTTTCTATCTGCCGGTGTTGCGGTAACTGATGAATTGAGCCTTGGTGTAGATGCGAACTATAATTTTGGGAATTTTCAGAATACTCAAAGTATAAATCGTGAAGAGCTTCAATATGGAACAACAGACATAAACAGATCTGATATCAAAGGTTTCAATTTTAATTTCGGAGCTAATTACCAAACTGATATTACTGAGGATTTAGAACTTCATGTTTCCAGTACATACAGACCGGCCATGGATCTGGATTCAGAAAATTCGAGGGCGATCTCTACGATCGATTTTACTGCTGGTGCTTCCAGGGTGATAGACGTGAGAGAGCTTGATCTTACCAACACACAATTTGAATTTCCCTCGAAATTTGTATTTGGTGCAGGTATAGGACAGGAAAACAAATGGTTTGCCGGAGCCGAATATTCTACCATCGGATCTTCCTCATATGAGGACAGTTTCAGGTTTAGAGGAGATGGTGGTACTTATGAAGATGCTTCTCAATTCTCTTTAGGAGGATTTTATATTCCTAACTACAATTCTTTTACAAGTTATTTTGAAAGAGTGGTTTACAGAGCTGGATTTCGTTATGATGAGACTGGATTAGTGGTCAATGACGAGTCTATTAATGAGTTTGGCATATCTTTTGGATTAGGATTACCAGTCGGAAACTTTTTCTCTAACGCAAACCTCGGAATCGAGCTAGGACAAAGAGGTACCAAGAATTCAGGTTTAGTTCAGGAGAACTTTTTAAGACTTTCTATAGGACTGTCTTTAAATGACAAATGGTTCACGAAAAGAAAATTTGATTAACCACACAATAAAAAAAAGATGAAAAACAAATTTCTAGCACTAGTAACGGTTGCCATTTTAGGTTCGGGAGCTGCAAGTGCACAAGATTGTGCTACTATGGCCGCTCTGGCATATGATGATGCAAAAGCAAAAAACTACGACGCTGCTTATCCAGCTTTAATGAAAGTTAAGGAAGAGTGTCCTAAATATAGTCTCGCTACTTATCAATATCTTGAAAGAGCGATCGAAGCTAAAATTGACAAAGCAGAAGAAGGAGATAAAGAAGAATTGATCGAAGAATTGATCGATGTTTGGGAAACCAGATTAGAACTTTATCCTGGAAAAACTGAAAAAGGTAAAGTATATACAGATATCGCTCAGTTGATGTATGATAATAAAATGGGATCTAAAGACGAACTTTTCAAAGCTTTTGATAAAGTTTGGGTAGAGGATAAAGAAAACTTTACCAGTCCTAAAGGTCTTTATGCATATTTTGACCTTGTAGTTGAAATGCAGGATGAAGGAAATAGAACTCTTCAGGATGTATTTGATATGTACGATAGAGTATTTGCTAAGATCGAAACGGAAGAGAACGCTGCTGCTGAAAACCTTGCTCCTTTATTAAAGAAGCAGGAAGAAGGTGGAGAGCTAACTTCTAAAGAAGAAAAGCAAATTAAATATGCTGAGATCAACCTTAAGAACTACAGTAATGTAAAGGCTGCTCTAAATGCAAAATTAGGTGCTCGTGCAGATTGTGATAACCTTGTGCCACTTTACAAGAAAGACTTCGAAGCTAAGAAAACCGATGTTAGCTGGTTGAAAAATGCCAATGCAAGACTTTCTGCAAAAGATTGTACTGAAGATCCACTATTTGTTCAGGTTTCTGAAGCACTTCATAAGTTAGAGCCTTCGGCGAAATCTGCATATTCTTTAGGACAGTTAGCTGAAGCTGATGGTAATGGATCTAAAGCTCTTCAATATTATAACGAAGCTGCTGAATTAGAGACTAACAAGTCAGATAAAGCGAAGATCTACTATAGAATTGCTAATAACTACAAGGATAAAGGTAGCTATGGTCAGGCAAGAAGTTTCTATAGAAAAGCATTAGAAGCTAGGCCTTCAATGGGTAGTGCATACCTACAGATCGCTAATATGTATGCGAAAAGTGCTAACAATTGTGGAGAAGATGCATTTACTAAAAGAGCTGTATACTGGTTAGCTGCAGACTATGCGTCAAGAGCTGCGAGAGTAGATCCTTCTATCGCTAGTAATGCAAACCAGGCTGCTGCTGCCTATAGAGGTAGAGCGCCACAGAAATCAGATGTATTCCAGTCAAGTAAAAATGCTGGTGATGCGATTTCAATAGGATGCTGGATCGGTGAGACCGTTCGTATCCCGAACCTATAAGATGAAACTCACATATAGTAATATAATTTCAGGCATTGTCACGCTAATAGGCGTGACAATGCTTTTTTCATGCGAAGGTAATTTACAACAGGTAAGGGCCTTTAGTTTAGAGGAAGATGCTCCTCAGGCAATTGCCGAAGGCATCAATTTAAAATTTACAGATTCAGGAAGATTGGTTGCTACACTTAAAAGCCCCAAGATGCTGGATTATACCAATAAATCATTTCCTTATCGTGAATTTCCGGATGGTGTGGAGGTAGAGTTCTTTGATGAAAAGAACAGAAAGAATACGGTAAATGCAGATTACGGGATCGTTTATGAAGCGACGAAATTAATAGATTTGCAGGGAAATGTGGTTATCATTACTGCCGATAGTACAAAACTGGAAGCAAGCCAGCTTTTCTGGGATCAGGATAGAAGCTGGATTTTTACAGATAAACCAAATACCATCAGATTTCCTGACGGTTCTTACACAGAAGATCTTGGTTTTGATTCTAATCAGGATTTCACTAATTTTCGTTCAAGAACCAATACGGGTATACAAATCATAGAAGAAGAAAAAGAAGATGAGTAAATTTTTCAGATATTTTGAGTACGCATATTTATTATTTGCGGCTTTCTTTCTTTTTGAAGCCTTTAGAATATGGGGTGACCAAAGAAACCGAGCTTATCTTTTCATATTTTTTGTTTGTGTGGCCATTTTTATGTTCTTCTTTAAAAGGCGCTTTAGGCGTAAATACGAAGATCGTAACAAATAACCTGAATGGAGGTTGATATACTTATTATAGTTTGTTCTCTACTGCTTTCCGCTTTTTTCTCAGGAATGGAGATCGCTTACGTTTCTTCCAATAAGATCTTTATAGAAATTGAAAAGCGTCAGAATGATTTTCTGGCGACGGTTCTCAAGCGGCTTACCAAGAAACCTTCAAAATTTATTGCGACCATGCTCGTGGGTAACAACATCGCCCTGGTAGTTTATGGATTTTTTATGGGAGACCTGTTAATGGCCTGGTTAAACGGTATCCAGACAGATAGCGGTGTGCTTACCTATATCATTGATGATCTAAGCCTGGTGACCCAAACCATTATTTCCACGCTCATCATTCTTTTAACTGCAGAATTTCTTCCGAAGGTGTTCTTTCAGATCTACGCCAATACCATGCTGAAATTTTTCGCAGTACCGGCTTATATTTTTTACCTACTATTCAGCTTTGTTTCGTCATTTGTTATCTGGATATCAGATATTATTCTGAAAAGATTCTTTAAAACCGATGGAGATGAAGTTCAACTGGCTTTTAGTAAAGTAGAATTGGGGAATTTTATCAGTGAACAGATGGAAACTGTAGAAGAACAAGATGATGTGGATACCGAAATACAGATATTCCAGAATGCACTTCAGTTTTCAGATATAAAGGCCCGGGAAGTAATGATCCCAAGAACCGAAATTATTGCCGTAGATCAGAATCAGGCACCAAATGATCTTGTGGAAACTTTTACTGAAACCGGACTTTCTAAAATTCTGGTTTATAATGAAACTATCGATGATATTATAGGCTATGTTCATTCCTTTGAGCTTTTTAAAAGGCCTAAATCTATAAAGTCAATTTTGTTGCCAGTGGTTTTTGTTCCGGAAACCATGTGGGTAAAAGATGTACTCAATATTCTTATCAAAAAGCGTAAAAGTATCGCTGTGGTGATAGATGAATATGGTGGTACAAGCGGAATGATGACGGTAGAAGATATCGTGGAAGAGCTTTTTGGTGAGATTGAAGATGAACACGATTCCGCGGTTCTTATTGAAGAGAAGATTGATGAAGATCACTATAAATTTTCAGCCAGACTTGAGGTAGATTATCTTAATGAAACCTATAAAACTGAAATTCCTGTCGGAGAAAACTATGAAACACTTAGTGGTTTTATCGTGAATCACACTGAAGAAATTCCGCAGCAGGGAGAGGTTATAAATATTGAGGATTTCGAAATAAAAATCCTTGAAACTTCCAATACTAAAATCGAATTAGTAGAGCTGAAAATCAATCCTGAAGATTAAAGTTGGAAAGTTAAGAATTTGCTAATTTTAAATTTTATTATTAGCCTAAAAACCTTATTTTCGCCCCCTATATTTCGATAAATTTTAAATTCAAATGGCAGTATTAAATAAAATCAGACAAAGGTCTGTTTTCTTGATTATCATCATTGCATTGGCTTTATTTTCTTTTGTATTGGCTGATGTGATACGTAATGGAGGACTTAGCTCTCAGAATTCTCAGAATGTGATCGCCACAGTAAATGGTGAAGAAATCAGTAGAGAAGAGTTTGCACGTGAAGTGGAGAACTTTGAAAGAAACATGGGTAACAATATGAGTACCACTCAGGCTGTTAACCGTATCTGGGATCAGAAATTAAGACAGGTGATTCTTGAGGAGGAAGTTGAAAAACTTGGAATTAGAGCTGGTGAAGCGCAAGTGACTCAACTGGTACGTGCTCAAATGGCGAACAATCCAAACTTTATGAATGAAGCTGGAATGTTTGATGAGAATAGATTAAGAGAATATGTTGCAAACCTTAAAGAGACTTCTCCTCAGGCTTATGAGCAATGGCAGCAATTCACTTCTAATCTTGCTCAAACTGCCAAAATGAATACTTACTACAATATGGTTGGTGCCGGAGTTGGTGCAACTTTATTAGAAGGTGAGCAGGCTTACAGACTTCAGAATGATAACATCAATATGAAGTTTGTACAAATTCCTTATTCTTCTATTCCAGACAGTGAGGTTGAAGTAACTAAATCTGATATCAAATCTTACCTTGAAGATCATTCTTCTCGTTACGAGACTGAAGCTTCTCGAAGCATGCAGTATGTAATTTTTCAGGAAAGTGCTTCTGGAGACGATAAAAGTGAAGCGAAAGAATCTCTTTCTTCTTTAAGAGGACAGAGAGTTGAATATAATGCTGCTGTTGGAGCAAATGATACGCTTTCCGGATTTGACAATGCAGACGATTATGCTGAATTTGTAAGTAATAACTCAGATCTGCCATATGATAACAGGTTCAGATTCAGAAATGATTTTTCAGGAGAAAATGCTGAAGCTTTATTTAATTTAAATGAAGGTGAAACTTTTGGTCCTTATGAAGAAAATGGATACTGGAAGCTTAGTAAAGTAATTGAAACAAAAAATATTCCTGATTCTGTAAAAGCAAGTCATATTCTTGTGACTTACCAGGGTTCTCAACTAGGAGCTAACGTGAGTCGTTCTAAAGAAGAGGCTCAGGCGCTTGCAGATAGTATTGCAGGAGTTGTTAGAGGTGATAGTGCTAAATTCGCAGAATTAGCTTCTGAATTTTCTGCAGA
The DNA here is from genome assembly GCF_057221535.1 of Christiangramia pacifica. Lineage (NCBI taxonomy): Bacteria > Pseudomonadati > Bacteroidota > Flavobacteriia > Flavobacteriales > Flavobacteriaceae > Christiangramia > Christiangramia pacifica. Next base: position 1,484,405 of record NZ_CM170146.1, read on the forward strand.
TACTTCTAATAAAGAACAGGCTGGAAATCTTGGATATTTTACTCCGGGAACTATGATCCCAGCTTTTGATAACTATGTTTTTGATAATAAAACAGGAGATGTTGGAGTTGTGGAAACGCCACTTGGTTACCACGTGATTTCTATTGAAGATCAAACTGAAGCTGCCAGAGCAGTAAGAGTTGCAACGATCGCCAGAGAGATTCAGGCTTCAGAAAAAACGATGAATAACCTTTTCAATGAAGTGACGAAATTTGAAATTTCTGCTTCAGATGGTGACTTTGCCGAAGTTGCAAAAGAAGGAAATTATGAGGTGCGTACGGTGAAGGATGTAAAAGCACTTGATGAAAATATTCCTGGAGCGGGACCACAACGTAGAGTGATCCAATGGGCTTTTGGAGATGAAGCAAAAGTTGGAGATGTTAGAAGATTTGAAACCAATAATGGTTATATCGTTGCACAACTTACATCCAGCAGAGATAAAGGTCTTATGAGCGTTGAGGAAGCGTCTGGAGAAGTAACTCCAATCTTGAGAAAAGAGAAGAAGGCTGAATTGATCAAGGAAAGATTAAAAGGAAGCTCATTACAGGAAATTGCCAACAGTCAGGGTGTAAGTGTTCAGACTGCAGATGCTGTAAACTTGAACAATCCAACGCTAGCTGGAGCAGGTGAGGAGCCGGAAGTTGTAGGAGCTGTATTCTCTATGGAGCCAGGGAAAGTTAGCGCTCCAATCGCAGGAGAAAAAGGAGTGTATGTAGCAGAACTTGTAAGTAAGTTCGAAGCACCTGCAATGGATTCTTATAAAGGATTTGCTCAGCAAGAAAGTGCATCTCGTAGAGCACAGGCTACGATGAGAGTATTTGACGCTCTTAAAAACAAAGCTGAAATTGAAGATAACAGAGCTAGATTTTACTAGTATTCTGAATCGATATAATAAAAAAAGCCTCAGCATTTGCTGAGGCTTTTTTTATCTGATAAGTTCCTGATAATCGAATATGGTATGATAACCTTTATTCTTGAAATATCCTTTTTCAGTTTCGGTTCCTGTAGCGAGGATGAAATCTCCGCCCCAACCTCCGAGGCTTTTAATCAATTCAGGATAATCCGGAAATAAGTCATGCTGAATTCTAGGTAGGTTGATCGCTTTTGAAATCAGAGTTTCGTGGATTTTTAGAAGCATCTTAAACTCTTCCAGGCTTTCGCACTGAATGACTTGTTCAGTGATGCCAGAGATCTTCTCAATAAGACTCTCGATGTCCTTCTTCGGCTGATTTCTATAGTGTGCGATCGCTTCCCGGCTATTTTGCTTTCTATTCAAGTAAACAAAGAAAAGCTGGTCTTTGAATGTAGGGTTGAAATCTGCAGTAAAGCTTACCGGACCATTAGAAGTTTTCTGATAGGTAATTGGAAATTCACTTTTTGCTGCAGAAATATCATAGCCGCTGCCTCCAAAGCTGTTCTTTAGTAGTTCGTAAGGATCTATTTCCAGCCATTGAGCTATGTTATTAATCAGCGTTGAGGATGTTCCAAGACCCCATTTTCGGTTGAAATTCATATTCGTTGCAACATAATATCCTTTATCTTGAAAAGCTTTAGGAGCTTTTTGGTATGCTGCCTGGAGAATCTGTTGTAAGCGTTTTTCAGTTTCGTCGTGTTCAGGAGTATTATTTTCTGAAAATGAAATTTGAAATTCGCCATCTTCGATCTTAAAATTTGATTGAAACCAGATCTCTTGATTTTCATCATAGCTTTTCCATGAAATGATATTTTTATCAGCTTCTGAAATTTTCAAATCCTGATACTTCTTGGTAGGTAATGCAAGCGCTTTTGCTCCGTTAAGTACAGCATACTCGCCGGTTAATAAAATCTTTCCGTTGCTTTTAAATTCTTGCATTAAGACCTCATTTTTTCCAGTTGCTCAATTACACTGCTATGGGTTATAGTGTGATGAGTAAAATATTCTACCATTTCCGCCTTTTCTTTATCGGTCGCCTGGTTCTGATTTAAAATATTCATCAGGTGCATTTTCATGTGTCCCTGCTGAATTCCTGTGGTTGTTAAGGATCTTAGCGCAGCGAAATTCTGTGCTAGGCCTGCGACTGCCACTATTTCCATCAATTCGCTTGCAGATGGATTCTGTAATATTTCCAGAGCAAGTTTCACCAATGGATGCAGGCTGGTAAGTCCGCCAACCGTTCCAAGCGCCAAAGGAATTTCCATCCAGAACTTAAAGATTCCGTTTTCAACGCTAGCGTGGGTAAGACTGCTATATTTTCCATCCTTAGAAGCATAAGCGTGTACACCTGCTTCAACGGCACGGAAATCGTTACCCGTTGCCAAAACCACAGCGTCTATACCATTCATGACTCCTTTATTGTGAGTGACTGCCCTGTAAGGCTCAATTTCAGCAATTCTAACAGCCTGAATGAATTTGTCTGCAAACTGCTCCCCGGTCATATTTTCGCCTTCGGAAAGTTGTTCTACAGGGCAGGAAACTTCGGCTCTTACGATACATTCCGGAACATAATTGGAAAGAATGCTCATGATCACCTGAAGATCTTTTTCTTCCTCAGTGAAATATTCCGATTCTGATGCTTCTGTCTGTAAAACTTCAGCAAATTTTTCCAGGCAGGAATTGATAAAATTCGCACCCATGGAATCTCTCGTATCGAAGTTTACAAAGATCTGATAATAGTTTTCAAGTTCTTCGGTCTTATCGACCAGGTTAATATCCAGAATTCCACCGCCTCTTTTTTCCATGTTCCTGGTGATAGGCTTTACGGATTCCCGAAATTTTGGTTCCAGATCTTCAAACAGCTTTTCCAGCTTTGAAAACTCTCCTTTAAAAATAAAGTGAACCTGTCCAATTTTTTTCTGGTTGATAACGGTCGCTTTAAATCCGCCACGCTCGCTCCAGAATTTACCCGCTTTGCTTGCTGCAGCAACTACAGAACTTTCTTCTATAGCCATAGGCAACACGTGATATTTTCCGTTGATCAGAAAATTAGGTGCCAGGCCTAGTGGCAGGTAGAAATTAGAAACTGTGTTTTCAATGAATTCGTCATGAAGCTTTTGCAACTTTTCGTCTTCATTCCAGTATTGTTGAAGCACAGAGACCGCTTTATCATTATCAGATAAATAATTTTCTGCCAGCCATGCTATTTTCTCGTTTTTATTAAGTTTTGAAAATCCGTTTACGGGCTTTGTCATTTTAATTTTATTTCGGGAGCTCAAAGATACAAAGCATATTTTTAGAGACCTATAAATTCGTCTGGATGAAGTGACTAATGCTCATTTTTTCTTAACAGATTGTTAGTATTTAACAACTTTCAATAGTCATTTTTTCGTTAAATTTTAGTAAACTTGGCCTGCATTAAATATTTCAAAATTTTTATGAAGTTCCCTAAAATACTTGTTGCCTTTATTCTGGCAACAACCTCCGTGCTTACTGCACAGCAAAAAGAAGTAAGTCTTGAAGAAATATGGAGCGGCACGTTCCGAGAAGAAAGACTTCAATCCCTGCAATCCCTCAAAAATGGTGAAGAATACGTAGTTCTAAACAGAGACCGCGAAAGCGGTGCTTCGAGTATAGATGTTTACAGTTACAAAACTGGAAAGAAGACCAGGACTTTCATAAATAGCAGCGATCTGGATGCGATCAAATCTTTTTCCGGGTTCAAATTCAGCGAAAATGAAGATAAGATCTTATTATCTACTGAAGTGGAGCCAATTTATAGAAGATCTTCCAAGGAGATTTTTTATGTATATGATGTAAAATCGAAAGAACTCACAAAACTAAGTGAAGACAAGGTTCAGGAAGCTTCTTTTTCACCAGATGCATCTAAAGTCGCCTATGTTTTTGAAAACAATATCTATGTTCTTAACCTTAAGACCAACGATAGAACTCAGGTTACCAGTGATGGTGAAATTAATAGTATCATCAATGGTATTACAGACTGGGTTTACGAAGAGGAATTTTCTTTCGTAAAAGCTTTTGAATGGAATCCTACCGGTGAAAAGATAGCTTATCTGAAATTTGATGAAACCAATGTTCCGGAATTTTCCATGGATATGTTTGGAAAAGATCTTTATCCAACGCAACAGGTTTTTAAATATCCGAAAGCTGGTGAGGCGAATTCAAAAGTAAGCCTGCATATGTATGACCTCGAATCTCAAAATTCAGAAAAGATCAACCTTGGGTCTAAATATGAAGAGGAAGAATTTAAGGACTTGTATATCCCAAGAATCAAATGGTCTGCAGAACCAATGATCCTTAGTGTTCAGGTTTTGAACAGGCATCAGAATAATCTTGATCTGATTTTTGTAGATGCAGAAGATAATGAAGCCGAATTGATCTTAAATGAAACTGATAAGGCTTATGTTGATATTACTGATAATCTTACTTTTCTTGAAGATAACAGCTTTATCTGGACTAGTGAAATGGACGGTTACAACCATATTTATCATTACGATGAGGAAGGTGAGTTGATAGACCAGGTATCAGGTGGAGATTGGGAAGTGACTGATTATTATGGTTACGATAAAAAAGCCGATAGAATTTATTATCAGAGCACCGAGAACGGAAGTGTGAATCGAGACGTTTATTCTATTAAGCCAAACGGAAAAAGCAAAAAGAGACTTACTGAAGGAACAGGGAAGAATTCAGCTTCTTTTAGTGCAGATTATACTTATTTCATCAATTCGTTCACAAATACTGAAACTCCTTCAGTCTACACTTTGCACAGAGCCAAAGATGGAAAACAGGTACGTGAGATCCTGAACAATAATCAACTTCTGGAAACAGTTAAGCCATACGGTTTTTCTCCTAAAGAATTGTCTACCATCAATATCAACGGAAACGATCTGAATATGTGGATGATCAAACCAGCTGATTTTGATGAAAATAAAAAATACCCATTATTGATGTTCCAGTATTCCGGTCCTGGATCGCAGTCTGTATCAAATTCTTATTTCGGCACGAATGATTACTGGTATCAATTATTAGCGAATGAAGGATATATCATCGCTTGTGTAGACGGAAGAGGAACAGGTTTTAAAGGAGCTGAATTCAAGAAAGTAACTTATCAGGAACTTGGAAAATTTGAAGTGGAAGATCAGATCTCTGCGGCGAAGAAACTTGGAGAAAGAAAATATATTGATTCCGATAGAATTGGAATCTGGGGTTGGAGCTACGGAGGTTTTATGTCTTCAAACGCCATTCTTAAAGGGAATGATACTTTTTCTATGGCAATAGCTGTTGCACCGGTGACAAGCTGGAGATTTTACGATTCTGTATATACTGAAAGATATATGAGAACTCCTCAAGAAAATGCTTCCGGATATGACGATAATTCGCCTTTGAACCATGTTGAAAAACTAAAAGGTGATTATTTGTTGATCCATGGTGGAGGAGATGATAACGTACATGTTCAGAATACCATGAGAATGGTTGAAGAGCTGGTACAGGCAAACAAACAATTTGACTGGGCGATCTATCCAGACAGGAATCATGGGATTTATGGAGGGAATACAAGACTTCACCTTTATAATTTGATGACCGATTTTATACTTGAAAAACTTTAAGAATCTAACCTATAGACATGAACAAAGCTAAAGCAATTGAAAATCAGAATGAGTTATTTGGCCATCCGGTAGGTCTCTATATTCTTTTCTTTACCGAATTATGGGAGCGTTTCTCTTACTATGGAATGCGTGCCTTATTCACCCTTTTCCTGGTTGCAGAAACTACTGCAGATAATCCTGGATTTGGATGGACTAACCAGGAGGCTTTGGAGCTTTATGGTTGGTATACCATGTTGGTTTATGTTTCCTCGATTCCTGGAGGTTGGGTTGCCGATAAATTGCTTGGTCAGAAAAAAACTGTATTGCTAGGAGGTATTCTTTTGTGTATTGGTCACTCGGTCCTGGCTTTTGATTCGGAACCTAGTTTTTATATAGGTTGTTTATTTATCATTCTTGGAGTAGGAGGTTTGAAACCAAATATTTCTTCCATGGTTGGTGGACTATACAAGCAGGGTGATGAGAGAAGGGACCTTGGTTTCTACATTTTCTATATGGGGATTAATATCGGTGGTTTTCTTGCACCTATCGCCTGTGGATTCCTGGCTCAGAAATATGGATGGCACTGGGGATTCGGTCTGGCTGCGATAGGAATGTTCCTTGGTCAGGTAGTTTACATGTGGGGCCAAAAGCACTTGAAGCATGTTGGAAATCTAATTTCTAGAAAAAACGAGGCCGATAAAGCTATTTTAGATAAACCTCTTACGAGTATTGAAAAAGACAGGGTGAAAGTGTTATTGCTTTCTTTCTTATTGATCATTCTTTTCTGGGCGGCATTCGAACAGGCTGGTGGATTAATGAACCTTTATGCTCAGCAAAAAACAGATCGTTCTATATTAGGATTTACGGTTCCAGCATCCTGGTTCCAGTCTATTAACTCTTTCTTTATTATTACCCTTGCTACTGTTGTTGGATCCTTCTGGTTCAAATGGAAGAAAAAAGGTAAAGAAGCTTCCTCAATCTTTAAGATGGCGATGGGTATTATTATCATGGCCTTAGGATTTGGATTTATGAGTATGGCATCTGTTCAGTATGAAGAAACAGGATCATCAGCTATGTACTGGTTGATTTTAGCTTATTTATTCCATACGATCGGAGAGCTTTGTGCTTCACCAGTTTCGCTTTCTTTTATTACGAAACTTGCGCCACTAAAATATGCATCAATAATAATGGGTATGTATTGGGCTGCTACAGGTCTTGGTAATAAAGTTGCCGGACTTATTGGTGAATCTGCGCAATCACTAGGTGAATTTGAAGTATTTACAGGAATTGCGGTGATCTGGTCACTAATAGGTCTTATCGTGATCTTATTATTGAAACCTCTGAAAAGACTTACTCACGGAGCAGAAGATGCTACCCTTGAAGACGGAATTCCAAAAGAAACTACAGTCGAATAATCTTTAATATTTCTTAGCGATGGATATCACTTTATGGATAATGATCATTGGGTGGGTATTTGTACTAATCTGGGTACCCTTTATTATTTACACTAATAAAAACGCTCATCCAAAGGCACTTTTCGTGTTATTCTTTGCTGAAATGTGGGAGCGCTTCTCTTACTACGGAATGCGGGCGCTTCTGGTGTTGTATATGACCAAGGTTCTTTTTATAGACCTTGCACAAAATGTTGCTGAAACTGAAGCCTACGGGATTTACGGATCATATACCGCTATGGTGTATTTATTCCCGGTTCTTGGTGGACTCGTTGCCGACCGACTTCTTGGTTTTAAAAAGACCATTATTTGGGGCGGACTTTTAATGTCTTTGGGGCATTTCACGCTTGCTCTACAGGGAATTGAAGGCCTGGAAGGTAATATGCCATTTTTCTTCGCTGCTCTGGCCTTGATCATTGTTGGAAATGGATTTTTTAAACCAAATATCAGTTCATTTTTAGGGACATTCTATGATACCGATGACCCTAGAAAAGATGGTGCATTCTCTATATTTTATATGGGCGTGAATATCGGATCTTTCCTGGCTACATTAACCTGTGGATATGTTGGACAGCAAATTAACTGGCATTACGGCTTTGGGTTGGCTGGAATCGGAATGTTATTAGGATTGATCGTCTTCTATATCGCTTCCAAAACTGATATGTTACAAGGGAAAGGCGGCCAGCCGGAAGAAGTGACCAGTGGTGAAAGAAAATTTCTTGGTCTAAAACCAGATTACGGAGTTTATATAATCTCTTTACTTGCTATTCCTGTTTGCGCTTATATGCTAGACCTGGATGAAGCAATGTCTGCCGCAATGATCGTAATATCGCTTTTGATTGTAGCTTATTTACTTTATCAGGCACTTACCGCAAAGAATAAAGTGGAAGGTCAGCGACTGCTTGTAGTGATCGTTCTTTTCTTTTTCCACGCGATTTTCTGGGCATTGTTTGAACAGGCCGGGGGTAGTTTAACCATATTTACAGACAAGAACGTAGATCGATTCGTGGGCGGGACAGAAATACCAGCTTCAATATTTCAGAGTTTAAATCCTCTTTATATAATGTTGTTGGCACCATTATTCTCCTGGATGTGGTTAAAGCTTAATAAAGCTGGCAAAGAGCCGAGCACTCCAATGAAGTTTGTTTTGGGTCTGGCCCAGTTAGCTTTAGGTTTTTTAGTGATAGTTATTGGAGCAAAATATTTTGCTTCTGGCGACGGACTCGTGTCCATCGTTTTTCTTGCGGTAATGTATTTATTGCACACCATGGGTGAATTGTCTTTATCACCAATCGGACTTTCTATGGTTACCAAGTTGTCTCCAGCGAAAGTAGTTGGATTTGTAATGGGGGCCTGGTTCCTTTCCATCGCTCTAGCCAATAAAATGGCTGGGTTAATTGGAAAGCTAACAACCAGTGAAGAAGTGACAGACGATACTCCTGCTTCGGTTACATTAGGTATTTATTCAGATACTTATTGGATCTGGGGTTTCTGCGTAGTAGGTGCAGCAGCTTTGCTATTACTTCTACTTGTTCCGCTTTTGCGTAAATGGATGAACGGAATTCATTAAATTTGGGAATGCTTTTTGCTTTTCCTAATTAAAAATTTGATGAGATGAAGAAATTACTCCTTTTTATCTTTTTAATTTCCGCGGTTTCTGCGATCCAGGCCCAGGAGATTAACTGGATGAGTATGAATGAAGCTCTGGCAGCACAAAAGAAAAAGCCGAAGAAAATCTTTGTAGACGCTTATACCACCTGGTGTGGGCCCTGTAAGATGCTGGATAAAAATACATTTTCTAATAAGGATGTTATCGAGTACGTCAACAAGCACTTCTATGCTGTAAAGTTCAATGCTGAAGGGGATGAAGTGGTGAATTTTAAAGATAAGGTTTTCAAAAACCCAAATTATGATCCGGAAAGAAAAGGTCGTAATTCTGTTCACCAGTTTGCATTGGCAATGGGTGTAAACGCTTATCCAACCATGGTTTTCTTTGATGAAAATGCTGGTTTTCTTACACCTATCAAAGGTTATCTTACTCCCCAAAAGCTCGAAATCTTTTTGAAGATTTTTGCGACTGATGATTATAAAAAAGTGAAAACAGACGAAGAATGGGCAAAGTATCAGGAAGAATTTGAAGGTACTTTTTCCAGCTAATTTTCTTTTGAAGTTATAATATAAGCTCCCTTTTCACCAGTGTGATGAAAAGGGATTTTTTTATTTGTAGCAGTAAATTTCCATTTATTTACGTAAGAATGATAATTGCTTCCATCGGCGATGATCATTTTCGGCTTGAGTTCTTAAATAATTCTTTCAAGATTAACTTTTGGTGAATTTCTCAGAATCAGCAAATCAGGATAAAAATTCGGGATATTATAATTTGCAGCCGTGTCAATAATAAGAATTAGTTGACCAGATAAATTCTGGATTTTCGGCAAGGGTGTTGTTTTAATGTGATCAATATTTCTCTCTCTGGAGTAATCTTCGATAATGCTGGATGTTAATTCCTGGTCTGAAGATAGGATTTTAAGAGAATCAGCTTTCTTCATAGATATTAATGATTCTTTAGAGCGATGAAAAATTACGGTTTCAGAATAGGGCATTTCAAAATATTTAAAAATGCTTACCAGCTGGAAAATTAGAATACTAACCAATAAAAAGCTCAGGTTGTAAAAAGTCTTTTTCCTAATTAGAAAAATAAAAGCTACTATCAAAAGGTAAACAGCGGCAAGCTGATACGAGCTGAAATTAATATTGCTTATGATCATAGATTCCTTGGAAGCGATCCATTCAATAAAATTGTTCATGGAATTTAAAAGCAGATCAAAAATTTCAACCAGAAATTCCGGAAGCAGATCTGTAAAAGCTAGAATGATTATAAGTATTCCGAAACCGAGAAGAATGCCTAAAAACGGGATTATGATCAAATTGGTTACAAGAAATAACCCCGGAAATTGATGGAAATAGAATAAACTTACCGGGATCACTCCAATCTGCGCCGCCAGACTCACCGAAGCTAATTTCCAAAAATAATCCAGGATCTTGTTTTCCGTTTTTAGCAAATTATAGATTAGTGGCTGAAAGATGATAATGCTGAAAACGGCTAGGTAACTCAATTGAAACCCAACCTGGAAAAGGTAATACGGATCTATGATCAGCAAGAAAAAAAGTGAAACGAATAAACTGTTGAGAACACTCGTTTTTCTTTTTAATTGAAGCCCGATAGCGATAAAAGAAAACATGGTGACTGCTCTCACTACCGAGGGGCTTAAACCGGTGATCACCGCAAAACTCCAAAGTATCATGATCAATAAAATGATTCTGATTATTCTTCCATAACGATATCGGTTTAGCCAGAGCAGTAAGAAATTCAGGATATAAAGCAGGATGCCAATATGAAGCCCGGATATTGCCAGTATATGTATGGCACCGGCAGCAGCATAATTTTTATAAAGGTCGTTGTTGATCTCTCGGCGCTGACCAAGGATCAAAGCCTGATAAACGGCAATTTCATTTTCGCCAAAATGGAGGGTTTTAAGTTTGTTTATTATTTCTTCTCTGAAATTCCATGCTTTTGCTTTTAGATCGCCTTTAGAGGTATTTAAAATACCAAAGTCAGACTTTGAAAGGCTCATTTGCCTTTCTATCTTCAAATGGCTCATATACTTTTGGTAATCGAACTGGAAAGGATTCAGTGGCGATTTAATCTCTTCGGGATGCCAGGGAACTATGATGCGAGCACCTGGTTTTAATTGAGAAATATTGCTTGTGTCTTTCTGAATATTCAGAAGCAACTTTCCCCTAATCTTAATTGTTTGACCGTTATTTTCCAGACTTTCGGTTTCGGCTATAAATCTTTCAGAAAAAGTGGTTGGTTTTAATTCCTCGGTAATTTTTAAAATCGCAGTATGTTGATAATTATCATTTAAGGGAATATTCAGATAATGCTTCTTTTGGTTGGAAGGAATATGAAAAGCTACAATGGTTATTCCCAAAGAAACTATAAGGAAAAAGGCAGAAATTCCGAACAATATATCTCTAAAAAGTAATTTTCGAGCGCGCCATAAGCTTATTAAAAATATGATTATGGCTACAGCAGATAATACCAAGGCAGCCACTAATTTTATTTGAAAATAGAACGCGAAAAGTATTCCCAGAATTAAATAACCGGAGAGCCTGATAAAAATAAACTGGAAATCCTTCAAAGGTTGATTTTTGCAACCTGAAGGTATGAAATAATCAAATTACTCGTCTCGCCATAACGAAATTATTATACCAGTAAGATTCTGATAATGAAGATATAATAACTCCTTTGGAGGTGGAAGAATGTATAAAATAGATGCCATTTTTATCAACTTCAACCACGAGACCTACATGATTGATGACCTTTCGGTTTTTATTGGTTTCGAAGAAAAGTAAATCTCCAATATTAACTTCTTTCAGATAAAGTCGTTTACCTTCCAGCGACATTGCCCTAGAGGTTCTTGGTAACGAAATCCCTTCTTCCAGGAATGATACATAGATCAAACCGGAACAATCCATTCCCTTTTTATCTGCACCGCCATATTTGTATTTGGTCCCTTCAAATTTTTTGGCAGTTTTTACAATCTTATAGACAGTATTATTTTCCGGCTCGGCAGAAGGAGTGCGATCGTAAGCCTGAGCAGTTTCTGTTCTTGGTGTTTCTCTGTTTGCTTCTTTTTTGGTTGTTACCACTCTCGATCTCGAAGAGCCACAGGAAGCAAGAAGGAAGATGCTGAAAATTAATATTACCGATTTAAAAACTTTCCTTTTCACAACTTTCTTATTTGATATTACTATAGATCAGTTCAGCTGTTTTTTTACTCGCACCTATACCGCCAAGTTTTTGTTCAAGTTCAAAATAGTCCGTGAATATGCGTTTTCTATTCTCTTCGTCTAAAATCTTATTTAATTCCAATTTTAGATTACCGGCATTAAATTCATTCTGAATCAATTCTTTTACCACTTCACGGTTCATGATCAAATTAACCAACGAAATATACTCCAGATTAATTATTCTTTTAGCGATATGATAAGAAATAAAACTTCCTTTATAACATACTACTTCAGGTACTTTGAAAAGCGCGGTTTCTAAGGTAGCCGTTCCGGAAGTTACTAACGCGGCATGCGAAATGCTTAGTACATCATAAGTTCTATTCATGATGATCTTAACATTAGACTTCTGGTTGAACTTCTGATAAAATTCTTCATCCTGGCTTGGCGCACCAGCAATCACAAATTGATAATCTTTAAATTCTGAGGTAATGCTTAACATAACTTCAAGCATTTTATCAATTTCCTGTTTTCGGCTTCCGGGTAGAAGTGCAATTACAAGCCTGTTATCCAATTCATGTTTCTTTTTAAAACCATTAATATCAACTGGTGGGCGATTATCTATAGCGTCTAAAAGAGGGTGACCAACAAAATGAACTGGAAAGTTATGTTTTAGATCATAAAAATCCTTTTCAAAGGGAAGGATTACATACATTTCATCTACATCTCTCTTAATTTTTTTGATCCTGTTTTCTTTCCAAGCCCAGATCTGAGGTGAGATATAATAGTTTGTACGATATGATTTTTTCTTCGCCCATTCCGCGATTCTCATATTGAAACCTGGGTAATCAACAAAAATGATCACATCGGGATGGAAGTTTTCGATATCCTGTTTACAGAATTTTATATTTCTGAAAATAGTTCGAAGGTTCATGATCACTTCAGAAAAGCCCATAAATGCCAGTTCCCGATAATGTTTTACCAGGGTGCCTCCTTGTTTAGCCATAAGATCTCCTCCCCAGAACCTGAAATTTGCTTCTGGATCAACTTCTTTTAAAGCTTTCATGAGGTTAGAAGCATGGAGATCTCCGGAAGCTTCGCCTGCAATGATATAATATTTCATATTAAAAGAATTTGAAGATTGCTACGCCTATCGCTACACTAACTGTGGCTAGTAAAACACCACGAGCATGGTAATTCTGTTTCTTTTTTAGGAATACAAAAAATGGAACAAAATTGAGTGCGGCGCCCAGGGCGATAATTTTCCCCAGATATCCATTAGCAACCGCATCGTTTAGAGTTGCATCGAGTTCAGAATTGGAAAAAAGAGTGATGTATAAAATCACTCCGGCGATATTTGCAGCAATTCCAGTTAAAAACCCGGTAAATATATTCTGTTTAATCATTGAGTGACCAGCTGCTTAAATCTTTGATAAAATGATGTGCGGTAAGATCAAATTGTACCGGAACTACAGAAACATAGCCTTCTTCCAACGCTTTTTCATCAGTGTCTTCACCATCATCTTTATTAACAAAAGTTCCGGTAAGCCAGTAATATTCACGCCCCTGCGGATTCGTTCTTTTATCAAATTCCTCTTCCCAGTGAGCATTTGCCTGACGGCAAACCTTTATTCCTTTAATTTCAGATTCCTTTAGTTTTGGAAAGTTCACGTTGAGAACCACTCCTTTAGGGAGTCCGTTTTTTAAAACATTTTTAGTGATGGTTTTGATAAATTTTCTTGTAGGCTCAAAATCAGCATTTAAAGAATAATCAAGCAATGAAAATCCGATAGCTGGAATTCCTTCAATTCCAGCTTCAACCGCAGCACTCATCGTTCCAGAATAGATCACATTAATTGATGAATTTGAACCATGATTGATTCCGCTTACACAAAGGTCTGGTTTGCGATGCAAAATTTCCTGGGTGGCGATCTTCACACAGTCGGCCGGAGTTCCAGAGCAACTATATTCTTTGTGTTTATACGATTCTTTAATGGTTACCTGTTCGCAAAAAAGAGTGTCGCTAATGGTGATGGCGTGACCCATTCCACTTTGCGGGCTATCTGGGGCAACCACTACGACATCTCCCAGTTCTTTCATTACCTCCACAAGTGTTCTTATTCCAGGCGCGGTTATCCCATCGTCGTTAGTGACCAAGATAAGCGGTTTATTCTTGTTCATGCTTCATTATTTGGTTCTGCTAAAATAAGAATTTAAATATGGAAAGCTTATATTAGTACATTGACAAATTAGTGTGTGTGATTTGACTCATTGGCACAGTTTTTACTACTATAATGGTAACCAAACGATGACGAAATTAAAACGAGTTATGAAAAGGAATTTTAAAATATTAGCAGTCGTTCTTTTAATGGCTGCGGCTTCGTGTAGCTTTACTACAAAGAAGTTTGAAGACCCTAATAAGGATAAACTACTTATAGATCTAATTACTTATGTACTAAATCAGGGTCATTATGATGCAAAAGAAATTAATGACAGTTTTTCAGCTAATGTATATGAAGATTACTTAGAAGGTTTGGATCCTTCAAAGCGTTTCTTCTATAAAGAAGATATCGAGCAATTTGACGAATATAAACAAAAGCTGGATGACCAGATAAAAGGTAAGAATATTGACTTCTTTAATTTGACTTATGGTCGTTTGGGTGAAAGAATGGAAGAAGCAAGATCGCTTTATAAAGAAATTCTTTCTGAACCTTTTGATTTCTCTGAAAATGAGAAGATAAATACATCTTACGATAGCCTGGATTATGTTTCTTCAAAGGAAGAAATGAGAAAACGCTGGAAAGAACAGCTGAAGTTCAATACTCTTATCACATTCTACGATCTTAAGCAGGATGAAAAAACGAGAAAAGAGGCTGATGAGGCTTACGAAATGAAGTCTGATGCAGAATTGGAAAAAGAGGCAAGAGAAACCACGCTTTCTAATATCGACAGGTATTATGATTTCACTGATGATCTTGAAAGAGAAGATTATTTTTCAGTGTATATCAATTCAATAGTAGAGGAATTTGATCCTCATACTTTTTATTTCGCTCCGCAGGATAAGGACAGGTTTGATATTGCGATGTCTGGAAAACTTGAAGGAATTGGAGCTCGTTTGATCAAGGATAGTGATAATATTACTATTACAGAAGTAATTTCTGGAGGTCCGGCCTGGAGAAGTGATGAGATCTCTGAAGGTGACGTTATTCTGAAAGTAAAGCAGGAAGATGAAAAGGAGGCCGTAAGTATTGTTGGTATGAGACTGGATGATGCTGTAGACCTGATTAAGGGCCCAAAAGACACAAAAGTTACTCTTACTGTTCGTAAAAAAGTGATGGGTAATATTGAAGAAGTGACTTTGGTTAGAGATGTGATCGAAATCGAGGAAACTTATGCAAAGACATCGATGGTTGAGAAGGAAAATAGAAAATTCGGGGTGATCAATTTACCTAAGTTCTATTTTGATATGACAGATTATGATGAGCGCAATGCAGCTTCTGATATAAAAGAAGATATCATTCGTTTGAAAAAAGAAGGAATGGAAGGACTCGTTCTTGACCTAAGAAATAATGGTGGTGGATCTTTAAAAACTGTGGTGGATATCGCCGGAATGTTTATTGAAGAAGGACCTATCGTTCAGGTGAAATCCAATGGTCAGCGTAAAGAAGTGTTGAAAGATGAAGATCCTCAGGTGCTTTGGGATGGACCGTTAGTAATCCTTGTAAACGAATTATCTGCCTCAGCTTCAGAAATTCTTGCAGCTGCAATGCAAGATTATAAGAGAGCGATCATTATTGGAAGTAAACAGACCTATGGTAAAGGAACTGTTCAAAATGTAATTGATCTTAACAGGTGGTTGCGAAATAATGATATGGGAGACATGGGAGCTCTTAAGATCACTACTCAAAAGTTCTACCGAGTGAACGGAGGTTCTACACAGCTGGAAGGGGTAAAAAGTGATGTAGTGGTTCCAGACAGATATAGTTTTGTTGACATTGGCGAAAAAGACCAGGAGAATCCTCTTCCTTGGGATAAAATAGACGCAGCAGATTATGAGATCTGGAATGGTTATGTAGGATATGATGATGCTATCGCTGCAAGTAAAAAGAGAATGGAAACTAATGAGCAGTTAAAACTGATCGAAGAAAATGCCAAATGGGTGAAAACTCAAAGTGACGATAACAGCTATTCTTTAAATTACAACGATTACGCGCAGGAAGCTGAAAAGAATAAGGAAATGGCCAAACAATTTGACGCTATTAAAGATTACAAGACAGATCTTACCTATAATTCACTTCCTTACGAAGAAAAGCTTTTTACCACAGATACTATTCTGAAAGAGAAGAGACAGAGATGGCATGAGAGCTTAAGCAAGGATGTTTATATTGAAGAAGCAATTAATGTGCTATCTGATATGAAAATGAATAACATCACTAGAAATAAACTGGCTGATGCGAATTCAAAAAAGAAAGTAAAGAATTAAAATTCTATAAATAAATAAAAACCCGGAAGGTGATTTCCGGGTTTTTTTATGCTTTATATTATGAAAAGAAAATACGTATATCCTTTCCTGATTTTGCTTGTTGCCGCTATACTATTGATGGTTGATAAATGCTCCTAGTAAGAAAGCCTGTCAGAATCCAGCTTTATAAAAATGAATAGTAAAATGGTGAATCCCCAGAGTCCGGAACCACCATAACTGAAGAAGGGCAGAGGGATTCCAACAGTTGGGAAAACTCCAATGACCATCCCGATATTCACGAGAAAGTGTATAAAGAGAATTCCAATTACCGAATATCCATAAACCCTGTAAAATTGATTGCGCTGTCTTTCGGCAAGAACTAAAAGTCTGAGTAAGAGCAATACAAATAAGATCACCACCATGGCACTTCCCAGGAATCCCCATTCTTCGCCTACGGTACTGAAAATATAATCGGTATGTTGTTCGGGGACAAAGTGGCCTTTGGTTTGAGTTCCTTCCGTCCAGCCTTTTCCAAGCCATCCACCGCTCCCTATAGCGATCTCACTTTGATTGGTATTATAACCAATACCTCTGGAATCAACTTCTTTTCCCAGAACAATATTGAACCGATCGCGGTGACGCTGTTCAAAGACATTTTCGAAAATATAATTTACCGAAAAGCTCAGCGCGACTGAAATAATTGCAAAAAGCGTGATTAAAAGCCTTCCCGGACGTTTTTTTCTTTTCCTGAAGAATATGAGGAGGCCGATGGCGAGAACCGCTACACTCACCCATATTGGCCCTATAATAAGGGTTAAAATAAATACTGCTACTGCTGAAAGACCCGTAACCAGGTAAAACCCGGATAAACCTTCACGATAAAGTGGAAAAAAGAAAGCAGCATATACCAATGCACTTCCGGGATCGGGTTGAGGAACGATCAGCAATGCCGGAATTGCGATAATAATAAAAGCTTTAACCTGGTGACTTAATCGCCTGATGTTTGTTTGAATATCACTCAGGTATTTGGCCAGCGCCAGCGCAGTGGCAAATTTGGCAAATTCTGAAGGTTGAAGACCAAAACTTCCAAAAGAATACCAGGAGGTTGCTCCGGAAATCGTTTTTCCAAAAACAAATAATCCTGCCAGTGACAGCAGGGAAATAATATAGATGATACTTGAAAAGCGTTGATAGAATTTGGCTTCTATAGACAAAACTATAATGATCAGGAAAATACTTAAACCTATAAAAAGAGCCTGTTTTCCATAAGGTTGATCAAGATCGAAAAATGAACCTGGCGTACTTCCAAGTGATGCGGAATATATATTGGCCCAGCCAAAGCAGATTAAAATTAGGTAAATAAAAATGCTGATCCAGTCGAATCCTGCTGCGCTGCTTTTCGCCATTTACTGATTGATTATAAAAGGTTCCCCGCTTAAAGGTTTTTCGTATTCGTTTTCAAGGCTGTGGCTAAGGATCCATTCTTCCATATCAGTCCTGGTAATGGTTCCCTTCATGTATTTTTCGATCATCAAACTCGCAATTCTTCCGGCATACCTGCTTCCCCAATATCCATTTTCAACGAAAACTGCTATTGCGATCTTAGGATTTTCAACAGGAGCAAATGCCACAAAAATAGAATGGTCAGTCAGCTGAACTCTTTTACCATCGATTTTCGTAAAGTTTTCAGCCGTTCCGGTTTTTCCTGCGATCTCGACGCCAGGAATTCTAAGGGTAGAAGCGGTACCACTTTTGTAAACCTCATGCATTCCTTCTATTACCGGTTCAAAGTTTTTTGCTTCGATTGTGGTATAGTTCTTTTTCGTGAATTTTTCCTCTTTGATCGGCTGACCATTGATTTCTTTCAGAATATGAGGCGTATAATACCATCCTTTATTGCTGATAGTTGCGGCCATATTGGCAAGCTGGATAGGTGTCATTAAAACCTCACCCTGTCCAATAGCATTCGAAATAGTAGCCGTAGCAAACCATTTATAAGTTGGATAGTTATAGATCTGGTTATAATATTCTGAATCAGGGATCTTCCCGGGTTGTCCGGTGCTGAGGTCATTACCCATGTACTGTCCCAGTCCGAAGCTTTTTAGATGCGCATTCCAGGCATCCATTCCTTCCTGAGGAGTATTATACTTTTCAATAATTCTGCGATAAACGTTGGCAAAATATGCGTTACAGGACTGAGCGATTCCCGGAACCATGGATAACGGGCTTCTGTGCGCATGACAGCCTAATTTTCTTCCTCTACCATAGGAGTAACCGTGATTACAGGAGAAAGCGTCATCTGTGTCTACCACGCCCTCCTGTAAACCAATCAGCGCATTTAATGTTTTAAATGGTGATCCTGGAGGATATTGAGCTAAAAGTCCCCGGTCATACAAGGGCCTTGCAATCGTATCGTAATACAACTCCGTGAAATTAGGCGAACGTTTACGTCCCACAAGTTTAGCTGGATCGTAAGTAGGAGCTGTGATGAGCGCCAGGATCTCACCTGTTTCAGGCTCAAGTGCAACAATACCACCTCGCTTATCTTTCATTAATCGCTGACCGTAATCCTGCAGGGCGGCATCCACAGTAAGCGTAATATCCTTTCCTTTTTCAGGGAGCGTATCATAGATTCCCTCTTTATAGGGGCCAATATCACGGTTAAAACGATCCTTCTGAATATATTTTACCCCTTTTACTCCACGAAGAAGATCTTCGTAGGTTTCTTCCACACCAGCACGGCCTATAAGGTCACCAGAAATGTAATAGGGATTCTTGTTTACAATACTTTGGTTTACTTCAGCTATATAGCCTAAAACATTGGCACTATGATCTACCTGGTAATCTCTTAAAGAACGCTTCTGGATATAAAAACCTTCATAATTTCTCATTTTCTCCTGAAGTATCGCATATTCACTTTTGGTAAGCTGCGGAATAACTACAGATGGAAGCATGGGTGAATAGATTCGCGCCTTGTCAAGTTTTTTCTCAAGATCTTCTCTTGAAAGATTGAGGATATTACAGAATTCTGTGGTATCGAATGGCTTTAGATTTCTAGGGATCACCATCACATCATAAGACGGCTGATTGGAAACCATTAATTCACCATCCCGATCATAAATATAACCTCGCTGAGGATAATCATACACCACCTTAATGGCATTATCCTGTGATCGGATAGCCAGCGAAGTATCTACTACCTGGAGATAAAATAACCTTCCAATAAATAGTATACCTGTAGTTAAAATGGTTATATAAAGCAGTACTTTTCTCATCTATATTTCTTGCTGAACAGGGTAAGGCTTAAAAGTGTTAGGATTACCGTGAATATACTTGAAAATAATGTTTTTTTCAGTATCAAGAGTATATGATTTAGGCTGAACATTTCCAAGGAAAATAGAACAAAATGATGGATGATTACCATCAAAAAAATATAGCTCAGTTTCGCACCAAAAGGTGTGTTCGCCAATCTAATATTCTGGTGATCATAACTAATCCCGAAAGAGAAACGCAATAAATTCGGTCTTACAAAAGCAGCAACCAGGCAGGCAGCAGCATTTATTCCACCGCTATCTTCAAAAATATCCACGCTTATTCCCAGCAAAAAGGAAAGAAATAAGAATAGACTTTGGTTTCCTGCGAAAGGATAAAGTAGGATGAAAAGCACGTATAAATATGGGTTGATATAACCTGCAAAATTGATATTATTCAGGATCAAAACCTGTAAAAAGATCAGGATTATAAATCGGGCAATATTTGAAAATAACTTACTATTCATCGGTGGTCTCCTGCAAATTTTCTATAGCTTCCCTGTTCACATTTTCAATGACATACACATAACCAATATTCGTCATATCATTAAATAATTTGATATTGATCGTGTAGTAACTTTGTGTCTGATCCAGCGTAAAATCTTCGATCTTACCAATTGGCAATCCTTTTGGAAAGATCAACGAGCGCCCACCGGTGATTATTGTATCTCCTTTTTTAAGAGGAGCCTGTCGTGGAACATCGATGAGCTGAACAATATTTGGATCATTCCCATCCCAAACCAGACTACCAAAATGATTGGTATTATTCAGCTGGGCATTGATCCTCGATCTGCTATTCAAAATTGAAATTACCCGTGAATAGTTATCATTGATCCTGTCTACGATTCCTACAATTCCCTGACTGGTAATTACACCATATTCAGGTTTGATCCCAGAACTCTCTCCTCTGTTCAGGGTTAGATAATTGTCTTTTTTAGCAAAATTGTTATTAATAACTCTCGCAGTTCTGAAAAGATAATCGCCTTCAAATGAAGTGCTATCCAGTTGTTTTTCTACAGAAATGCTATCATTGATGTTAGAAATAATGTTTCGGAGCTTATTGTTTTCTTCCAACAGCCTCTCATTGTATTCATCAAGATGCAGATAGGTATTGATATTGTTAGACCAGGAATAAATCCCTCCTGTCACAAAATTTGCAGAACTTATAAATCGGCTTTTCTGAAATGCGTGATTCTGAATGGTAAGAAAAATTGATACAGCAAGCAGGATTAAGAATAAAATTGAATTCTTATTCCTTATAAGAAAGTTGAAAATCTGCTGCATAAATTAAGCTTCTCCTACTTGATCAAAATTCCTTTATATCTGTTCAGCGTTTTTAAGGTAATTCCAGTACCACGAACTACTGCTCGTAAAGGATCTTCTGCGATATAAACAGGAAGATCGGTTTTCTGAGATAAACGTTTATCCAGGCCTCTTAACATAGATCCACCACCAGCAAGATAAATACCTGTATTATAAATATCGGCAGCAAGTTCCGGGGGAGTTTGTGATAAAGTTTCCATCACCGCATCTTCAATTCTTAGAATTGATTTATCAAGAGCTTTAGCAATCTCACGGTAAGAAATATTTACCTGTTTTGGCTTACCTGTTAAAAGGTCTCGACCCTGAACGCTCATTTCGTCTGGCGGAACTTCAAGATCTTCAGTCGCTGCACCTATCTGAATTTTAATTTTTTCCGCAGTACGCTCACCCACATAAAGGTTGTGCTGAGTTCGCATATAATAAACGATATCATTGGTGAAAACGTCACCGGCAATTTTAACCGATTTGTCACAAACGATACCACCCAAAGCGATTACCGCGATCTCGGTAGTACCACCTCCAATATCCACGATCATGTTTCCTTTTGGTTGCATGATATCTACTCCAATACCAATCGCTGCGGCCATTGGTTCGTGAATTAGATAAACCTCTTTACCGTTTACTCTTTCTGCACTTTCTTTAACCGCACGCATTTCCACTTCAGTAATTCCTGAGGGAATACAGATCACCATTCTAAGGGCGGGCGTGAATAGCTTTTTCTTTAATGCTGGAATTTCTTTGATGAACATCGTCAGCATTTTTTCGCTGGCATCAAAATCGGCAATAACACCATCTTTTAAAGGACGTATGGTTTTGATATTCTCATGAGTCTTTCCTTGCATCATCGCGGCTTCCTTTCCAACGGCAGTAATCTTACCGGAAGTTCTGTCGCGGGCTACAATAGAAGGGCTATCTACAACAACTTTGTCGTTATGTATAATAAGAGTGTTGGCGGTACCTAAGTCGATTGCAATTTCTTCAATGAGAAAGTCAAAAAATCCCATAGTGTATTTTAAGTATTGAGGTTTGGGTAAATGTACTAAAATTAATGTTTAAAATGGCGCGTTCCTGTCATCACCATAGCGATATTATTCTCATTGCAATAATCTATGCTCAGTTGATCTTTAATAGATCCTCCTGGCTGGATTACCGCAGTAATTCCTGCGTTTCCGGCGATCTCTACACAATCTGGAAAAGGGAAAAATGCATCGCTGGCCATAACTGCTCCCTTTAGGTCAAAATTAAATGACCTCGCTTTGTCTATACTCTGGGTAAGGGCATCAACTCTTGAAGTCTGTCCTGTCCCACTTGCGCAAAGTTGCTTGTTTTTCGCTAGAACGATGGTATTAGATTTAGTGTGTTTGCAAATCTTTGAAGCAAATATCATGTCAGATAACTCCTCTTCGGTAGCTTTATTATCTGTGGCCTGTTGAAGATCTTCCATGGTATCAGATTTTAAATCCTTATCCTGAACTAAAACGCCGTTCAGGCATGTTCTAACCTGACTTTTTGGAAGTTCAATATCTTTTAGAACCAATATAATCCTGTTCTTTTTTCCTTTTAAAATTTCTAAGGCTTCGTCTGAAAATGATGGAGCGATCACCACTTCGCAGAAAAGTTTGTGGATTTCTTCAGCAGTTTCGGCGTCGATTTCCACATTGCTGATCAAAATTCCTCCAAATGCTGAAACTGGATCTCCTGCCAATGCATCTACATAAGCCTGGTGGATGGTATCCCGTTGAGCGATTCCACAGGCATTATTATGCTTCAAAATAGCGAAAGTTGGAGCCTCACCTTTGAACTCGTTCATAAGGTTTACCGCTGCATCTACATCCAGTAAGTTGTTATAAGAAAGCTCTTTACCGTGCAGTTTGTCAAAAATAGCATCAAAGTCTCCGTAAAAAGTTCCTTTTTGATGCGGATTTTCACCATACCTCAATTCCTTTCCAGTAAGTTCACTTTGCTTAAAAGAATTAATCTCACCTTCAGCATTGAAATAATTGAAAATTGCAGAATCGTAATGTGAAGAAATATTGAACGCCTTCGCAGCAAATCTCTTTCGGTCTGCTAAATTTGTTTCCCCATTTTTTTCATTCAGAAGATTTAAAAATTCCTGGTAATCTTCTACGGAAGAAACACAGGTCACATCTTTAAAGTTTTTAGCAGCTGCACGAATAAGTGAAATACCACCAATATCGATCTTTTCGATAATATCCTGTTCTGATGCTCCGGAAGCAACCGTTTTTTCAAATGGGTAAAGATCCACAATCACAATGTCTATCTGCGGAATTTCATATTGTTCCAGTTCTTTTACATCGCCTTCATGATCCTGACGATTAAGAATTCCTCCGAAAACTTTTGGATGTAATGTTTTAACCCTTCCTCCAAGAATGGAAGGATAGGAAGTAACATCCTCAACAGGAATCACATTGATGCCCAGGTCTTTGATGAATTTTTCGGTTCCACCGGTAGAATAAATAGTGATTCCAAGATCATCTATTTTTCTAACGATGGGTTCTAGTCCGTTTTTGCTAAAAACTGAAATTAAAGCAGATTTTGCTTGTTTTAATTCGCTCATTGTGTTGTGTTTGTTAAAGCAGCAAAAGTAACTAATTAAGCCAAAAATTTGAAAGTTGAAAGAATGAATTCTCGATAAATTTTGTAACGAAAAATTACATCATGCGTCCTATCTTTAAATCGTCCAAAAACCGCTGATTTTATACCATGCTAATCTATCTACGCGTACTTAAGGAAAGCTTTAATTTTGCAATTAGCGCACTTAAGAATAACCGTTTGCGAACTTTTCTTTCGCTTTTAGGGGTAACTATTGGTATATTTTCGATCATTGCCGTGCTGGCAGCGGTAGATTCCCTTAAAAAGGATATTACCGGTAGCCTGAGTGCTTTGGATAACTCTACTATCATTGTTATGCGTTTCAATTTTGGTCCATCAGATATCCCAAGATGGAAGCGTGAACAATTTCCTGATGTTACTTATGAAGAATATCAGTATTTAAAGAAGAATCTACCTGATGTGGAAGCGGTGAGCTTTGTATTGGGTGTACCGGGAAATACATCAATTAAATTTCAGGATGTAACCAGTTCAGGAGTGGGATTTGGAGGTGTTACCCACGAGTATTACGATATTGAAGCCATGGAGCTTGAAAGTGGAAGGTTCTATAACGAGGCGGAATCTGTAAGTGGGTCTCCGGTAATCGTGCTTGGTCATGAAGTCGCTTCGAATTTGTTTGGAACAATTGATCCTATTGGTAAAGATGTTAGAATACAGGGTAGAAAAGCGACGGTAATTGGTGTTCTGAAAAAGCAGGGTTCTTCAATTTTCGGAGAATCACGAGATGGACAGGCATTTGCACCGGCAAATTTCGCACGCAGAATCTACGGAACGGCAAAAAACACAGTATTCCCACAAATCGTATTAAAACCTGAAGATGGTGTGGATAATGCGGAATTTATTGCCATTCTTGAACAGCAACTTCGCAGTCTCCGCGGAATCAAACCTGGTGACGTAAATACCTTCTTTGTCAATCAACTTCAGGGATTTGCTGATTTTATTGATAATATCACGGGTCAGCTGAATTTGATTGGACTCGTAATTAGTGGATTTTCCTTACTTGTTGGGGGCTTTGGTATTGCCAATATTATGTTCGTAAGCGTGAAGGAAAGAACGAACCTTATTGGAATTCAGAAATCCTTAGGAGCGAAGAACAAGTTCATTCTTTCTCAATTTCTTTTTGAAGCTATTATACTTTCAGTAATTGGAGGAATGGTTGGATTATTTATTGTCTGGCTCGTTTCTATAATTGCATCTCAATTTACCGGTGATTTTGAATTCGTATTATCACCCTTAAATGTATTGATAGGAACTGCAGTTTCCGCCATGATTGGTTTGATCTCCGGAATAATCCCTGCAATATCAGCTTCTAAGCTTGATCCTGTGGAGGCCATTAGAACTGGAATGTAAAAGTCTCGTTAATATTGAAATGTCTTCTGACATATTTTTCCTTAAAATCTTATAAAAAGAACTAAAGTTAGTTAAATGCCTAATTAGCAGTGATTCCCTTGCCTATATTTAAATCAAAAATCTGGGAAAATGGGAAATGAAATTGAAAAAGATTATCTATCGTCTGTAATGCAATTAATAGGATTTTTTATAATTCTATTTGTCATTATTGCCTTTCAATTTTAGAAAAATATTGAACTACAAAGTTCAACTTGCCTACACGCTATGAATAAAGAAAGCCCCGAATCAACGAGGCTTTCTTTTTTTGTTTATAGTTGTAAATATTACAGGATTTCAGAAACTTTTTCATTTACCCATTCCAGGAACATTTCATCTTCGTGGGAGAAAGGATCTTCGGTATGACTATCGATATCTATCTGCCCAATATTTTCTCCATTAAGAAATAATGGAATGACGATCTCAGCCTTAACGTGGATACTACAGGCGATGTAATTGTTCTGAGCCTTTACATCTGGCACCACGAAATTTTTATTTGATACTGCAACCTGTCCGCAAATTCCCTTTCCAAAAGGAATGATCTCGTGATCTGTAGGTTCTCCGGCGAAAGATTTTAGTTTTAGCTCATCTTTATCTCCATTCTTAAAATAAAAACCTACCCAGTCGTAGTAGGGGATGTTTGATTCAAGAACTTCGCAAACTTGCGTTAGACGATGGTCTACATCTTTATTTTTATCCTGAAGAATCTCTTCTATTTGTGGTTTTAGCTTATCAAAAGTCATATTAACAATCTTTAGTGCAAAAGTATTCATTTTCTCATGTAAAGGGAGCACTCTAATTCAATAAATTTGTTAAAAACGCCTCCGAAATTTGCTCAGTCTTTTCAGAAAATACCGACTAGTTCTTAGATTCATTTTTATCTTTCTTGGTAGTTATTTCCTGTTTTCGAGTCTCTACAATGGTTTTTTGATTTTATATGATACTGAAACTCCAGTACCAGATCCCATAACGCAATTGGTTGCGAGACAAAGCGGAACGGTAATGCAGGGGTTAGGCTATGAAAATGTTGATGTAGTTATGCACTACACAGGCCTTTCCATGAAACTGATGGTTGGAGATTATTTTTTAGCCGGCATCGTGGAAGGTTGTAATTCCGTTAGCATTATAATCTTGTTCGCCTCGTTCGTGCTGGCATTTTTCGGCAAACCGGTACTCACCTTTCTCTATTTGTTTGCTGGTTCGGTCATAATATACACAATCAACATTCTAAGAATTGTAATACTCGCCGTTAGTATTTACGAATATCCGGAATATTCAGGTTTCATGCATTCCATATTTTTTCCGCTGGCCATCTACGGAACTGTTTTTCTCCTCTGGCTAATATGGGTTAGAATTTATTCTCGATGGAAAAAAGGCTGAACAGAAACATACTACGATTTTTTCAAATAGGTCTGCTGGTCTTACTACTGGCTGCTATCAGGTTTTTTGAGCAACAGCTTTTCTACGACCCGCTGATCATTTTTTTTAAATCAGATTATCTTTTGGGGATCATTCCACCTATGGACATGGCGAAATTAATGTTCAATTTAACCTTGAGATATTGTCTCAATTCCGCAATCTCTCTGGCTATCATCTACTATAGCTTTAAAGATTTCAATATTTTGAAATTCTCTGCGCTGATGTACGCAGTTTTATACATTCTCGCAACGGCGATTTTTATTTTCCTGGTACTAAATATCGAACGGGAACATTACCTCGCACTTTTTTACGTGCGCCGTTTTCTGATCCATCCATTATTTTTGCTAATTCTATTACCTGCCTTTCATTATTACAGGTTGAAGAACTATAAGAAAATTTAAATACGAGCTCAGACCTCCATTTTATTTTTGTTCTTCAATAACCAGTCCTTGAAATTTAGTAATCCGGGATATAATTTTCGGGTAGCGTTTACATCTCTAATGGTGCAGAAATATTCTTCCTGCTCAACTTTAAATTGAAACATGTTTCCCAGATCATCCGCACCTGGAAAATCAAAACTTCTATAGACTTCGGGTGAAATTGCATTGTAACTGACCTCTTTGCCATAAATTTCTGAGAAAAGAGTAGCCATTTCCTTTCCGGTTAAATGCTCTCCGGCGATCGCTACAATCTTATTCTGAAATGTTTTTCCGGCTTTAAATATAGCATAGGCACACTTTCCAATATCTTCAGCTGCAATGCCCGGTAGCTGTTTATTATCCAGTGGTAAAGTGATGGCCAGATTTCCCTTTTCATCCTTTTGTGGTCCCATCCCGAAATTGATAAAATTATCCCAGTAAAAAGATGTGAATAATAGCGTATAGGGAACACCACTTTTCGCAAAATATTCGTCAGCCTCGCCTTTAGCATCAAAATGAGGAACCTTATATTTCTCCATCAACGTTGGCATTCTATCATCATCCAGAGAAATCCATTTTCTGGTATCTTCCAGCGTAGACCAGATAATATGCTTTAATCCGACCTCTTTTCCAGCCTCCGCCATATTCTTGGCCTGCTGCAACTCTTTTTCCGGAGAGAAATGTTCCCAGAAATTCGTCATACAATAGGCTCCATAAGCTCCGTCGAATGCTTTAATGATACTTGCTTTATCATCGAGGTCGGCTTCTACGATCTTGGCACCAGATTTTTTTAACTGCAATGCTTTCTCAGAATTGGCATTACGAGTAATCGCTCTAACTTTAAAACCTCCTTCAGGATCTTCCAGAATCGCTTGAACTAATCCTCCTCCCTGTGCGCCGGACGCTCCCACTACCGCAATTATTTTTTTATCTTCCATCTTTTTATTGGTTTAAATTACTGAATACTATAAAGTTACGTATAACTATTCGTAATTTTCTATGAGTATTTTCTGACTCTTTGTATCCTTCTGAAAAAAAATAAATTGAAATTAATTTCGATTAAATTGAAACCTGATCCCCCTGTTTTGATGTAGGTTTACACTGATATTCAGGTCAAAATATCTGGTAATCAAAAAAAATGTATTTTTGTAGGCAGTGAAAAAAGCTTTTCAACATATTATTTCTTTATGCATGGCCTTTATGGTGATGTTGTCTACAATGTCTTTCACGGTTGATAAGCATTTCTGTGGAAGTCACCTTGTTGATAAGGCCGTATTTTCCAAGGCAAAGAACTGTGGAATGCAAATGTCTGCTAACGCTGAATCTCATTGTTGTACCAATGAAAAGGTATCGGTAGAAGGTCAGGATGAATTAAAGATCTCCTTTGATTCTTTTGATTTTGATCAGCAATTATTTATTACCACATTTACTTTTTCCTATTTAAATCTGTTTGAGAGTTTACCAAAGCAGATCATTCCTTTTAAAGATTATTCACCTCCCTTACTGGTTTCAGACATTCAGCTGGAAGACCAGGTTTTCCTTATTTGATCATTAGAATTAAGATTTTAACCACGCATCTTATGCCGTGGCAACTTGCCTTATACGCTTAATTTCTAATTTTTAATAATGGAATAATGCTGAATAAAAGCATCAAATATTTAATCGAAAACAAACTTATTGCCTTTATTTTACTGGCAGTGCTGGTTGGTTGGGGAATCATGAATTCACCTTTTAACTGGGATACAGGTTTGCTGCCGAATGATCCCGTGGCCGTGGATGCAATTCCCGATATCGGTGAAAATCAACAGATCATTTTTACCGATTGGGCCGGTCGTTCACCACAGGATATTGAAGACCAGATCACCTATCCGTTAACCACGAGTTTACTTGGTATTCCGGGCGTGAAGACAATTCGTAGTTCTTCCATGTTCGGTTTTTCCAGTATCTATATCATTTTTGAAGAAGATGTTGAATTCTACTGGAGCCGAAGTAGAATCCTCGAAAAGCTGAATTCGCTTCCCGATAATCTTTTGCCTGAGGGTGTAAGCCCCACGCTGGGTCCAGATGCGACGGGGCTTGGGCAGATCTTCTGGTATACACTTGAAGGTCGAGATAAATACGGAAATGTGACCGGTGGCTGGGATCTTCAGGAGTTACGAAGTATTCAGGATTATTATGTGAAATATGCACTTTCTGGGGCTAGCGGTGTTTCAGAAGTTGCCAGTATTGGTGGTTATGTTCAGCAATATCAGGTGGATGTAAACCCAGAATTGATGCGTCAATACGGGATTGGTCTGGACCAGGTGGTCATGGCCGTAAAAGAAAGCAATCGCGAGATCGGTGCGCAGACTTTGGAGATCAATCAGGCAGAATACCTGGTACGTGGACTCGGATATGTGAAGTCGGTGGAAGATATAGAAAATGCCGTGGTCACTTCGGAAGATTACACCTCTATTAAAATAAAGGATATCGCCAATGTTTCCATGGGTCCTGCTTCCCGTCGAGGAATCCTGGACAAGGAAGGAGCTGAGGTAGTTGGTGGCGTTGTGGTTGCCCGTTACGGAGCGAACCCATTGGAAGTAATTAATAATGTCAAAGCTGAAATCACCGAAATTAGCTCCGGTCTGCCTTCAAAAACACTTAAAGATGGCACCGAATCCCAGCTTACTATCGTTCCATTCTACGACAGAACAGAGCTGATCCAGGAAACCTTGGGAACCCTAAATGAAGCACTTACCATGGAAATCCTGATCACGATCTTAGTGATCATCATTATGGTTTTCAATTTAAGAGCTTCCATTCTAATTTCAGGTTTGTTACCGGTTGCTGTGCTTATGGTTTTTATTTCCATGAAGATCTTCGGTGTGGCGGCAAATATTGTGGCACTTTCAGGAATTGCGATCGCTATAGGAACCATGGTGGATATGGGGATTATCCTTTCTGAAAATATCATCAGGCATCTGGATATGAAAGATGATAGGCCTATTAATCAGCTGGTGTATGATGCCACTGCTGAAGTTTCCGGAGCGATCTTAACCGCTGTGCTGACCACGATTATCAGTTTTATTCCTGTATTTACGATGGTTGGAGCAGAGGGGAAGCTATTCAGACCATTGGCTTTCACGAAAACCATGGCGCTCACCGCTTCTATTTTAGTCGCACTATTCTTAATTCCGCCAATCGCTGCGATTCTTTTCAAAAAGCGAAACTTCAGAAGAGAGGTTGGCTATATATTTCCTGCAATCCTCATCATATCCGGATTCGCAGCAATGATTTTTGGATACTGGATAGGAATTGCTCTCGTTGCTTTTGGAGTAATAGATCTGCTACTGAAATTTGACAAAATTGATAATACTCAGAGTAAATTGTTCAAGATCATAATTTCAGTGATCACGATCGTATTATTGCTTTCAGTATACTGGAGACCACTTGGACTGCAAAACAGTATTTTCCTAAATCTAGTTTTTGTAGCAGTAATTAGTTTTGGACTTCTCAGCGTATTCTATCTCTTCAAAAAATATTATGTCAGGATCTTAACCTGGACACTGGCGAATAAAGCTCTATTTCTTGCAATTCCGTTAGCTATCATAATTCTTGGGTTTTTTATCATGAAAAATACCGGGAAGGAATTTATGCCTTCCCTTAATGAAGGCTCTTTTCTACTGATGCCAACTTCATTGCCGCATTCCGGCGTAGAAGAAAATAAAAGAGTGTTGCAGCAACTGGATATGGCTGTAGCTAGCCTTCCTGAAATTGAAACTGTTGTTGGGAAGGCCGGACGAACAGAATCTGCATTGGATCCGGCTCCATTGTCTATGTATGAAAATATTATTCAGTATAAAACTGAATATATGGAGAATACAGATGGCGAAAAACAACGGTATCGCGTAAATGAAGATGGATATTTTGTGCTGAAAAATGGAAAGCTTGCTGCAAATCCAAATTCTGATTTGGATAATCAGGAAGAATATCAGGATTCGCTAATCAGTAATCCCTTAAGATTAAATGCTTCCCAATTGATTCCCGATGATGATGGTGAGTATTTCAGAAACTGGCGCCCGGAAATTAAATCTCCGGATGATATCTGGAATGAGATCGCCAGAGTTACAAAACTTCCCGGGGTAACTTCCGCACCAAAACTTCAGCCTATTGAAACCCGTTTGATCATGTTACAAACAGGAATGCGAGCTCCAATGGGAATTAAAGTGCAGGGTCAGGATTTGCAGCAGATACAGGAATTTGGGATGAAGCTTGAAAATATTTTAAAAGAAGCTGAAGGGGTTAAAGACGAAGCGGTGTTTGCAGACCGGATTGTTGGGAAACCTTACCTGCTCATTGATATTCAAAGAGAGAAACTTGCCAGATACGGAATTTCTATAGATGATGTGCAACAGGTCTTGCAGGTGGCTATAGGAGGGATGCAACTTAGCCAGACGGTTGAAGGTCGGGAGCGATATGGAATTCGTGTACGTTACCCGAGAGAGCTTAGAGAAAATCCTCAGGATATTAAGGATATTTATGTTCCGGTGGAAGGTGGAGCACCGGTGCCGCTCGGAGAATTGGTTGAAATCAGGTATGAGCAGGGTCCACAGGTAATCAAAAGTGAAAATACTTTTCTTACCGGGTATGTGTTATTTGACAAGCTTGACGGTTTCGCTGAGGTTAATGTGGTAGAAAATGCCCAGGAGCTTATTCAGCAGAAAATTGATGACGGCGAGTTGACCGTTCCTGCAGGATTAAAATACAGGTTCACTGGAAATTATGAGAATCAGCTTCGAGCGGAAAAAACTCTTTCTCTGGTGGTTCCACTATCATTATTGATCATTTTCTTGATTTTATATTTTCAGTTTAAATCAGTGTCTACTTCTCTGATGGTTTTTGCTGGCATCGCGGTAGCTTTTGGCGGTGGATTTTTGATGATCTGGTTTTATGGACAGGATTGGTTTATGGATTTCAGCCTGTTCGGAGAAAATATCAGGCAATTGTTCCAAATCAAAACCATCAATTTAAGTGTTGCGGTCTGGGTTGGATTTATTGCCTTATTCGGAATTGCTACAGATGATGGTGTGGTAATGGCGACATATTTAACCCAGACCTTCGAAGCGAATGATCCAGATAATAAAAAACAGATCAGGCAATCTGTGATCGAGGCAGGGGAGAAGCGAATAAGGCCATGTTTAATGACCACTGCCACGACCATTCTCGCTTTACTGCCAATCTTAACTTCTACAGGAAGAGGTAGCGACATTATGATCCCAATGGCAATTCCTGCCTTTGGAGGAATGTTGATCGCTTTGATTACCCTTTTCGTAGTGCCGGTATTATTTAGCTGGAGAAAAGAGTCTCAACTTAAAATAAGAAGATCATGAAAAACATAATCTTAATAATATTAATTCTTCCTGTTTTTATACAGGCACAGCAGCTAAGAGAATATCAAAATAGAGCGCTTCAAAACAATCCGGAGATTCAATCTTTGAATTCCTCAGTAGAAATTGCTGAAGAGCGAATCAATGAAGCTAATACTCTTGGCGATACTGAATTTGGTCTTGGATATTTTGTTAGCGAACCAGAAACCCGAACAGGTGCCCAAAAATTCAGAGTTTCGGTTAGGCAAATGATGCCTTGGTTCGGGACTATAGAATCCCGAAAAGAGTATGCGGGGTCTATGGTTAGCGTGGAAGAAGCTAATCTTGAGATTGCGAAAAGAAATCTGGAATTGAATGTTTCACAGGTTTATTTTGATCTCTATGAGTTGGAAGAAAAGCTGGGAATCCTTCAGCAGAATATCGACCTTCTGGAAGTTTACAGGACCATGGCTTTAAATTCTATTGAAGTGGGGAAAGCTTCAGCAGTTGAAGTCTTGAGACTGAAAATGAAACAGAATGATCTGGAAGAAAAGATGGAAATGATAAAACTTCAGCAGGACGCCTTAAAGATCAGCTTTAATAGATTATTGAACGAAGACGCTGTAAACGTGGAAGTTCAGGATACCTTGATAATTCCAGTTCAAAAGACAAAAGACATTGATCTGGCTTTACATCCTGAGTTGCGACGCTTTGATAAGTTCGCTGAAAGTATTGCAAGTTCAGAAAAATTAAATCAGCAGGAAGCTGCTCCAAAAGTGGGATTTGGATTGGATTATGTAAGCGTTCAGGAAAGAACCGATATGGATTTTTCAGATAATGGCAAAGATATTTTCATGCCGATGGTCTCTTTTTCGGTGCCGATCTTTAATAATAAATACCGCTCGGTAAGCAGGCAGAACGAATTAAAACAGGAACAGATTTCCTTCGACCGCGATGCGACTTTAAATGACCTTCAAAGTAGATTAAGTGAAGCTATTAACGAAAGAGCTTCCGCCAGGATAAAATTTGAAACTCAGGAAAAAAACCTGGAGCAGGCCAGTGATGCTGAAGAATTGCTCTTGAAACAATACGAAACCGGCACCATCGATTTTGATGATGTGCTGGATATTCAGGAAATACAATTAGATATACAGATGAAACTTATCGAGGCGGTAACCACCTGGTTCAAGCAAGACGCTGTGGTGAATTACCTAACCGTTAATACGCAATAAAGATGAAAAAATTTATAATCTATTTAATGTTGATCATTGCCGGCTTAGTGTTGGGGTATATTATTTTTAATGATTCTTCAGATTCAGAAGATCATGATCATCAACAAGCCGATGCGGAACAAATGTGGACCTGTTCCATGCATCCACAGATCATGCAGCCGGAACCGGGAGATTGTCCCATCTGTGGTATGGACCTGATTCCTGCTGATGCTTCCGCAGACGGTTTAGGAGCAGATCAATTTAGCATGACAGAAAATGCCATGAAACTGGCTAATATTGAGACTAGTGTGGTAGGAGAGGGAAGCGGACTTGAAGGAGATATGATGCTTTCCGGAAAACTGGAAGTAAACGAGGATGAAAAGGCAGCGATGCCGGCGCATTTTAACGGCAGAATTGAAAAACTGTATGTGAATACGGTAGGAGATAAGGTACGTGCCGGTCAGGTTATTGCGAATGTATATTCTCCGGAGCTGGTTGCCGCACAACAGGAATTGATCACAGCAGCTAAACTTAAGAGTTCTCAACCGCAGTTGTATCAAGCTGTACGGAACAAGTTTAAGAACTGGAAGATTAGTGAGGCTATGCTGAATGAAATTGAAAATTCCGGAAACGTAAAAACTTCCATTCCAATTTATTCTCACGTTAATGGAACGGTTACAGAGATCATGGTAGAGGAAGGTTCTCACATAAATGACGGAATGCCTATCCTAAAAGTTTCTAATCTGAATTCTGTCTGGGCAGTTTTTGATGCCTATGAATCTCAGATCTCGAATTTGGAGGAAGGTCAGACGATGGATATTTCAGTAAATGCTCTCCCGAATGAAAATTTCAGTGGAAAGATCTCATTTATTGATCCTTTGCTGGATAATAATTCAAGAACGGTGGAAGTACGCGTGGTTCTCAATAATCGGAATAACAAATTAAAACCAGGAATGTTCGTAAAGGCTAAAGTTGAAAATGCTGAAAGTTCAACTCAGGAAAGTCTGGAAATCCCAAGGAGTGCCGTAATGTGGACTGGAGAGCGTTCCCTCGTTTATGTGAAAACCAAGGAAGATCATCCTGTTTTTGAGATGCGGGAAGTGAAGCTGGGAAATTCGAGCGGTGAAACTTACCAGGTGATAGAAGGTCTTTCAGCTGGTGAAGAAATTGTGACTAACGGTACCTTTACGGTAGATGCCGCGGCACAATTGCAGGGGAAAAAGTCAATGATGAACAATACTTCTTCAAAAACTTCTGAATTGACGATGGATATGAAACTTTCAGCAACATTTCAGGAGGATTTAAAAAGAATATTGCAAGGCTATTTCAAATTGAAAGATGCTTTGGTTGCTTCAGATGAAGAAAAAACTTCAGAAATTGCTTCTGAATTGCAGAAAAAATCGGAAGAACTGGATGCAGGCAGTTCCGCAAAAATGGTTCAATCTCATTTAGATAAAATCAACGAGATGCTGGCGAAGATTTCCAATAGTAAAAGCCTGGAAAGTCAGCGAGAAAATTTCAGGATCTTATCACAACAGATGATCGCGATCGCAGGAAGTATTGATGATCTTGATAAAACTATTTACATACAGCATTGCCCGATGGCGAATAATAATAAAGGCGCCGATTGGCTTAGCCTATCTTCAGAGGTTAGAAATCCTTATTATGGGGAGGCCATGCTAACCTGCGGTGAAGTAACTTCTGAACTTAAATAATTAACCAATAATATCAATAAAATGAATTCCAAAGACAACGAAATGCACAAAAGCGGAAATAATTATAACCGGTTTTTTCTAATGTTGGGGCTGTCTTTTATGGCAATGTATATCACCATGTATTTCAATACCTATGAGATTGATCATGTTTATTTTAGCCTTACACGATTTTATATGACCTGCCTGGGAATTTCAACAATGGCCGTAATTATGCTATCGCTGATGCTTAAAATGTATAGAAACAAAAAGAAAAATATCGCGATTTATGTGGGTAGCCTTGTGCTATTTCTAGGAGCACTGGGATTGGTCAGAGCACAGGCACCTATTGTAGACGATGTTCTTTACATGAAGGCGATGATTCCGCACCATTCCATAGCAATTCTAACCAGTAAAAGAGCGGAAATTGATGATCCCGAAGTGAAAGAACTTGCAGAGGGAATCATTAAAGCACAGGAGAAAGAGATCGCAGAAATGAAGAAATTAATCGACAAACTGGAGAAAGAGCAATAATGGTTAAAAGAAAAACTGCTTTAAATATTAGAAAAGCTCACAGGTATCTCGGAATATTTATTGGGATACAATTTATAATGTGGACGGTGAGCGGATTGTATTTTAGCTGGACAGATCTTGATGAGATTCATGGAGATCACTTTAAAAAGGAAAAACCAATACATTCGGCTTTTTCAGAACTTAGGAGTCCGACAGACCTGGATCCAGATTTAAAAGTAACTTCGGTAAAACTTCAGGAAATTTCAGGAGAGCCTTATTACTATATCAACGATGAGGTCCTGATGGATGCCCGGTCTGGAGAAAAAATAAAAGAGATCAATAAAAAACAGGCGCTGGATATCGCTTCCAGATATATGAAAAATGATCTTGAAGTTTCAGGCATTGAAAGGATCACAGAAACTGGAAAGCATCATGAATACCGGGAAAGACTACTTCCGGCATATGTGATTTCCTATAAAACCGATGAAAATCTTAAGGCTTACGTGGGCGCATTAACCGGAAATTTCAATACTGTGCGTCATCGGGAATGGCGCTGGTTCGATTTTTTATGGATGACCCATACCATGGATTACGAGGGAAGAGACGATTTTAATAATTTGTTGCTACGAGCATTTTCCCTGTTAGGACTTATCACGGTTTTAAGCGGATTTCTTCTTTGGTATATTTCTTCACCTACAGTGAGA
This sequence comes from Christiangramia pacifica, assembly GCF_057221535.1. Lineage (NCBI taxonomy): Bacteria > Pseudomonadati > Bacteroidota > Flavobacteriia > Flavobacteriales > Flavobacteriaceae > Christiangramia > Christiangramia pacifica. The sequence goes on from NZ_CM170146.1 coordinate 1,520,624, forward strand.
AAGATCCTGAAGCCGGTGAAAAAGAAAAAGTAGCGATTGTTAATTTGAGAAATATAAAACGTCAAATATAAATACCTAATAATTAGAAATATGAAAATGAAAGTAAGAAGTTTAATCACCATGAGTTTAATATCAGGGAGTTTAGTTTTAACCTCATGTGGTGACCAAAAAAAGGAGAATAATGATCAGGTTTCTGAAGAGAAACATGAAATGAATGATCATTCTGAAGAAATGAAAGCAGACAAAGTTTCGGAAGAAGCTAATGCTGAGTTCAAGGATCAGAATGTAACTCAGGCTTATGAAGAATACCTTTCAGTTAAAGATGCGTTGGTTGGAACTGATGCAGCCGCGGCGGGTAAGGCTGCTCAAAACCTTCAGAAGACCCTGGCGGAAGCTAAGCCGGAGATCGCCGAAATTGCAGGTAAACTTGCAGATACTGAAGATGTAAATGCTCAAAGAGAAGTATTTTCAGAATTAACAGCAGCGATGGAACCGGTACTTAAAGATGCGATCTCTTCTGGAAAGATCTATAAGCAATTCTGCCCGATGGCATTTGAAGGGAAAGGGGATTACTGGTATTCTTCTTCAGAAGAGATCAGGAATCCGTATTTCGGGGACAAAATGTTGAAGTGCGGGAGAGTTGATGAAACTATCATGTAATAAGCATTTTAATATCAGGCTGGAGCAGTTCAGCCTGATATTTTATAAATTTAATAGCGAATCCAACCAGAAATCGATTTGGAAGAACATAAAATCAATATCAGGAATGTTGTCTGCCAGCGTTGTATCATGACGGTGGAGGGAATTTTCAACAGGCTAGATATACCCTTTTCTGAAGTGAGTCTGGGTGAGGCGGTGCTTGAGAGAAAAATTAGCAGTATCGAGAAACATCAAATTCAGAAAGAGTTTGAAAAAGTTGGCTTTGAAATCATCCAGGATCGCAATGAACGCCTTATCAACAACATTAAATCTGTGATTATTGAGGAAGTTTATTCTGATGATCCTTCCAATCAGAAACTATCCAGTCTGCTCAGTAAGGAACTGAATTACGATTACAGTCATATCACACATATTTTTACTGAAAATGAAGGCCAAAGCATTCAGAAATTTTATAATGCGGTGCGTATTGAAAGGGTAAAGGAATTGCTTAATTATGATGATTGGAGTATTGCCATGATCGCAGATAATTTGGGATATTCTACTCCAGCATATTTATCTACTTCTTTCAGAAAAGCTACCGGGTTCACTCCTTCAGAATACAAAAATCTTCACATAAAGGACAGAAAAAGACTTGATTCTGTTTAAGTAATCTTAAAACTGAAAGAAGTTAGCATAATTTTAAAACCGCAAGGCTCAACTCTTGACTAAATTAGAGGGAAACCAATAAAATCAATTAGTTATGAGAAATGAGAAACTGATCAGCGCACTTGGAAATTGCATAAACCATTGTAATTATTGTGCCGATGCATGTCTGGATGAAGACAATGTGAAAATGATGAAAGATTGTATTAGAACCGATCGTGTTTGCGCAGAAGTCTGCTCTACGTTAAACCAGGTTCTTGCCACTAATTATAAAGACGTACAAGGCTTGGTTGATTATTGTAAAAAAGTTTGCCAGGCCTGTGCCGATGAATGTGGAAAGCATGATCATCAACATTGTAAAGACTGTGCGGAAGCCTGTAGAGAATGTGTAAAAGCATGTGAGGCTTACGTCGCATAAAACTAAAAACTGCCTGAATCGAATTTCAGGCAGTTCTTTTTTGACTAAATTTAAATTGAAAGTATTCTGCCTGATTTCGAAACTCTTCTATTTCGAACTGTCGTATTTTAGTAGTGCAAACATCCCTTAAATTCTAGAGGGATCATCATTCATAAAAAATGAAACATACATATAAGATCACCGGAATGAGCTGTAATGGCTGTAAAACTCATGTAGAAAAATCCCTGAGTAAAGTGGAAGGTGTTCAGCAGGTAGATGTGAATCTGCAGGAAGGTTCGGCAGAAATAGAGATGGAAAAGCATATTCCATTAGATAAATTCGAAAAAGCACTGGTAGAAGGAGGTGGGAATTATCATATCATGATGCCAGATAATACTGGTCATAAGTCTGATAAGCCGATGACCCATACCTACAAGTTGACCGGGATGACCTGTAATGGTTGCAGGTCTCATGTGGAAAATGCATTAAATGAGGTTGATGGTGTGATCAATGCTTCAGTGAATCTCGAAAAAGCGGAAGCAGAGATAAGCATGAAGCATCACATAAATGTTGAAAAGTTTGAAGAGGCTTTGCAAAAAAATGGGGGAAATTACCACATTATGATGCCGGGAGAAGAACCGCGTAAGCATCATAAAACATCTGATAAAAAATCTAAATCTAAAACTGAAAAAGGAACCGGAACCTGGTATTGTCCCATGCATTGCGAAGGAGATAAAACCTATGATAAACCCGGAGACTGCCCGGTCTGTGGAATGGATCTGGTTGAGGAAGTAAGTGCCGCTCCGCAAACTACTCAATACACCTGCCCGATGCATCCAGACGTTGTTAAGGATGAACCTGGAGATTGTCCCATCTGCGGAATGGATCTCGTTCCCAAAGAACCGGAAGCCTCGGCAGAAGAAAAAGGCTATAAGAAACTACTTAAAAAATTCTGGATTGCGGTCGCATTTACCTTACCCATCTTTCTCATTGCGATGTCTGAAATGATTCCGGATAATCCTCTTTATAAGCTTGTCGATATGAAGGTCTGGAACTGGATACAATTCGGACTTTCCTTACCGGTGGTTTTTTATGCCACCTGGATGTTCTTTGAAAGAGCGTGGCGATCTGTAAAAACCTGGAACCTGAATATGTTTACTTTGATCGGGATTGGAGCCGGAGTAGCTTGGGTTTTCAGTGTTTTCGGACTTTTATTTCCCGACTTTTTTCCTGCGCAATTCAAAACTGAAATGGGAACCGTGCACGTCTATTTTGAAGCTGCCACGGTGATCCTGACACTTGTTCTAATGGGTCAGGTTTTGGAAGCAAGAGCTCATAGTAGAACCAATTCTGCAATCAAGGAATTACTGAAATTAGCTCCAAATACAGCCGTTAGAGTAATTGATGGAAAGGAAGAAACAATATCTGTAGATAAAATTCAGCAAGGTGATATTTTAAGAGTAAAACCCGGAGATAAAATTCCGGTTGACGGTAAGATCGAAAAAGGTAAATCCAGTATTGATGAGTCCATGATCACGGGTGAACCAATTCCGGTAGATAAAAAGGAAGGAGATAATGTTAGTTCCGGGACTATCAACGGGAACCAGAGCTTTACCATGACCGCTGAAAAAGTTGGCGACGAAACTCTGCTGGCCCAGATCATCAAAATGGTAAATGAAGCGAGTCGTTCCCAGGCTCCAATTCAAAAACTGGCAGATAGGATCTCGGCTTATTTTGTACCGATCGTGGTAGTAATTTCCGTGATTACCTTTATTATCTGGGCAATCTACGGTCCCGAACCATCTTACGTTTATGCATTGGTAAATGCAATTGCCGTATTGATCATTGCCTGCCCATGCGCACTGGGATTGGCTACGCCAATGTCTGTAATGGTGGGAGTTGGAAAAGGAGCGAAAAATGGTGTTTTGATCAAGAATGCTCGCGCCCTGGAAGAAATGAACCAGATCGATACCCTGATTATTGATAAGACCGGAACGATCACTGAAGGGAAACCTTCCGTGGAAAAAGTAGTTTCTGTCACTTCAGAATATTCTGAAAATGAGATCGCACGTTTGATCGCTTCGGTGAATGCACAGAGTGAGCATCCGCTGGCAACTGCAACCGTAAATTATGCCAAAGAAGCTAATATCGAACATGGCGAAGCTTCAGGATTTAATGCCGTAACCGGGAAAGGTGTAGAGGCTGAATTCGAAGGAAAAAAACTGGCTTTGGGTAACGATAAATTGATGCAGGCTGATCATATTGAAATTTCAGAAAACACCTTGAAAAAAGTTTCTGCAGAACAGGAAAAGGGTAAAACTGTCTCATACTTATCGGTTGATAACAAAGTTGTTGGATTCGTAACGATTTCAGATAAGATCAAAAAAACGAGTTTGGCCGCTTTACAGGAATTACAGAAAGAAGGGATCAAAGTGGTCATGTTAACTGGTGATAATGAAAAAACAGCTGCTGCTGTAGCCAAAGAATTGAATCTAACCGATTTTAAGGCGGAAATGGTTCCGCAGAATAAAATGGATGAGGTCAAGCGGCTTCAAAATGAGGGTAGGAAAGTTGCGATGGCTGGTGACGGGATCAATGATGCGCCCGCGCTTGCTCAGGCTAATATTGGGATCGCCATGGGAACCGGGACCGATGTCGCTATTGAAAGTGCTGAGGTCACTCTGGTAAAGGGTGATCTTAAAGGTGTGCTGAAAGCTATAAAACTGAGCGAAAAAGTAATGCGAAATATCAAGGAAAATCTATTTTTTGCCCTCATCTATAATAGCATTGGAGTGCCAATTGCCGCGGGAATTCTATATCCTTTTTTCGGGATTCTATTATCGCCAATGATCGCCGCGCTAGCCATGAGCTTTAGTTCAGTATCGGTGATAACAAATGCCTTGAGATTGAGAGCCGCAAAACTAACCTAAAATTAAATTATGCAGGATTTTTTAAGTAAATGGGGCGAAGCCGCCTACACGACCTCAGGATTTTTCTGGATGGCCTTATGGGCATTTGCCCTGGGTTATGTAATTAGCAGCTGTATCCAGGTTTTTGTGACTGAAAAAAAGATGCAGGAAACTATGGGAAAAGAAGAATCTAAAGGATTGCTTTTAGGAATTTTTTTTGGATTCATAAGCAGTTCTTGCAGTTTTGCAGCGCTGGCATCTACTAAAAGCCTCTTTAAGAAAGGCGCGAGTTTTGTCTCTTCCATCGCTTTTCTCCTGGCGTCGACCAATCTGGTTATAGAATTGGGAATTATCATTTCGATCTTCCTCGGGTGGCAGTTTGTTGTAGGAGAATATCTTGGAGGAATTATTCTGATTTTGATCAGTTGGTTATTGATTAGAATTATCAATCCTAAAAAGCTGATCAAAAAAGCCAGGGAACGACTGGATAGCGAAGATGATGATAGCGATGCTTCAGATAAATCCTGGAAGAAAAAGATAGAATCTGAAACCAGTTGGGCCAAAGTTTCCCAGCAATACGGGATGGAGTGGAAGATGGTCTGGAAGGATGTGACCGTTGGATTTACCATTGCTGGGATCGTGGCAGCTTTTGTACCTGACTCTTTCTTTCAAACTTTATTTATTAATAGTGGACAGGGCACTACCGATTTCAGCTTTTTCACGATTCTGGAACATATTATCGTGGGTCCGGTTGCTGCTTTTCTAACCTTCATTGGCTCTATGGGGAATATTCCGCTGGCAGCTTTACTTTTTGGGAAAGGAGTAAGTTTTGCCGGAGTAATGGCCTTTATTTTCAGTGACCTGGTGGTTTTTCCAATTTTAAGGATCAACGCGAAATATTACGGCTGGAAAATGAGCTTTTTTATCCTGTTCCTGTTATTCGCTTCTCTAATTGGAGCGTCACTGCTGTTGCATTACGGATTCGATTTGTTCAATTTATTGCCAGACCCTTCTTCGGTCAAAATTCAGGATTCGGAATATTTTAAAATTGATTATACTTTCTGGCTGAATATGGCTTTTTTGGCTATCTCCGGATATTTGATCTACCTCGGGTTCTTTAAGCGAAAGGATGTGATGTTCATGAAAGAAATGGCGCCGAAAAGTGAGCTGCTGGAAAAAGTTTTAAAATACCTCGCGCTCATTTGTTATTTATGGCTTGCCGGCGGACTCATCGTGAAGTTCTTTGTAAATTAAAAAAGGAACCCGCAAAGGTTCCTTTCAAGCTAACAAACAATTAAAAAATCCAAATTCTAATTTTTTCTTTCTCTCATTGGGGCTCGTCTTCCTTTTTTTCTTTTCTCCTGAAGTTGCTCCCATTTTAAATATTGCTCTTCGGTAAGGATCTCGCGCAATTCTTCCTTTTGCTCTTGATTCATTTCCATACGCTCTTTTCGCAATTCTGCTTTTTCCTCCCGGTCTGCCTGTTTATTTTTATCGATCTCTTCTTTCAATTCTTTATTTGCTTCAATTCTTTTTGCAAATAACTTTTTCAGTTTTTCTTCCTGCTCTGCATTCAAATCTAACTGCATTACCAACCTTTTTGCTCTAAGAGTTGCCATTTCATCCTGAGACATTTCAGCTCTGGCAGTAGCTCTATCCTGCGCAAATACTGTGACTCCAATAAAAAGGAATACTACGGTAATCAACTTTTTCATAATATGAATGTTTAAGTTTCTGATTGTTTGACTTTTAAAATTAAAAAAGGTTTAAAAACTAAAACAGGACTTTTGGTCCTGTTTTGAGAAATTCTAAATTTCAGACTAATAATCGTCTGAATCTCTTTCATTTTTATCCTTGTCTTTTCCTTTGTTCTTTACTTTATTTTTTCCTTTTGCTTTATAGCTATCTTTATTTTTCATTTTCTCCCCTTGCATTTTCATTTCTCGCTTATGCATAGGTTCCCAATCTTGATATTGTTCAGGGGAAAGTATCTCTCTCATTTCTTCTTGGAAGTCGCTCTGGATTTTCATCTTTTCCTGCTTCTTCTCCTCATTATAACTTCCCATATTGCCTCCTTCGCTCATCATAGCAGCCATCATTTCTTTCTGCCTTTCCAGTCTTTTCATCTGAGCCTCCCTAATCTCTTCCTTTTGTTCCAGACTTAGATTCAGCCTTGTGGTCATTTTGTCGGCATACATCATTGCGTGAGCTTCACTATCAATATGCTCTTTACTCATTTTATGAGTTTTAGAATGCTTAGGCATTTTATCCTTTTCATTCCCTTGAGCCAACGCTCCAAGAGAAATAAAAGCTACGATCATTATTAAGCTTATCTTCTTCATCACTTTGATTTTTAAAGTTGTTCTATTAAAATTAAAGCTTGAAGAGTTAAGTAGATAATGCTTTAACAAAAAAAAGCTACCGTTTTAACAACGATAGCTTTTAATCCTATTGTATTATAATTTTTAATTTACCGGATTGAGAATCAGGTCAATTCTTTTTAATACATCCTGTAAATGATACCTTGTTAAAGTGTCTCCAGAACTATACTGTGAATTCTTAAGCTGACGCTCAAGTGATTTTAATTCACCACGTACAACCGGTCTAATATCACTTTGGGAAACGTTTACGTTACTTCTTGTAACCCAGTCTCTCCATCTTGCAGGAATTTCATCCTGCTCCTCATTCATCAAGTGCTCCATTCTTTCAATATAGGCACGTTGAAGGTTTCTGCGGTATCTGTCTATTTTCTTTCCTGAATAAGCTTCACTCCAGATACCTTTTCTCAGGTCGGTCATCATATCAAGAAGAGAATAAGCTTCATTACCATTGATCTCTTCATTTTCCATCAATCTGGCCATTCTACCAAAATCAAGGATATCATTCAGAGCTCTTTGTTGCATATTTCTGATACGCTCAATATTTCCGTCGAATTCAATCTTATTGAAAATATCCTGGTTGATCAGCCATTCCGGAGTATCAAATAATTGCTCCTGTAAAAAGCTCATCGCTCTTTCTTGCGTTTCCTTATCTACATGAGTGTAAACAGCGCCTTCCTGGTCGTAAGTTTTGTAATATTCGTAAACTCCACCAATATTGGCCGCAACGTGTCCCATATATCTGTTGTACTGTGCAAGCACCTGGCCGTACAGGTCATCAAGATCTTCATAATCTTTACCGTCTTCAGCAGTCCATTCGATAAGTTTAGGTACAATTCTCTTCAGGTTTTTAATTCCATATTCACTGGCAAGCATCGCATCATCTCCAAGATCTTCGGTTTGAGAACTTGGGTCTATTACTCCACTTTGCTGTCTTCCGAATCTATATTTTGGATCTCCCGCATGTTCCAGGATCCATTCGTCAAGAATTTCCTTTTCTTCCATTCCTTCTTTCTCAGGAATTGGACGGTAACCCCATTCAATAGCATATTTATCATATGGTCCAATTTCAGGCATTAAAGCTACATCACCGTCTTCTGGCTGAGCGATATAGTTGAAACGAGCATAGTCCATAATAGATGGCGCGGTACCAAATTCTTTAGTGAATTCAGGATCTCTTAGATCTTCCACGGCATAAGCAACACTACTTCCCATATTGTGTGGCAGACCTAAAGTATGGCCAACCTCGTGAGAAGAAACAAAGCGAATCAATCTTCCCATCACTTCATCTTTGAATGCAACTCCCTGAGCATCTTCATTGATCGCTGCAGTTTGCACAAAGAACCAGTTTCTAAGAAGCGTCATTACATTATGATACCAGTTGATATCAGATTCCAGGATCTCTCCTGAACGTGGATCACTTACGTGAGGTCCGTTTGCATTTGGAATTGGAGAAGCAAGATATCTAACTACAGAATATCTTACATCTTCGGGGCTCCAGTCTGGATCTTCTTCTGGAGTTGGAGCATCTTTTGCAATAATGGCGTTTTTGAAACCAGCGGCTTCAAAAGCTACCTGCCAATCTTCAATTCCTTGTTTGATGTAAGGTACCCATTGCTCTGGAGTGGCACGGTCTATATAGTAAACGATAGGTTCTTTTGGTTCTACCAGTTCACCATTTTTAAACTTTTCCATGTCCTCATCCTTCACTTCAAGTCTCCATCTGTCAAGGTATTCAATAGTTTTACTTTTTTGGGCAGCAAGACCATAATCGGTTTGTTCTGTAGTAAACCATCCTACACGCTCGTCAAAATATCTTCTTTCCATAGGAACCTTCGGAAGAAGTATCATAGAATTGCTGAATTCCATAGAAATTGAACCGGTGCTTTCATTGGAAGGCGGCTCACCTGCGTTGTAAGTTTTAATATGTCTTATTTCGATGTTTTCAGGATAACTTCTAATCGTATCTATAAAAGAACGACTTTCATCCAGCCTCGAAACTTTATATTGTTTTCTTGTTCTATCCTGCATTCCCAGTGCCTGAACATCCTTTGTGTAAAGATCTGTTACATCGATCACCGTTGTTTTGCTGATAGAATCTTTTCCAATAGTCTGAATATCAAATGACTGAATGATAGGTTCAAAATTTGAATTTACCACAGCCTCATGAACAGGAAGAGAATCATTGGCATAGATATCATAAGAAACTACTCTAAGCAGAACTTTATTTCCTTTTTTCTGCCAGCGATGTACCTGCGTATTTTGCTTTCCACCGCCAAAACCAATTCCGCTTGCAGTTTTTGCGATACGGGTAACGGTTAGCATTTCACGATTGAAAAGGCTGTCTGGAATTTCGTAGAAATATTTCTCATCAACTTTATGAACGGTAAACAAACCTTCGTCTGATTTAGCGTCTTTAGTGATGACCTTGGCGTAGGGTTTTAGGTCTCCATCTTTTTTGTCTCCTTTTTCTTCGGTCTGAGCGGTTTCAGATTTTTTGCTGGAAGGCTGAAATACCGCACAACCTGATACAGACAAAGAAAGTGCTACAAGCATGAGCCTGAGACTTTGTTTTTTGATCATAGAAAAGTAATTATTTGGTTAATATGTTAAAATTTGAAAACAGTGTTTCTCCTCAAATGAGAATGAACTGCCTATTAGGTAATGGTTTGACTGCAATTTAACCGAATGGTTTAAAATTCAAATGTTAAAACCTGGAAATCTATTCTGAAATAAAAAAGCCCTGTATTTCTACAGGGCTTTTCAATGAAATATGATAAAAGTTATGAGATTTTCATGCTCAATACTTCTCCTTCTTTAAAAACATCTATCATTTTGTGTTTTCTAAGGCCTTTTACCGCCTTATCCCATTTTTTATTACTTAATCCAGACTGGTCTTTGATGGTATCAAGTTCATGAACTTCATCGTTTTTAAGAAGTTTGTAAACTGCTTTTTCTTCATCGGTCAATTCTACCTGTTTTTTTTCAGGTTTCATTTGCGGGAAGAACAATACTTCCTGGATAGATTGTTTATTAGTTAAGAACATGATTAACCTGTCCATCCCGATTCCAAGACCCGATGTTGGAGGCATTCCGTATTCTAAAGCTCTTAGGAAATCGTTATCAATAAACATTGCTTCATCATCACCTTTTTCTGAAAGTTTCAGTTGTTCCTCAAATCGCTCACGCTGATCCAAAGGATCATTCAGCTCAGAATATGCATTGGCGATCTCTTTTCCGCAAACCATAAGTTCAAATCGTTCGGTAAGCTCAGGATTATCCCGGTGTTCCTTACATAACGGACTCATTTCTTTCGGATAATCTGTAATAAAGGTTGGTTGTATAAAGTTTCCTTCACATTTTTCACCAAAGATCTCATCAATCAATTTTCCTTTACCCATGGTTTCATCAACTTCGATGCCCATGCCTTTTGCAGCTTCATAAAGTTCTTTTTCAGATTTCCCGGTTATATTGAAACCAGTAAATTCTTTAATAGCATCGGTCATGCTCAAACGCTTGTATGGCGCTTTAAAATCGATCTTGTGTTCACCAAAAGTAGCTTCGGTGGTTCCATTCACGGCTTTGGCGCAATGTTCCAGCAGTTGCTCGGTAAACTCCATCATCCAATTGTAGTCTTTGTAGGCTACATAGATTTCCATCGCGGTAAACTCCGGGTTATGCGTTCTATCCATTCCTTCATTTCTGAAGTTTTTTGAGAATTCATAAACTCCGTCAAATCCACCTACAATCAGTCTTTTCAAATAAAGTTCGTTGGCAATTCTAAGGTAAAGAGGAATATCCAGCGCGTTATGATGCGTTACGAATGGTCTGGCTGCAGCTCCACCCGGAATAGATTGAAGAATTGGAGTTTCCACTTCAAAATATTCTCTTTCATTAAAGAAGTTTCGCATGGCATTGAATAGCTTTGTTCTTTTCACGAAGATCTCTTTAACCTTTGGGTTCACGGCAAGATCAGCATAACGTTGGCGATATCTCTGCTCCGGGTCATTAAACCCGTCGTAGGTATTTCCTTCTTTGTCTGTTTTTGGAAGTGGAAGCGGTCTAAGCGCTTTGCTTAAAAGGTGGAAATCCTTTACCATTACGGTCATTTCTCCAACCTGGGTTTTGAATAATTCCCCTTCAATCCCGATGAAATCACCTATATCAAGTAGTTTCTTGTAAAAATCATTGTATTTAGATTTGTCTTCACCGGTACAAATTTCATCTCTGTTGAAGTACACCTGGATTTTGCCTTTGGAATCCTGAAGTTCAGCAAAAGATGCTTTTCCCTGGATTCTTCTGGACATCAACCTACCGGCGATCACCACTTTTTTACCTTCTTCAAAATTTCCCTTAATATCCACGGTAGTATGGTCTACCGGAAATAGATCGGCAGGATATGGATTAATGCCGGCTTTTCTTATGGCCGTTAATTTCTCTCTTCTAATCTGTTCCTGTTCTGATAACTGCTGCATATAATTTTTTTTATGCATTCAACAAAAATGCGGATGCAAATATAGTGACTATCAGGCTGCCGCACAACGCAATTAAAAGCCGAAATAATAATTCTATCTTTGCATCAAAATTTGCTTTTTAATGAGTGTTTGGAGAGTTATTCTATCAGTATTATTTCCGCCGCTAGCCGTTTATGATAAAGGTTGTGGATCAATTTTGATCGTTTTGATATTGACAGTCTTGGGATGGATTCCCGGGGTGATAGCTGCTTTGATCATTTTAAATAATCCAAAGTCATAGATCATGAACAAGAAGGTGGAAGTGCAGAATCTGGGAGTGAAAGATTATAAGGAAACTTGGGATTACCAGGAAAAACTTTTTAAGGATACACTGGATCTGAAGATCAAAAACAGGAGGGAAGAGCAGGATGAACCTACCAGGAATTATCTATTGTTCGTGGAACATCCGCATGTCTATACCCTTGGCAAAAGTGGAGACGCTTCAAATTTACTGGTTTCTGAAGCAGAATTAAAAGCAAAGAATGCCACTTTTTATAAAATAAACAGGGGCGGTGATATTACCTATCATGGTCCCGGCCAAATTGTGGGTTATCCTATTTTAGACCTGGATAATTTCTTTACCGATATTCATAAATACCTAAGGTTGCTTGAAGAAACAGTGATCCTCACCCTTGCCGAATACGAAATTAAATCCGAAAGAAGTCCGGGTGAAACCGGGGTATGGCTAGATGTGGGAACTCCATTTGCCAGAAAGATCTGTGCGATGGGAGTTAGAGCGAGTCGGTGGGTGACCATGCATGGTTTTGCTCTGAATGTAAACGCAGATCTAGGCTATTTTGATAATATTATACCCTGCGGAATAAAAGGTAAAGCAGTTACTTCCCTGAATGTTGAATTAGGTAAGAAGGAGGTTAATCTTGAAGAAGTTCAGGAAAAATTGCTGAAACATTTTCAGGAGCTCTTTGAGGCCGAAATGATTACTGCATAGATCAGAGCTTATAAAGTAAAATTTCGTCTTCATCTCCTTTTACGATTAATTCTTTTCTAGAATCCAGATCGGCGTTAGAAATGTCAACTTCTGAAGTTCCGTAAACCGGGAAACCGCTTAACAATTCTCCGTTTTTGTCAAAAACATAAACTTTTTGTGCCTGTAGATCGGTTAAAGCAACATAAGTTTTTTTACCCGACTGAAATATTTGAGGATCAGTATAAAGTCCGAATTCTAAAGAAATTTTGTTTTCATTGATTGAAAGTTCATTCTCATTCAGATAAACCAGGAGGTCATCATTGGCGTCCAGCCTGTGATTCTCTGCCAGTCCCAGGTCCTTTCTCGACACTGCGCCGCTTTGGGTAACCGTAACCAGATTACTTTGGGGTTCGGTAGTGATGAATTTTCCATTATTACCGTACCATTCATTTTCAGAATATTCAAAATTCTCGTTCACGGGCACTCGAATACTCCCCTGTCGGCTTAAAATATTGAGACGTCCAGATTCTTCCGCGACCAAAATATAGTCCTTTGAACCAAGCCTGATATGTTTTGGAGCTTTGACGATATTGGATTTGGCGGATTCAAAATCAAAACCTTTGATTGATTTTCCTTTCGGCCCAAGCATATAAATCTTTTTATTCTGAGTAAGCACGAACCTGTATGTCCTGTTATTATCGTAGTCGAATACAGCAAGAGGTTGAGTTAACGGCTCATTGAATTTTATAGGAAAGGGTTTTACGGTATTTCCATTCCTATCTAATATTTCTAGGTGATATCCTGTAGAAAAAGCAATTTGTTTATTCCCGTTTTTAAATAGGTCTACTTCGTGAATTCCTCCAGAAATCTGACTATCTAATTTCTTTTTCCAGAAGATCGTTCCTTTATTGGAAATAAGATAAAGAACATTATTCTCATCCTGCACCAGAATGTCTTTTTGATCTGTTTCATGATTCCTGAAAAAATAAGCTTGCGAAGCTACCGGAGCCTCTAATTGAAAAGAAGAGTATTGCTCCACCCCATTGTTGCCATTCTTTTGTTCTTCTGAATTCGAAATAATTGCGTGTAAATGCGCAAAATTATCTTCCTTAATTATCTGGAATGCGGCGAGACTGTTTTTTTTAAAATTTAATTTGTCATTATTATTAACCTCTTTTGCATAATTGAAAAATTCCGGCAATCTGGTCATTAATAAAACAGAATATTCAGAAGACAGGGCAGAGGCAATTTCAGTGTAATAGGTTTTTGTAGCAAGTGTGTTGGAATTCTGAAAATCTGCGATTGCTTTTTTAATGACTTCAACGTTTTCAGAAAAAAGTACAAAATGATCTATTATGGTATAATATTGATTTTCGCTTAGAACCATTAGATCACTGGGAATACTTCGGAAAATCCCGGGATCTGTTGATTCGAAAACTGGAATTCCGCGATAGGTTTCAAATTCTTCTCCAAAGCCCGCAAGACTGGTTTTGGCACTTTCTGTTTCTATCGCATTCAGAACAAAAAGATCTCCCTGCTTCAATTTAATCATCGCAGCTTCTCTTGAATGATCTAATATCTTCGGATATTTTGAAGGAATGGAATCCCCGTGATTTTTTAAAAGGTCTGCGTAAGAAGAGAAACTAAACGCATAAAAACTTAAAAAGTCATCTGGACAGATTTTACTCACTTCTATTTCTTTAGGAGTAAGCCCGGAAAAGTTGCTTAAAAAGTCCTTTTCTTCTCCAGAAACACTAATTCCATTCAGTTTCAATTTCTTCTCTTCAAGATCAAGATCGAGAACTATCCATTCTGATAAATTCTTTAAGCCGGGGAAGTTTAAATTTTCAAAAGCAGCTGACATTTTTTTTAGAGCAGCCTGGTTAAGAAAGATTGAAGTTTTATTTGGGTCGGCTGCGTTATAGACGTTATTGAAAGTCTTTGATTTCAGTACTTCTTTATTATTAGCCAGATCAAGCATCTTTGATTTGGAATTACTGATGATGGTGGTTTCAGCATTTTCGAAAAGAAAGAACTTGGAATTATCAATTTGGATCCGCTGGTAATTTACTCCATCTTCCTCAATGCTTTCCACGCTTTTGTTCTGGATGGAATCCAGCTGAATAAATCCCGAATCTCTTCTGGTAGTGATGGTATATACAAGATTATCTGCGGATAGATCTGAAATGCTTATCCCGGTTTCAGAAGTGAAATTTAAATGTTGAGTAAATTTTAATTGACTGGTCAGCTTTCGCTTCAAGCCAAAATCGCTTTTCCCTAGAAAATTATTTTTCTGTACTTCAGTCAGAAAACCTGGGAAATCGTTTGTTACGAGAATGGCCTCGGCATCCGCCGGAAGATAGCTTGTGAGATTAAAAATTTTTTCTTGTTGTTCAGAACAGGAGAAGAGAGTTAGTATTGTAAGAAATACGAAAAATCTTTTCATAGGTTGGTAGCGGGTTTGGGACAAAAATAGCAACTTAGAAATCAATCTTCAATTGATCTGGAAGTAGTTTAAAGCTTTTTCGGTGATATTTAGTGATTCCGTGCTTTTCAATAGCTGCTCTGTGTTCTTTTGTAGGGTAACCTTTATTCTTTTTCCAGTTATACATTGGAAATTCTTCATGAATAACTTCCATAAATTCATCTCTCGCAGTTTTTGCCAGGATAGAGGCGGCGGCTATACTCATGAATTTACCATCACCTTTAATGATACATTCATGGCTAATGTCTTTAAAAGGTTTGAACTTATTTCCGTCCACAATAATATGGTCTGGATCCAAATTTAACCTTTGTAGAGCCCTGTGCATAGCCATTATAGAGGCGTTAAGAATGTTAATTTTATCGATCTCCTCCATGAAAACATGGTCAATTCCGTAAGCCAAAGCTTCAGACTGAATTTGAGATTTTAATAATTTTCTATTTTTTAAACTAGTGATTTTTGAGTCGTTTAAAAGCTCACTTTGGAAATTGCTCGGTAGAATAACTGCAGCAGCAGTCACGGGTCCCGCGAGGCAACCCCTTCCTGCTTCATCTGTTCCTGCTACGGTTATCTCAATATTATAAAAATCAAGCATTCGTAATTTTGTTTGGATTTTATTGATAGATACTTAAAATCAAGTTGCTGAATTCTTTGAAAGATTCTTTATGATGTTAAAGTATTGATTAGTTAAAATGAATATTTTTTTGGTTTATTAAGAATTTATTATGATTTTTGGCGCTGGCTAATTCAAATTTAACGAAATAATGAAAAAAAGATTACATGGAATTTTAACACTGTTCTTAGTGTTATGTGTGCAAATTGCATTTGCGCAAGACAGAACCGTTACAGGAACGGTAATCGACAGCGATGGTCTGCCTTTACCAGGTGTGACTGTTTTAGTTAAGGGGACCAACAATGGTACTCAAACAGATTTTGATGGAAACTATTCTGTAGATATGAATCAAGGGAGATCTCTTGTTTTTAGCTACGTTGGTTTCAAAACACAAGAAGTGCAGGTAGGTAGTTCAAGCACAATTAATGTTACGCTTGAAGTGGATGCTGCTGCGCTAGATGAAGTAGTTGTACTTGGATATAGTACAAAAGGAGTTGATGAAGTAACTGGATCTTCCGTGAGTATTGGAGGAGAAGAACTTGCTGAAATTCCTGTTCCGTCTGTAGAGCAGGCGTTACAAGGTAAAGTAGCTGGTGTACAGATTTCGATGTCTTCTGGTACTCCAGGTTCTACCCAGGATGTTCGTATTCGTGGTCTTAGTTCCTTGGCACTTAACAACGAGCCTCTTTATGTAATTGACGGGGTGCCGGTTGTAAACAATAACAATAGTGGTAGTGCTAACTTAAGTTCACTTAACCCACTAGCAACTATTAATAGCCAGGATATTGAAAGTATTACTGTATTAAAGGATGCATCTGCAACTGCTCAATATGGAGCTAGAGGTTCTAACGGGGTAATCGTTATTACTACTAAGAGTGGTGCTTCTGGAGAGACTAAATTCACTTTCAATTCAACTGTAGGTTTCCAGAACGATGCTTACAATAAAAGACAGTATTTAACTGGACAACAGCGTTACGACCTTTTAATCGAGTCTCTTGTAAATTCTTACGGAGCAAACGGTGTTAACGGTGATTTCGGTTTTACTGAAGCGAATGCACTTGAATTAGGAGTTGGTTTCCAGATTCTTGATCCAGACGTTCTAGATTTCAACCCTGCAACAGATGGTTACAACTGGGATCAGAACATTAAGAATGAAGATGCATTAACTCAGAACTATACTTTCTCTGCTACAGGTGGAGATGAGAAGTCTAGTTTTTATGCTTCTTTAGGTTACAACAACACTGAAGCTACAGTTAAAAATGTAGACTTTGAAAGAATCAACGGTAGTTTTAGTTTTGATAGAGAGTTGAGAGACAATGTAGATCTTTCTACTTCTATGACTGTTTCTAACATTAGACAAAATCCAATTCTTGAGCAAGGGTCTTTCTTTTCAAACCCTTTCATTACAAGAACATTGATGAATCCTTTTAACCCAAGATTCAACGATGATGGTACTGAGAACATCAACCTACCATTCGGATCTCTTCCAAACATTTTCTATGTTTTAGATAACAACTTCAATAGAAACATGCTTACGAGAGTTATCTCAAATACGAAAGTAGACTGGGAGCTTTTCAGTGGATTAACGTTTAGCAACAGAATTAGTTTAGATTACCAGCTTACTGAATACAAATCTTTCATCAACAGATATGAAGGTGATGCAGATGATTTAAATGGTTATGCTGAAAGTAGTGATGAGAAAAACTTTAACTGGGTTTACCAGGGATCGTTAAACTATGCTTTCACTCTTGGTGAAAATCACAATTTTGATGCTACTGCATTATTTGAATACCAGAACAACCAGAATTCATACCTTTATGGATATGGTGAGAACTTCCCAACTGATGGGTTGATCAATATTGCATCTGCTAGTGCGAACTATGATGCTTTTTCATCTTTCACAGATTGGATTAATGCTTCTTACCTTGGGTTATTAAACTATAACTACGATGGTAAATATGTAGTAGATTTAACTTACAGACGTGAAGGATCTTCAAGATTCGCTCCAGGTAACAGATATGGAGATTTTGGATCTGTAGGTGTGGCTTGGAACCTTCATAGAGAAGATTTCATCAGCAATGATGTTTTCAATACTCTTAGATTAAGAGGTTCTTACGGTATTACAGGTAACAACGCTGTAGGACTTAACGCTTACCAGGCTTTATTAGCTTTTGGAGGTGATTATAATTCAAATGGTGCTGCTACTCCATCTCAATTTGGTAACCCAGATTTAGAGTGGGAGAAAGGTAAAACTTTAGATGTTGGTATTAACTTTGGTATGTTCGATAACAGATTATCTGGATCTTTCGCTTACTATAAGAGAACAACTTCAGATCTTCTTCAAAACGTACCACTATCTTTAACAACAGGATTTGATGGTCAGGATAGAAACGTTGGAGAAATGGAAAACTCTGGTATAGAAGCTCAATTAACTTACGAAGTTATTCGTACTGATGATTTCTTATGGAGTGTAAATGGTAACTATGCTACTGTAGATAACGAAGTTACTGAACTTGCATCAGGTGCTGATGGGGAACCATTAGATCCGCTTGCTGGTAGCTCATATAAAACTACAAGAGTAGGTCTTCCTGCTGCAGCATGGTTCATGAGAACTTGGGCTGGAGTAAATCCAGATAATGGTCTTCCAACTTGGTATGTTAACGGTGTAGATGGAGAAGTTACCTCTAACTACAACGCAGCTGAGAGAGTTTATCAAGGTGCTAGTGCACTTCCAACTTACTCTGGAGGTTTTGGAACTCGTGTTCAATACAAAGGATTCTTTGCAGAAGCTAACGCTTATTTCGCAGGAGGTCACAAAATTTACGAGCAGTATGCTCAGTTTTACATGAGAACTAACAGCTTTACTTTAGGTACTTATAACGGTGCTCAGGAATTATTAGAAAGATGGCAGCAGCCTGGTGATGTAACTGATGTTCCTCAGTTAGCTTTTGGAGGAAGTAACAACTTCCATACAACAAACTCTCGTCACTTATTTGATGGAGACTACATTAGATTGAAGAACGTTGCCTTAGGTTACTCTCTTCCTTCTGGATGGGCTCAAAACATTGGAATTGACGGTTTATCTCTAACATTAAGAGGAACTAATGTGGCTACTTGGGTAAAGGATGATGGTCTTAAATTAGACCCTGAAGTAAGAGCTAATGGTTATACAACTCTTACAACTCCTCCAGTAGAATCTTACTCTTTAAGCGTTAACGTAAAATTTTAAAAAATAACTATGAAATTTAAATATTTATTAATTACAGTATTGGCTGTTGGGCTTTTAGCCTCATGTTCCGAAGAGGATCTAGATCCAACTTTGGCACAGTCAAAAAGTATTGAGACAAGTATCAATACAACAAATGATCTTCAGGCTGTATTGCTAGGAGCCTACGAAAGAATGTCTTCATCTGCTTACTATGGTAGAGATAAAGTTGTTCTTGGAGATATTTTTGCAGACAACGTTTTCTCAAATGCTAACTCAAACCGTTTTGTGGTTGAGGGGCAGATGAATTTAAACTCAGAGTCTGGAATTGTTGAATCTCTTTGGGCTCAGATGTACGGTGTGATCGCTTCTGCGAACATTGTTATCAATGCTGAGAATATCGAAGGAGAGCAATCAGAGATTGATCACTTGAAAGGTCAGGCTTATGCTATTCGTGCATTAGCTCATTTTGACCTGGTAACTTTTTACGGTCAGCAGAACGTAAATGGTGGAAGTGAAAGTTCAGTTGGAGTACCTTACGTAATGACATTTAGAGATAATGAAAACCTTTTCCCTGCTCGTAACACAGTAGGAGAGGTTAAGGAGATGGCCTATGCAGATCTTGATATGGCTTCTTCTTTAATGTCTGCATCTCAAAATGGAGGTCCTGTTTTCATTACTACTTTTGCAGCAGATGCAATCAAAGCTAGAATTGCTACTTATTTCGGTGACTGGCAAACTGCTTTAACATCTTCAAAAGCTGTTATTGATTCAGGAGCATTTGATGTTGCAAGTGAAGATGAGTTTTTATCAACGTTTGCTTTAGAAGGTGGTGTAAATACTATTTTTGAAATCGCTTTCACTCCAATTGACAACCCAGGAATTAACGGTCTTGCTAACATTTACCAGGATACTAACTACGGAGATGTAGTTGTTCTTCCTAATCTAGCTGCAATTTACGGCGATGATGATGTAAGAGGTGTTCAGGATGTAGATGAAGACGGTAACGTAACTGATGCTGGAGTAATTCAAGTTGATGCTGCAGGTCTTTTCCGTAACGTTGGAAAGTACCCTTCTATCGCTCCTTATGATGATAACGTGCCGGTAATTAGATATGAAGAAATCGTTCTTATCTACGCTGAGGCTTTATTAGAAACTGGAAACGCTGGAGAAGCATTAGATTGGTTGAACATGATTCCTATGAATCGTGGAGCTGAAGAATACTCTGAAGCTACAAAGGATAACATTCTTTTGGAAAGAAGAAAAGAACTTGCTTTCGAAGGATTTAGATTCCATGACCTTGCAAGAACTGGTAAAGATATACCTGCTCCAGATGCTGTACAACAGTCTCATGGTGGTCCATCTTACGGTGATTACAACTTTGCTCTTCCTGTGCCATTCGCAGAAGTAGATGCAAATGCTAACATTGATCAGAATTTTGGATACTAATTAATAGTTTCCAATTATAATAAGAACCGCCCTATGAAGGGCGGTTTTTTTGTTTTAATAAACTTCAAGTATCTTTCGTTAATTATTATATTTTTGCCTGCATAGTCTTTAACGGTATGAGAAAAATCCTTTTTTGCCTTTTTATTTTATGTTCTTTTCAAGGCTGGAGCCAGGATCCGGGAATGGGTCAGAGAGGGAACACCACCAAGAAAAAGGATAGTATGCCGCCAATTGAAGATTATAAGATCATATCGGTGAAAAATGATACCGTACACTTAGATACCACGCTTACTATTTTAAAAGATTACAAATTCAATTACCTTCGAAAAGATAATTTTGAACTGTTATCTTTTTCAAATACCGGGCAGCCATATAACAGTCTAAGCCTGAAAAAAGAATACCGGGAAGCATTTCCTGAGTTTGGAGCCAGGGCAAAGCATTTCAATTTTTTCGAAGTGGAAGATGTTAACTATTACCATGTGCCTACTCCATTAACCGATTTATACTTTAAAACAGTTCCGGAGCAAGGTCAGCAGCTGGATGCTCTATTTACGGTTAACACCTCAAAAAACCTGAATATGTTTATTGCCTATAAAGGAACTCGTGCTCTGGGAAGATATCAGCATATTAAAACCAGCGCCGGTAATTTGAGGTTGGGATTTAGCTATGATTCAGATAATAGAAAATATCACGCTAAAGCTCATTTCGCTTCACAGGATTTGTTGAATGAAGAAAATGGAGGTCTGGATAGTTTGTCTGCTACTCAGTATATAAATAGGGAAGAGGAATTTGACGATCGGTCAGTACTTTCAGTAAATTTTGAGGATGCTGAAAATGTCCTTTATGGAAAACGCTTCTTCTTGGATCACGAATACATTTTGACCCGGGTTACCGATTCTACCAATATGCTAAGCTTGCATCATGAATTTGATTTTAGCTATAAGAAGTATGTGTACGACCAGGAGAGGGCGAAAAATGAAATTTTCGGTCAATCTTTTGAAGCTTCTGATTTACGGGATGTAACCAGGATGGAAAAACTTTTCAATGAGGTTTCAGTAAATTATGCAAATTCAGTTTTAGGTAAGATTTCCTTCGGTGCAGGACATACTAAATATGACTATGGGTATAATTCGGTCTTGATAAAACCCGGAGATACTATTGGTAATAAATTAAACGGAAGTTTATTGCATATCTCGGGAGCCTATAAGAAAGAAATTGGTGGTTTTGCATTGAATGCCGAAGCCAGGCTGAACCTTTCAGATGAATTCTCGGGAAATTATCTTCAGGCTACTGCATCTTACGATTTTAATCAGGATAACTCTATACTATTTGGGATTAATCAGAATAGCGCTGCGCCAAATTTCAATTTCCTTTTGTATCAAAGTGATTATTTGAATTATAACTGGCAGAATGATTTTGATAATGAGGTTGCTCAAAAGCTTTTCGCCGATTTTAGATCTAAAAAATTGTTTGATATCTCTGGAAGTCTGGAACAGATAGAGAATTACACTTACTTTTCTACAGATGAAAGCGGATTAGTTAAACCTTTTCAGGCCGGTTCTCAGGTGAGATATCTAAAACTAAGAGCAGAAAAAGAAATAGATCTTGGCTTGTTCGGTTCTTATAACACTATTATGTATCAAAATGTGCTGGAAGGTTTGGACGTTTTGAATCTCCCGGAATTTGTAACGAGGAATTCGATTTATTATAAAGATTTCTGGTTTGATAAGGCCCTTTACTTGCAAACTGGATTTACTTTGAAGTATTTCTCCAAATACGAAATGAATGCTTATGATCCGGTGCTGGCTGAATTCTACGTGCAAAATTCGCAGGAATTAGGCGGATATCCGGTGGTAGATTTCTTTTTTAACGCGAAAGTTGATAAGGCACGAATCTTTTTTAAGCTTGAAAACCTTAATGATCTTTTGGAGCAAAACAATAACTTCACCGCTCCCGGTTATCCATACACCGACTTTTTAGTAAGATTTGGGCTTGTTTGGAATCTTTTTCTATAAGTTCTGAATTTTCTAATTGCTGAATTCGCTTAGAATTAAGGATTCAATTGCATAATTAGAACTGCTTGTTCTAGAAATGCTATTGAAAATTGCGGTTTCAAGCTGTTTTGATAGATTTAAGATAAAAATAACTAAATTTTGGAAAAGCTATTGTGCAATTGAAAAAGCGCTGTATATTTGCACCCGCTTTGGAAACGAAGTGAAGTTCATATAGAGGATGATTTGGGAGTAAGCAATTGAGGGCTTGCGCTTTAAAAAGAAATCAAAAATTTTTATTAAAAAGTTTTGGTTAGAAAAGAAAAAGCGTTGTATATTTGCACCCGCTTTGCGAGCGAGCAAACGTTCAGAGATACAGACTGAGAATGAAGTAAAACGGCCGGATGGGGCATAATTAGAGAGGTTCGAATCCTTGGGTTTTAACTAAGACAGATTGGGAGACCGATCGAAGTTCATTGATATATTGAATTGACAACAATAATAAAATAGCGATGTTTTATTATAGTGTATAAGAATTAAGACTAGAAGAAGTCATACTGAGCAATTTCTTTAGTAGTTGTTGAATATATATAAGATTTAACGATGAAGAGTTTGATCCTGGCTCAGGATGAACGCTAGCGGCAGGCCTAACACATGCAAGTCGAACGGTAACATAGAAAAGCTTGCTTTTCTGATGACGAGTGGCGCACGGGTGCGTAACGCGTATACAATCTGCCTTTAAGCGGGGAATAGCCCATGGAAACGTGGATTAATACCCCATAGTATATAGCCACCTCCTGGTGATTATATTAAACATTTATGGCTTAAAGATGAGTATGCGTCCTATTAGTTAGTTGGTAAGGTAACGGCTTACCAAGACCGCGATAGGTAGGGGTCCTGAGAGGGAGATCCCCCACACTGGTACTGAGACACGGACCAGACTCCTACGGGAGGCAGCAGTGAGGAATATTGGACAATGGAGGCAACTCTGATCCAGCCATGCCGCGTGCAGGAAGACTGCCCTATGGGTTGTAAACTGCTTTTACAGAGGAAGAAACCTCCCCACGTGTGGGGAGCTGACGGTACTCTGCGAATAAGGATCGGCTAACTCCGTGCCAGCAGCCGCGGTAATACGGAGGATCCAAGCGTTATCCGGAATCATTGGGTTTAAAGGGTCCGTAGGCGGGATAATAAGTCAGTGGTGAAAGTCTGCAGCTCAACTGTAGAATTGCCATTGATACTGTTGTTCTTGAATCATTATGAAGTGGTTGGAATGAGTAGTGTAGCGGTGAAATGCATAGATATTACTCAGAACACCTATTGCGAAGGCAGATCACTAATAATGTATTGACGCTGATGGACGAAAGCGTAGGTAGCGAACAGGATTAGATACCCTGGTAGTCTACGCCGTAAACGATGGTTACTAGCTGTCCGGCCTAATTGAGGGCTGGGTGGTTAAGCGAAAGTGATAAGTAACCCACCTGGGGAGTACGTTCGCAAGAATGAAACTCAAAGGAATTGACGGGGGCCCGCACAAGCGGTGGAGCATGTGGTTTAATTCGATGATACGCGAGGAACCTTACCAGGGCTTAAATGCAGTCTGACAGGTCTGGAAACAGACCCTTCTTCGGACAGATTGCAAGGTGCTGCATGGTTGTCGTCAGCTCGTGCCGTGAGGTGTCAGGTTAAGTCCTATAACGAGCGCAACCCCTGTGGTTAGTTGCCAGCGAGTAATGTCGGGAACTCTAGCCAGACTGCCGGTGCAAACCGCGAGGAAGGTGGGGATGACGTCAAATCATCACGGCCCTTACGTCCTGGGCCACACACGTGCTACAATGGTAGGGACAGAGGGCAGCTACCCCGCGAGGGGATGCGAATCTTCAAACCCTATCACAGTTCGGATCGCAGTCTGCAACTCGACTGCGTGAAGCTGGAATCGCTAGTAATCGCATATCAGCCATGATGCGGTGAATACGTTCCCGGGCCTTGTACACACCGCCCGTCAAGCCATGGAAGCCGGGGGTACCTGAAGTCGGTCACCGCAAGGAGCCGCCTAGGGTAAGACTGGTAACTGGGGCTAAGTCGTAACAAGGTAGCCGTACCGGAAGGTGCGGCTGGAACACCTCCTTTCTAGAGCGATGCATTCACTAGAATGCTAGCGACAATTAGTAAGGGAAGTTTAGCATGGCCTTCGGGTCTTGATTCTTATGTCAATTTGATTATATGGACAGTCTCATAGCTCAGCTGGTTAGAGCGCTACACTGATAATGTAGAGGTCGGCAGTTCGAGTCTGCCTGAGACTACTTGAGAGAGTAAGCCATCAGGTTTAACGAGAAGTTCATTTGAAATTAGGAAATTTTAGAGGTTGAGTAGCCGTTATAAGTACTGTTAACTGATAACTGGTTAGCGCGATACTAAAATAATGGGGGATTAGCTCAGCTGGCTAGAGCGCCTGCCTTGCACGCAGGAGGTCATCGGTTCGACTCCGATATTCTCCACAAGGCGATGCCTTGAGATGTAAATCTTAAGTAATTCGCCGCGAAGGAGCGCTGATAATTTTATTATCGGTGGCGATTCGCCACGTTCATTGACATATTGAGAAACAAAGAATACGAGAACACTATTAGATAGAAATATTTAATAACAGTAATACATTATAATACTTCTGTTCTGACTTCGGTCAGAATAGATTAGAGCATTAAGCAAAACGCATACAAGCTAGATAAGGGCGTATGGGGAATGCCTAGGCTCTCAGAGGCGAAGAAGGACGTGATAAGCTGCGAAAAGTCGTGGGGATTGGCACATACAAATTGATCCGCGAATATCCGAATGGGGCAACCCACTACATTGAAGGTGTAGTATCCGCAAGGAGGCGAACCCGGAGAACTGAAACATCTAAGTACCCGGAGGAAGAGAAAACAATAGTGATTGCGCTAGTAGCGGCGAGCGAACGCGCAGTAGCCCAAACCAATGAGTTTACGGACTTATTGGGGTTGTAGGACTGCAACATTGTTTGTATCAGGAATTAGAACAGGTTGGAAAGCCTGGCCATAGACGGTGACAGCCCGGTATAAGTAAGTTGATATAAAGCATAGCAGTATCCTGAGTAGTGCGGGGCACGTGAAACCCTGTATGAATCCGGCGGGACCATCCGCCAAGGCTAAATACTCCTGAGAGACCGATAGTGAACCAGTACCGTGAGGGAAAGGTGAAAAGAACCCTGAACAAGGGAGTGAAATAGATCCTGAAACCATACGCTTACAAGCGGTCGGAGCCACTTCGTGTGGTGACGGCGTGCCTTTTGCATAATGAGCCTACGAGTTACCGTTGCCAGCAAGGTTAAGCAGTTCAGCTGTGGAGCCGTAGCGAAAGCGAGTCTGAATAGGGCGCCATAGTTGGTAGTGGTAGACGCGAAACCGTGTGATCTACCCTTGGGCAGGTTGAAGCTGTGGTAACACATAGTGGAGGACCGAACCCGTTGACGTTGAAAAGTCTTGGGATGACCTGAGGGTAGGGGTGAAAGGCCAATCAAACTCGGAAATAGCTCGTACTCCCCGAAATGCATTTAGGTGCAGCGATATAGTTAGTTTTATAGAGGTAGAGCTACTGATTGGATGCGGGGGCTTCACCGCCTACCAATTCCTGACAAACTCCGAATGCTATAAAATGATGCATATCAGTGAGGGCATGGGTGCTAAGGTCCATGTCCGAGAGGGAAAGAACCCAGACCATCAGCTAAGGTCCCAAAATGTATGTTAAGTTGAATAAACGCGGTTGGACTGCCCAGACAGCTAGGATGTTGGCTTGGAAGCAGCCATTCATTTAAAGAGTGCGTAACAGCTCACTAGTCGAGCGGTCCGGCATGGATAATAATCGGGCATAAACATACTACCGAAGCTATGGACTATAGTTTACTATAGTGGTAGGGGAGCATTGTAACAAAGACGAAGGTGTACTGCGAGGTATGCTGGATTGGTTACAAAAGAAAATGTAGGCATAAGTAACGATAATGCAGGCGAGAAACCTGCACACCGAAAGACTAAGGTTTCCTCAGCTATGCTAATCAGCTGAGGGTTAGTCGGGACCTAAGGCGAACCCGAAAGGGGTAGTCGATGGACAAGCAGTTAATATTCTGCTACTTGCCCCACGTTAAAGCGGACGGAGGCGTAAATTTGGTGCGTACTGACGGAATAGTACGTTGAATCCAGTGGTAACACGGAGATAGTACACAAAAGCTACGGCCGGCGTGATAATCCAGAGGAGCGACTTCCAAGAAAAGCGAGTGGAGGCAACCCGTACCCTAAACCGACACAGGTAGTTGGGATGAGAATTCTAAGGTGCTCGAGAGATTCATGGCTAAGGAACTAGGCAAAATTGGCCCGTAACTTCGGGAGAAGGGTCGCCCCCTTATGGGGGGCCGCAGTGAAAAGATCCAGGCGACTGTTTATCAAAAACACAGGGCTCTGCTAAATCGAAAGATGACGTATAGGGCCTGACACCTGCCCGGTGCTGGAAGGTTAAGGGGAGATGTTAGCTTCGGCGAAGCATTGAACTGAAGCCCCAGTAAACGGCGGCCGTAACTATAACGGTCCTAAGGTAGCGAAATTCCTTGTCGGGTAAGTTCCGACCTGCACGAATGGTGCAACGATCTGGATACTGTCTCAGCCATGAGCTCGGTGAAATTGTAGTATCGGTGAAGATGCCGATTACCCGCTGTGGGACGAAAAGACCCCGTGCACCTTTACTATAGCTTAGTATTGACTTTGAACAAGTGATGTGTAGGATAGGTAGGAGACTTTGAAGCGGTATCGCCAGGTATCGTGGAGTCGTTGTTGAAATACTACCCTTTACTTGTTTAGAGCCTAACTTCCAATGGAAGGACAGTGCTTGGTGGGTAGTTTGACTGGGGTGGTCGCCTCCAAAAGAGTAACGGAGGCTTCTAAAGGTTCCCTCAGCACGCTTGGTAACCGTGCGTAGAGTGCAATGGCAAAAGGGAGCTTGACTGAGAGACATACAGGTCGATCAGGTACGAAAGTAGAGCATAGTGATCCGGTGACACCGCATGGAAGGGTCATCGCTCAAAGGATAAAAGGTACGCCGGGGATAACAGGCTGATCTCCCCCAAGAGCTCACATCGACGGGGGGGTTTGGCACCTCGATGTCGGCTCGTCACATCCTGGGGCTGGAGAAGGTCCCAAGGGTTGGGCTGTTCGCCCATTAAAGTGGCACGCGAGCTGGGTTCAGAACGTCGTGAGACAGTTCGGTCTCTATCTACAGTGGGCGTTAGAAATTTGAGTGGACCTGATCCTAGTACGAGAGGACCGGATTGGACGAACCTCTGGTGTATCTGTTGTTCCGCCAGGAGCACTGCAGAGTAGCTACGTTCGGAAGGGATAAGCGCTGAAAGCATATAAGCGCGAAACCCACCACAAGATGAGATTTCTTTAAAGGACCGTGGGAGACTACCACGTTGATAGGCTACAGGTGTAAAGGCAGTAATGTCATAGCCGAGTAGTACTAATAATCCGTAAAGCTTGATGCGTGATGGCTCTGGAGCCGCAAAACTCCAGAGCCGCCAAATGCTTACCATTATAAAGTATCACCGTTCTTCGCTTATTTTTTGTTTCTTAAGTATGTCAACAATATTAGTGTCAACAGACACAGTTTTAAGCTCGAAGCTTATAACTTACCTTTTAAGGTGGCTATAGCAACGGGGCTCACCTCTTCCCATCCCGAACAGAGTAGTTAAGCCCGTTAGCGCAGATGGTACTGCTATCATTGTGGGAGAGTATGTCGCCGCCTTCTTCTTGAAAACCCTTTATCTCAAAAGATAAAGGGTTTTTTTATGGGGTAATTAGAAATCTTATTTAGTGATCACTCATAAAAAAAGCAGCCTAAATTCGGGCTGCTTTTTCATTTTAATAAACTAAAGTTATTACGCTGATGGAAGATCTCCATCACCTTTTATAGGCAACTTAGATTTGCCCATCAGATATTTATCCACGTTATGCGCAGCCTCTCTACCTTCAGAAATAGCCCAAACTATTAAGGACTGGCCTCTTCTCATATCTCCAGCTACAAATATGTTTATCACATTCGTTCTGTAATTCTTTTCAGATTTTATATTGGTTCTAGGATCCAGACCTAAACCTAACTTTTCGCTTAGTGTTTTCTCCGGACCAGTAAAACCTAGAGAAAGCAGGGCTAGATCACATGGCCATTCTTTTTCAGAATTTTCAACCTCTTTTAACTCTGGTCTCTGTCCAGGTTTTTTAATCCATTCTACCTGTACCGTTTTTAACGCCTTCAATTTACCTTCATTATCCTTAATAAATTCCTTCGTTTGAATGCTCCAGTTTCTTTCCACACCTTCCTCATGAGAAGAACTTGTTTTCAGAGTAAATGGCCAGTAAGGCCATGGATTTTCTGAAGACCTGCTTTCAGGTGGAAGTGGCATGATCTCAAAGTTCGTTACAGAATTTGCCCCATGACGATTTGAAGTTCCTACACAATCTGAACCTGTGTCTCCCCCTCCAATAACGATCACATCTTTTCCTTTAGCGCTTAATCTGTCTTCAACTTCATGAAGTCCATCAACAGCCTCATTATTATGCTTTAAAAATTCCATAGCTTGTACAACGCCTTCTGCATCTGATCCCGGAATAGGAAGTTCTCTTCTGGCTGTTGCACCGCCGCATAGAACCACAGCATCAAAACTCTTAAGATCTTCTACCGAATAATTCTTTCCAACTTCTGTATTGGTCTTAAATTCAATTCCTTCCGCCATCAATATTTCTAGCCTGCGGTCTATTACTTTCTTCTCCATTTTAAAATCCGGAATTCCATATCTAAGTAATCCGCCGATCTTCGCATCTCTTTCGAAAACTGTTACATGGTGACCAGCTCTATTCAATTGTTGGGCAGCGGCAAGTCCTGCGGGACCAGAGCCAACTACCGCAACTTTTTTACCGGTACGGTTTGCTGGAGGCTCAGGCTTTATCCAGCCTTCTTTAAAACCTCGCTCCACAATATACTTCTCGATCATTTCTATGGCCACAGGAGGCTCTATAATGCCTAATACGCAAGCCGACTCACATGGTGCTGGACATAATCTTCCGGTGAACTCAGGGAAATTATTTGTTGCGTGTAAAATTCTCAGTGCTTTTTGCCATTCATTTCGGTAGACTGCATCATTAAAATCTGGAATTAAATTTCCCAGCGGGCATCCACTATGGCAAAATGGAATTCCACAATCCATACATCTTCCACCTTGTTTTTTTAATTCTTCAGTTGGAAGCTCTTTATGAAATTCGTTATAATTCTTAACTCTCTCTTCCGGTTTTATATCTTCTTCCTGAATACGATCGTATTCTAAAAATCCTCTTAACTCTCCCATAAATTTATGCTGTCTTTAAATCTACCTCTTCTTCTTTTTGTTTTTCTGCTTCCAGTTTTTGTAACGCTTTTTTATATTCAGTAGGCATTACTTTGATAAATGCTGTGGAAGCTTCTTCCCAATTATTCAAAATTTCCTTGGCAACTTCACTTTCAGTGTATTGATAGTGATTCACGATCAATTCTTCCAGTTCCTGCAGGTTTTCCTCTGAAGGACCTTCCAATTCGATCATTTCCATATTGAAATTATTCCTGTCCAGTTCATTTTCAGGATCATAAATGTAGGCTGTACCTCCGCTCATTCCCGCAGCGAAATTCCGTCCTATTTTACCAAGAATCACAGCGGTTCCTCCGGTCATATATTCACAACCATGATCTCCAATTCCTTCAATAACTGCTTTGGCTCCTGAATTTCTTACGCAGAAACGCTCTCCACCAATACCATTAATATAAGCCTCGCCGGTAATCGCACCGTACAAGGCTACATTTCCAATGATGATATTCTCATTAGACTTGAAAGTTGCATTTTTTGGTTTTCTGATGGATAGAATTGCTCCTGAAAGTCCTTTTCCAAAATAATCGTTGGAATTTCCTTCGATGTTCAGGTTTAGACCTTTTGCGGCAAATGCTCCAAAACTCTGTCCGGCTGAGCCATTAAAATTCAGCGTTAAAGTGTTCTTAGGCAAGCCTACTGCTCCGTGAATTTTTGAAATCTCGTTACTGATGATCGCTCCAGTTGTTCTATTTGTATTACTAATTGGATAACTCAGAGTGATCGGTTCTTTTCTATAGATCGCTGGATGGGCATGTTTCAAAATTTCGAAATCTAGCACTCCTTCAATATTATGTAACTGCTTTTCAGTATTTGAAAGCGGAACACCGTCAGTAATATTAGGTTTATGCAGAATATTGGAGAGATCAATTCCCTGTGCTTTGTAATGCTTGATAGCACGGTTCATTTCTATCTTCTGACTCTGGCCAACCATTTCTTTCATGCTTCGAAAACCTAACTGTGCCATGATCTCTCTTAATTCCTGAGCGATGAAATACATGAAATTGATCACATTTTCAGGAGTTCCTTTAAAGTTCTTTCTCAGTTCCGGATCCTGTGTGGCGATTCCAACAGGGCAGGTATTCAGGTGACAGGCTCGCATCATGATACAACCCGTAGCCACCAGAGGTGCAGTTGAAAAACCAAATTCCTCTGCTCCCAATAAACAGGCAATGGCTACATCCCGACCAGTTTTCAGCTGGCCATCACATTCTACCACGATCCTGCTCCTAAGATTATTCAGTAATAGTGTTTGTTGAGCTTCAGCTATTCCCAATTCCCAAGGAAGTCCCGCATGTCTAAGCGAAGTTAAAGGCGAAGCTCCAGTTCCTCCATCATAACCCGAAATAAGAACCACGTCTGCTTTCGCTTTGGCAACACCTGCGGCAATCGTACCAACACCCACTTTAGAAACCAGCTTTACATTGATGCGTGCTTCTCGATTGGCATTTTTCAAATCGAAAATTAGCTGGGCAAGATCTTCAATAGAATAAATATCGTGGTGTGGCGGCGGAGAAATAAGTCCAACATAAGGTGTGGAATTTCTCGTTTTCGCGATGTCAGGATTTACTTTTGGTCCCGGTAACTGTCCACCTTCTCCAGGTTTTGCTCCCTGGGCCATTTTAATCTGAATTTCCCTGGCATTTGTTAGGTAATCTATGGATACCCCAAATCGTCCAGAAGCGACTTGCTTTATGGCTGAATTTCGCCAATTTCCGTTAATGTCCTTCTGAAAACGACCTGCATCTTCACCACCTTCACCGGAATTACTTTTTCCTTTAATCCGGTTCATGGCAATGGCCAGGTTCTCATGAGCTTCCTTGCTAATAGAACCAAAAGACATAGCGCCGGTTTTAAACCTTTTTACGATCTCTGTCCATGGCTCAACTTCTTCAATAGGAATCGGATTCAAATCCTTGAATTTGAACATTCCTCTTAAAGTCATAAGCTTTTCATTCTGCTTATTGATGATTTTAGAGTATTCAGTATAAGTTTCGTAACTATTCTGTTTAACTGCCTGCTGAAGTTTGGCAACACTGGCCGGATTGAAAACGTGGCGTTCTCCATTTCTTCTCCAGCGATAATCTCCTCCCATTTCCAGATCCAGATCAGTTTCTGTCTCAGGAGGGAAAAAAGCGTGTTGATAACGTTTCTGAATTTCTTTTTCCACCTCGTATAAACCAATTCCTTCAATCCTGGTTGGTGTATTTGAAAAGTATTTGTTTACGAATTTCTTGTTCAATCCTAAAATTTCGAATATCTGTGATCCGCGATAGGAGAGAAGTGTTGAAATTCCAATCTTATTCATGATCTTAATGATCCCTTTACCAATAGCCACATTGAAATTTTCCACTGCTACTTCAGGATCTTCCACATCGATCTCTTTTCTTTCTACAAGATCATAGATCACCTCATTCACCATATAAGGGTTGATGGCGCTCGCACCGTAGCCGAAAAGTGCGGCGAAATGATGCGGTTCTCTTGGCTCTGCAGACTCAACCACAATTCCGAAAGAAGATCTTCTGTTATAATCCTTCGCGCGGTGATGAACAAAAGAGCAGGCTAGAAGGGATGGAATAGGAGCCAGTTTTGGATTCACATTCCTATCTGAGAGTATGATCACATTACAGCCGGCATCTACGGCTTCGTTAATTTCAATGATCATTTCGTCCAGACGATCCTCAAGTCCATTCATTCCTTTTTCTGCTTCATAAAGCATGGAAATGGATTTTGCTTTGAATCCGGGTTGATCAATATATTTTATTTTGTCCAGGTCTTCATTTGAAATGACCGGATTTTGAATTTTAAGTTTCCTGGCCTGTTCCGGGATAATATCAAATAGATTGAGATCTTCACCGATGGATAGACTGATGTCCGTAACGATCTCCTCCCGGATACCATCTAACGGCGGATTTGTAACCTGTGCAAAAAGTTGCTTGAAATAATTGAACAATAATTGCGGCTTATCCGAAAGTACAGCCAATGGAATATCTGTTCCCATAGATCCAATCGCCTCTTTTGCTTTCGAAGCCATTGGTGAAATAATAGTGGTGATATCTTCGTAGGTGTAACCGAAAAGTTTCAACCTGGTGATATAAGGAATATCTTCTACAGGGGTTTTATTTCCGGTATAAGGTACATCCGCCAGCGGAAGTAGGTTATCCTTCAACCATTCCCTATAAGGTCTTTCTGAAACGATCTTTTCTTTAACTTCTTCATCTTCGATAATTCGACCTTCGATCATATCTACCAGGAACATTCTTCCCGGTTCAAGCCTACCGTGTTTTAATACATTTTCAGGCTTTATGTCCAGAACTCCAGTTTCCGAAGACATTACCACATAGCCATCTTTAGTAACCGTATAACGTGAAGGTCTGAGTCCGTTTCTGTCTAATAATGCTCCGATGTAATTTCCATCAGTAAACGGAATGGAAGCTGGTCCATCCCATGGTTCCATAATACAGGCATTATACTCATAAAATGCTTTTTTATTATCCTTCATGGATGGGTTCTTTTCCCAGGCTTCAGGAACCATCATCATAATGGCTTCTGGTAGTGATCTGCCTGTCTGCAGTAAAAGTTCCAACGCCATATCCATCGATGCAGAATCTGATTTTCCGTCAAGGATAACTGGGATGATTTTTTTCATATCCTCACCGAAAATTTCACTTTCAAAAAGCTCTTCCCGGGCTTTCATCCTACTCAAGTTACCACGAAGCGTATTTATCTCACCGTTATGACACATATATCTGAAGGGCTGAGCAAGATCCCAGGTAGGGAAAGTGTTGGTAGAGAAACGCTGATGTACCAGAGCCAACTTAGTGATCACATCCGGATCATTTAGATCCTTGTAATATTCATTGATATCCTGAGGCATTAATAGCCCCTTATATATTATAGTATTTGTTGAAAGACTGGAAAAGTAGAAATATTCACTTTGTGCCAGACCAGATTTCTCTACTGCATGCTCTGCAATTTTCCTGGCAGAATATAATTTGGCGTTGAAGGTACGATCATCCATTTCTTCAGGTCTACTAACAAAAACCTGTTCAATAGCTGGTTCAACATTACTCGCCATTTTTCCAAGACAGGAGTGATTGACAGGGACTTTTCTCCAGCCAAGAATTTTAAGATCCTGTTTTTCCACTTCCTTTTCGAAAGATTCCCTGCAGATGCCAGCTTGATTTTTATTCTTCGGAAGAAAAACCATTCCAACAGCATATTTCCTTAATTCAGGAATTTCGAACTCACATACTTTTTTGAAGAAATCGTGAGGAACTTCGATTAATATTCCTGCTCCATCACCAGTTTTACCATCGGCGCTCACTGCACCTCTGTGTTCTAGGCGTATTAAAATATCTATCGCCTTATGTATAATATTATTGGTTCTTTCGCCATTTAAATTACAGATAAATCCTGCACCGCAGTTATCGCGCTCAAATAGAGGGGAATAAAGTCCCTGTTCTTTCATTCTCATACGTGTTCATTCTGAATTATTCTTTTAAAGTTAAAGAAAACAGAATTAAATTTTGGCAGATTTGTTGGCTTTCAGGAAAGATTTTAATCATTAATAAATTATTGAAGTTTAAATGAGAAATCTTTAAAAATACAAACTCTTGTTGCGAATTATTTAATGCATTTAGTAGTGAATTTTCTTCTTAAGGGTTTTCCCGTAATTTTTGGAAAGTGAAATTTTAACTCGCGAATAATCAAAATAAAATGTTAATTTTAACTTATTGATAACTAGTGTTCTATATTCTTTTTGAATCTATTTATCAAAATATTTAAAAGCCTCCAGATACTTTACTTTTCTTTTTTTGCTACCAGATAATTATTCTGGATTGTTAAATGTATTCCCCCCGTATGATTTTGTGCCATCCAGGCACTTTCCCTGATCTATGATCAGGTTATGCCCTACTCAGTTTTGTAATTAGATTAATTGAAGCCCCCTTTAATGACTGCCCGGTCTGCTTCCCTAGGTTAACCAAGCTAATGGCCTAACCTTAAAATTTAATTATTATGAAAAAAATTACCAATCAAATGATTTCAATTTTCATATTGATCTTATTTTTGCTTTTAAGCACTGGAAAAATACATTCACAGGTTCTACCAGGATTTAAGGATGGAAATGTTATTTCTGATAATTCGGAGCTGGATTGGGACGATGTTTGGAATGCTTTTATCGACCCAGAAAATTATTCCCTTCCCTTCAATTCCGTTTCGGCAGGGATTATTTTTGATGACATAAATAACCCTAGCGATCCGGATCCAAAACTCACAATTGATAAAACTTTTACGCAGGGTTCTAAAGATCACGACTTCATTGCTGATTGGAGTAATACCAACAATGGTCCTAATGACAAAACAGATATTCAGCAGGCCGGAGCCTTTCTCTATAATGGGGTCCTTTATTTTTTCGGAAATCTATTTGCTGATAATGGAGATGCCAATATTGGTTTTTGGTTTCTTCAGGATGATGTTAGGGAGGATGGTTTTGGATTTACTGGAGAACATGTACCGGGAGACTTATTTTTGGTTGCCTCTTTTACGAATGGTGGAAAACAAGGAAATGTTGCAGTTTACGAATGGCGGGGTGACGGCTCTGGCGATGTTCCCAATAATGGTCAATTACAAACCTTAATAGAACCTAATGGTGTAGACCCTATATTATCGGGGTATGTAGGAGCTGTGCTTAATGTTGAACCGACAGGTACACCATGGTCCTATTTTACCAAGGGAGAAGCAGGGCCTTCTCTAATGCCTATTAACACGTTTTTCGAGGGGTTTATAGATCTTAAAGGGCTTTTGAATAATACCGATTTTGACTTAATTTCAGGTACTAATGCATGTTTTTCCTCATTTCTAGTAAATACTCGAAATTCTGCTTCAGTAGATTCAGCTCTAAACGATTATGTTGCTGGGGGATTTTTTGTGCAACCAGAAGTAGAATTGGAAGGATTTACTGCATGCGAAGGAGACGAGCTAAATATATTAAGGCCTGTAATTGAAGGTGGACTTTATAAACCAGGTGAAACAGAATTTTCATATCAATGGTACAGAAATGGTGAGGTTATTCCAGTAGAGGAAGGAGGAACTGCCCAAAATTACCAGGTTAACGAGTCAGAAGGTGAATATACTTTTAAAGTTGAAGTAATTGGGGATGCTATTGATGGTTTAGGGGACTGTATAGGCTCTGCAGAAGCAGAGGTCACGATTTATAAAGTACCAAATTTTGATGTTGAACCTATAGGTGTTTGTGAGTCTGAGGACACTGAGACTGCTACAGTAGATCTTACCGCCGCCATAAGCAATGCAGACTCTGGAACTATGACTTACTCAGACAGCGATGGAGTTATAGGCGATCCTGAGAATTATTCAGCATCTCTTGGAGAAACAACCATTACAGTTCGTATCAGTAATGATGAAGATGGGGATTTAGATTGTTATAGGGAGAAAACCTTTAAGGTAAATATTTACGACAATCCTGATTTTACAGTTTCCAATCTTGAAGACTGTGAAGAAGGTACAACTGAAAGTCAGACCTTCGACCTTACTTCCGCCATCGGAGCAAATCCAGATTCAGGAAGCTTCAAATATTATGATAGTTCAGCAAAGGCAACTGCAGGACTTGATACTGATGATATTGAGGATCCGACCAGTGTATCGGTTGGCCTTAGTGACAGTCCAAAAACTTTCTGGGTAAGACTGGATAATGATTCTGATGAACAGGAGAATTGTCATACGATCAAGTCTTTTACAGTTAAGGTTAACGACAATCCTGATTTTACAGTTTCTAATCTTGAAGACTGTGAAGAAGGTACAACTGAAAGTCAGACCTTCGACCTTACTTCCGCCATCGGAGCAAATCCAGATTCAGGAAGCTTCAAATATTATGATAGTTCAGCAAAGGCAACTGCAGGACTTGATACCGATGATATTGAGGATCCGACCAGTGTATCGGTTGGCCTTAGTGACAGTCCAAAAACTTTCTGGGTAAGATTGGATAATGATTCTGATGAACAGGAGAATTGTCATACGATCAAGTCTTTTACAGTTAAGGTTTACGACAATCCAGATTTTACAGTTTCTGATCTTGAAGACTGTGAAGAAGGTACAACTGAAAGTCAGACCTTCGACCTTACTTCCGCCATCGGAGCAAATCCAGATTCAGGAAGCTTCAAATATTATGATAGTTCAGCAAAGGCAACTGCAGGACTTGATACTGATGATATTGAGGATCCGACCAGTGTATCGGTTGGCCTTAGTGACAGTCCAAAAACTTTCTGGGTAAGACTGGATAATGATTCTGATGAACAGGAGAATTGTCATACGATCAAGTCTTTTACAGTTAAGGTTTACGACAATCCTGATTTTACAATTTCCAATCTTGAAGACTGTGAAGAAGGTACAACTGAAAGTCAGACCTTCGACCTTACTTCCGCCATCGGAGCAAATCCAGATTCAGGAAGCTTCAAATATTATGATAGTTCAGCAAAGGCAACTGCAGGACTTGATACCGATGATATTGAGGATCCGACCAGTGTATCGGTTGGCCTTAGTGACAGTCCAAAAACTTTCTGGGTAAGATTGGATAATGATTCTGATGAACAGGAGAATTGTCATACGATCAAGTCTTTTACAGTTAAGGTTTACGACAATCCAGATTTTACAGTTTCTGATCTTGAAGACTGTGAAGAAGGTACAACTGAAAGTCAGACCTTCGACCTTACTTCCGCCATCGGAGCAAATCCAGATTCAGGAAGCTTCAAATATTATGATAGTTCAGCAAAGGCAACTGCAGGACTTGATACTGATGATATTGAGGATCCGACCAGTGTATCGGTTGGCCTTAGTGACAGTCCAAAAACTTTCTGGGTAAGACTGGATAATGATTCTGATGAACAGGAGAATTGTCATACGATCAAGTCTTTTACAGTTAAGGTTTACGACAATCCTGATTTTACAATTTCCAATCTTGAAGACTGTGAAGAAGGTACAACTGAAAGTCAGACCTTCGACCTTACTTCCGCCATCGGAGCAAATCCAGATTCAGGAAGCTTCAAATATTATGATAGTTCAGCAAAGGCAACTGCAGGACTTGATACCGATGATATTGAGGATCCGACCAGTGTATCGGTTGGCCTTAGTGACAGTCCAAAAACTTTCTGGGTAAGATTGGATAATGATTCTGATGAACAGGAGAATTGTCATACGATCAAGTCTTTTACAGTTAAGGTTTACGACAATCCAGATTTTACAGTTTCTGATCTTGAAGACTGTGAAGAAGGTACAACTGAAAGTCAGACCTTCGACCTTACTTCCGCCATCGGAGCAAATCCAGATTCAGGAAGCTTCAAATATTATGATAGTTCAGCAAAGGCAACTGCAGGACTTGATACTGATGATATTGAGGATCCGACCAGTGTATCGGTTGGCCTTAGTGACAGTCCAAAAACTTTCTGGGTAAGACTGGATAATGATTCTGATGAACAGGAGAATTGTCATACGATCAAGTCTTTCACAGTTAAGGTTTACGACAATCCTGATTTTACAGTTAGCAACTTGGATTCATGTGAAGATCAGGATCAAAATGGCGCTGATTTAGGATATTACGAATTTGATCTTGATGATGGAGTTTCTACAGAAGAAACTGGTGTTACTTGGGAGTTTTATACCAGCCAGGAGGATGCTGATACAGAGACAAATCCAATAGGTTCAGGCAAAAATGCTTATCGCGTATACCTTTCAGGAGGTAGTGATCCAGCAAGTCCTGAGACAATTTATGCCCGTTTAGATAACGATAATGATGGCGATCCTGAAGCTGGTTGTCACACTATCAAATCCTTTACTTTAAAAGTATATAATAATCCGGATGTTGTTATTTTAGATCCACCTTCGGATCCTGTATGTGATTCTGATATTCAACCCGAAGATGAATTTGGAGATCCAATACCGGTTCAATTTAAGGCTACTGTTAATGGTCAGCCTTGGACAGGAGATACCGGAACATTGACTGGAGTTTGGAGCGGTGACGTTAATGGAGACGGAACTTACAATCCAAATATTTCGAATAGCTTGGATAAAGAGGTGATTTTTACAGTTACCGATAGTGAGGGTAATTGTATTGGTTCCGATAAAATTAACTTTACGGTAGAAGAACCTGTAACTTCTGATTTACCTCCAGTATCCATATGTATAAGTGATATACCGGCTGGTGGAATTAATATTCTGAATAGTTATATAACTCCAAACTTGAATGGTGAAACTATTGATGGAGCGGTATCCTATTTATTAAACGGGGAGAACTTCGATGGTGTCTTTGATCCGACGGAATTAGGAATTTACTCTGTTATTGCTACGTATAACCTTGTTGGAAAGACTTGTCCAACTGATGTAAATATCATATTTACAATTGTTGACTGTCTAGTCTGCGAAACTGCTTTCGCAAAACCTGAAGGGCCAGATAATAACTATGATGAGTCATACTGCTTTATCGATGATAATGTACCAGGTTATGCAGATGTTTTAAACGAGGAAAGGTGGGGCTGGACTAATGGTTATGATAAGGATACTTATATCCTGTGGGAGGAAAATCCATTGGAATTAATTCTATATGCAGGAGCTGGACAATGTGATATTACAAAAGGTGAAATTGCTGGAACAGTGACCGTGACATTTATTCCTACTCCAGATGAACTAGATAGTAAATATGCCGGTTCTTTCACTGTTGAATATGAGGCTTTATATGACGATGCTAGTACAGGATGGTTTATAGAAGGTGGACAATTCTATATTGGTGAAGCACCTTATCCAAAAGGGAGAGGTAAAAATAAAGAATATACCGTTGCACCTGGACAATATAATTGGACTATAGATGTAGATGCAGGATTAAATGTTGTAGCTCCTCCATTAAGCAATACAGGAGTAGATTATATATATATTATTGCTCATGCTGAAGCTTGTAGAACCAATACAATTGAATATGCTCAGGAATTAAGATCAGAAGCAGAAACGCAATATTTTACTCTAGATAAAAATAATAATACAATTGTATATGGAGAGTCATCTAAAGGAGGAAAACCACAAAAATCCACTGCTAGTACTTCATTAGCTGAAACATCAGATCCACTATTTAGCGTGGCTCCGGTACCATTCTATGACGTATTGAATATTGGATATCTGTTCGATTATACTTCGGATGTTACCATCCAGGTGTTTGATCTAAACGGTAGATTATTAGCTACATATTATGATACGGCAGTAAATGCTGATAGTATCTCTAGCTTCAGTGTAGATTTCAGAACGAAGTCAAATCAGATCTACATCGTGAGAATGACTACAGATAGAGAAGTTTATTCTGCAAAAATTATTGCAGGCAAATAATAATTAGTTGAATTAAAAAGAAAGAGCAGCCAATGGGCTGCTCTTTTGCTTTATAATAATTTCAAAAAGATTAATCTTTAAGGATGCTTCTTGAAATAACGATCTTTTGGATCTCAGAAGTTCCTTCATAGATCTGTGTGATCTTTGCGTCCCTCATCAATCTTTCTACGTGGTATTCTTTTACATATCCGTTACCACCATGAACCTGAACAGCTTCTACAGTGACATCCATCGCCGTCTTTGAAGCATGTAATTTTGCCATCGCACCTGAAAGATCATAATTCTGTCCCTGGTCTTTATCCCAGGCAGCTTTCATAACCATATGACGAGCAGCTTCGATCTGTGTATGCATATCTGCAAGTTTGAAAGCGATTGCCTGATGATTGCAGATTTCAGTACCAAATGCTTTACGTTGCTTAGAATAATCTTTTGCCAGTTCGTAAGCACCAGAAGCAATTCCTAAGGCCTGAGCTGCAATTCCTATTCTTCCTCCTGAAAGGGTTTTCATGGCAAATTTAAATCCAAAGCCATCTTCACCGATCCTATTTTCCTTGGGAACCTTTACATCATTAAAGTTCAAAGAGTGCGTGTCACTTCCTCTAATTCCTAATTTTTGCTCTTTAGGGCCAATTTCAAATCCTACCCATCCTTTTTCCACGATAAAGGCATTAATACCTTTATGCTTTTTCTCTTTATCTGTTTGAGCGATTACCAAATAGTAATCGGCAGAACTTCCATTGGTGATCCAGTTTTTAGTTCCGTTTAGAATATAATGATCCCCTTTATCTATCGCAGTGGTTCTTTGCGAAGTAGCATCACTTCCTGCTTCCGGTTCTGAAAGACAGAAAGCTCCTAATTTCTCACCGGTGGTAAGCTTGGAAAGATATTTTTTCTTTTGCTCTTCATTTCCAAAAGTGTCAAGTCCCCAGCAAACAAGTGAATTATTTACAGAAACCATCACCGATGCCGAAGCATCTATTTTTGAAAGTTCTTCCATAGCCAGAACATAGGATACTGTATCCATTCCACCTCCACCATATTCCGGGGAAGCCATCATTCCTAGAAAACCAAGATTCCCCATCTTTTTGATAAGTTCTTTTGGGAATTCCTGTTTCTCATCTCTCTCGATCACGCCC
The DNA here is from genome assembly GCF_057221535.1 of Christiangramia pacifica. NCBI lineage: Bacteria > Pseudomonadati > Bacteroidota > Flavobacteriia > Flavobacteriales > Flavobacteriaceae > Christiangramia > Christiangramia pacifica. The sequence goes on from NZ_CM170146.1 coordinate 1,561,758, forward strand.
GGTAGTAATTCCGTTTTTGCAAAATCACGAGCGGCATCGCGTATCATTATATGTTCTTCTGTAAGTTTAAAATCCATTTGAAAAGAAATTTATAAAAAACTGATTTTTGGAGGCCAAAGATAGCTTTTTGATACCTATTTTTCAATTGATATTAAGTATTTTTACGAATATGGAAAAATCAGAATACAGGTTGATCGGGGTGATGTCTGGAACTTCTCTTGACGGAATAGACCTCGTTCTTACAGAGATCAACTTCAATCATAAAACGGATTTTTCCATTATTCATTCTGAAACATTTCCGTACTCCCATGAATGGAGAAACCGTTTGTCTGCCGCAGTTAGTCTGGAGCCTGCTGAATTGATCAAGCTTGATGAAGAGTATACATCTTATCTGGCTGAGGTGATCAATAGGTTCATTCAGAAATATGACATAGATCTCCTGGATGCTGTTTGCAGCCACGGACACACGGTGAAACACAGGCCTAAAAAGGGAGTTACGTTCCAAATCGGTAACAGACCCAGTCTGGCTTCAATGATAAATGTTCCGGTGGTTTGTGATTTCAGGGTGCAGGATGTAGAATTGGGAGGACAGGGAGCGCCGTTGGTGCCAATAGGCGACCGACTTTTATTCAATGAATATAAATACTGCATCAATCTTGGTGGCTTCGCCAATATATCCATGGAGAATGATTCTCAGCGGATCGCCTACGATATTTGTCCGGTGAATACTGTCCTTAACCATTTCATGCGGAAATTGAATAAGGATTTTGATGAGGATGGAAAGTTAGCCAGAGCAGGAAAACTAGATGAAGAACTTCTTCATAAACTAAATGAACTAAGATTTTACAAGCTTCAACCACCTAAATCTCTGGGAATAGAGTGGGTGAATTCTGAAATTATTCCACTGCTGGATAAAAACCAGGACGATATCCCATCAGTACTAAAAACTTTTACCGTTCATGCTGCAACCCAGATCGCTAACTCGGTAGATGATGATTCAGATTCAAAAGTCTTATTAACTGGTGGAGGAACCTTTAATTCCTACCTTATTGAAGAAATAGAGTCAAGATCCAAATGTGAATTTGTTATTCCAGAAAAAGAGTTGATCGACTTCAAAGAAGCATTGATCTTTGCGTTGCTGGGAGTATTGAAATTGAGGGAAGAAGTAAATGTTTTGAGTTCAGTTACAGGGGCTAAAATGGACCATTCTTCAGGCCGGGTTTATGAACCCTGAAAATTTTGCCAAATTCGGAATTGAGCCTGCTTAGTTTTTTATATTTGCTTCAAAATATTTCAAAAATGAAAGAATTACTCAAAGTATACGAAAATAAAGAGCCTGAAATTGTTTTTAACTGGAAAGATTCTGAAACCGAGGCTGAAGGCTGGACGGTGATCAATTCTCTTCGAGGTGGAGCTGCCGGTGGTGGTACCAGAATGAGAAAAGGACTGGATCAAAACGAAGTTCTTTCCCTGGCTAAAACAATGGAGGTGAAATTTACCGTTTCAGGTCCTCCAATTGGTGGTGCGAAATCGGGTATTAACTTTGATCCTTCAGATCCTAGAAAAAAGGGAGTTCTGGAGCGTTGGTATAAAGCCGTTTCTCCATTATTGAAAAGTTACTACGGTACTGGTGGAGATCTAAATGTAGACGAGATCAATGAAGTAATTCCAATTACCGAAAATTGTGGTGTTTGGCATCCTCAGGAAGGTGTTTTTAGTGGTCATTTTCAGCCAACAGAATCAGATAAGATCAATAGAATTGGTCAGCTTAGACAGGGTGTAATCAAAGTTCTAGAGAACACTAATTTTTCTCCTGATGTGAGCAGAAAATATACGGTGGCAGATATGATCACCGGTTATGGTGTGGCAGAAGCTGTTCACCATTATTATACTATTTACGGAGGTGATATTAAAGGTAAAAGAGCCATTGTTCAGGGATTTGGTAATGTAGGGTCTGCAGCAGCTTACTACTTATCTCAGATGGGAGCAAAGATCGTGGGAATCATTGATCGCGCAGGCGGACTTATAAATGAAGAAGGATTTAGTTTTGAAGAGATCAAGCAAATGTTCCTGGATAAGGACGGAAATGCTTTAAGGCATAAAGATGTAATGCCTTTTGCAGAGGTCAACGAAAAAGTATGGAAGCTGGATGCTGAAATTTTCGCACCTTGTGCTGCATCTCGTTTAATATCAAAAGACCAAATCACAAACCTGATAGATCGTAAACTTGAAGTTATTTCCTGCGGGGCTAATGTTCCTTTTGCCGATAAGGAAATTTTCTTCGGCCCAATTATGGAATATACAGATGAGCGTGTAAGTCTTATTCCAGACTTCATTTCAAATTGTGGAATGGCAAGAGTTTTTGCTTATTTCATGGAGAGAAGAGTTCAGATGACAGATGAAGCAATCTTTAATGATACTTCCATGACCATTAAAAATGCTATTCAGAATACTTTCGATAATAATAGCAGCAAAACCAATATCAGTAAAACAGCATTCGAAGTGGCTCTTAAACAGCTTGTTTAAAAGTTTGTTTATACATTTTGAGGCTTCGGGTAAATCTACCTTGCTGATTAATTAAATTTGGTTTACAATTAAAATCATATTAGCACGTTACATTAAAAAACCTATTTATACATATGCTTAATTTTATTCAGCAGGACGAGGTGGTAGATGCCGCGCAGGCAACAGAACCAGTCGTAGAAGAGAAGACCTTGTCGTTATTCGATCTTATGTTTAGCGGAGGTCTTGGTGGCCAGATCATCATTATCATTCTCTTTGTTTTATTATTCGCCGCGGTTTATATCTATTTTGAAAGACTTTTCGCCATAAAAGCGGCCAGTAGAGTAGATAAGAATTTTATGCACCAAATTAAAGACAGCGTTCAGGGCGGAAATATTGAATCTGCAAAGATAAGATGTGCCCAAAGCGATTCTCCTGTTGCCAGATTAACCGAAAAAGGGATCTCAAGAATTGGAAGTCCGTTGGAAGATATTAATACAGCGATAGAGAATGCCGGTAGACTTGAAGTTTACAAGCTGGAAAAGAACGTGAGTATTCTTGCCACTATTGCCGGTGCTGCACCTATGATTGGTTTCCTGGGAACAGTAATTGGTATGGTGCTTGCTTTCCATGAGTTAGCAACAAGCAGCGGGCAGGCTCAGATGGGAGCTTTGGCAGAAGGTATTTATACTGCCATGACGACTACGGTTGCTGGTCTTATAGTAGGTATTATCGCTTATATAGGTTATAACCACCTGGTTGTTAAAACAGATAAAGTGGTTCACCAAATGGAAGCTACAGCAGTAGATTTCCTTGACCTTTTAAACGAACCTGCTTAATATGAATTTAAGAGGAAGAAATAAAATAAGTCCGGAGTTTAGCATGAGCTCGATGACAGATGTAGTTTTTCTACTGCTCATCTTTTTCATGCTAACCTCACCGGTGATCACTCCTGAAGCTTTGGATCTCATACTTCCAAAGGCGAAAGGTAAAACTACTAATAAGCAAACGCTGTCGGTGAGTATTACTAAAGACCTTCAGGTTTATATAAATAGTGAAAGAATAAGCAATAGTGCTCTGGAATCTACCTTGAAGAGTAAACTGGCCGGAGAAGAAAATCCAACCATTATTCTAAGAGCTGAAGAAGGAGTGCCTATTGAAAAGGCGGTAAACGTTATGGATATCGCGAACAGAAATAGTTATAAAATAGTTTTAGCGGTTAAACCTGAATAGAATGTCGATGCTGGAAACAAAACACGAGAAGAAATCCTTTACCATTACGGTAGCAATACACGTTGTGCTAATTCTTCTTTTGATATTTTTCGGCCTTACCTATTTAGACCCGCCGCCGGAAAGTGGTATTGCTATAAATTTCGGTACTTCTGAAGTTGGTTCTGGAGACAAGCAGCCTACAGAACCTGTAAAATCGGCACCTAAACAATCTACAGCACAGCCAGTGAAGTCTGAGCCTGTTATAGAAAAGGAAGTTGTGACCCAGGAGATCGAGGATGCTCCGGTAATAGAAAAGAAAAAAAAGGAACCTACACCAGTAGAAACAAAGCAACCTGAACCGCCTAAGGAAGATCCAAAGCCTGTAAAGAAGCCGGAACCAAAACCGGATAAATCCACTAATGATGCTTTAAGCAGTATTCTTAATGGTCCTGAAAGATCAGGAACGGCCACTGGAGGAGAAGGTAATGATAATGTTGCTGGAGATAAGGGAAGTCCTGATGGTGATCCCAACGCCAGTTCCTATTACGGTCAGGGAGCCGGACTAGATGGTGACGGTAATTATAGACTTGGTGGAAGAAAAGCTCTGAATAAAGAAAAATTCGTTCAGGACTGCAATGAATCTGGTATTGTGGTTGTAAAGATCGTGGTAGACCAATCCGGACGGGTGGTTAGTGCCCAGCCAGGAATGAAAGGAACTACAAATAGCGCTGCTTGCTTAACTGGCCCAGCGAAAAGAGCCGCTTTGGCTACGAGATTCAATAGTGATTCAAATGCGCCTTCCAAGCAAGTTGGAACTATTATCTATAATTTTAAACTTACCGAATAAGTGAAAACTTATCACGAAACTGTTGAATGGATGTTTCAACAGTTACCAATGTATCAGCGAATAGGAAAAAAAGCTTTTAAAAAGGATCTCTCAAATACCCTCAAATTAGCTGAGCATTTAGATCATCCTGAGAATAAATTCAAAAGTATTCATGTTGCCGGGACTAATGGTAAAGGATCGGTAAGCCACATGATCGCATCGGTTTTTCAGTCGGCCGGATTTAAAACTGGTCTATACACTTCTCCACATTTAAAAGATTTCAGGGAAAGAATCAGAATTAACGGGATACTTATTCCACAGGAGGATGTTATTGGCTTTATAGAAGAAAACCAAACCTTTCTTGGTTATAATCATCTTAGTTTTTTTGAAATGACCGTGGGGATGGCTTTCGATTATTTTGCCAAGGAGAAAGTTGATATAGCCATAATTGAAACTGGAATGGGCGGTAGGCTCGATTCAACAAATATTATCACCCCAGAATTGTCTGTGATCACGAATATAGGTCTAGATCATACAGCTTATCTTGGAGATAATCTTACGGCCATTGCTGGAGAAAAGGCGGGAATTATCAAAAAGAATGTTCCGGTGGTGATCGGGGAACGCCAGAAGGAAACGGAGCCTGTTTTTATAAAGGCTGCAGAGGAACAGGAATCTCAAATTCTATTCGCGCCAGATCTCAAATTCGATAAATATTACACCGACCTTAAAGGCGATTATCAGAAGAAAAATATAAGAACTGTTCTCAGTGCTTTGAAGTTAATGCGAGAGCTTGGCTGGGAAATTTCAGAAGAGGCTGTTTCAAATGGTTTGAATAACGTAAAACTGCACACCGGTCTTCAAGGCAGATGGGATATTATCAGAGAAAAGCCGAAGGTGATCTGTGATACTGCTCATAATGCGGAGGGTTTGAAGATTGTAATGAAACAACTTCAAAAGGTGAAGTTTGAAAATTTACATATTGTTCTGGGAGTTGTAAATGATAAAGATCTTTCAAAAGTTTTGCCATTACTTCCTAAAAAAGCACACTATTATTTCGCTAAACCCGATGTGCCCAGAGGTCTTGATGCTGCTATTCTCCAAAAAGAAAGTCAAAAATTTGATTTAGAAGGGAATGTCTATAATTCTGTAAATGCTGCGTTTCTTGCTGCGGAGGAAGAAGCCTTAGATGAGGACCTGATATTCATAGGCGGAAGCAATTTTACAGTTGCAGAGGTATTATAACTTTTCAAATTTGTGATATATAGTATTTGGGGATAGGTTTCAAAATAGCAATAACCTGATGCTTAATAGCTTACTTTTTTCAGGGAAATAGAGGCTTCGAGGTATTGAAATTTAATTTCATTTTTCGCTTAAATTGTTTTGTGTAATTCAAAATCTGGTCTATATTTGCATCCGCAATCGCAAGGGCGCGTAGCTCAGTTGGTTCAGAGCACTTGGTTTACACCCAAGGGGTCAGGGGTTCGAATCCCTTCGCGCCCACAGAAATAAAAAGGCTTCCAGTTTTGGAAGCCTTTTTTATGTTCTAAAAATAATTTTAATTTCTTTATATAAATACATTGGGTATTTCTGATTTTTGATATATTTGCATCCGCAATCATGTAAGGGCGCGTAGCTCAGTTGGTTCAGAGCACTTGGTTTACACCCAAGGGGTCAGGGGTTCGAATCCCTTCGCGCCCACAGAAATTATAAAGGCTTCCTATATGGAGGCCTTTTTTTATTCCTTATAGTTTATATAGAAATAAAATTGTCCCTTCCTTTTTGATATATTTGTTCTGAATGGGTGATTAGCTCAGTTGGTTCAGAGCATTACCTTGACAGGGTAGGGGTCACTGGTTCGAATCCAGTATCACTCACATTTTTCAAACCTCACAATGTGAGGTTTTTTTATTTTCTGAATTGATTAACTTTAAAGGATGTATCAATCAATTTCAATATTCATGAAAAAGCTTCTATTCCTTTTCTTAATTCTTTTTTCTATTCAATCTTTCAATGCTCAGAATTCTACCGATGAAGAACAATTGAAGGCATTGGTTCAGAATTCCTTTGACGATGTATTGTCTGATCTTAAAATGGAATCAATACCTGATTATTTTACCGCAGATTTCATTCTTCTTGAACATGGTGAAATTTGGGATATGGATAAACTCAAAAGTATGCTTACTAATGGTTCGATGAATGGAATAGATCGATTGAATGATTTTGAATTTATTGAGATCAAGATATCTGGGAACACAGCGTGGATTGCTTATCATAACAATGCAGAATTTATGAAAGATGGCAATCTTGTTGGCGAGATGCACTGGCTGGAAAGCGCCACTGCTTTAAAAACGGAAGATGGCTGGAGGATGGACATGCTTCATTCAACCAGAAAACCCAAGTCAGAATAAAAATTTAGGCCTTAATGCTGTCTAAAACTCTTTCCAAAGCCATTCCTCTGGAACCTTTTATAAGGAAATAGCAATTTTGAAAATTAGTTTCCTTGAGGTGTTCTTTAAGGCTATCCATAGATTTGAATTTGAAGATAAAATTACTGCTGGTATCCGTCTGTTTAAAATTATCGCCTAGAAGATAAGTTTCAGTAAAATTGCTGTTCTGAACGTAATTAGCTATGACCTGATGCTCCGTTGCGGCAGAGCTTCCGAGTTCAAACATATCGCCAAGAATTGCTATTTTCTGTTTGTCGGTTTGCAACTGTTTGAAATTCTCTAAAGCAGCATGCATACTTGTAGGATTGGCATTGTAAGCGTCCATAATAATAGTATTGCTGCCTTCTTCAATTATTTGCGACCTGTTATTCTGCGGACTATATTTCTGGATAGCATCCTGGATTTCGTTGAAATCAACCTTAAAATAAAGTCCTATACATAAAGCCGCGGCCATATTTTTGGCGTTATAGGAACCGGTAAGCTGACTCTTAAAATCGGTTTTATTATAATTGAGTTGCGCATGTTGTAATCCTGAATGATATTTTACAGAAACATCTGCATTTTTATCCTCACCAAAAGTAAAAGTGTGCTTATAATTCTCGTGTCTTTTTTGAATTTCATCATCAATATTCAGGAATATTAATTTGTGTCTTTCCTGTAGATCCTTGTAAAGCTCTGTTTTACCTTTTACGACTCCTTCAAGACTCCCGAAACCTTCCAAATGAGCCTTTCCGAAATTAGTAATATATCCGTAATCGGGATTTGCGATACCGCATAAAAACTCAATTTCGTTAAGATGGTTAGCACCCATTTCCACGATACCAAATTCAGTTTGGTCATCCATCGAAAGTAAGGTTAGCGGAACTCCAATATGGTTATTTAAGTTACCCTTGGTCGCGATCGTTTTAAATCTTCTGGAAAGAACTGAGTTGATCAATTCTTTAGAGGTGGTTTTTCCGTTACTTCCGGTAATCGCAAGGATAGGAATGTTTAAATACTTTCGATGATATTCTGCTAGTTTCTGAAGGCTTTTGAGAACATCCTTGACAACGATATAATTCTCTTTGTTTTTGGCGTATTCCTTATCATCTACCACCGCATACCGGGCGCCTTTTTCCAGGGCGCTTTCAGCAAACTGATTGCCATTGAATTTTTCGCCTTTAAGAGCGAAAAACATACTGTCTTTTCTAATGTTTCGGGTATCGGTATCAACACCTGCAGATAGCAGAAAACGTTGATGTAGTCGAGCTGTATTCATAAAATAAAGCTATAAAAAAAGCCCTAAACAATTTAGGGCTTTAAGTTTATTTTATGGTAGAGGCTTATTAATTGCTTCTAGCCGATTTGTTTTTGTCAAGTGATTTTGAACCAACTCTGGACATAGCGTTTCTAAATCCAATATAATCTGTCGCCATATCCTGAGGGAAGTAACGGCGTTGAGCAGGATCTAGCCAGTAAGCTCTATCTCTCCAGCTACCACCTTTGTAAACTCTTACTTCATTACTAATAAGTGTTGTTCTTTTCTCCTTGTCATAACCTCTTTCTGTAATTCCTTCTTCAGCACTGCTATCTGCATAAGTGAAGTTGTCATAAGTTGGAGAGTTATACATTCTTTTAGAAGGATCCTCTTCTACTTCCTGAAAAGGCTGGTAATATCTGCTTGAACTTTTATCACCATCCCTAAAATCTCTTTGGTCACTATCTGTAAAGTTAGTTCTCATGTAAGTATCTTCTTCAGTAACCGCAACCTGAGCGATTTCACCAGGTAGGTTTCTTGCAACCAGTTTTCCATTACTCAAAGTATCATATACAATATCATCAGTTCCAACTACTCTCACAGTTCCGTCTTCCGTGATTTCATGTTTAGTATAAACGTTACCACGGTAATAGTTGAAATCGTTGAATTCATCATCTACGATAGGTCTGTATACATCGGCAACCCATTCTGCAACGTTACCAGCCATGTCATAAAGACCATAATCATTAGGCTCGTATGTTTTTACTTCAGCAGTGATATCTGCTCCATCATCACTCCATCCTGCGATTCCACCGTAGTCACCATCACCTTGTTTAAAGTTTGCAAGCTGGTCTCCCATTTTCTTAACATCGCCGTTTCTGGTGTACTGCCCATCCCATGGATACTTCTTTCTACCACGGTAAGTGTTGTAGTTTCTAATTCCAACAAGACCTAGAGCAGCATATTCCCATTCTGCCTCAGTAGGAAGTCTGTATTCAGGGTAAATAAGTCCGCTTTCACGACCTGGATAAACTTTTTTAACTGGATTTCCAGCATCATTAGTTTCGCTTAACCTATCCTGAGATTCATCTCCTCCCTGGCTAATTTCAGTGTTACCACCGTAAGCTTTACTTGGAGTGTGAATATAAGTTTCAGTATTAAAAGTGGAAGAAGCATCTACATCAGTAAGGTGAGCACCTTCTTTAATGAAACCTTCGTCTTCCAAACGATGTTCGTTTACTCGGTCTGTTCTCCACTTACTGAATTCAACTGCCTGTATCCAGCTAACTCCAACAACCGGGTATTCAGCATAGGCTGGGTGACGCAGGTAGTTGGTAACCATTGTTTCATTATATCCTAAACGGTTTCTCCATACCAAAGTGTCTGGAAGCGCTCCATTATAGATGTTTTTGTAATTCTCTTCGCTTGGTGGGAAAACTCTTCTTAACCAGTCAAGATATTCAAGATACATCTTGTTGGTTACTTCAGTTTCATCCATATAAAAAGACTGTACGTGCTGTTGAGTAGGAGTGTTGTTCCAGTCGTGCATCGGGTCATCCTGAACACGTCCCATTGTGTAAGTTCCTCCTTCTACAAAAACCAATCCCGGAGCAGCTTCCTGCTCTTTATAATCAGTATTGTACTGGAATCCGCCTTCATCCGAATTAATGTCCCATCCGGTAGCGCGAGATGTATTTTTGTAATTGTTGGATTTATTACAGCTTAGTAAGCTAACGCCACAAACGACAGCAATAACGGCTTTTAAAGCTACATTCAATTTCATAGTATTCCCTTCTTTATGATAGAAATTTAGGCTTTGCAATATACTAATTAACGATAAATGTACAAGATTATTTTGTTAATTCTAAAAGAGTTAGAAATCACATAACTCTCTGATATGCCATAACCTAAGTTCGTTTTATATTCGGTTTATTATTAGGCTTTTAAGTTTCAATCCTAGTGAAAGATTTTTAACGGCTAAATAACCTAAAAATTATGTGTGATTATAATTTTTATCGAATTTAATGACCTCTTATCTGAAGAGTGCAATAAATTCCATTAATTTGAGTTATATTCAATAACCCCTAATGTAATCACTATCTTAGATTTATTGAGTTTATAGAAGTTGAGAAAGCTTTTTCGTGAACTGGTTCTTTCTTAACAGGAATATTACTATATATTTGTTTATCATTAACTACTATAATGAAAAAAATTACATTCTTTTTGATCGCGGCGGTTTTGTTTGCCGATCTTTCATTGTTTGCACAGGAAAATGATAGGGATAGGGTAATTACCACAGCTGTTCCTTTTTTACTGGTAGCGGCTGATGCGCGTGCTGCCGGAATGGGTGACCAGGGAGTTGCAACATCACCAGATGTTTTTTCCCAACAATGGAATCCAGCAAAATATGCCTTTGCGAATAGAGAAAACGGAGTTGCTGTTTCGTATACTCCATACCTTAGTGAGATTGTAAACGATATATTTCTTGGAAGTCTTAACTACTTCCATAAACTTGATGATCGTAGCGCTGTTGCTGCCAGTCTTAGGTATTTTAGTCTTGGATCAATTGAAACCCGTCAGGGATTTGAAGATCTGCCATTATTGGTTAGCCCAAATGAGCTTACTTTTGATGTTTCCTACGCTCTTAAATTAAGTGAAACATTTTCTATGGCGGTAGCCGGAAGATATTTGAGGTCTGATCTTGGATTACAGGATAATGAGGATCTTGGAGCGGCCTCTACTTTTGGAGTAGACGTTGCTGCATATTATGAAAGTGAGCAGTTGACCTTGAGTAACTTTGATGGTCGTTGGAGATTAGGAGCTGCTATTTCCAATATTGGTCCTAAAATGAAATATGATGATGCTGGTCAGGAAAACTTTATTCCAACCAACCTTAAACTTGGAGCCGGTTTCGATTTTATTTTTGATGCTGATAATCGTTTAGGGACTTATGTAGAATTCAATAAATTATTGGTGCCAACGCCTCAGGATTTTGATAATGACGGTGATATTGATGCTGAAGACGATGAGGAATATAATTCCATTGGATCTATAGAAGGAATATTTAAATCTTTTGGAGATGCGCCTGATGGTTTTTCAGAAGAATTGAAAGAGCTTACACTTGCTCTGGGAGCAGAATACTGGTACAGAGAGAAATTTGCATTAAGAGCGGGTTACTTTAATGAGAGCGAAGATAAAGGATTTAGGAGGTTCTTTTCGCTTGGTGCCGGTTTCGCTTATGAAAACATAATTATCGACGCTTCTTACTTATTTTCAACCTCGTCTGTGCCCAGTCCTTTAGAAGGTACCCTGCGTTTTGGTTTGAGTTTCAACTTCGGGGAAAGCTACAATAACTAAAAGTTAAATCTTAAAACTATCTTATTACTGATGGAAACCTTTCTGGTTTCTGTTACCTTGTTCTTCCAATTATAATTTATGAAGCCACTTACCATTACTTCGCGTTTAGAAGTTTATGAATCTATAGAAGAGATACCTGAGGATGTTCAGAATTTAATGCAACAGGCTATAGAAGTAAGAGATAATGCCTATGCACCTTACTCCAGTTTCAAAGTAGGGGCAGCGATTCTATTAGATAATGAAGAAATTATTATAGGTAGTAATCAGGAAAATGCCTCCTATCCTTCCGGCCTGTGTGCGGAAAGAACTGCAGTTTATGCGGCGGGAGCAAGGTTCCCAAACTCAAGGATTTTAAAAATTGCGATTTCTGCAAAATCACTCAGGCATAAGGTAATTTCTCCTGTTCCTCCATGTGGTGCTTGCAGGCAGGCTTTAGTTGAGTATGAAGTAAAGCAGGAAGAGGTGATCGAGCTATATTTTATGGGTGAAACAGGAAAAGTAGTAAAGGCTGAATCTGTTAAGGATTTATTGCCTTTAGTATTTGATAATTCCTGCCTATAAGGTTTTCGTGATTTTTGCTAGAAAACTGTTTTCGTTTCTTATCGAAAATAGTATTTTTGTTATCCGCTTGGCAAAACCAATCTGTCTGGCCTTTAAATATAAATTTTAGATGAAGAAAATTACAAAAGCCACATATTTAAAGTGGTACGAGGATATGTTGTTCTGGCGCAAATTCGAGGATAAGCTTGCGCAGGTTTATATTCAACAGAAAGTTAGAGGATTTTTACATTTATATAACGGACAGGAAGCTATTTTGGCCGGTGCACTTCACGCCATGGATTTGGAGAAGGATCGTATGATCACGGCTTACCGAAACCACGTTCAGCCAATTGGTATGGGTGTAGACCCAAAGAAAGTGATGGCAGAACTTTATGGTAAAAAGACTGGAACTTCAATGGGACTAGGTGGATCAATGCACATTTTTGCCAAAGAACAAAGATTTTATGGTGGTCACGGGATCGTAGGAGGTCAGATTCCTCTAGGTGCCGGACTTGCCTTTGCAGATAAATATCATAAAAGGGACAATGTGACCCTTACTTTCATGGGAGATGGCGCTGTAAGACAGGGATCTTTACATGAAACTCTTAACATGGCGGTAAACTGGAATCTTCCAGTGGTATTTTGTGTTGAGAATAATGGGTATGCGATGGGAACATCTGTTGCTCGTACTTCAAAAGATACTGAGATCTGGAAACTGGGGAATGGTTATGAAATGCCATGCGGCCCGGTAGACGCGATGGATCCTGTGAAAGTTGCTGAAGCACTTGATGAAGCGATCACCAGAGCCAGAAAAGGTAATGGTCCAACTTTCCTTGAATTGAAAACATACCGTTACCGAGGTCATTCCATGAGTGATGCTCAAAAGTATCGTACCAAAGATGAGGTTGCTGAATATCAAAAGCTGGATCCTATAACGAAAGTGAAGAACGTTATCAAGGAGAAAAAATACGCTACAGATAAAGAAATTAAAGAGATTGATAAACGCGTTAAAGATCTGGTTTCAGAATGTGAAAAATTCGCAGATGAATCTGATTTCCCAGATACAAATGTAATGTACGACGTTGTTTACGAACAGGAAGACTATCCTTTCCTGGCACATAAATTAGACTAGATTATGGCAGAAGTTATCAAAATGCCGCGCTTAAGCGATACCATGGAAGAAGGTACCGTTGCAAAGTGGCTGAAACAAAAAGGAGATAAAGTAGAAGAAGGTGATATTCTGGCCGAGATCGAAACCGATAAGGCTACCATGGAATTCGAATCTTTTTATGAAGGTACTTTGCTTCATATTGGAGTTGAAGAGGGAGATGGTGCTCCGGTTGATGAATTATTAGCCATAATTGGAAAAGAAGGAGAAGATATTTCAGATCTAATCAATGGTGGAGGAGGTGATTCTTCAGATAAGAAAAAAGAAGATAAGAAAGAAGATAATAAAGAAGAAGAAAAGGATTCTAAAGATGAATCTGATTCCGATTCTGATGACGATGGAGATGATGACGATTCAGGATCTGAGGTTCCTGAAGGTGTAGAGATCATTAAAATGCCTCGTCTAAGCGATACCATGGAAGAGGGAACTGTAGCCTCATGGTTGAAGCAGGAAGGAGATAAAGTAGAAGAAGGAGATATTCTTGCCGAGATCGAAACTGATAAGGCGACGATGGAATTTGAATCTTTCTACGAAGGGACGCTTTTAAAAATTGGTATTCAGGAAGGTGAATCTGCAAAAGTAGATAGTCTTTTAGCAATTATTGGTCCCGAAGGAACTGATGTTTCCAAAATTGATACTTCTGGAGGCGGAAAGAAAAAAGCAAAGAAATCTGAAGATAAAGATTCAGAAAAAGACAAAGAAACCGATACTTCTAAAGATTCTGAAAAGCAGGACTCTGAAGAGAAGAAATCTGGAAGCGATTCTCAATCTAAAGACGGCGGAAGAATTTTTGCTTCACCTTTAGCTAAGAAAATGGCTGAGGATAAAGGAATCGATCTTTCTGACGTAAAAGGTTCCGGAGAAAACGGAAGAATTGTTAAGAAAGACATCGAGAATTATAAAGAATCTGCGAAACCAGCTGGGGCTGAAGCAAAATCTGATTCAGCTGAAAAAACAACTGCTGCTGCACAACCTTACGTGCCGGCAGGAGAAGAAAGCTTTGAAGATCGCAAGAATTCTCAAATGCGTAAAGTGATCGCTAAGAGACTTGGCGAATCTAAATTTACTGCACCTCACTACTATCTTACGATTGAAGTGAACATGGAAAATGCGATGAATTCAAGAAAGCATATCAATGAAATGCCAGATGTGAAGGTTTCTTTCAACGATATGGTTATTAAGGCTTCGGCCATGGCTCTAAGAAAGCATCCGCAGGTAAATAGCCAATGGACTGGTGATAATACTAAAATCGCCAAGCATATTCATATGGGTGTTGCTGTAGCGGTAGAAGAAGGTCTGGTAGTGCCTGTACTTAAATTTGCAGATCAGATGTCCCTTACACAAATTGGTGGAAACGTGAAGGATCTTGCCGGAAAAGCAAGAAACAAGAAAATTCAGCCTGCTGATATGGAAGGAAGCACTTTTACTGTTTCAAACCTTGGAATGTTCGGAATTGTTGAATTTACAAGTATCATTAATCAACCAAATTCGGCGATCCTATCTGTAGGTACTATCGTGGAGAAACCGGTTGTTAAGAATGGTGAGATCGTAGTAGGAAATACTATGAAGTTGACTCTTGCTTGTGACCACCGAACTGTAGATGGTGCTACAGGAGCAGCATTCTTGCAAACTTTGAAAACTTACCTGGAAAATCCAGTGACCATGCTGGCATAATTCCAGTCTTTAATTAATAACAAGAATCCCGCCTTATCGCGGGATTTTTTTATCTTTAGCAGTATGAGAAAAATTACAAAATTCAACAGATTCGGCGGATTGCTCTTTATGATGTTATCCGTTCTTGCATGCTCCGGTCAGAATTCAAATAACACGGGCGCAGAAATTGCTAAAATCGAAGTTTCTAAGGACGAAGTTAAGCAGGAACTCACCTATTTAGCTTCCGATGAATTAATGGGGAGAAAAACCGGAACAGAAGGTATAGAAGATGCCGCTAGTTTTATAGAAGGTAAATTCAAGTCTTTCGGTGTCAAACCTTATTTCGAGACTTATCGGGATAGTTTTATGGTAAACGATATTCAGGGCTTCAATATTCTTGGGGTGGTTGAAGGAACAGATCCTGAACTAAAAGATGAATTCATCATTATAGGAGCGCACTACGATCACATAGGCAACGGGAAAGAAGTTGAAGGTGATACCATCGCCAATGGAGCCAATGATAATGCTGCTGGTACAGTTGGAGTAATTCAGCTGGCGAAATACTTTGCAGAAAATTCAGATAATAAAAGGAGTATTATTTTTGCACTGTTTTCTGCAGAAGAAATGGGACTTAGAGGTTCTAGACATTTAGCTGAAAAATTGAAGGCAGACGGTCTTGATCTTTATGTGATGTTCAATTTGGAAATGATTGGAGTGCCGATGAAAGCTAAAGATTACAAGGCTTATTTAACGGGATTCGAAAAATCAAATCTTGCTGAAAAGTTCAATTCATATTCTGAAGATGAAAATGTGCTTGGATTCTTGCCACAGGCGCAACAAATGAGTTTGTTCAAGCGAAGTGATAACTACCCATTTTTTGAAGAATTCAATGTTCCGTCACAAACAGTAAGTACTTTTGATTTTTCAAATTATCCTTATTATCATCATGTAGATGATGAATCATCTTTTCTTGATGCTGAATTTATGGCTTCTTTAATTGAAGACCTGATTCCAGGATTATCTAAAATGGCAAATACAGCTGAGAAAGAAATAAAAATGAACGATTAATGAAAAATATCGTAATTACGGGAACAAGTAGAGGTATTGGTTATGAGCTGGTAAAAATTTTGTCCAGAATGGGACATCAGGTACTGGCTCTTTCAAGAAATGAGAAGCCTGTAACAGATTTAAAACTAGAGAACGTTCACACGTTCTCTTTTGATATAGTAGAAGAAGAAAGTATCAAAAAAGCTACAGATTATATTTCTGAGAAATGGAATTCTAAAGTGGATATTCTAATCAATAATGCGGGAGCTTTACTGAATAAACCTTTTGAAGATTCAACTTATAAGGATTTCGAAAAAGTTTATAAGGTGAATGTCTTTGGAGTGGCAGAAATAACCAGGAAAATGGTTCCGTTTATGAGTAAGACCTCTCATGTGTTAAACATAAGCAGTATGGGTGGAATTCAGGGAAGTATGAAATTTCCGGGACTGGCAGCTTATAGCTCAAGTAAGGGAGCTCTATTGACCCTTACAGAGCTGCTTGCTGAAGAATATAAAGAAAATGGGCCTTCTTTCAATGCCTTGGCGCTGGGTGCTGTTCAAACCGAAATGCTGGAAGAGGCATTTCCAGGATATAAAGCTCCGGTTTCAGCAGAAGATATGGCTAATTACATCGCCGATTTCAGCTTGAACGGTCAGAAACTCTATAACGGAAAAATATTGCAGGTGTCCAATAGCACACCCTGATAGATGAGAGAGATTCTTGCGAAATATTTGCCTGCCAATTCGGTAGAACCGGTTTCAGAACTGATAAAAATGAATGGTGTCCATCTGAAGATCGTAAACGAAAGGGTAACCAGGCATGGTGATTATCGAAGAATGCCAGATGGCACTCAACAGATCACTATTAATGCGAACCTAAATAGATACCGTTTTCTAATTACCACCGTACATGAAATTGCACATTTGATAGCCTTTAAGAAATACGGTAGAAATATCAAACCACATGGTAATGAATGGAAGCATTGCTTCAGAAGTCTTATGCTACCATTTATAAGACCAGAAATTTTTCCAAATTCATTACTTCCGGTAATCGCCAATCACTTTAGAAACCCAAAGGCAAGCAGCGATACGGATGCAGCATTATCGGTGGCCTTGAAAAGTTTTGATCCGGAAAACGATAAAAGCTATATTTTTGAAATTCCTTCTGGAAGTCTGTTTAAAATTCATAACGGGAAGACCTTTAAAAAAGGACCGAGAAAAGTGAAAAGATATGAATGTCTGGAGATGGACACGGGAAGAATTTATTTGTTTCAGCCTAATGCTGAGGTACAGTTGATAAAGGTTTAAAGTTATGACAGGTAGTAAAAAGGATAATTATTATGCAATTCTTATGGCAGGAGGCGTCGGTTCAAGATTCTGGCCTGCAAGTAAAGCATCAAATCCTAAACAGTTCATTGATATTCTAGGGGCTGGAGAAACATTGTTTCAACGAACTTTCAAACGTCTTTCTAAAATCATCCCTTCAGAGAATATTTATATCCTAACGAACGCGAGGTATGTAGAAATGGTAAAGGAACAGATGCCTCAAATAAAGGATGAACAGATCGTACCTGAACCGGAAATGAGAAACACTGCCCCGAGTATACTGCTTGGTGCGATGAAGATATATAAGAAAAACCCAAAAGCTCTTACGGTGGTGGCACCGAGCGATCATTGGATAAAAGAAGAGGATGAATTTATTTCGGCGGTACAACAGGCTTTTGATGAAGTTGAAAATAAAGATAAGCTGGTGACTTTAGGTATCGAACCTGCAGAACCGAACACCGGCTATGGATATATCAAGTACGATAAAGAAGATAAAGAAGATCTTAAGAAGGTAGATGAGTTTACCGAGAAACCTGGGAAAAAGAAAGCTGAAAAATTCATTGAGGCGGGTAACTATGCCTGGAATGCTGGGATATTTATCTGGAGCACTAAATTTATTATAGAGAATTTTGAAAAGCATTTGCCAGAAGTTTACAAGGTTTTAAATAAAGGGGAATCTAAATTTAACACCCAGGACGAGCAGCAATTTCTTGATGATAATTACAAATTGGCCCCCAATATCTCAATAGATTATGGAATCATGGAGAAGTCAGACTCGGTATATGTGATTCCGGCTAAATTTGATTGGAGTGATCTTGGAACATGGACTTCGGTTAAGACAGAATTGCCTTCAGATGACAATGATAATACCGCCATCAATTGCAGATTGCTGGCAGATGATTCAGAGAATAATATTATTTCTACGGCTGATAAAAAGATCGTAGTTTTAAAAGGACTTTCAGATTATATCGTGGTAGAGGACAAAGACATTCTCATGATTGTCCCAAAATCTGAAGAGCAGGAAATTAAAGAATTGCGGGAAACGGTGATGAAGGATTTTGGTGAAGATCTAGGTTAGAATATGGAGAATTCAGAAAATAAAGAAACTAAGGTAAAAGCTTCAGGTACTGAAAATTTGCGTGAAGACGCCAAGGAAATTCAGAAAAAGGCACGTAACTTTTTAAGCCGACTGCTGGATATTCGAGAAGATACAGACAGGGAATCTACAGTTGAAGCGGTTCAGAAGGATATTTCCTTTAAAGGGCACAATGCCTGGATTCTTATATTTTCCATTTTCGTTGCGTCTATTGGGCTTAATGTAAGTAGTACGGCAGTTGTTATTGGAGCGATGCTTATTTCTCCCTTAATGGGGCCAATTGTAGGTATAGGAATGGCTGTTGCTATTAATGATGTAGATACCCTCAAACGTTCATTTGTTAACCTCGGGATTATGGTTGGTTTGAGTGTTTTAACAGCAACGATCTATTTCTTTATTTCTCCTGTAAAAAACGAAACACCTGAATTGGTAGCCAGAACTTATCCAACCATTTTGGATGTGCTGGTTGCAATATTTGGTGGATTGGCACTAATCGTTGCCAAGACCAAAAAAGGAACAATTGCCAGTGTGATTCTTGGGGTGGCGATTGCCACCGCTCTTATGCCGCCATTATGTACTGTTGGTTATGGCATAGCTAATGCGCGTTGGGAGTTTTCTCTGGGAGCTCTTTACCTCTTTTCTATAAACGCGGTGTTCATCGCATTATCAACTTTTGTTGTCTCCAAACTTTTAGGATTTCCATTGGTAAAGTATGCTAATAGTAAAAGGCGCCGTAGAATTGCGCAGATCGCTTCCACTGTTGCAATTATTGTAATGATACCAAGTGTTATCTTATTCGTAAAACTACTTAGGCAACAGGTTTTTGAAAGTAAAGCAACTGAATTTATCGAAAATACGGTGAGGTACACGGGAGTGGAAACTTTGAAATCTACAAGCGATTATAAAGAGAAAAGGATTGATGTGTACATGATAGGGAACACCATTCCCATGGCTACCATTTCAACCTGGCAGGAAAGGCTTGGAGAAATTGAAGCTCTTAAGGAAGCTGAACTTATCGTTCATCAGGGCAATGACCAGAGTCAGGATCTAAATCAATTATCTACTGAAGTGAGAAGCGGAATCCTGGAAGATCTTTATGTGAAAAATCAGGAAGTACTTCAAAATAAGGATAGACGAATAGAATTGCTGGAGTCTGAATTATCGAAATATCGCGGGGACAGTTTCTCCTTTGATAATTTAAGTAAAGAAGCGAAGATCAATTATGAAAATATTGAAGAAATAGGTTACTCCAACCTTATAACCACAAATTTCCAGAAAACTGATACTATTCCTACTTTTACAGTGATCTGGAATGATAAGATCAGGAATGAAGAATTAGCTTCTCAGCAGGAAAAATTTGAGAATTGGATGAGGTTAAGATTAAACCTGGATACTCTTGCGATTAAAAATGTAAGATAATTACAGTCCTTTCAATTGCGCTTCTCGAACTTTCTGGAACAGGTTAGAAGAATAAACGAAATCGGTTACAGTTTTATCATTAGTTTGGAAGATCTCGTCTTTAGTTCCTTTCCAGGCTAATTTCCCATCTTTCAAAAAAGCAATTCTTTCGCCAATTTCAAGTACCGAGTTCATGTCATGAGTAATCAGAACCGTGGTAATATCATTTTCGTGGGTGATCTCCTGAATTAGATTATCTATCACCGTAGCAGTCTGTGGGTCAAGCCCTGAGTTTGGTTCATCACAGAAAAGATATTTAGGTTTATTTACAATAGCTCTTGCAATTGCCACCCTTTTCTGCATACCTCCACTAATTTCAGAAGGCATTTTGTCGCCGGAACCTTCAAGATTTACTCTTTCCAGTACCTCGTGAACTCTTCCAAGCATCTCTTTTCTCCGCTGTTTTGTAAACATTCTAAGCGGAAACATCACATTTTCCTCCACGGTCATAGAGTCAAATAATGCGCCACCCTGAAACAGCATTCCCATTTCGGTTCTAAGCTCGCGCTGTTCCTCATCTGAAAAACTAGAATAAGGTTTACCATCATATTCAATGGTTCCTTTATCAGCTTTAAAAAGCCCAAGCATACATTTCAGAAAAACACTTTTACCTGAACCTGACTGACCAATAATAAGGTTCGTTTTTCCTCTTTCGAATGTATAATCAATCCCTTTCAGAACTTCCTGATTATTGAATCCCTTATGTAAGTTTTTTACCTGTATCATTCGCTAGCTTAATAGTAATTGTGTAACAAAATAGTTGGTGATAATAAGAACTACACTGGTCCAAACGAAAGAAGTGGTTGAAGCCTCTCCAACTTCAAGTGCTCCACCTTTCATATGATAACCGTGATAGGCCGGAACGGTCGCTAAAATGAATGAAAAAAGAAAGGTTTTTATAAAAGCATAGGTCAAATGAAATCCGTTAAAATCATCCTGAAGACCGGTTAAAAACTGATCTGAAGTTACAAAGCCTCCGAAAACTGCAGCGCAATAAGCGCCCGCTATTCCGAGAAACATAGATATCGCGATGACAAAAGGATAGGTGAACATCGCAATTATCTTTGGAAAAATAAGATAATTCTTTGAATTGATCCCCATCACCTCCAGTGCATCGATTTGTTCAGTAACCCTCATAGATCCAATACTAGAGGTAATAAATGAACCTACTTTTCCTGCCATGATAATAGAAATGAAAGTCGGTGCAAATTCAAGGATTACAGACTGTCTCGCTGCATAAGCGACAAGAGATTTCGGGATTAGAGGATTATTCAGGTTTAGTGCCGTTTGAATCGCAACTACCGCCCCGATGAAGAACGACAGAAATGAAACAATTCCCAGGGAGCCCATTATAAGCTCATTAATCTCTTTAAAAATAAGATTTCTGAGAACCGAACCCTTGGTCATTCGGCCAAAAACTCCTTTAAGCATTAAAAAATATTCCCCAATGGAGTGCAGGTAGGTCATTAATTGATTTTTGAAAAGCTAAAATACTAAAATTATGCTCTAAAGTATTTAACGCTTAATTAAACTTTAGCGTTTCAAGTTTAGTATTTTTGAAGCCTATTAAAAAACTTAACCTAATGAAACGGTATTTATTAGCAGTAATATTACTGATGAGTTTGTCGCCTATTAAGGCACAGAACACTGAAGAGAAACCAAAACTGGTAGTGGGAATTGTTGTAGACCAGATGAGGTACGATTATCTCACTCGCTTCTGGAACCAGTTTGGAGAAGACGGATTTAAAAGATTAGTGAATGATGGTTTCAATTTTAAAAATAACCATTTTAATTACGTGCCTACTTACACGGGCCCCGGACATGCATCTGTATTTACTGGCACAACACCAGAATATCATGGGATAATCAGTAACAGTTGGTTTGACAAATTTGAAAACGATACGGTTTACTGCGCTTCAGATAACACGGTTACACCCGTTGGAACTGAAGATAGAGCCGGGAAAATGTCGCCCTGGCGAATGAAGTCAACCACTTTTGGTGATGAAAATCGCCTCCACACGCAAATGAAAGGTAAAACCATTGGTGTAGCTTTAAAAGACAGGGGAGCGATACTTCCGGCTGGCCATACAGCCAATGCTGCTTATTGGTTTCACGGCAGGGATGAAGCTAAATGGATTAGCAGTTCTTTTTATATGGATGAACTACCGGATTGGGTCAAAGAATTTAATGCTTCCGGAAAAGCGAAAAGCTACTTGAAAACTTGGAATACTTTAAGAGATATTGAAACCTATGCGGAAAGCGGCATCGATCAAAATGAATTTGAATTCGGATTTCAGGGAAAGGATAAGGCTACTTTTCCTTATGATTTAAAAGCTCTCGCGGCTGAAAACGGTAATTTCGAATTGATCAAGGCAACTCCTTACGGAAATGATCTTACGGCCGAATTTGCCAAAGCAGCTATCGAGGGAGAGTCTCTAGGAAAAGATTCGATAACTGATGTATTAACCCTCAGTTTCTCAAGTACAGACTATGTAGGGCATAATTTTGGTGTAAATTCCAAAGAAGTTGAAGATACATACATTCGCCTGGATCTTGCCATTGGCGATTTCCTTAAATATCTGGATGAAAATGTAGGGGAAGGAGAATATACTGTTTTCTTGACTGCTGATCATGGAGGAGTTGATGTGCCATCTTATCTAAAAACCAGAAAAATTCCTTCAGGCTATTTCAATGATGTGAAAGGGAATGAGAATATTGAAAAATTTGTGCAAGATGAATTTGATGTTGAAAATCTGATCATGAATATTTCTAATAATCAGGTTTTTCTGGATTATGAGGTATTAATGCAAGAAAAATTAAACTTAAGTGTGGTGCAGCAGAAATTAGCCCATTATTTATTACAGCAGAAGAATATATCCAGAGTCTACACAAGGGATCAATTACAATCTGGAAGTTTTACCAAAGGAATCAGCGAATTAATTCAGAATGGATTCAACCAGGAGCGTAGTGGAGATGTTGTTTTTGTTCTTGACCCGGGCTATATTATTTATCCTGAAAAAGGAACTACTCACGGTTCAGGATTTATCTATGATACGCATGTGCCTTTGATATTTTATGGAAAAGGAGTGAAACAAGGTAGTACAATGGAAAAATCTGTGATTCCAGATATCGCTCCAACGATCTCAGCGATGCTTGGAAATTCGTTTCCCGATGCAGCTACAGGACAACCTCTGGAGATAATGTTGAAAGACTAACCGATCTTCTTTCGTATATTTTCCCAGCGTAATTTTCTTATAAAACGGCCTTCTTCTTCGGAAACGAGAAAAGGTCGTTTTTTGTTTTTAGCCTGAAAATAGCCAGAAATGTAATGCAGGAATGCAAATGGATTCATTTTCATTGCAGCCAGCTTTGCAGAGGCTATAAAGCTTAATAACGTGCCGTATCTAAGCCTGTAAAAAGCTTCTCCCTGCTTCCTGCCGGAATGCTCAAAATAGTTCATTCCGGTAGGTCTTAAATGTTTTACCAGTAAAGATTCATCGGTCACCACTTTCCAACCATGAAATCTCGCAAGAAGTTCATCGGCTGTGTCCCATCCCATGGCAGGTTTCAATTCTCCGATCTGGATAAAACAGTGTTTTCTGTACGCTTTTAATGCCCCACGAATATGATCTTTGCCGGTTAGATTTTCAGGAATCCATTTATCTTTTCGCTGAACACTACAAAACCCGCCGGCCATCCCTGCTAGAGGATCGTTTTCAAAGTGTTTAGTTATATTTTCTAGGTAGTTTTCAGGGAAAATAAGGTCCGCATCAAACTTGCAAATAATATCGAAGTCATCATCAAGTTCGTAAAAGCCTTTGTAAAAAGCATTTATTACCTTACTTCCCGGGGCATGCTCGGTGGAAGAGTTATTTCGAATTAATTTTATAAATGGGTATTTTGCCGCAAATTCCGTAACTATTTCTGCGGTATTATCGGTGGAACTGTCGTCTACCACTATTACCTGATAGGGTTTTAAACTTTGATTTGCTAAAGACTGCAGTGTTTTGCCTATAAAGTTAGCTTCGTTGTGTGCTGGTATAACAATATAGATCTTCAAGGTTTACAGATTAATGTGAGTTGCTAAGATAGAATTTTAGGATAGAAGCCTATTGCTTTTCCGCGTAAACCGCATAGTAGCGCGGAGTAAATTTTCTTAAGATCGGGCGGATGCCGATTTTCTTAACAGGATTTGTCCATTTCAATCTTTCTTTGATCTCCCAGCCGCTTTTTTCAAAAATCCAGTCGAATTGCCAGTCTTCAAATTCATGGTAATGCCTGTCCCATTTATCTGTTTTGCTTCTGTATGCCGGAGAGAACCATAATTTCAAAGGGACACTGGCGATAATCTTATCTGTCTTTATCTCTTTCATGATATTATAAGGGGCGAGGAGATGTTCAAAAATTTCAAATGCCGTAACCAGATCGTATTCATCTTTTTTTACTGCTTCAAAATTATCGTCAAGATCTTCCCCGGAAGTATTGGTAACCTCGTAACCTTCTTCGACCATGATTTCAGAAAATGGATTTTTCACCCCAAGATCCAGGACTTTAGCCGGTGGAGGCACCATTTGCTTTAAAAATTCAAGTGTTTTCTGATAACGCTTTTCAGGAAAAGTATTTTCGTACATTTTAGATCTGGTAAGTGATCGCATTGATATTCATACCTGCACCAACACTGGCAAAAAGCACAATATCACCTTTTTCTAAATTCTGATTTTTGATCTTCCCGCGTTGAACCAGATCAAATAACGTTGGAACAGTGGCAACGCTACTATTGCCGAGTTCATGAATGGTCATCGGCATTACATCATCAGGCGGAGTCATCCCGTGAAGTTTGTAAAACCTATTGATAATCGCATGATCCATTTTCTCATTTGCCTGGTGAATAAAGATCTTTTTCAGGTCGTTGATAGATTTGCCGCTATTTTCAAGGCATTCTTTCATCGCTTTCGGAACGTTCATAAGCGCAAATTCGTAGATCTTCCTTCCGTGCATCTTAATGTATCTTACCTCTTCCGGAGCAGTTGTATGATTAGACTTCCCGAAATAGATATAGTCTGACTCCTGAAAAGAATAAGTGGCAGATTCGTGAGATAGAATTCCAGACTCCTCTTCTGACGCCTCTAAAATCACAGCACCGGCACCATCTGAAAATATCATGGAATCTCGGTCATGTTTATCTACAACTCTGGAAAGCGCTTCAGCTCCAATAATAAGACACTTTTTAGCGATCCCTGCATTTATAAATGCTTTAGCCTGTATCATTCCTTCGATCCAACCCGGGCACCCGAAAAGCAGGTCATATCCTACACACTTCGGATTTTTAATCCTTAAATGTGATTTAACTCTCGTTGCCAGGCTGGGGACGGTATCACTTTGAATTGAATTAGATTTTACATCGCCATAGTTATGCGCTACGATAATATAATCTAAAGTTTCCGGGTCTATACCTGAACTTTCTATCGCTTTCTGGCTGGCAATAACCGCTATATCTGAAGTGTTTAGATTTTCATCCAGATAGCGTCTTTCTTCAATCCCGGTAATAGCTTTAAACTTCCTGATGGTGGTCTCATTATCCTGAGGAAAATTTGAACCATCCAGGTTATAAAATTCGTGTTGGTTAAAGTCAGCGTTTTTTGTTACAACATTTGGTATATAGCTTCCCGTTCCGGTGATTTTGCAGTTCATCTGACTTTCTTATTGTTAATTTTACAATTTAAATAAATAGTATTAATACCCGATTAAAATAGATATTTTTTTGGTCAAAAAAAACCTGCCATCAGACAGGTTTTTCTTTATAACGAAGACTTTACAGTCTTAAGCTTCTGCGTATTCTTCTGTTGGGGGACAGGTACACATTAAATTTCTGTCTCCAAAGGCTTCGTCAACTCTTCTAACGCTTGGCCAGAATTTATTATCATGAAGATGGGCCAGCGGATATGCTGCCTTCTCTCTTGAATAAGGTAAATTCCACTCATCTGAAGTCAGCATATGAATTGTATGCGGGGCATTTTTCAATACATTGTTAGTGTCTTCAGCGGTTAGCTCATCAATCTCTTTTCTGATAGAGATCAAAGCGTCACAAAAACGATCTAATTCTGGTTTACTCTCGCTCTCGGTAGGTTCTATCATCATAGTTCCTGCTACGGGAAATGATACTGTAGGAGCGTGGAAACCGTAATCAATCAATCTCTTCGCGATATCTGTAACTTCAATTCCCTGTTCTTTAAAAGGTCTGCAGTCTATGATCAATTCATGGGCTGCTCTTCCTCTTTCTCCAGAGTACAAGGTTTTATAATGACCATCAAGTCTTGCTTTAATATAATTTGCATTCAAAATAGCGTATTCCGTGGCTTTTTGAAGTCCGCCGGTTCCAAGCATTTTGATATATCCGTAAGAGATCAAACATACTAAAGAAGATCCCCAAGGAGCTGATGAAATCGCCCCTATAGCTTTTTCTCCCCCGGTTTTTATCACTGGGTTACCAGGTAAAAATGGTTTTAATTGTTCTGCAACACATATTGGTCCCACACCTGGTCCGCCACCTCCATGAGGAATAGCGAAAGTTTTGTGAAGGTTGAGGTGACAAACGTCAGCTCCAATTCTCCCCGGATTGGTTAAACCAACCTGAGCGTTCATGTTAGCACCATCCATATAAACCTGACCACCATTTTCGTGAATGATATTCGTGATCTCGCGAATCGCAGATTCAAATACACCATGTGTAGAAGGATAGGTTACCATTAAAGCAGCTAAATTGTCTTTGTGTTTAATCGCTTTTTCACGCAGATCTTCTACATCGATATTACCATTTTCAGTAGCTTTGGTTACCACCACTTTCATGCCGGCCATTACAGCTGAAGCAGGATTAGTTCCGTGAGCAGATGAAGGTATTAAGCAAACATTTCTGTGACCTTCTCCATTTGCTTCGTGATAAGCCCTGATGACCATCAGTCCTGCATATTCTCCCTGGGCACCAGAGTTTGGCTGTAAAGAAGTAGCTGAAAATCCTGTGATCTCGGTAAGCTGATCTTCCAGTTCTTTTAATACGGTTTGATAACCTTCCGCCTGATCAACTGGAACAAATGGGTGTAAATTACCCCATTGCGGATTACTAAGTGGCAACATTTCTGAAGCTGCATTCAGCTTCATGGTACACGAACCTAAAGAGATCATCGAATGATTCAATGAAAGATCTTTACGTTCTAATTTCTTGATATAGCGCATTAATTCAGTCTCTGAATGATAGAGATTGAAAACTTCATGCGTCAAAAATTCTGTTTTTCTTTCCAGATTTACAGGAATCGTGGTTCTGTCAGTAAGTTCTTCGATTTGCTTATTTTCTTTTTCAACTAATTCAGCAAAAACAGCTACAATAGCATTAAGATCATCTGTAGTTGTAGTTTCATTAATAGAAATACAAGCGCTTTCGTTATCAGGATAGTAGAAATTGATCTCATGCTTTTCAGCGAGATTCTTCAATTTAGAAGCGTCGGCTTTAATATGAATAGTATCAAAATATGCCGAATTCAGTTGCTCAAAACCAAGATCCTTCAGATTATCTTCAAGAGTGACCGTGGAAGCATGAACCGTATTAGCAATGTATTCAAGACCTTTTGGCCCGTGGTAAACTGCGTACATTCCAGCCATAACTGCCAGTAAAACCTGAGCAGTACAAATATTAGATGTGGCTTTGTCTCTTTTTATATGTTGCTCTCTGGTTTGAAGAGCCATTCTCAAAGCGTTATTTCCGTCAAGATCCTTAGTTAATCCAATGATCCTTCCTGGAAGGTTTCGCTTATATTCTTCTTTCGTGGCAAAATATGCTGCGTGAGGTCCTCCATAACCTAGAGGGATTCCGAATCTTTGGGTGGTTCCTACAACAACATCTACACCCAGTTCTCCCGGTGCCTGTAATTTTACCAGGCTAAGAATATCTGCCGCAAAAGCGATTTTAATTCCTGCGTTCTGACAGTTCTCCACAAATTCTGAATAATCGAAAACCTGTCCGAATTTTCCTGGATACTGAACTAATGCTCCAAAGTATTCCTCTGAAAAATCAAATTCTTCATGATCACCAACTACCATATCGATTCCCAGGAAATTTGCCCTGGTTTCCATTAAAGAAATGGTCTGTGGCAAAGTTTGTTGAGAAACAAAGAATTTATTTACCTCATTTTTTTTCTGCTTTCTATCACGAACGGCGTACAGCAAAGCCATCGCTTCAGCAGCAGCTGTAGATTCATCCAGTAAAGAAGCATTCGCCAGTTCCATTCCTGTAAGATCACTTACCATCGTCTGGAAATTAAGCAAAGCTTCTAAACGTCCCTGTGCAATTTCGGCCTGGTACGGAGTATAAGCGGTATACCAACCTGGATTTTCCAGAATATTTCTCTGGATAACTGCAGGAAGTATAGCCTGATGATAACCAAGCCCGATATAGGTTTTAAATACCCTGTTCTTTTCTGAAAGCTTTTTAATATGCTCAGCATATTGATTTTCACTCATCGCTTTCGGAAGGTTTAAAGGCTGGTTCAACCTAATATCATCCGGGATCGTTTCGTATATCAATTGATCTAAAGACTCAGCACCTATAGTGTCCAGCATTTCCTGTAGATTTTCTGCTTTAGGACCTATATGACGTAACGCGAAAGAATCTGTTCTCATTAAAATAAAATAGTTGTGTTTTTCGTGCTGCGAAAATACATAAATTCATGCTAATTTTTTAAAGTTTAGCGGTATACAGTTGTTAAGATTTTTCACCCGGAATCATGTATTTGATTTTATATGTAATTTCGTAAAATGAAGTATTTGAAAAATGCTTTCGAATTATATATAAATAGTAGCATCCATGTTTCTTTAGCGGTTGTTGCATTTACGCTGATCACTTTTTTTGAGCATGGTTTAGAACTGGATCTAGACCTAATTTTATTCATTTTCTTTTCATCTATCACAGGCTATAATTTTGTAAAGTATGCGGGAATCGCCAAACTGCATCATTTAAGCCTGGCCCAAAACCTAAGAATCATACAGGTATATTCCGGGATTTGTTTCCTGGCACTTATTTATTTCTGCTTTCAATTAGAAACAGATGTCCTAATCGCTACAGCAATTTTGGGAGTTTTCACTGTGCTTTACGCAATACCGGTATTTGGTGGTGAAAAAAATCTACGAAGTCTTCCGGGACTGAAAATTTTTATAATCGCGATCGTTTGGGCAGGAGCTACTGAGATACTACCGCTTATAAATGCCGAGAAATATCTTGGAACAGACTTAATAGTTGATTTTCTACAACGCTTAATGCTTGTAATCGTTCTAACTCTACCCTTTGAAATAAGAGATCTCAATTTTGATAATGAGGAATTAGGCACGATTCCTCAATTGTTAGGAACCTTTAAAACAAAAGTTTTTGGAACAGTTCTAATAATACTGATTTTCGTTTTAGAAATATTTCAGAAGACTTTTAATTCTAATGAATTTCTGGCGCTATTGTTAATTTTACTCGTGAGTGGAGTTGTGTTGTGGAGATCGAAAGAATTTCAGAAGAAATATTACTCTTCTTTCTGGGTAGAAGCGATACCTATTTTGTATTTAGGAATTTATCTTGTTTTTAAGTTCGTTCTTCCGCAAATTCCTTTTTAATCTGCTCTTTCCACTGCTTTTTCTTTTCTTCGGGACAAGTTTTAAGTTTGGATTCCTTCATCAAATGAGTAAGCTTGGAATTTCTATTGGAAAATTTTCTGCAGGTTTTGCAAAAAGCCAGGTGAAGCATCAGTTTAGCTTTCTCGAATAAATTAGCTTCTTCGTATTGAGCCTTGTTACAACACGTTGCTGCTTCAGAACAATCAACAAAAGAGAACTTACTTTTCTTACTCATAATTAAAACCAGTTTTTTTCTAAACAAGCAGCCAAGGCGGTTCTGGCCCTGTGAATTATAACCCAGAGGTTAGACGGCGTGATATTAAATTCATTACAAATTGCTTCAGTATCAGCTCCATCTATTGTTTTACGCTTGAAAATCTCAGCGTGTTTTTCATTGATAGAATCTAGACAATCCAAGATGGCAAGTCCAAGTTCGTTGTTTTCCATTTCATCTTCTGCAGTCCTGTCAAATTGATCTGCAACCTGCTCTTCCAACCATTCACCTTCATTATAATCATCAGAATAGTTGATCTTTACTTCCGCCTTTCCTTTTCTCGAATTTATTTTCCGGTAGTAATCTATAATTTTTCTTTTTAAGATCGAAATCAGCCAGGTTCTTTCACTTGCTTCACCCTTAAAATTCTTAGCCGATTTTAAGGCAGCCAAAAATGTTTCTGAAATAAGATCGTTAGCTACCTCACGATTATTCACACGAACGATCGTATAATTGAATAGGTAATCTGAATATTTATCGACCCATTTGTTCGGGTCGAGGGTGTTAGCTGACATGATCTAGAATAAATCGGTTCTAATCAAAAATAGCAAAAGAAAGGCTATCTTAAGTTATAGAAAAGATAAGATTTATAGATGCCACTACTGTTTTCAGCTATTTCGAGATCAATCCGGCTCTTTTCAATAATGCGTCTGGTTTAGGTTCTTTTCCACGGAATCGCTTATACAATTCCATAGGATGCTCAGTTCCACCTTTAGATAAAATGTTTTCACGGAATTTATCAGCGATATCTTTGCTGAAGATGCCATTTTCCGTAAAATATTCGAAAGTATCTGCGTCAAGAACTTCGGCCCATTTATAAGAATAATATCCGGCAGAATATCCCCCCTGGAAAATATGGGAAAATGCCGTACTCATACAATTGCTCTCTACATCAGGATAAAGTTTCGTAGGCTCAAATGCTTCCACTTCGTGCTTTTTCACATCATTTACATCTGAAGGGTCTATAGCGTGCCAACTAAGATCAAGCATTCCGAAACTCAACTGTCTCAAAGTTGCCATTCCCTCCAGGAAGTTAGCCGATTCCTTAATTTTCTCGATGTATTGCTGAGGTATAGCTTCACCTGTTTTATAATGTTTAGCAAAAAGCTGCAGAGATTCCTTCTCGTAACACCAGTTCTCCAAAACCTGACTCGGTAGCTCCACGAAATCCCAATACACATTAGGTCCAGATAAGCTAGGATAAGTTGTATCTGCAAGCATGCCGTGTAGTGCATGGCCAAATTCATGGAATAGTGTAGTCACCTCATTAAAAGTTAATAAAGAAGGTTCCTTTTCAGTTGGTTTGGTGAAATTGCATACTATAGAAATATGAGGTCGCTCATTTTTACCATTTTGAACATATTGATTTTTATAAATAGTCATCCAGGCTCCATCTCTTTTTCCTGGTCTTGGATGAAAATCTGCATAGAATAAAGCGACTTCTCCTCCAGATTCGTTGGTAACATCATAGGTTTTGACATCCGGATGATATTTATCTACACTATTGATTTCTTTAAAATTGAGTCCGTATAATTTTTGAGCAACTGTGAAAACACCTTCAATTACATTTTCCAGTTTGAAGTAGGGTTTTAATTTTTCATCGTCAAGATCAAAAAGTTTTTGCTTTAGTTTCTCCCCGTAATAGGCAGAATCCCATTTTTGTAACTGATCTATACCATCCAGGTCTTTGGCGAAGTTTTCCAGTTCTTTAAATTCTCGCTTAGCAGCTGGCTTGGCTTTTTCAAGCATTTCTTCGAGGAAAGACTCTACTTTTTCTGGAGTTTCAGCCATACGCTCCTCCAATACAAAATGCGCATGTGACTCGAATCCTAGAAGTTTTGCACGCTGATAACGTAATTTGGCAATCTTTAAAACATTCTCCTGGTTGTCTAGATTATCGTTATGAAAAGCCCTTGAGCCAAAAGCCAACGCTAATTCTTTTCTCAATTCACGATCAGCTGCATATTTCATAAAAGGAATGTAGCTGGGATATTCTAAAGTAAAAATCCAGCCTTCTTTATCCTTTGCTTTGGCAATAGATTTGGCTTCCTCTTTAAAACTTTCTGGCAGGCCAGTCAATCTGGATTCATCAGTAACCAGGAGTTCATATTTATTAGTTTCCGCCAGTACGTTCTCGCCGAACTGTAATTTTAATTTAGATAATTCTTTATCTATTTCCCTGAGTTCATTTTGTTTTTCATCTGGAAGATTAGCGCCATTTCGGGTGAATGCCTTGTACTTTTTTTCTAATAAAGTGGATTGCTCGACGCTTAGTTCCAAAGAGTCTTTTTTAGAATAAATTTCTTTTACTCTTCTGAAAAGATCCTTGTTGAGAATAACATCATTTTTAAACTCAGAGAGAACAGGGGATACTTCCTGAGCAATTTTTTGAATCTGCTCATTAGTTTCAGCTGAATTGATATTAAAAAAGATGCTGGTCACGCGATCAAGTTTCTTTCCTGAAAATTCCAGCGCTTCGATCGTATTCTCGAAAGATGGGTTTTCATCAGAATTTACAATATCATTAATATCTTTCTTCGCTAGCTCCACCGCCTCAAGAATCGCAGGTTTATAATCCTCGGTCTTGATTTTGGAAAAAGGGGCATATTCAAAATCGGTTAGTAAAATATTCTGAGTACTCATTGATCTATTATTTGTTTAACGTTAATGCTTAAATAAATTAACGTAAATGATGAATTTATTATATTTTTTGATAATTTTGTCGATTCATGTTAGAAACGAACTCATTATAGTACAGTAGTTTACAAAGTTCTGGTTTTATATTTAGAATGGTTAATAAATAATAATTACAGATTAAAAATGTTTACTACTTAAAAGGCCGCATTCGCGGCCTTTCTTTATTTTTTCAGGGATTTGGCTCCTTCTATTACTGTTTGTTTTAACCCTTCCTTATAAACCAGGATCTTATCCAAAACACATTTATCTGAAGCGCCAATAATTTGAGCGGCAAGAATACCAGCATTTTTAGCTCCATCAAGAGCTACGGTAGCCACCGGAACTCCGCCAGGCATCTGTAAGATGCTTAGTACAGAGTCCCAACCATCTATAGAATTTCTTGATTTTACAGGTACGCCGATTACGGGTAGGGGAGACATAGATGCCACCATTCCAGGCAAATGTGCAGCTCCACCAGCTCCAGCAATAATCACTTTTATACCTTTTTCGTGCGCTGTTTTACTGAATTCAAATAGCTTTTCTGGTGTTCTATGGGCAGATACAATATCTACTTCAACTTCCAGATCAAAACCTTTAAGAATATCTATAGCTTCCTGCATTACCGGCATATCGCTGGTGCTGCCCATGATTACTGCGACTTTTCCCATTTTATTTGCTTATCACTTTTATACTGTCTTTTACTTTCTCAGCAACCCGTCTGGCTTTATCCAAATCTTTATCTACAATAGTTACGTGTCCCATTTTTCTGAAGGGTCTGGTCACCTTTTTTCCGTAAATATGGGGAGTCACCCCGTCCATTTTCATGATCTTATCTATATTCTCATAAACTACCTCACCTTCGTGATCTTTATCACCTACTAAGTTAACCATTATTCCACCTACTTTGCTATCAGTATTTCCTAATGGCAGGTCCAGAATCGCTCTAATATGCTGTTCAAATTGGTTAGTGTAAGAAGCTTCAATACTATAATGTCCACTATTATGTGGTCTTGGAGCAACTTCATTAATTAAGATTTGATCATCCTTGGTTTGAAACATTTCAACAGCTAATAGCCCAACATGGCCAAAAGCTTCTGAAACCTTTTCTGCAGTTTTCCGAGCAAGTTCAGCGACTTTTTCATCTATTCTCGCAGGACAGATCACATATTCTACTTGGTTGGCAGTAGGATGAAATTCCATCTCTACTACGGGATAGGTTTTCATTTCCCCTGAAGGATTTCTGGCAACGATCACCGCAAGTTCATTTTTAAATGGAATCAATTTCTCGGCTATACATTCACCTTCAGGTAAAGAATTGAGGTCTTCTCGCTTTTTAATTACAGAAACGCCTTTGCCATCATAACCTCCGGTAGCTCCTTTCCAGACAAAAGGTAATTCAATTTCACTATTTTCTACTGACTGAATAAGATCTTTTGATGTTTTGAAAACATTAAAATCTGCCGTTGGAATATTTTTCTCTCTATAGAATTTTTTCTGTACCGCTTTATTCTGAATTTTCTCCAACGTATCGGCGGAAGGATAGGTTTTAATTCCTTCAGATTCCAGCTTTTTAAGCGCCTCGACATTTACTCCTTCAATTTCGAAAGTCACCACATCAGCCTTCCTTCCAAATTCCAGAACCGTATCATAATCCATCAAATCTCCCTGTTCAAAATAATTACAGGAAATTTTACAAGGAGCTTCTTCACTCGGGTCTAAAACTAGGGTTTGAATGTCATACTTTCGGGTTTCATATAGCATCATTTTACCCAATTGGCCTCCGCCCAGGATACCGAGTTTAAAGTCTGAAGAAAAATAATTTACCATAATTCAAATAGGCTTTTCGCAAAAATAACCTATTCGGAATTCCTGCCATAGATATTCGGTAAGAAATCAAGGGGTAAGGCTTATAGAGATTCCTTATCTTTGCCACTTAAAATTTGACGATTTTGGTGAAATTGCATGATCTTGAATTTGAACCCTATATTTCTGAAAGGGAAATATTCCGAGTGATAGACGAGATTTCAGAAACACTGAACAAAGATTTTGGTGATAAAAAGCCGGTTTTTCTAGGTGTGCTGAATGGTTCTTTTATGTTCGCTTCAGAAGTGATTAAGCGGTTCAAAGGGGATTGTGAGATCAGTTTTGTGAAAATGGGTTCTTATGAAGGGACTGAAAGTACGGGAAATGTTAAAACCCTGCTTGGTTTGAATCAGGACCTGAAAGGTAGACAAGTGATCTTGCTTGAAGAT
Organism: Christiangramia pacifica; assembly: GCF_057221535.1. NCBI lineage: Bacteria > Pseudomonadati > Bacteroidota > Flavobacteriia > Flavobacteriales > Flavobacteriaceae > Christiangramia > Christiangramia pacifica. Next base: position 1,596,473 of record NZ_CM170146.1, read on the forward strand.
ATTGTAGATACAGGAAATACACTTCTAGAAATTGATCAGATTTTAAAGCATGCGGAAGTCGCAGATTATAAAGTGGTGACTTTGTTTTTTAAACCGGATGCTTATAAAAAAAATATTCCTGTGCAGTACAGGGGAATGGAAATTCCTAATGAATTTATCGTTGGTTTTGGTCTGGATTATGATGGTTTGGGCAGAAACCTTACTCAAGTATATAAACGCAAACAATAAAAATGACAAATTTAGTGCTTTTTGGCCCTCCAGGTGCCGGTAAAGGAACTCAGGCAACTATTCTAAAAGATAAATATGAACTCATCCATATTTCAACAGGGGATGTTTTCAGATTTAACATTAAAAATAAAACTGAATTAGGCTTAAGTGCTAAATCTTACATAGATAAGGGGCAGTTGGTGCCAGATGAGGTCACCATCAATATGCTGAACGCTGAGGTTGAGAAAAATGAAGGCGCTAACGGGTTTATTTTCGATGGATTCCCAAGGACGGCAGCACAGGCGGAAGCATTAAGTACATATCTGGAATCTAGAGGGACTGAAGTTCATGCGATGATTGCCCTGGAGGTTGAGGATGAAATTCTTGTAGAGCGTTTGCTTGAGAGAGGGAAAACTTCAGGAAGACCTGATGATGCCGATGAAGGTGTGATAAGAAACCGAATTAAAGTATATTATAACGAAACTGCCATTTTGAAAAATTACTACCTGAAACAGGATAAGTATTACGGAGTTGATGGAGTTGGTAGTATTGAAGAGATCACTGAGCGCTTAAGCAAAGTGATAGACGATTTAATGAAATAAAATAGAATGACTGAAGGGAATTTTGTTGACTATGTGAAAATTCATGTTTTTTCTGGAAAAGGAGGGAAGGGCTCTGCCCACCTGCATAGGGAAAAATATATTACAAAAGGTGGACCAGATGGAGGAGATGGTGGTCGTGGAGGCCACGTTATCATTCAAGGAAACAAGAATCTCTGGACCTTATTTCATTTAAAGTTTAAACGTCACGTTAAGGCTGAACACGGCGAAAATGGCGGTAAACAAAGAAGTTCTGGAGCACAGGGCGCAGATGAGTATATCGAAGTTCCATTAGGAACCGTTATCAGAGATACAGATACTAACGAGATCATTAAGGAAATCACTGAAGATGGCCAGGAGTTTATAGTGGCAGAAGGTGGTATGGGTGGTCGAGGTAACTGGCATTTTAAAAGTTCTACAAATCAGACTCCCAGATACGCTCAACCGGGAATTGATGGACAACAAGTTGATATCACACTGGAATTAAAGGTTCTGGCAGATGTTGGTCTCGTTGGATTTCCGAATGCAGGGAAGTCTACTTTGCTTTCTGTAATTACGGCTGCAAAGCCAAAAATTGCCAACTACGAGTTTACTACTCTTAAGCCAAATCTTGGTATTGTAGAATATCGAGATTTTAAAACTTTTGTGGTTGCCGATATTCCGGGAATCATTGAAGGTGCAGCAGAAGGAAAAGGTTTGGGGCATAGATTCTTGCGGCATATTGAAAGAAATTCCACCTTATTATTTCTGATCCCTGCTGATGCCAAGAATATTAAAAAGCAATATGATATTCTACTGGATGAATTAAAGCGATACAATCCAGAGCTTATGGATAAAGACAGGCTAATTGCCATCTCTAAAAGTGATCTTCTAGATCAGGAATTGAAACAGGAAATGGCTGCTGAACTGGATAAAGAATTAAAGCTTCCTTATATTTTCATCTCTTCCGTTGCACAATCCGGACTTACCGAATTGAAAGATAAATTATGGGAAATGCTGAATAAAGAGCCTGTTTAAATCCTGTTAAACCGATGAGTCTCCGTTCTGATTTTGCTTATTTTTAGTAAAATTCAGATTATGAGACTAATAAAATATTCTTACTTATTACTTTTTATAGCTGCCTGTAATTCTCCACGGGCAGTTTATGATTATGATCAAAAGGTTGATTTTAACCAATACCAGAGTTACGCTATTTATCCAGATCTTCAAACAGGGCTTAGTCAGTTAGATGAATCCAGGCTGTTGGAGAGTCTGAATAGAAAGCTACAGGAAAAGGGGTTTAACAAGTCCGAGGAAGCTAGTATATACGTAAATGTTTATTCTAAAAGATTTGAACAGGATAATCGTAGTCGCGTAGGTGTTGGTGTTGGAGGCGGCAGTCGTAATGTTGGAGTAGGTGTTTCCGGTGGAATTCCTATCGGCCAGATGGATACCTATTTTGAACTTACTTTCGATTTTATTGATGTACAGAATGATGCGCTTATCTGGCAGGCCGTAGTGGAAACTCCTTTTAATTTGAATGATGAACCACAGAAGAGGCAGGAACGTTTCGATAAGATTGTTTCGAAGGCACTGGAAGGCTATCCTCCAAAGAAATAGATTAACAATCAATATAGAAATAAAAAAGCCCTGCAATTGCAGGGCTTTTCACTTTTTGATTGGTTAGTTAGTATCAGTTAGAAAACTTAGTTTTCTTCTTGATCTTCCATTTCCTGATCGTCCATTTCTGGATCGTCCATATCAGTGTCTTCATTCATAGATCCATTTCGGTTAGATACTACAAATACACTTCTACGGTTTTTAGCATATTGCTCTTCAGAACATCCTGTTGGTTCAGTACAATCGTTAGTTGGTCTGTTTTCACCATATCCTTCAGAAGTTAATCTAGCTTTGTCAATACCATTGTCTACAAGGTATTGAACAGTAGAAGCTGCCCTTCTTTTTGATAAGGCCATATTGTATTGATCAGATCCTCTAGCATCAGCATGAGATTCTACCTTCACTTTGATGTTAGGATAATTGTTCATATAAGTTACAACAGAGTCAAGTACAGGTTTAGATTCCGGCTTGATAGTAGCTTTGTCAAAATCAAAATAGATCTTGCTTCCGTCAACTGGAATTACATCCTGACCACTAGTTTCATCAGTTTCAGTTGGAGCTTCAATGATCTCGTTTTCTTCTCTTGTAAATTGGTAAAGATTATCAGTTCCTCTTCTGTTAGAAGCGAAATAACCTGTTTCTTCACTTTCTTTAATTACAAATGCAAAATCATCGCTACCACTGTTGATAGATTTTCCAAGGTTTTCAACTTCAGAAAAATCTCCTTCAGTTCTGAAGATATCAAGATTTCCGAATCCCTGGTGACCATCTGATGTGAAGTAAAGTACATCATCTTCGCTAATGAAAGGAAACTGCTCTCTGTGAGCTGTGTTAACTCCAGCACCTAAATTTTGAGGAGTTCCGTAAGTTCCGTCCTCGTTCACATCTACAACATAAATGTCGAAAGATCCGCTTCCACCAGGCATATCACTTGAAAAGTAAAGTTTACTTCCGTCTGCGCTTAAGCTTGGGTGTTCTACTGAATAGTCTTCACTGCTAAATGGTACTTTTTCAACATTTGTCCATTCACCGTCAACATTTTCTGCACGGTAAATACTGATATGAGCTACACGAACATCATTTTCGTTCTTCACTCTATCTTCATTAGTTCTGTCAAAGAACATAACGTTACCATCCTGGCTGAAAGTAGCTGAACTCTCGTGCTCATCAGTATTGATAGCGTCAGAGAAAAGAACGATATCTTTCATTTCGCCTTCATCATCCATTTCAGCGCTGTAAAGATCCAGCGTTGGAAGTTTGTTCCACGGATAAACCGGACGCTCCTGATTTCTAGTAGAAGCAAAAGCTACACGGTCTCCGTAGAATCCAATTCCGAAATCTGAAGATGAAGCGTTGTTCATCACTTGATCATAGTTGAATTTGTGAGGAACCATTGTATCTAGCTCGCTTGCAAATTCTTCATGGTTCCAATTTTCACCTGTAAGCTCATTCATCAATTCGTCAGCTTTCACATAGTTTCCGGCTGCCATTAAAGTATGAGCGTATCTAAACTGATATTCAGGTTCAATAGCTCCTTCGTGTCTAAGGAAAAGTAATTCATATACTTCAGCTGCGTTCTGCATCTGGTTAGTATAGAAATACGAGTCTCCCAGATTCTGAAGAACCTCCTGAGATTTGTCATTTACATTCTCGTAAGCATCGGCGGCATCCATATATGCTGCCTGTGCAAAAAACTTGTCACCATCCCTTATGTCAGACTTCTGTCCGAAAGCGGTGATGCTTACAAAGATTATTAAAAGTGTACTATATATATTTTTCATGTTATTCGGGTTTTAGAAGAATCTAGGTGATTTGTCATATCCTTTTTTAAGTCCGAATAGATCAAGATCAAATAATAGCATGATCTCGTGTGACCCATCGTTACTTAAATCGTAGGTTGGATAATCGTAAGCATATCCAATTCTAAGGCCTGGAGTTACTTTAAAGTTTACCAAACCGGTTACAGTCTCGTCGAATCTGTAACCTACACCTGCTTCAAGCCTGTCGTATAGTAACACGTTGGCATTTACATCAACAGATAGTGGAGCTCCTTTTACACCTCTAACCATTGTAGAAGGTTTTAATTTGAAGTTCTCACTAATGTCGAATACATATCCACCAGTTAAGTAGTAGTGAATTTCTTCCGTTCCACGATCACGTAATAACTGACTTTCGTCAAGGTGATCTGCAGTTAACAGGTTAGGAGCTGAAATACCTAAATAGTGATTGTCTCCAAACCAGAATGCACCAACACCAAATACAGGGAAAATCTCACTGATGTTTTCGAATGCAGGATCATTAGGATCATTAACAACCAATCCTGAAAGATTTGCATCGAATGTAGTAAGTCCCGCCTTGGCTCCAAAAGATAAATTTGTGTTCTTACCAGTAGGGATTACATAAGCGAAATCTGCGGTGATGTTGTTAGTTTTTTCAACATTCCCGATTTCGTCATGAACTACAGTAAGTCCTAATTCAACTCTCTCGCTAATAGGAGTGTGGGCGAAGAAGTTGAGGGTGCGTGGTGCACCGTCAACATCTGTCCATTGCATTCTATAGATCGCTCCCAGATCCAGCATTCCTGGATCGTCTGTCGCGTAAGCAGGATTCACCATACTCATGTTATACATGTACTGAGTGAAAAGTGGATCTTGCTGGGCTAATCCTTTTATAGAGAAAAGGATAATACCTGCGAATAATAAATATTTTGTGATTATTTTTTTCATTTCGTTCTCTTGTTTATCCTAATTATCTACTTAAGTATGCAGTTCCTCTTACTGGCTCGGTGCTACCATCGTTCCAATTCAGATAGTAGAAATAAGCTCCTACAGGTAGAATATCGCTTCCGAAGGATCCTTCAGTACTATATCCATCCCAGTCAGGCGTATTGGCGTTTCCTTTGTAAACTACGTCTCCGAATCTGTTACGGATCTCGATAGTGAAATTAGGATATTTGTCTCTGATGTTTCTGATCTCAAATGTGTCGTTCAATCCATCTCCGTTAGGTGAGAAACCTTCTGGGATGATAATTGGACAATCATCATCTATAGTCACAGTAACAGCTAATCTTACTGAACTTTCACATCCAGTATCTACATTAAATAGTGTTGCGTAATAAGTAACACCATCCTGTAGTGAAGTTCCACTGCTTAATGCATTGTCACCATCTTCAGAATCGTACCAGGTAATGGTTCCAGCTTCATTGATCATATCTGTAAGATCTGCTATAGTAGCATCATCAAATTCACAGAAGCTAGGATTCATTTCAGAAATAGTTGGAGTGTCTGCATCATTGATTGTTACTGAAATTTCACTAGGTAATGATTCGCAAGCACCATCATCATTTCTTTGAGTCACGTAGTACATTCCGCTTTCCAGAGCATCTTCTGCAGCAACCATCATTGTAAGGTCTTCATCTGAATAATAAGTCAGATTAGTTCCTGTTGCTGAAAGATCTGCGATTGTAGCTTCGTCGGTTGCACAGAAAGTGAATGGGTTGCCATCTACTGCTGGTGCATCTGGAGCTTCTTCAACTGTAATTTCAAATTCAGCTGTATCCTCACCACAATCATTTTCAGCAGGTACTGTATAGATTACAGTGTAAGTTCCAGCTACAAAATCTGCAGGGTTCATCATTCCGTCAGCAATCACATTACCATCATAAGTGAATTCTCCGTTATCATCAGCATCAACTGAAAGGAAAGAGAATAAGTCCTGGGTATCATCATCCATACAAACACTCAGTTCCATGTCCATACCTGCAAAAGCAGATTCTAGAACGGTAATTGTGAATGTTGCAGAAGCTTCTCCTTCTGTACATGGTGAATCATCGGTAAGTGTATAGGTAATATCAAATGTACCCTCTCCAGTCATCATTGGGCTGAAAACACCATCTTCGTATCCTTCAAATGTTCCATTTGGATTTGCATCTTCAGGTAAGAACGAGAATAGATCTACATCATCTCCATTTCTACAGATTGGATCTGGATCTGCAATATCACCGATTTCTGCTGGTATTGAATCGTAAACATTAATAGTTAAGTCAACACTATCAGAACAAGATCCATTTGAAACGGTATAAGTAGTTGTATACTCAACCTGATCAGGATTGGCATTATAAGTGTCTATTAACTCCTGTATTGTTGGGCTAAATGTTCCGTCTCTATTAATTCCTTCTTCTAATAGATTTAGATAAAAATTTCTTACAGAAGAATTGTTTGGAAATAGATCGTCAACATCTGCTCTACAAACATCAGCGCTATTAGGTGCTCCTGCATCTACCGAACTTCCGATAAAAATTGTGAATGTAGTAGAATCACTTGTTCCATCTGTTACACAATCAGCAGAATCATCCACAGTATATGTAATTTCATAACCTTCTTCAGTAGCTTCTAATGAGGTGTCAAACATATTACCGTCAACACCAGTTCCCGTAAAAGTTCCGCCCGGAATAGTTTCATCACTGAAAAACTGGGTTAAATCAATCATCTCTCCGTTTCCGCAAACTGTTTGGTCTTCAATTTCCCCAGCCTCAGCATCACGGAGATCATTAATAGTTATTGATATTGAAACCAATCCATCATCACAAATACTTTCCGAAAGGTCAGTGTATTCAAAGTTGAACGTTTAAAAGTAGTTGAATCGCTACCTGTTGTACAAGGAGTTGTTTCATCAACTGTATATGTAATAGTATAAGTACCGCTACCTACTGAAGGATCAAAAGTATTGTTTGTAACGCCTTCACCGGTAAAAGTTCCACCTACGGTTGCTTCAGGATCATTATTAGTTAGATCTGAAAGATCAATTGAGGCATCATCTGTACAAACATTACTGATGTCGTCAAAGCTTCCTGCGTTGGCTGGTCCGCCTTCAACAACGTTAACCGTTAAATCAACAGAGTCTTGACATCCAGGTTCACCTATTGTATAAGTTACAGTGAATTCGCCTAGACCATCTTCATCAGCATTATAAGCTTCTGTGATCTGTTCAATTGATGGTGAAAATGTTCCATTTCTAGGTACACCCGGTGCTAAGATTGCTAAATAATAATTACGAATTGCATCAAAGCTAGGGAACATACCGTCTACATCTTCTAAACAAAGGATTCTAGAATTATCTGGTCCAGCGTTTGGAGGAGTATCACAATCATTCACAATAACAGTCACTATTGCTGAATCAGTTCCACAGTCATTTGATACTGTATATTCGAAATCACCTGGAGTGTCTGTAGCCGGATCAAAAGTTCCGTCTCCCGGAGACCAAGTTCCACCTTCATCTGGTGTACCGTTTAGGTAGTCAAATAAATTAACTGGCTCATCAGTAGAGCTCAGAGTTACAGTTCCATTTTCTCCTGCATCTGCAGAACCAACAGAAATTGTAAAAGTAGTTGAATCGCTACCTGTTGTACAAGGAGTTGTTTCATCAACTGTATATGTAATAGTATAAGTACCGCTACCTACTGAAGGATCAAAAGTATTGTTTGTAACGCCTTCACCGGTAAAAGTTCCACCTACGGTTGCTTCAGGATCATTATTAGTTAGATCTGAAAGATCAATTGAAGCATCATCTGTACAAACATTACTGATGTCGTCAAAGCTTCCTGCGTTGGCTGGTCCGCCTTCAACAACGTTAACCGTTAAATCAACAGAGTCTTGACATCCAGGTTCACCTATTGTATAAGTTACAGTGAATTCGCCTAGACCATCTTCATCAGCATTATAAGCTTCTGTGATCTGTTCAATTGATGGTGAAAATGTTCCATTTCTAGGTACACCCGGTGCTAAGATTGCTAAATAATAATTACGAATTGCATCAAAGCTAGGGAACATACCGTCTACATCTTCTAAACAAAGGATTCTAGAATTATCTGGTCCAGCGTTTGGAGGGGTATCACAATCATTCACAATAACAGTCACTATTGCTGAATCAGTTCCACAGTCATTTGATACTGTATATTCGAAATCACCTGGAGTGTCTGTAGCCGGATCAAAAGTTCCGTCTCCCGGAGACCAAGTTCCACCTTCATCTGGTGTACCGTTTAGGTAGTCAAATAAATTAACTGGCTCATCAGTAGAGCTCAGAGTTACAGTTCCATTTTCTCCTGCATCTGCAGAACCAACAGAAATTGTAAAAGTAGTTGAATCGCTACCTGTTGTACAAGGAGTTGTTTCATCAACTGTATATGTAATAGTATAAGTACCGCTACCTACTGAAGGATCAAAAGTATTGTTTGTAACGCCTTCACCGGTAAAAGTTCCACCTACGGTTGCTTCAGGATCATTATTAGTTAGATCTGAAAGATCAATTGAGGCATCATCTGTACAAACATTACTGATGTCGTCAAAGCTTCCTGCGTTGGCTTCTTCAACAGGGATTACACTTATAGTTAAAACTGCAGAGTCTGAACAATCACCCTCTCCAATTGTGTAAGTTGTACTAAAATCTCCTAACCCATCTTCATCTGCATTATATTGAGCAACTAATTGCTCTGGAGTTGGGGAAAAAGTACCATCCGTAGGAACATCTGGACCTACAAAAGTTAATAGGTAGTTTCTAACAGCGTCGAAACTAGGAAACATGCCTTCTACATCACCTTCGCATAAGATTCCTGTTCTATCCGGTCCGGCATCTGGGGCGTCTATTAGAATTACAGTAACTTCAGTTCTTTCAACAGCTGGTGTTTCACATGGAGGAAATGGGCTATTTCTGTCATTCACTACTTGTGCAGCGAAATAATCTTCACCGTTTATAAGTTCCACATCATCAGCTAATGGGGAATTAGAAGTTTCACTTCTATACCATCTTATAGCCTGAGTATTTGGTTCAGTTCCTGAAGCCATCAAGTCAGCTACAGTAGCACCTTCACAAAAAGTTTGGTTAGCATCTGCCGTTGGACCAGGAGTTTCAATTGGATCATAACCAACTGCAGCTCTTAAGGATGGACATCTTGATCCAGAGCCATCATCTACCTGTCCAACAAAATAGCTGTCTCCAGCATTTAAAGTAAAAGTTGGATCTAAAGGGGTTTCTCCAAATTCAGTGGCATAAACCTCTAATTGATATCCAGTATCTGCAGAAAAGATATTTTCAAGATCCTGAGCAGTAAAACCTGAATTTTCACAAGGAGAAATAGTGAAATTATCTCTACCATTAGTAATCTCATTTTCTGGTCTTGGTCCTGCAACTACAGTTACTGTAACAGATACTCTCGTGCAATCATCCGTAGAACTTCCGATAAAATATTCTGTACCATTAGTAAGAAGTTCATCTCGATCAATAGGATCTGTGTCGTTCACACTGTCTCCAGTTTCAAATATTTCGGTATTTGCATCACTATCCGTAACCCCATCATTAATAAGGTCTTGAATAGTTTCCAGATAACAGTAATTTTGATCGGCGGCAGGTGTGCCACAATCTTGTCCATAAGAGGACAAGGTACCGATAATTAAAAATAAGGTTAAGAGGTAAAATAGTTTCCCCTTTAACCTCAAAGTAAAATTTTGCATAGGCTAGGTGTTAAATTCAAAATTGGTATTCGGTTAAAACTCATTTAAAGTTGCACAAATATTAAAATAATTTTTAATATGCCGAGTTAATTTAAGAAACATCTTAACATAACGGGTTAAGAAGCCTTAACTTTGTTGAAACACAACTCTTTGGGCGCACTAAATTTATAAAAATTTTATTTATGTTAACAAATTTTAGGTACATCATCGGACTTTTTTACCTTTTTGGCATCCAATCTGTAGCACAGAATGATTTCAAACATGCTGAAAATTTGCTCAATAATGGGGAAGTTGTGAAGGCACGTGAAATTTTTGTTGAATTTGAGGATAATCCAATTGCAATTGAATATCTCGGGGATATAGCCAGTTTTGAAAAGGACTGGGATGAAGCAATAGATTACTATGAGGAATTGATCGAGTTGGATTCCAAAAATGCTATGTACAACTTCAAACTTGGCGGTGCAATGGGTATGAAAGCTTATTATGGTTCTAAATTTCAGGCAGCTTTAATGATCGGGGATATCAAAGAATATTTGCGAAAGGCTGCCGAGTTAGACCCGAACCATAAAGAAGCGAGGAGAGCTTTGGTAGAATTATACATGCAAATTCCAAGTGTGGTTGGTGGGAGTAAAACTATTGCAGAGAGCTATGCTTCAGACCTTGATAGATTAAATGAGGTCGATGCCTTTTTAGCTGACGCTTACATCTACAAAATCCAGGAGTATAATGATCTTGCAAAAAATAAATACAATGATGCTTTACGTGCAGCCATCAGGTATCCAGATCTTATTTCCAGGAATTATCTTAATTACGAATTAGGGGAAGCTGCCGCGATCTATGAAATTCAGCTGGAAGCTGGTAAAAAGTTTCTGGAAGATTATATTTCAGGATATGGATATAAGGATATAAAAACACCTGCATGGGCTTATTTGCGCCTGGCTCAAATTGAAAGACTACAGAATAATCAAAAGAAAGCTTTAAGTCATATTGAAAAGTCCTTGAAGATCGATCCGGATTTTGATAAAGCCCTAATCGAGAAGCAGAAAATTCAAAGACTTTAGGAGCTTTAAATCCTTCTCCAAACTCTTATATTTGTCCAAAATCATTCTATGAAAATTCATTTTATCGCCATCGGCGGAAGTGCCATGCATAGCCTTGCTATTGCTCTTAAACAGAAATCTTACGAAATTTCAGGAAGTGACGATGCTATTTTTGAACCCTCAAAATCACGTTTAAAAGAGCATGGAATTTATCCGGAAAATATTGGCTGGTCTGAATCCAATATTTCTGAAGACCTTGATGCCGTAATTCTGGGAATGCATGCAAAAGACGATAATCCAGAATTGATCAAAGCCCGTGAATTGGGCTTGAAGATCTATTCATATCCGGAGTTTTTATATGAGCAGGCAAAAAATAAAACCCGCGTGGTGATTGGTGGTTCTCATGGAAAGACCAGCATTACTTCCATGATCCTTCATGTTATGAATTATCATGATAAGGAGGTTGATTATATGGTAGGTGCAGCATTGGAAGGTTTGGGTAATCCGGTTCATTTAACGGAAGAGAATGATTTTATAGTAATTGAAGGTGATGAATATCTTTCTTCAGCCTTAGACAGGAGACCAAAATTTCATTTATACCAACCCAATATCGCTTTATTAAGCGGAATCGCATGGGATCACATTAATGTATTTCCAACCTATGATAATTATGTAGAGCAATTCAGGATTTTTATTGCCTCCATAGTGAATGGAGGGATTTTGGTGTATAATGAGGAAGATCAGGAAGTCAAAAGGCTGGCTGAAGAAACTGAAAATCCTATTAGAAAACATCCTTATGCAACTCCGGAATACCATACTGAAGGCGATCATACTATTCTGGATGTGCCTGAAGGAGAATTGCCTCTAGAGATCTTTGGAAGACATAATTTGAACAATCTTGCCGGTGCTAAGTGGATTTGTCAGCATATGGGAGTGGATGAAGACGATTTTTACGAAGCTATCGCCACTTTTAAAGGAGCTTCCAAGCGACTGGAAAAAATAGCAGAATCTGATAATTCTTTAATATTTAAGGATTTTGCACATAGTCCTTCTAAAGTTTTGGCGACGACCGCAGCGGTCAAAGAGCAATTTCCAGATAAAAAAGTGATCGCTTGCCTTGAGTTGCATACGTATAGCAGTTTAAATGCTGAGTTTCTTGAGGAATATAAGAACAGTCTAGATAAAGCAGATGAGGCGCTCGTTTTCTATTCTCCAGATGCAGTAGCTATAAAAAAACTTCAGAAAGTTAGTGAGGACCAGATAAGGAATGCTTTTCAGAAGAATGGGTTGAAAATTTTCACAAATCCGAATACCTTTAAATCAGAATTGAAAAATACCAATTTAGATAATTCCGTTTTGCTAATGATGAGTAGCGGAAATTACGGCGGTTTGGATATGGAAGAATTAAAAGCAATGATCTGAATTTTCAGCGAAGAAAATATTTTCTAATATCTTAATTCATTGTTTATCTTTAACTTAAGATGAACGATGAGAAAACCAATTTCGGAATAAAAAGCTGGGCAGAAGATGATAGGCCTCGCGAGAAATTACTTCAAAAAGGTAAACTTAGCTTGTCTGATTCAGAGCTGATAGCTATTCTAATTGGTTCTGGTAGCCGGAATGAATCTGCGGTAGAACTATCAAAACGTATTTTATCTACTTCGAAAAACAATCTTTCTGAACTTGGAAAGCTTTCTATTAGTCAATTATGTAAATTCAAAGGTATAGGTCCTGCTAAGGCAGTTTCCATCGTCGCTGCCCTTGAACTTGGTAGACGGAGGAGACTGGAAGAAGCCCTGGAGCTTTCTAAAATCAATTCCAGTCAATCAGTTTATGAAATAATGCAACCAATAATTGGGGAGCTACCCCATGAGGAATTCTGGATCTTATATCTAAATAATAGTAATAAGGTCATCGAAAAATTTCAGATCAGTAAAGGCGGTATCACGGGAACCTTGGTAGATGTTCGCATAACGCTAAGAAAAGCTCTTGAAGTAGGGGCGGTTTCGATAATTCTTGTACATAATCATCCTTCTGGAAATCTGAAAGCGAGTGAAGCTGATAAACAATTGACTAATAAATTGAAAACAGCGGCCGAAAGTCTTGACATCAAAGTGCTGGATCATATTATTGTTACCGAAAAATCATACCTTAGCTTTGCCGATGAAGGTATGCTCTAAGACAGCTATTAATGTTATTGATCTACACTCAAAAAGTCACACCTAGAATCATCTATGTTTTCAAGCATATTTGTACACACATTCTGGGTATTCCGATTAAATTTACTTCTAAGATTGAAGAATTTATTGCTCATGATGGCGCTAAACTATCTTATGGGAAGCAGTCATTAGGAAATGAATTTTTTATACAGAAGGTGGAGCTGCTTATGGAACAGGGCTTTTCTGAACTTGAAATTAAGGTTCAACCCTGGGATGATACGGTTTGCTTTTTTCCTTTGCCAGAAGCGAGTGACCTTCCATTTGATATTTTCGCAGCTTCTTTCTATTTGCTGAGCCGTTATGAAGAGTACCTGCCTCATGTAAAAGATGAAGATGGCAGATTTCCAGCGACAGAAAGTTTGGCCTATCAGGAGAGTTTTCTGCACAAACCGGTGGTTGATATTTGGGCGTTAAAATTTAGAGATATTTTGATCGAAAGATTTCCCAATCTTGAATTTTCAGAACGGAAATATAAAGTCGGGACTATCATTGAGTCCAATCACACCTTTATCTTCAAGAACAAAGGTTTTTTGAGAAGTTTTATCGGTTTGTGGTTTGATCTTTTCAAACTGAATTTCGGAAAAGTAGTTGATAGATTGCAGGTTTGGATCAGGATCAAGAAAGATCCAAATGATATTTTTGAAGATCTGATCAGCCTAATAAAAGAGCATAAGATTTTTATGCTATTTATGTTTCAGCTAAGCGATTTTTCCATTCATGATCGTAATATCAGTCATAATAGAATTCCGCATAGGGCGGTGATCAAATCTGTGGCAGATTATGCGAAAGTGGGGCTTTTGATGGGCTACTATGCCATGGAGGAAGTGAGAAGTTTGCGCAAGGAAAAATTGAGGCTGGAAGAAATAATTCACAGTCCCGTGGAGCATGCGATGAATTCTCAATATAACCTGAGACTACCAGATCAATATAATAACCTAACTGAATTAGAGATCAATAATGACCATTCCATGGGTTATCCAGATAATCCCGGTTTTCGAGCGGGAACCTGCACGCCTTATCTATTTTATGATATAAATATGGAGATCACAACTCCTTTGAAAGTTCATCCTTATGCTTTCCACTCTAATGTGGCGGAAGAAATGTCTAAATCAAAAATGAAAGAAGATATATCCAGGATGTTACTCGAAGTGAAGGAGGTTGGAGGAATTTTTCGGGCAGTTTTCAGCAATCATAATTTTTCATATTACGCGGATAATAAATTATATTACTCACTTTTAATGCAGATCCATGAAATTGACTAACATAGAACATGTTTTTTTTGATCTTGATCATACTCTCTGGGATTTCGATAAAAATTCTGCGCTTGCTTTCAAAGAGATTTTCAATAAACAGAAAATTGAGCTGGATATAGATAGCTTTCTGGAAGTATACATCCCCATTAATTTTAAATACTGGGAACTTTATCGGAATGACTCGGTTACGAAAGAAGCTTTACGGTACGGAAGATTAAAAGATAGTTTTGATAGTTTGAAATTCGAAGCACAGGATACCACTATAAATCTGATTGCAGACGACTATATCGAATACCTTCCGAATAATAATCATTTGCTGGAGGGAAGTATTGAAATTCTGGAAAAACTGAAGGCAGATTATAAACTTCATATAATTACAAACGGTTTTGAGGAAGTTCAGCACCGGAAAATGAGAAATTCTGAGATCCTGGATTATTTTGAAACGATCACAACTTCAGAAGAGGCCGGTGTAAAAAAACCACATCCATTAATTTTTGAAAAGGCAATTGCTAAAAGTGGTGCCAGTAAATCAAATTCAGTAATGATTGGAGATAATCTTGAAGCTGATATTATTGGAGCGCATGAATTCGGTTTGCAAGTAATACATCTTGATTATAACGGGCAAGCAGTTCAAAATCAGTATCCTCAAATTCAAAAGTTAAAAGAACTTCTAAATTATTTATAATAATAAAGATTGGGTATTTTCGTTCGCAAACAAAGCCTAGTCGTGTCTTATCCCAGAGTTATTAAAATACCGGTTCTGCTTGGTGTCTTTAGTTTGATGCTGATTTCCTGCTTTAAAGATGTAGATTTTGAGCAATCCCAGGATATCCAGTTAACTCCAGATCTTAAAACCGATCTTCTATATTACACTATTGATCAGACCGATTTTCTTGATTCTGAAACCAATGCTTACACTCCCGTTATTAGAGATACCGTAAGACTTGAATTTCTTGATGATTCCTATATTCAGGATGGTTTGATGCGTGCTGAATTCACCTTCAAACACGAAAATAGATTTCCATATTTGATAAAAAGTCGGATTCGTTTTTTAACTGAAAATGATAGACTTCAATTTGATGTAAATTATGATATTCCTGCCGGTTCTTTGCAGGCACCTTCAGTGGTTGATACTTTACATATTATTCCTGAAAATGAAATTCAAAAAGTTAGGAGATCCATTAAAATGCTTGTTGAACTAGAAATGATTGGAGGAGGAAAAGAACTGGAAGGAGAATTAGATTTTCAGTCTAAAGGCCTTTTCGAGTTTGAATTTTAATATGCGAAAGATTGTTTCAGTCTTATTCCTTTTAAGCGCGCTGCTAGGCATGGGGCAAAACAAACCTTTGCTTTACAACGTAGATGACTTACCCCAATCTTTACTTCAAAATCCGGGAGCGAGGATCGACTTTACCAGACATATAGGAATTCCATTTTTTTCTCAAATTCATCTTTCTGCTGGTTCCACAGGTGTAACGGCTTATGATATACTTTCTGATACCGATACTAATGTTAACGATAAAGTGCGTAATGTAATGAATAACATTACTGCCGGCGATTATTTTTCGGTGAATGAACAGATCGAAATTTTATCAGTGGGTTGGAAAATGGGTAATAAGATGTATTTCTCCGGTGGGATTTACCAGGAATTAGATGTTTTTGCTTATTTCCCAAAAGATCCGGCTGTTCTTGCGTTTGAAGGAAATGCCGATTATATAAATCAGGATTTTGATTTTTCTGATGTTACTTTTACTGGAGAAATGCTCACGGTTTATCATGCGGGTCTTAATTATAAAGTAGATAATCAGCTCACCGTAGGAGGTCGATTTAAATTATATTCTGGAATTTTCAACGCTGAAAGTACCGACAATGAAGGTGTTTTCAGAACAATTGAAACTCCTAATGGTCCAAATTTTTATCGCCATGAGGTAATAGGGCTGAACGTAAGAGTGAATACTTCCGGTTATGCTTCTTTAAAAAATGAAGAAGGGATGACCGTAGATGAAGCGGTTGCAGAATTGTTGAGCAGATCTTTCTTTGGTCAGAATGTTGGGTTGGGAATAGATCTTGGTTTCAATTACCGTGTTACCGACCAATTTTCAATTAACGGATCTATTCAGGATCTTGGGTTGATGTTTCATCAGAAAGATTTGGAAAATTATACGTATTATGGAACTTCACAAACGAATGGACTAACGCCATTATTTCCTGAATTGGGAGATAATGAAAGCACTATCCCGTACTGGGATGTTTTTGAAGAGCGTATAGATCGTGATCTAAATGAACAGACCACGGCTAATGCCTATACTACCTGGAGACCCTTAAAATTTAATGCTTCCTTTCAGTTTGGAACAGGAAAATCTATTCTACCCTGTGATTATCTTATAAGTAAAAAGCCCAGATTTATGAATTTATTCGGAATGCTGATCTCCGGAGTAAATCGCCCTAAAGGTCCGACTTATGGAGTCACAGCTTATTGGGATAGAAAAGTGAATGATAACCTGAGATTCCGACTTGCTTACACGGCTGATGAGTACTCTATCACCAAATTTGGCGCGATGGTCTCTTCACGATTTAAAAATTTTAATGTTTATCTTGCTGCAAACGATATTATAGGATATACCAATCTGGCGAAAGCAAATAGCGCGTCTTTGCAGCTTGGTCTTCAATTTGTATTTAAAGACTTATGAAAAAATCATTATTACTTATAGCTCTTTTTTTTGGAACGCTGATCTCATCGGCACAACAACTGGATAATTATAAATACATTATTATTCCCGAAACATTTGAATTTACTGGAGATGTTGATGAATATAGACTTAATTCGCTAACTAAGTATTTGTTTGAGCAGAATGGCTTCAATACTTTAATGAATACTGAAGACCGCCCTGCAGACCTTCAAAACGATCGATGCCTTGGGCTGAAAACCGTACTGGAAAATAATTCAGGTCTTTTCGTGACCAAACTCACATTTAAATTGATCGATTGTAATGATAGGGTTGTGTATTCTTCAAAAGAGGGGAGAAGCCGTGAAAAAGATTTCCAATCGGCTTACCAGGAAGCTTTGAGAGATGCTTTTACTTCATTTGAAGAAATCGATTATAATTATAAAGCTCCAGATGCCGAGGTTGCTACTGTAAAAAAAGAGCCAAAGCCATTTAAGGTTGAGAAAGCTAAAAAAGAAGAGAAAATTGCAAAGGAAGAAATTGAAGAGTCTGTAAAGCAAGAAATAGTTGATTCAGATACTGAAGAGGAAGATCCGGAAAATGAAGTTCTGGTGGTGGGGATTGTAGAAAATTCTGAATTGGATGAAGAAACTACTGAATTGGACGAAAAAACTTCCGATGAAAATGAAATCTATGAATACGCCGGAAAAAGCTACCAATTAAAACCGATAGAACAGGGGTTGGGATTATTTCAGGAAAATTCTGCAGAACCCATAGCTGTATTGATCGCAACCAATTCCGGTGAAAGCTATATCTATAATTCTTTAACCAATCAGGGTGTGGCCTATTTTGATAATATCGGAAATCTAATCGTTGAATATTTCAGCAGGGCTGAAAACAAAAAAATAAATCAGACATATAAACTTATGGATTAGTATCCATATTTTTTCTGCCATCTTTTTCTTAGAAATTCTCTTTGAGCATTTTCACGTTGATTGTTTCCGGGTTGATATAAGGTCGTGTTCTTGATCTCATCAGGCATAAATTCTGCCGCTACAAAATTACCTTCGTGATTATGCGCATATTTGTAATCCTTCCCGTATCCAATATCTTTCATCAGCTTTGTAGGAGCATTTCTAATAGCTAAGGGTACTGAAAGATTGCCAGTTTTCTTAACAAGTCTTTGCGCTTCGTTAATCGCCATATAAGCTGCGTTACTTTTTGGTGAAGTAGCAAGATAAGTTACACACTGGCTTAGTATGATGCGCGCCTCTGGATAACCGATGGTGTTCACTGCCTGGAAGGAATTATTTGCGATGACCAGAGCCGTGGGATTTGCGTTACCAATATCTTCGCTGGCCAGGATCAGCAATCTTCTGGCGATAAATTTTACATCTTCACCACCTTCGATCATTCGCGCTAACCAGTAGACCGCCGCATTTGGATCACTTCCCCTAATGGACTTTATAAAAGCCGAAATGATGTCGTAATGTTGTTCTCCGGTTTTGTCGTACAAAACGGTGTTTTGCTGAACCTTGGAAAGTACAAGGTCATTGGTAATCTCAACATTCTTTTCTGAAGATGTCACCAGAAGTTCAAAAATATTGAGCAATTTACGAGCATCACCACCACTTAATCGAAGAAGTGCTTCTGTTTCGGTAAGCTTTACATTTTTCTCTGCAATTACCTTGTCTTCTCTGATAGCTCTTTCCAATAAGGCTACAAGATCATCCTTTGAGAACGGTTTTAGAATATATACTTGACACCTGGAAAGTAATGCTGAAATGACCTCAAAACTAGGGTTTTCTGTAGTGGCTCCCACAAGGGTTACCCAGCCTTTTTCTACTGCACCGAGTAAAGAGTCCTGCTGGGATTTGCTAAATCTATGAATTTCATCAATAAATAGAATAGGACTTTTTGTCGTAAAAAGGCCTTCACTTTTTTTCGCTTTTTCAATAACCTCTCTAACATCCTTAACTCCACTGCTAATTGCACTGAGCGTAAAGAACGGTCTGCCAGATTCTGAAGCAATAATATTTGCAAGCGTGGTTTTTCCAACGCCGGGTGGTCCCCAGAAAATCATCGATGGAATTATCCCTTGTTTGATCTGCTGTTTCAATGCGCCATCCTTACCAATAAGGTGTTGCTGACTCAGGTAATCATTGAGGGTTTTTGGGCGTAATCTTTCAGCCAGTGGTTGATTCATAGCAATATAAATGTGACAGATTTACATCCGGATTAGTTTGGATGGTTTTTTGTAATATTAATTAAAATTGAATGAAATTTGAAAGCATCTACTCCTTTTGTTTTTACAAGTGGAACTATCGGTTATCCCTTATTATTTGTTCTGCTTATCTGGATCGTATTCTGGGTTGAAATCAGGTTTGGGGTGAGCTTTAATTCCTACGGAGTAAGGCCAGGGGAATTGATTGGTCTTCGCGGAGTCATATTTTCACCTTTCATTCATTCAGATATCAAGCACCTTTTCAATAATACCATTCCCTTATTTATCCTTTCTCTTGCGCTTTTTTATTTTTACCGGCCCATTAGTTGGAAAGTATTGCTGATAGGAGCGCTTTCCACCGGAATATTAACCTGGCTCATTGGTCGACCTGCAAATCATATAGGAGCTAGTGGGATCATTTACCTTCTCGCTTCATTTTTATTTTTTAAGGGTGTTTTCTCCAAACATTACAGGTTAGTTGCGTTATCGTTGATCGTGGTTTTTATTTATGGAGGATTGGTATGGTATGTAACACCAATTGATCCGAGTATTTCATGGGAAGGTCACCTTTCTGGTTTGCTTAGTGGTTTTGGGTTATCCTTGATTTTTAGAAAAAGTATTCCTGAACCACCTAAATACCAGTGGGAAGAACCTGATTATTCCGAAGAAAATGATCTTTTTATGAGGCATTTTGATGAAAATGGAAACTTCGTGGACAATCTACCAATCGAAATGGAAGAACCTGAAGAGAGCGAATTTAATTATATCTATAAAGAAAATGATAAGGAGAATTAGCGTCTTTGTCTAACTACTTCATATAAGAAAGCACCACAGGCTACTGAAACGTTGAGAGAAGCAATAGTTCCTAACATCGGTAATTTTGCTTTGTAATCTACAGACTTCAATATTGAATTAGAAACTCCCTTTGCCTCATCACCCATTACTATAGCGACAGGCTGATTAAGGTTTAGGTCGTAAATTACATCATCTGTCTTTTCTGTCGCCGCCACGATTTTGATATCGTAGGTTTGAAGGTGGAAAATTGCATCTTTAATATGATTCACTTTGCAGATTGGAATATTAAACACTGCTCCGGCAGAAGTTTTTACTGTGTCTGCATTGATCGGCGCAGAACCTTTTTCCTGAATAATGATTCCTGTGACACCACAACATTCAGCTGTTCTGATGATCGCACCAAAGTTACGTACATCGGTTAAACCATCTAGTAGAATAAATAGAGGAGTAGCGTTAGACTTCTGAGAATCTTCTGCCAGCTTTTCCAGGCTTACGAAACTTACTGGGGAAATGTTTGCAACCACACCCTGGTGATTGCCTTTACTGAGTTTGTTCAGCTTTTCAACCGGAACATAGGAAATGTTGATATTTTCCTGTTTCAGATGCCTGTTTAATTCCTGGAATAAGGGTCCTGAAAGACCTTTCTGAATAAAAACCTTCTCTATATCCTTGCCGCTTTCAATAGCTTCTATAACGGTTCTGATTCCGAAAATTCTGGTTGTTTCTTTCATGCTGCAAAGTTAGTATTTAAAATATTTCTGAAGTTTAATTTTCAGGAATAAAAAAACCACCCTTAAAAGGGTGGTTTCAATATTTAAACTGATCTATTGAGATTACTCAACATCCCAGAATATAGGAGTGTAAAGATCATCAGTACCACCAATGTTCTGTACAGCTGCTCTATAGTTTGTTTCGTTCAACGCGATTTCATCCAATGGATAGAAAATTCTAAGTGGAACTGGTTGATCAGAAAGTGCAGAGTTCACAAGGAAATCTGGGTAATCTAATCTTCTCCACTCAGTCCATCCTTCGAATCCACGGTTGAAAAGAGCGATCCACTTTTGAGTTCCGATCAATTCTTCCCAGTTAGCTGAATCGTAAGCTACACCGTCCTGAGAAAGGTAAGTATCAGCTTCATCTTCAGTACCGTTATAGTAAAGAATGTTTGCAGTTACCGCAGCTTCGTAATGCTCTTGAGGATCACCAGAGATAAATCCTCTTTCAATAGCTTCAGCTAAGAAAAATTCAACTTCAAAATATTGGAAAATAGCACCTTCGTAAGCTGGTTCGAATACAATATCTTCAGAGATGTGAGAGTAGTTTGCATAAGAGTTGTTGTCTCCAATTGGTCCACCTACATACTCACCATCAGCAGTTGTTGTAAAGAAATCATCAATACGAGGATCGTTTACAGACTTAAGGTAATCTACTGAAGTTTCTCCAGCCACGTAATCACCGAATCTATTTTGAAGAACAAAAAGATCATAAATCGGGTTAGTGTTAGGAGCAGAACTTTCATACATAATGATAGCGCTATCATCTGAAGATGTCATTACACCTGCATTGAAAGCTTCGCTAACAGTACTTGCAGCAAGAGACTCGTCAAAATCTGCAAGACGCATACCTAAACGTAGTTTAAGTGATGCTGCAAACTTTGCCCATTTAGCAGTATCTCCACCGTAGTAGATGTCTGCTGATCCCCAAGAATCACCACCGTTAGATAACGTAGCGATATCTTCAGTTACTCTTGAAATAAGATCCTGGTAAATAGTGAATGCATCGTCATAAGCAGGAGCGAATGTTTCATTTACCATGTTAGCTTCAGTATAAGGTACATCTCCGTTAAGGTCTACCAAAGTTTGGTAAGAATATACTTCGATTACATCTATAATCGCTAACTGGTTAGCTTTAACTTCATCTGTAAGGAATTCATCTGCCGCGATTGCTTCACGAGAAGATTGAAGATCCTGTAGGATGTTCGTGTAAATACGTACCCAGAAACCATCAGAAGGGTCACGACCAACGATCTGGTAGTTTGCTTCATCATTATAAGTAGTTTCTGTCCAGTGTTGTGTCCAGATCTTAAGTAGGTTTCTACCAGTGGACATTTCTGACATTAAATCGCCAAGGTTTTTCTCAGCATTTGAGAAAGTTGTGGCTGCCGGCACTTCTGTCGGACTTTTTGGATCCTGGTTATAATCGGTAATATCGTCTGTACAGCTTGTAACAGCGAATCCGATAAACAGGCTAAAAATTAATAACTTTTTCATTATTCTGTTTTGTTTTAGAATTGTAATTGAACGTTTAATCCATACTCTCTAACTGCAGGATATGCACCAATCTGGAAACCTTGTACGTTACCAGCTCCAAAAGAGTCTTCTGGATCAGCGTAAGGTAGATCTTTGTCGATTATCCAAAGGTTTCTTCCAGTTGCAGTGAATTTAACTCCTGTGAAAGGTAGGTTGTCTAAAGTTTTAGATGGTAAAGAGTAAGATAGAGTTGCCTCTCTTAGTTTCACGTAAGATGCATCGTATACGAACTGAGCATCTGGCGCGTTACCGTATCTACCAAGTGGGTTAAGGTATGTAGACATATCAGCTCTTACATCGTTTACAGAACCATCTGCCTGTACACCATCAAGAATGATACCACCACTATCAGGACCATCAGTTACAGGATTTCTTCTAGGATTTCCTAGATCGTTAAGCCCTGCAGTTTCTGGGTAAAGTCCTGTTGCCATACCAAAGTAAAGGTCACCTGTGAAGATGCTTCCACCTTCCTGGATGTCAATTAAGAAACTAAAATCCCAATTTTTATAAGATAAAACGTTCTGGATACCAGCTTTGAAATCTGGGTTGATATCTCCAATAATGTTATCTCTGTTTGCAGTTTTAGCATAAAGACCATCTTCACGAACTAGTCTTTCACCATTTACATACTGGTAATCTGTACCTTTGATAACACCATAAGGCTCACCAAGGGCAGCATTCAATGTAACTCCAAAGAAAGAGTTTACAAGAAGGTTCTGAGAATCCTGGTATAATTTAGTTACTTCACTTTCGTAAGTTGCGAAGTTACCATTGATTCTCCATTCGAAGTTCTCAGTTTTAACTGGAGAACCGAATACATTCAATTCAAGACCTTTTTGCTCAACAACACCTGAGTTTACAACACTACTTGTAAATCCTGCTGCAGGAGAAATAGATACAGGGATGATTTGGTTTTCAGTTTCTTTCTTATAGATAGAAGCGTCAAATCCAAAACGACCACTGAACCAGCTAGTCTCAAGACCAATCTCTAATTCGTTTGTACGTTCTTCAGTTAAGTTAGGGTTCTTAGAACTTGCAGGATTAGAGTACAATGCAGTACCACCAAAACCTGTAACTGCGTTAAAAGTATTCTGTAATTGGTATGCAATTGCACCGTTACCTACTTCACCGTAACCAGCACGAAGTTTACCGTAAGTTAGAGCTTCACTATCAAATAAGTTAGAGAAGATAATACTAGTAGAGATCGCTGGGTAGTTGAATGAGTTATCACCGTCAGGTAGAGTAGAGAATGTATCTCTTCTCAAAGATCCTTCAAGGTAGAATGTGTCATTATAATCGATACTTGCAGTTCCGAATAGACCTAAAACTCTAATATCTTGCTCAGTTTCATTTGGGAACTGGATTGGAGATACAGAGTTGCTTAAAGTGTAAAGACCTTCAAGTACAATTCCACCATTCGTAGAGGCAGAGATTGTATTCAATTTAGTTTGACGGTAGTTAGCACCTAAAGTACTGTTTACTCCAAAGTCACCAAAGTCCTCATCGAAGTTTAAGAATAAATCGTAGTTGAATTCAGTAAAGTTTATGTTGTTTCTGTAATATCTGGAAAGATCAACACTACCTACGTTGTTTCTTTCTTCACGAATTTGATCGTAAGTATCTACAGATACACGTCCCTGAACATCAAACCACTCAGTAAACTCATATCCTAAAGTAGCATAACCAAATAATCTATTTCTAGTATCGTTATTGTAGTTTTCATAACGAGTGTAGTATGGGTTATCCCAGTAAATAGGATTTGTATCGTTTGGTCCAAATGGGTTCCAAGTAATGTTTCTTCCTGTTTGCTCGTAAGCTCTTCTTTGAGCAGCAAGGTCTGTGTTGACAGCCCACCACTGACGGAAGTTTGTCATTAAGTTTTCAGCATCATAACCAGTACCGTAACGTCCAAGACCATCAGTCTTAGTGTAGATAGCTTTTGCGGTTGCAGTTAATTTATCTGAAAGGTTTAAAGTCCCAGAGAAATCAAGAGTGTTTCTGTTGATTTCAGAATTTGGCATGATACCAGTCTGGTTGAATCTTGTATAACTCAATCTTGTAGACCCGCTTTCGCCTCCTACAGATAAAGCTACGTTTTCAATGTCTGTGTAAGACGTTTGGAAAATGTAAGATGGATCGTTAGCTCCAGCAACGTAAGGCTGAGACTGTTGGTAAGAATCTAATTCTGGGTAGAAAGATTCCCATCCGTAAACTAATAAGTTAGGATCGAATGCACTACCGTATGAAGCATCTTCAGTAGTTGGTACTACTAAATCTGCATCACCATCTCCGTTGATGTCTCCTGAAAGGAAACCTCCACCAGGACCAGATCCATAATAAGGACCGTAACCCTGACCATATTCTTTCTGGTACTTAGCGAAAGTATCTGGATCGTAGTTACCTACAGTTACAGTTGTATTAACTGTTACACCAATACCTTTAGTTTTAGAACCATCCTTAGTTGTAATGATCACCGCACCGTTTGCTGCACGAGAACCGTAAAGAGCGGTTGCTGCTGCACCTTTAAGTACGTTTACACTTTTAATGTCATCTGGGTTAATGTCTGACGCGGCGTTACCGTAGTCATAACCACCACCTCCACCAGATTGCGTACCAGTATTAAAAGTGTTGTTGTTTACCGGCACACCATCAATAACGAATAATGCCTGGTTGTTTCCAGTAATAGAAGAGTAACCACGAATAACCACGTTAGAAGAACCACCAATTGAAGAACTCTTCTTTACGTCAAGACCAGAGATCTTACCTGAAAGAGAGTTAACAAAGTTTCCTTCTTTTGCCGTGTTTACTTCGTCTCCAGCTACTTCCTGAGTTGCGTAACCAAGGGATTTCTTCTCACGAGAAATACCAAGAGCGGTTACTACAACTTCGTCAAGAGTTGCAGCGTCAGCTTCCATAACTACATCTACTGTATTACTGCTTCCAACTGTAATTTCTGTAGTGGAAAGACCTACGAAAGAGAAAACTAAAACATCTCCTTCTGCAGCATCGATGGAATAATTACCATCAAAATCAGTTTGTACACCAGTGGATGTACCTTTTACAACGATGTTTACACCGGGTAGCGGAAGACCGTCAGAGTCTGTCACCGTACCGGATACCGTTTGTTCTTGCGCAAAGGTTATTTGCACAACAAACGCCAGTAATAGCGTTAAAATACTACTAAATTTTGCTTTCATTTTTAAATTTGTTTGAATTAGCCAGTGCCAAATGTGCTAATAAATGGTTAATTAAGCAAGCTTTTATTTTTAAAATATGCGAAATAACTTAATCTTTTTTTAATCTGCCATCCTTTCTAAAACCTATACCTTATATATATAATGGGCTTTTAAATCATGAATTTAATGCCCTAATTATTTTGTTAATAAAGAAATGAAGAGTTTTTTAATTATTTAACCTATTCGAAATTAAATAAATGAGATAATATTTGAATTATATTTTTTTATTTCTACCTTTGCAGACCCTTAAAAACAGGGGAGTAAATTTTATTAATAATTAGTGTATAGGAAATTATGCCAACAATTTCACAATTAGTACGAAAAGGAAGAGCCAAAATAACCAAGAAGAGTAAATCGGCTGCTTTGGATTCGTGCCCTCAAAGGAGAGGTGTTTGTACACGTGTGTACACAACAACTCCTAAGAAACCAAACTCTGCTATGAGAAAAGTAGCAAGGGTAAGGTTGACTAACGGAAAAGAGGTGAATGCCTACATTCCGGGAGAAGGACACAATCTACAAGAGCACTCGATAGTATTGGTTAGAGGTGGAAGGGTAAAGGATTTGCCTGGTGTTAGATACCACATTGTTCGTGGAGCGCTAGATACTGCCGGTGTTGAAGGTAGAACTCAGCGTAGATCTAAATACGGAGCTAAACGCCCTAAGAAGTAATTAAAAACTTTTAATGTAAAGAAATGAGAAAAAGACAGGCGAAAAAACGACCTCTTTTACCAGATCCTAAATTTAACGATCAGCTGGTTACACGTTTTGTAAACATGATGATGTGGGATGGTAAGAAATCGGTTGCCTTTAAAATTTTCTATGATGCAATTGCAATCGTAGAAGAAAAGAAACAAGACGAAGAGAAATCTGGATTAGAGATATGGAAAGATGCTCTTTCAAACGTTATGCCTCACGTTGAAGTGAGATCTAGACGTGTTGGTGGTGCTACATTTCAAATCCCAATGCAGATAAGACCAGACCGTAAGGTGTCTACTGCTATGAAGTGGCTTATTAGCTTCGCACGTAAGAGAAATGAGAAATCTATGGCTGCTAAATTAGCTGCTGAAGTTCTTGCTGCTGCGAAAGAAGAAGGAGCTGCTGTTAAGAAAAGAGTAGATACTCATAAAATGGCTGAAGCTAACAAAGCATTCTCTCACTTTAGATTCTAAAACAATATGGCACAAAGAGATTTAAAATTTACTAGAAATATCGGAATTGCAGCTCATATTGATGCGGGTAAAACCACAACTACTGAGCGTATCCTATATTATACAGGTATTAGTCACAAGATTGGTGAAGTTCATGATGGTGCAGCTACTATGGACTGGATGGAGCAAGAGCAGGAGCGTGGTATTACGATTACTTCTGCAGCTACACACTGTACCTGGCCTTATAGAGATCAGGAATATACCGTTAATATTATTGATACACCTGGTCACGTTGACTTTACTGTAGAGGTAGAGCGTTCGTTACGTGTACTTGATGGTGTTGTAGCATTGTTTTCTGCAGTAGACGGGGTTGAGCCTCAGTCTGAAACTGTTTGGAGACAAGCTGATAAATATAGAGTTCCACGTCTTGGGTTCGTAAACAAAATGGACCGTCAGGGAGCAGATTTTTTCAACGTATGTCGTCAGGTAAGAGAAATGCTTGGTGGTAACCCGGTACCTCTTCAGGTTCCAATCGGTGATGAAATCGACTTTAAAGGTGTGGTTGATCTTATTTCTAAGAAAGCAATTATCTGGAATGACGAAGATCATGGGATGACCTATGAAACTATCGATATTCCTGCTGAATTAGAAGAAGATGTAAATAAATACCGTGCAGAATTAGTAGAAGCGGTTGCAGAATATGATGAAGCTTTAATGGAGAAATTCTTCGAAGATGAGAACTCTATTACAGAAGATGAAATCATTGCTGCGCTTAGAGCTGCTACTATAGATATGAGCATCATCCCTATGATGTGTGGTTCTGCCTTTAAAAATAAAGGTGTTCAGGCAATGCTTGATGCCGTGATGCGTTACCTTCCTTCTCCAGTTGATGTAGAAGCGATTGAAGGTACTAACCCTGAAACTGGGAAAGAAGAAAGTCGTAAGCCAAATGTGGATTCTCCATTCTCTGCGCTTGCATTTAAAATTGCTACCGATCCTTTCGTAGGTCGTTTAGCCTTCTTCCGTACATATTCAGGTACTCTTGATGCTGGTTCTTACGTATTGAACGTACGTTCAGGTAAGAAAGAGCGTATCTCTAGAATTTACCAGATGCACTCTAACAAACAAGAGCCTATCGATAAGATCGAGGCTGGAGATATTGGAGCTGCTGTTGGGTTTAAGGATATTAAAACAGGTGATACTCTTACAGATTTAGATCACCCAATTATTCTTGAATCAATGACTTTCCCTGCACCGGTAATCGGTATCGCAGTTGAGCCTAAAACTAAGGCTGATGTTGAGAAAATGGGAATGGCTCTTGGTAAATTAGCTGAAGAGGATCCAACATTTACTGTTAAGACTGACGAGAATTCAGGTCAAACAATTATCTCTGGTATGGGTGAGCTTCACCTTGAGATTATTATCGACCGTATGAAGCGTGAGTTCAAGGTAGAAGTTAACGTTGGTGAGCCTCAGGTAGAGTACAAAGAAACTATTACGAGAAACGCAGATCATAGAGAAGTTTATAAAAAACAATCTGGTGGTCGTGGTAAGTTTGCTGATATCATTTTTGAAATGGGACCTGTAGATGAAGATTTCGAAGGTACTGGTCTTCAGTTCGTAGATGAAATTAAAGGTGGACGTATTCCTAAAGAATTTGTTCCTTCAGTACAGAAAGGATTCCAGGAGGCTATGAAAAATGGTCCTCTTGCAGGATTTACAATGGATAGCTTAAAAGTTGTTCTTAAGGATGGATCTTTCCACCCTGTGGATTCTGATCAGCTTTCTTTTGAATTGGCTGCTAAAATGGGATATAAAGATGCTGCTAAGAAAGCAGGAGCTGTTATCCTTGAGCCAATTATGAAGGTAGAAGTTGTAACTCCGGAAGAAAACATGGGTGATATCGTTGGTGACCTTAACAGAAGAAGAGGTCAGGTAAACAACATGTCAGACAGATCTGGAGCGAAGGTAATCAAAGCTGAAGTGCCGCTTTCTGAAATGTTCGGTTATGTAACTACATTAAGAACACTTTCATCAGGTAGAGCTACTTCAACTATGGAATTCTCTCACTATGCTGAAACTCCTTCTAATATTTCTGAAGAAGTGATCAAAGCAGCTAAAGGAGCAGCAAACGAATAATCTTAAGGAAATGAGTCAAAAAATCAGAATAAAACTAAAATCTTACGATCATAACCTGGTAGACAAGTCTGCTGAGAAAATCGTAAAAACCGTAAAGACTACGGGAGCTGTTGTTACCGGACCAATTCCGTTACCAACGAACAAAAAAATCTTTACTGTTCTTCGTTCACCTCACGTGAACAAGAAATCAAGAGAGCAGTTCGAGTTAAGCTCTTATAAGAGACTACTTGATATTTATAGCTCTTCTTCAAAAACGATTGATGCGTTGATGAAGCTTGAACTTCCAAGTGGAGTAGAGGTAGAGATCAAAGTGTGATAAAACAGTTCCGCGCACTACGGTGCGCGGTTAACATGTCCGGCGCGTTTCGCAAAGGAAAAACGGTGAAAGATACAATTCAAGGCTGAAATGTATTTTTCAGCCTTAAGTTTTTTAAATAAGTAAACAATTAATAATTAATTAAATATGTCTGGGTTAATAGGAAAAAAGATCGGCATGACCAGCATTTTCGACGAGAATGGGAAAAATATCCCTTGTACCGTAATCGAAGCTGGACCATGCGTGGTTACCCAAGTCAGAACCAAAGAGGTTGACGGGTATGAAGCACTTCAACTTGGTTTCGATGACAAAAAGACTGTAAGTAAAGCGGCTGAAGGGCACGCTAAAAAAGCAGGAACCGTTGCAAAACGTAAGGTCGTTGAATTCCGAGGATATAATGAAGATTACAAATTAGGTGACTCTGTTACCGTGGAGCATTTCAAAGAGGGTGAATTTGTGGATATCGCAGGTACATCTAAAGGTAAAGGTTTCCAAGGTGTTGTTAAGAGACACGGATTTGGAGGAGTTGGACAGGCCACTCACGGTCAGCACAACAGATTAAGAGCTCCTGGTTCTATTGGTGCAGCATCTTATCCTGCGAGAGTTTTCAAAGGAATGAAGATGGCCGGTAGAATGGGTGGTGAAAGAGTTAAAGTTGAAAACCTGAGAGTTTTAAAGGTTGTTGCAGACAAGAATCTTTTAGTAGTTAAAGGATGTGTGCCAGGATCTAAAAACTCATACGTAATCATTAGTAAGTAATGGAAATAGCAGTTTTAGATATAAAAGGAAAAGAAACAGGCAGAAAAGCAAAGCTTTCTGATGCTGTTTTCGCTATAGAGCCTAATGACCACGCTGTTTATCTAGATGTTAAACAATACTTGGCTAACCAGCGTCAGGGAACTCATAAAGCTAAAGAAAGAGCAGAGATCGCGGGTTCTACTCGTAAGATCAAGAAACAAAAAGGTACTGGTACTGCGAGAGCAGGTAGTATCAAGTCTCCTATCTTTAAAGGTGGTGGACGTGTTTTTGGACCAAGACCAAGAAATTACGGTTTTAAATTGAATAAAAACCTTAAGCGTCTTGCAAGAAAATCTGCGCTTTCTATCAAAGCAAATGATAAGGCAATTATGGTAGTGGAAGATTTTTCATTTGATACTCCAAAGACAAAGAATTTCATGGAAGTTCTTAAGGCTCTGGGTATTGAAAGTAAAAAATCGCTAATAGTGTTGGGTGACACAAATAAAAATGTATATTTGTCGTCGCGCAATTTAAAGACCTCTGAAGTGATAAGTAGCTCAGAATTAAGTACTTATAAAATACTTAATGCTAAGAATATTGTTTTTTTAGAAGGTTCTTTAGAAGGAATTGAGTCGAAATTAAGTTAATAAACCGTTATGAGCATCTTGATAAAACCTGTTATTACAGAAAAAGCTACCGCAGATAGCGAGATGAATAATCGCTTCACTTTTGTGGTAAGTAACAAGGCAAATAAGATTCAGATCAAAGACGCGATCGAATCTGCTTATGGCGTGTCTGTTACTAAAGTTCGAACTATGAATGTCCGCCCGGATCGTAATACCAAATTCACAAAATCTGGTATGATTACTGGTAAAACTAATGCTTACAAAAAAGCAGTAGTACAGGTGGCGGAAGGTGAAACAATTGATTTATACAGTAATCTTTAAGATTAAACAATGTCAGTTAGAAAATTAAAACCAATTACACCTGGTCAGCGTTTTAGAGTAGTTAATGGGTATGACGCCATTACTACTGATAAGCCGGAGAAAAGCCTATTGGCGCCGATAAAAAAATCAGGTGGTAGAAACAGTCAGGGTAAGATGACCATGCGCTACAAAGGTGGTGGTCATAAAAAACGTTACCGAATTATCGATTTTAAACGTGACAAGCAGGGGATTCCTGCTACTGTTGCAAGTATAGAATACGATCCAAACAGAACGGCCTTTATCGCGTTATTGAACTATCAGGACGGAGAGAAAAGGTATGTTATTGCTCAAAATGGGCTTCAGGTAGGCCAAAATTTAGTTTCAAGTAATGAAGCTGCGACTCCTGAAATTGGGAATGCAATGCCTTTGGCAAACATTCCTCTTGGTACTGTTATTTCTTGTATCGAGTTAAGACCTGGACAAGGTGCTGTAATGGCGCGTAGTGCTGGTGCTTTTGCTCAATTATTGGCAAGAGAAGGAAAGTATGCTACTATTAAATTGCCTTCTGGTGAGATCCGTAGAGTTCTTGCTTTATGTATGGCTACAATAGGAGCTGTTTCTAACAGTGATCATCAGTTGATGATCGGTGGTAAAGCCGGTAGAAGCAGATGGTTAGGTATCAGACCAAGAACTAGACCAGTAGCGATGAACCCTGTAGATCACCCAATGGGTGGTGGTGAAGGTAGAGCTTCAGGTGGTCACCCACGTTCTAGAAAAGGTCTTCCTGCTAAAGGATTCAAGACCCGCTCAAGAACTAAAGCGAGTAATAGATATATTGTAGAACGTAGAAAGACTAGAAAGAAATAATAAGATATGGCACGTTCATTAAAAAAAGGACCTTTCGTTCATTACAAACTGGAACAAAAAGTGGCTCAGAATGTTGAGTCAGGAAAGAAAGCCGTGATCAAAACCTGGTCTAGAGCTTCTATGATTACTCCAGATTTTGTAGGGCAAACTATTGCAGTACACAACGGGAAGCAATTTGTTCCTGTTTATGTAACTGAGAACATGGTAGGTCATAAACTAGGAGAATTTTCACCAACTCGTTCTTTCAGAGGACACGCTGGTGCAAAAAATAAAGGTAGAAAATAATTGAAGCTATGGGAGTTCGTAAAAGAGAAAGAGCAGAGCAAATAAAAGAAGCCAAGAAACAGGTAGCTTTTGCAAAGTTAAATAACTGCCCTACTTCGCCTAGAAAAATGCGTCTTATGGCGGATTTAGTAAGAGGTGAGAAAGTAGAAAAAGCGCTTCATATTTTAAAATTCAGCAAGAAGGAATCTTCTATTCGTCTGGAGAAGTTGTTGCTTTCAGCAATTGCTAACTGGCAGGCTAAGAATGAAGATGCAAATCTTGAAGAAGCTGAATTATTTGTGAAAGAGATTCGTGTGGACGGAGGAAGTATGTTGAAAAGACTTCGTCCAGCTCCACAGGGTCGTGCACACCGAATTAGAAAGAGATCCAACCACGTTACATTAGTGCTTGGAGCAAACAATAATACACAAAGCTAAGAGATAGTATGGGACAAAAAACAAATCCAATCGGAAATCGCCTTGGTATCATTAGAGGTTGGGAATCCAACTGGTACGGAGGTAATGACTACGGCGATAAGTTAGCCGAAGACGATAAGATTAGAAAGTACATCCATGCTCGTCTTTCTAAAGCGAGTGTATCGCGTGTAATCATCGAGCGCACGCTTAAGCTTGTAACCGTTACCATCACTACTGCCAGACCTGGTATCATTATCGGTAAAGGTGGTCAAGAGGTAGACAAGCTTAAGGAAGAGCTAAAAAAGATTACCGACAAGGAAGTTCAAATTAACATCTTTGAGATTAAGAGGCCAGAGCTTGACGCACATTTGGTTGCAGCAAGTGTTGCTAGACAAATTGAGAATCGTATCTCTTACCGTCGTGCAATAAAGATGGCTATCGCGGCTGCAATGAGAATGAACGCTGAAGGAATCAAGATTGAGATCTCCGGACGTCTCAACGGTGCTGAAATGGCACGTTCAGAATCATACAAAGATGGTAGAATTCCATTGTCTACTTTTAGGGCTGATATTGACTATGCTTTAGTTGAAGCACACACTACTTATGGTAGATTGGGTGTTAAAGTATGGATCATGAAAGGTGAGGTGTACGGAAAAAGAGAGCTTTCGCCTCTAGTTGGCCTTGCGAAAAATCAAGGTAAGAAATCCGGAGCCGGACGAGGTGGAAATAAATCACGTCGTAGAAAGTAATTTTTTAAAGGAAAGAAAAAATGTTACAACCTAAAAGAACAAAATACCGTAAGCAACAAAAAGGCCGAATGAAAGGCTTGGC
Organism: Christiangramia pacifica; assembly: GCF_057221535.1. Taxonomy (NCBI): domain Bacteria; kingdom Pseudomonadati; phylum Bacteroidota; class Flavobacteriia; order Flavobacteriales; family Flavobacteriaceae; genus Christiangramia; species Christiangramia pacifica. The sequence continues at coordinate 1,629,770 of NZ_CM170146.1, forward strand.
TCAAAGAGGTCACAGACTTTCTAACGGAACCTTCGGAATCAAATCTATGGATTCCAGCTTCGTTACTGCACGCCAGATTGAAGCAGCGCGTATTGCCGCTACTCGTTATATGAAAAGAGAAGGATCTATCTGGATCAAAATTTTCCCAGATAAGCCTATTACAAAGAAACCTCTTGAAGTACGTATGGGTAAAGGTAAAGGTGCCGTTGAATATTGGGCAGCTGTAGTGAAACCAGGAAGAATCATGTTTGAAATTGGTGGTGTACCAATGGATGTAGCTAAAGAGGCATTACGTCTTGCAGCTCAGAAGCTTCCTGTGAGAACTAAATTTGTTGTAGCTAGAGATTATCAAGAATAATATTGGAATTATGAAACAATCAGAAGTAAAAGAATTGTCTGTTGCAGAATTGCAAGAAGAGCTTGGTAAGTCTAGAAAAGCTTATTCAGATTTAAAAATGGCTCACGCTGTTTCGCCTTTGGAGAATCCAATACAGTTAAGAACTGTAAGAAGAGATGTGGCGAGACTTGCTACAGAGTTAACTAAAAGAGAACAACAATAATTGTTATTCTGCTGAAAGATGGAAAAAAGAAACTTAAGAAAAGAGCGTGTAGGAGTTGTTACAAGTAACAAAATGCAGAAATCAATCGTGGTTTCTGAAGTGAAAAAAGTAAAACATCCTATGTATGGAAAATTCGTTTTGAAAACGAAAAAATACGTAGCACACGACGAAAATAACGACTGCAACGAAGGTGATACTGTAAAGATCATGGAAACAAGACCTTTAAGTAAATCCAAGACTTGGAGACTAGTAGAAATAATTGAAAGAGCTAAATAACCATGGTACAACAAGAGTCCAGACTAAAAGTAGCAGATAATACCGGAGCTAAGGAAGTTTTAGCTATCCGTGTATTAGGAGGTACAAAGAAAAGATACGCATCTGTTGGAGACAAAATAGTTGTCAGTGTAAAAGAAGCTACACCTAACGGAAATATCAAGAAGGGTGCAGTTTCAACAGCAGTTGTTGTTCGTACCAGGAAAGAAGTTCGTAGACCAGATGGATCTTACATCCGTTTTGATGACAATGCATGTGTATTGTTAGGCCCACAGGGTGAAATGCGCGGAACTCGTGTATTTGGACCTGTAGCTCGTGAACTTCGTGATAAGCAATTCATGAAAATTGTATCATTGGCACCAGAGGTGCTTTAATACATTAAGATAATGACAAAGCTTAAAATTAAATCAGGAGATACTGTTCGTGTAATTGCCGGAGATCATAAAGGTCAGGAAGGTAAAGTGCAGAAAGTACTTCGTGAAAAGAATAAAGCCATCGTGGAAGGGGTTAATATGATCTCTAAGCATGAGAAGCCTAGTGCTTCAAATCCACAAGGTGGAATTAAAGAGAAGGAAGCTCCTATCCATGTTTCTAACCTGGCGCTTATCGATAAAAACGGTGAGACAACCAGAGTTGGTTACAAAGAAGAGGATGGGAAGAAAGTGAGATTTTCTAAAAAATCTAATGAAGTAATATAGTTATGGCATACGTACCAAGACTTAGACAGGAATATAACGAGAGAGTAAAGAATACTCTTAAGGAAGAATTCAGCTACTCCAATGTAATGGAGGTGCCAAAACTTACGAAAATAGTAATTAGCCGTGGTGTTGGTGGAGCAGTGGCAGATAAGAAACTTATCGATCACGCGCTTGACGAACTTACTGCAATCAGTGGTCAAAAAGCTGTTTCTACTATTTCGAAGAAAGATGTTGCATCATTTAAACTTCGTAAAGGAATGCCAATTGGTGCAAAAGTTACTTTACGTGGATACAGAATGTATGAATTCTTAGATAGACTTATTACTACCGCTTTACCGCGTGTACGTGATTTTAACGGTATCAAATCTAACGGATTTGATGGTAGAGGTAATTATAACCTTGGGGTGACTGAGCAAATCATTTTCCCTGAGATCGATATTGATGCAGTGAACAGAATCGCTGGTATGGATATCACCTTCGTTACAACTGCAAATACCGATAAGGAAGCAAAAGCATTGTTAACTGAACTAGGATTACCTTTTAAAAAGAATTAATTATGGCTAAAGAATCAATGAAAGCCCGTGAGGTAAAAAGACAGAAATTGGTAAAGAAGTACGCTGAGAAAAGAGCCGCTTTAAAAGAAGCTGGTGATTGGGAAGCGCTACAGAAGTTACCAAAGAACTCTTCTCCGGTTCGTTTACATAACAGATGTAAATTAACTGGTAGACCTAAAGGGTATATGAGACAATTTGGTCTTTCTCGTGTAATGTTCAGAGAAATGGCTAATCAAGGTCTTATCCCAGGAGTAAAGAAAGCAAGCTGGTAAAATTATAAATTGGATGAAGGTTCATAAATATTGAAAACCACATCCGCAAATAAAGTTAAATGAATACAGATCCTATTGCAGATTACTTAACAAGAATCAGGAATGCAAATGCAGCAAACCACAGAGTAGTGGAAATTCCTGCTTCTAATGTTAAAAAAGAGATCACAAAGATATTATTCGATCAAGGATATATTCTTAGTTACAAATTCGAAGATAATACCGCTCAAGGTACTATCAAGATCGCTCTTAAGTATGATAAAATCACTAAAGAGCCGGTGATTAAGAAAATTCAAAGAATAAGTAAACCTGGTTTACGTAAGTACGCTGGTTCAACTGAAATCCCAAGAATCCTTAACGGTCTTGGTATCGCTATTGTTTCTACTTCTCACGGTGTGATGACTGGAAAACAAGCCAAAGCGAACAAAGTTGGTGGCGAAGTTTTATGTTACGTATACTAATACTTAAAAGACTAAAGAAATGTCAAGAATAGGTAAAAGCCCGGTTACAATCCCAGAAGGAGTGACAGTAGAGCACAAAGATGGTGTTGTAACGGTAAAAGGAAAATTGGGAGAGCTTAAACAGGAAATTAGTGACATCGATGTAAAAATCGAAGATAATGTAATTACTTTTGAGCGATCTTCAGAAAAAAGTGATCAGAAAGCAAAACACGGTCTTTACCGTGCTTTGGTAAACAATATGATTGAAGGTGTTACTAATGGTTACACTAAAGAACTTGAACTTGTAGGTGTTGGTTATAGAGCTAGCAACCAGGGAAACAAGCTTGATCTTGCCGTTGGTTATTCTCATAATATTGTGATAGATTTGGCTCCCGAAGTAAAAGTGGAGACTGTCTCAGAAAAAGGTAAGAATCCTATCGTGAAGCTTACTTCTCATGATAAACAACTTGTTGGACAAGTTGCGGCAAAGATCCGTTCATTCAGAGCACCTGAACCTTACAAAGGAAAAGGTATCAAGTTTGTAGGAGAGCAATTGAGAAGAAAAGCAGGTAAATCAGCTTAATAAAGTTTAGTTATGGCAGTGTCAAAACAAGATAGAAGAAATAAAATCAGAAAACGTATCCGTAAGGATATCGTTGGAACTGAAAGCCGTCCAAGATTATCTGTTTTTAGAAGCAATAGAGAAATTTATGCTCAGATTATCGACGACGTAGAAGGTAAGACTTTAGCATCAGCTTCTTCAAGAGATAAAGAGATCGCTTCTGCTTCTGCAGATAGAAAAGAGCAGGCTGTAATGGTTGGAAAAGCCATCGCAGAGAAAGCGAAAAAGGCCGGAATAGATACTATTTCTTTCGATAGAGGTGGTTATTTATATCACGGTAGAGTTAAATCATTAGCAGAAGGTGCTCGCGAAGGAGGACTAAAATTCTAGAAAATATGTATCAAGATTATAAAAACGTAGAACATGTAAAACCAGGAGGTCTTGAATTAAAAGATCGTTTGGTTGGAGTACAACGTGTTACTAAGGTTACAAAAGGTGGTAGAGCATTTGGATTCTCTGCTATTGTTGTAGTTGGAGATGAGAATGGTGTTGTTGGGCAAGGACTTGGAAAATCTAAGGAAGTTGCAGACGCTATCTCTAAAGCGGTAGAAGACGCTAAGAAAAATCTGGTACGCATTCCTTTACATAAAGGAACTTTACCTCACGAACAAAAAGGTAAGTATGGTGGAGCAAGAGTAATGTTGCTTCCAGCTGCTGCCGGTACTGGTATTATTGCTGGTGGTGCAATTCGTGCGGTATTGGAATCTGTAGGGGTACATGATGTACTTTCTAAGAACCAGGGATCTTCAAACCCTCATAACGTTGTTAAAGCTACTTTTGATGCCTTACTTCAGTTAAGAAGTGCCGAAACTGTTGCGAAACAGAGAGGTGTTTCATTGGAAAAGGTTTTTAAAGGATAAATCAAGGAATAAGATGGGAAAGATAAAAGTCACAAAAGTAAAAAGTGCAATCAACCGCACGAAGAATCAAAAGCTTGTTCTTGAGTCATTAGGACTTAAAAGAATTGGGCAGACGGTTGAGCATGACGATACGCCAAACATCCTTGGTATGGTAAATAAAGTTAAACACTTAGTTTCTGTTGAAGAAACAAAATAATAATCTCTCATGGATTTAAGTAACTTAAAACCTGCAGAAGGTTCAGTTAGAAAAAATAGCAAGCGTATTGGTCGTGGTGAAGGATCTGGTAAAGGTGGAACCGCTACCAGAGGTCACAAAGGTGCCAAGTCACGTTCTGGTTATTCTAAAAAGATTGGTTTTGAAGGTGGGCAGATGCCACTTCAAAGACGTGTTCCTAAATTTGGATTCACTAACAGAAACCGTAAAGTATACCAGGGAATCAACCTTGATACATTACAAAATCTGGTAGACGAAGGAAGAATTAAGGATACGGTAGATATGGACGTGCTAGTTGAAAACGGTCTTGCCGGAAGAAACGAGCTTGTTAAGATATTAGGTAGAGGTGAATTAAAGGCTAAGTTGAAAATATCTGTTCATAAATTTACGGCCTCAGCGAAAGAAGCTATTGAAGCTGCCGGAGGTGAAGTTGTTACTTTATAATAGATAATCAAATGAAATTCATCAATACGATTAAAAATATTTGGAAAATCGAGGAGCTAAAAAATAGAATTTTAGTTACCCTCGGTTTGCTTTTGGTATATCGTTTCGGGGCGCAGGTAGTGCTTCCCGGAATTGATGCCGCTCAGCTTTCTAATCTGGCTACACAAACAGATGGTGGTTTGCTAGGGCTTCTTAATGCTTTTACAGGAGGTGCGTTTTCTAACGCCTCTGTCTTCGCATTGGGAATTATGCCTTATATCTCTGCTTCTATTGTGGTGCAATTGATGGGGATTGCAATTCCTTATCTACAGAAACTTCAGAAAGAAGGAGAAAGCGGGCGTAAGAAGATAAATCAGATCACTAGATGGTTAACGATCGCAATTACCCTGGTACAGGGACCTGGTTATATTTATAACCTTTTTGCTACTCTACCTGGTGAGGCTTTCCTATTAGGAGATAACCTTACTTTCGTGGTTTCATCGGTAATCATTCTTACTACAGGTACCATCTTCGCGATGTGGCTTGGTGAGAAGATCACAGATAAAGGTATTGGTAACGGTATTTCATTATTGATTATGGTTGGTATTATTGCCACTTTACCACTTGCCTTTATCCAGGAATTCGCTTCAAGAGTATTTGAATCGAATGGTGGTCTGGTAATGATTCTGATCGAATTAGTTATCTGGTTTGCAATTATCATGGCATCAGTTATGCTGGTTATGGCGGTTCGTCAAATACCGGTTCAGTATGCCAGAAGATCTGCCTCAGGTGGATATGAAAAGAATGTTTTCGGATCAAGACAATATATTCCGTTAAAGCTGAATGCATCAGGAGTTATGCCTATCATTTTCGCACAGGCGATTATGTTCATTCCTGTAGCTGTTGCGGGTCTTTCAGACTCAGACGCTGCTCAGGGTGTAACTGCAGCATTTCAGAATATTTTCGGATTTTGGTATAATCTTGTGTTCGCATTATTGATCATTGTATTTACATATTTCTATACTGCGATCACAGTTCCAACAAATAAAATGGCTGACGATCTTAAGAGAAGCGGTGGATTTATTCCTGGGATTCGTCCTGGAAGTGAAACTTCTGAATATCTAGATCGTATTATGTCTCAAATAACCCTTCCAGGATCTATATTCCTGGCTCTTATTGCGGTGTTCCCTGCAATAGTTGTTCAACTGTTGGGTGTACAACAGAACTGGGCGTTATTTTTCGGAGGTACCTCGCTGTTAATTATGGTTGGAGTTGCGATAGATACTATGCAACAAGTGAATTCTTACTTGCTGAATAGACACTATGACGGATTAATGAAAACAGGTAAAAACAGAAAAGCAGTAGCTTAATTATGGCAAAACAACCACCAATTGAACAAGACGGAACTATCATTGAAGCATTGTCTAATGCGATGTTTCGTGTAGAATTGGAGAATGGTCACGTAGTGACTGCCCACATCTCCGGGAAAATGCGTATGCACTATATAAAATTACTTCCTGGCGATAAGGTAAAACTGGAAATGAGTCCTTATGATTTAACTAAGGCTCGAATAACTTACAGATACTAAAAAGTAATTTTCAGCCTTTTATAAATTTTTTATACTTTTGCACTCTGAAAAATTTATGACGGCTAAAATTTCATCGAATGGGTTAAAACTCTGCCGGTGAATAAAAAAGAGATAAGATGAAAGTTAGAGCATCAATAAAAAAGAGAAGTGCCGACTGCAAGATTGTACGCAGAAAAGGGCGCCTTTACGTAATTAACAAAAAGAATCCTAGATTTAAACAAAGACAAGGCTAATTATGGCAAGAATTGCAGGGGTAGATATACCTAAACAAAAGCGAGGAGTTATAGCATTGACCTATATCTTCGGAATTGGCAAAAGCAGGGCTCAGGAGATACTTGCACAGGCTAAAGTAGACGAGAACAAGAAAGTTTCAGATTGGGACGATGATGAGATCGGTAAGATCCGTGAGGCTGTTGGTCAATTTACAATCGAAGGAGAATTACGTACTGAGGTTCAGATGAGTATTAAGCGTCTTATGGACATTGGTTGTTATAGAGGAATTCGCCATAGAGCGGGTCTTCCTTTAAGAGGCCAAAGAACTAAGAACAACTCCAGAACCAGAAAAGGAAGAAGAAAAACAGTTGCTAACAAGAAAAAGGCAACTAAATAGTAAGTAGTATGGCAAAGAAAGCAAATCCAAAAGCTAAAACTCAGAAGAAACGTAAAGTAATCGTTGAATCCAACGGTGAAGCACACGTAACTGCTTCTTTCAACAACATCATTATTTCCCTTACCAATAAAAAGGGAGATGTTGTAGCATGGTCGTCTGCAGGTAAGATGGGCTTTAGAGGATCTAAGAAAAATACTCCTTACGCTGCGCAGTTAGCTGCTGAAGATGCATCGAAAGTTGCACATGAAGCTGGTATGCGTAAAGTAAAGGTTTATGTAAAAGGTCCTGGAAACGGTAGAGAATCAGCAATCAGATCTATCCATAACAATGGAATAGAAGTGACTGAGATCATCGATATTACTCCGCTTCCACACAATGGTTGTCGTCCACCTAAGAGACGTAGAGTTTAATAAATTTAATTAATAGGAGAGGAATTAGATTATCGAAGGACTTATGCCTTAATTCATAATCCCTTTCTAAAACTATAATAGTAATGGCAAGATATACAGGTCCAAAAACTAAAATAGCCCGTAAATTCGGTGAAGCTATTTTTGGAGACGACAAATCTTTCGAAAAAAGAAATTATCCTCCAGGACAGCACGGTAACAACCGTCGTCGTGGAAAGAAATCAGAATATGCTATCCAGTTAATGGAGAAGCAAAAAGCTAAGTATACCTATGGTATTCTTGAGCGTCAATTCCGCAACATGTTCGAAAAAGCAACCCGTGCCCAGGGAATTACTGGTGAGGTACTTCTTCAACTTTGTGAGTCTCGTTTAGATAACGTGGTGTACCGTATGGGTGTTGCTCCTTCAAGAAGAGCTGCCCGTCAATTAGTTGGTCACCGTCATATTACTGTAAACGGAGAACTTGTAAATATTCCTTCTTACCACCTTAAAGCTGGTGATGTTGTTGGAGTAAGAGAAAAATCTAAATCACTTGCTGTGATTCAGGAATCATTATCAAATAACAGCAGTGTTTACGAATGGATTTCATGGAACTCAGAGAAGAAAGAAGGTACTTTCGTATCTGTTCCTGGAAGAGTTCAGATTCCTGAAAACATTAACGAGCAATTTATAGTCGAATTATATTCGAAATAATAATTCACACAGAAGTCGAAATATGGCAATACTAAATTTTCAGAAGCCCGATAAAGTTATAATGATTGATTCAACAGATTTCGAAGGGAAATTTGAATTTCGCCCTTTGGAGCCTGGTTATGGATTAACCGTTGGTAACGCTTTAAGACGAGTGCTTTTATCTTCTTTGGAAGGTTTCGCGATCACTTCAGTTAGAATTGAAGGTGTAGATCACGAATTCTCTACCATCGCAGGTGTAGTGGAAGATGTAACCGAAATTATTCTTAACCTGAAACAGATCAGATTTAAGAGGCAAATCGATGAGATCGATAACGAATCGGTTACGATTTCAGTATCCGGAGAAGAGCAGTTAACTGCCGGTCACTTCCAGAAATTCATTTCAGGATTCCAGATTCTTAATCCAGACCAGGTGATCTGTCACATGGATAAGAAAGTTAGCTTGAACATGGAGGTTACTATCGAGAAAGGTAGAGGTTATGTTCCGGCGGAAGAAAACAAGAAAGCCAATGCTCCTCTTGGTACTATTTTCACTGACTCTATTTACACTCCTATAAAGAATGTAAAATATAGCATCGAAAACTACCGTGTAGAGCAGAAGACTGACTATGAAAAACTGGTATTTGAAATTATCAGTGACGGTTCAATTCATCCAAAAGATGCGCTAACTGAAGCGGCTAAAACTCTTATTCACCACTTCATGTTATTCTCTGATGAGAGAATCACTTTAGAAGCTGATGAGATCGCTCAAACTGAAACTTATGATGAAGAATCTCTTCATATGAGACAACTTCTTAAAACGAAGTTGGTAGATCTTGATCTGTCAGTAAGAGCTCTAAACTGTTTGAAAGCTGCAGAGGTTGATACTTTAGGAGACCTTGTATCTTACAATAAGAATGATCTTATGAAATTCAGAAACTTCGGTAAAAAATCACTTACTGAACTTGAAGAACTTGTAAGCAACAAAGGTTTAAACTTTGGAATGGACCTTTCAAAATATAAATTAGATAAAGACTAGTTCTGAAATTATTCAGACAAATAGTCAAATAATATAAATCCCGTCATAATTTGCTCCCCAAAACGGGTCGTAGCAAGATGATGAAACAAAAAATGTCATGAGACACGGAAAAAAAGGAAATCATTTAGGTAGAAAAACAGCTCATCGTAAGGCAATGCTTGCGAATATGGCTTGTTCCCTAATTGAACACAAACGTATTAACACTACAGTTGCAAAAGCGAAAGCTCTTAAAGTATTTGTTGAGCCGTTAGTAACAAAATCTAAAGAGGATACTACTCATAACAGACGTATCGTATTTAGTAAGTTAAGAAGCAAGGAAGCTGTAAGCGAACTTTTTCGTGAAGTTGCTCCTAAGGTTGGAGATCGTCCAGGTGGATATACCAGAGTTATTAAACTAGGTAGTCGACTAGGTGATGCCGCTGAAATGGCACTTGTAGAACTTGTAGACTTCAACGAAACTTACAATGTTGGTGAGAAGCCGAAGAAGAAAAAATCTACTCGTCGTGCTGGTAAGAAGAAATCTGATGATACTGCTTCTACAGCGCAGCCAAAAGAAGCTTCTGCAAAGGAAACTAAGAAAGAAGAGCCGAAAGCTGAAGAAGCTAAGGCTGAAAAAAAAGACGATAAAAAAGAGGAATAGAAATGATTCTTTTTACAATCTAAATTTTAAAAGGATAAGCTTTAAGAGTTTATCCTTTTTTTATACCCTAGCTATAAATTATTAAATTTGCCACAACAGCAACACAAACACAACTATGAAATACCAGGCTAAAAGAAAGGCGATCATTTTACTGGAAGACGGAACTATTTTTTACGGGAAATCTGTGGGTAATAAAGAAGGGAGCGCCGTTGGAGAAGTTTGTTTCAATACGGGAATGACCGGTTACCAGGAGATATTTACAGATCCTTCCTATTACGGTCAATTAATGGTGACTACCAATGCACATATTGGAAATTATGGTACCAACGAAAATGAGAATGAATCTGATAGTGTAAAGATCGCGGGACTTATTTGCAAGAACTTTAGTTACGTAGAGTCCAGGCCAGCTTCAGACAAGTCGCTAGAGCAGTTCCTTGATGATAACAATATTTTTGCCATTTCAGATGTGGATACCCGTGCTTTGGTAACCTATATTCGTGAAAATGGAGCCATGAATGCGATAATTTCTACAGATGTTGCTAATATTGATGAACTGAAAAAGCAATTATCGGAAGTGCCAGATATGAATGGTCTGGAACTGGCTTCGAAGGTTTCTACAAAAGAACCATATTTCTACGGAAACGAAAATGCAACTTATAAGATCGCAGCGTTGGATGTGGGAATCAAAACCAATATTCTTCGCAATCTTTCGAAGAGAGATGCTTATGTAAAAGTTTTTCCTTACGATGCTACTTATGAAGAAATGAAAGAGTGGAATCCTGACGGATATTTTCTTTCTAATGGGCCTGGAGATCCACAACCACTTGAAAGCGCCATCAATGTGACCAAGACTATCATTGAGAAAGATCATCCTTTGTTCGGAATATGTCTAGGGCACCAGATCATTGCTATAGCTAATGGAATCGAGACCTATAAAATGCATCATGGTCACAGAGGGATCAATCACCCGGTGAAGAATATGATTACAGGAAAAGGGGAGATCACTTCGCAAAACCACGGATTCTCTGTAGATAAAGACCAGACTGAATCTCATCCAGACGTTGAAATCACCCATATTTGTCTAAACGATGGTACGGTTGGTGGATTGGTTATGAAGAGTAAAAATACTTTTTCGGTACAATATCATCCGGAAGCAAGTCCAGGACCGCATGACGCCAGCTATCTTTTTGATGAATTCATTGAAAGAATCAAGTCTGTAAAAGCATAATATTTTTACGAAGAAAATAATACAAAAGCCGGAAGATTTCTTCCGGCTTTTGTATTAACGTTTAAGCCTATTAAAATTTTTGTTTTTTGATTTTAAGTTCTATGTTTACCGCTTTTAATTTTAACAGATTTTTAATGAAACAAATTTTATTTTTTGCCTTAATTTTTTTCTCTACTGGTGTTTTTGGCCAAATAGATTTTAAAAAGGGTTATTACGTAGATCAGTCGGGAAACAAGATCAATGGATTGATAAAAGATATGGATTGGATCTACAATCCTGATCAATTTTTATTTAAAAACAACGAAAATTCTGAAATTAAATTTCTTGATGCCTCAAAGGCACAGGAAGTGAAAGTGGGAGAATTTTATTTTATCAGCAAAGAGGTTCAATTTGAAAATTCCTCTTTTGAAACTGATCAATTGGATAACAAGCGTAGTCCGAATTTCGAGAATAGAAAAATTTTCCTGAGGATTCTTTTAGATGGAGAGGTAGATCTTTTGGAACATGCTGGTAAGTTGAAGACACTTTTTTTCTACAGGGATAAGAAAGATTCCATTTATCCCCTTATTTATAAGAAATACATTGTAAACAATAAAATATCTGAAAATTTCAGATTTCGTCAGCAATTGGTAAATGATCTTTCATGTAAAGAAATAAATCAGCCCATTCAATATATAGAATATAGGAGAAGTGATTTAGTGGATTATTTCACGGAATATAATGCTTGCTTAAACGCTGATTCAACTACGTATATTGAATATAAATCTCCTAAAATATTTATATCTCCAATAATTGGGATTGGATTTGCTCAAATGAATATAGAAAGAGGATTAATAACCGATGGTCAAAAATTAACTGGAATTGAATATGGATTAGGGGCTAGCTTAGAATATAATTTTGCTTTCAATGAATATAAGTGGTCTATGGTTGCAGACATATTTTACAGGTCTTTTGAAGAAGAAATTTTTATTGAGGCACTTCAATACGATGCAAATTTAATGGTGAAATATAATTCCCTGAATGTGTTTTTTGGCCTAAAACATTATCTGTTTTTAAATGAGAAATTAGATCTTTTTTTAAACGGTGGGCCTACATTGGATTTGCCTGTTAATTCTGAAATTTTGTTTGCTAATACTGGAAGGACGGTAGATCCAATTCTTGAAGATCTTGATTTAGGTATTGGATATAGATTAGGAGTAGGATTAGATTGGAATAATAAATTTTATGTAGGGTTAAATTACGAAGGTAGATCAGTAAATGGTGAAAGTTTTCTTCAAGGCAATTATGATCTTGACTGGCAAAGCAATTATAGTAGTCTGAATCTTAAATTGGGTTACAAATTATTTTAAAGAATTAAAAGCCGGAAGTTCTCTTCCGGCTTTTTTTATTACTCTTAGGTGTAAAATAAATTTGAGGAAGATATTTATAAGTGTATTTTTAGAAAGTTAATCTTACATATATATGAAGAAATTATTATTCGTTTTATTATTTCTGGGGTATACAGGCTTTTCACAACAAACCACTAACAGCCAGTTTTCCTTGAACTTTCTGGTTCCTTCTGCTGAATACGAACTGGCAGTTTCAGACAACTCAACCATAGATCTGAATGCGGGAATTGGCTTCGCTTACCACAAATCTTCCTACAGTGGTGAGGCTTTCGGAATTTATCCCGGTGGGGAAGTGCAATATCGATATTACTACAACTTCAATAAACGCGCAGACAAGGATAAAAAAACTTCTGAAAATAGCGGTAACTATATTGCAGTGGTAGGTTCGATAACTGGTGGAGATCCAATTATTGGTGATTTAAAATATAGTAATGATTATGGCGGATTTGTCGGTCCAACCTGGGGATTGCAACGAGTTTATAATAGTGGTTTTAAATTAAATCTTAACCTTGGTCTGGGAATGGGATTTAATGATGGTGGAGACACTTATTTAACGCCGCTTTTTGGTCTTCAGCTAGGTTGGTTAGTGGCTCAATAAAAGTCCAAATCGCTTAATTATCTTACGGATCTGCAAATTTTGTGGATTCTTTTCCGAAGATTTCGTATTTATCGTGTGCTGTTTTTGTCAGAACTCTAAAAACTTCTCAAATCGAAAACGTTTTAGTTTGCTTTAATGTTATAAATGCTTTAAAACTAATGCTATCAGTCGATTTTTTGTGCTCCTATTTGTATCTTGCAGATTGTTCAACTAACTAATATTAAAAGAAAATGAGCGCTATTTTAGATATTCACGCACGACAGATATTCGATTCAAGAGGGAACCCTACAGTAGAAGTAGATGTTTATACAGAAAACGGAATCATGGGACGCGCAGCTGTTCCTTCCGGAGCTTCAACAGGAGAACATGAAGCAGTAGAGCTTCGTGACGGAGGTGAAGATTTTATGGGAAAAGGAGTAAAAAAAGCCGTAGAAAATGTAAACGGACAGATTGCTGAGAAACTACTGGGTTATTCCGTATTTGAACAAAATCTGATTGACCAGACCATGAGAGATCTTGATGGTACTCCGAATAAATCAAAACTTGGAGCTAATGCAATTTTAGGTGTTTCTCTTGCAGTTGCCAAAGCAGCGGCAAATGAATTAAATATGCCTCTATACAGATATGTTGGTGGAGTAAGCGCAAATACGCTTCCTGTGCCTATGATGAACATTATTAATGGAGGTTCTCACAGTGATGCGCCAATCGCATTTCAGGAATTTATGATCATGCCAGTAATGGCTGAAAGTTTTTCTCATGCTTTAAAGATTGGAACCGAGATTTTCCATAATCTTAAGAAAGTGCTTCATGATCGTGGTTTGAGTACTGCCGTTGGAGATGAAGGTGGTTTTGCTCCAACCCTGGATGGAACTGAAGATGCTTTAGATACTATTCTAAAATCTATTGAAAAAGCAGGATATACTCCTGGAAAAGATGTGATGATCGCACTAGATTGTGCTGCCGCAGAATTTTTCGTAGATGGCAAATATGATTACACCAAATTTGAAGGAGATAAAGGAAAAGTAAGAACCAGTGAAGAGCAGGCAGAATACCTTGCAGAACTGGCCTCTAAATATCCAATTATCTCAATTGAAGATGGAATGGATGAGAATGACTGGGAAGGTTGGAAAGCCGTTACAGATAAGATTGGAGACAAAGTGCAGTTGGTAGGTGATGATTTATTCGTAACCAATGTAGAACGTCTTGGTAGAGGGATCAAAGAAAATATCGCCAACTCAATCCTTATCAAAGTAAACCAGATTGGTACTTTAACTGAAACTATTGCTGCGGTAAACATGGCACATAATGCCGGGTATACTTCAGTAATGTCTCACCGTTCAGGTGAAACTGAAGATAATACTATTGCCGATCTTGCTGTGGCCTTAAATACGGGTCAGATCAAAACCGGTTCTGCTTCACGTAGTGATCGTATGGCTAAGTACAATCAATTGTTAAGAATTGAGGAAGAGCTTGGGCATGTAGCTTACTATCCACAGGACAAGGCCTTCAAAATTAAATAATCTGAAACCTAAAAATTTATAAAGCCTCTTCGAAAGAAGGGGCTTTTTTGTTTATCTGCTATTTATTTGTATGTTATATTAACAATCATTTAATTGTCGAAACTATGAGAGCTGTCGCTTAATTAGTAACTTCAGGCAATTAACCAACCACTACATTGAGTACCAATTTTCTATTCGTTGCTGCGGAAAATGATGGCATCCCACGCTGTAAAGCTGGAGGGATGGGCGATGTTGTTCGTGATGTTCCAAGGCAAATAGCCGCAAAAGGCGATACTGTTCATGTGATCACTCCAGCATATTCACGGTTGCATAATTCTGAAGCCACCAAATTAACAGATATCAACTTTGTATTTCGAGGTGTGCCGCACAATGCCGAAATCTATGAAGTTCAGGGTAAAAAGGATATTCCGGGAATCAAACATTACGTATTGCATCATCCGGATATCAAAGCTGGTGATATAGCCCATATTTATTTCAATGATCCGGATCAGCCATTTTTTACAGATGCTAATGTATTTGCACTTTTTTGTACCGGAGTTGCAGCTGCAATCAGGGAAAATGTATTTCAGAGGCTGGATATAATTCATTTGCACGACTGGCATACCAGTATGCTTTTGTTTCTAAGAAAATTCAATCCTAGATTTGAAATATTAAAGGATATCCGTTTTGTGTATTCTATTCATAACCTGGCAATACAGGGAATCAGGCCTTTCAGTAATAATTATTCTTCTGTAGATGCATTTTTTCCGGATATCGAATATGATCGGGAAGTATTGCTGGATAGGCGATACCAGGATTGTATCAATTTGATGGCAGTTGGAATCAGGCTTTCTGATGCTGTTCACACAGTTTCGCCATCTTATAAGGAAGATATTCAGAAGCCCAGCGATCCGCCACATTTTATCGGTGGCGAGGGTTTGGAGGAAGATCTAAAGAAAGCGGATAAGGAAAACAGGTTATTCGGAATTTTGAATGGTGCGAATTATGCCAATATTGAGGTAGTTGAAAGAGGTATTTTGCTTAGGCAATGCGTAAGAAGATTGTTCAGATGGCTACAGGAGGAAAACAAGGATTATAAAGCGCATTATCTTGCGCACACAGGAGAAAAGATCACACGTTGGCAGGAGAAGAAGCCGGATTTTATATGTTCCAGTGTCGCGAGGTTAACGGAACAGAAATTCTTTTTCTTTAAGGATAATCCTGAGTTGCTTTCCGGATTGATGGAGAAACTGGCCAGTGTTAATGGGATTTATATTTTGCTAGGAACGGGTGCGCCAGAATATGAGGTGCTTTTTAGAGAAGCAAGCTACAAATACAAGAATTTCATTTTTATTAATGCGCAGTCAGATAGTATCATTGACATGTTATATCAGGATTCTGATTTATATCTGATGCCAAGTCTTTTTGAACCCTGTGGAATAAGCCAGATGCTCGCCATGAGAAATGGTCAGCCATGCCTGGTTCATCATACCGGTGGACTAAAGGATACAGTGATTCACGGAAAAACCGGTTTCAGTTTTGATGGGAATACTACTGAAGAAAAAGTGGAGAATTTCGTCGAGGTATTTTCAGAAGCCGTAGATCTGTTTTTCAATGATAAAAAAGGATGGAAAAAGATTTGTGCGAATGCAAAAAAACAACGATTTACCTGGGAGAAATCTGTAGATGAATATTACGAAAAGCTATATAAGATTTCATGATCCAATTGCAATTGAAAATATTTTAATGTTACAGCTTATCACCCCATAGAAACTTAATATTGAAAGCGATATTTTTTCGATATTCAAGCCAATCTTATTAAAACTGACCTAAGTTTTTGGTTACCTATAGTTAAAATTCACGAAAACTGAATAAAATCAAGGTATTTGTGAAATTTCGTTACTAAGCTTAAAATTATTTTAACACTAAATTTCGTAATTTAGCAATCCTTAAAAATTAATCTAAAGAACTATATATACTATGTCTAAAACAGCGACACTCGAATTTGACGGAAAGAAATATGAGTTTCCCGTTACTGTGGGAACAGAAGATGAAATAGGGATCGATATTAAAAAGCTACGTGGAGAAGCGGGGCTTATTACTCTTGATCCTGGATTTAAGAATACTGGAAGCTGCGAGAGTGCGATCACTTTTTTGGACGGTGAGAAAGGAATCTTAAGATATCGTGGTTATGCGATTGAAGATCTTGCTGAAAAAGCTGATTTTCTTGAAGTAGCTTACCTATTGATCTTTGGAGAATTACCAAACAAAGATCAGCTTGAGAAATTTACAAACGATATAAAAGAGCAATCTCATGTAGATGAGGAGATGAAAAAGATCCTTGATGGATTCCCTAAATCTGCTCACCCAATGGGCGTTCTCTCATCGCTTACTAGTGCTCTAATCGCATTTAATCCATCTTCAGTAGATGTTCAGTCTGAAGAGGACATGTACAAAGCGATCGTTAAGATCTTGGGTAAATTTCCTGTGCTTGCCGCATGGACGCTTAGAAAGAAAAATAGTCTTCCTCTAAATTATGGAGATGAGTCTCTTGGCTATGTAGAGAATCTTCATAAGATGATGTTCGAGAAGCCTAACAAAACATATAGCGTAGATAAAGCAGTGATCGATGCTTTGGATAAATTACTGATCCTACATGCAGATCACGAACAAAATTGTTCTACTTCAACGGTAAGAATGGTTGGTTCTTCTCATGCCGGACTTTTCGCATCTCTTTCTGCTGGTATTTCTGCACTTTGGGGACCACTTCACGGTGGAGCAAACCAGGCAGTTATTGAAATGCTTGAAGGGATTAAAGCTGATGGTGGAGATACCCATAAATTCATGCAGAAAGCGAAAGATAAGGAAGATCCTTTCCGTTTGATGGGATTCGGACACCGTGTTTACAAGAATTTCGACCCTCGTGCCAAGATCATCAAGAAATCTGCAGATGAGGTTCTTGGTCAATTAGGAGTTGAAGATCCAGTACTTGATATTGCTAAAGGATTGGAAAAAGAAGCTCTTGAAGACGATTATTTCGTAAAAAGAAAATTATATCCAAACGTAGATTTCTATTCAGGAATTATCTACCGTGCACTAGGAATTCCGGTGGAAATGTTTACTGTGATGTTTGCATTAGGTAGACTTCCAGGATGGATCGCACAATGGAGAGAAATGAGATTGAAAAAAGAACCAATTGGTCGTCCACGTCAGATTTACGTAGGTGAAAATCACAGAGATTTTAAACCACTTGGTAGCAGATAATTTTCAAATTTCATTTGAAACTAATTAATTGAAAAAGCTTCATCATCGGATGGAGCTTTTTTATATTTGTCAAAATCTTAGCAATGAAATTGCATATAATTAATGAAACTTCAAGACTTAGAGCGGTTGTTTTAGGAACTGCTAAAAGTAACGGCCCGATTCCAACTCTGGAAGAAGCTTACGATCCAAAATCTCAGGAGCATATTAAAGCAGGAACTTATCCCAAAGAAGAGGATATGGTGAAAGAGATGGAAGCGGTAGCGGCTGTTCTGGAAAAATATGATGTTAAGGTTTTCAGACCTAAAATAATTGAGGATTATAACCAGATTTTTACGCGTGATATCGCTTTTGTGATTGACGATAAATTCGTGAAATCCAATATACTTCCAGATCGTGATCAGGAGATCGAAGCGATAGAACATGTGATGAAACAAATAGATCCCTCTAAAATTGTAACTCTTCCGGAAGAAGCTCATATAGAAGGCGGGGATGTGATGCCAATGGGCGATTATATTTTTGTTGGTACCTATAAAGGCAAGGATTATAAAAATTTTATTACTGCCAGAACTAATATTCAAGCCGTGGAAGCTTTGGAAAAAGCTTTTCCAGATAAGAAAGTCATATCCTTCAGCCTTAAAAAATCAAATACGATTGCGAAGGATAATGCCTTGCATCTTGATTGCTGCTTCCAGCCGGTGGGGAAGGATAAAGCTATTCTTTACAAGGATGGTTTCCTAATTCAGGAAGAATATGAGTGGCTGGTTAATTTCTTCGGAAAAGAAAATATTTATGAGATCACTCGAGATGAAATGTACCATATGAACTCGAATATTTTTTCTATTTCAGAAGATGTGGTGATTTCAGAAAAGGGATTTACCATGCTGAATAATTGGTTGAGAGGACAGGGTATCACGGTGGAGGAAGTTCCTTACGCAGAGATTTCAAAACAGGAAGGACTTTTACGTTGTTCAACTTTACCTTTGATCAGGGATTAAAAGAATTATGATGAAGCAGATTACAGATACAATTTTAATGGTGAGACCGGTCGGTTTCAGAATGAATGAACAAACCGCGGTAAATAATTATTTCCAGACAAAATTGGAAGGGGATGATATCAATGAACTCGCGACTCAGGAGTTTGACATTTTTGTTGAAAAATTGAGATCGGTAGGAGTCAATGTTGTGGTGGTTGATGATGTGCCTGAAGATGATACTCCAGATTCTATCTTCCCTAATAATTGGGTTTCTTTTCACGAAGACGGCCAGATCGCTCTTTATCCCATGTTTGCTGAAAACAGGAGAAAAGAGCGAAGACTGCATTATTTCGCAAAACTGGAAGATGCCGGATTAAAGATCACTGATATTGTAGATTATACCATGGCCGAAGAAGATGATGTTTTTCTGGAAGGGACTGGAAGCCTAATTCTTGACAGGGTTCATCAAAAAGCATATTGTGCCATATCTCCTCGAGCAGATGAAGATCTATTGATTGAATTCTGTGAAGATTTTGAATTCACACCGGTTATTTTTAATGCATACCAAAGTGTGGGCAATAAACGACTTCCGATTTACCATACCAACGTTATGATGTGCATCGCAGAAGAATTTGCGGTGATCTGTTTAGATACGATCGATGATAAAAAAGAGCGTAAGAATGTAGTAAAGCATTTGAAAATGGATGAGAAGGAGATCATTTCTATTTCTGAAGAGCAAATGCATGAATTTGCCGGAAATATGCTTCAGGTGCAGGGAGCTGAAGGAAAGAAATATCTAATAATGAGTGCAAGAGCCCATAGAAGTCTTACAGAAGATCAAATTTCCAGGATCGAAAAACATTGCGAAATCTTAAGTTCAGAAATTCAGACGATTGAAACTTGTGGAGGCGGAAGTGCAAGATGCATGATGGCGGAAGTATTTCTTCCAAAAGCCTAGAATTTTTCAGCACTTCTTTTAAGGAGTTTTCTGCTAAATAGCAGTATGATGATCACACTCAGAAAGGCAAATGGCAGCGAGCTTATAATTAGGAATTTTTGCATTGCGGTTAACACATCAGAGTCAGGTTTTACCTGACCTAAAACAATGATTGCCTCACAAAATATAAAGATCAATACCGCCCAAAGAAGGCGGTATTTCTTTTTTGGTTCGGGATTGCCGTTATCGGTAAACATGCTCAGAACAAAAATAGCCGAATCTACAGAGGTTACCAGAAAGCTAATGAGTAGCAACATTACGATCAGGCTTGTAATTACCGGAAGTGGATAGGCTTTGAAAAATACAAAAAGTGAGGTAAAAACATTTCCAAATTCATCGTTATAAGCATTCCAGCTTTCAATGATTTCGAAGGCTGAGGTTCCAAAAACGCTGAACCAGAAAAAACTTCCCAAGGAAGGAATCAATAAAACTCCCAGTATCATTTCTCGAATCGTTCTTCCTTTGGAAATGCGCGCGATAAAAATCCCAGTAAACGGTGCCCATGCCAGCCAGAAGGCCCAGTAATAATACGTCCAGTCGGTTAAAAATTGAACTCCCGGATCATAACTGCCCATGGCAAGACTTAATGGTATAAAATCAAGAATATAGTAGTAAAGGGAACTAAGGAAATTCGAAACAATAACAGTGATGTTACCAGACAGGAATACGAAAACCATCAGTAGGAGCGCAACAAATATATTCCAGTTCGAAATTCGTTTAATTCCATTATTAACTCCTGCCCAGGCTGAAAAAAAAGCTAACGTACAAATTAGAAAAACCAATCCCATATTCTGAATTAGAGATCCCGGCTCTCTTGATTGTAAATGACTCAGACCACCTTCAATTTGAGTGGTTCCAAGTCCAATTGCGGCTACCAGACCTATAACTGTGGTGAGAATGGTAAGTGTGTCAATTGATATAGGAAAAAATCTAGATTTTTTAAAGGTATTAAATCCTGAACTCAGTCTGATGTCAGCTTTATCCACAAATAAGGAATATCCAATGACTAAAGCAAATAAGCCATAAAATGCCCAGGCGGTGAAGCCCCATTGGTAAAAAGTATATTCAAGGGAAATAATTTCAGCGGATGCTCCCGTATCAATTGGCGGATTCATCAGCATATATACAGGTTCCTGTACAGCTCGCAATAAAATTCCGGCGCCCATACCGGCAGAATATAACATCGCGATCCAGGACCAACGATCAAATTCAGGAGGAGATTCCCCGAGTCTTATCTTTCCGAATTTTGTAAAAGCGATCACTAAAAGAAAGACTACGCACCCCAGGCCTAACCATAAATAGAAAGTTCCAAAATACTCTCTTACCCAAAGCGAGATAATTTCAATACTATTATAAAATTCATCAGTGAAAAGAAAAATAAGAACGGAGCTAAGCAACAAAATCGCAGCAGATATCGAAAATTCTTTATTTCTGAAAAGTGATTTGAAATCTGATTTCAAGATGATTAGTTCTTGATCATAAAACTAATTCTTTTTTATTCCCTTCGCAATTCGGTTGATCATCCCTTCAAATATGAAAAAATGAAATGGATACATCGCGTACCAGTAAAGCCGGCCAAGTAAGCCTTTAGGTCTGAAGGTTGCATTTTGATGTAAAATATTTTCCTCATCTATTTTAAATTCTAGCCAGGCTTCCCCAGGCACCTTCATTTCAGCAAAAAGTAGCAATCGTCTTTCTTCCTTATCTGCCAGAAGAACGCGCCAGAAATCTAAAGAATCTCCTGCATTGATCTTGGTTGGATGGGTTCTGCCTCTTCTTAGTCCAACGCCGCCAAATACTTTATCCAAATAACCTCTTACTTTCCAAAGCCAGTTTCCATAATACCAGCCATTGAGTCCGCCAATTGCCCAGACTCTTTCCAGCGCCTCTTTTGGATCATCTACCTTGATAGATTTCTTATCCTGCAGGCATCCGTATTTTGGGATCTGAACATATTTATTTAGTTCTTTCCTGAATCTTCCGCTACTTAAAGAATCTTTCCAGCTAGATAATACTTCATTTTGTTCGATCTTATAAAATGCCAATTTGATCGCTTCTTTATAAGATATAAGTTCAATATTGAGAATCTCTTTCAGCCGGGTATCTCTGGTAATTACTTCTACAGACATACTATCTACAAGATTCTGGGCAAGTCTATAAGATGTAGAGGTCACGAAATAAAGCCAGTAAGAACTCAATTTTGGTGACATAAATGGGACACCGATGATCCATATCTTTAGGTTACGAACTTCAGCATATTGTTCCATCATTTCCTGATAGGTCAAAATATCGGGACCTCCAACATCAAAAGACTCATTATAGCATTCTTCACATCCAATTACACCGGTGAGATACTGGATGATATTTCTGATTGCAATTGGTTGAGATTTTGTTTTGACCCATTTTGGGGTGACCATAACTGGTAATTTTTCGCACAAATCACGAATGATCTCGAAAGATGAACTTCCTGATCCTACAATAATCGCTGCTCTTAGGACAGTGACATTGAAATCACCCTTATATAGAATTTCCTCGACGGCTTTTCTGGACTTCAAATGCTTCGATAATTCTTCCTCATTAATGATCCCGCTGAGGTATATGACCTGGTTCACCGAAGTTTCAGCCATCATCTTATTAAAGTTCTCTGCAGCCTGAGCTTCCTGTTTGTCAAAATCCTTGGTGGAAGCCGTCATGGAGTGGATCAGGTAATAAGCAACATCGATATTTTGGATCTTTTCTGGAGCTGTACTATCTTCCAGGAAATCAAGTTCTACAATCTCAACTTTTTCTTTGAGCTCTTCGTTGGAAGTAAAGCGGTTTTTATTACGGACTGCACAAATAACTTCATGCCCCTGCTCAAGTAGTTGAGGTAGAAGTCTCATTCCAATATATCCATTGGCACCGGTAAGTAATATGCGCATTTGAAGAATTTGAACTTCAAATTAGAAATTTAATTATTACTTTCACTTCAGATTAGTAAAACTTTATTAAATGAATAACGTGCTGAAATTCGTCCTACTAATAATTGGGATAGGACTAATTGGATATGGTGTTTATGATCTTGTTACACCTGAATTTTCTATTGATGCAGGTCCCTTGCAGGTTGAAGCACATGGCGACAATACACAATCTTACGCAATGATCGTCTTCGGAATTCTTTCCCTGGTTGGCGGACTGGCTTTTAACAGGCGATAATTCTTAAACAAGTTTTCCCAGCAGGTTCATTATTGATGAACTGATATATTCTATTCCAATAGCGATCACGATAAAGCCGATGATCCTCGAAATGGCATTAATACCTGACGCTCCAAGGATATTGACGATATAGTGTGAACTTTTCAGTACAAGTAAAGTTGCCAGGCAAACGCAGAATATTGCGGCAACGGCAATAAGCTTATCGTTCCAAAGCTCATAATCCTGGTAAAGCCCGATAAGAAATGAAATAGATCCTGGCCCGGCCAGCATTGGTATTGCCAGCGGTGTTAAGGAAACACCGTCTCTTTCAAAAGCATCCTCTTTTACTTTTGGTTTGTCCATTCCTTTATGTTTGGAAAAGGAACCGGTTAGCAAGGCAAAACCTGA
Source organism: Christiangramia pacifica (assembly GCF_057221535.1). Classification (NCBI taxonomy): domain Bacteria; kingdom Pseudomonadati; phylum Bacteroidota; class Flavobacteriia; order Flavobacteriales; family Flavobacteriaceae; genus Christiangramia; species Christiangramia pacifica. The sequence goes on from NZ_CM170146.1 coordinate 1,653,165, forward strand.
AGTGGTGATGATTAACCCGCCGGCAATTCTCAAAGAATCAAGGCTTATTCCGAAGAAATTTAAAATATACCTTCCGGTAAAAAAGCTGATTAGCAAGATCACGAAAATATTGACTGCCGCAAGAATTGACGTTTTGGATCTTTCCGCTTTTGAATCTTCTTTGGTTAGACCAACAAATATTGGAACGGTGCCCAGCGGATTAATTACTGAAAATAATGCGGCGAAAACATAAATGAATAATTCCATTAATTTTTTTCCGCAAAACTGCTTCAGCTTTCCTTGAGAAAAATTAAAATGAGATCAATTTTGAGTTAAACAAATTGCATCAGAAGCCAGGGAATGTAAATTGAATATTACTAAAGATCCTCGATCTGTGTTGGCGCATTATCGTTCTTGTAATCGATGATCTTTTTAAAGAATTTGTGAATTCCGGGAGTATCAGCTTTAACCTTTATGAAGTGATGATCCTTATAAATACTATATTCTTCCGCTTTTCCTTTATAAAGGTTGAGTTTGTAATATGGGATCACCAATGCGTAAGTTTCCAGAAGTGATCTGAACATAACGATAATGCCATTATTTCTCATTTCCACATTGCAAACGTTGGCATTGTTATCCAGGATGAGCAAATTATGAATATCTATGCTGGTAGACGTAATGTGTAGTTTTGGAGAGCCGGTCCCTTTGAGCTTTACTCTTTCAAATAGCGTAAAAGGCTTGCCCACTTCCTTATTTATTTTGTCTGAGATCGCCGGACGATTATAGGAAATATTCAGTAGCATTTCTTTTTTCCTAAATATAAGGATTTGAGTACAAAGCCTGGCGCCTGAAACTTCAATTCTTTTTATCTTTGCGCACTTATTAATTGGAAATACGCCAAAAAGCATAGGAAAATGAATATTGAACAAATTCTTGCATCAAAAGTTAACGAAGCCGTCAAGAAGCATTATGACGTGGAACCTGAAAACATCGAATTTCAGCCTACGCGTAAAGATTTTGAGGGTGATATTACTTTGGTGGTTTTTCCAATGTTAAAACAGGTGAAGACCAATCCTGCGCAGCTGGCTGAAAATATTGGAAAGTTTTTAGAAGAGGAGGTTGAAGAGGTTGCATCGTATAATGTGATCCAGGGTTTTCTGAATATTGTTATCAGCGATAAATATTATATCAATTTTTTTAATGATGTAAGGAATAGGGAAGATTTTGGAATACTGCTTCCGCAAAGTGATGCCAGTGGGATCATGGTGGAATATTCCTCACCAAATACGAATAAACCACTTCATTTAGGACATATTCGAAATAACCTATTAGGTTACTCGGTTTCAGAAATTTTAAAAGCAGCTGGAAACGAGGTTTATAAAGTACAGGTGATCAATGACCGTGGAATCCATATTTGTAAATCTATGGTTGCATGGCAGAAATTTGGAAATGGTGAAACTCCTGAATCCACAGGATTGAAGGGAGATAAACTGGTTGGAAATTACTATGTGAAGTTCGACCAGGAATATAAAAAGGAGATTGCTCAGCTGCAGGAAGAAGGAAAAAGTGAAGATGAAGCGAAATCTCAGGCTCCTATTTTTGTTGAAGCTCAGGAAATGCTAAGAAAATGGGAAGCCAATGATCCTGAAGTAGTAAAATTATGGTCAACGATGAACCAGTGGGTTTATGATGGCTTTGATAAGACCTATGATGCCCTTGGCGTTGATTTCGACAAGAATTATTACGAGAGTGAGACCTATCTTCTGGGAAAGGACAATGTGCAGAAAGGACTTGAAGACGGAGTTTTTTATAGAAAGGATGATGGAAGTGTCTGGATAGATCTTAGCGATGAAGGTCTGGACGAAAAGATCGTTTTAAGAAGCGACGGTACGGCAGTTTATATGACGCAAGATATCGGAACAGCGATCCAGAGATTTGCTGATTTTGATATCAACCAAATGGTTTATACCGTTGGAAATGAGCAGGAATATCACTTTAAAGTTCTATTCCTGATCCTGAAAAAACTTGGCTATGACTGGGCAGATGCTCTTTATCATTTGAGTTATGGGATGGTGGATCTTCCTAGCGGAAAAATGAAAAGTAGAGAGGGAACAGTTGTTGACGCTGATGATCTAATAAAAGAAATGGCAGATACCGCAAGAAGTATTTCCGAAGAACTCGGGAAACTTGACGGCTATTCTGAAACTGAAAAAGAAGAACTCTACCGTATTATCGGTCTTGGAGCTTTGAAATATTATATTCTGAAAGTGGATCCGAAGAAACGTATTCTTTTTAACCCGGAAGAATCGGTAGATTTTCAGGGAAATACGGGGCCTTTCATTCAATATACCTATGCAAGAATTCAGTCGATCTTGAGAAAGGCAGATTTTGATACATCTGCAGATCTTTCGAAAGATTTCAGTTTCCACGAGAAAGAAAAGGAACTGATCAAGCAGATACAGTTATTCCCCGAAACAGTTGGTTTGGCTGCAGAAAATCATTCCCCGGCACTGATCGCGAACTATACCTACGAATTAGTGAAATCATTCAATTCTTTTTATCAGAATGTTCAGATCTTAGGGATTGATGATGAAGCTGAAAAGATTTTCAGGGTACAACTTTCAAATCTGGTAGCAAATGTGATCAAATCGGCATTCAAGCTACTCGGGATTGAGGTTCCGGAGAGAATGTAATAGGAAGTATGAAAGTAGATGTACAGAATTCGATATTTCGTCGTGCTGAAATTTTTTCAGTATCTCAACAGAAATAGAATTTTAATTTTTGAACTTTCTCTTTCAGCTTCAAATCATTAAATTTGCAATTCGCTGCTTAGCAGTAATAGAATAAAATCACAGGAAAATTATGTTTGATAATTTAAGCGATAAGTTAGATAGTGCCTTTCACGTCTTAAAAGGGCATGGACAGATTACGGAGATAAATGTTGCGGAAAGCCTTAAAGAGGTGAGACGAGCGTTGGTAGATGCCGATGTGAACTATAAGATTGCTAAAGAATTTACTAATACAGTAAAGGAAAAAGCTCTTGGGCAGAACGTTTTAACAACGCTGAAACCAGGACAGCTAATGGTAAAGCTTGTTAAGGATGAGCTTACTGAATTAATGGGTGGTGAAGCTGAAGGTATCAATCTTTCAGGAAATCCTTCTGTGATTTTAATGTCTGGTTTGCAGGGTAGTGGTAAGACCACTTTCTCCGGTAAATTGGCGAACTTCCTTAAAAATAAAAAGACCAAAAAGCCTCTATTAGTAGCCTGTGATGTTTACCGTCCTGCAGCGATCAACCAGCTTCACGTAGTTGGAGAGCAGATTGGTGTTGAGGTATATTCAGATGAAGGGAATCAAGATCCGGTTGCGATTTCTAAAGACGCTATTGCCTATGCGAAGGAAAATGGACATAATGTAGTGATCATCGATACCGCGGGTCGTCTTGCTGTTGATGAAGCCATGATGACCGAAATCTCAAATATTCACCAGGCGATCGAGCCACAGGAAACACTTTTCGTAGTCGACTCTATGACTGGTCAGGATGCGGTGAATACTGCTAAAACCTTTAATGAAAGGTTGAATTTTGACGGGGTGATCCTTACTAAACTGGATGGTGATACTCGTGGTGGTGCGGCGATCTCTATTAAATCTGTCGTTAATAAACCAATCAAATTCATCGGTACTGGTGAAAAAATGGATGCGATCGATATTTTCTATCCATCTCGTATGGCCGATAGGATTCTGGGAATGGGGGATGTAGTGTCTCTTGTGGAAAGAGCTCAGGAACAATACGATGAAGAAGAAGCTAGAAAACTTCAGAAAAAGATCGCTAAGAATGCCTTCGGTTTTGATGACTTCCTGAACCAGCTTCAGCAGATCAAAAAAATGGGATCTATGAAAGATCTTATGGGTATGATCCCGGGAGCAGGAAAAATGCTGAAAGATGTAGATATTGATGACGATGCCTTCAAAGGAATTGAAGCGATCATTCATTCAATGACTCCGGGTGAAAGAAGCGAACCTAAGATCATCAACGCTAGTAGAAAAAAGAGAATTGCAAAAGGATCTGGAACTTCTGTACAGGAAGTGAACCAGTTGCTGAAACAGTTCAACCAGATGGGTAAAATGATGAAGATGATGCAAGGTGGCGGTGGCCGAAAAATGATGCAAATGATGAAAGGAATGCAATAATCCTTTCGGTAAACATACAGAACAACAACTAACACACAATAATTAATGACAATTCTCGACGGTAAAAAGATCAGTAATGACATCAAAGATGAAATTGCTGCTGAGGTTACCAAAATCAAGAAACGTGGAGAAAAAGTTCCTCACCTTGCTGCGATCATAGTAGGTAAAGATGGGGCCAGCATGACCTACGTAAATTCTAAAGTGAAAGCCTGTGAAAGGGTTGGTTTTGAATCTTCGCTTTACAGACTTCCAAATACAGTAAGTGAATTAGAATTACTGGATAAGATCGAAGAGCTTAATCAGAATGATGAAATTGATGGTTTTATCGTGCAATTGCCTTTGCCTCCGCAAATAGATACTCAAAAAGTATTAAATGCGGTAGATCCTGACAAAGATGTGGATGGCTTTCATCCCACAAACTTTGGGAAAATGGCTTTAGACATGACCAGTTTCATACCTGCCACTCCCTTCGGAATTCTTGAGCTTTTAGAACGCTATGATATTCCTACAAAAGGAAAACACACTGTGGTGATCGGCAGAAGTTACATTGTGGGAAGGCCGATGAGTATTTTGATGGGAAGAAGTGGTTTCCCTGGAAATTCCACCGTTACTTTAACTCATGAATTTACCAAGAATATCACCCAGGTGACCTCACAGGCTGATATCATTATTATCGCCGTGGGTATTCCCGATTTTCTTAAAGGAGAAATGATCAAGGATGATGCAGTTATTATTGATGTAGGAATCACAAGAGTTCCAGATGATAATGCTGAAAGAGGTTATATTATAAAAGGAGATGTAGACTTTGAAAATGTAAGTAAACGTGCATCCTATATTACTCCTGTTCCTGGAGGTGTAGGCCCAATGACCGTTTCGATGCTGTTAAAAAATACTTTACTGGCCAGAGAAAGACATAAGCACAGAGCTATGGAAGCCAAAAAGAAATAAAAAAGAGGGAGCTCAGCTCCCTCTTTTTAGTTTTATAAAGCACCGCTGGTATCTCCATTCTCTAATTTCCAGTCCAGGTAATTATGAATATCAGACTGGATAAATCTTAATCCGAAAGTTATGATCGCCATATCATCTATATAGCCCAGTCCCGGGATGAAATCCGGGATAATGTCCAGAGGATTCAGGATATATAAAAAGGTGAAGGCTATGGTCGCAATGGTAAACCAGGGAACTTTACTATAAACACCCCTGCGGTAATCCTTTAGCATTCCGTACATCACTTTAGCCAGTTCACTGTATTTCTGAAGGACTCCTGAATTATTTATTTTTGAATCAACCTCTTCCTGGCTGTCCATGGCGATGCTTACATCATCCTCATCTATCTTGGCAACCTCTGTTTTAACAAGATCTTCATCGATAACTTTTTTCTTTCTTCCGAACATAATTCAGTTTGTTTAGTTTTATAATCTATGATGTGAATTTCCATATTCCTTCTTATAGATTTTCAGAATAAGTAGAAAAAGGGAAATTAATAATGGTCCGAATATCAATCCTATAAACCCGAATAATGGTACTCCCACGATCACTCCGAAAAGTGTGATCAAAGGGTGAACGCTGGCTAGTTTTTCTAGGACGTATAACCTGATAATATTATCTGTTGATCCAACTACAACAAAGCCGTAAATCAGCATGGCGATCGCCTGCCAGTCCTGTCCCTGAGCAAAGAGCAATATGGTTGCCGGGATGATCCCAATGGCTGTTCCTATAAATGGGATCATAGAACCTATGGCGGTGATCACAAACCAAAAGAATGGATCTGGGACTCCAAAAATAAGAAAACCTATTAGGGCAATAATTCCCTGAACTAAGGCCACTAATGGAATTCCAAGGGCATTGGATTTTACCAACTGATTGCTTTCTTCACCGATGATTCGGAGATTGTCTTTACCTAATGGAATATAAGTGATCATTGATTCTCTCATCGATTCACGATTAATCAGCATATAATAAAGCATGAAATACATTATCCCGATAGCTATGAATGCATTGAATGTTCCCCCGGCCAGGTTTTGCAGGTTTGATGAAACCCAGTTGGTTACAGATGCGGTGTCTATGCTGGAGCTTACGCTAAAACCCAGTTCAGCTTCAACATGATCTAACTGATCTTTTAATGCTTTTAAAACCCTTTCAGAATTTGAAACAGCTTTTCCGATTTTTGAAGTAAGCATAATGGCAATTAGCGTCACAGGGATCAAGATCCCCACGAAAGACCCAGCCATTAAAAGGGCAGCGGCTAATGGAGGACGCCATCCGCGGCTTACCAGCTTTTTCATCCAGCTTTTCAGGATAACATATAAAGTTACCGCTCCCAGAACTCCGGAAAGGTAAGGCAGGGTTTCTTTAATGATTAAAACCGTTAAAAAAAGAATTACCATTAAGACAAATATTTGCCTTACCAGTGACGGTTTAAGTCTATCCATATTTTTGGTTGGTTGTTGGTTGTAGCGCCTTTATTTGGCAAAAAGCTGATTCATATCTTTAAAAGCTTTGAACTCCAGGGCGTTGCCGCAAGGATCTTTAAAGAACATTGTAGCTTGTTCACCCGGTTTGCCTTCAAATCTTATATATGGTTCAATAACAAAATCAATATTTTTACTCTTCAGTAATTTCGCAAATTCATGAAATACCTCCCATTGAAGAACAACTCCAAAATGCGGTACAGGAACATCCTTTCCATCCACCGGATTAGAGGTTGAAGCTTTTGTCTCCTGCGGATCCTGATAGTGAATCACCAACTGATGACCAAAAAAATTGAAATCTACCCAATGATCACTGCTTCTGCCTTCACCACAGCCTAGGGTTTCCTTATAGAATTTTCTGCATTTTTGAAGGTCTGATACGGGAATAGCAAGATGGAATGGTTGTACTTTCATTCTTTGAATATTAATCTGATTATCCTAAAGATAAGAATATTGCTCTAATCTCAAGAATTTAAAATTAACAAGAACCGGATACAAAGTGTTTAACGTGTGCGCTAATTCTCTGTTAAGATTTAGGCTTGCGTGGTCTTTTGCCTCTCTTGGGGTTTGGTTTCAGATTGGTTTCGAACACCGAGCCTTCTTCGGTCTTGGTAGAATCACCGGTTAACTGGTTGATTATTTTCAATTCTTCAGGAGTAAGGTCTCTCCATTCCCCAACCGGAACATCAAGTGTCACGTTCATAATTCGAATTCTTTTCAGCGAGGTAACCTCATAGTCTAAAAATTCGCACATTCTCCTGATCTGTCGGTTCAGACCCTGGGTTAAAATAATTCTGAAAGTATGTTTTCCTAATTTCTCAACTTCACATTCCCTGGTTACTGTATCCAGAATAGGAACTCCTGAAGACATTTTTTTTATAAAATCTGAAGTGATGGGTTTGTTGACAGAAACAACATACTCCTTTTCGTGGTTATTCCGTGCTCGTAAAATTTTATTTACAATATCTCCGTCATTGGTTAAAAATATCAATCCTTCACTTGGCTTATCTAAACGACCAATTGGAAAAATGCGTTTAGGGTAATTGATAAAGTCGATGATATTATCTTTTTCTACCCTGGTATCTGTAGTGCAAACAATGCCTACGGGTTTATTAAAGGCGATATAAACATTTGGCTCTTTCAGCTCCTCTTTTGAAACAGGTTTTCCGTCAACTTTCACAAGGTCGCCGGGAGTAACTTTAGTTCCCATTTCTGGAACTTTATCGTTTATAGTTATTCTTCCCTGGTCTATAAGTTTATCTGCTTCTCTTCTGGAACAATATCCCAGCTGACTCAAATATTTATTTATACGTACTTCGTCTCCCATAAAATCTATTCTAAAGCAAAGATACGAGTTATGAATTTGAAGGACTTAAGTGAAAAAAATAAAATTTTTAAAACCTCAGGCAACCTTTCGTAACTTTCCCACGTCTATATAAATAGAAGGCCTTGTGAAAATGGTGAAAGTCATACAACTATTTAAAAATGAATCCTCTTTGATAAAAAGAGCTTCTTCGGGAAACCGGGATGCTCAACAGAGACTGTATGAAATTCATTCACCTAAAATGTTAAGTGTATGCAGGCAGTATATAAAAGATATACATCACGCTGAAGACACAATGCTAAAAGGATTTTTTAAGGTATTTACACATCTGAAGGATTTCAAGGAAGAAGGAAGTTTTGAAGGCTGGATTAGAAAGATAATGATCAGAGAATCAATTTCATTCTTGAGACAGCATAAAAAACTTGAATTTCAGGAGGATATGAGTAACGAAACCAACGAAGTTTTCAATAATGTGAATTCTGAAATGGATGTGGCCGATATACAAAGTTTGATAGACGCTTTACCGGAAGGTTATAAAATGGTGTTCGTCATGTATGCGGTAGAAGGTTACAAGCATTCTGAAATTGCCAAGATGCTTGAAATTACTGAAGGGACCTCGAAGTCTCAATTATTTAAAGCACGAAAAATGCTTCAGGAAAAATTAAAAACAATTAATTCATCAAGTTATGGCACCAATTAAATTTGAAGAGCATGTGAAGAAGAAGCTGGATGAAAGAGAAATTCAGCCATCTGCCGGAAGTTGGGACCAATTAAATTCCAGGCTGAATGACTCGAAAAAGAGCTCGGGAAATAGATGGTGGTTATCGGCTGTTGCTGCGGTGGTAGTTGTACTTGTTGCTAGTATGTTATTTGTAAATCAACAAGAACAAACTTCTATACCGATCGTTGAAAAACCGGCAGAAATAAATACTGATAATAATGCTGATAAAGTTCAGTTTGAGCAGCCTGTAGAAATTGCTTCAGAAGAAACTATCGAAAACGAAGAGGTAGAAAGCAAACCTATAATTCAGGAATATACCGAAGAAAGTCAAAATATTGAGAATGGTAAAAATTCAGGTATAGCTTCTAATGATATTCAGAAAAGAGAAATTATTACACCGATATCCATAGAATCCAAGGCACCTAAAACAGTTTCCCAACTTAAGTTATCTGAAAAAATGCAGGAATTACTGGCTACAATCTCTCAAAAGAAAAGCGATTCCGGTAGTGAAATCACAGAGGCTGAGGTAGATGCATTACTGGCTGAAGCTGTCAGGGAGTTAAACAATCAAAAGGAACCTTATAGGCAATCTGAGATTAATGCGAGCGAGTTGCTTGCAGAAGCGGAAGATGAGCTTTATCAATCATTCAAAGAAAAAGTATTTGAAATAGTTAAATCTGGTTATCAAAAGGCAGCAGTAGCGGTTTCAAATAAACTCGATAACAATCAAAATCAATAATCATCACCTTTAAAAGGGTCAATCATCAATCATCTAAAAACAAATCATCATTATGAAAACAATTATTCTCTACATCGCATTTTCGATTTTAAGTCTAGGTCTTTGTACTGCGCAAACCGTAGAAATTACACGTGGAAATAAAATCGAAGTACTACAAAAACAAAAAAAGGACATTGTTGCTCAGGAAAAAGAGGAGCTAAGAAAAGAAGTGGAAGAAATTAATGAAAAACTTGATAATAAGGAGATCACACTTGAAAAAGCCAATGAATTAAAGGAGGCCGCGGCAAATAAACATGCGCTTAATATTGAAAATAGGGTGGCAATCATAGATAACAAAATTGCTCTGTTAGAAAGAGACGAAGAAGCTAAAGTTGAGAACGATCAGACCTTCGTTTTTTCATGGGGAGAGGATGATAAAAAGGAAAAAGATAATTACAGGGATAAAAGGACCACTTCCACAATCATGGTGGCTGCAGGTTTGAATAATGCACTTGCAGATGGACAGTCGCTGAGCGATTCAGATTTTGAAATAGGAGGTAGTAGATTCTTTGAAATAGGATGGGTATGGAATACAAGGGTTTTTGAAGATTCTAACTGGCTTCGTTTAAAATATGGAGTGTCGTTTCAATTTAATGGACTTAAACCGACTGATAATAGATATTTTGTTGAAGATGGAAGTCTGACTTACTTGGAGGAATTCCCGCTAAACTTGAAGAAATCTAAATTCAGAATGGATAATCTCGTAGTGCCGCTACACTTTGAATTTGGACCATCTAAGAGAATTCAGAATGATTATGGAGATACGTTTTCTACTTATAGAAAATTCAAAATCGGTCTTGGAGGCTACGGAGGTTTCAGCCTTGGAGAACGTCAGAAACTAAAATATGAAGAGGATGGTAAAAATGTAAAAGAGAAATTGAAGTCAGATTACAATACCAATGACTTTATTTATGGATTAAGTGGTTATGTAGGTTGGGGAAATACATCGCTTTATGCCAAATATGATCTTAATCCGATTTTTGACGGCTCAAATACTGAAATGAATAATTTTTCATTGGGAGTTCGCTTCGATCTGGATTAATTATTTTGAATTAGCAATTAATATAGATTATCTAAGCTTCCTTCGGGAAGCTTTTTTATTTTTACGTTCCTAAACAAGTTTTGTATTGATCTCAAAAACTACCATAGATAACGTATTTGAAACCGCTCGTGTTGAAGAGGTTATAGGTGATTTTGTTCAGTTAAAAAGATCTGGAAGTAATCTAAAAGGATTGAGTCCGTTCACAGATGAGCGAAGTCCTAGCTTTATGGTATCTCCGGTAAAACAGATATGGAAAGATTTTAGTAGCGGTAAAGGGGGAAATGTGGTTGCATTTTTAATGGAGCATGAGCATTTCAATTATCCTGAAGCCATAAAATATCTAGCTAAAAAATATGGAATTGAGATAGAGGAAACTCAGCAAAGCGACGAGCAGAAGGAGCAGGCCAACGAGAGGGAGAGCATGTACCTGGTTTCAGAATACGCCAATGAGTTTTTTCAAAAGAAAATGCATGAAACCGATGAGGGTCAGGCGATCGGGTTGAGTTACTTCAAAGAAAGGGGATTTACTAAGGAAACGATCAAAAAGTTTGATCTAGGTTATTCTCCAGATGACTGGGAGGTATTTACCAAAGCTGCTCTGGATAATGGCTATAAACTTGAATTCCTCGAAAAAACAGGACTTACCATTGTAAAAGAGAACAAGCGTTTTGACAGGTTTAAGGGTAGAGTGATGTTCCCGATTCATTCTATGTCTGGTCGTGTTTTAGGTTTTGGAGGCAGGATCTTATCGAATACAAAAAAAGCTGCTAAATATTTGAATTCTCCAGAGAGCGATATTTATCATAAGAGCAAAGTTCTTTATGGAATATATTACGCCAAGCAGGCCATCGCCAAGGAGGATAATTGCTACCTTGTGGAGGGTTATACAGATGTGATCCAGTTTCATCAAAGTGGGATCGAGAATACAGTTTCTTCTTCAGGAACTGCGCTAACTCCGGAACAAATTAGGTTGATCAACAGGTTGACCAAAAATATCACCGTTTTATTTGATGGTGATGCGGCAGGAACCAGGGCCTCTCTACGAGGTATTGATTTGATACTTGAACAGGGAATGAACGTAAAAGTTTGTCCTTTCCCTGAAGGTGAAGATCCAGACAGTTTTGCCCGCGCTAATTCTGAAGATGATCTGCGTGATTTCCTGGAAGAGAATTCTTATGACTTCATTACTTATAAGGCATCCTTACTAATGGATGAAGCGAAAAATGATCCGGTTAAGAAGGCTGGGCTAATTCGCGACATGGTTAACAGCATTGCGAAAATTCCGGATAACATTCAGAGAGAGGTTTATCTTCAGGAGTGTTCCCGAATAATGGATATCAATGAGGATGTGTTATACGCAACTCTTGCGCAGATAGAGAATAAAGATTCAAAATCTTCTGGCAGACCTCAGAAAAAGAAAATGGAAGTGGTAAAGGAGGAGTCTGCTCCTAAAGCTAAAGTTGATCCATTATACGAACTGGAGAGAAAGATCATAAGTCTGCTGGTTTTATACGGAAGGGAAGAGGGTGAATTCCATGACATGCTGCTCAAGCAAAATGATCAGGGAGAAATGATCTACGAATCTGAAATCCAGCAAGCAAAAGTTTTTGAAAAGATTTTTCTTGATCTTCAGGAAGATGAAATTGAATTCACCAATGAAGATTTTAAAAAGCTATTTCTCCTTCTTATTGAAAAATTGAACAGCGAAGACGAATTTGGAGTTGAAATGATCATTAATGATATCGAAGAGTCTCAAGCGATGAAGCTCACCGATATATTAATGGAAGAGGAACAATATGAGTTGCATGATTGGGACAGGCATGATATTCCAGTGAAAACCAAAGACCAGGGGATTTCACAATATGTAACTCAAACTATTTTATCCCTAAGAAGACATTTGGTTGGTAAAAAGATCAACGAACTTCTTGAGGAAATGAAAGATATAGAATCTGAAACTGAAAGAACAGATAAGATTCAGGAAATAATGAGTTATACGAGCTTAAGCACTATAATTTCAGACAGGCTTGGCCGGGTTATGTAGTATTTAATTGAAGTAATCTTGACTGAGTAATAAGATCTGCAACATTATCTACTTTCAACTTTTTCAATAATCTTGTCTTATAAGTACTTACCGTTTTTTCATTAATATCAAGAGCTTCAGCAATATCTTTATTTCTTTTGCCGGAAGAAAGCAAGTTTAGAACTTCAGTTTCTCTAGTAGAAAGCTTCTTAAATTTTGTAATCAAACTCTTACCTCTTGAAATTCCAGAATTTAGCTTCTCTGTGATCTTGCGATTTAAGTAAATTCCACCACGAGCAACCTGATAAATTGCCTTTTCCAGAGTTTCATTATCGGTGTGTTTTGAAATGTAACCTGCAGCTCCTGCTTTAATCGCGCTAAGCGCATACATCTCTTCTGGATGAGAACTGAAAATAAGGGTTTTAACTTCAGGGAATTCCTGTTTTATACGTCTAATAGCGTTGATCCCGTTGATTTGGGGAAGATCTAATTCTACGATCAAAACATCTGGAGCGTCTTTTTCCAGTTGGTTAAATAACTGGGTTCCGCTTCCAACTCTGCCAACAACTTGAAGCGCCGGATTGTTTTGAAGTACACATTTTACACCGTCCAGTATGATGGGGTGGTGGTCTGCAATTAATACTCGATACATGATTTTAAATTAAAAACAAGTCCGGGGGTAACTCGTTGAGTTTGGTTTCGTTAACCTAAAATAATGCATTGACCCTTTATAAACTGAAAGAGACCGAGATATTCGATAAGATGTTTATTTCTTCAGATGAACGGGTATGTCACAGACAGGAATCGGAACCATTTTATGTCTGTTGGCGGTATGAAGTCGGTCGTAAATTTCGAAAACTTCTTGTTGTCTACCTTCAAAATCTGATGCCGTTTTTCCTTCATCTTTTACTTTCATCGCCCATTCAAGTTCATCATAAGAAGCGCCCAATTGGTCTTCATCACTTCGGCTGTCTCCAAATAAACCATCAGTTGGAGCCGCGATCATAATTTCTTCAATAATGTTGAGATATTTACCTAGTTCGTAGACTTCACTTTTCATTAGATCTGCGATCGGACTAAGGTCTACACCGCCATCGCCATATTTAGTGTAAAATCCTACACCAAAATCTTCTACTTTATTTCCAGTTCCGGCAACTAGGTATTTATGCAAACCCGCAAAATAATACAGAGTTGTCATTCTTAACCTTGCCCTGGAATTAGCAAGTGCAAGATCCAGAGAAGATGTTTCTCTATGCTGCGGCATTCCATTTTTGAACTCTTCAAATACAGGAGTAAGGTTTACTTCCAGATCACTTACATTTGCAAAATTGTGCTGTAGTTCTTCAATATGTTTTCTGGCTCTGCTAATCTGATTTTTGTGCTGATGAATAGGCATCTCCAGGCACAAAGTTGGAAGGCCTGTTTTAGCACATAGTGTAGAGGTAACAGCCGAATCAATTCCGCCGCTAACACCAACCACAAATCCGTTCATATTAGCCTTGGTAGCATAATCTTTTAGCCAGTTTATAATATGGTCAGCAACTTTTTCGGTCTGCATAATATTGGGTGATTAAGTTTGTAAGTAATACCTTTGCCTCACAAATCTAATACATAAAGCCAATTTTTAAAAGGGTAGGGCGTTAAAGCCTTCACAATAGAGAATTATGCTGAATAAATTCTGGTTTTTATTACTTACTGTACTACTTTTTTCCTGCGATAATCAATCTGAAACAGAGGCTAAGATTGAGAAGATCAACGCCGAATTTGAGCTGATAAGATTTGATCAGAAATTTGCCGAAACCACAGAAGAAGAATTACCTGAGCTCAAAACCGAATATCCATTTTTATTTCCGAAGCAATATCCGGATAGCGTTTGGATCGAAAAATTAAATGACAGTATTCAGCAGGAGATAAACACAGAAGTAGCAAACGTATTTCCAGAATTTTCCGAAGAAAATGATCAATTACACTCTCTGTTTCAGCACGTGAAATATTATTTCCCTGACTTTCAGGTTCCAGATGTGATCACGGTAACTTCAGAAGTAGACTATAAAAATAAAGTCATCTATACCGAGGATTATCTATTCGTTTCGCTCGATACTTACCTGGGAGAGGATCACAAGTTTTACACCGGCATGCAGGAATATCTGAAAAAGAATTTTACCAAAGATCAAATCGCTGTAGATGCAGCTGTTGAAATTGCTAAATTATATGTTCCAAAAGCCGAATCCCGAACTTTTTTAGCTCATATGCTTTACTATGGAAAGTTGCTTTATTTGAAAGACAGGTTTATTCCGTTTAAATCTGATGCTCAGAAAATAGGATATTCTGAAGAGGAGCTGGAATGGGCAAAAGCAAATGAAGACCAGATCTGGAGGTATTTTATAGAGAATGAACTTATTTACGATACAGATTCACAATTATATACCAGGTTTTTATATCCGGCACCATTTTCGAAATTCTATCTACAGCTGGATGCCGAATCTCCCGCGAGATTAGGCCAATTTATAGGCTGGAATATCATCAGGGCATATATGGAAAAGAATGATGTTGGAATCAATAAGATGCTGAATACATCTGCCGAAGAAATTTTTAATAAAGCTAAATACAAACCCAAGAAATAATGTCTCAATACAAAAAGTCTGAAATTAATATAGAAGTGGTAACAGATGAGAACCACGTTCCTGAAAATATTACCTGGAGTGCTCAGGATGGCAATGTTTATAAGGAAGATGCGAAGGCATTGATGCTTTCAGTATGGGATAGTAAAGACCAGGAAACGTTGCGAATAGATCTGTGGACTAAGGAAATGCCGGTAGATGAAATGAAAAAATTCTTTCATCAAACATTGGTTTCTATGAGCGATACTTACTTTCGAGCTACTCAGGATGATAAGATGCGCGATACCATGAAAGATTTCTGTGATTATTTCGCTGAGAAAACTGAAATCAAAAAGTCATAATTGGAAAAGCTGGTATTTGTCTATAATGCAGATTCTGGTAAGCTGAATGCGCTAATGGATTCATTACAGAAGGTTGTGAATCCATCGGCCTATTCCTGTAAGTTATGTGAACTTACCTATGGAGCCTTTGAAGAGAAAAAGGCCTGGCGTAAATTCAGGAAAGAGCTAGATGTGGAAACCGAATTTTTGCACAAGGATGAATTTAGAAAAGAATATGCTTCCAAATTCGGTCATAAGTTTGAATTTCCTATAGTAATTGGACAAACCGGTAAAGGTCTGGAAGTCATTATTTCAAATAGTGAATTTGAAGAGATCAATAACCTGGAGGTATTGATTGATAAGATCAAAAGCCGAATTTAGTTCTCTTCTTTCGGAAAAAATTTCTCCCAGTTTTCAGGTCTAATGTGATTTAACATTCCCTCGATCCCATATTCACCATTTCTCACCAACATTTCTCCGTTGGATTTGATAATGGCAAAAGAGCTACAGAGGCTTGGGTTTCTAAAAACCTTATCGCGGAAAAATCCTGAGTGATCAATAAACATTAATTCCTTCTGTTCTTTCGAAAATTTAGGTAAGTTAATTCCTTTTTCAAAGACCTTTACATAGGCCAGGTTATCAAAATCATCTTCAGATGTTTTTAATCCTTTTTTGATGAAATTAAAACGAGTATTTAGTCTTGCTTTACTCCAATCATTAGGAGGTGAAGTGATGCAGTAATCATCTTTAAAATTATAGTCAACCAGGAAAGTGGTAGAATCTGGAAGATTTTTGCCTAATAGTTGCTCCATGGTTTTATGGAAAGGTTTGTAGGCTATTTTATATTTTTCGTAAGTTGGGTGACTTAGTTTAATAACCATCCCGGTATCCTTGGCTATATATTTTACTGCTGCATATTTTGGAGAATAATTCCTCCATTTCGAATCAAACTCTTTTTCTTTGATTTCGCTTCCATCTACATCTAAATAATATTTTATGGGTGGTTGAACGTAGATGTTACATGAGATTATTGAGAAAACTGTAATTAAAAAGATGAAATATTTGATCATGAGTTGGGAGATCTACTTTTCGTTCAATTGCTCATTTATGCTGTCTATATAATCCAGAACTTCGTCTTTTCCAATAGCTGCAGATGCTGAGGTGATGAAATATTCTGGCATTTCTTCCCAGGATTCCAGCATTTCATTTTTATAGTTTTCAATATTCTTTTCCAAAGCCTTTGGCTTTAGCTTGTCTGCCTTGGTGAAAATTATACAAAAGGGAATTGCATGTTCTCCCAGCCACTGCATGAATTCCATGTCAATAGGCTGAGGCTTGTGTCTTGAATCTATTAATACAAATGCACAAATCATTTGTTTACGTTTCTCGAAATAAGCAGTAATGAATTTCTGAAATACCCTTTTTGTAGATTTCGAAACCTGTGCATAACCGTATCCCGGAAGGTCTACCAAATGCCAGTTTTTATTGATCAGGAAATGATTGATCAATTGGGTTTTCCCAGGTTTTGCTGAAGTTTTTGCCAATGATTTTCTGCCGGTAAGCATGTTGATCAATGAAGATTTTCCAACATTACTACGGCCAATGAATGCATATTCTGGTAAGGAACTGTTTGGGCAGTGATCTACCTTTGAGTTGCTTACTACAAATTCAGCGGTCTTGATTTTCATAAAAGCGGTTTTAGATCTCGCGTTCTTTCAGCCATTGGTGGAAAACCTCGTTGAATTCTTCAGGATGTTCCATCATTGCAGCATGTCCGCATTTATCGATCCAGTATAAATCTGAATCTGGCAGCAAACGCTGAAAGTCTTCGGCTACTTCCGGTGGAGTTACCGTATCATTTTTTCCCCAGATAATGCAGGTTGGTGTTTGCATTTTGGGAAGATCTTTGGCCATGTTATGGCGAATAGCACTTTTTGCAATAGCCAGAGTTTTCACAAGTTTATTACGATCGCTCACAGTTTCGTAAACTTCATCCACGATTTCCTTGGTGGCAACTTCAGGATCGTAAAATACAGCTTCGGCTTTCTTTTTGATAAAATCATAATCTCCGCGTCTAGGGTAGCTTTCGCCCATCGCGTTTTCATAGAGACCAGAACTGCCTGTAATTACAAGTGCCTGAACAGATTCTGGAAACATTTTAGTAGCTAACAGCGCAATATGACCTCCAAGTGAATTACCAAGCAGGATAACATTGTCAAAATTTTTAAAGTCTAAAAATTCCTTCAAATATTTAGCAAATGTTCCAACACTGGTTTTTAAAAGTGACATGGAGTAAAGTGGCAATTCCGGGATCACTACTTTGTAGCCATGCTCCGGGAAGTAATCCACCACGCCATCAAAATTACTGAGGCCTCCCATAAGTCCGTGAAGAATAACAATTGGTGTTCCTTCGCCTTTTTCAAGATATGTGAATTTTCCCTCTTGCCTTAAGTGATCTTTCATTGATAGCCTTTGCGGTTAGCAATCGCAAATATAGCGATTTCGATACAAGTATAATCATTTTTGAGCAACTGCAATGGCTTTTCTGCGAAGTGGGAAAATTATAATCACCAACATTTTTCAGGGATATTTTACACTTTTTCCCACCATTTTTCAAATTACTGAATCCTAAGCGAATAGGCCTATTTAAAAGGTTTTCAAATACATACAGTGGTAAAACTTATCAACATTGTGGTAAAAAGTGGTAAATTGTGGTAATATTTTCAATATATTTGGCTCTATAATACTTAACCGTGATAAATCTAATTGGGACATACGAATGTAAAGTCGATGCGAAAGGCCGTTTGATGGTGCCTTCAGCATTGAAGAAGCAATTGGCTCCCATGATGCAGGACGGTTTTGTAATTAAGAGAGCGGTTTTTCAAAACTGCCTTGAGCTTTACCCGATGGAAGAGTGGAATAAGTTGATGAAGAAGATGAACGGGCTCAACAGGTTCAAGAAAAAGAACAATGATTTTATCAGAAGGTTCACTGCTGGAGTGAAAACCGTAGAGGTTGATACCAATGGCAGGTTATTGATCCCGAAAGACCTTGTTGGTTTTGCTGGAATTGAGAAAGAGATCGTTCTCTCTTCGGCGATCAACATCGTTGAGATCTGGGATAAGGATAAATACGAACAAACCCTTGACGATTCTTCAGATGATTTTGCAGATCTGGCTGAGGAAGTGATGGGAAATGATGATTTTGATGGAATATCATAATCCGGTTCTGCTAAAGGAAACTGTAGATGGTCTAGATATAAAACCTTCAGGAGTATACGTGGACGTTACTTTTGGTGGTGGAGGTCATTCCAGGGAAATCCTGAATAGACTCGGGCCTGAAGGAAAGCTTTATGCTTTTGATCAGGATAAAGACGCTCTTGAAAATAAGATTGACGATTCCAGATTCACGCTAATCAATGAGAATTTCAGATTTGTAAAAAGATTTCTCAGATTTTATGGAGTGAAGCAGGTAGATGGGATTCTTGGAGATTTCGGGGTTTCTTCTCATCAGTTCAATGAAGCTGAAAGAGGTTTTTCTACCAGGTTCGATGCGAAACTGGATATGAGAATGAACCAGGGAGATAAGTTGAGTGCTTATGAAGTGATCAACGAATACGATGAGGATCAGCTTAAAAAACTTTTTTATGCGTATGCCGATCTTAAAAATGCTCCTAAACTGGCCAGGACGATTGTTTCAGAAAGAAAGAATAATCCAATCGAAACCAGTGAGCAACTGAATGATCTATTGAAGCCATTACTTTTCAAGGGTAAGGAAAATAAAATTCTTGCTCAGATCTACCAGGCGATACGAATTGAAGTGAATCAGGAGATCGAGGTTTTAAAGGAGTTCTTATTACAAACTGAAGATATTATCAAGCCTGAGGGAAGGTTGAGTTTAATCTCCTATCATTCCTTGGAAGACAGGCTGGTGAAAAGATATATAAGGAGCGGGTTATTTGAAGGAGAGCCTGAAAAAGATATGTTCGGTAACATATCTGTACCGTTTAAAAAAGTGAACGGACTAATTGTTCCTTCAAAAGAAGAGATTAAGCAGAATAACAGAGCCAGAAGCGCAAAATTAAGAGTGGCGCGTAAGCTGTAACAGATATGAAAAAAGGTTTTTACAACATACTGAAAGCTAATTTCCTTATCAGTGAAGATGCTGTAAAAAACTGGCGGTTCATAGTTTTTTGTACCGTTCTGGCCATTGTGATGATCGCAAGTTCGCACAGTGCAGAACAGAAAGTACATCAAATTGCAAAATTGAATAATGAAGTATTGGAATTGAGGAGTGAGTTTTTGGAGAGAAGATCCAAGCTAATGCGAGTGAAGATGGAATCTACCATTACCGAAAAAATGGTAGAAAAAGGGATAGGGCCTTCAGAAACCCCACCCAATAAGATAAGAGTGATAATAAAAGACTAACCTGAAATGGCTACAACCGAAAAAAGCATCCTGAATCGTTTGTATTTCGTGGCTGGCTGTCTCCTTGTTTTTGCGATAGCAGTAGGGTTTAAGTTGCTCGATATTCAATTCGCACATGGAGATCATTATAAAGAGCTGGCTGAAGAGCGAACTCTGAAGAATTTTAAAATTCCTGCTAACCGTGGGAATTTATACGATGTCAACGGAAATCTCCTGGCAACATCAGTTCCTAAATATGATATCCGTTTTGATGCGGTAACAGTTTCAGATAAAAATTTTGAAGAAAATATAGGACCACTTTCTGAGAAACTTTCCGGAATGCTAGGTCAACCAGCTTCTTACTATTCTCAAAAGTTAAGAGCGGCCAGGGCTAATAAGCAGCGCTATGTTCTTATTGCTCGAAACCTTGGATATTCAGATTACATGAAGATCAAGAGTTTCCCAATGTTCAATCTTGGAGCTTATAAAGGTGGAATGATTACAGAGCAAACCACTGTTCGTGAACATCCGCTTGGCAAAATGGGAGAAAGAACGGTTGGCTATGAGAGAAGGGATGAAAATGGATATTTCACCAGGGTTGGTTTGGAAGGAGCCTTCAGTAATTACTTGCGTGGAACAGATGGTCGACGTTTAAAGCAAAAGATCGCCAAAGGTCAATGGAAGCCGATCAGCGATAATAATGAAATGGAACCGAAGGATGGTTATGATGTGGTTTCTACCATAGATGTAAATATTCAGGATATAGCACATCATTCATTATTGCGTCAGCTGGAAAATTTTGAAGCTGAGCACGGTACTGTAGTAGTGATGGAAACTGCAACCGGTGAAATAAAAGCGATGTCTAATCTCGGGCGCACCAAGGATGGGACATATTTTGAAAAAAGAAATTATGCGGTTTATGAAGCTCATGAGCCTGGATCCACTTTTAAATTAATGGCCATGGTTGCTGCTTTGGAAGATAAAGTAGTAGATACAAGCCAAATCATTGATACTGAAAAAGGGGTGGTGAGGTTCTACGGTAGGCCAGTTCGTGATTCGCATCATGGCGGTTACGGTGAGATTTCTGCTGCTAAAGCTTTCGAAGTTTCTTCGAATACAGCATTTACAAAAATGATCACAGAAGGATATAAAAATGATCCTTCAAAATTTGTTGATAGACTATACTCAATGGGACTTAACCAGAAAATTGGTCTTGAAATCAAAGGTGAGGGATCCCCCCGAATTCCTCACCCTCAAGACAAAAACTGGAACGGTTTGAGTTTACCGTGGATGGCTTTTGGTTATGGTGTTTCAATTACTCCATTGCAAACCCTGACTTTTTATAATGCCATAGCTAATGATGGTGAAATGATCAAACCAAGATTCATCAAAGAAGTAAAAGATCGCGATAAACCAATTATAACGATGGAAAAGCAGGTGATGAATCCTTCGATTTGTTCTGTAGAAACAGCCAAGAAGGTTCGCGCAATGATGAAGAATACAGTTATTCGAGGAACTGCTGCTAACATTCACACAGAGAATTTTTCCATGGCCGGAAAAACCGGAACTTGCCAGACGGAATACTGGATCGAACCAGGAAGATATATCGCTTCATTTGCAGGCTACTTCCCGGCAGAGAATCCTAAATATTCCTGCATTGTAGTGATCCACAAGCCGAACAGGAGAAAAGGTTATTACGGAAATATCGTCGCGGCGCCCGTTTTCAAGGATATCGCCAGGAAGATCTACACAGATACTCCGGTTATGGATGAACTTGAATCTCTGGATGTTCAGGATAAAAAAGTTAAAACCGATTTCGATAAATATTATACCAAAATTCAGGATGAAAAATTGTTAATGCCAGACGTTACCGGAATGCCGGCAATGGATGCGATATCAATTCTTGAAAACCTGGGATTGGAAGTTAAGTTCAATGGGAAGGGTGTGGTAAAAAGACAATCGGTATCTGCCGGACAGAAATTAAAGAATAAACAAACAGTAAAATTGGAATTGAGTTAATGAGCGTTTTAAAGGACATACTCTATAAGGTGAACATGAAGGCGGTGAATGGCGATACCGGTGTGACCATTAACGATATTCAATTCGATTCCAGGAAAGTAAAACTGAATGATGTTTTTATAGCTATCCGTGGAACAGTTTCAGATGGCCATGATTTCATTAAGAATGCTGAAAACCAGGGAGCATTAGCAATCGTTTGCGAAGAAATTCCGAAAGATAAGATCAACGGAGTTACATACATAGAAGTAGAAGATACCAAAAAAGCTCTGGCATATATTTCCGCGAATTATTATGATAATCCCTCGGAAAAATTGCAATTGGTCGGAGTAACTGGGACAAACGGTAAAACTACCATTGCCACCCTGCTTTACGATCTGTTTACCAAAGCCGGTTATAAATGCGGGTTATTATCTACGGTCAAAGTGATGGTTGGAGATGATGAGCACACTGCTATTAGAACCACTCCAGATTCTATTACGATCAATTCTTACTTAAAAGATATGAATGATGCTGGTGTGGAATACTGCTTTATGGAAGTAAGTTCTCATGGTATAGATCAGCATCGCACTTCCGCACTTAAATTTGCTGGTGGAATATTTACGAATCTGTCTCATGATCACCTTGATTATCACAAGGATTTTGCGGAATACCGTGATGTTAAAAAGCGCTTTTTCGATGAATTGCCGTCTTCAGCGTTTGCCTTAACCAATATAGATGACAAAAATGGTTCTGTAATGCTTCAAAATACCAGGGCCAGGAAATACTCTTATGCCCTGAAGTCTTATGCAGATTATAAAGCGCAGATACTGGAAAATAATTTTACAGGATTGCTTTTGAAGATAAATGAGCAGGAGCTGTGGACTAAACTCATCGGAAATTTCAATGCTTACAATGTTCTGGCAATTTATGCCACCGCCAATCTGTTGGGATTGAAAACATTGGAAATTTTAAGATTAATAAGTGAGCTGAATTCGGTAAACGGAAGATTTCAGTATGTCATTTCGGAAAAAGAGAAGATCACTGCAATTGTTGATTACGCTCATACTCCGGACGCATTGAAAAATGTATTGGAAACGATCAATAGCATTCGTACCAAGAACGAAGAGTTGATCACCGTTGTTGGCTGTGGCGGCGACAGGGATACTACTAAAAGGCCTAAAATGGGGCATATTGCTTCAGCTTTAAGTACGAAAGTTGTTTTTACCAGTGATAATCCAAGAACTGAAGATCCTGAAAAGATCATTGAGGATGTGGAGGCTGGTGTAGAACCTCAAAATTTTAAAAAAACAATAAGTGTCACCAATAGAAAGCAGGCTATAAAAACAGCTTGCCAGATGGCGGGACCTAATGATATTATTCTCATCGCCGGTAAAGGCCATGAGACCTACCAGGAAGTGAATGGTAAAAGAGTTGATTTTGATGATCTAAAGATCGTGAACGAATTTTTAAAACAACTGGATAAATAATGCTGTATTACTTATTTCAATTTTTAGAAGATCAGTATCAGTTGCCTGGCGCACAGTTGTTTGAGTTCCTGTCGTTCAGATCTGCCATGGCAATCATACTCTCGCTGGGGATCTCAACGATCTATGGAAAAAGGATTATCAATTATTTGAGAGCAAAGCAAATTGGTGAAAGCGTTCGTGATCTTGGATTAAAAGGTCAGACAGAAAAAGCCGGAACACCAACTATGGGTGGTGTGATCATAATCATCGCGACCCTCATCCCGGTACTCCTTTTTGCAAAACTTGAAAATATATATGTCATTCTCCTGATTGTGACTACACTTTGGATGGGAGCAATCGGGTTTCTGGATGATTACATCAAAACCTTTAAAAAAGATAAAGAAGGTCTTAAAGGAATTTTTAAAGTGATTGGTCAGATAGGTCTCGGGTTGATCGTGGGTTGCACCATGTATTTTCATCCGCAGATCACAACTAAAGAAGTGGTTACTGAAACCAATCCTACAGAAAATGTGATCGCCAGAGCTGAGGTTGTAGATATGGGTCCTGAAGTAAAGGATACCAGTACCACGATCCCGTTCGTAAAAAATAATGAATTTGAATATTCAAGTTTGATAAGCTGGATAAATCCAGAATTGGTGAATTATGCCTGGCTGATCTTTATACCGATCGTAATTTTTATTGTCACTGCCGTTTCCAATGGAGCGAATTTAACAGATGGGATCGACGGGCTCGCCGCAGGATCTTCCGCAATAATCGTATTAACACTGGGTATTTTTGCCTGGGTTTCAGGTAACATCATTTTCTCAGATTACCTGAATATCATGTATATCCCACGTTCTGGGGAAATGACCATTTTTATTACAGCATTTGCAGGAGCCTTGGTTGGTTTCTTATGGTATAACACTTATCCGGCCCAGGTTTTTATGGGTGATACAGGAAGTTTGACCATCGGTGGAATTATAGCAGTTCTAGCAATCGCCACCAGAAAAGAATTATTGATTCCACTTTTATGCGGAATCTTCTTAGTAGAGAACCTTTCCGTGGTAATGCAGGTGGGTTGGTTTAAATACACTAAGAAAAGATTTGGCGAAGGCCGTAGGATTTTCCTGATGTCGCCTTTGCACCATCATTATCAGAAGAAAGGAAAACATGAAAGTAAGATCGTTGTGAGGTTCTGGATTATAGGAATTTTTCTCGCGATTCTTACCATCGTGACATTGAAGGTTAGATAATCTGAAACTGTGAGTAAGAAAATTGCCATACTGGGTGGAGGAGAAAGTGGGATTGGAACGGCAATCCTGGCCAGAAAAAACGGATACGATGTTTTTCTTTCAGATAAAGGGAAAATTAAAGATAAGTACCGAGAAGTTCTTAAACATATTGAGATTGAGTGGGAAGACCAACAGCATACGGAATCAAAGATTTTCGATGCCGATGTGGTGATGAAAAGTCCGGGAATTCCAGATACAGCTCCAATGATCGTGGAGCTAAGAAATAAGAATATTCCGGTGGTTTCTGAAATTGAATTCGCTTCCTGGTATTCTGAAACTCCGGTAATAGGTATTACAGGAAGTAACGGAAAGACCACAGTAACCAATCTTGTTCAGCATTTGCTTCAGGAAGGTGGAGTTGATTCAGGAATAGGAGGGAATATTGGAAATTCTTACGCGAAGATGGTTGCGGAAGAAAATCATGATTGGTTCGTATTGGAATTAAGCAGTTTTCAGCTGGATGGAATAGAAAAATTCAGACCACACATTGCGATTTTAACCAATATCACCCCAGACCATTTGGATAGATATGATTATAAACTGGAAAATTATATCGCTTCAAAGTTCAGAATTGCTGAAAATCAAACCGGGGATGACTATTTCATCTATGATGCAGATGATAAGAATATTACCGGCTGGCTTGCGAAAAATCCTATAAGATCTCAAAAACTGCCATTTTCAATTGAAAGAAAAATTGAAAACGGCGCATATATAGAAAACGAAACAATTGTTGTAAACATTAATAACACAGAATTTACTATGCCAACATCAGAACTTGCCCTTCAAGGCAAACATAATGCAAAAAATGCCATGGCAGCTTCCATGGTGTCTCAGTTACTCCGCATTAGAAAACAGACCATCCGCGAGAGTATGGCTAATTTCCAGGGAGTGGAACATCGCCTTGAAAAAGTGCTGAAAATTAACAATGTACTTTATATAAATGATTCAAAAGCAACCAATGTAAATGCAACATTTTATGCTTTAGAAAGTATGGAATCTGAAACTGTTTGGATCATTGGTGGTGTGGATAAGGGAAATGTATACGATGACCTTCTTCCATTAGTGAATGAAAAAGTAAAAGCCATCATCTGCCTTGGTGTGGATAACGAAAAGATTAAAGCTTCCTTCGGAAATATCGTAGAAACAATGGTTGAAACAACTTCCATGAGCGAAGCGGTGCAAATGGCATACAGACTTGCAGATAAAGGTGATAATGTGTTATTATCTCCGGCCTGTGCAAGTTTCGATCTTTTTGAAAATTACGAAGACAGAGGAAGACAATTTAAAGAAGCGGTTAGAAATCTATAACCACTAGAAAAAAGTAGAAAAAGAACAAATGAGCAACGTTTTTTCAAATCTTAAAGGAGACAAGGTGATCTGGGCGGTAGCCGGCTTGTTGGCAATATTTTCATTTTTGCCGGTATACAGTGCCAGTAGCAACCTTGCATATCTTCATGGAGATGGAAGCACTTCGGGATATCTCGTGATGCATTTCTTCCATTTGCTTTTAGGATTTTGTGTTTTATTCGCTGTTCATAAAATACCTTATCACTATTTCCGCGGAATTTCCATTCTGCTGTTGCCGGTGATCATTGTATTGTTATTATTTACTATCGCGCAGGGAACTACAATTGAAGGCGCTTATGCCAGCAGATGGATACAAATACCAATATTGAATGTTTCCTTTCAGTCTTCAACTTTGGCGGCAGTTGTCCTTATGGTCTACGTAGCCAGGTATTTATCGAAAATTACTGAAAAAACGGTCACATTTAAGGAAACAATTCTCCCGCTTTGGTTGCCTGTATTCGTTGTTTTAGTATTAATTTTGCCGGCCAATTTTTCCACTACAGCCATAATTTTCTGTATGACGCTGGTGTTGATGTTCTTAGGTGGTTATCCTATAAAATACCTTGGGGCTATCGTTGGTGCCGGAATTCTAATGCTGAGTATTTTCATACTTACTGCTAAAGCATTTCCGGGATTATTACCGAACAGAGTTGATACCTGGTCAAGCCGAATTGAAACCTTCTTTGATGATGAAGAAGGAACTGAACAATACCAGGTTGAAAGAGCCAAAATTGCAATCGCTCAGGGAGGTATTACCGGAACTGGTATTGGAAAAAGTGTACAAAGAAATTTTTTACCACAATCCTCTTCAGATTTTATCTACGCGATAATCGTTGAAGAAATGGGATTGATAGGAGCTTTTGGAGTGATGCTTGCATACCTCTTATTGCTCTTCAGAATTGTAATTGTGGCTACCAAAGCCAATACCATTTTTGGTAAACTCGTGGTCATGGGAGTCGGTCTTCCTGTGGTTTTTCAGGCACTCATCAATATGGGAGTGGCTGTAGAACTTTTTCCAGTGACCGGTCAAACTCTTCCGCTGGTTAGTAGCGGTGGAACTTCCATCTGGATGACATGCATAGCACTGGGAATTATTTTAAGCGTAAGTGCGAAAAGAGAAGAGATAAAGGAATTTGAAAATAAAGGACTGGAAGACGAAGGGGAAAATCCTCTTGATATTCTAAGCGAAGCGATATGAAAGAAGGTTTACGCGTCATATTATCTGGTGGTGGTACAGGAGGGCATATTTATCCTGCCATCGCTATTGCTGATGAAATCAAAAGAAGGCATCCTGATGCTGAAATTCTTTTTGTGGGAGCAAAAGACCGAATGGAGATGGAGAAGGTTCCACAAGCTGGTTATAAAATTGAAGGTTTATGGATAAGTGGTGTGGACAGGTCCTTCAGCTTAAAGAATTTCGTTTTTCCTTTCAAGCTTATGAGCAGTCTTATAAAGTCAAGAAAGATCATAAAAAGCTTTAGGCCGGATATCGTGATCGGTACTGGTGGGTTCGCCAGTGGACCTTTACTTCGTGTTGCAATTTCAAAAGGAATTCCAACCTTGATTCAGGAGCAGAATTCTCTCCCTGGAGTTACAAACAGGATCCTGGCGAAACATGCGAATAAGATATGTGCTGCATATGAGAAAGTGAAAAATGTTTTTCCGGCAGAAAAAACCATTATAACTGGAAATCCGGTACGGCAGGATCTTTTGAAGGTTGATGAATTACGAGCTGAAGCAAAAGAGCATTTTCAGCTGGATAATGATAAAAAAACTGTGCTTGTATTAGGAGGAAGTCTTGGTGCGAAAAGAATAAATAAGCTTATTGAGAACAATCTTAAAAAGTTCAGGGATGAAAATATTCAATTGATCTGGCAGATTGGGAAGCTTTATTATGATGATTATAAAAAATATGATTCCTCGACCGTTAGAGCAAAGGAATTTATCAATAGAATGGATTACGCGTATGCAGCTGCAGATGTAATCATTTCCAGAGCTGGAGCAGGAAGTGTTTCAGAATTATGCATCGTTGGAAAACCGGTCTTGTTCATTCCTTCGCCCAATGTTGCAGAAAATCACCAGGCGAAAAATGCCATGGCGGTTACCGAGCATGACGCGGCAATTATGATCACGGAAGATGAATTAAATGAACGTTTTGAACCATGTTTTTTCAGTCTTCTGGATGATGAAAGAAGATTGAACAGGTTTGCTCAGAATATTAAAAAACTGGCATTGCCAAATGCGACTTCAGATATAGTTGACGAAGTAGAGAAATTGGTAAATGCCTCAGTAAAATAGATGATAGAACTTAACCACATAAAATATCTGTATTTCATTGGGATTGGTGGAATAGGAATGAGTGCATTGGCCAGGTATTTCAAGGCCAAAGGCATCTATGTGGCAGGTTACGACCGAACTTCTACCGAATTGACCAGAACTCTTGAAAAGGAGGGAATTGAAGTAAATTACCAAGATGAGGAAAAACTGATTCCAGAGGTTGTTCTTAATAATCAGAATAATACATTGGTAATATATACACCGGCAGTTCCAAAGGATCACAAGCAATTTGGGTTGCTTCAGGAAAGAAAATTTGAAGTTATCAAACGAGCAAAATTGCTAGGTCTGGTTACTGAGAATAAAAAATGCCTGGCTGTTGCCGGAACGCATGGTAAAACTACTACGACCGCTATTCTAGGTCATTTACTAAAAGAAACTGGCGCTAGAGTGACCGCTTTTTTAGGTGGAATTAGCGAAGATATTCAGTCTAACTTGATTATGCAGGGCGATGATGTAATTGTAGTTGAGGCTGATGAATTTGATAGATCGTTTCTGAATCTTTCTCCGAATATTGCCGCGATCACTTCTATGGATGCTGATCATTTGGATATCTATGGAGATAAATTTGAACTGGAGAAGTCTTTTAAAGAATTTGCAGCCAAGGTTCCGAAAGATGGAAAGTTGTTTTTTAAGAATGGGTTGCCATTAAACGGTGTCAGCATAGGAATTAATGACGATAGCGATATCTCTGCTAATAAGATTAAAATTAAAGATGGAAGCTATGTTTTTGATCTGCGTACGCCTTCTTTCGAAATCAAAGAATTAAAATTTAATCTCCCCGGCAAACATAATTTGCTAAATGCTATAACAGCCCTGGCGATGGCGATCGAGTACGGCTCCCCAACCGACGGTCTGGCCAGGGCTTTATATAGTTTTAGAGGAGTAAAACGCAGATTTAGTTATAAGATAAAAACGGATAACCTGGTTTTGATCGATGATTATGCTCATCATCCTACTGAAATTTCAGCAGTGCATCAGGCAATTCGTGAAATGTACCCCAACAAAAAAGTTTTAGCGGTTTTTCAGCCCCACCTGTTTAGCCGTACCCGCGATTTTGCTGAGGATTTTGCTTCAAGTCTTGCAGAATTTGACAAGGTTTTTCTTCTGGATATCTATCCGGCTCGAGAATTGCCTATTGAAGGAATTTCTTCAGCATGGTTGCTGGATCAAATTTTCAATCCTGAAAAATCCCTGGTGAACAAATCAGAATTACTGGATAAGATAAAATCAGAAAATGCTGAAGTAGTAGTGATGATGGGAGCTGGAGACATTGGAGAAGAAGTCGAAAAAGTGAAAAAAGGATTGTTACATGAAGCGTAGTTTAAGTTACATAAAGGCTTTCGTTTTGGTGGCAATTATTTGTCTTTTGTATGGTTTTGCTGAAAAGCGACATAAGTCGCGAGGTATCAGTGAGGTAAAGGTTGAATTTACAGATAGTGAAAATCTCTATGTGACTGAGGAAGTGGTTAATAAATTGTTAATACAAAATAATGCCGCTGTCTCGAGCATAGATAAAGAAACTTTAGATTTGAATAGGGTGGAAGCCCTTTTGAATAAGCACCAAATGATTGAAAATGCGGAAGTTTACCTGACACTTGATGGAAAACTTGAAGCAATAGTAAGTCAAAGAAAGCCAATTGGGAGAGTTGTAGGCAATTCATCCTTTTACCTGGATAAAAATGGAGAGATCATGCCTTTATCAAGGTTTTATTCGGCTAGGGTGCCATTAATGTTTGGTTTTGATGGTTCTAATGTGACAAAAGCATTTCCAATCATCAAGCATATTAAAGAAGATGAGTTTTTAAAAAGGCATGTAACCGGTATTAATCGGCTGAAAGGTGATAAATATTCGCTGGATCTTAGAGAGCAGGATTTTGAACTGTATTTTGGAGATTCGAGCAATGTGGCTTTAAAATTCAACAATTTCAAAGCCTTTTATAAGAAAGCACAGAAAGAAAATAAATTAGAGACCTACAAAAAAGTGAACTTACAATTTGGAGACCAGGTTGTGTGCACGAAAAAATAGTTTATGGAACAAAACGATATTGCAGTAGGATTAGATATTGGAACAACAAAGATTGTGGCTATGATCGGCCGCAAAAATGAGTATGGCAAGGTAGAGATCATTGGTATTGGAAAATCAAAATCTCTTGGCGTACACAGGGGCGTGGTGAATAACATTACGCAAACCATCCAGTCTATCCAGCAGGCAATACAGGAAGCGGAAGCCGATAGTGGTTTGAAGATTAGTGAAGTGGTGGTTGGAATTGCTGGGCAGCATATTAGAAGTCTTCAGCATAGTGATTATATAACCCGTCAGAATCCTGATGAAGTGATAGATGCAGATGATATCCATACACTTTGTAACCAGGTTCACAAATTGGTGATGTTGCCGGGAGAAGAGATCATTCACGTGCTTCCACAGGAATTTAAAGTCGATGGTCAGGCTGAAATCAAAGAGCCTATCGGGATGTACGGTGGTAGACTGGAAGCCAATTTCCACGTGGTGGTTGGCCAGGTTTCTTCGATCAGGAATATTGGAAGATGTGTAAAGAGCGCGGGACTTGAACTTTCTGCAGTGACCTTAGAGCCACTTGCTTCAGCAAATGCGGTATTGAGTCAGGAAGAAAAAGAAGCCGGAGTTGCTCTTATCGATATAGGTGGTGGTACTACTGACCTCGCCATATTTAAAGATGGAATTATTCGCCATACAGCGGTAATCCCTTTTGGAGGTAATGTGATTACTGAAGATATTAAGGAAGGTTGCTCGATCATTGAAAAGCAGGCGGAATTACTGAAGATCAAATTCGGTTCAGCATGGCCGGGTGAAAATAAGGATAATGAGATCGTTTCTATTCCGGGGTTAAGAGGAAGAGAGCCGAAGGAAATCACCCTTAAAAACCTTTCAAAAATAATTCATGCAAGAGTAGTGGAGATCATTGAACAGGTTTATCTGGAGATCAAAAACTACGGGCATGACGAGCAAAAGAAAAAATTGATCGCCGGATTAGTATTAACCGGTGGTGGTGCACAATTGAAGCACATAAAACAGCTGGCTGAATATATCACCGGGATGGATACCAGAATCGGTTTTCCTAACGAACATTTAGCCGGAAATAATGATTCAGAAACCACCAGCCCGGTTTATGCAACGGCAGTTGGTTTAGTGATGAATAGCCTGGAAAAGGGTAATAGCAGATTCCAGGAGGAGGCAGTTCTATCAGATAATAGTCCGGTAGAAAATGATTCCGAAGATTACGAAGAAGATCAGGTGACAGATGAAGCTGATCACGAGGAGGAATCCTCGAAAAAAGTTGCCCGTAAGAGCATTTTTGACAAGTGGGCAGAGAAATTCAAAGATTTTTTAGATAACGCAGAGTAATAAAGATACAACCAGTAAAACAGAGTTTATGAGCAGTACAGAATTTGGAGACATCTCATTCGATTTACCTAAGAATCAATCGAACGTCATCAAAGTGATAGGAGTAGGCGGTGGAGGAAGCAATGCCATCAACCACATGTTCCAGTTAGGAATAAAAGGGGTTGATTTCGTTGTTTGTAATACCGATTCCCAGGCACTTGAAAACAGTCCGGTTCCCAACAAGATTCAATTAGGTGTGACGCTTACTGAAGGACTAGGAGCAGGAGCAAATCCCGAAATTGGGGAGAAAGCAGCAGTAGAGAGTTTTGAGGAAATCAAACAAATGCTGGATTCTAATACTAAAATGGTATTCATCACTGCCGGAATGGGTGGTGGTACCGGTACAGGAGCTGCGCCAATTATTGCCAAACAGGCTAAGGAACTGGATATTCTTACCGTTGGTATTGTAACCATTCCTTTTCAGTTTGAAGGTAGAAATAGAAATGAACAGGCACAATTAGGAGTTGAAAGACTTAGAAGTCATGTAGATTCTTTAATTGTGATCAATAATAACAAACTTCGTGAAGTTTACGGAAATCTTGGATTTAAAGCAGGTTTCTCTAAGGCTGATGAAGTGCTGGCAACAGCATCCAGAGGTATTGCCGAAGTAATTACGCATCACTACACGCAAAACATTGACTTGCGAGATGCAAAAACAGTATTAAGTAATTCAGGTACCGCGATCATGGGTTCTGCGCAGGCTTCAGGAGCCAGCAGGGCTACAGACGCAATCATGAAAGCTTTAGATTCTCCTTTATTAAATGATAATAAGATCACCGGTGCCAAAAATGTTTTACTGCTTATTGTATCTGGTAACGAGGAGATCACTATTGATGAAATTGGAGAAATTAACGATCACATTCAGGCAGAAGCTGGTCACAGTGCAAACATCATAATGGGTGTTGGTGAAGACGAGGCTTTAGAAGATGCAATTGCTGTAACCATTATCGCTACTGGTTTCGATGTGGAACAGCAAAATGAGATCACTAATACAGAAACTAAGAAGATCATTCACACCTTGGAAGATGAGCAAAAGGCTGAACAGGATCTAACAACTAAAAGATCTGCGCCAATTTCTCAGGTTACCAATGCGCCGGTGAATGATAATCCGAACAACGAGCTTCAGTTTGATGAGCCCGCAAAAGAGGAGAAAATAGTTCATACGTTAGATGAAACCGAAGAAGAGGTTGATGAAGTTGGAAATATTCATAAAAAAGTAGATGATATTTTAAAGACTCCAGATTTCGCTCGTAAACTGGATGTTACATATGAAGAAGTAGATCCTGAAGAATTTATCATCAATGATACCAGCGACGAGGTAAAGGCAATGGAGGTTAATGAGCCTGAAGAAGTGAAAAATGATAGCGAAGAGCAATTCATGTTCACTTTTGACATGCCTATGAACAAAGAAGAAGATAAACCCAGATCTACTCCAAAATACCAGGAGGTGACTCGACACAGTCTGGAGGAAGAAGAAATTGAAGAAGAGGCAAAGAATATAAAAGTAAACGAAGCGGTGGAAATCGTTCCAGTTACTGAAAGTTCTGCCCAGGGAATAAAGAGATATAGTCTTGATGATTATATGGAAATGGAGCAGAAGCTTGAAAATTCAAAAGCTCCTAAAAAGGAAGAAGAGCCTAAAGATGAAACGATCGCTTTTGAAAAAAGAACGGTAGCTCCATCTCCAGAAAAAGAGAATACCGGAGACGGTCATGATCCCTTCGATAATCCTATTTCATCAGAAGTTGTTAGACAACGTACTGCAGAGAGAAAGGCGAAAATGAAGGAATTCAATTATAAATTCAGAACAGGTTCTGCTCAAATCGATGAGATCGAAAAGCAGCCGGCTTATAAAAGGGCTGGAATAGAACTTGATAATTCTAAGCCAGGAGAAGGTAAGCTGTCCAGAACAAGTATAGATCAGGACGAAAATAATGATCTTCATTTCAGAAGAAACAACTCTTTTCTACATGATAATGTAGATTAATTTCAACCTAGCCAAGAAAAAAGGCAGCCAAATGGCTGCCTTTTTTTATTACATAAAATAGATAAAATCAATTCTGGGCTTTTGCCTGAACTTCATCTGTATCTCTTCTGTACTTCAACATGGAAATTCCGGCAACGAAAAATACGAAGCCAAGGATAGTGAGTGCCCAGGGGCTAAGCATTAAAGCTACACTACCAAAAATTCCTAATACTCCCATAACAAGTGCGATAGCACCTCCTATGGTCATAATCATTGCTAAGACTTTAATCATAACATTTATTATTGGTTATGAAATAAAAGTAGTTAAACAATTGAAAGTAACGTGAATATTAACAAATTTTAAAACTCGGTTTGCAATTTCAATATTTCAGCTTCAGCTTCTTTTTCATCTGCCCAACCTTGTATTTTCATATCGTCAGCAGGATCGTAATTCAAAAACCAGCCTTCAATGATATTCTTCGCGGGTTCATAATTTTTAACGAAATCTTTAAAAGTCTCAGCCGAAATAGTCCGCAGATTTTTGTCTGCAGGTATGGCAATTACTTTAAAATCCTGTTCGCCGTCATCCATTAATTTGAGCATTCCAATAGGAATGATTTCAATCACTTTTCCTGAAGGAATGGTCGAGCTTAGGATCATGACATCCAGGGCATCTCCATCACCACCTTTTTCAGGATCAGAGAAAGTGGAGGGAATAAATCCGTAATTCGCAGGATATGCGAGAAAATCTATTTTTCGCTCTTTTCCATCTCTCAATGAAGGTTTGAAAACCCTGGCAACTTTGTCGTATTCTATTTTCGAATTCGTGCCTGCAGGAATTTCAACCACGGCCTGGTAATATCCATTTTCAGATTTAAGATCTGTTTGTAAATAGTCAATAGAAGTTTTACAACTGGTAACCACGCAAAGCCCTAAAATGAAAAAAATGTTACGCATTCTTAATTCCAGTAGATCATAAAGTATTTGATCTTGGCGTCATCCGGAATTTGGGAAGCCATGATCTTGCTGTCTGTATCGTATCTTAAATTAGTAGGTAACTGGTTTTTATCTATCGTGATGTATGCGTTGATCTCATCAAGAAATACTACAGCAGAATTGATGGTATTTTCAATTCTGGAGATCGTATAATTTTCCACAATCTCCTTGAAAGTACTTTCAATATTAATTCCTTGTTTCGTTTCGTAACGTGGATCAAGAATTCTTATATAACCAATAGTGCTGGTTGAGTCAAATTCCTGTAAAGGTTCCAGGCTCATTAATGCCTGGCCATCTTCTCCAAAAATTTTGATCTCATCAGTGGTTCTGAAATCCTGAGGTCCGCTAGTTTGCCTAACAATACTGTCTCCCTGAAAAATTGAATCCAGCTGATTTATCTTAATTTCTTTTTTTAAAGGTCCTACCTGTGTGGGTGTAATTAAAAACGGATTTTCTTCATCGCTGGTGCAGGATGCAACACTAACACATAAACCAATAATTAATAAAGCTCTTTTGTACATTGTAGATTGAGTAGTTTTTATTTTAAAAATTTATTCAGTATTCCCATCACACCTCTTATAAAGGTGGCGCTGGTCAATACTTTTATAATTGCTCCCTCGGTACTTTTCGTACTTCGGCGGGAACTGGTTTTAGTTACTTTTCTTCGCTCTTCTTCAGCTTTTTCCTTTGCTTCTTCTTTTTCGGCTATTTCAATTTTCCTGTTCAGCAGTTCATAGGCGCTTTCACGGTCTATCTCTTCGTTATACTTCGCCTTGAGATCTGAAGACTTTATCAGGTCTCTTAATTCTTTATCGGTAAGTACGTCCATTCTGCTCATGGGTGCTCTAAGCATCGTGGCAACCAGAGGAGAAGGTCTGCCTTTTTCGTCTAAAGCTGAAACTAAAGCTTCTCCAATACCTAACGCCGTAAGCATGTTTTTGGTATCGTAAAAATCTGATTCCGGATAATTTTCCGCGGCTAATTTTATCGCCTTTCTATCCTTGGCTGTAAATGCTCTTAAGGCGTGCTGAACTTTCAATCCTAATTGGCCTAAAACTTCTTCCGGAACATCTGACGGATTCTGAGTGACAAAATAAATTCCAACGCCTTTAGATCGAATAAGTTTCACGATACTTTCTATCTGGTCAAGCAAAGCATCTGAAGCTTCCTCAAAAATAAGATGAGCTTCGTCAATAAACATAACCAGTTCAGGTTTATCCATATCGCCTTTTTCCGGAAAAGTAGAATAGATCTCTGCCAATAAGCTCAGCATAAAAGTTGAGAAAAGCTTTGGTCTGTCCTGGATATCAGTTAATCGCAAAATATTAATAAATCCTTTTCCGTCGCTGTTCTTGCGTAAAAGATCATTCACTTCAAAAGATCTTTCACCAAAGAATAGATCTGCACCCTGTTGTTCCAGAGATACAATTTTTCTGAGAATGGCTCCCGTCGAGGCTTTAGAAATCCTTCCATAATTATCTTCAAATTCCTCTTTCCCTTCTTCGGTAGAATACTGTATGATCTTTTTCAGGTCTTTAAGATCCAGCAATGGCAGTTGTTGATCATCACAATACTTAAAAATGATCGCAAGAATACCTGTTTGGGTTGAAGTGAGGTCAAGGATTCTCGAAAGCAAGACCGGTCCAAATTCGCTCACCGTAGCTCTTAACCTGATCCCATCCTGATCAGACAGTGTAAGGATCTCGACAGGGGAAGCTTTGGGCGTAAAAGGAAAGTCAAGTTTTTTATGGCGCTCGTCAATAAAATCGGCACCATCTGAGGCTTTTGCCACACCACTTAGGTCACCTTTTACATCCATGAGCATAACCGGAACTCCCTTTTCTGAAAGATTTTCAGCAATGATCTGAAGGGTTTTTGATTTTCCGGTTCCTGTTGCACCGGCGATCAATCCGTGCCGGTTCATTGTTTTTAAAGGAATTTTTACTGCAGCATCAGCATGCACTTCATTGTCCAGCATCCCTGCGCCCAGGTAAATATAATCTCCTTTGGTGGTATAACCTTTCGAGATCTTAGCTATAAAATCTTCCTTGCTTTTCATGATTCTTGATTATTTTACGGCAGAATTTAGAAGTTTGATAGTTCCGTTTTCCGCATCAATTTCAGCTTCAATTCCATTTGGCAGTGTAATATTATCATCAATATGACCAATCATCGCTCCGGAATAAGCTGGAATATCTAGTGGTTTTATATAATGATCAATTACTTCTTCCATCGTAAGAGAACCATAGCCGCTACCTCCGGGATCACAACCATTACATTTTCCAAATACAAATCCAGAGATTTGAGCAAGT
Organism: Christiangramia pacifica; assembly: GCF_057221535.1. Taxonomy (NCBI): domain Bacteria; kingdom Pseudomonadati; phylum Bacteroidota; class Flavobacteriia; order Flavobacteriales; family Flavobacteriaceae; genus Christiangramia; species Christiangramia pacifica. The sequence continues at coordinate 1,690,173 of NZ_CM170146.1, forward strand.
ATTCCTCCAAGTTCTAATTGAGACATCATCCTGTCTACCGCGTAAATTTTTTCACCAATATCCTCGATATATAAAATTTTACCATTCCAGTCTTCAGGAAAATATGGCGTTCCCATGATGGAGGTTAGAACGGAAAGATTTCCACCCAGTAGTTTGCCTTTACTTTTTCCAGGATTTATCGTTCTAATGCGATTGCTGGTTTGGGTTAATCCGCCAGCTTTTGAATTAGGATTGGTATATGTGATGTTTTCTCCTTCAAAAAGAAGTTTTCTAAAATATTCATAACTGAAGTCATTCCAACTCGAAACTGCCACCGGTCCATGAAATGTAACCAGTCTGGTATTCTTATAAATGGCGAGGTGTAAAGCGGTAATATCGCTGTAGCCAACAAATATTTTCGGATTTCTCTTGATGAGGTCATAATCAAGTTTGTCAAGAATCCTTGCTGAACCGGAACCGCCTCTTAAGGCGATGATCGCTTTAATATTTTTATCCCCAAACATCGCATTCAATTCCTCTGCGCGTTGCTCATCAGTTCCCGCCAGGTGACCATATCTACTCTGCGTAAATTCACCAAATCTCACCTTCAGGCCCATGGCTTCGAAAGTTTCCCGGGCAATTTCATAAGGCTCGGTTTCAAAGATAGCGCCGGCAGGGCTTACAATTCCTATGGTATCACCTTCTTTGAGTCGATTCGGGATCAAAGTATTCGAATCTAATAAGTTGAAATCCGGTTTGGTGAATGAGGCCAAAGGATAAGCGATACTAGCCAGACCAAGATTAAAAACAAAATTTCTTCTTTTCATAGTTTTAATGCTAATCCGAAATTAGGGAATATTTATCAGTTAAAGAATTCAATATTTATCTCTGATCCTAATTAGAATTTTTTCCATCTCTGCCTTCAGATCTCCAGAGGGCACAGTATAATTAGAATTCATGAAGCTGAAAAGTAATATCTTTCCTTTGTTTGAAATCAAAATTCCGCTTAAACTAAAATTGTTTCTCAAGCTACCCGATTTTGCACAAATAAAAGGTTCTTCATTAGTCAGAAAATTTTTGAGCGTGCCTTCCTTTCCAGCTTCTGGCAGTAAAGCCATTAATCTCTCAATCCCCGTAATTTTTTCAATTTTCCTAAGGATATTTATCATGGATCTTGGGGTGATCAGGTTGTATCGGGATAATCCGGAGCCATCAACCCAGAAAACTTCATCTGGAAGATCAAAAAGATCCCTTTTCTGTAATTCGGAAATTGAGTTCTCTTTATTTAATGTATCCGAGATCTTCAGGGAACTCATTAAAAGAATTTGTTCGGCAATCAAATTGTCACTATTGTGAAGCATTATTTTGTAAAGTGAGTCTGAAGAAACTGAATAGAAATTTTCATCTAATTCAGAAAGACGATCTGGATCAATTTTATAGGTTATTGGTTTTTTTAGAATATCGCTTAGGATATTCACGCTGGTTCTTTCAGAAGTTCGGAAGGGAATTGATCTGGAATAATCAGTTTCGGGTTTGCCAATAGTAAATTGATTGGAGTCAAAATTTCGATAAGTGCTTGTCCCTGGTTTCTTTAGCGTAAGCGAATCTGAGAAATATTCAGGCTTTACCTCGAGAGTTTCTGAATTCTTCTGGTAATTGATTCGAATTGAGTTGCCAAAGATCGGGAATGGAGATCTTTCCGCTGAGAAAGCATAATTATAATCATCCCATGCCCAGCCGCTTCCCAGGGGATCTTCGTCCCAGTTAGATTGTATGTAAACCAAATGTTGCTCGGTGTCTTTTAGTAGATCGAGACTCCTGTTTTTTTCAAACTTCTCATTCAATAAACTCGGATCCCCCGTGGCTGAGAAATACAGCGAATCGGAAGTAGTTTTGTAACTGAATGCGGGGATCGAATCACCCAGATATTTCAGGCCGGCCAACCACGTTAATAATTTGGTGTTTGAAGCAGGAGTAAAGTATTTATCTGAATTATATTCATAGATCATTTGATCTTCTTCCAGGTCAAAAATGGCAATTCCAGTAAAACCATGCTTAAAATTTTTTGAAGTCTGAAACTGTTTTTTGAGAGACGGCCCACATGATAAACAGGATAATGTAAGCAGGAATAGGAAAAGTCTGTTGATTGATGAGCTCAAAGGAATCAAGTTTTCGATTTAAAGATAACGGTAAAAATCATTTCTCACCAAGGCTTTTTAGGGCATTATAGAAGTTCTGGTTTGCATTATTCAAGCTGAAAGATATTGGTTATCTTTGCAGGCTATGATTTCAGAAGAGACAAGAGAGCTGGTAGACAGAGGAGTGATGCTTCCTTTGATGGAAGAATTTTACACGATCCAGGGTGAAGGATTTCACAAAGGAACAGCCGCATATTTTATTAGAATCGGTGGTTGTGATGTTGGCTGTCACTGGTGTGATGTGAAGGAAAGTTGGGATGCAGACGTTCATCCTCCAACGCATATTGGTCAAATCGTGGAAAATGCAACTAAATTCAGTAAGACAGTCGTAATAACCGGGGGAGAGCCTTTAACATGGGACATGACCGAGCTAACTGCCAATTTAAAGAAGAAGGCTTGTGATATTCATATTGAAACTTCCGGAGCATATGATCTTACCGGAACCTGGGACTGGATCTGTCTTTCACCAAAGAAGATAAAACTTCCAAAAGAGGCGATCTATCCTTTAGCCAATGAATTGAAGGTTATCGTTTTTAATAAGCATGATCTTAAATTCGCTGAAGAACAGGCGGCCAAAGTAAGCGAAAATTGTATTCTGTATTTACAGCCGGAATGGAGTAACCGGGACAAGGTTATACCGATGATCGTGGATTACGTTATGAAAAATCCTCAATGGAAGGTTTCCTTACAAACGCATAAATATTTGAATATACCTTAAAATAAAAAAGACGCCGATCGGCGTCTTTTTTATTGTTTTATTGAAACTTGAATTACTTAATAGTTTCAAACGGTACTTTTACGTAGCTATTATCCCATCCAATAAGTAAATCTGCTCCTTTTTTAGACTCCTGGAAGGCCATAGAAAGTGATTCAATGGTGTTAGGTGCTTTTCTTACCGGCACGTTAATTCTAACTTTATCTTCTTTATCTGTATATTCATATGCTCCCCAGGTATTGGTTTTTCCGTTAAGAATAACAGTCCATTCAGATTCTCCTGGAATAGAGTAAAGAGTGTAGGTTCCGGCTTTAACTACAGCGTCAGCTACTTTCATGTCTTTGTACAAAGTGATTTCAGTTGCTTCATTAGCTCCGGTTCTCCAAACTTCTCCGTAAGGAATCAATTTTCCAAAAATTTCACGATCTCTTTTTTGAGGTCGGCTGTAAATAACCCTAGCCACCGCCTGGTCGTTCTGATCTCTGTATAAAGCCAGGTCCATTGGGCTTGCATCCATTTTAGAGAACTTCAGCTCTTCCTTAGAATAATTTACTTTTTCATCTTCCTGTGCATTCACAGGATTTGCTATCAATAAACAAAGGGCGCTAAGTCCTCCTATAATCAACTTTTTCATGTTTTTCTGTTTAGTTTATATTTTTAATAAAGATAATTGAAGCGATCTGTTAGGTTTGTTAAAGAATATCAAAGGTGCTGTTAAAATTTGTGAGGTTTACATATGAAAGAAATTATTACGGAATACGCTAAGTTATCTTTTATATGGCATCTAATTAACCAAATTTTATTTCCATAAATAACTAATATAATGATATGTGTTTTGTAAAAGTAAGTTTAAACTAATATTTGTATTGTAATTATAAATAATATTAGTCATGTGTGGAATTTTAGCAGTTATCGGAAAAGACGTTGAAGCGGCAAAAATTAGTAGCCTTTCAAAAAGAATGTCTCATAGAGGACCCGATGAAAGCGGATTAAAAATTACAGAGAAAGGTCATGTGTTATCTCACGAACGTCTTTCCATTGTAGATCTAACAACAGGGATTCAGCCTATTCAGGGAACCAGTACAGCGTGGATGGTTCATAATGGTGAGATCTATAACCACATGGCTTTACGAAATAATGAATTAAAAGATCATAGTTTCAGAACTACCGGAGATTCAGAAGTGATCGTGCATATGTATGAGAAATACGGTGTCGATTTCGTAGATAAGCTTGATGGTGTATTTTCATTCGTGATCATAGATGGAGATGATTTTATAGTTGGTAGAGACCCGATAGGAGTGAAGCCATTATATTTTGGGACAGATGAAACCGGTGCAATGTGGTTTGCCAGTGAAATGAAAGCCCTTGCTGATAGCTGTGTAGAATTCTCTGCATTTCCTCCAGGACATTATTATACTCCTGAGACTGGTTTTGTAAGATATTATACTCCGGAATGGTTTGATTCTGAAAAGGCAGTTCAACCTGCAGATCTGAAGAAATTAAGAGAAAGTCTGATCGATGCAACTAGAAAAAGATTGATGGCAGATGTTCCGCTTGGAGTTCTTTTAAGTGGTGGTCTTGATTCATCTTTAACTTCTTCAATTGCAGCAAGACTAATTGAAGGATCAGAGCAGACGCTACATTCTTTTTCAATAGGTTTGGATGCTGACGCACCAGATCTTATCGCCGCGAGAAAAGTTGCAGATTTTCTTGGGACTGAACATCACGAGATCCATTTCACCGTAGAAGAAGGGATCGAGATTTTGAGTCAGTTAGTCTGGCATTTGGAAACTTATGATGTGACTTCAATTAGAGCGAGCACTCCAATGTATTTCCTTTCTAAAGCAATTGCTGAAAAAGGTATTAAAGTAGTGCTTTCAGGTGAAGGTTCAGATGAAATTTTCGGAGGTTATCTTTATTTCAAAAATGCACCTTCAGCAGAAGAATTTCAGAAAGAAACGATTAGAAGAGTTCAGAGATTAGCAACTGCTGACTGTTTAAGAGCTGATAAATCTACCATGGCCCATGGTCTGGAAGCTAGGGTTCCATTCCTTGATAAAGCCTTTTTAAAGACGGCTATGGAAATTGTTCCTGAAGAAAAAATGCCAGTTACTTACGATGGGGTTGAGAAATACATTCTGCGTAAAGCATTTGATACTCCTGAAAAACCTTTTCTTCCTGATGAAGTTCTTTGGAGACAAAAAGAGCAGTTTAGCGACGGAGTTGGTTACAACTGGATAGATCAACTTATCGATTATGCTTCAAAGCAGGTAAGTGATGTGCAAATGGAAACCGCTGCATTGAAATATCCGGTGAACACTCCGGCAACGAAAGAAGCTTATTTCTATCGTGAATTGTTCAGTAAACATTTCCCTCAGGATTCAGCTGCAAAAACAGTAAAAAGATGGATCCCGAAATGGCAGAAAGATCTTGATCCTAGTGGTCGTGCAAACGAAACTCACGTTGCGCCGGGAATGAAAAAAGAATTGTCTAAAGTTTAATTTTCATCACTATCTGAAAATGGAACCCGAATTCTGAAAGTTTTACTAAAGGATTCGGGTTTTTCCACATAATTTGTTGATAACTTAAGGGCTTATGCTCCTGCTTCAACCTGTTAAAAATATGCGAATTGTTATATTTGTTCGTTATCCAAAAAGACGAAATTAATTAGCATATTATATGAGCGAAGAAGCTAAGAAACATAATTATTCCGCCGACAGTATTCAGGCGTTGGAGGGAATGGAGCATGTTCGTATGCGGCCTTCAATGTATATTGGGGATACCGGCGTTAGAGGTTTGCACCATTTGGTGTATGAAGTTGTTGATAACTCTATCGATGAGGCCCTTGCCGGACACTGTGACAATATAAAAGTTACTATCAATGAGGATAATTCCATTACCGTAGAAGATAACGGTAGAGGTATCCCGATTGACATGCATAAAAAAGAAGGCGTTTCTGCACTTCAGGTTGTAATGACCAAGATTGGTGCAGGAGGGAAATTCGATAAGGATTCTTATAAGGTTTCCGGTGGTCTTCACGGAGTTGGGGTTAGTTGTGTTAACGCACTTTCAACTCATCTTAAAGCTACAGTTTACAGAGATAACCAGATCTGGGAACAGGAATATGAAATTGGAAAACCAATGTATCCTGTTAAGCCGGTTGGTGAAACAGAATTAAGCGGTACTCTGGTAACGTTTAAGCCAGATCCAAGCATCTTCACGCAGACTCTGGAGTATAATTATGATACTCTGGCTAGCCGTATGCGAGAGCTGGCATATTTGAACAAAGGAATTAGGATCAGCCTTACCGATAAAAGAAATAAGGAAGATAATGGTGAATTTGTTCATGATGACTTCCATTCTGAAGAAGGTCTGAAAGAATTTATCAGGTTCCTTGATGGAAATCGTGAGCCTATCATTGGAGATGTGATCTCTATGGAAGGTGAAAAGAATGATATTCCAGTAGAAGTTGCGATGGTATACAACACATCATTCAATGAAAACCTGCATTCTTATGTAAATAACATTAATACTCACGAAGGAGGTACACATTTATCCGGATTTAGAAGAGGTCTTACCACTACACTGAAAAAGTATGCTGATGCTTCCGGTCTTCTGGATAAAGTGAAATTTGAAATTACCGGGGATGATTTCCGTGAAGGATTGACCGCGATTATTTCAGTGAAAGTTGCTGAACCTCAATTTGAAGGTCAGACGAAGACAAAGTTGGGTAACCGAGAGGTGACTTCAGCAGTATCTCAGGCTGTTTCTGAAATGCTGGAAAATTACCTTGAAGAAAACCCGAACGATGCCAAGACCATCGTTCAGAAAGTAATACTTGCTGCGCAGGCTAGAAATGCTGCGAAAAAAGCCCGTGAAATGGTTCAGCGTAAAACCGCCATGAGTGTTGGTGGTTTGCCTGGGAAATTATCAGACTGCTCTGAGCAGGATCCGGAACAGTGTGAAGTATTTCTTGTTGAGGGAGACTCGGCAGGTGGTACAGCAAAACAGGGAAGAGATCGTAGATTTCAGGCCATTTTGCCTCTAAGAGGTAAAATTCTTAATGTTGAAAAAGCGATGTCTCACCGTGTTTTCGATAATGAAGAGATCAAGAATATTTACACAGCTCTTGGAGTTACTATTGGAACCGAAGAGGATAGCAAGGCATTGAACCTTTCAAAACTGAGATATCATAAGATCGTGATCATGTGTGATGCCGACGTGGATGGTAGCCACATTGAAACATTGATCTTAACTTTCTTCTTCAGATACATGAAAGAATTGATCGAAAATGGTCATATCTATATTGCAACACCGCCACTTTACCTTGTGAAAAAAGGTCAGAAGAAGCGTTATGCATGGAATGAAAAAGAGCGTGATGAGATCGCTGCTGAATACAGTGGGGGAGTTCAAATCCAGAGATATAAGGGTCTTGGGGAGATGAACGCGGAACAGCTTTGGGATACAACTATGGATCCTGAATTCAGAATCTTAAGACAGGTGAATATCGATAATGGTGGAGAAGCCGATAGGATCTTCTCAATGTTAATGGGAGATGAGGTTCCACCACGTAGAGAATTCATTGAAAAGAACGCGAAGTATGCAAATATTGACGCATAATTCTAATTAAAATATATTTTGAAAGACCCACTACTTGCTAATAAGTGTGGGTTTTTTTCGTTCTGGTACGGAGCGAACTTAATATTTATTATTTTTAAATAACCTAAACCCAAATTTCCGTGAAAAATATCACCAAAATTTTATTCCTGGGAATATTTACTTTTTCCCTGAATTCTTCAGCTCAAGAGGCCCAGACAGATCTGGACCTATTTGTAAATGACATGCTTTTTCTGGCAAATGGATTCGCCAGTCCGGCATCAGAAAGTGCTGCTTACCAGGCGACTGCCGGATGGTTTACCTCTGCACGTGCCCTAGATAAATGGAAGGTAGATGTGTCTGTTCATGCTAACGCAATATTTGTTCCTAGCAGTAGAAAAGAGTTTACTATTAATAACAATGATTTTAATATTCTAAGAATTACTGGCGATGATCGCGCTGTTCTGCCAACAGCTTTTGGGGCAGAAACCGATGTGCAGTTCGAAGGAGAGGTTGATTATGCCGGTCAGACGATTCCTATTTCTGGATTTGATGCGATTGATGGGATAGATAAAGGTGCTTTAGCTTATCCATTTGCCCAGGTTTCCGTTGGCTTGCCTTACGGAACCGAAATTGCTGTTCGTGCATTACCTTCTCTGGAAATTGACGGATCTGAATTCAGCACCTACGGAGTTGGTTTGAAGCACAATTTTGGACAATATTTCAGATTTAATGATGAGGATGACTTTCAGGTAGCTGCGGTACTATCTTATAATATTTTCGATGTAAAATATGATTTTGACCCAATTTCAGTAGAACAGGTTGTTCAATTAAATCAAATTGACGTATCTGCAGATGTTTGGATGGCTGAAGCTTTAGCGTCTAAAAAGTATGAGAATTTTGAGATATTTGGAGCTCTTGGAGTTGCTATGTCAGATTTCGAATATGAATTTGGAGGAAGCGGAATTGCTTTGCCATTGATCAACAGTGAAATCACAAGACTGAATGATAAATCTGCTCAGTTCAAAGGAGACATTGGTTTTAATTTGTACTTCAATAAGTTTAAAATTAGTACTATGGCAACTGCCGGAAAATTTGTAAACCTGAATCTTGGCTTGCATTTCATCCTGTAGATCTTCAACGATTTAACCATTCCTTATTATTAATACTGCCTCATTATTCGTAATTTCGCAGTCATTATTAATAGAAATTAAATAATATTTTAACATGAAAGTTACCATAGTAGGAGCAGGTGCCGTAGGTGCCAGCTGTGCCGAATACGTTGCCATTAAAAATTTTGCTTCAGAAGTTGTATTGCTTGATATTAAAGAAGGTTATGCTGAAGGTAAAGCAATGGACCTTATGCAAACAGCTACTCTTAATGGCTTCGATACAAAAATAACAGGAAGTACAAACGATTATTCTAAAACTGCAGATAGTGATATCGCGGTTATAACGAGTGGTATACCACGTAAACCGGGAATGACCAGAGAAGAATTGATCGGGATCAATGCAGGGATTGTAAAAGAGGTTTCTTCAAATCTTATCAAGCATTCACCAAATGTAACATTGATCGTAGTTAGTAATCCAATGGATACTATGACTTACCTGGTACACAAAACTACGGGACTTCCAAAAAATAAAATTATTGGGATGGGTGGTGCGTTAGACAGCGCTCGTTTCAAGTATAGATTGAGTGAAGCCCTTGAATGTCCTCCATCTGATGTGGACGGAATGGTAATAGGTGGACACAGTGATACCGGAATGGTGCCTTTGACAAGACTGGCTACCAGAAATTCAGTTCCTGTAACCGCATTTTTATCTGAAGACAGATTGAATCAGGTATCTGAAGATACTAAGGTTGGTGGGGCTACTTTAACCAAATTATTGGGAACAAGCGCATGGTATGCTCCCGGAGCTGCGGTGTCTGGATTGGTACAGGCGATCGCTTGTGACCAGAAAAAGATGTTCCCTTGTTCTGCCTTACTTGACGGGGAATACGGATTGAGCGATCTTTGTATCGGAGTTCCTGCTATTCTAGGTAAGGATGGACTGGAAAAAATCGTTGAATTAAAACTGGATGATGCTGAAAAAGCTAAAATGAAGGAAAGTGCTGAAGGTGTGAAAAAAACCAACGGATTACTTGACGTGTAATTTTTTAGAATAATTCATTTAAAATACTCTTGAAAGCCGCAGTTTCTGCGGCTTTTTTAATGCGTTAAAAAGTTAAAATTATCCAAAAAAAAATATTGGGATTTGATAATTGAAGTCCTATATTTGTCCGTTTTTAAAATAGACCTAATAATCAATAATTTGAGGAATAATGCAGAATAAAGGACTGATTAAAGTTTTTGCAATTTTGTTTGGGCTGGTATGTCTTTATCAGCTGTCTTTTACATTTATAACAAATAATGTGGAGACTGATGCTGAGGAGTTTGCCATTCAGGGAATTGGAGAAGATGTAGAGAATTACTCAGAACTACGTGACCAGGCAGAAGCCAGGTATTTAGATTCTATCGGTAATAACGAGGTGATTGCCGGGATTACCTACAACGATGCCAAAGACAAAGAGCTTAATAAAGGGCTTGACCTTAAAGGAGGGATCAACGTGATCCTTCAAATTTCGGTTAAAGATATCTTAAGCGGATTGGCTAATGATACCAGAGATCCTGCTTTTAGAAAAGCAATTGCTGAAGCAGATGAAGCACAGACAGATAGCCAGGAAAATTACGTAGATCTTTTCTTCGAAGCCTTCAATAACATTCCTGATGCGAAACTTGCATCTCCAGATGTTTTTGCGAATAAGACTTTAAGCGATGATGTAAACTTCAACATGAGTAATGAAGAAGTTGAGCCTATCATCAGAAAGAAAATTGACGAGTCTATTACTTCTGCTTTTGAAGTTCTTAGAAAACGTATCGATAAGTTTGGGGTTACTCAGCCAAACATTCAGCGTTTAGGGAATTCAGGAAGAATTCTTGTTGAATTACCTGGAGCTAAAGATATCAGCAGGGTTCAAAATCTGCTTCAAAGTACTGCCCAGTTAGAATTCTGGCATGTTTATAAAAATAATGAAATAGGAAACTTCCTTCTTCAGGCTAATAATATGCTGGCTGGAATGAAGCAATCTGAAGAAGCTGCTGCAGAAAAGCCTGCAGATTCAACTGAAACTTCTGGCGATAGTGAGATCGATGATCTTTTGGCTGATGCTGAAGATAGCACAGAAGTTGAAACTGGAAACAATCCGTTGATTGACCTTGTGGTTTCTCCAGGATTCCAGGGAGGACCGGTACTTGCAACTTTTAAGGTTATGGATACTGCCAAGGTGATGGATATGATCCAGAAGCCTCAGGTAAGATCATTGCTTCCTTCAGAAATGAGATATGCGAAGTTCGTATGGGGAGTGCCAGATGAGGATACTGAAACTACCGCATTATACGCTCTTAAAGGAAACCGTAATATGGAACCTCCATTGAGCGGTAGTGTTATTACAGATGCTCAGCAAACTTACGATCAATTAGGTCGTATTGCTGTAAGCATGCAAATGGATGGGACCGGAGCTAAGATCTGGGAAGATATGACCGGGAAGGCTTCTAATGAACAAAGCCAGATCGCGATCGTTCTTGATAATATTGTTTACTCTGCACCTGGTGTTTCTACGGGAGCAATTTCAGGAGGTAGAAGTGAGATCACAGGAGATTTTACAATTACAGAAGGTCAGGATTTAGCCAACGTTCTACGTGCCGGTAAACTTCCTGCTTCTGCAGATATTATTCAAAGTGAGGTAGTTGGTCCATCTCTTGGACAGGAAGCTATTGATAGTGGTATTATGTCTTTTGTGATTGCTTTGATCCTGGTATTGGTTTGGATGATCCTGTATTATGGTAAAGCGGGAATCTTTGCAGATATCGCACTTGTAGTGAATATTCTTTTCATCTTCGGAATCCTTGCAGGTCTTGGAGCCGTTCTTACATTACCTGGGATCGCCGGTATTGTATTGACAATTGGTATGTCCGTGGATGCGAACGTACTTATATTTGAAAGGATCAAGGAGGAGCTTGCTAAAGGTAAAGCTCAGAAGGATGCCATTAAAGATGGTTTCAACAATGCTTTATCCTCAATTCTTGATGCGAATATTACAACTGGTCTTACAGGTCTAATTTTATTCTTACTTGGGACAGGACCTATTAAAGGTTTCGCAACTACCTTATTAATTGGTATTGCAACTTCTCTTTTTACTGCAATTTTCATCACCAGGTTGTTTATTGATGGATATGGTAAAAAAGGTAAATCTTTAGATTTTGCTACTTCTTTAACCAAGAACCTGTTTACAAATATGAATATCGACTTCCTTAAGAAAAGGAAAGTTGCTTATATCGTTTCAGGATTATTTATCGTGATTAGTCTTGGATCTTTGCTAACTCAGGGTCTTAATGAAGGTGTTGATTTTGTAGGGGGAAGAACTTATACAGTAAGATTTGCTGATGATGTGAATCCTACAACAGTTCAAAATGATCTTGTTGCTACTTTTGGAAGTGCTGAGGCTAAAACTTTCGGACCTGACAATCAGTTGAAAATTACAACTAAATATAAAGTAGACCAGGAAGGAGCTGAAGTTGATGAAGAGATCCAGAGATCACTTTATGAATCTTTAGGTTCTTATCTACCTTCTGATCTTTCTTATGAAGAGTTCATAGACGGTGCAGATGATAAGCAGGTTGGTGTAATGCAGTCTATGAAAGTTGGAGCGACTATCGCTGATGATATTAAAAATGCCTCATTCTGGGCAGTACTCGGATCTTTGATCGTAGTATTTCTATATATTCTATTGCGATTCCGTAAATGGCAATTTAGTCTAGGTGCAGTTGCTGCAGTATTTCATGATGTGCTGGTAGTTTTAGGTATTTTCTCCTTATTATATAAGGTGATGCCTTTCAATATGGAGATAGATCAGGCATTTATCGCTGCGATATTAACGGTAATTGGATACTCACTTAATGATACCGTGGTTGTATTTGACCGTATTAGGGAATACGTGAATGAGCACACATCATGGCCATTGGGTAAAACAGTGAATGCAGCTTTGAATAGCACATTAAGTAGAACATTGAACACCTCGCTTACCACGTTGGTAGTACTTCTTGCGATTTTCATTTTCGGAGGAGAAAGCATCAGAGGTTTTATGTTCGCCTTGATCGTCGGTGTGATTGTAGGTACTTATTCATCGCTATTCATTGCAACACCTGTAATGTTTGATAGTGTGAAGAAGAAATCTTCAATCCAGAAGAAAGAAAAACCGAAAACTGAAGAAGCTACTACGGCTTAATTTCAGAATAGTTATAACAAAAAAGGCTTTCCAATCGGAAAGCCTTTTTTTATGTTTTATTTAAATTAAAAATTATTCTGTTTTGATTAAACTGAATCTATCCTCTTTCTCCAGACTCCATTCATCAGATAATCCGCCGTTGATCTCAAGTATAAATTGAGCAGGTCCTTCAGATGGCAATGAAGTTTCATCTCTTGGTGTCGCATTTTTCTGGATACTTACCAGGGTGCTGTCGGCTTCGTAGTAAATGATGTCAAGAGGAAAATAGGTATTCTTCATGTAAAAGCTTCTGTTTCTTTCAGAATCATATATAAAAAGCATTCCCTGATCGTCCTTCATATTCTCGCGATACATAAGTCCTGTCTGGTGTTCATAATCAGATTCAGCGAGCTCTATATCCAGCTTTTTAATTGTATCTCCGGAATTTCCCTTAATGAGGTAAAGTTCCGCTTCTTTTTTAAATTCAATAGGTGCAGTTTCTATGCTTTCAGCTTCCTTTTTGTCGTCTGCACAAGAAAGAGTAGAAAACATGATTAAAGAAAGCGCAGCCAGTTTTATCAGGCGTTTTTTCATGCTACCGTTTTTTGTTTTGTAGGCCTGTACATAAAATATAAACCTGCAATTACAAATGGAATACTTAACCACTGTCCGGTGTTCAATAACCAGTTAGCGCGTTCGCCTACCTGTGGTTCCTTAATAAATTCCACGAAGAATCTAACGGTCCAGAGTAATACCAGAAATAAACCGAAAATATATCCCAATTTAAAGCGCTTTTCGGTTTTCCAGTAGATATACCAAAGAATGAGAAAGATAGCTAGATAGCAGCCCGATTCGTATAATTGAGCTGGATGCCTTGCGAAATCTTCTCCTAATTTCTCAAATACGACTCCATAGTCGGAATTGGTAGGTTTTCCGATAATTTCAGAATTGATAAAATTTCCAATTCTCACGAAAATAGCACCGCTGGCAACAGGGATTACAATTCTATCCAGGATCCATAATACGGGTTTCTGAAGCACTCTTTTTGCATATAGATACATCGCAATGATAATACCGATAGCAGCTCCATGACTTGCCAAACCTCTAAAACCGGTAAATTCAAAATTTGGCTCAAATCTTACCGGTAGGAAAATCTCAAGTATGTGATTCTGAAAATATTCCCAGTCATAAAATATTACGTGGCCTAATCTTGCTCCGATTAACGTAGCGAGAACAGTATATATGAATAATGAGTCTAATTTTTCTATCTCGATGCCTTCGCGAGTATAAATACTTTTCATAATATACCATCCAAGAGTGAAGGCGATTATGAACATTACGCTATAGTAGTGAAGTGTTAAAATTCCCAGATCCAGTCCTTCAGACGGATTCCAGTGAATGGCATTGATCAGCATATAAATTTATTTGATAAGTCGTAAATATACGTATTTGCGAATTCTTTAGCTGCTTTTGGACTTTGATTTTGCTGGTACTGGATCATAGCCGCAACCTCCCCAGGGATGACACCTGGAAATTCTTTTAAGTCCCAGCCAGAAACCCTTAATCCCTCCGTGTATTTCAAGCGCCTTAAGCATATAGGTCGAGCAAGAGGGCTCGTATCTGCAGGTTGCCGGCGTTAGTGGCGATATAAACTTTTTATAGAACTGAACCAAAGCGGTCAATAAATATTTTAACCCTTGATTCAGCATAATGGTTCTATTTTAGGGAGAAAGTAGTGCCTTCCTTACCGTCTTTAAGCTGAATTCCAAGTTCCAGCAACTGATCCCTTATCTGGTCACTTAAAGCGAAATTTTTGTTATTTCTAGCTTCAGCTCGTAGTTTGATCAATAGTTCAACAGTGCCGGCTAGTTTGTCTTCATCATTTTCATTTTCTGAGGCTGCGTCTACAAGACCAAGAATATCGAACATGAACGCTTTCATGGTGTTCTTGAATTCTGTTTTATCAGATTCAGAAATTTTTACCGAGCCATCCTTAATTCCATTGATCATCTTTACGGCATCAAATAATCTGGCAATTACTATCGGACTATTAAAATCGTCGTTCATTGCATCATAGCAAGATTGCTTCCATGCCTCCAGATCAAAATCTGATTTATCTGAAACCGGAAGTTCATCCATAGAATGATAGGCTTCCATAAGTCGGTTAAAGCCTTTTTCACTACCAAGTAAAGCTTCGCTTGAAAAATCCAAAATGCTTCTATAGTGGGCCTGAAGAATAAAGAATCTTACCACATTTGGCGAAAATGCCTTGGTAAGAATATCGTTCTCGCCAGTAAAGATCTGCTCCGGCAGAATAAAATTCCCGGTACTTTTAGCCATTTTCTTTCCGTTCAAGGTTAGCATATTAGCATGTAGCCAATAGTTTACTGGTGATTTTCCGGTAGCGGCTTCACCCTGGGCGATCTCACATTCATGATGTGGAAATTTTAGATCCATTCCACCTCCATGAATATCAAATTCTTCACCAAGATATTTTGTGCTCATCACTGTGCATTCCAGATGCCAGCCTGGAAATCCGTCGCTCCATGGAGATGGCCACCTCATTATGTGCTGTGGTTCGGCTTTCTTCCAAAGAGCAAAATCCTGAGGATTTCTTTTATCGCTCTGGGCGGCTAATTCACGGGTATTCGCGATCATATCTTCGATCGCTCTTCCGCTTAGCCTTCCGTAAGCATGTTCTTTATTGAATTTGATAACATCAAAATATACTGAACCATTAGCTTCATAAGCGAATCCGTTTTCTAGAATGGTTTTGATGATCTCAATTTGTTCAACAATGTGTCCGGTTGCAGTGGGTTCAATGCTCGGAGGGTAATTATTGAATTTATTCAGGATATTATGAAAATCTACGGTGTATTTCTGTACAACTTCCATCGGTTCGATTTGCTCCAAACGAGCTTTTTTCGAGATCCTGTCTTCACCGCTATCGGCATCATTTTCTAAATGGCCAGCATCGGTAATATTTCTAACATAACGTACTTTATATCCAAGATGCTTCAAATACCTGAACACAAGGTCAAAAGAAATGAATGTACGGCAGTTTCCAAGGTGTACATTGCTGTAAACCGTAGGTCCACAAACATACATACCCACATTTCCTTCGTTTATCGGGGTGAAAACTTCCTTCTCACCGCTCATTGAATTGTAAAGTTTCAGGCTTTGTTCCTGGTAAAGCGCCATGTAATAAATGTATTTTGAATTATTAGAACGATGTGTCTAATTTAATATAATCCAGAAATTCTCTTCTAACTTCTTTCTTTTTAAATGCTCCTCCAAATTCACTGGTGACTGTGCTGCTTTCAATATCGCGAATACCTCTGCTGTTCACACAAAGGTGCTTTGCATCTACTACACAAGCCACATCTGGAGTGCCCAGCACATTCTGAAGTTCATGTACTATCTGCATCGTCATGCGTTCCTGAACCTGAGGTCTCTTTGCGAAATAATCTACGATTCTGTTCATTTTGGAAAGGCCAACTACGGTGCCATTTGATATATATGCAACGTGAGCTTTTCCTACAATTGGAAGCAAATGGTGCTCGCAAGTAGAGTAAACAGTGATGTTCTTCTCAACAAGCATTTCACCGTATTTATATTTATTTTCAAAGGTAGAAGCCTTTGGTTTTCTTTTTGGGTGTAATCCTGAAAATATCTCGTTAACGAACATTTTAGCTACTCTTTGAGGAGTGCCTTTAAGACTGTCATCGGTAAGATCAAGTCCCAGCGTATCAAGAATATTTTTGACATCTTTCTTGATTAGCTCAATTTTTTCTTCGTCACTTAGATTGAACGCGTCTTCTCTCAAGGGAGTATTGGCGCTACTAGCCGCATGGGCATCGCCCATCTCTTCAATTTCATTCAATATTTTATCTATTTTCATGCTTTTTGCAATAATAGTCGGTAAAAACCGTATTGGCTTGCAAAGATACATATTTATAAGGTTTTAGCCGTATTCAAAATTAGATAAGCCTTAACTGACAATCTATGCAATATTTCATATTTTGCGTGGATAAAGAGCCCACTGGGAATGAGATTGTTATTAAAAACATTTTTGTTTTGCGCCATTGTGATGTTTTCGATCAATTCGATAAACGCACAAGGAACCAGATGTGCAGATATCGAACCCTTCTGTGCTGGGGATGAGCGATTAACCTTTCCTAATGCGAATTTTCAAAATAGTAATCAGATTACCGGTGAATTTGGTCCAGATTATGGGTGTCTGGATGATCAGCCATATCCCGCCTGGTTCTTTCTTCAAATTGAGGACTCCGGAAATTTAAGATTTCGAATATCTCAATATGAAAATGAAAATGGCACGGGAGCTCCCTTAGATGTAGATTTTGTGGTTTGGGGACCTTTTGACAGGGGAGCAGACTATTGTTCCGGTACCTCGCTGAGTGCTGAAAAGATTGTGGATTGTAGTTATTTGCCAGATGCTGTTGAATTTATGTCAATACCGAATGCGCAGGCTAGTGAGATATATGTGGTAGTAATTACAAATTTTGAGCAGGTTCCCGGCTTTATAAGTCTTGAGCAAACCAATGCCGGTGAAGGTTCAACAGACTGCTCTATTCTTGATCTTAATTTAGGTGATAACATCTCGGTATGCGACGAAGATGAATATTTACTTGATGGTAGTACAGACGAAGATGCTGAATACGAATGGTTCGTTTTTAATGAAAATACTTCGCGATATGAGGCAATTCCAGGTGCTACTGGACCAACTTATACAGTTACCGAATCTGGTGATTACAGGCTTATCGCTACAGATCCTATTGAAAATAAATCTGAAAGAGATGATGTGACCGTAACATTTTACAATTCTCCAATTATTGGTAATGTGGATGAATTGCCTGTTTGCGTTGAAGATGTTGAAACGATAGACCTGGAAGAAGCAAATCCCGAGCTCATTGCACCTAATGGTACCAATGCAGATTATGACGTTTTATATTATGAATCCCAGGAAGATCTGGAAAACTCAAATCCAATTGCTGCTCCTCAAACCTATATTTTCGAAAATGGAAAAACTATTTATGCTCAGGTGAGAGATAAAATAAGCGGATGCCTATCTGAAGCAGATATGTTTCAATTATCCACTTTTGATTTTCCAGCATACGAACTTTCAGAAAATGTTATTTTTTGTGTAGACCTTAATGAAAATGTTATCAATCAAGTCAGCATTGGTCAAGATCTTGGTGAAGGTTATAATTTTGAATGGTATGATGGCAATCAACTCCTAGGTACTCAGGCAATACAAACTTTTTCTAGTTTTCCCAATAGCAACGAAATACGTGTAACCATCACTCACCCGGAATCTGGATGTAGTCTCGATTTTTCAACAGTACCAGTAAAAGTTTCGAGACCAGAATCTGTTACAGTAGAAATCACTGGTTCTGATTTTGGAGAGGGATATACAGTCACAGGCATTCCTGAAAATGTCATTGGTGCTGAATATGCTACCTTCGAATACAGAATTGACAATGGACCATGGCAGTCAAATCCTAATTTTACAGAAGTCCCTCCGGGGAGTCATGTTCTTACTGCCAGGGAAATTAATGGCTGCGGAGAAACCACGAGTGAAAGTTTCTTTTTAGTAGGCTATCCACGCTTTTTCACTCCTAATGGTGATAGTTATAATGATACCTGGAATCTAGTTACAGACAGTAATATCAGTATAAAAAAGCTATATGTTTTTGACAGGTATGGTAAGCTTATCATTCAGATGAATCCAAACCAGGCGAGAGGTTGGGATGGAACCTTTAATGGAAAGGATCTTCCTGCGGATGATTACTGGTTCAAAGTAGAATTCGTGGATGAAAAAAGCGGTGAACAACGCACGTATATGTCTAATTTCACTTTGATTAGATAACAAAAAAAAGCGCCAAAATCGGCGCTTTTAAAATTGTATTTTTACTCAGTTTACAATCCGAATGTAAGTGATAGCACAACTTTAGATAGATCGCGATCTATGTAAACAGGTTCGGTAAGACCAACATTGTAAACAGGTTTACCTTCAGAATAACTGGCGTTGCTATATGCAAGGTCCAGGTTAATGCTTCCAAAAGAATATCCAACACCCGCACTATAACCATTTAGATCTCCAACGAGGCTGTTTTGCTTGAAAGGACTTTGCTCATATCTATATCCGCCACGAAGACTGAAATTAGAAATTCGATATTCGCCTCCAAGTCTCAGGCTGTAGGCAACATCCATTTCCTGGGCAATCTGATTGTTCAAAAACTCAAATCCGGCATTTTCTTCAAACTGAATATTAGAATGGTCTGTAGCGCCAAGATCTGCACTTATTAAACCTTTCTTTCCGAAAAGGTAAGCCGCACTCAAATTTAATTCAGAAGGGATTCGGAATCTATATTCGGGATATACATTTACCTTTCTAGGATTTACACTTACAAATTCATCTGCAGGAGTATTCGTTTCAAGGTATTGAGTGGTTTCTTCTCTGATATACATCCAGGTAGGAGAGGTGTAATTTAGACCCACTCGAACATTTTCACCCAATTTAGCAATTCCTCCTAGCTGAAATGAAAATCCGTCTCCATTTGTTCTAAGTGTATTTCCAAAATAAATCTCTGTGGTTTCACTTCCCGGGTTGTTATTAAATTCAGCCAACTCAGAAGAATTCTCATAATTAATGAAATGAGAATTTAGGTTCACTCCCAAATAAAGGAAATCCTTGAATTGTGTTCCGGCATTAAAAGTGAATTTACCATTGAGTCCAGTAGAAACATTTGAATATTGCTGATCAAAGTTTCCAGGACCAATCAAAGAATAGTATCCAGTATTTTCGGGAATATCATCGTTGGCTTCTATCACAAAACCCTGATAACCTAAAAATGCCTGCTGGGCGCCAAAACCGTAATTTTCGCCAAGAAAAGCATATAGATCTGAAATTCTTTCTGATCCCTGTAGCTGAAGTAGATCTAATTCAATTCCGTCTGCATAACCAAGAAAGTAGTTATCTATACTATTTCTGGAATTTCCACGTACGGTATACGAGTCATCAAAATTTTTCTCGGTGGTGTAATTGATGGCCAGAGAAATCTTTCTCCAGTCGTTTTCATCATTAGTAGTAAATACGAAAACACCACCTAAATTATCCAGTTCCAGATCACTGGCTTCGCCGGAACTTCTTCCGTTGTTAAACATTATATTATTTTCGTGGCTGCGGTAAGACAAACTTGCTGTAGCCGTGCTGGATAAAAATACAGCTGAAGAAGCTGGATTAAGAGATATTGCTGAAATGTCTCCTCCGAGTGCTCCGAATGCACCACTCATTCCCATAAATCTGGCCGTACCTGAAAGTTCCGTTGAAGAATAATTGTAAGCGTCCTGTAAGGTTTGAGCTTTGACTGATGAAATAATAGCAAAAAATGCTATCAGGGATAATAATCTTTTCATTAATTGAAATTTTATAAAAAAACCTTACAGATTTGAAACCTGTAAGGCTGATTGAATAAATATTATTTTTTATCTACCTCCACGGCCACCTCTAGATGATGAGGATCTTCCGCCGGAGCTTCTCGTAGTTCCTGAACTTCTTGAGCTACTACTAGAACTTCTCGTAGTTGTACTTCTTTGAGAACTCGTACTTCTTCTTGAGCTGGAAGACCTATAAGTCCCATTACTACTACTTCTTGAAGATCTGTTATAAACAGGTGAACTGCTTCTGGATCTACTGTTATCATAAGATCTTACTGGTTCAGATCTTCTGCTAGTTCTCGTATAAACCCTAGAATCTGTATTTCTTACACTATTTCTAACTCGGCTTGTTCCATAATCTGAATTTCTAATACTTCTGATTCTTTCAGAATAAGAATTTCTTCTGTTTGGACCATCATTGTAAGTTGCTCTGGAATTTCTTCTACCAGTGTTATATGCATATCTATCGTTATAAAATCGATTATAGTAACCATAGTTATTATAGAAAGGATAGTATGGATTATGGTATCCAAAACGAGAGGCGTAACCAAAACCAAATCCGCCACCCCAGAATCCAACGTTCCAGCCTCCGTAATAAGCATAAGGTCCAAAACCTCCGCCCCAGTATCCAGGCCAGTAAGGATCATACCATCCTCCACCCCAGAAAGGACTTCTAAATCCATAACCGTAGCCGTAACCAAATCCAGCTCTCCACGGCGAAAAGAATCCTCCGTAAAATCCATTATTATAAATGTTTACGGTATAGGTATCTGGATTCTGTCCCCAAGGAGCATTTCCGCCAACATAGGCTACATCACCACCAACTTCAGAATAATTATCATATCCATCATTAGAGCTATAACTGTCAATATCGGTAAATACGTCACTTTCCAGAACTTCACCAACCATTTGAGATTGTTGAGCGAATAAGTTCTTATAATATGAGTTATCGCCATTTGGTTTTACTTCAGTTACTTCCTGTTTTTGCTCTTCCCAGATTCCCGGCCTGGATTCTCCATAGATTCCATCGGCTTCATAACCGGAATATTGATAAGAACCACAGGAAACTAAAGCTAGAACAGCCGTTAAGGAAAACAGATGGCTGAGTTTATTTCTAAGAGTGTAGTAAAGTTCCATTGGTAATTCTTTTTATTGTTGGGCATCCTAAAAATGGTTAGTTTTGCCCGAACGGTTAGTATTATACACCTAGAAAAGATACAAGTTTTATGCCAAATAACAAGAGATGGGAAAGAATCTAACGAAGAGAAGTGAAGACTATTCAAAATGGTATAACGAATTGGTTGTAAAAGCCGATTTAGCCGAAAATTCTGCCGTGCGCGGTTGTATGGTGATCAAGCCTTACGGCTATGCAATTTGGGAGAAGATGCAGGCTGAGCTGGACAGAATGTTTAAAGAAACCGGGCACCAAAATGCTTATTTTCCGCTTTTCGTTCCTAAAAGTTTATTTGAAGCTGAGGAAAAGAACGCTGAAGGATTTGCGAAAGAATGTGCGGTGGTAACTCATTATAGATTAAAGAACGATCCGGATCAACCTGGAAAATTGATGGTAGACCCGGAAGCTAAATTAGAAGAAGAACTGGTGGTAAGACCAACTTCTGAAGCAATTATCTGGAATACTTATAAGAACTGGATTCAGTCTTATAGAGATCTTCCTATAAAGGTAAATCAGTGGGCAAATGTGGTTCGTTGGGAAATGAGAACGAGACTTTTTCTAAGGACTGCTGAATTTTTATGGCAGGAAGGGCATACTGCTCATGCCACGAAAGAAGAGGCTCTTCAGGAAACTGAATTGATGAATAACATTTACGCGGAATTTGCTGAGAATTTCATGGCTATTCCGGTAGTAAAAGGAAGTAAAACTGAAAATGAACGTTTCGCTGGAGCTCTTGAAACTTATTGTATCGAAGCTCTTATGCAGGATGGAAAAGCATTGCAGGCCGGTACATCTCACTTTTTAGGCCAGAATTTTGCCAAAGCATTTGATGTAAAATTTGCTACTAAAGAAGGTGGTCTAGAACATGTTTGGGCTACTTCCTGGGGTGTTTCAACAAGATTGATGGGTGCGCTTATCATGACGCATAGTGATGATAACGGTCTCGTGTTGCCTCCAAATCTCGCGCCAATTCAGGTAGTGATAGTACCTATATATAGAAGTGAAGAGCAATTAGAGCAAATTTCTGAAGCAGCAAATGAACTGGTTAAGGATTTACGTGCTAAAGGGATTTCTGTGAAGTTTGATGATAACGATAATCAGAAACCGGGATGGAAATTTGCGCAGTATGAATTGCAGGGTGTTCCATTAAGAATTGCAATTGGTCCAAAAGATCTGGAAAAAGGAACGGTTGAGCTTGCCAGAAGAGATACTTTGACTAAAGAATTTGTAGATAGAAATGAAGTTGTTGATAAAGTGGAAGGCTTAATGACTGAAATTCAGAACACTTTATTTGACAAAGCAAAAAAATATAGAGACGAACACATTACGGAAGTAGATTCGTTCGATGATTTCAAGAAAGTACTGAAAGAAAAAGGTGGTTTTATTTCAGCTCACTGGGATGGAACGCCAGAGACTGAAAATAAGATCAAAGAGCTTACTAAAGCGACGATTAGATGTATACCTTTTGATAGAAAAGAAGAGGCTGGAACCTGTGTATTAACGGGAAATTCTTCTAAGGGAAGAGTCTTGTTTGCCAAGGCCTACTAATTTTTTTAAAAATTTTTGTCGAACATTTGCGGCATTCCAAAAAAGTTGTATTTTTGCATCCGCATTTGAAACAAAATGGTCCGTTCGTCTAGGGGTTAGGACGCCAGGTTTTCATCCTGGTAACAGGGGTTCGATTCCCCTACGGACTACGAAGAGAAACACTGAAAAAAAGTGTTTTTAATAAGCAACGATTTAAGTTGCATTTGAAATAGATTATGGTCCGTTCGTCTAGGGGTTAGGACGCCAGGTTTTCATCCTGGTAACAGGGGTTCGATTCCCCTACGGACTACTTTTAAAAAACATTTAAATAACAATTGAAATGGCAAATCATAAGTCAGCGTTGAAGAGGATTCGTAGCAATGAGACTAAGCGTCTAAGAAATCGCTACCAGCATAAAACTACAAGGAACGCGATCAAAAAATTGCGTGACGCCGATAAGAAAGAAGCTGAGGCAATGTTGCCTTCTGTTATTTCTATGGTAGATAAATTGGCTAAGAAAAACATTATTCACAGTAATAAAGCTGCTAACCTAAAGTCAAACTTGACTAAGCACGTCGCAGCACTTTAATTTTAGCAGTGTTCAATTTATAAAAGGATGCTTTCCGAAATTCGGAAGGCATTTTTTTGTTGGTGTAAATTAGAATACAGATACTCCAGTTAGGGTGGTAAACCTTTCCAGAGCCTTCATACCTAATTCTGAATTACCTTTTTTATTCAAAATAGGACTCCATACGGCTACCGAATAATTATCCGGGTGAATAGCCACAATACCACCACCAACACCACTTTTCCCTGGCAACCCAACCTGGAAGCTGAATTCTCCCGCTTCATCATAAAAACCGCAGGTTTGCATTAAGGCATTTATCCTTTTAACCGTTTTTGGTTTCAGGATTTTCTCGTCTGTTTCAAGAATACGACCTTTATTCGCAAAGAGCATAAATGCTTTTGAAAGTTGCTCGCAAGTCATGGCTAATGAACATTGATGAAAATAAAAGTCAACAATAGGTTCCACATCACATTTTATATTTCCTAAAGCTTTGATATAATTTACCAATGCGATATTCCTGTAACCTGTAGATTTTTCTGAAGCAGCTACAGTTTTATCGTATTCGATGCTTGAATCTCCGGTGATTTTTCTAACGAACTCAAGTAATTCTTGTTTTGGATCTTTTAACTGGTCTACCAGGATATCTGAAATAACCAGTGCTCCTGCATTAATAAACGGGTTTCTGGGAATTCCACTTTCATATTCCAGCTGGGTAAGACTATTAAATGGATCGCCTGAGGGTTCTACTGCAACGCGATCCCAAAGATCTTCTCCTAACAATTTCATGGCCATCGCCAAGGTAAAAACCTTGGAAATACTCTGAATTGAAAACAATTCTTTGCTATCTCCAAAACAAAAATGTTGCTTGTCCCCACAATAGACATGCATTCCAAACTTCCTCCGATCAACTTTCGCGAGTTCAGGAATATAGGATGCTACTTTTCCGGTAACGTCGCGATAACTCATTTCGTCGTGAATAGTGTCTAGAATATGCTGGTAATTCATGTTAATTCAAATCAGTTAAATCTGTTCCTGTCTCTATTTCGAAAGGTAATTTATCCTTCTTGAAAACCCTTGCCTGTAGCTCGCCTTTTAACGTAACTTTATTATCACGAAGCTCCAGCCAGCTGCCCTCTCTCAATCCAACTACAGGTTGTGAATTTAATCCATGAAATTCCTTGATCCTGGTTTCCCTGGTTTCTCCCTTGTGCTCGGAATTTGGATCTGGATCAAGGTAATGAGGATTTATATTGAAAGGAACCAGGCTAAGCGTCTGAAAGGAGGGTGGATAAACAATTGGCATATCATTCGTGGTCTGCATGCTCAAACCTCCAATATTGGTTCCGGCGCTGGTACCCATATAAGGAGTTCCGTTTTTCACCACCTGCTTAATGATGTTCATTACTTTATTTCGATATAATTCGGAAACAAGTAAAAAAGTATTTCCTCCTCCGGTAAAAATTCCTTCAGCATTTTCAATAGCGATAACCGGATTTTCAAATTCATGGATTCCCTTGATGCTGATCCCGAATTTTGAAAATACTTCTGCAGCTTTCTTGGTGTAATCATCGTGTGAAATTCCTCCGGGTCTGGCGTAAGGAACAAAAACAACTTCCTTTACATTTTTGAAAAATTCGGGCAAATGTGGAATTAAATATTCAAGATAATCCTGGTTGTGTAATGTTGAGGTGCTGGCAAGTATCGCTTTCATTATGTTTTTAGGGTAAATTTATAGAAATGCCTGCATTAACAAAAGTTTACAGGCTTTAATAGGCGAAAAGGAAAAATCTTGCGTTAAAGTAAAATACGAATACTAACCAATTCGTTTTGATCCGAAAATTAACTTCAGGCTTTCTGCCTTTTTTATTTCTGCTTTTTTCAGCAGTAGATCTTTCATTCTCCCAGGAAATTAAAGTTCTGGAGGGTCAGATACTTTCAGATAGTATAGAACCTTCAAATATTCATATCGTAAATCTTGACCTGGAAAAAGGGACCACAAGCAGCGAATCGGGGAAATTTAATATTCCTGCCAGAACCGGAGATCGTGTTTTATTTTCCTCATTACAATTTGAAAATCGTGAGATAGTAGTTAGTCGGGAGAATTGGGAAAAAGGCGAAATGGGAGTAACCTTGTTTCCAGCCCGGAATGAGCTGGATGAAGTGCAGATCACCGATCTAAAATTAAGTGGGCATCTCGATCTTGATGTTCCTAAGATCAAATATTTTGAAAGGGAGAACTATGGAATTCCCTACGCTGAGAAAAAACTTACCCAAACAGAAAGGAGGCTTTACACTGCCAATGCCGGCGTGACCAGTAGGTGGAGTTATCTGGGAATTCTACTTGGAGGACTACCACTTGATGTGCTGATGAATGATATTAATGGTAAGACCAAATACCTTCAGGCTCTTCAAAGGCAGGAGCAATTACAGGCTAGAGTTCAAACGGGAATCGATATATTGGGAAAAAGCTTTTTTACAAGTGAACTTCAACTTCCGAAAAGTGAAGTAGAGAACTTTGTTTATTATTGTGCAGACGATCCTAATTTCCAAAATATTCTTACTTATCAAAATGATCTTGACCTTATAGAATTCTATAAAAGCAAGTTAGAAGACTTCATCAATCTTAGACAATTAAATGACTCAGAGGAAGACTAATTCATCAATCATCTTACTGTTCTTCTTATATATGATTGTTCCGAATATGGACGCTCAGGAAAGAAAGCTGATAAATGGACAGATCCTGGTAGACAGTATGAAAATTGCCTCTGGAGTTCATGTGATTAATATGAATGCCGAGACAGGAACCACTACCGATGATCAAGGCAAGTTCAAGATCTTGGCCAAAAAAGGGGATAGTATTTATTTCTCTTCTGTGCAATTTGAAAATATAAATAAGATAGTTCAGCAGAATGACCTTCAGGATGTTATGCAGGTTAGACTTATTCAGAAATATAATGAATTAGACGAGGTTCAAATTGATGATATTAGGCTGTCCGGAGTTTTATCTGAAGATGTAACCCGGATGCCGAAGTCCATTTATGAAAAACTCGGTTTGCCCTTTCCGAAGCCGCGAAGATCAAGCCTTGAAATTGCTATTCAATCTGCACGGGGTAATGGTCCTTTGATTTCTGTATTAAATAAACTGAACGGAAAAGATAAGATGCTGGAAAAAGCAGAAGAAAATTTTGAAACACAAACTCTGGTGAACAAGGCTTTAAACCTAACGGGGCAAAGTTTTTTTACAGAACAACTAAAACTTGATGAAAAAGAAGTGCTGAATTTTATTTACTTCTGTGCAGATAATGAAGATTTTAGGAAAATGGTAAATTCAGAAAAAGTGCTGCAGCTAATAGAATATTACAAAAACGTATTAGAATCCTTTAAAGAATTGCGGGAGCTGGATTAAATTGCTTTTTTTGCTATCCTCATCAATCAATAAATTTCGAGAATGAATAAATTATTAAAATTAAAACCGATTTTTTGCCTGCTTATCCTGGCTTTTTCAGGAATAAACTTATCTGCCCAGGAACAGGTGACGCTTAAAGGTGAAATTGAAGCATCTCAGTCTGACGTTGAAAAAATCCATATAATTAATCTGAACCTCGAGAAAGGAGCAGTTACAGATGCTGAGGGTAATTTTAGTATTCCGGCAAGGATCAATGACAGTCTTTATGTGTCTTCGGTGCAGTATCAGAATAAAACGCTTCTGGTCACAGAAGAAATGTATAGATCTGGGATTCTGACCATCAAACTTCAGAACAAAATGAATGAATTGGCAGAAGTGGTCATAGATGATATTAAGCTTTCGGGCCATCTGGCCAGCGATATCAATAAGATCTCGATAAAAGAGGTGGAGACTAAGAATAGGCTACAAACAAATCTGAACGATTTTATAGAAAAGGATAGAAAGTTGAACCCGTATGAAAAGCCCAGTCCTGCAGGAGGAATCAGGATCGATAAGATTGCCGGAGCAGTAATAGATAAACTATCCAAGGAAAAAGAAATTCCAAAAACCTATACTTCAAAAGAACTGGCAAATAAGAGTATCAAACTGGTAGGGCTTGAATTCTTTAAGGAAGATCTCCAGTTGAACGAAAATGAGATCTGTAATTTTCTTTATTACTGTTCAGAAGATATTAGATTTAAAAATCTCGTCAATGATGAAAACGCCTTTGTGCTAATCGAATATTTCGAGAATAAGATCGATGATTTTAGAAAATTAAGAGGAGAAGCATTAAATTCTGGCAAGCAAATTCCGGGATAAAATTTCAATCACTTAAACCTTTTGAACCTATAAAAGTCTAAGGATTGGAAACTGGGCCTTCCTGTTTGGTTTGGTATTTGCTCTTTCAAGCTTAAAATTCAAAATGAAGAAAACTTTTGCTTTATTCTTTGCGCTGATTTTTCTCACATCTTTCTCAGCAAAAGATCATGAAACTTACCTAAGTGTCACTGAAATAGAATATGATCTTGAACAAAAAAGTGTTCAGATAATTTCCAGGGTTTTTATCAATGATTTTGAAGATGTTCTAAGCAAAAGATATCAGCAGAATATTAGCCTTTCTTATAAAGCAGACCTGAAATCAAATAAAATGCTCATGCAAAAATACCTGGCAAAAAAGCTGGTGCTTCAGGTTGATGGGAAAGAGATAAATCTGAAATTACTAGGCAGCAAATTTGATGCAGACCAAATAGTGCTTTTTCTGGAGGCAGAAAACATTCAAACATTTAAAAAGGTAAAAGTTGAAAATCTTATTCTTACCGATCTATTTGACGCTCAGAAAAATATTACCCACGTAAAAAAAGGTGATGATATTGAAAGTATGTTATTGACGAAGGCCAATAGCAGGAACACAGTTATTTTTTAGAAAGCATTCCTCAATGGAATTAAAAATACTTATTTTTAGCAACCTTAAATTAAAACAAAGTAAATGAAGAGATTAAACATGTTATGCTCCGTGTTTTTAATGTTCGTTTTTGCCGGTGTATCTGCACAGGACACTGAACAGAAAGAACCACGACAAGAGGGCCACACAAACCAGAACAAGTTCAGGCAAATGTACCAGGAACTTGCTACTCCTAATCAATATAGAACGGCTTCCGGAGCACCGGGACCGGCTTATTATCAGAATGAGGCCGATTATAAGATGGATATTGTTCTGGATGATAAGAATTCAGTACTTACAGGTGAGGAAACTATTACTTACCACAATAATTCTCCAGAGGACCT
Organism: Christiangramia pacifica; assembly: GCF_057221535.1. Lineage (NCBI taxonomy): Bacteria > Pseudomonadati > Bacteroidota > Flavobacteriia > Flavobacteriales > Flavobacteriaceae > Christiangramia > Christiangramia pacifica. Next base: position 1,718,926 of record NZ_CM170146.1, read on the forward strand.
GGAATATCTTTGGGTTCAATTAGACCAGAATATTCGTAAAAAGGATGCTCCGGCACTTCAGAAAGATGGAGATGGTATGGCTCCTGCTACAACTGCAGGAAGATTTGCCAATACTTACCTTGAAGAGCCATTTGATGGTGGATTCAATATCAAGGAAGTTTCAAAAGATGGTTCTGAATTGAAATATAAAATTCACCAGACGATGATGCGTGTTGATATGGCACAACCTTTAAAGTCTGGAGAAAGCTACACCTTCAAGATCAAATGGTCTTACAATGTAAATAACCACGTGACCAACCGTGCACGTTCTGGTTATGAATTCTTCGATGAAGATGGTAATAAAGCCTATGTTATTGCTCAATTCTTTCCAAGAATGGCTGTATACAATGACGTAGAAGGTTGGCAGAACTACCAATTCTGGGGTAATGGGGAATTCGCTCTTCCTTTTGGAAATTACGAAGTGAATATTACTGTTCCTGCAGATCACGTGATGGAAGCAACTGGAGAACTTCAGAATAGAAAAGAGGTTTACTCTAAAGATATGATGAAGCGTTACGAGCAGGCTAAGAAAAGTTATGACAAGCCGGTAATGATCGTTACTCAGGAAGAAGCAGAAGAAGCTGAAAGAGGTTTCTCTAATAAGACAAAAACATGGACCTATAAAGCAGATATGGTTCGTGATTTCGCATTTTCTACTTCCAGAAAATTCATCCTGGATATGATGGCTGTAGATGTGATGGGGAAAGATGTGATGGCTGTTTCTTTATATCCTAAAGAAGGTAATCCACTTTGGGAAGAATGGTCTACAAAGGTTGTGGCAAGTACTTTAAAAAGTTACTCAGAACATACATTCCAGTATCCTTATCATAAAGCTGTTTCAGTACATGCTAAGAATCAGGGAATGGAGTATCCAATGATCTGCTGGAACTATGGACGTCCAGATGAGGATGGAAACTATAGCGACCGTACAAAATTCGGAATGATGAGCGTAATTATTCATGAGGTTGGTCACAACTTCTTCCCGATGATCGTAAACTCTGATGAGCGTCAGTGGGGATGGATGGATGAAGGTATCAATACTTTTGTGCAATATATGGCAGAGCAGGAATTTGCGGAAGCTTATCCAGATGCTGTTGCTCCAAATAGCAAATATCCTTCTAGAAGAGGAGAGCCAAGTAAGATCGTTCCTTATATGAAAGGAAACCAGGATTATATTTCTCCGATCATGTCTAATCCTGAGCAGGTACACCAGTTAGGAAACAATGCCTATGGAAAACCTGCAACTGCTTTAAATATTCTTCGTGAAACTGTGATGGGTCGTGAGTTATTCGATTATGCTTTCGCTACCTATTCGAACAGATGGATGTTTAAACACCCAACACCGGAAGACTTTTTCCGAACTATGGAAGATGCCTCAAGTATCGATCTTGATTGGTTCTGGAGAGGATGGTTCTACACTACAGACAATGTTGATATCGGAATCAAAGAAGTGAATAAATATTACGTAACTGATACTCCAACTAAAGCGGGTAGAGAAATGTTACAGAGATATGGTACTACTCCTGAAGAAACAAAGGCACTTTACGTAGTTACCGAAGATGATGAAGAATTCAGCGAAGACATGAAGAATAAGTCATTGTTGGAAAGTTCTGAATCACTTCAGGCTTACGTTATGGACAACTTCAGTGAAGAAGAAAGAAAAAATCTTAAGACTCCAAAGTATTTCTACCAGGTGGTTTTTGAAAAGCCAGGAGGATTAGTAATGCCATTAATTATTGAGGTGTCTTATGCTGACGGAACTTCAGAAAAGATGACTTATCCAGTACAGATCTGGAGAAAGAACGATAAGACAGTTAGTAAAGTAATTCCTTCAAACAAGGAAATTACCAGTATTACGATTGATCCTGATTTGGAAACTGCAGATGTTGATGTAAATAATAACAGCTGGCCAAAGAATGAGAACAAAAATGAATTTGATGAATTCAAAGATTCTTCTGAAGACTAGTATTTATTAGCAATAATATTTAAGCCGACTTTAACGAGTCGGCTTTTTTTATGCTTAGATTTGTATATATATTTGTCACACTATGCATACGTTACCTTTATTTATTAGTGGAGCTGAAATAGCTTTTATCATGTTCATCCTGGTGATGGTTTTTGGAGCAGATAAGATCCCTGATATCGCCAGAGGATTAGGAAAAGGCATGAAAGCGGTTAGAAATGCCTCTAACGACATCAAAAGTGAAATTCAGAAAAGTGCCGATAAGCAAGGCATTGATACAGATTTTACAAAAGATGTAAGAGGAGAAATAGATAAGGTAAAAGAGGATATTGACGAGATTACTGGATCTATTAGACGTAAGCCCTAATTCTTGTTTTTAATGTGGGAGAAAATTGAGCAATGGGACAGGGAGCTGTTTATCTATCTCAATAGCCTCGGCATTGAAAGGTATGATAGTTTCTGGATCTTTGTAACCAATCCGAGACATTGGATCCCTCTTTATTTCGCATTCTTTTTATTCTTTTTCCTTGCATTTCATTGGAAAAAGGCTTCATTTTCAGTTCTATTCTTATTAGCGACGGTATTCTCAACCTGGGGGTTTACTAACCTTGTAAAAAGTATTGCCTTAAGATTGCGGCCAAATAATACGCCTGAACTTGCAGACGTAATAAGGATACTTCAGGAGCCTACCAATTATAGTTTCTTTTCAGGCCACTCTTCAACTTCTTTTGCTGCCACCACTTTTGTAGTATTAGTGCTAAATCAAAAGACAAAATGGATCTATCTGGCCTATATCTGGCCAATCATTTTTGTGATGAGTAGAATATACGTTGGTGTGCACTATCCGGGGGATATCATCGTAGGAATGATCGTTGGGATTATCTTCGCGATCGTATTTTACAAGCTTTATGTAAAATCCGGAAGAAGATTGTATTGATTATTTTACCCTGGTAAGAGTCAATCCATCTCTTATAGGAAGGATTACTGTCTCCACCCTTTCATCCTCCGCAAGCATTTTGTTATATTCTAATAAGGCCTGAGTAGATTCATCATCTTTTTTAATTTTTTCAACCACTTTTCCAGACCAGAGAACATTATCTGATAGTATGATCCCGCCTGGATTCATTTTTTCAATGATCAATTCGAAATATTTCGGATAATTTGGTTTATCGGCATCTATAAAAACCAGATCGAAATTTGAATCTATTTTTGGGATGATTTCTGTGGCATCGCCCAAATATTGCTTGATCTGAGATGCATATTGGGACTGTTCAAAATATTTATTCTGAAAATCATAAAGCTCTTCATTTACATCTATTGTATGTAAAAGTCCACCTGGTTGCATACCTTCTGCCAGGCATAATGCAGAATACCCGGTATAAGTACCAATTTCAAGAATATTCTCAGGATTTTTCATCTTCGACAAAAGGCTTAAAACCCGACCTTGGTAATGTCCACTAAGCATTCGCGGTTGTAAGATCTTTTGATTTGTTTCTCTATTAAGTTTATATAGAATTTCAGGCTCTTTTTGTGAATGAGCCACGATGTATTCATCAATATCTTCCGGTAAAAAATGCATCTATTACGTTTTAGGCAAAATTAAAGATTTTATGCGGGGTTTCGGCCCTGTGTCTTTTAAAACGAAATTGTATTTTTACGAAAAATTCAAAATATGCAATTCGAGAATTCCAGGGAATTTGCCAGAAGTTTAGATAAACAGGATAAACTTTCCAGATATAGAGATGAATTTATTTTTCCGAAAGTAAATGGAAAAGAGGTGATTTATTTCGTGGGAAATTCACTCGGACTTCAGCCAAAATCTGCTAAGAAATACGTTGACGAGATCATGAAAGACTGGGCAGAACTTGGAGTGGAAGGTCATTTTCATGCCGAAAAATCCTGGTGGGATTATCATGAACGATTTTCCGAAAAACTGGCTAAAGTAGTTGGAGCAAATCCAGAGGAAGTTACTGTGATGAATACGCTTACCGTGAATTTACACCTTCTTATGGTTTCTTTTTACAGGCCTTCAGGGAAAAGATTTAAAATTATTTGTGAAGAAAAAGCATTTCCAAGTGACCAGTATATGATTTCCAGCCAGGTAAGATTTCATGGTTATGATCCCAAAGATGCTATTGTAGAAATTAAGAAGAGAGAAGGAGAGAATAATTTTAGAACGGAAGATGTTCTGGAAAAAATCAAAGAAGTAGGTGAGGAGTGCGCACTGGTCCTTATTGGAGGTGTAAATTATTATACCGGGCAGGTTTTTGAAATGGAGACCATCACTAAAGTTGGTCATGAAGTTGGAGCTTTTGTTGGTTGGGATCTTGCGCATGCTGCGGGAAATATTGAACTGAAATTAAGCGAATGGAATGTAGATTTCGCGGCCTGGTGCAGTTACAAATACATGAATTCTGGACCTGGAAATGCTTCCGGATGTTTCATAAATAAGAAATATCACAATAAAAAAGATATTCCGCGATTTGAAGGATGGTGGGGACACAATAAAGAACGTCGTTTTTTAATGGAACCTGAATTTCAGCCGGAACCAACGGCAGATGCCTGGCAAATAAGTAATGCACCAATTCTCGCCATGGCACCATACCTAGCTTCACTGGAAATGTTTGCTGAGGTTGGCATGCCAGCACTTATCGAAAAGCGTAATAAAATAGTTGCTTACCTGGAATTTATATTGCACGAAATCGATAAGGATGTTGCCAGCACTTTTGAGATAATTACGCCTGCAGATCAGGAAAGTAGAGGAACCCAATTATCAGTATTTTTACATGGAGAAGGGAAGGAGTTGTTTAATTACCTCATGGAACAAGGGGTGATTACAGACTGGAGAGAGCCAAATGTTATCAGGCTGGCACCGGCACCTTTCTACTGCTCCTTTGAAGATATGTATGATTTTGGTCAAATTTTGAAACAAGGTATTTTAAGTAAGCAAAAAGCATAAAAAAAAGGAGGCATTGGCCTCCTTTTCTGTTTTCATCTCAGTATTTATTCTACTGAAATATCTGTAAAAAATAATTCAAAATTTCCATCTTCAGATTTATGCATTTTTGAGATTTTGACACCATCGAAATCTTCATAATCCTCCCAGGTAGTAGCCATTTCTCTTCCACCTCCGGCGGCTTTGTACACCCATTCCTGGATCATGAATTCATCATCAAAATAGATATCGTAACTATCTCCTGGAGTATACCCACCTTCAGCAGGAAAACTTACGGTTAGCATTTGCATTTCATCGCCACTTATTGGGGCCTTCGCTATCTTTGCTTCACTAAACTCAGCATCAGACCATTTAAGTTGGTATGGAAATAACAACCAGTAAGAATCGTTCACAAACCGCTGATCTATATATTTTTTTTCGTCCGCCAGGCTATCCTTCTTCGTATAGCTCATGGTAGAATCTTTTTCTGTAAGACTAATTTTATTCCCTTTTGTGTTCCAGGTCCATCGTCTTTCAGATCTCAAACTATCATTGACTTTTACATTAAATGTGAACTTGATCTTGCTAATGCTATCAAATTTTTCAAAACCATTGGCCATGGCGATCTTTTCGTGTACTTCAAGATTTGGATCTTTTTCGATCTTTTCCTGTTCTTTTTTCTTTTCGTTGCATGAGATCATGAAAACACTCATGATCGCTAGAAATAGTAATTTTTTCATCGAGTTAGTTTTTATTAAAGATAGTAATAATTGTGATCTACAAAGCGCTAATACTCATTCCACCATCTGCTACAATATTTTGTCCGGTTACAAAGGAAGATTTATCCATGGCCAGAAAACTTATGATTGAAGAAATTTCTTCTGCTTCAGCTACGCGATTTAACGGTGTTCTACTTTTGATAGACTTCATTTTTTCATCATTATGCAGATAACCTTTAGTAAGTGGGGTTTTGGTAAACCATGGAGATACAGAATTCACCCTGATTTTGTCATCTGCCCATTCCACTGCCAGGCTTCTAGATTGCTGAAGTAGACCGGCTTTAGACATAGCATACGGAGTTCCAGTCCCTACATCCTGAATTGCCGCGGAAGAGGCGACATTTATTATTGCCGCATTTCCTGATTTTTTCAAGAATGGATATAACGAACGGCTAATTTCAAATGGAGCAACCAGGTTTATTTCAAGGACTTTTCGAAATTCCTCTTCAGAATAATCTTTTGCTTTTTTCCTGATATTTATACCAGCATTATTTACCAGGATATCTAATCTATTCCAGTTCGAATCAACCCAATTTACCAATGCTTTAATATCTTCAGATTTTGAAGAATCGGCTACCATTCCTGATACTTGATATCCTTTAGATTTCAGTTCTGTTTCTAAAGATTTTACTTCCTCTTTATTTCTGGCGGTAAATAATACTTCCGCTCCTAGTTCAAGAAATTCAATTACCGTGGCTTTTCCAATTCCTTTGGTTCCGCCGGTAACAATTGCTTTCTTTTTTTTTAAATTCCACATAAAACCAATTTTAAGCAGTGATATTTTTAAACAAAAAAACCCTTTGATCTCTCAAAGGGTTGTATAAATTTTTCAATTATTTATAGTCGTCTTCCGGTTAACAATTTATAAAGAATAAGGATAACGGCTAAAACTATTAAAATGTGAATAATGCTTCCAAGATCTGGAAATGCAAAATATCCTACAAGCCATCCAATTACCAGTAAAACGATAATAAGCCAAATTAAATCTCTCATGTTAGGTTGATTTTAAGACACGCACAAGGCTTGCCGTTGGTTAATAATAAATATTAGTTAGTTAAAATGTTGATTAATTACACCACTAATTTAGATAATAGATGAAGCTGCTATCACGCATTTAACCTTGATTTAACTTTAGTTGCTAAAACTCAGTTGGATGGCTAATTATTTTCTTAGCCCGCTTTCTAATTTCTTCCATTTCTTCGGGATCCTTCTTATCTAGTAGGCTCAGCATCATGTTCATTCGCTGATTGCCTTCAAAATTCTCACGATTGGAATCTAGAAAATTCCAGTAAAGATTGTTAAAAGGACATGAATCTTCCCCTGTTTTTTTGCTCACTTTATAGTGGCAATTTGAGCAATAATTGCTCATTTTGTTTATGTAACTACCACTGGAAACATAAGGTTTTGTAGCAACGATACCGCCATCTGCAAACTGGCTCATTCCTCTAGTATTGGTGATCTCCACCCATTCAATAGCATCAATATAGATTCCCAGGTACCATTGGTCTACGTGATCTGGATGAGTTTCTGTGAGTAGAGCATAATTTCCAGTGATCATCAAACGCTGAATATGATGCGCGTATGCATTCTCCAGGCTGTTTTTAATGGAATGATGCAGGCAATTCATTTTAGTTTTAGCATCCCAATAGAAATCTGGAAGATCATTCTGATTTCTAAGCTTATTAGATCTCTTGTAACCAGGCATTTCTTTCCAGTAAATTCCGCGCATGTATTCTCTCCAGCCAAGTATCTGCCTTACAAAACCTTCAACCTGGGAGATGTCTATCTCATCTTTATGGTCATAATAATATCCAACTACGGAATCAATGACTTCTTTCGGGCTTATCAATTTGCTATTAAGGGCGAAAGACAATCTTGAGTGGAAAAGGTAAGCTTCATCGGTATGTAGAGCATCCTGGTAATCGCCAAAATGAACCAATAAGTTTTTGCAAAAGTAGTTGAGTACGGATAGTGCGTCCTCCCGGGAAGTAGGCCAGTTAAAATTTTCAGCCTCAACTTCGCCCATAGTTTTAATACCTGCTTCTTCTATCTCTTTTAGAATACCTGAAAGATCTTTTCTAAAACCTCGCTCATGGGGGATTTCAGGTTCACCTTTCCATTTTTTTCTATTCGATTTATCAAAATTCCATTTTCCACCTTCTGGATCTTTAGCATTCATCATTAAAATTTCGTGTTTTCTACGCATGTCGCGATAGAAATACTCCATCACCATTTGTTTCTTGCCTTCATAGAATTTTTCAAGATCATCTCTTTTTGTAAAGAAGTGTTCAGTATCAAAAGCTTCTGATTCTATATCAAGATCTTCACAGATTTTTTTCAATTGTTCGTCAAGACGGTATTCGTCTGGTAACTGATATTCAAATTTTTCAAATGATTTTTCTGAAATGAGCATTTCCAGGTTTTTCCTTAAATCCTGTTCGTTTTGCTTATCGTTTATTTTGAAATAGATTACTTCATGATCCCTTTCTTTCAAATGTTCCGCAAAATTTCTCATCGAACTAAAAAACGCCAGAACTTTTTGAACATGATGCACCACGTAGTCGGTTTCCTGTCGCATCTCCATACAAACATAAGTTATATGGTCCTGCTCTTCTTTAAACCAGCTATGATGGTGATTTAACTGATCACCAAGGATCAATCTGAGTGTTTTTAATTTTTCAGCCATAAATCCTGGTATTGATTATCCGGATCATATCGATCTGCCTGACTTTTTATATTGAACTTTCTATCTCTCGGATCATTTCCGACTCCACTGTTGTACATCCAGTTTCCCCAATTGCTATGTACATCGTAGTCTATAAGCATACTTTCAAAATAAGAAGCTCCTTTTCTCCAGTCCTGTTTGAGTTCTTTTGCCCAGAAACTATTTACATTCTGTCTACCTCTGTTACTCATAAAACCTGTTGCGGCGATCTCCTTCATGTTGGCATTTACAAAATCTTCCTTAGTATCGCCTTCTATCCATTTTTTTAAGCTTTCTTCATCTGTCTTCCACTCCAGGTCTTTTTCCAGAATGCCGCCAATTTTAAAAATCTTATTTCCATGTTTTAGTGAGATATATTTAAAGAAATCTCTCCAGATCAATTCGAAAATTAGCCAGTAAGTGCTTTGATTACTTTTAACCTCTTTTTCATATTTCCTGACTTCATGATAGATCTGTTTGGCAGATATTGATCCATTGGCCAACCATGCTGAAAGTTTTGAGCTGTATGATTTGCCAACCAGTCCGTTTCTGGTTTCTTTGTATTCAGAAAGATTTTTTGTTTCCCAGAAGTATTCCTGAATTCTCTTTTTAGCCTGATCTTCTCCACCTTTAAATGGAAAAGCAGTTCTTGAATCTTTTTCAAAAGATTGCAAGCCTAGATCTTCAAGGCTGGGAATCGAAGTTTTGTTTTCTATAAAATTCGATTTGTCCTTCGATTTTATTGATGGAATCAAATCCCTTACTTCTGATTTCTTTTCGCATGATTTTCTGAAATCTGTAAAAACTTTGGGTATATCCTGAAAAGATTTAAATGGAATATCGTCTGGATGAAAAAGAAACTGCTGGTAGAAAGATTCAAATTTGATTTGAGGAATGGCTTCTTGCATTTTTTCTTCGACCTCCTTTTCTTCCTGAGTCCATTCCTTTTGGAAGTAAATGGTTGAAATTTCATGTTCTTCAACCAGTGTTTCAATGTATTCTTCTGGTTTTTTCTGAAATATTAGAAGCGGGATATTCAGATTTTCCAGGTTATTCCGTAATTCTTCAATGCTTTCAATTAAGAACTGTGCCCGGAATTTCCCTGTTTTTGGAAATCCTATTTCAGTTTTTTCGAATTGCCGAGGGTCGAAAAAATAGACCGCGATCACTTGCTCGTTTTCTTCAGATGCAATTTTTAATGCTTCATTATCTGAAATTCGCAGATCATTTCTAAACCATACTAATCCTTTACTCATTTTTTATTTTTTCGACATTTTTCACTGCAATATTTTACCTCTTCCCAATCCTTTTCCCATTTTTTTCGCCATTTGAAGGGCCTTTTACAAACAGGACATATCTTTTCAGGTAGATTGGCCTTTTTTACATTTTTCATTGATTACCATCATCACTAAAAAATGACTTTACTTCCTGACCTGGCCTGGCATAATGAAAGCGGTCCAAAAGAGTAGGAAGAGAATAGCCGTCTAGACCGTTTACTGCAACGGTACCGGCATCGTCAAGTCTTAACCATCCGTCTGGCATTTGAATTCCTTCATCAAAGTAGATGTGCTCTATGGAAGCAACCACTAGAAGAGTGTCATTTTCCTTAATTTTGTATTCGTTGAGGTATTTACAGCCTAATTTAATTTCAGACTGCTTTACATAGGGAGCATGAAAATTATCAAGGTATTCTTCATCAAGTCCGGTCTTATGGAATTCTGAAATATCTTCATCATATTTTGCGGCAGTTTGATGAGCCTGCTCTATCATTTTTTCATGAATATGGTTTACCGTGAAATATGAAGTTTCTCTAATATTATCGTAAGTATTTCTTGCCACGCTTAAGGGTCTGGTCACAAAACCTAACATGGCGGGATCGCTGCCCATATGAGTAACCGAACTAAAAACCGCCACATTTGGATTCCCATTTTTGGATTTGGTGGCAATTAGATTGGCAGATTTATATCCGGTGCAGCTATTTATTAGATTCAGACGGAAAATTTTTTCCATCTCCTTGATCTGTTCAGAGGTAATATGCTTCATAAAAAAAGGTCAGTTTTTAGACTGACCTCAATTTATTGATTGCTTAATTAAAAGCCTGTTAATGTATTTTTAAATTAATCCTGATTCTCCATTTTATTGATAGCCATTTCATATTCTTCCATAGCCTCTCTAACCTGGTCGATATTATCTGAAGCTTTTTGGTGAGCATCTTCCATCACTTTTTCCAGATTCTTATCTGGATGTTCAAATAAATCGGTGATCACATGATTGATTTTATCAATTAGACTCCCCTGAGTATTCTTGATATCTTCAAGTTTGTTTAATGTAGACCTCATGTGGTCCAATTTCGCCTGATCCATAATTTTGTGTTTTTAGTTGATCTAATTTACCGCAACATTCAAATGGTCCAAAAACTCTTAACAGCTTTTAGAACAGGTTTATTATAAATTTATGAAACCTTTTCTTCCTCGTATCTCGGATAGTCGGTGTATCCCTTTTTTCCAGGAGTATAGAAAGTGTCTTCGTCATATTCAGCAAGAGGCCATTTATTCTCGAATCTCTCCGGAAGATCTGGATTTGAAATGAACCACTTTGCGTAGGCTACCAGATCTGCATTTCCAGAATTGATAACTTCATTACCAGATTCGCGATCAAATCCATTATTGATCATCAGCGTGCCTTTATATATTTTCCTGTAGTGTTTGGCAATTTCAGTTTCCAGATATGGCACATCAGATACATCGGTGAAAGGTTCAGATAAATGAACATAAGCAAGATCGTAAGCGTTTAATTTTTCAATAATGTAATCAAACGTAGGTATACTCTCTTCACTGGCGACAATACCGAATGACTTATGCAGAGAAGGGTTAAACCTGCATCCAATTTGGTTCTCAGGCCAAACTTCGCTTACGGCTTCCAATACGTCGAAGAAAAATCTTGCGCGGTTTGGAATATTCCCGCCGTAATCGTCTGTTCTCTGATTGGCATTTTTATTAAAAAACTGGTGGAATAAATATCCATTGGAAGAGTGTATTTCAATACCATCAAAATTTGCCTCCTTGGCCATTTGAGCAGCTTGCTTAAATTCCTGGATAGTTTCCTGAATTTCCTGAATGCTCATTTCCTTTGGCTCCACGGTTTTTTCAAATCCTTCCGGGGTATAGACCTGTTCATTAGGATTGATCGCACTTGGAGCTAAAGGTTTTTCTCCTTCATGAAATTTAGGGTGAGAAATCCTGCCACAATGCCAAAGCTGAATAAATATCTTACCATCCTTCTCATGAACTGCTTCCGTCACTTTTTTCCATCCTTCAAACTGAGCGGCAGTGTAAATTCCTGGAGTATTTACATAACCCACACCTCTTTCAGAAACCTGGGCACCTTCCGTAATTATTAATCCTGCACTTGCTCGTTGGGTATAGTACTCAACATGCATATCTGTTGGGGTATTTTCAGGATTATCGGCGCGACTTCTGGTCATAGGAGCCATAATCACCCTGTTTTTCAGAGTTAAATTACCTAGTTTGTAGGATTGCAGTAGGGCTTGTTTTTCTTCACTCATCTTTTATTTTTCTTTAAAATTACCAGTTATCATCCTTCTTCGCTGTTAATTAAATTATAAATCAGGACACAGGCCCATCTTCAGCAAAAACTGGAAGTCTCAGGCCTAATTCATAATTATTAAGTAATTTCGCGTATAAGAATAATCAAGATCTCGGGACATTGAACCTACTGTTCCGGGATTTTCTTTCAAACCAATTCATGCAAAAACAAAAAGATGTAGCAATAGTGGGATCCGGACTTGTGGGATCTTTGCTAGCTATCTTCCTGAGGAAACAAGGACATAAGGTTACTGTATTTGATCGCCGACCCGATGTCCGAAAAGTTCAGTTTTCTGGAAGGTCTATCAATCTTGCCATGTCTAATAGAGGTTGGAAAGCTTTACGTGAAGCAGGTATTGAAGATGATATTAGAAAACTTGCCTTGCCTTTGGATAAAAGAGCGATGCATGTGGAAGGAAAGGAAGTTTATTTTCAAAAATATGGCGAAGAAGGGGAAGCAATTTATTCTATCTCCAGGGGAGTTCTGAATAGAAAAATGATTGACCTGGCCGAATCTGCCGGTGCTGAATTTCGATTTGAAGAAAAGATCTGGGATGTAGATATGCAGGAAGCCAGACTTTATACAGGAGAATCTGAAAAAAGCGTCTGGAAAGAATACCAATTTGATCTTATTTTTGGTGCTGATGGGGCTTTTTCACGTGTTCGTCATAAAATGCAAAGACAAAGCAGGTTTAATTATTCACAGCATTTTATCGATGTCGGCTATAAGGAACTTACAATTCTCGCCAATGAAGATGGTACTCATAAGCTCGATAATTCCTCTTTTCATATCTGGCCCAGAGGGAATTTTATGCTTATAGCGATGCCAAATCTTGACGGAACTTTTACCTGTACACTTTTTATGCCTTTTGAAGGAGAAACATCTTTTGAAACAATAACGACTGAGCAGGAAGCGGATGCGTTTTTTGAAAACTATTTCCCTGATATCAAGGACGAAATCTCGAATCTAAAAAAGGATTTTTTCAAGAATCCAACCAGCGCCATGGTTACCATTAAATGTTTTCCGTGGTCTTACTTCGATAAGATCACTCTCGTTGGAGATTCAGCTCACGCCATAGTTCCCTTCTACGGGCAAGGTATGAATGCCGGGTTTGAAGATATTTCGGTGCTTAATGCTAAAATGGATAAGTACGGAGACGACTGGGAGCAGATATTTCAGGAATATCAAACAGAAAGAAAACCTAATGCAGATGCCATTGCAGAATTGAGTTATAGGAATTTTATCGAGATGAGTAGTAAAACGGCAGATCCTATGTTCTTACTACGTAAAAAGATCGAGAAGAAATTTGCCCAGAATCATCCTGATCTCTGGATACCTTTATATTCAAGAGTTACTTTTTCTGATAAAGCATATGCTGAAGCTTTAAAGATCGGAGATTACCAGAGAGGGATCATGGACCAAATCATGCAAACTCCTAAAATTGAAGAAAAATGGGATACGCCCGAAATTCAGGATAAAATATTAAGCCTCATAAAGAGATAAAAAAAAGCTGCCATTTCGCAGCTTTTTTTATTAGTGAGCATCCTCTTTTAAGATGTCCGGAAACTTTTCTTTAAATCTATTCAGCCTCGGAATTGAAACTTTTTGAATATATGGATTTTGAGGATTGTTCTTTTCGTAATTCTGATGGTAATCTTCAGCAACCCAGAATTTCTGAAAAGGCAAAATTTCAGCAGCGATTGGTTCACTATAATTTTTAGCAACTTCAGCTTTAACTTCTTCTATAATTTTTTTTTGCTCAGCATTCTGATAAAATATGATAGAGCGGTATTGTGAACCCATATCCGGTCCCTGTCCGTTCACCTGAGTTGGATCTTGTGAACCAAAATAAACCTCCACCAAAGTTCTAAAACTTACTACATTTGGATCATAAATCACCTCTACAGCTTCTGCATGACCGGTTTTACCAGTGTTGCTTTGCTCGTACGTTGGATTTTTGGTATGACCTCCAGAATATCCTGAAATAGATTCTTCAACCCCTTCTATACTTTCATAAATAGCTTCTACGCACCAGAAACATCCGCTGGCAAAATATGCCTTTTCCATTCCGTTTTCAGCAGGAACACTTACCGGTTCAGCATTTGCTATTTCAGGATTTGTGGCATTCGAATTGTTTGCTTGATTTCCGCAGGCTAAAAAAGCCAGGCTTAAAAGATTCAGTATTAAAAATTTCATGTTTATTTTCTTTTATAAGTTCCTTCTAAAGTTTTCTTTCCGTAGAGAGCGTAGTCAACGGCAATTTTTCCATCGATACTAAAACCTTTCCAGTCCAGTTTATAACCATTATTTACCGAGGTTAAAATAGCAATTGGTGTACCAGTTTCAAATTTATCCCAGGGAATATCTGCATTATTTGTTTTTGAAGACTTTCCGGTATAATAAACTTTTATTTCATTACCGACTTTCTCAAAACGTGCTATTACATAAAGATCATTCTCCTTAAGACATAGTTCTGATGAGTCTCCTATAATTTCCAAACAATAACAGTTGCAGCTATTGTCATCAGTATGTTCAGTGTTTATATATGTCCCTTTAAGATTTGAAATTTTGTTGGAGTTAGCTTCGTTTTCAGTCAGAGAATCACCTTTAGATCCTTCTTCAGTAAATTCTGAAGTATTATCCGAGGAAATGCTATTGGAATTTTGATCAATATTCTGATTTACATTCTGGTTAGGATCTGCGTCAGGATCATTGTTTTCTTTCGAATTTTTACAGGAAATTATGCTAAAAAACAAGCATATTAGAATAACGGTAGCTCTCATATTAACTGAAATTGGGTTAGCTAAAGATAAGTGTTATAATAACGAAAATTGTAAAATACTTGTTAATCCGCATCAGGACAACACTTTTGAAAAATTGGTCATAAAAAAACTGCCTGAAAAACTTTTGCTTCAGATCTTGCGATCTTACTGTTATTTTCCAGGCAGTCTAAATTTTAAAAAAGAAAGAGTCTAGAACTTCTTGAACATTCCTTCCATTTTTTCCTGTTCTTCTTTAGCAAGCTCCTCGTCTACAAGAATTCTTCCACTGTGTTCATCGGTGATGATCTTTTTACGACCAGCAATTTCCATGATTACTTGTGGTGGAATCGTGAAAAATGATCCTCCTGAAGCTCCACGCTCAACTGGTACCACGGCAAGACCATTCTTTACATTACTTCTAATTCTCTTATAGGCAGTAACAAGTCTATCTTCGATGTTCTTCTCGTATTCCTGAGATTTCTCGATCAAAGCTTGCTCTTCTTTTTCTGTTTCTTTCAGAATTTCATCAAGCTCACTTTTCTTATGCTTTAAGTGCTCCTCACGTTCAGAAAGCTTTTCTTTCGTTTGGGCGATCACTTCTTTCTTCTGCTCGATCTTTGCCTTATACTCTTTAATGTGCTTTTCAGCAAGTTCAATCTCTAATTCCTGGAATTCAACTTCTTTACTTAAAGCATTAAATTCTCTGTTGTTACGAACGTTCTTTTGCTGCTCAGAGTATTTTTTGATCGTGGTCTTAGACTCCTCAATCTGGTTCTTCTTGTTCTTGATGTCATTATCAATGACTTCTATATCTGCATCCAGTTTCTCCAGGCGTCTGTTTAAACCTGCTACTTCATCTTCCAGATCTTCTACTTCCAGAGGTAATTCGCCACGTACGTTTCTAATTTCATCAATTCGCGAATCCACCAACTGAAGATCGTACAGTGATCTTAACTTCTCTTCTACAGTAACATCGTTTTTTTTCGCCATATTATAAATAATGTATTGGATTGGTATTTGTATCTGCTAAAATAAGTGCAAAACTACTAATTTTTTTGCTAAGAAAAGAATATAGTAAATTTTTTGTAAACTGTTCACTTTCATAGTGTCCAATATCTGCTAACACTAGCTTTTCCTCGGCTTTATAGAAATCGTGATATTTAAAATCTGCTGAAATATATACATCGGCTCCTGCAGATTTTGCATTCTCAATGGCAAATGCACCGCTTCCTCCCAATACGGCGACTTTTTTTATTGGTTTGTTCAAAAGTCTGGAATGTCTGACGCATCCGGTTTTAAAAGTGTTTTTCACTTTTTCTAAAAATTCTTTTTCATCTTCTTCAATTTCCAGTTCCCCGATCATCCCCATGCCTAAATGCTGATTTTTATTTTCAAGCGAAATGATCTCATATGCAACCTCTTCATATGGATGGGTCCCAAAAAGAGTTTTCAGGACTTTAGATTGCAGGTGAGCCGGAAACGTGATTCCAATCTGTGATTCTTCTTCGTAATGAATCTTTCCTTTTTCTCCCTTCACCGGATTGGAGTCATCATTGCCTTTAAAAGTTCCTTTTCCGGTCACATTAAAGCTGCAATGGTCATAATTGCCAATACTTCCTGCACCTACGCTGAAAAGCGCTTCCCTTAGCTTTTCGGCACTTTCCGTTGGTACAAAAGTGGTTAACTTTTTTATAGAATCTTTTCTCGGTATCAGAATTTTGCGGTTTTTTAAGCCTAATTTTTCTGAGATCATATCATTCACTCCTTTGAATTGGTTGTCCAGAGCTGTATGAATTGCATAAATCGCAATATCATTTTTAATGGCTTTCAGAACCGTTTTTTCCACATAATTTCGGCCGGTAAGTTTTTTCAGTCCTGAAAAAATGATAGGGTGGAAGCTGACGATAAGATTACAATTTTTTGAAATTGCTTCCTCCACCGTTTCCTCCAGGGTATCAAGCGTTATTAAAGCTCCTGAAACTTTGGTGTTGGCATCACCAACCAGCAAACCTACATTATCAAAATCTTCAGCATAATTGGTGGGAGCGAAATCCTCAATAATACTAATTACCTCCTTTATGATCATAATTTAATATTTTAGCTTTCCGTTTGATAGTTAACTGACTCCCGGTTGTGGTATTTTTCGCCAGTAAACCGTGATTGTTCACTTATCTTTCAAAGATAAATATTCTAGAAAGCCTTACATGCCGAAATTTAGAAAATTGCTTTATCCCTTTTCCGTGCTTTACGACGCGGTTACCGGCACGAGAAATATTCTATATGATAAAAATATACTGAAGTCTGAAAGCTATAAATTTCCGGTAATATGTGTGGGGAATTTAAATACGGGCGGTACGGGAAAATCTCCAATGGTGGAATATTTAATAGATCTTTTAGATCGCAATTATAAAGTTGCCACTTTAAGTAGGGGTTATAAAAGAGAATCTAAGGGATTTAGATTAGTTAAATCTGAGGATAAAGCTGCCCTTACCGGTGATGAACCTCTGCAATTCAAAAATAAATTTCCGGAGAGTATTGTTGCTGTAGACGCAAATAGGAGAGAGGGTATAGAAGAGTTGATGAAAATTTCTCCTGATGTCATACTTCTTGATGATGCGTTTCAACACAGGAAAGTTGAGGCTGGTTTCAATATTCTACTTACTGCTTACGGTGATCTTTACGTGAATGATCTTTTGCTTCCTGGAGGAAACCTTCGTGAATCATCCAAAGGAGCCGAAAGAGCTGATGTTATTGTGGTTACCAAATGTCCGCAGAAACTTTCTGAGGCCGAAATGGATAAGATCAAGACAAGCCTAAATATTTTGCCAGGTCAGAAAGTGTATTTTTCCACGATTGGTTATGCTGATGAATTATTATCCGGTTCAAATAAAATGGGTGCTCAGGAGCTGCCTTCTGAAAGATTTACACTAGTAACAGGTATTGCAAAACCAGAGCCTCTAGTAGATTACCTAAAGAGTAGAGACTTGAAATTCGAGCATAAAAAATATCCAGATCATCATAATTTCAGCGATAATGAAATAAATGAATTACAGAAGCTGGAAATGATTATCACTACGGAAAAGGATTATATGCGATTGAAGGATCACATCAATGCTGAGCGGATTTTTTACCTACCGATCAAAACTGTATTCCTTGATGGAAAGTCTGAGTTTGATAGATTAATCATCGATTTTGTGAATAAAAAATGAGGTGTGGAAACACCTCATTTTGCTTTGGCTAATTCAAACTATATAAGTGTTGTAATCTCTATATAATTCTACTAGCTATTCTTTTGCAAAGCCTGTGCCAAACATCCTAAACGGTTGTTTCTCTGGCGGCTAGATATTTATTGATCTTATGGAAAAATTCTTCCGTTTTGTAAGGCTTCGGAATAATATCATTGAATCCATTCAGGTAGAACTCATCAAGGTTATCATCCAAAGTTACCGCGGTTAAAGCAATGATTGGAATTTCAGGATTGAATTTTCTAATTTCAATGGTCGCTTCTATTCCTGTAATTCCCGGCATGTGAATATCCATTAAAATAAGGTCGAATTCATTGTTCTTAACTTTTTCGATCGCAATGCTACCATTATCAGCTACGTCACAGATCACCTTATTCTTTTCAAGAATCTTTCGGGTGATCATTTGATTGATCTTATTATCCTCTACCACGAGAATACGCTTGTCGATCATGATATCATTGGTAAGTTCCGTTTCTTTGATCTGAACCGGAGTTTCTTCCATTACAGTGTTCTTGATCTCAGCTTCCGGTGCCTCGAAATCTAGTTCAAATGTGAATTTCGAGCCTTCACCTAATTCACTTTCAAGTTCTATCTCACTATTCAATAAACTAAGCAGATTCTTTACAATGGAAAGTCCGAGACCTGTTCCCCCAAATTTCCTGTTGATCTGTGTAGATCCCTGAGTGAAATTTTCAAAAATAGCTTTCTGCTTTTCTTTGCCAATTCCTTCGCCGTTATCCTTTATTTCAAATAAAAGAGAAACTGTTTTTTCTTTCTGCTTGGTCTGTTTTACAGAGATCCAGATATCTCCGTCTTCAGTAAACTTGATCGAGTTTCCAAGAAGGTTGATTAGGATCTGGGAAATTTTCAGCGGATCACCAACCAATTTTTTAGGGATATTCTTATCAAAATCGAAATGAATCTTGGTGTTCTTTTCATCTGCTGAATTCTTAAGCGCAATTAAAACGTCAGACATTCTTTTCTCGAGATCAAAATTGGATTTTACGATCTCTACTTTATTTGCCTCAAGTTTGTTAAGATCAAGAATGTTATTGATAAGAGATAATAGATACTCTCCTGAAAATTTTAAGGAATTCAAATGTTCTTTCTGACTTTCTGTAGGACTTTCTTCCAATAAAAGATGGGTAAGTCCCGTAACTGCATAAAGCGGAGTTCGAAGTTCGTGAGTAATAGTAGTTAAGAATTGGGCTTTAGCAAGAGATGCTTTTTCAGCATTTTCTTTTGCTAAAATCAATTCAGAATTCTTTTTCTGTAATAACTCGTTTGCCCGAGCCCTTAAATTGTTGTTCTTATATAATGATAAGGTGAGCAGCGATAGAATGGTGATAAGGGCAACACTTAAAATGGTGGTTAATTTATTAACTTTCAACGTTCTTTCCTGCTCTGCATTTTGCATTGTTAACTCGTCAAGTGTGCTTTTCAATGCATCTACACCTTCTTTTGCATTTGCCTCTTTGAGCAAAGCTTCTTTGTTGATATTAAAAACATACTCCCGTACCTCATTCATCTTTTGAAGATATTTGAGAGCAGCGGCGGGATTATTTCTTGCTTCTGAAATTTCGCTTAGAATACCATAGCTGTACATGGTCATTCCTGTATAATTGTCTTCTTGGGCAAGATCTAAGGAGGTTAAAGCTGCTGTTTCAGCTTTTTCATAAGCACCTTTGAAAAAGTAAGCTCTCGCCAGAAAATATTGAAGCCTGGCTAGCTCATAATTATTAGTGCTATTCTGAAGGTAAATTTCAGCATTCTTCAATTCAGATAAAGCTCTCTCGCGAGTATCTTCATTACTTAGCCATATAACCGCCTTATTCAGGGAGATTAATCCTAATTGCTCTTCATTGTCTTCTGCCTCGTAATACGTTTTCGCCAGATCCAGGTATTTTAAAGCACGGTCTAATTCTCCTTTCGAATTAAGGATTTTGGAATAAAGAACATAAGAATAGGCGAGTCCAGACTGATCATCAATTTCCCGTTGAATAGAGATCGCTCTTTCAAGCTGGGTAATACCTTTGTCGTATTCATGGCGCACCTGAAACATCCTGGCAAGTATACCACTAGTTAAGGCTATATAACGTTTGTGATTAATTTGCTTGGCGTATTCTAAGGACTGGTTTAATTGTTCCTGTGCCTTATCAAATTCCATCATATCGATAGAATTTTCAGCTTTGGCCAGTAATTCTTTGATTTGTTCCGGCTTAGGATCGCCTTTTATTTTCTTTGAGTCCTGAAAACCAAAGGCAATAAAACAACAAAAAAGTAAAATGATAAGCTTTAAGTTCTTCATTCGGGAAAATAGCTAGAAGCTGTTAATGTGGTTAAATATAGCTATTTATCGTTAATGAGTGAAATTAAATCGATAAGACGATTGGAGTATCCAATTTCGTTATCATACCACCCAATAAGTTTAACTAGCTTTTTTCCAATTACCGATGTCATCTGCGCATCGAAAATGCAGCTGGAACTGCGGTCTAATATATCTACGGAAACAATGGGATCTTCAGTATATTCAATGATTCCCTTAAATGATCCATGAGAAGCTTTTTTGAATAATGCGTTTACTTCTTCAATAGACGTATCATTTTTCACATTAAGAGTCATATCCGTCAAAGATCCATTTGGAACCGGAACTCTAATTCCACAACCACCAATTACTTCGCTTAAATCTGGGAAAATACTGGTTAAAGCTTTTGCAGCTCCTGTAGTCGTAGGAATGATTGATTGCGCTGCTGCTCTGCTTCTTCGTAAATCCCTGTGCGGCTGGTCATGTAAACTTTGATCTGAAGTATAGGAATGCACTGTAGTAATATACGCCTGCGTCACCTCGAGATGATCATGAATAACCTTCAACATTGGCGCGGCGTTATTAGTGGTGCAAGAAGCGTTTGAAATGATCTTTTCAGTACCATCAAGAATATCTTCGTTCACGCCCAGTACAACCATCTTAATATTATCATCCTGAGGAGGAACTGATAGAATAACTTTTTTTACACCATCTTTTAAATGACCTTTTAAGCTGTTTTCAGTTTTGAATTTGCCTGAAGATTCTACCACAATGTCTACCTGATAGTCATTCCATGGAATTTCTTCCGGATTGAAATGATTAAGTAGTGGAAATAATTCACCGTCAATTATGATCCCTTTATCGCTGGAAGTTATTTCATTTGAAAGTCTCCCGTGAATTGAGTCATATTTCAGCAGGTGAGCCAAACTGTTCGAGTCGTGAATATCATTGATAGCCACCACTTGAATGTTTGAATGCTTTAAAAGTATTCTGAAAAGATTTCGCCCGATTCTTCCAAAACCGTTAATGGCAATATTGATTGGTTTAGCCATTCACTGACTAGTTAATGTGTTTTTGAGCTTTATACGAAGATCTTACCAAAGCACTACTTTCAACATGTCTGAAACCTAATTCCAAACCTATTTGTTCATACTTCTTGAATTGATCTGGTGTAATGAATTGCTTTACAGGTAAGTGTTTTTTACTCGGCTGAAGGTATTGACCAATTGTAACTACATCAACTCCTGCTTCCCGAAGATCTTTCAAAGTCTGGATCACTTCTTCCTCTTGTTCCCCAAGGCCAAGCATGATTCCTGATTTAGTTCTTCTAATGCCATTATCCTTAAGATATTTCAGCACAGCAAGACTGCGATCATATTTCGCCTGAATTCTAACTTCTCTGGTAAGTCTTCTAACGGTCTCCATATTATGAGAAACCACCTCAGGAGCTACTTCGATAATTCTGTCAATATTTCTTTCATTTCCCTGAAAATCTGGAATCAGGGTTTCCAGTGTAGTTTCAGGATTCATTCTCCTGATCGCCTTTACTGTTTCTGCCCAAATAATAGAACCCATGTCTTTAAGATCATCACGGTCTACGCTGGTAACAACAGCATGCTTAATTTGCATCAATTTGATCGATCTGGCTACTTTTTCAGGTTCATCCCAATCAACCGTTTCCGGTCTTCCGGTTTTAACACCACAAAAACCACAAGACCTGGTACATACATTTCCCAGGATCATAAAGGTAGCGGTTCCTTCACTCCAGCATTCTCCCATATTTGGGCAACTACCGGAAGTACAGATAGTATGAAGGTCATACTTATCTACGAGACTCCTTAATTCGGTGTATTTTTTTCCAGTAGGAAGTTTAACACGAAGCCATTTTGGTTTTGGCTTTCTTTCGGTTTTCGATTTTACGGGCGCAACGTCTGTATTCATAGCAAAAATCTGTGGTTCAAAGATACAATAATAAGCTGAACTGCATAAATTAGACTCCCCAGGATTTGATTCCTTACTTAAGTCTTTCGGGATTCTATGATTTCAGAAAGTAATTTCTTGGCTCTTAGTAATTTGACCTTTACATTATTCATAGGTTCATCCAGGCTGCTGGCAATTTCCTTATAAGATTTCTCCTGAAAGAATCTAAGATTGATCACTTCCTGGTAATGTGGCTTCAATTGCTTGATGTCAGCTAAAAGTTGCTCCAGATTTTGCTCTTTGATCAGTTTATCTTCTATGCCAGGAGTTTCGTCAACGATTTCATATACTCTTTCTTCTTCAACTACAGAAGTCCTTGAAGTAATGGATGCTTTTCTTTTTCTAACCTGGTCTATATGAATGTTCTTGGAAATTGCAATAAGCCATGTAGTGAAAGAATAATTTTCGTCGAAAGTATCAATTTTATTGAAAGCCTTGGAAAATGTCTGGATGGTGATGTCTTCAGATTCGTATTCATTCCGGGTTTTCTTTAACTGAAAACCATATACATCGTTCCAGTATCTATCCAGAAGATAATTAAATGCCGACTGACTTCCGTTTTTGGCCTCCCTGATCTTCTTCAGGAGTTGGTCTGGATTTATTTCCAATGTTTCGGTTTTGAAATGAGGTTGGAGATAAATATAACCATTTGAAGGAAAATTAAAAACAGGTCGAAAAATGGGAATAACCACACAACATCTGTTTCATTTAATTTCTTTGCTGCTTTGAAATATACAAAAGCTTCCGTGATCAATTTCAATCCAAAAATTCCTAAAACAATCTTTGGATAAATCTGAAGGATAAGTAAAGCCGCCAAGGTTATCCAGAATAAGAGTCTGAAAGTGTAAAAACCCGCAAGCAAAACTTTATGTTTTGGTTTGTAGAATCCTGCTACGGATACGTGTCTCTTTTTTTGGTGAAACCAATCTGAAAAGCTGGTTTTCGGAACGCTTCTGGTTATCGAGTCTGGGTGAAAACAAATCGCCGTGTTTGAATCTGTTGCTGCTTCATTGACGAAAAGATCATCATCACCAGATCTTAAATGCAAATGATTGGCGAATCCTTTTAATTCATAAAATTGGTTGGAAGTGTAGGCAAGATTGCGACCAACACCCATATAAGGTGAACCTAATCGCGCATATGAGAAATATTGAATCGCGGTAAGCAAAGTTTCAAACCTGATCAGTTTATTCAGTATAGACCCGGTGTGTTGAAAATATCCGCCATATCCAAGGACGATTGTATTTCCCGGCTGAAAATTTCGTGACATCTCTGTGATCCAATTATTGGATTGCGGGGCGCAATCGGCGTCTGTAAAAAGTAAATATTGGTTTTTCGCTTTTTTGATTCCTAGCGTTAGAGCATATTTTTTATTTGCCCAGAAAGCTTCATTATTCTGAACATCTACAATTTTAATTCTCGGGTCAATTTTCTGAAATTCTTCAATAACTTCCAGGGTATTATCTGAAGAAGCATCATTGATAATAATTATTTCAAAATCGTGATAATCCTGTTCAAGAATAGAAGGTAAAAAATTTCGAAGATTTTCTTCTTCATTTTTGGCGCAGATAATTACTGAAACCGGAACTTCGGGATGTATTTTGTTTTTTAATCCTGAAGTGGAAAAGGAAAAGAATGAAAAGAAATAAACGAGGTTAACTAAGCTTATTAGAATGAATAAAACAAGTAATAGTGTTGCCATTCAGTCTACTTGGTCTTAGGAGTATCCGAACAATTTTCCATTTCATCTGGCATTTTTCCGCAGAAACTGCACGGCTCACCAGACTTGTTCAAATATGGGTTTTGGCTTGCACAGGTACCGGCAAATTTACCATCTTTCTTACCCCAAATTTTTATGGCGATCCCGGCTAAAGCCAGTCCTAATAATATAGCGCTAATTATAAATAGTTTCATGCTTATCAAATTCTGATGCAAAAATAACAATAATATGGGGCATCTGAAAATCAGGGCTATCATTAATATAACCTTTACACTATTTAACTAAACTTTAATCGAAAGCTTAGTGATAACTGCCTTTTGCACAATATCTTGCATCGTTAATCACGAAAAAAAACTACGATTATGAAAATTAAAATTTTATTTACGGTTTTAGCTCTTTCAGCTATTGTTTTTACTTCTTGTGAAGATAATAATAAGAAGGAACAGGAAGAGAAGGCTAAAATGGAACAAATGGAGGCCGAGAGAGAGGCTGAAATGAAAGCTGAGAAGGAAAAGATGGAGATGGAGTCTAATAGTATTGCTGCAAAAGCAATGGCTACAGATACTTTAAGTACTTTGGTAAGCGCACTTAAATCTGCTGAATTAGCAGAAATGTTTAAAACTGAAGAAGGTCCGTTTACAGTATTTGCACCAAACAATGCTGCATTCGGTAAAGTTGATAAAGCAACATTAGATAACTTAATGAAGAAAGAAAACCAGAGTCAATTAGGTGATGTATTGAAATACCATGTTGTTGAAGGTGAGGTAACTTCTCAACAACTTGTAAAAATGATCCAGGATAATGATGGTGAATATACAATTTCCCCAATTGGTGGTGGTGAAATTAAAGCAACCTTAGAAGGGGAGAATGTAATTCTTACAGATGAAGCTGGTAATAAGGCTACTGTTGTACAGGCAGATGTTGATGCTTCTAATGGAGTTGTTCACATTATTGATGCTGTAGTTATGAAAAAAGCATCCTAAGAATTAAACCAATATTGAAAAAGGGATCCAAAACTGGATCCCTTTTTTTATATGATATTTACTTCAGCTTCGAGGTCAATTTTAAATTTATCCTTTATAGCTTTTTGAATCGTTTTAGACAGGTCCAAAATTTCAGAACCTGTGGCTTCTCCATAATTAACCAGCACAAGCGCCTGATTTTTATGAACGCCTGCGTCACCACTTCTATAACCTTTGTATCCTGCCTTGTCTATTAACCAACCTGCCGGGACTTTAATTTCATCGGCTGAAACTTCATAAGAAGGAATTTCAGGAAATTTTTGCTGCAGTATTTCAAATTCTTCTTTGGAGATCACTGGATTTTTGAAAAAACTTCCGCTATTTCCAATTTTCTTTGGATCTGGTAATTTTGATTGTCTTATGGCAATCACCGCGTTTGATACATCCTGTATATTAGGTTGGCTAATTCCTTTTTCAGTTAATTCAGATCTTATAGAACCATAATCCACATTCAGCTTATGGTCTTTTTTGGTCAGTCTGAATTTTACTGAAGTAATGATATATTGACCTTTAAGCTGATTCTTAAAAACTGAATTTCTATAAGAAAATTCACATTCCTCCAATGAAAACTCCTTTTCTTCAAGAGTTTGAATATTCATCGCCTTGCAGCTAACAAAAGTGTCTTTCAGTTCCACGCCATAAGCTCCAATATTCTGTATTGGCGCGGTACCAACATTTCCCGGAATAAGAGAAAGATTTTCTAATCCTCCAAAATCCTGTGATAAAGTCCATAGAACGAATTCATGCCAATTCTCTCCAGCCGACGCCTCTATAATGACTTCATTATCGGTTTCAGAAATAATCTTTTTTCCCTTTAAGGCAATGTGAAGTACCATTTTATTCACATCGGCAGTGAGCAGCATATTGCTTCCACCACCTAGAATAAAAAGTTCAGATGCATAACTTTTGCGAAGTAAATTCCTAAGGTCATCCAGATTCTGGATAGAAATGAATTTCTCAGCTCTAACGTCTATGCCAAAGCTATTATGATCCTTGAGGGAAAAGTTTCGCAATACGCGCATTAATCCTTCTGGTTATATTCTTTTATCGCCTTTTCAAGGATATTGATAGCTCTCTCCAGATCTTCTTTTTTCAGAACATAGGCAATTCTAACCTGGTTCTTCCCAGTATTAGGGGTTGAATAGAATCCGGCAGCTGGGGCAACCATCACGGTTTCGTTATCATCTTCGAAATCTTCCAGTAACCATCTGGCAAAATCATCAGCATCTTCTACTGGTAATTCAGCGATACAGTAAAAAGCTCCTTTTGGCTGGGCAACCTTTACTCCTTCAATTTTTTCAAGTCCGTCAACAAGAAGGTTTCTTCTGTAGGTATATTGCTCAATTACGTCATCAAAATAAGATTGAGGCGTGTCCAGTGCCGCTTCACTCGCAATTTGCGCAAAGGTTGGCGGACTAAGTCTTGCCTGGGCAAATTTCATGGCGGTATCAATAACTTCTTTGTTCTTTGAAACAAGGCAGCCAATTCTTGCGCCACACATACTATATCTTTTAGATACTGAGTCTACCATAATCGCATTGTCTGCAAGTTCAGGGATACTCATTATAGAGTGATGAACCGCACCTTCATAAGCGAATTCGCGATAAACTTCATCTGAAACAATGAAAAGATCGTGTTTCAATGCAAGATCGGCCAATTGCTTCACCTCTTCTTTAGTGTACAAATATCCAGTTGGATTACCTGGATTACACAAAAGAATTGCTTTAGTTCGGTCAGTAATTAATTTTTCAAATTCTGAAATGGGAGGTAACGCGAAATTATTCTCAATACTTGCCTGGATTGGCTTAATTGTTACTCCTGAAGCCGTTGCAAAACCATTATAATTTGCATAAAAAGGTTCTGGAATAATTACTTCATCACCAGGATCTGTAATACTTCCCATGGCAAAAAGTAAAGCTTCAGAACCACCAGTGGTGATAATGATGTCCTCTTTATTTACTGGAAGCGCACTCTTTTTATAATAGCCTGCCAGTTTCTCTCTGTAGCTTTCAAATCCTGCTGAATGACTATAAGAAAGTACATCTATATCATGATTTCTAACCGCATCGAGAGCAACTTCAGGGGTTTTGATGTCTGGTTGACCAATATTAAGTTGATAGATCTTACGTCCCTTTTTCGTTGCTGCTTCAGCAAATGGAACTAATTTTCTTATCGGAGATTCAGGCATTTCCAGCCCTTTATTAGAGATCTTAGGCATAGCTTATTATTTGTGCAGTGCAAAATTGCAAAATTTAAATATTAATCAATAATATTCTCAGGGTAATTATCTACTGATTTTAATAAAAAAAGCCCTCCAAATTGGAAGGCTTTAAATGATTTGAGCGATTTTATTTGCTGTCTCCAGCTTCTTCTTTTACCAGACCTTTAATTTTTAAAGCTTTTACTGGTTCTTCCGCATTGGAATATACCGTAACAGTTTTTCTAATTGGTCCAACTCTTTTGGTGTCATATTTAACCTCTATCTCACCGGTTTCTCCAGGCATGATTGGATCTTTCGGTTTTTTTGGCACCGTACAACCACAGCTGGATTTCACATCTTCAATAATCAAAGGAGCATCACCAACATTTGTAAATTCAAATACTCTAAGGCCGTCGCTTCCTCTCATGATTTCGCCATAGTCAATTGTTTCTGACTTGAATTCGATCTTTGCCGTCTTTTGTGCCTGAGTGGTTGCCAGACCAGCAAAAACGAAAATGGCTATTACAATAAATTTTTTCATAATTCAAATTTTAATCGGATTAGTAAAGATAGCTCGAAATACTTCAAAACTCAAAAATTTTAATCATTTCAACAGCTTTCATAATCCTACATTAATAATTACTTTTGCCAATATTCAAAAATCAGACCAAGAAATGGCAATTGCTTCACAATATAATGCGAAAAAAGTAGAGGATAAGTGGTACGACTACTGGATGAAAAATAATTACTTTCATTCAGAAGTAGATGAAAGAGAGCCGTATACAATTGTTATTCCTCCACCTAACGTTACAGGTGTTCTTCATATGGGGCATATGCTGAATAATACAATTCAGGATGTTTTAGTGAGAAGGGCGCGTTTAAAAGGTTATAACGCATGTTGGGTTCCTGGAACAGACCATGCTTCTATTGCAACTGAGGCAAAAGTCGTGGCAAAATTGAAAGCTGAAGGAATTGAAAAAAATGATCTTTCACGTGAGGAATTTCTACAACACGCCTGGGACTGGACAAATAAACACGGAGGAATTATTCTTCAGCAATTGAAAAAGTTAGGTGCTTCCTGTGACTGGGAGCGTACTAAATTCACCATGGATGATGACATGTCTGCATCCGTGATCAAGGTTTTTGTTGATCTTTATGAAAAAGGTCTTGTTTACCGTGGATATCGAATGGTAAACTGGGATCCTCAGGCGAAAACCACGCTTTCTGATGAAGAGGTTAATTATGAAGAAAGAAATGGTAAGCTTTACCATCTTAAATATAAAGTGGATGGTTCTGATGACTATCTGACTATCGCGACTACCCGACCTGAAACAATTTTAGGAGATACTGCTATATGTATTAATCCTAATGATGAAAGATTTACGCATTTAAAAGGAAAGAAGGCGATCGTTCCAATTTGTAATCGAACTATACCGATCATCGAGGATGAATATGTAGATATGGAATTTGGTACAGGTTGCCTTAAGGTCACTCCTGCGCATGATGAAAATGACAAAAACCTTGGGGATAAGCATGACCTGGATGTGATCGATATTTTTAATGATGATGCTACTTTGAATCATTATGGACTTCACTATGAAGGGAAAGATAGATTCGTGGTAAGAGCAGAAATTGTTGAAGAGCTTGAATTATCTGGATTTGTAGACAAGGTTGAAGACTATGTAAATAAAGTTGGAACTAGCGAAAGGACTGGTGCCGTGATCGAACCGAAATTAAGTGATCAATGGTTTCTGAAAATGAAAGAAATGGCTCAACCGGCCATCGAAGCGGTTCTGGGTGATGATATCAATCTTGTACCGGAAAAATTTCTGAACACTTACCGCCACTGGATGGAAAATGTTCGAGACTGGAATATTTCTCGTCAGTTATGGTGGGGACATCAAATTCCTGCATATTACTATGGAACTGGTAAAAATGATTTCGTAGTGGCAGAAACTGCAGAACAGGCGCTGGATAAAGCAAAAGAGGCGACTGGAAATAATAACTTGACTTCGTCTGATCTAACTCAGGATAAAGATGCCCTGGATACCTGGTTCTCTTCATGGTTATGGCCAATGAGCGTGTTCAATGGAATATTGGAGCCTGAAAATAAAGAGATTGAATATTATTACCCAACTAATGACTTGGTAACAGCTCCAGAAATTCTGTTTTTCTGGGTTGCCAGAATGATCATGGCAGGTTATGAATACAGAGGAGAGAGACCTTTCAAAAATGTTTATTTAACCGGGATTGTTAGAGACAAGCAAAGAAGAAAAATGTCGAAATCTCTGGGGAATTCTCCAGATCCATTGGCATTGATAGATCAATACGGGGCAGATGGCGTTCGGGTTGGTATGTTATTGAGCTCGCCTGCAGGTAATGACCTTATGTTCGATGAAGATCTTTGTAAGCAGGGTAGTGGATTTACCAATAAAATTTGGAATGCTTTCCGTCTTGTTCAGGGTTGGGAAGTTTCAGAAGAAATAGAGCAGCCTGAGACTGCTAAAATGGCTATCGATTGGTATACTGCAAAATTCCAGAAAACGATTAGGGAAATTGAAGATCATTATTCAAAATACAGAATTAGTGATGCTTTGATGTCTACATATAAATTGATATGGGATGATTACTGTAGCTGGTTTCTGGAAATGGTCAAGCCTGGTTATGGCGAGCCGATCGATGCAAAAACTTACAAAGCTGTAATTGCAATTCTTGAAGATAATTTAAAAATTCTTCATCCTTTCATGCCGTTTGTTACAGAAGAGATTTGGCAGGAAATTACAGATAGAAGTCCGGAGGAAGCTTTAATTGTTGCGAAATGGCCTGAACAGGTTCAATTTAATGAGGATATCATAAAAGAATTCTCTCATGCTGCTGAAGTTATTGCTGGAGTGAGAAAGATCAGAAAAGACAAGAATATTTCATTTAAGAACGAAATTGAACTGAGTGTTCTAAATAATGAAAATACCTCGAAGACATTTGATAGTGTCATCTCAAAAATGGGGAATATTTCTAGGCTTGAGTATGTAAATGGTTCTGTAGATGGAGCTTTGTCATTTAGAGTTAGATCCAATGAATATTTTATCCCTATCGTGGGAGCGATTGATGTTGAAGCTGAAAAGAAAAAGATCCAGGAAGAATTGAGTTATACTGAAGGCTTTCTGAAATCTGTGGATAAAAAACTATCGAATGAGCGTTTTGTAAATAATGCTCCAGAGAAAGTTGTTGAAATTGAAAAGACCAAAAAGGCTGATGCAGAGGCTAAAATAGAAGCTTTGAAAGCTAGTTTAAAAAGCCTGGGATAATTTTGCAATTGGCAATAAAATAAAAAAGAGGACAAACTGTCCTCTTTTTTTTATGATTAAATGGAAGAGATTATCGCGGTATTTCTCCGATATGTTCTTCTACAAGTTCTATGTATTTTTCTTCAGCCTCTTGTTTGCTTAATTCCTTTACTTGTACGAGTGCATTGATCTTAAATGCACTTCTAAGGTCACCCTGGTTGGTAGGAGGAATATAGAACCCGTTTTTTTCCGTAGCTCTTTTATAAAGCGCGTAAAAATGTAGGAGCACATCAGGTGGGAACTGCTGATTGGTGCTGCTTGCCATTTCATAGGCTTTTAGAAACTTTGCGTTTTCTTCTGCCATCATTTGTATTAAGAAGCAACATCAGCGATTACGCTAACGCCTCCTTTAACTTTTTGATTGATTTCTACATTAATCTTTGTTCCAATAGGTACAAAAACATCAACTCTACTTCCGAATTTGATAAATCCGCTATCGCTTCCCTGAACAACTTCAGTATCTACTTCAGCATAATTCACAATTCGTTTAGCCAGAGCTCCGGCAATCTGTCTATAAAGGATCTCACCGGCAGTTTCGTTTTTCACCACTACCGTAGTTCTTTCATTTTCTTCGCTGGATTTAGGATGCCAGGCAACCAGGAATTTTCCAGGATGATATTTACTGTAAGTTACTTTACCCCCAACAGGA
Organism: Christiangramia pacifica; assembly: GCF_057221535.1. Classification (NCBI taxonomy): domain Bacteria; kingdom Pseudomonadati; phylum Bacteroidota; class Flavobacteriia; order Flavobacteriales; family Flavobacteriaceae; genus Christiangramia; species Christiangramia pacifica. Next base: position 1,750,179 of record NZ_CM170146.1, read on the forward strand.
TGGCGAGTAACATGAACATTGATAGGAGACATGAAAATTGAAATTTGCAACCTCTTATCTTTAAAATATTCTTTTTCATAAACCTCTTCAATAGCAACCACTTTTCCATCTACAGGAGCAATGATATGTTTATTATTGAGGCTCGTATTTCTTTTTGGATTTCTGAAAAACTGAACGATCAGAAGGAAAAAGAAAATTGAAGCTACAAGGATTAGAAATTTAATCCAGTAGACATTTATAAAACTGTAAGTAATGATATTTATTGCGATAAGAATGATCGCAGTAATAGTCATTATTTTATATCCTTCTTTATGAAACATAGTTCAATATATATAAATAAGCATAAATGAATGGACTGGCAAAGATAATACTATCCAGCCTGTCAAACAATCCTCCGTGGCCAGGCATTAATTTTCCGCTGTCTTTTACACCTGCCTGTCTTTTAAATTTTGACTGGATCAAATCTCCGAGGGTGCCAAAAATACTTAAAATGATCGCCATTCCCAGCCATGTCCACATCGTTAAGAAATCGGTATAATACCAAATAGCATAACTCATCAAAACACTAAAGACAAGTCCGCCCAGGAAACCTTCGATGGTTTTATTGGGAGAGATCTTTTCATATAATTTCCTTTTTCCGAAATTTTTTCCAATCAAATATGCAAAGGTATCATTCGTCCAGATAAGGAAGAAAATTCCTATTACCAGCTTTGGTATGAATACACCTTCTATCGTTGGAATAAGGGTTAGGAATATGGTGGAAGAAATCAAATAGAAAATAATTATGATATATTTCTTCTTCTCGAAAACAGGAATTTTCTTAACGACAATCAAATCCTTTACAAGGAATAGATTTACGAAAACAGTTATTAATAACAATAATATAGTAGCATCCTGATTAAATTTTAAAAAGCTGAACAGGTAAAATAAAATGGCCTGTAAAAAGTAAAGCGCATAACTTTTCAAGCGCAATAATTTTTGCATTTCTATAAGACATACAAGGCTTAATAAATAAAAGAGGATGATGAAGATCACTTCTGAAGATAGGATGGAAGCAACCAATATGGATGTATACAACAATCCCGAAACAGCACGAATAATGGTTTCCCTCATAAATTACAGATCTTCCAGCAGCAGCAAATATAGGTTTTTTGTACTACTTCCATAACTCATGAAATCACCTTCTTTTTGAGTTTCAAAATTCTTGATCGTGGTGATATTGGAAGGGATTTGCTGTTTGTTTTTAAATTTGATTCCTCTTAAGCCTTCTCCAATAGTATCAATTAGCTGACTTGTAGAGGATAGTATGATAAAATTAGCAGGAAGATCATGCAGTTTTCTTTCCTTGATTTGATTGGATGAAATTAAAATAGATCCATCATTTGCAACCAGGAACTCACATGTTGATAAGTAGAATTCTGCGTTAGCAGATTTATTAAATTCGAGGTTGAAATCCTTGAATTTGTTCATAAGCTGCTCGTCAAAGCAACAGCACTGTTTTTCATACCAATCATTCTCCATTAGAATGTTGTCGAATGCTTCCTGAACTTCTGCATCATCTATGCAGTATAAGAATTTACCTCCGTTATTTTTAAAATTGAGCATAAAACGCTCATCGGTTGGTAATTTTACCTCCGGCATATATTTCCCTCTGTCTGCATTCTCAGGGATATCCTGCTCCTGGTCTGCTTTCGACTTGGGATTAAGAAACCTCTTGAATAGATTCATAGAGTTTGGGTGTGATTCTTACAGTCAATTTATCAAAGTTAAAAAATCTGAAATTAACCATTGTTTAATTTCAGATTTTTTACTTTAACTTCTACACTACTTATTAACCGAATCTTTTTCAGTTAATTCTCCTTCTTCGTCTGTATTTTTACCTTTTACATCCTTGGTTTCAGCCTCGTTTTCTGCACTTTCCTGTATAGTGTTCTTTTCTTTTAACGGCTTTCCTTCTTCCTTTTCTTTTTCAAAAGGACGCTTTCCAAAGATCTTTTCAAGGTCATCTTTAAAGATAACTTCTTTATCCAGAAGTATTTCTGCAAGCTCAGTAAGCTTATCTTTATTCTTCTCCAATAGATCAAGAGCTCTTCTATATTGATCTTCGATGAGGTTAGAAATTTCCTTATCTATCAATTCAGAAGTCTTTTCACTATAAGGTTTGGTGAAATTATATTCGCTTTGTCCTGATGAATCGTAATAAGTAAGATTACCAACAGCCTCGTTAAGACCATAAATTGTAACCATTGCTCTTGCCTGTTTAGTAACCTTCTCCAGATCACTAAGCGCTCCGGTAGAGATCTTGTTGAAAATCACTTTTTCTGCTGCACGTCCACCTAAAGCGGCACACATCTCGTCCAGCATCTGTTCTGGTCTAACAATAAGTCTTTCCTCAGGTAAATACCAAGCTGCACCAAGGGATTGGCCTCGAGGCACAATAGTTACTTTTACTAGCGGAGCCGCATGTTCAAGCATCCAGCTCACTGTGGCGTGACCTGCTTCGTGAAATGCAATCGCTTTTTTCTCACTAGGAGTAATGATTTTATTTTTCTTTTCAAGTCCACCAACGATACGATCTACCGCATCCAGAAAATCCTGTTTTCCAACAGCTTTATTTCCTTTTCTTGCTGCAATTAGAGCAGCTTCGTTACATACGTTGGCAATATCTGCTCCTGAAAATCCAGGAGTTTGTTTAGCTAAGAATTCAGTATCCAACTCATCAGCAACTCTTTTTAGAGGAGCTAAGTGAACTTCAAATATTTCTTTTCTTTCGTTCAGGTCTGGAAGGTCAACATAGATCTGTCTATCAAAACGTCCTGCACGCATTAAAGCTTTATCCAGTACATCTGCACGGTTGGTTGCTGCGATCACGATCACATTTGTGTTCGTTCCAAAACCATCCATCTCAGTTAATAACTGGTTTAGGGTATTCTCACGCTCATCATTAGATCCTGAGAAATTACTTTTTCCTCTGGCCCTACCAATCGCATCAATCTCATCAATAAAAATGATAGATGGTGATTTTTCTTTTGCTTGTTTGAACAGATCTCTTACTCGAGATGCTCCAACTCCAACAAACATTTCAACGAAATCTGAACCTGAAAGTGAAAAGAATGGAACTTTCGCCTCTCCGGCAACAGCTTTTGCAAGTAAAGTTTTACCAGTTCCCGGAGGTCCTACTAATAGTGCTCCCTTCGGAATTTTCCCACCAAGCGCGGTGTATTTTTCAGGTTGTTTAAGGAAATCCACAATCTCCTGAACTTCTTCCTTAGCACCTTCAAGACCTGCAACATCTTTAAATGATGTTTTTACATCTGTATTTTGGTCAAAAAGTTTAGCCTTTGATTTCCCAATATTGAAGATTTGACCTCCTGCACCTCCTCCGGCACCAGAGCTCATTTTTCTCATAATAAATATCCAGACTCCGATGATCAGGATAAACGGTAATAATGCCCAGAAAAGGTCACCTAATACGTCGCTGGAAGTATCATAAGTAACTACCGTATCAAGATTATTTTCTTTCTTGATCTCATTGATATCATTTTCAAAATTCTGAAGGTCTCCAAACTGAAAAGTATAAGTCGGAGATTCACCGGTCGGGAAAAGATCAGGGTCTATATTCTTTTTATGTATATCCTTTTCTTTAGCTTCTGGGGTAAGATAAACTCTCGCCTGGTTGCGGTTTATGATCTCAACCTTTTTGACATCACCGCTTCTTAGATACTCTTTAAATTCTGCCGGATTCGTTTTTGCTGGTTCAGAGAAACCTCCGTCACCAAACAGATTAAGTCCTAAAAATATAATAATGATCGCCGCATAAATCCAGTAGGCACTAAATTTAGGTTTTTTGGGATCTAATTTTTTCTTCGATTTTTGATTCGCCATTCTGTGCTTCTTCTAATAATTTAGATTTAATAACTGCTTTCTATGGAAGTGATCTTCGCGTCACCCCATAGGCTCTCAATATCGTAAAATTCCCTGATATGTTTCTGAAATACGTGAACAACTACATTTACGTAGTCCATGAGTACCCATTCTGCGTTTTCGCTCCCTTCAATATGCCAGGGTTTGTCTTTCAGGTTTTTACTTACTGTTTTTTGTATGGAATTTACTATGGCGTTAACCTGCGTATTTGAAGTACCATTGCAGATTATAAAGTAATCACAAACTGTATTTTCAATTTCTCTAAGGTCCAGGATATCAATATCATTACCCTTCACTTCTTCTATCCCTTTTATGATATGTGCAATAAGTTGATCGCTGTTTTTTTCCTTTTTCGACATTAAATTAATTTATTTACGCAAATTTATCATTTTTTGCTCTTTTAAAGAGATTGTTAAAGAAGATTTTAACGCCTTATCTCTTATACTTATATATGCGTATAATCAAAGTTAATGCCATTGACTCTACCAATTCTTTCGTTAGAAAATTTTACGAAGGAAATACTGATTTTGAACCGGTTTGCGTAAGAGCGATCGCTCAAACCGAAGGACGTGGTCAGCGAGGTTCAAATTGGGAGTCTGAAGCAGGTCAGAATCTCACTTTCAGTATTCTGTATCCTCAAAATAAACTGAATATTTCCAGGCATTTTCTATTGAGTGCAACCATTTCTTTGGCTGTTCTGAAGGTATTGGAACGACTTGAAATTCCTGACCTTAAGGTGAAATGGCCTAACGACATTCTGTCAGCAAAAAAGAAGATTGGTGGCATTCTTATAGAGAACATTGTAAAGACCGAAGGAATTGTCGCCAGCATCATCGGTATAGGACTAAATGTAAATCAGGATAATTTTGATCAGCTTCCGCAGGCTGGCTCCCTAAAATCTGTTTCAGAAAAATCCTATGATCTGGATGAATTGCTTTTAAAATTTGTCGCTGAAATTGAAAATGCGCTGAAATTACTGAATTCCAGAAAAGCTACTGAGATCCTGGAAGAATATGCTAAAAAAATGTTCAGGCTTAATGTGGTTTCTTCGTTCGCTTCAAAAAATGGCGAAAAATTCAATGGGATTATCAGGGGTGTGACCACCGAAGGTAAATTGAACCTGGAAATAGAAGACAGCGTTTTTCAGACTTATGATTTGAAGGAGATCCAGCTGCTTTATTAAATAAAAAAGCCGGAACAATCGCTCCGGCTTTAAACTTTGATGATTTTCAATTTACAGCTTTCCAATATTCTCAGTTAAGGCTGTTATGAATTTCTTTAATGGACTTTTGATCATCATGCTCATCATCGCATTAAATTCTCCTTCAAATTCCATGTTCACTTCACTTTTCCCGTTATCGGCATCTTCAATATGTGTTTTTAGTCTGAAAGGAAATTTATCTGAAGTAGAGCCAAGAACCACAAGATTGGGTTCATTAGTTTCAATGATCTTCAGTCTTATCTCTGGCATTCCTTTTAATTGAAAAAGAAAGCTGTCTTCAGTTAATACTTGGAATTTTTCTTTGCTCGAAGGCATTATTTGTTCATAATTCTCAACATTGGTTAGGAATTGGAACATTTCCTGCTGACTTTTATCTGCAGTTACTTTTTGGCTTTCTAATTTCATATTATGGTTTCCAGTTTGCAGGATCTTCTCTCCACTTGCGTAGCACACCTGCTTCTTCAATATTTATATAATTCGTTTTTTGAGCGGTTTCTATCAGATTTTCGTAATCGCTGAGGGTATGCAGTTCGATTTCCAGGTTTTCAAAATTTTTCACCGAAGTATCAAATCCATAAGTAAAGATCGCGAACATGCCCTTTACATTGGCTCCGGCTTCTTTTAAAGCTTTAACAGCATTCAAACTGCTATTCCCTGTACTTATAAGATCTTCAATAACTACCACCGTTTGACCTTCTTCCAGATTACCCTCGATCTGATTTTGTCTTCCATGACCTTTCGGTTCAGGTCTTACGTAGGCAAATGGCAGACTTAGATATTCTGCTACCAACATTCCTATTCCAATGGCACCCGTAGCTACGGCTGCAATCACATCTGGCTTGCCATACTTTTCTTCAATCTGTTTGGCGAAGTTCTCCCTAACGTAATTTCTGATCATTGGGTAAGACAAAATGATCCTGTTATCACAATAAATTGGCGACTTCCAGCCGCTGGCCCAAGTAAAAGGCTCTTGTGGTTCTAATTTTATTGCTTTAATTTGCAATAAAAGCTCAGCAGTCTTTTTTGCTGTTTCTTTATTCAAAATCATAGCTGCAAATGTATAAAGTTTTTGTGAATGATATTCCCATAATTGTTTCTACAAAGAAAGAAATTGGGGAAAACTACACTTCTTTTCCTTTGAAGACTGTTAGACTGAAAAAAGTGATCAGAAAAATTTTAAAGGGGAAATTACATTATGTAAATCTTTATCATAAAGATGAGAACAAGCTATTAAAGCTTCTTTTTAAAAAGATGAAGGTGGTTACCGCGGCAGGAGGTATGGTGGTAAATTCCAAAAAAGAGATCCTATTTATTTACAGAAATAATCGCTGGGACCTTCCTAAAGGTAAAACAGAAAAGAATGAAAGCATTGAAGAATCTGCCATTAGAGAAGTAGAAGAGGAGACTGGAGTTCAGAATCTTGAGATTACAAGGTTTATCACCAAAACCTATCATGTTTTCAAAAGAAAGGGAAAATTAAAGCTGAAAGAGACTTATTGGTATGAAATGCATACCGATTTTGACGGCGAACTCGTTCCTGAGGTAAAAGAAGGCATTAAAAAGGCGAAATGGAAGGATTTTGAAAAAACTCAGAAAGCTTTAAAAAAATCTTATGCCAATATCAAAATGCTGTTTCCTGAAAAGTTTCTAGCGGGGAAGTCGGAAGACTGGGTAGCGTAAATGAGCTTGCTCATAATTACCTGATTTTTTGTGCAGCCAATCTAATTGAGCATACCAGTTATTTCGAAAATCTGAATCTTCCTGCTTTTTAGTTTCAAACTCATCTTTAAGTTCAGGATCTGCTGCTAGCATCCCTTTTGCAATATCTTCAAAAACATATGGAGAGAATCCTTCTTTTTGCTGAAGCACCGTATCGAAAAAGTTCCAGTTGAAAAATGAGTCTACTGCAGATGGTTCCAGTGTTTCAAGCAAATAACGCGCTCCGTCCTGAAAAGTGGTGATAAGATAATCTCCCTTACGGAATCTAACATCTTCAGAAGTCCTTGAAACCTGAGTATTACTGTGTGGATAGTGACCTTCGTAGGCCGTTTTAGTAGTCTGATAATCTTCGATCTTGTAAACTTCAACATTGATAACGGTATCTCTTTCCAGAGTTTCCATTTTAATATTGTTCATTTCTAAGCGATCTATTACAGGCCACCAACCTTGCGGAATGATGTACGCACGTGGAATTTCGATCTCCTCGGTTACCTTGAAATTATCAAAATACTCTATCTCTTTGTTGAAAGGTTGATCACGATCATATTTCAATCGTTCTTGGCCAGTCACATCACTAGCTATATTTTCACCTTCAAAACCTTTGAAATTTCGTTTGGAAGGATTCTCTTCATCTACTTCAAATTTCAAGTTATATTTTCGATCTGTAAGATATTTTCTTCTGGCTTGATTCCTCAAATCCTTAATAACTGAACTCTCAGCATCTGTGATCTTGATCATCGATCTCATGAGTTCGTAGGTTCCCCAGACTCTTTTATCGTAGGGTTTTAGCATATGGGTTTCCACCATCATACCTAAAGTATTCCAGAGGGCAGCATAACCGGTTGAATATCTTGGAGAATCCATGAATTGTGAAAATCCGGTTTCAGGAACCTCATTAAAAACATTTACATAAGGAGTGATATCCCAGTCCTTTGCCTGTAATGAGTCTTCCAGGGCCGGCATCATTTTCTTCTGGACATAATCTCCTAGGTTTCCACCAAGCTTATCATGCTGGGTGAATAAATGGGTTAGCGTATATTGATAATCTGCACCATTGCTTACATGATTGTCAATAAATACATCGGGATTCAGATAGTGAAATATCTCGTAAAATGTCTGAGCGTTTTTAGTGTCAGATTTTATGAAATCTCTGTTGAGATCGTAATTACGAGCATTTCCTCTAAAGCCGTATTCTTTAGGACCGTTTTGATTTGTCCTTGTGCTTGAATTTCTATTCAGCGCTCCGCCAACATTGTAAATAGGGATGGTAGCGACAATGGTGTTTTTTGGAGAGCCAATAGAATCGGCCGCCATATCTCTAAAAAGCATCATGGTAGCATCTATTCCATCACTTTCACCAGGATGAATACCATTATTGATAAGCATGACACTATTAGACTTTCTAAGTTTTTCAAGATCAAATTCGCCGGCAGGATTGTAAATGGCCAGGTGTAGTGGTAAACCACTATCAGTTTCACCAAATTCCTCCAGGCTAATGCTTGGGTAAGCATCTGCCAGTTTCTTATAAAATTCTATAACCTCTGCATAGGTGCCGGTTTCGGTACCTACAGATTTCTCAAATCGGGTTTCGAAATCGTAATCTTTAACTAGCTTGTACTTAGAAAAATCACAAGACGAAAGGCTGATTACAATCCCCAATATCAACCACAGTTTTTTCATAAAATTTTCTAAAAATCTAGCCGTAAACTTAACTAAAAAGTCTGAAAGCAACCAAAAACATCAGGCTTATCTCATTTTCAGACTTTCCTTAAAATATTTAAAAGCAATTTTTAAAGTTGAGAAAACCAGTTTTTTCTACTCAATTATGTTTAAAATTGTGACTAAAACCAATTGTCTTGAAGAAGTACCTGATTTTCTCTTTTATCTTTTTATTTTTTATACAATCTGTCAGTTCCCAGAAGATAAAGGGAAGAGTGATGGATAGTAGATATCAATTTCCTTTGGAGAATGTGAAAGTCACTGATAGGAATTCTGGTGAAAGTCAAAGAACAGACAGGTATGGGAATTTCAAATTTCAGAATTTCGAATATCCGCTAGAATTGGAATTTTGCATGTCGGGTTATTTGGGGGCAATTATGGCCTTTCAAAAGAAGACTAGTGAGATAAAGGTTTATCTCGAAAAGGATATTGATCAATTATCTGAAGTGATCATTCGTAGTTCTAATATTCCGGAGAAAATCAGGGAAATACCTGCTTCTGTTGGTCTTATTTCTGAAAACGATCTTCAAAAAACGGATAACTTTAATCTTGTTCAAAATTTCAATTTCGTACCCGGAGTTTTTGTAAGTCAGGGTGCTCTGAATACCAATAAGATCAATATTCGAGGAATAGGCGCAAGATCGCAATACAGTACTAACCGAATTAAGGCTTATATAAACGGTATTCCTTTAACCACTGCCGAAGGAGAATTAACGTTGGATGATTTTGATTCTGAATACCTGGATAGAATTGAAATATATAAAGGACCGGTTTCTTCAGCTTATGGAGCCGGGCTGGGTGGTTCTATTAATTTATTTACAAAACGCAATAGGAGAGATCAGAAATCTATTACGACAGATTTTAGTTATGGCAGCTTTAATACCCGGAAAACCAGAGCAAATTTAAGTTACGTGAAAGATAGTCTCGATCTTTCTTTTAATTATAATCAGGTGCAAAGTGACGGCTTTAGACAGAATGGAGATTACGATAGGATATCGATGCTTGGATCTGCCGGCCTGATCAATAAATCTGGGAATTACTGGTCATTCTTTTTTTCTTATACCAATCTAAAAGCATTTATACCTAGTTCTTTGAACGAAACAGATTTTAGAAATAACCCTGAAAAAGCGGCTTTCACCTGGAATCAGGCTGCAGGTTACGAATCTTATGATAAAAATATTATCGGGATTGCTTACGAACATCATTTTTCGGAAAGATTCATTAATTCTACTTCAGTTTTTTATAATTCTAGAGATGGTTATGAACCGAGGCCATTTAATATACTGGATGAAGAAAGGCATTCTTTTGGAGCCAGAACCAAATTTAATTACAAGACTTCTATTTTCTCAAAACAGTCGGAGTTAAGTTTCGGGGCAGAAACCATGCTTGAACTTTACGAAACAGGCACTTTTGAAAATCTTTATGAGCAAACGGAAGAAAGAAGAAGTTTACAGGGAGATCGCTTAAATTTTAATGAACAGGTTCGTAATTATCTGAATGTGTTTGCTCAATGGAATTCGGAAATAACTTCAAAACTTTCCGCGGAAATAGGTCTGAATTTTAACGTGACTAGCTATGATCTTGAAGATGATTTTACAGAAGACAATATAGATCAGTCTGGTGATTATTCTTTTGATCCTATTCTTTCGCCCCGGTTAGGCTTTACGTACGAAGCTTTTGAAGGTAAAAACTTTTATATCTCTGCCAGTCATGGTTTCTCAACACCAACGGTTGCAGAAACCTTAACGCCTGAAGGCTTAATAAATACAGACCTTAAAACTGAAACAGGATGGAATTACGAGATCGGGTTCAAGGGCAATTGGCTAGGAAATAGACTGTATACCGAATTGAATTTATATACTATCCAGATCAGGAATTTGTTAGTGGCTAGAAGAGTAGGACAGGATCAATATGTTGGAGTGAATGCCGGAAAAGCAGACCATAACGGGGTTGAGTTCAGTTCAGTTTACCAAACAAATTTATCAGAGGATATTCGATTAAAATGGTTTCTGAATTCAAATTTCAACTTTTTCAGTTTTGATAAATTTGTTGATCTTGGCGAAAACTATTCTGGAAATACTATTCCCGGTGTTCCTGAATATATGATCTCACCTGGAATGGAGCTTGCGTTTAAGGATTTTACGGGTAGAATTAATTACCAGGCATTTGGAGAAATGGCACTAAATGATGCAAATTCCGGATATACTGAACCTTATCAATTATTGAATCTAAAATTGAATTATGATTGGGATTTGAACGAAAAACTTGCACTCCAATTTAATTTTGGAATTAATAATCTTCTGGATCAAAGCTATGCAGCAAGTATTGTCACAAATGCAGTTGGCTTCGGAGGATCTGCTCCGCGTTATTATTATCCAGAAAATCCGAGAAATTATTTCGGTGGAGCCAGGCTGATTTTTAACTTATAAAATCAGATTGGGAGAATTGGGCAATTTAAGCAGATACAGATACTACTTTTTTCTAACTATATCAGGTACCATGAATTCATAATTTCCGCCGTGATGCATTACATCTCTTACCACGGTAGAGGAAATATGAGCAAGTCCTGAGCTGGAAATGAAAAATATACTATCGATGCCAGACATTTTATAATTGGTTTGCCCTATTGCTTTCTCAAATTCTAAATCCTGCCCGTTTCTTAAACCGCGAAGAATAAATTTAGCCTCCTGTGACTTACAAAAATCTACCGTTAAACCTTTGTAGGTTTCTACGGTGATCTTCGGCTCATCCTTATAAGTTTCCTTTAAAAAATGCAACCGTTCTTCAAGACTGAACATATATTTCTTGCTGGAATTCGTGCCGATGGCCAGAATAATTTCGTCAAATAGTGGTAGCGCGCGGTCAATTATATCTGTATGTCCTAAGGTAAGGGGATCAAATGATCCCGGAAAAACGGCTTTTTTCATCGAAAGGATTTTGTGCAATTATCAATGGAAAAGATAATCAGAATTTATTTATTGATTTAGTGCCGCTTCGATGGTGCTCCCAAAAAGATCTTTCAGACTGATACCGGCCTTTTCTGCCTGTTGCGGTAAAATACTAGCCTGGCTAATGCCTGGATTGGTATTCATCTCTATAAAATGAGGTTCGTCATCATGAAAAATGAATTCAGATCGGGAAAGACCTTTCATTTTGAGTTTTTTATAGATCATCACTGCAATATCCTGCACTTTTTTAGTGTCTTCTTCAGAAATTCTGGCTGGTGTGATCTCTTGAGATTTCCCTAGATACTTTGCCTCATAATCAAAGAATTCGCCATCAGGAACAATTTCAGTTACAGGTAAAGCCATAACTTCTCCTTTATAAGTGATTACTCCAACAGAAACTTCAGTTCCGTCAAGGAAAGATTCTATGATCGCTTCATCGTCTTCGGTAAAGGCAGTTTTAGCCGCTGCTACAATTTCATCTTCAGTTTTCACTTTGGTAACTCCAAAACTACTGCCAGCTCGATTGGCCTTTACAAAACATGGGAGTCCGACTGCATCAACAATTTCTTTAGTATTTATCTCCTGATCTTTATTCAGAAAATAATTCTTCGCCGCTTTGATTCCGTAAGGTTTCAAAACACTTATTAGATCCCTTTTATTAAAAGTTAGTGCCGACTGGTAGTAATCGCAGCTTGTTTGAGGGATACCTATCAATTCAAGATAGGCTTGAAGAAGTCCGTTCTCACCAGGAGTACCGTGAATAGTATTAAATACACAGTCAAATTCTATCACCTTGTCGTCGATCTTCACTGTAAAATTGCTTTTGTTAATGGGGTAAGGGGTATTATCTTCAGCCACGACAAACCATTCGCTTTGTAATATGTGTACGCGGTATGGTTCATAAAGGTCACGATCTAGATGTTTATATACAATATTTCCGCTATTGATGGAAATGCGATATTCACTGGAATATCCGCCCATTGCGATGGCAATTTTTTTCTTCATATTCAATATATCCGGTTAGAAGTCGTTAAACAAAAATATCACTTAAAAGGGCAGTCACCAAAACCAAAGGGTTTTATATCTTTGCCCATTATCTAAAAACTATGGGATTATTTCGATTTATTTTCAGCAAGACATTTTTGATACAGCTTGTACTTGCGGTTATAGTATTAGTGGTGCTTTCATTTTTAACGATGCAATGGCTTGATTATTCTACGAACCAGGATCAGAGAATTGAAGTTCCAGATCTGGCGAAAATGAATCTGGATAATGTTGAAGACAGGCTGGACGAGCTCGATCTTGATTTTGAGATCCTGGATTCAGCAAATTTCAATCCCGATTTTCCAAGATATTCGGTGATCGATCAGGTGCCAGCTCCGGGTAAATTTGTAAAGGAAGACCGAAAAATTTATTTAACGCTGAATCCTTCAGGATATAGAAAAATTGAAGTTCCGAATAATTTGATCAGAAAAACAAGAAGGCAGGTTGAACCAACCTTACGATCTCTGGGATTTGAGATAGGGGAGGTTTCTTATAAGCCGGATATTGCTGAAGATGCAGTTTTAGAACTTAGACATAAAGGAAAATTGATAGAGCCGGGAGATGAATTGATGAAAACTTCTGTGATAGACCTGGTTCTTGGAGATGGTAGCGGAAGATATAGAAATACGGAGGAAGACACGCTGGATGTAGAAAGCGAAACCGAAACAGATAGCGAAGTTGATGAATTCTAATAAAGATCAAAGAGAAGATATTGAAGATGAAGAAGAGGACGAAAGTCTTTATGAACATCACAAATTCGTAGCAGAAGTAGGGCAGAAGCCACTTCGGGTAGATAAATACCTGATGAACTTTATTGAAAATGCTACTAGAAATAAAATTCAGAAAGCTGCCAAAAGCGGAAATATCTATGTAAATGGAGAAACCGTAAAGCAAAATTACAAGGTGAAGGGTGGCGACACCGTGCAGGTGATGTTCGAGCATCCGCCATACGAATATCTATTAGTGCCTGAAGATATTCCATTGGATATTGTCTATGAAGATGAGGTTCTTTTGGTGGTGAATAAACCTGCCGGAATGGTTGTTCATCCCGGTCATGGAAATTATAGCGGAACTTTGATCAATGCGTTGGTACATCATTTTGACAATCTCCCAAATAATAGTAGTGATCGCCCGGGACTTGTACACAGAATTGATAAAGATACGAGCGGACTCTTAGTGATCGCTAAAACCGAAGAGGCGATGGCCCATCTTTCCAAGCAATTCTTTGATAAAACCAGTGAACGTGAATACGTTGCGATCGTTTGGGGTAATGTTGAAGAGGAGGAAGGAACGATCGAAGGGAATATTGGCAGAAACCCCAAGAATAGGCTTCAGAATATAGTTTATGAAGGAGATGAAGCTGAAAATGGCAAGCCAGCTGTCACGCATTATAAAGTTATAGAGCGGTTGGGATATGTGACTTTGGTTTCCTGTAAACTGGAAACTGGAAGAACTCACCAAATTCGTGTTCATATGAAGCATATTGGCCATACTCTTTTTAACGATGAGCGTTATGGCGGAAACAGGATCTTGAAAGGAACTACATTTACCAAGTATAAGCAATTTGTAGACAATTGTTTTAAAATTCTTCCAAGACAGGCTTTGCATGCAAAAACCTTAGGTTTCGAGCATCCGGAAACAGGGAAATGGATGAGCTTCAATTCAGACATTCCTGAGGATATGGTAAACTGTATTGATAAGTGGCGTGGCTATGCTAAGAACCAGTTAGAAGATCTATAGCATAAAAGCCTTCTATAGATTCATAAGAAACAAATTTCAGGGATTTTTCGGTTTTTGAACTGATAGGTTATCTTTGGTAGAAAATTAACCGAAAAGAAATGAAAATTGTTGTTTCGCCGGCGAAAACGCTGGATTATGAATCAAAATTACCTACTACTAGAGGAACTCAGCCAGAATTTCTGGAAACTGCAGGAAAGTTAAACCGTAAACTTTCCAGGCAAAGCAAAAAGGAGCTTTCGAAATTGATGAGTATTAGCGATAAGCTGGCTGATTTAAACTATACCCGATACCAGGAATTTGAAGAAGATCATGATAAGAAGAATTCTCGTCCTGCCATGTATGCTTTCAATGGTGATGTTTATACGGGCCTGGATGCCTACACAATTCCAAAGGATAAGATAGACAGAGTTCAGGATACTTTAAGAATTCTTTCCGGAATGTATGGGATTTTGAGACCGCTTGATCTAATCCAGCCATATAGGTTGGAAATGGGAACTTCCATCGGGATCGAAAGAAAGGATAATCTTTATGAAGTCTGGCAGAAAAAAGTGACCGATTTTTTAAATAATGAACTACAAGATGATGAGCTTTTTCTGAATCTTGCCAGCAACGAATATTTCAAGGCAATAGATACCAAGAAACTAAAAGTTCCTGTAATTTCTCCCGTATTTAAGGATTTCAAGAACGGAAAATTAAAGATCATCAGCTTCTTTGCCAAGAAAGCGCGAGGATCTATGGTTCGTTATATTATTGATCATGATTGCAAAACTTTGGAGGATATCAAAGGTTTTGATTATGATGATTATCGATTTAGCGAGGAACACACTAAGAACGAGAACGAACCAACTTTTATACGGTAATAGTTGACTTTAAACTGATTACGTTTCATGATTTTTAGCTGCTAAAACAAAATTAGCCTGTAATTATTAATTAAATTTATTTGGAACTTTTTCACCACAAACACCCTTATCCACCATTTATTCCTGAGTCAGCAACAAAATTGATTGTTGGCACCTTACCACCACCAAGGTTTACCCAGGGGAAGTTTAAGGAGGACGATGTTGATTTTTGTTATGGAAGTCGTGACGGGCAGTTGTGGATCATATTGAATAGAATTTTTGATCTTGATCTTAAATTTGAAAACACCGCAGAAGCTATACAGGAAAGAAAAGACTTTTTGATAGAAAGGGGAATAGGAATTTGCGATGTGGTTGAAAGTAGCCGAAGGGAAAAAATCGATGCCTCAGATCTGGGTATGCAGAAAGTCGAACTTCGTGATATGATTGGAATCCTACGCGAACACACGAAGATTAATACACTACTTTTTACTGGAGGGAATTCTAAAAACGGACCTGAATTTTTTTTCCGTAAGTATTTAAGACAAAATCATCCGGACATAAAATTAAAGGTCATTTCAAATAAATCGCCTCGAATTCATCAATTCCTACTTAATGGCAGACTGATAAAAACGGTTTCGCTTATCGCTCCTTCAGGAGCAGCTAATATCGCTGTGGGAAGTAATCCCTTATATAAAGAATTAAAAAAGAAGAACCCTGAATTCAATACTCTTGATTTCAGGGTTCTTCAGTATAGAGAATTTTTCTAATTCAGGATTATTGCAATTCTTTTTTATCCTGATCGGCTAACGTGGTGGGTTTAATCTTAAACTTTCTACGTTTAGGTCTTAATTTTCCACTAGTGCCAATTGCAATTTTTCCTCTTTTAGTTTTCTTGTCTCCTTTTCCCATAAACTATTGTTTATTCTGTTGGTCTTTAATGGTTTTGTCGTCAAAATCTACCTCGTTCGTTTTTTCATTACGATTACCAGTAGGATTTGTTGGATTCTTCTGATCCTTAGTTCTTCCTTTATGCTTATCTTCAATTGGTCCTCCCATAACTTTTATTTTTTAAGATTTAATCCAAGATAACAAGAAGTAGTCTTAAAAGCTGCTAATACCCTGTTACAATTAGGTTAAAGCTTGACATTCTCAACGAATGATTTGATATTCGAAGTTCCATTTTCGTTCAGGTGTTTGATAAAAGCACTTCCAATAATCGCTCCTTTGGCATATTCGGTTGCCTGGTCAAAAGTTTCTTTATCTTTAATTCCAAAACCTACAATTTGTGGTTTTTTCAGATTTAAATTATTGATTCTTTTAAAATAATCTCTGGTATCATTCCCAAAACCACTTGTAGAACCAGTTACGCTTGCGCTGCTCACCATATAAATAAATCCGTCTGAAACCGAGTCAATAAATTTGATACGTTCATCTGAAGTTTGCGGAGTGATCAGGAAAATATTTCTAAGACCATATTTGTCAAATAACTCCTTATATTTTTCATGATAAACATCTACGGGAAGATCAGGGATAATGAGTCCGTCAATTCCTGTGTCCTCGCATTTCTTACAGAATTGCTCAACCCCAAATTGTAAAATTGGATTAAAATAGCCCATGATAATTAATGGAATTTCAACCTTTCCCCTGATACCAGCTAACTGCTGAAAAAGTTTAGTGGTGGTCATTCCATTTTTCAAAGCCTTCGTAGAGCTGTCCTGAATTGTTGGTCCGTCAGCTAAAGGATCACTAAACGGTAATCCAATTTCTATAAAGTCAACACCATTTTTTTCAAGATCTACAATGATCTTTTCTGTATCCTCGAAATCCGGATATCCGGCAGTGAAGTATATGGAAAGCAGTTTATGGTCTTCCTGCAATTTTTTATTTATTCTGTTCATTTTTCCAAAATTCTTAGAATTCGTCACGCTGAAATTATTTCAGCGTCTCAATAGATTCTGAAATAAGTTCAGAATGACATTCTATAGATTAAAATATTCGATATAAGTATTCAGATCCTTGTCTCCACGCCCCGAAAGGTTTACCACTACGATATCGTCCTTATCAAATTTCCTATTTTCAAAAATTGCGAGAGCATGAGAGGTTTCTATGGCTGGAATAATTCCTTCCAATTTCGCGAGTTCCAGACCAGCTTTCATGGCATCTTCATCGGTAACACTTATAAATTCACCTCTTTTACTAGTGAAAAGATTTGCATGCATAGGTCCAACCCCTGGATAATCGAGTCCGGCCGAAATGGAATATGGCTCAGTGATCTGGCCATCGCCCGTTTGCATTAATAAAGTTTTGCTTCCGTGAATAATTCCGGTTTTTCCTAAAGCTGATGTTGCCGCACTTTCGCCTGAATCGATGCCTTTTCCGGCAGCTTCCACGGCTATTATTCCCACATCAGGATTGTCAAGATAATGATAATAGGCCCCTGCAGCATTGCTTCCTCCACCAACACAAGCTACAACATAGTCAGGGTTTTCTTTTCCTTCTTTTTCCTGCAGTTGTTTTTTGATCTCTTCAGAAATAACCGCCTGGAACCTGGCAACCATATCAGGGTATGGATGTGGTCCAACCACAGAACCGATGATATAATGTGTGTCCACAGGATTGTTGATCCAATCACGAATAGCTTCATTCGTCGCATCTTTCAAAGTTCTGCTTCCAGACTTAGCAGGAACCACTTTAGCTCCAAGCATTTTCATTCTCGCGACATTTGGCGCTTGCCGTTCAATATCGATCTCGCCCATGTAAACAATGCACTCCATGCCCATAAGCGCGCAAACAGTAGCGGTAGCAACTCCATGCTGACCTGCACCGGTTTCTGCAATGATGCGTTTTTTACCTAGTTTTTGTGCCATCAGGATCTGCCCAACAGTATTATTCACTTTATGTGCGCCCGTATGACATAGATCTTCACGTTTCAAATAAACCTTGGTGCCATATTTTTCACTGAATCTTTTGGCGTAATAAAGCGGAGTAGGGCGCCCTACGTATTCTTTTAGCAGGTCTTTAAATTCTTTCTGAAAAGATTCTTCCTGCATGATATCAAGGTAGCGCGAACGCAATTCCTCAACATTTGGATATAACATTTCTGGAATGTAGGCGCCGCCAAATTCTCCGTAGTATCCTTTTTCATCAACCTGATAGCTCATCCTATGAATTTATCTGTGTTTTGAAATCTTTCAATTCCTTTAATTTTTTTAATCCCGGCTTTAATTCAAATTTGCTATTTACATCAACTGCATGAAGCAATGCCGGTTTTCCTATTTTTAAAAAGTGATTTTTCAATTCTGAAATTGCACTTGCATGTTCCAATCCTATTCCCCCACTTAAAAAGAATGGAGTATTAGAAGGGTAATCTTTCAAAATTTCCCAATTAAAATCTTTGCCAGATCCACCACGCAGTTCCGTTTTTGTGTCGAAAAGAAAATATTCCACGATCCCTTCGTATGGCTTAATTTCCTGGAAATCGAAATTTTCACCAACTGAAAAAACTTTGATCATTTCCGGGGTGTTCCCAGATTGCTGAAGTTCAGCCTTAAGTTCTTTGCAAAATCCCGCCGACTCATCGCCGTGAAGCTGAATCGCATTCAAATCAAATTTTGCAACCTTTTCCTTAATTTCTTCAATTTCAGCATTTACAAAAACACCTGTTTTTTTTATTTCAGAAGGAATTTCGGGAAGTTTATCATCAAAATAACGTGGAGATTTATCGTAAAAGATAAAGCCCATATAGTCGGGCTGAAGTTCTGCCACCTGGATCATATTCCCCGGTTGCTTCATTCCACAAACCTTAAGACTCAAGCCTGAACTTTGTCCAGAGGCAGAAATAAATAAACTTTTCTCTTTCGTATTATTCTGGTTCATTTATACGATCATCTTTAATTTGGTAATAAATTCTTTTGCTGCAGATCCAGGGTCGTTTGTTTTCATAAAATTCTCACCTATTAGAAAACCTTGAAATCCATAATTTTTAAGATCAGCAATTGCAGCCGTATCGCTTATACCGCTTTCCGAAACCTTTACGAAATCATCCGGAATTAGTTTCGCCAATTTTTTGGAATTTTCTATGCTCACTTCAAATGTTTTCAGATTTCGATTATTTACGCCGATCATATCAGCTCGAACTTTCAGTGATTTCTGTAATTCCTCTTCATTATGAATTTCCAGTAAGACATCCAATCCATGATCTTTAGCTGAATCTGCAAGATAAATTAATTGTTTTTCAGTCAAAACCGCGGCGATCAAAAGAATAGCATCAGCACCATAAGCTTTGGCTTCTAAAACCTGATATTTGTCGATCATAAATTCCTTTCTCAGGATAGGAGTCTTTACTGAAGCTCTCGCATATAACAGATCTTCTAAAGACCCGCCAAAATACTTTCCATCGGTTAGAACTGAAATGCCCGAAACTTCTGCATCTTCATAACCTTTGGCAACATCCTGAACATTCAAACTTTGATTAATCACAGATTTTGAAGGCGACCTTCTTTTATGTTCCGCAATTATTCCGGATCCTGTTTTTAAATTTTTAGCCAGGGAAATACATTTTCTATCGAATAGCACTGAGTTTTGCAGTTGAGATATCGGGATCAGTGATTTCTTTAATTCGACTTCTTTATATTTATCGGCTATGATCTTTTGGAGAATATTCATCAGTTTAGTTTTTGACTTAATTCCTGTAATTTTTTAAAACTTTCGAATGCTTTACCTGATTCCAATGATTCTTTAGCCGCGGCAAAACCATCCTGAGGGCTCAAATTCCTGGAGGTTGCGATGGCCATTCCAGCATTTGCGCAAACTACGTTTTTCTGCGCTACGGTTCCCTTTCCCTTCAATATGTTTGTTAGAATTTCTGCGGAACTATCAATGGAGCCACCACCGGCAATTTCAGATTCTCTCAGTTCTGAAATACCAAAATCTGAAGGCCTCAGTATTCTTTCAGAATTATTACTGATACTTTTTGTTTCACCAGTCAGTGAAATTTCATCATATCCATCCAGTGCATGCAAAATGGTATAATTCTTATCGGTATTCTGATAAAGGTACGCATACATCCTCGCCAGTTCCAGGCTGAAAACGCCGACTAATTGATTCTTTGGAAATGCTGGATTTACCATAGGTCCAAGCATATTGAAAAATGTTTTCACCGCCAGACTTTTTCTAACCGGGCCTACATTTTTCATTGCCGGATGAAATAGCGGGGCGTGCAGGATGCAAATATTTGCCTTGTCAATACAATTTTCCAGAAATCCGGCATCATTGCTGAATTTGATTCCTAGATGTTCCATCACGTTAGAACTTCCGCTTACAGAGGAAACACCATAATTTCCGTGCTTGGCAACCTTTACGCCAGAACCTGCAGTTACGAAAGAAGAAGTCGTGGATATATTAAAAGTATTCTTGCCGTCGCCACCGGTTCCGCAGAGATCCACCGCTTCATAACCTGATAGATCTACTTTAATACATAATTCCAGCAGGGCATCCCGGAAACCTTCCAATTCTTCAATAGTAATGCTTCGCATCATATATACTGTAAGAAAGGCGGCAATTTGAGTATCGTTGTATTTACCTTCAGAAATATTGAAGATCACCTGCTTGGCTTCTTCGGTGCTTATAGTTTCATGGCTGATAAGCCTGTTTAATAGTTCTTTCATTCTTTATAATTCGTGCTCAGGTTTTACTTCTGATTTTTCTGTTTCCTTTTGAAATTCATATTCCACCCAATTCTGGATCATTTTTTTTCCTTCCGGAGTTAATACTGACTCAGGATGAAATTGAACTCCCCGAACATCAAATTCAGTATGCCTTAAAGACATGATCTCGCCTTTTTCATCGTAACTGGTTGCCTCTAGAACCGGAGGCAGATTTTTCTCAACTACCCAGGAATGATATCTTCCCACCTGCAATTCTTTTTCAAGCTTGCTGAAAATGTATTCATCATCTACAAATAATTCAATTTTCGTGGCTACACCATGATAAACATCATCAAGATTCAATAATCTTCCTCCAAAAACTTCTCCGATCGCTTGCATTCCCAGGCATACTCCCAAGATACTTTTGGTAGCAGCATATTTTTCGATAATGGGCTTTAAAAGTCCAGCTTCATCTGGAACACCAGGACCAGGCGATAATAAAATTTTATCAAAATCTTCCACATCATCAATATGCAGCTGATCATTTCTTCTAACCACCACTTCACAATCTAATTCTTCCAGGTAATGCACCAGATTGTAAACAAACGAATCATAATTATCGATAACCAGTATTTTTTTCATCTCTTTCATTATATATCTTCAGCAATTTCAAGCGCCTTTGTAAGTGCACCTAATTTATTATAGACTTCCTGCAACTCATTTTCAGGTTTAGATTCTGAAACTATTCCTGCCCCGGCCTGGTAATGCAATTCATGATTTTTGCTCACAAAAGACCTGATGATAATCGCATGGTTAAAGTTCCCTTCAAAATCCATAAATCCTATCGCTCCGCCGTAAGCGCTTCTATTTACATTCTCAAATTTTTCGATAAGCTTTAGCGCCATAGGTTTAGGTGCGCCGCTCAAAGTTCCGGCTGGGAAAGTGTCTGCAACTATCTGTGGAGTTGGAACATCAGGATCTTTCTTTCCTGTGACTTTGCTTACCAGGTGTATAACATGGGAAAAGAATTGAATTTCCCGGTAATTTTCCACTTTTACATCACTTCCATTACGGCTAAGATCATTCCGGGCGAGATCTACCAGCATCACATGTTCGGAATTTTCCTTTTCATCTGCCGCAAGTTCTTTAGCGATTTCGGCATCTTTTTCATCATTACCGGTTCTTTTAAAAGTTCCGGCGATTGGATGAATTTCGGCTCTACCTTTATCAACTACCAGTTGAGCTTCCGGAGAACTACCGAAAATTTTAAAATTTCCATAATCAAAATAAAACAGGTAAGGGGACGGATTTACATTTCTCAGCGCTCGATAAACGTTAAATTCATCACCCTTGAATTTTTGAGAAAATCTACGGGAAAGCACAAGTTGAAAAACGTCTCCGCGATGGCAATGCTCTTTTGCGGCTTTTACCACATCTTTATATTCTTCATCTGTAAGATTAGATTGAGGTTCTTCATTTCTGCTGAAATTATAGGAAGCAAAATTTTTTACTTTCAATAATTGCTCGATTTCTTCAATTTTACTTTCTGAATTATAAGAATGATCAAAAATATAAGCTTCGTTTTTGAAGTGATTTATGGCGATGATATTCTGGTAGACTGCATAATAAATATCAGGGATCTGTAGATCTTTATCCTTTCGTTTTATTTCAACATTCTCGAAATAACGCACCGAATCATAAGCGATGTATCCAAAAAGGCCATTATTGATAAACTTAAATTCCGAAGAGTCTGCTTTGAATTTTTTTGAGAATTTCTGTATTTCCTGCGGAATAGAAACCTGAGTATCGATATCAAGATTTTCTATATTTCCATCTGGATATGTTGAGGTTATTTTTTCATTTTCAACCTTGAATGAAGCGATTGGATTACAACAGATATAAGAAAAACTGTTGTCACTGGCGTGGTAATCGCTACTTTCCAATAACAGGCTGTTTGGGTATTTATCTCGCAATTTCAGATAGATACTCACCGGAGTGATCGTATCTGCAAGAATCTTCTTGTATTTTGTATTTAATTCGAACATTAATGTTGAGTTTAGGCAATAAAAAAAGGCTTGTCGTGAGACAAGCCTTTGAGTTTTCTATAATGGAAATGGCAGTTTAGCTCACGAAGTTTGACGTAAGTTATTCCACCACCAGTTATTTCTTTTCATTTTAAACATGACTTCAAAGATAGAGATGAAATTTTTCTAAACAAACATTTTTCCAATAAAAATCCCGGAAGTAGGGTTCCGGGATTCTCAGTATTAGAACTTAAGGTTTACATCAAGTTCAAAATTGTCATAAATCGTTTTGTCTCCAAGATTATCAAAGAAACTTCCAGAACCATATCTTACGTTGTATTTTGATCTGTCTATCGTAAGACTTGTAGTAGCAGAATCATCTTTCATCATTAGATCGAAAGTGATCGGGTGAGTTTCGTTCTTAATCGTTAAATCACCAACAATTCCGTATTTTCCATCGCCTTTAGAGGCAGCACTTGTAATTACAAGTTTAGCATTTGGATGTTTTTCAACTCCAAAAAAGTCTTCAGATTTCAGGTGACCTTCCAGTTTTGCTTTGTTTTCACCTGAAAGATCTGTCACAGTGATTGTACTCATATCCATCACAAATTCACCTCCAACGATCTTTTCATCTTCCATCATGAAATGACCACTCTCTAGTTGAATTGTTCCGTTATGAGAACCAGTAACCTTTTCGCCAGTCCATTCAATGGTACTTGTTTCAACATTTACCTCTTTTTTCGTATTTGTAAATGCTACAGTTGCTAATACGATTGCTGTGGCAATTCCGCCTTTTAAAATTGTATTTTTCATTGTTCTTAATTTTTAGGTTTTAAATTATTTCTACTAGGTCTGATTTTGATTTTCTTACTTTGGCTAGATGCTGATATTGATCTTCCTCGCTTCTATAACCAATTGGAGCGATAACTGCGCTGGTTAAATTTCTTTCTGAAAGTCCAAGAATTTCATCAAATTTTTCAGTATCAAAACCTTCCATTGGGCAGGTGTCAATTTTCATGCTGGCAGCTGCAGATAGTAAATTTCCTAATGCTATATAAGCTTGTTTAGCTGCCCAGGCTTCTTGTTCTACATTGGAAAGTTGAAGGGTAGTATTCTTGATCATGTCTTCCATTCCTTTTAGATCTTCCCTGCTCATGTTTCTAGTCTCAGCTATATTATCTAAATAGGTATCTACATAAGATTCTGAAATCGATTTCATATTAGCAAATACTAATAAAAAAGAAGCATCTGTTACCTGAGTTTGATTCCATGCCGCAGCTTTCAGCTTTTCTCTCGTTTCCTGATCTTTCACAACGATAACTTCATATGGCTGTAAACCGTACGATGAAGCTGTTAGTTGAATACTTTCTAATAAGGTATCAAGATCATTTTTACTCAATTCTTTTTCGGAATCGAATTTCTTAGTGGCATATCTCCAGTTAAGATCTTCATTATACGTGTTTTGGGTTTTAACTTCTAAGCTCATTTAATTTTTTATTTAGTGATAAAATTTCCTTTTCACTGATTTTTTCAGCAATGTTATTCTCGTGATCCTGAATTAAAGGATCCAATTTTTCTAGCAATTTCAATCCTTGCTCGGTAATCCTTATTTCTACTTTCCTACGATTCGATGGGCAGACAATCCTTTCGCAAAGATTTTTATCAACTAGTTTATCCACCAGTCTCGTGGTATTACTCATTTTTGAAACCATTCTTTCCTGAATTGTTGAAAGATTTGCTGGTTTACCCTTTTGTCCACGAAGAATTCTAAGAACATTGAATTGCTGAGAGCTGATATCTAAAGGTTTTAATATTTCCGCCAGCTTTTCATTTAAATAATTGGCTGTAACGATAATATTCAAAACCAGCTTTTTAGATTCTGGCATCTCCTTAGTTTTCAATCTTTCCTCAATATTCATTTGTATAGACAATTGTTGTAGGTACAAATGTAAAGAATTTCATAGATCAAAATTTTAATGTTCTGTTAAAATTAATGGATTCTGTTTTCCAGATTTCTTCACCCAAAAAGATAGATTATCTTTACAAGACCAATAAAACTTAACTACATATGAAAGAATTAAGTCAGGAAGAGTGGCAGAAACAATTAAAGAATGATAAAGATTCTGTTATTCTGGATGTTCGTACAGAAGAAGAAGTAGAAGAAGGATATATCCCTAATTCCAAAAACATAGATATTTATAAAGGACAGGGATTTATTAATGAGGTTGAAAAACTTGATAAGTCTAAGCATTATTATATCTACTGCCGCTCTGGTAAGAGAAGTTCCCAGGCATGTACTTTATTAGATCAAATGGGTTTTAGTGAAACTTATAACCTTTTAGGTGGATTCTCTGAATGGGAAGGAGAAAAAGCCGTTGACTAGTAAGTAATAAAACAATTTTCAAGCACCATTTTTTGGTGCTTTTTTTATTGAATAATACTGAAACTCGATTTTTTACGTTAAAAACATAAGGTCAACTATTTGAATAGTCTATTAAATTGATATATTTAACCCCGATTGTCCGCGAATTATACTTTAGTTATGAATAAATCATTTTATTTACTTATTGTCGGCTTGCTATGCTTTTCAGTATCTAGCGCTCAGGAATTTAGCTTTGGAATAAAAGGAGGTCCTAGTTATATCATGGGCGGACAAATTACGGGAAGAGTTGGGGGAGGAACCGATTTTGGAGGAACCGTTGAAGGAGACTCTCAATTCAAATATCACGGAGGTGGTTTTTTTGAAGTTCGATTCAATAAATTTTTGATTCGACCTGAAGTAATTTATAGTGCGATGGAGGTTGAGTTTCAATTTCCAACACGACCTTCTACGTATGCGTTAGATAAAATTAGTGTACCATTATTATTGGGGTATAATGTATGGGGACCTATTGATGTTTACGCAGGACCAGCTTACCAAAAGATTTTAGAAGTATCTTTAGAAGGAAATGAAGCAGATCAACCAGTTGTTGCTCAAAATAGCCCTTTGGCGGCTCAGGCAGGAATTAAAGCTGCCTTTGGAAGGTTCGAACTGGATTTGAGATATGATAGAACTTTAGCAACTAAGGAGCCTTACATTATAAATATAGTAAATGGAGGTCCTGATGGATTTGGAATTAATACTGCCAATTTCGATGACTCGAGACTAAATCAAATATTACTTAGTATTAGCTTTAAAATATTCGATAGTGCTGCAAATCCTGGCAGACGAAAAGGAGGATGTTATTTTTAATAATTAGTTAGCATTGATAAAATAAAAAAAGCTCCGGTTACCGGAGCTTTTTTTATTTAAAAGACTTCAGACTTAATTCTGAACCATAGTTTTCGAAGAAAGTATGATAATATAAATACCATCACAGTAATTATCGTGGCTTTCAAATACTTTCCATAGATCCAATAACCGGTTCCGAATAGGGCTCCGTAAATTGTAAAGCATCCCAGAATCGTCGCGAGGATTCCCGAGGGTACATTCCATTCTTTTTTTGCAAATTTCTCTTCTGAGTTATCTAATATTTTTTGCCAACCTGGACCTCCAGGCTGAGTTTTCCTATAAAAATTAATTAGTGTGCTGGTTTTTTCAGGTTTGGTTAAATAGGTAACAATTAGCCAGGATAATGTAGTTATAAGAACTACCATGGGATAGGTAGCCCATCCGGGGAAAAGACCAATTATTTCCTGATTGGTTTCCGGATTTGTTCCTCCAAAGGCAAAAGATCCAAGAAAAGTGAAATTGAATAAAATTGATATAACCCCGGAAACCAACATTGCTGTAATTTCACTCCAGGCATTAATTCTCCACCAGAACCATCTCAATAAAAAGATAAGTCCGGTTCCAGCTCCAAACATTAAAATAATATTGAATAACTGTAAAGCATTTTGAAGCACCAGGGCAAGCGTAGCACTTATTACCATTAACAATACTGTACTTATTCTTCCGACATTCACCAATTCCTTTTCCGAAGCTGTTTTCTTGATATATCTTGAATAAAAATCATTTACAATATAAGAGGAACCCCAGTTAAGATGGGTAGAAATAGTTGACATATATGCGGCAACCAGGGAAGCGATTACCAAACCTAAAAGTCCGGCTGGTAATCTGGTTAACATTGCAGAATAAGCAAGATCATGTCCCAGCTTGTCCTGACTAACATTTGGAAATGCTTCCTGGATACTCGCGATATCTGGATATATTACCAATGATGTTAGCGCCACCAGAATCCAAGGCCAAGGTCTCAAGGCATAATGTAGGACATTGAAAAAGAATGTTGCCCCAATAGCATGATTCTCATTCTTAGCTGCCAACATTCTCTGTGCGACGTAGCCGCCTCCACCGGGTTCAGCGCCAGGATACCAGGCACTCCACCATTGAACGGCCAATGGGATAATCATTAGGGTAATCAATGCTTCAGTATTAGTAAAGTCTGGAAGAATATTAAGTTTTTCAGAAACATTTTCATGGGCCAGAAGATTTTCCAGACCGCCTACTTCTGGTAAATTCACACAATAATATGCCGCACCAATTCCGCCGATTATGGCTGTGAAAAATAAGATGAAATCAGTATAGACCACGCCTTTGAAGCCACCCATGGTGCTGAAAATTACGGTGACTATTCCTGCCAGACCTACTGTTTCCAAAGCACTTAGACCAAGCATGACCTGTCCTATTTTAATTGCGGCCAAGGTTACTGCCGCCATGGCAAGTACATTAAAGATCACTCCAAGATAGATCGCTCTGAATGCCCTAAGAAATTTCGCTGGTTTCCCACCATACCTCAATTCATAAAACTCAATATCTGTATCAACGTTGGATTTTCTCCAGAGTTTAGCGTAAATAAAAACAGTAAGTAATCCAGTAAGTAAAAAGGCCCACCAGACCCAATTTCCAGAAACACCATTGTTGCGCACGATATCGGTTACTAAATTAGGAGTATCAGTAGAAAAAGTTGTAGCAACCATAGAGACTCCGAGTAGCCACCAGGGCATAGTTTTTCCTGACAGGAAATATTCTGAAGAGCTTTTACCAGATTTCTTTGAAACATAAAAACCAACTCCTAAGGTAATCGCGAAAAAAGAAAATATCAGGACATAGTCAATTACAGCTAAATCTATCATAATAATTTGGGTAGTCGTCTGTTTGAAATGTCAATAACGAAAATATATCTGATATTCTGATAAATCTTTTTTAAAAAACTATCAACCAGTTTATAGCAATGAAAAAGGGACAACCGAAGTTATCCCTTTTCTTGAGTTGGTTAGTTAAAGAATAAGGTTGAAATATCACCTATGCTATATACTTACTCGATAACCAAAACTTTGAAATTTAAATTTATAGCTATTTTTTTAATTATCCTATAGAGGGTAAACCCGCAAAAAATGCATCTAAATTATAGCTTTTGCAATTTTGCCCACATTTTTATTAGCTGTTTCAGATGTTTTTCTTTGACAGGAGCTAGAAATTCCAAGGCATATTGAGTGTGAAACTTATGGGCCTGCAGAAAGTCCAGCTGGATTTTAAGCCAGTCCTTTTCAGTTAGATCCGGATTCTGATGTTTTAATTCCAGGTATAATTTATTCGAATAATGGCTGTAAGTGTCAGTTCCTAAATAGAAAAGATCTGCGTCTGCAACGATATCTTCATAAATATTGTGTGTTTTTTGCGGAATTCGGGTAGCATTGATCATACCGCATATGATCTTGATCTGGTCTTTTGAATATTCATACTCGGGTAGTTCCCTGGTAGCGAGACGGCAGCTTTTTTTCTCATGATCTTTTCTTCCAATCATAAAACCTGCATCATGGTATAAGGCTGCTACTTTAATAAGATGAATTTCTGAGTCTTCCAACTTTTCTTTTTCAGCAAGAAAAATTGAATTTTCTATGACAGATCTGGTATGGTCAGCATCATGATAATGTAAATAATCGGGAAGATCATTCTCAAGTCTATTCTGAACAATATCAAAAATATCATCTCTCTTCATTTATTCAGAATTTGACAATAATACCCAATAAGTTCCAACCATTACGGGATTAGGATAGGGATTAATCAATTTCAATTCAGATTCAAAAATCCAGCTGGAAATGGGTGATTTATCCATACGTATGACTTTAGAACTATAGTTTTTTAGATTATGAGACCACACCAATATAGCTTAAAAAATTGATTTTCAGTAAAAAGGAGGTAAAACAAAGAAGGAGATAGACTCCCCATTGCCTATCTCCTTTAAAAAATTGAACCATTATAAATGTAGGCTTACTTCAACAAATTTTATGACGCTTACCTATAAAATATTAACATTATTGAATTATCTGGATTTTTAAAAAGCGATAGCATGTTATTTTTAAGCATTTAGCCCATGGCTACGATTTGCCTATTTTTCAAATCAGAATTTCCAGGCGATAAACCGACTTTTCTTATTTCCCTGATCCATATCTATAGTTTTAAACCGGGCTCCAGATTTTTTTAATTGCTTATAGATCTTCGGTAAATTATCTTTCTTAGAAACCAGGCTTGTAAACCAACTCACCTGATTTTTAAATAATATGCTTTCCTTAATCATTCGTTTTATAAACAAGGCCTCTCCACCGTTACACCATAATTCGTTTGCCTGTCCACCAAAATTAAGTTCAGAGTTTGAAATTCCAAGGTTCTTTATTTTTCTGAATGCCGCCTTCGCTGCACCTTTTTCGGAAGCATGGAATGGTGGATTGCACATACTAAAGGTATATTTTTCATTTTCAGAAATAATGCCTTTAAAAATGCTACCGCGATCTTTTTGATGATTAATTCTGATCTTATCTGAGATCGCTGGATTCACAGCTATATTCTTTTGGGCGATTTCTACCGAATTTTTTTCAATATCGGTTCCCAGCATCTTCCAGCCGTAAATACTGCTGGCAAGAATAGGATAAATTGCATTTGCGCCAACCCCGATATCAATTCCCTTAATATCTTCTTCAATTTTTTCTTCAGCTAAAAGGTCATGGATATGATGAATGTAATCTGCGCGACCGGGGATTGGCGGGCATAAATAATTCTTCGGAATATTCCAGTGATCTATATGATAATGATGTTTTAATAATGCCTTATTCAGATGAAGAACAGCGTCCTGATCTGAAAAATCGATGGTAATATTCCCGAATTTATTGGTGAATACAAATTGATTTAGCTCGTTGTGAACTTCTATTAATTTCTTAAAGTCGTAAAAGCCTTTATGTAAATTCTTCGGGTGCATCCTCAGCTGGAAGTTTCGTCAAATATAGAAGATTATGCAGAGCTTCCAATTACCCAAACCAGACTTCACTTTCTACCAGATTATCTTCCTGCACTTTCAGTGGAATTCTAGAGAGATTCTTTTTCGAATTCAAATACCGGCTAACTATTCTGTCAGCATAGCTGGAAGTTTTGGAATGCGTAAGAAAATTTCTGAAATCTTCAGGCTGGTTGAATTCTTCATTTTCGGATACAAATCCGTAACCGGCAAATTTTCCACGGTTGAGGTAAATAAATGATTTTTCAGATTTAGTACGTCCTTTTTCCATTAAGAGGCAGGATTCATCATATTGCGAAATAAAATCTACCGCCTTTTCCACTCGCTGATTATATTCATCAATACTGATCTCGCCTTTGCAAGCACCACTGCAATTCGTAATCTTATAGTGATCGCAATTTTTCACACCGGCCTGAAGTCCGCAATATTTTGGGCACAGCTCAAATTTTTCACATAATTGCTCCAGAAATTTGATGGCTTCCTCACGAGTATAAAATTTCATCCAGCTAACCGGCGCGATCTTATTCTTATGTAAGGCAAATTGCTCAATTCCCTTCTGATTATGATAAGAAGTAAGCGTATAAGGCCGGGAAACTTTTTTCTGTGCTTTGTTATACTTCGGAAAAAATTTTAGGATCAACTCAGATTCTCTCAAGAGGGCAAGCAATTCATTTCCGGTTAACTCATAATCGATGCTGTATGTTTCCTGCATCATTTTATATTTCCGGTTAGATCTTTCCTGAAAATGCGACTTTATTCTGCTCTTTATATTTTTTGCTTTCCCGATATAAATAGGAATTCCGTCTTTATCCTTAAAAAAATAAACTCCGGTAGTCTCAGGAAGTTTTTCAAAATCTGAACTTTTAAAATTGGGTGGTAAATAGGATGCGGCAGTTTTTTGATTTAGTAACTGGTTAATTACTTCAAAATCCGGATCCAATGAAAGACAACGTTGAAATAAGGTCACCGTGGCGTCGCAATCACCCTTGGCGCGATGCCTGTCTACATGCGGTATATTAATAGAAGTACAGATGTTTCCAAGACTGTAAGAAAATAGACCCGGAATCAGCTTTTTGGTGAGTCTAACCGTGCATAATCTTTTTCTTTTAAAATCACGGTCTATGCTGGCAAATTCAGCGCGGACTATATTATAGTCAAAATTCACATTGTGTGCTACAAAAACACAATCCTTAGTGATCTTTTCAACATCATCAGCGATTTCTGAAAAATGTGGCGCGTTTAAAACCATTTCGTCATTGATCCCGGTAAGACTTTCGATATATAGAGGAATTGACTGACTCGGATTTACCAGGGAAGAATATTCATCTATCACTTTTCCATTCTGAACTACAATTACACAGATCTCAGTAATACGATTGCCCTTGATTCCATTCCCTGTAGTTTCAATATCGGTTATTGCGAACTTCACGTCTTTCATGCTGGAAAATTACTTCATTATTGGAAAATATCCAAATGATAGGAAAAAATCCATTTATAGCTTTATACTCGTTTAAAATGTCGAATTTACTCGTACGAACTTTCAATTGAAAACTGAAGATGTCTGGAGAGATTTTAAAAAATCTTCAGAGAAGATACTAAACTGTTTTTTTTAAATGTATTCATCCAGCAAATGATTGGTTTTTTGTTGAATTTTCTTTTTCATAAATCCTGTCCAGCCTAATAAAAATCCGCTTAATCCCAGCGCCTGCCTGGACCATATCCATAAACTGAATTTATCTGTGTGTTTTATAATTTTTTCATCTTTAAACTTCAAATAAGCGGTAACATTGTTGATCACCTTTCGCTGTTGAGGGCCATAATTGTATCGGGCTGTCCAATTTACTTTTGCAAAAGTTTCATTCACTTCTAAAATTTCATAATCGATTTGTATATCGTTGTTTCGACTTAGCAGCATACGCCACATATTTTTTGCGCGATCTCCTTTTAAGTTACCAAATGCAGGATCTTTAAATTCAATGTTTTCATGATAGTTGGCTATCATTTCTTCAGCATTTCCAGCGGAAAATGACTGGTAGAAATTATGTATGATTTCTGAATTTTTCATTTATCTGCGATCATCTTCTGAATTCCTTCCACTATAACCTCTGCTGCGATTTGGCTGCCTTTTTCTGAAGGATGAAATTGATCTGGACCGTAATAATCGAAAATTCCGGTATCATCGAAATGCTTTTTCCAAACTGTACCCACAGGAAACAAAAGAGCCTGATTGAGTCTTGCGGCTTCCTCATGATTTTTAATTACACCGCCAAAAGTGTGATAATACTGCCTGGAAGGCCAGACCATAAAATAGGCCAGTTCAGCATTATTTTTAGTACAGAGTTCTTTAAGCTTTTTGCCGTATTCTATTAATATTTTCTTTCCGAAGTTTTGAGAAGAAGGACCTTGCTGTATAACAACCAGATCAAAATTATTTCTCCTTATCATTTGCTGGACTTTCCCATCTCTCCAGTGATCTATAAGGGCATAATTAGGCTGCGCGATCATTTCAGACATTACAGAATATCCACGATTTTTAGCTGTTTTCTCTACAAGTTCCGGAAGATCATTAGTATAAGTAAGACTATTTCCAATAAATAGAACTTTAAATTCAGACTCTTGTGCCAGGGAAGAACCGTAAACAAACACGATCAAAAGGATCTGGATGAAATTTAAGTTTTTCATTTCTGAACCGATATTTTGTAAAAACAATTTAAATGATTTCGTTGTCAATTAATACCTGGAACGAATCTTCCATAGTTTCCTGCATTGGCCTAAAATTTATATCCAGATCATTCTTTATTTTGGAATTATCTGCTCGCCATTCCACATTTACATTATTTCGAATGAATTTTCTGGAGAGGCTTTTATTTACATACGGTCCTATCAATAACAATAGCCATTTTGGCAATGCTTTGGTTGGCACAGGATACGAATCACCATATTTTGGTTCCAAAGATTCTCCCAGTTCCACAAAATTGGTGTTATGCGCCGAGGTTATGCAGCGACCTTTAGCAGACGGCGTAAACCCGGCTTGATAATGTGCTTCCGCAACATCACGCACATCTACAAGGCCGATTCCAATTTTGGGAGCGCCCATTTTGAAAGTTCCGTCGCCTAATTGTTTCAATAAACTAAAACTTTCTGAAGTTGTAGCTCTAGGATTTAAAGGGGGTCCCATCACGAGCGAAGGATTTATAACCACCAGGTCCCATTCATCCTGTTCTTTAGAAATCTCCCAGGCTTGCTGTTCTGCAAGTGTTTTAGAATAGGAGTAGGGCTGATAATCTAAAGACGCGGTGGTATTCCAGATATCTTCGGTCAAAATATTACCAGGAGCGTCCTGAACATCTTTAGCATCCGTATAGATCGCCGCACAACTGCTGGTTAGAACAACTCTTTTTACCCCTGCGGTTTTCTTCGCCTGGTTCAGAACATTTGCCGTTCCTTTTACTGCAGGCTCTATTAATTCTTTTTGTGGATCCTCAAAATCTGAAGTAAAAGGAGAAGCGGTATGAAAAACAAGTTCACAACCTTCCATAACTTCAGCATAGGAGCCATCATCCAGAAGATCAGATTTGAAATATTTGATGGTTCCAGGATAATTTTTGGCGATCCCGTTGAGGTGATGAACTTTTTGCTCATTTTCCGGATCACGAACGGCAGCATGTACCGTCAATCCATCTTCAAGCAATCTTTTAACCAGCCAGCCGGCGACGTATCCTGTTGCTCTCGATACCATTACCGGCTTTGTCTTGTCTATTGTGCTCATCGCTTCTTATTTTATAATTAACTGTTCTCCCAATTCGGGGATCATATAATCTACGCCTTTTTCCAGAGATGTTCTAATAAATCTCTCGGTAGGATCTTCCCAGTCATGTAGAGCCAGGGTGAAAGCGCCCCAGTGAATGGGCATTGCTTTCGCAGCTTTTACATCTATGGCTGCCTGAACAGATTCTTCCGGAAACATATGAATCTGATGCCAGTTTTCATTATACTGCCCGCATTCCACAAATGCCATATCGAAAGGACCCAGTTTTTCTCCGATTTCTTTAAAATGATTTCCGTAGCCACTATCTCCGCTCCAGTAAATATTTTCGGTTGCGGTGGTAAAAGTAAAACCGCCCCAAAGACTTTTATCGCGATCAAAAAAACCTCTTCCAGAAAAGTGCCTGGAAGGAACAAAGTTGATCTTGATATTATATAATTTAAATGAATCCCACCAGTCCAGTTCCGTAATTTTCGATTCTTCAAATTTCCACCGCTGCAAATGTCTTTTTACACCAAGCGGAACATAGAAATGCTTCACTTTTCTTTTTAGTTTCTGAAAACTCTTATAATCCAAATGATCGTAATGATCGTGCGAGATTAGTACCGCATCAATTACCGGAAGTCTATCAAGGATATTTAAGGTAGCATCTGAATATCTTTTTGTTCTCATTGGTCCAACCGGAGAAGCATCAGGCCCGAACATTGGATCTATTAGAATGTTGGTATTGTTCATTTTGAAAAATCCTACGGAATGTCCATACCAGATGAATTTTGTTTTGCCTTCATCCTGATCCCATAATTCCTGATCAAATTGCTTGATCGGAAGTTCTCTTTCAGGTCCGCGTTCAGCTTTCCCCTTAAAATTATCGCGGATCAATCCAGGCATTTTCTTCAGATCCATATTCATCGTAGTCTTCTGAAGATTTTTAAATTTTTCACCGTTCCATTGAGAGGATTTAGCGAAGGCAAGTTTTTCCTCTTTGGAAAGTTTTCCGCCGAATTGAGGATTCAGATATAAGTATCCAATTCCGTATAAAACACCAATAATTAATAGGGCAATTATGATCTGTACTGTCATTTTAATTTTAGGCTTATTGTTCAAATTTCCGGTACGAATATCAGCGACAATAACTTTGAATCTGAACACAGGATAATGAATGAAAAGTACAAATTACTGAATGTTAGAGAATAAAATTAGAGGTTTATAACCTTCTTAATATTAGAATTATATTTTTTAAATCTGAAAATGATATTGCTTACATTAATCAATAGCATTCAGCGATAAAATAAAAAAGCACCCGGTTAAGGTGCTTTCTGAATTTATAAGCTGCAAAGATTATTTAGATCCCTGATCTGCTTTTATTTGTCCGCAAGCTACGGGAAGAGTAGGCATACCATCCATTCCATGCAATACGATCACTTTATTCTGAAGAGGAGTAAGGTCTTTAGTAACGTTTTCAAAAGTCATTTCAAACTCAAGATTACCATCTTCATCTGCTTCAGGGAACGGTTGTAAAAATAGTAATGGAGCCCCATAAAAGGGAATTCCTTCTTCCAGGGTAATCAATCCATTGTCATCAGTATCTGCAGAAGCAGGTGGGCACTTAGCCTTTTTCTCATTTTCAACGAACCCATGAATATGTTGAGCATGTGCTCCTGGTTCTAACCCGGTTGCAGAGATTTTCACGGTTAAATTGACACCATCCAAAGATAATTCGGCAGTTCCTGAAACCCCTGAATTATTTAATTCTCCGAAATTTACGGAGTACATTTTAGCTTTAGCAGCATTGTTAGGAATGTCTTTAGTTTCATAATGCGCATCTACTGAATTGATTTCTTCTGTTCCCATATCTTCTTTGGAACAACCAACAGCTAAAACCATTATGGATGATAGCATTAGAGCATAGATAATTTTGAAAGTTTTCATAATAAAAAGTTTTTAGTTATATGAATACTTACGGTTGATTTGGCTTAGCTGGATTGTCGTAAGGTGTTAATATTCAGTTAAATACAATTTTTGTAAGATATGTATTTCAGTTTATTAATTTGATTTCAGATGAACAGTAATTTTTTGCTGATTATAAGATCGATACTGCATTTTTCAAATTATATAAATTTGAAATTATTTTGGTGATGCCCCTCTAAATTATCTCAATTTGGTGAAAATTATATTTTTCTAATTCTGATAAAAGACTGAACTTACCCCTTTTTCCAACTTAAATAAAAATATGGCTTCAGGATTTTTCGCTCTTTTAGATGATATCGCTACCATGATGGATGATGTGGCAGTAATGAGTAAAGTTGCAGGTAAAAAAACTGCAGGAATTCTTGGTGATGATCTTGCCGTAAATGCTGAAAAAGCCTCTGGTTTTCTTTCAGAACGGGAAATTCCGGTTTTATGGTCTATCACCAAAGGTTCGTTCATTAATAAACTCATCATACTGCCTATTGCATTTTTATTGAGCGCATTTGTCCCCGTGGTTATTAAAGTCATTTTGGTGATAGGTGGTATTTATCTGGCTTACGAGGGTGCGGAAAAGATCTATGAGTGGATTGTACCGCACAAGCATGAAGAGGATGTGCATAATCTCCAGGATCTTTCCAAGGAGGAAATGCTGGAGCATGAGCAGAAAAAGATCAAATCTGCCATCCTTACCGATTTTATTCTCTCTGTTGAGATCGTGATCATAGCATTGGGAACGGTAGAACAGGAAGCACTTAGCACTAAGATCATCGTTGTTTCCATAATCGCATTAGTTGCTACTGTTGGTGTTTATGGAATCGTGGCCTTGATCGTACGAATGGATGAATTCGGGTTAAAACTTATCAATCTTAATGCGCAGGAAAATAGTTTTTCAGATAAGGTTGGACGCGGACTCGTGAATGCCCTGCCTTGGGTGATCAAGTCGCTGGGAATAATAGGGACTATAGCTCTACTATTGGTTTCGGGAGGTATTTTTGTTCACAACATCCATTTTATACATGATCTAGTTCACTCACTACCAAGCCTGGTTGGAGAATTTTTGGTGGGATTAGCTGCCGGAATTATCATTCTGCCAATCATCATGCTACTAAAGAAACTATGGAAGGCAGTTTTCAAAAAGTAATTTTTTGATGAGATTCAGCTCTATTGTTTTAATTAAAATAGCCTTAATCTTGGTTTTTTCATAGGATAAGCAGTATACTTTTCTATCATAAAATCCAGAAGCTGTTTATTCAGCGCATAAATGGCAAATACCAGAATACCCGCCAGGACATAGGTAAAATCGCTTACATTCAATTCACTTAGGTAATGAATGAAAACTTTGGCGACACCATAAGTGATCAAAGTGTTTGCAGCACATGATACGATGGAGATCTTCCAATCAAAAATGCTTCTAAAATAGTAGAATACCAGAGAGGTAAATATCCAGGCCAGGGGAATAATATAAATTCCTATTTTATTTAAAATTCCCGGGATGATCAAAACTATGACCGATATCACCAGACCAAGCAAAAGGGATACAACGAGATCTGTATAAAATTGAAGTCTGAATTTCAGGCTTTTCAAGGCATTCTTTTTATTGAAAACCGGTTCCTGCATAATATTGCTAATCTATTATCCACATTCATTTTTATAGTATTCAATAAGCTCGATCATATCCATTCTTTTCAGCTCATTGTTTTCTACCTGTTCAATCAAATCCGGACAATCCTCGAAGAATTCGGCTACATTTTTTTTGAAGCGTCCTTTCCCAAAAACCGGATGATTTTTACCTAATTTCACTACTTCATGACCATTGTTTTTGCTCGCATAGTATTCTGAAACGTCCAGGCTAACGCTCGTTGTAACTCCAACGCCTGAAGGGCTGGAATGCATATTTCCAGGGAGAGATGAGTGATGATATTCTATCGCATACAAATTGATAACGCCATCATATTCCTTGATAATTCTCATCAATCTTGGCTCTTTTCCAGCAATGATCTTATAAACATAAGACAGCCTTTCTCTATCATCTCCAATGGTAAAGCTCTCCAGGTTTCTATAATTGTAGGTTTCTTTCTTTTTTCCTTTTCTAAATTTCACCAGTTCATCATAAGTTATCTTTGCCTCTCCCTCCAGAACCTCTCCATTTCTCAATATTAAGATAGCATCCTGATAAGGTTTTATGTTGAATTGTGCAGTGGAACTCAGTCCGGTAAGAAGCAGTAAAACGCTAATAAAAATTCTCATTATTTAATTTTGATTGATAGAAATGTTTTGTTCCTAAGTTTGGATTTATCCAACTGATGGCTGGTTTTAGGTTTAGCTTTGAATATATAAATTTAGTTTTTAAAGTTTCCGTTTTGTTGATAATGGCAGTTTGTGATCAATATGATAAAATTGATCAATTTCATTTAAATAAATTTAGAGTTAATAAGAAAATGAATAGCCTAATTAAATTTCTCCATGGTTTCAAATTGAAAGTCCCTATTAATTTTCCACTGGTGGCAAATGCCTTTGAATTATTCAAAAAGTGAGTTTTTGACTAGATATCCGTTACTAAGCAAGTCATTCTCATCCTTAATTTCCTTCAGGCTACCATTTTTAAGTAGTAAGGTACGATCAGCGACTTTCAAAACATTCCTGTAATCATGATCAGTGATAATAAAACCTTTGTGCTTTTTTTGCTTTTCGATGTGAGCAATGATCTCGTCCCTAACTAAAGGACTAACTCCTTCGAACGGTTCATCTAGCAATATGAACCTGGCATCTGAATACAATAATAACAGTATTTCGAAAATTCGTTTTTCTCCTGTAGATAAATTTTTGAATCTTCTCTTTAGGATCGGTTGCAGGTTGTCATTTTTCAACAGCAGGTTTGCTTTATCTCTTGGCAGGAAAAGTTTTATAAGGGTTTTTACTTTCAAGCCCTCAGGTAAAAAATTTTGTTGCGGAAGATAATTGATCAATTTCCGGGAATCTCTAATGCCAGTCATAACCCGGTCATCTACCCGGATGAACTTATTTACTGCATTTTCAATTCCGAAGATGATCTTTAAAAGCGTGGATTTTCCGGAACCGTTCCTGCCAATCAAGCCAACTATCTCACCTTCTTTGCACGAGAGATAAATATCGCTTAAGATCAATTTATT
The DNA here is from genome assembly GCF_057221535.1 of Christiangramia pacifica. Taxonomy (NCBI): domain Bacteria; kingdom Pseudomonadati; phylum Bacteroidota; class Flavobacteriia; order Flavobacteriales; family Flavobacteriaceae; genus Christiangramia; species Christiangramia pacifica. The sequence goes on from NZ_CM170146.1 coordinate 1,789,154, forward strand.
TTTATAGGATTTTCTGATACTATCAGCATGAAGACCCTTCATATTACTATCGATATTAATAGTGCGAAAAGGCCGAAAAATAAGGTGCTACACCATAATTTAAACTTACCGAAACCGAGATTGTAATAATAGTAATATCCATTTTCGCCTCTTATTTCATAAATAAAGAAATGTAGAAGTGGACTTATCAATAGGTAATAAATTCCGGCTTTGGAAGCATCCCCGGTAGAAATACCCAGGCATAGAGAGATCAAAAACCCGATAAGAAAAATCTTTTTCTGAAAAAGCAGTATGTTTTTAAGTAACCTGATATTTAATTCTATTTCTATAACCTTGAATGTCCAAAGCAAAGTTTTCCCTTCACTATTCCTTTTCCTCTAACAAGTACTTTATCTGATCTTATTTAATTCCGAATGGTTTAGCCGGTAGATCCTTTAACCATTCTTCCCCAAATTTATCTGTAAGATATTCAACCATATACCTGTTATGTTCCACCGCCTTTTTATAGGAAAGCGGGTCTACAACACAATTCTTATAGCTTATTCCAATTCCGTATTTTTCCGTGAAATCGTCAAAGCTGTTAGTTTTAGGTGAAATACTGTGAAAAATAAAATTCATTCCATAATCTTCAGATTTCGTTGGTTCGAAATTCTTTGGAAATAATTCTGATCTTTCTTCTAAATTTTTTACACGCTTCCCGGAATAGTTGAAATCTCTGCCTTTTTCCTGTAATCTTATAGTAATTACATTCTTTTTCGAGGTGATCCTTGCTGGATAATAGGTGTAAGCATCAAAATCATCAGCAAAAAAACCAAATTGATATTTCCCTTCGCCAGGTAAGGAAATCTGAAAATCATTTTCTGAATTTACTTCTACTGTTTTATTTAATTCCGTTATAAAAAATTTCCCTGAAACCAGTTGCTGGTCAGTTTTGTTCTCAAAAACGATCGTTGCCGTGATTTCTTTTTCTGTGTTTGGAAATAATAAGCTTAAGATTAGTATTAAGGGAAGAAACAGAGTTTTCATAATGTGTTATTTATTGGTTTATATAAATACTGCTTCCCAGGCTAAAAGTTGCAGTTTTTTAGAAATTTTCGAGCGCTAGCTTAATCAACATAGGTTTTTTCAGCCCTTGCTGAATCTGATCCGTTTTTTATAAATTCAATTTCTTTTTTATACTTCGGAATTTGAACCACAACAAACGGAGCTAATTTTTCATTATCGTTAGTAGCGTCTTCGTTCATCGTTTGGTAATAAATCCGGATGCTGTCATCTCCTTGCATGATCTTTTCAATTTCAACTTTATCCATACCCGTATTTTCTTTATCTGACAAAAATATCTCCACGAGCATTTTCTTTTTAAATAGGTCTTTATCGGTTAAACCGTATTTCTCGCTGAATTCCTTTGGCAGATAATCTTTGTTGAAAAATTTATTGAAACACACAATTTGTAAATCTGGAATGGGTGAATCAATTCCTTCTGCAATTTTCTTAAATTCTATTTGCTGAAATTCTTCGTTTTGAGCTATGGCGAATTGATAAGAAATGGAAAACAATAAGAATAGGATAATCTTAATCTTCATAGAGAAAATTTTCAATTGTAAGTTTTGATACTGAATTAATAGGTGAAATTGATCTTTTAAGTCGGTAAACGATAGAAAAGAAATAATTTCAATGATGCTCAATTTAAGTATTATTTTTCTAACGGTGTCGCATAATCTATAAACGAGGTATGGCTATATTTTTCGAATTAAGGTATCTGTTATAACTTTTATACGACCTGTATCTGCAACTCTTTTCCTAACGATCATGCGTTCGTTTTCGATCTTTTTGATTTCCCATTGCATTTCTTCCCTAATATTTTTAGGATTGTATAATTCCATGAGCAGAAATTCACCGGTATTATTTCTTGAGTAGGTTGAGCTATATTCAGAATATCCATAGATCAATTTTATAGAATCGGCATTGATCATATATACGGGAGGCCAGGTAAATTTTCGATTTTCGGCAGAGGTAGTTTTTGAAGCCACCATACTATCAGCGATGTTCGCATTAAAATTTTCCTTGATCCATTTGCCTTCGATAAGATTTCTATTCCAGTCAGGCTTTCTTTCTTTGAATAACATTTCAGAATCAGCCAGGCCAATATAAATCCCTTTGATCAATTCGTTATTTTTTTGACTTATACCAATAACCCGGTTATTTAGAATTAAAAAGTCTATATCCTCATAGTGTTTTATTTTCCAGGGAACTTCACCCTCCCCATGCTGACCAAATATTTGAAATGTTGAATCTTTAAATTCGATAGCGAGGGTATCCTTTCCTTTATTAAAATTTAGATCAAATGTTTTATTCTGAAAATGCTTCCTGGTAATTGAATTAGCTTGCTCATTTTGACAAGCTGAAAAAATCATTATCAATATTGAAAATCTAATTAAACGAATCATTTTAAACTAGGAGTTACCGGTTTTCTAACCATATTCGACTTATAAATAGGTTTTGGAGATTTTACCGGTTAAGATAATTATTTCTTTAAAAGGCAGAGGATTATTGATGTTAATGTGAGCATTCAGAATCTTTCAATGGTAAAATTAGCTTCAGAAAACGGCATTTTGTTTAATTCTAGGAATTGACTATTAGATATTTTGATTAACAAGCTTTAGAAAATGGATTTTAAGTTTCAAGTACCGAATCGCGCTGGATTTCCGGCTTTACTCAAGAACTCTCTTATTTGATAAACATAGAATGGTATAGGCTGAAATTCTATCAGTAATGGTTAATTGTTTTGAGTTGGCGTTAATGCTGCGTGAACTAAACTTAAATTCTAGTTAAAAGCAGCACGAGATATTCCAATCCCGCTATTTTTTAGCTTAATTACGACCTCATTTGATTAACAAATAGATTTTCATGATCATTCCGGAAAAACCTAAGAATGAACGCTTAAGATTAAGAGCTGTAAGACAAATGGGCCTGCTGGATTCTCTTCCTCAGGAAACTTATGATAATATCACGACGCTTGCTCAGGAAATTTGTGACTATCCTGTAGCACTTCTCACCATTTTGGAGGAAGAAAAACAATGGTTTAAGTCTAAAAAGGGTTTTGACCTTAACGAAACCGATAGAGATATTTCGTTTTGTGGACATGCCATTTTAGAACCTAAAGAATTATTTGAGGTGGAAGATGCATCCAAAGATCCTCGATTTAAACAAAATCCACTTGTCACCTTCGAAGACTTGAGAGTGAGATCTTATGCGGGAATTCCTATTCTTAATAAAGATGGGTATCCATTGGGAACGCTGTGTGTATTGAGTAAAAAACCAAAGAAACTAAACATGCACCAGCGTAAATCATTGATTGCTCTTGGGAAGCAGGTTGAGATCCTTTATGAATACCACATGCGAAATACGGAGCTGGAAAGTATTCGAGCTGAACTTGCCGAAAATAATAAGATCCTGGAGGAATTCGCTAATAATATCAGCCATGATCTTAAGATGCCATTGGCAAATATTATTTTAACTTCTGATATCGTAAAAGCAAAATATTCCAGTGCGCTGGATGAAAAAGGTCTTGATTACCTTGATTATATTAAGAATTCCGGGCTTAAGCTAAGCGAATATATTACCAGCCTGCTGGAGTATTATTCTGAAAATGAAGAGAAAATCAAGAAAGTAGAGGATTTCTTTCTCAATGATTTAATTGAAGATATCATTGATCTCCTCAAAATCCAGGCAAAAGTAAATATTGAGGTTCCGGAAGATAATATAGAAATAACCGGAAACAGGGCTGCTATCGGCCAGGTTCTAATGAATTTGATCAGCAATAGTATCAGGCATAATTTAAAGGATGAAATAAATATAGAGATCACCTGCGAAGAGAAGGACGGATACTATTATTTTGGAGTACAGGATAATGGAGAAGGAATTCCGGAAAAAGACCTGAAAAATATCTTTGAATTGTTCACGGTGATCAAGATCAAGAACGCAAAATCAAGTGAAGGACATGGAATTGGTCTATCTACCGTAAAAAAACTGATCAGGAAAATGGAGGGCGATATCCAGGTAAAGAGCAAAGAAGGAGAAGGAACCTTATTTGAATTTTCGGTAAAAAAAGGTTAGAAATTGTAACTAATAATATCCTTTTTGAGTTCTGGATGCAGCCTTAACATCGTGCTATTTAGGTTAAATACAAAATAGAGACTTGCTGAAGTTAAAATAGGTGTCATAGCAGAAATGAAAAGAGCTGAAGCTTATTTTACATTCTTCGATTCGTTGGTCAAGACAATTAATTTCTAGTAGCTCATTCCAACCATTGGCCAAGCTATTATTTGATTTAGTATTTTTCTTCAATCATAAATTGTAATTGTTTACAATCTAAACAAAGATTATCATCCAATAAGATTCCTTTTGAAAACGCGTCGTGCAGAGACAATTTATACTGGCCAACTATTAACTTGCCTTTAATATAAGGGGATGAAGAGTTTATGAATTTCAGCTTATCAGCTATTAATAATTTATCCTTAAAAATATAAATACTATCAGGTTTGATTTCGATACTAAAGACAGATGAATATTCTTTATTATAAATAGGTTTTAACCGGTACTTACCCTTGAATTCATTGACAACTTTAGTTTTTGTATTCAAATTATTGATAGTTCTAATTCTGTCCCAGATATACATGTCTATCAAACTATCTTGTCCTAGTAAATCCTTATACCGAGGAATTAAACTAGAATCTTTGGAAGTCCTAGTTTCTTCTTTGATTAAGGAATAGAATTTTGCACCAATATTTTCCTCATATTCTTTTTCAGTTTTTTGAAGCGTATCTGAGTTGGATTTAGTTGTTTTCTTTAAATCGCTTTCTTTGTAGTCTTCACAGGAAAAGAACATGATAGTTATAAAAAAAAGTAATTTTTTCATGCTTTAAGTACTGACCACAACGGCTTCTGTTATCGCCATTTGACGGTTTGTGAAACTTGGATTTGTCGGCTTAGTATTTACTTATTGGTCAAGTTAATTATTTTCTAATAACGCTGCCGCTTATTGGAGACTATCTATTGATGTTGACAGCCGCTAAATATCCTGATCATTTTTTTAATGCTTGTTATTATTAAATAGCTTGTATAAAATAAAAAGTCCAACAAAAAATCCTATTATGAAGATTATAAATGTATTGTTCATCAAAAATTGAGAATTAGAAATGTTCTTAAATTTAAAAATTTCTTTCTAAAGCTGCCGGTGTTTATTTCAGTTTGTCATATCAATAGCTATCAACAATCTGAATTAGATGGAGTAAATTCATTTATACGTTTTGAATCATTTTTCCAATCCAACTTTAACATATCCTGTTTCTAATTTCATTTCCAGATATAGAGTTTGATCACTTATAGAAAATGGTAATGTGTCTGGCACCTTATTTTTCTGAGATAATATGATCTGATTATTCTCCTGATCGATTTTATAAGTACCTTTTATCTCTGGCATCATCGGATGAATCATTTCAAATTCGTAATCGTCTTTAAATTTATATGTTACAGGAAGGATTAACATCTCATACATGGCAGCAAAATTTTCTACCTCATTTTTTCTCGATTCATCTTTATAATGAATGCTGTCGATGGTTTGGTTATAATATACAATTTCATCTTCGTATGATTTTACATTCCAGGTACCTTTTAAATCTTGAGCTGAAACCTTGATTGAAACGAAAAGAATAATAAATTTTTCATATAAATTTTTTGTTGCTTGTTGCTAACGGTCCCGGATATTGGCGATAAACCGTCGTGGGCTATAGTTGTGTAAGATATTAGATATATCGTCTAATTAACCAAATCGATATTGAAAAAATAACGAACGATAAAAATAATGTTACACGTTTCCATGGAAAAAAATGCATCTTTCTATAATCAATAATGGTTGTCACAATCATCAGAATTAAAATCACGGGAATTGAAAACAACCAAACGTAACCAATAATAGAGGGGGTATATACAGCAATAAGGTATTTTGCTGGTAAAAAAGATATTATTGTAGTTGTTATTATCAATATAACTAAATAAAAATCTAATGTTTTCAATTTCAATCTCATTCTATTTTTTTTAGAATTCTCTTACGTTTTCAATAAACATCAGTAGTAGCAACTCTTTTGCTTTAGATTTTACTGCTTACAAAGTATATAAATGAGAAATATAAAAACATAGATAATTATATTATTAGCAATTATAGAAAACGGTCTCGGTTATCGCCAGTTGGCGGAGTAAGGGACACGGATTTGTCGGCTAAGTAATGGTTTGTTGGTCAAGTTAGTTATTTTCTTTCCTGGTCTCTTAAATTACACTTTTTCGATTAAACCCATTATTGGCGATGAACCATTGTTGGCTGCTGGCTTTTCATTTAACCAAATATGAAATATGAGGATAATATTATAAAAACTAGATAATACGATAAGACCAGGACACCTCGTAATTTCCATTCTTTTTTATTATTTTTTCCTTCATCAAACTTAATTTTTAAGGTTTCTAAATCTGAGTTTATAAAAAAATATATATACAAAGCAAGAACGATCATCCCAGCCATAATACTCGCTATGACTGAATCAGTAAACTCGGGAAAGTTAAGATATGAACTTATTAATTTATTAAACCCTGCAAGCATTAGAAAGTTAGTCATAGGTAATGAGTATCCTACAGAAAATTCAGCCGCATTAGAACTTGTTCCTTCGATTTTTAAATAATTTAAATAACTACGATAATATATGTATTGATATGTTATTAAAATTTTATTGAAAAAGTCCATTTAATCATATTTCGGCTTGCACACAACGGTCTCGATTATTGCCAGTTGGCGGAGTAAGGGACGCGGATTTGTCGGCTTAGTATCGGTCTGTTGGTCAATTTGATTGTTTTCTTTCTAACGCTGCCAGCTATTGGCTACTAATCGCTGTTGAAAACAGTAGTATTAATCTAAACTTTGATCTTACCGGGATTAATAATAGTAATTGGAAATACAACCTATTTCTCTTTTTAATAGTTCAAGTTGCACTCTCTATTTAACTGATATTGCAAATAATTTAAAATTAATTCACCTTTTGTAATTTTTTTAGGTCAATTGAATTAAACCAATTTGCGCCATCAATATTGAGTTTCGTTGTGTTTAATAAATATCTTTCAAATCTTACATTTTCTTTATGAGCGGAAAGTAATTCTTGATTAATATCTATTAAAAATCCCATTTTTAGTTTTTCATCTGCAAATATTCTGTAAATAACCGGTTGATCAACTTTGAATGGTTTGCTTCTAAGCATTTTTGATACTTTTTCTTCTACATTTTCAAAATCGGTTTTTTCCGTTTCAACATAAATTGTTTTATCTGCATTTATGAATAGATTTACATAAATTGAGTTTGTCAGATCTGAATCCTGTGCTACAACACTATTTCCAATAAAGATTATTAGAAAAAAGAAGGTCAATTTTTTAAGCATAATACACTGGTCTTTAGTTTAGTTGTTTGTAATTATTTTTGTGGCTATTATTTACCACGTTCTCGGTTGTCCCCAGTTGGCGGATTAAGGGACGTGGAGTTGTCGGCTTAGTTTTATTTTGTTGATCAAGATAATTATTTTCTAACTAACGGTGCCGCTTATTAGCGATGACCACTTGTTGGCAAACGTTTGATAATCATAAGCAGCTACATCCAAATAAATCTATCTCCTCATGCCACAAGTAAATTATCTCACTATTTTCATTGATATAAATTAAGGCTCTTGAGGGAGTATCTAATTTATTGTTTATCGGAAATGTATCTGCATAAGCAAAATACAAATTTTTGGCTCCCTCAATTTTTGCAAAGGTTTTTAGTGAATCTAAGCTATTAGTACAATCGTAACATTCAGGTTTCAATTGAGATTTTATAAGAGAGTCAACTTTTGGATCATGTTCGTATACCAAATCAATTTTTAAAGGACTGCTGAAAAGCAAACTATCATTCAAAGTGATATTATTTGTGTCAAAAGAATATTCATAATATTCTAGACATTCATCATCATAAATTCCTAAATCTTTTAATTGAGTTGAATCAATTTTACTTGAAGTATAAAAATAGAGGTGTGGTTTTAGTTCCTCTTGAAAAACTGAATTTAAGAGCTTTGGATAAAATTTAAGTTTCCCAAAATGCTTTCTTCTGTTTTCTTTGATGGAATCAAATTTATCGATAAGTTCTTCTTCTTTTGAAATAGATTTTAACCTGTTGTTAGTATGTTCATATTTAGGAAATGAAAATATTCCAATTTGATTTTCTGAAAGCCTAAATATTGGAGCGATAGCCTTATAGAAAACTAATTTTTCTTGATTAATATCTTTTAAAGAATTGAGAAACTTCTTATTATTTTCAGTCAAATTTTGGCTTGAAATTATTTTATCGATATAGTTTTCTCTAACGCTATCAATCGGAGATCTAACTTCCCAAAACCTGTCACAATCAGTTGTCTTTTGTTTTAAACTGGTCTCATTATTAGAAATTTTATTTTCTGTTATTGAATCTTTTCCTGGTTGATTTTCTACTTTTTCTTGAAGTGTTTTTTTACAAGATGATAAGAAAATCAGAATTATGATTAATAGTTTGTATCTCATTTCAAATGTTTGCCAACGGTTTCGGTTATCGAAAGTTGCGGGAATAGGGATGCGGACTTGTCGGCTTAACTAATTTCTTCCTGGTTCCTAAAATTACACTTTTTCGACAAAACTCATTATTTGCGATGAACCGATACCGTACACAGTAGCGTTACTAAATTTAAAATTCATCTCTAACATTAATATTTCTATTTTTAAATAGAACCATTATATTATTCCACATACTATTTGTTAGAAGGTCAGCTGTGAATAAATGCTGATGATAATTATTTAAAATAATTCTCAAGCGCTTACTTCTTAAAAATCCAAATGGCATTCTATCTTTCTCAAAAACTACTTCCTTGATATCCTTAATATCAATTTCTTTTTTCACCCAAAAGAAATTTTCGTTTAGAACAGTCAATTTTCCTTTCTTGAAGATGAAATAATACATGTAATTGGATTGCCAGACTAATAGTAAAATTATTATGAGAGCAATAAAGCCTAATCCATAAATATTGTAATTAGAATAGACAAGTTTAATTAATAAGTAAAATATTATTGACCAGGTTAATATTCCCCGTGCTTTAAAGAATTGATTATTTCTGAATTTTAAATTTTTTAAATCAAAAGTATCGAAATCCTTATGGTTTACAATATTCTTTTCTTTTTCCAGAATTGATTTAAGTCTTGCAATATCTTTATAAAATTCATCGAATAAATGTATCGTTCGACCATTATTCATTACAATTTCTAATCCTTCTCTAAAAATTAATTCTTTTGACCTAAATCTATAGTCATTACGATAAAAAAATTTACCTGTTAGTTTCAGATCTTTAATGTTTTCGATCAAAAATTTTTCACTATTAATGTTCAGTTGAGTTTTTGAAATAGATACGTTTGGAACAATTTTTAATTGCTTATAAAATTCAAATATGATTAGTAATGGTATAAATGCAAAACCGATCAGGGTTACATAAAAACTAAGACTTAAATCTTCATTTTTATCCTGAAAAGTTTCAATCAAAATTTGACTACCGAAATATAATATCGGAGCAAATATTATCAACAATAGAATTGGACGTTTTAAAGTTGTTAGAATATTTTTTTTGATTCTAATCATATAAAATTTTTGTTCCTTCTCAAGCTATTGAGTACAACGGTCTCGGTTATCGCCAGTTGGCGGAGTATGGGACGCGGGTTTGTCGGCTTAGTGTTGGTTTGTTGGTCAAGTTAATTATTTTCTTACTAACGGTGCCGGCTATTGGCGATTAACCGTTGTTATATATAGTTGCGTTAGTAATATATATATCTTCGAATTATCCAAATCGATATTGATAGAATTATAAAAGAAGTAAAAATTAATATACGCTTCCGGGGAAAAACACTGAACTTTTTATAATCTATTATAGATGATATAATCATTAAAATTATTATCACTGGAACTGAAAATAACCATAAATAACCTATTATAGATGGAGAATAAAAACCACTATGGAAATATTTAGCTGGTAAGAGTGAAATGACTATAAAAGATAACATCACGATTATTAAACAGACATCTAATTTTCTTATTTTAGGTTTTAGATTCATTCTTTAATAATTATCAATTTTCGTCTCGAATCTCGTTTATCTGATTACAAATTAGAATTTAATTTTCTATTCCTATTTTCTAGATTAGTGTTTATCAAAATCATTCTATAAGTAGTTAAAAGTCCTAGTTACATCAAACTACTTGTAATATTAATAATTAAATTATAATTTCATTTTTTTCCTCTAAAAGAGTCTGGATAATAACTCTTTCTACATGAGATAATCTCCGATGTTTTTTAAGTTCCATTCAACAAATCTAAAAGTAATGATTTGTTGCGTTAAGTTATTGAACTCAGCTTTCTATTAAACAATTATAGCTAACGGTCTCGGTTATCGCCAGTTGGCGGAGTAAGAGACGCGGATTTGTCGGCTTAGTATTGGTTTGTTGGTCAAGTTAATTACTTTCTTACTAACGGTGCCGCTTATTGGCGATGAACCGTTGTTAGCCACAGTTAAACTACGATAAATATGGTTTTGCAAGTAAAAAATGAAAAACTCCAAATATTATAGCTCCACTTAAATAATTTAATATCGTATTAGTTCTATCAAGGTTTTGAGCAACTTTTAAACCTTTGTACAACAAGATTAATTGCCAAAAACTTATTGCTGTCTGAATTAATGTGAAAATTATTATTAAACCAGCGAGTATTACAACGCCTGGTTTATCTTCATTAGAAAGTAAAAATCCAGAAATCCCAAGATTAATAAAAAGTAAAATAGAAGAGATGTATAAAGGAATATAAGCTATGCTTATGGCATTATATATTCTAATCAAGTCATTTTTAGCATTGAATAATTTTCCTGTGAGCTTTATCAGAAAACCTAAAATTATATTAGAAGTAATCCCATAGCAAACACCAAGTGTAATTAATGCCATTATTGAGGCGAAAATTGTCTTCTTACTGTTGAAGTCATAGTATCCACCCGATTTCATAATTAGATGCATAAACATTATCCCATTTAAACTGAAAAAGAATAATGTTTTAAACCAATTGATCTTGTTTGAAAGAGCATCTTCAAAAGTGGATGTTGGATTTTTTAGAAGTGATTTGATTTTATTCATTTTCTATCTGAATTCTCAACTTTAATTTCTGTTCCAAATTTATCCATTTCTGTACCGCAATTTTGACAAGTATTCTCACCATATAGGGCTTGTCTTTCATTTTTTGGTTTTCTCACTATAGGTTGTTTTGTACCACAATTAGGACAGTAAATACGATTTAAATTAATTCCTAGGTTTGCATATCTGCTATCTTTTTTTATGAAAGTCATTAATACTAAAAGTATTATTCCAATTGCAATTCCTATCAAAAATACATTCACGGATTTTAATTTAATTGTGGCTAACGGTCTCGGTTATCGCCAGTTGGCGGAGTAAGGGACGCGGGTTTTTCGGCTTAGGTTTGGTTTGTTGGTCAAGTTAATTATTTTTCTTTCTAAGGGTGCCGGCTATTGGCGATTAACCGTTGTTGTAAAAAGTTTAGTTCTCTGATTCTTTCTTGATATGTTCCAAAACTCTATTGTGGATGTTATGAATTATATAGTCAGACCACAATTTCCAATAGAACTCTGGGTAAATATCATTTTTATACCAGGTGGTTCCTTCAAGAATTGTCACGTTATCCTTTTCTTTAGTTAATTTAAATTGTCCTTTATAGGACTTAAAATATCCATCTAAATGTGGTGGGTGAATATCCCAAAATGGATTTATTTCGTTCATTGGAATTGGTTGTTCTTTTACATCGAACTGTAATAAATTTGGTTCATTCCAAGTAGTAATAGGTTCTACAAAGCTACCTGTTGTAAAATTGCAATATCTGATTGCACCTACACCTGTTCCTTCTATTGTTGCATTTGTCGGATAGGATATGCCTGTTTTAAAAATCCAGTTTTCAGGTTCCTTTATTGTATCAAATGTTATAACATTTTTCCAGACATCTTCAATTGGCGCATTTACTTTAACTTTTGTAGTTACAGGAATTAATTTTTTAGGTTTATTAATTGTGTCAAATCCTAAAAATCCGAATGATAGAATTAATATTATTATAGTCAAATTTGTTGGATTTAGTTTTTTTGTTCCCGACAATCTGTATCCGAAATAGGATCCTATCCAACCTCCTAAAAGTAATAATGGACTGGCCATTACTAGACAAATTAATCCTTCAATCGCGAAAATTAATAATAGTAATGAAGCAAAAATAAAAGCCAAAAAACTTAAATTGTAAGCATCCGTTTTTGAAAGTTTTATTTTTCTACCTGAAATAAATGGAGGTAAAAATCCTAAGATTATTGGTATTAAGAAGAAAACTGTCCATCCGTAATCTCCAAAGTAGTTAATAGATATATATCCAAGAACTTGAACAATAACTAATGTTATAATCCAGGATTTATAGTTTGTTTTATTCCAAATTTGATTCACGAAATTTTTCTTCTAAATTTTTTACAACGGTCTCGGCTATCGCGAGTTGCGGGAGTTGGGAAGCGGAGTTGTCGGTTTAATTGTTTTTTTTCCTGGTTTCTAAAATTACACTTTTTCGGCAATACGCGTTATTTGCGATGAGCCGTTGTTGTATGCTGTGCTTTAATACTTTTCTCTCAAATTTTATTTAGAAAATTATCAATTAGAAAAGATGGATATTTTTCATCAAATTGATCAAATCCTAAAACTTCCATTTCTGGATTCCATATATTCTTTATAATAGGAGCAATATCATTTAATTCTTGGCTTTCTGAAAGCTTATTTAATTTTGGATCCTGATTTCCATAAATTAAAAATGGTATTATAAAAGGTGTTTTCTCTTTAAATAAATCACTTTGATTTAATCTTTTATCAGGCCAGTCGATTTTTATAGTAAATTCTGAACTTGTATCAATTATAAAGACTGCATTTTCTTTTATTATTTCATTAAAGATATTCTCTTTTTGGTCACTAAAATGAACTTTTATATAAGCTGCATTCCAAACTGTCAAACCTTTCTTATTAACTATCTTATATGGATGAAATGCGTTTGGTATAAATAGACCTCCAATATTCCCAATTACTATTTTATATAGTTTATTGAAATTTAATTTTTCTTTGTCCTTTTTTTCGAAACTACTCGTTAAACCATATAAATAATATGGTTTAAAATCCGATAATTTTACCACTTGGGTATCAGTTGTATTTTTATTTGGAATACTTTTCTTTTTAAAAATATCGAACATCTATTCAGTTTCTAATTGTTTACTCGAATTTTGATAAAGCATTGCATACAACGGTCTCGGTTATCGCCAGTTGGCGGAGTAGGGGACTCGGATTTGTCGGCTTAGTATTGGTTTGTTGGTCAAGTTAATTATTTTCCTTCTAACGCCGCCGCTTATTGGCGATTAACCGTTGTTGCCACCAGTTCTTTATAGTTTAATTATTCTTAAAGCAGGTTCGGTTATTTTTGTGTTTGTAACCATATTTTTTAAATGAAAGTTGCTTTCATATTTAATCGAGATCCTTTTATTTATATAGGACTCAAATTTGAAATTTTCTTTAGTCTGTTTTTCACCGTATAAATACCATTCAAATTTTATTTGGTTTGCACTCCGAATTTTGAATTCTTTTTCTGTGATTATAATCTTTGAAGGTTTTAAAATTGTCAGAATTTCCTTTTCATCAAATATTATTTCTAATTGATTATTGTTTTCGTCAAATTTGATTTTTTCTATTTCATGAAAATTATCATACGGTTTCCCAAACCACTTTCCCCATATCCTTAGAGTTCCTCCGTCAAAATTTAAATTATCAAATTTCTCTACAATTTCTATAGGAGTTAATTTAATAGGTTTATCACCTTCTTGAGAATTTTCATCATTTCTATTTGCCCAAAATGCAATGAGAGCTAATAATATGATTCCGATAATTATTATTGTCAGTAGACTCATCTGAATTGGTGGCAACGGTCTCGGTTATCGCCAGTTGGCGGAGTAGGGGACTCGGATTTGTCGGCTTAGTATTGGTTTGTTGGTCAAGTTAATTATTTTCTTACGAACAGTGCGCTTATTGGCGATGAACCGTTGTTGTGGTGCGTTTTTAACTATTTTGAAATACCGTTTTATTTTAATTCGTATCGATCAAATTCTAATGTTTTTAAATCGCCTACAGTTGTAAAAATATTATATTCATTTGGTATATAGAGTTTTCCCTTAAATACAATATACGGACTAGGAACTCCTTGATCAATTTTGTAATATATATTCCTCTCTAAGTTTATTAATTTCGTATAATCAACCCAAGGTCCAATCCAAGTATTAATCGTTTCTAATTTGTATTTAGGTTCTTTGCCTTTTGGTAATTCTAATAGCATAGACTGAATGTCAGATTGAGCGTCTGTTGGGTTTTTTAAATATTCAGATATTTCAACAGGCAAGTCTTGAAATTTTACTTTTTCATTTTTTAGTTTATTGATATTGTGCTCGTCACAACTAATAAAACATATAGTAGATAATATGAAAACTATTTTCAAAATTGTCGATATGTGTTTCTTAATCGTCATTTCTTAAATGCACCACAACGGTTACGGTTATCGCAAGTTGCGGGAGTAAAGACGCGGACTTGTCGGCTTAACCATTTTCTTTCCTGGTTATTAAAATTACACTTTTTCCGCAATACCCGGAATTTGAGATTAACCGCTGTTACACACAGTTAATTGTACTGAATCTCTCTTATTTCCATAAATTTAAAACTATCATTTTGGATTACTTTTCTCTCAATCCAATTCCCGTAATCATCAAACTTGTATTTGTAAGACGAGGTATATTTTAACGAATTATCGTAACTATATTCTTTTACTGAAGCTAATATGGTATCTCTATAATTGTAAAATACAGAAAAATCTTTTTCGGGTTTTATGGAATCATAATAATAAGTTTTGGAAAGAAGGCCTTTTTTATTGAAATCATTTATTTCCAGGGTATTTAGAATGGTATCATTCGAATCTAAATCAATATATAATTGATGAATAGTGGATTTTAATTTTCTTTTCCTAGAATCATACTTGAAATTCTGAATTTGTTTGAAATAGTAATTTTCAGTTGTTGATTCGTGATATGTATTATTTAACAAAGAATCTTTGTAATTATATTGAATAATTAATTGAGTACTGTCTGGAAAAGTTGAAACAATCTCTTTCTGTAATTTGTTATTAGAATCATAGATATAGTTAATATCAACTGTTTCATTTGTGATAAAACTAAATTCTTTAAGCTTCGTTATCTGATTTTTTTCATTGTATTTCTTGTCCGTAATTGCCAGGGTATCTTTTTTTGAAGATTCTAGATCTGAATTAATTTTTATCAGATATTCCTTTGAACTTTTTACATCACCATTTAAGTCTCTTGTATTTTTTGTAGAATGATTACAACTACTTAAGAATAATAGACTAAGAAATAGAATTGTGAGTTTTAGCATTCTAAATTAATTGTGTACAACGGTCTCGGTTATCGCCAGTTGGCGGAGTAAGGAACGTGGGGTTGTCGGCTTAGTATTAGTTTGTTGATTAAGTTAATTATTTTCTTACTAACGGTGCCGCTTATTGGCGATGAACCGTTGTTGTTATAAGTTTTGCGTTTCTATATTTTGTTAGAACTAACTGTATCTTTCTAATTTATTCTAACAAAATTTCTTTCCGTTGCTGGATCATCTCTATCGAAATCAACTCTATATTTAAAAGTCATTTTTGAGTTATTATCTTCTAATTGGAAATAATGGGTGTATTCAACCTTCTCTTGATACAACAGTAGATCATTTTCTGGAACAACTTCAAATTCTTGAGATCCATTTGAATAATACAAATCGAAATCTCTATGAATTGAATCATTTTCAATTCTATAAGTTCCTATTTCTTTTGAGTGATATCCTTCGATCTCTTGAGATTTCTCGTTAAAGAAATATAATTTACTTTCATAAGTTTTGTCCGCGTAAAATTGATATTCTCTGACGTTGTAATATGCATCATCATTGTAACCTTCAACTTCTCCTGGTAATATACTTGCTTTCCATTCCCACGTTCCAATTATTTCCGAGTTTACATCATTTATATCTTCTTTTTCACATCCAATAATAATGATAGCTGCCAGTAGTAGTAAAGTTTTTTTCATTTTGTCTTTAGATTAAGGGTTTGAGAAATTTTCGGATTTGATTTCCTATTAATAAAATAATTAAACAGAAATAGCAATCTTGCGAGTTATATTGTTTAAAAATTTTAGAACTTTTAATTCTTTTAATCTCTTATTTTATTTTATCAAATTGTTAATGTCAATTGACTTTTTAATGGAATCACTTTTAGCAAAATTTGTTACAACGGTCTCGTTTATCGCCAGTTGGCGGAGTAAGGGACGCGGAGTTGTCGGCTTAGTATTGGTTTGTTGGTCAAGTTAATTATTTTCTTTCTAACGCTGCCGGCTATTGGCGATTAACCGTTGTTAACTGCTGTGGCGACTCATTAATTGACATAAATTATCGAACTCAAATTTTTGCTACCAAAATTAGGGCCTAGCTAAAAGTTTGTTCTTATTAGAATTAAAAGTTATAAGATGCAGAATTAATATAATTATCAGAAGTCCGAAACTACTTATATTATCGAACTCTTCATCCCAAAATATTAGTTCTTTCAAAGAGTCAAGAATGAAAACAATAATCCCTGCGCTAATGGAGCCTTTTAGTTCTCGTAGCCTTAAATCTGATATTTGCTTGTTTTCATATTTCTCTTTAGAAAAAGCTATTATTACAAGGGAAATCAAAATGACTAATTTCAAGATCAAATCAAATCTTGATTGATCAATATTTAGCCATTTAATATAAAAGTCGTTTAACAAAAAAGCTATTAGAGTGGTAATTCCGATGATAAGACCAATTGTTTTATAAAAAGTAGGTAAAAGTTTTCCGTTCATTTTTACGTATCATTTTATTATTTAATAAAGTATAAGATTTTATAGATTTTACTTCTGGAGACATTGCAAGTAACGGTCTCGGTTATCGCCAGTTGGCGGAGTAAGGGACGCGAACTTGTCAGATTAACTATTTTCTATCCTAGTTTCTAAAATTACACTTTTTCAGCAATACCCGTTATTTGCGATGAACCGATGTTGGCAATAGTTTTCTTTAGATCTTGAATTTCATTATAATCTTCTATTTTTAAAATTTCTATAAGATTAAGAAATGATATTTTTCCTCGTTTAAAATAATTAATCAAAATGCTTTTATTGGATCGAATAAATTCGTTTTCATAGGTCTGTTGAAAATTATACTTTATCGATTTACCAGATTTTAAATTTATTTCAATAAAATTATCAATTCCATTTGATAATCCTGGGGTAGTGGTATTTATAGCCAAATGATTTCTTTTTCCTTCGAAATCAAATATTGAGATCTTTATTAATTTGATTTTCTCTAAACCAATGTTTTGATTACTTATATAAATTTGTTCATCTGACAATTTTAAATTCCCATTACTTATCGCTTTTATTTTTTCAATTTTATTAAAACTTGATATTACTCTAAAAGCAAAAAATAATACTGATCCGAAACCTATTACTCTAAAAAAGGAATCAACCAGTGTTACTTTAAAAAAGTAAGAATTGAGTAATAATATTAATAAGCTTAAAAGTCCTAATAAGATTATAGCTTCATCAATTGACCAATACCTTTTATTAGGTTTATTATATATTTTAAATGACTTGTTTTCCAGAATTTCTAAAATTATTGCCAACGGTCTCGGTTATAGCCAGTTGGCGGAGTAAGGGACGCGGGTTTGTCGGCTTAGTATTGGTTTGTTGGTGAAGTTAATTATTTTCTACTAACGATGCCGCTTATTGGCGATTAACCTTTGTTGCCCACAGTATTTGTTTATTTTTTGTTTTAAATTCTCTATGCATTGAAATAAGAGCAATAATTCCAATTGTAAAATAAATATAACCTGAAATTGTCCAACCATTCAATATTAATTGGCTATCTATATTATTCGTTTGATTATCCCAAAAAAACTGTGGATAGTTAATTGATCCGTGAACTACTGCGAAGAGTAAAATATTATCTCCAAAATTTTTCCAGACCCAGGTTAGTATCATTGTTGCACCTGTGATTATCAGTAACCAGGGAATTAGAATTTCACTTTTTTGAAATAGAATTGGGAAATGCCATAAAATCCAAATGATTAACACGAAAAATATAGCTTTTATTAAAGTATATTTTTTATTCAAATTTGGTAAAAGCCATCCTCTCCACCCTAATTCTTCTCCAATCCCAATTATTAATATTTGTAAAATTAGATGAAAGAAAAGCTGTTCCCAATTGTTTAAAATAATTGTAGTTATTAAATCAGCAGAAGTGCCTCCTAAAAATAATGATAGGATAGATATTATTAGTGTTAGAAAAGGGATTAGGAAGTATAAATGAAGGCTTCCACTTTTAAGAAAAAACCTTTTTAGTTCAATCTTTTCTTTATTCCTCCACATCAAAATTATAGCACTAATTCCTGGTGATATAACCGTTATTAATCTTGATAAGTAAATATCAAAAGGATTCGGTATTTTCAAATTTTGAGAGACCCACATATTTAAAGGAATGCCCAATCCATAGGAAATTATAAAAGCAATAATTATAAAACTAAGAATTGGATATTTCTGGAGTATTTCGACTCTCTTTTGACTTTTTGAATGATCTTCAGTTAGTTCCAATTTTTCTGTAATTTTGTGGGCAACCGTCTCGGTTATCGCCAATTGGCGGATTAAGAGACGTGGATTGGTCGGCTTAGTATTGGTTCGTTGGTCAAGTTAATTATTTTCTTTCTAACGGTGCCGCTTATTGGCGATGAACCGTTGTTGGCTGTAGTCATGTTAGCTTAGATTTAAATTTCACTAGTAATATTAATGAAATCGAACTAAAGAATAATATTACAGAAGTAGTTAAAAATAATGGCGCTTTATTTTCTCTAATCACTTCTCTTGAACTTAAGTATTCTTGACCATTAACAATGATACCTAAAACTGGAACAAAGTCTTGAGAGTTACTATTCGAATTATTTTCTTTAGGAACTTCTAACTTTATTAAGTCTCCTTTTTTTACATTTTCTTCAAAACTGGACTCTTTAAAAAGCCAAATATTGTCAGCGATTATTTTAAAATCTATATCCAAATTCTCTAATTGAATTTGATAATTTTTTAGGTTGGAACGTCCGTTAGCAGAATATGTTAGAAAAGAATAATTCTCAATTTTCCCTTTTATGGATTCGAGATTATTTTGATCGGTAATTTTTTCGTTTGTGAAATGGAGATAAAGAAATAAGAGTGATCCTAGAAATGTTATTCCTATACCTTTTTTTAAAGCATTTATATTTACTTCAGAAGTATTTTCTTTTTTACTCAAAGTATTCTGATTACAGCCAACGGTCTCGGTTATCGCCAGTTGGCGGAATAAGGGACGCGGATTTGTCGGCTTAGTAATGATTTGTTGGTCCGGTTAATTATTTTCTTTCTAACGGTGCCGCTTATTGGCGATGAACCGTTGTTGTATATTGGAGCGATATATAAAAAAATTATTTAAAAATAACTTCAATATATTCCCCTATTCTGCGATCCTCATCCATTACAAAGATTTTCTTGTAAACATTCTTTGGCCAGAAAAATTGGTTCCAACGATAATCCATAACAAACCTGAGTTCTGTTTTCGATTCATTTACTTTGATGTCTATAGTTCCAGAACCAGTATCAAAGATTAAATAATGACTCCCGTCATGAGGTATCATTATGTATGGTTTAAGATTTTCACCATTTAAAACTAGTGTGTCATTTTGTTCATACTCTGCTTTATCTGTTGAAGTCACTCTTGGAACATTTTCTGCCAGAATATCTATTCCTTCGAACTCTACTGAATAGGATCTAGTTTTAATAACTAATTTATATATAGAAGTTGGAGTTGAATATGGAATTTTAAGAAGTGAGAAATCATATATAACTAATTCTTCTTCATATTCATACCTTTCCTCAAAAGTTATTTCGGGATAGATTTTTGATCCGTCTTCACTGAGTAAATAAAATTCATCAGAATCACTTATTTTCAAAAATTTTCCAGAAACCATTATTTCTGCCCCAGGGTAAAATAACAACCTTTCAACCCAACTTCTTAATGTTTCTATTTCAGGTTTATTGGCGTGAAATTCATACGCTACCGTAGTACCATCTTCAGCGGTTACGAGATATTCTACAGGCTTAGAATAATCAGGATTTCCTTCGGCCAACTCCCATGAAGCGTATTCTGAAACAGTTAGTTCCGGATCAATACTATTGATATGATCACCAACATCCAGGTAAATTTCTCGCTTCTCATGATCAATCTCTGCTTCTTTTATATTACCGGCAATATTCACTTGAAAAGAAAGAATCTCCTTTTCAGACGATAGAGGTCTGTTATTAACCTGTACTCTGTAAACCTCTGTAATTCCGCTTTCAGCATATACTGTATAAGCAACCGCTGAAGAAAAATCTTGTGGTATATTTTCTGCAGGGCTTAACCTGGCATTTTCAGAATAACTTATTCTTGGAGTTAAGTTACTAAGATCCTGTCCCTCAGTATTAAAAGAAATGATTTTTGAATTTTGATCTATTTCACCGGAGACATATATTCCATCTACAGGTAATTGAAAGTCTGTGATTTTGTTTTCATCGCTTAAAACTTCTGGTTCGTTAGTATCATCATCTTTATTACAGCTTATAATAGTTATTGCTAGGAGTATAGAGATTATTTTAAATTTCTTCATTATTTAATTTGTTGATGGGTTTAGGGATGGGTATACTATTTCTTCAGATTCACCAATTACAAGGGTTGGACTAGTATAAGGGTAGTCACCGGTTTTAAAACGCCAAATTTCGCTACCATCTAAAACATTAAATGCATAGTAATATTCATCCCCTCCAACATAAATAATATCGTCATGGACAATTGGTGAAATTTGAGTGTGGGTGGGCAGGGTACGTTTCCATTTAATTGAACCTCTTGTTGCATCCATGCAAAATAAAAATTCGTTACTGGTGAAATAAATATGGTTTTCATAAAGAAATGGACTTGAATAAATTTGGCTTCCAGTGCCGAGCCTCCAATTGAGATTTCCATCATTTTGATTTATTGAAAATACTTCTGTATTCGCAATTACAATTATATCGTTGTGAAAAAGGATAGGTCTGGTTTCATTTCCCTTATAATTTGAAATACTTTCATTGGTAATTTGGATATACCAAATGGTTTCACCAGTATCTTTCGAAAGTGCAAAGAAATATCCCAGCCCTGATCTAAAGAATACCTTATCTTCAGAAGTTATCGGGGTATGTCCAATTTGGTTGTAATAATCATTGCCTAGTTCATTCGGTATTGTGAAGGTCCACTTTTCCTCTCCTGTAATTTTATCATATACTTCTAGATCTGGATTAGACCGATCAGTTAAATATATATTGAGATCGTCTAATCCTGCAGGTCCTTTACTTTCATATGTGTCTATAGACCATTGGGTTGCTCCTTTATCATTTGGATCGAGTCTTTCAAATGCATCATAATTAATTTTTCTATAAATAGCCTCTCCATCACTCATAACGAAATGACTTTCATATTCATCATTGGATTCTTTAGTCCATACAACGTCGCCGGTTAAAATATTCTTAGACTGCAATTTCTTGTAGTGTATAAATATTTGATCGCCTATAGTGGAATGTAGACCTCTCATTAGTGGATTCATTTGATCTTTCCATAACAGTTGTTGAGTTCTTACATCTAAAGCATAAAAGATATCTTCAGCTGTAAAGAACAAGATTTTACTTTTAGGCATTTCCAGGGTAAAGCTTACCTCTGAATTTCCTCCCTGGCTGTCTGTAGCAATTATTTTTCCAGAATGAGTTGAATTATATGGTAGGAAACCTGTTGCGGACTGATTGATGGTCTCAGAAAGTATCTTCTCGTTACCAATATAAACGTCATAAGTAATTAAGTCGCCATCCGGATCTGACGGGGTAGACCATTGCACCGTAAAATTTTGATTTTCATACTGGATCGATTCAATTTGAATTTTCCCGGGAGGTCTGTTTTCTTTTGGCTTATTTTCTTTGGAACAGGAAAAAAGTGATAACCAAATAATTGATAAAGTAATTACCTTAAATGGATTTCTTAGCATTAAAAATGTTAGTTTGAGAATTAAGAATCCAAATATAAAATTATTTCAATATGATTTAACAATTATTTAAGATTTCAGGCTATTTCTCTTCAATTGTAGGATTATAATTAGAGCTCTTGTATACAACGGTTACGGTTATCGCAAGTTGCGGGAGTAGGGACGCGGACTTGTCGGATTAACCATTTTCTTTCCTGGTTTCTAAAATTACACTTATTGGACAAAACCCGTTATTTGCGATGAACCGATGTTGGGCTGCGTTTTTTACTCTAAACCTAATTCCTTAATTAATCGGTTAATTTTGTCTTCTGATTTATATGCTCCTTCTTGCGTGGGATATTTTCCTGTTTTCATCTGATATGTTCTTCCTAAATATAATTCGAACTGATTTGAATTTATATTCTTATTTAAATAAGCCTTTTTTAAAACTTGAAAGTATTTATTTCTAGTTTTTATATCTGAGGAATGGTGAATTACCAGCCACGGTGCGATATTAGCATTTTGAGAAAACCTTTGTTTATCTGGATATTCAAATTTATTTAAATAAAGATCGATTCTTTTCAAATTTAATTGGTCTACAGAATCCATCTTCTTATAGAACTTCTTCAATTCTTTTGAATTCTTTCCATATTTAAGCAGTATTTCTGAACTCTCTCCTTTTCTTATATTTTGATCTGTCTGATGTATTGTTTCTAAGAATATTTCTTGTTCAGAAGTAGAATTCAATTCTGCAATTTCTTTTACTACGTTGATTTCCTCCTTTTTGACAACTTCTTGACAACTAAAGATTGTCATTATTAAAAAAGTCAGAATTATTCTTTTTAAACTCATATTTGTAAAATGCTGCCCAACGGTCTCGGTTATCGCCAGTTGGCGGAGTAAGAGACGCGGCTTTGTCGGCTTAGTATTGGTTTGTTGGTCAAGTTAATTATTTTCTTTCTAACGGTGCCGCTTATTGGCGATGAACCGTTGTTGTTGCAAGTATGGTATTACGAAATAGATGTTGTTTGAATTTTATCAATTACCCAATCACCATCATTATTTTTTCTAATAAAAACTCTAAATCCAATACCATTTAATATTCCCATCGAATAACCAATGGACATAACACCAAAATTCTTATTTATATCAAATTGTATTCTACTAATAGATACAACAGAGTTTAGATAAAATTTATAATCTGTTTTCCAAATTTCTCTTCCTTCAGGTAAGTCCGATTTATAGATGAATCTTATCTTATTGTCAGCATTTAATTTGTCAAGATCAATCTTATATTTTTCATTGGTATTAATAGTATCTATATCTGAATTATTAAGATTATAAAATTTTAGTAGTTGGCTCTTTTCACCTGCATCTAGTAAAAAAGTTGAATCGCTAATTGCAGTCACCAATTTTACAGAATCTTGATAATACTCAAGTTTTAATCTATCAAATTCCTTCCATCTTCTTTGGGATTCAATTGTATCAAACTCTAATCTATTACCAAGAGAATCAGTTTTATATGGCGGTGCAGGTATAGGAACCCTGGTATCTCTATGCAGAGAATCCATTAATTGTGGAAAAACTTCATATGCTACTTGCTTTTCGAACTTTAGGTGATCGAATTTTTCATTGCAACTATAAAGCAATGTTAGGCCGGTTATGAAAACGAGAAATTTCTTTAACATATTTGCTACAACGGTCTCGGTTATCGCCAGTTGGCGGAGTAAGGGACGCGGATTTGTCGGCTTAGTATTGGTTTGTTGGTCAAGTTAATTATTTTCTTACTAACGGTGCCGCTTATTGGCGATGAACCGTTGTTGGCACTAGTTTTTCTTACTCCAAATCCATTCATCTGCATTAATTTTTGGTTGAAATTTTGAATGGCCAATCCACTTTCCTTGTAAATTACTTGAATCAATTATTCTTAATTCAAAACTTCCATGATAAGAATTTTTATCATAAATCTCACCCCAAGTCCCAACAACGAAACTATTTTTAATTTCTCCGAAAAAATAAAACTTATCATTTCTGGAATAAAATTCACAATACAAATATTTACCTAACTGTTTTACCTCTGTAAAACTGTGACGTTCGGTATCCTTTTTATAGTTTTTCTTAGCATTAGAGAAGCTCCAATTTTGTTCCCAATCTCCTGCCAGCTTAATGGGATTTGTTCTGTATATAAATCGGACCGGAGTTTTATGACAATATTTTACTATCCATATTGCCAAGTTATGATCTAAGAGAGTTTTAACTATTAGTCCAATTATAAAAGCTATTATTGAAGTAATGACATGAGACAAGTTAATTTCCATTAATTAATTTTTTCTTCTATTAATTCAAAACTTTTTGGTGATTTCTGCATTTTGTAGAAGTCGACATTATTATAGCCTTTATTAAATTGAATAATCTGAATAATTTTTTCTTGTTCTTTTGGAACGCAATCAAGACCAAAATAAATGGCTTCTAAACATTGTGGATCAAATATTTCAAGACTATCTGCTTTTTTCATTAGTCTGACTTCTTGTTCGTAAGACCATTGTTGTGATTTGGTGAAAAAAAGGAAATTATCTGATTTGTCCTGCTTTGCGATATCATCAGAAGTGGGGAATTCCTCTGAATATTTAACTTCTTTATAATCTTCAAAAAAGGATTTGTCTTTGGTGTTGAATTTTAAGCAAACACCAGAATGATTATTGGCATAATGTGACCACATTAAAATACTTAAATGTGTTTTAGAAAAGCATGAAATACCAACTTCTGAAACTCTCTTTTGTAAGTCCAAATTCAATTTCTCCGTTTTCTCTTTCCGATCTTTTTCATGTCCTTCAGCTATTTTCATCAAGTTTTTATGCTGTCTAATAAAAATCTCGTTATGTGTCGCTGAATTGAAAGCAATACGTTGTTCCTCATTAATTTGTTCTTGATAATACTTATCAATTATATAATTACATTTTAAATTACAATCAAATGGATCATTAAATGTGCTTGGATTCGCAAACCAGACTTCATTTTTTTGTAACGATTTATAAAGGTTAATATTAATTTGATGATACTTAAATAAATATTCCATTTTTCTATTGAAAAATTAGTGCCAACGGTCTCGGTTATCGCCAGTTGGCGGAGTAGGGGACGCGGTATTGTCGGCTTAGTATTATTTAGTTGGTCAAGTTAATTATTTTCTATCTAACGCTGCCGCCGCCTATTGGCGATTAACCGTTGTTACCCACTGTGGCTTAAACTAATCATTAATTTTACTTTTTCGACTCCTTGTTAAAAATCGAGCGTAGAATAACGTTACTATCAAATACCCGACTATTGAAATAAAACTTATGTTTTTATTAAACATCATTAATATCACAGAAGTGATGAGACATACAAGACCTATTATATATAGGAGCTTCAAAAAAAATGGTTCGTTTTTAATAAAGTTGTTACTTGTAATTTTCATTCAATGAGCTCTTAGTTTTTAGTATTTGAATTTTTAAAATATTCAGTTTGTTATCATTTTTTATTTTTGATTCATTAAAAATAGAAAATAAAACATAATTCATTTATTATCAATATCATCTTAATCAATAATTTATTTTTTCTGACTTGAAAATATTGCAAGGCGGATTGTAAAAATTATTAAAATGATGCTAAAAGTTATATTTAGAAAACCATTAATTTCCCCTTCTTTAAAGAAGAAAAAAGTATTAAAAATAAATATCAAGATTGCTAGAATATAAATTAGTTTCAAAGCTTTAGGTTCTCTTCTCAAAAAGTCCATATTTTTCACCATTTTATTTTTATATTTCTTGATGTAGCCATTGTGGGTAACGGTCTCGGTTATCGCCAGTTGGCGAAGTAAGGGACGCGGATTTGTCGGCTTAGTATTGGTTTATTGGTCAAGTTAATTATTTTCTTGCTAACGGTGCCGCTTATTGGCGATTAACCGTTGTTGTGTGCAGTCTAGTTCATATCTAATTTTGAGTGATTTCTTTAATTTTAAATTCTTTTTTCTCTAAATCATAAACATGGTAAAAAAAGTAAGACCAATCCGTTTCCGGTTCTTGAATGATACCTAAAAAGATTAATTTGTTTTCCTCAGTTTTATCAAATTCATATGTTGTAAAATTTCCATATTTAATTAATTCTTCCCCAGCAAAATCTTTAAAGTTTTCTTTATTTAGTGAGGTATCTATGATTTTCAAATTTTCTTTTGTGACAACTAATGAATATTTAATGTCACGATATTTATCTATGTATTTTACATCTTCACTCTCAAAACTGTCAATAACATATGTGTCTAAAAATTTTTCAGAAATCGAGATCTCTAAATCGAGAGTTTGGATCAAAGTATCTCTTTGAGAATTGATTTTGTCTTTTCGAAAAAATCTAACTTGGACTGAATCAGTTTTTAGGTTTTTATCTTTTTCTAACTGAACTTGATTTTCTTTCTTTTGTTCTATACAACCACTTATTACTAAGAGTATAAAAATTGAAATTATTTTCTTTAGCATAAGATTTTAGCTTGCACACAACGGTCTCGGTTATCGCCAGTTGGCGGAGTAGGGGACACGGATTTGTCGGCTTAGTATTGGTTTGTTGGTCAAGTTAATTATTTTCTATCTAACGGTGCCGGCTATTGGCGATTAACCGTTGTTGTGTGTAGTGCTTGAACAAACAATTATCTCGTTTCATTCTTTTCTTTAATTTCACGCATACTAACACCTTTCATAAATTTCATTTCTATAGAATTCGTTAGCGATATATATTTATCATAATATTCAATAGATTTTTCTAGATTACCATCTTCTGTATATATCCAAGCCAAAAACATATAGAATTCTTCTTTAGGATCTATTTCAATAGCATGGTTAATATCATCTATTGATTTATCATATTTCTTATGCGCGAAATTCATTAATCCTCGTTGAAGATAGTATTCACTATTTCTCTCATTATCGGTTACACTATACAATGAATCTAGTGTTTTTTGGGACTGAAACTTATAAAGTCCATCTATAATATTGTCTTTTAAATCTTTAAAATAGTGATAAAAACTATCGCAATTTTCTACTAGGGGAATCTGCATAGTTTCAACAAATTCTTCTCCTAGTTCTTCAGATGTTACTCCATCAAAAAGAGTCGAATCTTTATTAATAATTCCTTTTAATTTTTCATCGTATTTACCCATGTTTTTTGTTAGACAGCCATTTAGAGCTTGAAGTTCTTGACCTTCATTCATGGTTACGCATTCGCAAACTTCTATTACAAGATGATCAAAAAGCTCTTTCTTAGTTATGCTATTTTCATTTGACTGGCCAATTATAGATGAAGAGCTTGTTAGGATTATTAATATTATTAATTTCTTGATCATGAATTTTGACTTTGAATTATTCTTAAGCATTACACACAACGGTCTCGGTTATCGCCAGTCGGCGGAGTAAGGGACGCGGATTTGTCGGCTTAGTATTGGTTTGTTGGTTAAGTTAATTATTTTCTTTCTAACGGTACCGCTTATTGGCGATGAACCGTTGTTGTGCATAGTGCCTTATTTAAATCCTTTTATTAATCTCAATATATTTGATTCTAAATATTCGTCCATAGTAAACTTGTTTGGTCGAAATTCATTAAACCCTTCTAAATTCTCTTTTTCGTTTTTGATAGCCTTTTGATAATCTGCTGTTTTTTTAAATTCTTTAAACTGGTTTTTTTTGAGCCTTCTGAACTTTTTATAATTTAAATCTAGTTCACTTATGACATTTCCATTTTTTATTTCGAAAACTAGATAATCTTCCCAATGAATATCAGTCCAATTGTTTTTAGTTACTTCTTTAATTTCACCAAATGGAATTATTTGAATATTTGAATAGAAGTCCATCAAAACTTTCTCTTGGTTCGGAAAGTAGGTCTTAAAAACGGATTTACTTACCAAATCTGGAGGATAGTCGGAACCATATTTAGACTCCTGTGTCACTTCAATCTCTACATCTATTAAAAATAATTTTTGATTGACTATTTCATAAGTCATTATGAAAACAGAATAGTTAGCGGTAGTAACAACTGCTTCATCAGGCGGTTGAAAATTATTCCGTTTAAAGTATTCATAAGCTGGACTATAACCATTCCAGTCATATTTTCTTCCTTCATATATTAAAATGTCTGGTATTTGCGGTGTAGCTAATACTTTAAATCCAATTATTAATATTATGAATATAAGTAGGTTTCTCATTCTTAGGCATTATGCACAACGGTTTGCGGTTATCGCAAGTTGCGGGAGTAGGGACGCGGACTTGTCGGCTTACCGTTTTCTTTCTTGGTTTCTAAAATTACACTTTTTCTTCAATACCCGGAATTTGAGATGAACCGCTGTTAGCATACGTTTTTAACTCAAAGTTCTTTCTGTAATTCTTCAAAATTACTTGGTCTTGGTGCATCTGAATTTGTAAGGTTTCCCTCTTTATCAATAATAAAATACCTTGGAATACTTCCTACTCCATAGTTATTTATTAAATCTGAATATAACTCTTTACTGGCCATTAAGTTTAATCCCTTCAAATCATAATATTTGATATCATTTTTCCATTTCTGCTCCATTTCAGGCTGATCTACAGAGATAAGAAGTTTTTTATAACCTTTTTCTTGTAATAAGCTATCAAGTTTTTGATTATGTTTAAATTCTATTTTGCAGGGTCCACACCAAGTTGCCCAAATATCTACGTAGTATTTTTCTCCTTTTAATTCTGCAGCAAGTGACTTGAAATCTTGGAATTCTTCTCCATGCATAATCTTTGCATCCTCAGGCATCTTATTTGCAATTTTCTCATTATATGCTACTACTTTATCGATTTCTGGTTTTAAATACGGAATATAGTTACTGTTCGGATACTCCTTCTTAAACTTATTAAATACAGAAATTAGGCCTTTCTCGTAATTGTCTTGCTTGGAGGAATTAATAAGATTGTAAGCCGCCACTTTTTCTGCAATTTGAGGATTTTTATAATTTGAAATAATCTTGAATTGATAATCAAAAAATTTATCATTCTCGTATAATTCTTTAATGGAATCGAAAGTCAATTCTCCACTTGCTCTTAGATCAGATAATTTTTTTGACAATAAGATTTCTTTTGCATATTCTAACCAACTGCTAGGCTTATATTGAATATTTAATGGATACTTGCTTAATGTTTGATCGTATAATTCACTCATGCGTGCATCTAGTGGAAAACCTTGATTCTGCTTGCTAATAATAATCTGTACGGTTCTTAAGGCATAGAAATAATTGATTTCGTCTTCTAAAGTTTGAAACAGAATATTATCAATTTGATTATTTCTCTCTAAAAGCTTTAAATCGTTTAGTTTTTCTCTTTTTAATGAATCTATTTTTCTTTTGATTTGAGATGCCGTTGTATCCTTCCTAAATCTACTTGCTTCTTCTACTGTGAAAATTGGAGGTTTTATTTTATTCAATAATACCACCCCCTTTTTATTTTCCCCAATAATCTTAAAAGCAGTGTCTTTAAATGAAATTTGTATTTCATCACCAGGAATTAGAAGTAATTTTTTTCTTTTATTGCCAATTTTTATAATGGCATATTCAGGTTTATCTACTTCTTTTTCGAAAGAATATATATTGTTATTATCTTTTTCAAGAGTATCTGTTTTATTATCCGATAACATAATATCATCTATCGGGGTTCTTAGTTCTATAGCTGTATTACCCTTGTAATTTACGGTTACCTTGGCCAGCTCATTTGATTTATTACATGATGCGATAAATAACACTAAAAGGATTAAGAAAAAATTTTTCATCGAAGTTCCAATCTTGTTTAAAAATGTATGCCAACGGTCTCGGTTATCGCCAGTTGGCGGAGTATGGCACGCGGCTTTATCGGCTTAGTATTGAATTGTTGATCAAGTTAATTATTTTCTTACTAACGCTGCCGCTTATTGGCGATGAACCGTTGTTGGCCACTGGCTTGTCTATAAAATTTCTGTCAGATAAACTATTCCATATATCCATCCTAAATATAGAATTGTATATGTCAAAGAATATGAGATAGATGAAAATATGTCTCCGAAGGTTTTATCTGATTTACTAAAAACTAATTTGAGAGCTCTAAAAAACACCCAATAAAGCATCATTAGAATAATAAATAAAGAGAACCAGAAAATTGCTTCTAGTAAAATTAATAATATAATCATTGCGATTGTTACCAATATCCATAACACGATGGATAAGATTAATCCTGCAATTCCATCTCCAACATCTGTATCTGGTGTTTCTATTGATCCTGGATGAGTACTTCCAAAAAGATCTCCTTTTTTAAAGCTTCTATATTTTGGAAAATCATCTTCTAATCCAACTCCTTTATAGAGTCCATATGTCATAAAAAGAAATAAAATCACTCCAATTATGGAGAGTGATAAATATAAATTAGAAGTTATTTCTCTGTTATAGTTTATTCCAGTCAGCCACACCGTTAAGAATGTTGCTAGAATCACAATAATTGAAACTATAAAGAGAGTTTTTCCTTTAAAGTAGTTTTTCTTCTTAGTTAATTTCATTTTGTTGCTTGTGGCCAACGGTCTCGGTTATCGCCAGTTGGCGGAGTGCGGGACGCGGATTTGTCGGCTTAGTATTGGTTTGTTGAACAAGTTAATTATTTTCTTTCTAACGGTGCCGGCTATTGGCGATGAACCGTTGTTGGCTAGCGTTTTTGACTACCGGCTTTTGTGCCTTTGTATATTATTGTTAAACCAATTAGACTTAATAAGGTTCCATATAAGAAATTGTTATTTTGTTTAAATGCATTCGGAAAAATGAACTTAGTATGCTTTTTATTGGTAAGCAATTTCACTTCTTTTTCGCCTTTAATTCGTCTAAAGTTTTCAGCGTCGATTCTTTCTACAAAGTTCTTATTATCGTATTGAAGCTTTAAATAATAGTTACTTCTTCTTTTTGATAATTCTAAAACTTGAACTGTAACTATTCTATTCTCTTTTGTAATTTCTTTCTCTATAAATCCATTTCTAATTACAATAAGACTTACAACTAGAATGAATATACCTCCAATTACAAGTCTATATTTTCCAAAGAAAAGGATTGCCTTATTTTTCAATATTCTGTAATGTTTCTTTAATCAGATTAATATAGTATTCACTTTCTTTTAAAAAAGTTTTTTCAATATCAATTTGATCATCTTCAAATCTATTATGTCCTAAACTAATAAAGTCTATTAATTTTTTATTTTTAAAAAGATATGTTCCGTTAAAACCTCCATCAAATTTGGTATAATCAAACTCATCAGTTTTTTCATCCCAAGCAAATCGTTTAAAATTATCAATAATCAGAATTATATTTTCCTTCCTCAAATAAAAACTGTATTCCTGGACTCCTATTGATTTAGAAACTAGAATTTCAACCTTTCTTATTTCTTGATTTTCATCATAAAACCCTGTAAGTATTCCTCCGCCATCTGTCATTTGTTCTAAAAATTCTTCATTCTCAAGAGAAATTTTACTTAAGGAGTCATTATTGTCAATTTTGATTTTTTCATTTTTGATATCAGGGTATTCATTAATCAAATCTTGTCCATAACTTTTAATAGTTAGGATTAAAAAAGTCAGAATTAATATTTTAGCTCTCATTTTCTAAAAATGCGTGGCAACGGTCTCGGTTATCGCCAGTTGGCGGAGTAGGGGACGCGGAGTTGTCGGCTTAGTATTGGTTTTTTGGTCAAGTTAATTATTTTCTTACTAACGGTGCCGCTTATTGGCGATGAACCGTTGTTGGCATTAGTGATTGTTCTCGCTCACAAAATTCTTGATACAATTCAGTTTCTCGCATTTCCTGAAATATTGGAAACTCTTGTAATTCTTCAGGTTTCAGTTCTTCAGTTTTCAAAACCTGTGGTAAGTTTTTGAAGAACCTTTCTTTATCTTCCTTTAATGCCATTAAAGCAATTTGAAATATTAAAGATTTATCAGAATAATCTATTTTTTCTAAATCATTTTTAATTGCTTCTAATCCCTTTTCTCTTTTTTTACAAAGCCATAAATTAAGTTCAGCGGCTGTTCTACTTGCCACAGGCATTTTTTTATCCATTGTTAAAAAGTAATTTGCTGAATTAGCCACTTTATAATCTGATTCACATAGATATTTATAACCTAAATTCATTACCAATTCTCCACGGCTTTCATCTTCACTATCTATTTTTTTCCATAATTCAAATGCAAATAGAGAGAATACTAAATGAAGTTTATTCATTGAATCGAAAAGGTAAGTTTCATCGATGGAAATTTTATCTCCTGCCTCTAAATCTTTGGAAAATTTTGAATTTACTTTCGATAAGTAAGTAGAATTTACTATACCATTGTTATGTACAAGAATATTTCTTCTTTGAAATACTTCTATGATATCATCTTCGAAGTCATTTAAATACCCCATTTTTAGTCCAAGGTCCTTTTTTAAAATTTGTGTCCAATCACTAAAACCTGCACGAACAGATTTGTCTATTAAATCTTCAATTAAATACTGTTCAGCATCTTTAATGGAATCGAAACCCTTCAAATCAGACAAAGTCAAAGTTTTATTTTTTACACCAGCAGATTCGGGAAACTCGTCATAGTAATAATGTAGTAATTGTGCAAAAAACCATTCTACAGAACTTATCAAGCTAATTAGGGAGCTTTTGTAAAGTCTTTCAATTTGAGATGAAGATTTATGTATAGCTTTCATTCCTTTATCAAATGATTTTGCATCTCCTGATAAAAACTTGAAATTTAAGCTTGTGATCTCATCATTTTCATCTTTTTCAGAGCGCACCTCTATTTCTCCATCGAAAATATCTTTCAATTGCTTATCAAGTTCTTTTGCCTTCTCGATGTCCTCTTCTAAATGCTTAGCAATAGCTAGATTTACTGGTTTTATGGCAGAAGAATGTTTTTCAGATTCTTTTCTAATGTGCTCTTCTAAAAACGGTTTTATAACTTCTGCAAAGTCTTTTAAACCTTCAATGTTTTCATTGAACTTTTCAATTATATTTTTAAGCATATATATTGTTTATCATTAATGCCAACGGTCTCGGTTATCGCCAGTTGGCGGAGTAGGGGACGCGGATTTGTCGGCTTAGTATTGGTTTGTTGGTCAAGTTAATTATTTTATTTCTAACGGTGCCGGCTATTGGCGATGAACCGTTGTTGTACACAGTTTTATTTCTTGATCACGTTTATCCATTTATTTCCTCCAGTTGATAGTTTTTCCGTTTCGATAATTTCAAATTTTGCATCATTTCGTTTTATAAAGGAAGTTTTGTTATTAGCGAAATCACCTGGGTATCTTGGATATTCTATTAATTTATTTATTTCTCCATCATTAAAAAATATGATAAGATTGATATCATCTCGATGTTCGATTCCCGTGTGTTCTACTGCAGAAAAATCTACTTTAAATTTTTCCGAAAGTATTTCTGGATTAGAATAAGGAGTTAATATGATTAGACTGTCCCAATTAAATTCGGCAGTTTCATTTAAGTCCAATGTTTTATCCCCCGACAATACTTTCTCTCTTATAGAATTTTCTAGAAATTGATCTGATTCAAGTTTCTTATTACAAGACAAAATTAAAATTGTCAGAATCATAAAGGTTATATAATACTTCTTCATCTTTTAAAATTGTGTACAACGGTCTCG
The DNA here is from genome assembly GCF_057221535.1 of Christiangramia pacifica. Classification (NCBI taxonomy): domain Bacteria; kingdom Pseudomonadati; phylum Bacteroidota; class Flavobacteriia; order Flavobacteriales; family Flavobacteriaceae; genus Christiangramia; species Christiangramia pacifica. The sequence goes on from NZ_CM170146.1 coordinate 1,823,194, forward strand.
GTTATCGCCAGTTGGCGGAGTAAGGGACACGGATTGGTCGGCTTAGTATTGGTTTGTGGATCAAGTTAATTATTTTCTTTTTAAAGGGCCGCTTATTGGCGATGAACCGTTGTTGTATGCTGTTTTTTCACTAGTTCTATATTAAGTTAACATTTTCAATGGATATCTATCTATTCAATTTGATTATAATTTAAAAAAGCCCCACATTTCTGTGAAGCTTCTGTCTTAGAATATTAAGCTTTGAATTTAATTAATTCGATGAAATAGAGTCCCGCGGTATTCTTCACCTTCCTTTCCATTGTGGCCTATCATTTCATCATTACTTATTTTTTCGATAAAAACAATACTCTCATTTTCATCAGTTTTAAGTTCCATGGTTTGAGTATCAAAAGTGTAATCATAAGTAGCTCTAAACTCTCCATTTTGTTCTGAAGTAACCGTAGTGGCTGTGTATGTATGAATAAATTCTCCATCTACTTCAGTAGAGACTTCATCACCTATATAGTCTTCTTTCGATTCCCATTTACCAATTAAAAAGTTTGATTCGTTAGTGTTTTCTTCGTTGTCATCTTTTGAGCAACTCGTTAGAACTGTAAGACTGACTAATACAATTGCAAAAATTTTTCTCATTTTAAATTTTATTATTAATGAATTTGAGCGCACTAAATAATTAAAACTTCTTTGAAAAAAATAACGTTTATGTGTAAAATATTTAACTAGAACTTATTTCCTTTCTTAAATAAGATACATTCCATTTACTATAAAATTTTCTATTTGCATCGAAAAAGCACCAATAGATAGCATAGAATATATTAGACTTAATTGACAAATTCTTAAAATTTGACATTTTACTTACGGTCTATTTCTAACGCGATAGAAATAAGAGTTCGGATTTTCTAAAAAATAGCATACAACTCGTTATATCCACAGCGATATACACTTTTACACGAATCAGCTTCGGGATAAACGCAGGTTTTGCTACTTTTTACGTAATTAGATATTAGGGTGAACCGTAAAGAATAATGATCATTAAATTGTCACCCAGATTGTCACCCAGATTGTCACCTGCAAATAAAAAGCCCCGATATCATTGCTGATTCGGGGCTATGTGATCCAGGGGCTGGCTGCGCCTTCCCCTGGTAAATCCAGTCCTGCAATTACAACTGCTCATCCCTACGGTCTGGGTGCTTTAAAACAAAAAATCCTGCTCGAATAAATTCGGCAGGATTTCTTTGTTCCAAATCACAACGCAGTTGTGAGTGATCGTGGAGTCGGAGGGGTTCGAACCCTCGTCCAAACAAGCAATTCAGCAGCTTTCTACACGTTTAGTTTTCACTTGGTTGTCGATGCAAAGCCGGCCGAAAACCACCAACTTTACACGTATCCTCGCTTAAGTTTCGCAACCGCATCAAGGCCCTGCGGTCACTATATTTACTTTATCGGTGCCTCTGGTGTGAACGCCGTAAATCAAGGCTTTCACGAGACATCTTGGTTCCCTGCCTGGCAGGGACTAAGGTAACGTACTATAATTCGGTTACGCAGCCAAGGCGTAGTTATTCTCGCCGTTTAAAAAAGTGTGAAATATGAGATTTAAGAGCTATATCCCAGCGCTCTACGTGCTTACAACTCAATTAGACTCGCTGTCAAAACCAAGTCGACCCCATAAAATAATGAACATCTTCTTTGTCGTAATGATTATACCAATCATTAGGGCGTTCCCCGCTTTAGCGGGTCGGGCTATTCGCTGCAATCTTTTTAATCGTGCTTCGACAAGCTCAGCACTTTAAAAAAGGATTTTCGCTACTATCCCTAACGCCAACTTTCAAAGAAATCCGACTGTAGTTTACAATCGGGCCAGCAAAGATACTCATTTAAATTTATATCTTTGAGACACTACAAAACTACGCAAAACCTATACCATAAATGATAAAATTCGCCCTGATCAAAGAACGAAAAACCCCGCCAGACAGGCGTGTGGTCTTTTCTCCAAAAATGCTTAAAGAAGTGGTTTCCCAATTTCCGGAAGCCTCTTTTAAGGTGGAAAGTTCTGATATCAGGATATTTAGCGATCAGGAATATCGCGATGCAGGTTTTGAAGTTTCCGAAGATATCAGCGATTGCGATGTATTATTGGGGGTAAAAGAAGTGCCTATTCCAAATCTGATACCTGACAAAAAGTACTTTTTCTTTTCCCATACCATCAAAAAGCAGCCCTATAATCGTGACCTGCTTCGTGAAATTTTGTCAAGAAAAATTGAATTATACGATCATGAGGTGATCACTGCAAAAAACAAGGCACGTCTTATCGGTTTCGGTCGCTACGCAGGCCTGGTGGGCGCTTATAACGGAATTCGGGCAATTGGTATAAAAGAAGATAAATTCCAGCTTCCCAAGGCAGAAGGTCTTCCAGACCTGGAGGCGATGCTGGCAGAACTGAACAAAATAGAATTACCCAATTATAAATTCGTGCTCACCGGAAGTGGAAAAGTAGCTCACGGCGCTCGTGAGATCCTGGAACATTTAAACATCAAGCAAATAGATCCTGAAACTTACCTGGTGAACGAATTCAACGAGCCGGTTTTCTGCCATATAGATGTGCTGGATTATGCCAAACGAAAAGATGGCGCCAAAGGCAGCAGGATGGAATTCTATAAAGTGCCAGAGAATTATGATTCTGACTTTATGAAATTTGCCAAAACCAGCGATGTCTTTATTGCCGGGCATTTTTATGGCCAGGGTGCCCCGGTCTTCTATTCCGAAGAAGATATTCGCGATAAAGATTTCCGTATCAAATATGTGGCCGATATTTCCTGCGATATCGCAGGTCCTGTGGCGAGTACCATAAGGCCTTCCACCATAGCAGAACCTTTTTACAGCTACGATCCTAAAACCGGTGCCGAAACAGATTTTCGGGAGAAATCGGCCATCACCATCATGGCGGTAGATAACCTGCCATGCGAATTGCCGAAAGATGCCAGTGAAGGTTTCGGTGAAATGTTCTTAAAGCATGTGATCACGGCATTTTTCAATAATGATAAGGATGGGATCCTGGCCCGCGCAAAAATGACCGAAAATGGCAAACTAACCGTGAATTATATGTATCTGGAAGCTTTTGTAAAAGGCGAAGAATAGTTTTAGATCATTTTATTCAGGATAATTCGATTAAAAACTGCTGGTGTTCAGGTCGCTGCTGATTCATTTTTAGAATTGAATTTTAATTCCAGTGATCCGGTAAATAGAATGCCGAGGCTGTAAGCTACCAGGTCCCAAACCGAAAAATCACTTCCTATAGCGATCATCACGATCTTTGGCGGCTGGTATTGTAACAATTTTACAATATTCAGCATCTGCAGGAATTCCACAGCAAAAGAGAAAATAAGTACTGTGATAAGGGCAGGAACTACTTTCAGTCTGGTGATCATCATAAGAAAAGAATAGATCAAGATCACCACCAGGAAATCTCCCAGGTAAGGTCTAACAAATTCATCTCTTACCCAGGCCGCGATTGCAATTTCTATCAACAGCAGCAGGCAGAAAAAGAAGAAATAGGTCTTTCTGTTTTGTCTATGAAATTTCATTCCTGGTTTCAGTAATTTTCAGAAATATATGGTATAAACCGGTAAGTAAGAGACCGAACCCGAAAGTAAATAACCATACCTGCGCATGATCCATGGGATATCGTACAAATCTGAAGCAATCTCTGAAAAGTGAAATAGGGTTATTCAAGATATTCCATGAATTATACCTTAAAAACCTGCCCAGGAAAATTCCGAAAGCAGAAAGAAACAACAGGAGAATATTCAGGATCCAGGGATCAAGCCCCGGAACTTTCTCTTGAAAATAAGTAGTCACTTTTTTCATGGATAGAAATCCTGCCTGCCCGCATACCAGGGCGAAATAGGTAATTAGAACAGTATCGTAAATTAGGAAATTGGAATTTTTAAGATGGATCAAATCGGTAATTACATAAAAGGAGTTTGGGAGGAACAGGATCCACAAACCAATAAGCAAGATCGAAATACTGAAATGGATTTTCTGTTGATTTAGAATATACGCCAATACCAGCGGAACCAGGGCAAGGAATAAATTCCAGATGAGAAAAAAATAATAAAGCTCGAAAGTGATCCAGAACCTGAGACCCACCAGGAAACAGGCAAAAATAGAAGCAGTTAGTATGTTGATTTTGAATAAATTTTTCATCATCGGTCAAATTTTGATCCATATTCGTTTAAGCAATTATCGAGAGAGTTACCTTCCTTATGAATGCATTTGCAAAATGTCGCGCAGGCTTCGGGATCGCTGCTGTCAGGACACTGACTGTTACAGTCTGAAATATGATTTCTTGGCATCACCGCATTCCGGTTCATAGTAAAAATGAGTCCCACGGCGATGATAAGCGTAAGAAAAATGCTCATAAAGAATTTAAAGGGAAACCTTGATCGAGATCTCTTAGCTTCCGGCATCAATTCGGCAAAACCGGACTTTTTAAACGGCAGGATGAATTTTATGCGGTGATAATCCCAGCAGATCAGGTATAGGTTCGCCAATACCATGAGCGGAGAGGTAAGCAAAGACCCGTCAAATCTTACCGCATAAGAAAGTATGCAAATATTCAGAATGATAGGAAAGTAGAGCAGCGCTCCAAGCAAAGCTGTTCGCGGGATTAGCAACAACAAACCGGCAAGCATTTGTGCGATCCCGATAAATGTATAGTAGAAACCCGTGTGAAAAAGTGCTTCCAGGTAATGTCCCATGGGATGGTTGTTGGAAAGCGAAGTAAAACGTTCGCCGTCAACTTTTGTAAAACCAGCCACTAGAAATGCGTAAGCAAGAGCAATTCTCAGGAAAATGGTAAAATAACCCAGCCATTTATTGTTTCTGACTTCCGCATGGAATTGTTCGAATTTGTTTAATAATCTCATCGTTTCAATATTGATGATCTCTGAAATGATTTTATGCAGCACCGTAATCCAGTGATCTAATTTCTTCCTTATAATTTGCAGGTAAGATCAGGGATTTTAGCACCCGGTCCAGATGAATGAGTCTGCTTAATTTGTAGCTGGTAATTACAGGGCTTAACACTGAAAAACTTCGTAGTCCCAACAATTTTCTCACATGTTTGGGAACGATCATGATCTGGGTTTCCAGTAACAATTGATAGCGTACAAATCCAAGATGTTTACGATACTGCCGGTATAGATCTTTAGAAAAATCACCGTAATAGAGGTGTTGCTCTAAGTGCAATTTTCGCATTTTCTCGTAGGCATCGAATGAAACGGGAAGACCTTTGATGTTCATTCTGGTTCCCACTTCCCAGAATACCTGGAAAACCTCTTTCTTTTCTGATCGGCTTAAAGGTTTTTCCAGAATTTCATAAGCCCTGATGGAATAATCGATCAGCATGAATAAAACATCGCGATACGCCCAGTCTGGAATAGTGGCTCCGCGTTTATTTTCCACAGAGCCATGAATCTGATTTATCCTCTGGATGGCTTTTATAGCGGAATCTTTACTGGCAAACACGATTTCTCGTGCGTAGGAAACTGTAGAAAACAGTCTTCCCAGAGGGTCTTGCGGAAGTTTCCCGGTATAATAGAGCCAGTCTACAGATTTATTCAGCGCAAATTCTGCGGAAGCGCCTGCGAAAATGAATAGAATAGTATCGCTTTTCCCCCAGATCTCCCGAACGATCGAATCTTTTCTAACAAAATTTTCTTTCTCCATAATGCGAATTTTAATTTCTAAATTGAAGCAGTTCGATGCCTATTTCTAACTTCCGGCGAAGGGACTACCAAAGATTCCAACGGCCAGTTCAGCCCAGATTAGGAATAATCCAATTAGGATTATTGCGCAGGCAATGATTCTGCTTTTCATAGTGTGTAATTTCCTTAAGGCATATTCTATTGCCAGCCCGGTACTAAAAAGCAGTATTCCTATAATTACAAAATCTCGGATATCCCAGTCTACACCTTCAGCTCCAAGCTGCATGGCGAAGAAAGGGATAGAGAGGATTGCTGCAGCAATTCCTAAAATGATGATCAGTCTTGTGTTTTTCATGATATGTATTTTTAGTTGATTATGATTAATCCCAAAGTCCAACCTGGGCAAGTGCAAAGATCAAAGCAAGCCAGAAAGAGGCTGCGAAAACCAAAAGGCAGCATATCTTGGCGAGCACATTCCTGATGCCATTTGGTTTGAAAAAGTCATTGAGGAAATAATAGCAGATGCCCGCACCGAATCCTGAGATAGCTGTTGTTGTAAGTGCAATCCAGATGAGGTTTCCTTCGTTTCCAAATATCATGATTAGGAAGCTGGTTAGCAGAATAGCAATAGCGGCAGCGCTTATGGCTCTTTTAATAAGCAAACCAGTTTCAATTTTGTAGTTTAATGGATCTTGTAAAGTCATAATTTTAGTTTTTAGTTAATTTAAGTACTTTGAAATTCAAAGTTGATTGATAAAAAAATATAGTTCGTATTCGTATTTAAATTTAATTCTTCAAATCACTTTTGGTGTTCAGGAGTTTTTCCAGTGCATCCAAATGTTCCTGGAACGCTTTTCTGCCCTTGTCTGATGCTATATATCTTGTATTCGGCTTTCTGTCTATAAAAGACTTTTCAACTTTAATATATTTCTCCTTTTCGAGTGCTTTGGTGTGGCTGGCGATATTGCCATCGGTTGCTCCCAGCAGCTCTTTCAGAGTTTTAAAATCAGCATGGTCGTTCACCATCAGTACGCTCATGATTCCGAGTCGTATTCTATGATCAAAAGCCTTATTTATATTGCTAATTATATTCTTCATTCAGCACTTTTTCTGTCATATTTATTATGCATCCAAATGCCATAAATAATATGAAAGAGTCCAAAACCAACTGCCCAAAAGTATAATCCAAAACCTATGAACTGTGTGGCCACAAGACCGAGTAACAAATTTGCGTAACCCAGGCCTTTCAGGTCTGCAAAGGTATATTTACTTGCGTGAATTAAAGCCAGTCCGTAAAAAATTAAAAGGCAGGGGGCGATCAAACCAATAATTCCATACTGCAAAAGTACCAGGCAGAAAGCTCCACCGGCCGCCAGAGGCGCGAAAAAATTAATGACCAGCCTTTTGCTCGTACTGTCCCAGATCTTTTGGTCGTTCTTTTTTGCTTTCCGCGTGGTTAGGAATATTGCGGTACTAATAGCCAGAATTAGCACCACGATGGCAATTAATAGTAATTGCTGAACAAGTTCACTGTTTATATATTCTGAAGCTGTTACGTCATAATCATAATTGTGATCCCTGCTATCAGAAATGATAATTCTCGCAGCAATTGCTCCTAATATTGCATAGCATCCCGCAAAAACTCCGGAAAGACCACTTAAGGATATGAACCGCGAAGAGCGATTCATCATATTTTTGATCTCGCTGAGATCTTTAAGATACTTTTCGTTTTCCATTTTAAAGTACTTTGAAAAACAAAGTAAAATAAAAATTTTTATTATCAACGCTTAAATTTTAAATATTTTGCTGGTGCTTTCTTTTCCGCAGATAATTCCGAACTTTATATAAAATTGAAAAGTTATGAAGAAACTGGCCTTTTTAATTGCTGTGATGATCAGCATTCCAACTTTAAAATCTCAGGAATTAAAGGTGATGACCTATAATATTAAGTATGCAAATGAGAATGATGGCGAAAACAGCTGGTCTAAAAGAAAGGACTGGATCACAGATCAGATTCGATTTTATGAACCTGATGTCCTGGGAGTACAGGAAGCGGTGAAGTCTCAGCTGGATCATTTTTCCGGGTATATGAAAAATTATAAAGTACTGGGTGTGGGCAGAGAAGGAGAAAACAAAGGTGAGTTTAGCGCCATCCTGTATAATGTTGACAAACTGGTGGTTTTGTCTTCAGATACATTCTGGTTATCCGAAACTCCTGAAAAAGTGAGCAGGGGATGGGATGCCGATTTTAACAGGATCTGTACTTATGCTTTATTTCAGGATAAGGAAACAGGAAAGGAATTCTATGTTTTCAATACGCACTTTGATCATGTTGGCGAAAAGGCACGGCTGGAAAGTTCCAGGCTTATCTTAAAAAAGATCGCAGAATTGAATAAAGATGAAATCGCGGTATTTTTAATGGGAGATTTTAACCTGGAACCGCAAACCGAAGGAATTGAAATTATATCGAAAGAACTGGAGAGATCGAGAGAAAAAGCAGCGCTGACTTTTGGACCGGTGGGAACTTTTAATGGCTACAAGTTTGACGAAAAGGTTACCAGAAGGATCGATTATATTTTTAGTAATGAGAAAGTCAGTATTAAAAAGTTTGCTGTACTTACAGATTCTAAAGACCTGAAGTACCCATCAGATCATTTTCCTATTCTGGTTGTTGCCAGCATTCAATAGAATAAATCTAAATCGGTATTAAATAAAAAAGCCCCGCTATTGGCAGGGCTTTTTTATTTAATTTCTGAATTTATGCCTGTGGCGATTTGTTTTCCTGTGTCAATTCTATCATCATGCCGATCTCTTTCAGCATCTTTTCATTATTCCCGCTATAGCCAACCTTCTTGAAGTTCACTTTTCCCTGAGGGCCAACAATGATCTTAGTTGGAATACCATTGATCCCGAAATTGGAAGTAGTGGTGAAATCACGGCTTCCTTCAGCAACAGGTTGATCCATGATCACATGAAAATCGTAGTTTTCACCTTCTATAAAATCGCGTACCATTTTCTCACGAGTTTCACCATCTTCCCAGGTATTCACGAATAGAAATTCCACATTTTCATTATCGTCATATTTTTCCACCGCTTTCTGCATTCCGGGGAATGATTGTTTACACGGTCCGCACCAGGTAGCCCAGAAATCAAGAATAACAGTTTTACCTCTCATGTCGCTCAATTTTACCATATTTCCATCTAGATCGGTAAGTTCAAAATCCTCTGCCTTTTCGCTCAACATGTTTTTCTTTAGATCTTCTCTGAACTTCTTAGTCGCTTTTTCCTCAAGCTTTGCAAGGTAGGTTTCAAATTCTTCGGAATTATCATTCTCGGCATACGCTGTTTTTAAATAATCGGTCATTTCAGCATTTGCACGGTTTTCTGCGATAAATTCAGCTGCTTTCTCCTGGGCTTTCTTATATTTTCCAGCCTCGACAAGATATTGCACATATCTAGTGGTCATGTCGGCTCCAGATTCTTTGGAAAGTGCATCTTCCTGGGTGGCGATCGCACCTTCAAGGTCCCCCTGCTTGAACTGGATCAGGGCATAAGTATCTGAATACAAGGAATGGCTCCATTCCATTGCCCGATCATATTGTTTATTAGAATAGAACTCAGGTTTTTCTGAATAGTTTCCGGTAGCTGAAGAAATGATATCGATAGATTCTTTAGACATCTTTGCTGCGGTGTCCAGGTTTTCGCCATCTTCTGCCAGCTTCCAGGCCGTAGAATTGTAGAGTCTCGCTTTTTCTCGGGAATCATTTATTTGAGAAGCATATTTTTCAAAAGCTTCCCAGTTCTCTTCTTCAGCAAATTTAGCAGCTATAAGACGTAGCATTACGTCTTTTTCGTAAACCGATTTAGATCCAAATACTTGTTCAAAATCTTCCAGCACTTTGACCTGTTCGTCAGAAGACTCCGCCTCAAAAACCTTGATCATCCAACTGCGACGGGCCATTTCACTTTTCGGAAATTTTTCAGCTACTAATTTTGAGATAGAATCATTCTTGGCTCTATCATTTTTTAGAGCATACAATCCTGACAGCGCTTCATAATTTTCATAATTCAGAGAGTCCTTGGATTTATAATACTCCAATCTCTTATTAATATATTTATCTCCTTTTTCCTTGTTTGAAGCTATAAGGGCATTGGAATAGTCCACATCAAAACTTTCTTCGATCTCCGGATCTTCCTTAATGGCATTTTCCAGGATCGCGGCGATCGAATCATTTTCCAGCTTTACATCAAAAGAATTCGCCGCACGAGTAAAATAAACACCTTTAGTGGCCTTAGACTTTTTTAATTCATTTCCATCTTCATCATACAAGGAAAAAACATAGCCATTTTTCTCATTACTGTCATACTTATCGCCAGATTTAAAATTAAAAGCCATGGCATGAACGGTATCTGGAATACTGATCTTCCCATAAAGTGCGTTCGCAGAATCTTTCAGTTGAATATCAGTTGGATAATACTTTTTTCCGACGAGATAATTAACGGTTGCTTCAGGTGCTTCAGATTCCGGATTATTGTACTTGATTAAAACCTCTTCTCCCGGTTGTGGTTTGGATTTAGACAGGTAAAGATTTCCCATTTCCATACCTTCCTCTTTTTCCTTTTTTTCATCACAGGCAATTAAAGAAACCAGTACGGCAAGTGCCATAAATTTGGTCAAATTCTTCATAAATAGATTGTTATTTTGATTAATGAACTACTAAAACTAATGAATTTCAGGCAGTTTCAATCAATAATGAAGAACTTATTTCTGCTCACGTTTAGGGATGAAAAATTACTTGGCGATCCATAGTGGTATTTTTAAGCTCCTGTCGAATAGTTCATCTGCCACGCTTCCCACCAGAAGTGATGAAAATACATTACCACCTTTATCACCCACTACGAGAAGGTCACAGCCGGCTTTCTCAGCCTCCAGGGAAAGTCTTTCAGCAACGCTTACGTCTCTGCCACGAATGATCCTGATCTCAGTATTTTCGATCTTATTTTTTTTAAGAAATTTCTCGAATTTCTCCCGGGTATGTTTTTCGATCTTAGGTACCATTTCTTCCTTATCCAAATATGGAGTAAACTGCACCGGGACATTGTAGATGTGGCTGGCAGTGATCTTCGCATTTGTGATCTCCTTGATATTTTCGGCTACTTTAAATGCTTTTACTGATTCCCTTGAAAAATCTGTACCTGTCCAGATATTTTCCATTTTTAAACCTGCCTGAGAAGGAATGGAAAGAATATCACATTTAAGCATGCGCATCAATTTTTCTGAAACCACACCGGTGCCTTTATCTTTGGTTTTATTTCCCAGAATAACCAGGTCTATGGCGTACTTCCTGGCGATATAACTTACCAGTGATTCCGTATACGGATCTTCTGAAATCAAAACCTTCGTGGAAATATCGGCGGTAAATAAGCTGGAAACCTTTTCCTCGAGTTCTTCGCTAATCGCTTCTTCCAGGTTAAGGTTTTTTAACTGTTCCTGGAATAATTCTGAAATCTCATATTTCTTGATATTATGAACAAAATATACCTTTGATGGTTTCATCTTTTCGGCCATGAAAGAGGCGTACTTAATTAGATCATCATCAGTTGAAGTAAGATCCAGCGCGACCAGTATTTTATCTATATTTTTCATGATTGCTCTTTATTTTCTGAAGTTTTTAAGTTCCTTTTATTCACGATATCAGATACGATCTCTTCGTAATTCTCCATTTGCTTTTCAGATTTTTTCTCCTGAAGTTTTCGATGGTCTTCATTCAATCCTTTATATAGCGAATAACACATGATAAGGAGTATGATCGCAAAAGGTAATCCTGTGACAATGGTGGCGGTTTGCAAAGCCTGAAGTCCTCCGCCCACTAAAAGTACGGCAGCAACGGTTCCTTCGGTTACGGCCCAGAAGATTCTCTGTCCCACCGGAGCATCAATTTTTCCTCCTGAGGTCAAACTGTCAATCACTAAAGATCCTGAATCTGATGAGGTAATGAAAAAACCTGCGATTAGCAATACCGCTACGATATTAATAATCATTGTTAACGGGTAATCCTGAAAAAATACGAATAAAGCAGTTGCGATATCACTATTCACCGCCTCGCTTAAAACATCGTTTCCAGACATGATCTGGTTTATTGCCACGCTACCGAAAGCTGACATCCAGAAAAAGGTCACCAATGCAGGAACAAGTAAAACTCCGAGTATAAATTCCCGAATCGTACGTCCTTTGGAGATCCTGGCGATGAACATTCCCACAAAAGGGGACCAGCCTATCCACCAACCCCAGTAGAAGACGGTCCAGTCATTCTGCCAGCTGCCGTTGGTATATGTTTCACTCCAGGTGGAGATCTCCAGGAAATTATATAGATAGCTTCCCGTGTTTTCTACAAAAGACCGGAAAATGAATATTGTGGGTCCTAAAACCAAGGCGAGGATTAAAAGGACTACAGCAATTCGCATATTCCATTCACTTAGAATTTTAACCCCTTTATCAACCCCCAGAACCACGGAGGTCGTAGCTATAAGTGTGATCACTGCGATAATGAGGATCTGTGTGGTAATCCCATCTGGCAATCCAAAAACGTGATTCAATCCGGAAGCAATCTGCTGTACTCCGAACCCAAGCGAAGTTGCCAGCCCAAAAAGGGTAGCCAGTACTGCGAATATATCGATGATGTCACCAATTCTACCATAAATCCTGTCTCCCAAAAAAGGATAGAATATAGACCTGATAGTTAGTGGTAGTCCCCGCGTATACGTAAAATAACTTAGCGAAAGTCCTACCAATGCGTAAACTGCCCAGGCATGAAAACCCCAGTGAAGAAATGTGAAATTCATTGCTTCCTGGGCTGCCGCAGCGGTCCCAGGATCAGCTGTAGGAGGTGAATTAAAATGCATTACCGGTTCTCCAACTCCAAAGAATAATAATCCAATTCCCATCCCTGCGCTAAAAAGCATGGCGAACCAGGAATGTGTTTTGAATTCAGGTTTTGCCTTCTGACCCCCAATTCTCATATTCCCGAATTTCCCTGCAGCCAGGTAAATTAGAAATATTAAAAAGAGGTTGATGCATAAAATAAAGAACCAGTCAGCATTTTCTGCCACTCCATTTTGTAACTCAGAGAAGAAGCTTTCTGCCTGTTTCTTAAAGATAAGCGTCAGGGCAATGATTGCGATAATAATGAAAGACGAAGTGAAAAATACAGGCCCATTCACTTCCAGGCCAAATATTGATTTCTTTTCGTCGCTTCTAGTAACTTTTTCTGCCATAAAATTTTATTCGGTTAGTATTAAAAATAATAGCCAATATTGATGTTGAATCTGGCTTCCCATTTTGCGTCAGGATTTCCCGTAGAGAAATCGTCTACAAAATTTCCGCCAAGCCAGGAATGATTATATCCGGCTGCGTAATCAATATAAGTATACAAATGACCTGCGCTTACCAGCACACCGGTCACGTTCATAAAAGAATCTTCGAAAGTATCCAGTTTTTTATCCATATATCCAAAATCGTTATAGAACTCCAGGTTGCTTATCGGGCCTAACTTTACCGGAATGCTTTTAGAGAACGCCAGCGTATAGATATTAAAATCGGCGGCAACTTCATAAGGCACTCCATAAGCTCCCATTTGCAGAATATCATCAGATTCTCCTGGTAGATTTTTAGGGTCATTATTGATCGTCATCGCCTGCAGCTTTATATTCCAGTTGCTGAAATCTAACTCGTAATGCAGTGCCAACCCATTGTGCGAACCGGTCTTCTTTGTGTCAAGATTATAAAGTCCGCCATATTGAGCGGAAAAACCAACCCGGTTTTTAATGCTATCTCCAAATTTATAGATCAGCTTTCCATTGAACTGATTTATTTCTTTATTTCGGCCAACTACATCATATGAATACCTGTTTGGAGATGTTTCTGTATCGCCACCAAACTGAAGCTCTTCTGAATTCTTGTAAAATGCAAGATCGTATTCAAATTTATCTCCCTCGTGCACGTACTTTACACCCATATCGTGGTCATCTTCCAGACCAAAATAATAGGTAAGGTTAAAGAACCAGTTATGTGAATTGTATTGCTGAATTCCAAAAGGAACCTGGTTTAGTCCAACCTGGATCTCATCCCGTTCATTGAATCTATATCCAACCCAACCCTGCTTCATAAAACCGCCACCAAAAGCTTCAGAATATAGTCGATATTCGGCGTTTAAGTAAATGTCTTTCCAGGCAGCATCAAAATTTACCCGGAACATATCATAGCCAAAATCACCTCCGCGCTCTTTCTGACCATCTTTCCAGGAAGAAAGATTGTAATTGAATCTTAGCGCACCTCCAACATGTATCTCAGGTTTTTCCTGAGCCTGTAACTGAAATTCCGGAAGGAACATCAGTAATAATAGGATAGTGACCAGCGGAACGCCGGAAAAAGTAGTAATAGGTCTTCGCATTGTAGGGAAATATTGCTTGAAGCGATAATTTACTTCGAATTTCCCTCTTTAGACCTAAGCGTTTTTAAATTTTAAGATTTTTTTTGGATTCGGCCGGATCTGCAATTTTTCAAATTCAGGTTTAAAATTTTTGAACTTTCCAGATAGAAAATAAAAAAGTCCTGTGAATTCACAGGACTTATAGAATTATAGATCTAATCGGGGATCATTGGGATCTCCCGGCTTATCCGGATTGTTCGGATTTGCAGGATCATTAACATCTCTCGGTGGATTGGTAGATGATGCTCTGTTAGTTGAATCTGATGTGTTCGATGATTTTATGGATTTATCATCTTTGAATTTCTGAATGATCTCTTTAAAGTGTTCACCTGCAGCTTCACGACCTCCAAGTCCATAGCTGAGGGCCACTGCAACGGCGATCGCACCTAGAATCAGACCAAAAGCTAATTCTACGATCTCATTGGCAATACCCATGGTGCGTAATGCGATTGCGAGGAATAGCGCTAATGAAGCCCATCTAACAACGCTGGCAATAAAGTTATTGCTACGCGATTTACTCATTGTATTATAAATTACCATGGAAATATAATTTCCAACGGCAAGTATGATGAGACCAAAAATGATCTGTCCTGTCACTTCCAGGATCTGATCCAGGGTTTCGCTTAAATGTTCAAGTCCCAGGATATCTACTGCTGTGATTATTCCAAAGAAAACAAGGAAAAAATAAATAAGGTTTGCTACGATCTTAGAAAGCGACTGGTTTGCACCGATCATGTTATGGATCTGGATCTTTTCAGCAGCTCTGTCCAATCCTAAACTTTTAAATAGGTCTTCCAGGAAATTTGCCAGATAACGTCCTCCCCAGATAAAAATGATCAGGATCACTGCTGCTATTAAAATCTCACCTATGAGATTAGTAAAATCTGTAAGGATATCATTCGCCGGTCCGGAAATCGCTTCCAGTTCCAGGGCATTGAAGGCCTGAATAAGAAAAGGTATAAAGATCACGATAAAAACGATCTTCTTGATAATGTCAATGATCTGGGTTGTGTCTTTAAAACCTGTTTTATCTACAAGCCTGTCCAGAAATCCTCCCGTGATATTGATAAGGTTGGAAACAAATTTGGCCAGTAAATATCCGATAAAAGCTATAAGTACTGCTCCTACAAGATTTGGAATAAAGCCAAGGAACTCTCCCACCATATTTTCCAGAGGAGTTAGAACCTGGTTGACTCCAAGAATTTCCAGAACCACCATAATCACAATGATCATGATCACGTAATAGAAAATGTTAGCTATAAATACGTTGGAATCTCCTACGTTGGTTCGGGATAAAACTTTCTCATCCCAGTGGGTTTTTTTCAGCAAGCGGATTATTAATGCTTTTATTCCTTTAGCGATAAGCCATCCTATTAAAAGAACAAGTAAGGCACCAATAAGATCGGGAAGAAAATTGCCAATTCTCTCCGCGAAATATTCCAGTTCATTTTTCATAATTAATATTGATTAAGTTAGTTTCACTTAATATACTGCATATGAAAAGGAACAAATATTTGATTAACAATAGTTTAAGCCTTTGTTTGTAAAAGCTTAATATTCTAACGATGGGCTATAAAAAAACCTCCCGAGAGAGATTTTCTGGATTCAAATATTTATAAAGGGCTCCGCGCTTTTAATTATAAAGAATTTACCGTTTTCCTGATGGCAACCAGGTTGCTCAATAATTTTTCGAGATGAGCTAGATCCAACATATTGGCGCCGTCACTTTTAGCATTTGCAGGATCAAAATGCGTTTCGATGAACAATCCATCTACTTTATTTACAATACCTGCGCGAGCAATGGTTTCAATCATATCTGGCCTGCCTCCAGTAACTCCGCTACTCTGGTTGGGTTGTTGTAAAGAATGGGTAACATCAAGAACCGTTGGTGCAAATTCACGCATGGTTGGAATTCCGCGGAAATCAACGATAAGATCCTGGTAGCCGAACATAGTTCCACGGTCGGTTACCATTACCTGCTCGTTATTGCAATCGGTCACCTTGGTCACCGCATGTTTCATAGCTTCCGGGCTCATAAACTGGCCTTTTTTCAGGTTGACTACTTTACCGGTTTCGGCCGCGGCAACCACAAGATCTGTTTGTCTAACCAGAAAAGCAGGAATTTGAAGAACGTCTACATATTCAGCAGCCAGGCTGGCGTCTGAAATTTCATGAATATCGGTAACGGTTGGGATATTGAAAGTTTCAGAAACCTTACGCAGGATCTTTAGCGCCTTTTCATCACCTATACCCGTGAAACTGTCAATTCTGCTTCGGTTTGCTTTTTTAAATGAACCTTTAAATACATAAGGAATTTCGAGTTTATCGGTAATATCCACCACTTTTTCTGCAATCCTCAGGGCCATTTCTTCATCTTCTATCGCACAAGGGCCGGAAAGAAGAAAGAAATTATTGGAATTGATATGTTTCAGGTTCGGAATTTTGCTTAGATCCATTTCTTATAATTTGTGGCAAAGATAACTGAATTAATAGCGTGTTCCAATTTGAATAAAATTTCTCGTCGGCTAATTTTCCTTAAATTAGAAGGTCTTTTAATTTAATAACAAGGTTATGAAAATTCATGAATTTCTGATCCCCCAATTGCAGCAGGAAGTAGCACTAACTGAAAAATTTCTTAAACGGATTCCGGAAGATGAAATGGGGTGGAGGCCTCATGAAAAGTCTATGAGCATAAAGGAACTGGCGAATCACCTTGCAGAAATCCCGGCATGGATCACTGCTACGATGGAAAAGCACAGTATGGATCTCACCGGATATAAATCACCGGCAAAAGATTCAATTAAAGAAATTATCGAATTATTAAAAGAAAATAATGCTGAAGCTGAAAAAGCTCTGCAAAAACCGGATGAAGAATATAGAAAAACCTGGAAGATGATCGTAAATGGTGAAACGGCCATGGAAATGCCAAAATTCAATGTTTTGCAGTCTATAGTAATGAACCAGTTTCCACATCATAGGGCACAACTTGGGGTTTATTTCAGGTTGCTGGATATTTCAGTACCATCAACTTATGGTCCTTCTGCCGATGAATCTTAAATAAAAAAAACCGCCATTAAGGCGGTTTTCAATAATTGGTTAGTCATAATACTACATATCATCCAGCTCGCCACAGGCAACTGGAATTGTAGCTACATACTCATCATTATTATTCAGTCCGTGTAGAACGATCACCCTGTCATCAAGGTCATCAAGTTCTTCAGCAGTAGGAACACCGTTTTCTCCAAGCATGAAAGTTTTTTCATAAGAAATGTTTCCGTCGGCATCGGCCATTGGGAAATCATCTAAAGGAAGAAGAACTTCCCCATAAAATGGAGCACCTTCAGGAATCGTAATGATACCATCATCATCTGTATCTGCGGATGCAGGAGGACAGGTAGCATCCTCTCCATTAGATAATCCGTGAATATGCTGAGGGTGAGCTTCGTTTGGAACCATTCCCTGAGCTATAACATTCACAGTTAGCATATCACCCTGAACAGTTACGGTTGCCGTACCGCTAGCTCCAGAATCGTTTATAGATCCTAATTGAGCTTCATAAGACATCATCGTTTCCATGTTCTCATTGTCATCGTCGTCATCACAACTTGCAATCCCAAGTGCAAGAACAGATAGAAATAAACCTTTAATAATTTTCATAATAATTCATTTTGTTTGGCTCAAAACTAGAATTCAGAAGAGGCCTATTCAAATAATTTAAAAGCCTTTAACAGGATAAGTTTTCAGGTTTAACAGTGACGAAATTCATTTAAATTTTAATCTGTTTGGACATCAGTTAACTAGCGATGAAATTTGAAAAATCACGATATTTTGAAATTAACTTTTTTAGGAGAGTTTTTAAGCTTTCGCCAATTCCTGCAGATTTCAGCAATCTGAATGAAGAGGCGGATATTAAATTTGGTTTTAAACATATTGATTATCAGTAAATTAAAATCTTTTAAAACAACGCTTGTTTAGCGAAAAATAGCTGTACATTTGCAGCCTTAAAAATAAGGCTTCATGACAGCTATTAGAAATATCGCGATTATCGCACACGTTGACCACGGTAAAACTACCCTGGTTGATAAAATTATGCATCACTGTGAATTGTTCCGTGATAACCAGTCTACGGGTGAACTTATCCTGGATAACAATGACCTTGAAAGAGAACGTGGAATTACCATTACTTCCAAGAACGTTTCGGTAACTTATAAAGATACCAAGATCAATATCATTGATACTCCTGGTCACGCCGATTTTGGTGGAGAAGTGGAACGTGTACTAAACATGGCCGACGGTGTTCTATTGTTGGTAGATGCTTTTGAAGGACCAATGCCGCAAACCCGTTTCGTTTTGCAGAAAGCAATCGACCTTGGTTTGAAGCCATGTGTGGTGGTAAATAAAGTTGATAAAGAAAACTGTACTCCGGAAGAAGTTCATGAAAAGGTCTTTGACCTTATGTTTGAACTTGGTGCTGAAGAATGGCAGCTGGATTTCCCAACCGTTTACGGTTCGGCGAAGAACAACTGGATGAGTGACGACTGGAGAAATGAAACTGATAACATTGAGCCTCTTCTTGATATGGTGATGGAACATATTCCTGCGCCTAAAGTAGACCTTGAAGGAACTCCGCAAATGTTGATCACATCTTTAGACTTCTCCTCTTTTACAGGGCGTATCGCAATTGGACGTTTACAAAGAGGAACGTTGAAAGAAAACCAGCAGGTTTCTCTTGTGAAGCGTGACGGAAGCATTAAGAAAACAAAGATCAAAGAGATACATACTTTTGAAGGACTGGGACGTAGAAAAGTAGAATCTGTTCAGGCAGGTGATATTTGTGCGCTGGTAGGACTGGAAGGTTTTGAGATTGGTGATACTGTTGCCGATTTTGAAAATCCTGAAGGCCTTAAAACTATCAGGATCGATGAGCCAACCATGAGTATGCTTTTCACGATCAACGATTCTCCTTTCTTTGGAAAGGATGGTAAGTTCGTTACTTCTAGACATATTAAGGAAAGACTTTACAAAGAACTTGAGAAGAACCTTGCGCTTCGTGTAAACGAAACCGATAGTGCCGATAAATTCCTTGTATACGGTCGAGGTGTACTTCACTTATCTGTTCTTATTGAAACCATGAGACGTGAAGGCTACGAACTTCAGATAGGTCAGCCACAGGTTATCATTAAGGAAATTGACGGAGTTCAGTGCGAACCTGTTGAGGAACTTACGATAGATCTTCCGGAAGATGTTTCAGGAAAAGCTGTAGAAATGGTGACCATGAGAAAAGGGGAGATGCTGAGCATGGAAGCAAAGGGAGAAAGAATGAACATCCAGTTCCTTATTCCATCCAGAGGTATCATCGGTCTAAGAAACCAATTGCTTACTGCAACTGCAGGTGAAGCGATCATGGCTCACAGATATAAAGAATACCAGCCGTTAAAAGGAGGGATTCCTGAGCGCCAGAATGGTTCTTTGGTTTCTATGGAAAAAGGTAAAGCGATTCCTTATTCTATTGATAAACTTCAGGACAGAGGTAAATTCTTTGTAGATCCGGGAGAGGATATTTACGAAGGCCAGGTGATCGGGGAGAATTCACGTCAGGATGATATGGTGGTGAACATCACGAAAACCAAAAAGCTTTCTAACGTGCGATCTTCAGGAGCAGATGATAAAGCGAAGATCGTACCTGCGATTAAGTTTTCTTTAGAAGAAGCACTGGAATATATTCAGAAAGATGAATATGTTGAAGTTACTCCGAATCACCTTAGACTTAGAAAAGTTCTATTGACTGAAAATGAAAGAAAAAGATCCAAAGCGATCTAATTGAAATTATATATTATTGAAAAGCCTGCCGGAAGGTGGGCTTTTTTGTGCGGTTAAACTGCACTGGAGACTTCATCTTTCGGTGATTATTAAAAATTCTCCGATAGGTTTCTGAAAATATTCTGTAGAAAATGGATAAATCTGTATTAAAAGGAGCGATCCTGGTTGCGCTGGGCGCATGTAGTTACGGTATGCTTACCACCTTTGTAAAATTAGCTTATCAAGATGGCTATACTTCCCAGGAAGTTACTTTCTCACAGATGGCTCTCGGTCTTATAGGACTTTTAGTCATCAACCTCTTCGTGCGTAAAAAAGATAATGCCGTTACCGGAATTTCCAGAAAGCGTAGTAAGATGAAATTGATTGCCGCGGGTACCACTTTAGGTTTTACCAGCATGTTCTACTATCTCGCCGTAAAATATATTCCCGTTTCTATTGGAATTGTCATGCTTATGCAAAGTGTCTGGATGGGTGTCGTGTTGGAGACCATCGTAAAGAGAAAATTTCCGGGAATGAAAAAGATTATTGCGGTTATCGCGATTTTAACCGGAACCTTGCTGGCAACGAATGTTTTAAAAGATTCTTTTGAAATTGACTGGAGAGGAATTGGCTGGGGTATGCTGGCTGCTATGTCTTATACCGGTACCATTTACTGTTCCAATACTGTTTCGCTTGAACTGCATTCTCTGAAAAGAAGCTTATGGATGATGCTGGGTGGTTTTATAGTAGTTAGTTTGATAACATTTCCATCTTTGATCTCAGGTTTTAATATCGATATTTTTGGAAGCTGGGGCTTGATACTGGCTCTTTTTGGAACTATTCTGCCACCACTTTTATACACCGCCGGAATGCCAAAAATCGATGTTGGTTTAGGGGCTATTATTTCCTCAATTGAATTACCAGCAGCAGTGCTAATGGCATATTTTTTACTGAATGAACAGGTTGACCTGGCGCAATGGCTCGGAATTGTTCTGATATTACTGGCTGTGGTTCAAATGAACCTGAAGAAAAGTAAGCATGTTAAGGTTAAAGCCGATTGATTCGGTATAGCTAAACTTAGAAAGTTTAACCGGTATAATTCTGATGCGCGGCAAGTGCTGCCCCCAGAATTCCGGAACTGTTTCTTAATTCAGCCGGGACCAGTTTTGTATCTACTTCAAGATATTTTTCGAACTTTTTCCAATCGTTGGAAATTCCCCCTCCAACTAGAATGGCGTCGGGGTTCAAAATTTTATGAATGTAGTTCAGGAATTTGTTGAATCTCAAAGCCCATTCTTTATAGCTTAGATTCTGTTCGGTTTTAATGGAAGAAGCTGCCCATTCTTCGATCTTTTCAAATTCGCGATAAGGGATCTGGCCGAGTTCAAAATTCGGGATAAGTTTTCCATTAAGGTAAGCACCGCTTCCCAATCCAGTTCCCACGGTAATCATCAGGATAAATCCATCTGCGTTTTTCCCTGCTCCAAATTTTACTTCTGCAAGTCCTGCCGCATCTGCATCATTTATCACGGTAAAATTTAGCCCTGTAATTTCTTCAAATAGGGAATCCACATCTACATTCAACCATTTTTTGCTAAGGTTTCCTTCGTGTTTGCAAATACCTTTTTTTACAATTGTTGGAAATCCACATCCAACCATCCCATCATAATTGAAACGGGCCACCATTTCTTTTACGGCATTTGCTATTCCTTGAGGCTCCCTATTTGCAGGAGTCGGAATTCGATGCGTCAAAGTTTTCAGTTCTCCTGTGTTTACATCCACTATGGCTCCTTTTAGACTTGAACCACCTATGTCTATTCCCAGTATTTCCATTGAATAATTTGAAGACTTACAAGTTATCAAAAATGATATTCTTCAGGAAGAAATTTGGAGGAATGTTTAAATTTTTAAATCAATTATATGATTTCTAAGCTTCAGTATTCTTGTTGTTCACCGAAACGATCATGGAAATAAGAATGAGAATATTGGCGATGATGCGAAGAAAGAATCCGGTATCAAAATCGTCTGGATAAGCATGCCACAAATTCGCGATTATCAGAATTACTGATAATACCAATACGATCCATGCAGCCTTTTTATTTTTCATTAAACAGATTTCTGCACCACCTCGAATACGCGCTGTCCATCACATTTCAAAGTTTTGGAAGGATATTTAAGAAGAAGTGCATAATCATGAGTTGCCATAAGAATGGTATTTCCATTTCTACTTATCTCCTGAAGCACTTCCATGACTTCTACCGAAGTCTGCGGATCCAGGTTTCCGGTAGGCTCATCTGCCAGAATTAATTCCGGGTCGTTAAGCAAAGCCCTGGCGATAGCAACACGCTGCTGCTCACCTCCAGAAAGCTGGTAAGGAAATTTAAAGCCTTTGGTCTTCATGCCTACTTTATCCAGTACTTCATCGATCTTGCTGTCCATACCTTTTTTGTCTTTCCAGCCGGTTGCTTTTAAAACGAACAAAAGGTTGTCCTTTACATTTCTATCGGTAAGTAATTTGAAATCCTGAAATACCACACCAAGTTTTCTGCGCAGAAATGGAATATCTTTTTCCTTTAGTGTTCTAAGGTTGAAATCCACAATTTGGCCTTCACCTTCGGTAAGGGGTAGATCTCCGTAAAGAGTTTTCATGAAACTACTTTTTCCTGTTCCGGTTTTCCCGATAAGGTAAACGAAATCACCTTTATAAACAGTTACGTCTACTTCAGATAAAATTAGGCTTTCACGTTGGTAGATGGCCGCGTTTTTTAGTTCCAGAACAGTTTCAGGCATGAAGTTATTGGTTTAATTCAGTATTTTCAATTCGTATTTCAGCTCCGGGATAGAACCCTAGAATCATAGTTTTATTGTGAAAAATAAGTAGATCTTATGAGGATCAGTTTCCCGGTTTAAGCATCCAAATATACATTTTTCAGCAGGTGCTTACATACTTTTTTTTCCATTAACATAATTATAAAACTTTCTCAGCGTTATAGAAGCAAGCTTTAAATTATCTTTGAATTCCAATCTAAAATACAATAAATGACACTTAAGAGAGCTTATCTGCTAGTCGTTTTTATATCTATCTCATTTTCCGGTATTTGTCAGCAAACAGCTGCATATACTCACGCGTTAGTCGACTTTAACCGTGCTTTGGAATTATATAATAATGAACAATATCTGGCGGCCCAGAAACTTTTTGATGAGGTTAAGGATGATACCAATGATGAAAAGATCAAGGGAGACGCAGCCTATTATATCGCCAATGCTGCGGTAAGATTGAATCAGCCTGGTGCAGACAGGTTGATGGAAAATTTTGTGACCAGATATCCCACTAGTACTAAAACCAATTCAGCTTACCTGGATGTAGCCGATTATTACTTTCAAACAGGAAAATATTCTTTATCCAGAAAATGGTACGATAGAGTAGATGAGAAAGCTATGAGCCGCAAAGACAGGGAGCGTTTTTATTTCAATAATGGTTATGCATACTTCAGGTCTAACCAGTTTGATGAAGCTCAAACTTATTTAAATCGTGTTCGTGATTCCAAGGAGTATGGAGCACAAGCCAAATATTATCTAGGATATATCGCTTATGAAGGTGACGATTACGAAGAAGCGAATGAATATTTTGAAGAAGTAAAAGGGAATGATCGTTATACCGAAGATCTCTCCTATTTCCAGGCGGATATGAACTTCAAGCTGGGGAATTTTGAAAAAGCTATCGAACAGGGTTTGGAACAGCTTCCAAAGGCGAATCGCCAGGAAATCCCACAATTGAACAAGATTATCGGGGAAAGTTATTTCAACCTTGAAAAATATGAAGAAGCAATTCCTTATTTGAAAGGATACAACGGACTGCGCGGAAAATGGAACAATACAGATTATTACCAGTTAGGATATGCTTATTACAAGCAGGGAAATTATGAAGCGGCGATCAATGAGTTTAACAAGATCGTAGACGGGAAAAATGCCATCGCGCAGAATGCTTATTATCATTTAGCGCAATCTTACCTGGAGTCCGATCAAAAACAGCAGGCTTTGAATGCATTCAAAAATGCTAGCGAAATGGATTTTGATGCAAAGATCCAGCAGGATGCGATGCTTAATTATGCAAAGCTTAGCTACGAGATCGGGAACTCTTACGAGAGTCCGTCGCAGGTTTTAATCAATTACCTGAACAAATATCCAGATTCAGATAAGCGCCAGGAAATGGAAACTCTGCTTATCGATTCTTTTATCACTTCCAAGAATTACGAGGAAGCGATGAGATTGCTGGAGAATAACAGGAATTTCAGCGATAAGCAGGCGTATCAGAAAGTGGCTTATTACTACGGACTGGAACTTTTTGAAGAAGGAGATTATTACGGGGCTATCGAGAATTTCGATAAAGCATTAAAAGAGCCTAGAGACCAGAATATCACCGCCAGAGCAACTTTCTGGAAAGCCGAAAGTGAATACAATATCAATAGAATGGATGATGCCATTCTGGGTTATCGCGAATTCAAAGGAATGAGCGCGGCAAGAAATACAGATGAATATGAAGATCTGGACTATAATATTGGTTATGCCTATTTTAAAAAGAATGATTATTCTCAGGCTGTAAATTATTTCAAATCCTATGCTTCCAGTGCAAATGCTGAAGGAGCTAAGAAAAATGATGCCTTGCTAAGACTTGGTGATACTTACTACGTGACCAGCCAGTACTGGCCGGCTATGGAAGCTTATCAAAATGCCATTAATAATGGAGTGAGTAATGCTGATTATGCAGCTTTTCAGAAAGCGATTAGCTACGGTTTTGTGAATAGAAATGATACCAAGATTGAGGAACTGAACAGCTTTACCGGGAAATATCCACGTTCGCCTTACCGGGACGACGCGATGTATGAGCTAGGAAATACTTATGTGGCTACTAATAACACCGGCCAGGCAATTCAATCTTATAACAGGTTGATAAGAGATGTTCCGGAAAGCGCGCTGGTTCCTAAAGCCATGTTGAGACAAGGTCTTATTTATTATAACAACAATGAAGGGAATAAAGCTCTTGAAAGATTAAGAAAGATCGTTGCGGAATATCCAAATACTCCGGAAGCAAAGCAGGCCGTATCTACCGCCAGGAACGTTTATGTAGATCTTGGTAGAACCGATGAATATGCAAACTGGGTAAGAAATATTGATTTTGTGGAAGTGAGTGATTCAGATCTTGATAACACCACTTATGAAGCGGCAGAAAATCAATACCTGAATAATAATAACGCCAAGGCGATCGCAAATTTTGAAAAGTATATTCAGAATTTCCCTAATGGAATTCATTCGATCAATGCCAATTTCTACCTGGCGCAATTGTATTATAGAGAAGGACAGGTTGAAAAATCCATTCCGAATTATAAATATGTAACCTCTAAGCCTAAGAATGAATTTTCGGAACAGGCCCTGGCAAGATTATCCCAGATTTACCTCGAGAAAAAGGATTATTCTCAGGCACTGCCTTTACTTGAAAAATTAGAAAAGCAGGCAGATAATGAGCAAAATGTGGTATTCGCTCAGCAAAACCTGATGAAGTCTTATTACGAAACAGGTAATTTCAATAAAGCGAATGAATACGCTGAAAAAGTATTGAATAATTCTACCGCTGAAGCTGCTGCACGTAATGATGCCAGGATTATGGTTGCCAGAGCGGCGATCCAATCAGGGAATGATAACAAAGCACGTTCAGCTTATAAAGAAGTGCAGAAAACTGCGACCGGGGAACTAGGTGCAGAAGCACTTTATTACGATGCTTACTTTAAAAACAAGGATGGTAATTATGAAGCTTCAAATGCTGCCGTACAGGTGCTGGCTAAAGATTTTTCAGGATATAAATTATGGGGAGCAAAAGGACTTGTACTTATGGCTAAGAACTTTTACGCTCTTGGAGATGCTTACCAGGCAACTTATATTCTGGAAAACGTAACCAAGAATTTTCAGAAATATCCAGAAGTGGTAAAAGAAGCACAAGCCGAATTATCCAGGATCAAAGCCCAGGAAGCAAAGACCAATTCTTCTGTAGAAACAAATAACTAAACTTAATCTAATAGATTCACTGCTATATGCGATTTAGAGCAATCAAGAAAAGTCTGTTTTTTAGCCTGTTCATATTTAGTGGGATCCTTTACGCCCAGGATCCTATAGGGAGCGAAACAGTAACCGTAGTTAAACCATATACGCCGTCTGTAAGAGACGCTAGCAAGATAAAAGCAACTCCAAGTAAAAGCGATTCTGTAAGCCTTCAGAAAAAACCGGTGCAATATTCAATATTTTCGGTTCCTGTGGCTTCAACCTTTACTCCGGTAAAAGGGCGAGCAACCACGGTGGAACGCGTGAGACCTCCAAAGGTTTATGACAATTATGCAACTTTAGGATTTGGAAATTATTCTAATGTCCTGGCGGAATTCTATTCCAACCTGGAAATAGACAGAAGCAGTAATTTCGGAGTCTTTCTGACTCATAATTCTTCCCAGGGAGGAATTGAGAATGTATATCTGGATGATAAATTCTACGATACAGAGCTAAACCTGAACTATAATACTAGAAACAGAGATCTTTCGTGGATGGCTGAAGTAGGAGGAGAGCATCAGCTTTTCAACTGGTACGGATTGCCAGATTATAATATCCCGGCAGATCCGGGTAACGATCCTACATTAAATAGTATTGACCCGTCGCAAAATTATTACTCCGTTTATGTTGGTAGTGAAATTGAGTTGTACGATTCCTTTTTCAATAGCGCCAATGCTCGTTTTCGTCATTCTGGAGATGCTTTTAGCACAGCGGAAAATCATTTTAATGCCGACGGACTTTTTGAACTCGAGATTGCTGAAGAATTGATCACTACAAAAGTTGGCGCTGATATCGTAAATGGAAAATTTGACCGTAGATATGATTCAAATGTTGGTTATGATTATACTTTCATGAACTTTAATATAACTCCGAGTTTGCTGATCTTAAGAGATGACCTGAGCATTAATCTTGGGGTGAATTTCGTATATGGAATGGATGTGGAAGGTAGTGATGGTAGCTTTTATATTTATCCTGCGGTAAATGCAAGCTACAGGCTGGCTGGAGATTATTTTACAGCGTACGCAGGAGTAGAGGGAGACCTGGAACAGAATTCTTATTATAATTTCTATCAGCAGAATCCTTATGTTTCTCCAACTCTTAATATCATGCCTACAGATAATGAGTACAAAGGATATCTTGGTGGTAAAGGTAAATTGAGCAATGCGGTTTCCTATAACGTAAGAGCAAGTTATCAATCGCAATACAATAAAGCGCTTTTCAAACGCAATTATGATGCGTCTACCTTAGAAGGCGAGCCTTATACATACGGTAACAGCTTTGAAGTGGTTTATGATGATGTGAATACACTTTCTTTCTATTCTGAACTGAATGTAGATGTAAATAGAAATTTCAGATTAGGGATCAATGCTGAATTCTTTGATTATAGTACAGATACACAGGCGGAAGCCTGGAATTTGCCAACCATGAAAGCAAGCCTTAATGCAGATTACCAGATCACTGAAAAATGGTATACTGGTGTAAACTTGTTTTATGTTGGGGAGCGTAAGGATGAGAACAGGTCTATAAGCCTGGTTTTTAATGATCCAATCGTAACTTTAGATAGTTATTTTGATGCCAATGCGCACTTAGGTTATAGATTCAATGACCGTCTATCTGCTTTCGTAAAAGGAAGTAACCTACTGGATAATAATTATCAGAAATGGATGGATTATGATGTACAGGGTATTCAGGCGTTGGCTGGAGTGACGTATAAATTCGATTGGGATTAAATCCCGGACAAAATTTTATAGAATAAGCCTCTCAAATGAGAGGCTTATTTATTTTTAATAACTATCGTGTCGATTTTATCTTAATCAGATTTCACTCTTCTTCATAGCTCTTACATTCACCAATAATTTCTTCCAGTAATTTTTCACCTTCCCGATAAAATCCTAGCATAAATGTGTGATGAACAACCCGGTTGGTAAGAATACTTTCAAAATCTTGCAGGCGAAGTAATTCTTCATTATTACCTTTAAATTTTGATCGTTTGATGTTCAGTCTTTCCCCGGAATTCAGGTTTCTGTTGATTGCATTTGCTTCCAGGTAATCGAAATAATGATGTCCTCGTTCCACATAAAAATCACCCCAATCCAGTAAATTGGAATAAAAACTTTCCCATTCTATCAATTTGATTTTCAGCTCCTGATTGGAAAGGCTGGACAATTTTCCGGAGTTTTTGATACTTTCCAAAGTATATAAGCTTGGATCCCAAACCGCCATCCTAGAAGTCATACTAATCAGGCTATCTACATTTTGCAGAGTTCCGTCGTGATATTCCGGTCCTGTATGTTCCAATAAAAGATTGCCAGACTGGATGAAAGCATTTAATCCACCCATTGTTGATCTTAGGTCTACCAGATTTTTTTCAAATTCAAGTTGAAGACTCGCCACGGTAGCTTTTTCATCTTTAAATTTTTTTCTTTGATCGTTCCACTCATCGATTTGCAAAGCGATGAGAATCCCAATAACCACCAGAATAATTTCCCCGATAGCATAAATAAGATATCTCGTGAAACGATTTTCACGGATCAAACGTCGGCGTATATTTTTGAAGAATTTCATTTTTACATATTTCAGAATTTGAAATGCTATAAAAAATTTAGCTTCCTATTTCTGAGCTGAATTAGCGCTTCCTGCCTTTATTTCTGAAACTTTCAATACTTTATTTTTAGTCACTACGGCATCGATAGATTCAAGATTCTCAATATTTTCCATTGGATTCTCAGTCAGGATAATAAGATCTGCTACCCTTCCTTTATCAATTCTTACAAACATATTTTGCAGATCGAAAAATCTAGGCCCGTTCTTAATGGAAGTAAGTAAGGCTTCCTGGGTATTCAGGCCTGCTTCCACTAGGGCTTTAAGCTCCTGATGTAAAGATTCTCCGGGGTAAACAAAAGAATTGTATGGTCCGCAATCTGATCCTGCCAGGATCTTAATTCCTGAATCATACATTGGTCTTATCATCTTTTGAAATACATTTTCTGTATAATCCCGCATGCTGGAACCTGATTCTTTCGCCCTCTTTGCAGACATGATTCTGCCCTGATAGGTTTCCTGAATTCCAGGCCCGATGAATTCCAGCAATTCATCTTCGGTATGATCTGCATCGGCAAGATCCTTCAGTATATTCCCAATATTTAAAGTGGGAGTAACATAAAAATCAGATTCAGCAAGTTCATCGAAAACTACTTCAGCTACAGAATCATTGTAAGTCTGGGCCAGAGGAATGATCATAGAATATCCCGATTTTGCCTTTTCAATACTATCTTTTTTGGCTGAGGTGGCCTTCATTACATAATACAAATGTTCATTTCCGTCCAGACCAAATTTCACCGCCTCAGTCACATCTGCAGCCATGGGCATATGCCCGGTTACTTTCATCTTTCTTTTTTCAGCCTCTTTGATTATCTCGTAATACATTTCTTTGGTAATACTACCGTCATAAATTTTTACATAATCGGCATTTAATTTCTTCAGTGAATCCAAAGCTTTCTGAACATCATCTTCCAAAGTTATAGAAATTGATCCGGGCCAGGCAGGATTTTCACCATCCAGTTTTGGACCGGAGGAAAATATACGCGGACCCTGAAGTTCCCCATTTTGGATCTCCTCTTTCCACTTAAACACAGATTCGCTGATATCGCCACCAGCATCACGTACGCTGGTTACTCCATATTTCAGAAATAGTGGTAAAAGGTTTTTATTTTCAGATGCCAAGGTATCGCCTCCTCTAAAATGTACATGATTATCCCAAAGACCAGGCATTACAAAACCGCCTTTAGCATCATATGTTTCGATTGCCGTAAAATCATCGCTGTCGCGCATTGTTTTTACCGCTACTATGGTATCATTACGAATGGCAACAAACCTGTTTACCCATTTCTTGTTCTGCTCAATATCAAGTACAGTGGCATTTGTAATTAACAGGTCTACATTTTCAGGTTCCTTATTGCAGGCAATCAAAGTGATAAAAAACAGGAATAATAATTTTTTCATTATAATGAGATTGATGATTTCGGAAAATCTTATTGCGGAATTAATTTACGATAAAAACCGCGATCATTTTTCCAATAGGGTTTATTAGGTATCTCGTAAAGCGATTTCCCGGAAACATCCGCCAGCGAATTTTTCCAAAGTTTTTAATCAGATGTTGGTGGAAATTTATCTAAAGTATTTTGAATATTATTTATTTGCCAGGATACTAACAGAATCCTTGCCTGATTGAGTTGTAGTTTACTATCCAGAAGAAACCGCAAATTTCCATCATTTTGTATATTTTTCAGAAAGCTCAAATAGGTTTTTCTATCCCAGTCTTTAGAATCTAATCTATCTCCCTCTTTAAATAGTTCGCCATGCTTTTCACTAATACGTTTTGTAATATTTTGAGCTAACTCGTATTCCTGTTCAATAAACTGATTGAGCCTAAATTTTTTGCCCACATAAACATCTGAAAGTTCGACTACAAAAGCTGGATCAATCAAAGATATTGAACCTTCATTCACAGATTTATTATAGATTTCATTACTTATGTCATTAAATTGGGAATACCATGTAATATATGTTAGAAGACTAAGAGGTTGATCGCTATAGCCGTATGTTTCCAATTGATTATTAAGATCATCATAATCTAGTGAATTCCAATGGTCGATTATATATTCCAGAAACTCTACATAGTTATTTAGGTTTTGATTAATTCGAATATAGATATTCTGAGTTCTCTCAAGCTCTTCATATAACTGTTGATGTAATTGAGTTGCCTTAAAATTCTGTTTTCTATTTTCATTCCAGTTATTGATCTGTAAGGCGATCAAAATCCCAATAACTACCAGGATGATTTCACCAATTGCATAAATCAGGTAGCGCGTGAAACGATTTTCCCGTAGCAGACGCCGGCGGATATTTCTGAACAATTTGATCATTATTTGGTATTCAATTTTCTTTTTGAGATATAGAGATATTCTTATCTATTTGCATAGCTTTTTTTCTCATATTCTGCAATCTATCTCTTAAGCTATATATAATCATGGTGTATGCAAAAGCCTTATTTGTAAACTCATTCACCTCTTTTTTAGTTAGATTTGAGAACCACTCCTGATTTAAGTATTTTTCCTCCCGAAGCCCCATCAAGTCAAATAGGTGAGAATTTATTAATATATCAAGCATAATTTCAGTTGCAGCGGTTTGCTCCCTGTAATAGACCTCTACATCATCGTAATAATCCAGTAAATCAACACGAAGATTTTCATCTGAGACAGCTTCAACATTACCGTTACTTTTAAGTGTTTCAAGGGTATGATCGTTCGAAACGAATTCAGGAAAACCGAAGGCATAAGAATAATGGGCCAGTGCCTTATTATAATTGATATTTTCTCCGAATTTTTTAACCTCTGTTGTCAAACTGTCCAGGTTCGAAATTTTTACATTCAGAATGTCGATAATAGAATCCTGGGCTTTGATATCTCTATAAAAATCAGATTTTAAGGATTTTAAGTATCCTTGCTCTGCCTTGGCTGTTTTTCTACTTTCATTCCAATTATTTACCTGCAAGGCGATCAAAATTCCGATGACCACAAGTATAATTTCCCCGATGGCATAAATAAGGTATCTGGTAAAACGGTTTTCACTAAGCAGACGGCGGCGGATATTTCTAAAGAATTTAATCATTCACTTTTTTTAGTCTATCAGGTTGGTCAAATAAAGTGGAAGAAATTAATGTTTTAGTTTGAGGTTCAAACCGATAAATTTCAGCTCCAAGTGGTCTCGGGCTATATAAAATCTCATTATCATCCAGGAAATAGGCTGTATAACCATCAACCTTTAGTGAATCATTTTTATAGCTAATCCTTGTTGGCGGCTGTAGGCTGTCGTTTTCAGATGCATATGTTCCAACAAGATTATTTATATATTTTTCGGATTTGGACTCATAGAAATTTTTCACTTGTTCCGGTAACTCAATGGGGTAATTGGTGATCTCGTGAATTTTCTTATAAAGGTCGATTGCCGTTTTTTGGATCATTAATCCTACAGAGACATTCCAGTAAATATTATTCTGGAACTCCCATACTTCATTTTTGAAAAGTTGGTTGTTGGCTAAATATTCTGCGTATTCCTTACTTAGCGGCGTACTATATAAAACTTCTCTAAACCAGTTCTGATGCCTGGCATAGGTCATTTGGCGATGTTGTAACTCTTTTAGTGTGTTTTGAAAACCTTCAAAATAGAATTCATAATCTAAATAATGACTTTTTAGTGCTGGTTCCAGTTTGCTATATTTACCTGAAAACTGATCTACTTTACTGATGTATGATTTATAGCCCTCCTTCTGAATTCTAAAAGGAATGTATTGAAAAGTTATATTGGAGAATTTTCGATTTTTTATGTCCATATAATCTGAGACTTCCAGCGTATCAGCCATTATAATATCGCTAAGAGAATCCCTTTCTCTGTAGGCTTTTCTTTGTCTTTCCAAGCCCTGAACTGTGTTTAACAACTCATCCTGGATTTGTATCAAAATTTTTCTAGCTTCCTCGTCTTTTTTGCGCTGTTCATTAAAATCACCTATCTGCAGGGCGATCAAAATTCCAATGACTACTAGGACGATTTCTCCAATCGCATAAATAAGATATTTGGTGAAACGATTTTCACGAAGCAAACGCTGGCGGATATTTCTAAAGAATTTGATCATGGTTTATTGGTCTCTTTCCTGTACGCTATTATTTAGAACTTTCAGTAGATCGTTGGTGTAATCCAACATATCTTCATAGCGAAGATGCCTGTTTCTGTGAGCAATGAGGTACCATCTAAAGGCAATAAATACGTCTTTGCTTTGAAACAATTCTTCAGGTTGAATAGGAAAAGGGATCCGGTCGATTTCCAGAGGTATGGTATTGAGATCAGAGGCCAGGAATTCCTGAACATCTTTATCAGTTTCTGCCAATACCTGAATTTTTTTATTTCTCTCAATTACCTCTTCAAACGTCCTGATATCATCGGTTAAGGTATTCGCCAGTTTTTCCTGTGCCTTTCGAAAATAGGTCTCCTCGTAACGGTCTACGTCTTTAAGTGAATAATCAATCTTTTCAAGATAAGTATTGATAGCCGTTCTTATTTCAGGATCGTTCACTAAGTCGATTTTACCTGAATTCATTAATGCCTTCATGTTTCCTAGGGGAGGGCTGTAAACACGGCTTCCTCTTACCATATAAAGTAGATCTCTCAGTGAATCTTTTTTATAAGGAATTTCGTCTTTCCAGAAAATTCTCAAAACATTTGCGCTGGCCTTGGCCATTTCCAGATAAAAAGCAGAAATTTCAATAAGTTCTCCATGGGATTGGTTTAAGTCTGTACGAACCTGAGATAGAACTTCATTTTCCCATTGCTGTCTATTTCTTTCGTTGTTCCATTCATTTATTTCAAGCGCAATCAAAATCCCAATAACAACTAGTATAATTTCACCGATAGCATAAATCAGATATCTCGTGAATCTATATTCTCGAAGCAGACGGCGGCGGATATTTCTAAAGAATTTGATCATTAGAATTGGAAATAAATGAACTGGTCACTGCTTCCCTGCGCAGCAACGATCAAAAAGATCAATATAGCCCATATGATTCCCAGGGTCGTAGCTGGCGTTTTTCCTGCGACCTCTTTCATGCTTGTATTCCGCATTATCCAATGGCAAATAAATAACAGAGTAATAACCAGCAGAACTTTATAAATATCAAAATACTGTAAAACCTTTTCTCCATCCCTTTCTATAAAGAACATGGATAAGATCATATTTTTTGCCGAAAGAAAATCTCTGGCCCTGAAAAATACCCAGGTGATATTTACACAGAAGTAAGTGAGGAGAGCCATCAGAATGCCGGTAAAAACGTTCAGTTTAAATTTGAGTTTTCCTTTGAGCATTCTTTCTATCACTAAAAACAGTCCATGTAAAGCTCCCCAAATAACAAATGTCCAGGCGGCGCCATGCCATAGACCTCCAAGAAGCATGGTAAGAATTAATGCCACGTACATTCTCGTAATTCCGTGTCTGTTTCCTCCTAATGGAATGTATAAATAATCTCTTAACCAAGTTGAAAGGGAAATATGCCAGCGTCTCCACAGATCTGAAAATCCTATGGCAGCATAAGGATACCGGAAGTTGTCTGGTAATATAATTCCCAGCATTAAGGCAATCCCGATGGCACAGGTAGAATAGCCGGCAAAATCAAAGAAAATTTGTCCAGAAAATGCCAGCGTCCCCGTCCAGGCATCGAGTGAATGCAATAATTTTCCAGCACCAAAAACTTTGTCTGATGTTTCAGATAGTAAAGTATCGGCCATGACCACTTTTTGAAATAGGCCAATGGTAAGCAAAAAGCACCCCCACAAAAACTGGTTTACTGTAGCTTTTTTTGGTTCATAGAACTGGGAGATCAATTCACTGGCTCTTACAATTGGCCCGGCAACCAGCTGCGGAAAAAATGTGACATATAGTGCGAAATCCAGGAAGGTTTTTGCCGGTTTCATCTTCTTATAATACATATCTATGGTATAAGACATAGTTTGAAATGTGTAGAAAGATATTCCCATGGGTAGAATGATGTCCATAGGTTCAGGCTTATAATTCATTCCAACGAAACCGGTAAGAATCACAAAATTTTCCAACAGGAAATTCCCGTATTTAAAGAAGGCCAGGAAGCCAAGATTTACCAACATGCTTAGTATAAGCCAGAATTTTCTTTTTCGTTCATCTTCCAGAACCGCGAGTTTGTTACCGGCAGTCCAGTCTACCATTGTGGAAATCCAAAGTAGTATTACCAGCGGCGGATTCCATAATCCGTAAAAGATGTAGCTCGCCAGTAAAAGCATGAGTTTTTTACCGTTCCAACCCAAAAATTTAGAATAATATAAGGCCAGGACGATTACCAGGAAAACGATAAAACCTAAGGAGTTGAATAACATATAAAGTTTTTTGGTTAGTTGTTACTTTGGGTTGATGATTTTATATGACCATCAGCAATAAGAATTTTTACAAATTCTTCCGTAAATATCTCTCCCTGTGGCCCGGAAAGGTGCGACCACTCCGGACATTCAAATTGATCCAGTTGTGGATAATCTTTAAAGTGATAAGCGGGTAATCCAGAGGTTTGCACCAGGTAGTCCCAACCATTTTTTCGTGGCAGAAACTTTTTTTCAGCTTCATACAACCATCCTGTAGACGGAGCTCGAAGTAGGATCACTTTGCCACCTCTTTCAGTAATTAACTTTGCGTTTTCAATGAAATGCTGCGTAGTCTCTTTTATTTGAGGCTTTCTGTCCCTTGGAGCACTGGTTGCAAAAAATTTCCATACGTTCTTGATCTTCCTTGCTTCGCTGGTATCGTTAGCGTAGTTATCTCTCATTCTTAAATTACGATTATGGTCCACCTGTCCGAAATTTGGAAATGGAGGCATTGGATCTGAAATACGTGTACCGCCTTTTTTCCAATCATTGAGGATCGTCTGCAATTTGCTTCCGCCCGTTCCACGGTAAGAATTTGCAAAAGCAACATTGTTCTGGATCGGTAAAGAGATTAGATGATTAAGTCTTTGTGCGTAGGTACGCTCTTTAAAGTGCTTGATGGCTCCAAAAGCTTCTTCATGTGGACCTGCTTCAGGAAAAACTGTGGAAAAGAATAATCCTGGAGTGACACCTACGATCACGGTTCCGTCAAATTCAGAATTCCTGGCAATATCGTCAAAGGTGTACAATGGTGAAGTTCCCTCTATGGCCAATTGAACCGGCATTTTCCCGGTTATATCTTTCCAGGTCTGTAATTGGATATCAAAAAAGATCCTGGAAGAACCAACCAGAACCACATCCTCTTTAGATTTGTCAGGAACTTTTGCTCGCTGTAATGCCCAAAGTTCATTATCACTATCAAGGTTTGGAAAAGCACCTTGGTTTCGCCAGTAGATTTCCCAGGCGACAATTGCGGTAAGGCTAAGACCTATGGCAATTAGTAGAGAGGTTTTTAAATTCATATTCTCTATTATGGTTGATAGTTGTTACCCTATTTCAAATACCATAAATCATTGAGCTCGATATTCCTTCTTCGTTATTTAATCACAAACATTCCTTATTCGGGCTGGTCGAAATTTCATTAGTAGGGAGTTATTTTTGATTTAGCAGCTAAAAGTTAAAGAATCCTTAAATGTACAAAAAATTGATTATCAGTTACATAAAATTTAAATTGAATTATTTGGTGTTCATTTAGTGATCTCTAAGGATTAAATCAAAGCTTCATAAAAACAATTTTTCTAATCCATTTAAAAATCGGAATTTGAGGACCCTAAAATTCGATCTATGAAAAGAATATTTACACTAATAATACTTAGCATTTCAATTATTTCCTGTGACTCAAAAAAAGAGGAAGCAGATCTTTTGATATACAATGCCAACATTTATACGGTAGACGAACAGTTCAGTAAAGCGGAAGCTTTCGTAGTAAAGGATGGAAAATTCCTGGAAATTGGAAAATTCGATGCATTAAAAGATAAATATGAAGTTAATCAGGAAATTGATGCGGAAGGAAAACCGGTTTATCCTGGGCTTATTGACGCCCATGCCCATTTTTACGGATTGGGTATGCAGCAGCAAAGGGTAGATCTTACCGGAACAAAAAGTTTTGAGGAAGCAGTAATTAAAGTGGTTGAGTTTCAGCAGAAGAATTCGGTGGATTTTATCGTAGGTCGTGGATGGGATCAAAATGACTGGGAATTAAAAGAATTCCCGGTAAAAGATACCCTGGACGATCTTTTTCCTGATACCCCTGTAGCGCTTACGAGAATAGATGGTCATGCCATGCTGGTAAACCAGGCGGCACTAGATAAGGCCAATATTACCACAGAAACTAAATTTGAAGGTGGCGATATAGAACAAAAAGATGGCAAGCTTACCGGTATCCTGGTAGATAATCCGATGATGCTTATTGAAAAGATCACCGATGATGTAGACCATAGAACACAGGCAAAGGCGTTGTTAGCCGCTCAGGAGATCTGTTTCAGCTACGGATTAACCACGGTGGATGATGCAGGAATAGACAGGCAGGTGATCGAGCTGATAGATAGTTTAAATAATTCCGATAAATTGAAGATCAGGCTTTATGCGATGATCAGTAATACTAAAGAAAACCTGGATTTTTACCTGGATAAAAAGCCTTTTAAAACCGACCGACTGAACGTAAGATCGGTTAAATTTTATGGGGATGGCGCTTTAGGTTCCAGAGGTGCAGCTTTGAAGGAAGAATATTCAGATCGGCCAGATCATTTTGGAGCGCTACTTTCACCCGTTTCAGAATTCAAGGAAACTGCTAAACGAATCGCTAAATCTGAATATCAATTAAATACGCATGCAATTGGTGATTCTGCCAACTACATAGTTTTGAAAACCTACGATTCTTTACTGAGTGATGGTGAAGACAGACGATGGAGAGTAGAGCATTCCCAGGTGATTGATTCAGCAGATTTTAAATATTTCAGCCCGAATATTTTGCCATCCATTCAACCAACCCATGCCACTAGTGATATGTATTGGGCTGAAGACCGGTTAGGCGCAGAAAGGATCAAGGGAGCTTATGCTTACAAAAAACTTTTAGATCAGGCTGGAATGGTTGCTTTAGGAACCGATTTTCCGGTAGAGCAGGTAAACCCATTTCTTACATTTTATGCTTCAGTAGATAGACAGGATACCGATAACTATCCTGAAAATGGATTTATGAAAGACCAGGCGTTAAGCAGGGAAGAAACACTAAAGGGAATGACCATTTGGGCTGCTTATTCCAATTTTGAAGAAAAGGAGAAAGGAAGTATTGAAGTTGGAAAATTCGCCGATTTTGTGATTCTGGACAGGGATATCATGGAAGTAGAAATCGATAGTGTTCCAGATACGAAAGTGATCTCAACTTTTGTTAATGGGGAACAGGTCTATAAAAATTAAACTGGGTATCTTTGCCCTTTATCAAAATTTAATAAAATGAACGACGGATTATATGCAAAATTTCATACTTCCAAAGGTGAGATCCTTGTGGAACTGGAATATGAAAAAACTCCTGGAACTGTAGGAAACTTTGTTGGTCTTGCAGAAGGGAAAATAGAAAATAACCCAAAAGAAAATGGAGAGCCTTATTACGACGGACTCAAATTTCACCGGGTAATTCCAGATTTTATGATTCAGGGAGGAGATCCTCAAGGGACTGGAGCCGGCGGGCCGGGATATCAGTTCGATGATGAGATCCATCCGGAACTAAAGCATGATGCTCCAGGAAAACTTTCCATGGCCAACGCTGGTCCCGGAACTAATGGGAGTCAGTTTTTTATCACTCACGTGGAGACACCTTGGTTAGACGGAAAGCATACTGTTTTTGGAAATGTCGTGGAAGGCCAGGACGTGGTAGATAAAATACAGCAGGGAGATAAACTGGACAAAGTAGAGATCATTCGCGAAGGTAGCGCTGCTAAAAGTTTTGATGCTGCTGAGGCATTTCACAATTTCAATGCAGAAAAAGCCAGGCGAATTGAAGAAGAGAAAAAGAAAACTGAAGCTGAAGTAGAAAAGCTTGCTGCCGGTTTTGACAAAACTAAGAGCGGTTTACGTTACAAGATAATTCAAAAAGGTGATGGAGCCAAAGCTGAAAAAGGAAAGACTGTTTCCGTGCATTATAAAGGACAGCTGGCAGACGGTACTGTTTTCGACTCTTCATACAAAAGAAATAAACCACTTGAATTTCCAATTGGAGTAGGGCATGTGATCCCAGGTTGGGATGAAGGTATTCAGCTTCTTGAAGTTGGAGACAAAGCCAGGCTGGTCATTCCATCAGATCTTGCTTATGGCGAAAGAGGTGCCGGTGGCGTGATACCACCAAATGCAGTTCTTATCTTTGATGTGGAGCTGATGGCTGTAAAATAAAATTATAGCTTAAAATAAATATAAAACGCGCTGACCCCTCAGCGCGTTTTTTTATTTTTAAATATGACTACAGCTGAAATTGAAGATTTAAGATATCCCATCGGAAAACTTAAAATGCCGGAGCAGATAACTGCCAAAGAAATCAATAATTGGATTAATGATATAAGTGAGCTTCCGGTAAAACTGAAGGCGTCTGTAAAGCATCTTTCCAAAGAGCAATTGGATACTCCATACCGGCCTGAAGGATGGACATTAAAGCAATTAATTCATCACATTGCTGATAGTCATATGAGCGCGTTGCTTCGATTTAAGTGGGCCTTAACCGAAAATGGGCCTACAATTAAGGCTTACGACGAAAAGTCTTTTGCTGATCTATATGATTCAAAATTTGCGCCGGTTGATATTTCTCTTGATTTTATAAGTGCGCTGCATGCTAAGTGGGTTATTCTGCTGGAAAACATGAGCATTTCAGATTTTGAGAAAACCTTTGTTCATCCTGAATCCGGTTACAGGTATACCTTAAAAGAGAGTCTGGCAAATTATTCCTGGCATGGAAGGCATCACTTCGCCCATTTAGACAATCTATTAAAAAGAAAAGGCTGGAATTGATCCAGCCTCAGCAAATTCAAATAGAAAAAATATTACTTTTTTAATTCCGGTTGAGAAGTCATTCTCAAATATGGTTTTATGGTTTTATAACCTTTCGGAAACATTTTATCTGCATCCTCATTACTCACTGAAGGACTTATCACCACATCTTCTCCGTGCTTCCAGTTTGCCGGAGTTGCAACTTTGTTGTATGCGGTTAGTTGCAGTGAGTCTATTACTCGAAGTAACTCGTCAAAATTTCTTCCGGTACTTGCAGGATATGTAAGCGTCATTTTAATGCTTTTGTCTGGTGCAATCACAAAAACAGATCTTACGGTTAGGGTATCATCAGCCTTTGGGTGAATCATTCCATAGAGGTCAGAAACTTTTCGGTCTTCATCTGCGATGATGGGAAAATTCACCGTGGTATTTTGAGTCTCATTAATATCCTTAATCCAGCCTTTATGAGATTCAACACCATCCACACTTAAAGCCATCACTTTTACATCTCTTTTTTCAAACTCAGCTTTATAATTGGCTACGGTCCCTAATTCGGTAGTGCAAACCGGGGTGTAATCTGCCGGGTGAGAAAATAAAATTCCCCAGCTATCTCCCAGGTAATCGTAAAAATTGATCTCACCTTCCGAAGTTTCGGCATCAAAATTCGGGGCTTTGTCTCCTAATTTCAAATCACTCATAATAAACAAATTTTTAAATAAATTAATAACCTATTAAATCCATAGGAATTATAAAATTAAAGAAAATAAACTACTTTAAATGAAAGGGTGCGTTAAATTAATCTTTCCATTTTATGTTACACCCGATACTGGGTTTCTGGTCTTCATTCACCATGCGGTTGTTCAAAACTGAGTCCATGGCTTCACGCAGATCCCTTCCGTTCGGGTGAATCCCGTTTCCAGGTCTACTATCATCTAACTGACCTCGATAGATCAATTTTAATTCAGCATCAAAAAGGAAAAAATCTGGTGTGCAGGCTGCTTTGTAGGCTTTGGCAATTTCTTGTGTGCCATCAAATAAATAAGGAAATGAATACTGATGCCTGGCTGCGTGTTCTTTCATGTTTTCGGGACTATCTTGCGAATATTTAGTAATATCATTGCTCATAATCGCTGCAAATCCAAATCCAAGCTGGCGGTATTCATTGGCAATTCTAACGATCTCTTCATTAACGTGTTTTACGAAAGGGCAGTGGTTGCATAGAAACATGATAAGCGTTCCTCTTTCTCCCTTTATTTCATCAAGCGTGACCAAATGTTCAGTTCTGGTATCCATCAGTTTAAAATCTGGAGCCTTAGTTCCGAGGCTGATCATATTTGAAGGAGTAAGCGACATCTTTTTTCTTAAAATTAATTATTAATGTTGAATATTCTCTATTTTGTACTTCTTAAAATTTACAGATGGGAGAGATAAGCTGGAATGATTTTGAAAAGGTAGAAATGCGTGTGGGGACGATCACAGAAGTGGAAGATTTCCCTGAAGCACGGGATCCTGCTTACAAACTAACTATAGATTTTGGAGAAAAAATAGGAATTAAAAGATCTTCTGCGCAGATCACCAGAAGATATACAAGTGCAGAATTACCCGGAAGACAGATCATCGCTGTGGTAAATTTTCCTGTAAAAAGAATAGCCGGATTTAAAAGTGAATGCCTGGTGTTGGGAGTTCTGGGTGAAAATAAAGATGTTGTTTTGCTATCTCCAGATCAAAAAATGCCCAATGGCTCCAAAATAGCTTAATTTACATTCCTTCTTTAAATTTTCTATGCTCCTCCAGCAGATTCTTGATGTCTTTATTATGCCCGTAAAGCACCATGATCTCATCTTTGTAAAGAACAGTATCTGCTTTAGCAATTCCCTGTACGGAAGCTTTTTCAGTTTCTGCCCCTAATTCGTTCCTTGACCTTGACACATTCATGGTGGTTAGAATAAGTATATTGAACTGGTCCTTAATATTCAGTTCCTTAATGGTTTTTTCATGATATTCTTTCGGGATCTTGGTTTCCACAATACTGAAATTGCTATCCAGCTCGAAGCTATCTACCACACCTTCAAGATTTAATCTTTGGGCCCAACGGTCGGCAGTTTCTTTTTCCGGATGAATAATCTCGTCAATGCCCATCGTCTCCAGCACCATTCGTTGCAATGGATCTACAGCGCGGCTAATAAGTCTTTTCACATGCATTTGCTTCATTAGTGCCGCCGCCATGATATTGGCGCCTTTATCTTCACCTATTCCAATGATAACGATATCACAGTCTTCCAGCGGAAGGTTTTTTACAGCTTCCATATCTGTAGCATCCAGGCTTATCGCGTGAGTGATCTTTTCCTTGATACCTTCAACTTTACTCATACTAATATCAACACCAATCACTTCATTCCCCATTTCGGCAAGCTTTTCAGCGATTGACGCTCCAAAAACTCCAAGTCCTACCACTATGTATTTCATAATAATTCGTTTAGTTGATTAATATTTCGTCGGTTGGATATCGATAATTAAGATGTTTTACCCTTCTAAGCATCGCGATCAATAAAGTAAGCATGCTCACCCTACCAATAAACATGGTAAAAACCAATACTATTTTTGATGCTGAAGAGAGGTCTGAGGTTATCCCTGTTGAAAGTCCAACCGTACTATATGCTGAAAATGATTCAAAAGCGATACTCAACAGCGTTTTATCCTGATCGAAGGTCGCGATTAGAAAAATAGAAAACCCTATCACCATAAGGGATAAGGATATGATCGCGAAAGCTCTTCTCACGGAAGCCTGGGAAATTTCTCTTCGGTATACCTCGATCCTGTCTTTTCCTCTGGCGAGACTGAAAAAATTAAGTGTAGCCACCGCGATCGTACTCGTTTTTATACCACCTCCGGTAGAAGCTGGTGAAGCTCCAACCCACATTAGCAGGAACATCATCATAAGCGTACTGAAATTGAGCGCGCCCATGTCAAC
The DNA here is from genome assembly GCF_057221535.1 of Christiangramia pacifica. Taxonomy (NCBI): domain Bacteria; kingdom Pseudomonadati; phylum Bacteroidota; class Flavobacteriia; order Flavobacteriales; family Flavobacteriaceae; genus Christiangramia; species Christiangramia pacifica. Next base: position 1,865,775 of record NZ_CM170146.1, read on the forward strand.
GGTATTAAATCCTGCGGTTCTGGGAGTGGCTGCGCCAAAAAATGCTGTAACGATCTTTCCAAACCAGTTATGTTCCGCTAAAGTATTATTGTATTCGAAAAAATAAAATCCGCTGGTACCCACAATTAGAAGCGTCAGTGTAGTAACGATCACGATCCTGGTGTTGAGGTTGATTACCCATGGAGAATAGGGCAGAGGCTTTTTTCTTGATAATTTCAGAAAAATGTTCTTTAAGATGTATTTACAGTATTTGTAAATATTCAGCACTATAGGAAACCCAATTCCTCCTAAGATGAATAAAAAGGCGATGGCCAGGTGCAAGGGATAATTGAACCGGAATTCTGGTTCGTAAAGGCTGTTTTCAAGGGTTGAAAAACCTGCATTACAAAAGCCGCTAACCGCGTGGAAAATAGAAAAGAAAAGCCGGTCTCCAATATGACCGATTTCAGATTTATTCAGGCTGAAATAGATTATCAAACCACCCAGGAATTCCACAATGAAAGTAATAAACAGGATCTTTTTAAGCACACTGAATACTTCCCCAATCTTTTCAGAATTAGTAGCATCTTTTAGCATCAGCTGGTTTTGATAAGAAGTTTGCCCCCGGAAAAAATAACTGAAATAACTGGCGAAGGTCATAATACCAAGTCCGCCAATCTGCATCAGGAATAGAATAACTGTCTGGCCAAAAAGTGTAAAATACGAGCCAGTGTCTACCACGATGAGACCGGTAACGCAAACCGCGCTGGTTGAAGTGAATAGCGCATCCAGTAGACTGATCCCATCATGAGTTGCCTTGGGTAACATCAACAGCGCAGTTCCAGCAAGAATAATCAGCAAAAAACTACTGATGAACAATTGTGCTGGATTGAGATATTGATTGTTGAAGCTAAACTCTACCGTAGAAAATTCCCTGATAAAATATATGAACCCGGCAAGATAAACGTAGATCATCTTGTTCATGAACTGCATCACGGGCAAATTTTCCAACACACCTTCAATCTTAATAAAGATGAGAAGGATGAAAAGTGTTCCCAGAATAGCATCAAAAATTCTCACTTTCAGTCGAAAATGGATCCGGAAGAGAAAATATCTAAGTAGAATAGCGGTCACTCCAATAATAAGAGCACCGAAATAAAAGTGATTCAATTTTTCTTCTTCGTACTGCTGGTGTCTGAATCCAAGATCGTAGATAGCAACTAATACGGTTGCCAGACTCAATAGAAATGAAAATCGGTTTAAATAAATTAGAAACCTTTCATTTTGAAGCCAGCTTCTGAATCCTGAAAATTTCACTTAAAAGTAGTTTTTAGCATGTACAGGAAAATTATCTAAAATCAAAAAAGTCCGAAATGAGACTTCCGGACTTTTTCTGATCTTTAGTCTTATGCAAAGTTATCCAAATTTGAAACAAGACTATTAAAATTTCCCTAAACTATCTTTAGGCTATCACATCTCGTCTCCAAAAAATATCGCATTCATCAATAGCTTATTGGTACCATACCAGAATGCTCTGAAATTCGTGTTATCTGTAAATAGCATCACTTCTCCGCGGCCCAGGCTCTCGTGTTTAAATGGCACCGTGCCGGCAATTGAGTCAAGATTGGGTTTGCTTATATAACCGCTAAGCAATGGTTTTTCTGTATACCGAATTGGGTTTTTATAGCTTTGCTCATCTGCTTCCATAAAAATGGTAGTATTTCTGAACATGGCGATTTTTGGATCTTTATAACCGAAAGCGATCGGATGACTTCTATCCAGCCTGGCTTCAAAAATGGCACCACCAATTACCTGTGCTCCTCTAAAATCTCCACGTTCACCAAAACTTATATCTTCAGCTTTCACTTCGCTCTTTTTAGTCTTGAAATCAATAAAATTATTGTCTTTCATCCAGTTCACAGCGCTTCGGTAAGCTATAATGGTTCCTCCTGACCTGGTCCATTCCTTTATTTCCTTAGCCTGATTTTCATCTAGACCTGAGCCCCATGATGCCGGAAGTATGATATCAGTGTATTTACTAAGATCAGTTCTGTCCAGATCTTTAATATCCAGTTTGGTGATCTTCATATCATATCGCTGATCGAACAAATGCCAGATCTCACCTGCATCGTAGGGAGTGATTGAATTACCAACGATGATCGCCACCTTCTGAGGTTTCAGCGCTCTAAATTGATTGCTTCCCAGATTGATACCGTTGGTCATTCCTGTCTGAATAGCTGAAATTTCCACACCACTTTCCTGAGAGGTATTCTTTAAAAAATCGAATAGTTCGGTTTTGTCAAGTTTTTGATTTTGAACCGGGATCATGATGGTTCCATATCCATAATTCTCACCATCCATCCAAAAATCTTCCATGGCAACTTTTGCCCTCAAACCTTTTTCCAAAATTTTGTTCAGTGCCTTGGGAGCCATATAATTTTTCCAGTTTAGCAAATAGGCATATTCGCTTTCAGCAGGCATTTCAGGAATAGGCATAGACAATTCCTCGATCTTATTACCCGCATCTTTCATGGACGCATCTTCTACAAAATCGAGGTTGAAGGCGAGTGGAAAGGTCCATGCAGAAATATCGTAAAATAGACTGTCTCTAAACTCAGTACGTTTTTCAAACATTGCTTTTAAAAGCCTGTGCTGACGCTGATCTTTAGGCACAACGTAAGCAGCTCCTTTCTCAAAATTCAAATTACTTTTACTGAAATTTTCCTTTACCTCGTAAACGTCAATTTGGTGTCTTTTCAGGATTTCGGCAAGTTTGTATGCACTCACAGGATCCTGCGGATTTCCAAAGGCGTATGCTCCGGATGTGGTAGTATTCCTGGCTTCTTTAAAGAAATTGCGTTGATAATTCAGCAATTCCTTTCTCATTTTTTGTGCGGCTTCCAGTGTTGAAAGTGCTGCTGTGAATTGATTTCTGATCGTAAATGGAAAAGTTAGAATTCCATTTTCGGTTTCCTGTGCATGTCCCCTGGAGCTACCCTGTTCAAAAAGAATTCCTACACTTCCGTTGATATCCGGGAAAGTAGAACCTTTTCCGTAGTAAAAATCATCGTAATTTTCTTCGGTATAATAGAGCGATCCAATCTCATCAAATGCCTGGGCATGATAAGTTCCGATCTCACGGGTTAGATCCTGATTCATCTGTGGCGTTAAGGGATGGGTTCTAGATGGAATTCCCGGTTGGAAGAAAAAAGTGGAATTGGAACCCATTTCATGATGGTCAGTCAAAATATTTGGATACCATTTATGAAAGGTGGCAATTCTTGCCTGAGATTCGGGCAATTGCACGGGCAGCCAGTCCCTGTTCATATCAAACCAATAATGATTGGTTCTTCCGCCAGGCCAGATCTCGCTGTATTCACGGTCCTGAGGATCAGGATTGATATTGTTGCTTTTGTTGGTATTTGCCCAATATGCAAATCTTTGTAAACCATCAGGATTGAATGCAGGATCCAGTAAAATGACCGTATTATCAAGTACTTCTTCAATTTCAGCACCTTCAGCTGCAGCAAGGTAATAGGCATATAAAAGCGCGGAATTTGATCCGCTGGCTTCATTTCCGTGGATAGAAAACCCCTGATTTATTACCACTGGCATTTCTTCCGTGTTCAATGATTCAGAATTGTTTTCTACCAGCGCTACATGATCTTTCCTGATTTTTTCAATATTGGCCAAATTTTCTTCCGAAGAAATGGTTAGTAAGATCAAAGGTCTTCCTTCATAGGTAAATCCGCGGTTCTCTACCTGAATCCTTGGAGAAACCTCGGCCAGTTTATTCATATACATTAAAAGGCGATCATGACTCGCATGCCATTCTCCTGGGATAAAACCTATTATTTGCTGCGGAGTTGGAATTTCTGAATTATATGAAACGTCCTGAGGAAGATAGTAGTCCAGACTAATTTCTCCGTCCTGAGCCTGAAGATTTAAAATTGATAAAAAGAGAAGAATAGTGGTTATGATTCGCATCGCTTTGATTTTGGAAAAATCTAATATAAAAAAAACCGTCCTGAATTGGGACGGTTTCATATAACTGTAAAGTAATTTTGTTAGATATCGTCGAAACTTACATCTGTAAATTTCTCGGCTGTTGAAGATGCCGCAGTGTTATGAGCTTCTTCACCTTCATATTCCTTTTTGAAATCTTTCTGATGACGTTCACTTATCACTTCTTCACCTTTTTCGTTGATGATGTAGTTCGTCATTTCTTCCAGTATCTCTCTAAAACCGTCAAAATCTTCTTTGTAAAGGTAGATCTTGTGTTTCTTGTAGTAGAAAGAACCATCGTCATTTGTGAACTTTTTACTCTCTGTAATAGTCAGGTAGTAATCGTTAGCCCGGGTGGATCTCACGTCAAAAAAATAAGTTCTTCTTCCCGCTCTTAAAACTTTAGAGAATATTTCTTCTTTCTCCATCATTCCCTTGTCGCTCATAAAATAGATTCTTTAATAGGTTTGTTATTGTCGAGTCCAAAAATCTAAAAATTTTTAACATCTAACAAAAAATTTTCACATTTCTTTTTCATTTAGCTGTTTTGCATACAGTTCTTTATAATAACCCGCGGTATTCAATAACTCCTGGTGCGTACCTTCCTGAACTATTTTTCCGTCTTCAAGAATTATAATTTTATCAGCGTTTTTAGCGGAAGAAATTCTGTGGCTAACAATAATGGTAGTCTTGTCTTTTGAGATCTGGAATAGATTATTTAGAATTTCCTCTTCTGTTTCAGTATCTACTGCGGAAAGACAGTCGTCAAAAAGCAGAATTTCCGGTTCATGAATGATTGCCCTGGCAATGGAAACCCGTTGCTTTTGTCCGCCGGAAAGGGTAATCCCACGTTCTCCCAGCACCGTATCATAACCTTTGCTGAAGCCAATAATATTCTTATGTACCGAAGCATTTTTCGCAGCGGTGATGATCTCTTCTTCGGTAGCATCAGTTTTACCGAATTTGATATTATTTCGGATACTGTCGCTAAACAGGAAAGCATCCTGAGGCACATAACCAATACTTTCCCTTAAACTTTCAAGATTCAGCTCTTCGATATTCCTGCCGTCAATTTCGATGATTCCCTCATCAATGTCATATAATCTTCCTATAAGTTCTAGAATGGTAGATTTTCCAGATCCGGTTTTCCCAATAATCGCCAGGGTTTCTCCTTTCTTGACATTAAAAGAGATATTTTTAAGTGCAGTGATGTTGGTATCATCATACGTGAAAGTGACATTTTTGAAGGCGATTTCTCCGTTGATGGAATCAGCTTCAGACTTAGGATTGGTGATCTCTGGTTTTTCACTCAGGAATTCATTGATTCGCTCCTGTGAAGCATCAGCCTGTTGCACCAGTGAAGTCACCCATCCAATCGAAGCAACCGGCCAGGTTAGCATGTTTACGTACAAAATGAATTCTACCAGTACATCTATATTCGCAATTTGTCCTGAGATCAATTGTCTTCCGCCTATATAGATCACAATGATATTGCTGATTCCTATCAATAAAACCATCAGCGGGAAGAAGAACGCCTGGACTTTAACCAGATCAATGTTTTTGTCTCGGCTGCCATTTGAAAGTTCAGTAAAATTTTCGTTGGTCTGCGGTTCTATTCCGTAGGATTTTATCACAGCAATACCGCTAAAACTTTCTTGGGTAAAAGTGTTCAGTTTTGATAAATACTGCTGAACTATGGTGCTTCTCTGGTGAATTGCGACACTCAATTTATAAATCGAAAATGCCAAAACAGGCAGCGGGATTACAGTATATAGAGTAAGTTCTGGAGCAGCCTGAATCATAAAAATAAGAACCACGATAGTGGAAGTAAAGGTTGTTACACTATACATGATTGCCGGTCCCAGGTATAATCTAACTTTAGACACATCTTCACTGATCCTGTTCATTAGATCACCGGTTCGGTTCTTCTTATAGAAATTAAGCGAGAGTTCCTGGTAATGCTGATAAACTTCATTTTTCAGATCATATTCCATATGCCTGGAAACAACTATAAACGTCTGTCGCATCAAAAATGTAAAAAAAGCGGCAATTAAAGTGGTACCCACGATCAGGGCGATATTAATAGCCAGTTCACTTTTTACCGTTGAAATATCGGTGACTGTCCCGTTAATATATTTTTCAATGATCACGGTACTTTTCCCGATGAGCGGAATGTAATAGATAGCGAAGATCCTCGCTGCGATTGTGATCACCAAGCCTATTAAAAGTTTCCACTTGTATTTATAAAAGTATTTATTGAGATGCTGAAGATTTTTCATTCAGGATAATTAGCTTTAATTGAGGATTCTGTAATTTAACACGTTTTAAATCCATGCTTTTTAAAATATTGTTATTTTTGCAGCGGATTTTTGATCAAATTCAAAATCTGAATAATTTAAAAATCAACAAATTATGCAAGTTGACGTTCTAAATGCAAAAGAACTAAAAAAGTCTGCTCCGGTATTCGGACAGGTGTCGTTTGACGAACACGAGCAAATCGTTTTTTGCAACGACAAAGATACAGGTTTAAAGGCAATAATTGGTATTCATAACACTGTTTTAGGACCTGCATTAGGAGGTACCAGAATGTGGAATTATACCAGCGAATGGGAAGCGGTGAATGATGTTTTACGCTTGTCTCGCGGGATGACTTTTAAAAGTGCAATTACAGGATTGAATCTTGGTGGGGGAAAAGCGGTGATCATTGGTGATGCGAAGAAGGATAAGACTCCAGAATTAATGAAGAGATTTGGTGAATTTGTACATTCTTTAGGCGGTAAATATATTACTGCGGAAGATGTTGGGATGGAAACTTCAGATATGGATACTGTAAGAGAGGTAACTCCTTACGTGACCGGAATTTCAGAATCTAAAGGTGGTGCGGGTAACCCTTCTCCAATTACCGCTTACGGAGTTTTTATGGGAGTTAAGGCTTCTGCGAAATTCAAATATGGAAATGACAATCTGGAAGGAAAGAAAGTTCTTGTTCAGGGAATTGGTCATGTTGGTGAAACATTGGTAGAATACTTGACCAGCGATGGAGCAGAAGTATTTATCAGTGACATCAACGAGGAGCGTCTTGAAGAAGTAAGTAAGAAATATGGTGCACATATCTTTACGGAAAGGGATATTTATGGTGCAGATATGGATATTTACGCTCCATGTGCGTTAGGTGCAACGATCAACGATGATACTATTGATAGATTGAAAGTAGACATCATCGCCGGTGCGGCTAACAACCAGCTAGCAGACGAAGTTTCTCATGGAGAGATCCTTCAGAAAAAAGGAATTGTATACGCTCCTGATTTTTTAATTAATGCTGGTGGAATTATCAATGTTTACGCTGAACTTGAAAATTACGACCGTCAGGAAATTATGCGTAAGACTGAAAATATCTACAATACAACGCTTAGAATTCTGGAAAAAGCTGCTAAAGATGATATCACAACTCATTTTGCAGCATTACAGATCGCCAAGCAGCGAATTTTAGACAGAAAAAATCAGAATTTAAATTAGACAGTTCTAATTAATTGATATTTTTGCAGGGCGAAAGAGAAAATCTTTCGCCCTTCTAATTTCTAAAAGTTCTTTTACAATTATGTTGACAAGAAGACATATCAGGGTTAAAGTAATGCAATCACTATACGCTTTTAACCAAAGCCAGAACGATAACCTTAACACTGAAGAAAAATTCCTGCTCAAAAGTATGCAGGAAATGTATGACCTGTTCTTACTTCAGATTAGTCTGATCACTGAGATAAGAGAACATGCAGAAACTTATTTAGAAAAATCCCAGCAAAAACATTTAGCGACCAGCGAAGAAAAAGATCCGAACAGAAAGTTCGTTGACAACCAGGTGTTTCAAATTCTCAATGAGAATGAAAGCATTCAGGAAGCTTTGGAAAAGCATAAGATCAATCACTGGAAACAGGATGATGAGTATGTGGCGATCATCTGGAACGAGGTAAGAAACAGTGTTGCTTACCAGGAATATATGGAGACTCGTGATGGCAGCTTTAAAGAAGATAAGGATTTTATTATCCATATTTTCAAAGAGATCATTGCACCAAATGATAAATTGTATGAATACCTGGAAGATAAAAAACTCACCTGGGTAGATGATCTTCCTTTGGTTAATACAGCCATCTTAAAATTTCTTCAGAAGTTAAAGGAATCTACCGGAAGAGAGAAAAAGATCACCCAGTTGTTCAAGAATGAAGAGGATAAAGAATTTGCGCTGAAGTTGTTCAGGAAGACCTATTTGAATGATGAGGATCTTTCCGAAGAGATGCTGGGGAAAACTCCAAACTGGGATAAAGATAGGATCGCTGAAGTTGATATGGTTTTGATCAAAATGGCGATCTGTGAATTTTTAAAATTCAGCAGTATCCCGGTAAAGGTAACCATCAACGAATACCTGGAGATCGCCAAAGAGTACAGCACACCAAAAAGTAGCATTTTTATCAATGGTGTTTTAGATAAACTTTCTAAGGAATACCAAACTGAAGACAAGCTAAATAAAACCGGAAGAGGTCTTATGTAGTAAAGATTTTTTCTTATTTTTATCAATTAAAATTAAACAAAATAACTTCACCATGAAAAAAACAATTTTAATGTTTGCAGCAGTAGGGGCGATGCTGTTCACCGGATGTAAAGATAATGCCTCAGATAAAGTAAAAGCTGAGAATGTGGAAGCTTCTGCTGAGCGTGATGCAAAGGAAACTGTGTATCCTGAGATCACTTTTGAAGAAACTGAATTTGACTTCGGAAATATAGCTAAAGGTACTGCAGTAGAACACGTGTTCAAATTTAAAAATACAGGAGATGCTCCATTGGTAATTACTAACGCAGCAAGTTCCTGCGGATGTACCGTACCAACATATCCTAAAAACGAAACTATCGCTCCGGGAGAATCTGGAGAAATGTTAGTTAAGTTTAATGGGTCTGGAAACGGACAGGTTACTAAAACTGTTACTGTATCTGCAAATACAGAGAAGGGAAAAGAGCAAATTAAAATCAAAGCTTTTGTAGAAGCTGACGAAAACGCTAGCTAAAAGCATATATGGATCAATTAACGCAGTTTGCACCAATTATTTTAATGTTTGTGGTGGTGTATTTTTTTATGATACGCCCGCAAATGAAAAAAGCTAAACAGGAAAAGAATTTTGCCGCCGAACTTAAAAAGGGAGATCGGATCATCACCAAAAGTGGTATGCACGGTAAAATTGTTGATTTCAGCGAAAAAAATAATTCGGTGATAATTGAAACCGGCGCAGGAAAAATTACTTTCGATCGTTCTTCAATTTCAATGGAGATGAGTCAGAAGCTTAATGAACCTGCTAAGGACAAAGTGAAAAAATAAGTATTCAATACTTAGAATAAAAAAAGCAGCTAATTTTAGCTGCTTTTTTTATTTCTTACAATTCTTGTACTTATCGTGAAGTCCCACACCATTTTTTATCATAGGTTTGATCTTTTCGATTCGACTCAATTTCGTGGCTTCTCGTTTAGCTTCAGAAATATGATCAGCATATTCTCTTTGCTTTCCAGGACTTAACTGATTGAACGATTTTTCCATTTCTTTATCAGACTTCAAAACTTTTGATAGTTCTGGCGGAATAACCAGCGTTTTAATCTTTACGGGCTTTATTACCTTACCCTCTCTTTGATTCTGAATGGCTTCCCTGATATACGGGAGTAAAGCTGAAGTTGCAATATTATCTCCTTTTTGGAAACGAATTTGCCTTAAAGCTTTGGTTTTACCTTCCTGAGCGTTTTGCAAAAGAGCAGTATTATCTTTGAGTAAAGCACCATTAAAAAACCAGATTCCAATATGATTTTTAAATGCTCCCAGTCCAACTACGTTTTTACCCTCGAGAGTATATACTGGTGCTCCCCATTTTATTCCAGATTTCAGATCTGTAGTCAGGATCATTTCATGTAACTGTCTTAACTCTTCCTCCCAGTATTTGTGGCAGGAAATATATTCTTCAGCATTTTTTACAGCCATGATCGCAGTATTTAGTTATTCATATTTCTTAGCAGTTAGTTCTGCTAATTTAACGATAACTTCTGAAGCTTTCTGCATGCTCTCTACCGGTACATATTCATATTTTCCGTGAAAGTTATGTCCGCCGGCAAAAATATTGGGGCAGGGAAGTCCCATAAAACTTAGCTGCGCACCATCGGTTCCACCTCTAATTGGCTTGATAATTGGCTTGACATTCACTTCTTCCATTGCTTTTTCCGCAAGATCTACAATGTGCATCACCGGTTCTACTTTTTCACGCATATTGAAATATTGATCTTTGATCTCAATATCTATGCAATCCCTTTCAAACTGAGAACAGATATCATTTGCCAGATCTCTCATCATCTGCTTGCGAGCTTCAAAATGTGTTTTATCGTGATCACGTATTATGTATTCCAGTACGGTTTCTTCCACATCACCATTAATGCTGCTAAGGTGAAAAAAGCCCTGTCTGTCTTCGGTATGTTCCGGAGTTTCCATTCTTGGCAGGGAATTGATGAAATCCTGGGCGATATACATGCTGTTGATCATCTTATCTTTTGCATAACCCGGATGAACACTTTTTCCATAGACTTTTACCATTGCACTCGCAGCATTGAAATTTTCGTATTCCAATTCGCCAATTTGGGAACCATCCATGGTATAAGCCCATTCAGCTCCAAACTTTTGAACATCAAATTTATGAGCCCCAAGGCCAATTTCTTCATCGGGTGTAAAGCAAATCCTGATCTTTCCGTGCGGAATTTCAGGATTGTCTACCAGATATTCCATTGCGGTTATGATTTCGGTGATCCCTGCCTTATCATCAGCTCCTAAAAGAGTAGTTCCGTCTGTGGTAATAATAGTTTGACCTTTATATTGCTGAAGATCTTCAAAATAATCAGGAAATAGAATGATATCCTTTTCGGCATTTAGAACGATATCCTTTCCGTCGTAATTTTCAATAATTTGGGGATTCACGTTTGTACCTGAAAAATCCGGGGTGGTGTCAAAATGTGAAACGAATCCGATCACCGGAACCTGGTGCGGTACATTTGCAGGTAATGTAGCCATCACGTAGGCGTGCTCGTCTATAGTAACGTCTTCAAGACCTATTTCTTTAAGTTCCTCAACCAGTTTTCTGGCTAGATCCCACTGTTTTTCTGTACTTGGGGTTGAATTGCTGTTGGGATCACTTTGCGTATCTATTTTTACATAACTGATAAATCTATCAATTATATGCTGTTTATTGGTCATTGGGATAGGTTTGGGGCAAAAATACATATATACAATGCTGCCTCAAAACCTTTTAAGTTTTCATATAGTTTTTTCCATATTCATTCTATTTTTGCACAAACCTCACAACTATGTATAGATCGCTCATCAGACCTACGCTTTTCAAATTTGATCCTGAAGAGATCCATTATTTTACTTTTAATTTTTTAAGAAAGTTTTGTAAAATTCCCGGTGCAACTTCCTACTTAAGATCAAAATTTCAGGTTGAAGATCCACGTCTGGAAAGAGAAGTTTTTGGTTTGAAATTCAAGAATCCTGTTGGTTTAGCCGCTGGTTTTGATAAAGATGCAAAATTATACAAAGAACTTTCCTCATTAGGTTTCGGATTTATTGAGGTAGGAACGGTTACACCAAAGCCTCAGCCGGGAAATGAAAAGAAGCGATTGTTTAGATTAAAAGAAGATTCGGCAATCATCAATAGAATGGGTTTTAATAACCATGGCGTTGAAGAAATGGTGGAGCGACTAAAGGAGAATGAAAATGTGCTGATTGGGGGTAATATCGGGAAGAATAAAGTAACGCCGAACGAAAAGGCAAAAGATGATTACCTGTTCAGTTTTGAAGCTTTGTTTGACCATGTAAACTATTTCGTAGTAAATGTGAGTTCACCCAATACACCAAATCTTCGGGAGCTGCAAGATAAAGAACCATTAAAAGACTTGCTGAATACGCTTCAAAAAAAGAACGAGCAGAAACCTGAACCAAAACCAATCTTATTGAAGATCGCACCCGATCTTACCGATGATCAATTAATGGATATTATTGAGATTGTTCAGGAAACTGGAATCGCTGGTGTAATTGCCACAAATACCACCATTTCAAGAGAGGGATTAAAATCTGAAAATAAAAATGAAATGGGCGGACTAAGTGGGAAACCTCTAACCAAAAGATCTACGGAAGTGATCAGTTTTCTATCTGAAAAAAGTGGAAAAGCTTTTCCAATCATAGGGGTTGGCGGAATTCATACTGCTGAAGATGCTATTGAAAAACTGGAAGCTGGAGCAAGCCTGGTTCAGCTTTACACCGGTTTTATTTATGAAGGTCCGGCACTCATCAAGCAGATCAACCAGAAAATATTAGAGAAAGGTCTTTAAGATGCTAGACCAGATCATTCCATTTTTAACCGCCTCGATCCTGCTCACTTTTTCACCGGGTCCAGATATCATCTACGTTTTGGTGAGATCAATGGCATATGGCTATAAACAGGGAATTATCACTGCCCTGGGCTTGGTAACCGGAATTTTAATACACACCAGTCTTGTCGCATTCGGGGTTTCTGCCGTGATCAAACAGTCTGAAGATATCTTTCTTTTTATTAAAATCCTTGGCGCTTTGTATTTGCTGTATTTGGCTTTCCAAGTTTATAAAAGTGATCCTGAGATCGCTTTTTCTTCCGAAGGGATTCAGAATAAAAGTTTGATCAGTCTTTTTAAACAGGGTTTCATTATGAACGTATTGAATCCCAAAGTGGGCATTTTCTTCCTGGCTTTTTTCCCGGGATTTCTCTGGGAGCCTGAGGGTAACACCGTTATGCAGTTTTATGTACTTGGTGCACTATTCATGCTTCAGGCTTTAGTGATTTTCAGCAGTGTGGCAATTTTGGCAGATAAGATCTCGATTTACATTAAATCTCACCCAAAATCCGGTTTTTTTATGAAATGGATGCAGGTGATCATTTTTATTTTAATCGCTATTCTGATTCTATTATAATCGTTAAGGATATCTTATTGGATTTTCTGAAAAGACCTGTTGAAATTTTATATTATCAATAAATCTATATTCTTTTTCAATTTTCCTTAAAATGCTATCTTTGGGCATATGGGTAAAGTGAAGCTTATTGAGTGTCCCAGGGATGCCATGCAGGGAATCAGGGATTTTATTCCTACAGAACAAAAGGTACAGTATATCCAGTCTCTTTTGCGCTGCGGATTTGATACCATAGATTTTGGAAGTTTTGTATCTCCCAAAGCGATCCCTCAAATGAAAGATACCGCTGAGGTACTATCAAAACTCGATTTATCTAAAACCTCCAGCAAACTTTTGGCGATCGTGGCCAATACCCGTGGGGCTGAGGATGCTTCAAAATTTCAGGAAATTGATTACTTGGGCTATCCATTTTCGATTTCTGAAAACTTCCAGATGCGAAATACTCATAAAACCATCGATGAATCTGTGGAAGTGCTACAGGAAATCCTGGATATTGCCGATGCTTGCGGTAAGGAGGTAGTTGCTTATTTAAGTATGGGCTTTGGAAATCCTTATGGTGATCCCTGGAATGTGGAGATCGTGGGGGAGTGGACAGAGAAACTTTCTGCTATGGGTGTAAAGATCCTCTCACTTTCAGATACAGTAGGAACTTCGACTCCAGATATTATAGACTATCTTTTTTCTAACCTGATCCCGAAATATCCCAATATTGAATTCGGTGCGCATTTACATACCACACCATCTAAATGGCACGAAAAGGTGGACGCAGCTTATAAAGCCGGGTGTCATCGATTTGACGGAGCTATACAGGGATTTGGAGGTTGTCCTATGGCAAAAGATGAGCTTACCGGGAATATGCCTTCTGAAAAAATGCTTTCTTATTTTAATTCGACCAAGGCCGATACCAATATCAAAATGACCAGTTTTGAGTCGGCTTACAACGAAGCTTCTAAGATCTTTAACGCCTATCATTAGTAGAATTTATCACTTTTAGAACTGCTATCGGAAAAGTTTATTTAAAATTAATCTAAATAAACTTGCGGTAGCCAGAACGGGTTTTTATATTTGCCGCCGAATATTATTTTAAACCAGTCTAAATAAACCATTATGAAAAAGCTGTTAGTTTCAGCAATAATAGCAGGTCTTACCTTGGTATCCTGTTCATCAGATGATTCACTAAGCCCGGAAGGAGAAGTTAATAACGAAATTCCTGAAACTTATACTTTTGAAAGAGATGGAGTTTCTACTGTGGATTATAATGGCCAAACGACCAGGCTTCAGATGGCTTCTGAAATCCTTTCGAATTTCAATGATTTCGATAATGCATCAGAAGAGCTTTTACTAAATATGTTCGCTAACGAGAATTCGCCATTTGAGAATTCAAGTTTAAATGAATCTTCTAAAAGCATTAAATCTAAAGTAGCAGCATCCAGATTATATTTTTCAACAAACACGGTTGAAAGCGCTGAAATTAAAAGCGATTTTGAATCCTTTATTACCGGGCAGATGACTACGGTTAAGGAAAATAAAGATCAGCTTGCAGAAGCTGGTGTTGCAGGGCAGATCGCCGATGGTGAAAGAGTTCGTTATGTAAATGAACAGGGTTTGGAATACAACCAGGCTTTCGCAAAAGGATTGATCGGGGCGTTACTATTAGACCAGATCGCTAATAATTATCTCTCTCAGGCAGTGCTTGATGAAGGTGATAACCGAGCAAATAACGATGCAGGGATCACTGAAGAAGGTAAATCTTATACAACAATGGAGCACAAGTGGGATGAAGCTTATGGTTATGTATATGGAGATCCATCTATTCCTACAGCTGATCCAAATTCAGTATTGAATGAAAGTGACGACCATTTGTTGTTCAGTTACCTGGGGCAGGTTGATGAAGATGAAGATTTTGCAGGAATCGCCGAAGAAACCTTTCAGGCATTTAAAGCTGGTAGGGCAGCGATAGTTGCCGGTGATTACGCAAAGCGTGATGAGCAAGTTGCAATTATTCGTGAAAATCTTTCAACAGTAATAGCCGTAAGAGCAGTACATTATTTAATGGGTGGAAAAGCCGCTATCGAAGCAGGTAATTTTGGAAAGGCGTTTCATGAATTATCTGAAGGATATGGATTTGTTTACAGCCTTAGGTTTACCAATAACCCCGTAATAAACGAACCATATTTGCTGGCTGAAGACCAGGTTAGAATAGAAGATCAATTATTAGCTGGACAGGGATTCTGGGATATTGCTCCATTATCACTTGATTCAGTAGCAACCGAAATCGCCAGTAAATTTGATTTTAGTGTAGAAGAAGCAGCTGAATAAAAATAATTAGCCGGAGCGGAAATTTAATTTCTACTCCGGTTTTTAAAATTTATAATATGAAGATCGCAAGAATTTTAGTTTTGGCCTGCCTGGTACTGGCAGCTTGTTCAACAGAAGATGACGGAGGGGGAACTTCCGGCGGAGGTGGTTCAGAAGTGACTTTTGACCGTGGAGCGATGCTCGCGAATTGGGCAGATAATATCATTCTTCCTGCCTACGCGAATTTCAACGCTGAAACACAGAAATTAGAAGAGTTAACTCAGGCATTTGTTGCAAATCCTGGTGATGCTGAAATGACGGCTCTAAAAGCACAATTTAGATCTTCATACCTGGCTTTTCAATCGGTATCCATGTTTGATATTGGTGTAGCTGAGCAAATGAATTTCAGAAGTTTTGTCAATACGTATCCTTTAGATGCAGATGCGGTTGATGCAAAGATCAGTTCAGGAAACTACGATCTTAATCTTCCTTCAAGTTACGATGAACAGGGTTTTCCAGCGATGGATTACCTACTTTACGGTTTAGGTTCTTCAAAAGAAGAAAACCTGGCCAAATTTGCCAGCGGAGATAATGCTGAAAACTATAAAGCCTATCTTCTGGATGTGGCTGAACGTATTAACATGCTTGCTGCGGAAGTTACAGCATCATGGCAGGGAGATTACAGAGATGAATTTGTTGAAAATATTAGTTCTTCCAGCAATGGTTCTGTAGATCGTCTTTCTAACAAATATGTAATGTATTTCGAGAAATACCTAAGATCTGGAAAAATAGGATTTCCTTCCGGTGCAATCACAGGAACTCCTTCTCCTATAAATGTGGAAGCATATTATGCACAGGATCTTTCTAAAGAATTATATCTGCAGGCGCTGGAAAGCAGCGAAGATTTCTTTACCGGGAAATATTTTGGAGATAGTGGTTCCGGAAAAAGTTTCCAGTCTTACCTAGAAGCTTTAGACCGCGGGGACCTTGCAGATGATATTCTTTCTCAATTTAATGCGATCTCTACTAAATCAGCACAGTTGGATGGAAGTCTTAAAAACCAGGTTGAAATGAATAATACTTTAATGCTGGAAACTCACGATGAGCTTCAGAAAGAAGTGGTTCTACTGAAACTTGACATGTTGCAGGCACTTTCTATTAGCGTTGATTATGTAGATTCAGACGGGGACTAGTCTGTACTGAATGAACTTTTCGATCTCAAAATATCTTAATTCTTACACAGAAGCAGCGCCACTGGCTGTTTTTAGGATTGGATTTGGAATTATGATGTTTGCCAGTATAGTTCGTTTCTGGATGAACGGCTGGATCGAAAAGCTTTATATAACTCCAAAATTTCATTTTAGTTATTACGGATTTGAATGGGTGAAACCGCTTGGCGATTTCACCTATTTGCTTTTTATAGTTTGTGGTCTGGCAGCTTTACTCGTCGCTATCGGATTCAAATACAGGATTGCCATCATTACTTTTTTCCTGAGCTTCACCTATATCGAGCTCATGGATAAAACTACTTATCTCAATCACTACTATTTTATAAGTATTCTGAGTTTTTTGCTAATCTTTCTTCCTGCCAATGCCTACTTTTCTTTAGATGCATGGAGGGATCCACGGAAAGCATTTCAGAGAATTCCACGATGGTGTATTGATGCCATTAAACTTCTGCTGGGAATTGTCTATTTCTATGCAGGGCTCGCAAAATTAAATTCTGACTGGCTTCTAAAGGCAATGCCTTTAAAGATCTGGTTGCCGTCTAAATATGATCTTCCAATTTTAGGCGACCTTATGCAGCAGGAATGGGTGCATTATGCCTTTAGCTGGAGCGGAATGCTTTACGACCTTTTTATTCCATTTTTACTTTTGTATCGAAGAACCCGATTTATGGCATTTCTTGCCGTGATCGTTTTTCATGTGATGACGCGTGTTTTGTTTCCTATTGGTATGTTCCCTTATATAATGATCATAAGCGTGCTTATATTTTTTAGTCCGCAGATTCACCATAACATACTTCAAAAATTATCAAATTTTTTACGTCTTGATAAAACGAGATTTGACAATAACCGGATGCTATTTAGAAAACCTCTTGAGCGAAAGTTTGTGACCTCTGTGGTTGCCGTATTTTTTGTGATTCAGCTATTATTTCCATGGAGATATTTATTCTATCCGGGAGAGCTTTTCTGGACTGAAGAAGGTTTCAGGTTTTCCTGGAGGGTTATGCTTATGGAAAAAGCCGGCTATGCTGAATTCAAAGTGGTTGATGGTAAAACAGGCAAAAGATTTTATGTAGATAATTCAGATTTTCTTACTCCTTTTCAGGAAAAACAAATGTCTTTTCAACCCGATTTTATTCTGCAATACGCACATTTTCTGGCGGAACATTTTAGAAAGGATGGTCATGAAAATATAGAGATTTATGTAGATAGTTACGTAGGCCTTAATGGCAGAAAAAGTGCTCCCTATATAAGTCCCGATGTTAATTTGCTTAATTTCGCGGATTCGTTTGAACACAAAACATTTATTTTACCCTTCGAAGATGAAATTAAAGGTCTTTAGTATATTTTTCTTTTTTACGCTGCTAACGAATGCGCAGTATTCATTAAGCGGAAAGATAACATCTGCTGAAACTGGTGAACCTGTTCCAAACGCAGAAGTTTGGAATAAATCGACGGGATCCCTAGTGATTGCAAATGAAAACGGAACTTTTCAAATTCTCAATCTGGAAGAAGGGACCTATACCTTTGCCGTTTTTAGTTATGAATATGAAATTATTGAAAGGGAGATTTCTATCCAACAAAATACCATTTCCAATTTTCAATTATCACCTCTCGCGGAGAGTCTTAGCGAGGTGATGATCACCAACAGGAGAGAACAACTTTTTGCGCTTAGAAAACTTCGAAAGGTAGAAGGTACAGCTATATATGCCGGTAAAAAGAGTGAGGTGGTGCTTCTGGACAAAGTATCCGCAAATTTAGCTGCGAATAATGCAAGGCAGATCTACAGCCAGGTGGTAGGGCTTAATATCTATGATAATGGCGATGCAGGTTTACAATTAAATATTGGAGGGCGAGGATTGGATCCAAACAGAACTCAAAATTTCAACACCAGGCAAAATGGGTATGATATTTCAGCTGATGTTCTGGGATATCCGGAAAGTTATTATACGCCACCACCGGAAGCTCTTCGTGAAATTCAGGTGGTTCGTGGAGCCGCATCTTTGCAATATGGTACACAGTTCGGTGGACTCATAAATTTCAGGTTTAAGGAACCGGTTCGTGATAAAAAGATCGAATTGATTTCCAGGCAAACAGTTGGTTCTTATGATCTTTTCACTAGTTTCAATAGCTTAAGTGGAACCGTGGGTAATTTCAGTTACTACACTTATTATAATTATAAGGGTGGTAAGGGTTTCAGGCCAAATTCGGAATACGATTCCCATAATGCTTTTGCCCATCTGGGCTGGAAGTTTAATGACAAAACCAGGCTGAGTTTCGAGTACACTTACCTGGATTATCTCGCACAACAACCCGGTGGATTAACCGATAAAAAGTTTTATGAAGATCCTGAATTCAGCAACAGATCGCGAAACTGGTTTGATGTAAACTGGAATCTTTATGCTTTAAAATTTGAGCATCAGCTTTCAGATAAAACAGATTTTAGTCTTAATGTTTTTGGGCTGAATGCTTCCAGAAAAGCATTGGGTTTCAGGCAAAATAGGGTGGCCCTGCCAGATGATCTTGAAGAACCAAGAGAATTATTGATTGATGATTTTTCTAACTGGGGGACGGAAGCAAGAGTTCTTACCAGGTATAACTTATTCAACGAAGAGTCGGTGTTACTTCTGGGAAGTAAATATTACCAGGCCTCTAACATGCAGCAACAGGGAGCAGGAAGTGTGTCTTCCGGACCAGATTTTAGTTTTGCTGGTGATGAATTTCCAAATTATGAAAGGCAGTCGCAATTTGATTTTCCAAACAGAAATTTGGCATTTTTTGGAGAGAATATTTTTAACATCACCAATAATTTTTCGGTTACTCCTGGCTTTAGATTTGAATTTATCAACACAGAGGCAGACGGCTTTTATAAGAATATTATAAATGACAATGCCGAGAATACTTTGTTGAATGAAACTATTCAGGATGATAGAAAGTTTAAGCGAAATTTCCTTCTACTTGGAGTAGGCAGTAGTTATAATCTGAATGCTTCTAATGAATTATATGCGAACTTTTCTCAGAATTACCGCTCTGTAACTTTTAATGATATTAGGGTGATCAATCCAAGTTTCCAGGTAGATCCAAACATTAGGGATGAGGAAGGCTTTACTTCCGATCTTGGGGCTAGAGGTCGTTTAAAGGATTATTTGTCTTACGATGCAAGTATCTTCGCTTTGAAATACAATGATAGGATAGGGGAAACTCTAAAACCGGAATTAAGAGTGAATGCCGGCGGTGTACTTGAAGAAACCGGAAGACTGATAAGATACAGAGGAAATATAGGTGATGCGTTTATTTACGGATTGGAGACCTTTGCCGAATGGAATTTGAGAAATTCCTTTTTTCCAACTGCCGAAAACTACAAACTGAACGTTTTTATGAATGTAGCTTTTACAAAATCAGAATATATTTCTTCTGAAGAAGTGAACGTGGAAGGCAACGAAGTGGAATTTATTCCTGCTGCAAATCTAAAAACAGGTTTGAACTTTGGGTATAAAAACTTCCTGGCAGGTCTTCAGTATACTTATTTAAGTAAGCAATACACAGACGCGACCAACGCCCCGCAGTTAAGAAATGAAAATAACCGGGGAATTCAAGGTGCTGTTCCGGCGTACGGAATTTTAGATTTCTCTACATCATATAGTTTGGGGAGATTCAGGTTGGAAGCGGGTATAAACAATCTCTTGAATAATTCTTATTTTACGCGAAGAGCCACAGGTTATCCTGGCCCGGGTATCATTCCGGCGCAACCAATAACGTGGTATACCACCTTGCAGGTAAAATTCTAACTATGCAGAAGCTTGAGGTGCCCAGTGATTGCAAAGCATTCCTGGCGCTGCTTTCTGAGGATTTGCGCAGGTTGGCGAAGAATACCTACTGCAATTAAGACAGTTTGGTTCATTCTTGATTGCCGCTTTCATTTTAAAGCTGTCGCAGGTATGTTGTGAACTAACACTGGTCTCATGCTTACTGCAGAACTCATTTTTGAAACGCTCACAATTCACACAGCTATTTCCTAATCTAATGCTCATAACCTTCAATTTTTGATTCACTTAAATTTACAATTGATAGATTTAAGAAACAATATAAATTACTCTGAATCAGTTGTTTATATAAATGTGTTTGCTATACTTGAAAATTACCGGAAAATTTTCTGATCTATAGCTGTTGTTTATTTTCTCTTAACACACAAATGACTCGTTTTCTCACTAATTAGCCTTACATTTGCATGCAATTAAATCCTTAATTGCAATGACAGCACACGACTCAAAGATCCTTGGCGACGGACTTACCTATGACGATGTACTTTTGGTACCGGCATATTCTGAAGTGCTTCCAAGGGAAGTAAGTATCCAGACAAAATTTACTCGTAATATTTCTATTAATGTACCTATCGTTTCCGCAGCGATGGATACAGTAACTGAATCACGTATGGCAATTGCCATGGCTCGTGAAGGAGGGATTGGTGTTCTTCATAAAAATATGAGCATAGAGCAGCAGGCCCTGAAGGTTCGAAAGGTAAAGCGTGCGGAAAGTGGGATGATCATAGATCCTGTTACTTTACCAATTTCAGCGAGAGTGCGTGATGCTAAAGAATCGATGAAAGAGCATAGTATTGGTGGAATTCCGATTGTAGATGAAGAAGGGAAATTATTGGGAATTGTAACCAACAGGGATCTAAGATTTGAAAAGAATTTGAATCGACCTATCGCTGAGGTGATGACTTCTGAAAACTTGGTAACGGTAGCAGAAGGTACTTCTTTAGATGATGCAGAAGACATACTTCAGGAAAATAAGATCGAAAAACTTCCAGTGGTCAATGATGACGATAAGCTGGTTGGATTGATCACTTTCAGGGATATTACAAAATTAACGCAGAAGCCAATGGCCAATAAGGATGGTTATGGTAGATTAAGAGTTGCAGCTGCAGTTGGCGTTACTGGGGATGCTGTAGATCGTGCAGAAGCTTTGGTGAATGCTGGAGTGGATGCGATAATTATAGATACTGCTCATGGTCATACCAAAGGTGTGGTGCATGTTTTAAAAGAAGTAAAAAATAAATTTCCAGATCTTGAAGTTGTGGTAGGTAATATCGCAACCGGTGATGCGGCGAGGTATCTTGTGGAGGCAGGAGCAGATGCTGTTAAAGTTGGAATTGGGCCTGGTTCGATCTGTACCACCCGTGTAGTTGCCGGGGTTGGTTTTCCTCAATTTTCTGCAGTACTTGAAGTGGCGGCTGCGATTAAAGGTACAGGCGTTCCGGTGATCGCAGATGGAGGAATTAGATATACGGGAGATATTCCTAAAGCGATTGCAGCAGGTGCAGATTGTGTGATGTTAGGTTCACTACTCGCGGGAACCAAAGAATCTCCGGGAGAAACAATTATCTACGAAGGAAGAAAATTCAAATCTTATCGCGGAATGGGTTCTGTGGAAGCAATGGAAAAAGGTTCTAAAGACCGATATTTTCAGGATGTGGAAGATGATATAAAGAAACTGGTTCCAGAAGGAATTGTAGGTCGAGTTCCATATAAAGGTGATCTGGAAGAAAGTATTCACCAGTTCGTAGGAGGATTGAAAGCCGGGATGGGTTATTGCGGAGCGAAAGACGTCGAAACACTTAAAGAAACCGGAAAATTTGTGAGAATTACCGCCGCTGGAGTTCATGAAAGTCATCCACATGATGTAACGATCACAAAAGAATCTCCTAATTACAGCAGGTAGATTTCATATTTGTACAATAAAAAAAGCCCTGAATTTTCAGGGCTTTTTTAGTTGATAAACTTTTTAAATCTTAATTCTCGACTGTATTTTCTACAGCTGGTTTAGGTTCTTTAGGTTCAATTCCTAATTTGTCCATTACTTTTAAGGTGATATCATCATCAGCTCTTGAAAATGCCAATCCTGTCGCTCCGGCGTGAAAGATCTGGGTGAATCCTTCTTCAGCGATCACTTCTTTCATGGCCTTATCGATCTTTTCGTAAAGAGGTCCGGTTAGTTCATTACGCTTCATTTGCATCATTACAGAAGCTTTCTGACGAAAACCCTTTATATCATTTTCGAGTTCGATGATTTTTGCTTCTTTTTCCTTTCGTGCTTCTTCCTCAAGACCTTCACTGGTAGCCTGATAATCTTTTACCAAAGTTTCATACTCCTGGATATTTTCTTTCAGATCACCTTGAAGTTCTGTATTGTATTCTTCGAGGTCTTTGGTTACTTCAGAATTCTGAGGCATTTGATTAAGGATATATTCAGCATCGATCGTACCAATCTTTGATTGTGCATTAGCTGAAATTGCGATGAATGATAATAGAAGTCCTAAAAATATGCGTTTCATTTTGTGTTATTTTTTCGCAAATATAACAGCCTGAGTAAAATATAACTAGATTTTTAATTTAAATTAGAAACTACTCGTTTTTTACACTTTTGCCTTCTTCAACAAAAGCCTTGAAATCTTCCATAAATTTCCAGGATTGCTTCTTAAAGGCGCTCGGCATGAACCAACCGAATAATTTTATAAATCCGCTGAACTGAAATTCATTCTCAACGATCCATAGAGTTTGATTTTCGAGGGTATTATTAAATCTGTTGACCTGGTAATTATAGACACCTTTTGCTTCGTAAGTGGCACTGAATTCATTAGGTAGATTATTTGTTATGATCGTTTCCGTCATTTCAATTTCTCTTTTACCCATTTTAAATTTCAAAAGGTTTTGGGAACCTTCAGTACCAAGTTCACCATTGATTGGTTTCATAAAGATGAATCCTCGCTGCCAGTGAGCCAGATTATCGGGATCAGAAAACTTAGCAACGACCTCTTTTCTTGGTTTTTCTAAAATAATTTCCTGTTGATATTTCATAACTCGCTGGTTTCACGCTTTCTAAAGATAGGATAGAATTAAATAACTGAAAAATTTATAATTTAAAATGCCGTTTTTCGTTATCGCTTTAGCTTGCAGAACCTTAACTAATTCTTATTTTTGCGCGGATGAAGACTTTAGAAGTTCAATAAGGCTCTTCTGGCATTTAAATTGACAGATGCTTAATAAATTGATTTTGAAGAAAAAATTTTTCGGGATTCTTTTAGGTTTTTTAGGCCTGCTTGTGACTGGTTGTAGTTATTTTGAACAGTCTGATGATCGTAAGGTCATAGTGAGGGTGAACGATTCCTATCTTTACGAAGAGGACATTGCCGCATTGCTTAATGAAGATACCTCCCCTGAAGATAGTTCTATTATAGTTTCGAATTATATCACACGCTGGGCCACTCAGCAATTATTGATTGATCGCGCAGAATTGAACCTGCCTGAAACACAGCAAAATGAATTTAATGGGCTGGTAGATAATTACAGGAATGAGTTGTATACCAATGCTTATACGGAGGCAGTAGTCTCCAGAGATCTGGATACTTCTCTGAACAGAAAAGAAGTTGAAGATTATTATGAGCAGAATAAAGAGAACTTCATTTTAAATGAGGATCTTGTAAAATTGCGATATATCAATCTTGCAAAAAGCAGCAATAATATTGATGAGCTAAAAACAAAATTCAGAAGATTCAATGAAAAGGATCAGGAAGAATTGATCAATATGGCTCTTCAGTTCAAGAATTATTCATTGAATGATTCAGTTTGGGTAAAGACTAAATCTGTTTATGATAAAATTGGTCCGCTTTCTGTAGAAGATAGATCACGCCTGCTTAAGAAATCAAATTTTATGGAACTACAGGATTCGCTAAATGTGTATCTTGTTTACGTAAATGATGTTCTAAGCCGAAATGAGCAGGCGCCATTGGAATATGCTTCGGCAACTATTCGTGAGATTTTGCTGAACAAGCGAAAACAAGCGTTAATTAAGGAATTAGAAAAAGATATTACAAAAGATGCAATTAAGAATAATGAATTTGAAATATACAATTAAATCTGTTTTAGCTGCGGGATGCCTTATGTTCTCCTCATTTGCCGGAGCACAGGAAGTGATCGTAACTGATAGTACTTCCATCCAGCCGGATGCCGAGCTGAAAAAAGAATCGGTTACAAAGCAGGGAGCCCAAAGAATGAAGGTTGACGGGATCGCTGCCGTGATTGGTGAATACATTATTCTGGACAGTGATGTAGATCTTATGTATAAGGATATGCAGAGTCAGGGAATGACCACTGCAGACGTTACAGATTGTCAGCTGGCCGGATCTCTAATGGAAGATAAATTGTATGCCCACCACGCCATTCAGGATAGTATCATTATACCAGATTCTCAAATCAACGGGATTGTAGATCAGCAGATCCAGGGATTGGCTCAACAGGCTGGTTCTATGGAAAAGGTGCTTGAATTCTATAAAAAAGAAAGTGAAGCTGAACTTAGAGATGAGATTTTTCAGTTGACTAAGCAAAGGCAACTGGCCCAGAGAATGCGTCAGAAGATCATTGAAGATATCGAGGTAACCCCAGAAGAGGTAAGACAGTATTATGTTGGCATGGAGGAAAAACCGATGTTTGGTACCGAAGTAGAATTATCTCAGATCGTAATTGAGCCTGAAATTCCTGAATCAGAAAAGCAAAAGGTTATTGACAGGTTAAATGAATTCAAAGCTGATATTGAAGAGAACGGGGCAAGTTTTGCTACCAAAGCCGTTCTCTACTCCCAGGATCCAGGGAATGCATCAGACGGTGGTAGAATCACTTTATCCAGAAAGGATGCATTCGTAAAGGAATTTAAGGATGTGGCTTTCAGCCTTCAGGAAGGTGAAATTAGTGATCCTTTTGAAACAGAATTTGGGTATCATATCATTCAGGTAGATAAAATTAGAGGTCAGACGGTAGATTTGAGACATATCATTCTGATTCCTGACGTGACCAATGCTTCCGTAGAAGAAGCGAGAAAAGAAATTGACACCATTAGGAGCAAAATAGTTTCAGGAACACTGGATTTTGCTGAAGCTGCTAAGGCTGCTTCCGATGAGGAAGAAACAAAAAACGATGGTGGAAAACTGATCAATCCAAGAACGGGAGATACAAGGTTTGAGCTTACTAAAATTGATCCTGAATTATTCAAGCAAGTGGAAAGCCTCGACGAAGGAGAAGTTTCATTAGTACTGACTCAGAAAGACAGAACTGGAAGACCTCAATTTAAGATCATGAAAGTGACTAAGAAAATTGAGGAGCACGAAGCTGATTATGCAACAGATTATCTAAAGATCAAGGAACTCGCTTTGAGAGATAAGCAACTTGATGCGATAGATGAGTGGCAAAAAGAGAAGATCAATGATACTTATATCAAAGTAAATGGAAAATACCGTGACTGTGATTATAATGGTGACTGGGTGAAAAACTAAACAATTATATGTCTGACGTAGCACTGGTAGAAAAATTAGTAGACAAAAATCGTGATCTCAAAAAGGAGATCTCGAAGGTGATCGTAGGTCAGGATGAGGTAATTAACCAAATTCTGATCTCTATTTTTTCAGGTGGTCATTCATTACTAATTGGAGTTCCGGGTCTGGCAAAAACGCTGATGGTGAATACCATCGCCCAGGCGCTGGGTCTTGATTTTAAACGAATTCAGTTTACGCCAGACTTGATGCCAAGCGATATTCTTGGTTCCGAAATTCTGGATGAGAACAGAAAGTTCAAATTCATTAAAGGTCCTATTTTTACGAATATTTTGCTGGCAGACGAGATCAACAGGACTCCGCCTAAGACACAGGCCGCATTGCTGGAAGCCATGCAGGAAAGGGCTGTAACTGTCGCTGGTCATCATTACAAACTGGATCTTCCATATTTTGTACTAGCTACGCAAAACCCGATCGAGCAGGAGGGAACTTATCCGCTTCCGGAAGCACAGTTAGACCGTTTCATGTTTGCGATCAATCTTGACTACCCTAGTTTTGAAGAAGAAGTAGATGTGGTGAAATCTACGACTAGCGATGAGCCGAAAGTAGTGAATGCTTTATTTTCTGCCCAGGAGATATCGGAAATTCAGCATGTGATTAAGAGAATTCCGGTGCCGGATAACGTGGTTGAATATGCAGTTAGACTGGTTGGAAAGACAAGGCCGTTAAATGGAGCGCCAGATCTAATTAAAAATTATGTGGATTGGGGAGCAGGACCGAGAGCCTCACAAAACCTGATCATGGCAGCCAAAACTCACGCTGCGGTAAACGGTAAATTTTCTCCGGATATTGAAGATGTCCAGGCCGTGGCTTTTGGAATTTTAAGACACAGGATCATTAAGAACTACAAAGCAGAAGCTGAAGGTATTACTGAAGAGGAGATTATTAAAAAACTCTTCTAAATTTTATAATTTCTTTAGCTAATTCATATTCAATCTAAAAAGCTCAGTTTGCCTTTTTCTATTCGTTATTTTGATAAATTCTCAATTTATCATATAAATATTGGTTTTTATTGAATTTTTAGCTATCAAAATTATAATTTCAAAAATTATTTATACTAAATTCTGACTAAAGCTTCTAATTTTCAAAATCCCCTGAAAATCCCTATTTTTGCAAGACTTTTTTAGAACATTAATTAAAACAGAATATGGCATACGATATTGATATGATTAAGAAGGTGTATAGCCAAATGGCTGAGCGTGTGAATACAGCACGTGAAGTTGTTGGTAAGCCTTTGACGCTTTCAGAAAAGATCCTTTATTCTCATTTATGGGATGGTAAGGCTAACGAAGCTTACACTCGAGGGAAGGATTATGTTGAGTTTTCACCAGATAGAATTGCTTGTCAGGATGCGACAGCCCAGATGGCATTGTTACAATTTATGCAGGCAGGTAAGAAGCAGGTAGCTGTTCCAACTACAGTTCACTGTGATCACCTTATCCAGGCGAAAATGGGTGCTGCAATAGATTTGCAGTCAGCTAATAAAACAAGTAGCGAAGTTTTCGATTTTCTGGAATCAGTATCAAATAAATATGGAATTGGATTCTGGAAACCAGGTGCAGGTATTATTCACCAGGTTGTTCTTGAAAACTATGCATTTCCAGGAGGAATGATGATCGGTACCGATTCTCACACAGTGAACGCTGGTGGATTAGGGATGGTAGCGATTGGTGTTGGTGGAGCCGATGCTGTTGATGTAATGGCTGGAATGCCTTGGGAGCTTAAATTCCCAAAACTTATCGGAGTTAAGTTAACCGGAAAACTTTCTGGATGGACTGCTCCTAAAGACGTGATCTTAAAGGTTGCTGGTATCCTTACTGTAAAAGGTGGTACCGGAGCAATCATTGAATATTTTGGAGAGGGTGCACGTTCAATGTCTTGTACAGGTAAAGGAACTATCTGTAACATGGGTGCTGAAGTTGGTGCTACCACTTCAACTTTCGGATATGACGATTCTATGGAGCGTTACCTGAAAGCAACCAATCGTGAGGATGTTGCTAATGCGGCTAATGAAGTTCGTGAGCACCTAACCGGTGATGACGAAGTTTATGCTAACCCAGAACAATATTTTGATGAGGTGATTGAAATCAATCTTTCAGAATTGAAGCCTCACCTTAACGGACCGTTTACTCCAGACCTTGCTACTCCAATTTCTGAAATGGGAGAAAAAGCGAAGGAGCACGACTGGCCAATTAATGTTGATTGGGGACTTATTGGTTCTTGTACTAACTCATCGTACGAAGATTTGACCAGGGCAGCTTCCATCGCAAAACAGGCGGTTGACAAGAAAGTAAAAGCAAAATCTGATTTCGGTATCAACCCGGGATCTGAGCAGATTAGATTTACTGCGGAAAGAGACGGATTGCTTCAGATCTTTGAAGATCTTGATGCGACTATCTTTACAAACGCCTGTGGACCATGTATCGGTCAGTGGGATCGTTCAGATAGAAAAGGTGAAGAAAAGAACACGATTGTTCACTCTTTTAACCGAAACTTCTCTAAGCGTGCCGATGGTAACCCGAATACACATGCTTTCGTAGGTTCTCCGGAAATGGTTGCCGCAATTGCAATTTCAGGACGTCTTGATTTTGATCCAACTCGTGATAAGTTAATGAACGAAGATGGAGAAGAAGTGATGTTGGATGAGCCGCAAGGAATTGAGCTTCCAACTAAAGGATTTGCTGTAGAAGATGCAGGATATGTTGCTCCAAAAGAAGATGGAAGCAGCGTAGAGGTGAAAGTAGCAAAAGACAGTGAAAGACTTCAGTTGTTAACTCCTTTCGAGCCATGGGATGGTAAAAACCTTACCGGTGCAAAATTGCTAATCAAAGCTCACGGAAAGTGTACTACAGACCATATCTCTATGGCTGGGCCATGGTTACGTTACAGAGGTCACCTGGATAATATTTCTAACAACTGTTTGATTGGAGCGGTGAACGCTTTCAATATGAAAACAAACTTTGTGAAAAATCAACTTACTGGTGAATACGATGGTGTACCTGCAGTGCAGAGAGAATACAAAAAAGAAGGAATTCCAACAGTGGTTGTGGGAGATCATAACTACGGGGAAGGTTCTTCCAGAGAACATGCGGCAATGGAGCCAAGACATTTAGGTGTTAAGGTTGTATTGGTGAAATCTTTTGCTCGTATTCACGAAACAAATCTTAAGAAGCAAGGAATGCTAGGTCTTACTTTTGATAATGAGAGCGATTACGATCTTATTCAGGAGGATGACACCTTCAACTTTGTAGATCTTGAGGATTTTGCTCCAGACAAACCATTAACGATCGAGATCGTTCATGCAGATGGAAGTAAGGATACAATCAAGGCAAACCATACTTATAACGCTCCACAGATCGAGTGGTACAAACATGGTTCTGCGCTTAATCTTATCAAGAAGCAGAACGCAGCTTAATTAAGCTGAAATTATAAAAAGAAAACTCCCTGAAAAGGGAGTTTTTTTATGTCTTAACTTTGCAGAAATTTTGCTCCAGCGCTATGAAGATATTTAAGAATCAATGGTCTAATATTATAATCGTTGTGATCATTCTGGCTATGATCATTCCGCAGACGAGAAAGCCGATCCAGATATTTGTAAACAAGCTCATTTCTTTTGCACCCTCGGTAAATGATGAAGATGATAGGGAACAAATCTCTGATTACAATTGGGTTCTTGAAAATGAAAGAGGAAAAAGAGTTGAGTTTTCTGAATTCGAAAATGATGTAGTGGTGGTAAATTTCTGGGCAACGTGGTGCCCGCCCTGTATTGCTGAAATGCCAAGTTTCCAGGAATTATATGTGGATTACGGAGATAAAGTAACTTTCTTGTTTGTTTCCAGTGAGCAACACGAAACTGTGGATGGTTATATGAAAAGAAACCGATTCACTCTGCCTTATTATAAGATGCTTACTAAAGCTCCAGAACCTATGGACGGCAGAACGCTGCCAACAACCTATGTGATCTCTAAAAATGGAAGTATTGTGGTGGATAAAGTTGGATCTGCAGACTGGAATAGTGAAAGTTTCAGAAAAACCTTAGATCAGCTTTTAGCTGAATAGTTCTATATCTTTTTGAAAAAAGATTTCAGGAATTGTGGATGGTATAGAGACATCATGATCTTTAATTCTTCAGAAAGGCTGGTCTCTTCATCTAGAAACCTGAAAATATCCTGAATGGAATTTTTTGTATAGAATTTGGTGAAGAGCGATTCTCCAAGATCATTTCTTTTTTCAAGAACATCCAGGAAAATAGCATCATACCGCTGAAATTTTTTATTCAATAGATTCGCTGAAGGTCTTAATCCGCTTTTAATATTATCGATAAGCTGCTCAACTTTCGCTTCGGTATTTTTGAAGGAGTAGCCAGAAGAGGCTTTTACCCAACCACCGGCCGTCCCAATCCTGGTTAGATAATCTGTGTTGAATTTATGAAAAGGATAGTCTGTCATTGGGATCATTCCTTTTTCTGAATCTATAACTGTGTATTTATTGATTTTTAATATTTCACTGATATACTCTTCAAGTTTTTTATCGTAAATCGCTTCTTCAGTGAGATAAGGAGTGAAGAAAGTAAATTCAACGAGGGCTTCGGTTTCTGAAGTAGGGAGAATATAAGTAAAACAGGTGCTATCCTTATACTTTACCCTGTAATCCATCATGGTAAAGACATCAGGGTCAAAATGAGCCTTTTCAGACTTTATTTTTATTCCTTTAAAATGCTGATAGATCACAGCGCATTTTTCATCATTTTCAAAGTCTGACGGAGGCCTGCTGTCAAAAAAATGCGTGGCTGTATAATTTTTTTCTTCGCCTATCGCGGTGCGTGTCACCTGGTCTATTCTCGAGATTTTGTCTTGAATGAAAAATATATCATCGGAAGACTCCAATTCAGATTTTACATGGTTGTAAAAATCTAAGGAATTCAGCATTTTATAGGAATAAGGATCCAAATCCAGATCTTCTGAAATTTCAGAAGAAATAAATTTGCCTTTTTTCCATTGTTTTGAAACTAAATGATCCCAATTCCCACGACCTTCTTCCCAGTAACACCAGGTTTTATCGTTTTCAGCTTTTTCCGAAGGTTCAATAATCGCGATCTTCTTGCCTTTGAAAAAAATATCTCGATGTATGCGCAGGGCAAGTTGAAGCCCGGCCAGACCACCACCAACAATGACGTAGTAATAATCTGGGGTTATCATTTAGTAGGGAATTTGATTATTTTCTGAAGTATTTGAAAGGTACGAAAAGCATTCCGAAGCATTCACCATCGTCTTTTCCAAGATGTTTATGATGCATTTTGTGGGCTCTTCTAATTCCTTTTGCATATTTATTATTCGCATTTCGGAATAATTTGAAACGCTGGTGAATAAAGATATCATGCACGGTGAAGTAGGTAATTCCGTATGCTAAAATTCCTAAACCAATTGGAAGACCAATCCACACATCTTCATACCTCCAAAGTAAGAAACAACCAATACTTACCAGTGCATAAAAAACGAAAAAGAGATCGTTTCTTTCCCACCAGCTGCTATGATCTTTTCTATGGTGATCTTTGTGTAGTTTCCACAAAAATCCATGCATTACGTATTTATGAGTAAACCAGGCCATTCCCTCCATGATCATGAAGGTTCCTAGAAATACCGCTATCCATAATAAAACACTCATCACTTTTAATTTTTTATATCAGATTCAACCTGTATGAAATATACGACTTGCAAAGCAGGCCGGCCTTTTCATAGTTTGGAACCCTAACCCTCCGCTTTCTAATTTCCAGCGAAGGTATTCTCTTTAATTTTTGTAACAGCTTTCTATAATAAATATATGCTGTATAAACTCCAAATTTAGCTTCTACAGGTAAATGTGCAATACCTTTTAAACCTTTATGAAAGTCGTCTTCAATTTCTTTGATGATCTGCTCCTTATTTACTTCGTTAAGCTCTGAAAGGTCAACATTTGGAAAATAACTTCGACTCAAATCTTCATAATCGGCTTTGAGATCCCGCAGGAAATTCACTTTTTGAAACGCTGAACCCAGGCTCATTGCTGAAGATTTTAGCTCTTCATACTTCTGCTCATCACCTTTTACGAAAACTTTCAGGCACATTAAGCCAACCACGTCTGCGCTACCGTAAATGTACTGTTTGTATTCTTCCATACTCAAATATTCAGACTTATGCAGATCAAGTCGCATACTGTCCATAAATGAGTTATATAATTCCGGTTGTATAGAATATTTATGTACAGTTTCCTGAAAAGCGTTGAGTATTGGATTTAATGAGATGTTGGAATCAATCGCTTTATGCAGATCAGCTTCAAAATCTTTAAATAATTCTTCTTTATTGTAATCATGGAAAGTATCTACGATCTCGTCAGCAAAACGAACAAATCCGTAAATATTATAAATATCCTGCCTGATGGAAGGGGCAAGCATTTTAGTTGCCAGAGAAAATGATGTGCTGTAAGAATTGGTTACGGTCTTACTGCACTCCCTAGAAACTATGTCAAAAATGGCTTTCATACTAATTTTTTTCATATTTCTCAATCAGTCCCGCGGCTAGTTTCCCCGAAATAAGGGAAGGTGGTACGCCGGGACCGGGTACGGTTAACTGCCCTGTAAAATAAAGCTGGTCAACTTTTTTACTTCTTAGTTTAGGTCTCAAAAATGCCGTCTGGAAAAGCGTATTGGCCATTCCGTAAGCATTACCTTTATAGGAATTATAGGCTTCTTTAAAATCTTTCACACAGAAGGATTCCTTAAATATAATTTTTGTTTTTAATTTTTGACCGGTGAGCTTTTCAAAACGGTCAAGAATAATATTAAAATAACGTTCCCTGATCTCAGGAGTATCTTCTAGATCTGGAGCTAATGGGATCAAAAATATTCCTGCTTCTTTGCCTTCAGGTGCGCAACTGTCATCTGTTATAGATGGAAAACTTGCGTAAAACAAAGGATCATCAGGCCATTTTGCCTTGTCATATATGTCTTTAGCATGTTCCTCAAAACTGGAATCAAAAAATAAAGTGTGATGAGAAACATTCTCAATTTTCTTATCAAATCCAACATAAAAGAGGAGGGAGGAAGGTGCAAAAGTTTTATTCTTCCAGTATTTTTCTGAATACTGACGTAAATCTGGATCCAGAAGTTGTTCAGAATGATGATAATCTGCACCGCTTAGAACAATATCAGCTGTGATGGTTTTTCCATTTACTGTAATTCCTTTCGCTTTTCCATTTTCTGTATTGATCTTGTCTACAGGTGAGTTCAAATGAAATTTTACACCCAAAGACTCAGCCAGGTCTCCGATGCCTTCAATAACCTTGTACATTCCGCCTTGCGGATGCCAGGTTCCCAAGCCAAAATCGGCATAATTCATAAAACTGTAAAAGGCTGGTGTGTCACTCGGTTTTGCTCCAAGAAATAAAACTGGAAATTCGAGGATCTGTCTTAGTTTGTTGTTTGAAAACTCTTTTCTAACGTCACTACTGATATTTGTAAAAAATCTACCTAATCTTTTAACAGTTTCCGGAGTGATAAGTTCCATTGGTGAAACTCCCGGTCTATAAACCAAATCCTTAATGGCAATGTTGTAATTGTCTTTAGCTTTGGAAATGAACTTTTTTAAACTTTTTGAACTTCCGGCTTCTTCTCTCTCGAAACTCTCATATATCTCCTCTAACGAACCAGGAATAGTGACCGAGTCATCTTTTCCGAAGTAAACCTGATAAGCGGGATCCAGTTTTTCGAGTTTGTAATAATCTGAAGCCTTTTTTCCAAAATCTGAAAAAAATCGTTCAAAAACATCAGGCATCCAATACCAGGTTGGGCCAATATCAAACGTAAACCCATCCTTTTTTAGCTGCCTTGCCCTTCCGCCAACACTGCTGTTTTTTTCATAAACTTCAACGGTATATCCTGCTTTAGCTAAATAGCATGAAGCGGCAAGAGCTGAAAATCCTGATCCAATTATAATAATTTTCTGGGGCATCTGGGCTGGTTAAATGGATTTAATAAATTCTGAAATAGAATGCTGTACCTTTATGTTCGGTGATATTTTTTTCTCGTCAATTTCTTTTACTCTCTGACCAAAAAGATAGAATTCATGGTCTTTTTCCAAGCATATCTTTTCCTGAAAATCCTGAATAAAATCCTGAATATCGGTATTTACAGGAGATATGGTAAGATAACTTACGAAAATTAGGTTATCGTGGATTTTCATTAAGTAATCCAAATTGTCTAATGGAAGACTTGGACCGAGGTAAATTGCGTTTTTTCCGGCGTTTAATAACTCATAATTCAGATAAAGAATTCCGATGTCATGAATTTCATTTTCCGGTAAAAACAATACATATAACTTATTATCGTGATCTTCTGGAACCTCAGATTTAAGTTCTGCAATATTGATATAAATTTTCTGTTTGATTAGCTCTACGATGTAATGCTCATGTATAGGTTTGATGGTATCGGTTTGCCAAAGCATTCCAATTTCTTCCAAAAGCGGAAGGAAGACGTCATGAAAAACTTCACTGAAATTCTTCTTTTCCCTTAACTTGTTATAAGTTCTCTGAAAGAGGCGGTCATCAAAGTTCATCATGGCCAGCTTAAAAGCATTTTTAGCTCTGTTTTCTTCACTGGAAGATGCAGAAATGCGTTTAACCAGATCATTGATTTCCTGTTCTTTCATTTTGGAAATACGGGAAATTTTATAACCGTGGCTATTTAGAAAAGCAATATTTAAAAGCTTCTGAAGATTATCTCCATTATAAGTCCTAATGTTAGTGTCGGTTCTTTCTGGAGAGAGAATATCATATCTTTTTTCCCAGATCCTGATGGTGTGTGCTTTGATACCACTAAGGTGTTCAAGATCTTTAATACTGAAATTTTGCTTTATATGTTCCATGATTGTTTATACGCGTTAAACAAATCTAAACAATAAAAAAGCTTTCCGGGATTATTGAAATGTTAAAATGTTTAATTTTAAGGTTAAATAATTAAACAAAATAATTTAAGGCATAAAAAAATCTCCAGACGGTGGAGAAGTGATTAAATATATAGTGAAAAACAGTACCCGGAGCGGGACTTGAACCCGCACGCCCTAAGGACACATGGCCCTCAACCATGCCTGTCTACCAATTCCAGCACCCGGGTGAGTCATGGATTAAAGCTCCATAAGCTGGTAATAAAAAACCGGATTTAATCCGGTGTAGAACTTATTAGTGATCTGGCTGGGGCTCGAACCCAGGACCCTCTCCTTAAAAGGGAGATGCTCTACCAACTGAGCTACCAGATCTAGAACAAAATCAATTCTTTGAACTTGCTTAGTGATCTGGCTGGGGCTCGAACCCAGGACCCTCTCCTTAAAAGGGAGATGCTCTACCAACTGAGCTACCAGATCAATAAATAGCATCCGTCGTTTTGCGAATGCGGGTGCAAATATACATTCATTAATTTATATTTCAAGCCTAAATTGGTATATTTTTATCATAGTTTTGCCTTTATCTCATTTTAAGCAGATTAGACGATGAAAATTTTTCTATTAGGTTATATGGGTTCTGGTAAATCTTATATCGGAAAAGGTTTAGCAGAAAGAATAGCCCAAAATTTTATAGATTTTGATGAAGAAATCGAAAAAAGGGAAAAATCCAGTATTTCTCAGATTTTTCAGAAAAAAGGAGAGATCTATTTCAGAAAATTAGAAAGACAATTACTGGAAGAATTTGTTTCTTCAGATGAAGATGGGGTTATTTCACTGGGTGGCGGAACACCATGTTATGGAGATAATATGGATTTGATACGATCAGACAAAAATGCTGTTTCAATTTATCTGAAATTAAATATCGATAACCTTACCACCAGACTCGAAAAAGAAAAGTCACACAGGCCCATGATCGCTCATTTGGAAGAACGTGAAAAGTTAGAAGAGTTTATAAGAAAACATCTTTTTGAAAGAGGATTCTATTACAATCAAAGTGAAATAATTCTTGACTGTAATGATAAATCGAGCGAGGAAATTATTTCTGAAATCCAGGCGAGGTTAGGATAATTCCACTCTTTCCTTATTTTTTTCAAATATCACTTTCACTGTTTCACTTAAGGAAGTAGACAGCGATATTCCTTTGAAATCTGCCTTTACCGGGTATTTCTTATGATTTCGGTCTACAAGCACAGCAGTTTTAAATTGCTTTAAAGGAACTTCCAGAAAATGTCTTACGCCATAGATGAGCGTGGTTCCAGAATTAAGTACATCATCCACTAATATTATAGATTTATCCTGGTATTCTTCAGCAGTAAGCGAGGTTTTTACTGGTCCTAACGGATTTTTCTTATCGATCTCTACCTTACAAAGCAATGTCTTTAGAGAAGAAATGTCTTTTAATTCTTTTTCCAGTTTTTCAGCAAGTACGTAACCATTTTTAGCGATGCCGGCGATGATGATTTCCTTTTCGTCCACATTGCTTTCGTAGATCTGGTAAGCGATTCTGCGAATTTTATGCTTTATTTCCTGCTGATCTAAAATTGGGTGATGATCTTTCATCTTTTATTTTTTTCTGAATTCAAAAAACAATTCATTTCCCTCTCTGGGCTTGATTGAGTTGTAACAAGCCTCTAAAATATCTATTTTGTAGAAAGGGCTAAAATACGTTAAATATTCTTCTTTACTGCCCCCAAATGGAGGGCCGTCCGGTCTCAATTCAAAATTGAAAAGCAGTCCGCATATTCTGCCATTCTCTTTAAGTAATTCTGAAGTTTTTCTTGCATAATCTGGTCTTTTATCAACAGGCAGGGCACAGAAGAATGTCTGTTCCAGGATGAGATCAAATTCTTTATTTATTTCAAAAAAGTCTCCCTGGATGATCTGATCTTCAGGAAATTCAGGTAGCCTGGATCTGAGATTCTCAATCGGTTCTTTTGCGATATCACATACCCAGATATTTTTGAATCCGTTTTTGAAGAGATATTCAGCTTCATAAGAGTTTCCTGCTCCAGGAATGAGAATCTTCAAATTCTTATTTTCCAGTTGATCGATATACTCCTTGATTGGAGTGGATATATGACCGATATCCCAACCGGTTTTTCCTTCTTGATACCTGGCAGACCAGAATTCCTTATTCATCTTTTTTATCAGGATTATCAGTTACATCGTCACTGGCATTCTCAAACCAGTCATCAATATCTCTACGGTCTTTTTTAGTAGGTCTTCCGGTTCCCTTCTTACGATAATAATCTTTGGAATATTTTAGCAGATCCAGTTTTTCAAAAGCCTCTTTGGGAGTTACATCATGCACGTAAAGATTCACCAGTTTTGCTCCAACCCGGCTTTTTGGAAGGTCAAGGATCTCGATCTCGTAATTGATCTGATTTTTCCTTACCCGAAGTTTATCTCCAGGAAAAACATCTTTTGACGGCTTTAAAATCTCATCGTCAAGCCTCACCTTTCCTTGCTTGCAGGCATTCGTGGCGATGCTTCTGGTCTTGAAATATCTAACACTCCATAAAAACTTATCAACTCTCATAATTTGACCTCCAATTCAGCGTTCAATATTGAGCAAAAATACAAGATTATTGTATCTTGCGGCTCCAAAATAGAATTCTGATGAGAATAAACAAACTTTTACTGATTTGCCTTACGGCTTTTCTTGTTTTTTCATGTGATAAGGATGATGATGAAATTGTTCCCGTAGTTTTAAGAGATCGGGGAGAACAGGCCATTGAAGATGATAAGGCCCTGATAGACTATATGTCTACCCATTTTTATAATTACGAAGATTTTGAAAATCCTACAGAGGATTTTGATTATGTGATACGTTTTGACACCATCGCAGGAGAAAACGCTGATAAAACTCCGATCATTGATTCTGATGATCTTATTACGAAAACAGTGAATAAAGAAGGGGTAGACCAGCTTTTATATGTTTTGAAGGTGCGTGAAGGGGTAGGACGTAAACCAACATTTGCCGACTCTACTTTTGTAACTTATGCCGGTGAATTATTAACAGGATCAAATTTTGAGAGTAAATTGAAATCCCCGGTTTGGTTCAACCTTTCTCCATATTATTCAATTAGCCAGGGTGGTGTAAGTCCGGCGGTTATCGATGGTTTTGGTGAAGCGCTTCAGGAGTTTGGAGGAGCCAGTGGATATTCTGTAAATTCAGATAATACCATAAGCTGGAATAATGATTACGGGATAGGTGCTGTATTTGTTCCTTCCGGGTTAGGTTACTTTAATGTGCCGAGATCGGGAATTCCATCTTATTCTCCTATTGTTTTTCAGTTTAGTATGTATATAGCCAGGGAAGCTGATCATGATAATGATGGTATTCCTTCTTATCTTGAAGACCTTGACGGTGATGAAAATGTGCTGAATGACGATTCTGATGAAGATGGATTGGCTAATATTTCTGATCCTGACGATGATGGAGATGGAACTCCGACAAGAGACGAGATCGTAATTAATGAAGATGGGAGCATTACCTTCCCTGATGCAAACGATAATGGTATTCCAGATTATTTAGATCCAGATACTTTTCAATAGTATTTGATCTTTTATGAAAATAAAAAAAGCCGGCATTGTTTGCCGGCTTTTTTTATTCTTTCAATTGAATTAATTTATTTTCCTCCAACAGATCTCAGATCCTGAACACAGGCATCATCCATATTCGGAACTCCGCTGCCATCAATGACATTTATCACACCGCTACCAAATTCTATGGAAGCACGCATAAGGCAACCTTCAGTTATACAGTGGCCTTCATTATCCGGATCTTCGTGATCTGATACCGGTTCTGTTCCAAGATCTACCAGACCAAATAAATGACCAAATTCATGGTTTAAGGTAGCCGCTTCAATAGTTGCACGATCCGGAGCGCCTGGTCTGCCGGCAAATTCCCTGATCGTTTTCTCATAGATTACCATGGAAGTATTTCTGTAAGCCGATCCTAATACAAACTTTTCATTAGTATCTTTTTCGTTGCTTCCATCAGCAAAATAGATATAAACCGCAATTTCGTCACCTACGTTGTAAGCTGTGCGTTCATTCTTTTCAATTTCCACAATTTCTTCTACTGAAAAAGGAGCTTTACCAGAAGAGTTTGCTGCTCGTATATTGATTTGTATCCCGTCAGGCTTGTGAATTCGTGATTCCAGGAAACTCTGAAACTTTGCAACACCTTCATCTGTCGGGCGATTTCCCTCCACATAAACCATTTCAATATTAAGAGAAGTATAGGTCATATCACTCAAAAGATCTGAAGCAGAGGTTCCCAGACTTTTAAGATTTGCGGTTCGGTCTATAGAACCATTTCCGCCAGAATTAGGATCGTCTGTAGAACAGGAAGCGATCAATGTGATGGAAAAAATAAATATCAGTAATCTTTTTATTTTAATCATGATGAAATTTGTGGATTGTCGCAAAAATAGAAAAAATTGTTCTTGGGAATTGTTTATGCTTTGTTAGAATAACGTAAGTATTTGAAAATTATGACTTCAAAGTTAATTTTGCGAGGTAATCACAATTTTCTCCACTCTCGATAATTGTGAATGCAAACCCATTTTTTTCTGCTGATTCTTTTAAAAGCTGGGGATCAATATACAACCAGCTAAAAGAATCAGATTCAGAATTTTTGTAGCTGATCTTGAATTCCAGTTCGCCGTAATATGGATCATCCGGAATATTATCTTCTTCAAAAAGATAGATAAGATCAGAAGAGTCCATAAGAATTTGCCCTTTTTTGTCCAATATCGTTTTACAGTGAGCGAAGAAATCGTCCAGATTTTCCAGTTTGCCAATAATCCCGCTTCCATTCATGAGAAGAAGAAGCGTGTCAAATTTTTCATTCCTAATACTGAAGAAATCCTGAACTTCTGCATTTTCGACACCACGTAATTTTGCGATTTCAATTGCGCCGGCTGAAGTGTCTATAGCTTTTACATCTGCATTATTCAATTTTTGTAATTCAAGCGCATGGCTTCCGGCTCCGCAGCCAACATCTAAGATTTTTCCGTAGCAGGATTTTAGAGCCGTTTGTTCTACAACAGGCATTTCCTCAAAGCTTCTGAAAAGATAATTTACAGGAATCACATCGTCATCAAAATCTGGAGAATGTACCAGAATATCGGTTCGATCGTTATCCTTATAAAATGCTTTGATGGCGGTGCCGAATATATCCTTATTTTTGTCCAATGGAAGAAATTCTTAAAAGTTTACCTGAAAAGGCCAAAGATAAGAAGAAGGAAAATAGGAAATTCTTTTCCAAGTTAAAGAAAAGACCGCCTAAAGATCTGGATTCTCTGATGGTGGAATTACATGAAGATGAATTTTCCCGCACAGATTGTCTTACCTGTGCAAATTGCTGTAAAACTACCGGACCATTATTCACCCAGAAAGACATCGAAAGAATTGCGAAACACTTCAGGATGAAACCGGGTGAATTTATAGATGCGTATTTAAGAATGGATGAGGAAAATGATTATGTGTTGCAGCAGGTACCGTGTCCTTTTTTAGGTGCAGATAATTACTGTTCGATTTACGATAAACGGCCCAAGGCTTGTCGGGAATATCCTCATACAGACCGGAAGGATTTTCATAAGATTTCAACCATCACCATTCGTAATACTGCTGTTTGTCCAGCCGCTTTTAATATTGTGGAAGAGATGAAAAGGAGATTGGCTAAGGGAAATTGATCAGCTGGCTCTCTTTTCAGTTATATAATACAGAGTAGCTCCTAAAAGCGGAATAGCAAGAATTACCAGGAACCAAATTATCTTTGCTAAGACGCTTATGTCATTTGCAATTAGGTCTATTATCATTCTTACTACGAAGACTGCAATTAAAATAAAAAGTGCAAAAATAAATATTGGTTCCAATGGTCAGTTTTTTAAGGGTAGATCAGGTATTTTGATCGTGTTGTTTCAAATT
Organism: Christiangramia pacifica; assembly: GCF_057221535.1. NCBI lineage: Bacteria > Pseudomonadati > Bacteroidota > Flavobacteriia > Flavobacteriales > Flavobacteriaceae > Christiangramia > Christiangramia pacifica. The sequence continues at coordinate 1,906,593 of NZ_CM170146.1, forward strand.
GTGAAAGGCCTTTTTTCCAGCTATCTCTTATTTGCTGAATAGATTCACCATCTTCAATTTGTTGCTGAAGTTTTTTCGTGCCGGCCAGATTAGTGAAAAAAGGAATGAAGAACTCAGATTTTTCAGAAGTATTCTGATAGGCTTTTATTAGCCATTCTAAATTAAGTTGATTCAGTCTATCTGAATCTGTCAAATTTTCCCCATAACATATTTTCCCTGAATGCTTTGGATATTTTGCCCCGTCCATCGGCTTTGGGGTATATGAAAATTGAAAAACATCACTATCTAAAAATGGTGATCCATAAACCTGAAATTGTGTATTTGTTCCTCTTCCTGCATTTACATTGGTACCTTCAAAAAAGCAAAGGCTCGGGTAAAGATTTATAGATTGGTCATTGGGCAAATTCGGGGAAGGTTTTACAGGTAAAGAATACAATTTGTTATGGTCGTAATTGGACATCTCAATTATTTGTAATTCACATTGAATCCCATTTTTTAGCCATTTCTCACCATTGATCATTTTTGCATATTCAGCAATCGTCATTCCATGCACCACGGGGACTGGATGCATACCTACGAAACTTTGGTGTTCCGTTTCGAGTATAGGTCCGTCAATATAATGCCCGTTTGGATTTGGTCTGTCCAAAATAAGCAACGGAATATTATTTTCGGCACTGGCTTCCATGATATAATGGAGAGATGATATATAAGTATAAAACCTGGCCCCAACATCCTGAATATCGAAGATCATTATATCCACATCGCTAAGCGATTCTTTGGAAGGCTTTTTCTGATCTCCATACAGTGAAACTACCGGCAAACCTGTTTTTATATCCATACCGTTTTTCACGATTTCACCTGCATCTGCCGTTCCTCTAAAACCGTGCTCCGGGGCAAAAACCTTTTTGATTTTTATTTTTAATTGCAGTAATGAATCAACCAGATGCGTATAATTGCCATTTTCCTTTCGTATAATGGAAGTCTGGTTGCCCACGATCCCGACTTTTTTATTCTTCAATAATGGCAGGTATTCTTCAGTTCGATTGGCTCCGGTGATAATTTCCTGAATCGGCGATTTCTTAATTTCAGATTTCGGAGTCTCCTTAGTTTCTTCGTTCGATTGCTTGTTGGTGTTTCCGCAGGAAAGAATTCCGATAAGAAAGAATAAAAATGTACTTTTGAGCAATCTCTTAATCATAGAATATTGAATTTCGAGTATTTCGTTGTAAAGCGCTTAATCAGCACTAAAAAGTATAAAAGTAGCATATCTGCACCTATAATAAAAATAGCGATCACAGCGATCGCTATTGGGGTTATTATGATGCTTGTTTCTTTTGCAACCGGGTTGGGATTACAGGAGAAGATTAGAGATAAGATCGCTGCCTTTAATGGTCATATCAATATTTCAAGCTACGATAACAACAGTTCAAAAGTTTCTCTGATTCCTGTTTCTAAAGAGCAGGACTTTTATCCTGAATTCACCACGGTAGAGGGTATAAAACATGTGCAGGCGGTGGCCACAAAATTCGCAGTGATAAGGACCGAAGATGATTTTGAAGGAGTTATCGTGAAGGGAGTTGGAGATGATTACAACTGGGAATATTTTGAAGAATTCCTGGTTGAGGGTAAGCTTCCTGATTTTTCAGATAAATTAAATGATCAAGTCCTTATTTCTCAATATTTGGCTAATCGGCTTCAGCTGGAAGTAGGAGATAGGGTGCCCACTTATTTTTTAAGAGAGGACAGTGAACGACCCATTGCCAGAGGTTTTGAGATCACCGGGATCTACGAATCCGGGTTTCAGGAATTTGATGAATTATATCTCCTGGCCGATCTTAGGCATATTCAGCGTATTAATAAATGGGAGGACGACCAGGTTGGTAATTTCGAAGTTTTTGTAGCTAATTTTGATGAGCTGGATCAAAAGGGAAATGAAGTATATGAGAATACCGGTTCTTTTCTGGACACTCAAACTATAAGTCAGAAATACTATTCCATTTTCGAATGGCTGTCCTTATTCGATTTTAATATTGCCTTGATCATAGGGATCATGATTCTTGTTGCAGGAATTAATATGATCACTGCTTTGCTCGTGCTTATCCTGGAAAGAACACAAATGATCGGAATTTTGAAAGGTCTCGGAGCTGCCGACTGGAGCATCAGGAAGATCTTTTTATACAATGCCGGATATCTTATTATTCTCGGTCTATTTTGGGGAAATTTAATTGGAATCGGAATTCTGGCTCTTCAGAAATATTTCAAATTAATTCCGCTGGACCCGCGCACCTATTATGTAACAGAAGTCCCTATATATCTTAACTGGGATTATATTCTCGCGGTGAATATTGGCACGCTCATCCTTTGTATGCTTATGTTGCTGATACCTTCCGTTATCATTTCGAAAATATCCCCGGTAAAAGCGATTAAGTTCGAATAAAATTTCCGACGAAAATATAAGCAAGTCTAATCCTTGGTTTAAGGCTCTAGGATTTTTTACATTTGCACTCTTAAAATTTGAAAATGGAATACGCTGAAAATATACTAGGTACGATTGGAAATACTCCTTTGGTGAAAATGAATAAGATCGTTGAGGAGATCGATGCACTTGTACTAGCAAAATATGAAACTTTTAATCCTGGGAATTCAGTTAAGGATCGAATGGCGGTGAAGATGGTTGAAGAAGCTGAAAAGAAAGGTCTTCTAAAGCCGGGCGGAACTATTATTGAAGGAACTTCTGGAAACACTGGGATGGGTCTTGCTTTAGTAGCTATTGTGAAGGGTTACAAGATGATCTGCGTGATGAGCGATAAGCAAAGCAAGGAGAAAATGGATATTCTAAGAGCTGTTGGAAGCGAGGTAGTGGTTTGTCCTACAGATGTGGAACCAGATGATCCAAGGTCTTATTACTCAACTTCCAAAAGGTTGGCTGAAGAAACTCCAAATTCCTGGTATGTGAATCAGTATGATAACCTTGCGAATCGCCAGGCACATTATGAAACTACCGGCCCTGAGATCTGGAAGCAAACAGACGGGAAAGTAACTCATTTTGTAGTAGGAGTTGGAACCGGGGGAACTATCTCAGGAGTTGGAAAATACCTTAAAGAACAGAATCCTGATATCAAAGTTTGGGGAATTGATACCTATGGTTCGGTTTTCAAAAAATATCATGAAACAGGGATATTTGATGAAAAGGAGATCTATCCCTATGTAACTGAAGGTATTGGAGAAGATATTCTGCCAAAAAATGTTGATTTTGAGGTGATCGATGGCTTTACCAAAGTTACCGATAAAGATGCCGCTGTCTACACCCAGAAATTGTCTAAAGAAGAAGGGTTTTTTCTTGGAAATAGTGCTGGTGCAGCCGCGAAAGGCTTACTTCAGTTAAAAGAAAATTTTAAGAAAGATGATGTGGTTGTAGTCTTATTTCATGACCATGGTAGTAGATATGTTGGTAAAATGTACAATGATGACTGGATGCGGAAAATGGGATATATCGAATAGAAAATCTAACTTTTATATCAAAACCTCGCTTTAAAGCGGGGTTTTTTTATGCTAAGAAAAGGCTAAACTCATGGGAATTATTTCAGGATAACTTCAAATATCCTATTTTCAGGGCTCAAATTATTAATATGAAAAAATTCTACTTTCTCGTTTTAAGCTTAATTCTATTCTCTTGTAGTTCAACTTTGGATGTACAGGATAACCAGGAACCGGAAGATCCCAAATTCTCCTATTTGGCCCTCGGGGATTCTTATACCATTGGGGAAAGTGTTGTGGAAACGGAGCGCTGGCCGGTTCAGCTTGCTGAGCAATTACGCGGCAGAGGTTATAAAATGGCTGCACCAAAGATAATTGCGAAAACAGGATGGACTACTGAAGATCTGCTTCGAGGAATGGAGAACGAATTGAACATTCAAAGAGATTTTGACCTGGTTTCTATACTAATTGGAGTTAATAATCAATACCAGGGAAAACCAATTACTGAATACGAAGAGGATCTAAGAACTATTTTCAATAAAGCAGTGAATCATTCCAAAACCATGGAGAAAGGTGTTTTTGCAGTAAGTATCCCAGATTATGGATACACGCCATTTGGATCGGCAAATCAGGAGAAAATAAGCGCTGAAATTGATAGGTTCAATGAGGTTTTCAAAAGAGTAGCTGAGGAATTTAACGTGCCTTTTTATAATATCACTCCTATTTCCAGGGAAGCCAGAAATAATCCTGATCTTGTTGCCAGTGATGGCCTGCATCCTAGCGGTTTGATGTACCAATACTGGGTAGATCAATTCGTGAATCAGGTATCGGAAAAATTGCCGTAATAAATTTGGTTGACATCTAATTTTCAATTGGTTAAATTGATACATTAGATGAGTGAAAGAAGAATTTTTATATCATCTCTGGAAGTTTCAGAAATTCAATTCTGAACTTTTATTTACTTCGGAAAATGAATCTCTAACGATTTTAAATCCGGGTTCGCATAATGATTTATCGGGCCCGGATTTTTTTAATGCTAAACTTCAGATAGGAGATCAGTTATGGGCTGGTAATGTGGAAATTCATGTAAGATCTTCAGATTGGTATCTTCATCATCATGAAACCGATGTTGCTTACGATAACGTGATCTTGCACGTGGTTTGGGAGCATGATGCTGAAGTATATAAATCAGATGAGAAACCAATTCCCTGCCTTGAACTTAAAAATCTAACTAACGAAGCGGTTGTTAAGAATTATAAAAATCTACTTGAAAGGAAACATTTCAGGATCAATTGTGAGAATGAATTCCAATCATTCTCAGATTTCCAGGTAAACCATTGGCTGGAGCGTTTGTATTTTGAAAGACTGGAACAGAAATCAAAATTCATATTTGAAACCCTAGAACGAACCGGAAATAATTGGGAAGAAACTTTGTTTCTGATCCTATGCAGAAGTTTTGGATCAAAAATAAATGCAGATTCATTTTCGGCAATGGCCTCCGGTTTTGACTTTAAAATAATTCAGAAACTATCTGAAAACCGCTTGGTATTAGAGGCTTTATTCTTGGGGCAGTCAGGTTTAATTAAAACAAGAGATGTGTATGCTGAAAACCTGCGTAAGGAATATAAATTTTTGAAAAGAAAATATTCGCTGCAGAATGAATTCCTGGAATCTCCTAAATTTTTCAGGCTCCGTCCAGACAACTTTCCAACCATAAGGCTAGCCCAACTTGCGGCGCTTTATTCAGAAAGATCACAATTGTTCGCCGATCTAATACTTGCAACAGATTTAAGATCAATTAGGAGCATATTACGTTTTCATATTTCAGATTATTGGAAATCACATTACAATTTTGGTAAACAGCATGCGCCAAAATCAAAGTTTTTGAGTTCAGATTTTACCGATTTGCTGGTGATCAATTGTATTGTTCCTATTAAACATTGCTATTTTAAATTTATCGGTGAAGAAAACGAGGAACAGATTAATAAGCTTATAAATGAAATTAAACCTGAAAAAAATTCTGTCATCAAGATTTTTGAGGAATTGAGACCAGGAACCGCTAATTCAGCCATGGATTCACAGGCCTTGTTGCAGTTGAAAAACGAATATTGTAATTTGAATAAATGTTTGCAGTGTGAATTGGGTGCATCTTTATTGAAGAAGTCTCCCAAATACATTTAAATTTGCGGTATGACTACACTTGTTTCCAACATAAGATATCATTTGGAAAAACATGGATTTTATGTCTCCACGCGAATGGCAGACAAACTGGGTATGCGTGCTAAGAATGTGAGGCTATTCTTCATTTATGCTTCATTCTTCACCATGGGAGCCGGCTTCGTGGTTTATCTTACACTGGCCTTCTGGTTAAAACTTAAAGACTTAATTTATACCAAGCGAACATCGGTATTCGATTTATGAGAAAACTGCTGGATTCAAGAATAAAACTGGCTGTAGCCCTAATAATCCTGGTGTTCTTTACTGGAGTTGTGGGTTTCAGGTTTTTATATGACTATTCCTGGGTTGACGCTTTGTATATGACCATTATCACCGTTAGTACCGTTGGTTATGGAGAAGTTCAGCCTATGGGGCCATATGGGAAAATTTTCACTTCGGTTTTCATCATATCAGGCCTGTTTATCTTTGGTTTCGGATTGTCTACCATTACAGAACATATTTTAAATAAGAATAATATTGGTAATCTAAAGCGGAATAAAATGAGAAAGAGAATTGATTCCTTGAAGGATCATATTATTGTTTGCGGTTATGGTCAGAATGGTAAAATGGCTGTTCAGAAACTGCTAGATTATCGTAAGAACTTTGTGATCATTGATGATAATGAAGAGGTTTTTCAGGGGATAGACAACGATAATCTGAATTACATTGTGGGGAACGCCACCGAAGATGAAATCCTCGAATCGGCCGGTGTAGATAGAGCTTCTACTCTGATCTGTGCTTTACCAAGAGATGCAGATAATCTTTTCATCGTTCTTTCAGCAAGACAGTTGAAAAAGGACCTGAAGATCATAAGCAGGGCAACCGAAGAAAATAGCTACAAAAAGTTAAAATTAGCGGGTGCAGACAATGTGATCATGCCAGATAGAATTGGAGGTAGTCACATGGCCTCTTTGGTGGTAGTTCCAGACCTGGTTGAATTCCTTGATAATCTTTCAGTTTCTGGGGAACAGGACAGTATAAATGTGGAGCAGGTTTCCTTCTCGAAAATATGTTCAGACGGAATTGAAAAAACTATTGCAGAGACTGATATTCGTAAGAAAACGGGCTGTTCGATCATTGGATATAAATCGCCTTCAGGCGCTTACGTGGTAAATCCGGAACCATCTTTGAAACTGGAAAAAGAATCTAAGCTGATAATGATTGGAAGACCGGAGCAGATAGAAAGTCTCAAAAAGTACTATTCGGTCTGAAAAATTCGGTCAAAATTCCGGACTATAGATTTATATTATTTTTAACAAGAAATTCACAATTTAACGGGTAAAAGTTTGAAATAGGCTAATTTTTTAGCATATTCACCCGCTGAAAATTTAACTTCAAATAAATAACTGAAATTCTATATGAGAAAGTACTTACTTTCAATGTTCTTTTTATTTTCAATTTTTGGATTGTCTGCACAAGAACTAGACGTAAAAGCCAAAGTCGGTAATCCTTCAAAAGTGATTAATAATGGGTTCATCGAACTGGATGTTACCGGGGGAACGCCTCCTTACCAGTACAAATGGTCTAACCAGGCAACCAGCCTTGAATCTAACAGAACAGAGGGGCTTACCGAAGGAATTCCTTATAGTGTTGTAGTTACAGACAGCGAAGGTAATTCTGTAGAAAAAGAATATCAGGTAGACGCGGAAGCGATCACCGAACACTTCAACGGAACGTTTGCTCCTATCGTAGAAAGCATGGGAAATGTTCTTTTCTGGGATCCGTTTTCAGCAATCGGTATTTATGACCCGAAAGTTTACGCTGATTTAAAAAGAGTTGAGGCTCCGGAATGGGACCCACAGGAAACTTCAAAATTTATTCTAAAAGAATGGCTTGTAGATGAAGGTGCTCACGTAAATAACGGAGATCCTATAGCTACAGTATCAAAGAATGGGCAGGATATTACTGCATATGCGAATGCTGATGGAAATTTGAAACATTTTCTTGATGAAGGAGAGGTTATTTATAACTCAGAGAATAAAGAACACGTAATTGAGCAGGGCGCGCAGTACTTCGCCAGTATAGAATATGATGAGCCAGTTACGTTATTACATCCAAATGGTGATCCTCAACAAAAGAACATTCCATTTATCGTCGTTTGGTTAGTGTTAGGGGCTTTGTTCTTCACTATTCGATTAGGTTTTATCAACATCAGAGGATTTAAGCATTCCTTAGAACTTGCTAAAGGTAAATATGATGACCCAAATGCACCTGGACAGGTAACACACTTCCAGGCATTGGCAACTGCGGTTTCAGGAACTGTTGGTCTTGGTAATATTGCCGGGGTTGCTGTAGCGATCTCATTGGGAGGTGCAGGAGCAACAATGTGGATGATCCTGGCGGGTCTTCTTGGAATGTCTTCTAAATTCGTTGAATGTACCTTAGGTGTAAAATATAGATTTATCAATTCTGAAGGGCGTGTATTTGGTGGTCCTATGAACTACCTGAGATATGGTCTTGAAAAGAGAAATAAAAGGGGATTAGGTAAATTCCTTGCTGCTTTCTTCGCCATCCTGGCTATCGGTGCTTCTTTTGGTGGAGGTAACATGTTCCAGGCTAACCAGTCATTCTCAATTCTTGCAGGAGAGTTCCCAATGTTGGCCGGAAATGGATTCTGGTTTGGTATTGTGGTAGCTATTCTTGTAGGTATTGTGATTATCGGAGGAATTAGCAGTATCGCGAAAGTAACCGGAAAGATCGTTCCTATTATGGCTGCGGTTTATGTTTTAGGTGCGCTTATCGTGATTGGTGTGAACATCGAAAATATCGGACCTGCATTTTCTGCGATCTGGGATGGAGCATTCAGCCCAAGCGCATTGAAAGGTGGAGTTATAGGAGTATTGATCGTTGGATTCCAGCGTGCCGCATTCTCGAATGAGGCTGGTGTGGGATCTGCTGCAATTGCGCACAGTGCTGCAAAAACCAATCACCCGCCATCTGAAGGTTTCGTTGCGCTTCTTGAACCATTTATTGATACCGTTGTGGTTTGTACACTTACTGCGCTGGTATTGATCTTTACTGGTATGCATGAAGTTGAAGGTGTTGGAGGTGTTGAGTTGACTTCTACAGCGTTTGGAAGTGTTATCTCATGGTTCCCTTACGTTCTGGCAACAGCAGTATTCTTATTCGCATTTTCAACTATGATTTCATGGTCTTACTACGGAATGAGAGCATGGACTTATCTTTTTGGAAAAAGCAAAAAGAATGAAATTATCTATAAGGTTTTATTCCTTGTATTTGTTGTAGTTGGAGCTTCTGTAAGTTTAGGAGCGGTACTTGACTTTTCAGATATGATGATCCTTGCCATGTCTTTCCCTAACATTATTGGGTTGTACTTTATGATTGGTGAGGTTAGTAATGATCTTAAAGATTACTCTCGCAGGCTGAAAGCTGGTGAATTATTTCATAAACCTGAAAAAGGTAAAAAAGCTGAAGCGGCCTCTTAGGTCACTCTAAATAATGAATTTCTTAAAATCCCATTTTGCACTTTCCAGAAGTCAGCAAAATGGGATTTTTCTTTTGGTAGTGCTTATTATCATTCTCCAGTTATTCATATTTCTCGATTTTTCTTCGGAACCGAAGACTGATGAATTAGATCAGACTGAAATTGAGAATTTCAGAAGGCAGTTAGATTCTATAAACAGAACCAACCCAATTGCTAAGGATACCATCTATCCTTTTAATCCTAATTATCTTACAGATTTCAAAGCCTATCAACTTGGGCTTACTACACTAGAAATAGATAGGTTATTGGAATATCGCAGATCTGGAAAATGGGTTAATTCTGCAGAAGATTTTAAGAATGTTACCAAAGTATCAGATAGTATTTTGAGTAAGATCGCTCCATCTTTCCGTTTTCCAGAATGGACACAAAAGAATAATAGGTTTGTTGAACAGAAAAAAATTGCTGAAAAATCGACGACTATTTCAGATCTGAATGTTGCCAGCGCTGAGGATCTGAAAACAATAAACGGAGTAGGAGAGGTGCTGTCTCAAAGAATTGTAAAATACAGGCATAGTATCGGAGGCTTTATTTCGTCCATTCAGCTGAAAGATGTTTATGGATTGTCTCCCGAAGTAATCGAGAGAATTGAGCTGAAATTTCAAGTGATTACTAAGCCGCAAGTCGAATTGAAAAATATCAATTCCATCAGCGAGGATGAACTTTCAGAAATTCCTTATTTTAACAGCAAAATTGCTAAAGGAATAATTAGTTATCGTAAGCTTCATGAAAGAATTTCTTCTTTTGAAGAATTATCAAAAATCGAAGCATTTCCTTACGATAAAATCGATAGAATTAAATTATATTTGGCCGTAGAGTAATTATTGCGAAAAATATTACTCGAAATTCATAATAAGATAATCAGAGAATGTCTTTTCAAATTCGTGAAAAAGGCAAAATACAATATAACATGAGCAGATATTTTACAGAAGAACATGAATTGTTCAGGAAAAGTTTTCAGGAATTTTTGCAGAAAGAAGTAGTGCCTCATATTGATAAATGGGAAGAAACCGGTACTATAGAAAGATTCATCTGGAAGAAATTTGGTGAGATGGGATATTTCGGTCTAAACCAACCAGAAGAATATGGTGGCATGGGACTGGACCTATTTTATACGGTTATTTTTCTGGAAGAACTTCAGAAGATCAATTCCGGTGGATTTGCTGCTGCAATGTGGGCTCATGCCTACCTGGCCATGACCCACTTGAAAGTAGAAGCAGATCATGACCTTAAAGAGAAGTATTTAACGCCTGCTATCGATGGAGAAATGATTGGTTGCTTGTGTATTTCCGAGCCATTTGGAGGTTCAGATGTTGCGGGTATGAAAACTACGGCAGTCAAAAAAGGTGATAAATATGTGATCAATGGTTCAAAAACCTTTATTACAAATGGTGTTTATGCTGATTTTTATGTAGTAGCGGCGAAAACAGCTCCTGAAAAAGGGAATAAAGGGATGAGCATGTTCCTGGTAGATAAGAAATTTGGAGGGATTTCTGCCACCAAATTGAATAAATTGGGCTGGAGAGCTTCTGATACCGCTGAACTTGCTTTTGACAATGTTGAAGTTCCTGCCGAATATCTTTTAGGTGAAGAAGGCAAAGGATTCAATTACATCATGCAGCATTTTGCCATGGAAAGATTGATCATGGGAATCAACGCTCATGCAAGATCTGAATTTGCACTGGATTATGTAATGGGATATATGTCTGAACGCGAAGCTTTCGGTAAAACCCTGGATCAATTTCAGGCGTTAAGACATTCACTGGCTGAAATGGTTAGTGAGGTGGAGGTCATCAAAGAATTCAATTATGCTACGGCTCAGAGATTGAACGATGGGGAGTATGTTGTAAAGGAAGCTAGTATGTCTAAACTTTTAGCTACCAAAATATCAGATGAGGTAATGTATAAATGTCTTCAGATGCTTGGTGGTTATGGTTATATGGAAGATTACCCGATGGCTAGAATGTTTAGAGATAGCCGTCTTGGACCAATTGGTGGTGGTACTTCTGAAATCCTAAAAGAGATTATCGCTAAAATGGTGATTGATAAGAAAGAGTATAAGCCTGCAGCGAAATAATTCGCTTTCGCAGAAAATATATTGAAGCCTCGGAATGTTCCGGGGCTTTATTTTTTAAGGCTATTATAAAAAGTTGTTCTAATCTTGGGCCCTGTGATAAAAGCTTTGGAAGCGTCTGCATCAGAAAGGAATTCGCTGGTCAGGCTTTCATCTTCAGAAATTTCTATTCCAGTTTTACCTTCTTCGATTGCATCCATGATATTTGAACGAATGCCCTGTAGCATATCAAGATATTTTTTATAATCTTCAAACGAAGCCATGTTACCATGACCAGGAATTATCCTGGTATTTTTATTGATCATAGAAAGTCCCGTTTTCGCGGCTTCTATATCACCATCTACGCTGCCTCCGCTATTTAAATCTATATATGGAAACATGCCATTGAAAAATGTATCTCCAGTATGCAACACATTGCTTTGCGGAAAATAGATAAGAGCATCTCCATCGGTATGAGCATTGTGAACGTGAATCACTACAATGTCATTTCCATTTATATGAAGATTTACTTTATCATTGAAAGTTAAAATGGGAAGGTTTCCAGTCTTAGTAGTGTCAGATTCTAATCTTTTTCTCACATTTTCATGAGCAAAAATCAAGGTTCCATCTTCCTTGAAATTTCTATTTCCGCCGGTGTGGTCTCCATGATGGTGAGAATTAACGAGATATTTAATTGGTTGATCGCTAAGAGTTTTCAGCTTGTCCTTAATTTTTTCTGAAAGAGCAGGGAATTGGTCGTCTATCATAAATATTCCATCCTCTCCGGTGAGTACGCCGATATTTCCTCCGGCACCTTTTAGCATATAAACATTTTCATTTACCGGTATGATTTCAATCTTTACTTCAGACATATCCTGGAATGCGAAAAGAGAAAGGCTGAACATGAAAAATACAGCCAGAAATAATATAGAGTTTTTCATAATTTATCGTTGTTGGATGTCTAATTTACAGAAATACTGAAACTTATTAGGCTGAAAAATTTTAATTAAATTGAAATAAATAATAAAAGTATTGGGGGTTTATTAAAATGCATTATCTTTGCAGCCGATTCCAAAAGAAGGGAGGTGATGACACTATGTTAATTATACCAGTTAAAGACGGAGAAAATATAGATAGAGCTCTTAAGCGTTTTAAGCGTAAGTTCGACAAGACCGGAACTATGCGTCAGCTAAGAGATCGTCAGCATTTTACAAAACCTTCTGTAGAGCGTAGAGCTCAGATTCAGAAAGCTGAATATATCCAGCACCTGAGAGACGCAGAAGATATCTAGTGAAATCTAGAAGATTGTAAAATCGATCTGAATAAATTAAACTGTTGATAGATTAAAGTTTGCTAACTTTGTTTGTTAACAGTTTTTTTATGCCCTTGTCTGCCTTTCTGGATTATCTTCAACTGGAAAAAAAATATTCGGTTCATACAATTACTGCCTATGCGGCAGATCTTAAGGAATTCAATGATTTTATAAATGATTTCTACGATCAGGGAAATATTCAGGATGTCAATTATCAGCAGATAAGAAGCTGGATTGTTGCATTATCTGAAGCTGGAATTTCCAATAGAACTATCAATAGAAAGGTATCTTCACTAAAAGCCTATTATCGATTTCTTTTGAAAACCGAACAAATTGAAATCTCTCCATTAGTTAAGCATAAAGCGCTAAAAACTCCAAAAAAAGTTCAGATCCCATTTTCCGAAGATGAAATTGTGCAGGTGCTCGAACGAATCGATGATTCTACCTTTGAAGGTTTGAGAGATAGGTTTATTGTAGAATTGTTTTATTCTACCGGGATCAGGAGAATTGAATTGATTAACATTAGAACTTCAGATCTCGATCTTAGCGGTGGAGTATTAAAAGTTCTCGGGAAAAGAAATAAGGAGCGCTATATACCTCTAATCTCATCAGTAAAAACAACGGCAGAGAAATACCTGCAGATGAGGGACACCGAAAACATTTTTCAGAATTCAGATCATCTTTTTTTGACTTCCAGGGGAGATAAAATCTATGAATCTTTTGTTTATAGAATTATAAATAATTATTTTAGTAAGGTGTCTGGCAAATTAAAAAGGAGTCCGCATATCCTGCGCCACTCGTTTGCTACACATTTATTGAACCAGGGCGCTAATCTAAATGCAGTAAAAGAATTATTGGGTCACTCCAGTCTTGCGGCGACTCAAGTCTACACTCACAACAGTATTGCCGAACTGAGCAAAATTCACAAAAACGCTCATCCCCGGAACAATAAGAATTAACTTAACCTTATTTGTTTAATTAAATTCTACTGGATATGAAAATGAATCTGCAGTCCGTGAACTTCAATGCCGATCAAAAACTAATTGATTTCACTCAAAAAAAACTGGATAAACTGGATACCTATTTCGATAAGATCATCCATGCTGATGTTTATTTCAAAGTTCAAAATACAAGCGGAAAGAATAACAAGATAACAGAGGTTTTGCTGAGTGTTCCCGGTGGAGATATAATAGTTAAAAAGACCTGTAATAAATTCGAAGCATGTGTAGATGAATGTGTTAGTTCGCTTCAAAGACAGCTTATCAAAAAGAAAGAGAAAATGAGCGCTCATGTTTAGCTAATTTTTTTCGAAATTATTTTTTGATAAAGGAATAATTTATATACATTTGCAGTCCGTTAGAAATAGCGGACTTTTTTATGCTGAAAAAGCAGTGTAAAATGCCGATGTAGCTCAGCTGGCTAGAGCAGCTGATTTGTAATCAGCAGGTCGTGGGTTCGAGTCCCTCCATCGGCTCTTGAAATACTGGAAATACCGAAGTTTCAAAGAAATTTCAAGTTCTAAATCATTAGGATTTAAAAGCTTAGAAAATTTTTTATGAAATTTTAAAAAATGCTTTGGATGGTGCTTCAAATTTACTTTATATTTGCAGCCGTTTTAGAAACCATCAGAAGCTTAGCTGTTTCAGCTACGGTTCTATGAAATAGTGGTAAAATTGGGGAGATACTCAAGCGGCCAACGAGGGCAGACTGTAAATCTGCTGACTACGTCTTCGCAGGTTCGAATCCTGCTCTCCCCACAAAGATTTTTATGAAGATCGCGTAGAAAATTCAATTTCTAAAGCGATTGAATAAAAATTCTGGTAAGGGGTCACCCTTGCGGATCATCAAATTTATTTGATAATCCTTTTAAAACATGTAATGCGGGAGTAGCTCAGTTGGTAGAGCGTCAGCCTTCCAAGCTGAATGTCGCCGGTTCGAACCCGGTCTCCCGCTCTAAATAAATTGAATCAGGATATCCTCCCGGTTATCAAAATGGAAACGAAATTGAAGATGAACGTCTTTAAGTTTCTTTTTCTGTTCTGTAAATTATCCAAATGGGTTATATCGGCACTGTTACCTCAATCCTGATCTTATCCATAAACCCTTGTAGGTTTATGGTTATTGCTGTTTAAAACAGTCAATTGTCTGGCCGACGTAGCTCAGGGGTAGAGCGTTTCCTTGGTAAGGAAGAGGTCACGGGTTCAATTCCCGTCGTTGGCTCTAGTTTTGTATAAAATTGAACACTAATATATAACTAAGATTAAATAAGTATTAATTATGGCAAAGGAAACTTATGATCGTTCCAAACCGCACCTAAATATTGGTACAATTGGACACGTAGATCACGGAAAAACTACTTTAACAGCAGCAATTACTAAAGTAATGGCTGATGCTGGATATTCTGAAGCAAGAGCATTTGATCAAATTGACAACGCTCCTGAAGAAAAAGACAGAGGTATTACAATTAACTCTTCTCACGTTGAGTACTCTACAGAGAAGCGTCACTATGCACACGTTGACTGTCCAGGTCACGCCGATTATGTAAAGAACATGGTAACTGGTGCTGCTCAAATGGACGGTGCTATCCTTGTTGTTGCTGCGACTGATGGTCCTATGCCTCAAACTCGTGAGCACATCCTTCTTGGACGTCAGGTTGGTATTCCAAGAATCGTTGTATTCTTAAACAAAGTTGACCTTGTTGATGATGAGGAGCTTCTTGAGCTAGTTGAAATGGAAGTAAGAGATCTTCTTTCTTTCTACGAGTATGATGGTGATAACGGTCCTGTAATTTCAGGTTCTGCACTTGGAGCTTTAGAAGGAGATGAGAAATGGTCTAAGACTGTTCTTGATCTTATGGAAGCAGTAGATAACTGGATTGAACTTCCTCAGCGTGATGTTGATAAGCCTTTCTTGATGCCTATCGAAGATGTATTCTCTATTACTGGTCGTGGTACTGTTGCAACTGGGCGTATCGAAACTGGTGTTGCTAACACTGGAGATCCTGTAGAGATCATTGGTATGGGTGCTGGAAAACTTACTTCTACTATTACTGGAGTTGAGATGTTCCGTAAGATTCTTGATAGAGGTGAAGCAGGTGATAACGTTGGTATCCTTTTAAGAGGTATTGAAAAGACTCAGATCTCTAGAGGTATGGTAATCACTAAGCCAGGATCTGTAACTCCTCACGCTAAATTTAAAGCAGAGGTTTATATCCTTAAAAAAGAAGAAGGTGGGCGTCACACTCCATTCCATAATAACTACCGTCCTCAGTTCTACGTACGTACAACTGACGTAACAGGAACAATTAACCTTCCTGACGGAGTAGAAATGGTAATGCCTGGTGATAACCTTACTATTACAGTAGAGCTTATCCAGCCAATCGCAATGAACGTTGGTCTACGTTTCGCTATCCGTGAAGGTGGTAGAACTGTAGGTGCTGGTCAGGTAACTGAAATTCTAGACTAAGAATTATCTTAATATAAAAAGGTATCCCGTGACAAGCGGGGTACCTTCACTTATATTTACGGGTTTAGCTCAGTTGGTAGAGCACTGGTCTCCAAAACCAGGTGTCGGGAGTTCGAGCCTCTCAACCCGTGCAAATATCTTTTTATAAAATGGCAGGATTTGTTAATTACATATCAGAATCATATAACGAGTTAAAAAACCACGTTACCTGGACAAGCTGGTCTGAAGCTCAAAGGCTCACAGTTATTGTTGCGGCTTTCTCGATTATTTTTTCATTAGCAATTTGGGGTGTTGATACGCTTTTTAGTGGAGCGATCGAGCAATACTTCGAATGGGTTAAATCATAATTAAGATAGCTATGGCAGAAGCAAAAGAGAAAAAGTGGTATGTGGTTCGTGCCGTAAGCGGACAGGAAAATAAAGTTAAGGACTATATCGAGAAAGAGATTGCTCATTTAGGTCTTGAAGATTTTGTAGATCAGGTTCTTGTTCCTACAGAAAAAGTGATTCAAATTCGTAACGGTAAGAAAGTAAACAAAGAACGAGTATACTTTCCCGGTTATGTAATGATCCAGGCAAATATTGGAGGAGAAATTCCTCATATTATAAAAGGGATAAATGGAGTTATTGGATTTCTAGGTGAAACAAAAGGTGGAGATCCTGTGCCACTTAGGAAATCTGAAGTGAATAGAATGCTAGGTAAAGTCGATGAACTTTCTGTTAAAGCAGATAATGTAGCAATTCCATTTACGATAGGTGAGACTATTAAAGTTATTGACGGACCGTTCAATGGGTTTAATGGTACTGTAGAAAAGATTAATGAAGAAAAGCGTAAGCTGGAAGTAATGGTGAAGATTTTCGGAAGAAAGACACCATTAGAACTAAGCTACATGCAAGTAGAAAAAGTATAAAAATAACTGTTACATATTTTTTGATTGTTTTTTAAGCTTCCACTCAACAAACGATCATTTAAAAATTTGAAAAATGGCAAAAGAAGTAAGTAAAGTTGTAAAACTACAAGTTCGCGGAGGTGCTGCTAACCCATCACCACCAGTTGGACCTGCTTTAGGTGCTGCCGGAGTAAATATCATGGAATTCTGTAAGCAATTCAATGGTAGAACTCAGGATAAGCAAGGAAAGGTACTTCCAGTAGCAATTACTGTTTATTCAGATAAGTCTTTTGATTTTGTGATCAAGACTCCACCTGCAGCAGTACAATTGATGGAAGCGGCTAAGACTAAAAAAGGTTCTGGTGAGCCGAACAGAAAAAAAGTAGCTAGTGTTTCTTGGGATCAGGTTAAAGCGATTGCAGAAGACAAGATGCAGGATCTTAATGCATTTACTGTAGAATCTGCAATGAAAATGGTTGCCGGAACAGCTCGTTCGATGGGAATAACTGTAAAAGGTGATGCACCGTTTTAATCCAAAAAGAAATTAAGAAATGGCAAAATTAACTAAAAAGCAAAAAGAAGCTCAGTCTAAGATTGAGAACGGCAAAACTTATACAGTTGCCGAAGCTTCAGCTTTGATAAAAGAAGTTACCAACGCAAATTTTGATGCTTCTGTGGATTTGGCGGTTCGTTTGAACGTAGATCCTAGAAAAGCAAATCAAATGGTAAGAGGGGTTGTAACACTTCCTCACGGAACTGGTAAAGACGTTAAAGTTTTAGCTCTAGTTACTCCAGATAAGGAAGAAGAAGCTAAAGAAGCCGGTGCCGATTACGTTGGATTAGATGAATACCTTGAGAAGATTAAAGGCGGATGGACAGATGTTGATGTGATCATCACTATGCCTAGCGTTATGGGTAAGCTTGGACCACTAGGACGTGTTCTAGGACCAAGAGGTTTAATGCCAAACCCTAAAACTGGTACTGTAACAATGGATATCGCTAAAGCGGTTTCTGATGTGAAAGCTGGTAAGATCGACTTTAAGGTAGATAAGCACGGAATTGTGCACGCTGGAGTTGGAAAAGCATCTTTTGATGCTGAGAAAATTGCAGGTAACGCAAGAGAATTATTAACTACGCTGGTAAAATTGAAGCCTCAGGCAGCAAAAGGTGTTTACATTAAGAGTATTTACATGTCAAGCACAATGAGCCCGAGTGTAGCAATAGATACTAAAAGGTTTACTGAGCAATAATTTAAGATTATGACAAGAGAAGAAAAATCAAAAGTTATAGAAGATTTAACTGCCCAGTTAGCCGATACTCAAACTATCTATCTAGCTGATATTTCTGGCCTTGATGCTGGAAGCACTTCTAACTTACGTAGAGCTTGTTTCAAAGCTAACGTAAAGTTATCGGTAGTTAAAAATACATTGCTGGCAAAAGCTATGGAGGCAGCTGAAAAGGATTTCGGTGAACTTCCAACAGTTTTAAAAGGCAATACCTCAATCATGCTTTCTGAAACCGGAAATGCTCCGGCGAAAGTTATTAAGGAATTTAGAAAGAAATCTGAGAAACCTTTACTTAAAGGAGCTTTCGTAGAAGAAGCTATTTATGTAGGTGATGACTATCTTGACACACTTGTTAATATCAAGTCTAAAGAAGAAGTTATCGGGGATATCGTTGGATTACTTCAATCTCCTGCTAAGAATGTTGTTTCTGCCCTTAAATCAGGTGGTGGAAAACTTGCAGGAATCCTTAAAACTCTTTCAGAAAAGGAGGGATAATATAGTACGCACTTTTTAACAATTATAAATTAAAGAACTTTTTAAAAACGATAGAAAATGGCAGATTTAAAAGATTTCGCAGAACAATTAGTTAATCTTACTGTAAAAGAAGTAAACGAATTAGCTGATATTTTAAAAGAAGAATATGGTATCGAACCTGCTGCTGCTGCAGTAGCTGTTGCTGGTGGTGCTGCCGCTGGTGGTGAAGAAGCAGAAGAGCAGTCTGAATTCGACGTAATTCTTAAAGCTCCAGGTGGATCTAAGTTAGCTGTAGTTAAACTTGTAAAAGAACTTACAGGACTAGGTCTTAAAGATGCTAAAGAATTAGTTGATGGTGCTCCAAAACCAGTAAAAGAAGGAGTAGCAAAAGACGAAGCAGAAGCTCTTAAAAAGCAATTAGAAGAAGCAGGAGCTGAGGTTGAGCTTAAATAAGCTTAACAAAAGCAATATTATTTAGGTTTAGACCTCAGGAATTACTCCTGGAGGTCTAAACCATTTTGCGTATATAGAACCGAACGTTTAAAAAGCGCAGTTTTTTTTATATAAATTATAATCCCGTCCATTGATGTTAGCAAAGCAAACTGAAAGATTGAGTTTCTCTTCTGTTAAGAATAAGCCTGCTTATCCGGACTTTCTGGATCTGCAGATTAAGTCTTTTCAGGACTTCTTTCAATTAGAGACAAAATCAGAAGAGCGGGGAAATGAAGGTCTTTACAACACCTTCCTAGAAAACTTCCCCATTACGGACACCCGTAATCAATTTGTACTAGAATTCTTAGATTATTTTGTGGACCCACCGAGATACTCCATCCAGGAATGTATCGAACGTGGATTGACCTACAGTGTACCACTTAAGGCTAGACTTAAGTTATACTGTACCGACCCTGAACACGAAGATTTTGAAACCATCGTACAGGACGTATACTTGGGAACTATCCCTTATATGACACCTAGCGGAACTTTCTGCATCAACGGTGCCGAGCGAGTAGTAGTTTCTCAGCTACACCGTTCACCTGGGGTTTTCTTTGGACAGTCTTTCCATGCAAATGGAACAAAATTATATTCTGCCCGTGTAATTCCTTTCAAAGGATCATGGATTGAATTTGCTACCGATATTAACAGCGTAATGTACGCGTATATCGATCGTAAGAAAAAATTACCTGTTACAACTCTTTTCCGTGCTATCGGGTTTGAGCGTGATAAGGATATCCTGGAGATATTTGACCTTGCAGAAGAGGTTAAGGTTTCTAAAACAGGACTTAAAAAGTACCTTGGTCGTAAACTTGCTGCGAGAGTACTTAACACATGGTATGAAGATTTCGTAGATGAAGATACTGGAGAAGTTGTTTCTATCGAGCGTAACGAGATCGTTCTGGACCGTGATACTGAACTTGAAAAAGATCATATAGAAGAGATCCTTGAAACCGGAAGTAAGACTATCCTTCTTCATAAAGAAGATAATCAAACCGGGGACTACGCGATCATTCATAATACATTACAAAAAGATCCTACCAACTCTGAAAAAGAAGCGGTAGAACATATCTATCGTCAGCTTCGTAATGCTGAACCGCCAGATGAGGAAACTGCTCGTGGAATTATTGACAAGCTTTTCTTTTCAGATCAGCGTTACAGCCTTGGAGAAGTTGGTAGATATAGAATGAACAAAAAACTTGGTCTTGATGTAGAGATGGATAAGCAGGTGCTTACCAAGCTTGACATTATTACCATTGTTAAATATCTAATTGAGCTTATTAACTCAAAAGCTGAGATCGATGATATTGATCACTTATCTAACCGTCGTGTTAGAACTGTAGGTGAACAGTTGTCTCAGCAGTTCGGTGTTGGTCTTGCACGTATGGCGAGAACAATCCGTGAGCGTATGAACGTTCGAGATAACGAGGTATTTACTCCGATAGATTTGATCAACGCGAAGACACTTTCTTCTGTGATCAACTCTTTCTTTGGTACCAACCAGTTATCTCAGTTCATGGACCAGACCAACCCTCTTGCAGAGATTACGCATAAGCGTAGACTTTCAGCATTAGGACCAGGTGGTCTATCAAGAGAAAGAGCAGGTTTCGAGGTACGTGATGTTCACTATACTCACTACGGAAGACTTTGTCCTATTGAAACTCCTGAAGGTCCGAATATTGGTCTTATTTCTTCACTTTCTGTATACGCTAAAGTTAACGGAATGGGATTCATTGAAACTCCATACCGTAGTGTAACAGATGGTAAGATTAACACTTCTGAAGAGCCTATTTACTTAAGTGCTGAAGAAGAAGAAGGTAAGAAGATAGCTCAGGCGAACATTCCATTAAAAGACGACGGAACTATAGATACAGATCGTGTTATTGCACGTATGGAAGGTGACTTCCCGGTAGTTGATCCTAAAGAGGTTCATTATACTGATGTTGCTCCAAACCAGATCTCATCTATTTCTGCTTCATTAATTCCATTCCTGGAACATGATGATGCTAACCGTGCACTGATGGGATCAAACATGATGCGCCAGGCTGTACCACTTTTAAGAACAGATTCTCCTATCGTTGGAACTGGTCTTGAAAGACAGGTAGCTACAGATTCTCGTGTATTGATCAACGCTGAAGGAGAAGGAGAAGTAGAATATGTAGATGCAAATAAGATCATCATTAAATATGATCGTACAGATGAGGAAAGAATGGTAAGTTTTGATGATGATTCAAAATCTTACGACCTTATCAAATTCCGAAAAACTAACCAGGGAACCTGTATCAACCTGAAGCCAATCGTAAGTGTAGGTGACAGGGTAACAAAAGGCCAGGTACTTTGCCAGGGTTATGCTACTGAAGCAGGAGAACTTGCTTTAGGTAGAAACATGAAGGTTGCCTTCATGCCTTGGAAAGGTTACAACTTTGAGGATGCGATCGTGATTTCAGAAAAAGTGGTAAGAGATGATATTTTCACCTCTATCCATATAGATGAATACTCTCTTGAAGTTAGAGATACAAAACTAGGTAACGAAGAATTGACTAATGATATTCCAAACGTTTCAGAAGAGGCTACTAAAGACCTTGATGAGCATGGAATGATCAGAGTTGGTGCTGAAGTAAAACCTGGTGATATTCTTATCGGTAAGATCACTCCTAAAGGAGAAAGTGATCCAACTCCGGAAGAAAAACTTCTACGTGCTATCTTCGGTGATAAGGCCGGTGATGTTAAGGATGCTTCATTGAAAGCTTCTCCATCATTAAGTGGTGTTGTTATCAATAAGAAATTGTTCGCTAGAGCAATCAAAGACAAGCGTAAGAGAGCTCAGGATAAAGAAGATGTTGCAGCATTAGAGAAGAAGTACGATGCTAAATTCGCTAATCTTAAGTCTGAACTTGTTGAAAAACTTTTCGCTATCATAGGTGGAAAAACAGCTCAGGGAGTACAGAATGATCTTGGTGAAGAAGTAATGCCAAAAGGTAAAAAGTACACGCTTAAGATGTTGAACGCTGTAGATGATTATACTCACTTAACTAGTGGTACATGGACTACAGATGATCACCTTAACGAACTTGTTGCAGATCTAATACATAATTATAAAATCAAGGAAAACGATCTTCAGGGTAACCTTAGAAGAGAGAAATTCACCATTTCTGTTGGAGATGAACTTCCATCAGGAATTCTTAAACTGGCTAAAGTTTACATCGCTAAGAAACGTAAACTGAAAGTAGGGGATAAGATGGCAGGACGTCACGGTAACAAAGGTATTGTTGCCAGAATCGTTCGTCAGGAGGATATGCCATTCCTTGAAGACGGAACTCCGGTTGATATCGTGTTGAACCCACTTGGGGTACCATCACGTATGAACATCGGTCAGATCTACGAAACTGTGCTTGGTTGGGCTGGACAAAAGAATGGTAAGAAATATGCCACTCCTATTTTTGACGGTGCAACAATCGATGAGATCAATGATCTTACAGATAAAGCAGGAATTCCAAGATACGGTCATACTTACCTGTATGACGGTGGAACAGGAATGAGATTTGACCAGCGTGCAACTGTTGGTGTGATCTACATGCTTAAGCTTGGTCACATGATCGATGATAAGATGCACGCTAGATCTATTGGACCATACTCACTTATTACTCAGCAGCCGCTTGGTGGTAAGGCACAATTTGGTGGTCAGAGATTTGGAGAGATGGAGGTTTGGGCTCTTGAAGCTTACGGAGCATCTAGTACTCTAAGGGAAATCTTAACCGTGAAGTCTGATGACGTGATCGGTAGAGCAAAAACCTATGAGGCTATTGTGAAAGGTGAGCCAATGCCAGAACCTGGATTGCCAGAATCTTTCAACGTACTTATGCACGAATTGAAAGGTCTTGGATTGGATATAAAACTTGAAGAATAACATTCTGTTGATCGGGGCTGTGAATACAGCCCCTATTAAACGGAATATTCACAATAAATAGCAGCATTTATTATGGCTAGAAATAATGATAAAAATACAGTACAGAGGTTCAACCAGATCTCTATAGGTTTAGCTTCTCCAGAGTCTATCCTCGCGGAATCTCGTGGTGAAGTTCTTAAGCCTGAAACGATCAATTACCGTACGCACAAACCAGAGCGTGACGGATTGTTCTGTGAGCGTATTTTTGGTCCTGTAAAGGATTATGAATGTGCCTGCGGAAAATATAAAAGAATCCGTTATAAAGGAATCGTTTGTGACCGTTGTGGAGTTGAAGTTACCGAGAAAAAGGTTCGTAGAGACCGTGTAGGTCACATTAACCTTGTTGTACCTGTAGCTCATATCTGGTATTTCCGTTCTTTACCTAACAAAATTGGTTATTTGCTAGGTCTTCCTTCTAAGAAACTTGACATGATCATATACTATGAAAGGTATGTAGTGATCCAGCCAGGTAACGCGAAGGATGAAGAAGGGAACCCATTGAAGAAAATGGATTTCTTAACTGAAGAAGAGTATCTGAACATTTTAGATGAACTTCCTCAGGAAAATCAATATTTAGAAGACAGCGACCCAAATAAGTTCATCGCTAAAATGGGAGCTGAATGTCTTATCGAAATTCTTAAGAGAATTGATCTTGATGATCTTTCTTATGAATTGAGACATAAAGCAAATAACGAAACTTCCAAGCAACGTAAGACTGAAGCTCTTAAGAGACTTCAGGTTGTGGAAGCACTTCGTGATGCAAACAAAAATCGTGAGAACAACCCAGAGTGGATGATCATGAAGGTGGTACCGGTTATTCCACCGGAACTTAGACCTCTTGTGCCCCTTGATGGTGGTCGTTTCGCGACTTCAGATTTGAACGATCTTTACCGTCGTGTAATTATTCGTAACAACCGTCTGAAAAGATTGATGGAGATCAAAGCTCCTGAAGTAATTCTACGTAACGAGAAACGTATGCTTCAGGAATCTGTGGATTCATTATTCGATAATACAAGAAAATCATCAGCAGTAAAAACTGACTCTAACAGACCTCTTAAATCACTTTCAGATTCATTGAAAGGTAAGCAAGGTCGTTTCCGTCAGAACCTGCTTGGTAAACGTGTGGATTATTCAGCACGTTCGGTAATCGTTGTAGGACCAGAATTGAAGATGTTCGAGTGTGGTCTTCCTAAGAACATGGCAGCTGAGCTTTACAAGCCTTTTATCATTAGAAAACTGATAGAAAGAGGTATTGTAAAAACAGTGAAGTCTGCTAAGAAGATTATCGATAAGAAAGAACCTGTAGTTTGGGATATATTGGAGAACGTATTAAAAGGACATCCGGTATTATTGAACCGTGCTCCTACGCTTCACCGTCTGGGTATCCAGGCATTCCAGCCTAAACTTATTGAAGGAAAAGCAATTCAGCTTCACCCACTTGCGTGTACTGCATTCAACGCCGATTTCGATGGTGACCAGATGGCGGTTCACTTACCACTTGGGCCAGAAGCTATTCTAGAAGCGCAGCTATTGATGCTTGCTTCTCATAACATTTTGAACCCTGCAAATGGTTCTCCAATTACAGTACCATCTCAGGATATGGTTCTTGGTCTATACTATATGACCAAGCACAAGAAATCTACTCCTGAAGAGCCTGTAGTAGGTGAAGGATTAACTTTCTATTCTGCTGAAGAGCTTGTAATAGCTTATAACCAGAAGAGAGTAGATCTTAACGCAGGAATCAAGATCAGAACTAAAGATTACAACGAAAACGGTGAATTGGTTTATATGATCAAGGATACCACGGTTGGTAGAGTTTTATTCAATGAAGCTGTGCCGGAAAAAGCCGGGTATATCAATGAGGTATTGACTAAGAAATCACTTCGTGAGATCATTGGGAAGATTCTTAAAATTACAAGTGTACCAGAAACTTCAGAATTCCTTGATAACATTAAGGAACTAGGTTACGGATTCGCATTCCGTGGAGGACTTTCTTTCAGCTTAGGTGATATTATCATCCCTGAAGAAAAGCAATCCATGATCGATGAAGCTAACGAGCAGGTGGAAGGTATTATTGGTAACTATAATATGGGTCTTATTACCAATAACGAACGTTATAACCAGGTAATTGACATCTGGACTTCAACTAACGCAGGTCTAACTGAATTGGCTATGAAGCGAATTCGCGAAGACAAGCAAGGATTCAACTCAGTATATATGATGCTTGATTCTGGTGCGCGTGGTTCGAAAGAGCAGATTCGTCAGCTTACTGGTATGCGTGGTCTTATGGCTAAGCCGAAGAAATCTAACTCTGGTGGTGGTGAAATTATCGAAAACCCGATTCTTTCTAACTTTAAGGAAGGTCTTTCGATACTTGAATACTTTATTTCTACTCACGGTGCTCGTAAAGGTCTTGCCGATACCGCACTTAAAACAGCCGATGCCGGTTACCTAACCCGTCGTCTGGTAGATGTTTCACAGGATGTTATTGTAAATGAAGATGACTGTGGAACGTTAAGAGGTGTAGAAGTTAAGCCACTTAAGAAAAACGAAGAAATCGTAGAATCATTAGGAGAAAGAATCCTTGGACGTATTTCCCTTAATGATGTAGTAAATCCATCAACAGATGAACTTCTTGTTGGTGCGAATGAAGAAATAACTGAAGAAATCGTAGCTAAGATCGAAGCTGCGCCAATCGAAAGTGTTGAAGTACGTTCACCACTTACCTGTGAGGCGAAGAAAGGGATCTGTATCAAGTGTTACGGTAGAAACCTTGCAACTAACAAGATCGTTCAAACAGGTGAAGCTGTTGGTGTTGTTGCTGCACAGTCTATTGGTGAGCCTGGTACACAGCTTACATTACGTACGTTCCACGTGGGTGGTATTGCAGGTAACATTTCTGAAGACAATAAACTTGAAGCTAAGTTTGATGGTATTGCTGAGATCGAAGATCTTAAAGTTGTTAAAGGTGAAGCCCCTGATGGTGGAACTGCAGACATCGTGATCTCTCGTACTGCTGAACTTAAGATAAAGGATAAGAAAACAGGAGTTGTACTAAGTAACAATAACATTCCTTACGGTGCTCAGATCAATATTAATGACGGAGCTACTGTATCAAAAGGTGATGTGATCTGTACTTGGGATCCATATAACGGTGTAATTATTTCTGAATTCGCCGGTAAGATCAAGTACGAAAACGTTGAGCAAGGTGTTACTTATCAGGTTGAGATCGATGAGCAGACAGGATTCCAGGAAAAAGTAATTTCTGAATCTCGTAACAAGAAATTGATCCCAACGCTTCATATTTTAGGTAAGAAAGACGAAGTAATTCGTTCTTATAACCTTCCGGTAGGTGCTCACCTTATGGTGGACAATGAAGAGAAGATCGGAGTTGGTAAGATTCTGGTTAAGATTCCACGTAAATCTTCTAAAGCAGGGGATATTACGGGTGGTCTTCCAAGGGTAACTGAGCTTTTCGAAGCACGTAACCCATCTAACCCTGCGGTTGTATCTGAGATTGATGGTGTTGTTTCTTTTGGTAAGATCAAAAGAGGTAACCGTGAGATCATTGTTGAGTCTAAACTTGGAGAGGTTAAGAAATACTTAGTTAAGTTATCTAACCAGATCCTTGTTCAGGAGAATGACTACGTTAGAGCTGGTATGCCACTTTCTGATGGTTCTATCACTCCAGAAGATATCCTGAACATTAAAGGACCTAACGCTGTACAACAGTATCTTGTGAACGAAGTTCAGGAGGTATATAGATTACAGGGTGTGAAGATTAACGATAAGCACTTCGAGGTTGTCGTAAGACAGATGATGCGTAAAGTGAGAATCGTGGATCCAGGTGATACTATCTTCTTGGAGAACCAGCTTGTACATAAAGATGATTTCATCGATGAGAACAACAAGTTATTTGGAATGAAAGTGATCGAAGATGCTGGTGACTCTGAAAAGCTGAAAGCTGGTCAGATCATTACTCCAAGAGATCTTAGAGACGAAAACTCTATTCTTAGAAGAGAAGATAAGAATCTTGCAACTGTAAGAGACGTGATCACAGCAACTGCTAATCCAGTACTTCAGGGTATTACCAGAGCTTCACTTCAGACTAAGTCATTCATCTCGGCTGCTTCCTTCCAGGAAACAACTAAGGTGTTGAACGAAGCTGCTGTAAGTGGTAAGATCGATGAACTAGAAGGATTGAAGGAAAATGTAATTGTAGGACATAGAATTCCTGCAGGTACAGGTATGAGAAAATACGATAGCATTATCGTTGGTTCTAAAGAAGAATTCGATGAAATGCTTGAGAAGAAACAGGAAGTAAATTACAATTAATTCCCGATAATAATTTGAAAAAAGGCTCGCTGTTGCGGGCCTTTTTTTATTTATGACGATATTTGAACTATGAAGGAGTACTTTAAAGAATTATTGGAATATTCACATTATTATAATTTAGAGATCATCCATAAGATGAATGATGGAGATCTTCATTTTATGATTCCGGAGAGAGCAATTCAGCTTTTATCTCACACTTTGAATGCGCAGAAAATCTGGAACAACAGGATAGAAGGTAAGGAAGACCAGGTACAGGTTTGGAAAAATCTGGAAATTGATGAACTAGAATCTATTGAGAATGGTAATTTCAGAGAAAGCCTTACCATTCTTGAAAATGAAGAACTGGATAGAACGGTTAGTTATAGCAACTCTAAAGGGGAAAGCTATCAAAGTTCAGTTAGAGATATTATATTTCATGTAATTAATCATTCGACGTATCATCGCGGACAGATAGCTACGGAATTCAGAAAACAGGGAATTGATCCAATTGTTTCTGACTTTGTATATTATAAACTGAAAAAGTGAAGCAGAAGCTTAATTTATAAATCGATTAAAATTTAGATCATGGAAGACGATAAGAAAAATAAGAATCAAAAAGGAAAGATTAATATAGAACTGGATGAAGCGGTTGCGGAAGGAACTTATTCTAATCTTGCTATCATCAATCATTCGGTTTCAGAGTTTGTAGTGGATTTTGTGAATATCATGCCAGGAAGACCTAAAAGCAAGGTAAAATCGAGAATTATTCTTACTCCACAGCATGCGAAGCGTTTGCTAAAAGCTCTTGGCGATAATATCAATAAATTCGAGCAGGCTCACGGTGAGATCAGGGATTATGATAAAGCTCCATTACCGCTTAATTTTGGACCAACAGGTCAGGCGTAAAACAGTTCTGAATTAAATATAAAAACAAAGCCTTTCTAAATATTTAGAAAGGCTTCGCTATTATTTTATTAGGTATACTTTTTAAAATAGATTTTTGCTGCTTTCATTACCCGTGGAGCAAGAATCAGCGTGGAAATCATTGTTGGAATGGCCATCAGGGCAAAGAATCCATCAATGAGATTTAAAATAAAACTGAGCGATGTAGTTGCACCCAGGATGATACTCAGAATGTACACGTAGTTGTAATACTTTTTATTTTTTACTCCTATCAGGAAAGAAAGACATTTGGTCCCGTAATAGGAATAAGAAAATAACGAGGAAATACTAAAGGCCATAATGCATAAAAGCAATAGGTAATTCCCAACATAAGGGATGGCCTGATCAAATGCAGCGGCCGTAAGGCTCACACCATTCACATCGGTGCTTTGCCATACACCAGTTACCAAAATAGCCATCGCAGTTAAAGTACATACCACGAGTGTATCAATAGCCGGCCCAAGCATGGCTATTAATCCTTCACGAATAGGTTCAGAAGTTTTACTGGCGCCATGAGCCATAGTAGCAGTACCAATACCAGCTTCATTGGAAAAGGCACCACGGCGAATCCCTAAAAGGATCAAACCACCAAGAACACCTCCCAGGAGAGGGTCACCTTTGTAGTTTTCAGCAGCGAAAGCGTCGGTAAAGATCATTCCGAAATATTGAAAAACTACCTCGTAATTAACAAATAGAATTACCAGAACAGATACAAAGTACAGCGCCACCATTGCTGGTACTAACCTTGAAACAGTTTTACTGATCCTGTCTAGTCCGCCAATAATCACCACAGTGGTTATCAGAGTAAGTATAATCCCTATGATTAGGCTGGTAGTGAAACCTGTTTCTATATTATTCGGTTCTAGAAGGATGTAGTTGATGGCCTGTGTGAGCTGGTTTACGTTAAAAACTGGCAAAGCACCTACAAGACCGGCAATGGCGAAAAATGTGGCTAAAGGCTTCCATTTTCTACCTAACCCTTCCACAATAAAATACATTACGCCGCCCTGGATCTTACCTTCAGTATCTCTGCCACGATACATCACGGCAAGGCTGTTGGTGAAGAATTTTGTAGCCATACCCACAATGGCGCTAATCCATAACCAGAAAATCGCCCCAGGACCTCCAATTGCAATCGCAACCGCGACCCCCGCAATATTACCCATTCCTACCGTGGAAGATAGCGCAGTAGATAAAGCCTGAAAATGATTTATATCACCTGGATCATCGGGATTATTATATTTACCGCGAAGTACCTCTATGGAATGTCCAAGATATCTGAAAGGCAAGAACCGAGAATATATGAGTAGAAAGATTCCTCCGCCAATCAAAAGGATAACAAGTGGAATTCCCCATACGGCGGAAGCAAAATCTGCAATGAACTGATCTATCTGGGACATAAAAATACTTTGTCTCCGAAAATAGTAAATTTTAGGAGTGTAGCTATCCTATTAAATTGACTTTTGAATTTTAGAGTCATAACTGCAACTTGCTGAATTTGTTTCGGCTTCTCAAAAAGGCTAGAAACAAATTCAGTTTGACAACAATTTAAAATTCAGAAGTGAAATGAAATTTAATTGAAGGATATTTTTGCTGGGTCATCTGTAAAGAAAATTGAGAATCAGCTAAAAATACTAATTGCCCAGATTTATCTTTTGCCAGGAACTTAGACTTTACTCTTTTGAAATCTTTAAATTCCTCACTTTTTTCATCTTCTGCTTCAACCCATGTGGCTTTATGAACATTCAGGTTTTCATAAGTACATTTTGCACCATACTCATGTTCCAAACGGTATTGAATTACTTCGAACTGTAGCGCGCCCACAGTTCCAATGATCTTTCTACCATTCATTTCAAGAGTAAATAACTGCGCAACACCTTCATCCATTAGCTGGTCTATCCCTTTTTCCAATTGTTTGGACTTCATAGGGTCAGCATTGTTAATATATTGGAAATGCTCCGGAGAGAAGCTTGGTATACCTTTGTACATCAAAGTTTCTCCCTCGGTCAGGGTATCACCGATCTTAAAATTACCCGTATCATGCAAACCAACGATATCTCCTGGAAAGGAGACGTCAACGATTTCTTTCTTTTCTGCAAAAAATGCGTTGGGAGAAGAGAATTTCATATTCTTCCCATTCCTAACGTGCAGATAGTTTTTATTTCTCTCGAATTTACCGGATACAATTTTTACGAATGCAAGCCTGTCTCTATGTTTTGGATCCATATTGGCATGGATCTTAAAAACGAAACCGGTAAAATCTTTTTCATCAGGTTTTACCAATCTTGTATCACTTTCTTTTGGCCTCGGCGGCGGAGCGATCTTGATAAAACAATCCAGTAATTCTCTTACTCCAAAATTATTTAATGCTGAACCAAAAAATACTGGTTGTAGTCGTCCTTCCAGGTAAGCTTCTCTTTCAAATTCAGGATAAACTCCCTGGGCTAGTTCCAGTTCTTCCCGAAGTGTATCAGCAGCTTTGTCTCCAATTAGCTGGTCTAGTTCTTCAGATTTCAGGTCGCTGATTTCTACAGTTTCTTCAATATCTTTTCTTGGGTCTCCTGTGAATAAATTCACATTCTTTTCCCAGATATTATAAATTCCTTTAAAGTCATAACCCATTCCAATAGGAAAGCTTAAAGGAGTTACAGTTAGATTCAGCTTTTGTTCAATTTCATCCAACAATTCAAAGGCGTCCTTACCTTCACGATCCAGTTTATTGATGAAAACGATCATAGGAATATTTCGCATCCGGCAAACTTCAACAAGTTTTTCGGTTTGTTCCTCCACACCTTTTGCAACATCAATAACCACGATCACGCTATCTACGGCAGTAAGTGTTCTGAATGTGTCTTCCGCAAAATCCTTGTGACCCGGAGTATCGAGAATATTTATTTTGATGTCTTTATATTCAAAAGCAAGGACAGAAGTTGCAACAGAAATTCCTCTCTGGCGCTCAATCTCCATAAAGTCACTGGTAGCACCTTTTTTGATCTTGTTAGACTTTACCGCTCCCGCTTCCTGGATCGCTCCACCAAATAACAGAAGCTTTTCCGTAAGCGTGGTTTTACCGGCATCGGGGTGAGAAATGATACCAAATGTTCTTCTTTTATTTATCTCTTTCTGATAATGCTTCATACCTGCTGATCTTGAAGCGGCAAAAATACTATTATTTTATAGAAATTCCTTTTCCTTTCAGTTGCCTTTTTATCGGTAATAAAACTCATTTAAACCATTAAATAGTAACTTTATAGGGTATATGGTTAATTTAACTGATATTTAATCTAATTCTGTCAGAAATCATGGTTTTTACCCTACAGAACCTAAAATTATTTATCTTGATTTTTGCTGTTAATCTAATTTTCAGCAGACAGTTTTATTCTCAAAATTCTTTAGAAGTTCTACCAAAGGGATCTTACGCCGTTAATATGGGTATTACTCCGCAAACAAAGGCTAACGCACTTAAACCTTACGGATTTATTTACGATTTGCTTACTCATCATCCAGTTGAAATAAAATGGGTGATTAATCCAAAAAAGGAAAAAGATGGAATTGATTTTTCTTTACAGGAGGAGGATTTTAGATCAGGGTCATTTATAATTCCGGTGTCTTATATTACTGAAGAAGTTAAAATAGCAATTGATAATTGGGAGAGTAGAGGAATGATGGGTAGCTACATTGATGAAGATTTGAGCTTGACTGTTTTTACTGATATTTCGGTGGCTCCAAAATGGACTCTAGACAAGCAAAACGGGAGTATCGCCCTGGCATACTTTAAAGCTGCAGGAATACCTGGGTCTGCCCATGGCGGATACAGTACAAAAAATTGGAAGTCGCCAGACGAGCTTGGTGTTTGCGATGATATTTTTGTGATGCCGCATGCAGAGCCCAAATTTGAGACTCATAAGAATTTATATTTCTGGAATAAGAATTTTAAAGGTGCGATATGGGCAGGATGTCATGCGGGAAGTGAATTAGAAAATTTACACGGAATAGTTAATGAGCAAGGAGACAAAGAGGAAATTATTCAGCTGAACTTTCTTTCTGAAGGCTCTCCTGGCGCAAGAACCACAGGTTTGATTCCATTTTATGAGCATAGATTTGCGACACCCCCTTATGAGCATAAATTACCCGCAGATCCGGTCGCTCAATATATTGGTAAAAGTGATAAGGCGCTTATCAATGGTTCAGAAAGAATTTTGTATCCAAAAAAAGCGAACATCTGGAGAAAGGGCGCAAAACAGATCATTATCGATGCGACCGCCCCAGATATACCTTCGCTTTCAAATGGTCCCGGGGCGGTAATTATCTACGGTAACGGTTTTGATAATCCAGAGAACGGATTAGTGATGTACCAGGTTTCACATGATTTTTCAGGCGATAAGCCAGAAAATATCGCGGCCATTCGTGCGTTTTTTAACTGGAGTTTTTACGCAACAGAAGTCAAAAGAAAGGAAAATATCATTCAATTTCAGAATACTGAGGGGGACAAGATCTTCGCGGCAAGGGTAGGGGACGATCTGGCAAAAATGCTCAACCTTGATCCTATCCTTTTTGATCTTGACAAAGCTGAAATAAAATCGAAGGCTGCAGAGCAACTGGATGAGATTGCTTCATATATGATTGCCTATCCTGAATTGCTTATAGACATTAGATCTCATACAGATAGCAGGGCAGATGATGGTTATAATTTAAACCTGTCCCAGGAAAGGGTGAAGGTTACCATTGATTATCTCGTTAAGAGGGGAGTTGAGGAAGGTAGGATTTCAGGTAGGGGTTATGGAGAAACCGAACTGGTTAATAATTGCCGAAACGGAAAACCATGTACCGAAGCAGCTCATGAAAAGAACCGAAGGTCTGAATTCATATTATCCATTAACTGTGAAATTTATACCGGAAAGCTGAAACTTTAGGATTTGCTTAATCTGCAAGCCTGTGATAGAAATGCCTGTTTTTGTACATTTGAACTTCAAATATGAAAATGGCAGAAGAAAAAGTAATCTTAGTTAACGAAAAAGACGAACAGATAGGTCTTATGGAAAAGATCGAGGCTCATGAAAAAGCTTTATTACACAGGGCTTTTTCAGTATTTGTATTCAATGAGAACAACGAGCTGATGATCCAGCAAAGAGCGCTATCCAAATATCATTCTCCTGGTTTGTGGACCAACACTTGTTGTAGTCATCAACGGGAAGGTGAATCTAACATCGCTGCCGGTAAACGTCGTTTACAGGAAGAGATGGGATTTTCAACAGATCTTAAAGATACCATATCCTTCATTTATAAAGCACCTTTTGATAATGGTCTAACCGAACATGAATTTGATCATATTCTTGTAGGTAATTTTGAAGGTCAGCCAGATTTGAATCCTGATGAGGTTGCTGCCTGGAAATGGGTTTCTTTAGAAGAACTGCAGGTTGATATGAAGAAAAATCCTCATATTTATACAGAATGGTTCAAGATCATATTTGATAAATACTACGCACATATTCAGCAATGAAAATAACGGTACATAGAAAAGCTCATTTTAATGCGGCACATCGTCTTTTCAGAAAAGACTGGGATGATGAGCGTAACTTTGAGATTTTTGGTAAATGCAGTAATCCTAATTATCACGGCCATAATTATGAGCTGATCGTCTCTGTTACGGGTGAACCAGACCAGGAAACAGGCTTTGTCATGGATCTGAAAGTTTTAAAAGAACTCATCAGTAAGCAGGTAGAAGAACCTTTTGATCATAAAAACCTCAATATTGAGGTGCCGGAATTCAAGGATTTGATCCCTACTGCTGAAAATATTGCCGTGGTTATCTGGAATAAACTTAGGCCAGAAATTCAAAAAGATCATAATCTGGAGGTAACCTTGTATGAAACTCCACGAAATTTTGTTAGCTATAAAGGAAATTAATTATGAATACAGGAGATCTGGTACCGCAGTTGGAATTGAAAGATCAAAACAATGATATTTACCGTTTTTCAGATTTGATACATAAGAAAGCCTTTGTGGTGTATTTCTATCCTAAAGACTTTACTCCGGGCTGCACGAAAGAAGCCTGTAGTTTTCGCGATAGTTATGAAGACTTTAAGGAGCTTGGCGCGGAAGTGATCGGAATTAGTTCAGACTCTTCGCTATCTCATTCCAAATTCGTGAATAAATATAATCTTCCCTATATATTTCTTTCCGACGAAAATAAAAAAGCCAGGGAGGCTTTTGGGGTAAAACCTAATCTGCTGGGATTGCTTCCGGGGAGAGAAACATTTGTATTTGATAGGGAAGGCAAACTTCTACATAAATTTAATAGTATGAATGCCAGTAGGCATATGCCGGAAGCTTTGAGCGTTTTGAAAAAAAATCAGAATTAATTTATCAATTTTATTTTCATTTCGAAAAATAGTTTAAATTCGCAGCCGAAATTTATTGATAATGGCGAGTAAAAGATTGCTTAAGAAAGATGTGAATTATGTAATGGGAGACATCATTGATGCTGCCTACATTCACCAAATGGCTAATCCAAAGGAAGACCCGGCGAAATCTGAGGCGATCGTTGATGAAGCTATTAAAGAATATGATGAATTGATCTCTAAGATCAATCGTCGTGATGTTGAGAATAAACAAAAGCATTTTAAGGAAGTTCAGGCTGATCTTGAGAAAAAAGCCCAGGCTTTGATCGAAAAGCTGAACGCTCTTTAAGAAATAAGTTGCCGATGTAGCTCAGCTGGCTAGAGCAGCTGATTTGTAATCAGCAGGTCGTGGGTTCGAGTCCCTCCATCGGCTCTTTAAACTCCTCTTTTTCAAGAGGAGTTTTTTTATTTTAAAATTTAATGTAGCGCTTCTAATTGGAGTGTTTCAGAATTGCTTTTCTGTACCTTTCTGAAATCGGCTTCGTTATCTACAATCTCTTTATTCCAGAATGGTATCATCCTGTCAAGTTTCTCCTTCACTTCTTTTTTCTCAAGCTTTTCAGGGAAGGCAATTTTAATGACATCCAACATTATGTGAACTGCTGTGGAAGCTCCAGGAGAAGCGCCCAGCAAGGCAGTTATTTTACCATCCTGGCTATGCACCACATCAGTTCCAAATTCCAGTACACCTCCTTCTTTTTCATCTTTTTTTATGATCTGCACTCTCTGACCGGCAACTTTTAATTCCCAATCTTCAACCCTTGCGTCTTTAATAAAAACCTTTAAGTCATTGATCCTGTCCTGATGATCCATTCGCACCTGATTAATCAAATAACTGGTGAGCGGTAAGTTGTGCCAGAAAACGCCCCACATCGATGGTAGATTATCAAATTTCAAAGATTTTGGCAGGTCCAGAATAGAACCCTCTTTTAAAAATTTTGTGCTAAAACCAGCGAATGGCCCGAAGAGTAATTCTTTTTTGCCGTTTATAAATCTTGCATCGAGATGAGGAACTGACATTGGCGGTGCATCAACTCCTGCCTTACTGTAAACCTTTGCATGATGTTTTTCAATTATGTCTCTGTTCTTACAAAACAGCCATTGTCCGCTAACCGGAAAACCACCATAACCATCTTTCTCTTTGATCTCAACTTTCTGCAAAAGTGGAAGCGCTCCTCCACCGGCACCTATAAAAATATGATCGGCATCATAGAAAGTTTTTTCACCTGTATTTCGATCTTTTACTTCAGCAGACCATTCATCAGGTCCATCTGGATCAATATCTAGAACTTCCTGATTTCTCAACACTGGAACATCAAACTGTTCTTCAAGAATTTTAAAATATTGTTCTGTAAGTGAACCAAAATTAACGCCAGTTCCTAATTCCATTCGTGTCGCTGCCATGGTTTCAGAAGAACTTCTGTTTTCCATAATAAGCGGAAACCACTCTTTAAGTTTTTCCTGTTGATCTGAAAATTGCATTTCCTCGAACATGAAATGCGAGCTCATAGCTTCGTATCTTTTTTTTAGGAATTCTACATCGTCTTCGCCACGTACCCACGCGTGATGAGGTATGGAGTGTATAAAGCTTTTAGGATCTTTGATCAGATTTTGTTCAATCAGGTAAGACCAGAATTCTTTTGATCTCTCAAACTGCTGAAATATATCAATGGCTTTTGAAATATCAATATTTCCATTTTTATCCTCAGGTGTATAGTTCAATTCACAAAAGGCAGAATGTCCCGTTCCTGCGTTGTTCCAGGCTTTAGTACTTTCTTCGGCAACCTTGTCAAGTCTTTCAAGAATGAGAATTTTTGTAGAAGGGTCAGATAGTTTGAGAATAAGAGCTAAAGTTGCGCTCATGATTCCTCCTCCAACACAGATGAGATCGTAATCTCGATTGGTGCTTGTCATAGTTAATGATTTGCTCCAATTTAAGAATTCCAATCCCTAATTTCCGCCAAATAAATATTAAGAACTTGTTATAAAGAAAAAGAGGAGCTGATTAGCCCCTCCTGAATATAATTGATGAAAAACTGAATTAAGAATTCTCTTCTTCCATTTGAGCTTCCACTTTTTCTTCCAGCTTTTCTTCTTTTCGTCTTTCTTTTAGGTATTTTTTTAACTCCGCACCATATTTTGATTTTTTAACCTTTGGTGCCAGCGAATTATAAATTGTATCCAGATATTTAATGTTGGCATCAAATACTTCAGATAACGCCAGGTAAGGAGCGATCTCATGATCTTTATTGTTAATGGCAAAATTCACAGTATACAGATATTTCCTTTTCAGTAATTTATCATATTTCTGATCTATCTCCATTAACTTCTCTTCATCCTGAGCTTTTTCAGCTTCAAAACTTTCTTTGATTAGATCAAGATTTTGATCGTTGAACCTGTTGATCATTTTTCTATATTCCATCAATTTCTCCTGATTAACTGAACCCACTATATTAGCTCCGGTTTCAAATTTTTCAAGCTTGGTATTGATAGTCACCTGTCCTTCATCTGCAAAAAAGTCAATGCGGTCATCATACCTATTGTTATCAACCTTTTCAAGGTACAAATACATGATCTGCGGACTCTCTAGAAAAGTTTCCATCGTGAACATCGGGTCGCCATTTACTACGACTGAATCCACGTTCACCAGAATGGTATCCTCTAGTTTCTGAAGGTAAAGAGTACCTTTTTTAAGACCCTTAACTTCGCCGGTTACTGTTAGATTGCTTTCTTTTTCAGAACAGGAGATGATACTGATCAGGATGGCTAAAAGAAGAGCTAATTTTTTCATTTTTTGTATTCAGATTTTAAGGAGCGCAAATATCTTATAATTTTCTGTTTATTACTAACTGCCGGCAGCTATTTGCATTAAAATTGTACACAAAATCGCACCATAGGTTCCAACAACATAACCAAATACAGCCAATAAAACTCCCACTGTCGCCAATGAAGGATGAAAAGCTGCGGCTACTACGGGAGCAGATGCTGCACCACCTACATTTGCCTGGCTTCCAACGGCAAGAAAGAAATAAGGCGCTTTGATCGCTTTTGCGGTAACAAGAAGTACGATTACATGGATTATTATCCAAATTAAACCGATTGCAATTAAACCAGGATTGTCCAGAATCATGGTTAGGTCCATTTTCATACCGATGGTGGCTACCAGAATGTAGATGAAAATACTACCAATTTTACTTGCCCCAGCACCTTCGTATTTTTTGAACTTAGTGAATGACAATATGATTCCGATGGCTGTCGCGATGGTGATCATCCAGAAGAATTGGGAGGAGAAGGAAGATAATGCGCTTTTGGAGTCATTAAAGACATCGAAAGTAGCAAGAAGGTATTCAGAAATATTATCGGCTCCCCAATGGGCGATTCCAACTGCGCCGAAAGCGAGAGCGAGCATGATCATGAAATCTGGCAATTCCGGAACACGGGTGACGCTTTTTGCATAATCACTAACCTTAATTTTCAATTCTTCAATTGCAGAATTATCAGCTTTTAACCAATTATCTATGCGGTCATTCTTACCTATTCCCATAAGAATGATCGCCATCCAAAGGTTTGCAACCACAATGTCTACCAGGACCATCCCCCCATAGAGATCTGGGTTATATTCATAAATTTCAAGCATCGCGGCCTGATTGGCACCTCCACCAATCCAACTTCCGGCGATAGTTGACAATCCTCTCCAAATAGCATCAGGGCCTACTCCGCCAACAGTTTCCGGCGAAATAGCTGATACTATAAGAATAGCAATAGGTCCTCCAAGTACGATACCTATGGTTCCTGCAAAGAACATAATCAAAGCTTTAGGGCCAAGGTTAAATACAGCCTTCAGGTCTATACTTAAGGTCATTAGAACCAGGGCTGCGGGGAGTAAATATCTACTGGCTACAAAATAAAGCTGAGAGGTTTCATCGTCTATCCAGCCTAAAGAATTGAAAATTGCCGGGATTAGGTAGCACATTAAAAGTGCCGGTACAACTTTGTAAAATTTGCTCCAGAATCCTTCTTCCTGAGAAGAAGTATAAAAAACGAATCCAAGAGCAAGCATCAGTAAACCAAAGACGATCGCGTCATTAGTAAACACAGTAGAAGTTTCCATATAATTTTGAATAGGTTGGCCGGCAAAATACAATTTTTATTGTATCCGGCTATAGTAGATTTTCAACTTATAATTTCAGCAATTCATTGATGCTTTTTGCTACTCCATCTTCTTTCCCCGGAGTGGTGACCATGTGGGCAACTTCAAGAACATCGGGCTTGGCATTACCAACCGCGATGCCCATTCCAACTCCCTTGATCATTTCCACATCATTATAATTATCACCAAAAGCCATGGTTTGAGATAAGGGTAATCTAAAATGATTATCGAGTAGATGCTGTACTGCAGTTAATTTTGAAACTGATCTTGGTGCAATTTCAAGGTAAGTAGGTTTGGAACGATAAAGATGAAGTTCCTCGCCAAAGTTTTCAATAAGAAAATTTTTAACGGCATCAATTCTTTCCTCTTCTCCCATGGCCATGATCTTATGGGCACCTTTTTGTTGTGCCTTCCATCTTGCAAGAACTGTTTCATTACTTTCCAGTTCCGGATGGACTTTAGTATTATTGATTTCTCTTTTGGTCCAGAAGTCATCTCGCGGTGCGTACCATTCATCATTATGAAATAAACTGAGATGAACATCATGATTCGAATTAAAATCATGCAGATCTGAAAGAATCTTAAGGGGAATTTCAGTAGAACTTACTGGTTTGCCATCTACAAGGATGAGTCCGCCATTATAGCTAATAAGCGGCAGATGCTCAATATCCATTTTTTGCTGTAGATGTCGCATAGCTGCTGGCATCCTTGAAGATATGAGGATGAATGGAATATTTGCTTTTGAAAGTTTTTTAATGGTTTCTATGGTGTAGTCTGAAAGATCTCTTTCAGCATTTAATAAAGTTCCATCTATATCAGAGAAAATAATTTTAAACATTAATCTTCCTTATTTTTTTGTTTAGGGTTTCTTTTGGCTTCTTTCAACGCCTTGTTCAGCATCCACTCAATCTGTCCATTAGTACTTCTGAATTCATCAGAAGCCCATTTTTCGATAGCTTTCAGCATATCTTCATCCACTCTTAATGCAAAGGCTTTCTTTTTGCCCATAATTTAATCAAGTTCTTCGATAAAACTGGTAATTGCCGGAATCAATTCCGGATGTAAAGGCCGGTTGGGTTCGTTATAAGATTTTGTATTTACTAGCCTGTCCTTACTTTCCACTTTTCTGAAAATATGATTCATATTTTCCAGTAGAATTAGTTCAGAATCATCAGTGGCCGCATGCAATAATTCAGCTTCTGAAGTTTCTACCTGAATATCAAAAGTGCCGTTAATGATCAAAACAGGAATTTCAAGTTTCTTAATTTCTTCAGCAGGATCGTATTGAATCCAGCTTTTTATAAACGGCTGAACGTATGGAGCGAAAATGCTTGCTAGCATTGAATTGTCATTTTTCGTACTTCCATTTTCCTTAAGTTCCTGGAATTTTATACGAGCGCTTTCTCCCAGTTCGGGGGCCATTTTCGAAAATTGATCTACGATGATCTCATCAATTGGTTTCCCAGCGCCGGCAAGCGAAATAAAAGCGTCTACATCATCATTTGAAGCAAGGATCCCGATAAGCGATCCCTGGCTATGTCCCGCGAGGATGATATTTTCAAACTTATCCTGTTCCCTGAAAAAAGCGATAATTTTTTCAACATCCTCAACTAGATCTGAAAACCTGAGTTCTTCAAAATTCATTTTCAACTCCTGCATTTTAAAGATTCGCTTGTCATACCTAAATGAGGCAATTCCATTTGCAGCCAGTTCACGAGCCATTTTTTTCATCCCATCATTCTTCATCATGGCTTGATTGCCATCCCTGTCTGTAGGACCAGATCCCTGGATAAAAATTATAAGACTTTCTGCTTCTCCAGATACAGGTAGAGTTAAAGTCCCGTCTGTAAATTTGGATATAGAGATCTCTTCTTCAGTATAATTATCTTCCTGGCTATTGACCTGAAGGCCGAAAAACAGGAAAGCAATTGCAATTATTTTTTTCATAATTCATTTTTATTGTCCTGAAAACGTTTAATCACTTTTTGCGCTTCTTCAGGTTTATTAGTGCCTATTAAGAATTTATCACCATTTTTAGTTATAATTTGTATGCCTTTGTTTCCAGAGACATTGTACGCCTTTGCGGTGCCAAAGCCTCGAACGCCCCAACCACCGTATTCAGAGATAGGCGAGTATTTTCTAACGTAACATTTACTAATTTCATTCCAATGGTATTTTCTTCTGAATATTTTGAAAGGAGTAAATTCAGCAGTTATTCCGTTTCTGTCTATTTTGGATTCAAGTTTTAAGACCATAAATAATACGATCACTAAGAGCACAATGGCAGACCCGAAAAAATTCCATTTATTGGTGCCGAACTCTCCTTCTATGTTAAATAAAGGAATTATGGTAACGAATAGTGAACCCACAAGAATTGCCCAGAGCCACCACTGTTTGAAAACCTGAGTTTCTTTAAAAACTCGCATGTATTAATGATTAAGCGTTCCAGCATTAACTACTGGAGTTGCATCTTTATCGCCACATAAGACTACCATCAAATTACTTACCATGGCAGCTCTTCTTTCCCCGTCAAGCTCTACCAGATCCTTTGCGCTTAATTCGTGAAGGGCCATTTCAACCATGCTAACGGCTCCTTCAACAATTTTATGTCTTGCCGCAACGATGGCAGTAGCTTGCTGTCTTTTCAGCATGGCACTTGCAATTTCATTGGCATAGGCCAGATATCCAATTCTTGCTTCAAGTACCTCAATTCCGGCGATATTCAGACGTTCTTCAAGTTCTTTTTCAAGAGCGTCACTTACTTCATTCACGCTCGAGCGCAAGGTAATATCTTCATCAAGACCTTCATCTGCAAAATTATCATAAGGATAGAGGCTGGCAAGTTTTCTTACCGCGGCATCTGTTTGAACTACCACGAAATTTTCAAAATTATCCACATCAAAAGATGCCTTAAAAGTATCCATCACTCGCCAAACGAGAATTGTGCTAATCATAACTGGATTTCCCAGCTTGTCATTCACCTTCAGTCTTTCACTGTCGAAATTCCTAGCTCTAAGGGAGATCTTTTTCTTGGTAAAGAATGGGTTGACCCAGAAGAGTCCGTTTTGCTTAACGGTTCCTTTGTAATCACCAAAGAGTAAAAGAACTCTAGATTCATTGGGGTTTACAAGGATAAATCCAGGTAAGATCAATATTGCGATTAAAACCGTTATGGCCCAAATAGGATTACCGGTAGTGAAGAAACCAACAAAGCTTCCTATTAAAAATAGAAAGAATACGAGCAGCATTGCGTAGCCATTGAAAGCTTTTATAGATTTTTCTTGTGTCATGATTGAAATATTGGTTGATATTAAAATGATATCATAAATATATGATATTAAATTTTAATCTTATTCATTCTTAACACTAATTTTTTATGAGCTTGATTATATTTGCCGAAATATCTAGAAGAATGAAGAAATTAATTGTCTCTCTTAGTATCATGATTGTTTCAACTGTTTGTGTTGCTAATGATTCAGATTGGGGAAAAACCGGTCATCGCGCCACTGCTGAGATCGCAGAAAGCCATTTAAATAAAAAAGCTAAACAAGCCATCGATGAACTTTTAAATGGTCATGGCCTTGCTTTCGTAGCTAATCATGCCGATGATATTAAAAGTGATCCTGAATATAGAAAATTTGGACCATGGCATTATGTAAATATCGCTCCAGATGCGGAGGAATATAATCTTGAAGAGGCTAGTGAAGACGGGGATCTGGTGCAGGCCATAAGAACATGTGTGAGTGTTCTTAAGAGTAAGGATTCATCGGTAGAGCAGAAGCAATTTTACCTAAAAATGCTCGTCCATTTTGTTGGAGACCTTCATCAGCCATTCCATACGGGTCATTCTGAAGATAAAGGCGGAAATGATATCCAGGTGAGATGGTTTAATGATGGTTCTAATATTCACAGGGTATGGGATAGTGAAATGATCAACTTTTACCAAATGAGCTATACCGAGCTTGCTATCAATACTAAAGATCTAAATAAAGCTGAGCTTAAAGAAATAAGAAAGGGTGAACTTTTAGACTGGGTGTATGAGTCCAGAGCGATGGCAGAAGATCTTTATGCAGGTGTTGAAAATGGTGATAAACTTGGCTATTCTTATATGTATGAGCATATGCCAACTGTGCTTGATCAACTTCAAAAAGGAGGAATTCGGCTGGCTAAGATTTTAAACGATATCTATTCTTAAACGATTTTTCGAAAAGTTAGATTGATTCTTGGAGCGTCGATTTTTTTAGATTTAGGTAATTGATGTTTCCAGAATTCCTGGGTTGTACCCTTCATAACTAAAAGGCTGCCATGTTGCAGCCTTATTTTTTTTCTGGCTGCTTTAATCTTTTTATGCTTTAAATAAAAAATCCTTTCTGCCCCAAGACTCACAGAGGAAATTATGGGATTCTTGCCCAGTTCTTTTTCATCATCGGCATGCCAGCCCATACTATCATTTCCATCTCTGTATAAATTTGCCAGGCAAACATTAAAATCACTTTCAATTGATTCACATTTTTGTTTGATCTCAATCAATTCAGAAGGAAAAGGTATGGGATGCATTTCAAGACCGGAATAGGTATATGTTTTCCCATTTTCTCCAAATAAAGCCGTCAATCTTGGCTGTAAAATTTCTTTGCCAAACATTTTTATTTTATCCTGTCGCCATTTATCAAATTGCAATAAAAAATCGAGAACGGAATCAGCTTTACGGCGATTTAAAAAATCAGGATAATATTCAATGGTGGCATCAGGAACATCAAAAATCTCTTTTCTCATTCCCTAAAATTGTAAATAGAACCAGGCCCACCAGATTAATAAAAATTGTAAGGGTAATCTTACAATCAATGCCCACCTTGGAATTCCAGCTCCGGCTTTTTTGGAGGATAACATATAGAAGTGTACCAGTAAGAAGATCAATAACATTAGTATGATCCCGTAAATGGCAAGATCCTTTGTTTCCGGGAAACATAGCGCTATTCCCAGGATTATTTCAGCCAGTCCGCTCAGGTAAACGAGAAGTTTGTGGGACGGCAGGTATCTCGGCATGATGCGCATATACATCTTTGGTTTCAAAAAATGGAAAATGCCAGCAATAATGTACATCGCAGCCATTAAATATAAGTGCCAGGGAAATGTCATTTCTAGAATTTTTTTTCAATATAACTTAATTAAACCTTTCATTAAATTGAATCTGCAGGAAATATGTTTTAAAAATAAAAGTTGTGTAAGTACTTTAAATAGAGTAATTTCAGCGCCCGAAATCTAACTTTTAACCTAACTGTTACTTTTGAAAAAGAACTACTCAGTTTTATTTCTGGTATTTTTTTTATGCTGGAGCGTTACTTCTGCGCAAACTCCTCATGCCTCCAGTAACGAAAGTATGGAAGATCTTGTTAAGGAGATCGAAACTCATATTAGTCAGCATCGCTATGAACTGGCCACTGACGATTCTTATAATCTTTTGAATAAAGCTAAAGATCAGAATAATGATCTGATCACGGCACAGGCATTTAATTATCTTGGTCATATCTTTCTTGACCAAAAAGATAGTGCCCGTGCTCGGAAAAATTATACACTTGGTCTGGAGTATGCCCAGAAGATAAATAACGATACAATTTTAATGAGTTCCTATAATAATCTAGGAAACATTTATTCTGAAATACCTGAGACCACCAATAAAGGAATTGATTATTATAATAAGGTGATCTTCCTGGCAAATAAAATTGGAGATTCTTCAGAACTTATAATTCCAAAGATAAATATTGGTTGGACC
This sequence comes from Christiangramia pacifica, assembly GCF_057221535.1. Lineage (NCBI taxonomy): Bacteria > Pseudomonadati > Bacteroidota > Flavobacteriia > Flavobacteriales > Flavobacteriaceae > Christiangramia > Christiangramia pacifica. The sequence continues at coordinate 1,951,283 of NZ_CM170146.1, forward strand.
TATCTGGATAATGGGAATTATGAAAAAGCCTATCCTTATTTAAATGAATCTTTAAACATTCTGGAATCTGTTGGTTCGCCTAAAGTTGGCAGAGCAGGTTATATTTATTCTCAGCTTTACATGTTACATGGTCGTTATTTTGCCCATAGAAAGCAATATGACACCGCCAGCTATTATTTTGATAAGTCTATTGAATTGGCAATAAAAGATTCTTTGGTACTACCTGCAGCCGAATCTTATAGAGCATATGCGCAAATGCTAAATGCTAAAGGTGATTATGAGGAAGCATATAAAGCTCAGGTAAAATATAATGAGTACAACTCTAAAGTTTTTGAAGCTGAAAAGTTAAAACAAATGGAGATCGCTAATGCAAGATTCAATACTAATGAATATAGAAAAGATCTCGATATAGCTGAAAGAGAACAAAGATACCAGGATGATATCATTGAAAAGTCTAAGGAGAAAGTTGCCATTATGGTGATCTCCTCGGTGATTCTTATGGCGATTTTGGTATTCTTATATAAAATCAATCGTGATCGTCGAAATCTTATTAGTGAGCTGAAGAATAAGAATAAACAGTACAAGGAAGCTAAGGTAGAGGCTGAAAATCTTTCCTTGCTGAAAACACGTTTCTTTAGTACCGTTAGTCATGAGATTAGAACTCCGCTGTATGGAGTGATTGGCTTGACTTCCTTATTACTGGAAGAAAAAAGTCTTGGAAAACATAAATCTGACCTTAAATCTCTAAAGTTTTCTGCAGATTATTTGCTGGCACTTATAAATGATGTGCTTCAAATGAATAAAATGGAGTCTAACGAAGTGAAACTGGAAAATGTATCTTTCAATTTGAGGGATCAGGTTAATAGCATTTTGAACAGTTTTGAGTTTACTCGTGTTCAAAATAAGAACGAACTTCATTTAAATTTCGATGATGATATCCCTGCATATTTATTAGGGGACTCTATAAGATTGTCTCAGATCCTGATGAATCTGGTAGGTAATGCCATGAAATTTACAGAAAGAGGGAATATTTATTTTTCTGTAAAACAGCTGGAAAGACAGGATGATAAATCCAAGATCTATTTCGAAGTGCGTGATGACGGACCAGGAATTCCTGAAAGTAAGAAAAAAGTGATCTTTGAGGAATTTTCGCAACTAGACAATTCTAATTACAATTACCAGGGAACCGGACTTGGCTTACCAATTGTAAAAAGGCTTTTAAAGTTATTTGATTCCAAAATTAAATTAGACAGTAAAGAGGGTGAAGGTTCAACTTTCAGTTTTTCGATAGTTTTTGATGTTGATACTTCTAAAACTGAAAATATTGAAGTTATCGAGGATTCGGTAATAAATGATTATTCAGATAGAAAAAGCATCCTTATCGTAGACGACAATAGGATTAACCAGGTGGTGACCAGACGTATTCTTGAGAAGAAGGATTTTGTTTGTGAAGTGGCGGGTGATGGCGTTACGGCGATCGAATTGGTTAAAAATGGCAATTTTGACCTGGTTCTTATGGATGTAAATATGCCAGGTATCTCGGGATTGGAAGCTTCCAAGCGTATCAGGGAATTTGATAAAGACATTCCGATTCTGGCATTAACGGCCGTTGAGGTAGAAGAAATTCGGGAAGAAATTCATTCAGCAGGAATGAGCGGAATTATTATCAAACCTTATGATGTACAGAAATTCTATCAGATCATTTATAAGAATCTAAGTATTCCTAGGCTACCCGAAGAAGTTTAAATTATCTTTTAACTATTTCTGAATTTTCCGGAGCCTGAAAAAATTCCTTTTTCGGTTTAAAAAAATTAATGTTAGAAATAGCCGCTTCGCCTAATTTTTCACCAAAACCATCTTGAGTATTCCAATCATGGAAACTCCATTTTGTAGCCATATCTATATTATCCATACTTTTGAAATCTGAATAAACGATGGCGTGTGGATTCTCTTCTGCTTTTTCCTGTTCGGTTCTAAAAGTTACAATATAGGCTGCCGCTTTTAATCTGTTCGTTTGCGGTTGCTTATAAATTATATACCAGTCATCTGGAGAATCACCCACGTTAGATCTAAAAGTTAATCTGGAAGTTTCATATTCTATACTATCTAGAACTTTGGTTCCCTGTTCTTCCCAGATGGTTCCCGGATCTGTGAGCTTAAAAGGCATGGCAAAGAAATACTGCCAAGTGAAAATATCAAATCTCGCACCATCACTATCAGAACCTTTGGGTGAAATAAAAACCTGCTCACCATCGTAGATAAGCGAAGTACCGTCATTCTTATCTACTCTAACTTTTGAAGAATTCGTGGTCATGCTAACTTTACCTTCCAAACGGGTCTTTCCTCCAAACTCCAGTTTGATATCAAATGAAACAGCATCTTTCATCATAAAAGCCGCTTTATTATGCGCTTCTTCAATATTTTCAGAAAAGCTTAAAGCCTTCGGAGGTACAGCGCCAGAACCAATTCCATTGTCTGGCTCAACCGGAATTCGCTCTTCGGAACTATTTTGTTTGCAGCTGAAAATACTAAGTACGACAATGATAATTGCAATCTTTTTCATGACAGAATTTTTTTAAAAATACGAAAGAATAAACAGTCGCATAAAAAAACCGCCTCTCTAAAAGAAAAGCGGTTCATTTCAATTATGAAAAACTAATTATTTTACCATTTCAAAACTTCTCTTGATAAAACTGGTAAGTTCCTCTCCCTTAAGTAGATTCTGAGATAATCTCGCAAGGTCTAAAGATTGCTTAATTAGGCGCTGCTGTTTTTTCTCAGTTTTGGTATTCAAAATAGTGTTTATAAGCTCGTGATTTGTGTTTACCACTAAATTGTACATCTCCGGCATATTTCCCATACCAAACATTCCACCGCCACCAGTTTGTTGCATTTCTTTCATTCTACGCATAAACTCTGGCTGCGTAATGATCAATGGTGCCGCATTACTATCCATCGCTTCCATCTGAATAGTGTATTTTTCTGATGGAATTACTTTTTCAAAATCAGCTTTAAGCTTCTCCTTTTCTTCATCTGAAAGTTTAGAGATCTTCTCATCATCTTTCTTAATAAGATTATCTACATGATCTGAATCAACTCTTACGAAAGAAACTTTTTCTTTTGAAGTCTCAAGTTTCTGTAATAGATGCGATACAATTGGAGAATCTAGAAGTAAAACTTTATAGCCTTTATCTTTAGCTGCTTCGATATAGCTATGTTGTTCATTTTCATTAGAAGCATAAAGTACTACCATATTGCCATCCTTATCGGTTTGGTTTTCTTTGATAGCCGCTTCTAATTCTTCATAGGTATAATAGTCACCTTCAGTAGTTGGATAAAGCGCAAATTTTTCAGCTTTTTCGAAGAATTTATCTTCTGAAAGCATTCCGTATTCTATAACGATCTTAATATCATTCCATTTCTTCTCAAAATCTTCCCGGTTATTATTGAAAAGACTTTTCAGCTTATCTGCCACTTTTCTGGTGATGTAACTAGAAATCTTTTTTACAGCTCCATCAGCCTGAAGATATGATCTGGAAACGTTTAAAGGAATATCCGGAGAGTCAATCACTCCGCGTAACATGGTAAGAAATTCCGGTACGATTCCTTCAACATTATCAGTCACAAAAACCTGGTTTTGATAAAGTTGAATCTTATCCTTTTGAATGTTCATGTCTGAAGTCATTCTTGGGAAATAAAGAATACCAGTTAGGTTGAAAGGATAATCTACATTCAGGTGAATATGAAATAATGGCTCCTCGAACTGCATTGGATATAGCTCGCGATAGAATTCATTATAATCTTTTTCCTCAAGATCTGTAGGCTGTTTTGTCCATGCCGGGTTAGGATTGTTGATAATATTATCAACTGTCTTGGTTTCTGGTTTGGCATCTTCCTTTGCATCTTCAGGCAACGGTAAAGTTTCTTCCTTAGTTCCGAATTTGATCGGAATAGGCATAAACTTATTATACTTCACCAATAACTCCTGAATTCTGTTCTCTTCCAGAAACTCTTTATCCTCTTCGTTTATGTGCAGGATGATTTCTGTACCATGCTCTTTTTTCTCTGCATCTTCTAGAGTAAACTCAGTTGTCCCTTCACAGATCCAGTGAGCTGCAGGTTCGTCTTTATGAGATTTTGTAATGATCTCTACTTTATTTGCTACCATAAAGGCAGAGTAGAAACCTAGACCAAAATGACCTATAATTCCACTGTCTTTCGCAGAATCCTTATACTTATTCAAAAATTCTTCAGCTCCAGAGAAAGCCACTTCGTTGATGTATTTCTCAACTTCTTCCTTGGTCATTCCAATTCCCTGGTCAATTACGTGAAGCGTGTTATTTTCCTTATTAACCTTTACTTCGATTACAGGATTTCCATAATCTACATTAGCTTCACCCAGGCTGCTAAGGTGTTTAAGTTTTAAGGTTGCATCAGTTGCGTTAGATATAAGCTCTCTCAAAAAGATTTCATGATCACTGTATAAAAACTTTTTGATGAGCGGAAAAATGTTTTCAACAGATACATTTATTTTTCCGGTTGCCATATGTGTAATTTTTAATTTTTAATTCATTCTCCTTATTTCAAAAAAAATACCATACCCAATTCGCTGTCAATCTGGCACGCTGTAATTAATGAGGTTGGCATACGTCTAAATTGCATGTTACCCACAGCTAAATTATTTAACAAAGTTTTGTTTAAAGAAATAAAGAAATAATTAAACAAAATTGTATTTTTGAATTAGAAAGAAAAAATTATGGCAAAGACGACAGGAAATAGTAAGGTGAAAAAGAAACCGAATGCAGACCAGATCATAGCCATTTACATGGATTATGTTCTCGAGAATGAAAGAACTCCCAAAAGTGTATACAAATTTGCTAAGGATAATGAGATGACGGAGCAAGACTTTTACCAATTTTTTGGAAGTTTTGAAGGTTTGAGGAAAACAATCTGGGATAAATTTTTTGAGAATAGTTTGCAGGTTATGGTAAAATCTAAAGAATATGCTGGTTTTTCAAATCGTGAAAAGCTTCTGACATTTTTTTATACTTTTTTCGAGGTTTTAACTGCCAATAGAAGTTATGTACTGTATAGTTTGAGGGAGCATGAAATGCCGATAAGAAATCTTGAGCAATTGAAAACATTGCGTAAGCGAATGAAGGGCCATGCAAAAGGATTGATTCAGGATGGTAATAAGGATAAAAATCTAAAATTATTCAAGCAAAATGAAATGGTTTTTTCCGAAGGTGTATGGGTACAGTTCTTATTCCTTTTAAAGTTCTGGATGGACGATAATTCTGCAGCGTTTGAAAGTACGGATGTAGCAATAGAAAAATCTGTAAACACAGTTTTCGACCTTTTTGATAATACACCATTGGAAAGAGTAGTGGATTTAGGAAAGTTTTTATGGAAAGAAAGAATGGCGTAAGTCGGGAGGAGAAAGATGAAAACAATAGATAATATACCTACTGGAAAGATCGGAAGAACAGGAAAATTAGTTCAGACCGGTGTTAAAATAGGTGGGAATTACTTAAAATATTACAGTAAAAAGGCTTTCAATTCTGAATTAACCAGAGATGAACTGGACGAGAGTAATGCTAGTGATATCTATGACGGTTTAAAAAGCTTGAAAGGTAGTGCGCTCAAAGTTGCTCAAATGCTAAGCATGGAAAAGAATTTACTTCCAGGGGCATATGTAGAAAAGTTCAGTTTAGCTCAATTTAGCGTACCACCATTATCGGCACCATTAGTTAGAAAAACATTTAAAAAATATCACGGAGAATATCCGGAAGAATTATACGATACGTTTGCAACCCAATCGGTGAACGCTGCCAGCATCGGACAGGTGCATAAGGCGACAAAAGATGGGAAAAAACTTGCTGTGAAAATCCAATATCCGGGGGTTGCAGACAGTATCAGTTCAGATCTTGCTATGGTGAAACCAATCGCTTTGCGTATGTTCAATATGCAGGCAAAAGATTCTGAAAAATATTTTAAGGAAGTTGAAGGTAAACTTTTGGAAGAGACAGATTACGTTCTTGAAGTAAAGCAAAGCAAGGAAATTTCCAAAGCTTGTTCGCATATTCCTAATCTCAGGTTTCCGGAATATTATGAAGATTTATCCAGCGAGCGTATTATTACTATGGACTGGATGGATGGTATTCACCTAAGTGAGTTTGCCAAAATTAATGAAGATCAGGAATTGGCTGATAAAATAGGTCAGGCACTTTGGGACTTTTATATGTATCAAATTCATGGATTGAAGCAAGTACATGCAGATCCGCATCCTGGCAATTTCATGGTTGATGATAATAATAATTTGATCGCTATAGATTTTGGATGTATCAAACACATTCCGAAAGAATTTTATGATCCGTATTTCTCTCTTGTGAATAGAGATAATTTGAATAACAAGGAATACTTCCATAAAAGATTGCTGGAATTGGAAATTTTAACTGAGAAGGATTCAGACAAGGAAAAAGAGTTTTTCTCTGAGATGTTTCACGAGATGTTTACTATGTTTTCCACTCCCTTTCAATCTGAAAAATTTGATTTTACAGATGAAAATTTCTGGAAACACCTTACTGAATTAAGTGAAAGATATTCCAAGGATCCTGAACTGCGAAAAATGAATGGCAATAGAGGAAGCAGACACTTTCTTTATATGAGTAGAACCTTTTTTGGTCTTTATAATTTATTACATGATCTTAAAGCGAATGTTGAAATTAATAAGTTTAGAGCGTACCTCTAAAAGTTGATTTATTGGTTAGGTTGTTAGGAAGCGCGTTTGACCCCCATCAGGTGCGCTTCCTTGTTAAATTGAAAAGCCCGGCAATTGCCGGGCTTTTCAATTTTATAAACATTTTAATTAATTGCCAGAAGTCTCATCAGAGGAATTTGCCTGGTCGCCTGCCGTTATCTCTTCTTTATTCTTTACATACTTTTCTAACCATTGATCCTGTTCCCATAATACGTGAAGAACAGATTCTTTTGCACTGTATCCATGGCTTTCTTTTGGTAGCATAACTAGCCTGGCCGTAGCACCAAGACCTTTTAAAGCATTAAAATACCGCTCACTTTGCATGGGATAAGTACCTGAATTATTATCTGCCTCTCCGTGGATAAGAAGTAATGGAGTTTTCATCTTATCTGAATGCATAAAAGGCGACATGGTATTATAAACATCTGGCGCTTCCCAGTAGCTTCTTTCCTCACTTTGAAAACCGAAAGGAGTTAGTGTCCTATTATAGGCCCCGCTACGAGCGATTCCAGCCGCAAATAGATTTGAATGGGATAAAAGATTCGCTGTCATAAAAGCTCCATAACTGTGCCCACCTACAGCAACTCTGTCACGATCTACATAACCCATCTCGTCCACGGCATCTATTGCAGCTTTGGCATTTGCAACCAACTGCTTTCTAAAACTGTCGTTAGGTTCTTCATCACCTTCTCCTACAATTGGAAATGAAGCATCATCAAGAACCACGTATCCGCGATTAACCCAGTAAATAGGAGAACCGTAATAAGGGTAGGTGAAATCGTTAGCATTTGAAGTATTTTGTGAAGCAGAATTCTTGTCTTTAAATTCTCTAGGATAAGCCCACATGAACATCGGTAATTTCTCAGGATTTTCCTTGTCATAACCTGCAGGCAAATAAAGCGTAGCATTTAACTCTAGACCATCATCACGTTTGTAGGTGATCACTTCCTTACTAACCTCTTCCAGGCTTTTAAATGGATTTTCAAAAGAGGTGATCTGGGTAAGATCATTATCAGAACTTATATCCCTGATATAATAATTTGGATATTCGGTTGAGGCTTCAATGCTTACCAGGATTTTTCCATTTTCGATATCAAGGGCTTCGATTAAGCTTTCTTTTCTATTTGTAAATTTTGATTGGTAGAGTCGTTCTGTCTCTCCAGTTTCCAGATCAATCTTGTCTACAAATGGAAACTGACCTTCCTCAGTATAACCTCTACCTAAAAGAAAAGCTTCCTCTCCATCAAGTTTTAGAACACTTCTACCGTAATCATTCTTTGTAGTAACAAAATTTCCTGGTTCGCTGTAGACATCCTGGTAATTTCTGTCAAAAATGATCTCAGGTTTTTCCGAAGCATCCGAAGGATTGAAAACATAAGTTTTAGTATTCCTGTCATTCCACCAATAATCCATGGCGATAGCAAGTTCATCATTACCCCAGATAATTCCACTTCCGCGATTTTTGACCTTCAATAATGAAAATCCCTCTCCTTTAAAAGGAGCTTTCAGTTGGAAGTATTCATCTCGATATTCTGCCTCGTTCTCCGGATCTCCACCATCCAGAGCGGTTACGTAAATTAATGTAGAAGGTTGGTCGCTTCTCCATTGAAAACTACGCTTGCCTTCGCGCTCTGCCATAAAGCCTTTAGGTAGATCTTCGATTAATGGAACATCGTTGATCATATTTATAAGATTGCCATTAGCATCATAAATGTTGGTTTCTGAAGGAAATCTGTAATAAGGAACCAAGTAAGAAAATGGTTTTTTAATGTGCTCTACCATCACATATTTCCCATCAGGTGAAAAAGAGATATCGCTATACATTTTGGGAGACATCCATTTTGAATTCGTACCATCTAGATTCACTTTCACTAGTTCAGATCTGGCTAATTGCTCAAAATTATATTCGTCATTAGGGTTTTTCAACAGATCCTGATAGGTCCTATTTTGCGCTTCTTTTCCGTCACTAACAGATACGGTTGGTCCCGTGGGAACCGAAGTTTCTGTATCTATTAATTCTTTTCTATCTGCAGGCAGCATAGTAACCAGTAAGGCAGAATTGTCTCTGAACCAATTTATCGTACTGCGCATATTTGCGTTTAAATTGGCTTCGGTTAATCTCCTGGCAGTAGCCTTCTGAATATCCAGAACCCATAATTCTACACCTTTATCTGTTGTATGAGTAAAAGCGATCATGGATTCGTCTGGAGACCAGGAAAAATTGGTAAGTCTCGGTGATTCAGGCAGACCCTTTACATCTTTAGGTTCATCACCATCAACAGATTTAACTTTCAGGTCGTTGTAATAACGGGCCCTGCTATTAATGTTCGTTATCGGGTTGATCCTTAAACCACCCAGGCGCATTTCCTCTTCACTCAGTTCAGCTATACTTTTAAATTGATCTCTGTAAAGAAAGATCATCATCTCCGCATCACTGTCCAAAATAGTTGCCGGAGCTAGAGGAACATCGATAAGATCAAGAATTTCTTTTGGTGGCTTTTGATAATCTAAATTTTCCTGGGCGATCACTCCCGAGACAAACAGGATAACCGCTGAAAAGCACATGAATATTTGCTTCATAAATTAAATTTTAGTTGAAATTTTAATGGAGGCTAGAATAGAAGGAATGTTAATGTTTCTTATATTGCGCGTCCATTTTTTTACAATTTGCTTAAATTTAATAAGAATAATTTTTAAAATCACAAAAACTGTCCATGTATCAAACTAAAATTGCAGGATTAGGAAAATATGTTCCTGAAAATATTGTGACCAATGATGATCTATCCAAATTAATGGATACGAATGATGAATGGATTACGGAACGTACGGGAATCAAAGAGCGTAGGCATATTAAAAAAGGTGATGGTAACACGACGGCGACCATGGGAGTTAAAGCTGCTAAGATTGCGATTGAACGTGCCGGTATCTCAAAAGACGATATAGATCTAATTGTTTTCGCCACGCTTAGCCCTGATTATTATTTCCCTGGTTGTGGTGTTCAGGTTCAGGAAATGTTGGAAATTGATACATGTCCCGCGTTGGATGTGCGTAACCAATGTAGCGGATTTGTTTACGCGATTTCGGTAGCAGATCAGTTTATCAAAACTGGAATGTACAAGAACGTTCTTGTAATTGGGAGTGAAAATCATAGTGGCGGATTGGATTTTACGACTCGTGGTCGTTCAGTTTCGGTGATTTTTGGAGATGGGGCAGGAGCTGCCGTTCTAACCAGAAGTGATCATAATGGGCAGGGCATTCTCTCTACGCATTTACATTCTGAAGGAAAACATGCTCTTGAATTATCACTGAAAGGGCCTAGTACTAATCACTGGGTTCCGGAGATCATTGCTGAAAATCCGCAGGGAGACGATATTCCATATTATCCATATATGAACGGACAGTTCGTTTTTAAAAATGCCATTCAGCGTTTCTCAGAAGTGATCAATGAAGGTCTTAAAGAAAATGGTCTTGAGGTTTCAGATATTGACATGCTTATTCCGCACCAGGCAAATTTAAGAATTTCACATTTTGTACAGCAAAAATTCAAACTGTCAGACGATCAGGTTTATAATAATATTCAGAAATACGGAAATACAACAGCAGCATCCATTCCTATCGCTTTAACCGAAGCATGGGAAAAAGGAAAGGTGAAAGATGAAGATATCGTTGTTTTGGCTGCCTTTGGTAGTGGATTTACCTGGGGTAGTGCCATCATAAAATGGTAAGAAATTAAAAGGCTGGTCTCACCAGCCTTTTTTTATATTCCTTTAAAATATTTGTAGAGATCATAAATACCAAATAGTATAAAACCTACAGCTATCATAATTCCGAAAGTTTCCGGTTCCTCTATCTGAGATTTCTGATATAATCTGAAACTTCCGTAGAGCAGGAAAATAATACCCAGAACGAGGTTCCAGATATTTCTTTGCGGTTTAGCTTCTCCAGTATTTAATTCCTGATCACTCATTTGTAAAGTCTTTTGGAAAAGTTGTTTTGGCAATTTTTACGGCCTCCTCGTAGTCTTTTTCGAAAACAAAAAGTAGAACCTGTCCCGGTGTAGCACCAAAACCGGCTCTGATACTGGATTCAAAATCATTTCTCACCCGGGAGTGAATTCCAGATTTTTCAAATAGTTCCTGTAAATATTGAACGTTGGTTTCTGGACCTGTATATACTCTTTTGTAGCTTTCTTCGTCGCTCATTTTTCTAATTTATCTCTCTAAATTACAAATAAGCGCTATTCTACGGGAATTTTTTGTTCGAAATTAACTTAGGCGTTGTAAAATTTACTGTTCCAGATCTCTGTGCTGAAATTTTTTCCCATTTTAAATCCGTAGAAAATGGACAATCCTGCAAACCATTTGAAGATGAAGAAAAAGATCATGAAAAATTGCGTGGTAGATTGCTGAGGTGTAAATAAACCTTCAGGAATCAATAGCGCTGTCAGAAAACTGGTGGCCAGAAGTAGAATTACAAAGTTCTCCAATGTTTTAAAGGGCCACATGAGCATTTTTCTAAGCGGATGCAGATCATTTCCCCATTTATGGATCAAATAATAATAATCGTTTCCAATTGGAGCAAATAGCAATGGATCATCTGCATTTTCTAACTTGAATAATTTGGAGGGAGCAATGATCTTGAAACCTTTTAATTCAGTTTTATGAATTTTCTCCAGGTTTTTGATTTCCATCAATGCCTCATAAGGTATCTCCGCTTTAAAGAATTTAGAATCCAGAAACCTTAGTCGATAGTCAACGCAGATTTGATAAATATCATCAAGATGAAAGATACGGTGAGATTCTAATTCATCAGGATTAAAATTATTCTCCGGGGTAGAAGCACCATTATTAAGTTCATTCTTAATAGATTTGTCTCTAGTCTCAGCTTCAGAGAAAATTGAAGCGACAGTTGCCATAATTTCCTCTTCCTTGGATTTTTTATTTCTGGATCTTAGTAATTGCTGTTCGATATCAGTGCGTGGAATTCTCAACTTCATTTTCTTTTTCTTTAGCGTCACTAAATTAGATAATTAGCAACTAAATAACAATTTGTTTATTGGTAAATACTGCCTTGATTCTGATTATTTTTAGCTGAGACAAAAGTTAATTATGTGCTAAATGCCATATTTCAGAAAACTGATGGGGATGCTAACTCGTATTTTTCTATATAAATAATCAAACATTAAATTATGAAAAATCTTAGAATCTTTACCGTATTGAGCATGTTCCTTTTCATTGGAACTGTAGCAATAGGACAAAATGACAAAGCTGAAACTAAAATGGTTGGCGGTGCAGAAATGTATCCATCAAAGAACATCGTCGAGAACGCTGTTAATTCAAAAGATCACACTACGCTTGTTGCGGCGGTAAAGGCTGCTGGTTTAGTTGACATTTTAAAAAGCGAGGGACCCTTCACGGTTTTTGCTCCAACCAATGAAGCATTTGAAGCTTTACCAGCTGGAACTGTAGAAACTCTTTTGAAAGAGGAAAATCAAAACAAATTGCAGGCGGTTCTTACCTATCATGTTCTGGCCGGTGATTACAAAGCAGCAGATATTGTAGCCGCTATTAAAAAAGGAAATGGGAAAGCGACCTTTGCCACTGTAAATGGAGGAAATCTTTCGGCAATGCTTGAAGATGATAACGTAAAAATTAAAGATGCTTCTGGAAATGTTGCTACTGTTAGCATTGCAGATGTTAATCAATCAAATGGTGTAATTCACGTAATTGATACCGTGTTACTACCTGCAGAGTAGAATAATTGTGAAGAAAAATTTAGAAAAAGCGGCGATGAGCCGCTTTTTCCGTTAAATAAAAGTCAAATAACATATATACCTTTTGTACTTCCCGCCTTTGCGGTTATTTTGATCAAAACTGAAAAAATTTTAATGCTATGAAATTTTTAAAATTAAGTCTATTCTTTTTTGTTGGGATTTTATTGACCTCATGTGGTTCTAGTGGACCAACGGTAAAGGATGACGTAAAAAAATTAAAATCTTATAATTCTTACGCGTATTTGCCGAATAAGGATACTATCATGAGTAGGGATTATGACAATAATGCGATCAATGAAACGATCATTGAAACCATTAATGCCAATATGCGTGAGAATGGTTTTAGGTTGGATAAGTTACAACCCGATGTGCTGGTGTATGTCCATCCTATGTTCGATGAAAAGGTTGCTGTAAACGCCAATCCAGTGTATACTAATTATCCTTATTACCGTCCTGGTTTATATGTTGGACCGTATTACAGAGATTTTATGTATGATAATTATTTCACGATTCAACGAATTAATGGGCCTAGAGTAGAGCAGGTGCCATATAGAGAAAGAACCATTGTCATAGATTTTATTGACAGAAGGTCTAATGAAATTTTGTGGAGAGGAAGCTCTGAGGATAACATTGCTACCAGAAGAATCGAGCGTGAAACCCGTGAATATATTGATGATATTTTTAAAGAACTCTTTTAATTAGAGAAATAAGAATTGAAAAGCCGTGTAGATCTCACACGGCTTTTTTTTATTTATCTAAGCTCAGCTTTCAGTTCTTTTTCAAACCTGTATTGAAGTTTGCTCATCATCTTATCGACCTGTTTATCTGTAAGCGTCTTATTTTCATCCTGGAATACGAAACTAACGGCATAACTCTTTTTGCCTTCCGGAAGATTTTTCCCTTCATATACATCAAAAAGATTTACATCAGTAAGCATTTTCTTTTCTGTTTGTTTGGCAATTTGTTCGATTTCGTCGTAAGTAATAGATTGATCTAATAGCAAAGCAAAATCTCTACGAACGCTAGGATATTTTGGAATGGAAGTGAAGCTCATTTTTTGATGCTTGGCCATTTCAATTACCTCATCCCAGTTAAAATCAGCATAGATCAATTCCTGTTCAATATCAAACCTTTTAAGGATAGATTTTTTCACAACTCCAAATTCCACAAGTTTTGCCTTCTTGCTGCTCAATTGTAAACCTTCAGAAAAAATATCACTTTTTACCGTTCTACTCTTTAAGTTTTCTATTCCGAGCTTTTCAAAAATTGAATTTATCGTTCCTTTCAGAAAGAAAAAATTCCCTTTTCCAGTAATGCTATTCCAGCTTTCCGAACTTCTTTCTCCGGAAATAAATAGCGATAGATGTTTGTTTTCTTCCCTTCCGCTAACGTAAGAATGGTAAGTTTTTCCGAATTCAAAGATTTTGATATTATTTCTCCTACGGTTAATGTTGTAGCTAATGGCTTCCAGACCGGAGAACAGCATACTTTGTCTAAGTACAGAAAGGTCCTGGCTTAAAGGATTTAGCATTTCAACCTGGTATTCATCTTTTAGCTCTTCGCTCAGTTTATTATAATTAGCGGTAGTGAGTGAATTCGCCATGGTTTCATAGAAGCCCTGACCAATTAGCTGTCCAGCAATTAGATTTTGAATTTTATAATCTTCAAATTTTGAAGAATTCGCTACAGAAAGGCTGAGCTTATCTCCAAATTTAATATTGTTGTATCCGTAAACTCTCAGAATTTCCTCGATAACATCAGATTCACGCTGCACATCTACCCTGTATGACGGTATTGTTAGACCCATCCCGGTTTCTGTAACGTTGTTGACCCTGATCTCTAAGGAAGCCAGAATAGATTTGATGGTTTCTTCTTCCAGGTTTTCTCCGATAAGTTTATTCACTTTTTCGAAGGTCAGGAATACCTGGAAATCTTCAATTTTCTTGAAATATAAATCGTCTATATCACTGGTGATTTCACCACCGGCAATTTCCTTGATCAATAACGCTGCACGTTTCAAGGCAAATTCAACCGAATTGATATCAATACCTCTTTCAAATCTGAAAGAAGCATCTGTATTTATAGCATGTCTTTTAGCAGTTTTTCTAACGCTAACCGGATTGAAATAAGCACTCTCCAGAAATACCTGAGTAGTATTTTCAGTTACTCCGCTACCAATTCCACCAAAAACCCCAGCAATACATAGCGGTTTTTCAGCGTCACAGATCATAAGATCCTCTTCATGCAGTTCTCGCTCTACATCATCCAGAGTAGTGAATTTTGTGCCAGACTTCAGCGTTTTAACATTGATCTCGTTACCTACGATCTTCCCTGCATCAAAAGCGTGCAGCGGCTGTCCCAATTCGTGCATTACGTAATTGGTAGCATCTACCACATTGTTCTTAGGAGTTAATCCGATTGCTTTTAATCTATTTTGTAACCATTTTGGCGACTCTCCAACTTTAACTTCAGACAGGGTAACTCCGCAGTATCTTGGTGCTAGATTGGAATCATCCACTTTTATCTGGATTTTCAGACTTCTGCTATCAACATGAAAACTGCTTACAGATGGAGTAATAAGTTCCAGGTGTTTACCCATTTGCTGATATCCTGCTTTCAGATCTCTGGCTACACCCCAATGGCTCATGGCATCAGCCCTGTTTGGCGTTAAGCCGATCTCAAAAACTTCATCATTTTCCACCTCAAAAATATCAGCTACAGGAGTTCCAGGTACAAGCTCGTTATCCATCACCATAATTCCTTCATGACTCTGTCCTAAACCAAGTTCCTTTTCAGAACAGATCATTCCATAACTTGCTTCCCCACGAATTTTTCCTTTTTTGATTTCCCAGGCTTCTCCTTTTTCATCATAAAGCGAAGTACCAATGGTAGCTACAGGAACCTTCTGACCTGCACCAATATTTGGAGCGCCGCAAACGATCTGAACCTCTTCACCGTTACCAATATTAACTTTGGTTAATTGTAATCTGTCTGCATTTGGATGAGGCTCACAGCTTAGTACATGGCCTACCACCACACCATTCAGGCCGCCTTTTATACTTTGGAAGCTTGAAATACCTTCAACCTCAAGACCTAGATCTGTTAATAATTCACCTGTTTTTTCAGCTTCTTCAGGTAATTTAATGAACTGTTTCAGCCAGTTATATGAAATCTTCATGGATAATCTTTTTCAAGCAGCAAAGATAGTATTACGAATGGTTTTGTCATAATCTGAAAAATAATTTTGTTCCCTGAAAGTTTCACAAAAAAAGAGGTGCGAACACCTCTTTGAATTTTGAACATGATTTAATATTTCAACCTTTCTTTTTCAAATTCATTGTGCGTACTTTTTCCCATCCCGAATCGTTGGAACTGTAAGTGATCCATTCTACTTCATTCGCTTTTTTCTTAATGTCATGTTTCACTTGAACTTCCTTATTATCGTCATCCATATATTTCTCCATCATTTCGAAATGATCCGGTGAGATTTCTTTTATCTGCATCTTGGAACTGGAAATACCATTAGGCTGATTTCTTCTCATGTAAGCGACATCAAATTCATCTTTTACTGGATCATAAACCATGACTCTTTTGCAGCAAGGCTTATTATTCCCCATATCGTGGTCTACGATCATTATTGAACCGCTTTCATCATAGGATACATTGTTGCTGCTTTTCGTGCTGTTTACTTCTTTACCATTTTGATAAACCTTGGTCTCGTTATCCCAGTTCCCAACCAGGAAGTTCATTTGTTTGTCTTTGTTGTCCAGGATGGCAAGTTTCGCTTTACCAGCCTCGATGATCAGATCATTTTGTTCATGATCTTTCTTTTCAGCTATCGCTAGCGATTTTTCAATTTGCTTCCTCGCTTCATCTTTGCGATCCATTTCAAGTAACAGGTCTGAATAGCTATCGTATGGATTTGCCTCATCCGGATATTCTTCGATCTGTGCTTTTAATAATACTTCGGCACCCTGAAGATCCTCTTCATCCTGCATTAATCGGTAGGCCAAGACATTTAAGGGTTCGGCCATGCCCTCATACTCCTTATTGGTATTATTCTTTTCATAAACCTTTAAGACTTCCTGGACTCCCTTTTCTTTATAGGTGTCATAAAGTTTGGATCCCATGTCGTTTTCAGACCCGTTTTGAGCAACTATTGAAGCAGTAAAACATACAAATAGAAAACTCAACAGCATTTTGAATTTAGTGATTGCACTCATAATTTTAGAATTTATAGATTGTTATTGAATTAATCCAGATCAATCTTTGAGGCAATATGTAGGAGTAAAGATTTGAAGCTTATCTAAAGGTTCTGTAGGAAGATCCATATCCGGGGGAAAGTGGTTTAAAGATAATTAAAATGTGGTTATAATCCTGAAAATCAGTAAATAAAAAAAAGGGCCAAGGCCCTTTTTAATTTTTTCATGTTTTTATTTAGTCACAACTTTGGGTAAGATTTGGTGTATTATCATTCTTTTTTGAAACATCATTCACTTTAAAATCTGTCCAAACATTGCTGTTAGGACTCTTTCCACTGCAGTCTTTCACTAAAGTAACTGTCCATTCGTAATTAGTACAGCTAACTAGATCCATAGTGTTTTGCATAGTTTGACCAGGTGCACTCCATCCATCATTTTCTTCCAAACCAGAAACAGCTGTAGATTGAGCAAAAGTGAAAACAATAGCTGCATCCATCATATTTTCAGCTGGAGTATAATAGAACGTATAGGAGTTGTCACCGTGATTTGTATAGGAGAAGCTCTCTTCACAGTCTGAACAATCTTCTACAACTATCTCTTCGTCAATCCAGGCACCGGTAGTTTTATATCTTACCTGGTAGGTTTGAGCCATATCAAATGTGTGATCAAAACATGCCTGAGTATTCTCCTGAGTATGTAACAATTCTTCGTAATATTCGTCTTCTACCTCTTCAGTAGCCGGATCATCACCTTCAACCAGTAATTCAAATTTTACCAGGCTTGTTTTTGGTTCGTTATTACCTTTATAATCCTGAGGGAAATTAATACAGAACTCTGCGGATTCGCCTGCACACAAAGCTCCATAACTTAGACTTGCAGGAACTTCATCCTCTAGAGCAGGTTTCGCATCAGCAATAACAAATTCTTCATTTGAATCTAAAGATTCCACGCTACAGCCAGCGAAGGCGATAGCGAACATAAATAAGTAAATTATTTTTTTCATAATTAGTTGGTATTTAGAAAATTAGGAAGATGAATTTACTCAAATGGGGGATATCCCGTTATTTTTGTATCAACTTTTCGATGTAAGAATAGAAATTAACGTTGTAGGACTTATATTACTGAAAAACAGTTGCTTGCTAGCTAATATAATTCCAGATGGTTTTATTTTTTACTAACCTGGAATAGGCATTTTTTACCATGATATTTTCTTCTTTTGAAAGGTTTGGATCTTCCTTTAAAAGTTTTGCGGCATAATATCTGGCAGATTTTAAAATGGAATTATCTTTTACAATGTCAGCGATCTTTAAGTTTAAAACACCGCTTTGCTGAGTTCCCATCAGATCTCCAGGCCCGCGGAGTTTTAAATCTACTTCAGCAATCTCAAAACCATCATTTGTAGAAGTCATTGTTTCCAAGCGAGTTTTGCTATCATTAGATAATTTGTGCCCGGTCATTAAAATACAGAAACTTTGTTCAGCACCTCTACCAACTCTTCCGCGTAGCTGGTGCAATTGAGAAAGCCCAAACCTTTCGGCGCTTTCAATGATCATCACACTGGCGTTTGGAACATTTACTCCTACTTCTATTACAGTAGTAGCGACCATGATCTGGGTTTCAGCCCTGACGAATCTATCCATCTCATAATCTTTGTCTGCAGGTTTCATCTGGCCATGAACAATAGAGATCTGAAAATCGGGGAATTCCCGGGCAATACTTTCGTAACCATCCATCAAGTCTTTATAATCCATTTTTTCAGACTCCTGGATCAACGGATAAACCACATATACCTGTCTTCCTTTCTGAATTTCTTCTTTGATGAATCTGAAAACCTTTAGCCTGTTACTGTCATACCTGTGAACGGTTTTTATAGGTTTACGCCCTGGAGGAAGTTCATCTATAACTGAAATATCCAGGTCGCCATAGAGACTCATGGCTAAAGTTCGCGGAATCGGAGTAGCCGTCATCACAAGTATATGTGGAGGGATATGATTCTTCTTCCACAATTTTGCCCTTTGTGCAACTCCAAATCTATGTTGCTCATCAATAACTGCCAGTCCCAGGTTATGAAATTTCACTTTATCTTCCAGTAAAGCGTGGGTGCCTATCAGAATATTGATTTTTCCGTTTTCTAGTTTTTCATGGATTTCTCTTCGCTGGGCGGTTTTAGTTGAACCTGTAAGTAAATAGATTTCCAGGTCAAGATCTTTACATAAATCTTTGAGTCCGTTATAATGCTGAATAGAAAGAATTTCAGTTGGAGCCATTAAACAAGCCTGGAATCCATTATCCAAAGCAATGAACATGGACATCAAGGCGACGATCGTCTTTCCTGAACCAACATCTCCCTGTAGCAAACGATTCATTTGAGCTCCGCTACCCATATCTCCCCTAATTTCCTTGATCACTCTTTTTTGTGCATTGGTGAGATCAAAAGGTAGATGCTCCTGGTAAAAATCATTGAAATGATTACCAATCTGGTCAAAATTAAAACCTTTGATTTTCTGCTTGTGCAGCATGTTTTTCCTGAGTAACTGCAGCTGAATAAAGAAAAGTTCTTCAAACTTCAGTCGAAATTGAGCTTTGGCCAGCAATTCCTGATTTTTCGGAAAATGTATGTTGAAAAGCGCTTCCGCTTTTGAGATCAGTTTCAGTTCTTCTACGAGTTCTCGATTGAGACTTTCTGAAAATTTGAGCCCGGTTTGCTGCAGAACTTCCTGCATCAATCGCATGATGACCCTATTGGTAATACCTTTTTTTACCAGCAATTCTGTAGATGGATACACCGGCTGCATGGCTGTTCGGAGATTCTTCTTATAATCTGCTACCAGTTCCATTTCAGGATGTGGCATGCTGAAACTACCATTATACCAGTTCGTTTTCCCGAAGATCACGTAAGGCGTATTCAGCCTTAAGTTTTCACGAATCCATTTATGCCCACGAAACCAGATAAGCTCCATTTTACCTGTATCATCTACAAAATCTGCCACAAGACGTTTTCCTCGTTTCTGCTCCACCGTTTTCAGATGAACAATTTTGCCAACGATCTGTACTTCCGAAGAATTACGTTGAAGCTGGTTGATCTTATAAAATCCGGTTTTATCGATGTAGCGGTTGGGGAAAAAATTGATCAGGTCCCTGTAATATTGAATATTAAGTTCTTTTTTCAAGGTTTCAGCCCTGTTGGGACCAACACCTTTTAAATACTCAATAGGGGTTTGCAGAAGATTCTGGATCATAAAAACGAAGATATTAAAACCGATTGATTTTTAAATAGCTTGAAAGCATGAAGCGGTTTAAACCTTATTTTTTATGTATTAAAAGCCCAATTTTGTATTTTGCAGGAGTTATCTTCAATACATACATGCGAAATATACTTGCACTCCTTTTCTTAATGTTCCCGGTTGTTTTGCCGGCTCAGGAAACCGGAGTTTCTCAAACTGAAAATTTTGATTTTAAAAGGCTGGAAGGACTGGTGAAAATTTTTCCAGAAAAAGGATTGGTGAATGGAGAAGTTACTTTTTTCTTCGAAGTCCTGGCCCAGCAAGACACTCTATACATAGATGGAAGAAAAATGCAATTCACCGATGTTTTGCTAGACGATGATCCTGTTAATTATTTTACCGATGATAATGGGATCTATTTAATATCAGAATTTTTACCCTCAACCGGAAGACACTTAAAATTTAATTATTCAGCTCAGCCAGAATCTGCGATGTATTTTATAAACTGGGATAATCCAGAATCTGATGGTACTCAAAGACAGGTTTGGACTCAGGGACAGGGAAAATATACTTCTACGTGGTTACCGAGTTTTGATGATATGAATGAAAAGCTTGAGTTCGATATCACTTATCAATATCCTAAACCTTACCAGGTAATTGCCAATGGCAGATTGCAAAAAAAGAAATCGGTCAATGATAGCATTACGAGCTGGAAATTTGATATGGAGCGCCCCATGAGCAGTTATCTTGTTGGATTTGCTGCCGGAAGATTTGATTCTATTGTGATGAATTCTTCTACCGGCGTTGATCTCAAACTTTATTACAGACCAGAAGATTCTGTTTTTGTAGAACCAACCTACAGATATTCCGCAGAAATTTTTGATTTTTTAGAAAATGAAATTGACGTTGAATTCCCATGGCAGGAATATAAGCAGGTACCAGTTCTGGATTTTCTTTACGGCGGAATGGAAAATACGGGAGCTACGATATTTTCAGCATCTTTTCTAACAGATTCTATTGGATTCAAAGATCAAAACTATGTGAATGTGAATGCGCATGAATTGGCTCATCAATGGTTTGGCGATCTTGTAACCGAAAAGAATGGAAAGCATCACTGGTTGCATGAAGGCTTCGCAACTTATTACGCTTTGCTTGCTGAAAAAGAGATCTTTGGCGATGATTATTATTACTGGAAATTATACGAAACCGCGGAAAGTCTAAAAAAATTAAGCGATTCCGGAAAAGGACAGGCGCTATTAGATCCAAAAGCTAGCTCCCTGATCTTTTATCAGAAAGGGGCCTGGGCATTACATATTTTGAAAGACAGGGTGGGAGATGAAGCTTTCAAAAAAGGAGTGAAGAATTACCTTGAACTCTATAAATATCAGAATGTAGAAACCGATAATTTCCTTGCTGAAATGGAAGCCGCTTCCGGCATGGATCTTACTCAATTTAAAAAAGACTGGTTGGAACAATCGGCTTTTAAAGCAAACCAATCGCTTGAGTCTTTAAAGCAATCAGAATTCATTGTAGATTATCTGAACATTGCTGCTCTGAGAGAAACGCCGTTTGATCAGAAAATAGATTTTCTTGAAGATGCTCTGCAATTCCCGGTAAATGATTACATAGGTCAGGAAGCTGTGAACCAGTTATCAGGAATTCAATCACCGGAAGCTATCAGGTTGTACAAAAAAGCCTTTGATTCTAATAATATTTTTGTCCGGCAGGCAATTGCGAGTAGTATGGTTAAAATCCCAGATGTTCTAAAATCAGATTTTGAATCCTTGCTTGATGATGAATCTTACCTGACCCAGGAAGCTGCTCTTTTCAAGCTTTGGGAACAATTTCCTGAAGATCGAAAAGAGTATTTATCAAAAATGAAGAAAGTAGACGGATTCTATAACAAGAATGTCAGAATGCTGTGGTTAACACTAAACCTGGTTACTCCAGAATTTGAAGCTGAGCTTACGCAGGATTATTATAAAGAACTTGCTGGATATTCTTATGCCGGTCAGCCCTTTCAGTTGCGGGAAAATGCCTTTAGTTATTTGTATCAATTAGGCGCACTCAATGAAAAAAGTCTTGAAAGCTTAATAAAAGGAACACAGCATCATGCGTATAGATTTAGGGATTATTGCAGAAAATTGTTACTGGAGCTTTTGAAAAACGAAGAATACGCGCAGAAACTGGAAGAAGTTTCAGGAAATTTGAAAGAGGCAGAAACTGCTTATTTGAAATCTAAATTAAACGGTTAATATGCGCGCGCTGGTAATTTCGGGGGGAGGCAGTAAAGGCGCATTTGCCGGCGGGGTAGCCCAGTATCTTACTGAAGAATTAAAAAAGGACTATGATCTTTTTATCGGTACCTCTACCGGAAGTCTTCTAATTTCCCACATGGCGCTTGAAAAAGCGGAAAAAGTTAGAAAGGTTTTTACCTCGGTTAATCAATCCAGTATCTTCAGTAACCGACCTTTTCTGATCAAGAGAAAACACGGGTATGATAATATAAGCATCAATCACTTTAACGTGCTGATGAATTTTCTGAAAGGCAAGAAGACATTTGGTGAAAGTCTGAATTTAAAAAAACTTCTTAAGGAGACTTTTACAAAAGATGAATTTGAACAATTGAAAGCCGGCCCCAAAGATATCGTTGTTACCGTTTCCAATCTTTCTTTGAATGAAGTTGAGTACAAATCTATCAAAGATTATGAATACGAAGATTTTATAGAATGGATCTGGATTTCCTGTAATTATACTCCCTTTATGAGCCTGGTGAAAAAGAACGGCTGCGAATATGCAGATGGTGGTTTGGGTTCTATGGTTCCTATTGAAGAAGCTATTAAAAGGGGCGCCACCGAAGTAGATGCGATCATACTGCAAACTGAAGTGACCTATTTCAATAGAATGCCTTCAAAAAATGTATTTTCACTCATCACGAATTTGTTTGCATTTATGCTGGATAGAATCGAAACCCAGAATATAAGGATAGGTAAATTTTCCGCAGCCAATAAAGATGCCGTTTTGAATTTCTATTATACCCCAAGTATATTGACCACGAATTCCCTTATTTTTGATGAAGAGAAGATGAAAGCATGGTGGGAAAGCGGTTATGAATTCGCTAAGCATAGAAATAAAGAGTTGAACCAAATCGAACCTTAATGCGCGCATTAGTAATATCTGGAGGAGGAAGCAAAGGCGCTTTTGCCGGCGGAGTTGCTCAATATCTTATACAGGAAAAGAAACGTAATTATGATCTATACCTGGGAACTTCCACCGGAAGTCTTTTAATTCCGCATCTTGCCGCAGGAAATATTCAGAAGATATATGACATTTATACCAATGTTAACCAGCGGAAGATTTTCAGTATCAATCCATTTGTAGTAAAAAAGAAAGATGGCCGGGAGTATGTGACCATCAATTATCTGAATACGATCTGGCAGTTCATCCGTCAGCGCAGAACATTTGGAGAGAGTAAGGCATTAAGAAGAAACATCAGGAAGAATTTCTCACACCAGGATTTTACCGAGCTTAAGAGTAAGGTCAAGGATGTGGTTGTTACCGTTTCCAATCTTTCCAAAAATAGAGTAGAATATAAGTCTATTCACGAGTTTGAATATGACGATTTTTGCGACTGGATCTGGATAAGTTGTAATTATATTCCTTTTATGAGCCTCGCGCAAAAAGACGGTTTTGAATATGCCGATGGTGGTCTTGGTTGTGTAGTTCCAATCAGGGAGGCTATCAAAAGAGGAGCGACAGAAGTAGATGCGATCATCCTGGAAGCCGAAAATATGGAATACAACAAAATCCTCGGAAAAAATCCATTTTCACTGATGGTGAATCTTTTCGGATTTCTACTGGACCAGGTGGAATATCATGATATCGTTGAAGGTAAACTGGCGGCGATGAATAAAAAGGTGAAACTTAATATTTACTATACACCTACCAAATTAACCGAAAACTCTCTGGTCTTTAATAAAAAAGCCATGACCGAATGGTGGCAGCAAGGTTATGAATATGCCGAAAAAAAGGAAATGGAGAAAAAAGCGGCTAAATCTTCCTGGTTTAAGCTAGGTTTTTAACCTCTTTTTTAATGTAAGAAAGTGCAGCATCCGTAGGCGGTTGCTTTTCCATTAGTGATTTCAGGATCACTTCCCGCAGCTCATCTGATGTATTTACATCCTCTTTAGCGACAGCTTTTCTAATCATAGTAATCGTCGCATTTTTTGAAGTTTTGATATAATCCCAGCATTCATTGGTTATATATATCTGTTGCGCCAGATTATGCTCGAACTCCTGTTCTATATTAGCTATCAATAATGTTGCGTAAGAATCGGCATCTTCAGACGTTGGCTGTACCCTGAATAAAATTTTGCCCGGAGAAATTCGTTCCAGAAAGAGAGCTAGCCTTTCATACGCCTGTAGTCTTATTGGTAAAGCTGTTTTCTGTTTTTCTCTCAGCAGTAAAAATCTTCTTCTATTTTCTTCATTTTTTGAATAAGTGTTGAAAAAATAAAAGGAGATCAAGCCAACAATCAGGGCTGGTAATAGGGAATATAAAAGATCAAGAATTTCAGATTCGTTCATCAGTTAAATTAATTTAGTCTATAGCTTTTTCCGTTTTCTGAAGATGCTCCAGGTTGAGGTTTCCACCCAAATGAGCACATTCAACGAGTTCTTTCACAGAGCCGAAATTTACTTCATCTTTGTGGTATGAAAAAGTAGTAGCCAGAGTTTTTGCAAGATTCTTATCGCTGAGGTTGATGTCCACATCATCAGTGGTAAACTGGCAGGGATGCTCATAACCACAGGCATGGCTTATTTGAAGTAATTCTTTTCTGAATTTCACAAAATAGAAATTGGTGCGCATCGCTTTATCATTAATATCTATTCCCGCCTGTAACCATTTATTCTGTGTAGCGACACCAGTAGGGCAGGTGTTGGTATGACAGCTTTGCGCCTGTATGCAACCAATACTCATCATCGCTTCCCGTGCAACATTTATGCAATCTGCACCTAAAGCAAAAGCCATGGCAGCCTTGGCCGGAAATCCTAATTTACCGGAGGCAATAAACACAATCCGATCTGTCAGCTCATATTTCTGAAAGATCTTATAAACATCGGTAAACGCATAGATCCATGGAAGTGAGACATGATCTGCGAAACTTGGCGGTGCAGCGCCGGTACCACCTTCACCACCATCTATAGCAATAAAATCTGGACCGTGATCCTTTTCCTGCATGATCTTCGCTAGTTTTTTCCAGTCTTTTAACTGACCAACAGCAGATTTGATTCCTACAGGTAATCCTGTCGCTTGTGCCATTTCTTCAATAAAATCTACCATTCCTTCAACTGAATCAAAAGCCGTATGAAAGGCTGGAGAGATCACATCCTTGTTCATGGGGACGCCTCTGATTTCGGAAATTTCTTTAGATATTTTCGCTGCTGGAAGTACACCGCCTTTTCCAGGTTTTGCTCCCTGCGATAATTTCAGTTCTATGGCTCTAACCTGCGGATTATCTTTTACAAGTTTCACCAATTTGTCCAAAGAGAAATTTCCATCTTCATCTCTTACTCCAAAATATCCGGTTCCTATTTGAAAAACAACATCAGCACCTCGCTTGTGATAGGGAGAAAGTCCGCCCTCACCAGTGTTATGATAGGCGCCGGAAAGTTTACATCCCTCGTTCAGAGATTCAATAGCTTTTGCGGAAAGAGAACCGTAACTCATGGCGGAAACATTGATAATAGAAGCAGGCCTGAACGGTTTTTTCCGCCTATTCCATGCGCCCATTACTTTTGCGCAGGGAATCAATCCTGAATTTTTTAAATTGGGATGACCCTCAGGAAGTTTGTAGGGCAGCATGGCATTATTAATAAAAATGTAATGCGTTGAAAAAATATCCTGATCTGTACCAAAGCCCTCGTAGTTGTTCTCGTTTTTAGCCGATGCATAGATCCAGCCGCGCTCACGGCGATTAAATGGCAATTCTTCCCTGTTATTTGCAACGATATACTGTCTTAGTTCAGGCCCAATACTTTCGAGGAAATATCGCAGATGCCCAACCACAGGAAAATTATGCTTTATGGTATGTTTTTTATTGAAGAAAACATCTGAAATTGCAATTAAGACTAACACGATTAAAAGCCAGCCCCACCAGGGAATCCAACCTAAAATCTCCAATACTTCATTCATCATTAATTATTTAAATAATCAAGGGTAAGTTGTGTCATCGATTCAACTCCTAATAATAATCCGCTTTCATCAATGAAAAAATCGGGAGTATGATGCCTGGTCGGTTCGCCACCTTGCGGCATGCCTCCAAGAAAGAAATAAAAACCAGGAACCTCCTCCTGAAAAAATGAAAAATCCTCTCCGCCGGTCGTTGCTTTCATCAAACTCACGTTTTCTTCTCCAGCGACCGATTTTAAAGTCGGAAGCATTTTTTGTGTAAGTTCAGGATCATTAAAAGTAATGGCAGTATTATTCTGAATTTCGATTGTGGCTTCACCGCCATAAGCCGCAGCAATTGCCGGCACCATTTCTTTCATTCTTGAAAGTATCAACTCTTTATTTTTTGGATCTAGCGTTCTAACCGTCCCAATCATTTCTGCAGTTTCCGGGATGATATTGAATCTTACGCCACTGGTAATCTTCCCAACGGTAATCACAGAAGCAGATTCTGTTAATTCAGCGTTTCTACTGATGATGGTTTGCAATCCGTCAATGATCTTTGCAGAAATTAGAATTGGATCAACCCCGCTCCATGGAGCCGAACCGTGAGCCTGTTTCCCTTTTACATTTATAACGAAACGCTCCACCGCAGCCATGGTTCCTTCAGGTTTATATTTAATGGTTCCAACGGGAGTAGCGGCATTGATATGAAGTCCGAAAATTGCATCTACATCAGGATTTTTTAGCACGCCCTCTTTGATCATTAAGGCAGCTCCACCTTCTTCCCCTGGTGGCGGTCCTTCTTCTGCAGGTTGAAAAATGAATTTTACTGTTCCGTTGATCTTGTCTTTATTATTTGAAAGTATTTCAGCAACACCCATAAGGATCGCGGTGTGGGTATCATGACCACAGGCATGCATTACTCCGGTCTTTGCATCGAGAAATTCTGTTTTCACTTCAGACTTGAAAGGCAGATCATTATTTTCTGTAACCGGAAGTGCATCGATATCTGCTCTTAAGGCTATTGTTTTACCGGGATTATCACCTTTTAAAATACCAACCACACCAGTTTTCCCAACTCCTGTTTGAATTTCAATTCCCAGGGAATTTAAATGCTTCGCAATTTTTTTAGCTGTTTCGAATTCCCGGTTGGAAAGTTCCGGATTTTGGTGAAAATCTCTTCGCCATTCTATCACTCTGGATTCAATATTCTTAAAATTTTCTTGCGGAATCGTAGTTTCTTGTGCCTGGGCAATACAGGAGAGAAGAATTCCGGCTAAAAACAAATAGTTTTTTACTCTCATTTTTTAAAATTTAATTAGTTGATATCCATCATTCTGTAGTTGAACTAAAGCAGTCATCGCAGATAAGGCAAATTTCACATCACCAATCGTATTTTTCCTGGTCACTTTGTAATGAGCAGCGCTTTGTCCGCATAAAATAATTTCGACTCCATGCTGACTTAATTGTTTGATCAGTTCAATATTCGGGTTTATGGATTCTTCAGGATATTCTTTTTTATAAAAATCGCTTTCCAAAGCATCTTTCACCGCTTTGCCGTGAAGCACCAAAGCGAGTTTCATATTTTCAGGTTTTACACCTGCTTTCTCATGCATGTTAAGATATCTTGCTGCGGTTTCAATAAGAAGATTTGGTTCAGAAGCTTTAAAATTTCTGTCTACGTCAAAAACTACTTTTAGCACGGAAGAAGTGTCAGTTTTAAATTCAGGAGACTTCACTTTATAGGTTTTTCCGTACTCGCTTATAAGATTTCCCGATGTGGCCTCCTGTGAATTCACCTGGAAGGAAAGCAGAAATAGTAGAGCGAGAATTGTTTTTTTCATAGATACTTCGGGAATCTTTTGATTTAGGATTTTAAAGATATTAAATTATAATCCTTTTGAACTTACCATCACACCTAATTGTTTAAAAAACGCTTGCTGTCCGGTTTCCTTTTTTGACCATTTTGGTTACCTTTCAGCTTTTAAAAAACGGAGAAAATTTGGAAGCTTATTTAGCTGAATTGAATGATGCACAGAGGGCTCCGGTGCTGCAAAAAGATGGACCCATGATCGTTATTGCCGGAGCAGGTTCCGGTAAAACCCGAGTGCTTACATATAGGATCGCTTATCTGATGAATCAGGGAGTGGATGCGTTTAATATCCTTTCGCTGACTTTTACGAATAAGGCAGCTCGGGAAATGAAACAACGTATCGCGAAGATCGTTGGAAACAGTGAGGCAAAGAATCTCTGGATGGGAACTTTTCACTCCGTTTTCGCTAAGATCCTTCGGTTTGAAGCAGACAAACTGGGATATCCTTCTAATTTCACCATTTATGACACCCAGGATTCACATAGTGTGATCAGGGCTATCATTAAAGAGATGAGGCTGGATAAGGATGTTTACAAGTATAAACAGGTCTACAATCGTATTTCATCATATAAAAACAGCCTGATCACTGTAAAAGCCTATTTTCAAAATCCTGAATTGCAGGAGGCCGATGCTATGTCTAAAAAGCCTCGTTTAGGTGAGATCTACAAAGCTTATGTAGATAGATGCTTTAAGGCAGGAGCTATGGATTTTGATGATCTTCTTCTAAAAACCAACGAGCTTTTAAATCGATTTCCGGAAGTCCTTCACAAATATCAGAGCAGGTTCAAATACATTCTGGTAGATGAGTACCAGGATACCAACCACTCGCAGTATCTAATCGTTAGAGCACTATCAGATAAATTTCAGAATATTTGCGTAGTAGGTGATGATGCGCAAAGTATTTATGCCTTCCGTGGAGCAAATATCAATAACATTCTGAACTTCCAGAAAGATTATGATAATGTACAGATGTACCGCCTGGAGCAGAATTACAGGTCTTCCAAGAATATTGTGAATGCAGCAAACTCTATCATAGATAAGAACAAGACAAAATTGGACAAGATCGTTTGGACGGCGAACGAAGACGGACCAAAGATCATAGTGAACAGGCTGCTTACCGATGGGGAGGAGGGAAGATATGTGGCGAGTTCGATTTTTGAGAATAAGATGCAGAATCAAATGGATAATGGTGATTTTGCGATCTTATACAGAACCAATGCCCAGAGTAGAGCAATGGAGGACGCTTTAAGGAAAAAGGATATTCCGTACAGGATTTACGGTGGTCTCTCATTTTACCAGAGAAAGGAAATTAAGGACGTTCTCGCTTATCTAAGACTGATATTGAATCCAAAGGATGAAGAAGCTCTGAAAAGAGTTATCAATTATCCTTCTCGCGGTATAGGTCAAACCACGATGGACAGGCTGGCCATTGCCGCAAATCAGCACAACCGTTCTATTTTCGAGGTGATCCAGAACCTGGATAAACTAGATCTTAAAATTAACCGTGGAACTCAGACGAAGCTGGAGAATTTTGTGAATATGATCATCAGTTTCGGGATCATGAATGAAACCAGTGACGCCTTCCAGATTGCAGAAACAGTTACCAAGAAAACGGGACTTGTTCAGGAATTAAAGAAAGACGGAACTCCGGAAGGTATCGCCCGGATAGAAAATATTGAGGAATTACTGAACGGAATTCGTGACTTCGTGGAAGGGCAAAAGGAACTTGCTGATGCTACCGGTTCACTATCAGAGTTTCTTGAAGATGTAGCCCTGGCAACAGATCTTGATAAAGATACTGGGGATGAAGACAGGGTTGCTTTAATGACTATTCATCTCGCCAAAGGGCTTGAATTTCCCTACGTTTATATTGTGGGAATGGAAGAAGATCTTTTCCCTTCGGCAATGAGTATGAACACAAGAAGTGAACTTGAAGAGGAACGTAGATTATTTTATGTAGCCCTTACCCGGGCTGAAAAACAGGCTTATCTTACTTATACATTGTCCAGGTATCGCTGGGGAAAACTTGTAGATGCTGAACCGAGCCGTTTTATTGAGGAGATCGATGATCAGTATCTTGATCTTATGGTGCCTCAAGACGACTATAAATATAAGCCACTTATAGATACCGACATTTTTGGGGATGAGGTTGATAAGAGCAAACTTAGAACTACCAAACCGAAAAGCGGAACTCCGCCTCCTGCACACAAACCTTCGGAAGAACAACTAAGAAAACTTAGAAAATTGAAGCCTGCCGCAACAGAACCGGAGAAGGCGAGAAATACTCTGGATCTTTCGGAAGGAAACGAAGTGGAACATATGCGCTTCGGAAAAGGAAAGGTTTTGAAACTTGAAGGATCTGGACAGGACAGGAAAGCTGAAATAGATTTTGAGCAAGGAGGAATAAAGAAATTATTACTCCGTTTCGCAAAATTGAAAATTCTTTCATAGTCAGATATTTGCATTCATGTATTTTTTACATATATTAGCTAAGAGATGTAATTGAAGCCCTACCTTTAGTATATTTCA
The DNA here is from genome assembly GCF_057221535.1 of Christiangramia pacifica. Lineage (NCBI taxonomy): Bacteria > Pseudomonadati > Bacteroidota > Flavobacteriia > Flavobacteriales > Flavobacteriaceae > Christiangramia > Christiangramia pacifica. The sequence continues at coordinate 1,981,819 of NZ_CM170146.1, forward strand.
AGAACCAAACAAAAACAAAGTTTTTTAGAGACCTCTTTTTAGAGGTCTCTTTTTTTGTGGCAATTTTTGAGTCTCTCTATAATTTGAATAACTGTTAAATATCCTGTAAAATATGGGGTCACCACATTCTTTTAGATGAAAATCTGAGTAATATTCTTTATCTTGAAAAGAAAAAAATGATACGAGAAGGAAGTACAGTTAAATGGAAATGGGGTAATGGCACTGCGAAAGGAAAAGTGATTTCTACCTATACCAAAAAAGTAACCAAGCAAATTGACGGAAGCGATATAACTCGTGAAGGAGAAGAAGGGAACAAGGCACTTTATATTGAGCAGGAAGATGGCTCCAAAGTGTTAAAGCTCGAAAGTGAAGTTGAGAACAGCTAATAAAGATTGCTGAAGGTGTAATAAGGGTGATTATCAATTAGAGTAAAATATATTATTATGGCTGAATTACTGCGTATTTATGACGAAAACCCGGCTCCCAAACACATTAAGAAAGTAGTTGATACCCTTCGCAACGGAGGGCTCATCATTTATCCCACAGATACTATTTATGGTCTCGGTTGCGATATCACCAATGTCGCGGCCCTGGAAAAGATTGCCCAGATCAAGAAAGTCAAACTTGAAAAGGCTAATTTTTCATTTGTTTGTGAAGACCTGAGCAATCTTTCAGACTATGTAAAGCAAATTGATACGGCGACTTTTAAAATACTTAAAAGAACCTTGCCTGGGCCTTATACATTTATATTGCCCGGTGGTAATAATCTTCCAAACGTATTCAAGAAGAAAAAAACTGTCGGGATCAGAATACCAGATAACAATATTTGCCGGGCCATTGTAAATGGTCTTGGAAATCCAATTGTATCTACATCCATAAGGGATGATGATGAGGTGTTGGAATATGGAACCGATCCTGAATTGATCAAAGAAAAATGGGATAATCTGGTAGACATTGTTATTGATGGCGGCTACGGTGATAACATTCCATCAACGGTAATCGATCTTACGACTCCAGAACCTGAAGTGATTAGGGAAGGTAAGGGAAGTATTGATATAATGTAAAGGTATTCTGAAAATCACCGCTATTCCCGTTAATTACATACTAAAGTCAGGCTAATATTTCTCAATGAAACGTAACATGCTTATTTTCAATAAAAAATTAATGTTATGAGTTTTATTGAAACTACAAGTAAAGAAAAAGGGAAAAATATTAACCTCTATTATGAAGATTATGGTGAAGGAAAGCCTGTGATTTTAATTCACGGTTGGCCGCTTAGTCATCGCATGTGGGAATACCAAATAAATGAAGTTGTTGATGCAGGATTTAGGTGTATAGCATACGATAGAAGAGGTTTTGGTGATAGCGATAAACCCTGGACAAATTATGATTATGATAGTCTGGCGAAAGATCTAAACGATATAATTACCAAATTAGGTTTATCTGAAGTGACCATAGTAGGGTTTTCCATGGGAGGAGGAGAAGTTGCCAGGTATATTGGAAAATACGGAACGGCAAATCTATCGAAAGCTGCTTTAATTTCGGCCGTGCCTCCATTTATGCTGAAAACAGATGATAATCCAGACGGACTCGAAAAAGAAGTTTTTGAAGGATTTAAAAAGGAAATTAAGAAAGATCGTCCGGCATTTCTGCAAGGCTTCGGAAAGCAATTTGTAAATTTTGATAAAGTAGGAGACAGAATTAGCCAGGAAATGACAGATTACTACTGGTCTATCGCCTGTAAGGGATCTTCAAATGCGACATTAGAATGTGTCGACTCCTTTGGATTGACAGATTTTCGTGATGATCTAAAGAAATTTGATATTCCAACCTTGATTGTACATGGAGATGCAGATCAAATTGTACCGATTGAAATTTCAGGAAAGAAAAGTGCAAATATGATCGAGAAAAGTGAATACCATGTAATTGAAGAAGCACCACACGGACTGGTACTTACTCATACTGCAGAATTTAATAAAATTTTCATTGATTTTCTGAAATCATAATTGAATAAAAACTACACGCTATAGCCCTTCAATGAAGGGCTTTTTTTATTTAATGATTTTTGAGAAGTCATTCAGAAATGCTGAATGAACTTCAGTCGCAGTAAGAATATAACCTTTCTTCTGCGCAGAATATGCCAATTCATAACCAAGTTGCGCAGCGGTTAATCTTTGAGATGGCGTACCGTGATGATCGTTACTCTCGATAAGACAGTCACCGACATTAAAGGAAAGTTCAAAATATTCTTCAATTCTTTTCCAGTTATAGGTAGCACCCCTTTTGTGCGTTAAAAAATAGGATGCAGCATAATCTGCTTCTAATTCTGAATATTTAGAAATTTCAGATTGCCCAATAAGATCTCCAGCTGTTTCCCAGCTATCTTCATTTTCAAACTGAGCCTGGTGCCACCATTCATGCGATAATATCGCTGTAAAAGCAAGATCTGCATCAATGCCCATATCTGTAATACTTTGGATGAGTCCATCGCCTATAACCAGTAGTCCACTTTCTTTTGTAAAAGCATCAAACGCGAAGTAGGGATTTTCAGGAAAGTTTGGTGAAGTTTCGTTTAACTCTAAAAGAAAATCTGCTTTCTGGTAAGCTTCAGTTCGATTTCTAACTGTCCGGTCAAAACTTTCGATCATATCAGTAAGTATTTCACGGTCGTTTAAGTAAGAGGTGTGCTGGCCATTCAAATAAATCTCACGGTCTAAGTTCCAAAATCTTCTTAATTCACGCATTCTCCTTTCAGCAAGTTTATTGAATTCCCCATTTTCACCATACCAGTTTTCACCCATATAATAAGAAACGTATTTCTGATTTAATTCCAGGTAGTAATTCAGGAGGTTAAAATCGAAAACAGGATCATTTAATAGATCTTCAAAATAATCAGATAAAACCTGGCTGAACGGCGTGGATTCACAAGTTTCTATGATTAGCTCATCATCCTGAAATCTAGCGCTAAGTGAATATGGAATAGGTTGATGGTATAAAAAATAGTTATAAGACTGTTTAGCTGTATGGTCTAAATTAATAATCTGATGATTTTTTATTTCAGGCATGCTTTCTTCTTCCGAACAGGATAAGATTAAAAAGCAAAATATTAGCATACCACAGCACCAGATGTACGCATCTGTGTTTTTCATAGCCTCAAAAATTAGGTGGTTGGTATGCTAAAATTAATATAAATTACTGATTATTAGAATTTTAAGTGTTAAAATAAAAAAGCCCCGCAATTGCGAGGCTTTTCTGATATTATAAATCGAATGCTTATTCGTCTCCAGAAGTTGCTTTTTCCATTCCTTCTTCGATCATACTGTAGAACTGGTCAAGTTTAGGAAGAACAACAATTCTAGTTCTTCTGTTCTTAGCACGTCCTTCAGCAGTCTCGTTTGAAGCGATTGGCACATAGTAACTTCTACCTGCAGCAGTCATACGAGCTGGTTCAACACCAAAATCATCCTGAAGTACTCTTACTACTGAAGTAGCACGTTTTACAGAAAGATCCCAGTTGTCTTCGAACATTGAAGTACTAATTGGTTTGTTATCTGTGTGACCTTCAACCATAAACTCGATGTTTGGTTTGTTCTTCACTACAGTTGCAACTTTACCTAAAACTTCTTTTGCACGAGAAGTAATGTTGTAACGACCGCTATCAAATAATAGTTTGTCAGAAATAGATACGTAAACAACACCTTTTTCAACGTTGATCTCGATATCTTCGTCACTCATATTTCCAAGAGCACCTTTAAGGCTGGTTACAAGAGCTAGAGTAACAGAATCTTTCTTGTTCATCGCATCTTGCATTTTTGTGATAGCAAGATCTTTTTCTTTGATTCTTTCAAGTGATCTTTCCATGTTCTCTGCTTCTTTCTTAGAAAGAGTAGCTAGATCACCAACATTATTCAATAATGCTGCATTTGTATTATTAAGTCTTGTGATTTGCTTGGTCATTCCCTCTTTTTCGTCAAGACATGAATTTAGCTTAACAGTAGCAGTATTCAACTGGTCCTGAGTTTCTCTTTGCTTGGCTTCAAGCTCGTTGTATTTTTTCTGTGAAACACACGAAGAAAGCAGGATGGCAGCTGTTGCTGATAATAGCATGATTTTTTTCATAATCTGTTTCTTAAATTTAATTTGTTAGAATGCCCAAAAATATCAAAAAAAATATAAGGTGAAAAGGTATTTTAACATTTCCTTCTTGATTTATTTTCAGAGCTCACTGAACTTATTTTTTTTCTGAATAAAATGAGCATAAACAATAGAAGAAATAAGGTAGTATTTCCTGAAAATGAATTCTTTCGGTCTCTTTTTTCTCATTCTTCTGAAGTGCCTGTAGAAGCTACCATGGGCGCTTAAAATCGCAAAAAAATGATTGAATTTTCCTTCGAAAATAAACTTGAAAGCAGCAATTCCATCAAGGATCATCCGTATAAAAAGAATGTAAAAAAGTTTAGCTGGTTCTACGTTTTTAAGAAGTAGAAAAAGTCCGTTTCTGAAATTGTAAAAGGTCTTTTTAGGATTTACATGTTCTAGAGTTGCTCCACCAACGTGAAAAACAAGGGAAGCACCGACGTATTTTATCTTATAGCCTTTATTCAAAAGTCTCCAGCATAGGTCAATTTCTTCCTGATGAGCAAAGAAATCTTCATCTAGTCCACCAACTTCCTCAAAGGCTACTTTTCTGATGGCAAGGCAGGCGCCGCTAGCCCAGAAAATATATTCATCCTGATTATATTGCCCGTGGTCTTCTTCCAATTTCTGGAAAATACGACCTCGACAAAATGGATAACCAAATATGTCTATATAGCCACCGGCCGCCCCGGCATACTCAAATTGATTTTTCGCATTAAAATCCAGGATTTTTGGCTGGATTGCTGCAGTTACAGGCTCCTTTCTAAAAGTTTCAAGAATTGGTTGCAACCAGTTCTCAGTTACCTCTACATCACTGTTCAGCAGGATATGAATATCTTCCGGAACTTTTTGTAAAGCAAGATTATAACCCCCAGCATAACCTGCGTTTATTCCATTTTCAATAATATTCACTTCTGGGAAAGCATTTATTAAAAGTTCCAGCGATCCATCACTGGAATCATTATCTGCCACATACACTTTGGCGTCTTGCGAAAATTTCAGGACTGACGGTAGGAATTTCTTCAATAGTTCCTTTCCATTCCAATTTAATATGACCACAGCGATTTTCATACTTTGGAATATTCAGGAATTTCCTTTAAAAAAATATAATTCTCATTTTCGTAATCCATCCTGCAAAAGTAATGCTCCAATCCATTGGTGACCATCAGGAAATTTGCTTTTAAGGTAAGATTATATCGAGCGATCTGGTCAAAAGTATCCTGAGTGATCTTGATCTTCGGGGCTTTACATTCTACAATAAGCTGAATATTCCCGTCAGGTTCAAAAATTACAATATCATACCTCTTTGTAAGTCCCGCGATCTTCAATTGTTTCTCGACATTGATAAGACTTAGCGGATATTTTTTCTCAGTTTGCAAAAATCTAACGCAATTTTGGCGCACCCATTCTTCTGGCGTAAGGATGACGAATTTTTTCCTGAGATCATCAAAAACAGCTATTTTATTTTGATTATTTTTGAACCGAAATGAATATTGAGGGAAATTCAATTTTTGCATGTTTCAAAAGTAATAAACAATATTACAGGCTTGCAAGTTACTTTTTTAGAATTCTTTCAGCATAAACCGCCGCAAAATTCCGCATGGACGAAGCTAAACAGATTGTAAACGATATTCAGAAAGGGAATATAAAACCAATTTATTTCCTGATGGGTGAAGAGCCGTATTACATAGACAGGATCTCAGATTTTATTGAAGAAAATGTTCTTTCTGAAGAGGAGCGGGGATTTAACCAAATGCTGATTTACGGAAGAGATACCAGTATTGACGAAATTGTGAGCAACGCCAAGCGATATCCCATGATGGCTGAAAGGCAGGTGGTGATCGTAAAAGAGGCGCAGGATCTTTCCAGAACGATCGAGAAACTGGTAGACTACGCTGAAAACCCTCAGCCAACAACAGTTCTTGTAGTTTGCTATAAATACAAGAAAATAGACAAAAGAAAAAAGCTATATAAAGCGGTTAATAAGTCTGGAGTTCTATTTGAGGGCAAAAGATTGTATGAAAACCAAGTGGGAAGCTGGATCACCGGGAATTTAAAAAGCAGAGGCTATTCAATTTCTCCTAAGGCCTCTCAAATGCTCGTTGAATTTCTAGGAACCGATCTTGGTAAGATCGATAATGAACTGGATAAACTAACCTTAATCTGCCCTCAGGGAACTACCATTAGCCCAGAGATCATTGAAGAAAATATAGGTATTAGTAAAGATTTCAATAATTTCGAGCTACGCAAGGCGATTGGAGAAAAGGATTCACTAAAAGCTCACCGAATCATAAATTATTTCTCTCAGAACCCAAAGGATAACCCAATGGTGGTGACGATTTCCCTATTGTTCTCTTATTTTTCACAAATACTTCAATACCATGGCCTAAATGATAAGTCCAAAGGAGTGGTGGCGAAACAATTAAAGATCAGTCCATATTTTGTAAGCGATTACGCCGTTGCTGCAAGAAATTACCCCATGAAAAAGGTTAGCCACGCCATAAGTTTACTCCAGGAAACAGATGTGAAAAGCAAAGGTGTTGGTGCGAGCAATGTTTCTCAGGGTGACCTGTTGAAGGAGCTTCTGGTTAAAATAATGAATTAATAATGAATAGAATTTCATCCTGGATAAATGCCGCAAGGCTTAGAACCCTACCTCTTTCCATATCCGGAATTCTAGTTGGAAGTAGCATAGCAGCTTTTGAAGGTTATTTTGACCTGGCAATTTTCAGTTTGGCGCTGGGAACAACGCTTGGTTTACAAATCCTTTCGAACTTCGCGAATGATTATGGCGATGGTGTAAAGGGGACAGATAATGAAGACAGAATAGGCCCAGCACGTGCAATTCAAAGCGGGCTGATCACGCAAAAAGATATGAAACAGGCGATGATAATTACCGCAGCTGCAACTTTGCTATTGGCGGTTCTATTGATCTATGCGTCCTTTGGCAGTGAAAAGTTGCTATCTGCGCTGGTGTTTTTTCTGCTTGGAGTAGGGGCCATTATTGCCGCTATTAAATATACCGTTGGCAATACGGCTTATGGTTATAAAGGTTTTGGAGATATCTTTGTATTTATATTCTTCGGACTGGTTTCTGTTTATGGTTCATATTATTTGTACAGTCATGATCATGAACTTATCAGCATATTTCCTGCAATTGCCATAGGTTTTTTAAGTGTAGCGGTGCTAAATTTGAATAATCTTCGGGATCGTATTTCAGATGAGAAGGCTGGAAAAATCACGCTTGTGGTCAAAATGGGAGATAAAAAAGCCAAGGATTACCATTATATTCTAATTCTAGGAGCCTTATTTTTTCTACTGGTCTATTCCGTTATTAATTCATCTGAATTGAATGATCTTATTTATCTAATTGCGTTTATACCCTTATTCTTCCATTTGAAGAGAGTAGTAACTAATAGTGATCCAAAAGAACTGGATCCTGAGCTAAAAGTAGTGGCCTTGTCAACATTTGGAATATCGCTGCTCTTTGCTTTGGGACTTATTTGGTAGTCGCTTCTTTTAAGTTTAACAAAATTATATATCGGCAGTTTCAGAGATTTTTGGGTGAATCCTTATTTTTATTGAAAACCGAAAAATAAGATTATGGAAATTACCTTTTACGGTCAGAATACACTGGCATTGAAAATTGGAGATATCAACGTTCTTGTGGATCCATTTATCACCGGAAACGATCTTTCAAAAGATAAAGTAGATATTAATGATCTGAAAGCAGATTATATTTTACTAACACACGCACATCAGGATCATATTCTGGACGCTGAAGCGATCGCAAAAAATACTGGAGCAGTGATCGTAAGTAATTATGAGATCGCGAATCATTATGAAGATAAGGGATTTGAAGTTCACCCGATGAATCATGGCGGAAGCTGGGATTTTGAATTCGGAAAAGTAAAATATGTGAATGCTATTCATACCAGTTCGTTCCCTGATGGAAAGTATGGCGGCCAGCCTGGAGGATTTGTAATTGAAGGTGAGCATAAGAATATTTATATTGCGGGTGATACTGCGCTAACGATGGATATGAAACTCATTCCGTTACATACCAAACTGGACATCGCGGTGCTCCCGATAGGAGATAATTTTACCATGGGAGTGGATGATGCCATTATTGCCAGCGATTTTATCGAATGTGATAAGATCATAGGTTGCCACTATGATACTTTCGGTTATATTGAAATTGATCATGAAGAGGCGAAAAAGAAATTTTACGAAAAAGGAAAAGACCTCATGTTGCTCGACATAGGGGAATCTATAGAGATATAAATGACGGCATCTTATAAAAAGTATATTTTAAATTTTAAACGCCCTAGCGGAACTTCGCGGGGCGTTCTTACTGAAAAAGAAACCTGGTTTTTAAAGATTTCAGACGGAGATAATTTTGGAATTGGCGAATGTGGCATTTTGAGAAGCCTTAGTTACGATGACCGTCCAGACTATGAAGAAAAGCTAAAATGGGTTTGTAATAATATCAATATTGGTAAAGACATGCTCTGGGAAGAGCTCAGGGAATTTCCAAGTATTCAGTTTGGAGTAGAAATGGCTTTTAAAAGTTTGGAAGCTGAAGATCCCTTTCTTTTATTTCCTTCAGATTTTACTGCCGGAAAAGATGCGATTTCGATTAACGGACTCATCTGGATGGGTGATAAAGCCTTTATGAAAGAGCAAATTTCAGACAAGATCGAAGCAGGTTTTAATTGTATTAAGCTAAAAATCGGGGCTATCGACTTCGAAACTGAATTGGACCTGATTAAATCTATCCGGGAAAATTTTTCAGAAAAGGAAATAGAATTGCGTGTAGATGCTAACGGCGCATTTGCACCGGATGAGGCGTTATCAAAACTGGAGCAATTATCAAAATTCAGTTTACACAGTATCGAACAGCCTATTAAGCAGGGTCAGATAAATGAAATGGCTGAACTATGTGACAAAACACCATTACCTATTGCGCTGGATGAAGAGTTGATTGGGATTACAGATGTAACAGAAAAGGCAAAACTACTACAAACTATAAAGCCACAATATGCGATTTTTAAACCAAGTCTCATTGGTGGATTTAAAGGAACAAACGAGTGGATTGAAGCTTGCGCTGAAATTAATATAGACTGGTGGATCACCAGTGCGCTGGAAAGTAATATCGGGTTAAATGCCATCTCACAATATACATACATGCTTGATTCAAAATTGCCACAAGGCCTTGGGACAGGCGGTTTGTATACCAATAATATTGAAAGTCCTTTAGAAGTTCAGAATGGTAAGATTCAGTATAACCCTGCGAAAAAGTGGGAAATAAATTATTCAAATTAAATGTTCATAGCTCAGGCATTCAAATTTAAACACGATCTCTGGAGGTATATTGTTGGGGTTGTTGTAGTTCTTGCAGGTGTATTTATTGGTCAGATTCCGCTTACCGTAGCAATTTTTATGGAAATTGGTGTTGAAGAAGCCATTGGTCTTTCCGAAACTGATATGATGACGGCGCTCGATTCCAATTACTTTTTATTTCTGATGTTACTCTCTTTCGCTATCGCCCTGGTTTTCCTCTTTTTTGCAGTAAAGAAAATTCATAATCAGGATCTGGTATCGTTAACCACATCGCGTAAAAGGATAGATTGGGGAAGATTCTGGTTCGCTTTCGCACTTGTAAGCGTATTCATCGTGATCACTACCATAGGAGATTATTATTCTAATCCGCAGGATTATCTCTGGAATTTCGATTCAAAGCCTTTTCTGATTCTTTTGGCGGTAGCTGTTTTAATGGTTCCGCTACAGACAAGTTTCGAAGAGTATTTCTTCCGTGCTTATTTGATGCAGGGAATAGGAGTGCTTAGCCGAAATCGCTGGTTGCCCTTGATCATAACTTCCGTTGTTTTTGGTGGTCTGCATTTTTTTAATCCTGAAGTGACCAAACTGGGAAACATCATTATGATCTATTACATTGGCACTGGTTTTATGCTTGGTATCATGGCGCTTATGGATGAAGGGATTGAACTCTCCCTGGGCTTCCATGCCGCTAACAATTTGCTAACCGCACTATTGGTCACTGCCGACTGGACAGCATTTCAAACTAATTCAATTTTCAAGGATATTTCTGAACCTTCTGCCGGTTGGGATGTTCTAATTCCTATTTTGGTTATTTATCCATTATTCCTGTTTATCATGGCGAAGAAATATAAGTGGACAGACTGGAAAGGAAAACTATTCGGAAAAGTTGAAAAACCGGAGCCTGTTCCAAACGATGATTACATCTACTAGCTTGAAAATTAGCTTCTAATACGCAACCTTTCAGGTTTTAATGTATCTTGTTAGAAACTAACCATATCATGAGAAAAATTCCATTGTTGCTATTTGCAAGCCTCATCTTGCAGTCTTGCTGGTATAGAAATGATGATGATCAATGGACTACAGACCCGGCTGCGAGTGCATTTGAACCGATTACAATAGATAGAGAAACATTTGAAAGCACGATCGCAGTAAGCGGTCCCAGAGCAATAGAAGAGGCTGGAAAGATTTATGTGAACGGAGACATGGTCTATATCAATGAAGTGGAAAAAGGATTTCATGTGCTGGATAACCGTGACCCTGAAAACCCGAAGAATATATCTTTTATAGAAATTCCATTGGCAACAGATCTCGCCATTCGAAATAATACTATTTATGTACACCACGCCGTAGATCTAGTGGCTATGCACTATAGCATGGGAGCTGTAGAGATCGTGCATAGAGAAAGAAATGTATTCCCTCCTTTAAATTCTCCTGACGGCTTTATGGCGCAGGATTTTGATGTGGCTCAGGATCAAATCGTCATCGGTTATCAATCCAGAAACTAAGAGATATGAAAAAGTTAGCAATTTTATTTCTTTTTGGATTATTGATCTCCTGTAGTACTGAAAATGCTACGGGACCTAATGGTAACGCAAAAGGTGATGGGATGGGAGGATCTCTTGCCAGGTTTACCCTTGCCGGAGATTATTTATACACGGTAGACGATCAGTCTTTAAGAATATTTGATATTAGTAATCGAGATAAACCAGAATTTGTAAATGAAAAATATATTGGTTTTGATATTGAAACTCTTTACAGTTTAGGTGAGAATTTATTTGTAGGCAGCAGGCTGGGAATGTTTATTTATGATATATCAGATCCTGAATTCCCGCTTCAGCTCGCCGAGGTGCAACATGTGAGAAGTTGCGATCCTGTAGTTTCAGACGGTTCTTATGCATATGTAACTTTGCATACCAATGCTAGTTGTGCCGGAGACGTTAATCAGCTGGAAATTTATAATGTTGAAAATCCGATGAACCCGGAGTTGCTGAACGTTATCAGGATGGACCGGCCAATAGGTTTAGGTATCTATGGCGATAATTTATTGGTGACAGATGAAGGAGTCGTTCGCATATTCGACGTGACAGGACCTGCCATGCCAGATTTATTAGGCGGAATTCCGGTGGACGGATTTGATTTAATTATTAAACAGGATCATCTATTTGTGATTGGTCCCGAAGCCCTGTATCAATACCGCTTAAACTCCGAAAATGTTGAGGAATTTGAAAATCTTAGTACTTTCACTTTCTAAGTTTTCAACAATTTTCAAATCGTTCTTAGTTCCTGATTAGATAAATGTTTCAGAAGTTATTTAAAAATTTCATTGCAATTTGTTAACTTTCAGTAATAAGTTATTTATCAACTTAGTTTGAAGTATGACAGGCAAGTACAAAATACCTGAAACACATCCTGATTTTATGCTCAATAAGCGTCATTTTAATAATGCTGAGCTAAAGAATATTGCGTACAGTTATATTAAAGAGGGTGAGCCGTTTGAACAACAAATTGGTAATTTTTTACTGGATTGGTTGAAACCAGTCTCTTATATTGAAGTGAGTACGTCTGGTTCCACTGGAACACCTAAAAAGATAAGGCTGGAAAAACAGCACATGATCAATTCTGCGCTGGCGACTTCAAAATTTTTCAAACTTCCCGCAAAAACAACAGCTTTAATGTGTCTTCCTGCTGAATATATCGCAGGAAAAATGATGCTGGTTAGAGCAATGTTTGTAGGTTGGCACCTGGACACAGTTCCGCCATCATCAAATCCATTAGATCAGGTTTTTAAGGTTTATGATTTTTCAGCCATGACTCCTTTTCAACTGGACAATTCTATTGCTCGTCTTCACCTGGTCAAAAAAATGATCATTGGCGGGGGAGTGGTGTCTACGAGAATTGCTGAAATGCTGGTTGATGTCGATTCTAAAATTTATGAAACTTATGGAATGACAGAAACCTGCAGTCATATTGCCGCCAGAAGATTGAATCCCACTAAAAAAAATAAATCCAGGAGAGCTTTTAAACTTCTGCCAAATATAAGCATTGCACAGGATGAACGAGGCTGCCTGATCATAAAGGCGCCGAACATTCTCGATGAAGAGATCGTAACCAATGATGTTGTTGAGATCATTACCTACAAGAAATTTATCTGGAAAGGCAGGTACGACAATGTTATCAATTCTGGCGGCATCAAATTATATCCTGAAGAGATCGAAAGAAAACTTAATAAAGTGCTGGATCACCGGTTTTTTGTAACCTCAATGCCAGATGATTCTCTTGGAGAAAAACTGGTTTTATTCGTAGAAGATGATTTTTCAGAAGAAACTTTGGATGATCTTCAGAAATCTCTTGGAGGATTGAAATCACTGGATAAATATGAAAAGCCTAAGAAAATCTATCTTATCGAAAAATTCGAAGAGACTCCAAATGGAAAAATTCACCGCGAAAATACGCTAAAAAGTAAGGTGAGTTAAACCCCCAATTTACATGAGAAAATTAATATTGCTGGTGCTGCTTTTAGGAACCGGCATTACACAAAGCCAGGTTCTAGCTGAACGCGAACGTTCGCAAATTATAGACGAAATACTTAACGAAAGATTCAACCAGGTTCTACCGGATTTAATGGATAGAACGGATATTGATATGTGGATAGTGATATCTCGGGAATACAATGAAGATCCAGTATTACGAACCATGTTGCCATCAACCTGGTTGAATGCCAGGAGACGAACCATTTTAGTCTTCAATCGTTTAAAATCTCAGGATTCAATCGAAAAACTGGCTATTGCGCGTTATAATATTGGGGATATTATCGAATCTGCCTGGAATAAAGAAGAACAACCAGATCAATGGAAAGCGCTCGTAGATATTATTGAGGCTAGAAATCCCGATTCTATCGGATTAAATATTTCTGAAAATTTCGGAATTGCTGACGGTTTGGTGAAAACAGATTACGATGAATTTATAGAGGCTTTACCCGAAAAATTTCAGGATCGAATTGTTTCCGCTGAAGATCTTGCCGTAGGTTGGATTGAAACCCGTACGCTGCGTGAAATGGTGATTTATAGTTCACTTGTAGAAACTACTCATAATATTATTGACGAAGCTTTTAGCAAACAGGTAATTGAACCCGGAGTGACTACCACAGATGATGTTGTCTGGTGGATGAGACAGCGAGTGACAGATCTGGGGCTGGAAACCTGGTTCCATCCAACTGTTGATATTCAGCGGTCGGAGGAGGAACTTGTAGATCATATCACTGCATTTTCAGATGAAAATGGGAGTGATGTCATTATGCCAGGAGATCTGTTGCATTGTGATTTCGGAATTTCATATTTAAGATTGAATACAGATTGCCAGCAAATGGCCTATGTACTGAAAAATGATGAAAATGAAGCGCCAGATTTTCTTCAGAAAGCCTTTCAGAAAGGGAATGATCTTCAGGATATTCTGACTTCTAATTTTAAGACCGGGCTCACCGGAAATGAAATTTTAAGCAATAGTCTAGAGCAGGCGAAAGAGAAAGGATTGAAAGCATCTATCTATACACATCCATTAGGATTGTATGGTCATTCTGCCGGGCCAACTATCGGTATGTGGGATCAGCAGGAAGGCGTGCCGGGAACTGGAGATTATAAGCTATTTGAAAATACAGTTTATGCTATAGAATTAAATACTGAAGTAGAAATCCCGGAATGGAATAAAAGGGTTAGGATCATGCTGGAAGAAGCTGGATTTTGGGGTGAGGATGGTTTTAGATACGTGAATAAAAGACAGAGAGAACTAATGCTTATTCCTTCAGATAAGACCAGTAACTAAATAGATAGATCTTAGAAAATTTACAATATCAAACCCTTCTTATTTTCAAATAAAAAGTAAAACCCTCTAAAAAAAATAAATGGTTGTTCAATTCTAATTGTTACAATCTATTTAACGATTTCAGTATCGATATAAAATTCTAGATCATTCACTTTTAGTTCATCCAATTCTTCTCCAGTTTCATAAGATTGCCATTCTGAAGTAGCATCAAATCTAATTTCTTCTTCGTCAATAATTACATCCACAGGCATTTTGAAATCGGCTACATCTGCTTTCCAGCGATATTGTATTTGATCATCTGCCTGTCTTAGTTGAAGGGTTGGTAGTTTAGAATTCCGAAGATATTGCTCGAAAACCGGTTTAAGATCAACCGATGTGGCAGCATCAAAAAAGGCCTCGGTATCGGCAGAAGTGATGGTTTGATGTTTAAAAGTTTGAGTATAATCTCTAAAAGTTTCCCACCATAATTCATCATCGTCGTAAATACTTCTAATCATATTCAAAAGATTTGCGCCCTTATAATACATGTCACCAGAACCTTCAGCATTAACACCATAATCGCCAATGATAGTAGAAGAATTTGAGATATTCTGCCTGATTCCTCTGATATATTTCAATGCGTCCTCTTTTCCCCATTCGCATTCTATGAAAATTGATTCGGTGTAACTGGTAAAACCTTCATGAATCCACATATCGGCGATGTCTTTGGCAGTAATACTGTTGCCATACCATTCATGACCCGATTCATGGATAATGATAAAATCCCATTTCAGGCCAATCCCAGTTCCGGAAAGATCATTACCTAGATATCCTTTCAAATATTTGTTTCCATAAGCCACCGCGCTTTGATGCTCCATTCCCAAATATGGAGTTTCAACCAGTTTATAGCCATCTTCTGGAAAAGGATAAGGCCCCATTTTTTCGTAAAAACAATCCATCATCGGCTTGACTTCTTCAAATTGCTTTTTAGCCTTTTCAAGATTATAGGGAAGTACATAATAATCCAGCGTTAGATCCTGGTACTTATCTGAGAAATGTTCATAGTTCCCAATGTTGATCATGATATTGTAGTTATTTATTGGGTTCACTACTTTCCAGCTCCATTCGGTAAATCCATTTCCGAGGTCATTTTGCCCGAGAAATCTTCCGTTAGAAACGTTCATTAATCCATTTGGAACGGCAATATCTAAATGTGCTTCATCCGGTTCATCGCTTTGGTGATCTTTATTTGGATACCATAAACTAGCTCCGGTTCCCTGAACTGCCACACCAATCCATGGATTTCCATCCTTATCCTGAGACCATACAAAACCGCCGTCCCATGGCGCATTTTCTGCTATTTTGGGCTTTCCATGATAAAAGAATTCAATTGAATCTGAAATACCTTTTGAAAGTGCTTCTTGAAAATTTATAAATACGGCATTGTATTTACGTTGATAATACAATTTATTTCCAGAATGAATAATAGAATCGATTTCCATATTCTTAAAAAGATCTACTTGCATCATATTCAATTCCTTCTGAACTTCAAAACTAATGGTGTTAGAGCCTGAAATTGACTGCGAGTCTGGATCTACCTTAAGCTTAAGATGGTATTTCTTAACGTCGTAATTTGTTCTTTCAGGTCTCAGAGATCCTCTTAAAGTGTCCGCTTCGGTATAATCTGAATGGTTTTCGCCAACAACCTGCGCATAATTGATCGAACAGGTAAAAATGAAGAGAATACAGATAATCTTATTCATGGTGTACAACATATAATTTTGCGTTAGGATCTTTTTCCAGTTTATCATTCATGGAGGTTGTGAGATCATTAAAACTTTTCAGATCTGTTCCCTTGCAAACCCCGTAGGAGTAATGATATTTCAATAATTCCAGGTCATCCTGGGTCAACGATCTATAAGAATTGCAGGTAGATAAGATGCTTTCGCAATTGAGTTTCTCGCTTTTTGAAAAATATCCAAGTGATTTGAAAAAATGATATAGCAGCAAATTTTCTTTGAGCAAATTATTTTTAACTACTGTGGTATTGATTTTCAATGTCCCTTTATAAATCTGATTTTTACCATTCCAGTGAATGTAATAACCACTTTTACTGCCTATCCTGGGTTCATGCTCAACATTAAAATCTTTATTAAGGTAGTAAACAAAATAATTGCTCTTTTCCTTAATAAAGTTTCTACTTATGTTTAAAGAATCGACTTCATTGGATATATTTTCAGCAATTTTCATCATAAATCTTACATCAGCCTCGGGAACACTTTCATCAAAATAAATTCGAATATCATCTTTCCAGTATTTCATGTGTCTGGTTGAATCCACCTTGGTTCCAGTGCCGTATGCAACATTCATGTAGGTCTCTAGAAAATCGGCGTCTTTTGGCTCATAAAGTACTTTCTTGACCTTCTGACCTTCAAACGGATCAAAATCTAACGGGACACTTACCAGCGTATCGTTATTACTGTACATGAATTCCGTGGTATCCGTGGTCTCACCGAATATTTCTTTATAAGCTTTCAACGGAACATATTTTTTCACCACATGTTTCTGAATGGTGTCCTGAGCGCTTAATTGAAAACTAAAAAATAAAATAAAAATAAGACGAATGATATTACGCATAGATCAGGTTTGGATCACTCCCATGTTGAAATCTTTTTCAATAGGAGCGTGGTTAGCAGCTTCAATACCGGTAGAAATCCATTTTCTAGTATCCAGAGGATCAATTACGGCATCGGTCCAGAGGCGTGCTGCGGCGTAATAAGCTGAGGTTTGTTCGTCATATTTGGCCTTCAGTTTTTCAAATACTTCTTTTTCTTTTTCTTCATCAACTTTTTCGCCTTTCTTCTCCATAGAAGCAGTCTCTATCTGAGCCAGAACTTTTGCTGCCTGGGTTCCACCCATAACTGCTAATTCTGCACTTGGCCAGGCTACGATCAACCTAGGATCATAAGCTTTTCCGCACATAGCGTAATTTCCTGCTCCATATGAATTTCCAATTACGATGGTGAATTTAGGAACTACAGAATTGCTTACGGCATTTACCATTTTGGCTCCGTCTTTAATGATTCCGCCATGTTCACTTTTACTTCCTACCATAAATCCGGTAACATCCTGAAGAAAAACTAAAGGAATTTTTTTCTGGTTGCAATTAGCAATAAAACGGGTGGCTTTATCTGCTGAATCTGAATAAATCACCCCTCCAAACTGCATTTCGCCTTTTTTGGTTTTTACGATCTTACGCTGGTTAGCCACAATACCAACCGCCCAGCCATCAATTCTGGCATAACCGGTAATGATAGATTGGCCATAACCTTCTTTGTATTCTTCAAATTTTGAATCGTCTACCAGCCTTTCGATGATCTTATGCATATCATATTGATCACTTCTTTTCTTAGGAAGAATTCCGTAGATTTCTTCTGGGTTTTCCTTTGGCTTTGCTGGCTTTGAATGATTATATCCGGCTTTATCAAAATCACCAATTTTATCCATGATATTTTGAATGCGGGTTAAAGCATCTTTATCATCTTTGGCTTTGTAGTCTGTAACTCCGCTAATTTCAGAATGCGTGGTAGCACCTCCAAGAGTTTCATTATCGATAGACTCGCCAATTGCAGCTCTTACTAGGTAACTCCCTGCTAAAAAAATGCTTCCGGTTTTTTCCACGATCAAAGCTTCATCGCTCATGATAGGCAGGTAAGCTCCACCTGCAACACAACTTCCCATTATTGCTGCGATCTGGGTAATTCCCATACTGCTCATAACCGCATTATTTCTGAATATTCTTCCAAAATGTTCTTTATCTGGAAAGATCTCATCCTGCATTGGCAAATACACACCCGCACTATCTACAAGATAAATGATGGGTAATCTGTTTTCTATGGCTATTTCCTGAGCGCGAAGGTTTTTCTTCCCGGTAATTGGAAACCAGGCGCCGGCTTTTACGGTAGCGTCATTTGCCACGACGATACATTGCTTTCCTGAAACATGGCCAATTTTTACAACGACTCCACCACTTGGGCAGCCGCCATGTTCCTCATACATTCCTTCTCCGGCAAAAGCTCCAATTTCTATTGCCTTTTCATTATCGTCTAAAAGAAAGTCAATTCTTTCCCTGGCAGTCATTTTACCTTTAGAGTGATGCTTTTCAATTCTCTTTTCACCACCACCTAATTTTACTTTAGCAAGTTTCTGTCTCAAGGTCGAAACCAGAAGCTTATTATGATCTTCATTCTTGTTGAAGTTGATATCCATTATTTTGAACTTTTTACAGTTATTCGACTAATTTGATAAGATTAAATGAGAATTTAATCTAGATTCTGAACAAATTTTATGAATCTTCATTCAGAAAGGGCTTTTGGCTAAAATACAAAATCACATTTATTATAAGGTTTAAAAAAATCATTAAAAATTAGACGATATTTGTTTAAAACAGAACTTATGGCAATGAATAAAAATACCATTTTTGGGTGGGCGTCATTTCTGACCTTTCTTGTGGGTACCGCGCTGGTGCTTCTTGGCGTACTAAAATATAAAGATTATGCTATCGGATTTTCAGTAACCGGAATCGGGTTTTTCTTTATTTCCTGGGTTTTTAATGCGTTAAAAGGAAGAGTTTAATGGACGGTAAGAATGAAAATTCAGAAAGAGCACAATTGGTAAAACATCTGGAAAGTGGACTTGCTTTTGCTTCCATCGATAGTTTTCTTGATGCGATACCGTTTGATAAAATAGGCATCAGGCCGAAAGGATTACCATACTCGTTTTACGAGATTTTTTATCATATCTGGTATGCCCAAAAAGATATTCTGAATTATTCCATTTCAGAAAACTATAAAACTCATAACTGGCCAGACGATTACTGGCCGGAAAATCGGTTTGCCGAAAGTGAAGATGACTGGGAAGATCTAAAGGCAGAATATTTTGAAGATAGAAGAATGTTGAAAGACCTAATTCTGGATGAAAAAGTTGATTTGAATGCTCCGGTCAAAAACTCTGATGAGCATAGTCTTTTCAGAGAGATCCTTCTGGTAATAGAACATTCTGCATATCATACCGGTCAATTGCTCATAATTCAAAGATTATTGGGTATTTATGATAATTGATTTCTGTGAAAAATTCAGGATATTTGCATCCTTGTAAATTATAAAATTTAAAATTTTAGAAATATATGTCAGATGATAATAAAGTGATTTTTTCAATGTCTGGAGTGACCAAAACCTTTCCGAAGGCGAACACCCCAGTATTGAAAAATATCTATTTAAGTTTCTTCTACGGAGCAAAGATCGGTATCCTTGGTTTGAATGGATCTGGTAAATCTACCTTGCTGAATATTATTGCAGGAAGAGATCAGAATTTCCAGGGAGACGTGGTTTTTTCTCCGAATTACAGTGTAGGAATGCTGGAGCAGGAGCCTGAACTCGATGAAGAAAAAACGGTGCTGGAAGTGGTAAAGGAAGGTGTGGCAGAAACTGTTGCGGTTCTTGACGAATATAATAAGATCAACGATATGTTCGGTCTTCCGGAAGTTTACGAAGATGCTGATAAGATGCAAAAGCTTATGGATAAGCAGGCTGAACTTCAGGATAAGATTGATGCTAGCAATGCATGGGAGTTAGATACCAAGCTGGAGATAGCCATGGATGCGTTAAGAACTCCGGAGCCTGATAAGAAAATTTCAGTGCTTTCCGGAGGAGAAAGAAGAAGAGTGGCTTTATGCCGACTTTTACTTCAGGAGCCAGACGTATTATTGCTGGATGAGCCTACCAACCACCTAGATGCTGAATCTGTACACTGGTTGGAGCATCATTTACAACAATATAAGGGAACAGTGATCGCTGTAACTCACGACCGTTATTTCCTTGATAATGTTGCTGGGTGGATCCTTGAACTTGATAGGGGGGAAGGAATTCCTTGGAAAGGGAATTACTCTTCATGGTTAGATCAGAAATCTAAAAGGTTGGCTCAGGAGCAGAAGCAGGCGAGCAAGCGTCAGAAAACTCTTGAACGTGAGCTTGAATGGTCGCGTATGAGTCCGAAAGGAAGACAGACAAAACAGAAGGCAAGACTTAAAAATTACGATAAACTACTCAGCCAGGATCAAAAGCAAATGGATGAAAAGCTGGAGATCTATATTCCTAACGGGCCCCGTCTTGGTACCAATGTGATCGAAGCTGAAGGAGTGAGTAAGGCTTTTGGAGATAAATTACTCTACGAAGATCTGAAATTCAATTTACCTCAGGCTGGAATTGTGGGTATTATTGGTCCTAACGGTGCAGGTAAAACCACCATCTTCAAAATGATCATGGGTGAAGAAGAACCGGATAAAGGAAGCTTTAAAGTAGGTGAAACCGCAAAGATTGCCTACGTTGATCAAAGCCACGCGAATATTGATCCTGAAAAAACCATTTGGCAAAACTTTAGTGATGAGCAGGAACTTATTATGATGGGTGGTCGCCAGGTAAATTCAAGGGCTTACTTAAGTAGATTCAATTTCAGCGGAAGTGAGCAGAATAAGAAGGTTAGTATGCTATCTGGTGGTGAAAGGAACCGTTTGCATCTCGCCATGACGCTGAAGGAAGAAGGAAATGTTCTTTTACTCGATGAGCCTACCAATGACCTTGATGTAAATACTTTGAGGGCGCTGGAAGAAGGACTGGATAATTTTGCAGGTTGTGCGGTAGTAATTTCTCACGATAGATGGTTCCTTGATAGAATCTGTACGCACATTCTTGCTTTTGAAGGTGATTCTCAGGTTTATTTCTTTGAGGGAAGTTTCTCAGATTACGAAGAAAATAAGAAGAAACGTTTAGGTGGAGATGTGATGCCAAAACGTATTAAATACAAAAAACTGGTTCGATAATATTGTGCCAGAATTAGAATTAAAAAGGAGCGAAATCATCGCTCCTTTTTTTATTTCTTTTTCGGCATGGGCCCTCTTAAATGAATGATAAGT
This sequence comes from Christiangramia pacifica, assembly GCF_057221535.1. Lineage (NCBI taxonomy): Bacteria > Pseudomonadati > Bacteroidota > Flavobacteriia > Flavobacteriales > Flavobacteriaceae > Christiangramia > Christiangramia pacifica. The sequence goes on from NZ_CM170146.1 coordinate 2,003,066, forward strand.
CCGTCTAGAAAATTTCTTAAAAATTGATCCCCACATTCCATGTATTTCTCATGGTCCTCTCTACGGAAAATTGCTCCAAGTTCACTTTTTGAAACCTTAAAATCTACCAGTTCGCAGATCTTGACAATATCTTCATTGGTAAGTTTATGCGCTACCCGTAATTTTTTGAATATATCATTATTTGTTAATGCCATTGCTAATTTTGAAATTTTAAATTAAAAGTAGAGGCAAGAGTTTTTACTCTTTCAATATCTACCTGGTTTTCTATAGATTCTTCCGCATCCTTGATCAGGTTTGCAGCTTCCTTATCCAAGACTTTTGAATATGAAGATTCCTCTATCTGTTGTTTTTTTAAATAATGGAACATTAATAGAAGTTTCTGAACGATTACCACATCATGTTTACAGTAAGTTCTTATAGAAGCCATGATATTGTAGATGAGATCTTCAAAATCTACCGTGTTCAGTTTGATGTAAAGCTTGTCGTCCCGTTTGATCTTACTGGTGTCTTTTTTACGCATTCTAATTCCCAACAATTCCGTAAGATAATCAATTCCATTTATGGCCGTTCCAGGATCATTAATGCCCGGAGACATGGCCTTCACGATGATCTCTGTGATCTGTTTAAAAGCTAAAGTATAATTATCTGAAACCAGTTCCTCTCGTGCGAAATTGAAATTAGTAAGGATCTTTTTTACAGTTTCCTCATCCAGATCTTTTTTCGATTTAAATAACGGAATTCCATTAAGCACAAAAATTCCCTTGAAAGGAAGGATATGCAATTGCGTATCATACTCTTCGCAAATATCAATTAAGTTAGTAAAGGAAATATTTTGAAGATATCCGCTTTTTTTTGAGTGATACTCGTACCAGCCATCGGTTTCTGGAAAGTCATCCAGATCTTTTTCCTCTTTTTCAATCAGCTCATTTAGTCTTCCCTTAGCTGTTTCAAATATTTTCTGTAAAATATTGCTGATCTGTATGCTTTGAGAAATATTGTGAATAAAATAAATGAATGCGTAGATGCAGATGACGGTTTCGATGATTCCAAGTAATACTGAAAAACCAGGAATTTGATACTTATCACCTGTAGGTTGAATGCTGAAAAGGATGAAAATACAATAGATGATGGTAAACAGATAGATTCCTAATATCACTTGGTGTCTTCGGTCGCTTATAAGCCCTGGAAGCAATCTTGGCGAATAATTGCTAGATGCCTGACTCAGCAGTAACATTACCATGGAAAAACTAAAAACAACAACAGAGATAAGTCCGGAAATCAGTGCGCTTAAAATGGTCATGGCCGTATCACCATTATTCACGACCAAGATCGGAGCATGCTCAATTAGGTATTTAGAGACTCCCTGATTTTCAAGATATAACATGGTCACAGCGAACAGAAACCCAACAAAGGCTAGAAGCGTAGGATAGAATGCTATCTTACTTTCAACGACATTAAAAAAGGAAATTGTTCGGTAGTAGAGCTGTTTCATTAAGTCTGAAATTCAGATTTTAAAGTTAAACAATCTAAGCTGAGTCTAGAGATTTTAATATTTATTTATCAAACAAGACAAAATGACGGCATAAATTTGATTTAGACCGACAGAAAGGCAGTTTTTTTGAGTTGGTACTGCAATTGCTAATCAATATTTGAAATTCAAAATAACGTACAACTTAAAAATATAAAGCTATGAGTTTAATTAAAAGAACCGATTCAGGATGGCTGCCAACAGTTTTTGACGATATGTTCAGAACTGACTGGTTAGGAGGAACTACTAATGTAAACAGTATAGGGACTAGCATTCCAGCTGTAAATATCATGGAAACAGAAGATAGTTTTAGCGTTGAAGTAGCAGCTCCGGGAAAAGCCAAAGAAGATTTCAATATCGAGTTAGATAATGATGTATTGACCATTTCTTCTGAAGACAAGAAAGAAAACGAAACTTCAGATAAGGAAGGTAGATTTACCAGAAAGGAATTTAGCTACAGCACTTTTAAACGTGCATTTAGCTTGCCTGATTCTGTAGATAGTTCTAAAATTTCTGCAGCCTACAATAATGGTGTGTTGGAAATTGCATTACCAAAGCGTGAAGAAGCTAAAGTTCAGGCTAAAAGGTTAATAGAGATTTCCTAAAAAAGTTAGTTTGGTTAGTTAGTTAAAGGAGAAAAGGCGTCCATTTATGGGCGCTTTTTTTATCTATCAATCAATATCCATCTGTTTCCTGCGCTTTGAATTGTAAATATTTCCTGAGGTTTAATGCTTAAAACCTTCGAATTTGTTCTTACATCAAATAGATCGTCACTACCTTGAAAAATCAAATTCTTTTCTGAATTCGCCGGCCAGTTAATCAATCGGATGATCCTTCCTTTATTTGATGCTGAAGCAGGAATAACCAATCCGGATACCTGGTTATTGATCCGCAAAGTTCCAATCTCATCCGTAATTATAAAATCACCGGTAGCGCTGGTAGTAGAAGAATAATTCTGGAATCCGGGATTTCCCCAGCTAGCCTGTCCGGCAGCATTTAATATCATCGTCTGGCCTTCCAATCCTCTGTTTACAGGTAGTACATACTCTGTATCTGTAGAACTACCTATTCCAACTCTTCCAGCAAAATAACCGGCAAAAACATTGCTATTCTGGTCACCAATGGCGATACTGTAAATACCGTAAATATTACCAACTCCCTGAATGCTTCCAATTTCATTATAGATCCCGTAATTATTACTTTTAGCTCCAAAAGTTCTACCGACTCTGTTGAAAATTCCATAAATGTCATTGGTTCCCGTATTCTGATAGGTTTCATTAAAGAATCCGTAATGAATTCCAGCTCCTACACCTCCCACATTATTTTTAATTCCATATTTATTGCCATTGGTAGCGCTTCGATTATCATTTACAATTCCGTAGGTGGTCAAATTATCCGTAGCTGAATTTGCATTATCTACTTCAAGACCTTTCTTAAGGCTAAGATCCTTTCCCGTTCCAATCGCTATTTGTAATCTCGATGAAATCTGGTCTGTTCCTATACCAACACTCGCCTCCCTGTAAATTGGATCAGAAATAGTATTGGGACTTTGCGTGCTGCCTGGTTTATTAAAATTGCCTGTGGCGGAATCAGCGGCCAAATTTTTCCATTTATTTTCGCTGGAATTCCAGTAATAAAAGCCGGAAGGAAAATTTGTAACGCTTTTGTTTAAAAATACAAGCATTCCATGTTGATCCAGTCCTGGATTCTGCGATGGAAATTTCTCAATACGCGGAATAAGGATACCATCAATATTGGCCGGATTATCTTTATCAGTCGCGATTATATCTAATTGAGCTTTTGGATCTGAAGTTCCAATTCCCACCTGGGCAAAAGCTGAAAAGGCAATTAAGCTTAAAAATAAAGCATAGAAATTTTTCATAGACAAACAGTTTTGTTTGCCACTTGAGTATTGTTAAATGCTTTAGGTACAGATAAATATATGCTAAATAAGCTTAGCTAAAATTTAATTTTATGCTTTTTCGCTAATTTTTTCCTGTAGTATTTTTATTTCATCTCTTAATCTTGCAGCCTGCATGAAATCTAGCTCTTTTGCGGCAGTTTCCATGGCTTTTCTTTTTTCTCTAACCTGTTTCTCCATTTGAGGTTTGGTTAGATATTCAGCTTCTTCCTCAGCAGCTTTTAGATCAGGTCTCGTTTCGTGCTCATAGATATCAAGCTTTTCTTTAATTAGGGCAGAATTGAACTTTTTCACCAGCTTTGTTGGAGTGATATTATGCTCTTTATTGTAATCCATTTGTTTTTGTCTCCTATATTCCGTCTGATCGATAGTTTTTTGCATACTATCTGTGACCTTATCTGCATACAGAATAGCCTTTCCATCAACGTGTCTCGCTGCTCTACCAATAGTTTGAGTTAAGGAGCGGTTGCTTCTTAAAAATCCTTCTTTATCAGCATCGATAATTGCGACAAGTGAAACTTCAGGAAGGTCAAGCCCTTCACGTAAAAGGTTAACTCCAACAAGAACATCGAATAATCCTTTTCTAAGATCCTGCATAATTTCCACTCTTTCCAGGGTATCAATATCTGAATGTATATAGCGACAACGAATATCGATTCGGCTAAGGTATTTTGTAAGTTCCTCAGCCATACGCTTTGTCAGCGTAGTTACCAGCGTTCTTTCGTCTTTTTCAACTCTTACCTGAATTTCTTCAATAAGGTCATCTATCTGGTTTAAACTTGGCCTTACTTCAACAATAGGATCCAGTAAACCTGTAGGTCTGATCACTTGTTCAACATAAACTCCTTCACTTTTCTGAAGTTCGTAGTCTGCCGGAGTCGCACTAACATAAATCACCTGATTCTGCAGAGCTTCAAATTCTTCAAATTTTAAAGGTCGGTTATCCATTGCAGCCGGTAATCTGAATCCGTAGTCAACAAGATTTTCTTTTCTGGACCTGTCTCCTCCGAACATAGCATGAACCTGTGGAATGGTCACATGACTTTCATCTACTACCATTAAATAATCTTCAGGAAAATAATCCAAAAGACAGAATGGTCTCGTCCCAGGTTTCCTACCATCCAGATATCTCGAATAGTTCTCGATGCCAGAGCAATAACCAAGTTCCCGGATCATTTCAAGGTCAAAATTGGTTCTTTCATCCAGTCTTTTTGCTTCAAGGGTTTTACCAATATCCCTGAAATAGTCCACCTGCTTCACCAGGTCATCCTGAATTTCGTGAATTGCACTTTTCAGCACATCAGGAGAGGTTACGAACATGTTGGCGGGATAGATATTCAACCGCTCATATTTTTCAATTACATCATTGGTTCCCGGGTCAAAAGCTTCAATTTCCTCGATCTCGTCGCCAAAAAAATGAATTCTGAAAGCATTATCTGCATAACTCGGGAATACATCTACAGTATCACCTTTTATTCTGAAATTTCCATGGGTGAATTCTGCTTCAGTTCTGGAATAAAGACTTTGCACCAGTCTATGCAAGAATTTAGTTCTGGATATTTGCATATTCCGTTCAATAGAAACCACATTTTTCCTGAATTCCACCGGGTTTCCAATACCGTATAAGCAGGAAACCGAAGCAATTACGATAACATCGCGCCTACCGCTTAATAAAGACGAGGTAGTACTTAACCTAAGTTTTTCAATCTCTTCATTGATCGAAAGATCTTTTTCTATATAAGTTCCAGAAGATGGAATAAAAGCTTCGGGCTGATAGTAATCGTAATAACTAACGAAATATTCTACGGCATTTTCCGGAAAAAATTCCTTGAATTCAGAATACAATTGCGCAGCCAGAGTTTTATTATGAGCAAGAACCAAAGTTGGTTTTTCAACTTTCTCGATCACATTCGCGACAGTAAAAGTTTTACCGGAACCTGTTACCCCAAGTAAAGTCTGGTATTGTTCGTTCTTCTTTATTCCGGTAACCAGTTGATCGATCGCATTGGGTTGATCTCCGGTGGGTTTGTATTCTGATTCTATTTTGAATTTCATTCGGCAGATTTTCTTTTTCTCAGCCTCACGAAATTAAGCAATTATAAAACCTTATTCAAGATTTTAGGAATCATCTAACAAGTGAAAAATGCCCGGTGAATTCTTGGCCGTTTTTCAGCATTACTCTGAACCAATAATCTTCTGCTGGCATGGGATTACCATTATAATTTCCATCCCAGCCTTTATCAGCACCGCTCATCCTGGTCATAAGTTTGCCGTAGCGATCATAGATGTAAATAAGATTATCTACCGCAACATCTGGCGTCATGCCATTTATTTGCCAAAAATCATTAATTCCATCCTGATTTGGAGAAAAGAAATTATCATATCCCAAAACGGCAATTTCAGTGGTGATGATCGCACATTGATTCAAATCTCTTATGTATAATGTTTGAAAACCGGATGAAACATTCTCGAAAGTAGGATCACTTTGATAGGGACCATCAATATTTCCAAGTGAAAACTCATATTGCTGGGCATTGGTAACTTCCAGGGTCACCGTGTTATTATTTGAATTTACGGAAGGCTGCACCAGTGAGTATGACTCCAATTGAGGTGGAGAATTGAGAATTAAATCGATTGAAGCGATATTAAAGCAATTGGGATTTCCAGTTTCTGAAACTCTGGCATAAATTGTTTCCAGTCCGGCAGAATTAAAAGTATCAGGAAGAAAATTTACATTTTGCTGTGCCTCATCTGAAGTTTTGTAAAAACTTACGTCATAACCTGAAGGATTTAAACCCGAAAGAATTTTGGGATTGATATCTGAAAGAACATAATCTTCATTACCGTCCTGATCCAGATCACAACTTTCAATCTGCAAATCCTGCTGAATAAGCGGGCCGTCATTTATGATCAGGTCAAACTCCGTAATTTTATAGCATCCTGTAAGATCGTTTTCCACCCTTGCAAATACTGTATTTCGAGATCCCGTGCTGGTAAATACCGGGCCTATTGGCATTAAGTTGTCGGACGCATCGGCAAGACTCGCATGATAACTAAGTGTGGTATTGTTCTGAATCGTGATCGCATTGTCATTTTTGGATAGATCAAAATCGGCAGTTCCACTGGCATTACAGGTTTCAAGATCTGCTGGCTTGTTGATTTCCGGTCCGGCAGGAAAAGGAGAACCATCAACAGTAGCGGTTCCCGTCCATTCAAGTCTAAAGGAACTATCGCCTGAGAATCTATCAATAACTATGTAATAAGTTTCTCCAGCCTGAACATCCAGAGACCTGATGTAACTGTCTCCATTTGCTCCCGGACCTTCACGGGTTTCGGTTTCACTATCTCTCATCCCGGTATAATTATTTCCCTGGTTGGCAGCTTGAGGGTTGGTCGTAGAGCAGCGAATGGGTAAGCCAATTTGGCTACAGTTATTGGCAGGTCCAAAAACCCAGAAATCATAATCAATAACAATATCTCTGCTTGCAGGAATAAGATCAAATCCTAAAGTTCCACTTTTAACCAGTTCCACCTCCAGCCAGATACTGTTACTTTCATAACCACTACAGGCCAGTCCCTGTATTTCCTGAATTCCGGCACCCTCGGCATTGGTGGCTAAAACTCCATCTCCACAGATTTTTATAGCGCCCGAGCAATCATTCACAGAACCTTGAGAAAATCCGCTGGTGCTGGAAAGAATGAAACAACTAAATAAAAATATGGCTATTCTAAAATTGTTCAATTCATATTATTTATTAGACCTGATCAGTGAAAAATGTCCTTTGAACACTCGGCCATTCTGCAAAGTAACTTCAAACCAATAATCATTTGAAGGCATTGGATTTCCATTGAAATTACCATCCCAACCCTGACCTGGAGACAATTGTTTCAGTAATTTACCATAACGGTCAAATATAAAAATACTTTGGATCGCGTATTCAGGAGATTTTATTGACAATGGTCTCCAAACATCATTTTGCCCATCATTATTAGGAGTGAAAAATGTTGGAAAACCAAATACAAATATTTCCTTGGATATAAGCTCGCAGGCGTTTTCATTTTTTAAATAAACAGTATGAGGTCCTGGAGCAACATCTGTAAAAATCGGACTGGTCTGAAAAGGACCTGATTCTGAATCCAACGCATAAAAGCCCTCTCCATTGGGTTCGGCAATAACTTCTACCTGACCACTGGACAATTCTGCATTGATATTAATATCAATTATTTCCGGAGATAACTGTTCTGACACGGTATATTCAATTTCTCTGCTGCAACCCAGTTCTTTATCAGAAACGGTTAAAAAATAAGTCCCTCCTTGCTGTACCGTGATGCTCTGTCCCGTTTCTCCTGTATTCCATGTAAAATCATACCTGGAAGAATTTATTCCAAGATCTTCACCGATCTCAACAGGAAATTGAGAGGAACAAGCCTGCAGATTGAATGCTTCCTGAAGATCTGGAACTGAACCGATCTTAAGCTCTACGGACCCAGAACCATAACAAATATTATCACTTTCTGCCCTGATGTATAGAATTCGTGGATCTGAAAGATATGTTGCTGGCAAAGGATTTAAACCCAAAGCTGCGTCTGCCTCTTTTTCATGAAAAGTAAGGTTTACATTCTGCGGCAAACCATAATCATTCACAATATTAGTTTTTATTAGGTCCAGGTTAAATTCAGCATCACCATTCCCCAGGTCACATCCGCTCACCGGGTCTGGGTAAATATCTGTGCCGTCTTTGGTTTTCAGACTGACTTCTGAAATGCTATAACATAAAGAACCAAAAGAAGTTACTTTCGCGATCAGTTTTTGATCTCGAACCGTGTTTCTGAAAATATTATCCAGTGAATTACTATTCTTCGGATCATTTTCAGCATCAGTTCTTGATTCGTAGAAAAATACCTGCGTGGCAGTATTACCTTTTGAAATCGGGTCTTTGGCTAATTGTAAATTGAATTCAGCCAGGCCGTCTGTACCGTTGTCGTCATAGATATCGCATTGGACAAGTTCATAACTAGCAAGAACATCGGGATTTTCTGCAATATCAATCTGCTTGCAGATCGGTTCCTGAATTATTCCATTAATATATCCATTAACGGTCACGGTATAGGAGCCGGGTGCAGTAAAAGTGTGAGTAACTTCCAAACCGGTTGCTGTTGTTCCATCATCAAAATCCCATTCCGCTGAATCATAATTTGCCTCTTCAGAAATTGAAAATTGCGTTTCATCTCCAAGGCAGAGGTTTTCAGCAACAAAATCGTTTTTAAGTAATGATTGAATGAATTGCGGAAGACCTAAAGTAACTAAAGTTCCCTGCGGAAGCTTAATTGCATCCTGGACATAGTTTGCGGCATTACCCGTTAGTTCAGGTTTATTGATTACTGACACGGCATTATGGCCTTCTGCTAGAAAAGGATAACCAGATCTGTATATTTTGCCATCGATCGCAAGTTGAAGTGCTCCGGCAGTAAAAGAACTTGAATAGATCAGCATCTTTGTACCGGAAACATTTGGTGAATTTGGATCGAACTGATACAGTTCAGATTTATCTAAAACTCCGTTTGCTTTATAGAAGTTATTGGTGATATATAATTTTTCAGACCTGGCTGAAAATTCAACACCATAAGGATAAGCATTATCAAGGATCAGTCTTTCATTGGAAACGGTTCCGTCATCATCATTGAAATTGTATAGAAAAGCTTTTCCATTTGTTTTATTTGTATCCCTCGGGCCACTTCCCAGAATAGTAGAGGCGTGAGCAATGGCCAGTAATTTACCATCGGGAGAAATTTTCATTTGTCCGATGGCCGTTTTATTTGCTCCGTCATCTCTGGTGGTAGGCGGAATATTGGTAGGAACTGAGGTGATCACCGGATCTGTGACCAAACCGTCTTCCGTAACTTTAAAGGAATAGAACTTATTAGTAAAATGTGTCACGACCCAATAAGATTCACAATCCCCGGCGATGATCGCGGCAATTTTTTCCGAACTCTTGAACTCACTTTCTTCTGGGCTACCAGGATCAAAGGTTTGTAAAGGAATATTTTTCTGACCATTAACAATATCTCCGTAACCGGAATTCAAGGACATGTCGATAATATTGTAATGAACACCTTCTATGGGATCATTTTTTGGAATAGTATAATCTGGTTTGTCTACCGTAAACAGGTAATAGATTCCAGGATGTTTAGGCCGGGGAACTATGATCGCAGATTGAGTACTGGATACATTTCCTTTTAAATTGGAACCATTAGGCATCACATTATGCTGGCGATCCAGAACTTCGGTTCCATCAGTATAGAAAAGTAGATTTCCGTTCTGGTCTGAAATGGTCGCGACCCCTTCTATTGTTTGGATCTTTCCATTCGTTAGCGGTTGTACCTGTCCATCCTTGAACGTTAGACCTGCATTTATTCCAAAATACCAGTTTGCACCTTCTCCCTGACTAAACAGGAATAATGGGAAAATTGCTAAAATGATGAATGCTTTAAGTCTCATGATGACCGTAAAGCTAATTAATTTCGCTATAAATCCCTTTTTCTAAGCAATAGAAGCGACGAATAAACAAAAATAAGGGTCCAAAGTATCACGATAACCAGTTGATACCAGTGAATTCCGTAATCTTTGGTTAATTCACCTCCAATCTGGGTGGCGGCAGTTTGCACGGCATTTAGTCTTGAAATAGGTTCAACCACAAGATTACTCATAGATTCCAACGGAAAGAATTGCATAATCTGAGTAGCAATATCAGTCCCTTTAAAAACCTTAAAATTTAAAATTGCATATAGAATTCCTTCAAATATCGCCCAGACTACTAAAAAGCCTAAGGCAAAAGCTGAACGTTTTACCAGGATTCCCAGGAACATACAGAACGCGAAGAAACCAGTTAGTTTTACGAAGTAAGCCAGCAAATACTCCATATCTGAAAAGACTATCGATAGTTCAGTGAAGTCTGAAAATGAATAGCCTAAAATTAGAGTAACTATAAAAAGGAAAACCGTAGAAATTCCTGAAAATACCAAGACAGTTAAGAATTTAGAAAGTATGAATTCTTTTTTGCTCAAACCATCTATGAGGTTTTGCTTGATAGTTCTGTTACTGTATTCATTAGACATCATGGAAACGATGACGATGGCTAGAAATAATTTCAGAAATGCGGCAATATAGCTGTTGAAATGCCAGATATATGGAAAATTAAAGATTCCCTGATCTGCAACTCTGAATTCAATATTCCCAATATTAAATTCAATCGATGCGATTAGCGCAATAAATGTGATCAGGATAAAATAGGTGATGATCAATATCCTGGCAGATCTGCTATAGCGTAATTTGTTGTATTCTATTTCGAGTAAACGTAACATTAGTTTGAGGAGGTTTGGTTGGTTAATTGAAGGAATTGTTCTTCCAGGCTTTCTTTTCGCTTGATCAAATAGGATAACGAAAGCCCTTTTTCAAATAAATAGCGGTTGATCTCATCTGCATCCATAGGATCGTCCAGAAAGGCGGTGAGTAAACCTTCCTTTTCGGCGATTTTTCCAATTTTTGGATGATCTTTCAATAACTCTTCGAGCCTGTTCATATCTCCAGCTTTCAGTTCAAAAAAGCCATGGCTGTTGATGATCTCGTCTACCGGACCGCTGTATAATTTTACTCCTTTTCTTATGATGACTACATGAGAACAAACTTTTTCAACTTCATCAAGCAAGTGGGAAGCAAGAAGAATTGTAGTGCCTCCTGCGGCGATCTTTCTAATGATCTCCCTGATCTGATGGATTCCCTGAGGATCCAATCCATTAGTCGGTTCATCAAGAATTAGAATTTCCGGATCGTTCAATAGTGCCGAGGCAATTGCCAGACGCTGTTTCATTCCGAGCGAAAATGTCTTGAACTTGCTGTCTTTTCTATCCAGCAATCCAACGATCTCCAGTTTCTCATGGATCTTGTTCTTACTGGTGCCTTTGATCTTACATACGAGTCCGAGGTTTTGCTCAGCTGTCATGTAAGGATAGAAATTAGGATGCTCGATAATCGCACCCACTTTTTTAAGAGCTTCGTGCGTTGAGCTATTTCCATTGAACCATTGAAAATCTCCGGAAGTTTTGTTTACGACATTCAGAACCATTCCCAGGGTAGTGGACTTACCGCTACCGTTGGGGCCCAGAATTCCGTAGACATTTCCTTTTTCAATACTAAAACTCAGATTGTCAACAGCAGTGATCCTGCCGAATCTCTTTGTGAGGTTATTTAAACTTAAAATTGTTTCCAAGATTGATGAAGTGTTTAAAATACGACGTCTAAAATAGGATTTTGTTACAGGTTTCCCTATAATAAGCTTAATTTTGAGAAAAACGTGGAATAATTATGGATGAAAAACTGATGTCAAAAAAGAAGCCTGCATTTCCTATTAATGAGCGCTTCAACAGATATCTTGCAAAGTATAACCGGAATACCAAAATCCCCGTTTTTTATGATGATCTTCTCAGGTTTTCAGGTTCTATCGTTGTTTATGATCAGCATGATGAAGATACATTCTGGGTGCGATGCTACTATCCAGATTACGAGCGGGAAGAGATTGATAACAGTCTGAAAAAGGTGTATACCATTCTGCATTCTGATGGTAGTGACGATTCCCTGGAATATCTGAATGTGGATGCAATTGATTATTGCACCTTCGGAAATTCGAAACCTTTCAGAATAAAGGTGAGAAATATCCTGAACGATAGCTTCACTTATTTCTATGTAAAAAAAGCTGATGCGTCGCGGTTATACGGACTGGAATTTGAGCATTTACTTTCTCCGCATCGGATAAATTTCCTGGTGTATAGAGATACTTTAATCGAGGAACATATCGCCGGAATTCCAGGGGATGTGTTTATTGAAGATCATTTGCCGAAATGTGACCTGAGAGCACAAACACAGATCGCCAAGCAATTCGTAAAATTCAACGAGCGCTGTACGGTTAGACTTCTGGGTGACATGAGATCATATAATTATGTAGTGATTCCTACTCACGATTTTGACCATGTGGAATACCAAATAAGGGCGATAGATTTTGACCAGCAATGTTTTGAAGGAAATCTGAAGGTTTACAGACCACAGTTTTTTAAAGAAAATTTTAAAATGGTTCAGCTAGTCTCTGAAAAGCTGGAAAATTCTTCCATTGAACAATACAGAAAAGAAGAGCGATCGTTATTGGCTAAAAGGATGATCAATACCCAGAGCAGGTATAAAGAATTGATACGTTGCATGATCAACGATCATGTCTCTACAAAAGATAATGTAAAGGAACTTCGAAATGATCTCTATGCTTTTTCAAAAGACATGAAGTTTAAAAGGGCAAGTACGATGGGGCAAATCCTGAGAACTGCATTAGATTTTGTTAAGCGTAATTACGATAATGTGAATATGCAGCGTTTGCTTGAATAGTATAATTGGAAAATAAAAAAAAGGGAAGCAAATTCAGTTGCTTCCCTTTTTTTGTTGAGCCTAAGCTCATTATTTTTTCTCTTCCTTGTTGAAATAAACAAGATAGTAATACATCTGCTTTTCTTCGTCCCAACCTTTTTCCACGAATTTTTCGGCAGAATCTGCGTTCACGAAATCCATTTTTATCTGGATATTCGTATCCAAAGTGATTACATTTTTGATCTTTTTTCGAGCGTCTGTTACCGCTTTATTGGCAATTGGAAAACTGGTAAGATCTTCAACCTTGTATTTTGGAGCTTTTTCAACCTTGTAATTTTGAAATTCAGGAATTAACGCTGGGTTGTCAATCACAGAATTGATATAATTTGACTCTTCAAAATCATCATTTTTCGCGAAGTAATCCATACTTCTATTCATGAACATTACTTCCTGTTTCTTGTCTTCCGCAGGCAATACCACGTCTTTCGCGAAATTTTTGGCAAAATTCAGGTAATTCTTGGTGAAGTAATTTTCATCAGCCAGCACGTCAACTCCCAAAAAGTTCTCTAACCAGTATTTAGTATCGTATCGATTAGAATCTACAGAAAGTATTTTATAGCCTTCCTTACGATTTTTATTGAAAATTATAGCTCCTTTATCCAGTTTCTGAAGATTGACACCTTGCTGAACGATCATTTCCAGGTTGCTTTGTTTCTGTTCAAATTGAAGGAAATCATGCTTTAATTCAGATTTGAAAATACCTATTGCAGACATTTTCTCATTATCCATCTGCATTCCTTCAAAATAAACCACGTAAACTTCCCCGCTTTTTATATGCGGATGGCTGGATTGCTCATAAAGTAGCGTGGCGATCTTTTTTGAATATTCATGAGTGTTGAATGGATCATCAAAGATCTGGTTGGCCAGGTTATATAGTTCATTAAATTCAATATCACTTTCATGGTGAAAACGATAATAGGTCTCTTCTTTCTCCCGGAAAGGTTTCAGAAAATATTCCTTGATCAAAGGCTTGATCTCATCATTCAAATGAAAAGTTGAAGCCGAAATAAAAATGTTTTCACCACGATTCTTATTACCTACACGGTGAATAGATAGTGATTCAATTTGAGCATTAAAAAGATTGATCATTTATATCTGAAATTTTTACTGAATAAAGTTGAAAAATGTGAATTCTGAAAGTAAATTTTTCAGAAGGTTCAGAAATTAGAATTATTAATTCCAGTTTTCATCAAACGAGAGATCGTCATAATCATCGGTGTCATAACCATCGTCATAGTCACCATTCAGCAATCCTTCATCTTCTCCTTTAAATTCCTTTTCCGGAGCATTATCTGGGATCTGCCCGTGAACGAACATTAAATTTGGGTAATCTCTTCCTTCTTCAATTTCAGCAATCTGACCTAATTCCACGAAAAACGTCCACATTTTAAGGAAGTCATATACGTAGATAAGTTTGGTTTGTTTTTCAGAAAGAACACTGTCTAAAGAAGTTTCATTCATCAGTTTAATTGAAGTATCCTGGCCACTCATATCGAATTGGTGGATCTCTTCTCCCTGATTCCACTCTTCATCGCTAATATAAAAAGAAGCCATTTCTGTACCGTCAAATCCAAAAGACTGCACAATCGTATTATGAAGGTCTTCCAGCGTGCTTTCCTGCAGCATTTCTATATCTCTAAAAACATCTTCATCAGCGTCGAGAATTACTCGGAATCTATAAACCATATCTAAAAAATTTGGAGGTCAAAGTTACAATTTTTTAATCTTCTCTGGAGCATAAATGCTTTCCATTAACAGGTAAAACTGAAATCCGAAAAGCAGGGAAGCGATTACCAAATGCAATGGCTGAGATAGAAATGGAAAATCAAAATTATACATGGCTACACCGGTGGCTACTTCCAGCAATATCAAGGCAATCACTATATTGATACGGTTAAGTTTCAGGTCAAGCTTTCTATTCTTCCACCAAAGAAAAGCATTGATCGCCAATACTAAAATGGAGAAGGAACGATGTATGTAAAATGTAGTGTTATGGTCAGATAACCATAGGTTTTCCGCATCATAACCAAGATTGCGAACCTGCTCATCTACAAATTGTCTCACCTGTGTTCCCATTATTACCTGGATAAGGGTTAAGATCACAGCGACGATCAAAAGATTCTGAAATGGCTTTGTTTTGAATTGATTGGTTCCTTTTTCTGAAGAGATCTTGAGCAGATAGACCAAAACCGCGACGATCACGAGGGCCATTACCATATGGATAGTGATCTTTGCCGGTGCCAAAACTGAATAAACTACGGTTGCTCCAAGCCATGCCTGGAATCCCATAAGAAAAACCGATAGCCATGATAGCAGTGTGATCCTTTTTTTAATTCTGAATTTGCTGATAGAGAGAAAAGCCATAATCAAAACAGCCAATCCTGCCAGTGCCCCGGCAAGTCGGTTAAGGTATTCTACCCAGGTATGTGTAGGATTGAATATAGCATAATCGTGTTTATCGTAATTTTCCCAGTTGGATTCGGAGTAGGTATCGCTTGAAGTAAAATCCTGAACTGCAACCTTCAAACTTTCATTCACGATAATAACCTGTCCCTCTTCATAAGAACGATTTGGTTGGAATTCAAGTTCAGATTTTTCGGTAGGAGGGATGTAATATCCAAAACATTTTGGCCAGTCTGGGCAGCCCATTCCAGATCCGGTCATTCTAACCACCGCTCCGGCTACGATCACCAGGTAGACCAGGATAAGCGAAATCTTTACAAATTTTCTATACATCTTAGATATTGGCTTTTTTCAGCCCTAATTTTTCTCCTTTCCTCAACATAAAATCCCTGGCCGGTTCATATTCATTAGGAATGTCACCTTCAAGAATTGCTTCTTTAATCGCATCTTTGATCATTCCTACTTCGCGACTGGGTTGAATTCCAAAAGTCTGCATGATCTCTTCACCACTTACCGGCGGCTGAAAATTCCGCACATGGTCTCGTTCTTCAACCTCTTGTATCTTCTGCCTAACCAGTTTGAAATTGTTATGGTATTTTTTAAAACGCTTCGGATTTTTGGTGGTAATATCTGCTTCACAAAGTGTCATAAGATCTTCAATATGATCTCCGGCATCAAAGATCAAACGTCGCACAGCAGAATCGGTTACGTTATCATCAGCAATAGCTATAGGCCTAGAACTCATTAAAACCATCTTCTGAACAAACTTCATTTTCTCATTCAGAGGAAGTCGCAGACGTTTGAAAAGTTTATAAACCATTTTGGCTCCGACGAATTCATGTCCATGAAAAGTCCACCCGATCTTTTTATGAAATTTCTTAGTGGGTGCTTTACCAATATCATGTAAAAGAGCAGCCCATCTCAGCCAGAGATCATCGGTGTTTTCAGAAATATTATCTACCACTTCCAGCGTATGCCAGAAATTGTCCTTATGTTTCTGTCCTTCGACTTCATCAATTCCCTGCAGAGCAGTTAATTCTGGTAGGATCTTTTTCAGAAGACCTGTTTTAAAAAGAAGCGCCAGACCCTTAGAAGGCTTATCGCTCAACATGATCTTATTCAGTTCGTCTACAATGCGCTCTTTTGAAATAATCTTTATCCTTTCCCTATTCGCTTTGATTGCTTTCAGGGATTCCGCTTCGATCCTAAAATTAAGTTGTGAAGCAAACCTGATGGCGCGATACATTCTTAAAGGATCGTCTGAATAGGTAATATCAGGATCTAAAGGCGTTCTAATGATCTTTTTGTCGAGATCATCAAATCCGTCAAAAGGATCCAAAAGATTTCCAAAACCATCTTTATTCAATTTCAGGGCAAGGGCATTTATGGTAAAATCCCTTCTGTTCTGGTCATCTTCCAGGGTTCCATTTTCCACAATAGGTTTCCTGCTATCCTGGCGATAACTTTCTTTCCGGGCACCCACAAATTCAATTTCCATATCCCCGTAACGAAGCATGGCTGTTCCGAAATTCTTAAATACCTGCACTTTGGGATTATTCGGAAGTTTCTCTGAAACTTTTCTGGCAAGTTCGATTCCGCTACCTACAGCTACAATGTCAATATCTGTAGGCTCTCCGCGCTGAAGTATATGATCGCGAACAAAGCCGCCAATTACATAAGAATCAACAGAAAGATCTTCTGAAGCTTCTGAAATTACTTTAAAAATAGGATGATGTAAAGCTTTACTGTAATTATGGTATTTCGGCATCTGTTATTTGCGTATCACTTTCACCTGGCCATTGTTGCTCAGCTTTATAATAGCTGATGGACGAGGTGATTTTTTTGAACGCTGCAAATTTACTACATAGTCCACACCTTTTAAAATTTGTGGAGTAATTTGATCGAAGGATTGCGGTGTAGGTTGACCACTTACATTGGCAGAAGTAGAAACCAGTGGCCTTTTCATTTTTTTAATAAGTTCAGAACAAAAAGTATCTCTCACGACTCTAATGCCAAGAGAGTCATCTTCACTTACCAGATTTTCTGCAATTCTAATTGGCTTGTCATAAATTACCGTGGTTGGTTTTTTGGCATATTTAAGAATATCATAGGCAGTTTCCGGAACTTCTTCAACATATTGCTCGAGCATCTTGAAATTTGAAACCAGACAGATAAGCGCTTTTGATTCTTCACGTTTCTTTAATTTATAAACGCGATCCACAGCTTCAGCATTCGTGGCATCACAGCCAATTCCCCAAACCGTGTCTGTTGGGTAAAGAATAATTCCACCTTTTTTAATAATATCAAGACAATTTCTAACTTCCTGTTCAATTCTTTCCATAAAGCACTTTTTTATATTCGGCCAAGGTTTGCTCAGCCATCATACTCGTAGTATAGTTTTGGATGAGCTTTTGATGAGAGATTTCTGTAAATTTCTTCATCAATTCTTTATCCTGTGACAAAGCTATCAATTTATCTGCTAATCTTTGTGCTTCGAAAGGATTGCTTAACATCCCGTTTACGTTATCTTCAATAATTTCCGGAATACCTCCAACGTTCGTACTTACAACCGGTACTTTGAAGTAAAAACTTTCATAAATAAACTGCGGAATGCCTTCACTTTGTGAGGTGAGAATTGCTAAGTCAAATTGAGGAATAAAACCTGATGCATTCGCCGTGAATCCCAGAAAACTTAAATGTTTTTCCAGCTTTTTACTTTTTATCATTTCAAGATAAGCAGGTGTTCTATTGGTGTAATTTCCAATCTGAATAAAATGGAATCTATGATCCTGTCTTTTATTTACAATTTCATCGATCATTTCCACCCAGGTTTTTAAATTTTTTGCCCTGATATGGTTGGCGATCATTCCTACAATGATCTTATCCTTCGGAATCTTTAAGGTTTTTCTTAAATCAATTGATTTATTAACCGACTTATCTAAACTGGTGCCATGATAAACAGTGACGAGTTTGGAGGTGTCCTCAATATTTTCAGCAGTAACACGCTTGGTTTCATTAGAAACGCATAAGATCTTTTTGATCTGTGGATGATTGTATTTGTATAGGGTTCGAGGCCTATCTTTAATGGAAAATGAAGTCTTTTTGCTTAAGACGAAGGGTGGAAGATTTCCCAGTTTAGTGGCCATGATCGCCATGGTTAAAGCGGTAGAATCATGAATATGAATAATTTCAATATCATATTTTTTACAAATCCTAAGGATCTTTGAAACATATCTCAGGTCAAGTTTAATCTGCATGGGAGCAGGTTTGACATGAAGTTCTGTATTCTTAATTTTTTTATGTAGGCCTCCGTTTTTGACGCAAATGATAATATTTTCAATCGAAGAATCGATTTTTTTTAATTCCAAACAAAGGTTTTCCAGATGATTTTCTCCGCCACCCCAGTTTTTAGCGGCAGAAAGATGCAGGATTTTTGTAGGTTTGACTTCTGAAAGAGGCATTGCTATGGTCTCGATAAATTTTCAGGTAAAGGTAAAATTAAAGAATAGACATCAGATAATTGAAGTGCTAAATCACGGTAGTCTTTGATTTACTTTTAATTAATTCTTCGGAAAACTAATTTTTATGACGGTTTTACATGTGTCTGGAGCAACAAGTTGGGGTGGTAATGAGCAGCAACTTATGTATTTAATAGATCAATTATCTGCTCTGGGAGTAGATCAAAAATTTTTTTGTTACAATAATTCCCCGCTTTCCGAAAAATTAAAAAACAAGCCAGTGGATATTTTATCTACAGATTATATAAAACCACATTCTTCCAAATACCGAAAAACCTTACGGGAATTCGTTTCCAGGCATCAAATTGATATAATTCACCTGCATACAAGCGATGCGGTGACCGGATATGTTCTGACCGATATTTTCAAACCTTTAAATACGCCGACTATTTACGCAAGAAAGTCCATTAGAAGGAAGAATAGTTATTTGAGTCAATTGAAATATAATTATAAGAATATTCATAAGATCACCTGTATTTCAGAGTATGTGAGATATCATTTTAGTAAAATTTTGAGTGATAGAAATAAGGAAAAGCTTGTGATTATCAGAAACGGGGTAGATGTGAATGAAAGGAATATTTCAGCACCTTATCAATTGCGAGAAGAGCTGAAGATTCCAGATTCTAAAATGCTCATAGGGAATATAGCGAATCATACTAAAGCGAAAGATCTTCAAACATTGATCAAGGCTGTAAGTCACCTGGTGTATGAATTAAAAATGACCGATTTTCAACTGGTTCAAATCGGGGAATTCACCAAAAGAACTGAAGAGTACAAAAGGTTGATTCATGAGTTGAAGGTGAATGATTATATCGTCATGAAAGGTTTCACTGAAAAGGCTTCGCGCTTCTTACCTCAATTTGATCTGTTCGCAATGTCTTCGGAAAGAGAAGGAGGTCCTTCATCTGTCATCGAAGCCATTTATTATAAAACGCCCGTGGTTTCTACGAAAGTGGGAATTGTAGATGAATTAATTACCAGTGGTGAAAATGGATATTCTGTGGAAGTGGGAGATTATAAGTCTTTGGCTGAATCTATTTTGAAACTGATCAAAAATTCAGAACTAAGAGAACAATTTTCTGAGCGATCTTACCAAATTTTCCTTGAAAATTTCAGCGCCGAAAGACTGGGCAAAGACACTTATAAACTTTATGAGAGCTTATTAAAAGCCAGCTAGATATGAAATACATATTTTCAGAAGTAGGGGAGAAGCACAAAGCTGAAATTAAGTTTTGTATCGAAAATTTTAGTTCTGAAGGAAGTCTTTTTGGTTCCGGTAAACGCAACAGTCTTAGGATTTTTGATATTGAAGACGAAAAGATCAATATCAAGTCTTTCAAGAAGCCGAACCTGGTGAATAAAGTCGTCTATAAATATTTCCGCAAATCAAAAGCTGAAAGATCATTTTTCAATGCTGTAAAGTTGCTTAAATCAGGTATCGGTACTCCTCAACCTGTTGCCTATGCCGAGGATGATTCTGGAGTCTTGTTCAGTAATAGTTATTATGTGTGTAAACATTTGCACTACGACTTAAGTTACAGGGAATTGGTGACAGATCCAGCCTATCCAGATCATGATAATATTTTAAGAGCTTTTACAAGGTTTACTTATGAATTGCATGAAAAGGAAATTCAATTTCTGGACCACTCTCCAGGAAATACCTTGATTGAAAAGGAAAATGATGAATACAGGTTTTACCTGGTAGATCTAAACCGAATGAATTTCAAAAAATTGAATTTTGAAGAACGCATGATCAATTTTTCACGCCTTACTCCAAAAAAGGAAATGGTGGAAGTAATGGCTGATGAATATTCAAAGTTGATCGACAGACCTAAATCTGAAGTTTTTGAAAAAATGTGGTTTTTTACGAATCAATTCCAGGAAAAATTTAAAAAAAAGAGAGAATTAAAAAAGAAGCTGAAATTCTGGAAGAATTAGTGGCGCTTTTCGAGGGTATAAGGTTTCTGGAAACTTTTTAATGTAAAATAATTGAGCAATTTTCTAACCTGATATTTTCTGATCAAATTGAGAGGTTTATTATTTAATTGAGATTTATCTTCGTGCAAAACTTCAATACAGGTGGTGATCACTCTCTCACTAGATTTACCATCGAAATAAGGATGTGTAAGATTTACATAATCAGCAATAGCATTTTTTAGATTTTCTGAAGGATCAAAGGCTTCCTTCAGAGCTTGCTCAATCTGAGAAGCATCTTCAATATTTATTAAGTGAGATGCCGGTTTATTGTTTTTGAAAGTTACTACCGGTTTTTGCTGGAGCATAAATTCGGTTATGGCAGAAGTAGTATCAGAAAACATTATATCTGCCTTTCTGAATAATGGAATTATATCAGTAGTTTCTACAAATGTGAAATCTTCATGTTGTAATGACCTGATAATCTCAACCCTGTCTTCCGCCATTTTAGGGTGAAGAACCACTAAAAACTTGTATTTTCCAGTCTTAGAAATTCTTTCCAGTTCACAAATTACTTCTTCATTATATGTCCAACTATATTTTTCCGAAAATGTAGAAGAAATTAAAATTGTTGGTTTTTGTCTCGCTTTTTCTTCAATTTGAAATAACGGATCTACCTTAGACCAACCTGTTTCTCTCACCATAAAGTGAGGTTTCTCCTTTTGAATTTCCATAAATGGCTTAGTAGTGGAAGGTCCCTGGGTACAATAAAGATCAAAAAAACCGCGAATTCTGAAATGACCTTTTTTAAAACTATGTTTATTTGCGAGAAAGCCGTGAAAGATCTGCACTTTGAGTCCGGGAATGAAATCTGCCACAACATCAGTGATCGTTAGAACGATGTGCGGTTCATATCTTATGACATCTTTAATGTCATAAATTAGATCTCCGGTTTCAGGGAAATGATCTTTTGGAGGATCAAGTTCAGAAAACCATTTTACTTCATAACCTCTCTTTTTAATTTCCTGCTGTAGCGGTCTGCCAATGGGGAGAGCATAGGTATGACTGATATAGATAAGAAATCGATAGGTCATTTGGAATGCTGATTTAAAAAGTGAGTCAATTCTGGAATTATAAAATACGGTTTAAATTCTTTATATAGCTCCTTAATCTGACTTGATAATTTCTTGTGTTTCATGCTCTGAAAAAATTCCGGTCTATAATCATTCAGATGCACCGAGACATTAGTGATTCCATCCTCATACATATTCCAGTTTTGTTTCATTATTTGCGGAGAAAAGATGGCAAATGTTGGGATGTTGAGAGCTTTTGCCATATTTATTGCTCCACCTTCATTGCCTATGAGTCCGTCGCAGTGAGAAGTAAGCGCTAAAAACTCCCTAATGCTCTTGCCGTAGATATCAAGATGTATTTTTAATCGTGTGCTTGATTTACAAAATTTCAATAATTTATCTATTTCCTGTTTTTGCGCAGGAATATAATTAAGTAATAAAGTTGCACCTGTATTTTCCACGATCTTATCGAGGAGTTCTGCCAGATAAGGCAAAGGATAAGTTTTACTTGTAGAGCTACCCAATGCACTTATCATATACAGCTTTTTAGATAGGTCTATTCCTTCACGCTCAAGCCTATTTTTAGCATTTTCAATTTCCTTATTGTGCAAAAAGATTTTGGGTTTTATCTGTACCGGGAAGTTTTGAGATAGAGGAGTTAATAACCTCAATCGCTTTTCTATAGCTGCTCCTGCACTTGTTTTCGCCTTGATTTTCCTACTGAAAACGTGTGTGCAAAATGGACGTGTATATTTTTTATCGTAGGAAATGCGGAAAGTACTTCCAGATAATCCGGTAATTATTGCGGTTTTTAGATTAGCATAGATATCAATAACGGCATGGTACTTTTCCTGCCTTATTTTCCTGATCACATGGAAAAAATTCTGATCCTTTTCCGCAATTATGAACTTATCAATAAATGGATTGTTTTCAACTACCGGGTAAGTATGTGCGTAGATCATGTAATGCAGTTCGGCATCGGGAAATTCTTTCCTTAGTGCCTCAAAGAGGATTGAGGATGTAAGCACATCCCCAATCATTTTGATCTGTATTACAAGTATCTTCAAATTTAAGTTCTAAACCGCGACGTTATATTCACGCAAAGCGTCGTTCAGGGAAGTTTTTTTGTTGGTACTTTCCTTACGCTTTCCAATAATCAATGCACAAGGAACCTGGTAATCACCTGCCGGGAATTTCTTAGTGTAACTTCCAGGAATCACCACAGATCTCGCGGGTACATAACCTTTAAATTCTTTCGGTTCATCTCCTGTAACATCTATTATCTTCGTAGAGCCAGTTAAAACTACATTTGCCCCAAGTACCGCTTCTTTCTCGATTCTGATCCCTTCAACCACGATACTTCTTGATCCCAGAAATGCATTATCTTCAACAATCACTGGAGCAGCCTGTAATGGTTCTAAAACACCGCCAATTCCAACACCTCCACTAAGGTGAACGTTCTTGCCGATTTGCGCACAACTACCAACCGTTGCCCAGGTATCAACCATGGTTCCTTCGTCTACATAGGCACCAATATTTACATAACTCGGCATCATGATCACTCCTGAGGAAATATAGGCTCCATGTCTTGCTACTGCATTTGGTACCACACGTATCCCTTTTTCTTTATAACCTTTCTTCAGTGGAATTTTATCGTGATATTCAAAAATCCCGGCTTCCAACGTTTCCATCTTCTGAATAGGGAAATAAAGGACTACTGCTTTTTTTACCCATTCATTAACCTGCCAACCATTATTAGTAGGTTCAGCAACACGTAGTTCTCCCTTATCCAAAAGATCAACTACTTTTCTAATTGCATCGGTGGTTTCTGTATCTTTCAAAAGGTCTCTGTTATTCCAGGCCTCTTCAATTTTCGCTTTCAACTGGTCCATTTTCTAATTTTTTTCAAATATAATAGCTATAAGGCAATATTTATGGACAAACCAATATAAACCTTACCTTTGCGTAAATTTTTGAAATGGCCAGAATATTAGCCCTTGATTATGGGACAAAGAGAACGGGAGTAGCGGTTACCGATGAATTGAAGATGATAGCTTCGGGTCTAACCACTGTACAAACTCCTGAGCTCATAAAATTTCTGGAAGACTATTTTAAAAATGAGAAAGTGGAACGAGTTTTGGTCGGTGAACCAAAGAGAATGGATGATACGCCGTCTCAGAGTGAAGTTCACATCCAGGAATTCTTGAAAGAATTTTCCAAAAAATTTCCGGAGATGCCTTTAGAAAGGGTAGATGAAAGGTTTACCAGTAAAATGGCGATGCAGAGTATGATCGACGGTGGATTGAAAAAGAAAAAGAGAAGGGATAAGGCTTTGGTAGATGAGATCAGTGCAACAATTATCCTGCAAACCTGGCTTTACGAATAGCGTTTAAAAAAAAATATAACGGCACAGATTTTCAGTTGCCGAAAATAATAGAAAATGATATTACCAATTGTAGCATACGGAGATCCGGTTTTAAAAAAGAAAGCCAAAGATATTGAGAAGGATTATCCAAAACTTGAGGAATTGATCAACAATATGTGGGATACCATGTATAATGCTTACGGAGTTGGTCTTGCCGCACCGCAGGTTGGATTGCCAATTAGAATGTTCATGATAGATCCTGCTCCTTTTGCTGAAGATGAAGAACTGGATGAAAAGGAACAGGAAGCTTTGAAAGATATGAGAAAGGTGTTCATCAATCCGCAGATCATTGAGGAAACAGGCGAAGAATGGGCTTTTAGTGAAGGTTGTTTAAGTATTCCAGAAGTTCGTGAAGATGTTTTCAGACAGCCAGATATCACGATCGAATATTTTGATGAGAACTGGGAAAAACATACCGAAACTTATTCTGGTTTGGCGGCAAGAGTTATTCAGCACGAATACGATCACATAGAAGGAATTTTATTCACCGATAAACTTTCAAGCCTGAAAAAGAGACTGATAAAAAGTAAACTGACAAATATTTCAAAAGGAAAGATAAACGTAGATTATAAAATGCGTTTTCCGAATGCAAAAAAAGCCCGCTAAAGGCTTTGATAATTGATAATGGGAATTGATATTTGCCAACCTAAATAAAAAAATACTATGGGATTAGATAAAATTCTTGCCATTTCTGGAAAACCTGGTCTATATGAGCTTACCGCTCAAACCAGAGGAGGCTTTGTTGCGAAATCTATGCTGGACGGAAAAAAGATTGCGGTGAACATGCGTCATAATGTTAGCATATTGAGTGAGATCGCGATTTATACTTACACAGAAGAGATTCCGCTTGGTGAGGTTTTTCAGAAGATCAAGGAAAAGGAAAATGGAGGGCAGGCTATCAACCACAAATCATCGAAGAAAGAACTGGAAGATTATTTCTCAGAAGTACTTCCAGACTATGATGAGGACAGGGTTTATGCCAGCGATATGAAGAAAATTTTCCAGTGGTATAATATCTTGATCGATAATGGTTTTACAGAATTTTCCAAGGAAGAGAAATCTGAAGATAAAAAAGATAATAAGGACGAGGAAGAATAGAATTCTAAATCCTTTAGAATAATTAAAAGCTGAAATCCAGAGATTTCAGCTTTTTTTGTATTAAAATTTAAGACCGAAAACGAAAGCACCGTCGCGATTTCCGCCGAATTCGGAAACCACATAATCCAGTCTTAAAAACCGGTATTTTCCAAATCCAAGATTATCGATTCCTACAGAATATTCAGAATAAGGACTGCTACCTTCAGAAGATAGTCTGTGAGCGCCGAGAATAAGGTTGAAATTAAGTTTATTCAGCAATGGCAATTTTCCTAAAACCCAGCCCTGAAAATCATGTTCAGCATGAAATTCTGCATAGTTCTGATTGGTGCTGAAGTTATAATAAGGCATTAAATTGAACTTTTCTACGTAGCTGCCAAAGCCTATCCTGGTCTGGTTAGCATTAAAATGCTGGTAGTCTACCAGGCTTATATCATCGGCATTAGAAAACAGTCCGCCGTTGATCAGGTATTGAAAATTACCTTTGTTACCAAGTTTCAAATCCTGTCTTACCTGCGCTTTGAACAGGTCAAAATTATATTTTGATTCACTGCCGCCAAATCCTTTTTCCCAGGCTATTTTCAGCTTAGGATATTTTGATTCATAAACATTGTAGCGACCATTTGGATAACTCATGTATTTCTGACCAAAGGTGATATCAGTATAAATGTTGGTTCGAAAAAGTGAATGTTCTTCAAATGGAAGGCTGCCAAAATTATTAGGCTGCAAAGGGTTATTTGAAGTGTACATCCGGTCTTCATTATCTATAAAAACATGATCTGTTTGATTGATAAGTGGTTTTCTATTCTCCCAGCTTAATTCTCCAAAAAGCCTGATGCCCGGTATTATATCCTGGCCATATCCCACACTCGCGAAACTTTTCTCATATAGCTTCATATAATTGCGCTCAAAGAATATCGTGGTTATGCTATTAAGAAGTGGAGAAATTGGTTCACGATCGTTGATTTGTTCCGAGGCAACACCACCGGAAATTCTCAAATAGGGTTTATTGAAATTGTTGAATTTCTTCTCGAAACCGCCGCTAAGTCTAAATCTTTCTTCACTAAGGCCATAATCAAAATCTGAAAATACTCTCCAGTAATTTTCCTGGTTATCGCCTGTTCTTTGCGAATATGTTAGCGTGACATCGGTATTCCAACCCTGAACAGTATTAAAGCCAATTCCTGAAATTGGTGCGCTAATGCTAAATCTTTTATTCTTCCATGAATTCTGGTAGGAATAACCGAAAAGTACATCGGTGATTCCGAATTTATTTCTGACGGCATCAACAGAATCTTTGTATTTTTTTGAACTGCGAACTTCCTGAATACTGTCTTTCCTCACATAATCGTTGATTTCCTCTCCGGTAAGCGGGATGGGACGCTGTTCCTTCCAGTATAAAGAATCTTTCTCATTTGCCAGCTCCTGAAAACTCAATATTTCTCTACCAAAGCTATTTTTATCGAATTGAGGCTCAAAATTATAATTGCTGTAGACAGCAGTAAATCTCCCGTCACCGCCAAATCCAAACATCTTAAAGCTGAAATCCACGCTTTGGGAGATCTGTATATAAAGTTCATTTTCTTTTGAATATTTGTAATTCTGTCGGAAAACCAATTCCTCGATTGGTGGAACCTGAACCGCCTGTCCAGTCGTGGTAAGCTCAACACCATAGATCTGCCATAGATCTTCTACGATATAAATAAATCCTGAAAAAATGCGGTCATTCTTACGTTTTGGAGTTACCAGGATCTTATTGATCATATTTCCTTGGTCGTCAAAAAACGTTCCCTCAAGTTTATAATTGTAGTAATTGAAAGCATACTCAGCAATAGGAGACACCATCTCGCTATTGATCTCCAGCGTATTTTCATAAAAAGAAAAATAGGCTTCCTGCGCTGAGTTCAAGCTAAAACCGTTATCATCACCACTAACTTTGGAAGCGATGATCTTTTCCTTGAAGTCATCAGGTTTCTGATAGGCGATCTCAGAAATAGTTTCACTCAGGTATACGATCCCACTTCGTGTAGAATCAAGCCCGCCGCCAAGATCTCCAACGTCCTGGCCTAAAATTTTCTCCGGAGCATTTTTAATACGCCATAATCCACGGGAATAGAAATCGGCAGTAAAAGATTCAAGTTTTTCTGAATTTATCTCACGGTTATCGATCGCGTTGCGAATGATTCTATTGGCAGGATTATCTCCACTTTGAACAGTAACTTCATCAAGGCTGGTGCTTTCTGCCTTTAAAACCACATCTATTTTAACCGGAAACTTTTCGGCTACCACTTCTTTTTTCTGTGTTTTATAGCCCAGAAATTGGTAAACTAGTGAGTAAGTTCCTTTTTCGGTGATTTTCAATTCATAGATACCTTCTTCATTCGTGGTGGTGCCTTTTGAACCGTTTTCGGTATAAATATTTACATATGGCAATGCTTTGCCATTTTCGTCTTTTACTTCCCCGGTTATCTGGGAATTCATCTGGAAAACTGCCATAAAAAGCAGGATGCCAAGTAGCTTTTTTAGCATTGATTAGATTTTGGATTATAAAAAGAACGGAAAAATCCTGAAATTATTTGTATTCTTTCTGAATTCGATCTAAGCGGCGTTTATTTTCACGATCTTTAATCGTTTCACGCTTATCGTAAAGCTTTTTACCCTTGGCCAGAGCAATCTGTAATTTCGCGAGCCCGCGATCATTAATGAACAATCTTAAGGGAATAATAGTAAGTCCGGAATTGGTTACTTCCTTTTCCAATTTTCGCAATTCACGTCTCTGCATCAAAAGCTTTCTTTCGCTTTTTGGATTATGATTAAAGTGAGTTGCGTGAGAATATTCTTCAACATGCATATTAATAACAAAAAGCTCGTGATTATTGAACTCACAAAAGCTTTCTGCAATATTCGCCTTTCCTTCCCTTATAGCTTTGATCTCGGTTCCTGCAAGTTTGATACCAGCAGTATACTTGTCCAGGAATTCGTAATTGAACTTAGCCTTACGGTTTTTTATGTTGATAGAATTCTTCATATAGCCACAAAAATACAAGCTTTCAGCCAATTTACTCCTAAAGCAATTTTAAAATTAATGCTTAGTGCCGCATGAACAAAAATTTTTACTTTTGCGGCACTTAAAATACCTCTTATGCGATACATTCCATTTTTCCTGATATTGTTTCTAGTGGCATCCTGTTCCGAAGAAAAAAAGGAATTAACTGCTGAAGAGATCATAAATAAAGCGATAGAAAATGCCGGCGGAGAAAGATATAAGAATGCTGAGATTGAATTCGTTTTTCGCAACAAAGATTACAGGAGTAGTAGAGCAGGAGGGAAGTTTCAGTTGGAAAGGAGATTCAACGATTCTTTAGGCAACAATATCCAAGATGTTTTAAATAATGATGGTTTTGATAGATTTGTCAATGATAGCCTTGTTCAGGTGCAGGATTCGCTAAAACTGGCTTATGGAAATTCGGTAAATTCTGTACATTATTTTGTTCAACTTCCTTTCGGTTTAAATGCAGAAGCTGCGAATAAAGAACTCATAGGGAAAGATAGTATTTCAGGTCGTGAATATTACGAAGTAAAAGTTACTTTCTCTGAAAATGGCGGAGGTACAGATCATGAAGACGAATACCTTTACTGGATAGATTCTCAAAATTTTGAAGTAGACTATCTAGCCTATAATTTTGAAGTGAATGGTGGAGGAATGCGTTTTAGAAAGGCATTTAATCACCGGATAATCGAAGGAATTCGATTTGTAGATTACGAAAATTACAAATATGAAGACCTTTCTACCCCTTTGAAAGCACTTGATAGTTTATACGAAAAGCGTGAGCTGGAGTTGCTTTCGCTTATTGAAACCAAGGATATAAAGGTAAATTTAGATTCTAATTAATATAAATTACCTGGCTCGTCTTTGATCCGTCATTTAAGATCTGAACAATAAAGAGACCTCCGTTTTCAGAATCATCTATGTTTTCATACTTCTGTTCCCCAAGAATAGCATTGGCAAACATTGGAGTGGTGTTGCTGTGCCCCACAACCAGAACTGTTTTACCGGAAGTTGCTTTTTCAAATTCGGCATCAAATAAATTGTTGGGGTCGTAAATTTGTATCTCAAGCTCTTGTGTCTCCGCTAGTGGTTTGGCTGTTTGTTTGGTTCTGTTATAATTCGTGCTGTAAACGGCATCAAAATCTATATCTTTTAAGGCACTTGCCCAATTTTCTGCACGCTGCAAACCTTCCTCAGTGAGATAAGGATCTCGGTTTTCTGGATCGCTGCGATCTTTCTCAGCATGACGAATCAAATAATAGGTGGTGATAGTATCTTGCACGGGTTCAGGAAACTCATGATCAGAGACAGATCCAAAACTTAGGATCATCGAGAAAAAGAGGGTAATTAGATTTGCCATTTTGATTGAATTGATTTCCGTAAATAGGACGTTCTGCCTTTTAATTTGTTACAAAGTTCATTTTTTAATATCGATCTCCATAAGGATGAACTGGTTGATCTGGTCCGCAAAACTGTTGAAATTATTATCGGAAACCAGCATCAGTGATTTTTTACCATTTTTTAATTCAGGTCCAAAACACATTCCTTCAATATTATCAATGATCTCCCGGGTTAATTTTTCTTCCACAGCATCGAAATTGAATACTAACTTTTTTTCGGCCGTTTTATATTTTTCACCTTTCAAACGATCCATCTCTAAAGTATTTGTAGCCATCGAAGCATCAACTTCAAAAATTTTAACCGTGTTTCCATGCGATCCGTAGCCAGCTGAATATGATCTTTCCAGGATCAGAAATTTATCTTCAGCATAGGCCAGTATTTCGGTCGCTCCATTTACTGCAAAATAATTGATCGGCAGTTTAGCAATTCCATCAAGTCTATAAACAAATTCCCTGGTCGCTTCCCCTGTATTCTTGTCGTATCTGGTTACCCTGATATGTGATTTTGAAGGAAAAATTTTCGGTTTGGAAGAATCTTTTTCTAACGGAGATTCTGTAGCTACCCAATATCCCTGCTGATCAAAACTTTCAGTTATTCCTTCGAAAACGCCATTATTTCTAGGTTTCTGCTCCTTATTTGCTTTAAAATGCTCCGGAATTTGAAATGCCTCTTTAACTTCTCCAATTTCAGAAATCCTGTAAACTCCCGGATCCTTTCCGTCGTCAATAATTCCTTCGCTGGTAATGAGGAATTCACCGCGCTGTTCATCAAATCTTATGGCTTCGAGATCAAAAACCTCCTCTGAGAATATATCGGTTTTTTTAATTCTGATGAGTTGCTCAATTGAAATGCTTTGAATTTTATCATTTTCAACCGAAATATCTGCGATATAGATACGCGGGTCTGATGCCTGATCACTTACTAGATAAAATTTTCCGTTTTTATAATCTATTCCAGATAAGCCCCCAACTATCGTGTTGCTATACTCGGTGTCAGCTTCCAGAACATATTCATCTAAAAATTTCAGCTGTATATTTTCGCTATCAATTTTACGGGTTACCGCACAGCTGCTTAGTAAAAAAATGATACAAAGAAGGAGAAAAACTTTTTTCATGAAGATTAGCTGAGCACCAAAAATAACAAATGTTTAAACAAAATTGGCAGTTTTTTGGGACGTCTAAGCGTATCCTTTAAATACCTTTATTTCATTAACACCTAAAACCAATATGTTATGAATGAAGATCAGATTGAAGGAAAATGGAAACAAATCCGTGGTGAGTTTAAGCAGAAATACGGAAAACTTACTGATGACGATGTAACCTATTCCGAAGGGAAGTTTGACGAAATGTTAGGTCGCATGCAAGAGAAGACCGGAAGGTCTAAAGAAGAATTGAAAAAGGAAATCGATAGATGGTGATGATTGATGATTTAATGTAAAAAAAGGCGGTAGAGAAATCTACCGCCTTTTTTGTTTTCAAACTAATATACTAATTAGTTATTATTTGCCAGTTCTTCCTGGTTTCGGAAAATCAATTCCTCATTAAACTCATCGAGCAGAATGATACTGTCTGTATGAATTTTTCCAGCGAGTATCTCTTTTGAAAGCTTATTCAAAACTTCTCTTTGAACCACTCTTTTCACTGGTCTGGCTCCAAATTGAGGATCAAATCCTTTCGCTGAGAGATAGTTAATAGCTTCTTCAGTCGCATCCAGAACAATATTCTGTTTCGCTAGCATTTTCTTGACTCCTTTTAGCTGCAATCCAACGATCTGCTTTATGTTTTTCTGAGTTAACGGACTAAACATCACGATATCATCTATCCTGTTAATAAATTCCGGGCGAACACTTTGTTTTAATAAGCCCAGAACTTCAACCTTAGCGGTTTCCATAGCCGTATCGAGATCCTTGATATTTTCAAATTTCTCCTGGATAATATGGCTTCCCATATTTGAGGTCATGATAATGATTGTATTCTTGAAATCAGCTACACGCCCTTTGTTATCGGTCAATCTTCCCTCGTCAAGAACCTGAAGCAGGATGTTGAAAGTATCAGGATGTGCCTTTTCGATCTCGTCCAAAAGTACTACCGAATATGGTTTTCTTCTAACAGCTTCGGTCAACTGACCGCCTTCATCGTAACCAACGTATCCCGGAGGTGCTCCCACCAATCTACTTACCGAATGTCTCTCTTGGTACTCGCTCATGTCAATTCTGGTCATTGCAGACTCATCATCGAACAGGTATTCAGCAAGCGCTTTTGCAAGCTCTGTTTTACCAACACCGGTTGTTCCCAGGAATAAGAATGATCCTATTGGTCTATTTTGATCCTGTAAACCGGCTCGACTTCTTCTAACCGCATCACTTACGGCAATGATCGCTTCATCCTGGCCAACCACTCGCTTGTGAAGATCTTCTTCCAGGCGAAGTAATTTTTCGCGATCGCTCTGTAGCATTTTAGTTACAGGAATTCCTGTCCATTTTGCCACCACTTCAGCAATATCTTCATTTGTTACTTCTTCCTGAATCAGCGATTTTTCATTCTGATTCTCCGCTACCTTTTCCTGTAGTTTCTCAAGTCTTTCCTGTGCTTCCTTGATCTTTCCATATCTTATTTCGGCAACTTTTCCATAATCACCTTCACGTTCAGCTCTTTCAGCTTCCAGCTTATATTCTTCAATTTCAGATTTAGCAGTCTGGATATTATCTACCACATCTTTTTCGCTCATCCATCTTGCATGAAGATTATTCCGTTCTTCTTTTAAATTAGCTAGATCAGATCGTAACGATTTCAATTTCGCTTCATCTTTTTCACGCTTAATCGCTTCAATCTCGATCTCAAGCTGCATGATCTTACGATCCAAACCATCTAATTCTTCCGGCTTGGAGTTAATCTCCATTCTTAGCTTGGAAGCTGCCTCGTCCATAAGGTCAATCGCTTTATCTGGAAGGAACCTGTTTGTAATATAACGCTGAGATAGCTCAACCGCCGCAATGATCGCCTCATCTTTGATACGGACTTTATGGTGAGTTTCATATTTTTCTTTAATTCCACGAAGTATGGAAATTGCGCTCTCAGTATCCGGTTCCTCAACAATCACTTTCTGGAAACGACGCTCCAGCGCTTTGTCTTTCTCGAAGTATTTTTGATACTCATCTAAGGTGGTTGCTCCAATGGCTCTAAGTTCACCTCTTGCTAAAGCAGGTTTTAGAATGTTTGCAGCATCCATAGCACCCTGTCCACCACCGGCGCCAACAAGTGTATGGATCTCGTCAATGAAAAGCACGATGTTTCCATCACTCGATGTTACTTCTTTGATTACCGCTTTTAGTCTTTCCTCAAATTCACCCTTGTACTTGGCGCCTGCGATAAGTGCACCCATATCAAGGGAATAAATGCGCTTATCTTTCAGGTTTTCAGGAACATCACCATCTACAATTCGGTGGGCAAGACCTTCTGCAATAGCAGTTTTACCTGTTCCTGGTTCTCCTACCAGCATTGGGTTGTTCTTGGTTCTACGCGAAAGAATCTGAAGAATTCTTCTTATTTCTTCATCACGGCCAATAACAGGATCCAGCTTTCCGCTTTCTGCCAGCTGGTTCAGATTACGAGCATATTTGTCCAGAGAATTATAAGTTTCCTCAGCACTTTGTGAAGTAACTTTATCTCCCTGTCTTAATTCTGAAATAGCTGCTCTTAAACCTTTTTCAGTTGCCCCCTGGTCTTTCAACATCTGGGCGACTTTACTTGAAGATTTAAAAATTGCCAGTATTAAATGTTCAATTGAAACATATTCATCTTCCATTTTCTTTGCGATGGAAGAAGCCTCGTTCACTGTTTTACCTGCTTCTCTAGAAAGCATAATATCTCCACCGCTTACCTTTGGAAAACTTTCCAGGCTTTTATCGAGAATCTGTGTAAACAGGTTTACGTTAATGTTCAGTTTTTTCAGCAGGAAAGGAGTAACATTTTCATCAACCATGGTAATGGCTTTAAAAATGTGTTCATTCTCTATTTGCTGATGGCCCATTTCCTGAGCAAGCTGCTGAGCCTGCTGGATAGCCTCTTGTGATTTTATAGTAAAATTATTAAAGTTCATCTTTTCTATTTTTAGAAATCATATGGCAATAGATATACCATTCAGAATAAATGTCAAAATGACGTGTATTATTGAAAATATAACGACAAAAAGGCAGTTAGGTTGAAAAGAATCAAAAATTCGTCGATATTTTTCGTCTATTAAATTTACTTAGATTTATTTTTGCAAAAAAGAGGATTATGGGATTATTTGATAAAAAATTCAATTCTGAAAAAAAGGAAGAGACTGAAAAGCAATCAGCTACTCCTTGGATAGATTTGAATTCGATGGAACAGCTAGATGAAATTGAAAAAGTTTCAGAAGTGAAAACAGTAGCCATTCTAAAACATTCCACCAGATGCGGTGTGAGTAGAATGGTATTGAGAATGTTCGAATCTGATTATGATATTGATGAAAAAGAGCCGGTAGCTTTATATTTTCTTGATCTAATCGCTCATCGTGATATTTCTAACGAGATCGCCAACAGGTTTAAGGTACATCACGAGAGTCCGCAATTAATCGTTTTAAAGAATAGGGAAGTAGTACATCATTCTTCACATCAGAGCATTTCCGCAGAAAAATTGAAAGAACTGGTGTAAATTAGAATATAAATAATCCTGAAACAAGTTCAGGATGAGCTTAACTAAAAAAGCCCCGCTAGTGCGAGGCTTTTTTATACAATATGATTTAAACTTATTTTTTCTTTGGTTGATATACAGGAAGTAACTTTGACCTTACTTCTCCAAAACCAATACGAGAATTTCCATTCTGGCAATATCCTCTCATGATCACTGTATCGTTATCCTCGATAAATTTACGCTCAGAACCATCTTTCAGTTTGATCGGTTTACTACCGCTCCAGGTAAGTTCCAGCATAGATCCAAAAGAATCTTCAGAAGATCCTGAAATAGTTCCTGAGGCCATCATATCTCCTGAATTCACAGGACAACCATTCACCGTATGGTGTGCAAGTTGCTGACTCATGTTCCAGTAAAGATATTTGAAATTTGATTTTGAAAGTGAATTTTCCTCTCCACCTTCCGGTTGAAGGAAAACTTCCAGATTGATGTCAAAACTCTTATCTCCTGTGTATTTTAGATATGGTAGTAATTCCTTTTCAGGTTTTGGACTCGCCGTTCTGAATGGCTCCAATGCGTCCATGGTTACGATCCATGGCGAAATAGAGGAAGCGAAGTTCTTGGCAAGAAATGGTCCCAAAGGAACATATTCCCATTTTTGAATATCACGTGCGCTCCAATCATTGAAAAGTACCATTCCGAAGATATAATCCTCAGCTTCATCAACCGGAATTGGCTCTCCAAGATGATTTGCATCTGTAGTAATAAATGCCATTTCTAATTCAAAATCAACTCTCTGTGAAGGTCCGAAAACCGGAGTATCAGAATCAGCTGGTTTCGTTTGTCCCTGTGGACGGTGAACCGGAATCTCCGAAGGAATAATGGAAGAACTTCTTCCGTGATAACCTACCGGAATGTGCAGCCAGTTAGGTAACAATGCGTTATCCGGATCTCTGAACATAGTTCCAATATTGGTCGCATGCTCCTTAGATGAATAAAAATCGGTATAATCCCCAACCTGAACAGGCATTTGCATTTCAATCTCATCCAGAGTAAACAGCACCGTATTTCTATGGTCCTGGTTATCTTTTAGTTTTGAATTATTAGCGTCGAAAATATCAGCAATACGGTTTCTTACCAATCGCCAGGTTTTCTTACCGTCAGATATAAAATCGTTTAAAGTGTCCTGTAAAAATATATCGTCAGTTAATGGGATCCCGTCAAAATAGCCTAATTGGTGTAGGGCGCCAAGGTCTATTGCGTAATCGCCAATTCTCGTACCTATGGTGATCACGTCATCACGGGTAAGAAATACTCCGAAAGGAATATTTTGAATAGGGAAATCGGTATCGCCAGGAATATCCAACCAGGTTTTTCTATTTGGATCGTTAGCGGTAATTGACATAAAAAATGTTGGTTTTTTGTTAAAATCTAGTTGACTCAAATATATTATTTTCCTGTAATTAACCGAATGTATTTGTTACTTTTACCGAATATTTAACGTAAAAATTTGTGATGCAACGAGACACCCAAGTATTTGATTTAATAGCTGAAGAAAAAGAGCGCCAGTTAAATGGTTTGGAACTTATTGCGAGTGAAAATTTTGTAAGTGATGCGGTACTTGAAGCTGCCGGATCTGTGCTTACAAATAAATATGCTGAAGGTTACCCCGGGAAGAGATATTATGGAGGATGTGAGGTGGTAGACCAGGTGGAACAGCTTGCGATAGACCGTCTAAAAGAATTGTTCAATGCTGAATATGCCAACGTGCAACCACACTCGGGTTCACAGGCAAATACTGCAGTTTTCCATGCCTGCATGAAACCAGGAGATAAATTCCTTGGTTTTGATCTTTCTCACGGAGGTCACCTTACGCACGGTTCCCCGGTAAATTTTTCCGGAAAATTATATGATCCGGTATTTTACGGGGTAGACAAG
Organism: Christiangramia pacifica; assembly: GCF_057221535.1. Classification (NCBI taxonomy): domain Bacteria; kingdom Pseudomonadati; phylum Bacteroidota; class Flavobacteriia; order Flavobacteriales; family Flavobacteriaceae; genus Christiangramia; species Christiangramia pacifica. Next base: position 2,039,452 of record NZ_CM170146.1, read on the forward strand.
GAAACCGGATTGATTGATTATGACGCGGTTGCTGAAATTGCAAAAAAAGAAAAGCCGAAAATGATCATTGCCGGTGCTTCTGCATATTCCAGAGAGATCGATTATAAGAAGTTCAGAGAGATTGCAGATAGTGTTGGCGCCATTCTTTTGGCTGATATAGCTCATCCTGCAGGTCTAATAGCTAAAGGATTGATTTCAGACCCTATAGAACATTGCCATATTGTGACCTCTACCACGCATAAAACCCTTCGTGGACCAAGGGGAGGAATCATCATGATGGGTAAAGATTTTGATAATCCATTTGGAGAGAAATTGAAGAATGGGAATTTGAAGAAAATGTCTACTTTGCTGAATTCTGGAATTTTTCCTGGTAATCAGGGAGGTCCCCTGGAGCATATTATTGCAGCGAAAGCGGTTGCTTTTGGAGAAGCATTGACAGATGAATTTTTACATTATATGGTTCAGGTGAAAAAGAATGCGAAAGTAATGGCTCAGGCTTTTGTAGATAAAGGTTATAAGGTTGTTTCTGGAGGAACCGATAATCATATGATGCTGATCGATCTACGAAATAAGGATGTTAGCGGAAAGGATGCCGAGGAAGCTCTTGGAAAAGCTGATATTACCGTAAACAAGAATATGGTGCCCTTTGATGATAAATCGCCATTTGTTACTTCCGGAATCAGGATTGGAACTCCAGCGGTTACAACTCGTGGATTGAAAGAGGACGACATGAAAAAGATCGTAGATCTTATTGACGACGTAATAACGAATATTGAAGATGATTCAGAATTAGAAAAAATTAGAGATAAAGTGAATGCCATGATGCAGGATCTTCCACTTTTTCAAATGTAGTCTGAATTAACAGGATAAGAAAAGCCATTCGAGAGAATGGCTTTTTTGTTTTACAACCAGATTATAAGTCCGCAGATAACTAATAGAATTATCGCTGGAAGAGTTTGCTTGAATGAATCCTTGATCTTAAGATGCATAATGATGGCTCCTAACATCATAACCGCCATTCCTATCGCAGCTGGATCTACAAGGCTTTCTATCCAGATACCTGCGATTAGCATTATAGCGAGAACCACTTTTATAAAACCAACGATATAAATCATTGTTTCCGGCAGTCCGTAGGCTTTAAATTCTTCTTTCATACTTCCGGCATTTCCTCCGCGATAGGAAGTATCCTTATTGAATCTAAGCAGCCAGACATTTAATATCCCCAGTCCTACTACAAGTTGCAGAATTATCTTAAGTATCTCCATAATTTGAATTTTCCTCAAGATATAAATGTTTAAAGTTTAATAAAAAACATTAAACAAAAATTATGAAAGTTTCATAAAGTACTTATAATAAGGCTTTTTCCAAGAAACTAATGCTATTGGTGAAAAACTGACTTCAACTCGTCAGATATTTTGACCGGTCTTTTTGTTTGCGCGTTTAAAAGGCACCAGGTTGTTTTTGCATCTGCCAGAAGTTTGTCTGTATCTGCATTTTTTATGATCACGTGTCTAACCGAAGTTACGTGCGTAGTTTCGCCTACATAAGTTTGTAGCGAGATATTGTCTCCAAGAAAGGCTTCTTTTTTATAATCTATCTCATGTCTAACCACAACCCAGATCATTTTAGCTTTCTGTTCTTTGGAAGCTCTAACTTCCCAGTGTTCCTCAGCTACATCCTGAACCCATTGTACATATTGCACGTTATTAACATGTTTCTGTTTATCCAGGTTTCTTTCTTCTACCGTAATTTTCTTCTCGTAGATCTCGGGATTGGTCTCCATTATTTCTGTACGATTTTCACTTCAAATATCCTGTCCCAATTCTTACCGGTGACGTAAAGTTTTTTTGTATTAGGGTTGTAAGCAATACCGTTGAGCACGTCCAGTTTATCGTGTTGAGTTACTTCATCTCTTAACCCACTGAAATTTATAAGACCTTCAATTGCTCCATTTTTAGGATTTATGATAGCTACACCATCTTTTTGATAAGTGTTCGCATAGATCTTACCGTCTACCCATTCCAGTTCGTTAAGTTTAGTAGAGATTGATTTGTGGTGCGTTGGCTGAATATAAGTTTGCTCAGTGAGGTTTTCAGGATCAAGGATCCATATTTTTTCTGTTCCATCACTTTTAAAGATCTTCTCCCCATCGTTGCAAAGTCCCCAGCCTTCCTTGCTCTGGTCATAACCAAAAGTTCCGGTTTTTTTAAAGGTGTCAAGATCATAAATAAATCCCTCGCCTTCCTGCCAGGTTAATTGATACAATTTATCATTTAGTATGGTGATCCCTTCTGCGAAATACTGATTGTCCAGTTTGATCTCTTTTAAAACTTCTCCAGATTCAAGATCTACTTTTCTAAGTTTTGAACTACCATACTGCCCAATGCTCTCGTAAAGAGTATCTCCGTGGAATTCCAGTCCCTGGGTGTAAGAAGTGATATCGTGAGGATAAGAATTTATTATTTCAAAAGTATAAACCTCTGGTGCCTCCGTATTCAGGATCTTTATATTTTTTGAAAGGGTATCTGTGGTTTCGGCAGTATGAACGATCGCTCTAAGAGCTTGATTTCCTAAAAGCGCATCCTGGAGATCAACTTCCAAATTACCATTTTTGGAACTTTTGAGATACCGATTTCCTAGGTAAAACGAAACAGAATCAATCGTCTTATTTTTGCTGTTGTCAATGGAAGCTTCCAGGCTTTCATTTAATTTAAAACTTGACTTATTTTCATCGATATTCAGGGAAAAATCAGATTTTTTATTTCCATTATTACTTCCGCAGGAAAAAAATAAAAAGTTTAAAATAAAGAGTAACAGTAAGTTAAATTTGTTCATTGTAAAATAGGCTTCAAATCACAGCTAAATTAACCAATTCACATTAAAAAAAGCTTGCCAAAAGATACAAAGATTGTATATTTGCACCGGCAAGTCCCACACAACCAGCTCCTGCTGAATCCCCCAGGGCGGGAACGCAGCAAGGGTAGGCGGTCGTAGCGGTGTGATGTGGGTCGCTTGCCATTTTTTGTTTCTACTAATTCCTAAATTTATTGCATATTTGTGCGATATGAAACAAGGGGAATCTTCAAAAAAAGTGGTGCTCATCACCGGCGCTTCTTCCGGAATCGGAAAGTCTATTGCAACCTATCTTAGCAAACGAAATTTCAAAGTTTATGGGACGAGCAGAAATCCTCAGAAAAATGCCGTAGAACGTTTTGATTTGGTGCCTTTGGATGTCACTCAAGAAGAAACGATTAAAAACGCCATTCAGGATATCTATCAAAAGGAGGGTAAAATTGACATTTTAATCAATAATGCGGGTGTCGGCATAACCGGCCCAATTGAAGAAACTCCGGAAAGCGAGATCAAAAAAGCTTTTGAGACCAATTATTTTGGTCCGCTGAATATGATCAAGCATACTCTTCCTATCATGAGAAAACAAAAAGGCGGACTCATTATCAATGTAACTTCCATTGCCGGTTATATGGGATTACCTTATCGCGGTATTTATTCAGCTACCAAAAGTGCCCTGGAAATTACGGCGGAAGCTTACAGGATGGAGGTGAAGCAATTTGGTATTAAAATGACCAATGTTGCCCCGGGAGATTTTGCGACAAATATTGCTTCAGGAAGATATCATGCTCCGGTAACATCAGGTTCACCTTATGAAGAGGTTTACGGAAATACCTTAAAACTGATGAACGAGCATGTAGATGCCGGGCAGGATCCGGAAATGATGGCCAGAGAAATTCTCAAAATTATTAAAACCGAAGATCCAAAAGTTCATTACAAAGTAGGGGAGAGGCTTCAGAAGATTTCGGTTAAACTTAAAAGTCTGCTGCCGGATAAACTCTACGAGAAAATGCTAATGAAACATTATAAATTGTAATTTTATTAGCCACTGAAAACGTATATCTTTAATATTCAAAATAACACACGACTATGAAATTTTTTATTGATACCGCTAATCTTGACCAGATCAAAGAAGCTCAGGAGCTGGGTGTTTTAGACGGGGTAACTACAAATCCGTCATTAATGGCGAAGGAAGGGATTACCGGAAAAGACAATATTTTCAAACATTATAAAAAGATCTGTGACCTAGTGGAAGGTGACGTAAGCGCCGAAGTGATCGCTACAGATTTTGACGGAATGGTGAGAGAAGGTGAGGAGCTTGCTGAACTACACGAGCAGATCGTGGTGAAAATTCCTATGATTAAAGAAGGGGTGAAGGCTCTAAATTATTTCAGCGATAAAGGAATTAGAACTAACTGTACACTTGTATTTTCCGCGGGACAGGCCTTGTTAGCTGCAAAAGCTGGTGCGACCTATGTTTCTCCTTTTATTGGAAGACTTGATGATATTTCTACAGACGGTTTGAATCTAATTGCCGAGATTCGTTTGATCTATGACAATTATGGCTTTGAAACTGAAATTCTTGCGGCTTCAGTTAGACATACTATGCATGTACTGGAATGTGCTAAAATTGGGGCTGATGTAATGACAGGTCCTTTATCATCCATCGAAGGATTACTAAAACATCCATTGACCGATATTGGTCTCGAAAAATTCCTTGCAGATTATAAGAAAGGAAATCAGTAATACATACAAATTTGACAGAAAAGGCTACCAGGAATGGTGGCCTTTTTTATTTATCGATAAATTCGATAATTTCTTTTTCGAATTCAGGACTTCCAAGCTGAATATCCCCGCGAACAATAGTTCCTTTGGAATCTACAAAGAAAACCTTATTCAGATATTTCTTATAAGTTTCTTTCGAAGCTTTCCTCTGGGTGATTTGGTATTCTGAACTTTTATCATAGCCGAAAGTTTCCAGTGTTCTTAACCATTCTTCCCTTTCTCCAAGATCGATATTTATCCCGATAAAGTTTAATTCTGGATATTTCTCTTTTAGTCTTTGAATAACACTATGCTGCCAGCGATGATGAGCAGGAGCATATAAAGACCAGGCGTAAGTAATGGTAGGGCTGTCAATTACACTGCCGTATTTAATAATATCACCATTCGTTTTCTGTGCAGAAAGATCATTAAGAGATTGCCCGATGAAATAATTTTTATGAACATCAGCAAGCTCCTGAGCTTTTTCAATACCGCTATAATTTATTCTTTTCAGAAGGTCAATTACAGAATCCATACGGCTTTCTGTTTCGGTCATTATAATTGCCTGTGTAGAGAGGCGATCAAGAAATTCATTTTTGAGCGATTCAACATCAGATAGTGAATCTATGAGAATCACACGTCTTTCAATATTTTTAAAGCTATTGATGTTATAACACTGCTTGTGATCCTTATGCTCTTCCTTGCAGGCTTCAATAGATTTAGATCTCAGGAAATCATCTATCAGGTTTGTATAAACATAATAATCCTGAAGCTCTTCATTATTGAAATCAATTTCCGTTCTGTAATCGTTGAAATTTTCAGGGATGTTTTCAGAGAGATCAGGATAATATTTTCTAATTAGGAACGTATAGCGTTCTCTCAGATCGTAGTACTCATAATTGATGCTGGCCTTTGCAATTTCGAGAAATTCATCTGAAAATTCCGCTTTCTTTTCAAGCTTATTCAGTGTTTCCAGTCTATTGGACCTGATGGAATCTGTAAGTTTTGCAAATTTTGTAGGCTCAATTTTATAATAGGTGAGAATAAGATCGTTGTTATTCTGGTTTTTCAGGAACATATCCAGTAAGAAACTACTTTTGTCTGCTCCTTCACCACTAAAATTTAAAGATTCGTCAAAAGATAATGTGTTTAGCCAGATTACAATGCTGTCTCCCGGCTCTGTATAAATTATCTGACTTTCTGGTGGATGTCTGAAGGTGTAAATTCCCCCTTCGAGATTTTCAAAATCTTTACCGAATTGATTTTTCTCATCAAGGTAGAGAGTGTCAATCGTTTCATTTTCACGTGAAATGACGACATAATCCGTTTCTGGATTATTAATTTGGCCGCCTATGTAAATGGTGTTTGAATCCCGGGAATTGTCTTCACATCCCGTGAACAGTAGCACACAGCACAGACCTAAGTAAAAAAAATACTTCATTTGCAGTATTGGGCCACAGGGCATATCGGTTTACCCTATTTTTTAACAAATATAGATTCTGCCCTGTGCGAGCCGTGTTAAGTGTGAGTTAAAACAAATATTTAAAACGTTAATCTTTCTCAGTCAGGTCGAATATAATTACTTTTGCAAAAAATTAATTAAATCAGTTTATGCTTTCAGTATCAAACCTTTCTGTACAGTTTGGAAAACGTGTTTTGTTCGATGAGGTTAATACAACCTTCACTCAGGGAAACTGCTATGGAATTATTGGCGCTAACGGTGCCGGGAAATCTACATTTTTAAAGATTCTATCAGGAAAATCTGAGCCAACTTCGGGTCATGTTCATTTAGAGCCAGGAAAACGTATGTCTGTACTGGAACAGGATCACAACTTATACGATGAGTATCCTGTGTTGGAAACGGTGATGAGAGGAAATAAGCCGCTTTTTAAGGTAAAAACTGAAATGGACGCTTTATATGCTGACTATTCTGATGAAAATGCAGACAGGATAGGGGAATTACAGGTGCAATTTGAAGAGATGGATGGTTGGAACGCGGAAAGTAATGCAGCTTCCATGCTTTCAAACCTTGGTATCAAAACTGATCTTCATTATTCTCAAATGAAGGATCTTGATGGTAAACAAAAAGTACGTGTGCTTCTTGCGCAGGCATTATTTGGTAGTCCTGATGTGTTGATCATGGATGAGCCTACCAACGACCTGGATTATGAGACTATCAGCTGGTTAGAAAACTTTCTGGCGAATTATGATAATACTGTGATTGTCGTTTCTCACGACCGTCACTTCCTGGATTCGGTTTGTACGCATATTTCTGACATTGATTTTGGTAAGATCAACCACTTTAGCGGTAATTATACCTTCTGGTATGAATCTTCACAATTGGCTGCAAGACAGAGAGCTCAGCAGAATAAAAAAGCTGAAGAGAAGAAGAAAGAACTGCAGGAATTTATTCAGCGTTTCAGTGCCAACGTTGCGAAAAGCAAGCAGGCTACTTCCAGAAAGAAAATGATCGACAAACTGAATATTGATGAGATCAAACCTTCCAGCAGAAGATATCCTGCGATTATTTTTGAAAGAGAGCGTGAAGCCGGAGACCAGATCCTGAATGTTGAAAAACTTGAGGCAAGCATTGAAGGTGAAACCTTATTTAAGAATGTGGATATCAATCTTGCGAAAGGAGATAAGGTTGTTGTATTTTCAAAAGATTCCAGAGCTACAACAGCTTTTTATGAGATCATTAATGGAAAACAGGACGCTGTAAGCGGAAAATATTCCTGGGGTGTAACGACTTCACAATCTTACCTGCCGGCAGATAATTCTGAATTTTTCGAAAATGATCTAACACTGGTAGACTGGTTACGCCAGTGGGCAACTACAGAGGAGGAAAGAGAAGAGGTTTATATACGAGGATTTTTAGGTAAAATGCTTTTCAGCGGAGAAGAAGCTTTAAAAACCTGTAGAGTTCTATCTGGAGGGGAGAAAGTTCGTTGTATGCTTAGTAGAATGATGATGATCAGGGCAAACGTATTGATGTTGGATGAGCCTACAAACCACCTTGATCTTGAATCTATTACAGCATTTAACAATTCACTGAAAAACTTTAAAGGGACCGTGTTGTTTACAACACATGATCATGAATTTGCACAAACTGTAGCGAATAGGGTGATTGAATTAACGCCTAAAGGAGTAATAGATCGTTACCTAAGTTTCGATGAATATATGAGCGATAAGAACATTAAGGAGCAAAGAGAAAAAATGTATGCTGTAGAGGCATAATTTCGATATTCAATCAAAAAAAAGCCTCGCAATTTGCGAGGCTTTTTTATGGCTAATTCTAATTAAACTAAAATACTCCGCCGCCACCAGATTCGTCATTATCACGATTCTTACGTTTTAGCGCCCTGTTTTTTCCACCTCCAAATCTGTAAGAAAATCCAAGATAAACGGTTTGCGTTTCTCCTTTAAACCTTCCTCGTTGCTCAAATGGTCTACCGTCTTCCACCCTGAATTCCTGCGTGTCAAAAACATCATTAAAATTCAGACTTAGCGTAGCTTTATCGTTTTCAAGGAAAGAATATCTCGCCCCCAAATTCATAAAATACATTGGTTTTATATCTAATTGCAGATCCTGACTGCTGCTTCGATAGAATCCAAATAGCGAAAAAGTAAGTGCTTCCGTAGCTTTGAAATTATGGTTGGTTCTAAAAGTGAAGGCCTTGTTATCCACTTCGATGAATTCAGTTCCAACAGCACCTTTCAAGGTTTGTGCATATAAATCCAGGCCGGTATTGGTGCTCCACCAGTCGGTGAATTTATAGTTGGCTGAAAATTCTGCTCCATAAGAATCATTAGAATCATAGTTAGTGAAAGTTAACAGTATCGAGCCAGGATCATCTTCAGCAGTGGTAAAAACCTGGCTAATTTCATCTTCCGTTCTTCTATAAAAAACTCCACCGGTCACGCTTCCTTTTTTGCCCAGTTTTCGTGTGTAATTCATCTCAACTGAATTGGTAAATTGCGGATCCAATTCAGGATTTCCGGTAACGGTTAATCTTGGTGAAGCAACTTCCCGAATCGGATTTACCTGTCCGAATCCTGGCCTGTCTACTCTTCGGCTAAAGCTCAATTGATATGAATTTTTTTCACCTGGATTATAGCTGATAAATCCTGAAGGATAAATTGAAAAATATTCATCTTCATAAACCCTTTCGCCGTTATAGATGGCATCTACGGTAAATTGCTCCAGTCGAGCGCCTAATTGGTATGACCATTTTTCATAATTCTGACCAAAAGTGGTGTAAAAACTGTAAATATCTCGATCATATTGGTATTCACTGTCGAAAAAGTCTGGGTTGGTAGTGTTGTAATCATTGTCTGTATCTAGCAATCGAACTTCGGCTCCCAGTTCAAGTTTTGATATTTCACTTAGCGGATTTACATAATCAATGTTTCCAGTAAAATTGTTTCTTTCCTGGTTCACTCTTTCTGTATAAGGAGTAAAATCAAGTTCAGTATCAACGAAATCTATATCTGAATTTTCTTCTTCTTCGAATGAATTATAATCTAATTCGAACTGAATGTCATGGCCGTCTTTTTCAAAATCATGATCATAAAGAATGTTATAAGAGGCATTGGAATTATCCATATTCATATTCAAACGCTGTGTCAAATTCATGCTGGGATCGTTTAGATCTCTTACGGAAATGAATCCATCTGGTCCGCCGTCATAAAGACTTTGATTAGTGTAGAAAGAGAGCGTATTCTTTTCATTCAGGTAATAATCAACCCCGATCTTATATAGGTAAGATTCTCTTTCATTGTCCACTTTAAACTGCTGCTCAATGTTCTGTTCAGGTAAAATAATGGTTCCGCCGTTTTCTCTAGGACCAAAATTTGTTCCCAGGTTGGTGTAAAAATTAAATTTCCCGGTACGGTAATTCATATCAACAGTTCCGTTAAACCTGGTATTTTCTCCAACCGTTACACCTGTGTTTAAATTTCCGTTGAATCCCTGATTCGCATTTTTATGCAGAACGATATTAATAATTCCGCTCATTCCTTCAGGATTGTATTTTGCAGATGGATTGGTGATCAATTCGATACTTTTTATGGAAGTAGAAGGGATCTGTTTCAGTAGTTGCGCCGGATCCATATTGGTTGGTTTTCCGTCTATCAAAATACGCACGTTTGAATTTCCTCTAAGCGAAATATTTCCATCCTGGTCTACATTTACCGAAGGGACATTAACCATGATTTCAGAAGCACTTGCACCGGTAGTCATCAAATCTTTCCCTACGTTGATCACTTTTCGATCCACACGTTGTTCAATGGTAGTTCTTTCGGCAACAACCACAGTTTCGTCGAGCATGGCCACATCGGGTTCAAGATTGATTTTTCCTATCTGGATGTTGGTATTGTTTCGATCTATATGAATTTCTTTAGTATAGGTTTTGTAGCCTATGAACTGAACTTTAAAAAAATAATCGCCCGCTTTGATGTTTTCGATCAGAAAAGTTCCATCGTCTCCGGAAGTAATTCCCGTAACCAGATTGCCGTCCATATCATTGACGATAATGGTAGCGTAGGGGATAGGTTCATTTAATTCCTTATCCATCACCGAGCCGGAGATCTTCCCGACCGGATCTGTAAATGCCATTGTAATGGATGAGGTAAATAGTAGAATTGTAAAAAATAACTGTCTCATTTTTTGATTGATTTGATGATTTATGTTTAACATATTACTTTGTATTACATAATAGATGACCGCAATACTCCGCAATTTGATGATGTTGTACTATAAAGACGACTGAAATTGGTTTATGTTACAGAAATCTTGAAAAAGAACCTGCATTCCTGTAAAGAAATGCAGGTTTTAGCAAAATCATCTTTATTAACACTAACCATCAAAATTAATAGGATGACCTTGCAAGGCCCGGACCTCGATCTAAAGACTTCCTTAACTTTTAATTGTTACACTGAATTTTGATTAACTTTGAAATATGGAGAAAAAAACACTGGTTCTGGGAGCCTCGCTTAAAACAAATCGATATTCTAATCTTGCCATTAATAAATTGGTTAGACATGGTCAGCCAACCGAAGCAATAGGCTTGCGGGAAGGAACTGTTAGCGGGGTGGAGATCAAAACCGAAAAATATCCATTTGAAGATATTAACACCATTACCTTATATCTGAATGCTAAGCGGCAACAGGAATATTACGATTATATTATTTCCCTGCATCCCGAAAGAGTGATCTTTAATCCTGGAACAGAAAACCCTGAACTGTACGATCTTTTAAAAAAGAACAATATCGCTTATGAAAATGCCTGTACTTTAGTCATGCTTTCTTCGCACCAGTACTAAACCCAGGAAGGTTAGCAAACCATTCAGGATCAATATAAAGAATCCGAATTCAAAACCGAACCATTTCAAACTATTCAGGCTAATGATATAAGAGAGCACCGGTGCGGCTAAGGCAATGATCGGTACGAGCCTGTCTTTTATTTTCCATCTCGTAAAAAGTCCGAAAGCATACAGTCCTAAGAGTGGTCCATAAGTATATCCGGCAAATTGGAATAGTTTATTGATGACACTTTTATCTGCGATCGCATATTTAAAGGCTAGCATCACCAGAATAAGCAATATCGAAATGGCAACATGTATCTGTTTCCTGATCCTAACCTGCTTTTTCTCTTCATATTTCTTTTCAATATCCAGAATGTCTATGCTGAAAGAAGTTGTTAGTGAAGTCAAAGCACTATCGGCGCTGGAATAGGCTGCCGCGATCAATCCTAGGATAAAGAAAATCGCTACTGCCATACCAAGGTCTCCGCTGGTTGCGATCGCTGGGAAAAGTTCATCTCTAACTTCGGTAAATCCGTTCACATCTGCATAATCTGTAAGCAGAACTCCCAACGCCAGGAAAAGAAAATTTACAAATACCAGCACGATAGTGAACCAGAACATATTTTTCTGAGCGTCTTTCAGGCTTCGGCAGGTTAAGTTCTTTTGCATCATATCCTGATCCAGTCCGGTCATCACGATGGCAATAAATGCTCCTGAAAGAAATTGTTTTACGAAATGATCCTTGCTTTTCCAGTCATCAAAAAAGAAGATCTGAGAGTGTTCGCTTTCAGCTAAATAACCAAATAAATTGCCGAGATTGAAACCAAGATCTTCAGAAATAAAATAGATCGTGATCCCTAGTGCCAATAGCATGAAAAAGGTTTGCAGGGTATCTGTCCAGATGATCGTTTTAATTCCGCTTTTAAAGGTGTAGAGCCAGATGAGTAAAATGGTAATAGTTACAGTTACGTAGTATGGAACTCCCATCGCATCAAAAACAATAAGCTGTAAAACATTGGCAACCAGAAAAAGCCGGAAGCTGGCACCAACTACTCGCGACAATAAGAAGAACGAGGCACCGGTCTTATAAGAAGCATTTCCAAACCTGCTTTCAAGATAGGTGTAAATAGAGGTCAGGTTCATTTTATAATAAAGAGGGAGTAAAACCTGTCCTATCACCGCATAACCTACTGTGTAACCTAAAACTACCTGAAAATAGCTGAACGAATCACTTTCTACTGTTCCGGGAATGGAAATAAAAGTGATTCCGCTCAATGAAGCACCAATCATCCCGAATGCTACCAGATACCATGGCGCCTGTTTATTTGCTTTGAAAAATTCAGCATTACTGCCGCCAAGTCCGGTGAAATATGAAATTAAGATAAGTACTGCGAAATATGCAGCAATAAGGATGAGGACTTGGTATGGTTGCATAAATAATGATTCTGCGAGGCAATTTACAAATTAAGCTTTAAGTAATTTCATCCGCTGAAAAAATCATAAATTCGCATATGGATTTTTCTTCAAAATTACTGGAACAGGCAGTAGATGAGATGTCTCAATTGCCCGGAATAGGAAAGCGAACAGCTTTGAGACTGGTACTGCATTTATTAAAACAGCCTGAAGAGCAAACCAAGCAACTAGCTGACGCCCTTCAAAATCTGCGGAAGAATATCAAGCTTTGCAGTAATTGTTTCAATATTAGCGACACCGAACTTTGTGAGATTTGTGCCAATACGTCAAGAGTTTCGGAGATAGTTTGCGTGGTTGAAGATATTCGTGACGTTATGGCGATCGAGAACACGGGTCAATATAGAGGTCACTACCATGTTCTTGGAGGAAAGATAAGTCCCATGGATGGGATAGGTCCATCACAATTAACTATCAAGCCTTTAATTGAAAAGGTACAGGCGGGAAAGATCGAAGAGATCATATTTGCCCTGAGCAGTACACTGGAAGGTGATACTACCAATTTCTATATTTTCAAGCAATTGGAAGGCACGGGAATTAAGACTTCAACTATCGCTCGTGGTATTTCTGTAGGAGACGAACTTGAATATGCAGATGAGGTTACTCTTGGAAGAAGTATTACCAATCGAATTCCTTTTGAAAACTCCATGAAAGGTTAGTTTTTCCGCAAATTCTAAAAGGCAAAACCTTTAAAAATCTCTGAAACTTTTTCAATTCCGTGTTTGAAATCGTAATTTTAGCAGATAAATACAGGAGTTGTTCCGCTATAAAAAAATCAGTAAAAATCAATTTTATTGATTTTTTAATATTTAACAAGTGGTATTTTGATTAAATTCGCAACTCAAATAACAAAATTGACATCTGATTTAAAGATATGGCAAAATTTGAATTGAAATTACCTAAAATGGGTGAAAGTGTTGCGGAAGCAACCATAACTAGCTGGCTTAAAGAGGTTGGGGATACGATAGAAATGGACGAGCCGGTTCTTGAAATTGCTACAGATAAAGTAGATAGCGAGGTGCCAAGTGAAGTAGACGGTAAACTTGTTGAAAAGCTATTTGAAGCAGATGATGTTGTTAAAGTAGGACAAACGATCGCGATCATAGAAACTGATGGTGATGTGGAAGGTTCAGGAGATGATGAAGATATGGATGATGAACCTGCAGAAGCAGCAGAGGTAGAAGAAACGGTTCAGCTAGCTAAAGATACCGCTTCAGCTGAATCTACTAATGAAGATTATTCAGATTCTTCACGATTTTACTCCCCGTTAGTGAAAAATATCGCGAAGGAAGAAGGAATTTCAGTTGGAGAGTTAGACCAGATAGAAGGAACCGGAAAAGAAGGTCGCGTTACCAAGAACGATATACTTTCTTATGTTGAAAACAGAGGTTCTCAGCCTAAAAAGTCTTCAGCATCAACAAGTAAATCTGCAGATACAGGAAAAATGGCTGCAGGTGTTTCTTCTCAGCCGGAACCAGTGGTTTCAGGAGAAGATGAGATCATTGAAATGAGTAGAATGGGTAAAATGATCGCACACCACATGGTAGATAGCGTTCAGAAGTCTGCCCATGTTCAGAGTTTTATTGAAGTAGATGTTACGAATATTTGGAACTGGAGAAATAAGCATAAAGCAGAATTTCAGAAGAAAGAAGGTGAAAAATTAACTTTTACCCCAATTTTTATGGAAGCCGTAGCAAAAGCTATTCGAGATTTCCCGATGATCAATATTTCTGTAAATGAAGATGCGACCAAGGTGATCAAGAAAAAGAATATCAATCTTGGAATGGCTGCTGCTTTACCTGACGGAAATCTTATTGTACCAGTGATCAAAAATGCAGACAGGCTGAATCTTGTTGGAATGGCTAAGGCAGTGAATGATCTTGCCAATCGTGCAAGACAGAATAAGTTGAAGCCAGATGAAATTCAGGGAGGAACATATACAGTTACCAATGTTGGTACTTTTGGAAGTATTATGGGAACTCCAATTATCAATCAGCCACAAGTAGGAATTCTTGCTCTTGGGGCAATTAGAAAGATGCCTGCGGTGATTGAAACTCCTGACGGTGATTTTATTGGAATCAGATATAAGATGATACTTTCTCATAGTTATGACCATAGAGTAGTTAATGGTGCACTTGGAGGACAATTCGTTCAGAGAGTGGCACAATATCTTCAGGATTTTGATAAAGACAGAGAGATATAATCAAATCTGATAAATAATTATACAAAGCCACGTAAATCGTGGCTTTTTCATTTTTAATTCCATAATTTGAATTTTAAATCCTGAAATCGGTCTGAATGGAACACTCAAATTATGCTAACTTTGCCGAAATTTTAAAATATGGATCTTAAGCTTACCAAGCCCATTTGTTTCTTTGATCTTGAAACTACCGGGACCAATATTTCAAAAGATAGAATCGTAGAGATCGCTATTCTTAAAGTATATCCAAATGGTAATAAAGAAAGTCATACCTGGTTGGTAAATCCTGAAAGGGAAATTCCGGCAGAGGTGGTCGCGATCCATGGTATCACGAATGAAAAGGTTGCAAATGAACCTACCTTTAAGCAGCTGGCTACAAAAATTCATGACCTAATAAAAGGTTGTGATCTCGGAGGTTATAACTCTAACCGTTTTGATATTCCACTACTGGTTGAAGAATTATTGCGCGCCGATATAGATTTTGAAATGAAGAATGTGGTAGCGGTAGACGTGCAGACGATCTTTCATAAAAAAGAACAGCGAACATTATCTGCGGCTTATCAATTTTACTGCGGAAAAGAACTGGAAGGAGCCCATGGTGCCGAAGCAGATACAGAAGCTACTTACGAAGTCCTGAAATCTCAGCTGGATAAATATGATGATCTTGAAAATGACATGAAATGGCTGGCAGATTTTAGTTCCAGAAGAAAATTTGCTGATTTCGCCGGATTCATTAGTTACGATAAGAAAGGCAAGGAAATCTTTTCCTTCGGGAAATATAAAGGAAAGCGTGTGGAACAGGTTCTGGAAGATGAGCCGGGTTATTTTGGCTGGATCCAGAATGCTGACTTTCCGCTTTATACTAAAAAAGTATTGACCGCGATCAAGCTAAGAAAGCTTAATAATAAATTATCCTGATTTGAATTTTTCCCGCATCTTTCTTAGGATTTTCCTGATTCTAAGCTGTCTAAATTTGACCGCTCAAATTACTACCGTGCGCGGAAAGATCATCAATAAGAAAAGCTCAGAGCCATTGCCTTATGCGAATATCATATTCGAAAATTATGGGATGGGAGCGTCTACCAATCAAAATGGAGAATTTGGTTTTTCAATTCCTGATTCTTTAAAGAATGAAAATATTGTAGTTTCCTATGTCGGCTTTAAAAAAGAAAAGATTTCTATCGCCAGAATTCTTCAGGAAAAATTAATCGAATTAACTCCCAGGGATGAAAATCTTGATGAGGTATTGATTTCCCAGATCCTGGAAAAGAAGCGATATGTCTATCGTCCGGAGAATTTATATGAATCCATGGGGATTGGAAATATGAATGCGGCTCTGTATCCTTCAACGATTGCACGCTATTACCCAAAACCGGATAAATTTGACGGGGACAGTTTTTTTGAATATATCCAGGTTTACTTTTATTCTGTAAATGAGCAGAATAGTTTAGCTCCTAAATTCAGACTTCATATTTATGAGGTCCAAGAAAATGGAATGCCAGGTGATGATATTCTCGATAATATGGTGCTGGAAAAATCTCCTTTTGAAAACAGTTTAAAAGTTGAGTTGCTTGACAGGAAGATCAAGGTTCCGGAAAACGGATTTTTTGTAGGCCTGGAGCATCTTTTCATTAAATCGAATGAATATACGGAGGTGAAAGACTATTATATGAATGATACGCTGGTGGCGAAAGATTTTGAATATAAACGCTACGCTCCAGTCTACAGGGGTGTCTTTACCGAAAAAGCAGATGATCTAAAAGTATATTATTACCAGCCTGAAGGTTGGGTAGATATTTCAAACTGGATCATCGAAAGAGAGGAAAATGAAAAGAACTACGTGGCTCCTGTTTTTAAGATCAGGCTCACTAATTAACTTAAAACGTCGCATTTTATGAAGATCATTTGTGTAGGTCGAAATTATACAGATCATATCGCGGAGTTGAAAAATGAAAAGCCGGAAGACCCGGTGATCTTTCAAAAACCGGATACTTCTATTCTACTAAAAAAACAGCCATTTTTCATCCCGGACTTTTCAAATGATGTACATTATGAAGTTGAAGTGCTGGTGAAGATCAAAAAGATTGGTAAGCACATACAGGAGAAATTTGCACATAAATATTATGATGAAATTGGGTTGGGGATAGATTTTACCGCCAGGGATCTTCAGCAAAAATTAAAAGAAAAAGGATTGCCCTGGGAAAAAGCCAAAGCTTTTGATGGCGCTGCGGTGGTTAGTAATAAATGGCTGGATAAGAATGAATTGAGTGATGTAGATAAACTGAATTTTAAACTGCTTAAAAATGATGAAATTGTCCAGGATGCCAATACCTCCCATATGCTTTGGAAAATTGATGAATTAATTGCTTATATTTCGACGTATTTCACCCTAAAGATCGGGGATATCATCTTTACGGGAACACCTGCGGGGGTTGGTAAAGTTTCTCCCGAAGACAGGTTAACGGGATACCTGGAAAATAACAAGATGTTTTCGATCAAAGTAAAATAAACCAACTGAATGAATAGCTATAATCTTGATGAGGTAAAAGAAATGGCCGGCGGGGATGATGAGTTCATGCTCGTAGTCGTACAAACTTTTCTTGAAGAAATTCCGCCAGATGTGGCATCCATGAGTGAAGCGATTGGAAACGATAACCCCTCGCTGGCTTATCAATATGCACATAAAATGAAGCCAAATCTTCAGCTTTTCGGTCTAAATCTAATGGATCAGATCAAGATTATTGAAGCCTGGTCAAAACAAGGCGAACGAAAGGATGAAGTGCCTGAGGCAGCCGAAACTATTGCCAGAAAAGTGGATGTGGCAGTTATTGCACTTAAAAGAGATTTTAATTTAGAATGAAAGCTGAAATAGTCACAATCGGGGATGAAATTCTCATCGGTCAGATTGTTGATACGAATTCAGCATACATCTCCAAAGAACTTAATAAAATAGGCGTAAGCGTTCACCAGATAACTTCTATTCAGGATGAACGTGATCATATATTACAGACCTTAAAGGAAGCTTCAGAAAGAGCCGATATTATTATCGTGACCGGTGGACTTGGGCCTACCAAGGATGATATCACTAAAAAATGTCTATGTGAATTTTTTGACGATGAGCTGGTTCGTAATGAGAAGGTGCTAAAACATATAGAACATCTGTTCGATAAATATATAGACACTCCAATTTCAGACCTGAATAAAAATCAGGCGTTATTACCTTCAAAAGCCATTGCTTTACATAATGAATATGGTACAGCTGCTGGAATGTGGTTTAAGGAAAATGGAAAAGTTTTTATTTCCATGCCCGGGGTGCCTTATGAAATGCGTGGATTGATGGAGCGGGAGATCATTCCGAAATTACAGAATGAATTTTCCAGGCCAATAATTCTTCATAAAACTGTGATCACTCTAGGTTTAGGTGAAAGCGCCATCGCTGAAAAGATCGAAAGTTGGGAAAACGAGTTGCCCAAAGAAATTAAACTGGCTTACCTGCCAAATTTAGGTAGAGTTAGGTTGAGACTTAGCGCTAAAGGAACTGATGAAGAAGTTTTAAAGAATGCCGTTGATGAACAAATTCTTAAACTTCATAAGATCATCGGCGATATAATTTATGGATATGAAGATGATGATCCTATTGAGGTAGTGATCAGCAAGCTTCTGGTGGAAAATAAGTGGACCTTATCTACTGCGGAAAGCTGTACAGGAGGAAGGTTGGCCTCTAAATTTACCAAAGCTCCCGGCTCCTCGGCTTCATTCAAAGGAAGTGTGGTTTCTTATTCTACGGAGGCTAAAGCTGAATTATTGGGCGTATCCGAAGAGACTATTGCTAAGTATTCTGTGGTAAGTGCAGAGGTTGCCAGAGAAATGGCTACAGGTGCAAAGAATAAATTCCATACAGATTTTGCCATTTCTACTACCGGTAATGCAGGGCCCACCAAAGGGGATAGTGAGGCTGAATTAGGAACGGTTTTTATTGGAATCGCCACTCCAAATGGAGTAGTTGCACATCAATTCAATTTTGGGAATCATAGGGAAAAAGTGATTGGAAAATCTGTGAACAAAGCAATGGAAATCCTTCAGGAGAATATTTTAAAATTAAGAGACGATAATTGATATTCAATAGATTGGTGTTAAAATATCTCAATTTTGGTCCAGCTACGCTTGATTTATATGCATTAAAAATCTTATTTTTGCAGCCGCGAAAGCCCTGAGACGGGAGCTGAACGAGAATTCATGAACAATATTTCACGTCTAAAATATTTTTTTTGAATTAGTTGCCTGTTAGGTAAAAAAATCGTTAATTTGCAGCCTGTTTTGAAATAACGAGAAAAGTATAGAGCAATGTCAAGAGTTTGTGAACTTACCGGGAAAAGAGCTATGGTTGGGAATAATGTTTCTCACGCCATGAACAAGACTAAACGTAAATTTAACGCTAACTTGGTTAAAAAACGTTTTTTTATTCCTGAAGAAGATAGATGGGTAACACTAAAAGTGTGTACATCTGCATTAAAAGATATCAATAAAAAAGGCATTTCTGCCGTAATTAAGGAAGCTAGAGCAAAAGGATTTCTTCAGAAATAATCCTTAGCACCTAAAAATTTTTCACAATGGCAAAGAAAGGTAACAGAGTTCAGGTAATTCTAGAATGCACAGAGCATAAGTCATCTGGTCAACCAGGTACTTCAAGATATATTACTACAAAAAATAAGAAGAATACACCGGATAGAATCGAGTTGAAGAAATTCAACCCAATTCTTAAGAAAATGACGGTTCATAAAGAAATAAAATAATTGAGTCATGGCAAAGAAATCAGTAGCATCTATTCAAACAGGATCTAAAAGATTAACCAAAGCGATAAAAATGGTTAAATCTGAGAAAACCGGTGCCTACACTTTTGTAGAACAAATCATGGCTCCGGAAGACGTAAACGACTTTTTGAAAAAGTAAGGATCGTTCACAAACGATTTTAAATAATCTTTAAAAGCCGTCCTGGATTTAATCTGGACGGCTTTTTCTTTTTATGTATATTTATTGCCGTTTTAGAAGGTTTTTTAACCTTCTAATTTTTTAAAACCAGCCAAAATAAAATGAGTTTATTTAAAAAGATATTTTCTAAGGAGAAAAAAGAAAATCTGGATAAAGGATTGGAGAAATCTAAAACCAGTTTCCTTGATAAGATGAGTAAGGCTGTAGCCGGAAAATCAAAGGTTGATGATGAAGTTTTAGATGATCTTGAAGATGTCCTGGTTAGTAGTGATGTTGGTGTTGCTACTACAATTAAGGTAATCAATAGAATTGAAGAAAGAGTGGCCAGGGATAAATACCTTGGAACTGATGAATTGAATAAAATTCTTCGTGAAGAGATCGCTGCACTTCTTTCTGAAACCAATACTGGAGAAGCTTCAGAAATTCAAATTCCTGAAAACAAGAAACCATATGTTATTATGGTTGTTGGTGTAAATGGGGTTGGAAAAACAACTACCATTGGGAAGCTGGCGCATCAATTCAAAAGCAAGGGTAAAAAAGTGGTTCTGGGAGCAGCAGATACATTTAGAGCAGCAGCAATAGACCAGCTTCAGATCTGGGCAGATAGAACAGATGTGCCGATCATAAAGCAGAAAATGGGAAGCGATCCTGCTTCCGTAGCTTTTGATACTGTGCAAAGCGCTGTAAAAATGGATGCCGATGTGGTATTGATCGATACTGCAGGCCGACTTCACAATAAAGTAAATCTAATGAAGGAGCTAACCAAAGTGAAAAGGGTGATGCAGAAAACCATTCCTGATGCTCCTCATGAAGTTTTGTTGGTGCTTGATGGATCTACAGGTCAGAATGCTTTTGAGCAGGCTAAGCAGTTTACAGCAGCTACAGAAGTTACGTCATTAGCCGTAACCAAATTAGATGGTACAGCCAAAGGAGGCGTGGTGATCGGGATCAGTGACCAGTTTCAGATTCCGGTGAAATATATTGGAGTAGGAGAGGGAATCGAAGATCTACAGGTATTTAATAAATATGAATTCGTTGATTCATTCTTCAAATAAGAATATGAAAAAAACTTTACTTCTTCTCGCGGCAGTTGCTTTGATCAGCTGCAAAAATGAGACAACTAATAAAGATTCTGAAACAACTTCAGTAAAATCTGATTCAACCAATGTTGAAGAGATAGAATTCAAGCAAATAGATTCCAAGGTTATCGATAATGATAGTCTGTGGAAACCCTTTGAAGCTGATATTGCCGATTTTTCCACAGAAGTTTATGAAGAGGTAAAAGCTTTGGTTTTTGAAAAGTCAATTCCCGAAATTCAAAAGTCAATCGAAGATGGTAATTTGACCTATGAGGAATTGTCTCTTTTCTATTTAACCAGGATCAAGGAATACGATCGTGAAAATGATCTCTCTTTAAATTCAGTCATTTCATTAAATCCAGATTTGCTAAAAGAAGCAAGAGAGAAAGACAAGCAAAAGAGTAAAACTGCGAATTACCATCCAATTTTTGGTATTCCGGTGCTACTAAAAGATAATATCAATACTGCTGGAATGGCAACTACAGCCGGTTCTTACGCAATGCAGAATAACGAAACTGAAGATGCTTTTATCGTACAGAGATTAAAGGAAAATGGCGCTTTAATTCTTGGAAAAGCTAACCTGAGCGAGTGGGCTAATTTTTTCTGTGAAGGTTGTCCTAACGGATTTTCAACCGTTGGTGGACAAACTTTGAATCCTTATGGTAGAAAAGTTCATGACACCGGTGGATCAAGTTCGGGCAGCGGTGTGGCGGTAGCTGCAAATTTTGCTCCTGTGGCGGTTGGTTCTGAAACGTCAGGATCAATTCTTTCACCTTCCAGTTCCAATTCTGTAGTAGGTTTGAAACCAACCATTGGCGTTCTGAGTAGAGGCGGAATTGTTCCTATTTCAAGCACATTGGATACTCCCGGGCCAATTACTAAATCTGTAATTGATAATGCTATTTTGATGGATGCCATGACCGGTATGGATCAAGCCGATCCTGCTTCTGCTTCAGCAAAGCAATTTGGGTCATCATATTATTCAGATCTGGAAAAAGCAGATATGAATGGTAAGCGTTTTGGAGCTATCAAATCACTCATGGAAGATTCACTTTACGTAAGAGCCATAGAAGATCTAAAAAAATCGGGTGCTGAGATCGTAGAATTTGAAGCTGAAGAAATTGATCTTCCTAATTTTCTTAGGCTGCTGAATCTTGATATGAAAAAGGATCTGCCGGCATACTTAAAAAATTACGGAGGTGAAGTTGCATTTAAGAATGTTCAGGATGTTATAGATTACAACGAGAAGGATTCATTGAACAGAGCGCCTTACGGGCAGGCTTTATTCCTGGGGATCGTAAAAGATACCGCTTCAGAAAATGAATTTGCTGCGATAAAGGATACTCTGAAAACTAATGGTACACGATTTTTTGAAAAACCTATGCAGGAGTATGATCTTGATGCGGTTCTTTCAATCAATAATTATCATGCAGGTTATGCGGCCGTGGCAAAATATCCCGCGATAACCGTTCCTATGGGTTATACTTCAGAAAACAAACCTATGGGACTTACTTTCATTGGTGAACCTTTTACGGAAGAGCAGCTGCTTCAGTTCGCTTATGCTTTCGAAAAGAATACAAAAAGAAGAAAAACGCCTGAGGATTATAATGAGTAATACTTCCGAAAGATATCTCGTACTAATTTCAAAGATCATTTTCTTTTACAGTGTCTTTTACGTGGTGATGAAAGTGATCGCGGTTTTTGGAGATGCGTGGGTAATTCCAAATCTTATTCTTTCCCTGCCATACCTGGTTTTCGCGATCGTTGGAGGTTTCATGGTAAAACGAAATTCTTATCACTGGGCATATGTTATTGCAGGAGCAATTCTTATAAGTGTGGTAAGATATTACGAAAAAGAATGGATGTTCTGGCTGCACGAATATTTCTCTTAAAATCTTCATTGTAAAGACTTTCAGGTATATCTAATTTTAGATTGTATCTTTGCACCCGCTTTGGAGTTTCCTTCGGAAAATTTCAAAGTCAAAAAGTAGAAAGTTTATGAGAACGAAATCACTAAAGAAGAACAGGATCAACGTTGTAACTCTTGGTTGTAGCAAGAATGTTTACGATTCAGAGGTTTTGATGGGGCAGTTGAAGGCGAATGATAAGGACGTTGTGCATGAAGAAGACGGGAATATCGTAGTGATTAATACCTGTGGATTCATCGATAATGCGAAAGAGCAGTCGGTAAATACTATTCTGGAATTCGTCGAGAAGAAACAGCAGGGTGATGTGGACAAGGTTTTTGTGACCGGTTGCTTAAGCGAACGTTACAAGCCAGACCTTCAAAAGGAAATCCCTGATGTAGACCAGTATTTTGGTACTACAGAACTTCCTGGGTTACTCTCTGCCCTTGAAGCTGATTATAAGCATGAACTGATAGGGGAAAGACTTACTACAACCCCAAAAAATTATGCGTACTTAAAGATTGCGGAAGGTTGTGACCGTCCATGTTCTTTTTGTGCGATCCCTTTAATGCGTGGTGGTCATAAATCTACTCCAATTGAAAACCTGGTAAAGGAAGCTGAAAAACTTGCGGCCAATGGAGTAAAAGAATTGATTCTTATTGCGCAGGATCTTACCTATTACGGGCTTGATCTTTATAAAAAACGTAACCTGGCTGAACTTCTTGAGAACCTTGTGAAAGTGGAAGGAATTGAATGGATCAGGTTGCATTACGCATTTCCTACAGGCTTTCCAATGGACGTGCTGGAAGTGATGAAGCGCGAGCCTAAGGTTTGTAATTATCTGGATATTCCACTTCAGCATATTTCTGATGATCTTCTGAAATCGATGCGTCGCGGAACCACTCATGAAAAAACAACTAAACTTCTGAAGGAATTCAGAAAGACTGTGCCCGAAATGGCCATAAGAACAACGCTAATCGTTGGATATCCTGGAGAAACTGAAGAGCATTTTCAGGAATTGAAAGAATGGGTAAAAGAAATGCGTTTTGAGCGCCTCGGTTGTTTTACCTATTCTCATGAAGAGAATACTCATGCTTATAATTTGAAGGATGATGTTCCGCAGGAGATAAAGCAGAAGCGTGCTAATGAAATAATGGAAATCCAGTCTCAGATCTCCTGGGAGTTGAATCAGCAGAAAATTGGAGAAGTTTTTAAAGTGGTGATAGATCGCAAGGAAGGAAATCATTTTATCGGCCGCACAGAATTTGATTCTCCAGATGTTGATAATGAAGTGCTTATTGATGCTACTTCAGTTTATCTTAAAACCGGGGATTATTATGAAGTTAAGATCATTGATGCTGCCGATTTCGATCTTTATGGGGAACCTCTAAATGTGACTGCTGAAAAGCCGAAGCGCAAAGAGATCAAGGTTAGAACTTCCTAATACTAGATGACAAGAATTTCCAGAAACATCAGTTTTTTCAAAAGAAATCATTACCTGATCTTTGGTTGTTTATGGTTGTTTATGCCAGTTACTTATTATTTATCAAACGATTCTACTGAAAGGTCAACTTCTGAATGGCTATTTTCCATCGGCTATTTTATTATTGCTGGCTTGTATTTTTTCAGTGCTTATTAATACCGAGGAAAGAGAGCTGAATATATTGAATGGGATGATCAAAACTTAAATTATCAGCAATGTCGCGGAAAACTCTATTCTTATAAAATTGACAATCTGATAAGTCTCACTGTAGCTGAAAGTAATCTTATCATAAAGGCTCCAAATGCTCAGGGGACTATGGCGCCTTTGAAAGGTTATTCCGAAGAGGATATTTTAAAGCTAAAATCTCGTTTTCAGGAAGACTAATCGCTTTTTTTTCTCTTCCGGTAATCTATAAAAATATATATTCCGTAGATAAGAATTCCGGCACCGCCAATCCAATAGAGTCCGTTTTTTAATTTATCAATATCCTGGGCAAAATAGGCAATGGCGAAAGCAAGTGGAGTAATTCCGGTTAGAGTTGCGAAAATAAATTTACGGTATTTCATACTCAGCATTCCGGCGATGATACTAATGGCATCATTCGAAAGAAAAGGAGAAATCCTAAATATGGCAATGGTCCAGAAACCATATTCTGAAACCCAATATTCAACTTGTTTATTCTTTGATTTTCCCATGATCTTTTCCAGGTGATCTTCACCCAGCCATTTTCCCATATAGAAGGCGATACTTGAGGCACAGAACACCCCGGTTATCGATATAAGCGCTCCGCCCCAGAATCCGTAAGCCAGAACCGCAACGATCATGGGTAACCAGGATGGGAAAATTACCAGAAAGATCTGCAAAACCATTACGATGATGATCGCCACGGGTCCCCAGAACCCAAAACTTTCAAAATGTGCACTTATCCGGTCTTCATCTTCACTCCATAATATATTCCAGGTTTCATTAATAAACTGCTGAAATGGTTGATGCACAAGATAAAAAATGATAAGTCCGGCCAGGATGGCACCGGTAATGAAGTAAGATGCTTTTTTAGACAACAGGTTTAAATTTGGTTGGTTGCATTATATGCTCTAGGAAAAAGATATAAAAAAGGCGGAAATTTGAATTCCCGCCTCTACTTAAATCTTTGATAAAGTTTTATTCGGTTTTGTTTTCTGCATTTAATAAAACTGGTTTACCATAACCGAGATCTTCCAACTTTTCCAATTGGGTTTCAGCATCACCTACGATAAGATAATACATTCTCTCTGGATCAACATATTTTTTCGCCAGGTCCTGTACATCAAGTACGTTCATATTTTCCACCATATTCTCTCTTTGCTTTATATAGTCGTAATCATATCCAAAATCACTTATCTCTCTTAGCATATTCAGTTTAGCGCCAAGAGTTTCAAAACGTCTTGCATTACTTTTTATCATATAACTTTTAGTAACATCAAGATCTTCCTGGGTAAAAGTTTCAGGATAATCTTTTAAAATATCGCGAACCAATTCAGCGGCTTCGTAGGTGATATTGGATCGCACACCACTGGTGATCATAAACGGTCCAATATAAGACTGGTCCGCAAACCTTGAGCGAATACCATAAGTATAACCTTTACCTTCTCTAAGTTCCTGGGTAAGTCTCGAGGCGAAACCACCTCCTCCCAGGCGATAATTCATCACTTCTGCGGGATAGAATTGCTCATTCTTTGCTGAAAGACCAGGAGCTCCAAAGGCGAGAACCGATTGTTTTGCTCCGGGAACATCGTAAAAGTATACACCAGATTTTTCCGGAAGCTGAAATTGCGGAATTTCAGGAAACGATACACTCTTTGGTGCCCAATTAGCCGATATCGCCTTTATGGCATCTGTAGCTTCAGACTTTTTTACGGCACCTACAGCCATGAATGTAGAGGCTAAAGGCGAAAGGTTTTCTTCATAATAGTCTTTTAAGTCATTTATAGTCAGGTTCTCTATAGTTTCAGGAGTTCCCAATTCATTGTAAGATAAAATAGAGTCGTCACCGTAAATGAGCTTTTTAAATTCATTTTGGGCAATCGCATTAGGGTCACCTTTTTGTTCCTGTAATTTACTAAGCGTTTGCTGTTTTATCAGTTCAAATTCTTTTTCATCCCATCTAGGTTCGAGAAGAATCTCCTGAACCAGGTCTATGGTTTCCTGGAAATTTTTAGCTAGAGTATTTCCAGAAATCGTAATTTTTTCTTCGCTCGAATTTACATAAATGGAAGCACCTAAAAGTTCAATGGCTTCTTCCAGCTCTGCGGGTGTCTTTTTAGCTGTTCCTTTGGTCATTAGATTTGCCAGCATATTTGAAACACCAGCATTAGAAGGTTTTTCTAATAACTGTCCACCCTTCATTTCCAGACTGAATTGTACCACAGGAACTTCATTATTTGTGATTCCCATTACTTTCAATCCGGAAGGCATGCGCGAATCCCAAATATCAGGAATATTCAATTCGGGTTTTCCCTGGTACGGAGGCTCCATGCTTCGGTCAAAAGAAGAGGGAGTTTTTTCATAGGAAATTTGCTGACTTGCATCAAAATCTTCCTCAGCACCTTCAACGATCTTTTCTTCTACTACTTCAGCCTTTTCTGAATTTTCAAGAGCTAATTCAAGCTGACCTTTAGGCACAAAACTGGTAGCTACGTAATTCTTATTTTTTATATACTTATTGAAAACTCTCATTACATCAGCTTCAGTCACTGCCAGTAATTTTTCAATTTCCTTATTAATGAAATTCGGATCGTTAGCGAATATTTCATATTGCGCTAATTGAAATCCTTTTCCTAAAACGCTGGAAATAGAATTATAAAAATCGGTCTCCAGTCCCGCCTTAATTCTTTTCAGGTCTTTAGCCGGTATTCCATTTTTTTCAAATTCATTAAAAGACTCTTCCAGGGCCGTTTGTACCGAATCAAGATCTTTGCCTTCATAAGCCCTAACCTGAACCATTAATTGTCCGGCCAGTTCAGATGTGTAATTGAACATGTTCACGTTTCCGGTAAGTTGCTTTTCTTCTACCAGTTTTTTGTAAAGAGGTGCGTTTTTACCTTCATATAAATAATTGGACAGAATTTCCAAGGCAAAAGAATCATCGTGGTAGGAATAAACTGAAGGCCAGGCTATTGTTAATTCCGGTAATTGGGCAAAATTATCTTCGTGATACAGTTTTTTTGATTGGTCTAAAGAAACCAATTGTTTCTCCAGCTCTTCAACTTCCTCACCTCTTTCAATTTCATCAAAATATTTATGAACCCATTCTTTCGCCTGAGCCTTATCAAAATTTCCGGAAATGGTTAATATCACATTATTTGGTACATACCATCTGTTGTAAAAATCTTTTACATCCTGCAAAGTTGCATTTTGCAGATCTTCAAGACTACCAATTACCTGCCAGTTATAAGGATGATCTTCCGGATATAGATTCTTATCAATCACGTAAAAAGTATGCCCATAAGGCCTGTTATCCACACCCTGACGTTTTTCATTTTTAACCACCTGCTTTTCTTTAGCCAGCACAGGTTCTGTTACCGTATTTATAAAAAATCCAAGTTTATCAGCTTCTGCCCAGATCATTTTTTCCAGAGCGTCGTTAGGTACGGTTTGATAATAATTCGTCCTGTCACGGCTGGTAGAGCCATTCGCTCCGGAACCACCGATTCTCGCACTTAATTTATCCAGACCGCCTTTACCCAGATTTTCTGATTCGAGGAAAAGCAAGTGCTCAAATAAATGTGCAAAACCGGTTCTTCCTTCTTTTTCCCGGGCAGAACCAACGTGTGCGGTTAAAGCAACGGCTACCACAGGATCGGAGGTATCCTGATGCAGAATCACCTTAAGCCCGTTTTCCAGGCTAAAAGTTTCAAAATCTACGGAAAAGTTCTCTGTTTTTTCTTGGGCGATCAAAGAAATGAAAGTGCTCAGAAAAACAAATAAGATAGATAAGCGAATAATTTTCATAAGTAATTTTATTAATAATCGTAACCTGTGTTATTGGTAAAAAAGATGGCGTTGGCAAAAAATAATTTGCCATTTTCCCAGAAGGCTCTGAATAATGGATTATCCACCATGTAAATCACGCTGCCGCTACCCATTGGCACCTCACCAAATACAAGGGAATTCTTCAGATTCTTCTTAGCCTCACTACCCGCAAATCCAGAAACAACTTCTGGCTTCAAAATATAGGCAACATTGTAACCATCTTCTAAAAGTGAATAACTTTCGTTACTCAGTTTTAGGGTGAAATATTGATCATCATAACCAAAGGCGAGGGGATGAGTGCTATCCAACTGCGTTTGAATTATACTTCCAGTGATCATGTTTTTGATGCTTTCCCTTTCTCTTTCCGCATAAGGGATTAGATTTAAATTGGTAGTTGTAGAATCTTTTTCAGAAACTTTATTTTCGGTAATTCCGTAACCATCTTTGTCCTCAAAATAATTGATTGCATTACCTACAGCCACTAATTTTCCTCCTGATCTTACCCATGTTGAAATCTTCTCAAAATTATTATCATCCAGGAAATCACCATACCTGCCTTCCGGGATTATTAAAACATCAAAGTCATTTAAATTTATACTGCTAAAGTAATCGGTATTTAATGGTGTTACAGGATAATTTAGATCCTGTTCAAAATAATACCAGATCTCACCAAAATTTAGGGAGGAAACCTCATCACCTTTAAGAACAGCTACTTTTTGTTGATTAATGATCTTAATCGAAGAGGATCCGAAATCGGGCCCTGCACCTGCAAAGCTTGTTTTCGCAGCTAAAATTTCTCGCTCATGATCATTAGCAATTTCTATTACTGTCTGGTCAAATCCATCATTTTTTAGATTATCACTTCTGGTAATGATCAAGCTTCCGGCAGCAAATTGTTTTCCGTTACTTTCAAAGGGAACTTCGCTAAACCTGACTTTAATATGGTGACGGATCAGGTCTGCCAAAAATTGAGCATCCTGCATGCTATTCCATTTAGCAATATAACCTGGAGTATTGGGATCAGCATTATTCTGAATAATTCTGTCTTTTGATCTATTGTTTCCGGAAATTAGTTTACTGCTGGCAACGGCATCCAGACCATAAGCATAGGGCAAACTCCAGGCCGTGATATCATAAGTAAGCGAATCCATCAGTTTTGTCTTCGGCTCGAATAAAACTTTTACCATTTTGCCTTTTGCCTGATCAGTAGAAACTACAAGCGTGTTTTCGTTCGTATTTAGGGAACCATTCGCATTGGAATTGAAATTATAGCCGTTTACTTTTCCAGAATTCACATAAGAATATTTGATTTCATGTATGTCTAATAATTCCTTCAAAGAATTCATTTTGTCATCGCTACCATTTAAAACGTAACTCTGGTAATCAAAATCTTCTGAATTGAAATAGTTTTTGAATTCGTTATTTAACTCCGAGGCGTTTTTAGAAGCAACTTCAATGGTAGACATTCCTGTAGTGTAATGATGCTCCAGACGGTCCTTTAAGGTAAGTACATAACCCTCATCAGTCTGGATTCCCAATCCTGCTCTTCCATGTCCTGCTTGCTCATAGGTCATTCCTATGGCGCCCATATATGTTGGATAAGTATCACCATAACTAGGATAAAGAAGGTCAAAACGCTCACCGGTAAAATATAACCAGCCTTCCTCATCAAAATATTTCGCGTGGTTCTTCCCGATCTTTGTCTGGAATTCTCTTTGAAATGGAGAGATTACTTCATGGAAAGGTTCGGCTGCAGGAGCAAAATAATAGGGATCATTAATGCCTTGTTCGTGAAAATCTACATGAATATGTGGCATCCACTGGTTGTAGATCTTTAATCTTTCCTGGGTTTCGATCTGCGTAGCCCAGGCCCAGTCGCGGTTAAGATCAAAAAGATAATGATTTGGTCTTCCTCCAGGCCAGGGTTCATGATGTTCAGCTGCCTCCTGTGACGTATTGTAAGGCTCAGCCTTTACCTGATTATACCAGTTTGCATAACGATCGCGACCATCGGGATTTACGCATGGATCTATGATAACGATAGTATTTTTGAGCCAATCTTTTTTTTCTGTGATCAGTTTGTAGAGGGTTTTCATGGCAGCTTCTGTACTGGAAGCTTCATTACCGTGAACATTATAGCTTAACCAGACAATTGCTTTATCTGAAGATGCATTTTCGTCTCCCAGTCCTGCAGCATTGAGATGTGAATTTCTAATATTTTCTAGATCAGAGATATTTTCTTCTGAAGAAACCACGGCATAGGTAAGTGGCCTGCGTTCATTGGTTTTACCGTAAGTATGATATTCAACTAACGCAGAATTTTCCGCTACGTGATTAAAATAATTCACCACATCGGCATGACGGGAAAATTGTGAGCCAAGCTCATAGCCGAGAAATTCCGCAGGCGTTTTTAATTCCTGCGCATTCATATAATTTACAAATAGTAATAAGCTTAAAACTAAAGTGAGTTTCTTCAAAATTCTGGATTTAAAAATTGAAAGTATCCAAAATTAAGTAAAAAACAGATGTATTTTAGTTCCAAACTTCCTCTTGAAGCCAATTCGTGGCGTTCTTTACGGGTTCAACATACTCACACGGATTGTAATGGGTAAGTTCTGGAACCACTTCAAGAGTGACATCTGTACCCGCGCTTCTGGTAGCCTCAACCCATTCAATGGTTTGTTCTACAGGAAAAAGTTCGTCATCCTCACCGTGAATTACATAAAGTGGTACATCGATTAATCTTGGATCCCCAGCGGTATTGAATGTATTATAAGAAGATGCGATTGGGATAGCCGCACTAAATAGACCTGGAGCAGTTTCCGCATATTTCCAGGCTCCGTTTCCACCATTGCTGTAACCCGTGACAACTACTTTGGAATCATCTACGTTCTGAAATTTATTCACCAGGTATAAAAGTCCCAGGATCATATCCTGATTGAAAGGATCATCCCAAAGATCTATTCCTCCATTAGGGCTGAGAATAATTGGATCAATCGCCGCAAAGCCTTCTTCAGCATAGCAGTCTGTGTATTTGTGAGCATCTGCATCACCACCTGAAGCTCCATGAAGGGTCAATATCAAAGGTCTGGGAGAATTTGCTTCACTTTCCGGAATAATAATTCTGAAATTCCAGGGATTTCCACCTCTATTATCGATACTAACATCATTGGTTCCCGTGGTTAAATTCAATGCCTGGTAATCTGCTTCAATATCTTCAAGAGTACGTTCCGGCTGCGAATTACTATCATCGTCTGATGAACAACTGGTAAAAACGACGGAAAGTGTCAGAAAGAATAACGGAAATAATAATTTGACTTTTTTTTTCATGATGAATTATTTAATGATTGTTCTAATGTAAGAATTTCTATAGAATGTTAATCTTATTCCAAAGATTATGCGGTGAACCTACTAGAATTTAGTTTCCTCTATAAAAGGTTTTATCTTTACGGTAATATTTAAGAGAATTAATGGCTACAGACCAAATTACTTACTCCGAAACAAATTATTTTTCCAAGCTGATGCTGGATTATCTTTCTGAAAAGGAAGATTTAAAGCAGTTCTACAACCGGTTTCCAGATATTGAAAATTTTGAAGATCAGATCGCTGAAAAAGAAGCGAATTATAATGCTGATTTCAGAAAGGATCTGGTAGAGGTTTTAAATGATCAGTATTCCAAACTGCAGGTATCAGATAAAACCAAAGCAAATATAGAGGCATTAAGATCAAATAATGCATTTACAGTGGTTACGGGACATCAGTTAAATCTTTTTACGGGTCCGCTTTATTTTCTTTATAAGATCATTTCAACAATAAATCTTACGGAGCAATTAAAAGATAAATTTCCGGATAAGGAATTCATCCCTGTTTACTGGATGGCTACTGAAGATCATGATTTTGAAGAGATCAACTTTTTTAATCTGAACGGAAAAAAGTTCAAATGGAATAATGCCGATGAAAGAGCCGGAAGAACAGCGGTTGGTCAGCTCTCAACTGAAGGGCTCGATGAGGTATTCAAGTTATTTTCGGCAGAAATAGGAGGTGGAGAACGTGCAGATCATTTAAAAGATCTGTTTCAGAAGGCTTATCTGGAACATGATAATCTTACTGACGCAACGAGGTATATTGCCAATGAGCTATTTGGGAAATATGGATTGGTGATCGTAGCGGCTGGAGATGCCCGAT
The DNA here is from genome assembly GCF_057221535.1 of Christiangramia pacifica. Classification (NCBI taxonomy): domain Bacteria; kingdom Pseudomonadati; phylum Bacteroidota; class Flavobacteriia; order Flavobacteriales; family Flavobacteriaceae; genus Christiangramia; species Christiangramia pacifica. Next base: position 2,071,695 of record NZ_CM170146.1, read on the forward strand.
TGAAAAAGCATTTTATTTCCTATGTGAAGAACGAGTTGCTGGAACAGGTTTCGAGCAAACAAACTACGGATACCGCAGAGAAGATCAATGAACTTGGGTATAACGTTCAGGTGAATCCCAGGGATATCAATTTATTTTATCTGAATAGCGAAATCAGGGAGCGTATAATTGAAAAAGATGGTAAATATTTTGTTCATGAAACTGAAATTACCTGGACGGAGGAAGAGATCTTAAAAGAACTGAATGATCATCCTGAAAGATTTAGCCCTAATGTGATGATGCGACCCTTGTATCAGGAGGTTATTTTGCCTAATCTCTGTTACATTGGTGGTGGTGGTGAAATGGCATACTGGCTGGAACTCAAGAAGTATTTTGAAGTAGAAGTGGTAACCTTTCCTATGTTGCTTTTGCGTAATTCGGCCTTATTGCAAACAGAGAAACAGAATGGAAAAAGAGAAAAGCTCAATATTTCGCTCAAGGAATTATTTCTGAAGCAACACGAACTTATAAATAGAAAAGTGCGTAAGATCTCTAATATCGATATTGATTTTTCTCCGCAGAAAGAACATCTGGTAGCACAGTTTCAACAAATGTATGAACTGGCAGAAAAAACCGATGCGTCATTTCTGGGAGCGGTAAAGGCACAAGAGGTTAAACAATTGAAAGGTCTCGATAATCTTGAAAAAAGACTGCTGAAGGCACAAAAGCGGAAGTTAAAAGATGAAGTTGAAAGAATTGCGGGACTTCAGAATGAACTATTTCCAAATAGAAGTTTACAGGAAAGACAAACCAATTTTTCTGAATTTTATGCGGAATATGGCGAGAATTTGATCGAGATGCTGAAAGAAAATTTGGATCCTCTAGAGGCGAATTTTAAAATATTGACTTTTGGAAAATAACAGAATGCATACTATAGATATGGACCTGGTAGAAATGACGCTGGATGTCATGAAATATACCATAGACCGTATCTCCAATGTAACTCCGGAGCTCGGATCACCGAAAAAAGAAGAAGAACTTCTCAGGATTGTTGGAGAAACTATCACTCCTGAAGGTATTGGCGGGGAAAACGCATTTCAATTATTCAGAGATGTGCTGGTAAAGGCAACAGTGCCTATAGATCATCCCAGGCATTTAGCTTTTGTACCTGCTGCACCAACCAGGGCTGCGATCATGTTTGACCTTGTAACCTCTGCTTCCAGTATACATGGAGCTTATTGGATGGAAGGTGCAGGAGGGATTTTCTGTGAAAATCAGGCTATGAAATGGCTGGTTTCTTTAACAAAACTGCCGGAAGGTGCTTTTGGTGTTTTTACCAGTGGAGGCACTGCGGCCAATTTATCTGCATTGGTGACAGCACGTGAAGAATGGCGTGAGCAGAAGCCTGATCATGCAAAGGAAAGAGCATTACTATTAACTTCTACAGGTGCACATAGTTCCATAAAGTCCATGGCGAAAGTGATGGATGCAGATGTCCATTTAATTGATTCCGGAGAAGAGTTTCTTTCAGGAGAAGAGTTGAAAAATGCAATTTCAGAATTAGATGAAAAAGATAGAAACCGTCTTTTTGCAGTTGTGGCTACAGGTGGAACTACCAATGCCGGGATTATTGACGATCTAAAAGGTGTTGCAGATGTTTGTGAAGCTGAAAACGTCTGGCTACACGTAGATTGTGCTTACGGTGGTGGAGCTCTGGCGGCTAATTCAGTAAGACATTTGTTTAACGGAATTGAAAAAGCAGACAGTATAACGATAGATCCTCATAAATGGTTGTTTTCTCCGTATGATTGTGGCGCCGTAATATATAAAGACCTTGAACTTGCCAAAAAAGCACATTCTCAAAAAGGGGCTTACCTGGAAATTTTTAAGGATGAAGGTGCGCAGGGTTTTAATCCTGCAGATTACCAGATTCAGCTTACCAGAAGACTTAGAGGTATGCCTTTGTGGTTTTCGTTGGCGATGCACGGAACCAATAAGTATAAAGAAGCCATTGAAAGAGGAATAGAACTGGCCAAGATCGCTGCGGACAAGGTTAAAAAAAATGAAAATTTAGAATTGGTAAGACCTGCGAGTCTTTCTGTCGTTCTTTTCAAAAGAAAAGGTTGGAGCGCAGAAGATTATCGTGACTGGACATATAGAAATCATAATTCCGGTTTTGCCCTGGTGACCCCTTCTATCTGGAAGGGCGAAAGTGTGGTACGATTCTGCTTTATAAATCCGGATACTACTGAAAAAGATATCGATGAGATCCTAAAAACTCTGGATTAATCAATTTCAAATTCCAGCCTCATGGTAATGGAAGCTGTTTTATTCTTATCAGTAGTATTGTAAGCACCGCTCCAGCTGTAATCTTCACCGCTATTCTGACCGGTGATCTGAAATACGCCCATGTTCGCATTTTTTAGGTCTCCAAGTTCTTCGCCACTATTGGTTGCTATGTTTTCGGCTCGCAATCTTGCGTCTTCGGTGGCTTTTGATATCATTTCGATCTTAAGATCGGCGATCTTGGTGTAATAATATCTTGGAGGGGAAGAGTTAAATTGTACACCTTTATTTAGTAATTCGGTAATTTCCCGCGAAACACCCTCGATCAATTCCACATCGTTGGATTCAATTTTTATAGGTTGAATTAATTCATAACCCTTAAAAATGCTTCCGGTAAAATTCCCATTTTGATATTGATTTTCCCGTTGCTCCTGGGTTTGCACAGAATTAAATACAATGTTTTCACTTTTGATTCCCTGGTCGATCAGATATTTCCTAACAATTTCCTTATCTCGATTTAATTGTTCATAAGCTTGCTCCAGATTCGGACTCATTCTGCTGAATCTTCCTTCCCATACAATAAGGTCTGAAACGAAATTTTCACTTCCAGAACCCGTTACAGAAATTACTCCGTCCGGGTTGGCCCGAGATACGTAAGAATTTCCGAGGAAATAGGCAGCGATAATGATCGCTAGGGAAAAAATGATGGCACTGAAATATTTCATAAGGGAAATTTTTAATCAGCTAAATATAAAGATTAATTCAATTCAGAAATAAAGGAAGATAATTAACAATAGAAAAGATTCTCGTTCCACGAGGATCTTTAGTGCAGGGAAAAATAAGATATTTCAGAATTTTCAGATCAATAGATCAATTTCTATAAGAACCAAAATTAGGATGGTGATTCAAACTTTCTAAAACTAGTTACAATGGATTAAAAAACTGTATCTAAAATTTATGAGTGAGATTTTTAAATCAGTTTAAATTTAATACTTGCTTAGTATTTTATTTTTAGCTCATTTTCCTATTTTTGCGCATGCAAAACAATGTACTCATCCTAGATTTTGGCTCGCAGTACACACAGCTCATCGCGCGACGTGTTAGAGAGCTGAATATTTACTGCGAGATTTATCCATACCACAAAATTCCAGAAGATTTATCAGGTTTTAAGTCGGTCATACTTTCCGGAAGTCCTTTCTCGGTTAGAGCTGAAGACGCACCGCATCCTGATCTTTCTCAAATAAGAGGGAAATTGCCCATTTTAGCGGTTTGTTACGGTGCCCAATATCTCGCTCATTTTTCAGGCGGTAAAGTAGAGCCTTCAGACACGAGAGAATACGGAAGAGCAAATCTTTCTGTAATCAAGGATGCTGAGCCTTTGTTTGAAAATATTAAAGAAAATTCACAGGTGTGGATGAGTCACAGTGATTCAATTATTGAATTACCTGAGAATGGAGTGCGTCTGGCTAGTACAACTGATGTTTTGAATGCTGCATATAGAATTGAAGGAGAAGAAACCTATGCTATACAGTTTCATCCGGAAGTATATCATTCTACTGACGGGAAACAATTGCTGGAAAATTTTCTTGTAAAGATTTCAGGAACCGAGCAAAGCTGGACTCCGGGAGCTTTTGTTGATCTTACCGTATCTGAGCTTCAGGAAAAAGTTGGAGATGATAAAGTTGTGTTAGGATTAAGTGGAGGAGTAGATTCTACTGTGGCCGCGGTATTGCTGCATAAAGCCATCGGTAAAAATCTTTATTGCATCTTCGTTAATAACGGACTTCTGAGAAAGAACGAATTTGAAAGTGTTCTTGATCAATATAAGGATATGGGCCTTAACGTAAAAGGAGTAGATGCTTCGGCACGCTTCTTGGAAGCGCTTAAAGGCCTGAGTGATCCTGAAGAAAAGCGTAAAGCCATTGGTAATACTTTTATTGAAGTTTTTGATGATGAAGCGCATGAGATAAAAGACGTGGTTTATCTCGCTCAGGGAACAATTTATCCAGATGTTATTGAATCAGTTTCGGTTAACGGGCCTTCGGTAACTATCAAATCTCATCATAATGTAGGAGGTCTTCCAGATTTTATGAAACTCAAAGTAGTGGAACCGTTAAGAATGCTATTTAAGGATGAGGTGAGACGAGTAGGTAAAGAGCTAGGGATAGATAAAAAATTATTGGGTAGACATCCATTTCCGGGACCTGGACTGGCCATTAGAATTCTTGGAGACATTACCGCTGAAAAAGTGAGAATACTTCAGGAAGTAGATCATATATTTATACAGGGACTTAGAGATTGGATGCTTTATGATAAAGTTTGGCAGGCGGGAGCGATCCTGTTGCCTATTCAGTCTGTTGGAGTAATGGGAGATGAAAGAACTTATGAGCAAGTGGTTGCCCTTCGTGCTGTTGAGTCTACCGATGGAATGACCGCAGACTGGGTGAATTTGCCTTACGAGTTTCTGCAAAAAACTTCCAACACAATAATTAACCGGGTTAAAGGCGTTAATAGGGTGGTGTACGACATTAGTTCTAAACCGCCAGCAACCATAGAATGGGAGTAATAAAATCCATTTCAACCTAAATCGACACTATAATGAAGTACTTATTTGTAATATGTTTTCTTTTTCAGATTTATTCGACTGCCGCCAATGCGCAGTCTTATAGATATCATACTGTAAAAAAAGGGGAGACCGTTTTTAGCATTTCTCAAAGCTATAGTATAGACGAGGAAGATATTTACAAATATAATCCCAATGCAAGGGAGGGAATTGGAGTGAATGAAAAACTGGTAATTCCGATAAGTGAAGCTGGCTCTTCTTCGGAAAGCACAGCTGCAGAGAATACGCAATTTATTGAGCATAAGGTAAAGAAGAAGGAAACGCTTTATAGTCTTTCAAAACAATATGAGGTAAGTATTGATGAAATAAAGAGGTATAATAAACAGCTGTATTCGAAGGAATTACAAATGGGCGATACGATTCGTATTCCGTCTGGAAGTTCAACTAATTCAAATACAGTAATAACCCAAAATACTCCTGTAGAAAAAACAACTTCTAAGAAGCAAACGCCGGAAAAGCAGATCACCAAAACCCGGGAACATATTGTATTGCCAAAAGAAACCAAGTACGGCATTGCCAGAAAATACGGAATGACCGTAAAGGAACTTGATGGTTTAAATCCAAGAGTAGAGGTTCTTCAACCGGGAATGATGATTCGTGTAGGAACGGATGTGCTGGATGATGAGCCGGTAATTATTACTGACGAAAGATTTAGATTCTACGAAGTGAAGCCGCAGGAAACCTTATACAGTCTTTCAGAACGGTTTGGGGTAAGTCAGGATTCTCTAAAAGAACTGAATCCTGCATTGAAAGAAGGACTTAAATTTGGTATGGTTCTTAAAGTTCCGCAGAATGGCAAGGAAGGAAAAGAAACAGATGACGATTCTTACACCGGTAAAGGCGAGAATGCCGATACTAAAATGGATCTCAGCAGGTCGATTGAAAATAGGAACACAAAGGAAATTTTTCTAATGTTGCCTTATCATCTCAACAAGATTGATGCAGATTCTTTACCAACTTACAGAAACACGATTTTAAATGAAAGAGTAGTTAGAATATCCCTTGATTTTTACAGTGGAGTTTTAATGGCGGTAGATAACGCTAAAACTATGGGGATTTCCACCAATCTTAAGGTTTATGATACCGATAGAAATCCTGGAACCGTGGCCAGCATCATTTCTTCAAATAATTTTGACAATGTAGATGCCGTGATTGGTCCACTTCTACAGGAAACTTCAGAAGCTGCTGCGCAGAGACTGGAAAGTAGAAATGTTCCTGTTGTGAACCCACTTTCAAATCGAAGTATGCGAGGTTATAGGAATCTCTTTCAATCCAATCCCGGAGATGAAATGACAAAAAAGGCAATGTTCGATTATCTTTCAAGAAATGCTACGGGTAAAAATGTGATCATCATCGCCGATGGTAAATCTTACCAGGTAAAAAGTGAACTGAACGGTGTGATACCTTCAGCAAGAAATATCAATCCCAGCAATAATTTTGTTTCAGAAGCTAAACTTACTGAAATGATGAGTTCCGGTGAAAACTGGGTCATCCTGGAATCAGATAATATCAATTTGGTGAGTAGCACCACATCAGCATTGAACAGGTTGGCCAGAAAATATGATATTACCTTACTTACTACCAACAAAAACAGCGCCTACGAAAGTGATATTATTTCCAATAATCACCTGGGAAAACTTAAATTTCGATACCCATCTGTAGACAAGGAATACGATAGTGCAATTTCTGAAAAGTTCATAGAAGATTATGAAGATAGATTCAATATAGAACCAAATAAGTATGCCATTAGAGGATATGACCTAACTATGGATATTTTATTGAGACTTGCTTCGGCTGAAGATCTTTATGAATCATTTGAAAAGTACCCTGGTTATACTGAATATTACGAGAGTAAGTTTCATTATATGCCAAATCCTGATGGCGGATTTACCAATGATGCAATCTATATCCTTCAATTGAACGAAGACCTAACTATAACCGAAGCAGATGACATCAAAAGTTAAATATTTAGGCGGGCTGCGCACAGAGTCTGAACACTTGCAAAGTGGTTCTAAAATGATCACCGATGCACCAGTTGATAACCATGGAAAAGGGGAGGCGTTCTCTCCAACAGATACGGTTGCAAACGCTCTGGCTACATGTATGCTTACAGTTATGGGAATTAAAGCAGATGCCTTAGGTCTGGATATAACGGGAGCTACTGCGGAAGTCACCAAAACTATGGCTTCAGAACCAAGAAGAATTTCGCAGATAGATGTTCATCTTAGCTTTCCTAAGGAATTTGATGATAAGAACACTAAAATTCTAGAAAAAGCGGGTAAAACATGTCCTGTACTTCAAAGTTTGCATCCTGATATCGTAAAGAACATTTCTTTTCAATATTCATGAAAATCCTGGTTTTCCTCTTTTTTATCTTTTCATTTAATACTGTCGCTTATTCCCAAAGCGAGCAATTAAAGATCAGGTGGAATGAGCAAAGAGATCTAACCTGGGCCGACTTTAAAGCTGTTCCAGATGAATCTATTTCTTTTTCGGCCAATACCAATTCCGGTATGGGTTATACCTGGAATTACAGTAATTCTAACGGAAAACCTGAGTTAAACCACGAAGTTTACACTAATTTCTATCCGAATCTTTCCTGGGTAAAGGATATTCAGAACGAAGAATATTTACTGGCTCACGAACAACTACATTTTGATATTTCTGAACTGCATTCCAGAAAATTGCGAATGAAACTTCAGGAGTATGAAATAGGCAGAAATATTCGTCAGGATCTTAAAAAAATCTACAAGGCTGTTGAATCAGAAAGGGTTTCCATGCAAAATAGGTTTGATAAAGAAACCAGTCACAGCGAAAATAAGTCTGCTGAGTTGCAATGGAGGAAATTCATTGCAGAGCAATTGATTAAATATAAAGAATTTGCACTTTAAAAAGAGGCAACTTCCTGTTTGGCAACTTTAAATTCTTCTACAATTTCTTTTACAATTTCAGCCGCGGGTTTTATTTCATGGATCAAGCCAGAGATCTGCCCGATTTCAAGTTCACCTTCTTCAAGATCACCTTCAAACATTCCTTTTTTTGCTCTGGCACGTCCCAATAATTCAATTAATTCTTCTTTGCTCGGAGCTTTTGAATATAGATTTTGCACATCTTGGTAGAACTTATTTTTCAACAGTCTAACCGGCGCAAGTTCTTTTAAGGTAAGCACGGTATCACCTTCTTTCGCGTCCACAACCATCTGCTTGAAATTTTGGTGCGATGATGCTTCCGGTGTTGCCACAAATCGACTTCCTATTTGTACAGCATCTGCGCCAAGAACCATAGCAGCAAGCATCCCTCTACCAGTCGCGATTCCTCCTGCAGCGATCAGTGGAATGGAAATTTTTTCTTTTACCATCGGTATTAGGGTGAATGTGGTGGTTTCATCCCTTCCATTATGACCACCAGCTTCAAATCCTTCAGCAACCACGGCATCTACACCTGCTTCTTCAGATTTCATAGCAAATTTTACACTGCTTACCACGTGCACAACCTTAATCCCGTGTTCCTGCAGACGACTTGTCCAGGTCTTAGGATTTCCAGCTGAAGTAAAGACGATCTGAACGCCTTCTTCGATAATGATCTCCATGATCTTATCAATTTCAGGGTATAGCATGGGAACGTTCACAGCGAAAGGCTTAGAGGTCGCATTTTTACATTTTTGAATATGCTCTTTTAGTATTTCCGGATACATAGATCCGGCGCCAATAATACCAAGGCCACCGGCATTGGAAACCGCACTGGCCAGTTTCCACCCGCTAGCCCAGATCATTCCGGCCTGTATAAGAGGATATTCAATATTAAAAAGCTGCGTAATTTTATTACTGGTAGACATTATTTTTTAATGATTAGAAAAGATTGTCTTGAATTATTTTGTTCAAACATAGCAATATAAACTCCTCTGGAAAAACCTGAAAGATCTATTTCTTCAACTGCGTTTTTCTTCTTCAGAATAACCTGTCCGGAAGTATTGAACATTGTTATATCGTACGTACCATCTGTTGGATTATAAAATCTTAATTGATCTGAAACCGGATTTTGCTGAATTATCAGCTCTTCAACATCAGGAATAATTTCATTTTTGTCTATTAATAAATTCAGTGCCTTTTCAAAATCGGGGATCCCATAACCAATTTGATAATCTGGATCTTCGAATTGACTGGCGGAAGCTCTTACCAGATCCATTACCTCGAGATTGGTAAGACTTAGATCTGCCTGCCAGAAGCTTGCGATAGATCCCGTTATTATCGGTGCTGATAAGGAGGTTCCGGAGAAAGGAAGAATTCGAGATTGATTATCTATGGCAATTGCATCTAAGCCTAGTGCAGCAATATCTGGCTTAATTCTTCCATCTTCCGTAGGGCCTATGGAACTAAAATATGCGTAAGATCTGTTTTTCTGAACTGCTCCTACCGTGAGGACATTGGCATCTGCTGGAGCACCAATTCTCTGAAAATAATCTTCATCTCCGCTATTTCCGGCTGAAACCACGACCAGAATACCTTTTTCCGTTGCGATATTTGCCCCTCTGGAGATAAAAGCGGTTTCTCCATCCATATCTTCCGGAGCATAATTATATCTGGGGTCATCAAATAAAGTATAATTCAGTGAGGTATTGATGATGTCTACACCAAGGCTATCAGCTCTTTCTGCCGCCTCAACCCAGTAGCTTTCTTCCACTGGAGTTTCTGAATCTACAACCTCTGTCCTGAATAGATAATATGATGCTTCTGGCGCTGTTCCCACAAAAGCATTTTCTACAAAGCCTGCCATAGTAGAAAGAACTATATATCCATGAGTGTCAAGACCTGCATTATTGAAATCTTCAGACCTGTTCGGGAAATCATAACCTCCAAAAAGATTGAGAGAATTTATGAGGTAATTAAAACCATCTGTTGTTTTGACATTCGGAAATCCAGAATCTAACACAGCAATCGTAATTCCATCACCTGTAAAATCGTTTTCGTGCAGATAATTAGTATTCAGCATTTCCGTTTGAAGCTCCGCAGCTCCATAATTATAGTTTGTGGAAATATCCAGTTTACCCTTTACCGGAAGAGGTACTAACTTTGATCTTCCACTATTGCGGTCACTGGCGAATTCAATCTCAGCAACAAAATCAAGTTTTTCCAGTTCAGAAATATTTTCTTTAGAACCAAGAACATGAATACAGTTTAACCATTTAGACTTGGCTTTCACAGTGATGCCCTCCTGCATTTTGATCCTGGAAATATATTCTTCGTTTACCGGTACATCACGCTCGTCTATGGGCGTATTTCGAAGTTCTTTTCGCGCAATGGCTTTCTGACTTAATATGGTGCTGGGATCGTTCAGTGCTTCTTGAACATGAGGTTTATCTATAAAATAAATCCATGCGTGTTCCTCCTGAGAATGGGATATAGAGGTTATGAATAAAAAAAATAGAAGTAATTTTTTCATGGTAGGAGCAAATTATTTCAATTTACGAAATAACTCCCGAACCTAACAACTCCTCATTTTTATACCAGGCTACAAATTGTCCTTCTGTTATGGATGCCTGAGGTTCATCAAAGATCACATACATGCCATTTTCAGTTTGGTGAAGCGTAGCATCTTGTAATGGCTGGCGATATCGAATTCTGGCCTTGATTCTTAACTCTTCATCATTTTCAATGGCAAGGTCTTTTCTAACCCAATGCACTTCGTCCTGTGCAATAAATAAGCCCTGGCGATAAATTCCCGGGTGATTTTTACCCTGACCTGTATAGATCACGTTTTCCTCTACATCTGTATCAATTACGAATAAAGGTTCCGGAGTTCCTCCAACAGCAAGTCCTTTTCTCTGACCTTTGGTAAAATAGTGAGCGCCCTGGTGCTTTCCAACGATCTTTCCATCATCTTTTCGATAATTGAATTTTTTGGAAAGATGTTTAAGCTGGTCAATTTTGTTGTGAAAACTGATCTCTTCTTCCTGAAAGGTTTCATTTTCCGCCGATACTTCCACAATAACTCCTTCTTTTGGCTTTAATTTCTGCTGAAGAAAATCGGGAAGCCTTACTTTACCGATGAAACAAAGTCCCTGTGAATCTTTCTTTTCAGCAGTAACCAGTTGCTGTTCTGCAGCGATCTTTCTTACTTCAGATTTCTGTAATTCACCAATCGGGAATAAAGTTTTTGAGAGCTGTTCCTGGGTTAACTGACATAAAAAATAAGATTGGTCCTTGTTATTATCTTTACCGGATAATAACTGGTATATGGTTTCGCCATCCTTCTCAAACTGCGATTTTCTGCAATAATGACCTGTAGCTACATAATCTGCTCCGAGGGAAAGGGCAATTTTCATGAAAACATCAAATTTGATCTCCCTGTTACAAAGCACATCAGGATTTGGAGTGCGACCCTTTTCATATTCATTAAACATGTAATCAACGATGCGCTCTTTATATTGCTCGCTAAGATCTACGGTTTGAAATGGAATGCCAAGTTTATCGGCCACCATCATGGCATCGTTGCTATCATCCAGCCAGGGACATTCATCTGAAATTGTAACAGAATCATCGTGCCAGTTCTTCATGAAAAGACCAATGACTTCATAACCCTGTTCCTTTAATAAATAGGCAGAGACACTAGAATCTACTCCTCCAGATAAACCGACAACAACTTTTTTCATTACTTATATTTTATACTTTCTCAATGACCGCTATAAGAGTCGGATAAGCGGGCACAAAATTACGAAATAAAAAAAGGTGGCGAAAGCCACCTTTAATTTCAATATTTCAATACTTCTAATTTCTTTCAAATGTTAGACTTGAAGCAGGAAAATCATTTGGAATGAATGTAAACCTGGAACCATTGAAATTCACGGTACCCTGTAAATCTCCCAGACCCGGAACCTCGATAGTATACTGGTTGGCCGTAGAATTACTCCAGTTACCAGTATCGTCGTTGGAAACACATTCTCCTTCAACATTAGAGTAAAAGGTAGACGATGCTGTGTTATCTGAATTAAAAGTGATTGTAGATCGTCCTGTACAGTCATTTACTGTGTATCCCGGAATATTATTGGCTTCCACCAATAACCAGGTTCCAACAATGTTTCCATCATCCCCTGAATCATCATCGCTGCATGCAGTGAGTAGGGCAATGGTCACAAATAGTATTAAAATCTTTTTCATAAGTAGATATTTTAGTTAATCAAATATATTCAATTATTAATAATCCTCTTCAGATTCGAGTTTTCCATCAGAGAAAAATTTCCAGTAACCCGATTTTTTTCCTTCTGTATAAAATCCTTCGCGAATTTTGGTGCCATCAGGATTGTAATAAACCGCTTTTCCGTGTAGCTCTCCGTTTTTATAGTTAAGTTCTTTGGTGACCTGCCCATTTCCTGCATATATGCAGCTGGAACCATCTTTTAATCCATTACTGTAATACGTGCGCTCGGCAGGCTCCCCATTCTTATAATAGGTTTCTTGCAGTCCGTTTAGTTTATCATTTTTGTAGATTTCAGTCATCATGATACTATCAGATTCCTGATGATAATATAGCCATTTTCCTTCCCTTTTTTTATTGAGCATCATACCTTCACTAATCGATTTGCCTTGCTGAGTATAATAAACCACATGAACGGAATCATTTTCCTGGTCAAAATTCATAATCGCGGTTGGATGGTCGTAAAATCCTCTTTTATAAAATTTAAATTTTCCAGTCTCCTTACCATGCTCAAAATTACCTTCAAATTTGGGCTTATCGGTACCATCAAAATTTACTTTCCAATAGCCGTTCCTGCGTCCATTATCGTCAAATTGGTTCTCTTGTGAAACGCAAAGTACTGGAAATAAGGATATTAATGTTAAAAAAACAGTCTGTTTAATCATAATTAACAATTATTAAACAAAATTAAATAGAGATTGGTTTTATTTTTATAATAAATCAAAAACTAGTCAATAATTAAAACTCAGAATTATGGATTTTATTTTAAAAAATGCCAAGTTAACACTTCTAGCGGTGATAATCTGTTTCGGGTTTGTTGCTTGCGATGAAGATGATGACTTTATGATCGATGATGATATGACCGTGAATCCAGATCAAGGTCCAGATCCAACCGATGACATGACAGAGAGCAATACCATCGTGGATTTCGTTAATTCCAACGATGATTATTCTTCCCTTGGTGCAGCGCTGGAGGCGGCTGATCTAATTGCAACCTTAGACGGAGATACGGAATACACAGTTTTTGCCCCTAACAATGCCGCTTTTGATGCTTTTCTTGAGGCCAACGATTTTGCATCATTAGATGATGTACCTGTAGATGTTCTAACAATGATTTTAATGAATCACGTTCAGCCAGGAAGCGTAATGTCAACCGATCTTGAAACAGGATATATTGAAAGTCTTGCGGAAGCGGGACCTGATGGCGAAAACGTTAGCCTTTATATCAATACTTCAGATGGCGTGGTGTTGAATGGAATGAGCACGGTTACTTCCGCAGATAATGAGGTAGATAATGGAGTAATTCATGCAGTGGATGCCGTTATAGGCTTGCCGGATGTTACGACTTTCGCCACGGCAGATCCAATGTTTTCAATTCTTGCTGAGGCCCTTACTATGGAAGAATTAGTAGGAACTTTACAATCAACAGAATCTCCAGCGCCCTTCACCATTTTTGCCCCAACCGATGATGCTTTTGCAGCACTTTTAGAAGAACTTGAGATCAGTGGTCTTGGAGACCTTGATTCTGAAACTCTGGCAGCAACCTTACAATATCATGTAATCATTGAAAGCAATGTTACGTCAGATGAATTGTCTGATGACATGGCGGTAACCACATTACAGGGAGAAGATGTTACTGTAAACGTTGGTGAAAATGTTAGTATTACTGATGTGAACGAGAGAATGGCAACAGTTATTGCTGCAGATGTTCAGGCCACGAATGGAGTTATACATGCTATAGATATGGTTTTACTACCAACACTTGAATAGATGATTAAATAAATTGTGTAATTGTTTTGATGAAAAAAGCCCGGTGAGAACCGGGCTTTTTTTATAATTATTTCTTCTGTTTCTTTTGCTGCTCTTCAGCCTGTTCCATCATTTCCTGGAACTTTCTAGTAAACCTGTTCTGCTTTTTAGGCTTCTTCTTATTCTCCTGGATCTTTGCATGAATTTTATCTTCATCAATGATCGCGTATTTTATCACTAACATAATCCCTATGGTAATAAGGTTGGAAGTGAAATAATAAAGAGATAATCCACTCGCATAGTTGTTGAAGAAGATCAACATTACAAGAGGGGACAGGTACATTAAGAATTTCATATTTGGCATTCCCGGCTGCTGGTTCGCCTGCATGCTTTGTCCAGTAGTCATCATCATATAAATGAAGATAGCTACGGAAGCTAAAATCGGGAATAAACTAACGTGATCACCATAAAAAGGAATTGTGAATGGTAATTCTGCGATCACATCGTAGCTTGATAGATCGTCTGCCCAAAGGAAACTTTTCTGTCTTAACTGAAAAGCGCTTGGGAAGAACTGGAATAAGGCATAGAAAACCGGAATTTGCATCAGCGCCGGAAGACATCCACTCATAGGGCTGGCTCCCGCCTTGCTGTAAAGCTTCATGGTTTCCTGCTGCTTTTTCATCGCATTGTCCTTATACTTCTCGTTCAGTTCATTGATCTCCGGTCTTAAGATCTTCATCTTCGCCTGAGACAGATAAGATTTATAGGTGACTGGCGAAAGCACAATTCTAACTACGATAGTCATCGCAATAATCGCAAGTCCGTAGCTTGGTAATACACCAGCTAGAAAAGCGAAGAATGGAATGAAAAGATATTTATTGATCCATCCGAATATTCCCCATCCAAGCGGAATGATCTCATCAAGATTACGGTCATAATCATTCAGGATCTTATAATCTGAAGGACCGTAATACCAGTTCATATTGTAATTAAGCTCTCCAGCTTTCAATTCTAAAGGAATGCTGGAAGCAAAAGTCTTGGTGAAAACCGTATCAATTTCTTCATCTTCAACAAGGTTTTCAACTTCAAAAGTGCCTGTCTTAAATGGATTGTCGGTTAAAAGAATCGAAGTGAAGAAATGCTGTCTGTATGCGATATAAGATATATCCTCTTCTTCTTCATCTCCGCTGGAAACGCTTCCGTCGTCACCACCGTCATATTCATAAATTAAATCTGTATAACGATTTTCGTAAGAAATACTCTTGGCATGGCGGTAACCCTTCAGTTTCCAGTCCAGAACTGGTTGAATAGAAGAATTAAGAACTCCCGTTAATCCTTGAGAACGAATGTTGAAGTCCAGCATATATTCTCCCGGGCGCATGGCGTAACGATATTCCAGGTATTCGTCTTCTGAAACTTTCAATTTCATGGAAAGGATCTGGCCGCCATTGGTTTCAGTCAATTCCGGTTCAAAAAACAGGTTTTCTGTATTCAATGTTCTACCGTCGGTAGTATTGAATTTCATGTTGAATGAAGCATTTCCATCTTTGATTAGATGAACTGGAATAGAATCGAAAGTCTTATAATTCTTTAGCCTGGCCTCTTCAATATATCCACCCTTATTTGAAATTTTAAGTTCGAGTACATCGTTAGAAATAGTGGTGGTTCCTCCCTGAGCTGAGCTTAGAGTCTCAGAATAACCAAAAGCTCCCAGGCGGCGCTGTGCATCAGCTAGTGCTGTAGAATCATTCGGCTGTCTGTTTGCAACCTGGTCATCAGAATTATTGTTCTCATTTTGAGAAACCTGCTGAACCTGTTCTGTATTTGCCGGATCTTCCACGGCAGTTTCATCAGGAGTATTGTTGTAGAGCATCCATAAAAGAATACCTCCAATAAGAATAAATCCGATTATGGATTGAACGTCTATTTTCTTTTCTTCCATTATTTAATTTTGCTTGTTCTTCGCTGGTCAAAAAAACGACCATTTTTTACTTCTGTGCCATCTTGGCATTTTTCTGTTTTACGGAATGTTCATGTGCCGCCTTCACAAAAGAAACAAATAGTGGGTGTGGATTTGCTACCGTACTCTTGTATTCTGGATGGTATTGAACTCCAACGAACCATGGGTGATCTTTAAGTTCAATGATCTCAACAAGACCTGTTTCCGGATTGATACCTGTACTTAGCATACCCGCATTTTCCAGCTGTTCTTTGTATTTGTTATTGTATTCATAGCGATGGCGATGACGTTCCTTGATCATGTCCTCACCATATACTCTATGAATGATGGAGTCTTTAGTAAGTTCACAATCCCAGGCTCCCAAACGCATGGTGCCTCCTTTATGAGTCACCTCTTTCTGAGCTTCCATAAGATCTATCACCGGGTGTTTGGTTGCAGAATCCATTTCAGTTGAATTGGCTCCTTTTAATTGCAGCACATTTCTCGCAAATTCGATTACTGCCATTTGCATTCCAAGACAGATACCTAGGAAAGGCAGGTTGTTTTCACGCGCATATCTTACGGCATCGATTTTACCTTCAATTCCTCTTTCACCAAATCCGGGAGCCACTAAAACTCCGTCAAGATGGCTTATTTTATTATGGATCGTACTGTCATTAATGAATTCTGAATGAATATATTCCACTTTTACAGAAACTTCATTTTCCGCTCCCGCATGAATAAATGCTTCAAGGATAGATTTGTAAGAATCCTGAAGTTCCACATATTTTCCAATAAGGCCAATATGAACTTCTGCTTTCGGATTTTTATGTCTTTGTAAGAATTGGTTCCAGCGATCCAGGTTAGGAGTGGTTTCATCTGGCAACGCAAGCTTTTTCAAGGTAACCGTATCCAGACCTTCTTTCAGCATCATGTTTGGAACATCATAGATCGTAGGAGCATCAATACTTTGAATTACCGCTTCCTGTCTCACGTTACAAAATATGGCCAGCTTCCTGCGAATATCATCTGAAAGTTCATGCTCTGTACGGCAAACAAGAATATCAGCTTTGATACCACTTTCCATCAGTGTCTTTACACTGTGCTGGGTTGGTTTTGTCTTTAATTCTCCGGCTGCAGATAAATAAGGAACCAGGGTTAAATGGATCACAAGAGCATTATCATCTCCAAGTTCCCATTTCAGCTGTCTAACCGCTTCAATATAAGGTAAGGATTCAATATCACCCACAGTTCCGCCAATCTCGGTGATCACGATGTCATAATCTCCATTCTGACCAAGGATCTGAATTCTCTCTTTGATCTCATTGGTGATATGGGGAACTACCTGTACGGTTTTTCCCAGAAACTCACCACGGCGCTCTTTCTCGATTACGCTCTGGTAAATTCTACCGGTGGTAACATTGTTTGCCTGTGATGTGTTTACGTTTAGAAAACGTTCGTAATGACCAAGGTCAAGATCGGTTTCAGCGCCATCTTCAGTAACATAACATTCTCCGTGCTCGTAGGGATTTAGGGTTCCCGGATCTACGTTGATATATGGATCCAGTTTCTGAATAGTAGTTTTAAATCCCCGAGCCTGCAACAATTTTGCTAAAGAAGCTGCAATGATCCCCTTTCCGAGGGAAGATGATACACCTCCTGTAACAAATATATACTTGGTATCGGCCATTTTAATCTAGTTTGTTGTGTTGTTTTATTCAGGGCGCTAAATTACAAAGAAGAATAGAAAAAGCCACTAAATTGGAAAGCTATTATTAAGACCTTTTTAACAGGTTTAAAATGCTGTAATTATGGTCTTGGATACCGTTTTCTGATCTGGCGTAGCAGCCCTTCAAGGCTATTTATTTTTAATTCGAAAACCTGTTGCATCTGGTCTCCAAGTTTACCGGGAGGAAAACCTTTCTGCCTGAACCAAACATAATATGGTTCAGGAATATCTGATAAGTAATAATCTTTATACTTGCCGAAATGCATTTTTGCATAGGCTAGCTCGAGTAATTTTTGTGGATCTGGCTCTGGCAAGGTTAGGAAGCTTTTAAGTAATCAAAAAGTTCTGAAAACTTCTTTTTGTTCATGGGTTTCACCATGTACTTGATCACATTAGGATATTCTTTGGCCTTTTCTTTATCGATCCTGCTGGTACTTGATGTAAGAATAATGATACGATGAAAAATGTTATGATTTTTTAGAGCTTCCAGGAATTCCCACCCATTCATCACCGGCATGTTCAAATCCAGAAAGATCAATGCATCTTCATCTTCAGCAACAGAATTGAATGCCTCGGTAGGATCTGTAAAATCTTTTACAAAACCTTGAAAACCTTCCAGCTCTAACAATTTCTTGGTAATGAAATTTGAAATAGGCTGATCGTCTACCAGATAGATCTTCTTCATAATTTTGTGGCCTTTAATTCCATTAATTCGTCTGTAGCCATATCAACAACTTCCTTTAAAATATCATCCATTTCCTCTACCGTAGTTTCCAGTTTTGGAAGTAATTCTTCTCGAGACTCCTTATCTTCCATAAGGCCGTAAAGTTGTACGATCCCTTGAATTCTGGATAAAGGTTCTCTAATGTTATGTGAGTTCAACGCCAGAACATGGAGTAATTTTTCATTTTTCTGAACAATTTCCCTCGTCCTATCCTTAATGGTTTGTTTCTGATTTTCTACGATACGCTCAATCTCGCGATTCTTAGATTTAATGGTGTCGTACGCTTCAGAAAGATTTCGGTTTTGTATGGCCAGTTGTCTTTTCAGATAGATCTCACTGAATTTTGACTGGATACAATCCACTACCAGTTTTAGGATCTCAACATCGCCGACCGAAAATACTTTTTCCTGGTCGGCGAGCAAAGATACTAATACTTTTCTATCAGCTTTATCAAAACACCATCCCCAAAGAACAGGATCGTATAACGAATGTACATCAACCTTGTCCCGTAGAAGTTTATCCGGGATTTCATTGGTTATAATGGGGATACCCTTTTCCAGAAGTTCTTTTTCATAAGGAAAGATATCAGTTTCTTCACGAAGATCGAACCAGATATTATTGCCATATAATTCAAAAAAGAATAGTTTATCTCCCTGATGAATGGTCATCCTTATAATTCTGAAATTCAGAAGATATTTAAGATGAGTTTTACAAACATCAGCAACCTCATCAAGATCTCCGCAGCGATTTACATCGTTGGCAAATTTTGAATAAGCTTCATAGGTAATCCTATAAAGTTGGGAAGTATTTTGGGTGATACCACGCATTAAGTTAACGACCTAATTCTTTACTGTGGAGTTTCAAGCAATTCGTTATCTATTTTGATACCTGAAACATCAGCGATCGTATTCAGCATGTTTACTAAGTCTGCCTGAGCCATTAATTCCTGAATTTCTTTTGAAGTAAAACCGGCTTCTTCCAGTTTTGCAAAATCTTCATCTGAAATTTGAGAATGGTTTAAAGCTGCTTTGGTCACTACCTGGATAGCCGTTTTATAACTAACGGGCATGGAAGGTGAGTTCATACTTTGGGTTGCTCTAAAACCGTTTTCATCAGAAATCATAGAACTCATGCTATCAGCAAAAATACCGTGGGCATGTGAGCAATAATTACATCCTCGTTCTTTTGAAACGTTATAGATGATGAGTTGTTTTAATACGTTTGGAACCTGTCCTTCCATTAGAGTGTTTTTTAATTTACTCCAGTTTCCTTTAAGAAGAAGTTCGTTATCACCCTGGCATTTAAACCAGTTCAATACGAAGGGAAGTTGTAAGGTTTTTTTCGTGTCGTCGTAAATTTCCTGTACTTGAGGCGAAGCCTGCTCGTAGGATACCATTTTAAACCTGGTTTGGGTCTCGGTTAGATTTTGGTCCATAGAGATTTTGTAGGGGAATATTAATATTTCGGATTAAAGTGTAAAGATTACAGTTATTTTTTGTCTTTCATCGATATTCAGAGGATTTTAACGTTTTCAGAATATTTTCCTAATAAAGTCAAACAATTTGTAAGTCGTATACTACATAAATAGCTCGTTAAATATTTGGTAATCTTTAGCCCTTCTCTCAGGGTATTTTTAGCTTTAGCATTCCAAAAAAATCATATACGAAAAATGGCAATATTCGGTTCTATCATCAAAAGTCTTATAGATCTTAAAGAGAGTTTTACTACGGAAGGAGAGGCAGAAAAAAACCAGGAAGAGGTACTTCGAGAACTACTTAAGAAAGCTAAAAATACGTCTTTCGGTAAGCACTATAAATTCGAAGAAATTTTAGAATCTGAAGATATCCAGAAGGAATTTAGTAGCCGGGTACCTTACTTTGATTACAATAAAATTGATAAGGAATGGTGGCATAAATATCACGAAGGTGAAGAAAATGTTACCTGGCCTGGAAGACCACCCTATTTTGCTCTAAGTTCTGGGACTACTGGTAAGAGCAGTAAAAGAATACCGGTTACTGAAGAAATGCTGGATTCTATACGTAATGCGGGAATCAAGCAGGTGAGTGCCTTAAGTAATTTTGATCTTCCGCCAGATTTTTTCGAGAAAGATATCATGATGCTGGGAAGTTCTACAGATCTTCAAAAAGAAGGAGACCATGAAGAAGGAGAGATCAGTGGGATTAGTGCTAGTAATATTCCTTTCTGGTTTAAAGGTTATTATAAACCGGGCGAGGAAATATCTAAAATCGAAGAATGGGATGATCGTGTTCAGAAAATCGCCGAAACCGCAGAAGAATGGGATATCGGGGCTTTGAGCGGTATTCCTTCCTGGATGGAATTGATGCTGAAAAAGGTGATCGAGTATCACGATTTAAATAACATCCACGAAATTTGGCCAAACCTTCAGGTATATACTTCAGGTGGTGTTGCTTTTGAACCTTACGAAAAAAGCTTCAAAGCTTTGCTTGGTAAACCCGTTCAGGTAATTGATACCTATCTTGCTTCAGAAGGCTTTTTAGCACTTCAGAACAGACCAGATACGCATTCCATGAAATTGATCCTGGATAATGGTGTTTATTTTGAATTTGTTCCATTTAAACCGGATTATATCAAAGAAGACGGTTCTTTAACTGATGATGCACCAGTAGTGAATCTTTCTGAAGTTGAAGAGGATGTAGATTACGTATTATTAATTTCTACGGTTAGTGGAGCTTGGAGATATTTGATTGGAGACACCATAAAGTTTACCGATAAAGAAAAGCATGAGATCAGAATTACCGGAAGAACTAAATTTTTCCTGAACGTAGTTGGTTCTCAATTGTCAGTGAATAAAATGAATGATGCGGTTCAGGAGCTTGAAAAAGAATTCGATATTAAAATTCCTGAATTCGTGGTAGCAGCAAAAAGATCTGAAGAAGACAATGAATATTATCATTACTGGTACCTTGGTACTGGAGATGAGGCAAATAATGAAAAGCTTGCAGAGGCGCTGGATAATGCGTTGAAAAATGCGAATAAGAATTACAAAGTTGCCAGAGGTAAAGCTTTACACGGAGTTAAGGTAACCACCATAGATCCAAATATGTTTCATGAATGGAACGCGCGTAATAAGAAAAAAGGAGGTCAGGTGAAAATGGAAAAAGTGATGAATGAAGAGAAACTAAAAGACTGGCAGGAATTTCTGAAAGAACAGGGAGCCATTAGTTAATCGGTTTCTTCATGAATTTCATCGATCAGCACCATAATCTCTTCCTGGGACAGGTAAAGATCCTGAATTCTGTCTTTATAAGTGTCTGAAAGTTTTGAATGATTCAGAATAAAATCCTTGGTAGCGATTATATTCTCACCAAGACCGTGATTTACTGCATAAGTATCTGCAGCTCTTTCAGCTTCCCTAATGTAATTTTTGGAAGTTACATATTTTATCCCGAACCATAATAAGTCCATTGCAGACCGGTCACGGTAATCCATAATATGACCTAATTCATGGCCAATCCAGCCAACCAGCACTTCTGAAGGTACATCAGAAACATCAAATACTTCATCTTCAATAGAGAACTTTTCATTGATAAAGATAAGGTAGCTTCTATTTTTTCGATTCTTAAAAATGCCGCCTAGTTTTGGTTGCGCCTGCATAAAAGACTTTTTAATATTCTTTTTAAATCGAATTTCAATAGGAGTATCTTTTAATTCCGGATAATGAGAAAAAGCAACATATGCTTCTCTCCAGATTGAATCTGGTACAATCTTATTCGTAAATTTTAAACTGTCTTTTTGTTGCATGGTTGATTTCTGGGCATAACACGCAGGCAGAATCATCAAAAAAGAAATTAGAAAGATGGTTTTTTTTATCGTGCCTGTCATATAATATTATTATTTACCAAATTACAACAAAATTGGTGCCTTATAGTTTTTCAAATTTTAAAATAGACTTAAAAAAAAAGCAGATCAAACTGATCTGCTTTTTAAAATCAATATTTAATAATTATCTAGCTTTTCAGGATTTCCTGAAGTCTCTGCTGAAGTTCAGCATCAGATCTCAAAGCCATCGCCATTTGCTGATATCTTTCCAGGCTTAGATTACTTTCTGTAATAACTTCCTGCATTTTTTTCTGAAACTCAGGTTGCATTTCTTCCAATTCTGAAACTACTGCATTGTATTTTTTATCTTCTTCTGCGGTTGTTTCAACTTCTTTTTTCGGATCCATTTTTGCCTGGTGAATTTCGTTAAAACGTTGCAATTCGAAATTTTGATCCTGAACCACAGCCATCATTTCCTTCTGTGCCTCCTGATTCATCATTCTCATTTTCTGAAATACTTCAGCAAATTGATTAAGTTCTGCATCGCTCACCTCTATTTGTTCCTGTTGTTGTGGCATTGTGGTAGATTGAGCCGACATTGAAGCGGTTCCTACAGCAACGACAAATAACAGACTACTAAATAACTTTTTCATTTTCTTTATTTTATAATTTACTACTGATTGTACGAAAACTGTGCCTAGATCTGGATAATCGATTAGCTTTAAGAAATGACGCTGAATTCTTAAGGAAGGTTTAACAAATTTAGGCTTAAGGATGTTAATTAAAATTAGCTAGATTTTGCTCGATATGATCTTTGTGCAGATCTGACATGTTAGATTGTAACTGATTTCCGCAAAATAGGGCTAAGATCGTTTAATCGATCTTTCATATGTAGAAACCCACTCAGCAACACTTATTTTTGAGGCTAATTCACCTATTAGTTCGTAAGGGATATTTTCTAAATCCTTTAATCTGATACAGCTTTTTCCCATATCCGGTTTTTTACCGGTTCTGTTCTTAAATTCCCCAATAAACCATTCGTTCATACCTTTATCTGCAAAGATGCCCATATGATAGACTGCAATATAATTTTTTTGAGAAGCCAGGTTCATAAAAGGTAGCGGTAAATTGGGATCACAATGGTAGCCATCAGGATAAATTCTATGCGGCACTACATAACCAATCATTCCATAATTAATGGTCTCTTCAAAACCTTCAGGAAGGTTCTCCTTAATAACCTTTTGTAATTTTGTCATAGCCGAAACTCTTTCCTGTGGAAGTTTCTTGATATAATCAGACGCAGAAGTAGCTTCAATTTTCATAGGATTTCGAATTACATTCTAAAATAACGATTCGACCGGAATTCTCATTATTATATTTTCAGCTTCTGATATATCAATTTCTTACCTTTAAAATAAAAATCAATGTGTTACCAGAAATCGCTGAATCAATCTGAAGATAATTTAACCCGCTATATGGATACTCCTCCTGTAGAAAGTGGGATTCTCACTCCTTATTTTTTGAACGATGGTTTTACACATCAAAATGTTTATATCATTCCCATGGATGAACCGGGCCACTGGTATCCGTCAAGCTGGGGTTTAGTGCCAACCTACACGAATGCTTCAGATTTTTATGCCAATAGAAAATATAATACGTTAAATGCCAGGGACGATAAGGTTTTTGATTCCAGAATTTATTCGACACCCATTCGTGAAAATAGATGCCTGATATTTGCTGATGGGTTTTACGAACCTCATCACGCAGGTAAAGAAAGTCAGCCTTATTTTTGTTATCTCGATGAAAGTGAATCTATCACAGATAGATCTATTTTTACTTTCGCCGGAATTTATAACCGTGATGATTCGGGAAATTATTCAGCATCCCTGATCACAGTAGATGCCAACCCTTTATTTGAAAAAGTTCATAACAAAGCAAAGAGAATGCCGCTGGTACTGGACAGAAAATTTGAAAAAGAATGGATAGCAAGTTCTCAATCTGAATCTGTTATAAGGGATATTATAGCTGAAGGTTTCACCACAAAGAATTTTGATGCTCATCCGGTTATAAATTACAGGCTTAAAAAGAACTGGGCATTGAAAGAAACCGAAAAGGTTTTACAACCTGTGGATCCTATAGATAAAAGTTTGGATCTTTGAAGATTGGAACTAGTCAGCTCTTTTTAAATATAAACCACAGAGACCGAAAAGTGGACCAAGCGCCAGAATGCTGAAAATCCAGACCGGGGTATTTCCTGAAGCCAGAAAATTCAATAACTGAATACTAAAAATAGTAATTGTAAAGCCAAGACAATTGACTATGGTTAAGGCAGTTCCACGCGATTCCGGAGAGGCATTTTTAGCAACAAGAGTAGAGAATAGGGGCGAATCAGCAATTACCACCAATCCCCAGAATATTAAAAAAGAAATCAGAAAGATTTCAGATTCAAGCATTATAATAAAAGGGGATAATAAACAGCAAATTCCGGATAATAGTAATGCGGAGGCTGCAGTTTTTCTTACTCCTATTTTTTCAGAAATATATCCTCCAACAATACAAGCGATGCTGCCCAGACCAATGATAAAAAACGAAATAAGGGGAATGCTGAAATCAGATCCTGAATGAATTTGCTGATGATAATTTAAAATTACAGGAACGAAAGCCCAGAAGGCATATAGTTCCCACATATGACCGAAATAACCGAAAGCTGCAGATCTGAATTTTTTGTTCTTGAAAACCTTGAGAAATAAACTCAATTCTGGCTTTTGTTTTCCAGTTCTAAAGGGTCCGTTAGGAACGAGCAGGAAAATTAATAACCCGCCTAAAACGGCCAGAAGTGATGTGGCCAGGATTACCGATCTCCATTCCCAATCTGCCTGCCCCAAAACTTCTCTCAATAAATGTGGAAAGGCAGTTCCCAGTACCAGCGCACCAACCAAAAAACCTAATGATCTTCCCAAACCTTTATCAAAGTAGTCTGCGGCGATCTTCATTCCAACAGGATAAATTCCGGCAAGTGAAAACCCAGTCAAAAATCGAAAAAGGATCAAGGTATAAAGACTATTATTTTGTAGAAGGGCGCCGAGATTAAAAATGGCTCCCATCAAAGCACAAATGAAAAAGACATTTGAAGGAGAAAACCTGTCTGCAATAGTCAAAAATGCAAAACACAACGTCCCAGTAATAAATCCAAACTGAACGGCAGAAGTTAAATGCCCAAGCGCATAAGGATCTAAGGCAAATTCATTTAGCAGGTTTGGCATAACCGCATTACCGGCAAACCATAATGAGGTGCAGCAAAATTGTGAAAAAACGATTACAGGCAATATCCGGGAAGGTATACTCAAAACAAAAGATTTAAGTTCTTACTGGATATTGCCTGCATCATTTTAATTAGCTGGATGGCTAATTTAATTTTTTAAAGAATTATCAGGCATTTTTACATCCTCATCTCTCAGATATTTATCCAGAAAAGCCAGGATCTGCCTGTATCCTTTTATCTCGTTCTCTTTTTTTACAAAACCGTGACCTTCGTCTGGAAACACCATATATTCCACAGGCACATCATTCGCTTTTACGGCTTCCACAATTTCATCAGATTCTACTTGCAACACTCTTGGATCGTTTGCTCCCTGAAGCACCATAATTGGATTTTTTACATTTTCCGCATGGAATAGGGGAGAGATCTTTTTGAGTCGGATTGAATCCTTGGTCGTAGGATCACCTAATTCCTCATATAAAGCGTTTCTGAAAGATTCCCAATATGGAGGAATAGATTTGAGTGTTCTCAACCAGTTGGTAACTCCAAAAATGTTCACACCAACTTCAAATTCGTCTGGTTCAAAGGTCATCGCAGCCATGGTCATATATCCACCATAACTGCCTCCAATAATACCTATTTGATTATTATTGATATAATCCTGTGATTCCAGCCATTTTTTTCCATAGATAACATCCTGAAGATCTTTCTCACCATGATTCTTATCATCCATTTTATAAAAACTGGCTCCATAACCACTGCTTCCACGGTTGTTTACTGCTAAAACAGCATATCCGTGATTTACCAGGTATTGTATTAATGCTGAATAGCCTACACGAGATTGACCTCCGGGACCTCCATGAACCCAAACCAGTGCAGGTTTCTTGTTATCAGCTGTCGCATTTAAAGGTTTATAGTAGATCGCAGGAATCTCAAGGCCATCAAAAGATTTATATCTAACCACTTCCGCGGAAACGAGATCTTCAGGATCTATTTCCGGATTCAGGGTATTGGTAAGCTTTTTTAATTCTTTCGATTTAAGATTGTAGACATAGATATTATTGGGAGTTTTTGAAGTTCCCACGGTCAGCCTTAATAGATCTTCACTTTCGGAAAAACTTGCAGATACGATATTACCATCCTTGATTTCTGGAAGATCTATTGGTTCCTGACTATCATTTTTCCACATGATAAGTTTGTTGGCACCATCTTCATTTATCGCAATTACCCTGTAAGTGTCATTTTCACTGAGGTTGCTGTACATCACATCCCAGTTTGTTTCATATAGTACTTCTGAATCCATCGAAGAAAGATCAAGAGCCATTAACCTGCTAAATTCTCCTCCGTGGTTCGTTGTATAATAGAAATCTTCTTCATTTTTACTAAAACCCGTTGGGCTATAGCTAAAGCCAGGTTTGGAAATTTCAGTCTTTTCTCCAGATTCCCGATCCAGCAGAAATAATTTATTTTCACTGGTGGTGATAGATTGAGTTAGCGCCAGAAACTTTCCGGATGAAGAAAGTCCTGCAACAGAATATCCTTCTTTGTTTTCATAGAGCATTTCGGGCTCCCATTCGCCAACTTTCATTTGATATAGATCGAAAAATTGCGGATCTCTTTTATTAGACAGGTAATACATATATTCCTTATCTGCGCTCCAACCTGCAAATTCTGCTTTTTCATTTTCTCCTGGAGTAAGATCTTTTGAACTTCCGTCCGGTTTTAAAAGGTAAATATGATCTATCTCATTTCCGCCTTTATCTGAAGAGTATAAAATATCCTCACTATTAGGCACGTAATCTACAGCGAAGAACGATTCATTTTCTGAATTCGTAACTGCTGTTTGACTACCGTCAGAAATATTAATCTCATAAAGGTTGAAAATACCTGATTTATCACTGCTGATAAGCAATTTTGTTTCGTCTTCAGAAAAGTTTCCCCCGCCAATACGGGTATTTTCATAGAATTGCTCAATGCTATATTCCTTGGCATTCTTTTGATCCTGTGCATAAAGTCCCATGGCGAACAGGAAAATAAATAAACTGATTTTCTTCATTTTTTGGTGTGTTAGTTAGAAAATTGACTTCTGTGTTTGAAGGTCAGTTAAATATACAAAAATTGAATGTCTGAAGAGTCGCCGCTAAAGTGATAAGACAAGCTTACAAATACTGCTGGTTGTTATTTGTAAGTTCATGCTTTTCCTTTCCTGTATGCTCTGTGGAAGCTGGTTCAAAAAGCATGACCTGAACTTCTTCATCAGCGATAGGTTTATGTTCAACCCCTTTTGGAACAATAAAGAATTCATTTTCCTGAAGTTCAACAATTTTATCATGGAATTCTATTTTAAGTTTACCCTTAATGATAAAAAACATTTCATCCTCATTTTCATGAGAGTGCCAGATAAATTCACCTTTAAGTTTTGCCAATTTCACCTGTTGGCCATTAAGTTCCCCTACAATTCTCGGGTTCCAGTGATCTGAAAATTTTTCAAATTTTTCGCTGAGGTTTACTTTATTCATGATTTTTATTTTGCTATTGCATTAGCCAGAGATAAGTTTCGGCAAAATTAGAACTCCAGAGTTTTTCATTATGCTCACCGCCTTCAACATATTTCACCTGAAAATTTTCTGGATCCAATCCATTTTTGGTAAGTACCTCGATCATTTCCTTTAGATCTGGAACCATATCTTCAGATTCTTTGGTGCCAATAAGAAAATAAAACCTGGTTTCAGAATTCAATTTTTTCTCTTCGGCAAGATCGTATATTTTTCGGTTAAACCAGAAAGAAGGAGAATAGGAGCCAATCATTCTAAAGGTATCAGGATATTTATAAGCGGCGTAAAATGAAACCAGTCCGCCCAGGGATGAACCCAAAATCCCGGTATTTTTTTGATCAATTAAAGTGTTATAATTAGAGTCTATATGAGGTTTTAAATTTTCTACCAGAAATTCAAGATACTTGTCGGCTTTTCCACCGCCATATTTTTCATGCGGGTAAGGTGTAAGTTCATCAATTCTTTTTGTACCGCCGTGTTCGATACCCACGATGATCGCTTCAGGTTTTTCGAGACTGTCCAGGCTTTCGTCCACTTTCCATTCGCCGACATAAGAAGTTGATCTATCAAATAAATTCTGAGCATCATGCATGTAGATCACCGGGTATTTACGGTCTGAATTCTTGTAAGATTTTGGTAAATAGATCCAGATCTTTTTAATAGTGTCGAGTTGGGGCGCTTCAATTTCAAAAGTTGAAACCTGTGGTGATGCTGTGGATTGAGCGATGAGACTACCGGCAAAAATTAAACTGAAAAATAAAAGGATTGATTTTAACCTGGTTTGCATGAATTAAATTTAGTTTCTAAAAATAGGATAATCTTATAAAATACGCGGATTAGTCATTAGAAGATTTTGCGCATTCAAAACAAGAAATAAGGTTATTATCAATTTCAGCTTTTTCTGAACCTTTTAATGCTTCAGTAAGTTCTCTCTGCTCCTGAACTATTTGATAAAAGGATTTTGCATATTCTACCAGATGATTTCTCCTGCTTTTAATCTTCTTGCTGATGTCTACCTGATCAAGACTAGATATTGCTTTAGGCCAGACTTTGAAAGATTCTTCAATTTTTTCATCTTTCAGGTTATTTTGTAAAATTTTAGCTTGTTCAACATACATTTCTTCAGGAGTATTTAGGAGAAAATAACGATCAAAAGGATATACCAGTCCCGGCATATAATCAATTTCTGCTTCAAAAGGTCTTACTAAAGGCTCTACATTTTTGTTAGTGATAATAGAGGGAATTACTCCGCTAAGGTTGAAAAACGCGTTATCACGATCTCCGGCAATGGGAATAGCTTTAATTTTTCCATTTTTTTCTTGAAGAGCCCAACCCCATTGTTCGGCATGCCGATCCCAATCTCCAATAAGCAGGTCAAAAAGTCTCGCCTTGATCAGCGCTGCCCGATCTATACTTAATTTATTATTTTTTTCCTGCTTAAGTTCCTGAAGATCTTTAGTTTCAACGATCTCATCTATATCCTTTAGATCTGTCCAGTTCTTTTTACTTTCGGTTTCGTATTCCAGTAAATAAAGGCGATTTCCATATTTCTTATTATACTTTCCCATAGATTCCTGCTTGGGAATAAAAAGCATTTGTGGATGGGTATGGAGTACGCCGGCTATTTCTGCTAATTCTGCTGCGAGAATGGCTCCGTGCGGATGCTGAGCTGAAATCCCATCAACGATAATATTCTCCAGTCCCAGCGTTTCAGCCATTTCAGGGATCAGCTTTTTAGGATCTTTATTTACACTTCTTAAAGTAAATACTACCCCGTCTGAATTTTCAAGTTTTAGAGAGTGAGTTTGTTTTCCGCCTCCTTCTTTTATGATCTTTAAACCACCCTTGAGCGTATCTAGAAATGCGATAGGGACTTCAATTGGAGTCGCCCAGGATTTTCTATAATTATCTCCCTGCATGAAAGTTTTAAGTAGATCACCTTCATATAAAGTGCTTGGAGCTATTAAAACTGAATCATGTTTACTGAAATCTAATTTTTCCAGATCTTCAACATCTTCGATCTGGCAGGTTTGAAAATCTTTATCGGTACTGGAAACAGACCAGTATATAAGAGCTAAGAACACGACTACTAAAATCGAAACTAAAGCTATCAGCTTTTTCATCAGGGATCTGTTTTATAAACCTTTCGGAAATTAAATCTATGATTTTAAAGAAAACCTGAACTTTTTAAAAAGTTATAATATTCAAAAAAAATCTTCTCATCAAAGATTTGTATGATCCTCTCTTTTTTAAATTTAAATTGTACAGAGAATGATTTTTGAATCTTTCATAAATTTAGAGAAAAAACGAAGAGGTCATGGATTATAAAGTTCCTGCCAGCACTAGAATTGGTCACATTCATCTAAAGGTTTCAGATATAGATAAATCTCTAAAATTTTATAGAGATTTGCTAGGATTTGAAATAACAGAGAGACTAGGGGAGCAAGCTGTATTTCTATCTGCAGGAGGATATCATCATCATATAGGTTTAAATACCTGGAATAGTTTGAATGCTCCGGAAGCTTCTAAATCTGGCGTTGGTTTGTTTCATGCAGCAATTTTATATGATACCAGAAAAGACCTGGCTGCGATCACCCGAAGGTTATTAGAAAAAAATTATCCTCTTACCGGTGCTGCAGATCACGGAGTTTCTGAAGCGATTTACCTTGATGATCCTGACGGAAATGGGATAGAGTTATACTGGGATAAGCCTAGAGAAGATTGGCCGGTGAAAGATGATGGGAGTATTAGGATGTTTACCAGGAGTTTAAATTTACAGGAACTTATTCAGAATTGAATTTGATTTCCATGTATTGCTAATAAATAATATCAAGGCTGGTACTATTTTTATTTTACGTATAACCGTAAGATAACACTATTTCTTTTTCATATCATTGCAGCCAAATACGGTGATTATGAAAAGCTTTTTAATGTTACTGGCGGCCATATTTTTCAGCCTGATGGTAAATGCGCAAGTGGATTCTACTAAATTTCAAATTGAAAAAGGTTCCTGGAGTCTTGGAGGATTTGTTTCCATTGGTGGTGGCAATAGGGAAGATGTTGACATGACTCCCTATCAGGACTCAGATAGCTTTGGGTTCATCCTCAACCCGGAAATGGGCTATTTTATTTCAGATAATTTAGCTCTCGGACTCTCTTTAGGGTATTCTTATTCCAGGACAAAATACAATGGGGAGGAATTGAGGGATGAATCGATCAGGCATGGGGTGAATTTTTCACCTTACGTGCGAAAGTTTATTCCTATCGGTTCCAAACTGGCATTTACAATCATGGGATCTTTAAATTACAGATATGATCAGTATAAATATATAGGGGATAGAAATTTAGATAAATCTGAAACCAATACTTATGGTGTTAACCTAAGACCGGGATTCTCTTATTTAATTAGCGATAGGTTTACTTTAGATGCCAATATTGGAAATGTTTACTATTCCTACATGAACCGATTTGATGACGGAAGAGAAGATTTTTCCAGATCTAATTATGGTGTGGATCTGAGTAGTAATATTTACTTGGGAATACGCTACTATATTAATTGATTATGAGGTTTATAAAATCTCTTTCTAAGCCAGAAGGAAACTTTTACCAGTAGTATCAGGGCGGGAACTTCAACAAGAGGACCAATCACGCCCGCAAAAGCCTGTCCGCTATTTAGCCCAAAAACTGCAATGGCAACGGCAATGGCTAATTCAAAATTATTTCCTGCCGCGGTAAAAGAGATCGAAGCGTTTTTCTCATAATTTGCTCCCATAGCTTTGCTAACAAAAAAACTGATCAAAAATATCAGGCTGAAATATATAAGAAGCGGAATGGCAATTCTTACCACGTCCATGGGGATTTCTACGATCAGTTCACCTTTTAATGAAAACATAATAATGATGGTGAATAACAATGCGATAAGCGTAAGTGGCGAGATGGTAGGTATAAATTTACTTTCATACCAATTAACACCTTTCAGTTTAACTAAGGTCACCCGGCTAAGAATTCCCAGAACAAATGGAATTCCTAGATAGATCAAGACACTTTCCGCAATTGTTTTAATCGAGATATCTACGATGGCAGCTTCAAATCCGAAAAAGGGAGGAAGGTAAGTGATGAATAACCAGGCATAAAAACTGTAGGCGAATACCTGAAAAATACTATTCAGGGCGACCAATCCCGCTCCATATTCGCTACTTCCTTCTGCTAAATCATTCCAAACCAACACCATTGCGATACAGCGGGCCAGGCCAATTAAAATTAGACCAACCATATATTCGGGATGATCCTGCAAAAATATTATCGCTAAAAAAAACATGAGTAATGGTCCTACGATCCAGTTCATGATCAGGGAAATACTAAGGATTTTTACATTTTTGAAAACTTTCGGTAAAAGCTTGTATTTAACTTTGGCTAGTGGCGGATACATCATGAGAATTAGTCCGATGGCAATGGGAATATTAGTTGAGCCACTACTGTAAGAATTAATATTTTCCGGAATTGAAGGAATAAAATATCCCAGGGCAACACCAACTCCCATCGCTAGAAATATCCAGACAGTTAGATTTTTATCCAGAAAGTTCAGTTTTTTGGCCATGCTATTTTATATTTTTTAAAAACATAGATCATTTCTGAAGCGATCTGGTCGCTGCGCTCATCATATTTAGATTCAGCCAGTGGTGTATTATCAAACTCCTTCGGATCTTTATAATCAAGCGGAATTCTAGCTTCAGAACCTGCAATGAATGGGCAGTTCTCATCTGCATGAGAACAGGTCATCACTGCTGCAAAATTTGCAGAGGGATTTTCATTAACATCATATACCTTGGAATAGCAATCTAATGCCTTCGAATCTTCAGAAAAATGGACTTTGAAATGAGGATTATTTCCAGAATTTTCCTCAATTTTAAAGCCGGCTCTCTTAAGAGCATTAATAGCATTTATATAAAATTGAGTGGCTTCAGTACCGCCGGAATAACATTCGGTATCTACGCCGAAATTTGCCGAAATTGCCTGGGCCCAAACCTGGCCTAACTGACTTCTTCTGGAATTGTGGGTGCAGATAAAATTTAGTTTAACAATTTCTTCCGCATCTTTCTTATTCTGAATAAAATCGATTAACGGTTGTAATACAAGCTTGCGCTCTTCAGAAATTTCTTTCTGACTCAGAACTTCAATCTTCCTGGCAATTGCAGGGAAAAGTTTTATTGTACTCATAAAATAATATTAGCAGCAACCAGAATTAGGGGCGCAGGATGAATTCTGAAGTTCAGACAGTCTTACTTTAGGCTTTTTGGCAGGAATACCGCAATTTTCTTTAGCCAGACAGGCCGTTTGGGTATTTACCAGCAAAAAGTTTTTGCCGTTGAATTCGAGATCGAATTTATTGATACTTTCGCCCTGGTACTCCACTTCGATCTCCACATCAGGAAGATCCAGTTTATTTTTAGCCAGTTCTATGATTTTAACCAATTTCTCGGGATGTAATCGATGGTTATAATCATTCTCTTCCCATAATTGAAAAGAGATCTTTTCCTCATCCCTTAATGTTCCACCACAATCAATAAAATGTTTGCTGATCTTTCCAACCTCAGTCACATGAAAATGTTCCGGGACCAACTGTCCGTTAGGGAGTTTGAAAGCGATTTCGTTTAATCCGGATAACTGATTAGTAAATTCTGATAATTTCATAATTGATGTCTTTTCATCGTATTATTACGATAGTTATTAACAAATTTTTTTAGCAACACTCGCCCGGTCCACAATTTTGGATCTTATCAAACATGCCATTAAAAAGCTTTTGAATAGAACTCCATTTCTCAGGATTTATACAGTAGCTCATAGAAACACCTTCAATGCTTCCCTGAATAAGTCCAACATTCTTCAGCTCCCTTAAATGCTGACTAATTGTTGCCTGGGCCAGACCTAATTCATTTACCAGGTCTCCATTTATGCATTTATTCGATTCAAGCAAATACTGAAGAATAGCTATGCGAGCAGGATGTGCCAACGATTTGGCTAGAACGGCCAGCTCATTTTGTTCTTTAGTAAATAGATCTGTTTTAGTTACACCCATAATAATTACTATATTGCAATATTACGATGAATAGGATTTACATCAAAATTTCTAATTATTAAATCTGGACTTTTTTTCCAATTCTGGCAGCTTCATTGATCTTTTCAACAATATGAATGTCTTTAAGTCCTTCAATACCCGGAACCATAACTTCAGAATTATTTATAATCGCCAGGGCATCATCGTCCATTTGTACGGCCTGTTGATTTTTACCCATTGGAGACAGAATTTTTCCACTACTGGTTTTTCCCTTTACGCCAGAATAAGATTGCATTGGTCTTAAATAATACCAGCCTCTATCCGCATTTATAGTGAGATCATTCAAACTCTCTCCGAAACTGGTTTTTCCGTCCACGATGATCCCGCCGGGAAACTCCATTTTGAAACTGGTAGTTTCATCTACTTCAGTAAATATTTCCGGTCTGTCTGTAGATTGTTTTGCCGTAACACTTATTGGCTCCAGTCCGGTAGAATATCTTGCGGCATTGATTGTATAGACTCCCATATCATAAATAGCTCCACCACCCATTTCTTTCTTCAGTTTCCAGGGGTTGATGGTTCCACCATTATAGCCAGCTTCAGAAATCACATTTTTTATATTGCCGTAAGGTTTTGTGTCAGCCCATTTAATGATGGTTTGGGTATTCTTCTCATGTTGCATTCTATAACCTATAGAAAGTTTTACTTTATTCTTCTTACATGCGTCAATGATTTGCTGACATTCTTCGGCGGTTCTTGCCATTGGTTTTTCACACCAAACGTGTTTGCCGGTGTTGGCTGCCTTGATCGCATATTCTGCATGAAGACCGGTAGGCAATACGATATAGATCACATCAATATCATCATTATTGGCGATCTCATCCATGTTTTCATAATTGTAAACATTAGCATCTTTAATTCCATATCGCCGTTGCCAAACAGGAATTTTTTCCGGACTACCAGTTACAATACCTCTCAATTCGCAATGTTCTGTTTGCTGAAGAGCAGGAGCGAGGAGATCTGTACTGTAATATCCCAGTCCCACCAAAGCCACTCCTAGTTTCTTTGAATTTGCATTAAAGGCGCAGGAAGGGAATGGAAGTAAACTAGCCCCGATCAATAAACCTGATTTTATAATAAAATCTCTTCTGTTTCTCATGTCATTAATTTTCCTCTTAATTTAATAAAACTGTGACAATTGCTTATTGATCGAATTTCTAAATTTCAAGTTTATAAATTGAAATTTGTTTCAAATGAATAATATCTGTCGTTAAAATTGATTTTATAAAATGGTGTGTCCCAGCAAGGTATCCCTAAGTTTAAGTTAATATTTCTGAAAATTTTAAGGTAATGTTATTCTCGCCGTTCTTAAAAAGGGTTAATTATCATAAAGTCAACAAAGCATTAACTCTTTGTTGGCAGCGTTCACGGGGTTTAGGAGTTAATTTCACTCTATCAAACCAAACTACTATATACGATGAAACGCTTTAATGCATTAAGAAAAATTTCTTTACTTATTGTCAGTAGTACGCTATTTTACGCTTGTAATTCCAACACACAAGTAGTTGAACCTTCCACATCTCAAACGGAAGTGATGACTATGAAAAATCCAGTGATCAAAAAAGATCCAAAAGTTTATCGCAAACAGATTACATATACTATTGACTCTCTAAAAACCCGAAAACAGGTCGACAGCCTTGTAAATTCATATTCAGACGATCAATTGAAAACAATACTTGCTTTGAATAGAATCGAAAAGAATAGATTAAGACCGGAAAGGCCTATTGTTGTTCCAGACTGTCCTTCAGATGAATTTAATACGTATAGTCCCTTTCCCGAAAATATCAACTTTTTACAATGCATTCCTAAAACTGTGTTGATCTCACAAAGAGTACAGGCATTCGGACTTTATGAGAATGGAGAACTGGTAAAATGGGGACCTGTAAGTACTGGTAAGAATTCAACGAGAACTCCCAATGGATTGAATTACGGGAATTACAAAGCGAAAAGAAAGGTTAGTACAGTAGATGAATCTTGGATTCTTCCTTACTATTTCAACTTTATGAATTTTGAAGGAGTAGGTGTACACCAATACGCTCTTCCTGGCTATCCTGCTAGCCATGGATGTGTTAGATTATATATGGACGATGCAAAGTACATTTTTAATTGGGCTGATATGTGGGATGTTGAAGGTTCTCAAATTGCCAGAAATGGTACGCCGTTTATGGTATTCGGAGAATATGATTATGCTTCAGATAAGCCATGGATCAATTTGACCCAGAATATGAAAGCGAATGATTTAACTCAGGAAGAAATAAAAACTCTAGAAGGATACATTCAGAAATATCAATCAGACCCTAAGAATTATCACAATATAGCTTCGAAAAATGCTGAAGCAGAATTAGCCAAAGCTTAATTAAATTAGATTTTAATTTAATTGGCCGGTAACCATTAATATCCTAGTAGATCTTAATGTTTACCGGCTTTTTTATACCTTGATGTTTACTGGTTTATGTATATTTATTTTAAAAATTATTGAAGGCATCTATTTCCAGATAATTATTGATCTATGAAAAACTACAATCCAGCTGCGGTTTTATTTATCGGAATTATGGTAATGTTGCTCTTTTCCTGTCAGATGCAGCCTGAGATTGAAATGAATCTTCAAAATAGTGTATCATTGGGTGAAAAAAATCCTGTAATTAAAAAAGAAGCTAAAAATTATAGAACCCAGGTAACTTATGAACTGGACACGATGCAATCAACCAAAGAAATAGATAGTTTATTTACTCTGCTAAATGAAGATCAAACCAAGGTTTTGCTTGATCTCAATCGTATAGAGAAAAATAGAATTAAGCCTAAAATGGCTATTATTATTCCCGATTGCATTTCATATGACCTGGTTGAATACTCACCGATGCCTAAGAATATTCATCAATTAAAATGTTTGCCAAAAAGTATGATTATTAATCAGCGTACACAGGCATTTGGATTGTACGAAAATGGAGATCTTAAAAGATGGGGACCAATTTCCTCCGGAAAAAAATCTTCCCCAACTCCCAACGGATTATATTACAGTAATTATAAATCTAAAATGAAGACCAGTTCGGTAAATCATGCCTGGAAATTACCTTACTATTTCAACATTATGAATAATGAAGGTATAGGTATGCATCAGTACGAAATGCCCGGGCATCCTGCTAGCCATGGTTGCGTAAGGCTTAAAATGGAAGACGCTCAATTTATTTATGATTGGGCCCAAACCTGGACATTAGAAAATAATCAGGTGGCAAGGCATGGAACTCCAATAATGCTCATTGGTGAATACGATTATCAATCTAAAATCCCATGGCATTTATTAAAAGAAAATATGAAGGCTGATGATCTAGCTAAAGATGAATTTGCAACTATTGAAAAGTATATGTTAGCTTATCAGGAAGATCCATTAAACAATAAAAACCTGAAGGAAAATAATCTAAATGATCAATAAAATATGAGACTAAAAAAATACCTGATTTGTTTTATTCTATTTATATGTAGTTCTGCAATATATGCTCAAACTACTAACATTATGATCAGGGCTAAAGCTAAGGACGCCAAGTTCATTGGATCTTCTATCGGTGGCGCAAAAATATTAGTGAAAGATGCAAGAACAGGAGAAATCCTTGCTGAAGGTATTACTTCTGGAAGTACTGGAAATACCGATAAGATCATGAAACAGGATTGGAAACGTGGTGAAAATCTCTCTGAGGACAGCACTGCGGGATTCAATGCCAGCTTAAATATTGAAAAACCAAAGTTTATAACTGTATTAGCTTACGCGCCTATGAATAAAAAACAGGCAGAAGTTTTAACCAGCACTCAACTTTGGGTTATTCCCGGGAAAGATATTACAGGCGATGGAGTTGTTCTTGAAATTCCAGGTTTTGTGGTAGACATTTTGAGTCCACAGACTCACGAGAGAATTTCTGCAGAAAATTCGATTGAATTAAAGGC
The DNA here is from genome assembly GCF_057221535.1 of Christiangramia pacifica. Lineage (NCBI taxonomy): Bacteria > Pseudomonadati > Bacteroidota > Flavobacteriia > Flavobacteriales > Flavobacteriaceae > Christiangramia > Christiangramia pacifica. The sequence continues at coordinate 2,109,581 of NZ_CM170146.1, forward strand.
CAATATTGTTATGATGTGCGGTTGTCCTGTGACCAGCGAAGGTATCTGGGATTCTGAGCAATATGAGGTTAAGGCTATTATTACAGGTGAAGACGGAAGTTCTAAAGAGATTACGCTTCAGCAAAAAGATAAGCCTAGTACATTCAAAGCTTCAACCAATTTAGAAAAAGGATTGTATGAAGTGATGATCTATGCTTATGATCCTGTCACTGGAAATACCGGGTTAGATAAAACTAATATCATCGTGAATTAGGCGAGTAAACCAAGTGATTCGATGGTTCGCAGCACTCCGTTATTGTTATTATCATGCGTGGTAACAAAATTACTGGCCTGTATAATTTCTGGATGTGCATTTTTCATGGCATAGCTATGTTTAGCTACTTTCATCATTTCCAGATCATTTAAATAATCACCGAAAACAAGAGTTTCTTCCGGGGTGATATTTAACTCTTTTTGAATATCTTTTATAGCATTTCCTTTATTGGCGTTTAGAGCGGTAATATCAATAAATACTTTTGCAGCAATAGCTACTTTGTATCTGTCAGTATAATTTGCGAAATGAGGAAATGTATTTTCTTCAACTCCGTTAAAATTGCATAGGGTTACTTTTAAATAAGTGTCATCTACTTTGGTAAGATCATCCACAACTTTCAATCTTTCGTAGAATTTAGAAATCTCATTAAGAAAATCTTTGTCTTCGGTTTCTATATAAGCCGAATCCTTTCCGCATAAAACCAGATTTGTATTCTCTAGTTTTCTACCAAGTTCTATAAATTCGATCGCTGCATTTTGCTCAATGGGATTAACGTACAACTCTTTTCCTTTGTGAGAAACGTAAGTTCCATTTTCCGCGAAGAACATGGTCCTGTCTTTTATTCTTTCAAATCTTGATTCAAGGTTGTAAAATTGACGACCACTGGCGATGGAAAATAAGATTCCGTTCTTGGTCAACTGTTCTTCAACTTCCCAGAAATCAGGATGAATTTCATGATTATCATTCAATAAGGTTCCGTCAACATCGGTTACAATTAGCTTTATCATAGGTAGATTTTGAATTTTCAAAAATAAGGACAGGAGGTTCGTAATTGGTTAATTCAGCATTAAATTTTGCAGTCACCGTATAAGGAAATTTTATTCCGAGCATTATAAATGTTTGAAAGACAGTTCTATTCAATGTTTTATTTAAAATAAATCTAAATAGACTTTTATTTTCGATTATTCGATTTTAGATTTGCATTTCTATTTATAATAAGTCTAAATAAAATTTAAAAATGAATTGCAGGCTACTACTCATATTTTTCTTCTTCTGTTACGTTGGTTTTGCGCAGGATACCGGAAGTCTAATAGGGACTGTTCAAAATGCCAAAGAGATTGGAATTTCTGAGGCAAATGTGGAAGTTCAGGGAACAAAATTAGGAACTGAAACATTTTCTGACGGGTCTTTTGAAATCCAAAATATTCCTGTTGGAAATTATTTACTCAGGATTACATACGTCGGTTTTAAGCCAGGTGAAATTGCTATCAGTATAAAATCTGGAGAGGTAACTCAATTACCTAATATTGTTCTTCAAACCGCACAGGAGCAACTTGGTGAAGTGGTGATCAATTCCAATGGAAATGCCAATAAATTTAATCGTGATAAAAGTGTTTATGTTTCTAAATTACCGCTTAAGAATATAGAAAACCCTCAGGTTTATGATAATATCACTGCAGAATTGCTTTCAGAACAGGTGGTGACCAGTTTTGATGATGCTCTTAAAAATAGTTCAGGTATTACAAAACTCTGGGAATCTACCGGTAGAGGAGGAGATGGAGCAGGATATTATTCTTTAAGAGGCTTTCCTGTTCAACCGATTTTGGTAAACGGTCTGCCTGCGCTAACTAATGGAAGTCCAGATCCCGCAAATATCGAGAATATTGAGGTGATCAAAGGCCCTTCCGGAACCTTGTATGGTAGTAGCGTTATTTCCTATGGAGGTTTGATCAATATTACCACTAAGCGACCTTATGATTATTTTGGTGGGAATGTGACTTATACATTGGGAAGTTTCGGGCTTAATCGGGTAAGTGCCGATGTTAATACTCCATTGGATGAGGACGGCGATGTAGCCTTACGACTGAATACCGCCTACCAAACTAAAAATTCATTTCAGGATGCAGGTTTTTCAAAATCTCTTTTCGTTGCTCCATCTTTAAGTTACAAAGTGAATGATAGGTTATCGTTTCTTATCAATACTGAATTTTACGACGGCGAAAGCACAAATCCCACTATGTTGTTCCCAGATCGAGGAGCTCCGCTTACGGTAACCAACATTGATGAGCTGGATTATGATAATAACAGATCTTATACGAGTAATGATCTAATCCTGAGAAATCCTAGCTTTAGTTTACAGGGACAGATGAATTATGAAATTTCAGATAACTGGACTTCACAAACCGTAATTTCCCGCGGAAGTGCCAAATCTAAAGGTTACTATTCTTACTTATATGAATCTACCCGATTCTACGAAGATCTTGATGAAGGAATCGTGCTATCGAGATTTATGAATAATCAGAACTCTACTACGCTTACTACAGATCTTCAGCAGAATTTTATTGGAGATTTTGAACTCTTCGGAATGCGGAATAGAGTTGTAGCTGGTTTGGATTACTTTCAGCGAGAAGTAATAGATAACGGAACCGGATATATTGGTAATGGTCTCGTGTATATTGGAAATGCAAGCTTGCAGAACGTAAATGAAAGTGTATTCGGGATCACCGATGAAGCAAACTACATAGTTAATGGAGATAGCGGGGTTTTATCTACTGCAGCGGTAGATGGACTTCTGGAGGATGTAAGCAGAAACAATTCTAATACAAAAGAAGATATTTACAGTGCCTATGTGTCTAATGTTCTCAATATAACTCCCGCTTTATCAGCGATGGCGAGTCTTCGTATAGATCAGTTTGAAAATGAAAGTAATAGCCAAACGGCGCTTTCCCCAAAATTCGGATTGGTTTACCAGCCGATTTTGGACAGAATTTCCATTTTTGCGAATTATATGGATGGTTTCAGTAATGTGGCTCCTTCTGAAGCGATCAATCAGGAAACCGGGGAAACCAGAAGGATAATATTCGATCCTGAACATGCTACTCAATTTGAAATTGGAACAAAACTGAACTTTTTCAACGATAAGTTATTCGCTACTTTGAGTTATTATGATATCCAGGTCGAGAATATTGTGCTGGGAAGTGGTTTTGAAGTAACACAGGATGGAACCCAGTATAGCCGAGGATTTGAAGCGAGATTAACTGCCAGTCCTGTTGACGGATTTAATATTGTTGCTGGATTCAGTCATAATGATAGTAAAGTTACTGATGCTGCTGCTAACGATGATTTTCTTGGAAGAAGACCTGAATCTGCCGGACCCGAAACTCTTGCAAACCTATGGGCTAGTTATAGATTTTCAGAAGGACCTGCTGAAGGATTTGGACTCGGTTTTGGAGGGAATTATGCAAGTGAGAATTTAATCTTTAATCGAAACACCGCTGGGATTTTTACGCTGCCTTCATATACGGTTCTCAATGCCGCCATCTTCTATGATGTAGATAAGTTTTCCATCAATTTGAAACTGAATAATCTAACCAACGAAGATTATTATAACGGATGGTCTACCATAAATCCGCAGGCTCCAAGAAATTTTGCCGCCGCACTTACTTATAGATTTTAAAATTGAATTAGCCGGAGATCGCTGAAATGGCGATCTCCATTTTTTACAATAATGAAAAACAAGAAAAGAAAGAATTTACTTAAGAAATGGGCGGGCAGGATTCATCTCTGGTTAGGCTTGGTAACAGGTTTGATTGTTTTAATCGTTGCCCTGACCGGTTGTATCTATGTTTTTCATGATGAGATAAAAGACGCTATTTATGACTATAGGTTCGTAGAAGAGCAGTCTACAGAATATCTGGCTCCATCCAGGATCAAAAGCTTGGTTCAAGAAAAATATCCGGGAACTTCAGATGATTTTGTGATCTATTCTGGTAAGAACAGGCCGGTGGCGGTCTACGGACTGCATGAGGAAACTCCTTATTATTATTACCTGAATCCTTATACCGGTGAATTTCTCTATGCGCAGAATTTCAACACAGATTTTTTTGAGATCATAAAATCTTTGCATATGTACTTACTTCTGCCTGAAGATATCGGCAGACAGATAGTGGGAATTTCAACAATCATTTTCATACTGATGCTAATCACCGGAATCATCCTTTGGTGGCCCAGGAAACTGAAGAATCTAAAGAAAAGTTTGAAAATAAAGTGGGATGCCCGTTGGCGTAGACTCAACTACGACCTGCATAATATCAGCGGATTTTACCTACATATTCTTGCTGTGATTGTAGCAATAACCGGATTGTACTTTTCTTATGAATGGGTGAGCGACAGTATTTATTATCTCGGTAATCTTGGTGAAGATGTAGAAACCGATCATCATATTGAAAATATTGATAAAAAGGAGCGTATCTCAAAAGATCCTGTAGACGTAGCTTTTTACGAAACAATGGATCTTGCCCCTGATCATGAAATGTATTTTGTTTGGACAGAAGGGGAGGATCACCCGTTAGTTACCGGAGCTTATACTGAATCACTGGACTATGATCATCAATCCAATTATTATTTTCATCCGCAAACAGCTGAATTACTCCAAAAGCAGCCTTACGCTTCTAAAAGTACCGGATTGAAATTACAGGAGATGAGTTATGGAATTCATACGGGTCAGTATTTTGGGATGATTGGAAAGATCGTTGCTTTTATCCTAAGTTTGTTTGTCGCATCATTACCAGTGACTGGATTTATCATCTGGTGGGGAAGAAAAAACCGGGTGAAGCATCTCACCCGGTAATTATATATTTAGAAAAGTATAGCGTCTACTATCCCGCCAACAATAGCGATTAGAATGGCTAGCCACAATGAAGGCCAGAATCCTTCCGTTTTAAAATCGGAAGAAATTTTATCTGCAATCTCAATGACGATTGCATAGGCAATTACCCTGGTTACGAATCCCAGTCCCAAAAAATAGAATATTCCGAGGGTTGCGATATTCAGAATTGCGGTTAAAAGCCAGCTTAATAAAAAGCTTAGAACTCCAATAATAAGAGCGACGATTATCGCAGATTTAAATCCGCTTAAATGTACTTTAGAAATGAATTTTGCTGCAACTAATAAGACTACAGCATCAATAAGAATATGGATTATCCATTGAATCATATTTTCTGGTTTTAAAAGTTAGTAGTCTAATATACCAAAAAATGAAATTTTAAATATGCTTTAATTCAGTCTGGCTTCGAGAGTTCGAGGTTCTTTTTTCAAAAGTACTTCCCATAAAGCCTTTAGATTCGCCAATTTCTCTCGCTGTTTTAATCTGTATTCAGTTTGATAGGCACGCTGATCTGCGGCGAAACCTCTATAATCTAAACCAAGGTTTTTAGCGATGAATAAAGCCCTGGGCAGATGAAATTTCTGGGTAACCACAATAGCACTTTCCACTTCAAATAATTTTCCAGCCCTGTACATACTGTCATAAGTGTCTAAACCTGCATGATCTGAAGTAATAAGACTTTTGTCTATGCCATTCTTTTCAAGATAACTAACCATGGCAGCCACTTCATTATAATTATCACTACGATGATCTCCCGTAACCAGGAAGTTATTTACTTTATCGCTCTCATACAATTTAATGGCAGTATCAACTCTGTCTTTCAGAATAGGAGACAATTTGCCATCGGCATGCACGCTTGCTCCCAGAATGATTACTGTCCTGGCGGGTGGAACATTAGACATATTGGTATAAATAAGCCCTGCCGTCTGGCGCTGGAATATCGCTTCTATTCCCAGGATTACGAAAATGATGAGAACCAGGCCAATTACTGATGCGAGAATTAATTTTTTAAGCCGCTTCATTTAGGATGATGAAAAATTGAATACCGAAGATAGCCATAATAATTGTATGTATCAGATTAATTTATGCGCTAACGCCAGTGTTACCTTATACATTGTGTACATTTGTAAAATATTATTTTAACTGGTTATGAGTAATATAAAAGCTTTGAATTGGCGTTATGCCACTAAAAAATTCGACGATAAAAAAATCTTATCTGAAGAAAAGGTTAAGGTCCTGAAACAGGCTTTTAATCTAACCGCCACTTCTTATGGTCTTCAGCCTTTAAAAATGCTGATCGTTTCTAATAAGGACGTTCAGAAACAGCTGAAAGAGTTTTCATTTAACCAACAGCAGGTAGATACAGCTTCACATGTTCTGGTAATTTGTATCGAAAATAAAGTGGATGAGAATTTTATAAAAAACTACTTCAAAAGGGTTAAGAATGTAAGAGAAACTCCGGAAGAGATCCTTAAACCATTTCATGATTTTCTGATTGACGATTTCAAAACCAAAGAAGTTGAGGAGATTGAATCATGGGCGATCAATCAGGCTTATTTAGCTTTGGGAACCTTATTAACGGTTTGTGCAACAGAAGAAATAGATGCCTGCCCCATGGAAGGTTTTGAACCGGAGAAATACGACGAATTTTTAAAACTTCACGATAGAAACCTGCGATCTGTGTTAGTGTTGCCGGTAGGTTACAGGGCAGAAGATGATATGTTCTCGAAATTTAAAAAGGTGCGTAGACCTTTGGATGAGGTGATTATAGAAATCGATTAATAAGAAACGTATTCCGTAATTTCCAATCCGTAGCCAATCATACCCACACGTTTTGTTTGCTGGGTATTTGATAATAACCTGATCTTGTGAATTTCAAGGTCATGTAAAATCTGAGCTCCTATTCCAAAATCCTTATTATCCATTTTTACAGGTGGCGCTTTCATCTCACCAGTTTTCTGACTTTCTTTTAGTTCAGAAATTCTGTTCAATAAATTAGGAGATTGATTTGCCGGGTTAATGAATACAATAGCACCGCGACCCTCGTCATTGATCGCCTTGAACATTCCATCTAATTTTTTATCCGGATTATTTGTAAGCGTACCAAGAATGTCATTGTTTACCAACGTGGAATTCACTCTAACCATGATCTCTTCATTTGGCCTCCATGAACCTTTGGTCAATGCAACGTGTACCTGTGAATTGGTAGTTTGTTTGTAAGCTCTTAATCTGAATTTTCCAAACCTTGTTTCCAGTTCAAAATCTTCCTTTTTTTCAATTAGTGAATCATGCTGCATTCTGTAGGCAACAAGATCTTCTATAGAAACGACTTTAAGATCAAATTTTTTCGCAACCTCTAAAAGCTGTGGTAGTCTGGCCATGGTTCCATCCTCATTCATGATCTCTACGATCACACCGGCTGGCTGAAATCCTGCTAATCTGGCAAAATCAATAGCTGCTTCTGTGTGTCCCGTTCGTCTAAGTACACCTCCTTCCTTGGCTTTAAGCGGAAAAATATGACCAGGTCTGTTTAAATCCTGCGGCTTGACTTCTGGATCTATCAATGCCTGAACTGTTTTCGCACGATCTGCGGCTGAAATTCCAGTAGTTACCCCTTTTCCTCGAAGGTCTACGGAGATGGTGAAGGCAGTTTCCATGGGGTCGGTATTATTACCAACCATCATTTCCAGCTTCAATTCATCGCATCTGGCTTCGGTTAAAGGCGCGCAAATAAGTCCGCGGCCATGTGTAGCCATGAAATTGATCATTTCAGGAGTAACCTTTTCAGCAGCAGCTAAAAAATCTCCTTCATTTTCGCGATCAATATCATCTACGACAATAATAACCTTTCCGGCACGAATATCATCAATAGCTTCCTGAATAGTATCCAGTTTTATTGAGTATTGATTGTTTTCCACCTGAGCCATAACATCTTATTTTATGGCTGCAAAGATATTTATTCTGTTTTACTTTTGTCCTTGAAAAGCCCGGCTTTTTTGAAGAGTTTTTTGATAGGTTCCGTGATATTATCAAATACGAATAATCCCTGATCTGTCGTAGCTCTGTAAGTGAGGTATATCCCTAAAGGCAGCATGATAAATGTAGAAAGCCAGGTAGCAATAAAGGCAGGGATACTGCCATCTTCCGCTGAGTTTTTGGCGAAAATACCTATAAAGTGATAAGTAAGGAATAACAAGATAGCCACTACAATGGGTAATCCTATTCCACCTTTTCTAATGATCGCTCCTAAGGGCGCGCCTACAAAGAATAGAACGATACAGGCAATAGACAATGCATATTTTTCATGTAATGCAATCTCAAATTTATTAACCTGTTGTACACTTCGCTTGAATTCCTGCTTTTTCATTCCTAGGTGGGCTAGAGATGAATTAACGCTGCCCAAAGCAAGATTCGCGATCTGTGCGCCATCATAAACGTTGTAATTGGAAAGAACTCCTTCTTCAAAGGGAACAATAGTATCTTTAGGCTGATAATTCAGTTTAATGGTTTTTAATCCGGTCCTATTGTACATGGATTCTTTAAATTCAGCCATTTTATTATTGTAGGCAACTGAAAAGGAATCGATACTTTCATCAAGTTCAGAGATCTTCAGCATTCCATGGGTAGAACTGTAACTCTCATCTTCCAGGTTCACATTATTGAAATCTGAAAGATCTATATTGATTACATATTCATCAAAATAAGACTTGGTAAAAGGCTTATTCTTACGTTTCTCGTAATCGCTAGGTTTAATTTCATCGTAATAGTTACCTTCTTTCAAAATAAGAGAGAGTACGTCTGAATCTGTACTACCAACCAGTTCGCCTTCCTTAGCCTTTATTACTGTAGTATTTCCTCCGGTCTGCTGTTTCTGGTGAATTATAACATCGGTTAAATACTGGTCATTCTCACCTGATTTGTCTTCAACTTTTATATTAAAAGTACCAATATCATTAAAGGTACCTTCTGAAATCGCCATCGCTGGCTTAAGCTGGGCAATATTTTTTCGAAGGTTGATCGATTTAAATTCTGCCGCGGGAATCACATTATTCGCAAAGAAAAAAGCCACCATGCTTATAAATACGATAAATACAGTAAGGCTTCTCATTGCACGACCCAACGAAATTCCGGAAGATTTCATTGCCGCAAATTCATAATTTTCAGCAAAGGAGCCGAAAGTCATGATAGAAGTAAGTAAAATAGTGAGCGGTAATACTAGCGGTACCAGTTTAGGGGAAAAGTAAAGTAAGAATTTTAAGATTACTTCTGCATCCAGGTCTTTACCAGCAAGTTCACCTATGTACAGCCAGATGGTCTGGAGTACAAAGATGAACATGAGTATTATAAAGACCGAAAAAAAAGTTTTTAAAAAACTGGTTAGTATGTACCGGTCGAGTATTTTCAATTTAATCTAATCTATTGATGTAGTAATCGCTGTATCTATCTTCGTTAAATGTAAACAGGTTTTTGGCTAAAGGCTGGTCTGTTTTAAAACTTTTTACCGTAATAGTCACCTTAGTTCCATTTTCCTGGGTCTGGATTAAATTATAAATATGCTTGGTCTGGCTGTCAATTCCCAGAAGTATATTCTTGATCTCAGCTTTACTATCTTTCGGAGTTAATTTTACATACTGGATTTCACGACCTTTTACATTCTGAGTGATATCCATTTGGTAATTATAACCATCTTCATAGAAACTGAACATTTTTGAAGGCGTAATACTATTATTATCCTCTTCTACGTAATTTGAAATATTGATTTCCTCATCTTCAGGGATGATGGTGTAAATTTTCTTTCCATCAAACATTTGTGTAGTGCCCATAAGGTTTAGAACATATTTGTCTCCCTGAATACTCACGTCTCCTCGTGTTTCCTGACTCACATTTTCTGCAGTGTTCTCTAAAGCATATTTGAATTCAATTACCATATTTTCATAGCCTTTCACCTTTGAAGAAACTGAATTAAGTAATTTTTCTGCCTTTTGAGAGCTCTGTGCCTGAATGTTCATAGACATGATTGCAGCCAGGATAAATACTAATTTTTTCATTTTGAATTTTTAATTGTCTGGTTTTTCATTTAAAAGTTGATCTAAAGCCGCAAGATCTGTCACTAAAACCTGTCTCGCCTTGCTTCCCTCAAACGGACCAACAATGCCTGCGGCTTCTAGCTGATCTATTATTCTTCCTGCGCGGTTATAGCCAAGTTTTAATTTTCTCTGAAGCAATGATGCCGAACCTTGTTGGTGCGTCACGATCACTTCTGCGGCTTCTCGGAATAACTTGTCCCGCTCGCTCACATCTATATCAAGTCCTGTGCCACTTTCCTCGCTTTCATAAGCCGGTAGCTGGTGTGCATCTGGATATGCTTTTTGGGATCCTATAAATTCTGTGATCTTGTCAACCTCCGGTGTATCTACGAAAGCACACTGAAGTCTCTTCAGGTCGTTACCCTGTGTGAAAAGCATATCACCGCGACCAATTAGCTGATCTGCGCCCTGGTTGTCGAGAATGGTTCTGGAGTCAATTTTTGAGGTTACCCTGAAAGCTACCCTGGCTGGGAAGTTAGCTTTTATGATACCTGTAATTACATTAACCGACGGACGTTGGGTTGCAATGATAAGATGAATACCAATAGCACGGGCAAGTTGAGCCAGACGCGCAATAGGAGTTTCAACTTCTTTTCCTGCAGTCATGATAAGATCGGCGAACTCATCTACAACAAGTACAATATAAGGCAGGAATTTATGTCCATCATTAGGATTCAGTTTTCGCGCCTTGAATTTGGTATTATATTCTTTAATATTACGACACATCGCATTTTTTAGCATGTCGTAACGATTATCCATTTCTATACAAAGTGAATTCAGAGTATTGATCACCTTGGTATTATCGGTGATGATGGCATCTTCAGTATCCGGAAGTTTTGCCAGGTAATGTCTTTCAATTTTGTTGAATAGCGTAAGTTCAACCTTTTTTGGATCTACCAGCACGAATTTCACTTCCGCAGGATGTTTACAGTAGAGTAGGGAAGTAAGAATTGCGTTCAATCCTACAGATTTACCCTGACCTGTTGCTCCCGCCATCAACATATGCGGCATTTTGGCAAGATCTACCACGAAAGTTTCATTAGAAATAGTTTTACCCAAGGCAAGGGGTAATTCCATCTCTGCATTCTGGAATTTCGCTGAAGAGATCACCGAACGCATCGAAACGATACTCGCATTTTTGTTAGGTACTTCAATACCAATAGTTCCCCTTCCCGGAATAGGTGCAATGATCCTGATTCCCAAAGCTGAAAGAGAAAGAGCTATATCATCTTCCAAATTCTTGATCTTGGAGATTCGTATACCTGCTTCCGGAACTATTTCGTAAAGTGTAACTGTAGGACCAACTGTAGCTTTGATCTGGGCGATCTCGATCTTGTAGTTTTTAAGAGTTTCTACAATTCGGTTCTTATTTTCTTCAAGCTCTTCCTGGTCTATGGTAATGGATCCACCATAATCCTTCAATAGCTCGATTGTCGGGTATTTGTAATTCTTTAGTTCCAGGGTTGGGTCAAATTCTCCGAAATCTTTTACCAGCTTTTTACTGAGATTGTCATCTTCTTCCTCTTCGGGAGCAGCTTCCACCTCCATAGAAACATCTTCTTCCGGAGCAGGAGTTACTTCCATTGCCGGAGAAGGTGTTGATTCTTTCTTCTTTTCCGGTTGCTCTTCTGAAAGATCTACTTCTTTGGGTTTTTCTTCCTCCACCTTTGGTTTTACTACGGTATCCTTCCAATCTTTTTCCTCTTCTGTTTCGGAAATATCCGATTGATGCTCTTGCATGGCATCTTTTAATTCTTTTTTCCCAGATTTAAAATAACCTCCAATTAATTCCGGAGTTACTTTTAATCTGATGGCGAGATATGCAATAAATAGGAATAGCATTAGTAGTGCAGTACCGAAGAAACCGAGATAATCCTGGATGAAATCGTTGGTTTCATATCCAATTCTACCGCCTAGCAGCGCATTCTTTTCCGCGAAGAATCCAAAGAATACCGAAAGCCATATCATGACGAGAATTCCCCAGAACCAGAACTTTCGAAGGTTTGCACTGTTAAACCCGAAGAAAAGATAGATTCCGCTTAGCAAGATCAGAAAGGCGATTGAAAATGCAGCAAGACCAAATCCCTGGTATATAAAAAAGTCACTTACCGTTGCTCCAAATTTACTTAGCCAGTTTCTAGCTTCTACTTCACGATTGGCAAATTCATTCAAAACACTTTGATCTGCCTGCCAGTTAAAAAGAAATGATATAAATGCAACGATGAGTGCCAGGCCAAAAAGCATTAGGAAACTACCGAGAACCACCTTCTGCTGCCGGTTAAGCTTTAAGGAGAAATTACGTGATTTTTTGGCGGTTTTCTTGGTCTTAGCTTTCTTTTTAGCCATACGTAGGTTAAAGGATTTCAGCAAAAATACAAATTAGCCTTTTCCAAAATAAGGAAAAAAAACTTCAATTTTAAAAGTATGATAAAAACCGGGCTATCTGCCTGATAATTAAAGTTATTTGATCTTTTAGGAAATTACTGGAAATAGGGATAGTAAATAAACACAGCAATAATAATTGCGACGATAGCTGAAATAAATACTGCACCCGCAGCGACATCTTTGATATGCCCTATTTTATTATGAAAATCTGGATGAACAAAGTCGGCCATCGCTTCTATGGCTGTATTTAAACCTTCGGTAGACATAACTAGGCCTATGGCAAAAAACTGAAACATCCATTCTGTTCTGGAAATTCCAAAATACCAACCTGCTATGGAAACAAGAATGGAAATTACAAACTGAACCTGGATGCTTGGCTCATGTTTTAGCAAAAGCCAGGCTCCCTTGATCGCATATCCTCCTCCTCTGATTCTTTTTCCGAGGAAACTGTTCTTCATTATAATAATGTTTTCAGAGCAGCAAGATAGTCTGGTTCATCTTCAATTTTTGAAACCTGCTGTGAGTGTATCACATGGCCATTTTCATCTAAAACCAGAACTGCCCGGGATAGGAGGCCTTCGAAAGCACCATCTATCATTTCTACTCCGTAGTCCTTACCAAAATTTCTATCTCTGAAATCTGAAAGATTAGTAACCCTTTCCAGCTTTTCATCGCTTACGAACCTTTGCTGTGCAAATGGTAGATCCCGAGATATGCACAAAACTACGGTATTTTTCAATTCTGAAGCTTTTTGATTAAAATTACGAACAGAGGTGGCACAAACACCAGTATCTATACTCGGGAAAATATTCATGATTACCCTTTTCCCTTTAAATTCTTCTAGTGTCCCGATTGAAAGATCTGATTTGATCAGTTCAAAATGAGGAGCCTTTTCATCCATTGAGGGAAGGCTACCGTAGGTAGTAACTCGTTCTCCTCCAAGTTCAATCTTTGCCATGCTGTTTTTTATATTAGAAATATAAATTTAGAAGAATGTCTTTCGGTTATTACTAAAATTATCATAAAACAACAAGGGCTGTTTCCCAACGAAAACAGCCCTTATAGTTAGATTTGTATGAAACTTTACTGGTCTATAGAACCTAATACTTTCTTTACAAAATTATTTGCGGCATCCTTTTCCGGAATACCATCCTGTATCATTTTATGAACTTCTACAGCTCCACAAAGATTCGTGATCAATTCACCAACCACATCCATTTGCTCTTCGGTTACAGAGCGATGCTCTGTAAAACTTTCTAGAACTTCAATAGTATGCTGAAGTTTGATTTCTTCGTTGTTTCGCTGTAAATGTTTAATTACTGGTAACTTCATCTACTAAGTTTTTTAACTGGTCAAACTTATTTGTCTGAACCTGATTCTTAAAACTTCCATTTTTAAATGTTGCGAAGGTTGGCAAATTGTCAACTTTAGCCAGTTTTCTAGATTCCGGATACTTTTCAGCATCTACTAGAATAAACTGCGCATTTTCGTTTTCCTCGGCCAGTTTTTTAAATTTTGGCTTCATCAATCTGCAGTTTCCACACCATCCGGCCATGTATTGTACCACAACAGTGTCATTACTTTTAACAACTTCGCTTAAGTTATCCTGATCTAATTCCTTAATCATAGCAATTTTTTTAGATTCTTAATTTAAGCTTCGCGTCTTCTTAGTTTAAGCTAAGGTAAGATGCTACTCCTTCGCGGTCTGCATTCATCGCGTCTTTTCCTTCTTCCCAGTTTGCAGGACAAACTTCTCCTTTTTCCTGAACATGAGTATAAGCATCGATCAATCTAAGGAATTCGTTTACGTTTCTTCCCAGTGGCATATGGTTAATACCCTCATGGAATACAGTTCCTTCCTCATCAATTAGGTACGTAGCTCTATAAGTTACATTGTCACCCTCTAAAGTAATAGCTCCTGTTTCGTCATCATAAGTTTCACTCATGATATCAAGGATATCAAGTCTTGAACTTAGGTTACGGTTAGAGTCAGCAAGGATTGGGTATTTTACACCTTCAATACCACCATTATCTTTTGGAGTATTTAACCATGCGAAATGAACTTCTGGAGTATCGCAAGATGCTCCGATCACCATAACATTTCTCTTTTCAAATTCTTCCATTGCATTTTGAAAAGCATGTAGTTCTGTAGGGCAAACAAAGGTGAAATCTTTTGGGTACCAGAAAAGCAATACTTTTTTATTGTTTTTCTGAGCTTCTTCCAACACATTTAATTTGAAAGTATCTCCCATTTCGTTCATTGCATCTACGCTAAGATTTGGAAATTTTTTTCCTACTAAAGCCATATTATATCTTGTTTTTAATTAAACTATTTCTTTTTTCTACACCGCAAATTTAGCATGTAAAAGCGCTTTTGAAAGCCAGAAAAATTTTAAAATTTTATTGGTTAATAGGGTTTGTCTATCGACTAAGATATTGTCAATAGCTAGTGTCTATAATTGTCAAATTATCAGATAATTATGGCAATTATTGTATTTGTTGTAAGAATTATTTTTCGGTAAGCATTTTAATTTTTATGCCAACTGCCGCGAATAACAAGGTCATGAAGGGACTCAGGTAATTAAAGAAGGCATATCCCGCATAAGAAAGTACAGGGACACCCAAAACACCACTATGATAAGCCCCGCAAGTGTTCCATGGAACCAATACTGAAGTAACCGTTCCTGAATCTTCCAGGCTTCGGCTTAGATTTTCTGGAGCAAGACCTTTGTCCTTGTATGCTTTAGCAAACATTTTACCGGGAACAACGATCGCTAAGTATTGGTCTGATGCAGTTACATTTAATGCTAAGCAGCTAAACACTGTACTTGCGAACAATCCGAAAGTAGTATGAAACATATTAAGCAAAGCTTTACTAATTCTGGATAAAGCACCGATTGCTTCCATAATTCCACCAAAAACCATTGCACAAAGGATTAGCCAAATGGTTCCCAGCATACCTGCCATTCCGCTGGAAGCAAATAGGTCGTTTAGAGCTTCAGAATCGGTTTCTACTGCTGTATCTACCGTAATGGCATTCATGATTCCTTTATATCCGCTAATAAAATTCAGATTATCCATTCCGCTTACGGCCAGAACCACATCCGGTTGGGCGATCAAAGCTGCTATTGCTCCTAACAATGTTCCGATGAGAAGAGCGATTAAAGGTGAGGTTTTTCTAACGATCAATACAATAACCAATACCGGAACCACAAATAACCACGGACTTATATTAAAAGCAGTGTCGATTGAATTCAGGATGGCGCTTGTATCTGTTGAACCACTAGTGTCGAGATTCAACCCAATAATGATAAATGCTATGATAGTTATTGTGATCGTCGGCACTGTAGTAAGAGCCATGTATCTAATATGGGTGAAAAGATCTGTTCCTGCCATTGCGGGTGCGAGGTTGGTCGTATCACTTAATGGTGACATTTTATCTCCGAAATAAGCTCCGGAAAGGATAGCACCTGCAGTCATTCCTAATGATATTCCTAAAGCATCTGCAATCCCTATAAGAGCAATACCAACGGTTGCTGAAGTGGTCCAGCTGCTTCCAGTAGCCAGAGAAATTACCGAGCATATGATTACACAAGCTGCAAGGAATATAGTCGGATTCAAGATTTGAAGTCCGTAATAGATCATCGTGGGAATGATTCCGCTAATAAGCCAGGTACCGGCAAGGGCACCAACCATTAATAAGATCAAAATAGCACCGGCGGTACTTTGAATATTACCAGCGACTTCATCGATCATTGTATCAAATTTGATCTTATTAAAGTATCCTACAATCGCGGCTACCGCACCTCCTAATAGTAAAATAAACTGGTTGGAACCACTCAAGGCATCATCTCCAAAAACAAAAACATTGAAAGCCAGCATGGCGATAAGTGCAAAAACAGGAATTAATGCCTCCCAGATATTAAGCTCTTTGTTCTCAATGATAGGTTCATTAGAATGATTAGCAGTAGAGTTTTCCATTAAGCTTAAGTACTTTAGATATGGTAAAAATAAAGCCTCACAGTATTCCTGAATATCTTCAGAATTACCGTGAGGCTTGTCATTTTAAAACCAGTCGTTAATATTGATCATTTTTTTTCTGATCGTAATTTTACGACTTTCGGCTTAATCCTGCAAAATTTTAAACCATTTCAGTATCTAAAACCCCAACTTGAATCATACATTCTTTCATCATTTCATAAGTTCGTGCAATATCATTATCCAAGCCTATGGAGAAACGAATAAGCCCATCACTTAATCCCATCGCAGCCTGTTCTTCCATTGGGATTTCAGAAGAAGTAGAGGTTCCCGGCGCGCTGAAAAGCGTTTTATAGAAGCCTAAACTTACAGCCAGGTAACCAAGATTTTTCTCCTGCATTAGTTCCATGAGCTCATTAGCTTTATCCAGAGAACCAACGTCAATGGTTAACATTCCGCCAAAACCATATGATTCGTTCATCATCTTTTTGAAAGTTTCATGACCGGGATGAGATTCTAATCCAGGATACACGGTTTTGAAACCATCTTCCTGAAATTTATGAGCAAGAAACATTGCATTATGGCTGTGTTGCTTCATTCGAATATGCAGCGTCCTTAGGTTCTTTAGAATAGAAGCAGCTCTAAAGCTATCCATAGTTGGTCCTAAGAGCATTGCCGCCCCGTCATTCACGTTTCTAAGTTCATTTATAAAGTCTTTGGTTCCACAAACTACGCCGCCAACGGTGTCGCTGCTACCATTTATGAATTTAGTTAGACTGTGGATCACCACATCCGCGCCTAATTTCTGTGGACTGATTGAAAGCGGAGAAAAGGTGTTATCTACAACCAATTTAAGGCTATGAACTTTTGAAATTCTTGCTAGTACCGGAAGATCTGCGATTTCCAGTAAAGGGTTGCTAACGCTTTCGCAATAGATCACTTTGGTATTTTTTTGAACCGCTGCTTCTATATTTTCAGGCTTGGTGATATCTACAAAGGTGGTTTCAATTCCGAATTTTGGTGCGAAGTTTTTCAGGAAAGCGTAAGTTCCTCCATAAACAGTTCTGCTGCAAACAATATGGTCTCCTGCATTACATAATTGCATCAAAACAGAAGTAATCGCTCCCATTCCGGATGCGGCAACATTAGCGGTTTCAGTTCCTTCCATCGCGGCTAAAGCTTCACCTAAATATAAATTAGAAGGGGAGGAGTGACGTGAATATAAGTAGCAACCTTCCGCATTTCCCTCGAAGGTATCAAACATCGTTTTTGCGGAAAGGAAGGTGTAAGTTGATGAGTCTGAAATTGAAGGATTCACTCCTCCAAATTCTCCAAAATATTGTAGATCCTGAATGCGATCTGCCGGTTTGTATTTCATGATAAAAGTGATTAATACTATCAAAATTCAGAATTATAGATTTTGGTAACAACATTTTTTATCTTATGTAGAAAATAAATCTTCGAAATAAGTATATTTCAGAATTAAAATCTTATTAATTAGGAATTTGCCGTTTATTTTGGAAAAATTATAAGCTTATGAGAATCGATGAATTAGATAAGAGAATTCTGAAACATCTTCAGCAGGATAGTAAAAAAACAAATAAGGAAATTGCAAATGATCTGGGCCTATCGGTTACCGCCATCTACGAACGAATAAGGAAACTGGAAAGGGAAGGGGTGATTTCAAAATATGTAGCGCTCATCGATCCTGAAAGCGTAGAAAAAGGATTTATGGTGCTTTGCCAGATAAAATTGCTGCAGCATAAAAAGGATTTTCTAACCAAATTTGAAAAGGAAGTAACCAGTTTACCGGAGGTTATCGAATGTTTGCATGTAAGTGGAGATTTTGATTATATGCTGAAAGTGCTAATAAAGGATATGGATGCTTATCGCGAATTCTTAGTTACAAAACTTACTACCTTGGATCATATAGGAAGCACTAAAAGCATATTTACGATCAATAAAGTGAAGCAAAGTACGATGATCAACCTATAAATCTTAAAATTTTATTATGTCTATAGCTCTGCATTGGTCATTGTAGAGAATAGTCGTACTTTTACGATCGATTTTTGAAAACAAAAAAACACACAATTATGAGTACATATGATGTTGCAGTTATAGGATCAGGACCCGGTGGATATGTAGCCGCCATTCGTTGCGCCCAGCTGGGAATGAAAACTGCAATCATAGAGAAATATTCCACGCTTGGTGGAACCTGTCTAAATGTGGGTTGTATCCCAAGTAAGGCATTACTGGATTCTTCTCACCATTATCATGATGCAATTGCGCATTTTGAAGAACACGGAATTGAAATTCCGGGAGAGGTGAAGCTGAATCTAGAAAAAATGATGGAACGTAAATCTTCTGTAGTAAGTCAGACTTGCGACGGAGTGAAATTCCTGATGGATAAAAATAAGATCGATGTGATCGAAGGAGTTGGTTCTTTTAAAGATAAAACTCATATCAACATCGAAAAAGATGGTGAAACTCAAACTATCGAAGCGAAAAAAACCATTATCGCTACCGGATCCAAGCCGGCAAACCTTCCGTTCATTGAACTGGATAAAGAAAGAGTGATCACTTCTACGGAAGCTTTAACGCTGAAAGAAGTACCAAAACACATGATTGTAATTGGTGGTGGAGTTATTGGATTAGAGCTTGGTCAGGTTTATCGTCGTCTTGGTGCTGAGGTTACTGTTGTTGAATATCTTGACAGAATTATCCCTACTATGGATTCTGCACTTTCGAAAGAACTTCAGAAAGTATTGAAAAAGCAGGGAGTGAAATTCCATACCAGCACTAAAGTGAAGTCGGTTGAGAGAAATGGAGATGAGATCATCATTAAAGCCGATGACAAGAAAGATAAGGAGATCGAACTTAAAGGTGATTACTGTCTTGTATCTGTAGGTCGACGTCCTTATACAGACGGATTGAATGCTGAGGCTGCAGGAGTGGAGCTTGATGATAAAGGTAGAGTGAAAGTCAACGATCACCTTCAAACGAATGTAGATAATATTTACGCGATCGGTGATGTGGTTCGTGGTGCGATGCTTGCTCATAAAGCAGAAGAAGAGGGTTCTATGGTTGCTGAATTGATGGCTGGTCAGAAACCTCACATCGATTATAACCTTATACCTGGAGTGGTTTACACATGGCCTGAGGTTGCTTCCGTTGGAAAGACTGAAGAGCAATTGAAGGAAATGGGGGTAAAGTACAAAGAAGGTAAATTCCCAATGCGTGCTTTAGGTCGTTCCAGAGCTAGTGGAGATATAGACGGATTGGTGAAGATCCTTGCTGATGAAAAGACCGATGAGGTTCTTGGTGTTCATATGATCGGAGCCAGAACAGCAGATCTTATTGCTGAAGCGGTTACGGCAATGGAATTTAGAGCTTCTGCTGAGGATATCGCTAGAATGTCTCATGCTCACCCAACTTATGCTGAAGCAGTGAAAGAAGCTGCATTAGCAGCAACAGAAAATAGAGCTTTGCATATTTAATAGAAATAGCATAAAATATATTTTAGACCCGGACGTTATATTGTCCGGGTTTTTTGTTTTATTGCAGCACTTTTTTACTAACCTTCATCAAGTTATACATGAAGAATCTTCTACTGTTATTCCTATTATTCTCGACAACTATTTATGCTCAAAATGAGAAGTTTAATTTAAATTTTGATCAAAACTTTAAAGGAGAAGAGCTTCCTGATGACTGGTTTGTTTGGGGAGATTATCAGATAGATAAAGACTCTATAAATGATTATTCAGGAAAATATGCCGCAAAAATATCTTCAGGTGAGCATGGCGGTAGCTTTGGAAGTATTGCTTATAAAATTCCAGCCAGATATAAAGGTAGAACGTTGAAGCTTGAAGGCTATATAAAAACTGAAAATGTAACCAATGGTTTCGCAGGTTTGTTGATAAGGGTGGATGGCCTTGCCGGCTCCCTTGCTTTTAATAACATGCAAAGACAACAACTTTCCGGTACTAATGATTGGGAAAAGTATAAAGTGTTTGTTCGGTTTCCGGAAAATGCAAAGACTATCTATGTTGGTGGTATTCTCTCTGGGAATGGTACAGCATGGTTTGATGATCTTAAACTAAAAGTAAACGGTAACAAGGATGTTCAGGAAATAGAAGAGGTAGAGTTTGAATTAAAACCTGCGCAGATAGATTCAAGTTTTGCCAATAATTCAAATTTTAAAATTAATGATCTCAGCGATTCGCAGGTAGATCGATTATACAAATTAGGAAAGGTATGGGGTTTCGTAAAATATCACCATCCTGAAATTGCCAAAGGAAATATTAATTGGGACAATGAACTTTTCAGGATTCTGCCAAAACTAAATTCTGAAAATTTTGATCTTGAGTTAGCAAATTGGATCAGTTCACTTGGTGATGTTGATTTTAATGTGCATGAATTACCAGAAAATGATGAAGTGGAGCTATGTCCAGATTATGGCTGGATCTATGATACAGAATTTCTGAGCGAGGACCTTTCTAAAGAGTTGAAAGAAATACTCACGTCCAAGAGAGAAAATGAACATTATTACGTTGGGATCAATAGTGGGGTTCGTAACCCTCGGTTCACAAATGAACTTAGTTATCCGAAAATGGAATGGGATGATACCGGAATAAAGCTGCTGGCACTTTACCGTTACTGGAACATGATGGAATATTTTAATCCGAATAATCACCTTACAGATAAAGACTGGGAGACGGTACTAAGGGAATATATTCCACGCTTTGTTGAAAATAATACGGAGCTGGACTATAAACTCAATATGCTTCAGTTAATTGAAGAAGTAAGTGACACCCATGCCAATATGTGGTATTATGATGAGGCCTTAAATGAGTTTTTCGGTAGCAGAAGATTACCTGTCAAGGTTCAATTTATAGAAGAGATGCCTGTAGTAATCAAAGTTGGTGATTCTGCAGGTCAAAATATTCAAACTGGAGATGTTATCACTCATATTGATAACAAACCCATAAAAGAGATCATCGAGAATAACCTGAAATACTACCCGGCTTCAAATTATCCTACGAAGTTGAGGGATATGGCCAGGAAACTTTTATGGACTAACCAGGACAGCCTGGAACTAACCCTTCAGAATAAAAGCGGTTCTTATACTGAAAAGGTAGTTTCAGTAGAAAAATGGGATGATTCAGAAAAGATCATTCCAAGCCATAAGTATATTGAAAATGATATTGGTTATATCTACCCGGAATCGCTGAAAAGAGGTGAAATAAAAGATATTCTGAAAAAGTTCGAAGATACGAAAGGTATTGTGGTTGATATGCGTTGTTACCCTTCAGATTTTATAGTTTTCAGTATGGGAAACAAAGTTGTTCCCCAGCCAACCGACTTTGTAAAATTCACTAACACATCTCTGGAAGATCCGGGGTATTTTGAGTTTCGTAATGGTTCAAAAGTAGGTTCTCTTATTAAGAATGCTTATGACGGAAAATTGACCATTCTTATAAATGAAGAGACTCAAAGTAACGCGGAATATACCACCATGGCTTTGAGAGTGGCGCCAGAAGCTGTGGTAATTGGAAGTCAGACTGCCGGAGCTGATGGAAATGTTTCCCGTATAAATATACCGGGAGGAATTAAGACCATGATTTCAGGTATAGGTGTCTATTATCCGGATGGAACTGAAACTCAAAGAATAGGTATCGTGCCCGACATTGAAATAAAACCGACTATTGCTGGATTTAGAGAGGGAACGGACGAATTACTGGAGAAAGCGATCGAGGTTATTAAAACCTCTTCTGTAGATACAAAATAGTTTATTGAAATTTTCCCAGCGTTTGGATCACCTGATCTTTATAGGTTCTGCTTATTGGTAGCGATTTATTCTGAATGATCACTTCTTCATTTGAATAGGATTCTATCTTATCTATGGCGATAATAAAAGAGCGGTGAATCCTTAAGAATTTTGATTGAGGAAGCTTTGTTTCTATAGATGAAATGGTCTCTCTCGTGACTTTCGTGCCATCAGAAGTTTCAATTTTAAGGTAATCGCTTAGGCTCTCGATCCAGAGGATTTTTGAAAAATCGATTTTGTGCATTTTCCGGTCGATCTTCACAAAAATGAAATCTGAAATTTCATCAGTTTTAAGTTCAGGCAGACTTTGATGGACATGTATTTCCTGAAAATTATTAACCGCATCCAGTAAGCGTTCAAAAGAAATAGGTTTTAAAAGGTAATCTACCGCGTGCAGATCAAAACCCTCTATGGCGTATTCTCTATATGCGGTAGTAAATATGATCTTGATATTCTTATTGATAGACTTCGCAAATGAAATTCCTGAAATACCGGGCATGTTTATGTCCAGGAAGATAAGATCTGTCTTATTCGCATTGATCATATTAAATGCTTCTGTAGCATTTTTACAGCGACCAATAATTTCGATCTTATCGATCCTTGAAATGTGATTTTCGAGAATATCTAAAGCAACCGGTTCGTCATCAACAATGATACATCGAATCTTATCTAACATTTACCTGATTTTTAGCGAGGTTCAAATTAAGTGAAACACGAAAATTATCCTTATCATCTTCAACTTTCAATTTATGTTCATTCTCGTATAGAATTTGTAATCTTCTTTGAATATTTTCCAGTCCGATTCCTTCTCCATCAGATTTTTCCGTTTTATCACCTAAGGAATTAATTATCCTGAAATCCATAATTTCATCATCCAGGCTTAATTCAATCGTAATTTTCAATTTTCCATCGTTACCCTTTCCATGCTTAAAGCTATTTTCCACAAAGGGAAGAAGTAGCATTGGGGCGATCTGAACATTTTCGGGTATATGGTCAGAATGAAAATTAATTTCCAGGTCTTCTCTAAAGCGTTTTTTTTCCAGGTCGATATAATTCCGAATATGCTCAATCTCTTCATTTAATTTAACCAATGGTTTCCTGGTTTGATATAATATGTAATCCAGCAATTTTGAAAGCTGTAGGATCATTTCAGGAGCCAGCGGACTTTTACTCAAACTTAATCCGTAGATCGTATTGAGGCTATTAAAAAGAAAGTGCGGATGAATCTGCATTTTTAAATACTGAAGTTCTTGTTCCTTCAGTTTTAGCTGAGCTTCCAGGATCCTGTTTTTTAGTTCGTCATTCTTGGCCGCTGCCGAATAATTATATTTCAGCAAACTGAAAGCAGAAGCTATGGCCACAACCAGGTATACGCATATAATTATGTAAATAAGACTTTTGGTTAGTGGGAAATTCTCCTGATAACCGTAACCTAGGTTAATTATTATGCCGTAAAAAGCGGATATGCTGATGTAGCTGAGTGAAATAAAAAATGTGGCGACGGAATATAAATTGAATTTGAGGTACTTCTTTTTAATAAGGTAATCTGGAATCAATTTATAGATAAAAACGTAAGTGGATGCCATGGTAACCGGCAGGAAAAAAATTGCAAAGCTTATTACGGTTTTAAAATCTGCTCCTTCAAAGCCGAAGAAAAATGTGAAAAATAAAAGAACTACCAGCCAGAGGAGGCTATGGAGTAGTATTCTTTTTCCTAATGCGATAAATGCTCCAGCAATATTCATTAATAGTTAAAAATGTGACATAATTCCCAATTCTGAAAATATTTGCGATAAATAACAAGTTTTCGCAGGCAGATGACAGAAGAGATATACTAATAATTATGGAATTCAACTCCATTGTAGAATCGGGTTCAAAACCTGTAATTCGTCTCATTGTTATAATAACATGGATGCTATCTTATAGATTTGTTTTCGTTAATCAATAATTTAAAAAACATGTACGTTTTCATTTTATTCTTTTTTCAGCAGCAGGTTTTTTTTGATCAGTTACTCGCCAGGATCTACGAAGGTGGGCCGCTCGCGATGTCCTTGATCTTGATCGCTTTCTTCCTGATGTTATTTCTCACCGTTCGCACCGCTTTAAAATTGAAATCTCCTAGCCATGTTTTTCATAAATCTATTTCTTTGATCAACCAGGTTTCATTAATCGCCCTGGTAATTGGTTTATTCGCTCAATTCATCGGGCTCATCCAGATATTTGATGCTTTTGAGGCGCTTGGAGACATCAGTCCATCGCTTTTCGCAGCCGGTTTAAAAGTAACCTTACTAGCTCCATTGTTTGGAGGATTCACTTTTTTAATCGGCAGAATGTCCACATTTATTCTGAATTGGATCCGCAATGCCGAACTAGACAGACTTTCATCAATCAAAAACTGAACAATTAAAATTTAATTCAAAGCAATTCAAAGATTCACTACATTTAGAAGTTAATTCTAATAATAGAAATCATGGCAAAAGAAAAATCGCCTTCTAAGAATTCGGCTAAGAAAGAACCGGTGTTGAGCTTAAAAGAAAAAAGAGCAGCGAAAGCAGCAAAGAGAAAGAACAGAAGTTAAATCCTATAAAAATGGAAGGAGCGCAATTGCGCTCCTTTTTTTCTTTCAATCCTATTCTGCTATTGACAACAAACCGAAAGATCCCCTAAAATTTGTATCAAAAGCATTTTAAATTGCTTTTTAATCGCAATCTTCTTGTTTATCCAGTTTAGGAATCATTCTATCAGCAGAATTTTTTGTTATTTCTGTAAATTGACTTGAACCCATAACCGAGGATGGAGTTTCTGCCTGTAAATAATATTTTTCATCAGCCTTTAACTCCAGTTCAAAATGATCAACATTTGCTTTTGATTTTTTACCGGTCATCTGAACTGAAAATTTGTGAACACCTGGTGTTAAACTGGTAAGTAGATAATTTTTATTTTTCAGTTCACAAATAAGTTCATCATCAATGAAAACCTTAAAATTTGTTAGCGATCCCATTGATTTTGTATCTCTGATAATATATACTTCAGCAGTTTTATCCTGTGAGTAGATTGAGATCGAAAAGAATAGACAAACGACTATTATTTGAATTTTTTTCATGGAGTTAAATTTTTGGATAGTTGAATTTACTAAAAAATTGATTATCAATTATTTGATAGAATGATAAATAATTAAAATTTTAGAAATCCAGGAACTCGTTAAGGATAGTGATAATAGCATCCTAAAAAAAAAGAGCGCAATTGCGCTCCTTGATTATTTCTTTCTTCTCCTATTGGCATTCTTGTCGCCACGTGTCTTTGGCTTTTTATATTTTTTGGCGATCTCTCTTCGGTAGGATCCACCTAAATTTACTTTTTTGTTTTTATCCTTTTTTTCGTGAAAAGCAGGTCCGGCCTCATCCACAACTTTATTAGGATTGTTGATCTCAATAGCTCTAGGTCTTTCTTCGGGGATCAATTCTTTGGAAATTTTTACAGCTTCAGGAAGATCTTGTTGAGAAACTTTCATATTCATCAAAGATTCGATATCCTCCAGGTAACCTTGTTCTGCCTCTGTAGTGAATAATAATGATTGGCCTTTCTTCTCGGCACGACCGGTTCTACCAATCCTGTGCATGTAGTTTTCAGGATATAGCGGTGTGTCAAAGTTTACCACGTGCGATACATTTTCAATATCCAATCCGCGGGCCATAACATCGGTAGCTATAAGTATCCGGGATAGTCCTTCATCAAAATCAGTTACACTTTTAAGTCGGTAATTCTGACTTTTCCCGGTGTGTACCAAGCTGGTTTCTCCCGGAAATTCTTCACCTAGATTTTCATATAATCTATCTGCGATTCGCTTGTCGCCAATGAAGATGAGGACCTTATGATATTCTTCAGCATCAGAAAGTAGATGTTTTAGAAGGTTTGCTTTGGTATAAAAGTTTGGGATCTTATAACCACGCTGATCAATATTTTCAAGTGGGGTACCGCTTACAGCTACAGAAATCTTTTCCGGAGCTTTAAAATTAGCGTCTATCATTTCTTCAACCGTTTCAGTCATCGTGGCTGAAAACATAATACTTTGCCTGTTCGGCGGAAGCAATTCGATAATATTGTTCACCTGGAATTTAAATCCGAGGTCCAGCATAACATCCACTTCATCTATCACAAATTTCTGAATGGACTTTAGCTGAACGGCTCTTCTTAAAACCAGATCATAGAGTCTTCTTGGAGTGGCAACAACAATATCCAGTCCCTGCATAAGATCCTGATGTTGTGTATTTATATTTACGCCACCATATACCCCTGCAACTCTTAGGTTGATATATTTTGCTAGCTTTTCGATTTCTTCAACTACCTGTACTACCAGTTCCCTCGTTGGAACCATAATTAGAATACGCGGATTCTTTTGTTCAGAATATTTCAGCATTCTCAACAATGGCAATAAATAGGCAAAGGTTTTTCCCGTACCGGTTTGGGCGATACCAACCACATCTCTTCCGGACATGATTGATGAAAATGCCTGTTCCTGGATAGGTGTAGGAGTCTGAAGATTCAGATCTTCCAGGGCATTGCGTAAAGGGGTATTTAAATTTAGGTCCTGAAAACTCAAAGTGTAAGGTTTAATTTTTGCAAAGGTAGCGCATTAAAAACTTACAACCTGCAAGACACTCAAATTACCTTTTACTTCCCCAGGGAGATCTTTTTATCAGGTAACTAATAGTAGTCTCATATTTGTTTAAGTTAGTTCCTAAACCTGTCCTGTCTACACTGTAAACACTGCTTCCCTGATCATTAAAAATTTTCAGGTTGATATTCGTGCTATAGTTTTCTGTAGAACTGCTGGATGTATAAGTGCTCTCTTTTCCTGAAGATTTTCGGGAATCCCGATCTTTTTCTTTTTTGTCTTTATAAGTGGTCGTGCTGCTACCATAGGTGTTGGATCCGGTATAATCGATGTTGGCAGCACCTATTACGATAAATTCAACTCCTAGAAGCTGAGCTAATTCTGCCGGCCTCATTTTGCTGGCTTCAGCTTCACCAATATTATTTTCATACAATATGGCATTCGTTTCTGCAGGATCCTGCAAAATTACCTGGCTGGTATTTTTCCTGATAGAACTTGCTGTAGCATCCTGTATTTCTTCCATCATACCTTCCGTAGTTAAGCCAGCATTATTAGATACAACTTTAAAGGGTAGCACGGCTATCTTATTTTTTCTATCTGCAGCAGCTGTAGTTGCAGTTGAACTTATTTGAGATGAACTATTCTGAACCTGGTTATAGACTTCTGTTCTTCCACTGGCAAAATCAATCTTATGGATCTCTTCTTTCTTTAACTCATATTCAAGGTCTTCGCCTGAATAGACAAAACTAATCGCGTCACTTTTTACCGCGGTAACTTTTCCCTTTTTTTCATCACCGTTCAACATATGCACAATATCTTCCTGTGCCTGGGAAATTGAAGTAACAAAGAGTAATAATAATCCGAAAATTAAAGTTAGATTTTTCATAGTAAGACTTTTTAATAACTATGAAAATAATAAAAAACTGGATATAAGAGTATTACAAATTTGTTTTATTCGATCTGGATTTTGTAGAAATGGTTTATTTCTTCGCCCTCATCTAAAACTTCAATACCTTCCTTATCTGTTAGATTTTGGTTGGTATCTTCGATATCTGCAATTCCCAGCCATGGTTCGATGCAGACATAAGAGGCTCCTGGTTTGGCCCAGATGCCAAGATTTTTAAAACCTGGGTAACTCACAGAGAGTATTTTTCCGTGGTTTTTGCTTACGAGCGCTACTTTTTTTGAACTGATATTTTTAAAAATCAGGGCATCGTCATCGAAGATATTTTCGGTCAGCTTTAACGTATCTTCATTCTTAAGGATCTCCTTATTTTCGGAACTTACCAGGCCATCATTATTCAAAATGTGAGTTTTTAGATCTAATTTTCGATCAAATTGTAGGAAATAGTCATCAATTTCTTCATTTTCAAAATGTTGAATATTAAAAGCCGGATGACCTCCCAAGGAAAAATAAATGGACTTTTCATCAAGGTTTATAATATGATGACTCACTTCCAGGTTTTTTCCATCGATAGTAAAAGCTATTCTGAAATCGAATTTAAATGGATACATTTCTAGAGTTTCATCGGAATACAATAGCTCGAAAACAAGTTGATTTTCTGATTTCTCTTTAAGCCTGATATTTTCATTATGGCGAATGAAGCCGTGTTTAGGAATGGAATATTCTTTTCCATCAAAGAAATATTTTCCGTTTTTTAAAACTCCGATAATCGGGAAAAGGTTTGGAGCATGGCTTCCCCAGACTGATGGATCTGCCTGCCAGATATATTCTTTATTATTTTCCTTATTTAAGATACTACAAAGTTCTGCACCCGTCTCTTTTACCGAAATCTTCAGAAATTCGTTCTCAATTGAATGTCTTTTCAAAACAGCTAATTTTTGAATAAAGTTACAAAACCGCTTAGAGCGGAGAAAATATTAAACAGTAAGCCGGCAATTTTTCGGTATTTTTAAAAAAAATTGAATTAAATGAAGAAAATACTTGCCTTCACCGGCTCAAATAGCAGTACTTCTATCAATCAGCAATTGCTTGATAATGTTGTAAATAGGATAGGTAATCACGAGATTAAAAATGTCAATTTAACTGAATATCCTCTTCCAATTTATAGTATTGATATTGAAAATGATAAAGGAATGCCTATTAATGCTACGATTATTAAAAACCTGATCGAGGAAAGTGATGCTCTCGTAATAGCGGTAAATGAGCATAATGGAGGTCCGTCGGCTTTTTTTAAAAATATTATCGACTGGCTTTCGAGGGTAAATAAAAATTTTCTGGAAGGCAAGAAGATTTTATTGATTAGTACATCACCGGGAAAAAGAGGAGCTAAGTCATCCCTGGAATACACCAAAGATATCTTCGGAAGGTTTGGCGGTGAGGTCATCGAAAGTTTCAGTTTACCATCTTTTAAAGATAATTTTGAGAATGGAAGGGTTACAAACGAGGTACTGGATATGGGAATTGAAGATGTGGTTACTACCTTTGCGCATCAAATTGAAGAATAAGTGCGCATTTCCAAAGTCTTTTCTGTAAGGGAAACTCAAGAATTTAAAGAACGATTATTATCGTGGAGCCGGCAATTTCAGGAAATTGCCTGGTTGGATAGCAATGAATATGATTCGAAAACAGGCGAATATGAGGCAATACTGGCAGTTGAAGCATTTACGGCGATCAAAACCGATCATGTTGCTGCTTTTGATAAACTGAAAGAATACCAGGAAACTACTGCCGACTGGATCTTTGGATATTTAAGCTATGATCTTAAAAACGATGCGGAGCGTTTGAAATCATCAAATTTTGACGGTCTCCATTTTCCTGATCTTTATTTTTTTCAGCCTCAAAAGATCATTTTTATAAAGGATGATCAGGTGGAATTTCATTATCTACGAATGGTAGACGATGAGATAGACCATGATTTTCAAGATATTCAGACAAAGGAACCTGAAACCGGGTCGGAACATGCTCCGGTAAAGGTAGAAGCCAGAATTTCAAAAGAGCAATACCTTGAAAAGATCGGTTTGATGCTGAATCATATTCATCGCGGAGATATTTATGAGGCAAACTTCTGCCAGGAATATTATGCTGAAAATGTAGCGATTGATTCCTTTGATATTTACAGATCTTTGAATGAGATTTCTTCTCCGCCGTTTGCGGCCTACTTGAAACTCGAAAATTTTAATCTTATTTCGGCTTCTCCGGAAAGATATCTTAAGAAGAAAGGAGATCAGCTTTTATCTCAGCCTATTAAAGGGACAGCTCGTAGGGCCGAAAATACCGAGGAAGATAATAAGATCGCCGAGGAATTAGCGAATGATCCCAAGGAACAATCTGAAAATGTAATGATCGTGGATCTGGTTCGCAATGACCTTTCCAGGATTGCGAAAAAGGGAAGTGTTCAGGTTGATGAATTGTGCAAGGTTTATTCTTTTAAACAAGTGCACCAACTGGTTTCAAGTGTTACAGCGA
Organism: Christiangramia pacifica; assembly: GCF_057221535.1. Taxonomy (NCBI): domain Bacteria; kingdom Pseudomonadati; phylum Bacteroidota; class Flavobacteriia; order Flavobacteriales; family Flavobacteriaceae; genus Christiangramia; species Christiangramia pacifica. The sequence goes on from NZ_CM170146.1 coordinate 2,139,822, forward strand.
AGATCGCAGATGATATTCCGCCGGTGGAAGCTTTGCGAACCAGTTTTCCCATGGGAAGTATGACCGGAGCCCCAAAGATTTCTGCTATGAAAATCATCGAAGAACTGGAAGAATCTAAACGCGGGCTTTACAGCGGCGCCGTGGGTTATTTTACTCCAGAGGGTGATTTCGATTTTAATGTAGTGATTAGAAGTATCCTTTATAATGCTGATAATAAATACCTTTCATTTTCGGTTGGCGGTGCAATCACTTCTAAATCAAATCCTGAAAAAGAATACGAGGAATGCCTTTTAAAGGCAAAGGCTATGCGCGAAGTACTTACCAATTTGTAAGGAATTTAGTTCAGTTTCCGGAAAAGAATTTTGATTTCAGCTTTGTATATTTGAGTAACCATGGAAAAATCATTCAAAAATCTGGTAAAAACCGACTATCCTTATCTCTGTGGGGGAAAATTACTTGTGGCGGTTAGCGGCGGCGTAGATAGCGTTGTCCTTGCACATTTATGTCATTCAGCCAAACTTGATTTTTCTATTGCACATTGCAATTTCAACCTTCGTGGCGAGGAAAGTGATGGTGACGAGAAATTTGTGGTAGATCTTGCAGATTCTCTAAATGTTGAAGTTTTCACCGAAAGTTTTGATACGCTTGCTTTCGCTGAAAATCATGGTATCTCTGTACAAATGGCCGCACGTGATCTTCGTTATGAATGGTTTGCAGAATTAAGCAGTTCAGTTCAGTTTGATTATACGCTTACTGCCCATCATGCCAACGATAATCTTGAAACCTTTCTAATTAATTTGATTAGAGGAACCGGTCCTGAAGGTCTAACCGGGATAAAAAAAGAAAGGAATGATATTGTTAGGCCACTTCTGCCGTATACACGTTCTGAAATTGAAAATTTCGCCAGGGAAAATAATTATAAATGGCGGGAAGACAGCAGCAATTCTTCGGATAAATACGTGAGAAACAAGATCAGGCATCAGATAGTGCCGATCATGGAAGAATTAAATCCTCAATTGCTGGATAGCTTTGGTAAAACGCAATCCCATTTGCAGGAAAGTCTCGATCTCGTTGAAGATTACATGAGTCTGCTTTATCCAAAATTGGTACAGAAGGATACTTTCGGCTATACTATAGATATTGATTTTCTTAAAAAAGTTCCGAATCAAAATCAGATCTTATATCAGCTTTTAAAATCCTTCGGTTTTACTGAGTGGAATGATGTCTATAACCTGATGGATGCGCAAACGGGGAAAATGGTCTTATCAGATACCCATCGCCTTATCAAAGACAGGAAAAAACTTCTTTTAACCGAACATAACGACAAAACGGGCAAGAAAGAATATGTTCTGGGTAAAGACGAGGAGCTGGTGATGATCCCGGGAATGGGGACTTTTCATATTAGTGAAGTGGACAGGATCGGGCAGTTATCAAATTCCTGTATCTACGTTCCGGAGAATAAATTGAAATTTCCTTTGACCATTCGGAAATGGCAAAAGGGTGATTTTTTCTATCCTTTCGGAATGACGGGGAAAAAGAAGCTCAGCGATTTTTTCAAGGATGAGAAATTTTCCCTGCCTGAAAAAGAGCATACCTGGATCCTCTGTTCTGGAGAAGAAATCGTCTGGATCATAAATCACCGGACAGACAACAGGTTCGCGGTAGAGAAATCAGATTCTGATATTTTACAGATCTGTATCACCTAAATTCACATTTAACACCCGGAAACCTTTCGAAGTAAGCATTATCAGCGTTTTTCTTTTAGGTTTAGATGTCTAATTTCTATCTTTAGGAACTTTATTTAAAACCTTATTGATGAAATTCATTCGAATCCCCTTGTTTACAGTTATAATTCTGTTCTTAACTTTTCCGGTTGTAGCACAATCTGAAACCGAATATGATGTAAAGCAGCATTATAACAAAATGGAAGTTGATATTCCTATGCGCGATGGAGTCAAATTGCACACCACCATTTATTCTCCAAAGGATACTTCCACGGAATATCCAATTTTAATGCAGAGAACTCCTTACAGTTCCAGGCCTTATGGGGAAGATCAATTCAGATCTAAAATAGGGCCGAATGAGATCTTGATGAAAGAAGGTAATATCATTGTTTACCAGGATGTTCGCGGAAGATGGATGAGCGAAGGTAAATACGATAATATGCGAGGCTATATTCCGAATAAAAAAGGGAAGGAAGTAGATGAGGCCAGTGATACTTACGATACCATAGAATGGCTGGTAAAAAATGTAGAAAATAATAATGGAAAAGTTGGAACTTGGGGAATATCTTATCCTGGATTCTATGCGACCTATTCACTTTTAAGTGGTCATCCGGCACTAAAAGCTGCATCTCCACAAGCCAGTATCGGAGATTTCTTTTTTGATGATTTCCACCATAACGGTGCTTATCTTCTAAGTTATTGGAGAGCTACGGCTCTTTTTGGATACCAAAAGGATAAACCAACCGATTCTGCCTGGTATGAATTTCCGAAATTGGGAACAGAAGATCAATATCAGTTTTTCCTGGACAATGGTCCATTGAGTAACCTGGATAAATATTATAAAGAAGACAATGAATTCTGGCAGCAGCTGAAGGAACATCCTAATTATGATGAATTCTGGCAGAAACGCGGAATTGTTCAGCATTTTAAGAATACTAAGATCAAGCCGGCAGTAATGTTTGTAGGTGGATTATTTGATGCAGAAGATCTGTACGGTCCTTTTGCCTTATATAAGAACATCGAAGAGAACAGCGATAACTACAACAGCATAGTTTTTGGGCCCTGGAGTCATGGCGATTGGGCTAGAGAGTCTGGAAGACAGGCGGTAGGAAATGTTTATTTTGGAGACAGCATTTCTACACATTTTCAGAGAGATTATGAAACTGAATTTTTCAATCATTTTCTGAAAAAGAAAACGAAAGATATGGTAAAGCTAGCTGAAGCTCATATTTATGATACAGGGGCAAGGGAATGGAACGATTACAATGAATGGCCTCCAAAAAACCTTACTTCCAAAACCTGGTATCTGGGAGACGATCAGAAATTAACTGAATCGCCATCAGATAATGCTGAGGAATTTGTGAGTGATCCTGAAAAACCGGTTTCCTATAACAACGAGATCAAAATGGTATTTACTCCGCGTGAGTATATGACCGGGGATCAGCGATTTGCTGCAAGAAGACCTGATGTTTTAGTTTTTGAAACTGAAGTTCTGGAAGAAGATATGAAGATTGCCGGACCAATTGAGGCAATGCTGAAAGTTGCAACTACTGGTACTGCTGCAGACTGGGTGGTGAAAGTTATAGACGTTTATCCACCGGATGCCGAAAATTATGAAGAAACAATGCCGCATTTAAAAATGGGTAATTACCATATGATGGTAAGAAGTGAGGTGATGCGAGGAAGATTTAGAGATAGTTTTGAAGATCCAAAGGCTTTCGAACCGAACCAAAAGACCGATGTGAATCTCAAATTACAGGGAGTAAACCATACTTTCAAGAAAGGGCATAAACTTCAGGTGCAAATACAAAGCACCTGGTTCCCTTTGATAGACAGGAATCCGCAGACCTATGTAGACAATATATTTGAAGCTAAAGAAGAAGATTTTCAGAAACAAACACATACTGTTTATGGAGATTCAGCTATTAAATTTTCTGTATTAGAAGAATAGAAACATGAGCATTAGAAATAATATTTTTTTAATTCTGTTTGGAGCTGCACTAATTTCCTGTGGCGACGAAAATAAAGATTCTGATTATTCTGACGGGGATAAGGAAACTGCTTCCCAGGAATTGAATGATTATTTTGAAGAGGAATTTCAAAAGGAAATAAAGGAATCGCCGATGATGCAGACCCGTATGGGCATGAAAACCGACTACGGCAAGTGGGACGATTTTTCTAACCTGAAATACGCGGAAGACCTGGAACAGGCCAGGAAACGATTGGATTACCTGGATAAAGTGAATAAAGATGCGCTGGATGAAGATACCAGGCTGAGTTATGATCTGTATAAAAGACAGGTGGAGAACGAGATCGAAGATTATGACTATCGCTTTTATGATTATCCTATAGAGCAGATGCATGGATTACATGCAGAGTTGCCTGCGTTCTTGATCAATATGCACCGTGTAGATTCAATTTCTGATGCGAAAGCTTATATTTCCAGACTAGTGGGCCTTGAGAAGGTGATGAGCGATATCATTGAACAATTAAAACTTAGAGAACAGAATGGCATCATTCCACCGAAATTTGTCTTTGACAGAACTTTAGACGCTTCCCGTAACATAATCAAGGGGAAACCTTTTACCAATTCTGCTGAAGCGAGTACGCTAATGGAAGATTTTAGGTCTAAGATCGATAAACTTGAAATTTCGGAAGAAGAAAAAACCGGGCTTATCAACGAAGCGGAAACTGCCTTGGTAGACCATGTTCAGCCAGCTTATCAAAGTCTGGTTGATTTTCTTGAAAACCAGCAATTAAGAGCTACAGAGGAAGCAGGTGTCTGGAAATTCCCAAAAGGAGATGAGTTCTATAACAATGCTCTTAAAAGGGTAACTACAACAAACCTTTCTGCAGATGAGATTCACGAGATTGGCCTGAACGAAGTTGCGAGGATTCATGGTGAAATGGAGAAGATCATGGAAGATGTGGAGTTTGAAGGTACGCTGGAAGACTTTTTCGAATTCATGAAAAAAGATGAGCAATTCTACTATCCAAACACTGAAGAAGGCAAAGCAACATATTTGAAGGAAGCAAAAAGCATAATCAATAATATGAAAGATATCCTTCCCGAGCTGTTTAATACGATGCCTGAAGCTGATATTGTAGTGAAGGCCGTAGAGCCTTTTCGTGAAAAAAGTGCTGGAAAAGCTTTCTATCAGCAACCTGCCATTGATGGTTCGCGACCAGGAACTTATTATGCGAATTTGTACGATATGAAAGCGATGCCGAAATATGAAATGGAAGCGCTTGCTTATCACGAAGGAATTCCCGGGCATCATATGCAGATCGCTATCGCGCAGGAACTGGACAGTATACCTGAATTTAGAAAGTTCAGTTTCTATACTGCTTATGTTGAAGGTTGGGGACTTTACAGCGAATATATTCCGAAGGAAATAGGTTTTTATAAAGATCCGTATTCAGACTTTGGAAGACTGGCTATGGAATTGTGGAGATCCTGCAGGCTAGTGGTAGATACTGGGATTCATGCTAAAAAATGGACCAGGCAGGAAGGAATAGATTATTATAAAGAAAACACACCGGCAGCGGAAAGCGCTTGTGTAAAAATGGTGGAAAGGCATATTGTAATGCCGGGGCAGGCTACCGCTTATAAGATCGGAATGAATAAAATTTTAGATCTAAGAGAAAAAGCTAAAAAGGAACTGGGAGAAGAATTTGATATCAGGGAATTTCATGATGTTGTTCTAACCGATGGCGCCTTACCTCTTACTGTACTTGAGTCTAAGGTAGATTCATGGGTTAAATCAAAAAAATAAAAAAGCTTGAGCGAGATCCAAAAATCAGATCTGAAAATTATAGACCTGGTAAATTCAAATAAAAGCAGGTTGCAGATCCTGAACTATGGCGCGGCCATATTCAGCTTTAAATTCAGGAATAAGGAAGATGATCTTATAGATCTAGTGGTGGGACCGCGCGAATCTGAAGAATATTTAACCCAGGATTACAGGGACGAGAATAAATGTTTTGGAGCAACTATAGGTAGGTTTGCCGGCAGAATAGCTGATGGTAAATTTGAAATAGATGATGAGGAATATGAACTTTATGAACAAGAGGAAAGAGTGCATTTACACGGCGGGGAATATGGTTTTCAATATAAATTGTGGGAAATAGAAAAGGTTGAAGAAGGTAAGAATCCTTCTGTAACTCTATCTTATACCAGTGAGAACCTGGAAGAAGGTTATCCCGGGAGGTTAGATGTACAGGCGAGATATACGCTTACCGAAGAGGATGAGATCAAAATTTCTTATACTGCCAAAACAGACAAAACTACCATCGTTAATCTTACGAATCATGCTTATTTCAATTTAAATGGCGGAGGAAGTGTTAGCGATCACTTTTTGCGTGTGAATGCTTCCAAGATCCTGGAGCTTGATGAAAAGAATTTACCTACTGGAAATCTTACTAAACTGAGAGATAATCCAAGAGATTACAGAGAAAATAAATTGCTTGGAAACAGGGAACTCGACGATGTCTATGTTCTTGATGTTATGGAAAATGAGGTGCAGGCGCAACTTTTTTCACCTCTAAGCGGAATAAAGATGAAATTAAGCAGTAACCAGGCAGTTGTGGTTGTATATTCTCCTGAAACTTTACCTGATTCCTGGACTTACCTGAGTGAAATTGATAGGAAATTTCCAGCTGTTGCCCTGGAAGCTCAGAACTATCCAGATGCGCCGAATTTTCGAAATTTTCCTTCCAGTTTATTAAAGCCCGGTGAATTGTACGAAAACAACATCACATTTGCTTTTTCTGTAAAATAATAATTCTATATTTAACCGAAAATTTAAGAAAACGTTATGATTGGAATTCTATCCTTTGTGGGTTTTACTGCCCTGGTCGCCATAATAGCCTATTTTGCAACCAGATCTACAGATGAAACCACCAGTGATGGTTATTTTTTAGGTGGAAGAAGTTTAACTGCAGGAGTAATTGCAGGATCGGTTTTATTAACGAATCTCTCTACGGAACAGATTGTTGGTTTAAATGGATCTGCTTACTCTGAAGGAATTTTGGTAATGGCATGGGAAACGTTGGCGGCCCTCGCAATTGTTGTGACCGCTTTATTTCTGCTCCCGCGTTACCTGAAAGGCGGGTTGACTACTGTTCCGCAATTCCTTGAAAAACGTTTTGACAGAACCACAAAATCAATTGTTTCCGGACTTTTTCTTTCCGGTTATATGATCATTTTCCTTCCAATCGTATTGTATTCTGGAAGTTTGGCAATCAGCACCATGTTTGATGTACCGGAAATGCTTGGAGTTAGTGAAACAACTTCTTTATGGATCTGTGTTTGGGGAATTGGAATTATAGGCTCTATATACGCGATCTTCGGAGGGTTAAAGGCTGTTGCAGTATCTGATACCATTAACGCTATCGGACTGCTAATCGGTGGTTTGATGATCCCTGTATTTGGCTTGATGGCTATTGGAGATGGCGACATGCTAAGTGGTTTAACTACGCTTGTAGATTCCAATCCTGAAAAATTTGATTCTATTGGGGGTCCTGATGCTTCAGTTCCTTTTTCTACAATATTTACAGGAATGATGCTGGTTCAGTTATTCTATTGGGGAACTAACCAGGCCATTATTCAAAGAGCATTGGCTGCTAAAAACCTGAAAGAAGGTCAGAAAGGTCTAATGCTTGCTGCTTTCATTAAAATTTTAGGTCCGATAATCGTAGTGCTTCCTGGTATTATCGCATGGCACATGTTCCAGGGAGATCTTGAAAATGCTGATCAGGCGTATCCTGCGTTGGTAAATGAAGTACTGCCTCCAGTTCTCGTCGGGTTCTTTGCAGCAGTTCTTTTTGGGGCGATCCTAAGTTCGTTCAACTCTGCGTTAAACTCTTCAGTTACGCTTTTCGGAATAGATATTTACAAGCATCATTTCAATCCTGAAGCTTCTGAAAGGGAAGTGGTGAAAAAAGGAAAGACTTTTGGGATATTTATCGCGATCGCTTCCATGTTCATTGCACCTCTAATCGCGAATGCTCCACAAGGACTATTCGGTTATCTGCAGGAAGTTAACGGGTGTTATAGTATTCCTATCTTAACGATCGTGGTGGTGGGATATCTTTCGAAAAAGATCCCTGCAATTGCGGCTAAAGTTGCATTATTCAGTGGTGTTGGATTATATCTGGTTTATTTAGGATTAAAATATTTCGTGGTTGGCGAAGATTCCTTACCGCATTACCTTCACGTTATGGCGATTCTTTTTGTATTGAATATAGCTATCATGTGGATCATTGGTAGAGTAAAACCGAGAGCGACAGACTTTATCCTGGAACATACCAAGCAAGTTGATATCAAACCATGGAAATATGTACTTCCGGTAGGTTTAATTATCTGTGCATTAGTGATCTTTGTTTACGTTTATTTCGCACAATAGAATTCAACTGAAATCATAAAAAAAGTCCGCTTATTACAGCGGACTTTTTTATTCCTTAGATTTTATATGAAATTACCTTTCTGAATAATGGACTTCAGGAAGTTCGTTGAGCCTTTTGGCAGCCTGTTCTGCGGTAATGTCACGCTGAGGTCCGGCAAACATTTCATATCCCACCATAAATTTTTTTACGGTTGCAGAACGTAATAACGGAGGATAAAAGCTCATGTGAAAATGCCATTCTGGGTAATTCTTTCCATCTGTGGGTATTTGATGAATACCAGACGAATAGGGGAATGAAGTTTCAAAAAGATTATCATATTTAATGGTAAGCTTTTTCAGAATTTTTGCATAAGCACTTTCTTCATTATCAGTTAATTCACCAATATGCTGAAGGTGTCTCTTTGGAATGATCATCGCTTCAAAAGGCCAAACAGCCCAATATGGAATGAGTGCTACAAAATGCTCATTTTCTTCCAGGATGCGTTCACCTGCCTCCAACTCCTGTTTCAAATAGTCTGCAAGAATACTGCGCTTATTCTCTTCCCAATATTCTTTGAATTTTACCGATTTCTTTAAAATTTCAGTAGGAATTGAAGACTGCGACCAGATCTGCCCATGGGGATGCGGATTGCTGCATCCCATTATGGCTCCTTTGTTTTCGAAAATCTGCACATAATTAATGCCATCCGTAGAACCGAGTTCGTGATATTCTTTTTTCCACATTCTGATCACCTTAGTAATGTCCTCAACTTCCATTAACGGGAGAGTCATAGAGTGATCCGGTGAAAAACAAACTACCTTACAGATCCCTTTCTCACTTTCAGCCTTTAAAAGACCTTCATTGAAGCTAATTTCCAGAGAATCGGGTAGAAGGGAGGAAAAGTCATTTACAAAGGAAAATGGTTCAGAATATTCCGGATTTAATTCACCACTGGTTCGTTTATTCCCGGGACAGAGATAACATTCAGGATCATAAGATCTGGTGCGCAAAGACTTATTTTCTTCGGTTTTACCCTGCCATGGTCTTTTGGTTCGATGAGGCGAAACAAGAATCCACTCACCGGTTAAAATATTATATCTTCTATGTGGAGTATTATTCAGTTCGGTATTCATCAACTATTATTTAAAGATCTTTGTTCCTGTATCTGGACTAACACTTATCGCATCAAGCTTGATATTGAACTTTTGAAAGTACGCTGAACCAACTTCTTCAATATAATTTTCGATCTTATTTTCTTGAATAAGATTTATAGTACAACCGCCAAAACCACCACCCATCATTCTCGATCCATAAATAAAATCCTTATCGCGGGAGTAATCTACGAGAAAGTCTAGTTCCTTGCAACTGACTTCATAGTTATGCTGAAGGCCTTCATGAGAGGCATACATTAACTTTCCAAAACTTTGAAGATCTCCAGATTTTAGAGTATCTGCAGCTTTAAGAACACGTTCATTTTCTTTTAATACATACAGGCATCGTTCATACATTCTTCCATTCAACCTGTTTTTATACTTTTCTAAAATTTCAAAGCTAAGATCCCGCACCGATTTGATCTCTGGTAGATCCTGCTCAATTATTTCTATGGCTGCTTCACATTCAGCCCGCCTGGAATTATAATCACTATCAGCGATATTGTGCGAAACATTGGTATTCAGAAGAAGCAATTTACAATTTTTGAAGTCTGCAGGAATAAACTCAGCTTTCAGGCTTCGGCAATCCAGTAAAATAATATGATCTGGTTTGCTCATCACCGAGGCATACTGGTCCATAATTCCGCAATTAGAACCAACAAAATCATTTTCAGCTTTCTGAGATAATTTTACGATCTCAAGATCTTTCAGCCCGAGATCAAACAAACTGTTAAGTCCGCTAGCCAGGCCACATTCCAGGGCCGCAGAAGAACTGATCCCTGCTCCCAAAGGAAGTTTGCTTTGAATGAGACAATCAAAGCCTTCCAGTTTACCAGTATTATACTGAAGTTCTTTCACTACACCGAGTATATAATTTTCCCAGCCATCAGTCTTGGTAAAAGTCTTATCCAGGTGAAATTCAAAACCTTTATTAAAAGTCTCGCTATAAATGCGGCAGAAATTTTGCGTATCATTCTTCCTGAAACGAAGAATGATCTTTTTGTCTATGGCCGTGGGCATTACAAAACCTTCATTATAATCTGTATGCTCACCAATAAGGTTGATACGCCCGGGAGATTCCACATTTACTGCAAAGGCAGCATCTTCAAAAATTGAAGGTTTCACTGAAATAGCTCTGATATTCGTCAAGACTTATTATTTTTATAATAATTCAAATATAATAAATGTAAAAAGTACATTCATTACTATTTGAACAAATTTTAAGATTATCTATATTTATAAAAACAATTATTGAGAATGACTCAAAACACCAATGACCTATACCAGGTTAAGGAAAAAATGTATGTGGCTACCGATTGTATAATATTTGGGTTTCATCAAGGTAAGCTAAAACTTCTGGTGTTTAAAAGAAAAGTTTCTCCACTTCAGGGAGAGTGGTCTTTAATTGGCAGTTTTGTAAGACTTGATGAAGATCTTGATGTTGCCGGGAAGAGGGTATTGAATGAAACTACAGGTCTGGATGATGTTTTTATGCAACAACTTAAAAGCTACGGAAAAAAAGACCGTGATCCGGGCTACAGGTGCATTTCCATTGCACAATACGCTCTTATTCGAATTGATGAATACGATGAGAAATTAGTGGAAGAGCATGGAGCAAAATGGTTTGAAATAGAGCATCTTCCTGTTTTAATTCTGGATCATAATGAAATGGTTCATGATGCCTTACTTCAATTGAAAAATAATGCCCGATATAAACCAATTGGTTTTGAGTTGTTGCCCGAAAAGTTTACCATTCCACAGCTTCAAAGTCTGTATGAAGCGATCTACCAGAGAGAGCTGGATGCGCGTAATTTCAGAAAGAAGGTGTTGTCTTTGAATGTGATAGAAAAGCTGGATGAAAAAGATAAGTCCACCAGCAAAAGGGGAGCTTTCCTTTATAAATTTAATTACGAGAATTATCAGAAATTATTGACTTCCGGTTACAATTTTGAAATAGCCTGATACAGCCGACTCAAACTTTTTCTGATTTTAATTGTAATATTTACGTTTATTATTAAATTTAGAAAAATATACAGAGATGTCTGATCCTATTAATAGAAGAAAATTACTTAAAAGCCTTGGTCTTGGTGCCGGAATAATAAGTTTTGGCGGATTAACTGAATTATTTGCAGGTAATTCTGAACCCAAAAATGTCCAGAAAATATCTTCCGAAAAAATAAATCATTCCGTTTGTAGATGGTGCTACCAGCATATTCCTTTGGAAAAATTCGCAAAAGTCTGTGCTAAAATGGATATTAAGGGAATTGATCTTTTAAAACCTTCAGAATGGGATGCGGTTGAAAAAGAAGGCCTGGTCTGCTCCATGGCTACCGATGATTTTGCTAGCATTATCGATGGCTTCAACGAACCTGCTAACCATGCGAAACTTCAGGAGCAATACAGAGGATTGATCAAAAAGGCTTCTGAGCATAATATTAAAAATGTTATTTGTTTTTCGGGAAACCGAAATGGTATGGATGAAGAAACAGGAATTAAAAACTGTGTTATGGGTTTAACTCCTCTTCTTGAATATGCAGAAGAGCTGAATGTAAACCTGGTAATGGAACTTCTTAACAGTAAGGTAGATCATCCAGATTATATGTGCGATCATACCGATTGGGGAGTAAAACTTGCCAAAGCCTTAGGAAAATCAAATTTCAAACTCCTATACGATATATACCATATGCAGATTATGGAGGGCGATGTGATCAGGACGATTCGTGAAAATCATAAATATATTGGGCATTATCATACCGCCGGAAATCCTGGCAGAAATGAAATAAACGATTCTCAGGAATTAAATTATCCAGCCATTATGGAAGCTATTTATGAAACCGGATTTCAAGGTTTTGTAGCCCAGGAATTTATACCGACCTACGATGATAAACTTTCTGCCCTAGAGGAAGCGATCAACATCTGCGATATTTAATTAAAACTTATTTTGAAGATTTATGAAACTGAAAATGAATTTTGGTCAGTTACTTTTTGCTCTAATTTTAGTATGTGGCATTTCTAATGCCCAGACAACTTCTAAAAGCAACGTCTACGTTGATGATGACGGAGTTATGCGTTGGGGTGGAAGCGATGAAGAGGTACACGGGTTTGGGGTGAACTATTCGGCTCCATTTGCACACGCCTACAGGTCTGCTCAAAAGAAAGATCTGGATATCAAGGCTGAAATCGATAAAGATATTTATCATTTTACAAGGCTGGGATTTGACCTGTATCGCTTGCATGTGTGGGACACCGAAATCAGCGATGAAAAAGGGAATTTGCTGGAGAATGAAAATCTGGAAACTTTTGATTATTTATTGAGTGAACTCAAAAAGCGTGAGATCAATTTCGTGATCACACCCATTGCTTACTGGGGAAATGGCTGGCCGGAACCCGATGAGGATACACCGGGATTTTCCAATAAATACGGAAAAGATAAAAGTCTTACCAATCCTGAAGCAATCAAAGCGCAGCAGAATTATCTGGAGCAATTCCTGAACCATGTAAATCCTTATACCGGTGTAGCTTATAAAAATGAGCCGAACGTGATTGCTTTTGAGGTTAGCAATGAACCGCATCATCGAGGAACTCCGGAAGAAGTAAAAAGCTTTATCAATAAGATGGTTGCTGCCATGCGGAAAACGGGTACTGAGAAACCAATTTTCTATAATGTGAGCCACAGCATTCAGTTAGCCGAAACTTATTTCACCTCCAATATCCAGGGAGGAACTTTTCAATGGTATCCTACTGGACTCGGATTTCAGAAAGAACTTGAAGGCAATCTTCTGCCTAATGTGAGTGATTATAAAATACCATTTGAGGATGTGATTGAAGAAAATGGTAAGGCAAAACTGGTTTATGAATTTGACGCTGCCGATGTGAATAAATCTTATATGTATCCTGCTATGGCCAGAAGTTTTAGAGAAACTGGAATCCAGATCGCGACCCATTTTGCTTACGATCCCACTTTTCTTGCCTATGCGAATACCGAGTATAATACGCATTACATGAATTTGAATTATACTCCGCATAAAGCACTCGCCTTAATGATCGCTTCCAAAATTTTTCATGAGGTACCAATGAGAAAAGACCTGGGAACTTATCCTGAAAACCTTGAATTTGGGAATTTCAAGATCAGTTATCAAGGGGATGTGGCCAGCTATAATTCAGAAAATTCTTTTATATATACCAATTCAAATACCATTGCGCCAAAAGCTAGTTCTAAATTGAATAAAATTGCGGGTCACGGTAGTTCAGAAATTGTGAAATATGATGGGAAAGGAGCTTATTTTCTGGATAAACTGGAAGCTGGTGTCTGGCGATTGGAAATAATGCCAGATCCTATTCTAGTGCAGGATCCGTTTGGAAGCAATAGCCTTAATAAGACAGTTTCTGTGATCAGTTGGAAGGAAAATGCTATGGAGCTAAATCTGAATGATCTGCCTGAAAACTTTGAAATTACCGGATTAAATGAGGGCAACGATTATAATATTTCAGCTACTGGTAAGAGTTTCAAGATCAGGCCGGGAACATATTTATTAAAGTCTGCCGGAAAAGAGTTCAGTATTGAAAATTATAAGACTGACTGGAATTTTGATATCCGAAATTTTGAAGCCAAAGAAGAGACCGTTGATGGAACTTACGTAATTCACGAACCTATAGGAACAACTACTGAAAGTGCTGAATTGAATTTAGAAGCGACCGTAGTTTCCAACGACGAAATCGAAAAAGTAGAAGCCTGGTTTCAAAATGGCAACACCTACGAATCTGTTGAATTGAACGCTGAAAATAATTACGATTATTCAGCCAAAGTTCCTGAAAATCTTATTGAAAATGGATTTTTAGAATACAGAATTATCGTCACGACTTCAGACAATTCGTTTACCTTTCCGGGCGGAGTAGAAGGAAGCCCTTCAAATTGGGATTTTCATTCTGAAGAAATTTACAGAACGAGAATTTTACAAAAGGACGCTCCAATTACTATTTTCAATCCTGCTGAAGATTCAGATAATATGGTGATTGGTTGGTCACCAGATAATAATCTTGTTCCGGTAAACGAAAATGAAGCCGAATTTCAGGTGAAAATCGATAGTCTTTTTAAAGAAGATGTCGAAAATATTGAAGCAGAACCTATCTATGACTATTCTTTTAGATATAATTTTCAAAAGAAGATTGCTGCTAGAGATCTTGACGGAAGGGAAAAACTTGTGATAGTTGCCAGGGCTATTGGAGAAAACACTGATAAATTGCAGGTTGCTTTAGTTATGAATAATGGTGCGTCTTTTGGGAAAACTATTGCACTATCGAAGGAATTGAAAAATGTAGAGATCAGTTTTTCAGAATTAGAGCCAGTTGAGACAGTTACATTACCAAGACCTTATCCGGGATTTTTGCCTTATTATTTCGACCATTCTTATTCTGGAGAACTTAAATTAGAAGACGTGGAAAGCATTCAGTTTTCAATTGGACCCGGACTTGAAAAAGACAAACTTCAGAAGCCACATGGTATTGCGATTCGTGAAGTGAGAATTGAATAGACTTTGATTGACTAAATCAAAAAAGGCCTTCGAAAATCGAAGGCCTTTTTTGCAGTTATAACAGAAATTTAACCACATTTAGAAGAACCACAGTCCTTACAGGTCAAGCATCCTTCCTGGTATATTAGATTTGAGGAGTTACAATTTGTACATTTTTCCTTTTTAGCTACAGTTCCGTCAGCGATGTAACGCTTAAGCGCACGCACCACACCATTTTTCCAGGTGTTGATAGACTCGCTATCCAATTGCAGACTATTAATAAGATCTACCACATTATCAATAGACATTCCGTGACGCAACGTACTGGAGATCAGTTTTGCGTAGTTCCAGAATTCCGGGTTGAATTTATGAGACAGGCCTTCAATGGTTGTTTTATAGCCACGCTTATTTTCGTACTGGAAATCATAACGAGAGGTTCCATCTTCATTTCTGGCTTTAATGATATAACCTTCGCTTACCCATCTTGGTATTAGAATTCCTTCTTCATCATCAGCAAATCCAGTGAAGATCTCGTAAGGACGGCCATCTACAAGCCCAATAAAAGCGATCCATTTATCTTTATTATTCTGGAAACGAACTACATCAGCAGTGAGAACATCAGGTCTTTTCAGTGGGAAAGCGCCTGGAGTTTGTTCAGCTTCTTCCTCTTTCTTTTCCTCGTTTGAAATAAGAACTCCGGAACGTGATCCATCACGGTAAACCGTTACTCCTTTACAACCAGCTTCCCATGCTTCCAGGTAAAGTTTTCCAACCAATTCTTCATCTACATCATTTGGAAGGTTGATGGTCACACTTATAGAATGATCTATCCACTTTTGAACTGCTCCCTGCATTTTCACCTTGCTCAACCAGTCAACGTCATTTGAAGTCGCCTGGAAATAAGGAGATAATTTTACCAGTTTATCAAGTTCTTCCTGAGAATAATTTTTATCGGTGTCATGACCGTTAGCTCTCATCCATTCCTTGAAGCGGTGGTGGAAAACCACGTATTCTTCCCATGAATCACCAACTTCATCCACGAAATCTACTCTCGCGTCTTTATCATTAGGATTCACTTTTCTTCTACGTTTATAGACAGGAAGGAAAACTGGCTCAATCCCGGAAGTAGTTTGCGTCATCAAACTTGTAGTTCCCGTTGGAGCGATAGTAAGAAGCGCAATATTTCTTCTACCGTATTCCAGCATATCATAATAAAGCTTTTCATCAGCCTCCTTAAGTCGAAGAATAAACGGATTCTCTTTTTCTCTTTCTGAATCAAAAATTGAGAATGCACCTCTTTCTTTGGCTGTGTCTACAGAAGCTCTGTAAGCTGCCAAGGCGATATTCTTATGGATATCTACAGAAAAGTCAATTCCTTCTTTGCTACCGTATCTAATTCCCAATCCGGCAAGCATATCACCTTCAGCAGTAATACCAATTCCGGTTCTTCTTCCTTCATAAGCTTTCTTACGGATATTCAGCCACAGATTTTTCTCAACTGCCTTAATCTCTTCATTTTCAGGATCTGCATCGATTTTAGCTAATATGTTATCGATCTTTTCAAGTTCAAGATCAATAATATCGTCCATGATTCTTTGTGCTGCACCAATATGTTTTTTAAAAAGCTCATAGTTGAAATGTGCCTTATCAGTGAACGGCTCTTCAACATAAGAGAATAGATTGATCGCTAACAAACGACAGGAATCGTAAGGGCAAAGTGGGATCTCACCACATGGGTTTGTAGAAACCGTTTTATATCCAAGATCTGCATAGCAATCTGGAACCGACTCATTGATTACCGTATCCCAGAAAAGAATTCCAGGCTCGGCAGATTTCCAAGCATTGTGAACGATCTTCTTCCAAAGCTTTTCTGCCTCTACATCTTTTGAAAATTTAGGGTCTTTGCTGAAAACCGGATATTTCTGAGTATAACTTCCGTTATTCTTAACCGCCTTCATAAATTCATCGTCGATCCTAACTGAAACATTGGCGCCTGTAACTTTGCCCTGTTCCATTTTAGCATCGATAAAATCTTCAGCATCTGGGTGGTTGATAGAAACCGAAAGCATTAATGCACCACGACGACCGTCCTGGGCAACTTCCCTGGTTGAATTTGAATAACGCTCCATAAAAGGAACTACTCCAGTAGAAGTTAAAGCAGAATTCTTTACTGCCGATCCTTTTGGGCGGATGTGTGAAAGGTCATGTCCAACACCGCCTCGACGCTTCATCAACTGTACCTGTTCCTGGTCAATTTTCATGATCCCTCCATAAGAATCTGAAACGCCATCATTACCAATTACAAAGCAATTAGATAAAGATCCAACCTGGTATGGATTTCCAATTCCGGCCATAGGGCTACCCTGAGGCACGATATATTTAAAGTTCTTAATCAAGTCGAAAACTTCATCCTCACTCATAGGATTAGGATATTTCTTTTCAACTCTTGCTATTTCTTTTGCGATACGCCTGTGCATATCGTCCGGAGTAAGTTCATAGATATTTCCTTCGGAATCTTTAAGGGCATATTTGTTTACCCAAACCCTTGCGGCCAGGTCATCCCCTTTGAAGTATTTTAGAGATGCTTCGTAAGCCTGTTCCTGGGTGTAAGTTTTAGGAACGACTGGTTTTTCTTGTACAGGCATATAAATGAGATTTTTAGGTTAGAATTTCGTTATTCGAGTGGTATAAAACTAAACATATATTTGAGACAATTAACAAATCGTTTAGAAAAAGTTATCAAGAAAAATATGTTAATTAATTGATATTCAATTAAATAAAAAATTACTAACAATGAAAAGTTGACAAATAATGAAAATTATTTTTCTAAGACTTAATAATTAGTCTTTAAAATTTAGTGCTGGATTCATATAGAAATTCCAAACGAAAACTGCGAAAATTCTATTGGTATGTTGGCGGAAAGGGAGGAGAGTGGAATATAAAAAAAAGAGGCTCCGCATTCGCGGAGCCTTCTTTGAATTAACACCTATGAAAATTCAAAATTAAAAGGTTTATTCTGTTATCGAGTAAATAGCGTATCCATTTGCAGGAGCCTCGATCTGAACCATCCCATTTTCATCGGAGGTAGGGTTATATGATGTGTTACCACTGTAATCCATTAAGGTAACATTATTCCAGTTTGAACTTACAGTCCTTCTTTTAGTACCGTTATTGATGCTAATATACAGAATTAATCCAGGATTGGTGCCTGTTCCGCTTCTTTTCATAACATATTCATCTTCATCTACATAAAGAACTTCTGTCTCACCAATAGCCAGACTGTTATGAATGGAAATTAGTGTTTTTAGCTCTTCCTGAAAGTTTTCATTCTCATAATCTAAATAGAAAATTGTTGGATAACCTGGATGTGTCAAGATATAAGCATAAGCTTTCATCTTGTTATCGCTCATAATGAAATTGTCTTCATTCGAGTCTTTTTCAGTATCATGATTTGCGGTGAATGTTACGGCTTTATCAGGATATGATTGCCATAAACCTGCATCAGTAAAATTGTTTAGATCTTGATACCTGTCCAAACCTTCTTCAAGATTGTAGAATGTTGCGAAGTCAAATGCTCCGGCTCCAGTTTCTTCCACATATTCTTCAAGAACAGAAGCGCGGCCATCCCATAATTCTACCACAGAAAATCCGCCAACCTCATCAAGCCATTCTTTAACTACCCATGGTTCAAAACCTAGAACGTAATCAAATCTCCAGCCGTCAAAGCCCATCACATTTTTATAATATTTAGCTACAGAATTTTCTTTTTTCCAAAGCCAGTCCTGAACTCTTTCCCTGTGGTGGTCAAGATTGGTTTCTTCATAAAATAAACTTCCTGGATCGTATTCGCTAACGCTGTTCGGATAAAAATCTTCGTAATTTCTGTTGAACATACCTGAAGCATTACCATGATCTTCGTCAAATAGTGTATAAGTGTCATAACCTCTATACGGATTGTATTGCAATCCGCCACCAGAATTATGATTTATAACGATATCTGCGATCACTTCCACGTCGTTATCGTGGGCTTTGGAAATTAGGTTTTCAAGCTCTGTTCTGGACCCAAAACGGGTTTCGACAGTTCCGTGCTGTTCATAGTTTCCAAAGTCGTAATAATCGGAAACATCATATCCCATGGAATATCCACCAGATTGTCCTTTAGAAGCCACGGGCAACCATAATCTATCGATTCCGGCATCAGACCAACCTTCTACTTTCGAAGAAAGGTTATCCCACCAGGCAAATCTTGGTTCTACATCCCAGTAAAACGCCTGCATCATCACCCTGCTTCCGTTATCGTAGGAAGATAGATCTATAGCCTGTGGCTCTGATGGTTGCGGATTTGGTTGCGGAGTTTCTCCTATATCATCTGTTGGATCTACAGGATCTCCTGAATCATCTGTTGAACATGATCCTAATACCAGACTAATGCTCAATAGAAATAAAAATAATAACTTGTTTTTTTTCATAATTGAAGTTCAATTAATAGATAAAAAAAGGGGCTAGAAATAGCCCCTTTTAAAAGTTTGTATGACTATTCACCTGCAGGAATCAAAATATATCTTGCAGTTAGATCATTAAACCAGATATCGTATACTCCAGCGCTAACAGGAATATTAGGATCATTGGCATTTGCTCCCTGTCCGCTTAGTGGAGTAGTAGCACCCCAGCTTACGTCCCAGGCATTATTAGCTCTGAACTTAAGTTCACCATCAAATAATTCCACATCGTTCATATACCAGATATGAGGATTGAAGTCTGACTGAGTCATATCCATATCGTCATTCCATCCTTCATCTGTTCCTGTAGTAGCTGTACCAATAATTCCAACCATATCATACATGGTTGCAGAAGATGCATCCATTTCTTCAAAAGTATAGGTCATATCTTCAGTATTTAAAGACAAAGTATAATAAGCATCATTGTCTACTGAAAATGCAGCTGGATCTGAAGCATCACCAGGATTTACACCAAGGGTTCCATCGGTACCGCCCCACTGTGGCTGCCATGCTCCAAGAGTTTCCAGTAATTTGAATCCTTCTACATCGTCTCCACCAGCAAATCTTCCTGAGAAATTGAAAACATTATCATTTTCCGGATCTCTGAAAAGTGGAGTATTGTTATTGTTATTATTCCATCCGGCAGCAGTAGCATCGCCAACTAGGAAAAGGTTCATTTTTGCTGGATTTTCTTCTTCTTCAATAACATCCTCAGGTAGAACTACTGTTAAAGACATTACTTCGGAAGTAGCGTTCAATCCGTTACTTCCGTCAGTTCCTGCATAAGCACGAACTCTAAAGTAAATATCTCCTGAATTTGGCATTTCAGTCTCTGGATCGCTATCCAGTCCTGCTTCATTGGCCAAAGACATTAATTGGCTAACTGTAACTCCTAAGTTGTTTTCTCCTGTTGTTCCAATGACATTGAAACTAGAGAAAGATGAATCTGATGACCCCTGAAGTTCATAAGTAACAGTAGTTGGTGCATCAAAATCAACTTCATTCCACACGAATCTTTCAGCAATATTATTTGCCGTTTCGTCTGTTAAAGTATAAGATTCTGCAGTTGAGTTGGTGAACATGATCCCGTCTGGATCTGGTTGCGCAACGAATACTACATCATCGTCATGCTCGCAGGAAGAAAAACCTACAAGAGCAATTATCGTTAATAAGAAAATTGAAAACTTTTTCATTTTGTTTATTGTGTTTTATTAGTAACCTGGGTTTTGTGTTAAGTTGGTGTTTACACCTAGATCTGAAGCTGGAATAGGGAACAGGTCTCTAAAGGCTTGTGTGGTTGTCCCTTGAGGAACACCACCTTTGAAAGGCCATACTCCTCCGTCTGAAAATTGTCCAAAACGGATAAGATCTGTTCTTCTATGTGCTTCCCAATATAGTTCTCTTGCTCTTTCATTCAGGATGAAATTAAGAGATAAGTCTGCAGTAGAAATGTTATTATCAGAATTTCCGAATGCACGCTCTCTCAATTCATTGATGTAACCTACAGCATCAGCCTGGTTACCACCAGCACCTCTTACTACTGCTTCAGCATACATTAAATAAGCATCTGCTAAACGGAACATTGGGAAATCTGTATCAGGGAAATCTCCTGTTGGATCAGATCCTGCATTTCCATCAACATCTACGTTCTTGTACTTTGCAACAGCGTAACCATTGGTGAAATTTGAGATATCGTTGATCTCTTTGGTTTGACCGTCTGTATAGAACAATGCTCTTTCGTCTGCAACATTTTCAATAGAATCTTCTTCGTTCTCAAGGAATTTGTTTACCAGGGCAGAAGTAGTTCTTAGTCCGGCCCATCCACCATTAATTCCGAAGTTATCAGGATCCATAGATCCACCAACTGCAGCGTGAATGATAAAAGTCATACCACCATAAGCCTGCGTATTGATTCCGTCAAAAGTAATTGGGAAAATGATCTCGTTCTGAGCTCCATTGCTGTTGTTGTCTGCAAGAAACAATTTCTGATAATCATCTACCAGGCTGTAATCTGCAGCGATCACCTTATTTGTATAAGTAATTACATCAGCATATCTCTGAGTACCGGTATACTTTTCAGCATTCAGGTATAACTTAGATAATAGCATCCAAAGAGCTCCCTGGTCTGCACGACCATATTCGTTTGCTCCTGGTCCTTTAAGTTCACTTTCGATAGCAAGTAATTCACTTTCGATATAGTCGAATAATTCGGCGCTGGAAATTTGCTCCGGAAGAAACGCTCCAACAGGATCTTCTTCAGTTACAAATGGAGGGTTTCCATAAAGATCCAGTGCATGCCAGTAACTTAAGGCACGAAGGAATCTTGCTTCTGCTCTGTAAGTATCTATTTCAGCTCTAAGACTGCTGTCTACTCCACGAGATTCAAGAACTGAAGGCTCTGTTTGTCTCAGGTATTCATTAGATTGAGCGATCTGGTACATTACTCTTGAATACATTGTTCTAATGAATTCGTTCCCTGATGTCCAGTTCTGGTTATGAAGGTCTTTAATAGTACCATCATTCCATCCAATCACAGCCTCATCTGTAGTAAGTTCCTGTAATTTGAAGTATAATCTCATGTATTGAGAGAAACCTTCATCTAAACCTGAAAGATCGGCATCACCCGCAGGTCCATCCTGTCCACTAATCGCAAAACCTGCATAAAGCTTGGCTAGGAATTGTTTGTAAGCTGCCGGATCTTTAAAAGCTGTCGCGGCAGTTTCCCTGTTGTCCTCAGGCACGAGGTCTAATTCGCTTTCGCATGACCATAAAACAGCCAATCCAAAGAGAACAAGGAAAGTTGATTTTATTTTATTAAACATAGTTCGTGTAATTTTTCTATTATTCATTAAAATGCAAAGTTCAGCCCAAGTACGAATCTTCTTGATCTAGGGTAGAAGTTGTTATCTATCCCACCGAAAACTTCAGGATCTAATCCTTCGTAATCTGTGATCACAAGTACGTTGCTGGCAGTTAAAGAAGCTCTGAAGTCTACTTTTTCACCAGGAATCGTATATCCAATGCTAATGTTGTCAAGCTTCACAAAATCTGCCGCCTGTAGGTAGTAGTCTGAGAAGAACTGACTGTTTTCAAATCCTGACGCCAAAACATTCGAGTTGAAGTTGGAGTAATAATCTGAAGGAGTGTTAGTTCCTGCTTCTACGAATCCGGTTGCAGATTGCGTGTTATTGTAAATATAGTTTCCAAAACTTCCTCTAAAGGTAAAGCTGAAGTCAAGGTTTTTATAGTTCATTGTGTTCGTAAGACCCATATAATAGTCTGGAGTCGCTTTCTTGTATGGCTGCTTGTCTGCTTCCGTGATCTGGTTGTCACCATTCACATCTACATAAGCTCCTTCAATTGGCTGTCCCTGGTCATTATAAACCTGTCTGAACACAAAGAAAGTTGATGGATCATATCCTTCTTTCCAAAGCTGAATGTTGTTTCCAACACCACCACTAATACCTCCCTGAGGAATAAAGAAATTTGGATCATCACCAAGGGTTAACTGAGTGATTTCAAGATCCTGGAACGAAATGTTATAATTCAAAGTCCAGTTGAAATCTTCAGATCTTGCAATGTCTCCGCTTAATCCAACTTCAATACCTCTACTCACGGTAGTACCTACGTTTGTAAGTAACTGGTCTGAAAGGTTTGCTCCAGCAGGAACCGGTACAGTTGCAATAAGATCTTCAGTTTCTCTATAATAAGCATCAACAGATCCGCTTAGCCTATTGCTAAAAAATCCGAAGTCGATACCGGCGTTATAGTTGATCAAACTTTCCCATTTAAGGTCTTCGTCATACTCTTCCGGTCTAATAGTAGGTACAAAAGTGTTGCCAAACTGGTATCTTGCACCTCCCTGGCTAGGAGTATACAATCCAAGGTAACCATAATTTCTTCCAATTTCGTAGTTACCAGTCTCTCCGTATCCACCTCTAAGTTTCAATTCAGAAACAACGTTGGAGTTTTGAAGGAATGCTTCATTGTGAATTTTCCAACCTATAGAAGCAGCCGGGAAATAACCCCATCTGTTCTGCGGAGCAACTCTTGAAGAACCATCAGCTCTAATACTACCAGAGATCAGATACTTGTCATTAATGTCAAAACTAGCTCTGGCGAAATATGATTCTAGAGAGTTACGGTTTATATCAACTGGGAAATCAATTTCCTGATCTTGCTCTGTTCCATAAACATCAGAAAAAGAGTAGAATTCCTGGTACGAGTGACCTGCAGTAAGATCAACTTCTGTAGTATTCAGGAAGTTTACATCATTCTTATAGTTTAGATACGTATCTAATAATAAGTTACGGTTGATGTTCTGGTAATTACTGAACTGGTTGATGTTCGTAGTGTTCGCCGCTGCAATTAAAGGAAGAAATGTGTTCCCGTTTGCTTCAGCATAATCAAAACCAGCATTTACAACAGCTTTTAATTCTGGTAGCCAGTGTAATTTGTATTCAGCGTTAAGGTTAGTGATAGACCTTCTCGTCTGGTTCTTATCTTCATTCAGTTCTAAAAGCGCCAAAGGGTTTCTGGTCGCTAGGTTTTGCTGAACGATTTCTCCGCCTGAATTTCTGTTGAATTCAAAATATCCTCCAAAAGGAAGAGTGTCATCGTAAATAGGTTGCGTAGGATCAAAAGCAACAGCAGATCCAATAGCTCCCTGGTTGGCGAATTTGTTCTTATCTAAACTGTTCTTAGAAGTTAAGGTAAGCTTCAGTTTGTTATCGAAGAGATCCTGATTAAGGGAAATATTGAATGCATTTCTCTCGTAGTAATCTCCTGAAAGCACACCTGTTTCAGCCGTCTGGTTAAAGTTCAATCTATAATAGAAATTCCCAATCCCCTGAGTTGCTGTAAGGTTATGAATGGCTCCAACTGAAGTTTCATATATCTGGTCCTGCCAGTCTGTATTTGCATCACCTAATAAAGAAGGATCTGTTCCCGGAGTATTGTTGATTAGAGTTCTAAACTCTTCAGCATTCAATACGTCTACTTTATCGGTAATATTTCCTATTGAAGTTTTAAGATCATAAGTAAACTGGAAAGGAGTATCTTTCTTACCTTTTTTGGTAGTAATAAGAATTACCCCGTTCGATGCTCTGGACCCGTAAATGGAAGTTGCAGCAGCATCTTTCAATACTGTGAAATCTTCAATTTCGTTAGGGTTAATAGAGTTAAGTGCGTTTCTTGATCCGGCAACACCTCTCTGGTCTAACGGCACACCATCTACTACGATAAGCGGGTCATTAGATGCAGATAGCGATGAACCACCACGAATTCGGATAGTTCCTCCCTGTCCCGGAGCACCACCACCAGGAGTGATCTGTACACCGGCAGATTTACCAGCGATCAATTGCTCTGGAGCAACTACAGCACCCTGGTTAAACTGATCTGACGAAATTTTCTCGACAGCTCCGGTAGCATCCTGTTCTGAGGTTGCACCATAACCGATCAGGACTACCTCTTCCAGAGAAGCTGAATCTTCATCCAGCTGCAAATCTAAAGTAGACTGACCACTATAAGGAATTTCTTGAGTTGCGAATCCTAAAAATGAAAAAGTTAGAATATCGCCTTCAGAAACATTGTCAATGGAATAGTTCCCATCAAAATCTGTTGTTGTACCATTTGTGGTACCCTGAACAATTACGTTAACACCTGGAATCGGCAAACCTGTGGCACTTTCGGTCACAGTACCGCTAACGGTGTTTTGGGCAAAAAAGCTCATTGGCAGCAGAAATAGCAAATACAATGTGCTTTTAAATAAAGTTCTCATAAATTTTCTATTGGTTTTTACTAAAAATTAACCTTATATTTTTACTTCCTGAGGTTAAATGTATGTAAATTCTCAACCAAAAACCGGGGACTCAGCAGTATTACTACGACGAAAACGTTTTCGTGTTGAAAACTTTTCTCAGTTAAGGGTATCATAATTTAATTGTGGTAAATTTGACGAATCAAAAATTTAACCCTGCTAGAAAAAAGAATATCGAAACTAAATGAAGCCAAAACTTACCTTAAAGAAGATTGCGAAAGAATTAGAAGTGTCTATTTCTACAGTCTCAAAAGCACTTAGAGATAGTCCTGAAATTGGAGAAGAAACACGGGAAAAAATCAAGGCTTTTGCTAAACATTATAATTATAAGCCCAATAATATTGCTTTAAGTCTTAAGAACCGTAAAACGAAAACTATAGGTATCATTATTCCGGAGATCGTACATCACTTTTTTACCACGGTCATAAGTGGAGTGGAGAAGGTGGCGAATGAGATGGGTTATAATGTATTCGTTTGTCTTTCAGATAACTCTTTTGACAAAGAAGTGCTTAACATGGAAATGCTAGCCAATGGTAGTACCGATGGTTTTATTCTTTCGCTCGCAAAAGAAACCATGCAAAAAGGAGATTATCATCACTTAGTGGAAGCGATCAACCAGGGTATGCCGCTTGTGTTATTTGACCGTGTAGTAGATGATATTGCCTGCGATAAGGTGATCATTGATGATGTTACTGGCGGTAAAAAGGCCGTTGAATATTTAATTGAATGTGGTTGCAAGAACATAGCTCTTATCTCTACGGTTGATTATGTTAGTGTTGGGAAACTCAGAACTCACGGTTACAAACAGGCTCTGGTAGAGAACAATATCGAGATCAATGAAGATCTTATTCTGAAGATCGAGGAGATGGAAGATAGTGAGGCTGAGATCGAGCAGTTCTTACGTAATAAAAAGGTAGATGGGGTATTTGCGGTAAATGAACATTTTGCGATCTCTGCTATTAAAACCATTCAGGAACAGGGGAAAAAAGTACCTGATGATGTATCGGTAATTGGGTTTACCGATGGAGAATTATCAAAAAGATTCATTCCTAGTTTAACCACGGTAAGCCAGCATGGAATGAGAATGGGAGAGGAATCTGCCAGGCTTTTAATAGAGAAGTTAGAGCGCACGCCAAGCGAGGATGACTACTACAAAACCATAATTGTAGAGACAGAACTGGTTACCCGAAATTCAACAAAATCAAAGAAATAAGGCGTTCGTTTTAAAAAATCTATATATTTGCCGTAATTGAAATTTATCAAAACTTATATTTTTACTTCCTACCTATTTTAAGTTTTGATAAGTCTTAGTGCTTATCGTGATAATTAAAATTTACGATATGCGTAAACGTACCTTAAGCTTCTGGGAAATCTGGAACATGAGTTTCGGATTTTTGGGAATTCAGTTCGGTTTTGCCTTACAAAATGCCAA
Source organism: Christiangramia pacifica (assembly GCF_057221535.1). Lineage (NCBI taxonomy): Bacteria > Pseudomonadati > Bacteroidota > Flavobacteriia > Flavobacteriales > Flavobacteriaceae > Christiangramia > Christiangramia pacifica. Next base: position 2,166,343 of record NZ_CM170146.1, read on the forward strand.
CACTTCAAGAATTTTTGAAACACTTGGAGCAAGCGTCGAAGATATTCCTATTCTCTGGATTGCGGCACCGGTAACCGGTCTCGTAGTGCAGCCAATTATAGGATACTTTAGTGACCGAACCTGGACCAGGTTAGGTAGACGTCGACCTTATTTTCTTATTGGCGCCATTTTATCTTCCATCGCTCTTTTCATAATGCCGAATTCGCCAACCTTGTGGGTTGCCGCGGGAACGTTATGGATCATGGATGCTTCCATTAATATTTCTATGGAACCTTTCAGGGCCTTTGTAGGGGATAATTTGCCAGACAGGCAGCGAACCCTCGGTTTTGCCATGCAGAGTTTTTTTATTGGAGTAGGAGCTGTAGTTGGTTCCCTGCTACCTTATATGTTCACGAATTGGTTCGGAATTAGTAATACTGCACCGGAAGGAATTATACCAGATTCAGTAAAATGGTCCTTTTATGTAGGAGGGGTTGTCTTTTTCCTGGCAGTGATCTGGACGGTAATTAAATCGAAGGAATATTCGCCTGAAGAACTGGAAGCGTTTGAAAAGGAAAAGCTTAAGGATAAACCGGCTAGAGTAGAGGTGGTAGATAAATCGAAGAATATTCGTAACCAGTTTACAACCGGAGCTGTAATGGCAGTAATTGGAGCTATCGTATCATTTTTGATATTTCAGAATAGCCTCACAAAAGAACTATACATATTATTTGTAGGCTTGATAATCGCTGGAGTATTGTTCATGGTGGTTTCTACCCTGCGAAAGAAACAGGTACGCAACGGTTTTACCATTATTATTACCGATATGCTGAACATGCCTCCGGCTATGAAGCAGTTGGCCTGGGTACAATTTTTCTCATGGTTCGCATTATTTTCCATGTGGATTTATACGACTCCTGCCGTTACAGGACATGTATTTGGAACGACAGATACTACTTCAGAATTATATAATGATGCGGCAGACTGGGTTACGGTAATGTTCACGGTATATAATGGAGTTGCTGCAGCCGTTGCATTCTTACTACCGGTATTGGCAAGAAGAACCAGTAATAAATTTACTCACTTGTTGGCTTTAACCATGGGTGGTTTGGGTCTTATTTCCGTTTATTTTCTTGGAGATAAGGTTGGACTATTATTAGCCATGGTGGGTGTAGGTGTGGCCTGGGCCAGTATCTTATCTATTCCTTATGCCATGTTATCTGGTGCATTACCATCTTCGAAAATGGGATATTACATGGGAGTTTTTAACTTCTTTATCGTAATTCCACAAATTGTCGCGGCAACTATTTTAGGCTTCCTGGTTAAGGAGCTATTTAATGGAGAACCTATCTACGCCTTGATCGTAGGAGGATTTTCCATGATCTTATCAGGACTTTTAACCTTAAGAGTTCAAACAAACAAAAGAATAAATATAGATGAGCAATCATAAAGCATTCATATTCGATCTGGATGGTGTGATAGTAGATACAGCCAAGTTTCATTTTTTGGCGTGGAGAAAGCTGGCAAATGACCTTGGTTTCGATTTTACTGAAGAGCAAAACGAACAGTTAAAAGGTGTTAGCCGTGTGGAATCTCTGAAAAAAATACTGAAATGGGGTGATATGGAGCTTTCTGAAGATGAGTTTAACAGACAGATGGCCCTAAAGAATGAAAATTATCTCTCTTATGTAGAAGAGATGGATAAATCTGAAATTCTTCCGGGAGTACCTAAAGTCCTGGATTACCTTATTGAGAATGATATACCATTCGCGCTTGGTTCTGCTAGTAAAAATGCCAGAACCATTCTAAAAAAAATTGATCTGTACGATAAATTCGACGCAATTGTAGACGGTACAGATGTTAGCAAGGCAAAGCCAGATCCGGAAGTGTTCCTTATCGCGGCTAAAAAATTAAATGCTGAACCACAAAATTGCGTGGTATTCGAAGATTCGGTTGCCGGAGTTGAGGCAGCTAATATCGGGAAAATGACCAGCATAGGTATTGGTGATGAAAATGTATTGAATGAAGCAGACTATGTTTTTAATGATTTCACCGAGATCGAAATTAAGTTTATTGAAAAATTATTGAGAAACGAGAAGTAATGAATCAAGATTATATAAAACCAGATGAGTGGTCTATCATTGAAGAAGATTTTGACCCGGGAAGAGTAAAATCATCTGAAAGCCTTTTCAGTATTGGTAATGGTGCCATGGGGCAAAGAGCCAATTTTGAAGAGCAGTATTCAGGACCAAGTTTCCAGGGAAGCTATATAGGCGGAGTTTATTATCCGGATAAAACAAAAGTAGGTTGGTGGAAAAATGGTTACCCGGAATACTTCGCGAAAGTTTTGAACGCTCCAAACTGGATCGGGATCAACGTATTTGTAAATGAAGAAGCATTAGACCTGCATACCTGTAAGAATATTAAGAATTTCCGTCGTGAGCTTAATATGAATGAAGGTTTCCTGGGAAGATATTTTGAAGCAACTTTACCTAACGGAGTTGAAATTGAAGTAAAAGCGATCCGTTTTCTTTCTATCGTTGATGATGAGCTGGGGGCTATTAAATTCGAAGTCACTCCTTTAAACCAGGATGCTACTGTTCGATTTGATCCTTATCTCGATGGAAGTATAACCAATACAGATGCCAACTGGGAAGAGCGTTTCTGGGAAACTCTTGAAGTTAAATCTAATGAAGCTAAGGGATTTTTGATTTCCAAAACTTTGAAAACCGAGTTTCACGTTGGTACCTATATGCAATCTGAAGTACTGCTGAATGGAACTAAACAAGATCTGCTACCGGAAGAAAGAATAGGCGAAGACCGTATTTCTTTTAAATATTCAGTAGAAGCTAAAAAAGGTGAGGCTGCATCAATAATAAAGTATGCAGGTTATGTCACCGATATGAACCATAAAAAAGCTGACCTTATTTCTGCTGCAAGCTTAGTTCTGGATAAAGCCGTGGAAAAAGGTTTTGATCAGCTTAAGCAAGAACAGAAAGAAGCCTGGGCAGCGATCTGGGAAATGGCAGATATTACTATTTCCGGAGATGTAAAAGCTCAGCAAGGGATCAGATTCAATATTTTTCAGCTAAATCAAACGTATTCTGGTAAGGATGAAAGATTAAATATAGGTCCGAAAGGATTTACGGGCGAAAAGTATGGCGGTAGTACTTATTGGGATACCGAAGCATACTGTATACCATTTTATATGGCTACAAAAGATCAAAATGTAGCCCGTAAATTGTTAACCTATAGACATCGGCACCTGGAAAAGGCGAAAGAAAATGCCGGGAAATTAGGTTTTATTAATGGAGCTGCGCTTTACCCAATGGTGACCATGAATGGGGAGGAAAGTCATAACGAATGGGAGATCACTTTTGAAGAGATCCATCGTAACGGAGCTATGGTTTTCGCGATCTACAACTATGTTCGTTTTACCGGAGATTTCAGCTACATTCCTGAAAAAGGGTTGGAAGTGATGATCGCTATCGCCAGGTTCTGGCATCAGCGAGCTAATTTCAGCAAACAGAAAAACAAATATGTGATCTTAGGGGTTACTGGTCCTAATGAATACGAAAATAACGTTCATAACAACTGGTATACTAATTATATCGCTAAATGGTGTATTGAATATTGCCTTGAAATGATAGACAAGGTAAAAGACGGTTACCAGGAAGATTACCTAAGAATAATGGGGCTTACCTCCCTGAATGAAGGAGAAATTTCTAAATGGAAAGAAGTCGCTGAAGAAATGTATTTCCCATATTCAGAAGAATACGGTGTATACCTTCAACAAGATGGATTCCTGGATAAAGAGATCATTCCGGTGGCTCAGCTTGACAAAAAGCAACGACCAATAAACCAGAAATGGAGTTGGGACAGGATCCTAAGATCTTGTTATATCAAACAGGCCGATGTGTTACAGGGATTCTATTTCTTTGAAGATCATTTTAGCCAGGAAGAACTGGAAAAACATTTTGATTTCTATGAACCTTTAACAGTTCATGAGTCATCCTTATCTCCTTGTGTACACAGTATTCAGGCAGCGGTTCTTGGAAGAATGGAGCAGGCTTACGAATTTTACGTAAGAACATCAAGACTTGATCTTGATGATTACAATAAGGAAGTTGAGGAAGGCTGTCACATTACAAGTATGGCTGGAACCTGGATGAGTATTGTTGAAGGTTTTGGAGGTATGCGCGTGGAGAATGACCAGCTTTCTTTTAAACCTCAGATTCCTGAGCAGTGGAAAGCTTACTCGTTCAAAGTGAATTTCAGAGACCGAATACTCAAAGTAGACGTTTCTGCTGATAAAACTGAATTCACCCTGGAAGGTAATGATTCACTGGATATTCTTGTAAATGGAAATCCGGTTGAGGTTTTACCAAATACTCCAGTTAGAGCATAAATATTACAGGGCTTTCTAAAATTCAGAAAGCCCTTTTTTAATTTTAAACTGAAAATGAAATCTATATTATATCTTATAATTTGCCTGCTAAGCCTAAACTCTTTTGCCCAAATTGAGAGACTGGAACCGCCTAACTGGTGGGTTGGATTTGAAGATCCTGAACTTCAACTGATGGTTTATGGCGAAAATATAGGAAAAGCAACTCCTCAGATCGATTATAACGGAGTTAGTATTGAAGAATTTAATGCAGGAGATAGCCCGAATTACTTATTTATTGATCTGAAAATTACAGATGCTGCTAAGGCTGGAAAGTTCACTATTAGCTTCAAAAAAGAAGACGGGTCTTCTGAAGAATATGAGTATGAGTTGAAAGAAAGATTAAAACCTGCAGAAGAATATATCGGTTTTGATAATTCAGACGCTATTTATTTAATCACTCCAGACAGGTTTGCCAATGGAGATCCAACAAACGATGTTGATGAATCCCTGAATGAAAAAATTCTAGATCGTGATGACGATTATGGTCGCCACGGTGGAGATATCAGGGGAATTATCGATCATCTGGATTATATAGATGAAATGGGTTTTACAGCCTTGTGGTCTTCGCCATTGTTGATCAATGATATGAAATCTGGTTCGTACCACGGTTATGCCATGACCGATTTTTATAGGGTAGATCCAAGATTTGGAACTCTTGAAGAATATAAAGAACTGGCAGCAAAAGCCGAAGAAAAAGGAATAAAGCTTATAATGGATCAGGTGGCTAACCATGTTGGAATAGAGCATTGGTGGATGGAAGATCTTCCGTTTAAAGACTGGATCAATTACCAGGAACTTTATGAAAATGGCGAAAAAATAAAATATTCAAGTCACAAAAGAACTACCAATCAGGATCTGTACGCTTCAGAAGCTGATAAAAAAAGGATGAGCAATGGCTGGTTCGTTGATACCATGCCAGATCTTAATCAGCGTAATCCATACATGGCGAAATATTTAATCCAGAACAGTATCTGGTGGATCGAAACCCTGAATCTCGGCGGAATTCGGCAGGATACTTATCCGTATCCGGATAAGGCTTTTATGAGTGACTGGGCCGGTGCTATCATGACCGAATATCCTAAATTCAATATTGTTGGGGAAGAATGGAGTAATAATCCGCTTTTGATCAGATACTGGCAGGATGGGATAAATAATGGCTATGATTCGAATTTGAAAAGTACGATGGACTTTGCCATGCAATCTAAAATAGTGGAAGGTCTTAATGATGGATCAGGCTGGGAACAGGGAATGGATAAATTATACTTAGGGTTAGCTAATGATTTCGCCTATGCTTCTCCTGAAAATATCATGATCTTTCCTGATAATCACGATATGAGTCGTATCTATACCCAATTAAAGGAGGATATACCAAATACGAAAATGGCAATTAGTTATATCCTGACGCTGCCTAGAATCCCTCAGATCTATTATGGGACTGAAATTTTAATGGACGATACTGAAAATCCTGGCGATCATGGATTGATAAGAACAGAATTTCCAGGAGGATGGGAAGACAGTAAGGTGAATGCTTTCACTGGAGAAGGTTTAAGTGAAGACCAGAAAGATATGCAATCATTCCTTAGAAAAATTCTTAATTATCGAAAGGAAAGCGCGGCAATACTAAACGGAAAAACCATTCATTTTGCTCCGGAAAACCAGGTTTATCTTATATCAAGAATATCCGATGAAGAAAAAGTCGTTCTAATCCTGAACAAAAACGAAGAACCCGTAGATCTAGATCTTAATAGATTTGAAGAATTAGGATTTTCAGGCATGGAATTTCAAAACCTTATTACCGGAGAAAAAATGAAATGGGAAAACTCAATCTCCTTACCTGAAAGAGGAGCCTATTTCTTAACCACAAAACTTAATTAACACTAAAACTAATATTAATGAAAAAACTTGCATTGATCTTATTGGTATTCAGCTTTCTGATATCATGTAAAAATGAACCAAATAAAGAAGAAGCTTCTGTCGAAGAGACTAAAAAAGACAGTCTAGCGCCGGTAAGCGATGACATGATGGAGTCAGCAGTTATCTACGAGGCAAACATCCGTCAGTATTCCCCGGAAGGAACTTTTGATGCTTTCACTAAAGATATTCCGCAATTGAAAGAACTAGGTGTAAAAGTGATATGGCTCATGCCGATGTATCCTATTTCAGAAAAGAACAGAAAAGCAACTGGAGGGAAAGATGTAGAAGATATCGAAGATCCAGAAGAGCGTAAAAAGTATTTGGGAAGCTACTATTCAATTTCAGATTATTCTGCGGTAAATCCAGAACATGGAACCATGGAAGATTTTGATGAACTGGTAGCGACCGCTCATGAGAATGGAATGTATGTAATTCTTGATTGGGTTGCGAACCATACTGGTTGGGATCACGCCTGGATTACCGAGCATCCGGAATATTATACGAAAGGAAAAGATGGTGAAATTACAGATCCAATAAATGATGCAACTGGAGAACCATGGGGTTGGACAGATGTGGCCGATCTTAATTTTGAGAACCAGGAATTACGTGAGAAAATGATTGAAGAAATGCTATTCTGGGTAGAAGAGCATGATATTGATGGTTTTAGAGCGGATGCTGCGCATTCAGTTCCAACAGATTTCTGGGAATCGGCAGCTAAAACCTTAAATGATGCAAAACCTTTAATTATGCTTGCTGAAGCTCAGGATCCAAAGGATCTTTTTCATAATGCTTTTGAAATGGGTTACAATTGGGAAGGTCATCATTTAATGAACGAGATCGCTCAGGGTAAGAAAACTGTGAAAGATTGGGATAATTATATGAAGAAAATCGATACTACTTTTCAAGAGGATGATTTTCTTATGAATTTCGTGACCAATCATGATGAGAATTCATGGGCTGGAACCGTAAGAGAAAGAATGGGAGACGCATCTGAGGCCATGCTGGCGATGAGTTATACAATTCCGGGAATGCCATTGATCTATAGTGGTCAGGAATATGACATGGACAAAAGACTATTATTCTTTGAAAAGGATACGATTCCAAAAACTAAAGGAAAAGTTTATCCATTACTGGAAAAACTTGGAAAATTGAAGAATAATAATGCTGCGTTAAACGGCGGAAAGAATAAAGCCTCTTACTCTGCCGTTAAAAATTCTGCGGAAGAGAAGATATTACTTTTCAAAAGAGAAAAAGGTGGAGAAACTTTGTATTTCGTATCAAATATGACCGATAAGCCGGTGAGTTTTAGTGCTGAAATGGAAGGTGATTTTTCAGATTATATGATCGATGCTGATTTCAGTATTTCAAAGGATCAGGAATTGCAATTTGAGCCCTGGGAATACAAAATTTTGATAAATAAGTAATTAAAGTCATAAATATTTGCAAAAAGCCACTTAAATGTGGCTTTTTTTATTAGTTATTAACCGAAAACGTTTTAGTTTTTTCCGAAATTAGGTTATCGGTTTGAAAGAGATTAGTTTTGAGCTAAATGGTTGAAAATATTAGAAACATCGCAGTTCTAACCTCCGGAGGAGATGCTCCGGGAATGAACGCTGCCATTAGAGCGGTTGTTCGTGCCTGTTCATTTTATAAAATTGAGTGTACAGGGATCTACCGGGGATATCAGGGGCTTATTGAAGCCGACTTCGAAACTCTGGATGCAAGATCGGTTAGAAATATTATAAATAAGGGTGGAACTTTTCTTAAATCTACTCGTTCCAAAGAATTTCAAACAAAAGAAGGTAGAAAAAAAGCTTTCGATAACTTAAAAGCGAATAATATAGACGCTTTAATAGTTATTGGAGGAGATGGTACTTTTACCGGGGCTCAGCTCTTTAGTCAGGAATTTGATATTCCTACCGTGGGTATACCTGCTACTATTGATAACGATATTAATGGTACAGATTATACGCTAGGTTATGACACTGCTTTGAATACAGTGGTTGAGGCCATTGATAAAATTCGTGATACGGCCAGTTCTCACAACAGGTTATTCCTGGTTGAGGTAATGGGTCGTGATGCGGGGGATATCGCTTTGAATAGTGGTATTGGAGCAGGAGCGGAAGAAATACTGATTCCGGAAGAAAATCTTGGAGTAGAAAGATTGATCGATTCCCTTAGAAAAAGTAAAAAATCTGGTAAAACCTCCAGCATTATCGTGGTTGCTGAAGGTGATAAAAGTGGTAAGAACATATTTGAACTTGCTTCTTATATTGAAGAAAACATGGATGAGTATGAGATCAGGGTATCTGTACTTGGGCATATTCAGCGTGGTGGATCACCAAGCTGTTTTGATCGTGTTCTGGCCAGTAAACTTGGAGTAGGTGCTGTAGAAGCTCTTATGAACAACAAGTCTGAAATCATGATAGGAATACATCATCAAAAGGTGGTTAATGTTGACCTTAAAACTGCCATAAACGGTGATGCTAAATTAGATAAAGAATTACGAAGGGTGGCAGACATCACTTCGGTATAATTAAAAACCAAAGAAAATGAGTACAAAGATTGGAATTAACGGATTTGGACGTATCGGAAGAATTGCCTTCCGTATTGCTGCCCAAAATGAAAATGTAGAAGTTGTAGCTATTAACGATTTACTTGATGTAGATCATTTGGCTTATTTACTTAAATATGATTCAGTTCACGGAAAATATAAAGGTTCTGTCGAGGTAAAAGATGGAGATCTTTATGTTGACGGAAAAAAGATAAGAACTACTTCAGAAAAAAATCCTGCAGACCTTAAATGGGGAGATGTTGGAGTAGAAGTAGTAATGGATTGTACAGGAATCTTTACTGATCTTGACAATGCAAAGGCCCACCTTGATGCCGGAGCAAGAAAAGTAGTGATCTCTGCACCATCTAAAACTGCACCTATGTTCGTAATGGGAGTAAACCATAACGATGTAACTGCAGATCAGCATATTGTATCAAATGCATCTTGTACTACAAACTGTCTTGCGCCACTTGCAAAAGTGATTGACGACGAGTTTGGACTTGTAGAAGGTCTTATGACTACAGTTCACGCTTCTACTTCAACTCAGTTCACCGTAGATTCTCCATCAAAAAAGAATTTCAGACTGGGAAGAAGCGCAATGGCAAACATCATCCCAAGTTCAACTGGAGCTGCAGTAGCAGTAACTAAAGTAATTCCTTCTCTTAAAGGAAAACTTACTGGAATGGCGTTTAGAGTGCCAACTACAGATGTTTCTGTGGTAGATTTAACTGTAAGAACTGAAAAGGCGGCCAGTTATGACGACATCAAAGCTGCTTTCAAAAAAGCTGCTGAAGGAGACTACAAAGGTGTAATCTCTTATACAGATGACGAAGTAGTGAGCCAGGATTTCGTTTCAGATGCTCATACTTGTAATTTTGATGCCGGAGCTGGTATTGAACTTAACGATAATTTCTTCAAATTGATCGCCTGGTATGACAACGAGTACGGATACTCTTCTAAGCTGGTAGATCTTGCTGCTCACGTAGCATCTTTATAATATTTTTTAAATCTGAATTATACAGCCAGAAATTCTGGCTGTATATCTTTTAGGTTTGAATTAATCATCTGAACACATGATATTAATTGCTGATGGAGGTTCCACGAAATGTGACTGGATACTTCTTAACAATGAAGGGGAGCAGGTTTTCAAGACCAGAAGTAAGGGTTTGAATCCCGCTGTTTTCCAGGAAGCTGTCCTGGAAGAAAGACTCGCTGAAAATCCTGAGCTTGCTGAAGTTAGGGACACAATAGAAAAGGTGCATTTTTATGGTGCTGGTTGTGGAACACCTACGCCTAGAGAATTACTGAAAAGTATAATTGCGAACTATTTTACCAATGCAGATGAAGTTTTGGTGATGGAAGATACGGTTGCCGCGGTCTATGCAGCAACTACCGAGCCTGGGATAGTATGTATTCTGGGAACTGGTTCCAATAGTTGTTATTTTGACGGAGAAAATATTCACCAGGCAGTAGATTCTTTAGGTTATATCTTAATGGATGAAGCCAGTGGAAATTATTTTGGGAAAAGACTTATCAGGGATTATTACTATAAGCGTATGCCTCCTGAAGTTGCAGGTAAATTTGAAAAAGAATTTGATCTGAATTCAGATACGATCAAAATGAATCTTTATAGGAAAGATAATCCAAATACTTATTTGGCACACTTTGCTGAATTTATTTTCAAGAATGAAAGAAATGGATATTTCTATAAATTGCTTCATGAAGGTCTAACAGATTTTGTTCATTCCAGAGTACTGGCGTATCCACAGGTAACATCAGTTCCTGTTCACTTTATCGGAACTATTGCTTTTTTTAGTGAAGATATTATCAGGGCGGTTGTTCAGCCTTACGGAATTGAAATTGGTAATATTGTAAGAAGACCAATCGATGCTTTGATCGAACACTATAGGAAAAACGTTATCAAAGTTTCATAAACTCATTTTTCTAAATTTTAATAGGCTCGCATTTTGCGGGCCTTTTTTTATTTTAAATGTAATCCTCTGAAGATGTTTTTCTTACGGAAAATAGTTTACATTTAATTCAACAATCATAAAGCCCTGCCTTTATTAATTTTAAGAAAAATGCTTGTAAAAGTATATGGCAGCGCTGTATTTGGTGTGGAAGCTACAACCATCACCGTAGAAGTAAATGTGGCTTCAGGGATTGGCTATCATCTTGTTGGTTTGCCAGATAATGCTGTAAAAGAATCTAGTTATCGTATTACGGCTGCTCTTCAGAACAATAAATACAAATTACCAGGAAAAAAGATCATTATAAACATGGCTCCAGCTGATCTTCGCAAGGAAGGGTCTGCTTATGATCTAACCTTCGCGATGGGTATCCTGGCAGCTTCCGATCAGATAAAATCTGAGAATATTTCTGAATATCTGATCATGGGAGAACTTTCCCTGGATGGAAGTCTCCAGCCAATAAAAGGATCTTTACCTATTGCTATTCAGGCACGAAAAGAAGGTTTTAAAGGGTTTATTCTTCCTGAGCAGAATGCGCGGGAGGCAGCAATAGTTTCAGGTCTTGAGGTTTATGGCGTGAACAATATAAAACAGGTTATAGATTTCTTTGATAAGAATTTACCTCTGGAGAGAACCGAGATAAATACTCGTGAGATCTTCTATGAAAACCTTGATGAATTCGAACATGATTTTGCCGATGTAAAAGGACAGGAATCCATTAAAAGATGTATGGAGATCGCTGCGGCCGGTGGGCATAACATTATCCTGATTGGTCCGCCTGGTGCTGGTAAAACCATGCTAGCTAAGAGGTTGCCTAGTATTTTGCCGCCTATGACGCTTCAAGAAGCTTTGGAAACGACTAAAATTCATAGTGTTGCCGGAAGGATTAAAGATAATGTGGGCTTGATGTCCCATCGACCGTTCCGGAGTCCACATCACACAATTTCTGACGTTGCCTTAGTCGGTGGTGGAGCTTATCCTCAACCAGGTGAAATTTCACTTTCACATAACGGAGTTCTATTCTTAGATGAATTACCTGAATTTAAAAGAGGCGTTTTGGAAGTAATGCGGCAGCCTCTGGAAGATAGAGAAGTTACTATATCCAGGGCTAAATTTACCGTGACCTATCCCTCAAGTTTTATGCTGGTAGCCAGTATGAACCCAAGTCCCAGTGGCTATTTTAATGATCCTGACGCACCTTTGAGTTCTTCTCCTATAGAAATGCAACGTTATTTAGGGAAGATCAGCGGACCACTTTTGGATCGAATCGATATTCATATTGAAGTAACACCAGTTCCTTTTGAAAAACTGAGTGAGGAGAGAAAAGGAGAAAGCAGCCTGGTCATCAGGGAGCGTGTTACGAAAGCAAGGGAAATTCAATCACAGCGTTTTAGTAGTATGGACACTATTCATTATAATGCTCAGATGGGGCCAAAGCATATCAGGCAGTTTTGCCAGCTGGAAGATGCTTCGAAACATTTGCTGAAAACTGCCATGGAGAGGCTTAACCTTTCGGCGAGGGCTTACGATCGCATTTTGAAAGTTTCCAGAACAATCGCAGATCTTGAAAAAAGCGAAAGTATAAAAGGAGATCATCTCAGTGAGGCGATTCAGTACAGAAGTTTAGACAGAGAAGGGTGGCTGGCCTGAATATCTTGAGTTTTAATTAACTAAACCTAAAATGCTTTTTTATATTTTTGGGTAGACTGAAAAAACCAATCTACAATTTCCGAATTGAAAATCTTCGGAAACCAACAACCTAAACTAATGAAAAGATTTTTTCTAATTCTACTTTGCCTGGGGCTGTTCTCATGTAAAGGCGATCAATCTCAGGATAATAACACGAATGAAACTTCTACTGATAGCCTGAATACAGAAGATTTAATTCCAGATGCTCTACAAAATTCAAAGCCGGTGATCCTTAATCTTGAGGAGGCCAACAAACTTGCCGAACTTCCTTTGAATTGTTTAAATACCGAATATCCAAATAAACTAGGACAGACTCTGGAGAACAAAGAGGCTATGGGTGAGCCACATGAATTGCATCCTGCGTTTTATGGGTGTTTTGACTGGCATTCATCTGTTCACGCTCATTGGTCTTTGGTAAGCTTATTGAAGCAATTTCCTGATGTGCAGAAAAATGAGGAAATCAGGGAAAAACTGAAAAACTCACTTACGGTAGAAAATATTCAGGCAGAAGTAGCCTATTTTAAAAGAGAACAAAGTGGTTCTTATGAAAGGACTTATGGCTGGGCCTGGCTATTAAAACTTGCTGAAGAATTAAAAACGTGGGATGATCCGCTTGGAGTAGAACTTTCTAAGAATCTTCAGCCTTTGACCGATGTTATCGTTCAAAAATACATGGAATTTTTACCTAAGTTAAATTATCCAGTACGAGTTGGAGAACATACTAATACCGCTTTTGGTCTTAGTTTCGCTTATGATTACGCTCAAACTGTTGAAAACACTGAATTTATTGAACTTATAAAAAAACGTGCCCAGGATTTCTATCTCAAGGATGATGATTGTCCTGTTACATGGGAACCGGGAGGCTATGATTTTCTTTCCCCGTGTCTTTCTGAAATTGATATCATGAGTAGAGTGTTGCCAAAAAATGCTTTTAGCATGTGGGTGGACGATTTCATGCCGCAATTGAAAAGTGAAGATTTTGAAATGGAAGTAGGAGAAGTGTCAGATCGCACAGATGGTAAGCTTGTACATCTTGATGGGCTTAATTTCAGCAGAGCCTGGGTTTTCTACAGACTGGCTAACAAATACCCTGAGAATTTCGGGCATCTTAAGATGATCGCAAACGAGCATGTTTCTTATTCCTTTCCAAATATATCCGGAGATGGTTACGAAGGTGGTCACTGGTTAGGAACTTTCGCTCTGTACGCACTTAAAGAATCTGGGAATACGCCTTAGTATTGAAGAACTTTATTAAAAATTTAGGTCCCGGCATCCTTGTATCGGCAGCATTCATTGGTCCGGGAACTGTGACTGTATGTAGTATCGCGGGAGTGAATTTCGGTTATTCCTTGCTTTGGGCACTATTTATTTCCGTTTTTGCCTGCATCGTATTGCAAGAAATGTCTGCGAGGCTAGGTTTAATTTCCGGAAAAGGTTTAAGTGATTGCATTAGGGATGAAATGAAGAATCCCCTTGTTCGGGTTTTTACACTTTTCCTGATCTTTTCTGCGATAGTAATTGGTAACGCTGCTTATGAAGCAGGTAATATTACCGGAGCAGTACTAGGTGTCGAAGCGGTATTTGAATCCAGAAGTTTGCAGTTAGGAGGTTTCAGTTTAAATATTTGGAGCCTGGTAATTGGTGGCATCGCCTTCTTTCTTTTGTTTCTGGGAAGTTATAAAAAACTTGAAAAGATCTTTATTGTATTGGTTCTCTTAATGAGCTTTGCATTCTTGTTGACTGCTTTTCTAACCAGGCCTGATTTAACAGAAATACTCAATGGATTTGTTCCTGGAAATTTCGATGATGGATTATTGACGATTATCGCTCTTGTAGGGACTACTGTTGTTCCTTACAATTTATTTCTCCATGCTTCCTTGGTAAGTGAGAAGTGGAATGGTGAGAAATATCTGGGCATGGTGCGAAGAGAACTTGTTTTTTCACTTGCCCTGGGAGGACTGGTCTCCATGGCCATCGTAGTTTGTGCGGCAGCCTCGAATATAGACTCTATTGAAGATGTAGGAGATTTGGCAACTGGACTTGAACCTTTATTTGGTAGTTCTGCCACTATTTTTCTGGCTATTGGTCTTTTGGCCGCTGGGATCACTTCTTCTATTACAGCTCCGCTAGCGGCTGCTTACGTAGTAAAAGGTTGTCTGGGCTGGAAAGGTGGAATGAATTCTCTTAAATTCAAGCTGGTGTGGATGGTCATTATAATTCTTGGTGTTTTCTTCTCTTCTTTAGGAGTAAAGCCTGTAGAAATCATTCAATTTGCACAGATTGCCAATGGTTTAGTGCTTCCAATCATCGCAATTTTCTTATTTTGGATAGTGAATCAGAAGGCAGTTTTAGGAAAATATAAGAACAGTTTACTGCAAAATATTATTGGTATCGCGGTGATTGCGCTGGCTGTTTTTCTGGGAGCAAAATCAATTTTTAATGTAATTCAGAATCTATAATGGAAAAGACGATACATATAAATTGTGATCTAGGCGAAGGCGGTAAATATGATGAAGAACTAATGCCTTACATTTCGGCTTGTAACATCGCCTGTGGAGGTCACGCCGGCAATCTGGAAACCATGCACCGAACTGTTCGTCTGGCTATGGAAAATAATGTTGAAATTGGAGCCCATCCTTCTTATCCAGACAGAGAAAACTTTGGAAGAAATCACCTGGAGATGTCTGAAGAAGATCTGCAATTATCCATTGAAGGGCAGGTTCTGAGTTTGATGCAAATTGCAGAATCTGAAGGTGGAAAACTTACGCATGTAAAGCTTCATGGAGCTCTGTATAACGATGCTGCCAGGGATGAAAAAATTGCCAGAATTGTGATTGAATGTCTCGAAAAATTAGAGTCGGATTTCAAACTTTTTGTACCTCTTAATTCCAAAATTTCCGAGTTGGGAATGGGTAAATTTCACCTCCTTTTTGAGGCTTTTGCAGACCGGAATTATAACCATGATTTCAGTCTTGTTTCGAGGTCTGAAAATGGTGCTTTGATCACTCAAAAAGAAGATGTTTTTAACCATGTTTTTTCAATCTATAATGACCAGAAAATAACTACAATTTCAGGTCAAGAAATTCACGCAAAAGCAGATACTTTTTGCCTGCATAGTGACACACCGTCTTCAGTTGAAATTTTAAAATATCTACACAAAAAATTTGCTCAGAACGGAGTAGAAGTAAAGAATACGTAATGCAAAATATTCCTAAAATATCACCCCTGGGAGACCGAGGGATTTTGATAGAATTTGAGTCTGATATCAATGAAAACGTTCTTCATAAAGTCCTGTTTTATAAAGAAAAAATAGAAAATTCAGAATTTAAACAAAGGGTTGAGGTGATTAATGCATATAACTCGATATTAGTAAGTTATCTATTCACTATAGAAAATGTCTATGGTGAAATTTCAGCCTTAAAAGAGTTATTTGTAGAGGCTAATATAACAAAAAACAGAAAATATAAAATCTATGAGTTACCAGTATGTTATGATACCGATTTCGGTCTGGATCTGGAATACATTTCGAAGCAAAAAAAAATGGAGTTAGCGGAAATTATTCAACTGCATACCGCTTCGTTTTACCAGGTTTATTTTATAGGTTTTTTACCCGGATTTTTATACCTCGGGGGGCTTGATGAAAGGCTTAAAATTCCACGAAAAAAAACACCTAGGAGATCGGTTACAAAAGGGGCTGTTGGCATTGGTGAAAATCAAACCGGAATCTACCCAAAAAACAGTCCTGGCGGATGGCAAATTTTAGGCAGTTGCCCGGTTGATTTATTTGATAAAAATGCTTCTCCTCCAAGTCCGTTTGTGGCGGGTGATAAAATTAAATTCAAATCGATTCCCAAAGCGGAATATTTTGAAATTGAAGAGCAGGTTTCAGAAGGAGAATATCAACTGAAAATTCTAGATAATGAAAGCTAAAATTGAAGTTTTGCAACCGGGATTATTTTCAACCATTCAAGATCTAGGACGCTTTGATTTTCAAAAATTCGGGGTGCCTCAAAGTGGAGTGATGGACAGATACGCAATGCGTATTTGTAATCTTATTTTAGGAAATGAACAGGATGCTTCGGTAATGGAAATTACCATGCAGGGTCCGCAGTTAAAATTTAAAGCAACTACCAAAATTTGTATTTCCGGGGCACATCTCTCTCCTGAATTGAATGGAGTTTCTGTAGATATGAATTCTATTATTGAAATATCAGAAGGTGATATTTTGAAATTTGGAGCCAGGAAAAACGGATTTAGAAGTTACCTCGGGATTTTCGGTGGTTTTAAAACCGAAACTCTTATGAATAGCAAAAGCTGGTATGAAGGTCTTACTCTGGAATTCCGTTTAAGCAAATCTTCAGAACTGTTTTATGAACCGGTTGAAGGTAAAAACGCAACTTCATTCTCTTCTTTAAAAATTGATTCAGATTATTTGAATTCCGAAGAAATTGAAGTATATCCGGGACCTGAATTTGAAAATTTAAACAGCACGCAAAAACAACAACTTTTTAATTCGATATTTAAAACGGATGAAAGTAGTAATAGGATGGCGGTACAGCTCAAAGAAAAACTACATAATGAGCTGGATTCTATAATCACAGCACCTGTAATACCGGGCACGGTTCAACTTACGCCATCAGGAAACATTATCATTTTAATGCGAGATTGTCAGACTACTGGTGGTTATCCTCGGATTTTACAACTTTCAGAAAAAGGAATTGAAACATTATCGCAAAAATTACCTGGAGATAAAGTTAGGTTTAAAAAGAAGGATTACCGGTAGAGGATGATGAATATGGGGAAATAAAAAAGTGCTATCTCGGTGAAAGCTATAGAAAAGACCCTACTCAGAACTATAACAAACCTAAACAACACTTTTTTGCCCCAAAACACTTTAGCTTTACTAAAATGACTAATACAAATATATCTGAAGATATCATTCTGTATAAGGGGAAAAATCCCCTTTTTGCACTATAAATGTGTGCTTTACGCTTTATATTCCTAATTTTGGCGGTTCTAACCAATCACTTATTCAAATATGGAAAAACCGCAAAAATGTATTTCGATCGAAAGAGCGAAAGAAATTCAGAAAGAATGGTGGGATACCCGTTTAGAAGTTACTACCAACGGAAAAAAGCATGAAGATACCTGTGAATTTCATTTCACGCTAGATGAACTACAGGAGTATCTGGATTACGTAAGAGAAAAATCTGAAGAAGCAAAGATTTCAAATCCAGGAATTAATATCTGGCTTGGAGCTTACAAAGAGAAAAAGAACAGGCCTAATCTTACTACTATTTTTCTTTCTGCCACCAAAAAGAAGGATGCTACAGAAGATGATGGGTCTGGTAAAGATTATGAAGAAAACATTGAAATTGAACCCTTTAATGAGAATGGTGGACTTTGGCCGCCCTTCGGCTATTAATTAATTAGACCTACTTAAGTGCTGGATTTTATTATTGACAATAAGCTCTACATCATCCCTATTTTTGAGTTTCTGGCGATGTGTATAGGCTTAAAATACTATTTTAAATTTCGTAATTCATTAAAAACAGAGATGAAGGTTTTTATTTTTTATCTCTGTTTTATATTTATAATCGATACCATCGGCCTATATCCTATCTGGGCCTTTTATGATCAATACGAAACCTTTCCATTTTTAAAAGACTCTCCATTTCATAGGAATTTCTGGCTTTATAATATTGTTAGAGTGATCAATTACCTGGTATTTGGGTATTTATTTTCAAGTCAGATTGAAAAACTCCAAAAATTTCACCTTAGAAAGATTTTGAATGGGATCCTGATCTTATTCGCGATCTATAGCTTGGTCTGTTATACTACTTTCGGTAATTTTCTATATGCAGAGGAATTTTCAGTAATATTATTTGGAACCATCATCGTTTTCTTTTGTCTTATTGCTTATTTCTTTGAAGTATTACTTTCAGACAGGATATTGATTCTTACTTCAGATGCTCTTTTCTATTTTGGAACAGCTGTATTGTTGTGGCAGTTATGTGTTGTACCATTAAAAATTTATACCTCTTATTTCAATAAAGAAAACCCAGAATTTATTAAGATGTATGGCAGCGCGTTGATGTACGCGAACATATTTCTCTATTCCATGTTCATCATTGGTTTTTATGTAGAAATGAAGTCTAGAATCAAGGCCAGGTCTACGGAAGTTAAGAATTAGGCATTTATCGGTTTCAATATTTTTTGTGTATAATTGCTTAACAACCACCATTAAAATATGCTCCAAAAGGAAGAGATCTTATTAATTGTCTATTTTATACTGGTAATTTTCTTCCTGGCTGCTTTTACCGTTCTATTCTTTATCACCTATCAAAGAAGAAAGAACAAATTACTACAGGAAAAGTATACCGCTGAGCAAAATTTTAAAAATGAACTTTCTAATGCGCGTATCGAGATTCAGGAAGCCACACTAAAGAATGTAAGTTGGGAATTACATGATAATATTGGTCAATTGCTTGCTGTGGCTAGCATGCAATTGAATATTCTTCAAAAAAAAATTCTGGATGAAAACCGTGGTAATTTCCATGAAGCTAAAAAAATGGTAGCAGACTCGCTGGCTGAAGTAAGAGCCCTTTCACGGTCTTTAAATACGGAGGTGATAGAACATGTTGGACTGGAAACTTCGGTGCGAAACGAATTAGAACGTTTTAATAGGCTAGGGGTGGTACAGGCTAAGTTTAAGGTGGAAGGTGAAAACTATGATTTAAAACATGAAGATAGTATTATCCTGTTTAGGATACTTCAGGAATATTTCTCCAATGTGATAAAATATGCAGGGGCATCTGTGTTGGAAATCAGTTTTAAATACCTTCCAGATCATCTGGAGATCCATGCATTCGAAGATGGGAAGGGTTTTGATCTTGATAATGTTGAAGCCGGTGCTGGATTGTTAAATATGCGCAGTCGTTCAAAGATGATCAATACCAATTTTGAACTGAATTCTTCTATTGGTAAAGGAACTTCGTTATCTTTACGATATCCAACCAAGACTAAATTAAATGAACAGGACGATAATAATCGTTGACGATCATAAACTTTTTGCGCAGTCACTTCAGATCCTGGTAAATTCTTTTGAAGGTTTCGAGGTTACCCATGTCTACAAAAATGGTGAAGAACTTTTGAATCATTTCAATGATGGAAATGCTTCTCCAGATCTCATTTTGTTAGATATGCGCATGCCCGTGATGGATGGGTTAGCCACAATGGAATGGTTAAAAGAAAATAAACCAGAGCAAAAGGTCCTCACTCTTACCGTGGACCAGGAAGATGAAAATATCATAAAAATGCTACGCTTTGGTTGTAGAGGATATCTTCTGAAGGATATAGATCCTGAAGAATTTGAGGATGCACTAAATGCCATAGACAGAACTGGTTATTATTCCAATCAAACAATTTCCGAAGCCTTAAGCCGGGAAGAACGTAAACAAAAATACGAGGAGCTAACCGGGAGAGAACTTGAATTTCTGGGTCATGCCTGTAGCGAGCTAACTTATAAGGCGATCGCTAACGAGATGAACCTTAGTCCCAAAACGGTGGAGAACTACCGTGAAAGTCTTTTTAATAAACTTCATGTGAAAAGCAGGGTTGGCCTGGTGATCTTCGCGATCAAAGAAGGTATCTGCGAAGTTTAAGAATACTTTAATTCAAATCTGTCTTTTTCAAATTCCTTAACTGCGTATTCTGCAGTATCTTCGTATTGTAAAAAAAAATAGATTGCCGTGATAGATTCCGCAAAAATTGAACTTAGAAATTTACAGGTTAAAGACTATGAAGAGCTCAAGATCTCCATGGTGAAAAGTTATCAGGCCATGCCTGATGAATATTGGAGCAAGGGAGAGATTAGAACATTGGTGAATAAATTTCCCGAAGGCCAGCTTTGTATTGTTATCGATAATCGAATCGCCGGTTGTGCCCTCTCCATCATAGTAGATTATGATAAATTTGATGATAATCATAATTATGATGAGATCATTGGCGGGGAAAATTTCTCTACGCACACTAAAAATGGAAATGTTCTTTATGGTATAGATGTTTTTATTCATCCTGAATTCCGCGGAATGCGTTTAGGAAGAAGATTATATGAGGCTCGAAAAGAACTTTGTGAACACCTTAATCTGAAATCGATCATTTTTGGAGGAAGAATTCCGAATTACTCAAAATATGCATCTGAGCTAACTCCTAAAAAATATATTGAAAAAGTGAAATTACAGGAGATCCATGATCCTGTATTGTCATTCCAGCTAAGTAACGATTTCCACGTTAAGAAAGTGATCAAGGGATATCTTTCCGGAGATCACGAGAGTAAAGAATATGCTACTCTAATGGAGTGGAATAATATTTATTATACCAAGCCGCAAAAACTGGTGAATACAACAAAAACTGTTGTAAGACTCGGACTCGTGCAATGGCAGATGCGACTATTTAAAGATTATGATGCATTAGTTTCCCAGATTGAATTCTTTGTGGATGCGGTGAGTAATTACCAAAGCGATTTTATTCTTTTTCCGGAATTGTTCAATGCGCCGCTCATGGCTCAATTCAATCATTTATCTGAACCTGAAGCAATACGCGGACTTTCTGATTATACCGAAAGATTATTAGAGACTTTCAGAGAATTTGCGATCAATTATAATATCAATATCATTACCGGAAGTATGCCGCTTCCTGTTGGTGAACATATGTATAATGTGGGCTATTTATGTCGAAGAGACGGTAGTTATGAACGCTATGAAAAGCTACATATTACTCCTGCTGAAGAAAGCGCTTGGGGAATGAAAGGTGGAAATAAACTGGAAACTTTTGATACAGATTGTGGAAAGATCGGAGTTCTTATTTGTTACGATGTAGAATTTCCGGAGGCTTCCAGGTTACTTGCCGAAGAGGGAATGAATATTCTCTTTGTACCATTCATGACCGATACTCAAAATGGTTATTCCAGGGTGAAGATCTGTGCACAGGCGAGGGCAGTAGAAAATGAGTGTTACGTAGCGATCGCAGGTTCTGTAGGTAATCTACCAAAAGTAGATAATATGGATATTCAGTATTCGCAAAGTGCTGTTCTAACACCTTCAGATTTTGCCTTTCCTGTAAACGGTATAAAAGCGGAAGCAACTCCAAATACAGAAAGCACCTTATTAGTGGATGTTGATCTTGATCTTTTGAAGGAGCTGCACAACTTTGGAAGCGTTCGAAATATGAAAGATAGAAGAAAAGATCTTTATTCTTTAAAGAAGAAAAAGTAGAATTAACAATTTGATAATGTGGTTAATAGATTATTTTTTTCTAATTTAGAATTATGATTACAGCAATTCAGAACATTATAACATCTATTCTTGACGTCATTTTCAATATTGAAGATCGACCCTAGAAAGATATTTGTTCCTTTCACTTATAAATTAAAGCCGTCTTTCAAGACGGCTTTTTTTATGCCTGGAATTTAAGATTTGTCGGAATCAGAATTATTAGCTATCGTAACTCGAAACTATTTAAATAACTGTAAATCAGTATTTTAAAAAAACATGGGCACGCTTGAAATTAATTCCATATCATAAATTCAGCCTGATTAGTATAGTTAACAAAGTATTTTTAAAACTTAAATGAAATTGAAGTCAGTTTAATGAACACCAAATATAGCAGCAAAATAACGCAAAGTGATTCGCAACCTGCTTCCCAGGCAATGCTTCACGCCATAGGATTAAGCAAAGAAGACCTTAAAAAACCATTTGTGGGAATTGGAAGTACCGGATATGAAGGGAATCCTTGTAATATGCATTTGAACGATCTAGCCAAAGAGGTGAAAAAGGGAACTCAAAATGCAGGTTTGAATGGTTTGATCTTTAATACTATTGGAGTTAGCGACGGAATTTCCATGGGAACCTCGGGAATGCGATTTTCACTGCCTTCCAGAGATCTTATCGCAGATTCGATGGAGACTGTGGTAGAAGGAATGTCTTATGACGGTTTAGTAACTGTGGTTGGTTGTGACAAGAATATGCCGGGTGCTTTGATGGCTATGTTCAGATTGAACAGGCCTTCAGTCCTCGTTTATGGGGGGACAATTGCTTCCGGTTGCCATAATGGTAAAAAACTGGATGTTGTTTCCGCTTTTGAAGCCTGGGGAGCTAAAGTCTCCGGGGAAATGCAGGAGGAGGAATATCAGCAGGTGATTGAGAAAGCCTGTCCCGGAGCCGGAGCCTGTGGAGGTATGTACACCGCTAATACGATGGCTTCCGCAATTGAAGCATTGGGAATGAGTTTGCCTTTCAATAGTTCCAATCCTGCCACAGGATCTGAGAAAACCCATGAAAGCGTGAAGGCTGGAGAAGCAATGCAATACCTTCTGGAAAAAGATCTGAAACCAAAAGATATCGTTACGGCAAAATCACTGGAGAATGCGATCAGGTTATTGACGGTACTGGGAGGTTCAACCAATGCAGTGCTTCATTTTCTCGCGATCGCAAAAGCGGCAGAGATTAATTTTGGATTGAAAGATTTTGAAAGGATATGCGAGGAAACTCCATTCCTGGCAGATCTAAAGCCTAGCGGAAAATATTTAATGGAAGATATTCACAGGATTGGTGGAATACCGGCTGTGATGAAATATATGCTTGAAAAAGGATTACTTCATGGCGAATGTATGACCGTTACCGGAAAAACCATTGCCGAAAACCTGGAGAGCGTAAAAGCCTTACCAGACGATCAGGATGTGATACATCCTGTTGAAAAACCTATCAAAGCCACCGGTCACATCAGAATTCTATACGGAAATCTGGCTTCTGAAGGTTCCGTAGCAAAAATTACGGGTAAGGAAGGTTTGGAGTTCAAGGGGAAGGCGAAAGTTTTCAATGGAGAATTTGAAGCTAACGAAGGTATTTCCTCCGGAAAGGTTCAAAAAGGAGACGTGGTCGTGATTCGCTATGAAGGTCCTAAAGGAGGACCAGGTATGCCTGAAATGCTCAAACCAACTTCTGCAATAATGGGTGCCGGACTTGGAAAAGAAGTCGCACTGATCACAGACGGAAGATTTTCCGGTGGTACGCATGGTTTTGTAGTGGGCCATATAACCCCTGAAGCACAGGAAGGCGGACTAATCGGACTATTGGAAGATGGTGATGAAATCAGTATAAATGCAGAAACTAATAGAATTGAAGCTCATTTGAGCGATGAGGAAATTGAGAAAAGAAGAAAAGCCTGGAAAGCACCTGCTTTTAAGGTAAAAGGAGGAGTACTCTATAAATACGCAAAAATGGTAGCATCGGCTTCAGAGGGCTGTGTTACAGATGAATTTTAATACGGTGAATTATGCAGGTTAAGACAGCAAGTTTCGAAAAGGTAAGCACAAAAGACACCTTGACTGTTTCGGGAGCCGAAGCGGTGATTAAGTGTTTGCTTGAAGAAGGTGTGGAAACTATTTATGGTTATCCCGGAGGGGCGATCATGCCCGTCTATGATGAACTCTATAAATATCAGAAAGAAATTCACCACGTCCTTACCAGGCATGAGCAGGGAGCTACACACGCCGCCCAGGGATATGCAAGAGTTTCAGGAAAAGTTGGTGTGGCTGTCGCAACATCTGGTCCCGGTGCAACAAATCTTGTCACCGGAATTGCAGATGCACAAATAGACTCAACACCTATGGTTTGTATTACCGGGCAAGTTGGCTCGCATTTGCTAGGTAGTGACGCTTTCCAGGAAACTGATATTGTGGGGATCTCCACTCCGGTTACCAAATGGAATTACCAGATCACCAAAGCCGAAGAAATTCCTGAAGTGATGGCGAAAGCATTTTATATAGCAAAATCGGGAAGGCCAGGACCGGTCTTAATCGATATTACTAAAGATGCCCAGTTCGCTTCTTTAGAATTCAGTTATAAAAAATGTTCTGGAATCAGGAGTTATAAACCTATTCCGGAACTAAATCTTCTGGAAGTGGAGCGAGCTGCAGATGTCATCAATAAAGCTAAAAAACCATTGATCGTTTGGGGACAGGGAGTGATTTTAGGTGGTGCCGAAGATCTTTTTAAACAGGTGGTTGAAAAATCTGGAATTCCGGCAGCATGGACAATTTTAGGACTTTCTGCACTAGCAACAGATCATCCGTTGAATGTGGGAATGGTTGGAATGCATGGAAATTATGCCCCAAATATGCTCACTAATGAATGCGATGTCCTGATCGCCATCGGGATGAGATTTGATGATCGGGTGACCGGAAATCTTGAAAAATATGCCAAACAGGCGAAAGTGATCCATTTTGAAATAGATCCTGCCGAAGTAAATAAGAATGTAAAAGCAGATTACCCTGTTCTGGGAGATGTAAAGGAAAGTCTTAAGGCATTACTTGAATTATTAGAGCCAAATTCTCACGAGGAATGGCATCAAAAATTCAAGGACATGTATAAAACCGAATACGAAAAAGTCATTAAAGGTAATCTTGACATCACTAAAAAGGACCTTGGAATGGCTGAAGTGATCCAACAGATCAATAAGCAGTCTAATGGTGATGCGATCATCGTTTCAGATGTTGGACAGCATCAGATGGCAGCTTGCCGCTATGCAAAGTTTAATAGTACACGAGGTAACGTAACTTCCGGCGGACTTGGAACTATGGGATTTGCATTACCTGCAGCTATTGGAGCCAAAATGGCCAAACCAGAAAGAGATGTGGTCGCGGTGATTGGTGACGGTGGTTACCAGATGACGATTCAGGAACTAGGAACGATTTTTCAAACCAAAGTTCCGGTGAAAATTGTGCTTTTGAACAATGGATTCTTGGGCATGGTAAGACAATGGCAACAATTGTTCTTCGATAAGCGGTATGCTTCCACCACGATGATCAATCCTGATTTTATCACAATTGCCAAGGGATACCATATTGAAGCAAAACAGGTGACTGAGAGGTCGCAATTAAAAGATGCCGTAAAGGAAATGATGGAATCTGATGAAGCGTATTTCCTTGAAGTGAAAGTTGAACAGGAAGAAAATGTGTTTCCTATGATCCCAACGGGAGCAGCAGTTTCAGATATATTATTAGAGTAATGGAAAAGAAGAATTATACCGTATCGATATACACCGAAAATAATCTTGGTCTATTATCCAGGATCGCGGCAATTTTCCTGAAGAGGCACATCAATATTGAAAGTATTACAGCTTCTCCTAGTGAGGTGACAGAAGTAATGCGTTTTATAATTATTGTGAATGTCACCGAAGAACAGATTAAAAAGATCGTTGGCCAGATCGAAAAACAGATCGAAGTGATCAAAGCTTTTTATCATACCGATGCTGAAACAATTTATCAGGAAACAGCACTATACAAGATCAAATCTGAAGATTTTCTGGATGATCATAATATTCAGGATTTTATAAAGGAAACTAATGCAAGAATAGTGACGGTTACCAAAGAGTTTTTCGTGATCGAAAAGACCGGGAAAAGAACTGAAGTAGACGCGCTTTATGAAACATTAAAACCTTACGGATTGATGCAATTTGTGAGATCTGGAACTATTGCAGTTACCAAGAACGAAATGCCGATATCAGGAATACTAGAAAAATTTAATACAACAAATTCATTATCATGACCAATTATTTTAACAGCCTTTCTACAAGTGAAAAACTAGCTCAATTAGGGACTTGCCGTTTCATGGAGCTGGAAGAGTTTGACAACGGAGTAGATGCTTTAAGAGATAAAAAAATAGTGATCGTAGGTTGTGGTGCACAGGGACTCAACCAGGGATTAAACATGCGCGATAGCGGATTAGATATTTCTTACGCTTTAAGAGAAGGCGCGATAAAAGAAAAACGCCAGTCATGGAAAAATGCCACGGAAAATGATTTTAAGGTTGGTACTTATGAAGAATTGATTCCAGAAGCAGATCTGGTGATCAATCTTACACCAGACAAGCAGCATACACCGGTGATACAGGCTATCCAACCGCACATAAAGAAGAATGCTGTTCTTTCCTACTCTCACGGTTTCAATATGGTGGAAGAAGGCATGAAGATTCGTGAAGACATTACGGTTATTATGGTGGCTCCTAAATGCCCGGGTTCTGAAGTTCGTGAAGAATATAAACGTGGATTCGGTGTGCCGACTTTGATTGCAGTGCATCCCGATAATGATCCGCATGGAATTGGCCTAGAATGGGCCAAAGCTTATGCTTACGCTACAGGTGGCCACAGAGCAGGAGTTTTGGAATCGTCTTTTGTAGCTGAAGTGAAATCTGACCTGATGGGAGAGCAAACCATTCTTTGCGGAGTTCTTCAAACTGGTTCAATTTTGACTTTCAATAAGATGGTTGCTGAGGGAGTAGATCCAAACTATGCGGCAAAACTAATTCAGTATGGATGGGAAACAATTACTGAAGCCTTAAAGCATGGCGGAATCACTCAAATGATGGATCGTCTTTCAGATGCAGCAAAATTGAGAGCCTATGATATTTCTGAAGATCTTAAGAAAACAATGCGTCCATTATTTCAGAAGCATATGGATGATATAATTTCCGGAGAATTCAGTAGCCGAATGATGAAAGACTGGGCGAATGACGATAAAGAATTGCATACATGGAGAGCTGAAACTGAGAATACGGCATTTGAAAAAACCGAAGCGACTTCAGAAGAGATCTCAGAACAGGAATATTTTGATAAGGGAGTCTTGCTCGTCGCTTTTGTAAAGTCGGGAGTTGAGCTGGCCTTTGAAACTATGGTCGATGCAGGGATCATTGAAGAATCGGCTTATTATGAATCACTTCATGAAACTCCACTTATTGCCAACACGATCGCCAGGAAAAAACTTTATGAAATGAATAGAGTGATCTCTGATACTGCGGAATATGGTTGTTACCTTTTTGATCATGCCGCGAAACCGCTTATAAAGGATTATATAAATTCCCTGGAACCTGAGGTTGCAGGAAAAACATTTGAAGGAGGTGAAGTTGATGCGCAGAAATTGCAAAAAGTGAATTCAGAAATAAAAAATCATCCTGTTGAGGAGGTCGGTGCAAAACTAAGAACTGCGATGACCGCAATGAAGAAAATATACGCGTAATGGATACTTTGCTGGAAAAAGATAAAGTATATAAACCAAGTCACGAAGCAGTTAAACAGGCGGCTGAAAGGATTTCTAAAGTGGTTCTCAAGACACCTTTGGCTGAATCTTTTACGTATTCTAAAAGATACCAGGCGAATGTGATGCTGAAAAGAGAAGACCTGCAGCAGGTAAGATCTTATAAGATTCGTGGGGCGTATAACAAAATTTCCAGCCTGTCTGAGGAGCAGCTAAATAAAGGTGTGATTTGTGCCAGTGCAGGAAATCATGCTCAGGGAGTCGCCTTCGCCTGTAATAAGCTGAAAGTAAAGGGTGTGATTTATATGCCCGGAACCACGCCTAGGCAAAAAGTGGAACAAACCCAGATGTTTGGCGGAAAATGGGTTGAAGTAGTTCTTAAGGGTGATACCTATGATGATTCTTTTAAAAGTGCCATGAAGCACATGGAAACGCATGGTCTGGTATTTATTCATCCTTTTGATGATGAAAAAGTAATAGAAGGCCAGGCGACTATCGCTTTGGAAATCCTTGAGCAGGCAGAAGAGCCTATAGATTATATTTTTGCACCTCTTGGAGGTGGCGGACTTCTTGCCGGAATTTCATCTATGTTTAAAAACCTGTCCCCGAATACAAAAATTATTGGTGTAGAGCCGGAAGGTGCACCATCCATGAAAACTTCCTTGAATGAAGGCAGGGTGGTAGAACTGGCAAATATAGAACGCTTTGTTGATGGTGCTTCTGTACAGAAGGTAGGCGCTCGTAATTTTGCCATTTGTCAACAGAATCTTGATGAGATGATCACCATTCCTGAAGGGAAGATTTGCCAGACTATTCTTGATCTTTATAATCAGGATGCTATTGTCGTAGAGCCTGCGGGAGCTATGGCATTATCTGCACTTGATTTGTATGCAGATAAAATTAAAGGTAAGAACGTGGTGTGTATCGTTAGCGGAAGTAATAATGACATCACCAGAACTGCCGAAATTAAGGAGAGAGCGATGCTTTATGCGGGTCTTAAGCATTATTTCGTAGTTAGTTTTCCGCAAAGAGCCGGAGCATTGAAAGAATTTGTAGCGAAAGTGCTGGGACCTAATGATGATATTACCCATTTTGAATATTCAAAAAAACATCATCGTGAAAACGGGCCTGCGGTTGTGGGGATCGAATTGAAAGATCCGAAGGATTTTGGACCATTAGTGGATAGGATGAAAAAGAAGAATTTTTACGGAGAATATTTAAATGATAATCCGAATTTATTTCAATTTTTAATCTAGTAAATACTTGTGAATTAAATTTTTGTATACATTTGTATCATGATTTCGATCAAACAAATAATATTACCCCGTATGAATTTCAGGCCCCGCCGCTTCTAGGCAGTGACCCCTGAACTCTTTTCTTTTAATATTATTTGATTTTTTTACCACTTTGAAACACATAAACAGCATAGCATTTAAACTTTATATCAGCACATTTACTGATATTTCTCCTATGCACCGCCGTTTTCCCCGTCGCACGTAAGTGCGTCTATATTTTTATGGAACTTAGGTGAGTCCGGTTCCGCCCTCGAAAACCCAGATCAAAACATATTTTTCAACATAAATCTTTAGCAGATGAAAATTCTCATTGCTAATAAATCTCATGCTTCATACGCTGAGATCATTTGTACTACTATCGAAGAATCGGCAAAGGTTCGTGGCACTGGTATTGCGCGCAGAACCCCTGAATATATCATCAATAAGATGGAAAAAGGGAATGCTGTGATCGCGTTAGACAACGATAAGTTTGCCGGTTTTTGTTATATAGAAACCTGGAGTCACGATAAATATGTGGCAAATTCAGGGCTTATAGTGCATCCTGAATATAGAAACCATGGTCTCGCTAAGGAGATCAAAAAAGTGATTTTTGAGCATTCCAGAACTAAATATCCTGAGGCCAAAATTTTCGGCATCACTACCGGATTGGCAGTTATGAAGATAAATTATGAGTTAGGATACCAGCCCGTTACGTTTTCTGAACTTACCGATGATGAGACCTTTTGGAAAGGTTGCCAAACGTGTAAGAATTATGATATTCTAACCAGGACCGAGAGAAAAATGTGTCTTTGTACAGGCATGCTATACGATCCTGAAAAGAAAAAGGAAACGAAGAAAATCGAAAAGCCGAAGAGCAATTTCAATGACAAGGCATTTCAAAGATTGAAAAACATTAAGCAAACGCTTTTCTATAAAAAGGAAAAGCTTGAAAAATAAACAATTTGTCAGGCTGAATTTATTTCAGCTTCTCAAAAGATCCTGAACCAGGTTCAGGATAAATAATTAGGTTAAGAATTTAAAATGAAAAAAGTAGTCATAGCATATAGCGGAGGATTAGATACTTCCTACTGCGCGAAATATTTATCTGAAGAAGAAGGTTTTGAAGTTCATGCCGTAAGCGTGAATACTGGTGGTTTTTCTGAAGAAGAAATTAAGAAGATTGGCGATAATGCAAAGAAAATTGGAGCTTCCAGTTATCAGAATATCGATGCGGTTTCTTCATTCTATCAGAAAGTGGTGAAGTATCTCATCTTCGGGAATGTTCTGAAAAATGATACTTACCCTTTATCTGTTAGTGCCGAAAGAATTATTCAGGCTATCGAGATAGTAAATTATGCGAAGAAAATTGGAGCAGGTTATATCGCGCATGGAAGTACCGGAGCGGGAAACGACCAGGTTAGATTTGATATGATCTTCCAGATCATCGCACCTGAGATCAGCATCATTACTCCTATAAGGGATAAGCAGCTAAGCAGGCAGGAAGAAATTGAATATTTGAAGAGTAAAGGTGTTGAAATGAACTGGGAAAAGGCCAAATATTCGGTAAATAAAGGACTTTGGGGAACCAGTGTGGGAGGTGCAGAAACGCTGACTTCTGAAAAAGCTCTTCCGGAGGAAGCATATCCTTCACAATTGATCGAGAAAGAACCAAAGCAAATCAAGCTGAGTTTTAATATGGGAGAATTATCTGCCATAAACGGCCAAAAAAATTCTCCGGAAAAGAATATTGAAATTCTGGAAAAGATTGCTTCAAAATATGCCATTGGAAGGGATATTCATGTTGGAGACACAATTATCGGAATTAAAGGTAGAGTAGGTTTTGAAGCTGCTGCTGCCTTGATCACAATCAAAGCCCATCATTTACTGGAAAAGCATACGCTTAGCAAATGGCAGCTTCAGCATAAAGATTATACTTCAAATTGGTACGGAATGCATTTGCATGAAGGCTTATATCTAGATCCGGTAATGCGTGATTTTGAAGCACTGCTGGAAAGCTCTCAGGCTAAAGTAACGGGCGATGTTTTCGTGACTTTACAACCCTATAAATTCTCATTGGACGGAATTAATTCTCCAAACGACCTTATGAACAGCAGTTTTGGAAATTATGGAGAAGAAAATAAAGCCTGGACTGCCGAAGATGCTAAAGGATTTATTAAGATTCTTTCAAATTCAGGAAAGATCTATCAACACGTAAACAAAGATTCATGATCAAAGTTGGAATTATAGGAGGAGCGGGTTACACCGCGGGAGAATTGATCAGGATTCTGCTCAATCATCCTGAGGTAGAATTGGATTTTGTTTTTAGTACCTCTCAACCAGGAAAACCGGTTAACAATATTCATCAGGACCTTATTGGCGATTCTCAAATTCAATTTACTGATGAGGTCAACTCTGGCGTGGACGTGGTTTTTCTATGTCTTGGTCATGGAAATTCAAAAAAGTTTCTTTCTGAAAATCAATTTTCGAAAAATACAAAGATCCTAGATCTGAGCACCGATTTCAGGCAGAAATCTAAAGAGCATTCCTTTGTTTATGGCCTTCCGGAATTGAATAAGGATGAGATAAAGTCGGCTGATTTTATTGCCAATCCTGGTTGTTTTGCCACTGCCATCACTCTGGCGATTCTTCCCTTGGCTAAAAACGGACTTTTAAAAGATGATGTTCATGTTAATGCGGTTACCGGAGCAACAGGAGCGGGAACATCACTTTCAGAAACTACCCATTTTACCTGGAGAGATAATAATTTTTCAGCTTATAAATCTTTTGAACATCAGCATTTAGATGAAATAAAGCAGAGTCTAAAGCAATTTCAACCTGATCATGAGGCTGAGATTAATTTTATCCCGAATAGGGGAAATTTTTCCAGGGGAATTCACGCCACAGCCTATACTCATTTTAATGGAGAGCTTTCAGAAGCGAAAAAGATGTACGATGAATTTTATCAAGATTCGGCCTTCACATTTGTAACCGATAAAGAACTGCATTTAAAGCAAATTGTAAATACAAATAAGTGTTTGTTGAGACTTCAGAAGTTTGGAAATAAGTTGTTGATCACCAGTGTGATCGATAATTTACTGAAAGGTGCCTCGGGCCAGGCTGTTCAAAATATGAATCTGATGTTTGGATTTGATGAAAAAAAGGGGCTGAACTTAAAAGGAAGTTATTTTTAATAGTGGTCACCCTGAAGTTATTTTAGAATTTCAAAGAATCTGAAACATTTTTAGCTTGATTTTATAAAAAGAATATCGATATGAAAATTGCAATTATTGGTGCCGGAAATCTTGGAGTCTCCATCGCGAAAGGCCTTATTTTTAGTAACGCGTTTACAACGCTTTACCTTTCAAAAAGAAAGACGGATGATATTCAGGAGTTTTCTGAATATTCAAAAGTCACGGTGACTTCAGATAATTTGGAACTGGTAAGGAATTCAGATATTTTGATCTTTTCGGTTCAGCCTACTCAATTTGAAAATATCCTGAAGGAGATCAAAGATGAACTAACAGATAAACATGTTTTGATCTCCACAGTAACCGGGTTTAAAATTCCGCGTATCGAAAGTATTGTAGGAGAGGAGCATTTTATTATTAGATCGATGCCTAATACTGCAATAGCCGTTGGAAAATCGATGACCTGTTTGTGCAGTAATGAAAAAGGGCAGAAAAGAATTGCCATTGCAGAAGCCATTTTTAACCGGTTGGGAACAAGTATCATCATTCCTGAAAACAAGATGCAGGCCGCCACGGTGATTTGTGCCAGTGGAGTTGCATTCTGGATGCGTTTGATACGAGCAACTACCCAGGGAGCTGTACAACTTGGTTTTGACGCGAAAGATGCTCAGGAACTCTCTATGCAAACCTGTTTAGGGGCTGCAAGCTTATTGATCCAGTCGGGAAAGCATCCGGAAGAGGAGATCGATAAAGTAACTACTCCACGTGGCTGTACTATCGAAGGTCTTAATGAAATGGAGCATAACGGACTCAGTTCTTCGCTAATCAAAGGAATTCAGGCTTCATTCAAAAAAATCAACACGATCTCAGAAAAATAAAAAATGGAATTATTTGACGTTTATCCACTATACGATATCACTCCGGTAAAAGGGCAGGGTTGCTACGTTTTTGACGAATCCGGAAAAAAATACCTGGATCTTTATGGCGGGCATGCTGTGATTTCGGTTGGACATGCGCATTCAGAATATGTAAAAGCTATTCAGGAACAGGCAGCCAAGCTGGGATTTTATTCAAACTCAATTAAAAATCCGCTACAACAGGAACTTGCTGATAAGCTGGAAAAAGTTTCCGGAGTTAAGGATTACAGTCTTTTTCTCTGCAGTTCTGGTGCTGAAGCTAATGAGAATGCCCTTAAAGTTGCTTCGTTTCATACCGGCAAAGACAGGATCATATATTTTGAAAATGCTTTCCACGGAAGAACATCCGGGGTTGTTGCTATTACCGATAATGAATCTATAAAGGCTCCTTTTAATCTTGGTCATAAAGCAACGAAACTTTCTTTTGATGATATTGACTCATTAAAAGCAGAACTTGAAAAAGGAGATGTGGCCGCAGTTATTTTTGAAGTGATCCAGGGAGTTGGAGGATTAGATGAAGCCGAATCAAAATTTTACCAATCGGCGGCGGAATTATGTAAAAAAAATCAGGTAATGCTAATTGCTGATGAGGTGCAGTCTGGTTATGGCAGAACCGGAAATTTCTTCGCCTTTCAGAAACATGAAATCCGGCCCGATATAATTTCGATGGCGAAAGGAATGGGGAATGGCTTTCCAATTGGAGGAATTCTGATCGATGATAATATTCAATCGAAATACGGAATGCTGGGAACTACCTTTGGTGGAAATCACCTTGCCTGTGCCGCGGGAATATCGGTGCTGGATATTATTCAGCAGGAACAATTAATGGAAAATGCTAACCAGGTTTCAGAATTTGTAAATGAAGAAGCGGCTAAAATTCCGGAGATAAAGAAAATTAAAGGAAGAGGTTTAATGATCGGCCTGGAATTCGATTTTGAGATCGCGGTACTTCGAAAGGAGCTATTGTTTGAACATCAAATATTTACAGGTGCGTCTTCGAATAAAAAGCTTCTTAGAATTCTGCCTCCTTTAAATATTGAAATTGAACATTTTAGAAGTTTTTTTAGAGCACTTAAAGTAGTCTTGAAAAAACAAAATAAAAATTTTCCTACGTCAAGCTGAACTTGTTTCAGCTTCTCCTAGATTCTGGAATAAGTTCAGAATGACGGTAAAACCAAACTTTAAAATGAAGAATTACATCACATTAGCAGATATAGAAAACCTTGAGACTTTAATTAGAGAGGCTAGAGGCTTAAAATCTAAAAACCCTGAATATAAGGTAGGAAAAGGCAAAACCTTAGGAATGCTTTTCTTTAACAATAGTTTACGTACGCGTTTAAGTACAGAGAAGGCGGCAAAATTATTAGGGATGGAAGTGATGGTAATGAATGCCGATAAAGATGGCTGGGCGTTGGAATTTGAGGATGGCGCAGTGATGAATTCAGATAAGGCAGAGCATATCAAAGAAGCAGCAGCGGTGCTATCTCAATATTGTGATATTATCGCGGTACGAGCTTTCCCAGGTTTGAAAGATAAAGAAAAGGATGAATCTGAACATATTTTAAAAAGCTTTCAGCAATATGCCTCGGTACCGGTGGTAAATCTAGAAAGTGCGACCGGACATCCATTACAGGCGCTTACCGATGCCATCACTATTCAGGAATTTAATAAGGCTGAAAGACCGAAGGTAGTTTTAACCTGGGCGCCACATCCCAAGGCTTTACCGCAATCGGTTCCTAATTCTTTTGCTGAAATAATGCAACGGCTGGAAGTTGATTTTGTGATCGCTAATCCTGAAGGCTATGATCTGGCTCCAGATGTAAGGAACGATGTTAAAGTAGAGCATGACCAGGAAAAAGCGTTTCAGGATGCCGATTTTATTTATGTCAAGAACTGGAGTAGTTACGAAAACTATGGTCAGATTTTAAATGTGGAAGAGAACTGGAAAGTAAATCAGGCCAAACTAAAACATTCGAATAATGCGAAAGTAATGCACTGCCTTCCTGTTAGAAGAAACGTAGTTATAGCAGATGATGTTCTGGATAGCGAAAATTCCATAGTGATCCAACAGGCAAACAATAGGACTTTTGCGGCACAGGCAGTTTTAAAAAGAATTCTGGAATGCTCGAAATAGTTCACAAACCTAAAATGGAGGCTCTTAAGGTCATAAAAATAGGAGGGAAGCTGATTGAAAATGAGGTTTTGCTGAATTCTTTTTTATCTGATTTTGTGAAATTAGAAGGTCAAAAGATTCTTGTTCATGGTGGCGGTAACAAAGCAACAGAAATAGCTGGGAAACTTGGTTTTCAGACGCAAATGATCGATGGTAGACGAATCACGGACAAAAATTCTATGGAAGTAATTACCATGGTTTATGGTGGTTTGCTAAATAAAAATATCGTGGCAAGGCTTCAATCCATAAATCAAAATGCAATAGGATTATGCGGTGCTGATGCAAAGGTTCTGATTTCAAAAAGAAGAGAAGTAAAAGAAGTCGACTACGGATTTGTAGGTGATATAGAAGACCTGAACGATGACTTTATTTCCAGTCTTTTGAAGCAAAATATAGTGCCTGTTTTTTCGGCAATTTCCTGTACACAAGAGGGTGTGCTTTTGAACACAAATGGAGATTCGGTAGCTTCAGAAATCGCGATCGCCATGAGTAAACATTTTGAGACTCAGTTATATTATTGTTCAGAAAAGAAGGGTGTTTTAAAAAATATTGACGATGAAAATTCAGTAATCCGCGAACTGAATTCAGAAAATTATAAAGACCTGGTAAATTCTAAAATCATAACCGATGGGATGCTTCCAAAACTTCATAATTGTTTTCAAGCTATTGAAAGAGGAGTTTCAAGCGTATTGTTAGGTGATTCCGGATTATTGAAAAAGAATTCCATTCATACCAAAATCGTAAAGTAATGCAGTTAGGAGAACTTCAGAAACAGGCGGTAGATCTGCTAAATGAGCTGATTCAAACTCAGTCATTTTCGGGAGAAGAGCACAAAACAGCTAGTCTTTTGGAGAATTGGTTTAAGAAGCATAAAATCCCACATAATCGATTTTTGAATAATATATGGGCTGTAAATAAGCATTTTGATAAGGACAAGCCAACACTTTTGCTGAATTCTCATCATGATACAGTAAAGCCGAATTCAGCTTATACCAGAGATCCATTCCAGGCGGAGATTGAAAATGGAAAATTATATGGATTGGGTAGTAACGATGCCGGTGGATGCCTGGTTTCACTATTAGCCACCTTTACCTATTTATATTCAGAAGAGAATCTAAGTCATAATATTTTATTTGCCGGCACTGGAGAAGAAGAAATAAATGGTAAAAATGGAATAGCTGCTTTACTTCCTGAAATTCCAAAAATCGATGTGGCTATAGTTGGTGAACCAACTTTAATGAGTCTTGCGGTTGCAGAAAAAGGTTTGGTGGTATTTGATGCTGTGATAAAAGGAACTCCTTCCCATGCTGCCCATCCTAATAATGATAATTCCATTTATAAAACGGCGAAAGTACTTGAGTGGTTTGAAAATTTCAAATTGGATAAAGTCTCTAAAAATCTTGGAGAAGTAAAATTAACGGTGACTCAGATCAATGCAGGGAGTCAACATAATGTAGTGCCTGCAAAAACTCATTTGGTGATCGATGTTCGGGTAAATGACAAATACAGCAATAAAGAAATTGAGCAGATCTTAAAAAAGGAGGCTCCGGTAGATGATATCAAAGCGAGAAGTTTACGATTAAATTCATCATCAATTCCGCTGGATCACAAACTGGTAAAGGCTGGAATGGACCTTGGAATGGAAATTTACGGTTCACCAACTCTTAGTGACCAGGCCATGTTGAGTTGCCCATCTTTGAAATTAGGTCCGGGTGATTCCACCAGATCCCATTCTGCAGATGAATTTATTTATGTGAGGGAAATCGAAGAAGGAATTGAAAAATATATCAAATTGCTTGAAAAGGCATTAAAAAACTAGTTATGAAACTCTGGGATAAAGGTATTTCTATAGACAAACAGATAGAAAAGTTTACAGTTGGTAACGACCGTGAATTGGATATGTATCTGGCTGAATATGATATTCAGGCTTCCAAGGCACATGCAAAAATGCTTGGTAAAGTTGGTATTTTAGAAATTGAAGAAGTGGATGCTCTGGTTTCGGAACTGGATTTATTAAAAAATCAGCTTGAGAAAGGACAATTCGAGATCGAGGAAGATTTTGAAGATGTGCATTCCAAAATTGAATATGAACTTACCAAAAAACTTGGAGATACCGGAAAAAAGATCCATACGGCCAGATCTAGAAACGATCAGGTTCTGGTAGCGCAGCAATTGTATTTCAAGGATAATCTTCAGCAGATTTCAGAAAAAACGAAAAGCCTGATTGATGTTCTGCTAGGTCTGGCAGATAAGCATAAAAAAAAGTTGCTTCCCGGATATACTCATTTACAGGTCGCCATGCCATCTTCTTTTGGTTTATGGTTTTCGGCTTATGCAGAATTGCTTATTGATGACCTTTATCTTTTGGAAGCCGGATTGAAAATTATAGATCAGAATCCATTAGGTTCTGCGGCCGGATACGGTTCTTCTTTTCCAATCGACAGAGAATTTACCACAGAAGAATTAGGCTTTTCCACTCAGAAATTCAATGTTGTGGCTGCACAGATGAGCAGGGGGAAATGCGAAAGAACAGTAACATCAAATATTGCATCGCTGGCGAATACGCTTTCCAGGTTTGCGATGGATATCTGTTTGTATATGAGCCAGAATTTTGATTTTATCACTTTTCCGGATGAATTGACTACAGGTTCCAGTATCATGCCTCATAAAAAGAATCCGGATGTATTTGAACTCGTAAGAGGGAAATGCAATAAACTTCAGGCTATCGCCAATGAAATGATTCTGATCACCAATAATCTGCCCAGTGGCTATCATAGGGATTTTCAGTTAATTAAAGAGAATAGTATTTATGCGGTTGAGAACATGAAAGAGATCCTGGATGTTTTTACCCATTCCATTTCTCAGGTTATGGTGAAGAATGTCAATTTGAAAGGCGAAAAATATAAATACCTGTTTACTGTAGATAGCATCAATGAGCTGGTGATGAATGGTAAATCGTTCAGAGATGCTTATAAGATCATTGGAGAGCAGGTTCAATCTGGAACTTACGAGGCGACTGAAGGTATGAAACATACTCATACCGGTAGTAAGGATAACCTGGTTTTGAATCAAATCAGGGCAAAACTGCAACAACTTTAAAAAGACATGCCTCCTGGAGATAATATCTGGCAGGAGGCAGCTGTCTAAACAAACATGAACTAATCTTTAAATTATGGTCATCTGGCCAAGATTAAGGTTTTCATTGTTTACAATATGCCCTTCCGTATCGCTGATCACGCTTTCCAGAAAATCTCCAACTCTTTCAGTGGAGTAGTGGTTATCTTTGTTGATATCAATAGTGCAAACATTAAGTTTGATGCTCAATTCAACGGCTAGGCGCACTGTTTCTGCCTCCTCCTTCAATCCAAGATGATCTAACATCATGGCAGCGGAAAGTACAGATGCAAGAGGATTCGCAATACCCTGGCCTGTTGCCTGTGGATAAGATCCGTGGATTGGTTCAAAGAGAGCATTTTCAGTTCCAACTGATGCAGATTCCAGTAACCCAATACTTCCTCCAATCACGCTAGCTTCATCTGAAATTATATCACCGAACATATTTTCAGTAAGAATAACATCAAACTGTTTCGGGTTTAAGATCATTTGCATCGCAGCATTGTCTACAAAAAGAAAATCAAGTTTTACCTCTGGATATTCCTTACCTATCTCAGTAACTGTTTTTCTCCAGAGTTTGGAAGTTTCCAGCACATTGGCTTTATCAACCAAGGTTAATTTTTTTCTTCTTTCTTCTGCCGACTTAAAAGCCAGGTGAGCAACTCGCTCTATTTCTTCTACAGAATAAGTACAAAGGTCTGAAGCGCTTTTTCCATCTTCAGCAGTACTTTTTTCTCCGAAATATATTCCTCCGGTAAGTTCACGATAGATCACCATATCTGCACCTTCAATATTTTCAGGTTTCAAAGGAGATTTATGAATAAGGCTTTCATATGCTCTAACCGGCCTGATATTGGCAAAAAGGCCAAGTTCTTTTCTAAGTTTCAACAATCCCTGCTCAGGTCTTACTTTTGCTGAAGGATCATTGTCATACTTTGGATCTCCTATTGCCCCGAACAGCACAGCGTCAGACTTTTTACATAGTTCTAGTGTAGACTCAGGCAACGGATCCCCCA
Source organism: Christiangramia pacifica (assembly GCF_057221535.1). NCBI lineage: Bacteria > Pseudomonadati > Bacteroidota > Flavobacteriia > Flavobacteriales > Flavobacteriaceae > Christiangramia > Christiangramia pacifica. Next base: position 2,205,669 of record NZ_CM170146.1, read on the forward strand.
ACAAATCTATTGCGACGGCGCCTACTTCAGCTTCTTCAAAATTGAACTCATGATCAAATCTATCTGCAACAGCCTTCAGCACTTTCACTGACTGCTGTGTTATTTCAGGACCAATCCCGTCTCCAGGAAGTACCGCTATGTTAAATTTCATATGTTTTCAGTTTGTAGGGTTTGTCGCGGTTCTGCCTTTCCGCTTCTTTTCTTTTCAAATTCTTTAATGGCTTCCAGTTTGCTTGTCAAAAAGTCAATATCATCATAACCATTAATGAGGCAGGTTTTCTTATAAGCATCGATCTCAAAATGTTCCGATTCTCCTGAACTTTGAATACTTATATGCTGCTGTTCGAGATCGATAATCACTTTTTCATCAGCATCTTTTTCTACAGCGGTAAATAACTTATGCAGAAATTCGGGACTTACCTGTACGGGTAATAACCCATTATTCAAAGCATTACCTTTGAAAATATCTGCAAAATAGCTTGACACTACCGCTTTAAATCCGTAGGCTTTTATAGCCCAGGCTGCGTGTTCACGACTCGAGCCGCAACCAAAATTATTTCCGGCAACCAGAATGGAACCTGAGTACTTGTCCTGATTTAGGACAAAATCATCATTTGGTTCACCATTTTTATTAAATCGCCAATCTCGAAATAGGTTTTCACCGAAACCTTCCTTATCGGTCGCTTTCAGAAAACGCGCCGGAATGATCTGATCTGTGTCTACATTTTCAGCATCCAACGGCACGACCGTATCTATTAATTTTATAAACTTCTCCATTTAGTTCAATGTTTGAGTGTAATCTGAAATTTTTCCGGAAATTGCCGTAGCCGCAGCAGTTAGCGGACTTGCCAGGATGGTTCTCGAGCCAGGTCCCTGTCTGCCTTCAAAATTTCGATTACTGGTAGAAACGCAATATTCACCTGCCGGGATCTTATCATCATTCATTGCAAGGCATGCCGAACATCCAGGCTGTCTAAGCGTAAAACCGGCTTCTTCAAAAACTTTGTCCAGGCCTTCTACTTTGATCTGCTCTGCAACCTGACGGCTACCCGGAACGATCAATGCGTTTACGTTTTCAGCTTTCTTCTTGCCTTTGATATAAGATGCTGCAACCCTGAAATCTTCAATTCTGGAATTCGTACAACTACCAATGAAAATATAGTTGATAGGTTTTTCCAGTAAGGTTTCACCCGGCGTAAAATCCATGTAAGCAAGTGCCTTCGCATCACTTTTATTTCCTTCTGTCGGGATAGAACCTGTCAATTTGATACCCATTCCCGGATTTGTTCCGTAGGTGATCATAGGTTCAATATCTTCAGCTTCAAAGGTATATTCCTGGTCAAATTCCGCATCAGCATCGGTTTTCAAGGTTTCCCAGTAAGCTTTCATTTTTTCAAATTCAGCATCTTTAGGAGCAAATTCCCGACCTTCAACATAATCAATGGTTGTCTGGTCTGGCGCGATCAAACCACCACGAGCACCCATTTCAATGCTCATGTTACAAACGGTCATTCTACCTTCCATAGACATTTCTTCGAACACATTCCCTGAGTACTCGCAGAAATATCCTGTACCTGAATTCGTTCCAAGTTTGCTGATAATATAGAGAATGACATCCTTTGGAAGTACTCCATTTTTAAGCTTCCCGTTGACATTCACACGCAATTTTTTCGGTTTTTCAACAAGTAAACATTGGCTTGCAAACACCTGAGTTACCTGACTGGTTCCTATTCCAAAAGCGATAGTTCCGAAGGCCCCATGAGTAGAGGTATGGCTATCTCCGCAAACAATGGTCATTCCGGGCTGGGTAATTCCAAGTTCGGGAGCCATTACATGCACAATTCCATTATAGGGATGTCCCAGACCGTAAAGCGTAATATTATTCTCTTCGCAATTCTGACTAAGCTCTTTTAATTGCTTTCTAGACAGAAGATCCTTCACCGGAAGATGCTGATCTTTTGTAGGGGTATTATGATCTGCCGTAGCGACGATCTGATCCGGACGGAATAACGGAATATTTCTTTCCTTTAATTCATTAAAAGCCTGTGGGCTGGTCACTTCATGTATCAGATGTTTATCGATATATAAAATGTCTGGCCCATTAGGTATACTTTCCACAACATGGGAATCCCATATTTTGTCAAATAAAGTTTTCTTCATAATACTTAAGCGATTGCTCTTGAACTCTTTTTATAGATATCCATGATCGTATGAATATCATGATCTGCCACTTCTTTTTTAGCATCGGCAAAATTCAAAAATTCAGTGTATACGCTGTCCAATTCAAGTTTTGTAAGTTCATACCCCATCTTTTTAGCTTTGTAAGCTAGAGCGGCTCTTCCGCTACGGGCAGTTAAAACTATAGCCGACTCGGTAACCCCGACATCGGCTGGATTTATAATTTCGTAAGTTTCTCTATTCTTAATGACGCCATCCTGGTGAATCCCGGAACTATGAGCAAATGCATTAGCGCCGACGATCGCTTTGTTAGGCTGGACATACATTCCCATTTCTCTGGAGACCATTTTACTGGTATCATACAACAATTGCGGATTGATATCGGTATTCAATTGTAAATAAGGATGTTGTCTCAAGATCATGACGACCTCTTCCAACGCGGTGTTACCGGCACGCTCACCAATTCCATTGATAGTACATTCGATTTGCCTGGCACCGTTTGAAATCCCGGCAATCGCATTTGCCGTAGCCAATCCAAGGTCATTGTGGCAATGACAGGAAATAATAACATTTTCAATTCCAATAACATTTTCTTTGAGGTATTTGATTTTTTTTCCATATTCTTCAGGTAGGCAATAGCCTGTAGTATCTGGTATGTTCAGTACAGTGGCACCATTTCTAACTGCTTCGGAACAAACTTTTGCCAGGAACTCGTTTTCAGTTCTTCCAGCGTCTTCCGCATAGAATTCTACATCATCCACGAAACTTTTAGCATAGGCCACGGCTTCTCCGGCTCTTTCAATAATTTCCGGTCTGCTGGATTTAAATTTGTATTTTATATGAGAATCGGAAGTTCCGATACCCGTATGAATTCTAGGTTTTTTAGCGTATTTCAACGCTTCAGCAGCAACTTTTATATCATTTTTTACCGCACGTGTTAATCCGCATACAGTAGCATTGCGAACGAGTTTTGAAATCTCATTTACAGAAGTAAAATCACCAGGGCTAGATACAGGAAAACCGGCTTCGATCACATCAACCCCGAGTTCATCCAGTCGCGCAGCAATTTTTAATTTCTGTTCAGTATTCAGTTTGCAGCCGGGGACCTGTTCACCGTCCCTCAATGTAGTGTCAAAAATTTCTACCTTTTCAGTACGCATATGAGATTTATTTTACTTTATCTTTATCTAAAGTATCGGAAAGTAAAGGCTTAACCTAGCTGGCTATGAAATGTGTTACGATACTGAAAGATTATAATTTGCCTCGTAAGGTATTGTAAAACAGTACTTTACAAAATATTGATTTACAATGACCAATGATCTCACCGAAAACCTGTTTTCTTTAATTAAATCTTTATCGGCTTCAGAAAAAAGACAGTTTTCTCTCTATGTGGGAAGAGTAGGAGTGAATTCAGATTCAAAATTCCTGAATTTATATAAGGTAATGTCCCGTCAGAAAAAATATAATGAAGCCGAAATTCTGAAGAATACGAGTATTTCCAAATTGCAGCTTTCTAATGTAAAAACACATCTTTATAAGCAGCTATTAATATCTCTTCGATTGAATCCTGCGCACCAAAGTGTACCGGTCCAGATTAGAGAACAACTGGATTTTGCATATATACTTTATCATAAAGGCCTTTATCAGCAGAGTTTAAAATTGTTGGATAAAGTAAAAAGTTTAGCGCTGAATTACGAGGAAAAAAATGTTGCTTATGAAATTCTTGAACTGGAAAAGATCATTGAGTCTCAGTATATCACGCGAAGTATGAATAACAGGGCGGAAACCCTTATAAAACAAACGGAAGAACTGAACCGGCTGAATCTAATTTCCAGCAAACTTTCTAACCTTTCGCTGGAATTATATTCAATATTCTTAAAGATGGGTTATTGCCGTACCGAGGAGGAAGCTCAGGAAATAAAGGACTATTTCAGAAATAAATTACCGGAATACGATTTTAGCGAATTGGGATTTAAAGAAAGACTTTGGTTGTATAAAGCGCATCTCTGGTATAGTTTTTTAATCCAGGATTTTCTGGGTTGCTATCGTTATTCCATGAAGTGGAAAGATCTATTTGTAGAATATGAGCATCTTATTCCTATTCACCCGGTTTCTTATTTAAAAGGAAACCATTACTTACTGGAATCATTATTCTATTTAAATCATACAGATCTATTCGAAAATACGCTGAAAGAGCTTGAAGATTCTTTGCGAGATCCAAAAATTCCACATAATGACAATATTTCTGCGCTTTCATTTTTATATGTATACTCAAATAAACTGAACCTTCGTTTTATGAAGGGTGAATTTGGAAATTCTGATGAGTTGGTAGAAAAGATCAATCAGAAAATTTCAAAATTTAAAGGTCGAATAGATGAACATCATATTATGGTGTTCTATTATAAAATTGCGTGTCTGTATTTTGGTGATGGCAATAACAAGAAATGTATAGAATTCCTGAAGAAGATCATTAATAATAAGTCGCTGGAAATGCGGGAAGATCTTATGTGTTTCTCTAGAATTTTGAACCTGGTGGCACATTATGAAGCAGGATTGGATTATCACCTAGATAGGTTGGTAAAATCCACTTATAAATTTCTGATCAAAATGAACGATATGCATGAAGTTCAGAAAGAAATGATCAAATTCCTGAGAAATCTTCCAGACGTTTCGCCACTGGAAATCAAGGATGAATTCCGGAAATTACATGCAACATTAAAGAAATTTGAGGATCATCCTTACGAGAGAAGGGCTTTTCTTTATCTGGATATTATTTCATGGCTGGAAAGCAATATTGAGAACAGGCCGGTAAAAGCGATCATAAAAGAAAAAAGTCAGGAATATTCAAGGTAAAATCCAGGGTTTGTCAGATAGACGTCAGTATTTAGGAAATATTCTTCAACTTAATTTTGCTGTTCTTTTGATCAGCACTTCAGGATCCTTAGGAAGATATATTACGCTTTCTCCAGTGATCACGATATTTTACCGGTGTATTCTGGCGGTGATAATTTTTTTTCTTTTTTGTAGGTACAAAAAGATTTCTCTGAAGGTGGAGAATAAAAAAGATCTCCTGAAAATGATTCTTGGCGGAATTTTAATGGGAAGTCATTGGATCACCTATTTCTATTCCCTGAAATATAGCAGTGTGGCTATCGCCCTATTATCCCTTTTTACTTATCCTGTAATTACCGCATTTTTAGAACCTATTCTATTTAAAATAAAATTTAACCGGGTTCATATAGCGCTTGGCTTATTAGTGCTTACTGGAATATATTTTCTAAGTCCGGAATTTGATTTGGAGAATGATTATTTCCTGGCAGTAATATTCGGAATTGCTTCTGCTTTATTTTATGCTTTTAGAAATTTATTGATGAAGCGGGAGATTGAAAAATACAACGGAACCGCTTTGATGTTCTATCAGATCCTTGTGGTTGCCGTTATTCTAATTCCAGCAACTTTTTATAGCGATTTTGAATTGGTATTAGGTCAATGGAAACCGCTATTAGTTCTGGCTATTGTTACCACTTGTATTGGTCATACTTTATTTCTGAAAAGCTTCAGAAACTTCAGTGTTACCGCGGCGAGTATTATGAGTAGTATTCAACCGGTATATGGAATCATCCTGGCAGCTATATTTTTGAACGAAATTCCGTCGCTGAAAACAGTTCTGGGTGGTTCATTAATTATAAGTGCTGTGATTATTGAAAGTTTGATTTCCTTAAAAGGAAGTAAAGGTCAAAAAAACTAGTTTAGGATTTCACTGAAAGTATCACCCTGGTTGATGTCTCCCGTTCTATAACCTTTCATAAACCATTTCTTACGTTGCTCGGAAGTTCCATGAGTAAAAGAATCTGGGTTTACGCTTCCGCGAGTTCTTTTCTGGATGGCGTCATCCCCAACTGCATTCGCGGCGCTTAAAGCCTCATCAATATCTCCTTCGCTTAAATATTTCTGATTGTATTTCGTCCAGACTCCTGCGTAGAAATCGGCTTGTAATTCCAATCCAACAGAAAGTTCATTGGCTTCGGTTTGACTGGATTGTTGCTGCAAACTGCGCACCTTGCCAGCAGTTCCGAGTAGATTTTGAACGTGATGACCAACCTCGTGCGCCATCACATAAGCGATAGCAAAGTCTCCACCTTTGGCACCAAATCTTCTTCGAAGTTCTTCAAAAAAAGTGAGATCCATATAGATCTTTTGGTCGGCAGGGCAGTAAAATGGACCACTAGCAGCAGAAGCTCCACCGCAGGCAGTTTGAACAGCATCAGAAAAAAGCACTAGTCCTGGTTCACGATATTGTCTGTTATTTTCGGCGAAGATCTCGCTCCAGATGTCTTCAGTATCGGCAAGTACAACTTCAGTGAAATCACCAAGTTCTTTTTCTTCAGCGGTAAGTTCTCGGGTTTCTGTAGGTTCGCCAGTTCCTTCAAGTTGATTCAAAACTGAAATATCGCCATCGCTCAGAATGAATTGTGCGATCACGAAGATCACTCCAATAATTCCGCCACCGGCAATTAATTTTCCTTTACCTGATGAACCTCTGCGGTCTTCAACATTATCACTTTGTCTTCTGCCTCGCCATTTCATATTTTAAACTTTTGTCTAAAAATAATAATTAATGACATGTAAAACTTCTAATTATTTCATAATAGCATCCCAAATAGGATCAGAAGGGGGAGGAGCAATAATGTGAATCGGTTCCTTCTTAACCGGATGCATGAATTTTAATTCTCTGGAGTGTAAATGGATGCTGGCATCTTTATTACTTCGTTCAAAACCGTACTTAAGATCTCCTTTAATGGGCGAGCCTATAGCAGACAGCTGACTTCTGATCTGGTGATGTCTTCCTGTATGAAGATCTATTTCCAGCAGAAAATAATTATTCAGTTCTTTGATGAGTCGGTAATCTAAAATTGCTTTTTTACTATCGGGGACTTCATTTTTATGAGCATAAGATTTATTCTGCTTGGAATTTCTTTTCATAAAATGGATTAGTTCACCAGAATCATTTGGTGGCGCATTTTTCACTATAGCCCAGTAAGTCTTTTTAGCTTTCTTATTCTGAAACAATTTATTTAGTCTGGGAAGAGCTTTCGAAGTTTTTGAGAAAAGTACAATTCCACTGGTAGGCCTGTCTAAACGATGTACCACCCCAAGGTAAACATTGCCAGGTTTATTGTATTTTTCCTTTAGATAAGATTTAACCACCTCACTTAAAGGTTTGTCTCCAGTTTTATCTCCCTGGACAATATCTCCGGGGCGTTTATTTACTACGATAATGTGATTATCTTCATGTAATACCTGAAGATTATCCTTAGTAGAAAGTGTTTTGTCCTGATTCAAGCCGAAACTTTAGAAATCTGTTTTAATATTGTTCGTCGTCTGATGGAAAAGCCTTGCTCTTCACATCATCTCTATAATTTTGAAAGGCCTTGGTCATTTCACCGTGTAGATCTGCATAACGACGTAGAAATCTTGGATTAAATTCGTGAGTCATCCCAAGCATATCGTGTACAACCAATACCTGACCGTCAACTCCGTTTCCGGCGCCAATTCCAATAACCGGGATCGAAACGCTTTCAGCTACTTCTTTGGCAAGATCTGCAGGAACTTTTTCCAGCACCAAAGCGAAGCAACCCATTTTCTCGAGCATTTTCGCATCAGATTTCAATTTTTCAGCTTCCTGTTCTTCTTTCGCTCTAACCGTATAGGTTCCGAATTTATATATGGATTGCGGAGTAAGTCCTAAATGTCCCATTACCGGAATTCCAGCATGAAGTATACGTTTGATACTTTCTTTAACTTCTTTACCACCTTCAAGTTTAACAGCATGTCCGCCGCTTTCCTTCATAATCCTTATCGCAGATCTCAAGGCTTCCTTCGGGTCGCTCTGGTAACTTCCGAAAGGAAGATCCACGACTACCAAAGCACGACTTATCGCTCTAACCACACTCGTGGCGTGATATATCATCTGGTCCAGGGTAATAGGAAGAGTAGTTTCGTGACCTGCCATCACATTACTGGCAGAGTCACCAACAAGGATTACATCTATTCCCGCACCATCAACAATTTGCGCCATGGTAAAATCGTAAGCCGTAAGCATACTTATCTTTTCCCCATTAGATTTCATGTCTACAAGAGACTTAGTTGTGATACGTTTGTATTCCTTTTTTGCAACAGACATTTACTTGAATTTAAATTTGAGTAAAAGTAGTAAATTCGTGAACCACATTCAAAACTACTTCCGGATGAAAAATTTAATTATAACACTTCTATTATTATCCAATATCACTGCATTTGCTCAAAATGATAATAATGAGGGAACTCCTCAAAAATTGGTTGAAGATTTCTTTGAAGCTTTTCATGCTCAGGATACGATTAAGTTAAAAAAATTCGCTTTAGACGGAATTAAACTGGAATCTGTTTCTATGGATGCAAACGGAAATACAAAAATAAGCTCAGATGACTATTCGAAATTTCTGAAATCTATAGCTTCAATTCCTGCAGATGCAAGTTTTGAAGAGAAGTTACACGACTATAGAGTTGAAGCAAATGGATTACTGGCTACGGTGACTACTCCTTACTCATTCTATTTCAATGGAAATTTTTCTCACTGTGGAGTGAACAGTTTTCAGCTTGTAAAATTTAATGATGAATGGAAGATCGCTTACCTGATAGATACAAGAACGAAAGAGGATTGTGATTAAATATCTTTAACGCATCTGAATCCTGTGTGCTCCAGGCCGGTATCCGGGGCAGAGCTCATTCTGGCGGAATTTCTGTAACCGGTGCAGTAAGATTCGCTGCAGAGAAATGATCCTCCTCGAATTACTTTTTGCTGATCCATATTCACAAAATCCTGGAAATAACCATCGTTTCTTTCATCAAGTTTTGAATAAGCGTCAGGATGATAAGTATCCAGACACCATTCCCAAACATTTCCGGAAGTTTCATATAAACCGAAATTATTCGGGGGAAAGCTTTTTACAGGTGCTCTCTTTTTGAATTGGTCTTCTGCCAGGTTTTGTCTCGGAAAATTCCCCTGAAAGAAATTTGCCATTTCCGGAGCTTTTTCGAAATCGTTACCCCAATGATAGATAAGAGTATCATTTCCTGCTCGATTAAAATATTCATATTCAGCTTCGGTAGGTAATCTTTTTCCGGCCCATTTTGCGTAAGCCATGGCGTCATACCAGGAGACCTGAACTACGGGATAATTGTCTTTTCCTTTGATGTCACTTCCAGGTCCTGTAGGATTTCGCCAGTTTGCCTCTTTTTCAAACTTCCACCACCATTCAGGATTATAGGGATCAAAAACGAGCGCACCGGGTTCATATTTCTTTCCTTTTATTTCGAAAGATCTTTCAGCCGTAGTCACATAACCTGTTTCTTCCACAAATTTTCTGAATTCTGCATTGGTCACTTCGGTTTCATCTACGTAAATTGCTTTGATCTTTTCGCGATGTCTGGGAAATTCATCCTGCCTTGCCTGGCTGCTATTTCCACCCATCATATACATACCGCCGTCAAGTTTGACCATACCTAATGTTGAAGTAGAATCCTCTCTGGTTTTTATATAGGAAATTTCTTTTAAATAATTTTCATGATAATCACCGGTCTCGATCTCCGGCTCCTGTTCAACTACCTGTACAGGTGAGTTTTTCTTAGAGTCATTGCAGGATAAGAGAATGAAAATTGATGAAAAAAGCAGTATTGATGACCTAAATTTCGATGACATTTTTCTGAAAATAAGGCTCAAATATAGCAATAAAAAAACCGGAAAATCAATTCTCGATCTTCCGGTTTTCCAGGCTAGCATTCTAGAATCTATGGCTTCAATACCACTCTGAATCTTGCCTCATTATTCATCATTTTTTCAAAAGCTTCAGCAGCTTTATCTAATGGAAATTCTTCGATCATCGGTTTTGTTCCCGTCATCGCACTGAAGTTCAAGGTGTCTTCAGAATCAATTGCGGTACCGCTTGGCCAACCTGCGGCTGACTTTCGTCCCATCAATAACTGCATTGGAGAAACTTCTATTGGCTCTCCTGTGGCGGCTACCATTAAAAGTTTACCGTCAATTCCAAGACCATCTACCACAGAGGTGATAGCATCGCTATGTGGAGCAGTCGCAAGAATAAGTTTTGCACCGCCTAATTTTTGCAATTCTTCAGCGCCATCTTTTTCTTCAGTATTAATAAAATGATGCGCACCAAGTTCATTAGCCAGATCTTTCTTGTCGTTACTATGTGAGATCGCTACGGTTTTCATCCCCATTTTATTCGCATACTGAATGGCTAAATGACCAAGACCACCAATTCCCTGGACGGCAACAACATCACCAGCTCTAACTCCGGAATTTCTCAAGGCATTAAAAACTGTAATTCCTGCACAAAGTAGGGGAGCTGCATCTGCTGAAGATAAATCTTCAGGAATATTTGCGATGGCCTCTTTTGGCGCGACCATATATTCGGCATAGCCTCCATCATAAGAAATCCCGCTAACTTTGGCATTTTCACAACTTATGAAATCACCACGGCGACAAGGTTCACATTCAAAACAATGTCCGCCATGCCAGCCAACACCTACGCGCTGTCCTTTCTTCCAATTTGATACATTCTTCCCAACTTTTTCCACCACGCCAACAACTTCGTGTCCAGGAATACGAGGATATTCCAAACCGGGGAAACCGCCTTCTTTTACAAAATTATCGCTATGGCAAATTCCACAAGCTTCTACTTTAATTAAAACTTCATTTTCAGAAGGGCTCGGTTTGTCAACATCTTTAATGATAAAATCTCCACCTGCTTCTTCAATTACTGCTGCTTTCATATTTCAATTTATTTTTTGGAAAAAGAAGTTACGAAATGCAAAGCCAAATTAATTTAAGGCTATGTTAAATAGGAGAGGCTGTAAGGGACTACTACAATTAGCACAATTGAGTTGTTCATGCTGTGCATCAATATTGGCCAGATCATTTCTTTATTTTCCAGTTTAATTTTTCCGAAGAAAAAGCCGGCTATGATGCGGGGAAATATCATTAGAAAAAGAGCAAGATCAAGTTGAAAACTATCCACGTAGTTGTAGATATGCACAAATCCGAAAATGATTGCACCAAGAATCCAGATGATCAGGTAATAGCGATGAAGCCAGTAGCAGATTTTGCGGTAGTATTGGCTGGGAACCAATTCACCTAAGGCATAGTAAACCAATCCCAGAACTCCCAATAACATTAGATACTTCAATGTCCAGTGGGCATCTTCGGGTAGAACTAAAATTGCTGTGATATATAATATAGCGCACAAAAAAACCTTAAGGCTGGTCGCTGTAGGTTTTAAAACACTTCTGAAAATACTCTCTTCCAAAATTGGTGCTACTACTGCTGCGAGAAAGATAAACTTTAAAGGGCTTTCCTGAAGAGTTTCGAAAAGTTCTAATTGCTGGTACTTTTCAAGATCCAGATTAAAAATGAAAGTATTTAGAATCTGAAGCACGAAAAAGAAAAGAAAATAGCACAAGACCATTAAAGCAAAGTTTCTAAATAGATTCTTCACTTTGAGCTGAACGTTGTTTTCCCTTAGTACATTCAAATTCAACTTTTGTTTTAGCAGTCGCTGAGACTAACCTTCACCGCAAGTCCTCCTTCAGATGTCTCCTTATATTTTTTATTCATGTCTTTCGCTGTATCCCACATGGTTTCAATTACTTTATCTAATGGAACTTTAGCACGACTGGCATCGCTTTCCATGGCAATTTCCGCAGCATTGATTGCTTTTATAGCTCCCATGGCATTTCTTTCAATACAAGGGACCTGAACGAGGCCACCAATAGGGTCACAGGTTAATCCAAGATGATGCTCCATGGCGATCTCACTGGCCATTAGCACTTGTTCTGGTGTTCCTCCCATCAATTCGGTTAATCCACCTGCAGCCATTGCTGAAGAAACTCCAATTTCTGCCTGGCATCCTCCCATCGCTGCTGAAATAGTAGCGCCTTTTTTGAAAAGACTTCCAATCTCTCCTGCTACCAGCATGAATCTTTTCAAATCTTCAAAAGTCGCTTCATGATTTTCGATGCACATATAATACATCATGACGGCGGGAACGGTTCCGGCACTTCCATTGGTTGGAGCAGTTACCACCCTTCCCAGAGAAGCATTAACTTCATTTACACTTAAAGCAAAGCAGCTAACCCATTTAAGGATCTGGCGGAATTTCACTTCTGTTTTTCTTATCGCAGGGATCCAGTCCTCAACTCCTGAATAATTCGTCTCCCCGATAAGCCTCTGATGCATTTCGAAAGCGCGTCGCTTCACATTTAATCCTCCTGGAAGAGTTCCTTCAGTATGACAACCAATAAACATGGATTCCAGCATGGTGTCCCATATCTGTCTTAATCCGCTGTCAATTTCCTCTGGAGAGCGTAAAGACTTCTCATTTGCAAGCACTATTTCAGAAATACTTTTATTTTCTTTTTTACAGAAATCAAGTAATTCGGTCGCCTTTTCGATCGAATATGGAAAATTCTGAAAATTCTTGATCTTTTTACTCGCGTTTTTACGCTCTTTCTTAACCACAAATCCACCTCCGATGGAGTAAAAAGAAGAAGACGTTTTTTTACCATTATATAGACAGGCTCTGAAAGTCATTCCGTTGGGATGAAACTCAAGGAATTTACGGTTGAACTTAACATTTTCAGTTATGTCAAATGCAATATCTCTTTCACCATTTAGCGAAAGTTTACCGCTTTCCCTGATGCGATCAATTTCAGATTCAATAATTGAGATATCCATGGTAACAGGATCGTGACCAAGTAAACCTAAAAGAGTGGCAATATCGGTGGCATGTCCCTTTCCCGTAAGACTGAGAGACCCATAAAGATCTATATGGATTTTTTCAACTTCTTCAAAACGATCTTTTTTCTTCAGTTCGCCAATCCAACGTTGTGCCGCCCGCCATGGTCCTAAGGTGTGAGAACTTGATGGTCCTACGCCAACCTTCAGCATGTCAAAAACGCTAATGCATTCTATTTTTCGCATTCAGAGTAAAAATTTGAAGACAAAAATAAGGAATTGTGAATGCTGCCCATGAAAAATTGATAAAATTATATCGTTGTGGTTTCAGCCGGTATTCAGCGAATGACAAGGTGTTTGGAAAAAGTGACAACCTGTCAGAAGAATTGTGCTGGCATAATGATTGACTTCTAGTGAGTGTAAAATTGATAAACTAACGTAAAAAACAAGTTATATAGTTATGAGTAAAGTAATTGGAATTGACTTGGGTACCACCAACTCCTGCGTTGCCGTAATGGAAGGTAGCGAGCCAACGGTGATACCTAATGCCGAAGGAAAAAGAACTACACCTTCTGTAATTGCATTTGTAGAAGGTGGCGAAATAAAGGTTGGTGATCCTGCAAAGCGTCAGGCAGTAACTAACCCACAGAAAACAATTTCTTCTATCAAAAGATTTATGGGGAATAAGTTTTCTGAATCTGAAAGAGAAGCGGGTAGAGTACCTTATACCGTAAAAAAAGGTGATAATGATACTCCTCGTGTAGAAATTGACGGTCGTCTATATACTCCACAGGAACTTTCAGCTATGGTACTTCAGAAAATGAAGAAAACTGCTGAAGATTATCTTGGACAGGATGTAACCGAAGCAGTTATTACCGTACCTGCGTATTTTAATGACTCTCAGCGTCACGCAACGAAAGAGGCTGGTGAGATCGCAGGTCTTAAAGTAAGAAGAATTATTAACGAGCCAACCGCTGCAGCACTTGCATACGGATTGGATAAAAAATCTCAGGATCAAAAAATCGCTGTGTATGACCTTGGTGGTGGTACATTTGATATTTCTATTCTTGAATTAGGTGATGGTGTATTTGAGGTGCTATCTACTAATGGTGATACTCACCTTGGTGGAGATGACTTTGATGAAGTATTGATCGATTACCTTGCAGATAACTTCCAGAAAGCTGAAGAAATTGATCTAAGAAAAGATCCTATGGCACTTCAGAGATTGAAGGAAGCTGCTGAGAAAGCGAAGATCGAGTTATCTTCTTCTTCTCAAACAGAGATCAACTTGCCATATGTTACTGCTACTTCTAGCGGACCAAAACACCTTGTCGAGACAATTACAAGATCTAAGTTCGAGCAGTTAGCTTCAGAATTGGTAACCAGATCTATGGAGCCTGTGAAAAAAGCGCTTAGCGATGCAGGCCTTTCAAAATCTGATATTGACGAAGTAATTCTTGTAGGTGGATCAACTCGTATCCCTAAGATCCAGGAAGAAGTTGAATCTTTCTTCGGAAAGAAACCTTCTAAAGGTGTGAACCCAGATGAAGTTGTTGCAATTGGTGCAGCGATCCAGGGTGGTGTACTTACAGGAGACGTTAAAGATGTATTGCTTCTAGATGTTACTCCACTTTCTCTAGGTATTGAAACTATGGGAGGAGTAAACACTAAGTTGATCGAAGCGAACACTACAATCCCAACCAAGAAGTCACAAACATTCTCTACTGCGGCCGATAATCAGCCATCTGTTGAGATCCACGTACTTCAGGGAGAGCGTCCAATGGCGGCAGATAACAAAACAATTGGTAGATTCCACCTTGACGGAATTCCACCAGCGCCAAGAGGAACTCCTCAAATTGAAGTGACTTTCGATATTGATGCCAATGGTATCATTAAAGTAAGCGCTACAGATAAAGCAACTGGTAAGTCTCAGGATATTCGAATCGAAGCTTCTTCAGGATTAACCGAAGAGGAAATCGAAAAAATGAAGAAAGAGGCTGAAGCAAATGCTGAAACTGATAAGAAAGCTAAAGAAAAAGTTGATAAGCTGAATGAAGCTGATGCAATGATCTTCCAGACTGAAAAGCAGTTGAAAGAATTTGGTGATAAATTATCTGATGATAAGAAAAAACCGATCGAGGAAGCATTAGAAGAGTTGAAGAAAGCTTATGAAACTAAAGAAGTTGAAACGATTCAGCCAGCTTTAGACAAGATCAATGAGGCATGGAAAACAGCTTCAGAAGAAATGTATAAAGCCCAGGCAGAAGCTCAGGGTGGAGCCAACGGACAGCCAGGTGGACCACAACAAGGTGCAACCGGAGCTGAAGGTGGAGACGCTAAGAGTGGAGATGATGTAGAAGATGTAGATTTCGAAGAAGTGAAGTAATCTTTGAATTACGATAAATTGAAAAAGCCTCGCAGAAATGCGGGGCTTTTTTACTTTATTGCACTATGTAATTTAAAATTTGACTTTTTGAAAAAGCTTCTATTCATACTTGCCTGTCTATTTTTGATCTCCTGTTCAGATGATGATCTTCAAAATTGTGGGAGTGCCGAAGGTAAAGCCTGGTTTAATGCATTTAAAGCCGAGCTTGATGAAAATTGTTCCTTTGAAATCTCAATCTTCAAAGGAAATTATAACGAAAAAACCGTCTATTATCAGCTAATTACAGATCCACGTGTGAATTTCCAGGCTATGCTTGAATTTTACGATTGCGAAGGTAGGTTGGTAACAAATCTTACGGCTGAAGAGAGTAACGATTACCTTAATCAACAGGGAAGAAATGACGAAAAACTATACACCTGTTCCGAATAGATGTATTAATTTTTTTCAATTTCACCTTGCAAACCAGCTTTCAATTTTACTCCACTTAATTTTCTACGGAAAGATTCTTTAATGAAATATAGTAGTAAATCTGCTGCTTTTTCAATGCTTAACCCATTTTCGTGAATATTGGAAATACAGTTCCGGCGTTCATCGGTAATGCCAGGTTTAGGCTCAAAAGTGGTGTAAATTCCGAGACTTTTTGGCGAAGATAATCCCGGGCGTTCTCCAATTAAAACCGCGGTAAACTGAGCATTGAGTTTCTCTGCAATCTCATCACCAATGGCGACCCGGCCATATTTTACCACACATAGGCCTATTTTGTAATCATTTAACTTGGGTGTAATTTGCTGTAGTAGCGGAATGGCTCTTTCGTTTATAGCATCGGCTGCAAGTCCGTCGGTGAGAATAAAGAGGATATCAAAATCGCCATTTTCAGATTCTGAAGTTTGTGCCAGTTTTTTACCAAGATCAGGACGTTTTAAATATTCTTTTCTATCAGAAACTTTGCTTTGAAACTGGTAAACCGGAACCTTGAAATTTTCTAATTGTTGCAATAATTCTTCTTCTTTTAGATCTGAATAAATTGCATCTTTAGTAAAAGCATGGTCCTCCTGAAAACTTAGCACTTCCTTGGTTGGTAAACTACCACCGGAATTTCCTAAAGCAATCCTTGCTTTTGAGAGCGATCTCAAATTCTCCCAAGGATCTTTCTGGAGATAGTTCTTACTTGAAATTTCTTTTGCCATTATTTTAGTGTTAGAATTTGCTCAGGAATTTCATTGCGATTTCCCTGTTCATCCATAATTCTCATTTTCAGCAACCATTCTTCAAACTCCGGAGCGGGTCTTTTATTCAAAACTTTTCTCAAGTACATGGCATCATGAAAGGAAGTTGACTGGTAATTCAGCATAATATCATCGGCTCCGGGAACTCCCATAATATAATTACAGCCAGCGACGCCCAAAAGTGTTAGCAGAGAATCCATATCATCCTGGTCGGCTTCTGCATGGTTGGTATAACAAACATCACAGCCCATTGGTAAGCCGAGTAGTTTTCCGCAGAAATGATCTTCCAGGGCAGCTCTTGTAATTTGTTTTCCGTCATATAAATATTCCGGACCAATAAATCCAACTACAGTATTCACCAGAAAAGGATCGTATTTTCTGGCAACCGCATATGCTCTTGCTTCACAGGTTTGCTGGTCAACTCCGTGATGAGCATCTGCAGATAGAGATGAGCCTTGGCCTGTTTCAAAATACATCATCTGGTTTCCAATCGTTCCTCGATCCAATTCCTTCCCTGCATCATAAGCTTCCTGCAATAACTTAAGATCTATACCAAAAGATGAATTTGTTTTTTCGGTTCCGCCTATCGATTGAAAAATTAGGTCAACCGGTGCTTTGTCAATGATCTCCAGCGTAGTTGTTAAATGACTCAAAATGCAGTTCTGAGTTGGGATGTCGTATCGCTGTCTGAAGTCATCCAGTTGTTTTAAAAGTTTAGAAACTTCCTGCGGATTATCTGTCGCCGGATTAATGCCAATGACTGCGTCCCCACAGCCATACATGAGTCCGTCGATAATACTGGCGGCAATTCCTTTGGGATCATCAGAAGGATTATTTGGCTGTAAACGAACCGAAAAATGCCCCTTCTTACCAATCGTATTTCTGAATTTAGTGACCACTTCAATTTTTGAAGCTACAGAAATCAGATCCTGATTTCTCATGATCTTCGAAACGGCTGCTGCCATTTCGGGAGTTATACCGGGAGATAGTTTATTTAGTGTATCAGCATCAGTTTTATATGAAAGCAGAAAATCTCGAAATTCACCAACCGTTAGGTTGGCTATTGGTTTAAAGGCTTGAGTATTATGATTGTCAATGATCAGCCTGGTAACTTCATCAGTTTCATAAGGGATGACCAGATCTTCCAGAAATCTTTTCAACGGAATTTCGCTTAGGCAATATTGAGCAGCAATTCGCTCTTTATTGTCTTCAGCAACAACACCGGCAAGGGCATCTCCAGATCTTTCCGGAGTAGCTTTTGCCAGAACGGTTTTCAGATTTTTGAAAGAATATGTTTTTCCGCGAAGAGTGAATTTGTACGCCATAATTGCTCCAACCTGAACTTAATTTACGAAGATTCAGGAACGGTGAGCAATCATTTTTAAGATTTAAGTTTTATTTAATTTTCTGAAGAATCAATCACACGAGGAGGGTATAAATATAAATCCCAGCAAAAATTACCAGTATAGCGAAGCACAGAAGACTGAAAATTCTATAGGTTTTTCCTGGTCTTTCATTAATCGGCATTTGGTTTCCTGTAACAATCTTAAAATTAAACCAGGCAATCACTGGTGCAGATAAGAAGGACAGCGCGGTGGCAAAATCGATCAAGGCTGTGAAGGATGTTCCGAAGAAATAAAGAATTAGAAGGGCTATTAACGGAATCAGGAATACATTGATCTTGTAATTTCTCCATCGTTTCTTTTTAGGATGATCTACTTCCATTTTATTTTCAGCCAGGATCTCGGAAATCACCCTCGGAAAAGCATCGGTAACGGCCAGAGTGGTAGAGAACATTGCGATAAAAGCGGCAATTCCAACAATTGGTCTGCTCCAGTCGCCAAGTGTTTTTCCATACATATCAATCAGCTGACCCGAAAACTCCACGCCACTGCTTGAAAAACTGAGTCCGCTTCCAAACATTATCAAAGCTCCCATGAGCAGAAATAGAATTCCGATGAACGCGGCAGCAAAAAAGCCAATATTAAAGTCGGTAAAAGCTTCCTTAACACTGGTTCTTCGATTATTTCCTTCCGCCTTTTCCGTAGTCCAAATCGAATGCCATACCGATGCATCGAGCGGAATAGGCATCCAGCCCATAAATGAAATGATGAATGCGATCCCGGCTTTATTCCAGATTTCGGGAGGGGTATAGGAAAGTGCATTTTCAAGCCTTCCATCTCCAAAAGCAAAAATTACCGCAGATAATGTTGCGATCGCGAGAAGGCTAATGATAATCTTCATAGTGGTGTCCAGTGCTGAATATTTACCAATTAGCAACAGTGCAATACAGATTCCAAGCACAATAAAACTCCAGGTGAAGATAGACCAGCCCATACTAAAAAGCTCTTCGGCAAGACCGGCAGAAACTATGGTAACCGCAGCCTGGACAATGAACATAGTTCCCACGGTCACTATTATAAAAATTCGATAGGGCCATTTACCCATTTTGCGATAACCGGTAATCAAATGATCCCCGGTAGCCGCAGCATAACGCGGTCCGAATTCCAGAAAAGGATATTTAGTAGCGCAGGCGAGGATGAGAACCCAGATCAAAAGAAATCCATAATCGGCGCCGGCACGAGTAGATTGAACCAGGTGAGAAACACCAATTGCTGCTCCGGCGAGTAAAAATCCAGGACCAATAGTTTTAAGGATAGATGATTTTGATTTTTGATTCATTCATTTCAAATTAAGATTTCCCTGTCACATTCTATTTGCGAAAGAATTTGAAAATTTGCGCTATTTAAATGCATAGAGAAATCTCAAATTAAGCAAATTTTGAGATCAATTCTGTATTTACTTCGTGGCCACCTTGGAAAGTTAGAATCTCAAGATTTTCTGGAAAGATCTCATTCAATCGTTTTTCTTCTACCGTGATTATTCCAGATTTTAAATATTCATCTTCAGTACCGTAGATAAAAGCAAAATTAGTGTCTTTCAAGAACTGAAAATCTTCAGCTTTTAATTCCTGGGGAACCTTCCCGGAATGCATGATCAGGTTTTTACATCTGACGTTTCTTCGGGCTATAAATCGAGTAGCTACAGAAACTCCCTGGGAATAGCCCAAAATATTCAGATTTTCAACATTTGCAAGATCCTCAGCTTTATAAACCGCATCGAGATAATTAAGCATATTCTCTACCTCAAATTCTGTATTTTCTCTGGTTAGCCAGGAAGCGCCAACATGTCTATATTCACCATTCAGGTAATATTTTGACTGAGCCTGTGGAGCGATAATGTAATTTTCTTTAGGATCCAGATGTTTGAAATATTTTAGAAAGTATCGGCTTAAATAGCCAATCCCGTGAAAAACAAGCCATACCGTTTTAGTATTTTCAGTTTTCTCGTTTAGGGTGGAATAGGTATTAGAAATAGCGTAAGAAAGACTTTTCTCTTTGCTCATGGTTGTTTGCTGTTTTGTATTTTTACAAAGTAACCAATCTTTTAAATGATGACGAAGGAAGAAATGCTCGAGCTTTCAAAAAAAGTATGTAAAAATACGCTGATGGAAACTCTTGAAATTGAATTAGCAGATGTCGGCGAGGATTTTCTAATCGCTAAAATGCCGGTGAATTCGAGGGTTCATCAGCCTGACGGGGTTCTTCATGGCGGAGCTAGTGTAGCACTTGCGGAAAGTGTTGGGAGTATGGCGAGCTATATTTTTTTAGATACTGAGGAATTCTTTGTACGCGGAATTGAAATTTCGGCTAATCATTTGAAAAGCATCAAGGAAGGTTGGGTATATGCAAAAGCTACCTTTATTCACAAGGGCAGAACGACACAGCTTTTTGAAATAAGAATTACTGATGAGGCTGCTAATTTAATTTCATTGGTGAAATTGACCACCATCGCATTACCAAAGGAAAAGAAATGATCGATTCTACAAAATTCTTTCAACTTGTTAGAGAACATGCTCTGGAGGGGAAGCCATTCGTTATTTATCGAAAACCTGCTGAAATTGAAGTAAACGCTATACTTCAGTGGGATAAGACAGCTCATAAAGCTAAAGATCATACTGAAAGCGGATTTGTTTTTGCCCCATTCAATTCTGAAAATGATTGTTTTTTAATTCCTTCAAATAATTCTGATCAATATAAATTTGAATACCAGGCTGAAGGTTCTTTAGATGATCGTGATCCTGATGATGTAACAGGCAATTTCGATTTTGAACTGATGGAAGAGGATCAGAAACAGCATGAGAATCTTGTTCAGAAAGGAATAGATACCATTAAGCAGGGAAATTTGAAAAAGGTAGTGCTTTCCAGATCTGAAAAAGTAGAATTGTATGATCCTGACGCGCTGAGAATCTTTAAAAATTTACTTCATAAATATCCTCAGGCCTTTGTTTATATCTGGTTTCATCCAGAAACTGGTTATTGGCTTGGCGCCACCCCGGAAACACTTTTAAGTACCGAACGAACAAAATTTAAAACCATGGCACTTGCAGGTACGCAATTGTATAAAGGTAAAATTGATGTGACCTGGGGCCGGAAAGAAGCTGAAGAGCAGCAATTTGTTACCGATTATATTCTCGATTCTTTAAATTCAATCGAATCAATTGAAGCTATATCAGTTTCGGATGCTTATTCTGCCAGGGCAGGAAATCTGCTTCATATCTGTACCGATATTACAGGAAGATTAACCAGTCTTGATCATTTAAGCGAATTGATAAATACCTTACATCCAACTCCGGCTGTTTGTGGATTGCCCAGGCAAAAAGCACTGGATTTTATTTTGAATAACGAGGCTTATGCGAGGGAATATTATGCCGGTTATCTTGGAGAATTAAATATGAAAACCGAAAGTAAGAGAAATTCGAACAGGAAAAATCAGGAGAATCAGCAGTTTGCATCGATCTCGAAGAAAACTGCTCTTTTTGTTAATCTGAGGTGTATGAAAATCAAAGACGGAAACGCGCGTGTTTTTGTAGGTGGCGGAATTACCGCTGATTCTAATGCTGCTGATGAATGGATGGAAACGGTAAATAAATCGCAGACCATGAAAGCCGTTCTTGTTAAATAAGCTCAAAAACTTTCACGGAAATAGACTGTAAATTGTAATTTTGAGTTTCTATGAAGTACTCAAAAATACCTGTGGCCCGCTCGGTTGTTGCTTTATGCGTGGCAAAAGATATCAAACATGTAGTAATTTCTCCGGGATCCAGAAATGCGCCGCTAACCATTGGTTTTACTCATCATGATGAGATTACTCCTTATAGTATTGTGGACGAGCGTTCTGCGGCATTTTTTGCCTTGGGAATGGCGCAGCGTTTAAATAAACCAGTAGCATTAGTGTGTACTTCAGGTTCAGCCTTATTAAATTATTATCCAGCCATTGCCGAAGCTTTTTACAGCGATATTCCCCTGGTAGTAATTTCTGCAGATAGACCAATTGAAAGAATAGATATTGGGGACGGTCAAACCATCAGGCAGAAAAACGTTTTTGAAAACCATATTCTTTACTCCGCAAATTTATATTCGGAACTGGTGCTGGAAAATGAATCTCAAGATCCTAAACTTCAGCAAAAGCAGTTCGAGGCGCAAAAGCATAATGAGCGTGAAGTTAACCTGGCCTTGAACAAAGCGATAGAGGAGAAGGGGCCAGTGCATATAAATGTGCCGTTCTATGAGCCTTTATATGATACTGTTGAGAATATTGAAGTAAATCCTCTGCAAATATTTCCAGAGATCAAAGAAAGACATTATTCGGAAAAACAGCTTCAAAATTATGCCGATGTCTGGAATGCTGCGAAGAGGAAAATGATCATCGTTGGTGTAGCGCAACCAAATGCTGTAGAACAAAAGTTTTTAGATAGACTGGCAAATGATCCGAGTGTTATAGTTCTTACAGAAACTACTTCAAATCTTCATCAGGAAGAATTTTTCACAAGGATCGATACACTAATAGGACCTATAGAAAAAGATTCGAATAAAGAAGATTTGTTTAAAAAACTTCAACCGGAAATCCTGCTCACATTTGGAGGATTGATCGTTTCAAAAAAGATCAAAGCTTTCCTTAGAAATTATAGTCCGAAGCACCACTGGCATGTTGATTCCAAAAAGGCTTACAACACGTTCTTTTGTTTGAACAAGCATTTTGAAACCGATGTAAATTCTTTCTTTTCAGAGTTTTTTCCGTTGACTAAGGATATAGATAGCGATTACGGAAATTTTTGGAAAGAGATTAAAAGCAAAAGACAAAAAAGGCATGAGGAATATATGGCAGAAATCCCTTATTCAGATCTTAAAGCTATGCAGGAGATCTACAAAAAAATCCCTGAAAACTCTATTCTGCATTTCGCGAATAGTTCAACCATAAGATATGCCCAGTTATTTCAATGGAACTCCAGCTTAAAAATGTATTGTAACAGGGGGACTAGTGGAATTGATGGTAGTATTTCAACTTCGGTAGGAGCTGCAGTAAGCTCCAAAGAGCCGGTGACCATTATCACCGGAGATCTTAGTTTCTTTTATGATAGCAATGCGCTCTGGAATAATTACATTCCATCCAATTTCAGAATTATAATTTTGAATAACCACGGAGGAGGAATTTTTAGAATACTTCCAGGAAATAAGAATTCAGAAAATTTTGATACATATTTCGAAACTGTTCATGATCTCAAGGCAGAGCCAATATGTGATCTTTATGATTTTGAATATTTAAAAGCTAATTCTGAAGAGGATATTCAGAATGCTATGACAGAATTTTATTCAGCTTCAGAAAGGCCAAAATTGCTTGAAATATTTACTCCGCGTAAAATAAATGATGAAGTTTTACTGGAATACTTCAATTTTATGAAATCTTAAAATTCGTCTAACACTTCTTAAGAAGCTAATTTATTATCTTAGGCTTCAACTAAAAAATTAGATTATGAGTAAATTAGATGAAAAAGTAGGACAATACATAGATGACCTGAAATCTAAGGTTGGAGAAAGTAATCCTGATATTGACCTGGTTCGTAAAATTGCTGAATCTATGGGGCCTAGTATTTACAATGCTGATGCTGAAACCGTAGCAGCTTCCAGTGAATCTGAAGTAGAAACCGTAAAAAAGAACTTCGTCATGAAGAAATTGGGAGTTTCTGATGAAGGCAAGGCCAACGAAGCCATCAATCAGGTAATGGAGAAATACGGAAAATCAAACAGAAATAAATATAGAGTAGTGATCTATTATCTTCTTACCAAGCATTTTGGAAAAGAAAGTTTATATAAATAGAGCAAAATCGAAATAATTAAAATCCGTTTTTGGGATAAACCCTTAAACGGATTTTTTTATTTCCGATTAAGAGTATCTTTGTAGGCTAAATTTTATTTTATGATCCAGATAGGTGAATTTCACGAATTGATAATTATAAGAGAGACAGATCACGGGATCTATCTTGAAAATGATGAAGGTGATGAAGTTTTACTTCCAAATAAATATGTTCCAGAAACCTGGATGGTGCATGATAAAATAGAAGTTTTCGTTTATCTCGATCATGAAGAAAGACCTGTCGCCACCACTCTTAAGCCAAAAATAAAACGCGATCAATTTGAAAACCTTACCTGCGTTGAGGTAAGCAAATTTGGAGCTTTTCTGGACTGGGGACTTGAAAAGCACCTATTTGTTCCCTTTAAAGAACAAGTGATCCCAATGCAAAAAGGAGAAAGGTATCTTGTTTTTTGCTATTTGGACCTGGAAACAGAAAGACTGGCGGCATCCTCCAAAGTACATTCTTTTCTCGATAACTCCGTTTTAACGGTAAAGCCTTTTGAGGAAGTAGATCTCATCGTAAGTAATCACACAGACCTTGGCTTCAATGTCATCATTAATCAGCTTCATCTAGGTCTAATCTATCATGACGAAGTATTTAAACCTCTAAAAATTGGCGATAAAATAAAAGGTTTTATCAAAAAAATAAGGGAAGATAATAAGATTGACATCACCTTACAGCGTCCCGGATATCGAAGCATTGAGCCTAACGCTCAGAAAATCCTTGATAAGATAAAAGCTGCTGGCGGATTTATGGACCTTACCGATAAATCTTCCCCGGAAGAGATCAAGAACAGACTTCAGATGAGTAAGAAAAGCTTTAAAAAGGCCGTAGGAACACTTTATAAGCAACGACTGGTTGAGATTAAAGATGACGGCATCCTTTTAAAGGACAATTAGACTAATAATTGTAATTATAAGGAGAGGTATATCTTCTGGTTCCAAATCCGCGTGAATTGTAGTTATTCAGAAATGGATTCGGATAATATGGGTTCATAAAAATATCGTTCTGGTCCCTGGCTCGCACGTCTCCCGTTACTTCAAAGATCTTTTTTTCCTGTTTGCGCTGAGGTAAAGGTGATCCAAGATCTACTTTTCTCTGAACGCGATTTCTATTCATTTTATCTATTGCGGCCAGCATATCGATCTGATCACTTTGAATATTATCTTTCAAATGCAGAAATGAACCATCGGGTAAATTAAAACTGGATTGAATCTGCCAGTTAAAGCTGAATTCTCTCCAGGTATTGTCAATACTCCGGTTACTGATTTCAAAATCTTCGCGATCCCAGTATTCTTGAGCCTGAGCTAAAGAACAGAAAAAGAAAAGTATTAAGAATATCCTGAAATTCATTCGAACAATTTTTTATAAATACATCAAAAACAATGCAAACCTAAATCTTTTACTTTCAGAATATAAAAAAAATCTGAAAAATTGCTGTTGATCTTTATTTCTATATTCGGAAACGTTTATTTTCGTGATCAAATTATACTATACAATTCAATTATGAAAAAAATTATTTTTACTCTTAGTTTTTTAGCTTTTAGTCTTGCTTCATTCGCTCAGCAACCAGAAACATTTGAAGCCAAGGCGGTTAAGTTGATAAAAATGACTGCTGGTCAACAATTTGATATAATGACCGAACCAATCGTGGAGATGGTTCCTGAAGAAAATAGGGAAGCTTTTAAAAAGGAACTTGCAGAAAGTACCGAAGGTTTGTATAAAAAGATGGCTGTGGTTTACACAGAGAGTTTTACCGAAAAGGAAATCGATGAGATCCTCGAATTTTATGCGACTCCGGTTGGAAAGAAAATGGTAGCCATAACTCCTGAACTTACCAAAAAAGGTATGGAAATAGGTCAGGCGTGGGGTATGGAACTTCAGCCATTAATGGCAAAATATATGCAATAATTTATCTTATGAGTTATTTCCAGCCTGCCAGAAACGGCAGGCTTTTTTTATTGTGCTTTCTGAAATGAATGGAAAGCTCTATTTTTACCTTAAAATCTATTATCATGTCTAAAATTCACTGGGAAACAGTAAAAGAATACGAGGATATCACTTATAAGAAATCTAATGGTGTTGCCAGGATCGCTTTTAACAGACCAGATGTTCGCAATGCTTTCAGACCTAAAACTACTTCAGAACTCTTAGATGCCTTTCATGATGCACATGAGGATACTTCAATTGGATGCGTTTTGCTTTCAGCAGAAGGACCTTCTACAAAAGATGGAAAATGGGCCTTCTGTAGCGGTGGAGATCAAAAAGCCCGTGGTCATCAGGGTTATGTGGGCGAAGATGGTTATCATAGGCTGAATATTCTTGAAGTTCAGCGCTTGATCCGTTTCATGCCTAAAGCCGTAATATGTGTAGTTCCGGGATGGGCCGTTGGGGGAGGTCATAGTTTACACGTGGTATGTGACCTAACTCTTGCAAGTAAAGAGCACGCTATATTTAAACAAACTGATGCCGATGTTACCAGTTTCGATGCCGGTTATGGTTCAGCATATCTCGCGAAAATGGTAGGACAGAAGAAAGCACGTGAGATATTTTTTCTAGGAAGAAATTACTCGGCCCAGGAAGCTTATGAAATGGGAATGGTAAACGCGGTGATCCCTCATGATGAACTTGAAGACACTGCCTATGAATGGGCACAAGAAATTATGGCTAAATCGCCAACTTCTATTAAGATGTTGAAATTTGCCATGAATATGACCGATGACGGAATGGTTGGTCAGCAGGTATTCGCCGGTGAAGTTACCAGGCTAGCTTATATGACCGATGAAGCGAAAGAAGGAAGGGATGCTTTTTTAGAAAAAAGAAAACCGGATTTTGAGAAAAAATGGATTCCATAGAGAATTGAAACTATTTCAAATAAAAAAGCCGCGATCATCGCGGCTTTTTTATTTGAAATGTTTCCTGAGTTTATCTCAATTTTGGATATTTCTGAGGATCAGATTCATGCATGATAGAGTAGATCTTCTCAAAGATATCTTCAGCTGAAGGTTTTGAGAAATAATCACCATCTGTACCATATGCTGGTCTATGTTCTTTGGCAGTTAAAGTTTGCGGTTTACTATCCAGGAATCTATATGCATTTTGCTCGTCAAGGATCTTCTGAAGAATATATGCGGAAGCACCTCCCGGCACATCTTCATCAATTACCAGAAGCCTGTTAGTTTTCTCCACACTTTTTACGATATCATGGTTGATATCAAAAGGAAGTAGCGATTGAACATCAATAACTTCCGCATCAATATCCACTTCATTTAATTCTCTTGCAACTTCTTCCACGATTCTCAAAGTAGAACCATAAGAAACCAACGTAATATCGTTTCCTTCCTTTACCGTTTCAGTTACACCAATTGGCGTTTTCAGCGCTCCTAAATTAGTTGGAAGTTTTTCCTTTAGTCTGTATCCATTTAAACATTCTATCACCATTGCCGGTGTATCAAGGTCTAAAAGGTTATTATAGAATCCTGCAGCTTTGGTCATATTACGAGGTACCAAAACATACATTCCGCGTAAAAGATTCAGCATTCCACCCATTTGAGATCCACTGTGCCAGATACCTTCCAGCCTATGGCCACGAGTTCTTACAATTAAAGGAGCTTTCTGTTTACCTTTTGTACGATAATGTACGGTAGCCAGATCATCGCTCATTCCCTGCAGGCAATACATTACATAGTCTAAATACTGAATTTCAGCAATTGGTCTTAAACCACGCATTGACATCCCTATTCCCTGCCCAAGAATCGTCGCTTCTCTAATACCGGTATCAGAAACTCTGAATTCACCATATTTTTTCTGCATACCTTCCAATCCCTGGTTCACATCACCAATCTCCCCGGAATCTTCACCAAAAATCAATGTTTCCGGGCGACTATTAAAAATAGCATCAAAATTATCTCTCAGAATGATTCTTGCATCTACTTCTTCAGAATTATCGTCATATTCAGGTAAAACTTCTACCTGCGTATCTTCTTCTTTATACAAGTAGGAAGCGTAATCATGGTGGGCCTGTTCTGAAAATTCATTCAGCCAGTTGATTATTGCAGTTTTTTCTGCTGAATCCTCACCAATTAAATATCGAAGTGACTTCCTTGCCGCGGAAACCAGATCCTTCTTAAAAGGTTCTTTGTTACCTGCAACCTCTTTTTTCAAAGACTTGATAAAATTGGCATTAGCGCTGGATGCAGCTGCATTATCCAGTAACTTTACCAGCTCCTTTTGCTTTTTTAGGGTTGGTTTTAAATAAGAAGTCCACGCATTATGTTTAGCACTTCTAACTTCTTTCTTGATCTTTTTTTCCAGTTCATCTAACTGGTCTGAAGTGGCAAAATCGTTCTGAATCATCCATTCTCTGAACTTCAGGTTACAGTCATGCTCTTTTTCCCATTTCAATCGCTCTTCAGATTTATATCTTTCATGCGATCCAGAAGTTGAATGACCTTGTGGTTGAGTTAATTCGATCACATGGATCAAAACAGGATAATGTTCTTTTCTGGCGATCTCAGAAGCTTTTTCATAAGTGTCTACCAGTGCAGGATAATTCCAGCCTTCTACGACCAGAATTTCATATCCCTTATTTTCTTCATCTCTTTGAAATCCTTTAAGGATCTCTGAGATATTTTCTTTAGTTGTTTGATACTTTGCATGTACAGAAATGCCGTATTCATCATCCCATACATTCATTACCATAGGAACCTGAAGTACTCCGGCGGCATTTATAGTTTCCCAGAAATGACCTTCACTGGTACTTGCATTACCAATTGTTCCCCAGGCAACTTCATTTCCGTTATTTGAAAACTTATCAGCCTGTATTCCGTCAACATTTCTATATATTTTAGAAGCCTGGGCAAGACCTAAAAGCCTTGGCATCTGTCCTGCGGTAGGAGAAATGTCTGAACTGGAATTTTTTTGTTCCATTAAGTTTTTCCATTCACCATTTTCATCTAGACTGTGCGTCATGAAGTGACCACCCATCTGGCGACCGCCAGACATTGGCTCATTTTCAATATTTGTATCAGCATATAAACCTGCGAAGAATTGCTCTGGTGTAAGTTCGTTGATGGCCATCATAAAGGTTTGATCCCGGTAATATCCAGATCTAAAATCTCCGTTTTTAAACGCCTTGGCCATTGCCAGCTGCGGTACTTCCTTTCCGTCTCCAAATATCCCGAATTTCGCCTTCCCGGTAAGTACTTCTCTACGGCCTAATAAACTACATTCTCTGCTGGTAACAGCGATTCTGTAATCTTCAAGAACCTGAGATTTGAATTCATCAAATGAAATAGAATTTTCAGTTTGTGTTTCGCTTTGCATGAACATTATTTTGAATGGTAACAAATGTAGCGAAAACAATGATTAAATACAATTCAAATTTTAGGGCTAAAATTGACAATAATGTAATTTTAACTCTATTTTATTATTTATTTTAGAATTAAAGATGTCGGAAATAAGAATTCGTTGACAATACCGAAATTAGACTAAGGATGTTTTAATTTCAGACTTAAGAAGGCTAATACCAGCGACGTGTGAATAATCTTATGAGCGTATTGATGTCCAGCGCTACTATAAATCGTATTCTTTGATCGTAGTCTGGTTCCCCGATCTCCCAACCCAGGTTTGAATAAACAGGAAAGAAAAGTTCAAAATAATCCTGTACCAGGCTAACTCTTATACCTGAATCATAAAGTAATTTTCCATTATCACCCCTGTTTTTAACTATTCCTACATCTCCGTAAGCATAGATCCAGTTCCAGATATTTGTACTGGCATTAATGGTAGTGATCCATTCATTGGCATATTCCGGCTGAAGTTGAGATTTAAAACCACCTTCCGCAACAATGATCTGCTGGCTGAATAAACCACTTCCCTGGCTACGACCATAGTAATTATAATCGAATAGATAATCTGTGGGTCTGTCCAGCGCAAAGCTGAAATAATCATTCGAGCGAACATCGTTATAAAGAAAAGTTCCAGCAAAAAACCTTAGATTGATCTGCCTGTTATTTGTAAAAAGTTTGCGGTATTCTGCAGTAGCCGAAACTTTGCTGAATTTATCTGAAAGCTGATAATCAAAAGAAGCGGTAAGGTGCTTCAGAAAATTTGGATTACTGTAGCTGTAATTTACATTCAGCACGTTGTAATCTGGTATTAAAAGCGGATCTACAGGATTCTGATCTCTTTTCACGTTAATATTTCGAATGGAAAGCCTCTGTCTTTCATTACTTCGCAAATAGGAGTTCCTGAAAGAAAACACCAGAAATGGAGTCACTTTCTCATAAAACAGGTTGTAACCATAAGAAAACCTTGAACCTCCAATTCCGTAATAAATAAGATTCAGGTCCTTATTCTCAAATTGATGAGAATTATAAAATGAAGCTGAACCTACAAAGGTCTCACTATTAAAGCCGTATTTCGGGGAGAAAGAAAAATTGAAGGTTTTACTTAAAACTGTTTTGTTATATAATTTTGGTCCGATAGAAATACCGTCATATAGATTGTATTCAAATTCGGGCATGAAAAAGATCTGGTTGTATCTTGGATCTTCTACATCCTGAAATAGCCTGAATTGTAATGGTTTGTCAAAAATCTTGGAAACACCTTCGTAGTTATTCCTTTGATTAAATTCAGGAATTTCCTGTTCATAGTTTAAGGCCAAACGTTCAAAATCGTAGTTAGGAATTTTCACTGTTTTCGTGTCACGAACATTTTCCACCCATTCCTTGTAAATCGCATCGCCATCTTTCAAACCATAAAGACTTATTGGCATGTCATTATTCCGAAGATTTTTGATAGTAACCTGAAGGGAATCATCCAGTTTTTTCATCCTGGTGATCTTAAAGTCTATTTTTTTATTGGTACTGACATAATCCTCATAAAACCACGAAATATCCTTTTCTGCATTATTCTGAAGAATTCTGACAAAATCTTTATCTGTAACCGGCTTTAATTTATATTCTGAATAAAATTCGGAAATTGATTCTTTTACCGATTCATCTTCAAGGAAACTTTCCAGGTATTTAATACCTACTCCAGCTTTATAGGCATTTGCAATATTTTTATTGAATTTTACCAATGAATCCTGGCTGGTAACCAAAGGCTGATCTAGATTCATTCTCGCCATGTTCATGTAGAGAAATTGATATTGGTCATTAAATTCCAGGTCGGCAGCATGAAACCATCTCAACCCGATCACCTTACTGAGATTCCCAATAAGCTTCATCTTTGGATAATACTCGTCTACATAATCCATCATCAGGGAAACTAGGATCGCATCGGTCACCCATTTTTCCTCTCTTGGATTTAAAAAGATCGTATTCTGAAGGTAATTATTGGTGATGGTTTTGAAGAGCTTGATGTCATATTGAAATCCATCAGGAAATGGTCTTATAAAACTAGGTAACTGGTTCAAACCGTAAATTGGACTAT
This sequence comes from Christiangramia pacifica, assembly GCF_057221535.1. NCBI lineage: Bacteria > Pseudomonadati > Bacteroidota > Flavobacteriia > Flavobacteriales > Flavobacteriaceae > Christiangramia > Christiangramia pacifica. Next base: position 2,236,943 of record NZ_CM170146.1, read on the forward strand.
TGAGATAATCTTCCTGCGTAACGAAAATATTTTCATGAGGATATTCTCCGAGTCGGTCATTCAAAAAATTAACGGTTCTTTCTAAGAGCCTGTTTTTTACTTCAAACTGAATATCTTCATCCTCGATATTTGTAATTACCTGGGTGTTTTCAGCTTTTATAGATTCGAAAATGTAGGACTTTGTAATATACATTTTGCTGTCCACACGTTCATCACCACTAAAAGTAATAGTCTTATAACCTTTATTTGTCTGGGTTCGTAAAAGATCTAGGCTCGAAGCTGCATAATATTCAGTAGGAATATCCAGCGAAATATTTACGGTATGTGGGTTTAGGTACTGCAACCCAAGATCCTGGTGACTATAAAGTTTCCAGCCATTATCAAGCGGGGCAGGAGTAAGATACCAGTATCTTAATTTATAATTTCCTTCAGCATCTCTACCATAGCGCGTGAATTTATCGTCCGGAATCCTGACATCATATTTCAGATTAAGGGTTATTGAATCTCCAGGGGCAAGCGGTTCTTTTAGTTTAACCCGAATAAGATCTACCGTGTTGCCCGGCCTGTCCCATTCCAGAGAATCGCCTGCTTTTCTACCTATGGAATTTATATAGGTGTAACCTCGCTCCCTGTCTTTTGCGAAGTGAAAACGACGCGCGTAATCTTCAGCAAATCTCTTTGCCAGGGCTGAAGTTTTAGAGCTGAAAGCATTATTCCAGTCATTCAGGTAAATACTTACCAGCTCTCTATTTTCAGAATTTATAAATTTTATATCCTGGGTTATTTCCAAACTTTTGGTGCTATCAACAAGACGCCCATTCACGTTGATGACATTCTGTGCAGAAAGCCATCCTGAGAATATCAAAAATATCAGGAATAACGGAAGGTTCTTCAACTAGCAATAGGTTTAGTGCTGATAAGTAATCAGGGCTAAATATAATCAAAGTTTGATACCTTCAAAGGGACTGTTAACTAGAAATTAGGACTTAAGTTATATTCGTCATAGAACTGGTCAAGAATTTCAATTACCTCATCTTCGGTATCTACAACCTGTACCAGATCAATATCTGCCGGACTTATATTATTAAAGCTGTCTAAAAGGGTGGTTTTGATCCAGTCTACAAGGCCTCCCCAAAATTCACTTCCTACCAGAATAATAGGAAATTTATCGATCTTATGGGTTTGAATTAAGGTAATCGCTTCAAAAAGCTCATCCAGAGTACCAAATCCTCCAGGCATTACTACAAAACCCTGTGAATATTTTACGAACATTACTTTTCTAACAAAGAAATAATCGAAATCAAGGCTTTTGTCGTTGTCTATGTATGGATTGTCATGTTGTTCAAACGGTAAATCAATGTTTAATCCAACAGAAGTTCCGCCAGCCAGATGTGCTCCTTTATTACCAGCTTCCATGATCCCGGGACCTCCACCGGTGATAACACCATAACCGTGATCAACTATTTTTTTTGCTACTTTTTCGGCCAGCTTGTAATATTTCATATCTGGCTTGGTTCTCGCTGAACCGAATATTGAAACACAGGGACCTATCTGGCTTAATTTTTCGTAACCGTTTACGAATTCCCCCATGATCTTAAAGATTGCCCAGGAATCATTTGTTTTTATCTCGTTCCAGGCTTTATTTCTGTTATGCGTTTTCATTATATTTTTTGGTTAGGTTAATTCCTTCTTCAGGAATTTCGCTGTATAGCTTTTCTTATTTTTAATAATTTCTTCTGGAGTTCCGGTAGCGACAACTTCTCCGCCGCCTTTTCCGCCTTCATACCCAATGTCAATAATATGGTCGGCCATTTTGATCACGTCCATATTATGTTCAATGATCAAAACCGTATTACCTTTATTGGTAAGTGTATTTAAAACATCCATCAACACCCTAATATCTTCAAAGTGTAAACCGGTTGTAGGCTCGTCTAATATATAGAAAGTATTTCCGGTATCTCTCTTAGAAAGTTCTGTAGCCAGCTTTATCCGCTGCGCTTCACCTCCCGAAAGAGTAGTGGATTGCTGTCCCAGGCTAATATAGCCAAGTCCAACATCCTGAATAGTTTTTAGTTTTCTGTAGATCTTAGGGATATTTTCAAAGAAAGGAGTTGCTTCATCAATGGTCATCTCCAGAATATCAGCAATAGATTTTCCTTTGTAGCGGATCTCTAATGTTTCCCTATTGAAACGTTTTCCCTGGCAGGTTTCGCATTCTACATAAACGTCTGGTAGGAAATTCATTTCAATGACTCTTAGACCTCCACCTTTACAGGTTTCACATCTTCCGCCTTTTACATTAAAGCTAAATCTTCCCGGTTTATAACCGCGAATCAATGCTTCTGGAGTTTTGGCAAATAAACTTCTTATTTCCGAAAATACACCGGTATAAGTTGCGGGATTAGATCTTGGCGTCCGGCCAATAGGACTCTGATTGATATCGATCACTTTATCAATATGATCCAGTCCTTTTATCTTTTTATAAGGTTTTGGTTTTTTAACTCCATTAAAATAATGGGCGTTCATTATTGGATAAAGTGTTTCGTTAATTAGGGTGGATTTTCCACTTCCTGAAACACCGGTGACCGCGATCATTTTACCTAATGGGATTGTGATATTCACATTTTTCAGATTGTTACCCGTTGCTCCTTTTAATTCAATTTTCTTTCCGTTGCCTTTTCTTCTTTCCTTGGGAACCGGAATTTCTTTTTTACCACTTAAATAATCTGCCGTTAGCGTATGATGCTTCATTAGTTCAGCTGGCGTACCTTCACTAATGATCTCTCCACCGTGTTTTCCTGCTCTAGGGCCAATATCTATCACATGATCTGCCCTTTCGATCATATCTTTATCGTGCTCTACAACTATAACGGTGTTTCCAATATCTCTTAAGGATTCAAGAGAATTGATCAATTTTTCGTTATCTCTCTGGTGCAAACCGATACTTGGTTCATCCAGAATGTATAAAACTCCAACCAGCTGCGAACCAATTTGAGTTGCCAGTCTAATTCTTTGAGCTTCTCCACCGGAAAGTGATTTTGAACCACGATTCAGGTTAAGATAGGTAAGACCAACATCCAATAAAAATTGAAGCCTGGTTCTAATTTCCTTAATTACCTCTTCGGCTATTTGTAATTGCTTATCGCTTAGCTTTTTCTCTATACCGTCAAACCAATTAAATAGATCGGTAATATCCAGGTGAGCCAGCTCAGCGATATTCTTATCATGAATTTTGAAATAAAGAGCCTCTTTTTTCAGTCTGGAGCCTTCGCATTCAGGACAAACCACTTTATCCATATATTCTTTCGCCCATCTTCTAAGCGAGGTTGAATCATTATTTCGATAAGTCGTTTCAATAAAGGAAGCTACCCCTTCAAAATCAATTTTATAATCTCTTGTAATTCCCAGGGCTTTGGATTCACGTGAGAATTTTTCTTTCCCGCCATTCAGGATCATTTCAAGTGCATCCTCAGGAATATTTTTGATTGGATCATTCAAGCTGAATTCGAATCTTTCCGCAATCAACTCTAATTGTGAAAAAACCCAGTTTTTCTTTTGCGGACCATGCGGAGCCAGACCACCACTTTTGATCGATTTTGAGCGATCCGGAATAATTTTGTCAAGGTTTACGGTATAGAGTGTTCCAATTCCATTACAATTGGGACAGGCGCCTTTCGGTGAATTAAAAGAGAAACTGTTAGGTTCAGGATTTGGATAACTAATTCCTGTAGTAGGACACATAAGGTTTCTACTGAAATACCTGATATTTCCTGAATCCTGCTCCAGAATCATTAATGTATCATCTCCATGATACATAGCCGTTTTGATGCTTTCATCCAGGCGTTTGTCTGAATCGGGCTTATCATCTATTTTCAATCGGTCTATTACGATTTCAATATCATGAGTTTTGTAGCGATCCAGCTTCATTCCCTTTTCGATATCTACAACCTCTTCATCAGCTCTTACTTTAATGAAACCCTGTTTTGCGATCTGTTCAAATAATTCGCGATAGTGTCCTTTTCTACTGCGAACTACCGGAGCGAGAATACTAACTTTTTTCCCTTTAAAATTTTCAAGAATCAAATCCTTGATCTGGGAGTCGGTATAACTTACCATTTTCTCTCCCGTGTTGTAGCTGTAGGCATCTGCACCTCGCGCAAAAAGCAAACGTAGAAAATCGTAGATTTCTGTAATAGTACCTACAGTACTTCTAGGATTTTTTGAAGTGGTTTTTTGCTCAATGGCAATTACAGGTGAAAGTCCATCTATTTTATCTACATCAGGTCTTTCCAGGCTGCCAAGAAATTGACGGGCGTATGCTGAAAAGGTTTCTATGTATCGTCTTTGTCCTTCTGCATAAATAGTATCAAAAGCAAGTGATGATTTTCCTGAACCTGAAAGTCCGGTGATCACCACCAGCTTTTCTCGAGGAATGTTTACATCAATATTTTTAAGATTGTGAACTCGCGCTCCCAGTACTTCGATTCTATCTTCAGTCTTCGCCATAAATTTTTTCAAGATGGCAAAGTTACTTATTGTATTATTATTTAGAAAGCTAATGTCAATCTACTGATGTTAAGATAGCTGTAAAATTTGATGGATAAGAAAAATTGCCTTCTTAACAACAAAATTAAATTTAATAGAATTAAAAGTTAAGGATTGGGATTTAAGTCTTAAAATGAGGTTTTAGACGGAAGCATAAACATTTGTTTGTCAGAGTAATACTACCTGAATTTTTACACGGAATAGGTGAAATCACTTATATTTGAGTATTCAAAAAATTCCCTATCCCAAATCATTTTAAAATTGTAACAGGCATTGACCCTTGCCTGGAATATTCGCCCTTGTATTCAAATCAAGTTTATTTTAATTTTTTAATGTGGAATATAGATGGAAAAAAGGCAACTTTTAATTGTTAGTAAAAATCAGGCTTTAATAGAAGAAATTTCAGGTCAGATAAGTTTAAGTCTTGAAGTAACTTCAGAAAAAAGTATACATGTAGCGTATAATATTGCTCTGAATCTCCTACCTGACATTATCTTCTTTGATAAGACTTCATATAATAAGGCATCAGATTTCAGAAATCTGAAAAATTTTAAGTCTACACATTTTCTTACCAAAAGCTTTCTTATTGTATACGGTAAAAATGAGGATCTATTGGTGATGAAAAAAAGATATAAGTCTTTGATTGACGAATACCTTCCGGTAAAAATGGGGATGGATCAAATCATCGGTATTCTTTTGAAAAACAGCACTCCTAAAAATTTCAACTATTGGCATGAGTGCTTCATGGGGCTATTTAATATGATGGCGCAACCAATCGTTTTGCTTCAGCAGAATATTATTATTGCCATGAACGATGAATTTAAAAAGACCTTTAAACTGGATAAGATAGATGATCTTAAACTTACTGATCTGGTTAATGTGGAGAATAAAGCGAAAGTAAAAACTAGTCTGCGCAACTTTGCTCGTGGAAAACACATGAAGGCGGTAACCACTACCTCGCTTTTAATTCACGATGATAAATTAAGAAACGCAAGAATCAGCTTTTCAAAATTAAGTAGAAATGTAACCGATCAATTTATAATGCTTATCGATTTCTCTGGTGAGGAATATTACATAGACGAAAAAGTTGGTAGTCATTCAGACCAGGTTGAAAAGTGTTTTAAAGAAAACAGCGAACTAACCGATTTTAGTTTTACTAAAAGAGAGAAGGAGATCATAGGCTTGCTTTGCAAAGGTTATAAAACAAAAGAAATTTCAGAAACCCTTTTCATTTCGCCAAAGACTATTGAAAAGCACAGATCTAATATTATAAAAAGAACCAATTCAGAAACAATTTTAGAGAGTGTTATATATGCTATTAACCATAAATTGGTGGATTTTCCAATTTCTTAAACATTTGCTAAAAAACTGTTAAACAGTAACTTAAAATTACATTATAGGGGAAATCCCCCAGCAAAGAAAGTGAAGTTCTTTTTTACATTTACATCATTCAATTAGAATATCCCCCCATTCTAAATATTGAACCTACACGTAACCCCCGAATCATTTAGTTTTTTTTGACTTGATATTATATTTCTCCCATGGGGGAGGTCTGTATATATATTTATTAACCATTCTAAATATTATTAACCAATACTACTAATTATGAAAACTTAGTTACTTCAAAAATCTGCCTGTTAGTCAGGTATCCTCTTTAAAAAATTGAATTAAAATTTTCCTCATGGAATTTATCCATGAACGGAACAGAGATTTTATTGACCATTCTAAATTTTTATTAACCAAAACTTTGTAATTATGAAAAAAATTAATTTATACCTGGCGCTACCGTTAGTATTTATACTACTGCTTGCCGGGTGTAGTAAAGAAGAAACTTCTTCGGCAGGAGAAATACCAGGTGAAACAGGTATCCTTTCTTTCGGAGCTATTCTAAATCAGGCTGAAGAAGACCTGAATCGTGCACATTTAAATGATTTTCCGGTTTGTAGTGATGCAACTCCAGATCATGTTAGATATGTGTTGTCTGGACCTGTAAATGTGGGAACAATGCAGGAACCAGCAATGGTAGATATCAGTTCCAGCCCTGGGGATTATGACGATGATGGAGTGGATGAGTACTTCACCCTGGAATCTGGAGATCTTGAATTGCCTGAAGGTACTTACACTCTAGAATATTTTGCAGTTTATGATTCTGAGAATAATCTAATTTGGGTGGCACCTATTGAAGGCGGAGATTTAGCTGAGTATGTAGACAGTCCAATTTCTTCTGATGGCTTTACTCTCAACGCCGGAACCAAGAAATATTTAGACGTAGACGTTTTATGCTATGATCAACGATTAGTTAACCAGTATGGTTATCTATTCTTCGAGCTGGAAACCTTTAAAGCGATAGATTTCTGTGTTTTCGGTAACTACTGTGATGAGAACGGTAGACACTTCGTAGCATCATATAGTGTAGATATCTTTTCTTATGTAGACGGTGCAATAGGCGCTCAGCTTTATGATGATGTAGAAAATAATGTGGTAATGGTTGATGGAGAATATCAATCAGATCCAGTATGTTTTGCACTTCCAGATACTAGCGCTGATGACGAATATTATTTTGAGATCACACTACTTGATGGTCCAGGATATACCAGTCCAAATGCAGGAACCATTATCCGTCAGGGTGTGATAACTGAAGCAGAGGTTAAATCACTTTTTGATGGCGATGATAATCTTGATTACTATCACTTTAGAGAAGGTGAAGCCGATTGTGGAGATGATAATATTCCATTATTCCCAGACCCAACAGATAATGCTTTAGTTTACAAATCATGTCTGAAATCTTTGAATGATTCTGGAGTCGTGGCCTTTGTCTACGCAAAACTGGAAGGTAATAAACTTACCACGCATACTTATGGTTTTGACACCACACCAGACCAAATTCACGATCAACATATTCATGGTTTTGAGAATGATAACAATGCTACATGTCCACCGGAATCTGCTGCAGATGATGATCCTGAAGGAGATGACAGGTATATAAGCATACCAGAAGGAGCTCAATTCTACGGGCCTGTTCAGTTAGCTCTTAACTATGAAGATGAAAGCTTTCCAATGTCTGATGGAAGTGGATACTTCAATTATCAAAGAGTATTTATGTTGAGCAATACAGTTAAAAATCTGATCGATCCTCTTCAGAATAAAGCTGTAGTGGTTCATGGTAGAATGGTAGATGGGGATTATGATCCAAGCTTACCAGTGGCCTGCGGTGAACTAGAAAAAGTAAATTAAAAACCATTGGTCTTCCCAAATTCATTGGGAAGACCATTTTTCACCAATACAATTAACAATTTAAATTATGAAAAGACTTAGTAATTATATGGCATGTCTTGCCATATTCGCGATGCTCTTCGCGTCGTGTACCAAGGAAGATTCTGGTGAAGGAATAAATCCTTCTTCAGAAACCGGAACTATCTCATTTGGCACTATGCTTAATGATTTGACTAAACAAGCCTTGCAAAAAGATCACTTAGCAGATTTTCCAGTTTGTTCAGATGATGCACCGGCCTATGTTGTTGTGGAAATTACAGGGGATGGATATGATGGTCCAGATAGACTTGAAATACCTCTAAGTGATACACCAGCAGATTATGACGATGATGGAATAGTTGAATATTTTACATTAGAAGATGATGAGTTAGAACTTCCTGCAGGAACCTATACTCTTGAGTTTTTTGCTGTGTATTCAGCAGGTGATGATTTGATCTGGGTTGCTCCAACTGAGGGTGGAGATTTAGCTGAATATGTAGATAATCCACTTCCTACTGTTATCAATCTATCTGCAGGTACCAAAAAATATGTAGATGTTGAGGTACTTTGTTATGACCAACGTATGGTTAATGATTATGGATACCTATTCTTCGAACTAGAAACCAACACTGCTTTAGATTTCTGCTTCTTTGCTAATTACTGTATAGGTGATAGACACTTTGTTGCTAATTATAGTGTTTCTTTCTGGCTTGGAATTGATGATTTAGGAGAACCTCTTTACACAGATATTCCAGCACCTGTAAGTTCTGAAGGTGGAGAATTTTCTGCAAGTCCGCTTTGTTTTGCCCTTCCTGCACCAGCTGATGGAGTGGGAGATAACGATGCATATTTATATTATGAAGTGACTCTTCAGCCTTGGGATGGATATTATCCAGCACCAGGTAGCGATGTGATATCAGGTACTTTAAGCCTTGCAGATATCCAGGCTAATTTTGATGGTGATGATAACGTTAACTATGAGCATTTAAGATTTGGATGTGATCCAGATCAAAATACTTGTCCAGGACAGGATAATGATGACGATGGTATTGGAGCTAGCTGTGACAACTGTCCAGATGATTTTAACCCTGATCAGGCAGATACAGATAAAGATGGCACAGGTGACGCTTGTGACCTTTGTCCAGAAGTTGCGAACGAGGATCCCACAGATTCTGATGAAGACGGAACTCCAGATGCCTGTGACCAGTGTCCAACTATAGCCGGAACTACAGATTATTTCGGATGTCCTAATGATCCATGTTTGAATGGGCCAGATCCAGACAATGACGGCCTAAGAGGTCCTTGTGATAACTGTCCGGAGGATGCAAATCCATTACAAACAGATACAGATGCAGATGGAGTAGGAGATGCATGTGATTCTTGTGAAGGCTTTGATGATGATGCAGATGATGATGGTGACGGAGTGCCAGATGGTTGTGATGTTTGCGATGAAGGAGATGATAATATAGATACAGATGGAAATGGTGTTCCAGATGCCTGCGAAAATCCAGACGGAGAAGGTGCTTGTGAAACTGCCTTTATGTTCGGTGACACGCCAATAAATTCATTTAGTAATTCAAACAGATGGGGTTGGGCAGAATCGTTCGATGACTCAGATGGAGATTCTCAAACCTTTAAAATTTGGGCAGGAGCAGGCCAGAACGATACCGATAAAGGTACTCATGTAGGTAATGCAACTGTTAGTCTAAACGATGATGGTGATGTTGAGTTAGAGATTGAGATCTTCGATGAATATAGCTTTACCGAATTACATGTGAATCTTTCTGAAAATCCACCTTCAGGTAATACTGCAAAAGCTCCAGGCCAATATAATAGGAATGGAGAAGTAAGTGCAGATCAAACTGATTATACGTTTGATTTCAATAACACTGATGGTGATTTCTGGATCATAGTACATGCAGTCGCTTGCGGAATACAAGGCGAGGACTAATAAACAATAAATAACCGGTCGGTTATTTACCGACCGGTTATTTATCAATTGTTGATTAAAATTTTAACCATTCTAAATATTAACTATAAACTTTTAAAAATGAAAAAAATTAAAAATTATTTCGCTGTAGCAATAATTGCTGCTTTAGTGATGACCGGTTGTAGCAAAGATGAAACTTCAGCACCGGAAATTCAGGATGAGAACATGGCCACTCTTTCTTTTGGAGCTGTGTTAAACGATCTATTAAATGAATCGCAACAAAGAGCGCATGTTTCTGATTTTCCTGTTTGCTCTGATGCTGCACCAGCTTATGTGATGGTTACCATCACGGGAGATGGGTATACTGGGCCAGACCCACTAACGATTTCAGTTAGTGACACTCCTGGTGATTATGACGATGATGGGGTAGCAGAATATTTCACTCTTGAAAATGAGCAATTAGAACTACCTGCAGGATCTTATATGTTAGAAAACTTCGCGGTTTATGATGCTGATGATAAATTAATTTGGATCGCACCTAAAGACGGTTCAGCAATGGCTAACTATGTAGATGATGCTCTTCCAACAGCTATCACTTTAAATGCAGGTACTAAAAAATATGTTGATGTTGAAGTTCTCTGCTATGATAAGCGTGATGTAAATGAATATGGATACTTATTCTTTGAATTAGAAACAAATATTGCTCTAGATTTCTGCTTCTTTGCGAACTATTGTGATGCAAATGGACGTCACTTTACTGCAATGTATTCAGTGAATATCTGGTATGGAACAGACGCTGATGGGGACGTACTTTATTCAGGAGTTTCACCACAAGGTGATGATTCAAACGGAGAGTATTCTACAGAACCAGTTTGTTTCGCTCTTCCAAGTCCACCAGATGGGGTTGCTAGTGATGTAGATTATCTATACTATGAAGTAACCTTATTGCCATGGGATGGAAACTATCCAACTCCAGCTTCTATGGTTGTTTCAGGAACATTGAGTCTTGAAGATATTGAAAATAACTTTGATGGAGATGATGATGTAAATTATGAACACATCAAATTTGGATGTGATTCTGAGACATCACCTCAATAGTCAAATTTTATATTCTGGGAGAAGGTTCAAACTTCTCCCAGATTTTAATTAACCAAAAAGCATTAAGATGAAAATCTATAATAAATTAATTGCAGGTGTATTCATGCTCACCCTACTTTTCAGTTCCTGTTCTAAGGATGAAAACAACGTGAATGCTACTGGTGATTCAGAAACAGCAATCCTCTCATTTGGAACTATTTTGCACGATTTCAATAATACGAGATCTCAGCAGAAAGATCATTTGGGAGATTTTCCTGTTTGTTCTGAAGCAGCCCCTGCATATGTGAGGGTGGAATTAACTGGGGATGGCTATAATGGACCAGCATCTTTGGATATTCCTTTAACTGATACTCCTGGAGATTATGATGATGATGGTGAAGCAGAATATTTTACGCTGGAAGATGAAAATCTTGAACTTTCCGCTGGAGTTTATACACTACAACAATTTACAGTATACGATGAAAATGATAATTTGATCTGGGTAGCTCCAACAACCGAAGGTTCGCTTGGTGCTTACGTAGATTCACCCTTACCAAAAATCATAAACCTGGCTGCGGGAACAAAAAAATATGTTGATGTTGAAGTTCTTTGCTATGACAAAAGAATGGTGAATGAATATGGTTACCTATTCTTTGAATTAGAGACAAATGTGGCACTTGATTTCTGTTTCTTTGCAAATTACTGTGATGAAAATGGTCGTCACTTTACTGCGGCTTACGAAGTAGATATTTGGTATGGAACAAATGATTCTGGAACCGTACTTTACTCGAATGTTGGACCTACTCCTTCTCAATATGAAGAAAGTGGAGAATATTATACCGAACCGGTTTGTTTCGCATTACCAGCTTTGCCAGAAGGCGTAGAAGAAGATGAACCATATATTTATTTTGAAGCTACTTTATCAGATTGGGCTGGGAACTATGGGGATGTTGATCCACTTATTATTTCTGGAACCTTAAGTTATTTAGATATTATTGCAAACTTTAATGGTAGTGATAATGTTGAATACAGACACTTACGATTTGGTTGTGGCGATAATGGAGGCGAAGTAGGTTGTGACCTTGATGACCCTGAAGCTGATTGTGATGGGGATGGAGTTCTTAACGGAGTTGACTGCGATCCTGATGATGCCAGTATTAAAACTACTAATGCAAATGATGCAGATTGTGATGGCGTTCCAACTGCAGATGATTGTGATGATAATGATCCATCTGTAGGTGCTGCAAACACTACCTATTATGCTGATACTGACGGTGACGGTTTAGGAGATCGAAATGATTCTGTAGTCGCTTGTACTCAACCAGATGGATATGTGGATAATGATTTTGATCAATGTCCTGGTATTAAGCCAGAAACAGATACAAATGGTGACGGATGCGAAGATGTAGTAGAATGTGATCTAACTGATCCTAATGCCGATTGCGATGGAGATGGAACAATAAATAGTGAAGACTGCGATCCTGACAATGCTGCAAATTCCAACTCAAATGTAAATGATGCAGATTGTGATGGAGTTTCAACAGCAGATGATTGTGATGATAACGACCCATCAATTGGAGTAGCTAATAATGTTTACTACAGAGATGCAGATGGAGATGGATTAGGAGATCCTAATGATTCTATTGTAGCATGTTCTCAGCCAGATGGTTATGTTGCAAATAGTAATGATCCATGTCCAGGTGACTCAAGTAACACTTGTAACGAGCCCACAGCATGTAATCTTATGATACCTGCTACCCCAGATGGTTGTTTTCGAGCGATTGTTCAGGGTCAAACTGCAGATAGCTGGATAGAAATAAATCAGAATACTGGTGTTCCTTTGGTAGATGCAGATGAGGATGTGATTATAGATGTTGCAACCTGGGGAATTGAGATTGTTTCTGGTGACATTGTCTACACTTTTGACTCAGGATCAGCTAACGTTACTAATTATCTTATCGAAATAAGAAATCCAGACACTGGTGATGTAGTATGTGTTGACGAATCTGACACAAATAATACTATAGAAGGTAACTTCTCTTATCCGATTGAAATAAGAGTAACTACTAATGTTTGTCCTACTAATTAGTAGGTGAAAAATTAGCCCGTCTCAATTATTTGACCGGGGGGTGACTAATTTTGCGGGTTAAATACATATTCTCAAAAGAGATTATGTGTGAGCTGTCCGGATTTATCCGGACAGCTTTTTTTTTGAAAAAAATTAAATTATTTGCTCATCAAACTAAAATAATTATATGTTAGACACTGAAGTTCAGTGAAATACGTGTAGGAAATACCTTCTAAAAAATTTAATTGACCCCCGTTTTATTAGGTATTTCACCGTTCTAAAACTACTTTTTAAACGGTTTTAGATTAAAGGATTGATGATTGAAATCTGACGAGATTTAGAGAAATGTAAGAATTTGATTGTTAAAAATTTAACTTAAAATCGAGTTAATACTTTTGGAACAGACTTTGTAAAAAAACTGAACAGAAAACGAAACAAAAATTAAAATTTAAACAAAAACCTACTTATGAGAAATTTGAAGTTTATCTTCTTACTGTCTTCTATTGTATTTATGGCATGTAGTGAAGATCCGGTTTCAGACCAAATCGAAACTGAAGAACAAACGCAAACTCAAACTACTGAGTTTTCTGATGCCCTTACAGAAATCGCGTACCCTGATTCAAAAGGCTCAAAAACCACCGTTTATTATACTGGTCTAAAGATGCCGGTTGAGAATGTAAATGGTAAATACATTTATCAAGGAGATATTATCATTCCGAAAGGTAAAGCCTCTAAAAGTCCAGTAAAACTGGTTTATGAAATGGGCGAAGAGGTTCCTGCCGAAAAAAGTGTAGCCAGAACTTCTCACTATTGGACAGATAATGTTGTTTATTATGAAATTGATGGTAGTCTGCCTAATACAGATAGAGTTTATGATGCTATCAACCATTGGGAGGCCAATACAAATCTTGAATTTGTAAAAAGATCTGGCCAGTCAAATTACATTTATTTCACACCAGGTTCAGGATGTTCTTCATACGTTGGTATGGTTGGAGGAAAGCAGCCTATAACTCTAGCCGACGCTTGTTCTACAGGAAATACTATACATGAGATTGGACATGCTATAGGATTATGGCACGAGCAAAGTAGAGCTGATAGAGATAATTATGTGACTATACATTGGGATAATATCCAAAGTGGAAGAGAATATAATTTTGAAACCTATGTAGAAGCAGGATATGATGGAGATGAGTTTACTTCTAAATTAGATTTCGGTTCGATTATGATGTATAGCGCTTATTCTTTTTCCAAAAATGGAGAACCTACGATTACAAGAAAGGATGGATCCTTATACGGTGCGCAAAGAAGTGCTCTTTCTGGCGGGGATGTTCAGGGGGCAAATGCAATATATTCCAGTGATGGTGGAGCTACACCAAACTACATCAATGGTGAATATTATACCATTGAAGGGCTTACAGTTTTAAGAAATTTTGATAGATGGTACTACTATTCTTCTATCGGTTGGAGACAGGTAGAACTTGTTGACGGTAGATGGAGGTATGTTTTCTAAATAAGAATTTAAATTTTGACCTATCTACTGCAATTGTAGATAGGTCAATTTCTGTGTAAATAATTAGTTAAAATCACAGTTCTTGTAGATAATTTACTCAGTTAAAATTTTAACTTTTTACAATTCCTTGCTTTGCAATCGGCCAAATTTAAATATTACCGATAAAATAATAAATTTCATTTCTATTTCGCTTTTACCAAATCAAGCGATCAAAACTCAAGTTTAACATAATATCCCTACTTATGAAAAATCTAAAGTATCTTTTAGCTATTCCATTATTGGCTTTTCTAAGCTGTAGTGAAGACAACATTTCTGATTCTTCTTTTGAAGAAAATAATCCTCCATCTAATTTTCAAGATGATATTACTGAAGTAGCATTTCCTGGTGAAACAGGCATAGTATCAGATATCTATTTCGCAGGTAAAAAATTACCCGTAGAGCAACTCAACGGGCAATATATTTATCAAGGAGATATTTTCCTACCCGAGGCAAACGTTTCAAAATCTCCAGTAAATCTAGTACTGGAAGCAAATGAAGATCCTGCCACTACAAATAAGAGTGTAGGCCGAACCAAATATTTCTGGCCAGATAACATTGTTTATTATGAAATAGATTCATCGCTGCCAAATCAGCAACGTGTCACAGACGCTATTAATCACTGGGAAAGTAATACTGCGGTGAGATTTGTGAAACGTACTTCAGAATCAAATTACATATACTTTACACCTGGAGGCGGTTGTTCATCTTACGTTGGAATGGTAGGAGGAAGACAGCCAATTTCTTTGGCTGATGCGTGTACAACAGGAAATACGATTCATGAGATTGGTCACGCTGTAGGTCTATGGCATGAGCAAAGTAGAGCCGATAGAGATCTAACCATAACCGTTCACTTTGACAATATTTTATCAGGAAGAGAACATAATTTCTATACTTATGTTGAAGCAGGTTGGGACGGTGCAGATTATTCTGAAGGATTGGATCTTCGTTCTATTATGATGTATAGTCCTTATTCTTTTTCAGCTACAGGACAGCCAACGATCACCAAAAAAGATGGTTCCCTTTACTCAGCACAACGTTCAGGACTATCTCCTGGTGATATTGAAGGAATCAATGTGATGTATCCTGGCGCTACAACAGAGGAGACTGCGGGCACCACTTCAACTGAAGAAACAACCGGAAGCACTACAGAGCCCGAACCTACTAATCCTGAGCCAACAAATCCAGAGACTAATTATATCAATGGCGAATATTATGTTATTGAAGGGGTGATGGTTTTGAGAAAGGATGATAAATGGTGGGTTGAAAAAGGAAAAAACCTAAAAGAGGTTGAATTGATCGACGGAAGATGGAGATTCGTTAGGTAAATTTGAATTTAGTTAAAGAAAAAGACCGGTAAAGATGCCGGTCTTTTTTTATTCAATTTCTATTTCCTGAAGTTTGTTTCGGCTAAATTCAACGATATCCGGAAAAAAAGTCCTGAATTCACTTTCAAAAACCGAGTAATACTTATTCAATTCAAAAGTGGCGAGATTCATTTTAGAGTTTCTGCCAACTCGTCTATTCATTCCTCCAAGGACTTTCTCAATCCCTTTAATCTCAGCATAACTCAGCAACCAGTTATCTTCAATCATATAAGGTAGAAAATTTTGGACTTTTGCAGGTAGCACATCAAAATTATCTTTCAATAAACCGTAGAAACTAAGGCTATATTCTTTGAGAGGAATTTTACAGAATTCTTCCCAATTTGCGGCCAGGAAATGATCATAAAAGATATCCATGATTATTCCTGAATAATGACCATAACGATCAAACAACCTATGAGAACTTTGTTTAAAAATGGGATGCGTATCCGTATAGAAATCGATCGCGCGGTGTAAAATTATTCCTTTTTGAATCTGTTCAGGGTATTTCTTATACTTTTTGCCTTTAATGGAATCAGCCATAAAGTTTCCAATTTTCACCTGATCATTACTTCCGGATAAGTAGATATGCGCCAAAAAGTTCATTGTGGGAAGATACAAATTTAAGTTTCTCAGGGTAAATTTTTGTTAAGTTTTGGAGAGAAGGAATAGAGCCATGTATATTTGCTAAATATTGATTTCCCAGGGATTTCAAATTTTTTATAATAAAAATTTAAATAGTAAAATGACATTAATTAAATCAATTTCTGGAATAAGAGGAACCATAGGTGGAAAGACAGGTGAGAACCTAACACCGCTGGATACTGTAAAATTTGCTGCAGCTTACGGAACATGGTTAAAAAAGGAATCTGGAAAAAGCGACCTTAAAGTAGTTGTGGGTAGAGATGCTCGTATTTCAGGGAAAATGATTCAGGAATTAACCATGAATACCTTAACTGGTCTTGGAATTGATGTTATTGATCTTGGACTTTCTACTACTCCTACTGTTGAGATTGCTGTTCCGCTGGAGAATGCTGATGGTGGAATTATTCTAACTGCAAGCCATAATCCTAAACAATGGAATGCTCTTAAATTATTGAATAGTAAAGGGGAGTTTCTAAATGGTGCTGCCGGTGCTGAAATCTTAGACATTGCAGAAAAAGAAGGTTTTGAATTTTCCCAGGTCGATGATATTGGAGAAATCACGAGAGTTGATGATTATATTGAAAAACACATAGATGAAGTTTTGAAATTAAAACTGGTTGATGCAGAAAAGGTTTCCAAGGCAAATTTAAAAGTTGCGGTTGACGCGGTAAATTCAACCGGTGGTATTGCTATCCCAGCTCTTCTTAAAAGAATGGGAGTAGAGGTGATAGAATTGTATTGTCAACCAAATGGACATTTTCCTCATAACCCAGAACCTTTAAAAGAGCACCTGACCGATATTTGTGAGCTCGTTAAGAAAGAAAAAGCAGATTTCGGAATCGTGGTAGATCCAGATGTAGATAGACTTGCTTTTATAGATAATAATGGCGAGATGTTTGGAGAAGAATATACGCTGGTTGCCTGTGCAGATTATGTTCTTTCTAAAACTCCTGGAAATACGGTGAGCAATCTTTCTTCTTCAAGAGCATTAAGAGATATCACTCAGAAACATAATGGTAATTACGAAGCAAGTGCCGTAGGAGAAGTAAATGTTGTACAATTGATGAAAGACAATAACGCTGTTATTGGAGGTGAAGGTAATGGAGGAATTATTTATCCGGAATCTCATTACGGTCGTGATAGTCTTGTTGGAACAGCTCTTTTTCTTACCTATTTAGCTGAAAATGGTAAAAAAGTTGCCGATCTCAGAGCCGAATATCCATCATATTTTATGAGTAAAAATAAAATTGAGCTAACTCCAGATCTGGATGTGGATGGCGTACTAAAAGCAGTAGAAAAAAGACATTCAAGTGAAGAAATCTCTACCGTGGATGGTGTAAAAATTGATTTTCCTGAAAATTGGGTTCACCTTAGAAAATCTAATACAGAGCCAATAATAAGAATTTATACTGAAGCAAAATCTCAGGAGGAAGCAGATGAGCTTGCCCAGAAAATGATCAAAGAAATTGAATCTATTATCGCTTAATTGATTATTTCGGCATTTTTAGGAATGGGCTCATTGCGATGTTTCCATCGTTTATGAGTCCATAAATAATATTCAGGTTTTTTCCTGATCTGTTTTTCCAGCAACTCGATAAACTTTTCAGTTATGTAATGTTCCGGTTCATTTGGAGCATCTTCCGTAATTGATTTTAGCGTAGCCTCGTAATAGCCCCTTCCTGTTTTTTCAACATGGAGATAAACTACCGACATATCCAGTTTCCTTGCTAATCTATCAGACCCTTCGAATACAGGAACCCGATGTCCCATGAAATGAATCCAGTGTTTCGCCCGACTTAATTTAGGTGACTGGTCAGCGATCATTGCATAATTAGCAAAAATACCTTTATCATTATTCACTCTGATGGTGTCCGTGGTTTTATAGGTAGGAATAAGGGTACCGCCAAACCTGCCTCGAATATTCTTTACCAGCCTATCAAAATGCTTATTTTTAATTTTCTTGTAAACACCATAAGTACTATGCTTAATACCATACAACATTAGAGCATTTATCCATTCATAACTGGCATAATGGCCAAGCATGATAATGAGACTTTTATTCTTGCTTTCCAGCTCTCGCAAGTATTCCACATTATTAAATTTGAAACGTTTGCCAATTTCTTTTTCTGAAATACTGATGCTTTTGATCATTTCCAGAAACATATCGCACATATGATGGTAGAATTTTTTCTGAATTCGTTTTATTTCAGTTTCAGACTTTTCCGGAAATACTAATTCAAGGTTATTTTTCACGGTTTTTTTTCTGTAACCGATTATATGATAAACCAGTACAAAAACCATATCTGAAACGAAATAAAAAACAGGAAACGGTAATTTGGAAATAAACCAGAGAATGGGGTAAACTAGCCAGAAAACTAAGCCTTGCATAAAAATTCTTTCCGCAAATATATGGTATATTTGAAATTAAACTTAAGCAAATATGGGAGATTTAAACCTTGTGACATTAGCCCTTATCGCGGTAAATGTTATAATTTCTTTTAAAGGTTTTAGCAATCGGGCATTTTTCAACAAATACAAATTCAATATTGCCGATATAAAAAGAGGCTCAAAATTTCAGATTTTCACATCTGGATTTCTGCACGTAGATACCGGGCATCTTTTTGTGAATATGCTTACGC
The DNA here is from genome assembly GCF_057221535.1 of Christiangramia pacifica. NCBI lineage: Bacteria > Pseudomonadati > Bacteroidota > Flavobacteriia > Flavobacteriales > Flavobacteriaceae > Christiangramia > Christiangramia pacifica. The sequence goes on from NZ_CM170146.1 coordinate 2,256,009, forward strand.
TTTACTTTTTCGCCAATGTAGTGATCTATGCTTTGGGAGCTCCTGCATTTTTAATTGTTTATATAGGCAGCTTGCTTTTAGGTAACTTACTATCCTATTATTTCCATAAAAATGACCTTAATTATACTGCGGTTGGTGCTAGTGGAGCGGTTATGGGAATATTATATTCTGCTATATTATTGCAACCAGATATGACTTTGGGATTATTCTTTATAATTCCAGTTCCGGCTTATGTTTTTGGGATTGGCTATTTATTTTATACCATTTACGGGATGAAACGTAAAACAGACAATATCGGCCATGACGCCCATTTTGGAGGAGCTACCGGAGGTTATATCCTAACCATGATTCTGGCTCCCTGGGTTTTTGAAAGTCATTTGCTCATGGTGCTATTATTAGCAATTCCAATCGTAATACTTTTTTTACTCCAAAGAACAGGATATCTATAGTTTGGTATTCTTCTTGGTTATCTCATTTAAAACTAAAAATCTAATTAAATGAAAAAGTTATTTGTAATTATTGCGATAATGGCATCAGTTCCTTTATTCTCTCAGGATCATTCGGACAAGTCTATCGTAAACGTAACCGGGGAAGGTGTAGTTAAGGTGGAGCCAGACGAAGTACTCATAAAATCGAGAATAGAACACGAAGGGTCTTCAGCAGCAGAAGTTAAAAAGCAGAATGATGAGGTTGTTGATAAGGTCATCAAGTATTTAAAGTCTCAGAATATTGCTGAAAAGAATATCAAAACGGAATATGTCAATCTGAACAAAAGATATGATTACAATGATAAAACCTATAGTTATGTAGCTAACCAGGCTATTTCTATTCGTTTCGAGAATTTGACTGACTATGAGAAAATAATGAAAGGACTGCTTGAAAATGGGTTGAATAGAATTGATGGGATTCAGTTTAAATCTTCTGAAATGGAGAAATATGAAAAGGAAGCTAGAAAACTCGCGGTTCTGGATGCTCAAAATAGGGCAAGGGAGCTAGCTGAACCTTTAGGACAGGATATTGGAAAAGCTGTTACTATTTCTGAAATGGATTATAATAGTTTCCAGCCGGTTTATAGAATGGACGAGGCTGTTGAAATGAGTGCTGCAAAAGGAAGTCAGCAAACAATTGCGCCAGGGGAACTGGAAATTAAAATTAAAGTCAATGTAGGTTTTGAACTTCAATAAAATAAAAAAAGGCGCCAATCGGCGCCTTTTTTTATTTTGAAATTTTTCTATTGAAGAAGTTCTCCAATTTTATTTTCGAGAGCAGTTCCTCGTAGGTTCTTTGCTACGATCACTCCATTTTCATCTAGCACGAAAGTAGCCGGAATAGCAGAGATCTTATATTTCTTAGCAATTGGGTCATTCCAGAATTGTAGATTGGAAACGTGATCCCATTGCTCCAGGTTATCGTCTTTGATGGCCTGTATCCATCTTTCTTTTTGTCCTGGCCTGTCTAAAGAAACGCTGATAATATTTAGCCCTTGGTCTTTATATTTATTATAGGTCTTGACCAGATTCGGGTTTTCTATTCTACATGGTTTACACCATGCAGCCCAAAAGTCTACGATTGTGATTTTCCCTAAATTATCGTTCAGTGCTAATTGGTCTCCTTCAGGAGTAGGAGCGCTAAATTCTGGTGCTTTGCTACCAACTTCTGCCGCTTTTGCAGACTCCAAAGCAGATGCAAGATTTTCAGCCATTGGGGTTTCTTTTATCCTCTCTGAGATACCATTGTACATTTCTCTCACTTCAGAAGATGATAGAGTTCTCATCCTTAGCATATCATTCAGAATCATGACAGATAAATAAGAATCTTTATTCCTGTTGAATAGCTCTTTTTTGAAATTTTCGTCGTTATCTCTATATTCTGCCTGCTCTTGTCTAAGACTTTCAAGCTTTTCAGTATCCTGATCCATCATCGCCTGTCTCATATCCTGCTGCATTTTGCCCATCTTTGTATTAACTTCTTTTAGATGGTTCAAATATTCTGAAAGCGCTTTATTTTCTTTCCCGCCGCTTATTTCGGCTTCCCTTAAACTATCTTTATCAATGGTAAAATTGATCTTTTGATTTTCAGAAATGTAAATGACATTACCATTTAAGCCTTCAAATCTCAAAAAGCTAAGATTTGGAAGATCGATTTCTCCCATATCCTTCTCAAATTTTCCATTTTGGATCACTGCTGTATCTAAGGCTTTTGCTGAATTAGTTTCAGCATCGTATTCAGAAATAAAAACTTTTTTTCCATCTTCCAAGCCTGAAATATTTCCACTTAAATAGTAACCTTGATCTTCCTGGCATCCTACTAATATTAGTGTTATAGCGAAAAAGATTATCGATATTTTCTTCATTTTATCTGTGATTTTATGCAAAAATAAAGAACTCATGTCTCATAGGTATCCTATATTTATAAATTATTGTTAATTTAAGGAAGCTTCCTATATCGGGGATTCCGTAACTTTTAATTTTACCGTAAATTATCGGGTTATGATGAAGCAAGTAAAAGATTTTCCATTCGAAATCCATATCAGTTTTCATAAAGTCATTGAAGAGTATGAAGAGGAAATAAAGGAGATAGAGAGCAGTATTTCTAAGGAATACATGGAGAATATGCTTGAATATATTTCTGATTATCCCGAGCTGACGGAAGGTTTTGAAGACCCGAAACTTTTAAAAAAGTATAAGGAACCAATAAAGATCTTATTAGATGATCTGTTTCCAAGCATACTTACCAACAATGAAATTAAAGCGGCTGCCGTCCCTTTTCACAATATTCTCTTCAATTCTTCAAAAAGGCTAACCCAAATTCTCAAGGAAGCCGGAGATGATTTTGAGATCGCATTCCGAAACATAAATGATGATGTCATTTATATTTTCGCCTGTATCCAGATCCTGAAGCAATATTATAATTATGAAGTTGATGTCTCAAGACCAATGTACTATGATATACCTGATAAGGACGGGATCAAAAGACATTACCGCATCGCGATGAATGCAGATTTCGTTGAGATCTTCAAAAAGGATGAAGCTCCGGAAATTACTCAGAATGATGTTGATGTCTTACTACAGAATGTGGATGATCTTGATCTTTGGAAGGAGAAATTTCCGCCAAATACTTATATCTTCAAAGGGTTTACCATAGTAAACCTAACCGATGTAACTATTGATGACGCGATTTCAGAATTAAAAACCACCCTTTTATTCGAAGAAGTTAATGAAGCGGAAGAATTGGAAAAGCTTCAGGAAATTTTCCGCTCCATTTATAAGATCCCTGACCTTAGAGTTGGATTCACAGTTTATAATCGTAGAGATATGGTTTTTGAAAGAATGGATAACGAAGAAGCAAAAAGTTTCATCCTCGACGATAAGCTGGTAAACGATTGCGACACCGGAATTTGCCAAAAAGGTTTTCAGAAATTAATTGATGAGAATTCGTATTTCACTATATCTAACGTAGATAGCTATCTCAAAAAGAATGACAACCTGCTGGCAAAGAATCTGAAAAAGAATAAGGTTAAAAGTTGTCTGTTGGCTCCAATTGCTAAGAGCGGAAAATTATTAGGGATCCTGGAATTGGTTTCTGCTAGAAAGAATGAGCTAAATAGTATTAACGCTATCAAACTTGATGATATTCTACCTTATATCGTAACTACCGTTGAGCGAAATCGAAATGATTTTGAGAATAGGGTGAAAGCGGTTATTCAAAGCGAATGCACTTCGATACACCCAAGTGTGCTATGGGTTTTTGAAAAAGAAGCCAAGAAATTCATTAAGGATTATGACAAGGATGGATTAGCTTCATTCAAAGACATTTCTTTTAAGGATGTATATCCGCTTTATGGTCAGATCGATATTGTGGCTTCTTCTGAAGCTAGAAATGACGCAATTAAAAGAGATTTACTGGATCAGTTAGAGATCATTCAGAATATAATTAAGAAAGCCTACGATATTGAAGAATTGCCAATATACGACCAGGTAAAATATAGAATTTCAGATTTTAAGGAAGAACTTCAGAATAATCTTAATGCAAGCAGTGAACAGAAGGTTTTCAACTTATTGAAGAAGGAAGTGAACCCTTTAATGAGTCATTTAAAGAAACAGTCTGCAGATATTAAAAAGCTAGTTGAAGAATACACTGGAATGCTCAATCCAGAAACCGGACTGGTTTATAATCATAGAAAAAAGTATGATGAAACCGTTCAGCAGATCAACCGAACCATGTCCAGGTATATTGATCGAAAACAGATTCAGGCGCAGGGAATATATCCTCACTATTTTGAAAGATATAAGACTGATGGGGTAGATCACAATATGTACATAGGCGCTTCCATGGCAAATAAAAAGCCTTTTAACAAGGTTTATTTATTCAACTTAAGGCTTTGGCAGCTAAGTACGATGTGTGAGATGGAAAACAGATTCTACCAGTTACAGGAGAATACACCGATAAAACTGGAGGCTGCATCACTAATTCTTGTTTATAACAGTACCATGTCTATTCGTTACCGCATGGACGAAAAGAAATTTGATGTGGACGGGACTTATAACGCTCGTTATGAGATTATTAAGAAGAGAATCGATAAAGCATTTGTAAAGGGCACAGAAGAGCGTGTTACCCAAAAAGGTAAAATGACGATAGTCTATTCACAAAGCAGTGATGAAAGAGAGTATTTACAATATATCAAATACCTTCAGGCTAAGAATTATTTTGGAGACGAGGTGGAACTATTGGAACTAGAAGATGTTCAGGGCGTGGTAGGTTTAAAAGCTATCCGCGTGAATATTCTTTATTCACCAGACCGAAATCACCCTGAAAATACTATCAATTACGAAGATTTAATGGAGGAACTACATTAAGTAGAAAGCCAATATAAAGGCGATCACTGATATGATAATTCCCAGCATGAAAACTGTATAAGTAAGTCTCAGCAGAAAATATTTTCTGTGTAAAACCTTACCGAGCAAGTGCAGATCCAGCATTAGCATTTCATAAACGTAATCCTTGTCTTTTATCAATTCGTTCATACCCCATTTAAACTGGTCAAATGGCATTTTGTGGTAATTTCCGAAGAAAAGTAAATTCACGTTTCTGTTCTTTACCTGTTCTTTTGTGAATTCACCAGATGTGACATTAGGCCTTGTAGATAAGATGGAAAGGATTATAGAAGCTACACTAAAAAGTACAAGGATTAAACTCGGAATTAATAAGTGTTTGTTCGACTCAGCTTCCAGTTTAGGGATTAAATTGGCAAGCGCAAGAGATATGATGATCGCGTTTACTGAAAGCAGAATGTTCGCTTTAGTATCTGCAATATCACTTAGTTTTATATGGTTCCTTAGAGTAACTCTAAATAGAGTTTGTATACTTCTTTCAGGATTCTCATTTTTATATTTAGCCTTCATTCGAGCTTTGTGCTCTTCCTTTTTCAGCTTTTTTTCCTGTTTATTCTTACTCTCGATTAACTCTAAAAGATTTTCTTCCTTTTTGGGTTTCCAATTTTCTATGGCATAATCGGTATAATATTGGTGCTTTTCAGTAAAAACAAGGATATTCTCCTCAAGCCACTCCGCATTGGTGAAATTCCGAATATTATGAAGCTCTAGTTCCTGTCTCAGAAATTCGCTCGTTTCTTCAAAATAATCTTTCCCGAAATGTGATGAATCGGCATCACGAATTATCTTTTCTTCAAGTCCTTCAGGAGTACTCGAAAACCTTGTGGCAAGTATGTATTTTTTTACCTTTTTCTGAAGTTCTTCAGTAGCGTTATTTTCCTTTAGAAAAGACTCAGCTATTTCCGCACTTTTTTCTTCATGTCCGTTGTAAACGTGTATATAGCCTGTGTCATGGAACCATGCTGCAAGAATAAGAGCCTCAGCCTCTTTAACATTAATTTCAGAATTATCGATTAATTCTTTAGTACTTTTAACCACGCGCTCAGTGTGCTGGTAATTATGATAAATAAAGGTGTTTGGCAGTTTTTCTTTAAATAAATCTTCAACAAATTTATCGGCTTTCTCAATGAGATTATTCATACATGAAGTTCTTTGTAACATCGACCAAATTACAAAAAAAATTGACCATAATTTTCTATGAAAAAAGTTAAACTTTTAGCCCCTTTCGTCCTCTTATTCCTAGTTTTTTCGTGTGCTACGGTGGAACCCAAATATAGAGATGGTGAACCAAAATCTGATTTCGGATACCCATCGAATAAAGAGATTGAAAAGTCATTTTACTTATTAGGAGATGGTGGATATTCACCTCCTGGAGGCACCTCTTTAGGATTAATTGCTTTTAAGTCTTATTTAGACTCTGTTAACAAGACCGACAATTACACAATTTTTCTGGGCGATAATATTTACCCTGACGGGATGCCACCAGAAGGCTCGTCTGAAAGGGAAGAAGCCGAATACCGCCTGGATGCCCAATTAGATGCTATAGAAAATTATAAAGGTAAGGTCGTAGTAATTCCAGGGAATCATGATTGGTACAATGAAAAACTGAACGGTCTGGAACGCCAAAAGGATTATTTGAAGAATAAATTTGAAGATATTCTTCTATGGAGTCCTGAAATTGGATGCGGCCTGCAGTCTTTGGATATTTCTGAAAATATTCAGCTAATAGTGATCGATTCGCAGTGGTATCTGGAAGATTGGGATAAAAACCCTAAAATAAATGACAATTGCGAACAGATCAAAACCAGGGAAGCGATGTTCCTTGAATTGGAATCTGAGATCAAGAAAAATCAGAATAAAACAGTTTTGATCGCCTTACACCATCCTGTATATACAAACGGTGTGCATGGAGGTCAATATACCATAGATAGACATATCTATCCTTCACAAAAGAAAATTCCTCTTCCAGTTTTAGGTTCACTGGCAACTTTGATTAGAACTACAGGTGGAGTTTCTATTCAGGATGCGCAGAATAATCGTTACAAATCTTTAGCAAACAGGTTATCTGTGATCGCTCAGGGTTCTGAAAGAGTCATTTTTGCTTCAGGACACGAGCATTCGCTTCAGTATATAGAACATGATAGTGTTAAGCAGATCGTATCAGGTTCTGGATCTAAGGCATCTTACGCCACCTTGAGTAATGATGGTGTATTTGCATATAACGGACAGGGGTTCGCGGTCCTTGATGTTTTTAAGGATGGATCTTCATGGGTAAGTTTTTATGGGAACCAGGATAATAAGCCAAAATTACTTTTTCAGAAAGAAGTTTTAGAAACACCAGTTCCTTTTGAGTTCAAAGACTACCCGGATAGTTTTCCGGAGACCGTTACCGCTTCGATCTATAAAAATGACGAGGATACAGAAAAAAGTCCGGTGCATGAAACGGTCTGGGGTGAAAGATATCGTGAGTTGTATGGTACAGAAGTAACGCTTAAGGTTGCTGATCTTGATACTTTATATGGCGGACTTGAAGTTGTTCGTGAAGGTGGAGGTCATCAGACGGTTTCATTACGAGTAAAAGATAGCTTGGGTAGAGAATATAACATTAGGAGATTACGAAAAGACGCTTTGCTATTTCTTCAGAATGTAGCTTTCAAGAATCAGCCAGTAGAGAATAAATTGGAAAATACGGTTGCAGAAAACCTGCTGACAGATTTTTATACTGCCGCGCATCCTTATGGATTTTTAGCAATTCCGGAACTTAGTGAAGCGGCGGGCGTTTATCATACTAATCCTGAAGTGTTCTATTTACCAAAGCAAGAAGCCCTAGGAAAATATAATTCTGTACATGGTGATGATATTTATATGATTGTAGAAAGGCCTGAAGAGGGCTGGACAGGATATGAGTATTTCGGAAGTCCAGATCATGATATCGTAAGTACTGCAGACATGATCGAAAGGTTGAGGAGAGATGAAAAATATACTCTGGATGAAGCTGCTTACGTGAGAGCAAGAATGTTCGATATGTTAATTGGCGATTGGGATAGACACCAGGATCAATGGAGATGGGCAGAAATAGAGGATGCTGAAGGAAATCATATTTTTGAACCAATTCCTCGTGATCGTGACCAGGTGTTTTCAAATTTTGACGGAGCCTTTTTTGGAACGTTGCGGGCATTAACTGGCTTTGCTAATCAGTTCGCTGTTTACGGTGATGATATAAAGGATGTGGAGTGGTTCAATATTGCCGCAATGGGACTTGACCGTTCGTTGCTTCAGAATACCGGAAAAGAGACCTGGTTAGAGCAGGCGAAATACATTCAGGAGAATGTTACCGATGAAGCTATAGTCAATGCTTTCTCCAAATTACCTGAAGAAACTAAAGGGGAGACCACAGAGAGCCTAATTGAAAACGTAAAAGGACGCCGAAATAATATTGTTGATATAGCCGAGAGATATTATGAAAAATTGGCAACGCTTGCGATCGTGACTGGTACAGATAAAGATGATTTTATTGATGTAGTTAGGCTTGATGATGGGAATACCAGGGTAACTATAACACGCAACAAAGATGGTGAAAGAGCAGAAATTCTAAGCGATAAGATCTATAAAGTGGGTGAGACCAAAGAAATATGGGTTTATGGTTTAGATGATGATGATAAAATTCTTGTTAAGGGAACCGGTCCTGGTAAAATATTCGTGCGGGTTATCGGTGGGCAGAATAATGATATCTACACTGTAGAAAATGGAAGTAATTTAAAACTTTACGATCATAAATCGTTGCCGAATACAGTAAATGATCTTAATAGTGCCAAAGTCAGGTTTACTGATAATTACGAAATAAACACTTATGATAAGGATAAAAAGACTTTTGCCTCTGGTTCTATTCTGCCAGATTTGGGTTATAATCCGGATGATGCATTTTCATTCAGCCTTGAATATGTGAAGTCTATCAATAAGTTCAAGAGAAATCCCTTTACGTCACAGTATACTTTCTACGGTGAATACCATTCAGCAACCAATGGTTTTGAACTGAATTATGAAGCTGAATTTGCTAGTATCGTGGGAAAATACAATTTGCTGGTTGGAGCCAATTATACCAGTCCGAAGTATTCTGAAAACTTTTTCGGTCTTGGAAATGAGACAGAAAATTATGATGAAGACCTGGATTTAGATTACAATAGAGTTGGTTTGAATGAGTATGGTGCTAAGGTCGCAATGGTAAATAAAACTCCATTCGGTAGTTTCTTTGGATTTACAGCTAGCTTCGAAGGAATTGAAGTTCAGGAAGATGAAGGACGATTTATTACTGAAGACTATATGACTTCAGATCCAGATTTTTTCGCGAGAAAATACTTTGCGGGACTGGATGCGATGTATAGATATGAGAGTTATGATGATGTTTTAAATCCTACCAGGGGAATGTTGTTTGAATTAAATCTAGGAGGAAAGATTAATACTGCAGATCCTGGACGACAGTATGGTTATTTTAAACCTTATATGGGATTTTATAATGCTTTAACGCGTAATAGGAAATTGGTCTTAAAGACCAGGGCAGAGGCTCACATAAATATTGGAACTGAATATGAATTTTATCAATCTGCGCAACTTGGTGCTGATTCTGGTTTAAGAGGCTATAGATTTGAAAGGTATTCAGGTAAAAGTGCTTTTGGAACCGGTGCAGATCTTCGTTACTCGTTTAATACGGTTAAAACAAGCTTCCTACCATTTCAGTTAGGGATCTACGGAGGATATGACCTGGGTAGAGTATGGTCTGAAGGTGAAGATAGTAAGGTATGGCACGATAGCTATGGTGGCGGATTTTGGATAAACAGTGCTGATGCTATTCAAGGTAAAATGAGCATTTTTGCTGGTAGTGAAGGGGCTAGGCTCCAATTTACCTTAGGATTAAAATTTTAATTAAAAACACAGGTACATAAAAAAAGCCCGATTCCAAGAATCGGGCTTTTTTTATACTTAAGTTTTTCAATTTATTCACCTCCTTTATTCAGAGATAATTTATTTGAAAAATCGATCGTTCTAATAGGGAATGGAATATTTACACCTTTCGCATCGAACGCTTTTTTGATTGAAATAATTGCCTCATGTTGCGCAATTAAAAGATCTCTATTCTTGGTTGCATCCACCCAGAATCTAACCACAAAATTAATAGAGCTATCTCCAAAACCATTGTACATGAATTCAACTTCTTCATTGCCACGTTGAGGAAATTTGTCTTTAATGGTATCTAATGTTAGATCGCGTACCATTTCAAGATCAGATTCATAACCAACTCCACAATCTACGAATACCCTAGATCTGGGAGTTCTGGTGAAGTTTTTAAATGGTTCCTCAACAATTTTAGAGTTGGGTATTACCACATAATTATTATCTGATTGCTTAATTACAATATTCCGTAAATTGATCTCAGTTACAGCTCCTGCATATCCATTTGTTTCTACCCAATCACCAATTTGTAATTCGGGAAGAAAACTTAGAATTAGTCCGGAAAATGTATTATTAAGAGTACCCTGAAGTGCTAAACCGATGGCTAATCCCACAACACCAGCACCCGCCAGGACAGAAGTGAGAACCTTATCGAGGTTTAATAACCCTAATGCGATAAAGAAACCAATTAAAATAACGATCGCTTTAATTACTTTAACGACCATTAAACGGATAGAATCCTGCTTAATCTGTTTTCTAGTAATCCTTTCAAATAATCTACCAACGTATTTGGCGATGAATATGAAAAGAATAAAAACGATTACGGCCAAAAGAAAATTAGGCAGATTGAGGATTAAAGAATCCAGCCATCCGCCTAATTTTTCCCATATACCTTTAATTGATTCTTGTAAGTCGAATTCTTGCATATGTATTTAGTTAATTATTTTACTGGCTTATGTTGTTCGGTAGTTTTCATCTTCCAGGCATCTAACATCCAGCTAGTCTTTTCTAATTCACGAATATAAGCGCCGATAAGATCTATTGTACCTTCATCTCCACCTGCATCTGCAACTTCAACAACTTTTCTCATTTGTTTAAGAATCAAACCGTGATCGTTCAAAAGCGTTTCGATCATCTTGCTATCTGAAATATCAGACGGAGATTCTTTTAAATTAGAATCTTTAAGATAATCACTCAAATTACTAGTTGGCTGATATCTTAAAGTCAAAATTCTTTCAGCAATCTCATCTACCTTCAATTTAGCGTCATCATATAATTCTTCAAACTTTTCATGCAGATCAAAGAAATTTTTTCCTATCACATTCCAGTGAAAGTTTCTAAGTTTTTGATAATATAAGTGATAATCAGCTAAAAGAACGTTGAGCTCTTCAACAGTTTTTTTAGTCTTTTTTGTGTCCAAACCTAAATAATTCATAGTTTTTATTTATTGCTTTTTTTATTTCCATACGAAAATACAATAGTTAGACATCATGCCCAACTACCGCTTTCCTTTTAATAGAAGTTTAACTTTGATTAATCTAACTCGCGATGATCTTTCAGGTCTAGCTTTTTCATCATTTTTTTGGAGATCTGACCACTTGAAACACCATAACCATCTACCAACACACCTTTTTGATTGTCTGAAGTTGTTATGGCATAAAGAATAGCGTTATCATCAGGATTGCTCATTCCCTCAAAGCGTAAAACTTTATCTACCTCAAATTCTTCAACCCCAAAAGTTTGATCCTTAGATTTTAGTTCAATCTCCTCATCGAGTAAATTGAAGTCTTCTTCGTAGCCTTCTTCTAGTTTTAGCTTATTTATTGCTTGCGATAATGTACCGTAATCTTTCATTTTAGTTCAATTTAATTTGAATTCAAATTACTGTGAAAGCCGCATTAAAGCAAATACAGGATAGTGTTTAATATAAGTTTAACTCCCTATTAATGGAAGGTTTCAGACAAATCAGTCTTTTTTATTTGAGCTGAAAAGACCGATAGGAAATATGAGCAACAGGAAAAAATACCATCCAGTTACCAATCCTACGATGGTGATAATGGCAGCAATAATGTAAAACCAGTATGATTTAGGAAAATTCATAATAATATGATAATCAAAATTAATCCAGCAAGATAAAGTAGCCAGTAAGGTTTGAGGTGGAGCGGATCATTTCCGAAAAGCAATTTGGTAACTTTAAAATAGAAAGATCTGTTTTTCGCGATATGATTATACCCATGATCGCTAATGCTTTCAAAAAAGGTGTTTTTCGCATATAATTTATGCCAGAATTTATTTCCCGCATGCCACATACTCCTATAGGCCGAATCTGGACCACTATAAATTTTTCCATCCGGTTCTATGAGTCGGCTGGCTTTTTTAAATTCTTTTAGGGGGAAATCTTCGAATTTACTAGCTGTATTTTGGTAAGTTTCAAAAATTACTTTTCCCTGGGTTTTTGCTTCCCAACGGGTTTTCCAGAATCTACAAAATCCACATTCTCCATCCCAAATAAGTATATTCTGCGGTGGAGGGTAAGAAGTATGTTTAATTTTACCGAACAATCTTTAGTTTTTTAAAAAGTAAAGGACTGAAAAAATAAGATTACATCAAATCTGAAATCTTTATTTGTGCCATTTCAGGATTTTTTTTAACCTTTATAGTCCATTTCCCTATTGACTTATGAAAAGTAAAATTACACTAAAAGAGCTCGCGAAACTATTGAATGTAAGCGTTTCCACGGTTTCCAAGGCCTTACATGATAGCCCGGAGATTAGTCCGAAAACTGCTGAAAGGGTTAAAGAATTGGCTAATCTGCATAATTACAGGCCAAATCCGGTAGCGGTAAATTTGAAGAAAAGTAAAACCGGAACTATTGGAGTGGTGATACCAAATATTTCTAATAGCTTTTATGCGAGAGTTTTATCGGGAATGGAAGCACAGGCACAGGAGCACGGGCAACAGATTATAACTTATATTTCAAATGAATCTTTGGAGCGGGAGAAGCAGATTTGCGATATGCTTACTTCCGGGTTTGTGGATGGTGTCTTAATCGCTGTTTCTATTGAAACTCAAAAGAAGCAGGAATATGATCACCTTTTCGCGCTATTAGATTATGACATACCTGTAGTGGTTTATGACAGGATCAATTTAGGTTTACCTGCGGATAAAATTGGAGTTGATGATGAAAAAAGCTTTTATGATGCTACTCAGTTTTTTAGAGCAAAAGGATTAGAGAAAATTGGTCTGGCATCAGCGATCCATCATGTTGGAATCGGCCAACTAAGAATAAAAGGCTACGAAAAGGCTTTGCAAAACGAATCAGCAAGTTTAATGGCGACCAGTACTAAAACCGAAGATCTCAAGCGAAAAATTAAAAATCTGATTGTCGAGGATAAAATTGAAGCACTTCTTTGTACTGATTTTGAAAGCGCGATTATGGCTACAAGAGTTGCTTACGAAGAAGGTTTTAATATTCCAAAGGACTTAAAGCTAATAGGATATATAAGTAAAGATATAGCTGAATACTTAACTCCGTCTTTGAGTTATATTGAGCAACATCCACAAGAATTAGGTTTAAAAGCAGTTGAATTACTCAACAATCGACTGGAAGGTAGATTAGAATCCGGTAAATTCAAAGAAGAAATCATTGCTACTACCATGGTGCATTTAGAGTCTACGAGGTTGTAATTATCTAAAGATTTTAGAAAATGATCTCACCTTATTCTGTAGCTTGATGATAGACTTAAGATTAGTTTCATATTTCTTTGTTGTGCCATAGAGAGGTCTTCTTTTCGCGGCCATTTTATCCTGTTCAAAAATAGATTTAAAAAACTGTTTCAATTTATCAGGATTGAATTTTTCTGGTATTTGATTTTTTAAAAAAGGAGGTTCGTTTATAATTGAATTATAAAGATTATCATTTTGATCAATTTCTATTATCCTCTCAATGACCTCCTCAAAACTGTCGTGTGAATGGCAATTGATAAAAGATTTAGGGTTAAAATCTTTATCTATTTCTGGGTTTCCCCAATAAATCGGAACGGTGTTTGAAATAAAAGCATGCATAATTTTTTCGGTGGTGTATCCAGGGGTTGAGCTATTTTCAAAGGAAATCGTAAATTTGCATTTCGACTGAAAATCTAATTTTGTATACATCCAATCCTTAGTAAATCTTCCTCCTATATCAAACTTTGTGTTATTCAAGTGGGATCCTGGCGAGTTGATCTTTTTATAATTACTCAACATATGAAAGAACTGATCCCTCAGAGGATTCGCTTCTGCGTTCGCATAAATAAAGTTGCAGAAAAATTCTTTAATGTTTTTAAAATTCGGATCAGCGCAAGTGAGTTGATCAAATTGATCCTCAATTAATGCAAAATTTGGATAGCGTATAAAGCGATCTGAGAAATCCAGATTATGAAATCCTATAGCGTAATCACAGAGGTTAAAATCTGGAACCAGATTTTCACCGGTATAAAATATACGTATACAATCATATTTCAGGAATTTATTTCCATAGCAGGAATAAATTAGATATTCAGGGTGAGTTTCATCTAATTCGATTATGTACAGTTCTGTTAGTAAGGAGTTGAAATAATTATTAGCAGGGTCAAAACCTTCATAAAAATCTGTGAACCAAATTTTGATTGTTTTCATTTAGTGATAGTTGATGGAGTAATACCTATTATCTAAACCATGAGAATATTATCTAAGTTGAGAATATTCAATTTATTATATTTGACTGATATAGATTGGCCTAAAATAACTATTTATAAATGGTTTGATTAGGTTTGGTAAAACTAATTAATGCTGACCATCTAAAAAATAAATGTCCCTAAAGAAATTAGCTACTAAAGGAATGGTTTGGACATTTGCCGAGCAGTTCGGGAACCAGTTCATTGGTTTTATCATTTCGGTTATTCTGGCTCGAATTCTTCTGCCAGAACAGTTTGGGTTGATTGGGATGATTGCTGTTTTTGTTGGGATTGGTAATGCCCTTTTAAATAGCGGACTCAATAAATCACTTATTAGAGGTGAAAATTTAGAATCTGATGATTATTCTACTGTCTTTTATTTTAATGTCCTTACAAGTATCCTTGTTTATTTTCTGATTTTTGTTTCAGCACCTTTTATAGCAAAATTCTATAACCAATCTATCCTGACAAATTTAATCAGGGTGTATTGTCTTACGTTTATTATTTCAGGTTTTTCTACGGTCCAGTCAGCTCGTTTCACTAAAAACATGAATTTTAAAACCCAGACATTAATCACCATTCCTGCGGCTTTCTTGGGTGGAGTTACAGGAATAGTTTTAGCTCTATTAAATTATGGTGTATGGAGTTTGGTTTGGAGCTCTCTTATTACCTCTCTTTTGAATTCAATGCAGTTATGGTATTATTCGAAATGGTATCCTTCCGCAGGATTTAATCTGAATAAGTTTAAATTTCACTTTAATTACGGATATAAGCTTACAATTTCGGAGCTGTTAGACCGGATTTTTCAGAATGCATTTCTAATAGTAATAGGGAGATACTTTTCAGCAGCTCAGGTGGGCTTTTATACCAGGGCAGAGACGATGAATCAACTTCCTGTAAAAAACTTATCCAGAGCCCTTGACAAAGTTACTTTCCCTCTTTTTGTTAAGGTCGGAAAGGAAGGAAAACAACTAAAATTCGTGTATAAACGTATCATGTGTACAGTGGTTTTCGTAGTCACCCCCGTTATGATAAGTCTTGGTATATTAGCTGAACCGATTTTCAGGTTTTTGTTTACAGATAAATGGTTAACCGCAGTTCCATATTTTCAGATATTATGCATAACCGGAATTTTATATCCACTGCATGCATATAATTTAGGAATAATAAATGTAAGAGGAAGGAGTGACCTGTTTTTAAAGCTGGAAGTAACTAAAAAGATTATAATATTAATAATTTTGGTTATTACGTTACCATTTGGAATTATGGCGCTATTATACGGACAGGTATTTATATCAATAGTTGCATTTTTCATTAATTCGCATTACTCTGGTCAATTTCTGAATTATTCTGCTTTTAAGCAGTTACTAGACGTCTTGCCAATATTCCTTTTAGCAGCTATAGCTGGAGCTGTCATGTTTGTTGGAGACCAATATTTTTTGTCCCTGGGGTTAAATGATTTTTTCCGAATAACAATTGGAATAATTTTAATGGGGGTGCTATACCTGTCATTGGCAACACTATTTAAATTTGATAGCTTGACTGAGATAAGTAAAATAATTACAAAGAAATGATTCCTGTAACTAAAACATTTTTGCCTCTACAGGAGGAATATAATAGAATCTTAAAACGAATATGGGAATCTAATCAAATTGCCAATGGAGGTGATTTACATTTTGAGTTAACCACTAAATTACGAGAATATTTAGAGGTGGATAATGTGATATTAACCGCAAATGGAACATTACCCCTCCAAATAGCCTTAAAATCTTTGGCTAAACAGGGACAGGTAATTACGACACCTTTCAGTTATATTGCCACAACCTCTTCTATAATGTGGGAGAATTGCACCCCGGTTTTTGTAGATATAGATCCGGATTATCTGACTATTGATGAAACGAAAATTGAAGCCGCGATCACAAAGAATACTACCGCAATTTTAGCAACACACGTATTTGGCAATCCATGTAACATAGTAGAAATAAGGAAAATTGCTCAAAAATATGGACTAAAGGTAATTTATGATGCTGCACATGCATTTGGTGTAAGTTATAATGGTCAATCTATTTTTAAATATGGAGACGTAAGTACATGCAGTTTTCATGCGACCAAAATTTTTCATACTGGAGAAGGAGGGGCTATGTTCAGTAATAACAGGGAACTTCATGACGAACTTTTTTACAGGCATAATTTTGGTCATGATGGGCCAAATAATTTTCACGGACTAGGTATAAATGCTAAAATGAATGAATTACAGGCTGGAATGGGATTGGCAATTTTTCCCTATTTGCCTAATTTAATTGAGGCTAGAAAAAAAATAGTGGAGAAGTATGATGAATTATTTGAATCAGCGAATATTCGAACAATTAAAATTCGTGATGGAGTTGAATGGAATTACAGCTATTATCCCATTATTTTTGATAATGAAAAAACTTTAATAAAAGTTAAGAGGTCTCTCGAAAATGAAGGGGTTTTTCCAAGAAGATACTTTTATCCCTCATTAAATAAATTGAGTTATGTGGACAATGTTAAAATAGAAATTTCAGAATCTATAGCTTCCCGGATATTATGTTTGCCATTATATCATTCTTTACCTATAAAAAAGTTGTATGAAATTAAAAGAATTGTGAAAGACGCTTTAAAATTCAACTAAATGACTTAAATGACATTTGGCAATTCTTTAAGATTCAGATTAACTATAGTTCTATTTGAAATTTTATATTTGCCAACTGAAAAATGTTAAAAAAAAAGATCTTGATTACTGAAAATCAAAAGGAAATCATTGCCACTTCAAGAATTCTGGTAACCGGAGGAGCTGGGTTTATTGGTTCTAACCTTTGTGAAACCTTAATTGAATATGGCGCAAAAGTAAGATGCCTTGACAACTTCGCTACAGGACATCGGAAAAATTTAGACAAAATAATAGACCATCCTGATTTTGAGCTGGTTGAAGCTGATATCCGTAATCTGGAAGATTGCCAGAAAGCATGTGCAGATATGGACTATATTTTGCATGAGGCGGCCTTAGGGTCAGTTCCCAGGTCTTTGAAAGATCCAATTACCAGCAATGAGGTGAATGTTACAGGTTTTCTTAACATGCTAGTCGCCGCCAGAGATAATAGTATAAAACGCTTTGTTTATGCTGCGAGCTCCTCTACTTACGGAGACTCTGAATCTTTACCTAAAATAGAGGATAATATTGGTAAGCCTTTATCTCCTTACGCGATAACAAAATATGTTAATGAGCTTTATGCAGATATTTTTCATAAGTCTTATAATATGGATACTATCGGTTTGCGTTATTTTAATGTATTTGGAAGAAAACAAGATCCTAATGGTGCATACGCGGCAGTTATTCCAAAATTCGTTATGCAATTTATGGAACATGAAAGTCCTATGATTAATGGAGATGGGACCTACTCGAGGGATTTCACTTATATAGATAACGTGGTCCAAATGAATTTACTTGCATTGACTACTGAAAATAAAGAAGCTTTAAATCAGGTTTACAATACGGCAGTTGGAGATAGGACAAACTTAGTCGAATTAACTCAGCTCTTAAAAAAGTATTTATCAAATTTTGATTCAAAGATTGCAGATGTAGAGGTGAAACATGGGCCTAATCGACCAGGAGATATTCCACATTCATTGGCTTCAGTAGATAAAGCAAAAAGACTTTTATCTTATTCACCATCACATAAAATAGAAAATGGATTGGAAGAAGCAGTAAACTGGTATTGGAATAATTTAAAATAGTATTTCGTTAATAAAATCAACAGGATAGAAATGTCAAGTAAAAAAAATATAGCTGTAATTGGCTTAGGATATGTAGGTCTACCTTTAGCCAGGTTATTTGCAACAAAATATTCGGTAGTGGGCTTTGATATTAATCAGGCAAGAGTAAGAGAACTAATGAGTGGGGTGGATTCTACTTTAGAAGTAGAGGATAAAGTTTTAAAGTCAGCTTTGAAGAAGGAGAATAACAGTAATAATGGTTTGTATTGTTCTGCTAATCTGGAAGATATAAAGGAGTGTAACTATTATATCATTACGGTTCCTACCCCGGTAGATAAAAATAACCGTCCAGACTTAACGCCTCTTTATAAAAGCAGTGAGACTGTTGGTAAGGTACTTAAGAAAGGAGATGTTGTTGTATATGAATCTACAGTGTATCCTGGTGTTACAGAAGATGAGTGTGTTCCTGTTCTTGAGGAAGTTAGTGGTTTAAAGTTTAATGTAGATTTTTACGTGGGTTATTCCCCGGAAAGAATTAACCCAGGTGATAAAGAACATACGGTAGAAAAGATTCTAAAGGTTACGGCTGGATCTACCCCGGAAATTGGTCAAAAGGTGAATGATCTTTATTCAGAGGTAATTAGTGCGGGAACTCATTTAGCTCCTACTATAAAGGTAGCGGAAGCGGCAAAAGTAATTGAGAACTCACAACGAGATATCAATATAGCTTTCGTGAATGAGTTAGCTAAAATATTTAATATGATGGGGATAGATACCCAGGATGTACTGGAAGCTGCTGGAACAAAATGGAATTTTTTACCATTTAAACCTGGACTTGTTGGGGGGCATTGTATTGGAGTAGACCCATACTATCTGGCGCAAAAGGCTCAAGAAATAGGGTATCATCCGGAGATCATTCTAGCGGGTAGAAGAATGAATGATTCTATGGGTCAGTATGTTGCATCTGAAGTTGTTAAGTTGATGCTGCAGAATGATATTAAAGTTAAGGGGGCTAAAATTTTGGTGCTTGGAATAACATTCAAAGAGAATTGTCCTGATGTAAGAAATACTAAAGTGGTGGATGTGATCAAGAGTCTTAAAGACTATGGAGTAGATATCACTATTTATGATCCTTTAGCCAATCCGGCTGAAGTAAAACATGAATATAATTTAGAGACCACAAAAAGTTTACCTGAAAAAAAGTTTGATTCTATAGTGCTAACTGTAGCGCATAAGGAATTCCTGAATATAGATTTGAATAAATTTAAGAATGATGGTGCGGTAGTGTACGATGTAAAAGGAGTTCTGGGAGACAAATGTGACCGCAAATTATAGTTCGAAAATGAAGATTAAGAATATTTGTTGCATTGGAGCAGGATATGTGGGTGGCCCTACGATGGCGGTTATTGCTCAAAAATGTCCTGAAATCAATGTAACTGTCGTAGATATAAACGAAAATAGAATAGCTGCCTGGAATAATGAAGACGAAGCGAAGATTCCCATCTATGAACCGGGTCTTCCTGAGATAGTGCAAAAGGCAAGGGGAAGAAACCTGTTTTTTTCAACCGATGTGGATGCGGCAATAGATAAAGCAGATATGATCTTTATCTCGGTAAATACTCCCACCAAAACCTATGGTATAGGCAAAGGGATGGCCGCAGATCTAAAATATATAGAATTATGCGCCAGGCAGATCGCCAGGGTGGCTAAAGATGATAAGATCGTTGTGGAGAAATCCACTTTACCGGTGCGTACGGCCCAGGCCCTAAAGAATATTTTAGATCATACAGGAAATGGGGTGAATTTTCAAATCCTTTCGAATCCGGAATTTTTGGCAGAGGGCACTGCTATTCAGGATTTACTCAATCCAGATAGAGTGCTAATTGGTGGAGATACCACCGACAAAGGAAAGGAAGCAATTCAATCCCTGGTAGATGTTTATGCTCACTGGGTAAAGAAAGAGCAGATCTTAACTACTAATGTGTGGTCTTCAGAGTTATCTAAATTAACCGCTAATGCTTTTTTAGCGCAACGAGTTTCAAGTATCAATGCGATGTCTGAACTATGTGAAAAGACCGGGGCAGATGTTAACGAAGTGGCCAAAGCCGTTGGGATGGATAGTCGTATTGGGCCTAAATTCCTGCAATCATCTGTAGGTTTTGGAGGTTCATGCTTTCAAAAGGATATTTTAAACTTAGTTTATATTTCCAAATCATTAGGGCTGAATGAAGTTGCAGATTACTGGGAGCAAGTGATCGTAATGAACGATCATCAGAAAAGAAGATTTGCGGCAAATATTGTAAAGACCTTATATAATACAGTATCAGGCAAAAAGATTGCGATACTTGGCTGGGCCTTTAAAAAGGATACAAACGATACCCGAGAATCTGCTGCCATTTATGTTACAGATTATTTATTGAATGAGCAGGCAGAAGTAACTATTTATGATCCTAAAGTAAAAGAAGAACAGATCTATGCAGATCTTGATTATCTGAATTCAAGAACTGAAGCGGAGAATAGACAAAGGGTTAAGGTAGTGACAGATCCTTATGTCGCTACTAAAGATGCTCATGCTATAGCGGTTTTGACGGAATGGGATGAATTTAAAGAGCTTGACTGGGAAGATATATATCGGGACATGCTAAAACCTGCGTTTCTATTTGATGGAAGAAGACTTTTGAATAAGGACTCCAAGACCGCTCTTGGTTTCGAATATTACGCAATAGGAAGTTAATATGAATATATTGGTTACAGGTGCTGCTGGATTTATTGGCTTCCATCTATCAAAGATACTTGTAGATGCTGGGCATAGCGTAGTTGGGTTGGATAATATTAATGATTACTATGATCCCCAACTAAAGTATGACCGGTTAAAGGAACTTGGGATATCAGAGAAGGATGCAAAGAATTTTAATGGTATTTGCAAAAGTAACAAATTTAAATATTTCGAATTTGTAAGGTTAAACCTTGAGGATAGGGAAAACCTTCCAAAATTGTTTGACCACTATCATTTTGAAAAAGTGGTAAACCTTGCAGCACAGGCGGGAGTGCGTTATAGTATAGAGAATCCGCAGGCATATATTGATAGCAATTTGGTAGGCTTTGCAAATTTACTGGAATGTTGCAGACAATATAATATTAAGCATTTGATCTATGCCAGTAGCTCTAGCGTTTACGGCCAGAATAAAAAGGTTCCCTTTTCTACGGAGGATAATGTAGATCACCCAATAAGCTTATATGCTGCTACAAAAAAGAGCAATGAATTAATGGCTCACACCTATAGTCACCTGTACGGATTTTCAACTACAGGATTAAGGTTCTTTACGGTTTATGGCCCCTGGGGTAGACCAGATATGGCAATGTTTCTTTTTACAAATGCTATAATAAATGATAAACCTATTAAAGTGTTTAACAATGGTGACCAGGAAAGAGATTTCACATACATAGATGATATTGTTGCGGGAGTAATTAAGATTATAGATAAGGAGAATAACAAAGGATATTCGCTGTATAACATTGGGAATAGTAAACCTGTTAACCTGTTAAAATTTATTGAAGAAATAGAACGGAAATTAGGAAAAACTGCACAGAAGGAAATGTTGCCAATGCAACCCGGAGATGTAGAGAGAACCTGGGCTGATGTAGAATCTCTAAAAAGGAATTTTGATTATAAACCAAATACCAATATAGTCCATGGGGTAGAGGAGTTTGTAAACTGGTATAAGAGTTATTATAAATAAAGAGAAGAATGAAAGTTTTAATTACCGGAGGTGCCGGATTTATTGGGTCTCATGTGGTTCGCCTTTTTGTAAATAATTATCCAAATTATGAAATTTTCAACTTGGATGATCTCACTTATGCGGGGAATCTAGAAAATTTAAAGGATATTGAATCCAGGAATAATTATACTTTTCTAAAAGCGGATATTAATAATGCTGATGCGATTAATTCTCTTTTTGAAAAATTTAATTTCCAAAAAGTTATCCACCTGGCTGCAGAATCTCATGTAGATCGATCTATAAGTGATCCACTAATTTTTGTTAGAACCAACGTAATAGGAACCATGAATCTTTTAAATGCTGCCTTGAAAAATTGGAAAGATGATTTTCAGGATAGGCTCTTTTACCATATAAGTACAGATGAGGTATATGGGACGTTGGGAGATAAAGGTTTATTTTCGGAAACCACGGCTTACAATCCAAATTCTCCCTATTCCGCTTCGAAAGCAGCATCAGATCATTTTGTGAGAGCTTATGGAGAAACATACGGTCTACCGTATATTATTTCTAATTGTTCCAACAATTATGGGCCTAATCAATTTCCTGAGAAATTAATTCCTTTATTTATTAACAATATTGTGAATAAAAAGTCTTTGCCTGTCTATGGAGATGGAAATTATACACGCGATTGGCTTTATGTTATTGATCATGCAAAAGCCATAGATTTGGCTTTTCATAAGGGTGAAAATAAGGCAACATATAATATAGGAGGGTTTAATGAATGGAAAAATATAGACCTGGTTCAATTGTTATGTAGACAAATGGACGAGAAACTTGGCAGAAAAATAGGTTCTTCAGAAGATTTAATTTCCTATGTAAAAGACAGGCCGGGTCATGATAAAAGATACGCTATTGATGCTTCAAAAATAAATGAGGAATTAAAATGGACACCCAGCGTAACTTTTGAAGAAGGATTGTCTAAAACTATCGATTGGTATCTGCAAAATGAGGAATGGTTAAAAAATGTCACCTCTGGAGAATATCAAAATTATTATAATAAACAATACAACTGATGAAAGGAATAATTTTAGCAGGAGGAAGTGGCACTAGGTTATACCCAATTACCATAGCAGTAAGTAAGCAATTATTGCCGGTTTATGATAAACCCATGATATATTATCCATTATCTGTTCTTATGCTTGCCGGTATAAAGGATATTCTCTTTATCACAACTCCTCATGACCAGGAGTTGTTTAAAAAACTTTTAGGTGATGGTTCTCAGGTAGGTTGCCATTTCAAATATGCAGTACAGGAAGAGCCTAACGGTTTGGCGGAGGCTTTTATTATTGGCGAAGAGTTTATAGGAAACGATAAAGTAGCCTTAGCCTTGGGCGATAATATTTTTCACGGGAATGGATTAGGTAGTTTACTAAGAAGTAAAGCCGATATCAATGGTGCTTCAATTTTTGCATACCCTGTTAAAGATCCACAAAGGTATGGAGTGGTTGAATTCGATGAGAAATATAAAGCTCTAAGTATTGAAGAAAAACCAAAAACTCCTAAATCTAAATATGCAGTTCCCGGGTTGTATTTTTATGACAATAGGGTAGTTGAATATTCAAAAAAAGTAAAGCCTTCTGCTCGTGGTGAAAAAGAAATATCGAGCATAAATCAAATGTATCTTGAAAGTGGAGACCTTGAAGTAGGAGTTATGACGCGTGGAATGAGTTGGTTTGATACCGGTACTGTTGAATCCCTTGATGATGCCACGGAATTTATTAGAGTTCTTCAAAATAGGCAAAGCGAAATGATCGGGTGTATTGAAGAAGTAGCATATCTACATAACTTTATTGATAAATTTAAACTGGAGCTTGCAATTAGGAAATATGGAAAAAGCAAGTATGGCGAATACCTGAAAAGATTTCTAAATGAAAGCTAAAATAATAAAGTTACCAAAATTTGATGATCCAAGAGGCAATTTGTCGTTCGCCGAGGAGAATAATCAAATACCTTTTAAGATAGAAAGAGTTTATTGGATTTATGATGTCCCGGGAGGAATGAATAGAGGGGGCCATGCTTTTAGAAAGCAAAATGAAGTAATAATTGCTCTATCCGGGAGTTTTGATGTTACTGTTGAGGATGATGCTTCAGATTCAAAGGTATTTTCATTAAGGAGATCGTACTATGGTTTGTATATTCCATCTGGGTATTGGAGACAAATGACAAATTTCTCTACCAATTCTGTTGCCTTAGTATTAAGTTCTACAAATTTTTGTGAGGAAGATTATATTAGAAATTATTCTGAATTTAAAAATTTCCAATGACAAAGAATTCCGTTTTTGATTGCATGGTTATTCCACTAAATAAGGTGCAAAATCGAGCTGGGAATATTACAGTAGTAGAAAGTAATATTCATTTACCTTTTGATATAAAAAGAATATATTATTTATATGATATTCCTGGAGGTGAAAATAGAGGAGCTCATGCTCATAAAAATTTATATCAATTAATTGTCGCCACTGCAGGTAGTTTCGATATTCTTTTGGACGATGGAAGGAACAAAAAGATTATTAAATTAAATAGACCTGACTATGGACTTTTAGTTGTTCCTGGAATTTGGAGGGAATTATTCGAATTTTCTTCCGGATCGGTATGTTTGGTATTAGCATCTGAAATTTATTCTGAAAAGGATTATATAAGAGACTATGATTTATTCAAAAATATAAAGAAGACTCAATGAAAGTTTGTGTTGCAGGAAAAAATAATATTGCAGTAGAGTGTCTTTATCACTTAATAGCCCTCATTGGAAAAGAAAATGTTTGTGTGGTTTTGAATAAAACGGATTCTTGTCGAAATAATTGGCAAAAATCATTAGGTTTCTATGCCCAGTTAGAGGATATAAGTATCCAAACTATTGATGAGGTTGAAGAAATAGATGATTTAATCTTTTTATCACTTGAATTTGATAAGATTATTAATCCTTCAAGATTCAAATCAAAAAGATTATATAATATTCATTTTTCTCTTTTGCCGGAGTATAAAGGAATGTTTACTTCTTTATTACCGATCCTTCACGGTAAATCTTACTCAGGAGTTACATTACATGAAATAGATAGTGGAATTGATACAGGAAACATTATTTCACAGCAAAAAATTAATATTGCCGGTTATTCATGTGAAGACCTTTACTATTCATATTTGGAAGCCGGCACCAAATTGGTATGTGAACTTTTGGAAGACATTATAAATAATAATATTAATTCACGAAGACAATCTTCTTTTGGATCAACATATTTTAGCAGAACTTCGGTTGATTTTTCCAATAATGAGATTAATATTTATCAGACTGCAAATCAAATAGATCAATTTGTTAGAGCATTTACTTTTCCCGTTTATCAAGTGCCCCAATTTAATGGTATAGAAGTATATAAATGCGAAATTCTAGAAACTAATTCTTTTAAAAAGCCAGGTGAAATATTAAAAGATGATGATGAAAAGTTAGTGGTTAGTACAATTGATTACGATGTCATTTTATATAAATTCTATTATAATTTGCTAGTCGAATCTGCGGAAATTAATGATTATAGTAAGATTTCATCTATAATCAAATATATCCCGAATTTAAATAAATTGAACAAAAATGGTTGGAGTCCTTTAATTATTGCTTGTTACAACGGTTCCAAAGAAGTCGTTGAAATTTTAATGGCCAATGGGGTCAATCCAAATAGGTCAAATTTAAATGGAACGACGCCCCTAATGTTCGCTAAAGATTCTTATTTAAAGAACAGAGATTTTGGAATTTTGGAATTGCTTTTAAATTCAGGAGCTAGACTGGATTTGAAAGATGTTCACCAAAAAACTATTTTTGATTATACTGATGATAAATCATTATTACAGTTTTTAAAAAACCACCAATGATAAAATTTTTAGATTTAAAAAAAATAAATGAGGGTTATGCTACGGAATTAAAACAAGCTGCCTCTCGGGTAATAGATTCCGGTTGGTATCTCCATGGTGAAAACCTAAATGAGTTTGAGTCAAATT
Source organism: Christiangramia pacifica (assembly GCF_057221535.1). Classification (NCBI taxonomy): domain Bacteria; kingdom Pseudomonadati; phylum Bacteroidota; class Flavobacteriia; order Flavobacteriales; family Flavobacteriaceae; genus Christiangramia; species Christiangramia pacifica. The sequence continues at coordinate 2,282,040 of NZ_CM170146.1, forward strand.
TATCAGAATATTTAAATGTTAATCATGTTATCGGAGTAGGAAATGGATTAGACGCTTTACGCCTAATTTTTAGGGCCTATATTGAAATAGGAGTACTCCAAAAGGGGGATGAGATAATTGTTCCTGCCAACACCTATATAGCTTCAATACTAGCAATTACTGATAATGATCTAAAGCCAGTGCTAGTGGAGCCCGATCCTAATACATATAATCTTGATTTAACTAAAATTGAGGATAGTATTACAGCTAGTACAAAGGCTATAATGGTTGTACATCTCTACGGTCAGGTTTGTTGGAATGAGAATTTAGAAAATTTAGCTGAAATACATGGTTTAAAGATAATTGAGGATAACGCACAAGCTATTGGAGCAGAATTTAAATTTCGAGATGGAAGAGTAAAAAAATCAGGAGCTTTAGGACATGCCGCGGGATTTAGCTTTTATCCAGGTAAAAATTTAGGAGCGCTTGGAGATGCTGGTGCGGTATCAACTAATGATTATAAGATAGCTGAAGTAATCAGAGCTTTGGGAAATTATGGAAGTAAGCAAAAATACATTAATGACTTCCAGGGTTTAAACAGCAGATTAGACGAAATTCAAGCTGCTTTTCTAAATGTGAAATTTAAATATATTGAGAAGGATTATAAAGCTAGAAGAATTATTGCTAAACATTATCTAAAAAAAATTAATAATCCCAGAATAACCATGCCAAAAGTGATTAATGAGGAAGGTCACGTATGGCATTTATTTGTTATAAGATGTTCTAATAGAAATAAGTTACAACAATATTTAGAACAAGAGGGTATTCAATCTTTAATACATTATCCTAAGCCGCCTCATAAACAGAGAGCTTATGCAGTAATGAATAATTTTCACCTACCAATTACCGAACAGATACACTCTGAAGTATTGAGTTTGCCAATTAGTCCTGTTCTTACGATTGAAGAAGCTGAAAATGTAATACAGGTGGTAAATAAATTTAATTAGAAGTTTATTTTTTTTACAATAAGCGGATTCGATTTTTTAATATATGGAGGAACATGCTTTAGTATCAATTATTGTTATGACTTATAACAGTTCTGATTTTGTTTTAGAAACTTTAGAAAGTGCAAAAAATCAAACATATAAAAATATAGAATTGATAATTACTGATGATTCATCAAGTGATGACACGGTTGAAATTTGTAGAGAATGGATTGGAAAAAATGAGGTTTTTTTTAAAAATGTTATTTTACTTGAATCTGATAAGAATAAGGGCATTCCTGGAAATTGTAATAAAGGATTAAAAATTAGTACTGGAAAATGGATTAAACTTATTGCGGGAGATGATATATTATTAGAAAATTGTATAGGATCTAATCTAGCTTTTATTGATAAAAACAAATCATGTAATTTTCTGTTTAGTCGGCCAGTTTTTTTTGATGAAAATCATTCAGACTTTGAAAAAATAAATGTTACATACCAATCAACTCCAAGGTTTTATAATCTGTCTGCAAAAAATCAATTTCAATTCTTACTTATAAAAAATTATCCGATGAGTCCACCTACTCTTTTCTACAAAAGGAGTGCATTAATTGAACTAGGTGGTTATGATGAAAGATTTCCTAATGAAGATTTTCCCTTATACCTAATGGCTACAAAGGCTGGTTTTAAGCTTTTTTATAATTCAGTACCTACAGTTAAATATAGATACCATTCGAATTCAATTAGTTTTAGAAAAAATAATGAGGCAGTGAATTTCTGGAAGCGTTTGAAATTCAGAAAAACTATTAAACAATATATATCTACAGATTTAATTAAAAAATATCCTTTTATAGTTATCGATTTTTATGTACAGTTTTTTATAAACGAAATCACAATTATTTTTGGTAATAATAAGACAATTTATAAAGCACTTAGAATTTTACGAATTCTTAGTCCCATATATAGTTTCGAAAAATTAACTGGAAAAAATTGGATATAAATCTAATAATCATTTATGGCTGTTAAGGCAATTTTTTCTGGCATATTTTGGACTTCGTTACAGGCAATTATTCAGAGATCTTTTAGTTTTATAATAAAGCTTTTTCTTGCCCGATTACTTTTTCCCGAAGATTTTGGAATCATTGGAATGGCTGTTGTTTTTACCAGTTTTATTAAAATTTTTAATGATCTGGGATTTGGAGTAGCTCTAATACAAAGAAAAAAAGAGGAATTATCAGATGATTATTTTCAAACAGCTTTCTGGACTGGAACTATCTGGTCAGTTTTGATCTATTTGATAATAACCTTCGTAGTTGCACCTTTTGCCGGCTGGTTTTACGATGAAGAGATATTAAAAAGTATCATTCCTGTTTTGAGTATCGGGGTACTTGCTAGTCCGGTAAACCTAGTTCATCGTGCCCAACTTACAAGGGCTTTAGACTTTAAGAGATTAGCCATCATTAATAACTCCAGTAGTATTTTTTCCGGTTTACTAGCTTTACTTCTGGCATATTTGGGATTTGGTGTTTGGTCATTAGTTTTTAACTCAGTAGCGCATTTTATAATTGCAATGCCGCAATATTTCTTGGCTACTGGTTGGAAGCCCAGATTTATATGGAAAGAGAAACATTTTAAAGATTTATTCGGATTTGGAGTTTTTACAACTTTTTCCGGTTTAGTATCTCAATTTGCTTCACAAGGAGATTATTTATTAATAGGAAAATTTATTGGTAAGGTAGAATTAGGGCTTTATTCATTTGCTTTTATTTTAACCGATGCTATTAGGGCACAGATCAATTCCGTTATCAATTCAGTATTATTTCCGATCTATTCTCAATATCAAAATGATAAAATCAAACAGTTTAATATATACACAAAAAGCGTATTTTTTAATTCGCTGGTAATAGTTCCCTTAATGACTCTTTTATTTTATGACCCCAATTTTTTATTGTTTTTATTTGGTGAAAAGTGGGCGGAAAGTTTAATTATAATCCGAATAATTTCATTATCAGTTATTGTTCAAATTATTACAGCATCGTTTCCTAGTTTATTGAGAGCGAATAACCTTCCAGGTCTAGAATTTAAAGTTCAATTAATTAAGGTAATGGTATTTTATTTACCTCTGATCTTCATCGGTGTTAAATACCATGGGATTATAGGAGCTGCAGGAGGTGTGCTCATATCAAGAATTATAGGAGCTATGATGAATTTGTTCGTTATGGAAAAATGGTTAAATCTGCAATCACTTAAAGTTCTAAAAGAGTTCTTTAAAGGTTTATTTCCATCTTTAATAGCTATATTAATTTGTTACCTTATATTTCATTTTCTAAGCATAAACTTCTTATACGAGAGCTTTTTAAAATTAATTTGCTTAGCTTTTTTAATACTGATATTTACATTTTTGTTAAATAAGCAGGAATTAATATCACTGCATAAACTTTATAAAAAAAGAAATGATAAATAGAATCATAACTCAATTAAAGATGCTATCCAATAATGAGAGGTGTTTAGTCAAGTGGTCAGAAAATGATATAACTTCTAAAAATATTGGTGATGCACTTAATCCTTTTTTGTTTGAAAAAGTTTTTAATAAAAAAACGATTAATATAAGAGAATCATTGAACACCGGAATGATTCCAGTCTATTCTTTTATCGGTAGTGTATTGGATAATTCAGGAGTAAAAAACTTACATGTTCTTGGATCCGGTTTTAGGAATGAGAAATCTTCGATGCCAGTAAAGCCAGAAAAAGTTTATGCGTGCAGGGGGCCTTTGACTCGTAAAAAATTAAATGAATTAGGTGTTGAAGTTCCGGAGGTTTATGGTGATCCGGCGATTCTTTTACCGGATTATTTTGATTTGGATGTAAAGCAAGAGAAGAAAATGGGGCTAATACCTCATTATGTAGATAAAGATTTGGAAATAGTAGAAAAGTACAAATCCGATGAAAATGTCAAGTTTATTGATGTATTTTCAGATATGGAGGAATTTGTTAGGAATATAAAATCCTGTGAATTCACAATTTCTAGTTCACTTCATGGTGTAATTATTTCCCAAGCATATGGGATACCTTCTGTATGGGTGAAATTTAGCAATGAAATCGGTGGAGGTAATTTTAAATTCAATGATTATTTTAATAGCCTTGGAATGCAAGTGTCTCCGGTAATATTATCCTCAAAACTACTTTCTATAGATGTTCTTGAAAATGAGGCTATTCTTCCAGATCTTTCAAAGCTAAAATCTGGATTAAATGAGGCATTTGATAAAGTGCATTTATGATTTCAATAGTGATAGCAGCATACAATTCAGGGGAATCTATTGGGAAAACAATAGATTCGGTTTTAAATCAGACCTCTGATGACTGGGAATTAGTGATAATCGATGATGGAAGTACCGATAATACTAAGGATGTTATTAGCAGTTATGATGATCAAAGATTAAAATATTATTATCAAGCTAATCAAGGCGTAACTGCCGCTAGAAATTTTGGTGTAACTAAATCTAAGAGAGACTATTTGATATTTTTGGATGCTGACGATGAATTTTTTGAAAATATCATTGCTGATTTTATTCAAATTTTAAAGGATAATAAAAATGTAGGGATTGCATGCGGAAATTATATTCATTCACCTAATATTGAAGTTAAACCCAGAAATAAGGGAGCATTATTTCAAAATTATAGATTAAATAATTTAGTTGGTTCTTATATTGTTTCCAAAGATCTTTTTAACACGGTTGGGGGATATGATAAAAATCTTTCATATTCAGAAAACTGGGAATTATTCATTAGGTTGACCGATTTTTGCAAAAAAAAGAGGCTACAGGTTGTACAGGGTGATTTTTTGACATTTAAATATTATTACAATAACAGTGAGGTAAAAAATACACTTAGAAAAAGAAAAATTATTCAGACCTATATTTATTTATATACAAAATATAAACAATTGCCGGAAACGAATTACAATTATCCTTATTCATTTGCTGAGACGATTGCATTTAATGCATTTCAATTAAATAAAAAAAAAGAGGCTCTCTACTGGCAGGCTAAGGCGATTAAAAATAATTTTATTAATCCAAAAGCATATTTAAAGTTTTTCCGCTATTTAATATTTTGATCCAAATATAATGTATATGAACCCTAGAATTAGTATAATCACCCCTACTTATAACAGAGGACATCTAATTTCCAAGGCTATAGAAAGTGTAATTAGTCAAACTTATGATAATTGGGAATATATAATAGTTGATGATTTTTCAAGTGATAATACTAAAGAAGTAGTAGAATCATTTGAGGATGATAGAATAAAATTTATTGCCTGCCAAGAAAATGGAGGAAACGCTGTCGCAAGAAATGTTGGGGTGAACGCCGCTAAGGGGGAATATATTGCCTTCTTAGATAGTGATGACGAATATTTACCGGCTTATTTGGAAAAAGCCTTTAATAAACTTAGTAATTGTAAAGATGCTGATTTTCTTTGGTCTGGTACCAGAACTGTGGCCATAGATGGAACCTATTCAGATTCTATCTGGATTCCTAAGACTGGACGCCAGCCCGATCAATTTCTTTATGAATTACATGTGGGAATTGGGAGGGGTTTCCTTATTAACAGGAAATGTTTTTCAGATTTAAAGTTTGATGAAAGATTGAGAACCGCCGTAGATACAGATTTTTTAATCAGGCTACGAAAGAAATTTCAATATACCGTATTAGAAGAAATATTACTATACATACATACTCAACCTGGAAGTGTTAGATCAGACTTTTCAGAAAAGAAAAAATCTTACGATATAATCATTGATAAAAATAGAGAGACAATACTTAAAAATGAGATATTAAGGTTTAAATGGTATTATAAACTGCTATGGCTTTCGTTATACGACGAAGATTTTAACCTGGCCAAAAAAGCATATTCTAAAATTAGATTTGATGGGATTAAACCATCCATCCTGTATAGTTTGTTTAAATTATTTCCCAATAAAACAGCAAGAAAATTTCATAAAAAATTATCAAGCTAAAATGAAAAATTTAGAAGGAGAGTCTATTGTTTTATTTATCCTGGATACTTTAGAAATTGGTGGTGCTGAACGTAGTATTTTAGAAATCTCAAGTAGATTCAAAAAATATAAACCAGTCATAGCAACTTTATTTAAAGGTTCACATCTAAAAAATGAATATATTCAAAGAGGTATAGAGGTTATAAGCCTAGACCTGGAAAAAGGAACAAAGGAATCTTTCATTAAGGATGAATTAGATAAAATTGTTTCCAGAATTAAACCCCAAATAATTCATGCCACTTTGATTAGATCCTGTTTAGTTTCAAGGAAATTAAGCAGAGAAAATAAATATCTTCTTATAAATAGTCTGGTTAATAATACTTATGGAATCCAACGATACAGGACTTTACCATTAATAAGAGCTTTAAAACTATTGTTTATTCAAATTCGAGATGCAAAGTCATCTTCAAAAGTTGATCTTTATTTCTCCAACTCAGAAACAATTAAAAGAACTACCTCAAGGGCACTTGGTATTAATCAAGGGAAAGTAAAAGTCATTTACCGAGGCAGAGATCCAGAAGTTTTCAATAGGTTAAATATACAAGTTGAAAAGACTAAAGAAAACTTGAAAGATCTTTATGTTTGTGTAGGGAGATTAATTAAAAGGAAAGGTCAATTAGACTTAATTGATGCCTTTGCTGAGCATATAATAAAATATCCTGCTTCTAAATTGATTTTAGTTGGAGAAGGTCCTTTAAGAAAGGAATTGGAAATCAAAATAACAAAATTAGGTCTTAATGACAAAGTTGAGTTACTTGGTCAGAGAAATGATGTTCCGGAATTATTGTTTAAATCAAACTATTTTATTTTTCCATCTTATTATGAAGGATTACCTGGAGCCCTGGTTGAAGCCATGTTTTCAAAGACTCCTATAATTGCCTCCAGAATACCCGAAAATTTGGAATGTGTTAGTAAAGAGACCAGTTTAATCTTTGAACCTGGAAATATCCAAGATCTGGTTTCCAAAATGGATAAGGCAAAATCGATTGATTGGGATGCAAAATTAGATTTAGCTTACAACAAGGCATTGATTGATTTCTCAATAAATAAAATTGTTGATGAATATGAGTTGACCTATGATCAATTATTAGAAAGATGAAAATTCTACAATTAGTCACAAAACGTCAATATAGGGGGGCGGAAGTTTTTGCTGCGAATTTAAGTTCTGAGCTGATTATTTTTGGTCATGAGGTATTATTCGTAGGTCTTTATAAAAATGATACTGATGTCTTAAAAGTGGAAGGTGCAAAAAATTTTGATCTTAGCGAGTCTAAGAGTATAGGTTTTTCTATTCGACTTTTAAAAAAACTGGTGCAATTTATCAAGCAGGAGAAACCAGATGTTGTTCAATGTAATGGCTCAGATACCTTGAAATATATGGTTGCTGCGTCTTTATTTATTTCAAAAATTCCTATCGTTTATAGAAATATTAGTGTAATTAGTGAATGGGTTAATGGAGTATTGAAAAAGTGCCTTTATAAAGTTGTGTTTAAACGCGTGGACCACGTTTCATCTGTAGGTACAGAATCTATTAAGGACCTGATCACAACTTTTAATTATCCTGAAGTTAAAACCTCCGTTATTCGAAGGGGAATTCCTTTGAAAAATGTAGCCTTTGAGAAAGAGAATAATTTAAAATCCAGTTTAGGTCTATCTGAGGAAACAAAAATTGCTATCCATATTGGTAATTTTAGTCCAGAAAAAAATCATAAGTTACTACTTGATATTTTTACAGAGCTCAAAGAGTCCCATCCTTTAATCAAACTGGTATGTGTTGGTAGTGGAATCACTTTTAAAAGTATACAAGAGGAAATTGAATATAAAGATTTGGGAGATACCGTATTTCTCCTAGGTTTTAGGAAAGATATTCCTGAGCTGCTTGCTAATTCTGATTTTTTTGTTCTTTCCAGTTTTGTAGAAGGTGTTCCAGGAGTTATCCTTGAAGCTGCTGCTCAGGTAAAACCTTCTATCTCAACCAATGTGGGTGGGGTTCAGGAAGTTTTGAAACCCAATGAGACGGGGTTTATTATAAATGATTTTGATAAGGAGGAATTTAAAAAAAGAATAATTGAGCTAGCCGAAGACCCAGACCTAACTAAGTCTTTAGGTAAAAATGCTTATAAATTAGTTAAGCAGGAATTTAATCCCGTCAAAAATGCTAGGAAATTTGAAAGACTTTATTTGGGTCTTGCCACGGACCCGAATTTCTCCTTAAATAGCGATTCACTAAAATTAAGTAATAAGCTCAAGGTTTTGCAGTTAATTCAAAAGAAGCAATTTCGGGGAGCCGAAGTTTTTTGCTCGCAACTTTCGGAACATTTAATTGAAATGGGACATGAGGTTGAAATTTATAGTATATATAATGGGCAGGCAAAACTTCCATTTAGGAAAAAAATAAAAAGTTTTAGTAGACCACGAAATAACCGATTTCTTGATTTCAAAGGCTGGAAAGAGCTAGATGAGGTTATACGTAATTATAAACCGGATATTGTTCAGGCAAACGCCTCAGACACCCTAAAATACGCGGTGTTTTCCCAGCTTTTATTTAAATGGAAAACGCCCATCATCTATAGAAATGCAAGTTCTTCAAGTTTTTATATAAAAAATGCTTTTTCAAAAAAAATCAATGCTTTTTTACTTAAAAAAGTAAAGCTGGTTGTCTCCGTTTCTAATGCGTCAAAACAGGATTTAAATAAATTATTTCCTTTTACTGAATTAAAAAGTATTGTAATTCCTGTAGGGATAGAGAGAAACAAACTGGAGGATGATAAAAGTTCAAATTTTTTTAGGAACGACTGGTTCAATATTCTGCATATTGGTTCTTTTACAAGAGAAAAAAATCATGCCGGTTTGTTACGTATATTCTTTGAAATAAGAAAAAACAATACACAAGCTCACCTACATTTAATTGGTACAGGTCCTTTGAAGGAAAATATAATAAAAATTGTAGAACAAATGAAACTTCAGGATTGTGTTCACTTTTATAAAGAAATGAAAAATCCTTTTCCTTATTTAAAATCTGCAAATGTTTTTGTCTTACCCAGTGTCATTGAGGGGCTTCCAGGGGTAATTCTTGAAGCAATGTCTTGTAGAACACCTGTGGTTGCATATGATGTAGGGGGAATTTCTGAAGTTGTAAATAGTACTACCGGAGCTTTAATTGAAAAGGATAATGAACCTGCTTTTGTACAGGCAGTTCAGGACATATTTCTCAATAAAGTTTGCGTAAGAGTTGGAAATGCTCAAAATATGGTTATTCAATTTTATTTGAATGAGAATATATCTCAAAAATTCATCACTGCTTATAAAAAGGTATTATGAAGATTTTAAACCTCAAACCCCTCCTACTTTAATTTCTGTTTATAAGTTTTTAAAACTATTCAAATTCGTTAAGGAAAAGAATGCAAAAAGTAAAAGTTCTCCATATAATTAAATCTTTAGGAAGAGGAGGAGCAGAAATGCTTTTACCAGAATCACTAAAAATTCACGATAAATCATTTTTTGAATTTCATTATATATATTTTTTGCCTTGGAAAGATCAAATGGTGAAGGATATTAAAGAATCCGGGGGTAAAGTTGAATGCTTCAGCGCAAAAAATAATTTAGAACTGCTGCTACAGGCTAGAAAGGTGGTTAATTATTGCAAAAATAATGAAATACAAATAATACATTGTCATCTTCCCTGGGCTGGTTTCTTAGGGAGGTATGTTCATTCTATTACCAAATTACCAATGGTATATTCTGAACATAATATGCAGGAGAGATATCATTGGATTACCAAACTGATTAATAGGTTATCTTTTAATTATCAAAGTATGGCCATAGGTGTATCCAACGATGTGAGTGATTCGATACGGTCTAATATTAATCCCAAAATTCCTGTCGAAACGATCCTAAATGGGGTAAATACCAATAGTTTTGTAAGGACAGAAAATTCTCATATAAGAAAAGAATTTAATATTCCTGAAGATGCTATCGTTTTTGGTAATGTCGCTGTATTTAGGTTCCAGAAAAGACTTGTAGAATGGCTAAAAATTTTTAAAGCTATTTATGAGAAAAATAAGAATGTGTATGGTATTATAGTTGGTGCAGGCCCTTTGCAAGAAGAAATAATGCAGTCTGTAAACGAACTGAATCTGGAGAAACGAGTCTTTTTTCCTGGTTTAAAGACGAATGTTAAACCTTATTTTGAAGCTATGGATATATTTATGATGAGCTCTTCTTTCGAGGGACTTCCCATTGCATTATTAGAATCTATGAGTATGGAGTGTGCGGTTATTTCTACAGATGCTGGAGGGATTAAAGAAGTTATTAGAAATAATGAAGATGGATTACTCTGTGAAGTAGATAACTGGGAAAAATTGGTAGAGTTGGGAAATGATTTAATTAATAATCCCAATAAGCTTAGATTATTAAAGGGAAGGGCTAGAAAAAGAGTTGTAGAAGGCTTTAGTATGGAAAGCATGGTCTCACAACTTGAGCAGAATTATTTAAACTATTCTCAGAAGCAATAACCTTATGATTATAAGAGAAGCAACAGAACAAGATATACCTCAGATAATTCAGGTGCTAAAAGCTAGCCTTGGAGAGATATCTTCGAAAAAGAATGAAGAAGTTTGGAGATATAAACATATTGAAAATCCTTTTGGAAGGTCTTTAGTTTTGGTAGCTGAAGAGGATAAAAAAATTATTGGAGTTCGTGCATTTATGAGGTGGCAATGGCAGTATTTAGAAGAAGAATTTTCTTCTTTTAGAGCTGTAGATACTGCAACTCATCCGGAGCATCAGGGAAAAGGTATTTTTAAGAAATTAACGCTTAAGGCGTTGGAGTTATCTAGAGAAAGAGGAGATCATTTTGTGTTCAATACACCAAATGACCAAAGTAAACCTGGCTACCTAAAAATGGGCTGGCAGGAAGTAGATAATATTAGAATTTTGGTTAGCTTGGTTAATCCATTTTGGTTTCTGTTGAGAAACAAGGAAGTTAGTTTTAATAATAATTTTTCTAAGCTTAATGATGAGGATCTTGTCAAACAAAAGGAATTACTTACAGAACACAATAGAAGACTGGAGTCTATAGGATTGTATACGCCGAAATCCAGAAAATTTTTAACCTGGAGATATGAAAAAAATCCGTTACAAGAATATGTAGTTTATAACTCACCAGAAGGGTATGCAGCAATTTATTTAAAAAAGAGAGGCAGAATTAAAGAGCTTAGGATTGTAGAAATGATCATTGCGAATGCAACCATTGAAAAAAAAATTAATAAATGGATAAGGTCTAAAGCCAAAGAGAATAGAGCCCATATTATTACCTGTGAACCCAACCAGAAAACTCTTGGTTTTTTTAATTTCACCTCTGGAATAGGTCCGGTTTTAACAGTGAAGAAGATAAATTTAGACCAGGATTTTAGTCAAAGACTAATGCAGATAAAAAATTGGGCTTACAGTATAGGAGACCTGGAATTATTCTAGATTATGGTAAAAGCACTATTTCTTATAATTTTTTTATTTCTACTGAGCCAAATTATGTTCAGTGGATTCGAAAAGAAGCATAGATTCTTCTCAAAAAAATTAATGAATAGTCTTTTCCTCTATCATTTCTTTTTTTTTATAGTTTATTTTATATACGCATTAAATAATCCATCAGATTCTCTAGCTTACTTTGATAGGCCGAATAATCAATTTTTAGATTGGTTAGACTTTTTTGGAACCAGTACCACTTTCATTGATTTTCTTTCGTATCCATTTATCAATTTTTTAGGTTTTAACTATGAAATGATGATGGTATTATATGCATGGTTTGGTTATTTAGGCTTTGTGTATGCTTATCTTTTTTTTAGAGAAAATATTCCATTAAAAATAAGAGTATTTAAGAATTTAGATTTTTTAATACTTATTCTATTTCTACCCAATATGCACTTCTGGACAGCTTCTTTAGGAAAGGGAGCACCAATTTTTATGGGGCTAATGATGTATGCCTATGCTATTACTAAATCGAGAAAAAGAATAATACCTTTAATTTTGAGTTGTTTTATGATATATTTTATAAGGCCTCATGTTTTTTTGTTTGTAGGAATTGGAACAGTTTTAGGGTATATGACCGGAAGCGAAAAAATATCTTTTCGGCGGAAACTTTTAATTTATATAGCTATGATAGGCGGTTTGGTTTTGGTTCAGGATCAAATTTTAGGAATGGCTGGCTTAGATGGGTCGGAGGATCTTGTAGAAGATTTTGAAAGCTTTTCTAATGATAGATCTGGAGAGTTAAGTAAATCTGGATCTGGAGTAAATATGGCTTCTTATCCCTTGCCACTTAAATTATTCACATTTTGGTTTCGTCCATTATTTTTTGATGCTCCTGGGGTATTAGGTTTAATTGTCTCTGTGGAGAATTTAGTATACTTATTATTGTTTTTAAAGATCTTAAATAAAAGATTTTTCAAATTCCTTAAGAAATCACCTATTAGCGTAAAAATGAGTTTAACAGTCTTCTTTCTTTCCTCTTTAGCTATGACCTTCGTCATGTCTAATTTAGGGATTATAATGAGGCAGAAATCAATGGTTATGTATTTTTTGTTCTTTGGCATTTATTATTTCCTTGCTCAAGAAAAATATGATAAATTTATTAAAAGAAGAAATATTTTAAGCAAGCTGCAGCATTCCTAAATTTTAATCCATTGTAAAAAGCAAGATAAATAATAAATGAAACATCATGATTCGGGTACATTAGTAATAACTTTAGATTTTGAACTTCTTTGGGGAGTATTTGATAAAATAAATTGGGAGGAAAAAGTTCAATATTTTATGAATACTCGCAGCGTAATTCCTAGAATATTATCCTTATTCGAGAAATATCACATTAGTTGTACCTGGGCCACGGTAGGTATGTTATTCAACCATGATTGGGATGAGTGGAATGCTAATATTCCTGAAATTCAACCTGAATATTCAAATAAAGAGTTTTCTGCTTATAATTATGGAAGTAAAATTCAAAGTAAAAAAACTGAAAATTTATGTTTTGCTCCAGATTTAATTAGATTAATAAAAAATATTTCAAATCAGGAAATAGGCACTCACACTTATTCTCATTATTATTGTTTAGAGAAAGGGCAAAATATCCAAGCTTTTGAATCAGATTTAAGGAAAGCTATTGAGGTAGCTGATAATTTTGCATTAACCATTCAATCATTAGTTTTTCCAAGAAATCAATTTAATAAAGAGTATCTTGGTTTTTGTAAGAAATTAGGAATAGAAAATGTTCGTTCAAACCCTAAATTCTGGTATTGGGAGAATACTCAAGTTGATCAACTATCTCAAAAGATATTTAGAACGGCTGATGCCTACTTTGGTTTTAATAATAAATCTTATCTCTCGCAGGATATAAAAAATTTAGAAAAAGAATTGCCTAGCTGTCAAAGCTCTAGTAGATTCTTAAGACCTTATTCTGGTAACAAAATTGCTGAAAAATTCAAGATGATAAGAATTAGAAATGAGATGACTAAGGCGGCAAAAGCAGGAGAAGTTTATCATTTATGGTGGCATCCCCATAATTTTGGTGATAATCCAGAAGTCTCTCTCAAACAATTGGAGATATTGTTGAAGCATTATCAATATTGTAAACGTAAATTTAATTTTCAGTCAAAATCCATGGGAGAGTTAGTATTGTAATATTGAGAAAAAGTGTCTGTAGAAATTTCATTTGTTATTCCAACATACAATCGATCAAACTTACTTCTTAGAGCTATTAAAAGTATATTAGCTCAAACCGATGCTCATTGGCAATTAATCATAATTGATGATGGTTCTTCTGATGGCACTCAGCAAGCAATTAGCAATTATCTTTTAGATGATAGAATTAAATATAGGTTCCAGCAAAATGCAGGTGTTTCAGCAGCTCGAAATTCTGGGGTAAAAATGGCAGACGGTAATTACATAATTTTCTTGGATTCTGATGATTATCTGTATAATAATTTGCTTGCAAATCTTAAAAAAATTAGTTTTCAAAACTTTGATTTTATTTGTTGGAGTGTTAATAGAAGGATAAATGGAAAGAACAAAATTTGGAAACCGGAAAGGCTTGAGAAATTGTATAATAATATAGAAGCCTCGTTTTTGGCAGGAAGTATTTGTTATAAAAAAGACTTATTGATTAAATCAGGTATGTTCGATACAGATTTAAATTTTGGTGAAAATTATGAGCTAGGACTTAGAATTTCTAAGTTTAAAGGATTAAAAATTAAAATTATTGACAAGGTCTTAGCTAATATTATTACAGCTGAAAAAAGAGAGAGTGCCACAATTATTGATAGAATATACTCGACTCAGCATATTTTGGAAAAACATAGGGGTTTATATGAAAAGAATAAAGTTTCCTATTCAAGATTGAATTATCTACTTGGGTTTTTGTACGAAAAGATTGCTAAAAATTGTTTAGCATTAAAGTATTATAAAATATCTTATAGTTTAAACCGATGGAGTTTTAAACCTCTAGTCAAAATATTATTTATTAAGCTATTTAAGCCTTGTGCTTAATAATCTTATCGTAGTTTTAAATGTACTAAATATTTTGAATGATTTTAGATTTAAAATGATTAAACTTTTTAAAATATTCATTTTTTCAAATTTAAAATACATTTTTTGTTGAATTAAATTATTGTCTCTATAAAAGCTTTCAAGTTTATCATAAAGCAAAACTTTTAATTCAAAATTGATTAATTTGGATTGTTTAGTCCAAATACCTTCTAAATGTCTTCTGTATACCGAAGGTTTAATATCCTCAATAAATTTCATTTTTCCATATTTGCCCAGCAAGCTAATTATAAAGCTGTCAATATTTATAACTTCAGAAATTTGTTCAGGCAGCTCATGGAAAACTTTCCTAAAGCAAATGGTTGAAATATGAGGGTGGAATTTTAATTTTTGGAGGTCTTCAGCAGCTATGTCTATCAAAGGTTGAGCCAAATAAAAATGATCATTTAAATTAATTTTATTTTGTATCATAACCTTAAACGGGTAATAAGATGATATGTACTCCTTATTATTCTCTAAGAAATTAATTTGTTTCTGAAGTTTAAATTCATCAGTCCAGTAATCATCTCCTTCACAAAATGCCAGGTATTCACCATTTGAGTGAAAATAATTATAAAGCACATTAAAATTACCTGTCTTAAGTCCGTTTAAGGTCATCTTATTAGCTTGATTATGTAAAAAAAGTCTGATCTTTTCAGGATATTTTTCGGCGTACATTAGACAAATTTCTCTAGTTCCATCGGTAGAATTATCATCTCCAAGGATCACTTCAAAAGAAAATTCCGTTTTTTGATTGAGTACACTATCCAAGCAAATTTCAATAAATTCAACTTGTTGGTAGGTTTGTATCAAAACAGAAACTTTCGGAGTACTCGACACTCTATTGGAATATTCTTTTACCTCCTCGACCTGAAATTTTTTTAAGAATCTGTTTTTATCCATTAGTTTTTCGAAAAATTA
Organism: Christiangramia pacifica; assembly: GCF_057221535.1. Lineage (NCBI taxonomy): Bacteria > Pseudomonadati > Bacteroidota > Flavobacteriia > Flavobacteriales > Flavobacteriaceae > Christiangramia > Christiangramia pacifica. Next base: position 2,297,548 of record NZ_CM170146.1, read on the forward strand.
ATTATTCCTACAGATACTTTCCGGCAATATCATTATAATTAAGTGATCTTTTTTTAGTTGTAGAATTACTGTACACTTCTGATTCCTTTGTGTTATTTGTTATAATACATCCCATTCCTATAATATTTTCTTTTTCCACCGTCGTGTTTGGTTTTATGGCTGAATTAATGCCAAGAAATGTATTATCACCAATTATTGAATTTGCACCAATCGAAGATAAACTTATTAAAGTATTCTTACCAATTATGCAATGGTGACCAACTCTTGCTCCAATTAAAAACGAATTATCTAGAATTTTAACGAAGGGCTGAATTGCAGTATCTTCAGAAATAAAAACATTTTCACCGATCTGTAGGTCAGGATAAGTGATAGACTTAGAAGAAATATAATTCGCCATGGAATACTTCATTTCTTTAAATTGGTTAAATATTCTGGTTCTAATCTTGTCATCACCTACGGCTATGAAGATAGAATGATTAGTTGCAGGAAATGTTTTAGAAATCTTTTCAAGGCTGACTACAGGCTTGTCAAGTTTGTTTATGTCGATTTTAGATAAATAATTTTCTTCTAGACAGTATCCTACAATTTCGTAAGTACTGTCATAAGAAAATAAATAGGTGATATAATCCGTAAATTTTCCAATTCCATAAATAACTAATTTCTTTTTCATATAAATTTTGAGTTTTATCCAAATATATTATGTTTTTATTATACGCAATTTGATTGTTAGTGTAAATGTTACGTAGGAAAAATTAAAATATTAGTATTATGTCTATATAATTAACACTAATATCGAAAAAGTTAGTTTAATTTTTATTCTAACGCTTAAAGCTGCTATTTTAGGAATTCTATATCTAAAAATGATTTACAGATGAAAAGAATTTTAAGTGTGCTGATAGCCTTTTTATTAATATCATGCTCTAAGAGCGATGATTCTTTAGATTCAAATTTTGAAAATTTTGATCTAACCTATGAGGTCGATGGATGTAGTGTGACTTCATTTGATATTTCGTCTTATGGAAATGTTGAAGTGAGAAATTATAACGATTATTTGCAAGTCGAGGTAGAATCTAAATCCTTAAAATTAAATAATGTTTATGTTCATATAGCGCAAAATATATCTGATTTTCCAGTTGTAGGTAAAAATCAATTGATTCCAGCTCGAATGGAATATAGATATAAGTTAAGTGATGATGTTTATACGATTACTAAAACCTACTCATTTGAGGACTTGAAGGTTAGTTCACTAAATGAAATATATATAGCAGTATATACCGAATTTGGGGATAGCAAAAGAAAGATAGGTGCATGGGCGAATAATGATGAGGACTCACATTGGTCTTATTTTAATTATACTATTACAGCTTTTGATAATTATGCGGGTGATGATAGTTTTAGAACTATTACTTATTCTGAAGTAGCAGCGCTTCCTAGTTATGATGAGGTTCGTAAGCTTTTTGCAAATATGCTTGAACCTGGTGTAAATAAAACTGATGGTATTTACATTCCTAGCATTCGTCAATTAACCGATAATTATAATTCTTTGGATTACGAAGATAAATTAGATGACTTCACTGTTACTTACGTCTTGGGTGAAGGTGAATGTTCTGATAGTGTGAATCTTACTATAAGGGTGTTGCCAGATAATTAATAAAATAAATTCTACTTGAATATTACAAAAGAAAACTTAAGTCTTGTAAAAAAATGCTTAAAATTTTTATTATTCATAGCTTTAACAAGTAAATTCTCTCTATAACGAAATTTTTTAATCACAAGGTTTAGATGGTTTAAATTTGAAACTTACCATTCTAAATTTATGATGATTATGAAAGCAAAATTACTTTATTTTTTTATTGTTGGGTTCTTACTTGCAAGCTGCTCCAAAGAACCAATTGATGGATTATTAGAAGATGAAATAAACTCAATTGACATTGGTGTTGAGGGAGTCGGTTGTGCCGGACCAGACAATTCAGGGGAAATTTCTGTTTCGGTGGCACAGGCTATTGGAAGTTGGGATGAAGTTAGACAATTATATTTCAGATTATTGCCAGCAGAAGTGCCTCGAACTGGAACTTTCGACCAATCTATCTGGAGTATTATTGATCAATTTAACTCTAATGAAGTTAAAACAGGAGATTATTCAACAACATATACTGTAAATAATGGAGATTGTGTTGATTCTGTTATTTTAACTTATACTGTCATTGCAGATGAAATAAGTGATCCTGTTTGTGAACTGGATGCTGGACCTGATAATTCTGGAACAATTTTACTATCCGAGGCAGTAGGAATTGAAAGTTGGGATGAAGTTCGTCAGCTCTATTTTAGACTACTACAACCAGGAGTACCAAGAAACGGTTCTTTTGATCCTTCCATATGGTCAATCATTGATCAATTTAATGCGAATGAAGTAAAATTGGGCGATTATACGGTTACATATACCATCAAAGATGGTGATTGTTCAGATTCAGTGAATTTGACTTATACAGTTCTGCCTAATGAAGAAATAAGTGACCCTGAATGTAGTTTAGATGCAGGAACTGACAATCTTAGAACTATTAAATATAGTGAAGTTGTAGCAATTGAAAGCTGGGATGAAGTACGCCAGATACTATTTGGAATGTTAGATCCAGGAGTTCCAAGAAATGGAACATTTGATCCGTCAATTTGGAGTTTGATAGATAAATTTAATGAAACAGAAGATAATTTAGGAGATTATTCCACAATATACACTATTTCTGATGGTGATTGTTCTGATTCAGTTAAATTGACTGTTAGAGTTGTTCCAGATTAAGATTTATCTCAAATAAAATAAAGGGTCGCAAATGTGACCCTTTTTTTTTATTATGTGGAAATTCGAATCAATTATTATATATAAAATATAGTATTTTCGTGTTTTAGTGGGAATATGCTTCTTGGCAAGTCCTTTGCTTAATTCTTAGTCAATCAAAATGATATGATGATAGACTTTGAATTATTAATGAATATTCTGGAAGTTTTTTTTCTGATCCCTTTTCTGTTTTTACTGAATCAGAAGATTCTTAAGAAGCTGGAAAGCTCATTTTTCTTTTTCTCTAAAAGAAAAATGAATTTTCTTTTCTTCTACCATATTGTCTTTGGGATGATTTACTACTGTTATGCTTCATTCATGCCTTCAGATAGTAAGGCATATTTCGGTAGGACAATTAATCATGAAGGAAATTGGCTAGATCTTTTTGGTACAGAAACTACTTTTATTGACTTTATTTCCTATCCCTTTATAAATTTTATGGGATTCTCCTATGAGATGATGATGCTACTTTTTACCTGGATTGGGTATTGGGGGTTTGTACTAGGATTTTTGTTCTTTAAAGAGAATATTAAGGAGAAGGTCCTGGTTTTTAAGAAGATTGATCTTTTAACCTTAATTCTGTTTTTTCCTAATATGCACTTTTGGTCTGCATCTTTAGGGAAGGGAGCTTTGATTTTCTTCGGATTAATGCTTTTTGCATTTTCTATCAGTAAACCATCAGAGAGAAAATTTGGGTTAATTTTTTCCTCTATTCTGGTATTTGCAATTAGGCCACATATGTTCTTATTGATATGCATCGGTGGTTTATACGGTTTATATTTCGGGAAAAATCTTATTGCAAAAAAATATAAAGTGTTGGGCGGACTTTCGATCCTGTTCGGATTATTCCTGTTGCATGACCAAATACTTGGTGTAGTTAACCTTGGTAATTCTAATAATTTGATAGCAGATTTTCTTGAGTTTTCAAATAACAGATCTGAAAAATTAAGTTCTGCTACTTCGGGAATCAATATGGCTGGTTATAGTCTTCCTGAAAAAATCTTCACTTTTTGGTTTAGACCATTGTTTCTGGATGCTCCGGGATTTTTGGGAATCATAGTTTCCATTGAAAATTTAATTTATTTATTGCTTTTTGGAAAAATTTTAAAACTGAATTTTTTCAAATTCTGGAAAAAAGCACCTTCTCATGTGAAGTCTTGCATGATGATCTTTGTACTTACATCTTTCGCAATGACATTTATTATGTCAAACCTGGGAATCATGATCCGTCAGAAAACCATGATTATGTACTTCATGTTCTTTGTAATATACTATTTCCTGGCATACGAAAATTCAACAAAAGTCAAAGAAAAACTTCACAGATTGAATTCCAGAGCATCATATAAACCAATAAGGTTATAATTCAATTTAAGTTATTGGTAGTATACCATTCTAAAAAACCTAAATTTGTTGAATAAATTCAAATTTTACGAGTGCACAAATTAGTTAGGATTACTACTATACCGCTTTCCTTAGAAAAACTGTTGGAAGGTCAGCTAACTTTCATGAACAACTACTATGAGGTTATTGCTGTTGCTGCGGAAGAAGATAGATTAAAGAAATACGGAGAAGATAACAATGTGCGAACTTTCTGGGTTGAAATGACGCGAGCGATTACTCCAATTCAGGATTTAAAATCATTATTTCGTTTATATAAATTTTGCAAACAGCAAAGACCCCTAATAGTTCATACGCATACTCCCAAGGCAGGAATTATCGGTATGTTAGCATCTAAATTAGCCGGGGTTCCTATTAGGTTGCATACTGTTGCAGGGTTGCCATTGCTTGAAACTGAAGGAACCAAAAGAAAAATTTTGGATTTTGTTGAAAAACTTACTTATTCTCTGGCTACTAAGGTTTATCCGAATTCATTCGTGCTGAAAAATATTATAATTGATCTCGGTTATGCTAAAAATGATAAGTTGAAAGTTCTTGGGAAGGGTAGTTCTAATGGTATAGACACTAATTATTTTGATCCGGAAAAATTTAGTGCTGAGGAAGGATTGAAACTAAGACGGGAGATAGGTATCCCAGATAATGACTTTGTTTTCATTTTCGTAGGAAGACTGGTTTCCGAAAAAGGAATTAATGAATTGATCTCTGCTTTTACGAAACTTGAAAAAGAAAATTCAGATATTTCTTTACTTCTTGTTGGGCCTTTTGAACAGGAGCTTGATCCGCTTGATCCTGAAAAATTCAATTTGATTAAAACTCATCCAAAAATTTTCACCACAGGATATCAGCAGGATGTTCGTCCATTTTTTTCAATTTCTAAGGCGTTAACTTTTCCTAGCTATCGTGAAGGTTTTCCGAATGTAGTTATGCAAGCCAATGCTATGGGACTCCCAGCAATTGTTACTGATATAAACGGCTGTAATGAAATCATTGAACATAGGCAGAATGGCTTTATCATCCCTATAAAAGACGAGTCAAAGTTAAAGGATGCTATGGATAAAATTTTAAATGATGTACCTTTAAGGGATAGATTAACTCAAAACGCACGGGAATTGATCCAAAGCAATTATGAAAGAGAGCAGTTTTGGCAAATACTGTTAAAAGAATACAAAGAATTAGAGGAGCTTCATAAACATGATTAAATTCGCCGCCGGTCAACGCGATGCCTAATAAATTAGATGTACAGGAATATTATTAAACCTTTTTTTGATCTGTTGATTGCACTAATTGTTTTGATTTTAATTAGTCCTGTATTGTTGGTGGTGATCATTTTATTAGCAATTGCTAATGACGGTAAGCCATTCTTTTTTCAGAAAAGGCCGGGTAAGTCTGGGAGAATTTTCAGTATTGTTAAATTCAAGACAATGACGGATGCCAAAGATGCCGATGGAAATTTATTGCCAGATTCGGATCGATTGACCAGAGTTGGAAGTTTTATTCGGAAAACTTCTATAGACGAAATTCCGCAACTATTTAATGTTTTGAAAGGCGATATGAGCATAATTGGTCCAAGACCTTTACTGCCTCAATATTTAACAATTTACGACGCATTTCAGAGAAGAAGACATGAAGTTAGACCGGGAATTACCGGTTGGGCTCAGGTGAATGGAAGAAATGCTATTAGTTGGACTAAGAAATTCGAATATGACGTTTGGTATGTAGAAAATATTTCGTTTCTATTAGACCTAAAAATCATATTTATGACCATTAAGAAAGTGATAATTTCAGAAGGAATAAACACTGAAAATATGGCTACAACCGAACCTTTTAACGGAAGTAATTAATGATTGTATACGGTGCAAGTGGACATGCGAAAGTAATCATTGACATAATTAGATCACAAGGAGATATTTCTATCGATTATGTCTTAGATGATAACAGGTCCATAGAAAAAATACTTGATTTTGAGGTTAAGCATGATCTCAATGAAGAAATGAAAAAGCTTGATGTCGTAATTGCTATCGGCCATAATGCTATCAGAAAAAAAGTAGTTGAAAAAATCTCAAACAGGTTCAGCAAAGCCTTATTTCATGAAAGTGCTATCTTAACGAAAGATTTAAATGTTGAGGAAGGAACCGTGGTTATGGCAAATGCTGTAATAAACTCTTCCGCTGAAATAGGGAAACACTGTATAATAAATACCGGATCCGTCATTGAGCATGATGTAAAGATTAACGATTTTGTGCATATTTCGCCATCTGCAACAGTTACTGGAAGTGTGGAAATAGGAGAAGGAAGTCATATTGGAGCTGGAGCGGTAATTATTCCAGGCATTAAAATTGGGAAATGGGTAACTATTGGCGCAGGTGCCGTAATTATAAGTGATATTCCTGACTATGCTGTAGTTGTGGGGAATCCGGGAAAAGTAATAAAGTATAATAAGATCAGTAATGAATAAAGATAAGATTTGGCTATCATCTCCTCATATTGGAGGAAATGAATTAAAATATATTAATGACGCTTTCTCTGAAAACTGGATCGCTCCTTTGGGTCCTAATGTAAATGGATTCGAAGTAGATATTAAAAATTACCTTAGTAAAGGTTCTGATGATGTTGAGGTTGCAGCTTTGAGTTCGGGGACGGCGGCTATACATTTAGCTTTGATCTTATGCGGAGTAGAATCTGGCGACGAAGTGCTTTGTCAAAGTATGACCTTTGCTGCTTCTGCGAATCCAATTGCCTATTTAGGAGCCACACCAATATTTATTGATAGCGAAGCAGATACATTGAATCTTTGTCCTGAGCAATTAGATATTGCTATTAAAGAAAGAATTTCAAAAGGTAAAAAGCCAAAAGCTATTGTTGCTGTTCATTTATATGGTATGCCATATAAAGTGGAGGAAATTAATGCAGTGGCAGATAAATATGAAATTCCTGTAATTGAAGATAGTGCAGAGGCGTTAGGGAGTTCATATAAAGGTAAGAATTGCGGAACTTTTGCAGCTTTCTCCATTTTATCTTTCAATGGTAATAAAATAATTACTACTTCTGGTGGTGGCGCGCTAGTTACAAAGAATATTGAATCAAAAAATAAGGCAGTATTTTTAGCAACTCAAGCTAGAGATGACGCACCTCACTATCAACATAGCAAAATAGGATATAATTATAGGTTGAGTAATATTTCAGCAGGTATTGGTCGTGGACAAATGGAAGTTCTGGATAAAAGAGTTGCAGCGCGCCGCGATATGTTTCAATTTTATGTAAATTTATTCCGTGATGTCGATGGAGTTAAAGTTTTTGAAGAGCCAGATGAAGATTATTTCAGTAATCACTGGTTAACAGTAATCACTGTCGATCCTGATAAAACCAATGGGGTTGATAGAGAAGACCTAAGAAAATGCCTTGAAGCTGAAAATATTGAAAGTAGACCTCTTTGGAAACCTATGCATATGCAACCGGTATTTGCCAACAGTCCATTTTACGGCACGGGAATTGCCGAAGAGATGTTCAAAAATGGTTTATGTTTGCCTAGCGGATCAAATCTTACTGATGAAGACAGGATCAGAATCCAGGAAGCAATTCTAAATTGTTTGAAAAAATAGAATCAAAAATTATGGGTAGAATTAATAGAGCCCTTAAAAATATTCTTACAGGTCCCGACAACGCAATAGATATTAGAAATCTTAAATATCTTCCTCGTTGGGCTGTCCTTTTGATAGATATTAGTCTGGTTGTTATCTCTACAGTTTTGACAATATTTATATTGTTAGATCTATCTCCTTTTCAGTATACTTTACTTAGTTTCTTTGATAAGGCGGTAATTATCGTTGCTACCAATATTTTTTTCTTTTACATTTTTAAGACGTATGCGGGAATCATTAGGTATTCTTCAAATATTGACGCGCTTAAACTTCTCTTGGCGACAATAGGTTCCTTTATAAGTTTATTGGTTGTTAATTATGCGACTTACTTTATTATAGGTGAGAAGATATTTTTAGTAGGAGGTTTATTGATCAATTTATGGATATCATTTTCCCTGTTATTTTTATTCAGATTAGGTGTAAAACAGGTATATGAATATTTTAAAATTGTTCAGAAAAACCAATCCTTAATAAAAGCCGTTATTTTAGGGGTTGATGAAAATGCAATTTCTATTGCTGGAGCGCTAGATATCGAGCACCCAAAAAGATTTAAAATTGTTGGCTTTTTAACCCAGCGTTCTCATAAAAGTCTAAGGATATTAGATAAGCCAGTTCTAAGGCATACTCAGAAAATTCATGAAGAGGTAAGTTCCCTTGGCGCTCATGCGATTATATTCTCTGAAAATACATTTACTCCGGAAGAAAAATTCAAACTGGTTGAAGAATGCCTGGAGCACGATATAGCGGTTTATAATGCTCCTTTAGTATCTTCCTGGGATGAAAATCAACCAATTGCGAAAAAGGTCAAAACATTACAGATTGAAGACCTTCTGGAACGGGAGCCAATTCAGCTTGAAGTTCAAAATAAAATTGATCAATTAACCGGTAAAACAATTTTAGTAACCGGTGCAGCCGGTTCCATTGGTAGTGAAATTGTTCGTCAGGTCGCTGAATACAATCCGAAAAGACTTATAATTCTCGATCAGGCTGAAACTCCTTTACATAATCTTCAGTTAGAAGTTGAATCAAAGTTTCCTGACTTAAATTTCAAAGTTATTGTATGTGATGTAGGGAATCAAAAGAGACTGGAATTGATGTTCCAAAATCAGAATATTGACGTTGTTTATCATGCTGCGGCATACAAACATGTGCCATTGATGGAAAGCAATCCTCATGAGGCTATTTTTGTTAATATTCATGGAACGAAAAATCTTGCAGACTTAGCAATTAAATATAATGTCGGCCATTTTGTAATGGTTTCAACAGATAAGGCGGTAAATCCAAGTAATGTGATGGGAGCTTCAAAGCGATCTGCAGAAATGTATGTGCAGTCACTATACCATCACAGTATAAAAACAAATCCTGATTGTACTAAGTTTATTACAACCAGATTTGGAAATGTACTTGGTTCTAATGGCTCGGTTGTTCCATTATTTAAAAAGCAAATTGAGGCTGGAGGTCCGGTTACTATTACACACCCGGATATTATCAGATACTTCATGACTATTCCTGAAGCATGTCAATTGGTTTTAGAAGCTGGTGCAATGGGAAAAGGAGGAGAAATTTTTGTATTTGATATGGGAGAACCAGTCAAAATTATGGATCTGGCAATCAAAATGATAAAATTGGCGGGCTATCAGCCTAACAAGCATATAAAGGTAAGAATAACCGGACTTCGTCCCGGAGAGAAACTTTATGAAGAGTTGCTGAATGATGAATGTAAAACCTTACCAACCCATCACAAGAAGATTATGATTGGCCAAGAGGTGGTTCGAGATTACCAAATGATCAATGAAAAGGTGGAGAAGATAATAAAATCTGCAAATAAGCTGAAGAACGATAAAGTGGTTGCAAAATTAAAAGATTTAATCCCTGAATTTAAAAGTAACAATTCTTCTTATGAGAGACTTGATAATGTTGCAGAATTAAAAAAAGATTAAATAATTTTATGAACAAAGTACTCGGGTTAGTCGTTTTAGCTTTAATTTTTAATAGCTGCGCGACCAAAAAAGAAATTGTTTATTTCTATGAAGGTAAAGAAAGTCTGGTAGGTCAGAAGAATCTTCTGGATTATGAACCTAAAATAGAAATAAACGATGTTTTAAGAATTAATGTTTCATCTTCTTCTATTAATGAAGAGATTGTTAAACCATTTCAGATGAAAACGGGTGGTCAACAGTCTGGTGGAGGGAGTGGACAAAATCTTTCTCTAACAGGTTATCTAGTAAATCCTAGTGGAAATATAAATTTTCCAGTATTAGGAGATATTCAAGTAAAAGGGTTAACAAGAACAGAGATTCAGAAAACTTTAGAAAGAAAAATTGAAAATTATGTAAAAAATCCCATAGTAGACGTTCGTATCGTGAATTTTAGTGTAACAGTTTTGGGGGAAGTTGGTAGTCCTGGTAGAATAACAATTTCCGATGGAAGAGTATCTATGCCAGAACTTATTGCTATGGCGGGAGAAATCACGTATAATGGTAAAAGAGAAAATATAACCATAATAAGAGAGGAAAACGGTGTTAAAAAGATAGGTACGATAGATATGACAAGGACTGATTTTTTTTCTAGTCCTTATTTTTATTTAAAGCAAAATGATATTGTCTATGTAGAACCAAGTTATAGGGCTGTAAAATCTGCCGGCTTTTTTACAAGCTATCAAGGTATAATATCTCTCGGGACAACAATTATTGGAATATACGTGCTAATTAATAGTCTCAATTAGGAATGGAAGAACTTACCGAATTTTCAGAAGATAATAATGATTCGAATTTTGACTTGAAGGCCGAAATATTTAAATATCTAGCTTACTGGAAGTGGATTTTGTTTGGTTTTCTTGTTGGAGGGTTATTAGCTTATTTATACAATCGCTATACGATTCCAAAATACAGAACATGGGCCACCATGATTATGGTAGACGATCAAGAAAATAATGCTATGAGTGCCTTGCCATCTGGTGGTGGAACCATTTTATCCCTTGAGAATGACGGTTTACAAAGCCAGATTGAAAAGCTTAAGTCTAAGCAATTAATTTCTAGAGTTATAGACGAGTTAGATCTTAACAAATCGTATTATATCGAAGGTAATGTTATAACCGTTGAGGCATATAAATCGAATCCTATTGTGTTAGAATTTATATCACCAGATTCAATTGTAAATACTTCTAATTTAAATATTTTAATTACACCATTATCTGAGACGGAATTTACCTTAAGGACGAGTAATTCTTCTTATAGCCAAATTCATAAAATTGGAGAAATTATTAATTTGAACAATTTGGATTTTACAATTCTTCCAAGTTCAAAAAATCCTGAAGGATCTTTTAAAAATTCTAAAACTGTTAATTTTGTGGTGGAACCCGTAAGGGAGACAGCAAACCGATATATTCAAAATTTGGTTATTAACCCGAAAGGTCAGGCGAAGGATATCCTAGAATTATCTATTGTAAATGAAACTAGCGCTAAATCTGAAGATTTCCTCAATTCTTTAATGCTAAGATTTAACGAGGAAGGGGTTGCCAATAAACAGGAGGTTGCGGAGAACACCACTTCTTTTATCCAGGAAAGGCTTGAAATGATCACGAGTGAATTAGATTCTGTTGAAATAGGCATTGCGGAATTTAAACGTGAAAATAGAATAATGAGTGTTGAATCGGGAGCTGCCGAGTTCCAGTCCAAATTTTCAGCTGCTGAAGAGCAAATTTTTGATCTTGAAACGAAATTAGAATTATTGCGATCAATTGAGAATCTTCTCAAAAAACAGGGTCAGTATGATTTCCTTCCTGAAGTAGGGATTAGTGAAGGTGGTACTTCAGGTTTAATTAATTCCTATAACGCATTGGTTATGGAACGCAATATGTATTTAAAAGCATCAACCGTTAACAATCCTGTTGTGGAAGCTTTATCCGATCAATTAGATGGATTAAGGTCAAATCTTTATGAAAATATTGAAAGTACCAGGGAGTCGATAAATGTTCGATTAAATGAGTTGAATTCAAGAGAAAATAATGCACAGGGACGATTCAGCACCTTTCCGGGTCTAGAAAAGGGAATGCGTAATATTGAAAGACAACAACAGATCAAGGAGCAACTTTATTTATTTTTATTGCAAAGAAGAGAAGAGGCTGCGATCTCTTATGCTGCTACTGCTTCTGTAGCAAGGGTAGTAGATGCCGCATTTACATTAGAAAATCCAGTAGATCCTGCACCATGGTTGATATTAGTCGGTGGGTTTCTTATTGGTTTAATAGTTCCCATAGCAATAATTTTTATCAAAAATTTGTTGGATACTAAAGTTCATCATAAAGGCGATATGCAATTATTAATTAAAAATGTGCCATTTATTGGAGAAGTACCAAGAATTAGTGCAGACCAATCTGATGTAATTCATCTAAACGACCGATCTCCACTTGCTGAATCATTTAGAATACTTAGAACTAATCTCGCCTATCTTATCCAAAATAAAGATAAAAATGTAGGGGATGTGATTTTTGTGACTTCGACGGTTAAAGGAGAAGGTAAAACCTTTATATCTTATAATCTTTCAAGAACCTTAGCAAGTACAAATAAGTCTGTACTTTTGATTGGTGCCGATATTAGAAATCCAAAACTACATAGGTATACGAGTACAACTCAAGGTGCAAAAGAAAAAGGATTATCTGATTATTTATATGATTATGAAGTCACATCGAGCGATGTTATATCGAAAACTAATGATGATAACATCGCAGTAGATGTAATTTTATCAGGGCCGATTCCACCTAACCCAGCTGAACTTCTTATGAATGATCGCATGGAAAGTTTAATTGAGCATGCTAAGACCATGTATGATTATGTTATTGTGGATACAGCACCAGCAATGATAGTTACAGATACTTTATTAATAAGCCAATTGGCAGACTATACGTTATATGTGACAAGAGCAGATTTCACCGAGAAAAACTTATTAGAATTTCCCAAGGATCTGAAAAAACAAGGTAAATTAAAAGGATTGGCGGTAATTCTTAATGATGTTGATTACTCTAAATTCTCTTATGGTGCCCAATATGGATATTCTTACGGTTATGGGTATGGATACGGTGCCGATCAAGAAAGTAGATGGCAAAGATTAAAAAAGAGATTATTTAGTTGAAAATAGTCGTTTATTATTTTCAATAACTTTCTTCAAGATTGGAATATATTTTTTTTGTATTCTGATTTCCTTTATTTTTTCCAGATGATTTATTTTATGAGCATCACTGCTTATAAAGTCAATCATACCATTTTGAAGAAGAGAATAGGCTGTTTTTTGAATACCAAATCCGTAATGTCCTGAAAGTGAAAGCATGTTTAACTGAAAACTACATCCTCTGGACTTAATTTGAGTGAATTTTTCTAGATCTTTGGAATGCCAGTAGGAGTATCTTTCAGGATGGGCTAAAATAGGAATGTAGCCATTATTTTGAAGTTTAAACAGAATCTCATTGAGATTTATAGGGGGCTGAAAATAGGACATTTCAACCAGCACCTTATTATCTAAAACGGGTAAAATAGAATTGTTTTCTATAATTTCTACCAAATGTTGGTCCATCATATATTCCGCAGCATAACTTATTTTGACTTCCGTGGTTAAATGATTTTGAATTTTTTGATAAGAATTCTTTATTGTTTCAGGAGTATTTGGATAATATTCTCCAATTACATGAGGAGTAGCTACAAAATCAGTAATTCCGAACTCCCCAAAATGTTTAATTAATTGTAAGGATTCTTCGGTAGTTTTGGCACCGTCGTCTATTCCAGGCAATATATGATTATGAAAATCTGTTATACCTTGAATTAAATCAATTAGAAATGTTTTCTTTTTAAATATCGATAACATGAACTCACTTTTGTTCTTCAAAATTACAGAATTTAAATTCTAAATATTAATATTTGCAGAGTTCCTAGATCATTATAATGAAATTCAACAATTTGTTCTTCCTATTTCTAATTGTAGTTGGCTACTCCACAAACGCTCAAGTGCTATACAAATTAGATTTCGAGGGGCAGGGTAGACTATTTACCGGTGAAGAATCCCCATTTTGGATGCATACGAATTATCGTGGTAGGCTAGATGAAAAAACACACCTTTCAGGATTACTCTCTTATAAAGCTGAAATTGATCTTGCCGGTGAGAATAGTGCAGAATTCGGTCTTGGAGGATTTTTTAAAGACGGCTATGAAGATGGTTTTTATTTAGACGAAGCATATTTTTCATTTACTTCTCCTAAAATTGGGGTTGTACTTGGCAAAAAACAGCGACCAGATCTTTTTCAAGGCTTAAGTGCGACGAATGAGAATATTCTATGGAGCCTTAATGCATCACCTTTGCCGGGAATTCGGTTTTATTCGAGAGATCCATTATTTATACATGGAGAGCATGGGATTGGATTTATGGGTAGCCTGGAAGAATACCTTCTAACAGATGAAAGATATATCAAAAATACAAGGGTTCACCACAAAAGTGCTCATCTAGTATATCGGAGTAAAAGGAATTTAGAAATTTCCTTGGGTTTTCAACATTTTGTACAATGGGCAGGTTATTCTGAAGAGTTTGGTCAGTTACCCGGAGGGATCGAAGATTATACCAGAATTTTCACAGGTATGGCGAGTGAAAATGATGTAGGAAATGGGCAGGAAGTAAATGCTTTGGGAAATCAAATTGGTAGTTATGAGTTTAAAATAAAGACCAAAATCAAAGATGTTGATTTTCAGTTCCTCTACAACCATATCTTCGAAGATGCTTCCGGACTGAAAGCTGGTAACTTACCAGATGGAAGGTATGCCATTTATTTTGAAGATAACCGTGACACTTTCTGGGGCAGTTCCTGGTTGAAAGCCTTCATGTATGAATTCTATTATACAAAAAATCAAAGTAGAAGACGTAAAGGTTCTGCTGTAGATGGAGCAGATAATTATTTCAATAACAATTTGTATAGATCTGGCTGGACTTTCAGAAATCAGGTAATTGGTCTTCCATTTATTTTATTGAATGAAGAATCAAGATTTAGAATTGGGACAAATATTCTAACAATACATCATTTAGGGTTAAAAGGTTTAGCTTTCGATAAAATACCTTACAGGCTTCTTTTGAGTTACCGAAAAAATTATGGAGTTAAGGACTCTTTTTTTGCAAATACTAGAGAAGTATTTTCATCAATGATTGAGCTAAATTTAATTGATTCCGATTATCAATTGAAAGCTCAATTTGGAGCTGACATCAAATCTTACGAGAGTTCAAACTTTGGGATAGGGATAAATTTTTCAAAAAACATTTTTTAGTTTTTAACTAATTAATTTTTTGTACTTTCCACAAGCCCAAATTTATTTTTAAAATTGAACCATAAAACTCCAAATTTTTCTCAGGAGGCATTTATAACATTGTCTTATGATGAAGGTGTAATCGCCTATAATTCTGCAGCTAATATTCTCTTTAAAGAATTATTCGAGCTGAACCTGGAAAAAGGAAAGTGTTTTTCGGATGTTCTGCCATTGAATCTTAGAACCGAGGTAAAAAGCCGACTTATACGATGCCGGAAAGGTATGAGGCAAAATCTTTACTGGGAATACGATAATAATGGTTTAAATTTTGTCTTTAATCCGATTTTTAATGATTCCGGTAATATTGATCAAGCTACAATTTCGATTGATCAAATTATTTTAAGTTCAGATTCCATCAATTCTTATTCAGAAGAAATAAGGAAAGAGCTTGAATTCAATAAGCAAATCTATTCCAATCTATTTTATAATAATCCAGATGCGGTATTTTCTTTTGACCTTAAGGGCAATTTCGTAAATGCTAATCAGACCTCAGCTATTCTTGCCGAAACTACAATTAATAAGCTACTGAATATGCATTTTCTTCCTTTAGTCGAGGAGGAAGATCAGGAAATGGTTGCTGAAAAATTCAATAAAGCTGTACGAGGAGAGAATCAGAATTATATCATGAAATTTCGGAGTCTTAAGGGGACAAGAAAAATTCTTGAGATCAATAATTTTCCTATAACCTATAATGGAGAGATCATTGGGGTTTATGGCATTGCAAAAGATATTACAGCACAGAAGGAAACTGAAAACAAAATAATCGAAGAGCGCCAGATGTTGCGCACAATCATTGATAATATACCTGATTATATTTTTGTAAAAGATAAAGAGCATAGATCTATTCTGACGAATAAGAAATTTTACACTCAAATGTTAGGTCAGTCTGATGAATTTGATGGAAATGGTTATACACCTCTGGATTATTTTGATCAAGACAAAGGACTGGCTATAATTGAAGATAATAATAAAGTCATAAAAACAGGTAAGCCTGTGATCAACCGTCCTGACCTGGTTACTAATGCCGATGGGAAGCAGGAGATGGTTTTGCTTACCAAAGTGCCATTGAAGAATAAATTCGATGAAACCATTGGTTTAGTTGGAATTGCTCGTGATATTACCGAAACATACTTGCACGATAAAAAGCAGGAATTAATTTTTAAGATCATTAAGGCATTTGGAGATAAGCCAACTTTCAACGAAGCGATGATTCAAACCTTAAAGATCTTTTGCAAGGAGCTGGGCTTTGATTATGCTGAATCATATAAAGTAAGTATCAATAATAAGAATTTGATTAGAACTGCTTACTGGCCGGCAGATCAGGATCTATTAGAATCTGAGAAAATTCGGGCAACCTATCTCGAGGGGGAAGGACTTCCTGGCATGGTATGGAAATCTGGGGAAATTAAAATCCTAAGAAAGGATGAAAAAACTGGCCTGTTGCAAAACATGATTCTAAATGAGGATCAATCTTTGAAATCTGCAGTCGGCTTTCCAATTATATTTGAGGGAAAATTGATTTCTATTTTTTGTCTGGGATCCGTTAGCGATTCAAAGAAAATAGAGACCGAGTTGCTAGGAGATATTACCCTGCAAATTGCCTCGGCAATCGAGAGGAAACGGAGTCAGGATCAATTCAATGATTTTTTCAGATATTCTCCTAATCTAATCGCGGTTATAGGAATGGATGGTTTTATAAAAAAGATCAATCCGTCGTTTGTAAATAAATTCGGATTTTGTGAATCAGAAATATTAAGTAAACCATTTACTGAATTCATACATCCAGGTGACCTTAATAAAACTTATAAAGCAATAGATGATATTTCAATTGAAGGAAATGATTTTGAATTGCGATGTTTAAAAAGGGATGGGGAATATTTGTGGATCTCCTGGAGGTTTTCCAGGTATTTTTCAGAAGAGAACGTGGTTTTCATCTATGGAACTGACATTACTCCCTTAAAAAATGTTCATGAAGAACTTTCGGAACATATTTCCGAAAGAAAAAAGGTTCAGAAAAAACTGGAAGAATCTGAACAGAAATATCGTAGCCTTTTTGATGCCAGTCCTTTACCGATGTGGGTGTTAGATCGTGATCAGCTTCGATTTTTAAAGGTAAATAAGGCGGCGATAGAATTATACGGATATAGTGAAGAAGAATTCTCCGCAATGAGTGTTCGTGATCTCTGGGCTAATAAAGATGAAGATAAGATTGAAAAAGTAATTGCTGATAATACTGACACTTTTTTCCAGGTTAAAGTAGAGCACCTCAAAAAAAATGGAGAACGTATCTTCGTAAATGTAAACAGCAATCCGATGATCTTTGCGGGTGAGAAAGCGAGAGTATCCCTGGTAAGAGATGTAACCGCACGATTAAAAGCTGAAGAAAAATTACTTTACAGTGAGAAAAGGTTTAAATCTCTCGTTCAAAAGGGTTCAGACCTCATATCTATTGTTGACGAAAATTTTGATTATATCTATAATAGTCCTGCTTCTAGTAATGTTTTTGGATTACAGCCTTTAGAAATGAATGGCACAAATTTTAAAGATTATATCAACGAAGAAGATTATAAGAATATTGAATCTCACTTGAGTAAATTGAATAGCCTGAAAACTGTTCAACTACCTTCTTATAGAGTGAAGAATGCTACAGGAAAATGGAGCTGGATTGAAACAATTATAACAAATCTGAAAGATGACCCTGCGATCGAAGGAATCGTGATGAATTCCAGAGATATTACTGAATTTGTGGAGCAGGAGCGTGCACTTATAGATAGTTTAAGGCGTTACGATATTGTAGCCAAAGCTACAAGTGATCTCATTACTGATTATAATATTGAAAAAGATGAGATGACCGTTAGCGATGTTGCTACAGAATTATTCGGATATTCAAATGCCAACAGCATTTACACAGGAGAATGGTGGAACAGCAAAATTCATCCCGATGATATAGAAAGTGTGAGGTTTCTGGCAAAGCAAATGATGGACGAAGGTATGAAAAACCTTACAACGGAATATCGCTTTCAGTGTCTTGATGGATCTTATAAATATATACTTGATCGTAGTTATTTAATCACTGATGACAAAGGCAAACCAAAAAGAATTATTGGTTCTATGCAAGACATCACAGAGCGGAAACAGCATCTTATTGCGATAGAAAACCATAATAAGCGATTAAAAGAAATTGCCTGGACACAATCTCATGTAGTTAGAGCACCTTTAGCTAAAGTGATGGGATTGGTAGATTTACTATTGAATTATAAAAATGATCTTGAAAATATTGACGAAATTCTAGAGAATATTTTAACTTCAGCAAAAGAACTTGATGTAATAATCAGGAATATTGCAGTTCAAACCGAAAAAGAGTTGTAAGCTGAACCCCAAAAACGCCCTACTCATGTTAAGAACCATAATTATTGATGATGATGAAATTGTAACTTTCCTTCAACGAAAGATTGTTACAAAATGTGAACTAGATTCTGATCCTTATGTTTTCAAAGACGCCCAGGAAGGTATAGACTTTTTGGAGAATGAATCAGATCAGGATGTTGATTACCTAATCATGCTAGATATCAATATGCCTAAAATGAATGGATGGGAATTTCTTCAGAAATTGAAATCTGTTAGAAATAATGAAAGATTTCATGTGGTTATGGTAACTTCCTCAATAGATCGAAAAGATAAAAGGGACGCTGCTGAAGATCCTCACGTGGTTGATTTTATTGAAAAACCAGTGTCAGCGAGACATTGTTCTAAACTAAAAGGAATTTCTAAGTTGTCAGCTTATTTTGAAGAGGGATAAGATCTAATCTCTGTCTGATAGGATCTGCACTTTTTATTTTCTCTTCAGCCCATTCTTTTTCTTCTTCATGAGGCTCATCTGTATCTTCATTAATTACCTGTGCAGTGGGTTCATAATTTAATTTTATATACATAGGAAAATGATCTGATCCTATATTTCTTTCCCTGGCAATATCAATTAATGTAAAATCTTTAGTGTGAAAAACGTGATCTAGGGGCCATCTCAAAAGAAAATAATTTGAATTGAATGTATTGAAAAACCCTCTTCCAATTCGTGGATCCATTAAACCACTAAGCTTCTGAAATAATCTCGTGGTTCTTGACCAGGCAACATCATTTAGATCACCAACCACTAAAATGCTATCCTTTTCAGTATCCACATCTCTACCCACCATTAGCAATTCTGCATCTCTATTCGTGGAAGTTTCGCTTTCGGTAGGACTTGGTGGCATTGGGTGCAAGCAATGAAGACGGACTTCTTTTCCGTTTTTCAAAATCACATAACCGTGTATGGAAGGAATATCGTCCTGTACGAGGTATTTCACCTTGATGTCTTTCAGCTCCAGCTTTGAATATAAATGCATTCCGTAGAGATTATCTTTAGGAATTTTTACATTGTATTTGTAGTCTTCCTCCAGAACCGATAATTCCTCTTCCCATCTTTTGTCTGTTTCCAGGGTTAAAAGAATATCAGGTTTTCTATCATTTACGAGTGAAATTAACTTGTCACTGCGCTTATTTGGAGTCAGGACATTACTAACAAGAATTGATACCGTAGCCTTTGGATCTGAACCTTTAAATTTAAGTACCTGTTTTCTGGAGATATAAGTGTACGGATATATTTTTTTGAATTGGTATAAGAGGCTTAAAACCAAAATACCTACCGCGATAAACTGCCACATTTTGTCGAAATCATAGTAAATAACGGAGGCAACAATTACACAGATAATTAGAAAACTTATCTGGATCCTGGGAAAATCAAATCCTCGTACCCACCACTGGTCAAATCTTGTAAGCGAAGCCAGTGTAGGGATACACATTAAAACAGTAAAAAACAGTAAAGCAATTTCTCCTATACTCATAAGAACAATTCGGTTTTAGAAGGTATAGTTCAATCCTATACCTCTTGTATCTATACCGGTTCCCATCACATTTGTATTCACCGTTGGATATACATCCAATTTCTCATTCCCGATCTTGTGAATTTCTGGAACTAAGATACCACATGCTGCTCCAATTCCAAAGCCTATTAAATTATCTGTTAGAAAATGTTTACCGGCCTTGGTTCTTAAATAACCAACGTAAGCGGGAACTGCTACCGCACCGGCCCACACATAGGGAACAGCAGGTGAATCAGGATTGAAATCCTGGAATACTTTAGCAGTAAAAAAAGTGGCAGCCGCAGTTGCAGCGGTATGGCCGGCGAAGAAAGATCTTTGAGCATCAGAATCCACTCTATCTTCTATAGGTAAATTTTCATTATAAACTAATGGCCTGCTCTTTTGTACATTCCCTGCAGTAAGGGTGAAAAATGCTCCTGTGGTGGCCATAGTTTCCACGAACATTACTGAAATCTGTCCGAAGTTTTCTCTTTCATCTTCACCAAATAAAAACAAAAGTGGTGTTGCAAATGATGCATAAAATGGGATGTAACTAAGCTCATCAGCTTCTTCAGAATAATTTCCAGCAGCACTTCTGTCTATTCCCCAAATATCATTTCTACTGAGATTGGCTAGTTCTGTCTCGGTTAGTTCTGGTTTATTTTGAATAGTCATAACTCCAACTACGTTTAAACCAACAGATCCAGCGATCCAAGCACCATCTTTCCAGAAGTTGGTTTTGTAAGGAGAGTCCTTTTCCTGGGCAATGAGATTAAATGAAAACAGCCCGATAAATAGTATATAAATGTATTTGGTCATCTTTTTTTTGTCAAATCTCTTATATCCAATTAAAAATGAGAAGTAATTAAGAAAAGAATAACAGGAATGGCCCTCTATTGGAATATTTTCAATTAACATAAGTTTATTGAGTGTTTACAGGTTCAGTCTTTAATTTCTCTATGAAATGAATTATTTTTAAGGATATGAAAAGGAATGTAAACAAGGAGATCAGAGGTTTTGTATTTGATAAATACGATGCGCCCGAAACTTCTCCTTTTGACAAATTGTTTGAAATCTTTAAAGAGATTATTACCCATACTTCTGGGGATCTTGATGAAGCGCTAGACTGGCTGAAACAGCTTGATGAGGAATATCAATTAACCAGCGATGAATATACTCTAGATGATTTTATAGAAGACCTAAAGAAAAAGGGTTACATCAGAGAGGAAATTGATCAGGATGGTAAAGGCAGTATGGCAATTACTGCAAAAACTGAACGCGCTATAAGACAGCAGGCACTCGATCAGATATTCGGTAAACTGAAAAAAGGTTCTTCGGGTAATCATCGTACAAATCAGATAGGAAGAGGTGATGAGCATACAGGAGATTTCAGATCTTACCAGTTTGGAGATTCTTTGAGTAGAATTTCTATGACCGAAAGTCTTAAAAATGCCCAAATAAATCATGGGATTGGGGAATTTTCAATGTCTGAAGAAGACCTTGTGGTTGAAGAAACGCATCACAAGTCTCAGATGAGTACTGTTTTAATGATAGATATTAGTCACAGTATGATTCTATATGGAGAAGATCGGATAACCCCCGCAAAAAAGGTAGCGATGGCGCTTTCCGAACTTATCACAACCAGGTATCCTAAAGACACGCTGGATATACTTGTTTTTGGAAATGACGCCTGGCCAATTTCTATTGCGGAGCTTCCTTATTTGAAAGTTGGACCTTATCACACGAATACGGTCGCGGGACTGGAACTGGCAATGGACCTTTTGCGACGTAAGAGAAATACAAACAAACAGATCTTCATGATCACAGATGGTAAACCTAGTTGTATCAGGGAGAGAGATGGTAGTTATTATAAGAATAGTATGGGACTTGACCCTTACGTGGTAGATAAATGCTATAACATGGCCAGACAGGCGAGGAAAGTGCGAATTCCAATAACTACATTTATGATCGCACAGGATCCTTACCTTACTCAGTTCGTGAAAGAATTTACTGCCGCAAATCAAGGCAAGGCATTTTATACCGGACTAAAAGGTTTAGGTGAAATGATCTTTGAAGATTACGAGATAAACAGAAAGAAAAGAATTAGAGGCTAAGAAAAAATGAATATGAATAAAGAAAATATTAAAAATCTCGGCGAGCTTAAAAAATCGGGATATCAAAGTAAAAGTATTAAAGACGAACTTCGTGGTAACTTAAAGCAAAAAATCAAGAATAAAGAAAATGCTTTTGAAGGTATTCATGGTTATGATTACACCGTTATTCCTGAATTGGAAAGAGCTATTCTTTCCAGGCACAATATAAATTTGCTCGGTTTAAGAGGTCAGGCTAAAACGAGGTTGGCGAGATTGATGGTAAATCTTCTGGACGAATGGATACCTGTGGTCGAAGGTTCAGAAATAAATGACGATCCGTTAAATCCATTAAGCCGGTTCGCGACTGAACTGATCAAAGAAAAAGGTGATGACACACCAATTTCCTGGATTCATAGAGATGATCGATTCTTTGAAAAACTTGCCACTCCAGATGTTACCGTGGCTGACCTTATTGGTGACGTAGATCCTATTAAGGCTGCGAATCTAAAATTAAGTTATGCAGATGATCGTGTGATACATTTTGGAATGATCCCCAGAGCTAACCGCAGTATTTTCGTGATCAATGAATTACCCGATTTACAGGCTAGAATTCAGGTGGCACTTTTCAATATTTTGCAGGAAGGAGATATTCAGATAAGAGGATTTAAGCTGAGACTACCTTTGGATATGCAATTCGTGTTTACCGCAAATCCTGAAGATTATACTAATAGAGGAAGTATCGTCACTCCCTTAAAGGATAGGATTGGTTCTCAAATATTAACCCATTATCCTGAAGATATTCAGACGGCAAAAACAATTACTGCTCAGGAAGCACAATTGGATGCCCGACAGAAAGAACTGGTGCATGTTCCCGAAATAGCGAAAGATTTACTGGAACAAATTAGCTTTGAAGCCAGGGATAGCGAATTTATAGATCATAAAAGTGGAGTTAGTGCGAGGATGAGCATTACCGCTTTTGAAAATCTTTTAAGTACAGCTGAAAGAAGGGCGATAAGAAATGACGAGGAAAAGACTTTACTAAGATTTAGTGATTTCCTGGGAGTTATTCCTTCAATAACTGGAAAAGTAGAATTGGTTTACGAAGGAGAGCAGGAGGGGGCAGCTTTTGTCGCCCAGCAATTAATTGGAGATTCTGTGAAAACTTTATTTCCTGATTATTTTCCGAAGATCGAAAAATTACAAAGGCCTGATGAAACCACACCCTATGATGGCCTGGTAGAATGGTTTTTTGAAAGTTCAGGATTTGAATTGCCAGATGACCTTTCAGATAATGAATACAAGGAGAAACTTGACTCCATAGAACCTTTGAATAAACTGATTGATAAATATCAGCCGGAAGCTGAAGTTAAGGACAAATACTTTCTAAAGGAGTTTTTACTGTGGGCTTTGGTAGAGTATAAAAAATTAAGCAAGAAGAGATTTTCTAAAGGTCTTCAGTTTAAAGATTTATATGGAAGCTATATCAGCGGACTGTAAAACACATTCCTAATTATTTAAAAATCAACCCGATAATTTAAATTATCGGGTTTTTTATTGCTTGAAATTATGAATCTGATAATTTTTACCTGGAAAGAAACAAAAAGTTTTGCCGGTAGATTTATTTGAATACCTTTAAATAAGTTTTCGAGGAAAAACCGTGAAAGTACTTCAATCAAATATCAGTATTATCGCAGAGGAAATATCTTTCCGTCTGTATTCTATTGTTATTACTATTACAGGTATTACCCCTTGTGGGGTTCTTGCTATATAACTTTCGTCCATACACCTGTATTTTATAAATTCTTATTAATTTTTTAAAACAATTTCAGTTATGTATATCCTGAAATTCGGCGGTTCATCCTTAGCCACTCCTGAACGTATTAAACTGGTAGCTCAGACTATCCAGAATCATCTCAAAAAAGATACTGTTGTTAGTGTTTTTTCAGCTTTTGGCGGAGTTACAAACGATCTTTTACTAATGGCCGAACTTGCCGCCAAGGAAGATATTTCCTATAAAACTCTTCTTGAGAAAAATGAAAAAAGGCATTTAGATGCTGTAAAAGAGCTCATTCCTGTTACCGCGCAAAGTGGGATTCTGAGTAAAGTAAAAAATCAGTTCAATAGATTGGAAACCCTTTATGAAGGAGTTTTTCTTTTAAATGAATTATCTGATAAAACCAGGCACGTAATTTCTGGATTTGGGGAAACTTTAAGTTCCCAGATTATTTCTGAATATTTCAAAAGTCTGGAAGTGAACAGCCTTTGGGTTGATTCTTCTGAGTTGATCGTCTGTAAGAACATGAACGAAAAAGTTCAGGTAAATTACGATAAAACGAACGCCAACTTAGCTAATTATTTTAGATCGCACCAGGCTGACCTATTCGTAGTACCCGGCTTTGTAGCTAAAAATGATTTAGGTGTTCCCAGTACGCTAGGCCGAGGAGGTTCAGATTTTACAGCAGCGATCATCGCCGGGGCATTAGATACAGACAAAGTTTTGATCTATACCGATGTGGATGGAATGTATACGGCTAATCCAAATTTAGTGCCTCAGGCATATTCTCTTAATCATATATCTTATGAAGAGGCGATGGAATTATCTCATTTTGGAGCAAAAGTTCTATATCCGCCAACCTTGCAGCCATTGCTTGACAAGAATATAGAGATTCATATCAAAAATACTTTTGAACCTGATAACCCGGGTACTATTATTTCAAAATCGAGTAAGAAGAATTTCAGGTGGGTCACCGGGATTACCCATATCGATTCTATCAAACTTCTGAATATCGAAGGTAGCGGTATGGTTGGTATACCAGGTTTTTCAAAACGATTCTTTGAGATATTATTTCAGGAGCATATCAACGTGGTTCTTATTACCCAGGCTTCGTCAGAACATAGCATTTGTATTGCGGTGAAGGCCGATGAAGCTGAAAAGGCCAAGGAAGCATTAGACGAGGCTTTTGAAATTGAGATCGACTATAAAAAGATCAAACCTGTAGAAATTGAAGATAATGTCTCTATTATCGCGCTAGTGGGAGACCGGATGAAGAGTCATCATGGTTTAAGTGGTAAAATGTTTAGTGCGCTCGGGAATAATAACATCAATATTAGGGCGATAGCACAGGGTTCTTCCGAAAGGAATATTTCAGCCGTCATTGCTAAAAAAGATGTGGTTAAAGCGCTAAATACGCTTCATGAGCAATTCTTTGAAGTACCTTCGAAGGAGCTGAATCTTTTTATAACCGGAGTGGGAAATGTCGGAAGCAAATTATTAGACCAGTTAAAGAAGCAGGAAAAATATCTGCTGGAAAAATTGAGATTGAAAGTAAGGGTTTTGGGACTTTCTAATTCCAGGAAAATGCTTTTTGATGAGAATGGTATAGACCTCCAGAACTGGCAGGAAGCTCTGGAAGTTTCGGAAAAAGCAGATAAGCAATTGTTCTTCGAAAAGGTAAAAGAGTTCAATCTTCGTAATAGCATTTTTGTGGATAACACTGCAAGTGCCGAAATTTCTGGTTGGTATAAAAACTACCTGGCGAATTCCATTTCTGTTGTGACCTGTAATAAGATCGCTTGTGCTGATGCCTTTGAAAACTATCAGAATCTCCAGGATCTGGCGAGAGAATATGGAGCCTCATTTTTGTATGAAACCAATGTGGGTGCAGGGTTGCCAATTATAGACACTTTACAGAATCTTATTGCTTCAGGTGATAGGATTAGAAAGATCCAGGCAGTGCTCTCCGGAAGCCTGAATTTTGTTTTCAATAATTACAACGGCACGGAGCCGTTTTACAAAGTGGTGGAAACCGCAATGAAAGAGGGTTTCACAGAACCTGATCCAAAAATTGACCTAAGCGGAGTTGATGTGGCCCGTAAGATCCTGATTCTTTCACGGGAAAGCGGACTCCAACTTGAGCTGGAGGACATTGAAAGAGATGATTTTCTATCACAGGAGAGTTTGAACTCGGAAAGCAACGAGAGATTTTTCGAACTATTAAAAAATGATGAAGCTGAATTCAAAGCGATGTATGAAAGAGCAAAATCCAAAAATGCTGAATTAAAATATGTAGCGCAATTGGAGGATGGTCATGCACGAGTTGGGCTTCAGGAGGTCGGGGCACAGCACCCTTTCGCGAATCTCAGCGGGAGTGATAATATTGTGCTTTTCTTTACGGATCGATATCCTGAACAACCATTGATAGTCAAAGGAGCTGGAGCCGGAGCTGAAGTTACAGCTTCAGGAATTTTTGCCGATATCATAAGAATAGGTAAAAAATAGGTATGAAAGAATTGAAAGTTTTTGCGCCGGCTACCGTGGCTAACCTTTCCTGTGGGTTTGACGTTCTGGGATGCTGTCTTGATTCTGTGGGAGATGAGATGAGCATCAGAAAGAATGATTTAAACCAGATTCGAATTACAAGAATTACAGGTCAGGATCTACCGCTGGAAACAAATCAGAATGTAGCAGGGGTTGCGGTGAAAGCGCTTTTAAATCAATATGGATCTGATCAGGGATTTGATATCGAAATAGATAAGAAAATTAAGCCGGGTAGCGGGATTGGCAGTAGTGCGGCAAGTTCAGCAGGTGCGGTTTTCGCCGTAAATAAACTTCTAAATGACCCTTTTAGCGCTCATGACCTGATTTCCTTTGCCATGCAGGGAGAATTGTTAGCCAGCGGAAATGCCCATGCCGATAACGTAGCCCCAGCTTTGTTAGGTGGTTTCAGTTTGGTACGAAGTTATCAGCCGCTGGAGGTACTTAGTCTGCCCGTTCCTTCCGAACTTATGGTAGTTGTGCTACATCCCATGATAGAGATCAAAACCAAAGATTCCAGGTCTATTATTAAACAAAATGTAAGTTTGAAATCAGCAATAAATCAATGGGGAAATCTTGGTGCTTTGGTAAGTGCTTTATACACTCAAGATTATGAATTGCTGGGTAGAAGTCTACAGGATGAAATCGTGGAGCCGGTGAGGTCAATTCTTATTCCATATTTTCATGATCTTAAAAATTTGGCTACTGAAAATGGGGCGTTAGGCTTCGGTATTTCGGGATCAGGTCCCTCTGTTTATGCTTTGTGCAGAGGAGTACAGAATGCTGAAACAGTTAAAGAAGCGATGGAGGTTTATTATTCGAACAAATACATAGATTTTGAATTGCATCTTTCCGGAATCAATAAAAAGGGAGTTAGAATATTATGAGATATTTTAGTTTAAATAATAGGCAACATACGAGAAACTTTGAGAATGCTGTCGTACAAGGACTAGCTCCGGATAAAGGATTATATTTTCCGGAAAGCATCAATAAATTGCCAAAATCGTTTTTCAGCAATATCGAGAACCTTTCCAAAGAAGAAATTTCATTTGAGGCAATACGCAATTTTGTAGGCTCTGAAATTCCCGAAAAAGAATTAAGGGCTATTATCGAAAAAACAATAGATTTTGATTTTCCGGTTGTTGAGGTTGAGAAAAACATTTCGACTTTAGAATTATTTCATGGTCCTACTTTAGCTTTCAAGGATGTTGGCGCAAGATTCATGGCCGGTAGTATAGGTTACTTTATCAAAAAAGGGAATTTAGGGAAAATAACCGTTCTCGTGGCTACTTCCGGGGATACCGGTGGAGCAGTTGCTAATGGCTTTCTTGGGGTAGACGGAATTGATGTCGTGATACTCTACCCAAAGGGCAAAGTAAGCGAGATCCAGGAAAAACAACTCACCACTTTAGGAGAAAATATTACTGCCCTGGAAGTTGCGGGAAATTTTGATGATTGCCAGACAATGGTCAAAAAAGCTTTTCTGGATTCTGAAATAACCAGAGCCAGAAAACTGACTTCTGCAAATTCGATCAATGTGGCAAGGTGGCTACCTCAAATGTTCTATTATTTCTTCGCTTATAAGCAATTAAAAAACAAAAATAAAAAACTCGTGTTCTCTGTGCCGAGTGGAAATTTTGGAAATATCTGCGCCGGATTAATGGCCAAGAAAATGGGATTACCGATAGATCATTTCGTAGCTTCAAATAATGCGAATAAAACGGTTACAGATTATTTGAACTCCGGAAAATATACTCCTCAGCCAAGTGTGCAAACGATTTCTAACGCCATGGATGTCGGTGATCCCAGTAACTTTGTAAGAATCTTGAAAATTTTCAAAGAGGATCTGGCTGATCTAAAAAAAGACTTTTCAGCATATTCATTTAATGATACTTCTACGAAGCAAGCCATGAGAAAAGTTTTTGATGAAACCGGTTACGTAATGGATCCGCATGGAGCTGTAGGTTATCTTGGACTTCAGAATTACCTTAGTGAGCATTCAGATTCTTATGGTACTTTTTTAGAAACCGCTCACCCGGTTAAGTTTCTCGATACTGTGGAAGAAGCAATTCAGGAAAAAGTGGAGATACCTACTTCAATTCAGCAATTAGTGGATAAACAAAAAAAATCCCTTCAAATCAGCAATTATGAAGATCTGAAGGGATATTTAATAAGTTGATTTTTTTAGTATTTAGCAGACTCTGTTCCGGGAAGGCTGTTTTTAATGAAATCCCTAACATCATCGTTTGCCTTTTTAAGATCTTCGCTTCTTAAATACATCATATGGCCGCTTCTGTAGCCTTTAAAACTGAGGCGGTCTTTCATTTTTCCGCTTGGATCAAGCTGCCACATTGAATATTTCGCATTGAAGTATGTCGTAGCTCCATCAAAATATCCAGACTGTATCATCACGTCTAAGTTAGCATTCTGGGCCATGGCTTGTCTCAAATTCTCTCCGGTATTATTTCCACTTCTATCCCAGGGATGAACCGGCCCAAACATAAAGTACTTTAAATCTGTCTTAAATTTTAGCTCTTCTCTTAGGTAATAATTGATCGCCGGGGTAAAAGAATGTAACCAGGAAGTAAGTTCTGCATTATAATCAGGATTATCTCCCGCTTCTTTAGAATCTAAACCTCGATACCTGGAATCCAGTCTACCAACCGTATATCCATCCTTCTCTCTCAAAAGATCTTTCCAGAAATAGCGAAAAGGAACTTCAAGATTATTCTGGAGAATTACTTCTTTTTTTATTCCTGAATAATAGGCCATTTTTTCGGCCACTTCTTCTTTCTTAGCTTTATCAGTAAAACCACCTTTTACCAGCACTGGTAGTAATTCATTAATAGCATAATTTTCGACTTCAGGGAGCAATTCATCCAGGTCTTTACTTTGTAATTCTGATGGTAAAACCTTATGGTACCAGGCAGCTGCTGCAAAATAAGGTAACCTGTTAGCAATTTCCACAGGACCCTCACGGTCCAATCCTATTTCTGTAGGAGAAACCAGGATAACACCATTTAAATACATCCACTGACTGTTCTGTAATTCCAATGCCAAACCAGAAACACGAGTAGTCCCATAACTTTCGCCTATCAGATATTTCGGTGAAAGCCACCTGTTTTTCCTGGTCACAAAAGTATTCAGCCATTCTGCTAGATACGTAATATCAGCCTGTACTCCGAAGAATTTTTCCCTGTCAACTTTTCCTTCAGCGTCTGGGATAGGCCTGGAATACCCCGTGTTTACAGGATTTACATAAACAATATCGGCGACATCCAGAATAGAATTCGAATTTTCTTTGATTCCGTAAGGTTGAACCGGGAAACCTTCATCGTCAATTTTTAAAACCCTTGGTCCTGTATACGCGATATGCATCCATACAGATGCCGATCCGGGACCTCCATTGAAGGAGATCACTAAAGGCCTGTTCTCATTATTTTTGATTCCGTTTCTGGTATAATAAGTGTAAAATAAGCTTGCGATAGGTTCACCATCATCGTTCCAAAGCGGCATCATCCCGGTTTCAGCGGTATAATCAATGGATTTACCATTAATATTCACAGAATGTTCTGTAGTAACTGAAGTATCAATGGGAATTTCTACTTTTTGAGCATATACTCCTACCAGGCTTAATATTGAAAGAAAGCAAAAAAGCTGAATTTTTTTCATTTGTATTATTTAATTCTGGGGTTAACTATTACTTCTTATTATTTAAATTTTCGTCTCTGAAAATGATCACATAGCTAAGAACGATGGCTCCAACTGCTGCCAGGAGAAAAAATAACATTGCCAGGCCTGGATAGCCAAAAATCATGAAATCTGACGGGACTTGCATTAGCATGGATGCGCCGATAATCATGGACGCGATAATAAGCCCTAAGGTGATCCTGTTCGCTACTTTCTGAAAACCATCAGTTACTCGTTTTTCATCAATCGCGTCAATCTTGATCTTAAACTCATTATTAGCCAGATTTTCTGATATCTGGTTCATACGCTCCGGCATTTTCTCAAGGAAATGCTTAGTTTCAATTAGTGTGCTAAAGAAATTTTCCGGTTTCAATTCACTAATCATCTTCTTACGCATGATCTCGTGAACATTTCTCTGGATGGCAGCTCTCAGATCAAATTCGGGATCTAACATCGCTACAATTTGATCTAGATTTAGAAGTATCTTCCCAAGAATATTAATTTCTACGGGAAGTTTGATATGGGTAGCAATCGCCAAACGATTTAACTGGATTAAAATTCTTCCCGTTTGGAGATCTTTAGCAAGGCTGTTCTCACTTTCCATGATCACATCACTTACCGTTTTTGCAAATTTCTTTTTCTGCGAATCCTCGGTAAGTTCACTCATTTTTAAGAGTGAATGAGCCGTTTTTTCACCATTACTCTGGCTTATGGCTAATAGTAGTTCAATAAGGTTTTCCTGAAGTTGAGGTGTGAACCTGGCGACCATTCCCAGATCTATAAGCGCTATACGGTCGTCTTCAGTAAATTTGATATTTCCGGGATGCGGATCGGCATGAGCGAATCCATCATTAATGATCTGTTGAAGATAGGCTTCCACAAGTTCCTCAACATGTTCAGAATAATCATTCTCCATCTGCCGTAACGGAGAGAGAGAGGTGATCTTTTTACCGCTCACAAATTCCATGGTTAGAACCCGGGTGGAGCTATAATCATCAATAGGTTCAGGAATGATAAGATGTTCGTATTGCTTCAGATTCCTTTTTAAGGTCTTGAGATTCTGAGCCTCTTTTTTATAATCCAACTCATTTATTAGTATACGTCTCAACTCAGCAAAAACCTCGTCGATGGCATAGGTTTTTGCCATTTCCAGATGATTTATCGCCATCCTGGTAAGTTCATCCAAAGTGTCCAGATCATCCAAAAATTGCTGGGCAATACCGGGTCTCTGGACTTTTACAGCTACGGGTCTTCCAGAATGTAACTCTGCACGATGAACCTGCCCAATAGAGGCGCTGGCCAGGGGTTTTTCATCAAAGGAATTAAATGCTTTGCTGATCTTTGTGCCAAGCTCTTTTTCAATAATCTCTTTTACTTCTGCAAAAGGAACCGGTGAAACATTATCCTGAAGATTCGCCAGGGCATTTAAATATTCATCTGGTAATAGATCTGGTCGTGTAGAAAGCAGCTGCCCTAGTTTTATATAGGTTGGCCCCATAGCTTTCAGGTCTTCTACCAGCTCTTCCGGTGTTTGATCGAATTTATGTTCATCTTCCTCTTCAGAAAGTTCATTATTCATGGCGACGGCACTGGTTTGGCGAAAAAGATCGCTGTTCCAGTATTTTAGCATAAAGCGTATGAACTTGTAATATCTCTTGATCTTCTCTGGAGTATTGCTCATTAATGGCTAAGTTGTTAGGTCTCTAAATTTATGAAATTAAGAGACATTAAAAAGATAGGAGATTGTTTAAATGGTTTATATTGTTTGGATGCCCGAACAGATACAACAAGTCACCCTGTTCGATCATCGTTTCTGGCGAGATCTCGGTTAGATACTTTCGATCTCTCTGAATAGCAAGCAGCGTAACGTGATAATTTTTACCAATACCTGAATCTTCTATAGTTTTTCCCACGATCTGGTGATTGTCTCTCTGCACCTTCAAAGTAACAATCTCACGGTTTGGAATGTTCAAATGCTGAAGGGCAGGGGAGTGCGGACTTTTTTTCATGGAAGTAAGCATCTCGTAATCTGAAGACCTTATCTGGTTTATAAATTCCTGGATCTCATCAAATGGTACAAGATATTTTTTAAGAACCCGGGTAAATATTTCAATAGAAGTTTCAAATTCCTCTGGTACCACTTCATCTGCGCCAAGCCTTATCACGTCTTCCATTTCCTTGACATATTTGGTGCGGACGATGATAGTTGCGGTTTGTGTAAACTGCCGGATACTGCTCAACATTTTTTTGGTTGCCCCGGGATCTGAAATTGCAATTACAATAACCCTGGCTTCCTGAACATGAGCATGTTTCAAAATAGTGGTGTTCGTAGCATCTCCAAAAATGATCGGTTCTTTTCTATTCTTAGCCTTTTCAAAAGATTCTGGATTTGCATCGATGATTACATAAGGAATTTCAGCTTTTCGGGCTGCTTTGGAAATGTTTGAACCATTAATTCCGTAACCAATTACAACCAGATGATCGCTCAAGTTTTCTTCTGAAAACTCTTCTTCAGCTTTGCTGCTCTTTTTAATATTTTCCAGTCTTTTTCTCACGGCTGCAGGAATTGGAGCTTTTAGGATCGAGTAAGTGATTTTTGGTGCTGCAGAGATTAAAAATGGAGTAACTCCCATGGTGATAATCGAAATTGCCAGGAAATATTGATAAATATTTTCAGGAATTATGGCGCTTTCTTTTCCAACGCTGGATAGTAACAGGGAAAATTCACCAACCTGGAATAAGCTAAAAAGAGCAAGGAAAACCGTTCTAACCGGATATTTGAGAATCAACACCGTAATTCCAACCACTAGCATTTTCAGCAATATCACTCCCACCACAAGAAGAAAAATATAGATGAGATTATTGAAAAAGAATTCCAGGTTTAATAAAGTTCCTACTGATATAAAGAAGAAACTAATAAAGATCTCCCGGAATGGAAGAACATTGGCCGTAGCCTGGTGACTGTAATCAGATTCAGAAATTATGAGTCCGGCGAAAAATGCTCCCAATGCTAGGGATAATCCAACTGTGGAAGTTAGCCAGGCAACGCTGAAGCAAAAAACAACTACGGTTAATATAAAGAGCTCCTGATTTTTAGTTTTTACCACCAATCCAAAGATTTTTGGAGCTACGAATCTAGCCAGAATGTAAACGATCACTAATACCAGCAAGATCTTCAAAACCATTATCATAATGGTGGATAAAATATTTGGAGTTTCTCCCGCCAGTAAGGGTGTGAATAGCATCATGGGAACCACTATAATATCCTGGAAAATCAAGACACCTAATCCAATTTTTCCATGTGGTGTGGTTATTTCACCACGTTCCTGGAGCAGTTTTAGCACGATGGCCGTACTACTCAAACTGAATAGAAAACCTATGAAAATGGAAGTATTTAGTGGCAAACCTATAAAGTAGGATATAGCTGCGGTGATTAAGATTGTTCCACCAACCTGAAGTCCACCACCCAGGAAAATGATTTTTTTAATGGAAGCCAGACCTTTCAGCGATAATTCGATTCCGATAACAAAAAGTAGAAAAATGATCCCGATTTCAGATAACAATTCTACTTCATGCTGCGAGCTTATCAGGTTAAAGGCGTGCGGACCAGCAATTATACCTGCCAGAAGAAAGCCCAGGATTGCTGGAAGCTTTAATTTCTGGAAAACAAGTATGATCACGATCGATAAGCCTAAAATTATTACGATATCCTGAAGAATAGGGATTTCCATGAATTGGTTGGTTTTTAAGGAAAATAAAGATAATAAGATACGGCGGTTGTCCAGAAATAATTCCAAAAAAAAAGCGACGGGAAATTTCCCGTCGCCTTAATTCTTTATTTGAAATCTAGATTATCCTTTTAACCAGGCATTTCTAATTTCCATTTCATCGCCATCTGCGTTTTGAGATTCAACGATCTTCATTTCCTTATCCATCGGTTTAGTTATTTCACCTTCCAAAATCATTTCTTCCCCATCACGAATAATAGTCATTTTTATGTCGTCTCCTTCTTTCCAGCTGTTTGAGGCTGTAATGAGATCATATACATTCTGAATAGTATACTCGGTGCCATTGACAGATTTAATGGTGTCTCCACCTTCAATTCCAAGATCTTTCAGAAAAGTATTCAGTTCAATATTATCTCTAAATATGATCTGCATAGTCGCCTGATTGGCGGTTATATATGGAGTCTGACCTTTCAGGAAGTATCCAACTTCGCTCATCACTTCTTTCTCTTCCAGTCCGGCCTTGGCGAAAAATTCGTTATAAGGAATTGGAGTGGTACCGGTAATATAAGTGTCAAAGAAATCCTGAATTTCAGGATAAGTTAATTCCACGATATCTGAAATCAACTGGTCATCCTGGAATGGTTTATCTTTTCCGTATTTGGCATTTAGCTTTTTCATTAGGTCCAGAATACCCATTTTTCCGCCACTAAGTTCTCTCAACCTGATATCCAGAGCCATACCTATCAATGCACCTTTCTGATAAACGTTGTAATAGCTGTCTTTATATTCGTCAGTAAGTATATTTTCACTCATTACCGTAAAAGGAACCGTGTCGTCAAATCTTTTGGAGATATTGATCTTATCGACCATGCGGTCATAAAATTCCTGGTTGCTGATAAGCCCCTGGTTCACCTGGAAAAGATTTGCGAAATATTCCGTTACTCCTTCATACATCCATAAATGCTGAGACATTTCAGGATCGTTATAATCGAAATAATGAACTTCTTCAGAATGAATTCCAAGAGGAGTGATTATATGGAAGAACTCATGAGAAACAATATCGGTCATGCTTTTATCAAAGGCTTCCGCATCCATAGTTTCAGGCATCACTACCACTGTTGAAGTATGATGTTCTAATGCACCAAAATTACCAGCATCATTCTGCCCAGGAGTAGCAGAAAGGTAAACTAGAATAGCGTATTTATCAGTACTATTGATATCTCCGAGGAACTTTTTCTGTGCGCGGATCATTTTCTCTAAATTCGGTTTTAAACTTTCCGCAGAAAATTTTGAATTTGGAGAGTATACATCTATCAATACTTCCATATCCTGAACCATAAAACTCGTGGTGTCTGGTGCAGAATACATAATTGGATTATCAATCACCTCAAAATATCTATCCATAGTATAAATATCTGTCTTAACGGTTGAATCGTCAGCAGAGGTTGTATTCTCAATGGTTAGTGCCGTTCCTGCAATTAGATCAGCTGGTCTTTTGATCTCCACACGGAAGGGTTTTTCCTTTGATTTTTCAAAGTATCCTACAAAACCATGCAGGTTTAAAAGGAAATTTTTGTCTTTTGCAATATTGGTACCGGCCATGGAATAAACGCCGCCTTCTTCTTCCCAATCGAAAGAATCATTAACCATATACATTACTTTATCCAGGTTTTTTGCATCGGTAATTGTCCAGCTGTTCTCATCAACTTTTACGAAGGGCATTTCATTTCCTTTGTAATCTATAGCTTTAAAACCTTCAGAAAATTTTCCGTAATTATCTGTAGAGTAAGTTCCCGGAACGGTCTTAGGAATGAAAAATGTTGTGGAATCTTCAGTAAATCTATCCGGATCTACGGTTACCCAAACCTTGTCATTTTCAACGTCTACAAGATTGATTTCAGCAATTGTAGGCTGTTCAACCTGAGGTTCTGTTACCTTTTGTGTTTTACAGGCAAAAAGTAGAGCAGCAGTTGCCACTCCCATCATTATTTTTTTCATGAGTTGTGTCTTTATCATATTAGACTTACACGAATTTAAATTGTTACAAATAAAAAGGCGCCAATTGGCGCCTTTTTTTATTCTGAAATTTTCAGGATTTAGACTCTCACGTGCCCTTCACCTAAAACATAATACTTGTTAGTTACAAGTTGTTTCAATCCTAAGGGACCTCTGTGGTGAAGTTTATCTGTAGAAATTGCCAATTCTGCTCCAACTCCCATTTGTCCACCATCGGTGAAACGTGTTGAGGCATTGTGATATACCGCAGCAGAATCTACCTGTTCCATAAAAGTGATCGCTTCATCTTTATCTTTCGTAATAATTGATGCAGAATGACCACCTGAGTACTGGTTGATCTTTTCGATCGCGCTTTCTAAATCATCAATAGCTCCAATCACAATTTTCATGGCTAAAAATTCTTCATACCAGGTATCTTCGGATGGCACTTTTTCTTCATCGGTAAGTACTTTAGAGACTTCCTCATCTACTAGAATATTTACTTTGTTATCTCTGAACAATTCCTGAAGTTCTTTCAGTTTAGTTTCGTAACCTTCAATATTCTTATCTACAAGAACCTTATCCAGGGCATTACAACCTGAGATCTTATCTATCTTGGCATTCAGCATCACTTTTTTAGCTACTTCAAAATCAGCATTTTTTGAAACATATAGAAAGTTATTTCCTCTACCACTTACTAATACTGCTCCAGTAGCGTGTTCTTTAACGAATGCGATCAATCTCTCACCACCTCTTGGTACGATAAGGTCTAATTGTTCCGGTGGATTTTTCAGGAAATCCTGGGTCTCGGTTCTATTCAAGTGTAGGAGCTTGATCCACTCTTTCCCAAGACCATTCTCCTCGAGCGCCTCGTGCCAGCATTCTTCAAGAATTTTATTACTATTGATCGCTTCTTTACCACCTTTTAAATAGATCTTATTATTTGCCTTGAAAGCAAGAACCGCAGCCTCGATGGTTACATCTGGCCTGGATTCATAGATGATCATAATATTTCCGAATGGTGCTGTTTTATTAGTAATATCCAGACCGGTATCCAGTTTACGATGCTCGATCACCTGCCCTACAGGATCTTCCTGTTCCATTACTTCCTTAACCGATTGTATCATTCCATCGACCTTCTTTTCATCAACGATCAAACGATCATACATCGCCTGGTCATCCTTACTGAAGGCTTCCAGATCTTTCTTATTTGCCGAAATGATTTCAGCTCGTCTCTTATCCAGGATATTCATCATGGATTTGAGTACGTTATTTTTAGTTTCAGATTTTATCAACTTCATTTTCTTCGTTCTTTAGTTTAGTTAAATATTTTATTTACGAGGTAAACTTGGTACCGACTGGCTTACCAGCCATAATGTCCAAAATCACATTGTCACGCTTACCATTTGCGATATAGGTAGTAATGTTTTTTGCTGCTGTACCTTTGGCGATCTTGATTTTAGACTCCATACCGCCTCGGCCTTCACCTTCACCTTTATCAGATTCCTGAACATATTTTTCAACATTCTCATCAATCTGCACTTTGTTCAGTTTTTCTGAGTCGTCGTGTTCCGGATGTCCGGTATATAGACCATCTGTATCACTTAATATGATTAGTTTTTCAGCTCCAATCAATTCGGCTACCAAACTTGCCAGCTCATCATTATCAGAGAACATAGACATGGTTACGGAAACCGCATCATCCTCGTTCGCAATTGGTATAATTCCTTCGGATAATAGTGATTCATAACAATTGATCATATTTTCCCGGTGAATTCCTGGACTAAAATCTCTTTTGGTAGCAAGAACCTGTGCGCAACGCATTCCATAATCATGAAAAATACTATAATAATGGCGCATCATACGTGGTTGTCCTACAGATGAAAATACCTGTCTACGCTTACTTTCATCTTTAATATTGATCTCTCCGAGAATCTCTTTCCCGGCGATTGCAGAACCTGAAGAAACCAGAACTACCATAATATCTTCTTCATATAAAGTAGCGATCTGTCTCACCAAACTCTTAAGTACTGGACCTAAAATTCTATTGTCTTTATTGGTCATTACATTAGTACCAACTTTTACAACAATTCTTCTTTTCTTATCCATTTTTAACGTCTTTCGTTATCTAATTTTTAAGTTGTCTTATTTATCTTCTCCTAATTCTACAGCACGATCAAAAGCTGCATATGCTGCTTCTTTAATCAACTCTTTAACATTGTTGTCATCCATAGAATCTAATGCTGCTCTGGTAGTTCCACCTTTTGAAGCTACACGATCCATCCAGGTATCTGGAGAAAGATCGTTCTGATTGAAAAGTTCAACCGCTCCCTCAAAAGTTTGACTAACGAGTACTTTAGAATCATTTTTAGAGAAGCCCATTTTTCTAGCTGCTTCAAGCATAGAATTCATAAAATAGAATACGTATGCAGGTCCACTACCTGAAATTCCTGTTGAGGCATCAATAAAATTCTCATTTTCTACGTGGATAGATTCTCCAGTAGTGTCCAGTAAATTTCTTACCATTAATAGTTCAACTCTGGAAACTTCAGGAGATTCTGTATAAGAAGTCACACCTTTTCCTACCTGTGCAGGTAAGTTAGGCATGGAACGAACAACTTTTTTCACTTGAAGACCTTCCTGAATTTTTGCAATTGTAACCCCGGCCATCAGTGAAACAAAAATTTGTTCCTGATTTACCATTGGTTTCATTTCTTCAAAAAGATCATCACAGTGGTAGGGTTTTACTGCAACGAATACCATATCTGCTTGGGGCAGGCACTCTTCAAGAGACTCGTATACATCAAAATGGTCAAGATCTCGCAATCTCGCTATCACATCTGCAGACTTATCGAATACCATAAGGTTTCTTCGATTAAGCATTGCAGATTGCGCCATTCCTTCGGCATATGTTAATCCCATGTTTCCTGCTCCAATTACTAATGTCTTCATTTTTACTTTTTTGGTTCAATTAATATTGACTTTCTGCCAATCAATCTCGGTCTTAATTGGACAAAGACCGTGCGATAATGCCAATATTGTGGGTTAGTAATTATTTTGAGAGGATAATTTACCCTGATTTTATGAAAACCTGCATTAAATAAAACTTAAAATCCGCTGAGAATTTCTAAAATGAACGACCTTTTCAGTGTCAAAGGCTTATGTAAATTGTTCATTTTCTGACAATTTGTGGGTAAATATTCCACTGTATTCAGGAAAATGTAATCACGAAAAATAACTTGAACGGAGTCAAGTTTCTATTTCTTAAAAAAATGTTATTTCTAATTATGAATTCTTAAAGAATCTAAATCTTTGCAGAATTGACAATTTTATGCAATTATGTCAGGTTTCTCTAGCAGTAATAGTATTTCGGTAAACCTGTTTGAAATTTTTTGGCATGACTTTTTCGTAGGGAAGAAGCATATAGCTGGAATTAGTAATGAATACTAAGCATTTGCCGCAATAAATGTTTGTATTGTAGTATAAATTGAGCGGAAAAATTTATATTATTACGAAATTCTAATAATCTGTATGATTGTTATAGTAAAAACCTACTACTCAGATTAATGAAAAGTACCAAAGAGAGTTCTACAGTAGAAACTGTGAGTGAAAATAATGTTGATCAACCTAGGATAATTGCAGTAGGAGCTAGTGCTGGTGGTCTGGAAGCTTTGAAAGCCTTTTTTCGAAATATTCCAGCAGGTGATAAAAATGCCTATGTTGTTATTCAACATTTATCTCCAGATTACAAAAGTATGATGGGAGAGCTTCTTAAGAAGAACACGAATTTACCTATCGTCCAGATTACAGACCAAATGCAGGTAAAGCCGGGTCACGTTTATCTAATCCCTCCAGCAAATAACCTTATTTTGGAAGACGAAATTCTGAGGCTTACCGATAAGCCAAAGAATCAAACTCTAAATCTGCCTATAGATATGTTTTTTGAATCTATGGCGAAACAACGCAAAGAACAGGCAATTGGAGTAGTATTGAGTGGCACTGGTAGCGATGGAACCAGAGGTGCCAGGGCCATCAAGGAGAATGATGGGATGGTTATGGTTCAGGATCCTAAAGAAGCTAAATTTGATGGAATGCCGAAAAGCGCTATCAATACTGGTCTTGTAGACTACGTGCTTTCTGTTGATGAAATGGGGTCTGAGCTTAGGAACTTTATCTCCA
The DNA here is from genome assembly GCF_057221535.1 of Christiangramia pacifica. NCBI lineage: Bacteria > Pseudomonadati > Bacteroidota > Flavobacteriia > Flavobacteriales > Flavobacteriaceae > Christiangramia > Christiangramia pacifica. Next base: position 2,337,649 of record NZ_CM170146.1, read on the forward strand.
CCCCTCCAATTTTTCATTTCAAAGGAGGCGATGTTCAGTATGATGAAAAGGAACTGAACAGAATTCTTAACTATATCGACGAAAAATCAGGCCTTGATTTTAGAGAATATAAATATGCTACGCTGGCTAGAAGGGTTGCCCGAAGGGTAAACATATGTAAGTGTCAAGATCTTAAAGAATACTATGAGTATCTTCAGAAAAATAAAGAAGAAGTCGAAATTTTATATCGCGAATTCCTAATTGGAGTCACCAAATTCTTTCGGGATGAAAAGGTATGGGAAGTTCTTAAGAGGGATGTTTTTCCAAAAATGATCGCAGATAAAGAAGATGGAGATATTCTTAAGGTTTGGGATGTAGCATGTAGCACTGGGGAAGAAGCCTATTCTTTTGCGATGTGCCTGCATGAGGAGATGGATAACCAAGGGAAAAATCTTGAAATTAAGATCTTTGCCACAGATATTTCTCAACCTCATTTAGATATAGGAGGAAAGGGGATTTATCCTGAAAGTATTGTTGCAGATGTTTCTAAAGAACTTCTTTTAAAATACTTCCTAAGCAAAACCAATGGATATCAGGTTTCTGATAAACTTAGAAGATCTGTAATTTTCTCAAAACATAATATCATTAAAAATCCACCTTTCAGTAATATGGATATGGTGGTATGTCGTAATCTTTTGATTTATTTTCAAAACAGTATTCAAAAGAAAGCGCTAAATATGTTGCACTACGCCCTTAAAGAAAATGGGGTCCTTGTACTTGGTACCAGCGAAAGTGTTCATACTCATAAAGATAATTTTGCTGAAATTGACAGAAGGTGGAAGATCTTCAGAAACGTTAAACCAAGCAATCGTTTGAAGAACGGAATAAGCCATGCTACGGCTACCGGAAGTCCCACCGCCGGTTTACTGGAAAACAAATCTGAAAAGGACAGAAAGATCTACCGATCAAATTCAAACCCTATTCGTCAGAAATTACAGGGAGAATTGAACGAAGCAATTCTGGAACAATTTGGCGGTGCTTCAGTTTTCGTAGATTCTGAATACAATATTCTGCAGGCAGTTGGAGAATTTAGAAAATATGCTAATCTACCAGTTAGCGGATTTTCAATTAATCTGCTGGATATGCTGGATTCTGAACTAAAATATGTTGTTCAGTCAACCTTTAATAAAGCCTATAAAGAGGAAAAGAAGGTTGTTTATCGTGATGTGATCGTTAAACAAAAAGACGGTAAAATTGGTGCTGATATTATCGTGAAACCTCTTAAAGATCATAGTTTGGATGGTGAAACTAATTATGTGATTAGTTTTATCGAAAAAGAGATTGATTTTGACGAGGTTGATGAAGTAGCGAAGATAAGTCCGTCATCACAGACTAAGGAATATGTTGCCAGTCTGGAAAATGAATTAAAACAAGCCAAGGAAGATCTTCAAACTTCCATGGAAGAAATTGAGACTAGTAACGAAGAGTTACAGGCAGCCAATGAAGAATTACTCGCCTCTAACGAAGAACTTCAAAGCACCAACGAGGAGCTTCAAAGTGTAAATGAAGAAATAAATACGGTGAATGCGGAGAACATTCAAAAAATGGATGATCTGGCTGCGTTAAATGCCGATATGAATAACCTACTTAAAAGTACGGATATTGGGGTAATCTTCCTGGATTCAGACCTAAAGATCAGGAAATTTACTCCGGCGATCAAGGAGCACTTTAGCCTGATTAACGGGGATGTGGGAAGACCAATTGATAATTTCACCAATAGTTTTGGACTTACCAGGAGACAGAGTTTTCTGGATAGATGTCAGAAGGTATTGAATACTGGTAAAACTCTAGAAAAACATATCGTTTCCCGTGAAGGTAAAAATTACCTGCAAAGGATATCTCCTTATATGGAGAGCAACAGGGAAATTAATGGTGTGGTAATATCATTTATCGATATTGAATTAATTCAGAAGTCTAAAGAGAAATTGATCGCCAGTGAAAAGCGTTTCAAGTCTTTCTACGAGGACGATCCCGTACTACATTTAAGTGTTGATCCAAAAACATCAGAAATCGTTCAGTGTAATAAAAAAGCTGTGCAGAAACTTGGATATGATTCCAAGGACGATCTCGTAGGAAAATCGATCATAGATCTTTTTGATAAAAACTCCCAGGTAAATTCTATGAAACTGAAATCCAGTATCAAGAAATCTGGTGAGCTTATCAATATTGAACAGAACATGGTCACTAAAAAGGGTAGAATTCTTCCCGTTATTCTGAATGCCACGGCTGAAAAGGATGAATATGACAATCTTAAAACCATAAGATATACCTGCGTAGATATTTCAGCATTGCATAAAGCACAGGAACAGTTGAGAGAGCAGAAGAATGATCTGGAGCGAGCTAACAGGGATCTTGAACAATTTGTTTCTATTTGCTCACACGATCTTCAGGAACCCCTGGCCACCATCAAATTTGGTAGTGATGTTCTGGGTAAAATGTACGCGAGTCAGCTTGATGAAAAAGGAGAGAACTATATCAAATACATTAAGAATGCTTCAGATAGGCTTTCGGCACAGATCAGGGCGTTGTTAGAGCATTCCAGAATTGGTAAGAATGGTAAGAAAACTTTGGTTGATACTAAAGAAATAGTTGAGGTTGTAAAATATGATCTTGGGAAAAGTATCAAAGATTCGAATGCCAAAATTCATACCGGTGCCTTACCTGAGATAAAAGGTTACGAAGTTGAATTAAGATTGTTATTCCAAAATCTTATAAGCAACGCAATAAAATATGTACCGAAATCCAGAGATCCGGAGATTAGGATTTCAGCCTATAAGGAAGACAAATACTGGGTATTTTCAATTGTAGATAATGGTGTGGGAATTTCAAAGGAAGACCAGCGGAATATTTTTACCATTTTCAACAGGGTTCCAGGAAATGACGATATGGAGGGAACGGGAGTTGGTCTCGCCCATGTAGAGAAAATCGTGATGCTACATGAAGGAACTATCTGGGTGGACTCGCAGGAAGGTGTTGGAAGTACCTTCTATTTCAAATTAAAAGCTTAAGATAAGAATGACTGATAATAATCGGTATCCCGAAAAAGTAGATCTTTCAAGTTGTGAAAAAGAACCAATTCATATTATCGGTGTAACCCAGGACCACGGTGTGCTGGTTGCTTGTGATAAAGAAACCGGGAGAATTGGACAGGTTGGAGAGAATTGCAAAGATTTTTTCGGTATTACAGCCGATGATTTATTAGGCAAGGATCTGGACTATCTTTTAGGAGCAAAACTAGCTGATGCTATTTTACAAACTATTTCTGATGATGAAGTTTTCCAGGTTGAAGAAATTAAAATCAACGAAAGACAATTTGTTGTAATTCCGCACCTTTCAGGCAAGAATCTCGTACTGGACATTGAACCTATAGATGTAAAAGGTGAAAATTTCGATTTTCAAAAAAAACTTACCAGTTTATTAAATACGCTAAGTGCTTCAGAAAACGCGGAAGAATTATGCGAAGATGCCGCCAGGATTACCAAGTCGATTTTTGAATATGATCGGGTGATGATCTATAAATTCGATGAAGAGTGGAATGGTAAAGTGATCGCTGAAGAGAAAAATGAAGGCATGGAAAGCTGGTTGGGACTGCAGTATCCGGCAAGTGATATTCCTAAACAGGCGCGGCAGTTATTTTTGAAGAACAGGGTGCGTACTATTTCTAACGTAAATTATAAGCCTGTTAAGATTATTCCACAAATTTCTCCGTTAAATAATGAGCCACTTGATCTTACTCATTCAAAATTGCGAGGAGTTTCTCCAATTCATATAGAATACCTTCAAAATATGAATGTTGGAGCATCTTTGACTGCAGCTTTAATTAGTAATGGAAAATTATGGGGATTGATTGCCTGCCATCATTACGAACCAAAGTTTATCAACTACTACAGACGCCAAACGTGTGAGTTTCTAATACAGATCTTTTCGAATGAATTGTCTTTAAAGAATTCTAATAGATTTCTTACGAATATCGAAAAGGTTGATGAATTAAGAACCAAGCTAACGGAGCAGATACATTTTAAAAACAGTATCAAAAAGGGGCTTAGTTCGATGCAGACCAAGGTCACAGATCTATTTGAATGCGGAGGAGCTGCGATCATTCTAAAAGGAAAAGTAAAAACTGTTGGTATAACTCCAACGAAAAAGGAGATAAAAAAACTATCAGTAAGCTTTTTGGCTAAAAAGAGCGATAGCTTATTCTTTACTAAGAACCTTTTGAAATTTTACCCTGAAGCTAAAAATTTTAAAGAAACAGGTTCAGGAGTGCTAAGTTTAAGGTTAGGCCAGAGCGATAGAGACTTTTTGATCTGGTTTAGACCAGAGGTGATACAAAGTGTGGATTGGGGTGGAAATCCTGAAAATAAAGCCACTTATGACAAAGAAAAAGAACGCTTAACGCCAAGAAAGTCTTTTGAAAAATGGACAGAGCAACTTACGGGCGTAGCAAATCCGTGGAAAGATTTTGAAATTAGCGGTGCCAGAAAACTAAGCGAAAGTGTTAGTTACGTAATTCTGGATAATCAGAAAAAAGAAATTGACAAGCTGAATGAGCAATTAATTGAAGCTCATAATGAATTAGAATTGTTCAGCCAGGGGTTATCTCATGATCTTAAGGCACCTCTCAGAGGTATTGATGGTTATGCTCATATTTTGAAAGAAGATCATTATTCAGATCTGCATAAGGAAGGTCAGATGGCTATTGATACTATTTTAAGTTCTGTGGAAGAGATGCAGGACCTTATCGATAACATTTTATCGTTCGCCGGCGTATCTAATCAGGACCTGGTTAAGAATACCAATTCAACTGTATACATGATACAGGATATTTTCACGTCTTTCAACGTAAAACTGAATTATCCTAATACCGAAATAATTGTAGAGGATAACCTTCCGAAGGTTGTAGGAGATAAAAGAATGCTGAGTCAGGTTTGGTCCAACCTTATAACCAATGCTTTGAAGTATAGTGAAAAAGCCGAAAATCCGAAGGTTGAAATAGGAAGTGTTGTAAAAGACAGGAAGACCGTTTATTTTGTGAAAGATAATGGAATAGGTTTTGACCCAAAATACAAGGAGGAGATTTTCAATTTATTCTCAAGACATTCCGGAGATGATTATCAGGGAACCGGAATCGGACTGGCTATCGTTAAAAAAATTATAGAAAAACATAACGGTGAAATATGGGCTGAAAGTAAGCCAGGCAAGGGTTCTACCTTTTACTTCCATGTTTAACTTTTAGGCATTGTTTAATAAACAGAAATCTCTTATTTTCGCGCATATTCGTGTAGCAAATGATAAATAGAAAACTCAATATTCTTTTAATCGAGGATAATCAGAACGATATTTTTTTAATTAAGAGACAGATCTCGAAGATCGTTTCAGAGCCAAATATCGAAGTGACTGATAACCTGGAAGAATGTAAAAACCTCTTGGTCAATTTTGCACCAGACGTAGTCCTTTCTGATTATAACCTTCCAAATTGTACCGGGCTTGATGTTTTAAACCTGGTCAAGGAATATGATGAATCTATTGAATTCATATTTATTACGGGAACTATCAACGATGAAGAGCTGGCGGCGAATACTATTCTCAACGGAGCTTCCGGGTATATTCTCAAAAAACATATCAATAATCTTGGAGAGAAACTAGAGCCACTGCTTAAAAAAGTAGTAATTAATATGGTATCCAAAGATGAATTGAGGGAGCGAATCAGGAATAACAAAATTACCGTAAATCAGATCTATAATTATCTTGAAAAAATCAATTCGGATAATTCTGAGCAACGAAATAATATTCTGAAAATTAAGGAGGCGATAGGAAGTTTCAATTTAGATGATGGAGATACTGAGTAGTTTAAGAGAGGAAACAAAAGTTTTACACGAAGAGATTGAAAAGGATAATATTGCCGGAAAGATAATGGATCACTCCATAAGTCTTGAAGAGTATAAACTGTTGCTTTTTCAAAACTATGTCGCCTATAAATCTTCTGAATCTGAAATTGCAAGATTTCTGCCCGGTTATACTTTAGACAAAACTTTGCGCCTGGAAAAAGATCTTAAATCTCTTGGCGTTTCTGACCTAAATTTGAACCTCGAATTTGAATGCATAAATGAAGCCGAGGCGATTGGTGCAGCCTATGTTGTTGAAGGTTCTGCCATGGGTGGAATGCTTATTGGCAAAGAGATCAAAAATTGCGACTCTTTAAATTCAGTAGGGGATCAGCATTTCTTCAGTGGAGATCGCAGCAGTATGGCTGGTTGGAATTCATATTTAAAATTCCTTCGCTCTAAAGAATTCAGTGTAGAAGAGATCTCTGAAGCCACAAAAAAGGCGCGTGCCACCTTTCTTTTATTCCAGGAAGCCTTCAATCTCGAGCTTTCAAACTGCTAAAATTTCTGAATTCCCCGGTTGTATTAAAGATCAAATTTGAGTAGGTTTAGTTTTTCTAAATCCTATTGAATGGAAATCTTCAAAAAAGCCTTTATAGGGCTGTTAATCATATTTTCTACAAGTATTCAGGTTGCTGCCCAGGGGGGGAGAATCCCGGTAACAGCGAAAAATGGTATGGTGGTAAGTAGCCACTATCTCGCTTCTGAAATTGGCAAAGACATTCTGGCCCAAGGTGGTTCGGCAGTAGATGCCAGTATCGCTACAGCCTTTGCTCTATCTGTGACCTTACCTGCGGCAGGAAATATTGGCGGTGGCGGATTTCTGGTTTATCATAGCAATGATGGTGAAAATACTACTTTCAATTTCAGAGAAAAGGCACCTTTAGCAGCCACACGTGAAATGTATCTTGACGAATCTGGAAAAGTAAGAGATAACTCTAACCATGAGGGGCTTTTATCTGTAGGCGTTCCTGGTACTGTGGCAGGATTATATAAAGCACATGAAAAATATGGAAAGCTGGATTGGGCAGAACTCGTCCAGCCCGCGATAGATATCGCTGAAAAAGGCTTTACTGTGAGCCCTCATATTGTAGGTTTTTCAAACTGGGTTCTGGCGAATAAGGATGAATATAGATCTACTGCCAAAATATTTCTGAAAAAGGGCGAAAAACCATTTGAAGTCGGTGACACGCTAGTACAGAAAGATCTGGCAGAATCTTTAAAGAGAATCAGGGATAAAGGTCTCGATGGCTTCTATAAGGGTAAGACGGCCGCATTAATTGCTGATTATATGAAAGCTCATGGAGGCATCATTACTAAAAAAGATCTGAAAGCGTACAAGGCCGAAGAAATGTCGCCTATTAAAGGAACTTATCGAGGTTACGAAATTATCGGAATGGCTCCACCAAGTTCCGGAGGAGTGGCCGTAGTAGAAATGCTGAATATTCTTGAAGGATTTGATCTGAAATCTGAAGGTCATAATTCTGCGCAAAGTCTGCATTATATTACCGAAGCCATGAGAAGAGCTTATGCTGATCGTGCGCAATTTTTGGGTGATCTTAATTTTAATCCGCAAGTTCCTATTGAAAAACTGACTTCCAAGGATTATGCTGAAGAACTGCGCAAAGGCATTCAGGAAAAAATGGCTTCAAAAAGTGATTCTGCTAATTTCAATAAAGCTCATCTGGCATATGAAAGTCCGGAAACAACCCATTTGTCTGTGGTTGATTCAGAAGGAAATGCTGTCTCTCTTACTTATACCTTGGAGCAATCTTATGGTTCAAAAATAGTGGTGGAAGGTGCAGGTTTTCTTTTGAATAATGAGATGGGAGATTTTAATGCTATTCCGGGATACACCGATTCTAAAGGAAGAATCGGAACCAAACCCAACCAGATCGAGCCTGAAAAAAGGATGTTATCCAGTATGAGTCCAACGATTATTGCGAAAAACGGAAAACCCGTAATTGTTATTGGTTCACCTGGAGGAAGAACGATCATAAACACAGTTCTTCAGGTAATTATAAACATGGTGGATTATGATCTTGATATCGCCAAGGCAATAGAATCAGCAAGATTTCATCATCAGTGGCTTCCAGACGTATCCTATTTTGAAGACTGGGGATTCTCACCGGATACTTTCCAGTTGTATTCTGAAATGGGGCACAAGATCGATACACGGGAAACCCAGGGAAGAGCGATGGGAATCTACGTCAATCCCGAATCAGGAGAACTTGAAGGTGCTGCAGACAGCCGAAGTTATGACGGGCGGGCGGTTGGATATTAGAGCTTAACCCTGGTTAATTCTCTTACTTCGCCAGCATCCATATGATCAAGTTTTTCATTTCCGATTCTAACTCTAACCAGCCTTAATGTGGGAAATCCCACTGCTGCCGTCATTTTTTTGACCTGGCGAAATTTACCTTCAGTAAGTGTAATGCTTATCCAACTTGTTGGGCCATGGCGTTCATCTCTAATTTTTTTTGCCCTTTCAGGGAAATTTGGTCTATCCAACAGTCTTTCCACCGTACATTCTTTTGTGAAATAAGACTTTCCATAAATGCTTATTTCCACGCCTTTCTTTAATTTTTCAATAGCTTCATCAGAGATATCTCCGTCTACCTGTACATAATATTCTTTTTCGCTATTTCCTGCGGTTATTTTAGTGCTTAGTTTACCATTTGAAGTCAAGAGTAGCAAACCTTCAGAATCTTTGTCCAAACGTCCTATGGCCATGATACCTTCAGGAAAATCATAAAGTTCCCCAAGTAGTTTGAACTTGCCCGCAGATTTTTGATTCGTTTTAAACTGGCTGAGGTAGCCATAAGGTTTATAAATCTTAAAATGCCTGTGAATTTCTTTCTCCATGGGGTGAATATAAATATTTGCCTCAAAGTTTATAATAAATTTAAAGGTTGTTTCCGTGTAATCTCATTAAGTTACAGTGAAGATTAAATAAAACTTATAATTATGAATATTGCAATCATTTATTACAGTGCCACTGGTACCAACCACAAAATGGCGAAATGGGCTGCGGAAGCTGCCGAATCTCAAGGATCTCACGATGTTAGATTCAGAAGAATAAAAGAAATTGCGCCTCAGGCAGCAATTGAATCGAATGATGCCTGGAAAGAACATCATGAAGCAACGAAGGATATTGAAGTTGCAGAATTAGATGACCTGGAATGGGCTGATGCAATAATTTTCAGCATTCCTACGAGATATGGAAACATCCCTTCTCAGGTGCAGGCTTTTTTCGATACTACCGGAGGATTATGGAGTCAGGGAAAACTGGTTAACAAAGTAGTTTCAGGAATGACAAGTGCTCAAAATCCACATGGCGGGCAGGAGGGAACTTTGCTTTCTCTTTACAAGAGTATGTATCATTGGGGAGCTATTGTAGCGGCACCTGGATATACTTCGGAAGACCTATTTAAAACCGGCGGAAATCCTTATGGATTCAGTTCCGATGGAGGAGTGGATAATCTGGATGAGAACTCAAAAACTTCTATCTCTCACCAAGTCAAAAGAGCGATCAGTATTGCTGAATGTATCAAAAAAGGAATGAGCTAGAAATATATTTAGCTGAATAAAATTAAAAATGCCCTGAGAGATCAGGGCATTTTTAGTTTAAATATAGAAATATCTATTCTTTATCATCTTCCGGAACCGGAAAACCTCTGTCTCGCATTAAAGCGTCAATTTCAGCATCTCTACCTCTGAATTTTTTATAGGCTTCAGCAGGATCCATGGCGTTTCTAGGAGCAAATAGATAATTCACCAGCTTATTTGCAACCTCCTTATCATAAAAACCTCCAGGAGCTTCAGCAAAGGCTTCAGCAGCATCAGAAGTTAAAACATCGGCCCATAAATAACCATAATATCCCGTAGCGTAACCTTCGCCTGAAAATACGTGTCCAAAATGAGGAGTTCTGTGACGCATTACTATCTCTTCCGGCATATTTAATTCTTTAAGAGTTTCTCTCTCAAAAGTATCTGGCTCGATTTCATCAGGATCTGTGGTATGATATTTCATATCCATGATCGCAGAAGCGAGGAATTCTGTAGTAGCGAATCCCTGGTTAAAAGTTGATGCCTTTTTGATCTTCTGAACGAGTTCATCAGGAATAACTTCGTTGGTTTCATGATGTCTCAGAAATTGATTGATCACTTTATCGGTAGATAACCACCTCTCCAGTAATTGTGACTGAAATTCTGTATAATCTCTTACTCCGCTATTTAATGTTGGATATTCAATATCTGCTGATAGAAAATGCAAAGCATGTCCAAATTCATGGAAAAAAGTTTCTGCATCGTCCCATGAAACCAGTACAGGTTCTCCCGGAGCTGGTTTTATAAAATTGGAGTTATTTGAAGATAATACAGGTTTCTGCCCCAATAGGTCGCTGTAGCTACGATAAGTTGTCGCCCAAGCACCAGATCTTTTTCCCTGTCTTGCATAAGGGTCGAGATACCATAATCCCACGATCTCTCCGGAATCTTTATCACTAACTTCCCAAACCTTCACATCTTCATGAAAAACCGGAACCGTTCCTTCTTTCACTGGTGAAAACTCAAAATTGAATAACTCTCCTGCTGTAAAGAAAAGGGCCTGAGTAAGATTTCCAAGTTCCAGGTATTGCTTCACTTCTTCGCTATCCAAGTCATATTTTTCTTTTCTAACCTTTTCAGCATAGAACCTATAATCCCACGGCTTGATGGTTATATCTGCACCTTCGCTATCTGCAACCTCCTGCATGTCTTTTACTTCTTCTTCAACACGGGCCAGGGCCGCAGGCCAAACCTTCATCATTAAGTCCATGGCATTTGCAGGATTTTTAGCCATCCTGTTTTGTAAACGCCATTGCGCATAATTCTCATAACCTAAAAGTTCCACTCGCTCATCACGCAATTTCAGGATCTTTTTCACAATCTCATTGTTATCAAACTCATCTCCGTTGTCACCTCTGGAATAATAATTTTTCCAAACCTTTTCACGTAATTCTCTTTCAGTGGAATAGGTAAGGAAAGGATCCATAGAAGATCTGGTGTTGGTAACGGCATATTTTCCTTTTTCCCCACGATCTTCAGCAGCCTGAGCCGCAGATTTCACATAAGATTCAGGCAAACCACCTAATTGATTTTCCTCTAAATAAATCACGTAGTTCTCCTCATCTGCGAGAACATTGTTCGAGAAATTGGTATAAAGACCTGACAGCTCTTTATTAATCTCAGCATATCTCTTTTTATCTTCGGAATTTAGATCTGCTCCCTGCATCGCAAAATCTTCATAGATCAAATCTACAACTCTTTGCTTAGCGGGTTCAAGCGGTTCTTTTTGAGAATTCTCGTAAACAGTTTTTATTCTTTTGAATAGCTCTTCATTCTGACTGATCTTCGATGAAAATTCTGAAATTTCGGGTGCCAGTTCCTTTTGAACTTCTCTAAATTCAGGACTTGAAACATTGCTGCTGTAAATTCCGTAGTAGGTAAATGCGCGGTCAAGTTTCTGACCAGCCTTTTCCATCGGAATTATGGTGTTTTCAAAAGTTGGAGCTTCGGTATTTGCTGTAATTCTATCAATATCTGCAAGATGTAGCTCCATACCTTTTCTAATGGCAGGTTTAATTAAATCTACCTGCATTTTATCGAAAGCCGGTACTCCTTCATAAGGCCCGGTCCATTCAGAAAGTAGAGGGTTTTCATTCATAGATTTCTTTTCTTTTTCCTGTGCATGGGAATATCCAACCACAGTGATAAGTGCCAAGACACTCAATCCTTTTTTAAATCTTTGGTTCATGTTTTAATCCGTTTGTAAATAGGCCTGAATATACGAAGTATTGAAATTTTAGAAGAAAGCTTAACATCAATATAGCATAATATACTGATGCTGATTTCAACACCAATTTTAAAGTAATTCATAAATAGAAAACAGGCCTGGGATAATTATTTTTCAAGTTTATTGGAAGTCGCTTTTCCGGAAAGCACTTTTCTTGGCGAGACGCCATATTTAGCTTTAAAGATCTTAGAGAAATAACTTCTGCTGGAAAGTCCAAGTTCATAAACTACTTCACTCACATTTTTATTTCCTGCAGTAAGCATATTTAAAGATTTGCTTAGTCGAATATCACGTATATATTCATTCACCGTTTTTCCATAGATCACCTGGAAACCTTCCTGTAGTTTGTTGGTATTCACTCCGGCGATCTGGGCCAGCTCATTTACGGTTCCTGTTTGTGAAATATTTGCATCGATATACTCTACCGCGATTTCTATAGCCTTCCGATCTTTCTCTTTCAATTCATTCTTCTGGAATCTCTGGCTTTCTTTTTTGAAACGGGCCAGCATATAGCTCAGAACTTCTAGCGCTTTGGCACCAATAAAGTTTACTCTGGGAAATCCGGTTAATTCACAAATCCTGATCTCTTTAATAGCATCAGCCGTTTTCAAACTAAAACTTCCGGTTTCGGAAATTCGATTCGCTGCTTCTACATCACTGAAAATCTTATAAAAAACTGGTTCAAGATCATGCAGATCAAAGGAAAAATACTGCTGAAATTTTAAACGATCAATTTCAAGGTAGCACATCACAATGTCCTTATTCTTATTAAAGATCAGGCTATGTTTTTCCTTATCGGTTGGAGCTGCTATAAGAAACTGGTGATCGGTAATATTAACAAGGTCTTCATCATTTACAAAATGACTCTGAACTTCTCCCTTAACGCAATAAATAAAGCGAATGGGTTTAATACGAGGCTGGGAAATACAAAGGCTAATGTCTGTATTTAATTTGCAATGGTAAGTATACAAACCTATACCATTAGGGAAATTTATTCCTTTGATAGTTCCTTCTCCTTTACTTTCAGGAATATGAAGTTGAAATTCACCTAGGTGTTCTGAGTAATCAGTTCCAAATTCATTAGCAAGTTCGGGTATAAATTCGTCAACATCATTTAGCTCTAAATGATAATTTTCCATGTTTTGGTTGGTTCAAGTTTAGTCAGACTTAAAAATACGGTCTAAGCCAGTTTAATTCCTAAATTTCTCAGTTAAACTTATACTAAAAGCTTAATTTTAAATGGTTTCGGCAGCAGATTTGTGGCTCTAACTCAATTCCTTACGAAGTACCACCAGCGGCGGACTTTTGATCACTCCGAGGCTATTGCTCAAACCTATACTCATCACTAACAGAATAATTCCTGGTAGTAGAATCGCAAAAGGAACTAATGACGGAATAAAGGTGGTTTCAAAGACAAAATATCCCAGTAGTTGACTGCTTATGAGGGAAAGTATGATCCCGGAAAATGCACCGATAAAACCTAAGTAAAAATATTCCAAAGCCAGAATTTTCAGGATCTGGCCACTTTTTGCACCGAGAGTTCTTAATAATACACTTTCGCGAATACGCTGATATTTGCTTGTTCTAACAGCACCAATCAATACTATGATTCCCGTTAGAATGCTGAAAAATGCCATGAAGTTGATAAGCCAGGATATTTTAGCGAGTATTTTTTCGATCAGGCTCAAAACCTGTCTGAGATCGATAATGGTAACATTTGGAAATTTACTAACCAGAGTTTGCTGTAATTCTGCAGAACCGGTTTCATCCTGAACTTTGGTGGTGAGAACGCGGAATTGAGGAGCTTCTTCTAGAACACCGGCAGGAAAAACGACCGAAAAATTTAGCTGCATTCTGCTCCAGTCTACGGTACGAATACTTCCTACCACGGTTTCCAGTAAAACTCCCTGAACATTAAAACTTACTTTATCACCAACCTGAACCTCGGCGTCTTTAGCGAAATTATCACTTACCGAGATAGGAACCAGACCATCTTCCGGTTTATTTCCAATCCATTCTCCCTGTTCCAGTAATTCAGAATCTATAAGTGAATCACGGTAGGTGGTTCTAAATTCATGTTGTAAGATCCATCCATTGATCGTGGAAGTGGTGTCTTCGCGTATTTCATTGACAGATCTTCCATTAAGGCTTTCCACACCCATAGTCACGATCGGGATATTTTCAAGTACCGGCAAACCTTTCGATTGAATGGTTTCTGAAACATTCGCTTGCTGTTCAGACTGTACATCAAGTAATATAATATTGGGACTTTTAGCCTGCTCTTCAAGTGAAGCCTGCGCGAGAAGCAGATCTTTGGTAAAATAAAGAGTGCTGATCAGAAAAGTTCCAATTCCTATGGCCAATACGAGTATAAGCGTTTGATTTTGTGGTCTGAATAGATTTAAAAGGCTTTGCCTAGCTATAAATCCCCAGTTAGAAGGGAAATACTTTCTGATTATTTTCATGAAAAGGTTGGCCACACCAGCCAATAATGAAAAGGTGATGACTATTCCCAGGACAAAGAATACTGAATACTTCCAGTCCTCAAGCAGCCAGAATGCAAAGAGAAAGATAAATGCGAATATTCCTAAAAGTACCAGTATTCCAGCTCGTTTAGATTTGCCATCTTCAGAATTGATAACTCTCAGGGCCTGCAGCGGTGAGACATACAAAGTTCCCATTAACGGATATAAGGCGAAAAGAATCGACATTAAAACACCTAATAGAATTCCAATGAAAATTGTTGATATATCAAAGGAAATTTCCACATTAACCGGTAAGATGTCCTGAAGGATTAATGGAAAAAGTTGCTGTAAAAACAAACCGAGGGTTGTTCCGATGATTCCACCGATAAATCCTATTATCGCGATTTGTGTCAGGTAAATAAAAAAGGTCTGTTTTTTTGTAGCTCCCAGGCACTTTAATACCGCGACCGACCTTAATTTTTCCTTGATATAAATATGAATGGCGCTGGCAATACCAATACAACCGAGTAACAACGCGATAAATGCAACTAGATTCAGGAATTTTCCGAAGTTTTCGTAGCGCCTTCCCAATCTTTCGCTGGTAGATTTATGCGTATCCAGGTCGGCGTCATTAGCATCCAGAATCGGGTCTATTTTCTCATCAAATATTTCAAGATCCAGATTTTCATCAGCCAGAAAATAATAGTTATAACCAATTCGGCTCCCAACCTGCACGAGACCAGTTTCTTCAATAAATTTATGCGGAATGATAACTGGCGGGGCGATAGAACTGAAAATCGCTGCACTACCGGGAACAGATTTTAATGACCCACCAACGGGTAAAATTACATCACCGATCTTAATTTTATCTCCTACTTTTATACCCAGTTGTAACATTAGGGTAGCATCAACAAGCGCAGTTTCATTTTGAAGGTAATTTCTAGCTGCGCTTACAGGTTCGGTTTCCATTTCGCCATACAATGGAAAATTCCCTTTAATTCCTCGAACACGAACGAGCTTAGTGCCTTGTTTTCCGGGAAAAGCAGCCATAGATGCAAAACTGATCTCTTCAGAATCTGCGCCACCAAGAGAATCCATAAGACTTAGAACCCTTTCGTTCGGCTCGTTGTCCATATCAATCCTATAATCGGCACCCATCAACGATTTCGACTGTAAGGCGATATTATCTTTGAGGTTATTACTAAAGGATTGTATAGAAACCACTGCGGCGATTCCCAGAACTATGGAAGCCATGAAAAGAGCCAGTTTCTTTTTACTGGCTTTTCCATCCCTGATTGCCATTTTAATTAACCAGCCGAATCCCGCCTTATGTGTATAAGTGTTTTTTTTATCAGACATCTCAGGCGTTTATGGTTTCCAGAACACGTCCTCCTTTGAGCCTGAGAATTCGCTGTGTTTTCCTTGCAAGTTCCATATCGTGCGTGACAATAACCAGGGTAGTGCCCGAATCTTCATTTAAATCCATTAAAAGATCCACCACTTTTTTTCCGGTTTCCTCATCAAGATTTCCGGTAGGCTCATCGGCGAAAAGTATATCCGGTTTAGTGCTGAAAGCTCGAGCAAGGGCAACTCTTTGTTGTTCACCTCCAGATAATTGTGAAGGGTAATGGTCATACCTGTCTCCCAGACCTACTTTACTCAGCAGTTGTTTTCCAATTTCTGCAGCATTTCTATCTCCTCTTAATTCCAGCGGAACTGCAACGTTTTCTAAAGCGGTCAAAGTGGGAATTAGTTGAAAATCCTGAAAAACGAAACCTACTTTTTCATTTCGCAATAATGCACGCTGATCTTCAGATAAATCATTAATCACTGTTCCGCAAAGTTCAATAGTTCCGGAGTCAGGCTGGTCTAAACCCGCACAGAGTCCTAAAAGAGTCGTTTTCCCACTTCCTGAAGGTCCCACAATGGCAAAGGTTTCATTTTCTTCAATATCAAAACTGATGTCCTCCAGCACGGTGAGCTTTTTAGAGCCACTGCTATAGCTTTTCTTCAGATTTTGAATGTTTAAAATTTTTGCCATCTTCTTACTTTTAGGTTTCTTTATCGGGAGAAACAAAATAAAGAAATGATTTTAATTAAATCTACCCAATCATGAGAAGCTTCACATTGTTTTTATCATTGTTCATGTTCATTAGCCTATCATCATGTGGTGAGCAAAAAAAGCAGGAAAAGGAACAGAACACTGAAAGTTCTATGGAGAAAGATAATTCTTCTGAGGACGATGAAAAGGTGATTTTATTTTTCGGAAACAGTCTTACCGCGGGATACGGACTAGAAAAAGGCGAGGCATTCCCTGAATTGATTCAACAAAAACTTGATTCTCTGAACCTGAATTATAAAGTGGTAAATGCCGGTTTAAGTGGTGAAACTACTTCCGGTGGAAAAAACAGAATAGACTGGGTGCTTAAACAAAATGTGGATGTTTTTGTACTGGAACTTGGAGCGAATGATGGATTAAGAGGTATTGCCATCGAGGAGACTAAAAATAATCTTCAGGAGATCATTGATTTTGTAAGACAGGAAAATCCTGATATTGAAATCATACTGGCCGGGATGCAAATTCCGCCAAATATGGGGCAGGAGTATACTTCCGGATTCAAACAGATATTTCCTGATCTGGCTGAAAAAAATGATGTTTACCTGATACCATTCCTATTGGATGATGTTGCAGGAATTCCTGAATTGAATCAGCAGGACGGTATTCATCCAACCGCTGAAGGGCAGAAGATCCTGGCAGAAAATGTATGGGATGTTTTAGGTGATCTGGTAAAAAAATAAAATAAGGAGAATTTTTTATTGATAATAGGGGAGTGACAAATATTATAATAAAACAAAAGACTCCTATTGGCTATTGAAATTAGAAAACATTTCAGGTGTTCGGTTCATACCATCCTTCCATTGGAAATTTTCGAATAATGATTTCCAGCTCGTCTTCTGTAACGGGTTTTACCATGTATCCAGAAAGTTCAGAAATCTTTTTAGCCCTTGCGACATCTTCCGGATCATCAGAAGAGGTAAGCATATAAACCTGAACACGCTTGTTTAATCGGTCTTCGAATTTTTTATATTCATCCATGAACATCCATCCATTCATAAAAGGCATATTGATGTCCAAAAGAATAATATCTGGTATATTCCAATCTAGTGAAATACGTGTTTTTAAACCTTCAATTCCTTCTTCACCATCTTTAAAACTTTCCATCTGAATCGCCGAACTTATGCGGTGCAGAGTTCTTTTTGTGATAAAATGAAAAATCTCGTCGTCATCAATTAGGAAAAATATCATACTCGTTTATTTTCTTGCTAAATGTTATAATAAATTTGGTTCCTATAAATTTTTCACCTTCAACTTCAATTGTGGCATTTAATGATTCCAATTGAGTCTTTACCATAAAAAGTCCCATTCCTTTTCCAGAAATATTCCGGTGAAACCTTCGGTATAATTTAAAAATTTCTTCCTCCAGAGTTTGAGTATCCATCCCAAGGCCATTATCGCTAATTTCCAGGATATATTTATCATCACGGATCAAGGTTTCTATTTTGATAAAGCTTTCTTTTTTAGGATCACGATATTTTATAGCATTGGAGATAAGATTTTGCAGTACACTTTGCAGATAGATCCGGGAGAACATTACAGATTTCCAGCCAGAAAGATCAATTTTTACGTCTATAACTTCCTGGTCTATAGTTTCGATATATAAACCAAGAGTGTTTTGTATGATTCGCTCAATATTTACTTTCTCTATCTCAATTTTATCATCGTTAAGAATGCGAACATAAACCAGCAGGTCATTTACCAGTGTATTGATATTTTTGGTGATCGTATTCAGCTTGGGTAGATAAACTTTCAATTCTTCATAGTCATCTGTTTTATTTACCATAGAAACCAAGGCAGACATGCTTGTGGTTGGCGCACGTAAGTTATGAGCAACAATATTATTATATTCTTTTAACTGCCGGTTTCTCAATTCCAGCCTGTCTTTAATAGTAGAGAGAAGAACATTTTTCTTTTCCAGTGTGGTCTTCCTCTTTTTTAGCTTTATGAGATATTGCTTTTTTAGTTTTACACTGGCAACTTCAATGCGTGCAATGTAGATCACAATGAGTAAAATAAGAATGTTCAAAAGCAGAATAACCAGTAGAAAGTCTGAAATTCTGTAGAATATCTGACTGTTATTTACATGGGAAATTAGATACCATTCATTATCAGTTACAATTTCAGCAAATCTATTTCCGATAATGCTTGATCCGGAAAGTGAACTCTCAAAATCAAGCTTACTACTTACCCAGACACCGTCATTAAAAAAATTACTTTCTGATGCGCCACTTATAACTTCCCAGATTTCAGAATTTTCTGCAAAGAAACCTTTTGCGTCTGCGGGTTTAGTTAGGTGAGAGAACTCAATC
Organism: Christiangramia pacifica; assembly: GCF_057221535.1. Lineage (NCBI taxonomy): Bacteria > Pseudomonadati > Bacteroidota > Flavobacteriia > Flavobacteriales > Flavobacteriaceae > Christiangramia > Christiangramia pacifica. The sequence continues at coordinate 2,356,302 of NZ_CM170146.1, forward strand.
TCCTTATTTTCAGAATTTGATAGATAGTAACCGTCCTTATTTAAGATGAAGAATGAATTATTAAGATCGTCATTAAGTAATTCCAGTAATTTTTCTGCTTCGTAGTTGATCACTACAATCCCCAATTTCTCCTTATTCTTTGAATAGATGGCGGCGCTACCGCGGATCATCGGCCTAAAGGGTTTTTCTATTTCTTCATTCTCGATATTCAAATTCAGTGGAGAAAGATAAATTTCACCTCTATCGAGTGCGATGGTTTTTTTGAAATAACCACGGTTAGATTTATCCTGGAGATTATTATCCTGAAAAATGAAGCCATTATCTTCTCGAACCAAGCGTAATACTTCCTGTCCTTTTTTATCGATTAAACGAAACTGACTGTATTGGTTCATTCCCAATACAAAGTCATTCATATCATTCAAAAATGAACTTTCTGAAGTTATAGAATCAAAATCTTCTTCATCAAAATGATGTCTGCTCCAATAGTAAATATTGGCAATTACCGGGTTTAGTAATTCTACGGTGAGTTGTTTCTTGGTAACTAGTTCTGTTTGCTCTACTTCAACAATAGATTTTCTCTCTTTGAAAAACATCCATACACAGAAAACTAAGCTCACTATAAATAGCGGCAAATAATATTTTAAGATCCTTTTTATCATTTCAGGGCAAAGTGAGTATAGAATTCACTTTTTACTAATTTGTTCAACTAGGCTCTTAAGGTAGGGCGTAAAAGCAGATTAATTCAGGTTAATAAAGCTCTTACAAGCTATGCAATTTTATTGTTTAATCAAAAAAGGTAACTATTAAAAAACTGTTATAGAAAGTTTAAAATTATATCGAAATTCCATAATTTTTTATTTAAGAACATTATTCTCAATTAATTAATTGGCGTTTTTTAATTCTAAAATGGGAGATTTAGATTCTGAATTATTTTTGGAGGGTTGTACGATAGAATATCGATAATAGATCTTAATCAATTGAAATCCGATTTTTAAGGAATCTCCCATAGATAATTTCGAACCATCTGCGTGTATCCAACGTTTCAACGGTTGTTCGCAGATAACCTGCTTAGCTTTTTTTATTCCGAAGTGATCTTTCATACGCATGAATATCTCTACATCAAAAAGCCATTTGGTTAAGAAAGGAGTTGAAAAGGCTACGGGAATAAGATCTTTTCTCATGATCTTTGCACCACACTGAGTATCCCTAAATGGCATTCCTAAGATGCCAGTTATGATCAGGTTAATGGTCATGCTAATGATCTTTCTGGCACTTTCTTTAGTAATATCAGCTCCCATTCTTGATATTCTGGAACCGTTTACGATCTGGAAGTCTGAAGTTTCTATTGTTTTCACCAGGTCGTCAAAATCTTTAAAGTCAGTAGACAGATCTGCGTCCAGGAAACCAACGTAGTCAAGATCTTCGAATTGAGCCATATAAAGTAATCCCTGTCTTACTGCTTCTGCTTTCCCAACATTCCTGGGGCAATTGTAGATGCTAACATAATGCTCACGACCTTTTCTTAGCGCATTTAAAACCTTCATGGTATCATCTGTACTACCATCGTTTACAAAACAAAGATGGTATCCTGAATTCTGCTCAACAAAATCGATGAACTCATTAGAATGTAACCTGTTTTCTTCATTATAACATGGGATCACCACACCTACACATCTATTCTGAATAATACTGTTTGAGGATAAGGTTTGAGTTATACCAGTATTACTATGCCCTAATAATCTACCCACTCTTGCGCTAATTTCATCAAGACTTAATGGCTTTTTCATGAAATCCTGAATTCCCAGTTCAAAAGCTTCCACGATCAGAGAATCGTCAGTATTTCCGGATAAAACCATTATTGGGGTATTATCTTTCATTTCATTTCTAATAGTCCTGATAATGGTTAGACCATTTGAAAGCGGCATGTTGATGTCTATTATTAATAGATCTGGTTTAAATTGTTTAAAGATGCTGATAGTTCTTTGGGCATGAGTGGTAGTTAATACCTCATATCCTCTTTCTTTTAATCGCTTTTCAAGAGGCATTAAAACTAATTGCTGGTCATCTACTGCTAAAATTTTCATGGTGTTAGGTTTTAGATTATGATCCAAAATTATATTGAACTAGCCTTCAAAATCAGAGAATTAGATAAATTGGTTAATTTACGTCGATGAATGGTAAATTCGTATCGATAGATGAATTTGAGGTAGCAATTGAGCTTTCTATTTTTATTTCATAGAAATAATCATTTACCTAAAGATGAAAGAGACCACCAATAAATACCTGATTGCAGCACTTATTATAGGAGTTGTTTTTCATTCGTCTACGATCTTTTTTACGCTGGAGAATACTTATGATGCTCTTATCCATTTGTTTTTTGCTGAACATTATGCCAACAGCTGGTTCGAGCCATGGAATTACAAATGGTATACAGGTTTCACCGTAATGGGATATCCGCCTCTGGTTCACCAAGCTATAGCTCTGTTTTCTTATATCGGCGGACTCAAGTTCGGGATGTTCCTGGTGGCCATCATTGGGGTGATCCTTTTCATAACCGGAGTTTATAGGTTCAGTTTGTTGATCACAGCCAGTAGAAAAGCGGCGGGATATGCGGCTTTGCTAGCGGTATTTTCATCTTCTTTCGTTGAAACGCTGCACATATTCGGGCAATTACCCAGCATAGTTGGTATTTCTTTATTAATGCATGCGCTACCTGAAATCTACCTATATATTAAAACCGGTAAAAGAAAGTTCTTTTTCAGGGCGATCTCCTTAATAGCGGTAACTGTAACATCTCATCATGTTACTCCAATTTTTGGAATGATCTTTTTTATCTTTCCATTGATTGGTATGGTGATCATGGATGTTTCCTATGAAAAAGTAGGCCAATTCAAAAAGATCACCTTCGGTGTTTTTCTGAAAAGTTTTTTCCAGCTTTTGAAAAGAATTATATTATTCGGATTCACTTCCCTTTTCGTCATCGTTTTTTGCATTCTGCCTTACTGGATCAATACTAAAAAGAACCCGATCACACAGGTGCCAATTCCGCATGGAAGCCGGGATAGCTTTATTGAAATCACTTCTTCCGGACTCGTGTTTTTCGTAATTCCATGGGGAATCCTGTTTTTCTTGTTTCCTTATATCATCTACCGGTATTTCTCTAAGCGATATTTATTCTTTGGATTGTCTTTTGTGATGCTTTTTGTTTTGGGAACTGGAGGAACCACGCCTATTCCCAGGATGCTTCTTGGAGATACGGCTTTCAATATTCTTACTTTAGACAGGTTTACTTTATGGGGTTCCATCATGTCGCTGCCTATATTTGGCGAATTTGCCTACAGGTTTGCTGAAGGAGATCTTAAGCGTTTGATCCAGGATAAATTCGGACCCGTTTACCACCGCGTTATCGGAGCTTTTCTGGTAGGATTATTCCTTTTCCTTTCTGTTTTTACGCTCAGCCTTGGCTATTTCAGGCCAATGCAGCCACAGAGCATCAAAATGTTACCTATTGTAAACTTCTTAAATGAAGATCAGCACGATCACTGGAGGTTTTTAACGCTTGGATTTGGAGATCAAATGGCCTGGCTTTCGGCTCAAACAAGAGCACTAACGGTAGATGGCAATTATCATTCAGCCAGAAGATTACCTGAACTTACTACCAGGGCGGTGGAGCGATTGGAGAATTCTAAATTCCGTGGTGTAGAAGGTATAGGTTCTCTGCAACAGTTTCTGGCAGTTCCCGAAAAGTATAATTTAAAATACATTTTTTCCAATGATAAGTTTTACGATCCCTTATTGTTCTTTAGTGGATGGCAACGATTACAGCAGCTGGAAAACGGGATCATGGTCTGGGAGAAGTTAAATGTTCCGCCCTTATCAAAAGTGATCTCGATTCAGGATGTACCGGTATTCCTAAAATTAATGTGGGGAATCATCCCGGTCTTTTCCGTGATCATCGCATTTTTTATAAACCTGCAATTGATCTGGTTCAATGCTTTAAAAACCGGGAATCCATACAAACCCGATTTTCTCAAATTTCACCGGGTAAAAGACAAGTTTAATCCTACCGTATTAAAGGTTAATAATATCTACGCATTGTTATTAAGCGTGATCATTTTAACTTCTTTGTATTATATCTACTTAGATAACCAGGATCAATATTCCGAGGAAAATGTGGTAAAAGCCTATTATGATGCGATCGACTTCAAGGAATTTGAAAGAGCTCATTCTTATTTAGATCCCGAAAGCGACAAAAGTATTGCGCAATTTATGCTGGAAGTTTCAGTGAGCGATGGGATCCTTAGCTCTTACGCGAAACTGGACAGTATTGATGTGCAAGTGAATAAAATCAATGATTCTATCGCCAGGGCAGATGTTTTCACCTCCTGGGTTACTCCGATTGAAATTGTAGAGAAGAAATTTCAGCATGATCTAAAAAAGATAAAAGGTAAATGGTTTATGCAGCCTGACGAAACTGATACAGACCTGCCAGCAGATCAGCTATTTTCTGATAACCAAACCATTTTCTATAATCATGGCAGAAGGAAGATCACCACACAGCAAACTCATCATGAGGATGTTTTGAAACAACCGGTCCTGGAAGTGCTTTCAGCAAAACTTATCAGATCTAATGACCGTTACTCCATTATTGGGGAGATACAGAATATAGATCATGTTCCGGCAGATGTGGTTATAAAAGGAACTTTATATGATTCAGAAAATAATGAACTGGCAACTTATAATGCCAGGCAGGTACTTAAGCATAAATTAATGCCCAAGGAAATAAGCAGTTTTCGAGTAGATTTTGAAGGGATTGCCTGGATCAATAAAGGGGATGCAATCCCGGAAACCTTTGATCCAGATGAATTTACACCTGTGGTTTTAAAAGCCGATCCGGTGAAATTCAATCTTCAATGTGCAGGAAATGTGGCTACCACAGATCTTTACAAAAGTGTAACTTTAAATCAGCTGAATATTGAAAATAACCAGATCGTGGGTACTCTTTTCAATGCCGGTGTACAGGAAGTAACCATTCCTCAATTATTGTATTCATATTATGATGAGAATTCTGAATTGATCTGGGTGGAACATCAGTATTTAAAGGAAGGAATCAGGGTGCAGCGAAAACAGAAATTTCAAAAATCCCTGGACGAGTTTTCGGAGGTTTGTATCGTAAACTCTTCCATGGAAAACATTTTTGTCAACGGGCTTCCAAATAAGGCAATCGCTGAAAAGGTGGTGCCACAGAGAAAGGAATACCAGATGAATTATGCTTTACAGGAAGTTTCAAATCCAGATTATAGTTTTATAAAGATCGAGATGAATAATTATATTGGAAATCCAAAATAATGAGAGTTTTATTATACATACCGGTATTGATCCTGTTGGCATTTTCAACATCGGCGAGTAGCAGTCAATCTTCAGTTATTACATTGAAAAAACAAATCATTGCTGGTGAAGATCTAATCTTTCAATTTCAGGATATAGATTTAAGTAGCCGATTGATTCTTTATAATTCCTATGGGAAGATAATTCTGAAACCAGTAGAAATTGATAATGACCTAGTTTTTAAAGCACCAGAATTTCTTACCGCAAAATCGGGTACGCTTAACTATAAATTGAAATCAGGTCAACAACAGGCAGCTGGGCATATAACAATTTTACCAAAACCTGAACCGGTGATCATCGAGAATTATTACGGTCCCAGAAGTATTCAAGCTGGGAAAAGGGATTATTCCATGCTGGTGAGCATTCCTACAGATGAATTTGACAATCCGCTGGCAGATGGAACCATAGTTGAAGTTTCGGAATATTTTCTGGGGGAATTATCAAAAGACAGCCTGGAAATGGAAAATATGTTTGCCTGGAAAAATGTTTATTCCAGACAGAAATCAGGTAAGATCCTGATCTCGAACTCCAGTATGAATCTTCAGGCCAAAGAAATGGTAAGTGATATTTACCCTTCTATTGCTACAGATTTTGAGATCAGCATCGAAAGAGAGCACGATTATGCTGATGGAAACATGGTTAGCAAGATCATCACTTCCACGATCAAAGATGAATATGGTAATATTGTGAGCGATGGGACGGCCGTTGAGTTCCTCGTAAAAAATGAAGAAAAAGCTGTTCTAAAAACCATAGCGACTACGATAGATGGGGTGGCGACGGCAAAAATACTTCATCCGGAATTTCCTCAAAATTGGAAAATTACTTCAAATATTACTGGAATGGCTGAAAGCAATGAACTTGAAGTTGCTTACAAGTCGGTAATGAGCGATTTCGATGCAGTTTTTAAAAAGGAAAGTAGGCAGGTCATTGTTGGACCGTTAAAGAGTTTTATGAATCAATACATACCCGATGGGGTTGAGGTAAAGCTTTTAGTGATCAGTAAAAAGGGAGAGGAAAAATTCAAAATGCAACAACCCAGTGAAAACGGTTATGCTATTTTTAAACTTCCGGAAGGTGAAAATTATCAGGATTCTTATACCTTTAAGATCGAAGCGCTTGGCGTTACCAAATCTATTCAATAAACCTGAATGCGGGAGAAGATCAATAAAAACCTTTACCGGGCAATTCTAATTTTAAGCTTTCTTGCAGCCAATGCACTGATCATTTTTGGGATCAGTTCTGTCTGGGGATTTTTAAATACAGGTGCAGACAGGTCTACCATGCTGCATACCGAAATCAAGAGTACCCGATTATATCTTCCGGAAATTGAATGGGATACTACAAATTATGAAGGCAGGCCCATGGAAAAGCAAAGCCTGGCAGAGATCGAAAAAGATTACCTGAACAGCTGGTATGTTAGAAATCTATCGCTGGAAACAAATAAGGCTTTTGGAATTGAAGATTATTATACAGACAGCGCCAGAGTTAATATTCGCAAGATGGTCGATTTTAATGTAGAAAATAATATTTCCTTTAAATCAACCACGATCTCTCACCATCCTGAATTAAAATTTTATAGTGCAGACGGGCAGTTAGTTGTTTTCAACGATAAGAACGTAGTGGAATATTCTGAAGCCTATGAAAATGACAAACTTCTGGAAAGAACTGTAGATACTGCATCTTACCAGGTGATGATGCTTCTGGAAGATGGTTTCTGGAGGATTCGTCATATAAAAAGGCAGGCTCAGGAAATGATAGATAAACCAGGGGTGAACCGGAAGGACTGGCACGAATCAAAAGGCCCTATAAATATTGAAGGTAAAGAATTTTATGCCAGCGGGATCAATTACTACCCGAAGGAAAGTCCGTGGGATATGTTCGGCGAAAATTTTGACGCTGAGGTTATCGAAAATGATTTCAAAATTTTAAAAAATGCAGGTCTAAATTCCGTACGAATTTTTATTCAATATGAAGATTTTGGGAAAGCAGATGTGCCTTCTGAGAAACTGCAAAAGCTTAAGAAAACCCTTGATATCGCTCATAAACAAGAGCTGAAAGTATTGATTACTCTATTCGATTTTTATGGAGATTATTCAGTATTAAACTGGACGCTGACCCATGAGCATGCCAGGCAGATAGTAAACGCGGTGAAGGATCATCCTGCGCTTTTAGGCTGGGATATAAAGAATGAACCAGATCTGGATTTTGATAGCAGAGGTAAGGACCTTGTTTTGAACTGGCTGGAAAATATGATCTATCAGGTACGTAAGGCAGATCCAGATCACCTAATTACCATTGGCTGGTCTAACGCAGATAGTGCCAGGCTATTATCAGATGCATTAGATTTCGTTAGTTTTCATTATTATCAGGATCCAGAAAAATTTCCTGAGGTTTATGCTGAATTGAAAAACGAAACTTTGAAACCTGTATTATTGGGAGAATATGGTATTTCCTCCTATGACGGATTCTGGAATCCTTTTGGCAGCGGAAGAGAAGGTCAGGCGGAATATCATGAATTAATGCAGACTTTTTTTAATGAAGCAAATGTGAGCTACATGTCCTGGACTTTATATGATTTCGAGGAAGTTCCCAGCTCTGTGGTTGGGAGCTTACCCTGGCGTAAGGCCAGACAGAAATATTTTGGTTTCATTGACACAGATGGAACCAAGAAAAAATCTTTCCAGTATATCGCCAAATAAAAAGCAGGGATCTCTCCCTGCTCTTCATCATCAACCATATCAAAACTAAATTCAAACATAATTCAATTTCATTTTAGTCGCCATCAGTTTTTTAAACTCCTCCACATAGAGCTGGGCGATCTTTTCCATTGGCAGACTACATGCTGCTTCATAATTTATTTCGCCTATTCTCTTTCTGTAAAGATCATTCTCTATAATTCGCTCCAGTGAATTTGCCAATGAATCTACACTTCCAGGTCTGAAGAATTCTCCAGTGTAACCCTCTTCTTCTACCAGTAAACCGAGATCTCCAAGGTTCGGCATCACTACGGCCTTGCCATAGCTACCTGCCTGGTGTAGAACTCCCGAGCTACCTGTTGTTGAAGTATAGGGAAATACTACTACGGCGCTTTCTCCGAAAATCCTTGGCACATCTTCTTCAGCCACATAACCGGTAAAAGTTAGATTCTCAACATGTTCATATTTTTGCATCATAGTAGCCAGGTAGCCGGGAGTATTTGGACTGTCAGTACCTGCAATGACAATCTCTAGTTCTTGATCTGTTGTTTTTCTTAACTTCTCAACAGCCTCTATTAATATTTCAACTTTTTTATAGGTGCCAAATTTTCCAAAAGTCATGATCTTTTTAGGTCCTTTTGGTAGGTCAAAGTTTGGCTGAGGTGGTGTTTCAAAAGATCCGTGCGGGATTTGAACAACATTTTGAACTTTATATTTACTTTTGATAACATCTACATATTTTCCTATGGTTAAGGCCACCATATCTGCCTGCAATATCACTCTGGTTAAAAAGGTCCCGATGGTATTGAATACTTTCTGAAGAATCTTATTTTCAGTAAATCCGGCATTTCCCAGATCTACCTGTTCCAGGATATTATGTAGTAATACTACCGTTGGAATACCTTTTAATTTGAAGATCATCGGTAGAAAAAGTCCTAGTGCAGCAGGGATCTTTTTATCTCCAAATTTCATGAATTGCAGGTTAAAAATAATAGCGTCTGGCTGTGCTTCCATCAGGCTTTTATAAATACTGAAGAAATTTTTTAAGCTATTAAACTTCCAGCTATCCTTTACGCTTATCTTGCAATTTGGATGTTCAAAATCCAATTCTTTTTTCTCCTCAGTGTGATCTGTGATAAGGATCAATTCCTCCACGTCTTCGTTTTGAGCAAAGTTCTTTGCTAAATGGTATCCATACTCGTTTAGAGTTACTTTACTTGGAGGGAACGCTGTTACAAGTGCTAGTTTCATAAGTTATGTTTTTTAATTAGGTATTAGTTGATGAGGTAAATATCTATCAGAAATTCAGTCTTTTGTATAATTTTCGTCCGATAGAAAATTAGTATCGGTGAACTGTAGATTTATTCTGATAAATAAAATAAGCTGCCTGAAGTACCAGTAAGATTAGCATGACGATGATCTGCGCTTCTACTACCATTTCAAGGGTTTCATGTTTGAAGAATATTACCGCCAATTGTAAAATTCCAAATATACCGGCGATAACTACTGGAACATATTTATCAAGTGAAAGAAAATAATAGACAAAGACGTTAGCCAATGCAAACAGGGAGCTTGCCAGTGCATACTTCCAAAGCATTCCGGCAACTTCAATGTAAGATTCACCGAATAGTATTGTAATAATTAATCTTGGAAACAATAGATTGATCAAAATAACCCCTGTTACCAGACCTGTGATCATGCCTAAATATTTGAAGAAAATTTTCCTGGTGTCGCTACCTTCCTTTTTTAGTCTTACTACTTCCGGTAATAACAGCATTACAAACATCCAGGCGACAAAATAAACTGCTCTGCCGATTAAAGCCATAGAACTATATAGACCGGCATCATAGGAGTTGAAGAAATGTTTTACCAGTAGAATATCACCATTATTTATCAGGATCTGTGTCAATTCATAGAACGCTGTCACTACCACGAATTTTTTCAAATGCTCGATTTCCTTTTGATCAATAGCCGGTAAAACTTTCTGACTGATCTTTTTAAAAGGCAGCATACCTGGTACCAGCGAAACTAAAATTCCCAAGGACACCAATTCTGAACTCTTGAAAGGGAGTAACAATATAAAAGCCAGCGTAATAAATAATCTACTTAGCATTTCTCCCTGGTACGTGATAGAGAGTTTTATGAATTCCTGTTCACCCTGAAAATAACCACGATTTACGCTCATCAGGAAATAAATAGGAACTCCCATTCCGAAAATCTGGAACATACTGCTCGAGTTGGTATTGAACCAGCTTTGCAGGTCTGATGCCAGAAGAAAAATAGCGATTCCAAAAACAGCACCAATTATCAAACTCCATTTTCGGGAATATTTTAGGAAAGCTTCTTTTTTATATCCATCAAAGCTACCTGTAAATTTAGCAACGCTCAATTGCAGGGTCATAGCCATGAAAGAAAGGATCAGAAGAAAGGTTATGAGTATCGCCGCATCGGCAAATGCCTCTGGCCCCAGGATTCTACCTAGAGCCAGATTATAAAGATAATTGCCAATATTAACGATAAGCGCGCTCAGCATAAAGACTTGGGAAGCCTTTAAGCGTAATTGAAAGGTATAAAGTTTTAAGGTGATCATTGTTTTCTGGTTTTAGGCACTCATCTTGAAATAATTGAATGAGAATAAGTCGCAACCTGATCCTAGAAATGCACCCTGGATCTTCTTATTTTGTGCTCCTTTAAAACTTACTATTTTACCATGTTTGGCCGCAAAACTCATCAGCGCCTGAAAGTCATATACGCTTGCGATATCCATACTGTCAAGTTTGGCCAGACATATTTTAATACTTGATTTCATTTTAATCATGATCTCAAAATACTTTCTAACCTGGTAAGAATTGTTTGCTGAAAGATTTCCGCTTACCTCGAATGTTCCGTTGTTTTCTTTGATTGAAATTGCCATAATTTTAAATTTTGTGGTTCATATCTAGCGCTAATATCAGATGAAAACCAATGAGCACTCTTTCTCTTTCGATGGATGACCTTTTTCTGTAGATGAAAATAGAGGGATGTGGTTTTAACTTGCCATTATCAATCTAAACCACCTAAACCATGAAGTTGAATAGATTAATTTTAGTAGCATCAATCGCATTATTCAGTCTTAATCTGAAGGCTCAGGACATGCAAAAAGGCTTTGAAAATCTTGAAAAAGGAGAATTCGCCAAAGCAGAATCATTTTTCAAAAATATACTGGAAGAATATCCTGAAAATAAAACAGCAAGGTTATGTTATGCCCGGGCATTAGGATTAAACAGCGACCCAGAAAAAGCTACCTCGCTGTTCGAGGAGCTTCTGCAAGACCATCCTGAGGATCTAGAAGTGCAGTTAAATTATGCGGAATCGCTTTTATGGAGTAAAAAATATGAGCAGGCAAAAACTTATTACGAAGGTTTGGTTGAAGAACATCCTGAAAATTTCGGTGCATTACTGGGTTATGCCAACACTTTAAGCAACTTGAAAGAATATGAGCCGGCATTAGTGACGGTGAATCGATCTTTAGAGGTTTCGCCGGATAATCCAAACGCGATGATTTCCCGCAAGTATATAAGATTGGGCTACGCGAATAATTATCTTCAGCAAAGAGAATATGCTAAAGCCTTACAATTATTAGATGAAAATTTAAATGATTTTAAAGGGGATAAAGAAAGTCTTTTAAATAAAGCGAATCTGTACCTGATTCTTAAGGATGCTAAAAATGCCGAACAGGTTTATTCAGAAATTGCGATCAGTTTAAACGATAGTATTACGGCTTACAATGGTATCTCCCTCGCCAAGCATATTGCAGGGGAGGAGAAGGAAGCGCTGGAAATGGCAAATACTTCTCTGGAGCTTTCTCGAAGATCTGTTGATTCGCTCAGAATTCTGAAAGCGAAAGAAAGATTCGCGCAGGCATTGATCTGGAACAATCAATTTAATAAAGCTGATGCCTACATCACAAACTTAAAGTCTGAATATGGAAAGGCTCTCAGAATTTTAGCATTAGATGCAACACTCGGAATGTATACCGGAGATTTCAATAGAAGCATAGAGAATTATGAAATGATACTTGATCAAGATTCTGCCTCCTTCGATGGAAATCTGGGAATTGCTAACGCTTATTTTGCAAGGGGTGAAGCACAGAAAGCAAATTCAGCTGCTTTAAATACCTTGAAGTATTACCAGAATCAACAAGATGCCGAAAACTTTCTTGAAAAACTGGATAAATCTTACACTCCTGTTTTAGAAGAAAACTTAAGTTATTCTTTCGATAATGGTGATAACACTGCCGTAGCTTCTGCTACCGGACTAAATTTACCTGTTTCTCCTGATCTTACCATGTTTGGTAGATACACTTACAGGGAAACTCAGAATAAGATTACAGATCTTGAAGCAAATTCTAACCAGATAGACCTAGGATTATCTTACAGATTCTCGCCGACTTTAAAGCTTAAACTAGATGGTGGTTTTGTGAATGCCAGTTCTTCTCAAACAGAATATACTAATCTCGTGGGAACAATTTCTGCGCAACTCAAGCCATTTAGAAGAGATGATCTGGAAATTGGGTATAGAAGAGATATACAGGATTTTAACGCTGAACTTTTGAACAGGCAGATCGCAGGAAACCATTTATTTCTGAATAATAATTACGCCACTTCGTATGGTCTTGGCTGGTATTTGCAGTTCATGCATACTGAACAAAGTGATGACAATGCCCGCGATCTATTATTTACTTCTGTTTATTATAGTTTTCTGAAAAAGCCAATTTTGAAAGGTGGATTAAATTATCAATTTATTACTTTCAAGGAGCAGCGTCCAGAGGTTTACTTTAGTCCTGAGAAATTCCAGGCGGCTGAAATTTTTCTTAGTCTAACCGGTAATGATCAGGATTCCAATCTGTTCTATAGTTTTACGGCAGCAACTGGATTTCAATTTATAGAAGATGATCCAAAACAGGGGACTTACAGACTGGATGGGAAAATTGGATATAGTATTAGTCCGAGGTTTCAGTTGAGCGCCTATGGAAGACACAGTAACATTGCTTCTGCTACAGCTGCCGGATTCACTTATACTGAATTCGGACTAAATTTTAGATGGTTAATTAGCTCCGGCCCGATTTTTAAATGGGCAGAATGATATTATTTAATTTCTAAAATAACAGCCTGATACGGTTTTAGATCAAAGTTGTCATTTTTCTGATCCAATCCGTCATAATTATTAGATAGGATATGAAATTCAGCATTCTGGTCTTCCAGTTTTATATTGGAATTGGTATCTGAGAAATTTAGCAGAATGAGCATGCTTTTATCACTCAGACTACGGGTGTAGGCATAAATTTCTGGATGTTCCTTCTGCAATAATTCGTAATCTCCATAAACAAGAATTTCATTTTCATTTCTAAGTTTAGTTAGATTCCTGAAATGATTCAATACCGAATTTGGATCTTTATCCTGTACTGCTACATTTACTTCTTTGTAATTTTCATTCAAAGGTAACCATGGTGTTCCTATGGTGAATCCGGCATTTTCAGAAGCATTCCATTGCATGGGAACTCTGGCGTTATCACGCGAAAGGAAATTTAATTCCTTCATGAAAAGTTCCATGTCCTTCCCTTCACTTTTAGCCTTTTTATAACCATTTCTTGCTGCAATATCCTGGTATAGTTCAATGTTCTGAAAATCGATATTCTTCATTCCAAGTTCATCACCAAAATAGGCATATGGGGTTCCACGCATCGTAAGTAAAAAAGTGTTCAGCATTTTTGCAGAGGGAACTCTAAATTCTTCTGAATCATTCCCAAATTTTGACACCATTCGAGGTACATCATGATTGGCCAGGAAAATAGAAAGCCAGCCTTTTTCAGCAAAAGCGCTGTCCCATTTAGAGTAGACTTCTTTAAATTCAGAAAGCTCGTACCTTTCTAAACTATTTCCAACATCCATTCCCTGAAAATGATAGGCTAACTGAAGCTCGTTTCTATCGGCATCAACAAGATCATGCGCATCCTGAAAAGTGCTTCCAACACCTTCAGAAACCGCAAAAACATCATATTTACTCAATACCTCCTCATTCATTTCTTTCAAATACTTATGTAAGTTTGGGCCCATTCCATAATATTTAATAACGTCCTTTTCATAACCTTCCGGCAGTTTAGGGAATGTAGTGTCTTTGGAAACATACTGGAATGCATCCAGTCTGAATCCGTCAACTCCTTTTTCTGCCCAGAATTTCATGATATCATAAACTTCCTGTCGAACTTCCGGATTTTCCCAGTTAAGATCTGGTTGTTCCTGTGCAAAATAGTGCAGGTAATAGGCATTAGTTTTTTCATCATATTTCCAGGCTTCACCTTTCGCGTCGAACAAACTATACCTGTAATTTGGTTTACCTTTTTCAGCAGGCCACCAGTGATAGTAATCCCGATATATATTATCTCTAGAACTTCTCGACTGTTGAAACCATTCATGCTGATCGCTACTATGGTTTACCACAACATCCAATACAAATTTGATATTTCGCTCGTGTAAACCAGCCAGTAATTCATCAAAATCTTCCATAGTTCCAAATTCCGGCTGGATCGCTCTATAATCGCTGACGTCGTAACCATTATCAACATTTGGAGAAGCAAAAAACGGATTCATCCAAACCATAGAAACGCCGAGGCTTTCTATATAATCGAGTTTTTCAATCACACCTCTAATATCACCAACTCCATCACCATTGGTATCCTTAAAACTTCGAGGATAAATCTGGTAGATTATACCTTCTTTCCACCATTTTTTATCAAGCTCTTTTGTAGTATTTGAATTTTCAGAGATTTCTGATTGATCTTCTCTTTTGTTGTCCTGGCAAGCTATAAAAACCAGGCCAATAGCAAGTAGCAGTAATTTTTTCATAGGCTTAATTTAATAAAAGACAGTGATTTATTGAAAAAAATGAATGATGTGAAAACTAGAAATGAGAAAAGCCGGGAAATTAATCCCGGCTTTTCAACCTAACCACCTAAATAACTTAGTGAGTAACCAACAAACTAAGCGCAAACTTTTTGCTGCCATCTATCACCAGATGAGCTTTGTACACTCCAGGAGCAACTCCGGAAATGTTAACCGGCAGCCTTCTTTTAAAAGTTTTTGAATTGTATTCTTTGGACCATATTTGTCTTCCGGTTAGATCGTAGATCTTGAGGACTGCATATTCTGCATCTATAGGAGAAACTATGGTTGTGGTATTTCTAAATGGATTTGGATAGTTATATGCCTGGAGTTCAGGGCTATCTATCAGTACTGGATTTTCTTCAACGTCAATTGGAATAATCTCGCTATTTGTAAATTTTACATCCTCCAGGTTCACTGTGAAATCCTGAAAATTTGAGTAATTTCCCTTCACTGAAAATACGACAGCCTTGATATTTTCTCCATTATAATTATTAGAGCCGTTGGTGAAATCTGCAAGTTTCAAGTTGAACTTATTAATTTCTTCATTTGCGTTCAATTGTATTCTATAACGTGCATCCCAGTCAGTTAAAGTTTCAGTAACCAGAATTACTTCGATAGGTAACGAATTCTTCAGGTCAAATTCCAATGCTTTATAATTTCCTGCCTGAAAAGACTGATCTCCGGCTAGAATACTTCTGAAGATATTGGTCGTTCCAAAAACACTTCCATCTACCCAAACGTTTCTTTCGAGCCTGTAATCTGCTGGATCAGCTTCAGATGTATTCGAAGTAATCTCGAATGAATTTATCCTGGTTTCCGATTCGAGATAATCAAGTCCCCACGGCCCATCTGCCAGATAAAGCGCATCGGCTTGCGGAGAATTATTTCCTTTCACCTGCAATCCTATATCGAACAATTGTCCCGATTCTATGATCACTTCCTGTTCAAATGAAGAACTTATTGGCACGTTTTTGTTAAAAGCAGATTCTTCTTCGGTTTCGGTCTTTCGAAGGTTTCCTTCCAACAGAAAGCCAGAATCAGCATTTTTATTCTTTACGATAAGGTGAAGTCGGCTACTCTCATAAAAACCACGTTTTACAAAAAGTGTAGGGTACTTGCCGACTTCCTTATCGCTTAGCATTGTTTTATAAGCGTTAAGTTTATCTATAATATGACCTGCAATACTGCTAACCTGGCCCATGTCACCGCCCCATACCTGGAAATTTATATAATCACCTTCGGGATAATCTGAAATATTCCAGTAGGAGTGTAGTTTAGGTTGGTCTTCAAGACTTACTGAAAAATTTACTGCATATTCTATTTGGCCTGAAGCTCTAAGCATTTTGATCATTACAAGGTTATAGCCTTTAAGATCTATCGTTCTAATATCTTCCAGGCTGGAGGAATTAAGGCGATCACAAATCACCTTTGAGTGGTCATAAATGCTGCCTTCCGTTTGAGTGATTAAAGCTGCAGCTACTCTTTTGTCGCCAGCATAATAGTCAGCTGAAAATACAGATCTTGCATTCGTAATGCCCATTAGATCATCCGGACTGGAAACTCTGGCAGTTTCTGTTCCGAACATTCCAGTTTCCGGGATCAGTGAGGAGAGGTCAAAGCCTTCAGCTTCCTTTCTAACGGAATATTTCTGGTAAAATTTCTGTTGCTGTTCCTTTTCAAATTTATTGTAGGATGATTTTAATCGGGTGAAATTTCTTTCTGCAATTAGCGCAGCAAGTTTGCCATTGCTTTCCAATCCACCTTTGTTAGCTGAAGAAACATCTGTGGCGCTTTTTACATCGGCCAGGTTTTGAGTTTTAATCGCGTCATAAGGGCTCGCAGTTACATAAAAGATAGCATCGTTAAAGTCCTGGTCACAAGATGCATAGTCTCTTCTGATATCTTCAAAACCTAGATATATTCGTTCATTTTCCGGATCTGATAATAGTACGGTATGATGTCTCAGCGATTCGTCAGCTTCAGGATTGAAATCAGGATCTGAATGTACCTGCCAGTGTCCCCAGGTTACCTGTGAACCATTCCAGGCATTCGCCAGTAAAACCCAGCCAATTCCTGTTCCTGCCTTGAATTCTCCTAATCTTACTTTATTCCCTTTTCGTAAACCACCGCCGTATCCGCCTTCAGAGGCATTTGGGAATATGATGGTGATCTCTCTATCTGTAGGTTTGGTTCGGATAGGGTTATTAATGTCATACGTATAGAATCCCAGAACATTTTTATAACCAGCTCCTTCTTTCACAAAGGTAACCCAAACCGTGGCATCTTTCTCAAGTTCAATGTTCGTATCATAGCCAGAGGTAATGTAGTGCGGGTTGTACTGCGGAACAGGATATCCTTCAGGAAGTGCATTCAAGATCATGTTCATGCTTTCATCTGTAATTACATCATTTACCGGTTCCAGATAGTCTGGAACTCCCAGGGCATCATACCCGCCCAGAAAGTTAAATTCCTGGGCAGATAAAGGCTTAGCTAAAATGAGGCAAAAAAGGAGTACTATTCTTTTCATAATTCTGGTCTCAAATTTAATATTCAGACTAAATCATCTATGGGCTTTTCGGTTAAGCTAACTTTTATGTCGATGAGCTATGATAGATGTGTCGACGAATGGTTTTAACCAAGTTGAACGCCATAGGTTTCCATCACGCTCTGTCTAAGTTCTTTTATCTGTTGTTCCTTTTGCTTTGGTACAATCAGAAGTACTTCATTATTTTCAAGGATCATATAATCCTGCAGTCCGTCTACCAGCACGATCTTATCTTTTTCGGTTCTAATAATGTTTCCGCTGGCCTGCATTGGGATGAATCTAGAATTCACTACGGTATTAGCTTCATTATCGGCTGGTAATTCATTTTGCAAAGAACACCATGTGCCCAGGTCGCTCCAGGAAAAACTAGCCGGAATAACGTTTACATCTATAGATTTCTCAATGATCCCATAATCGATAGATATATTTTCAGCATATTTATAATTAAAAGACAAGAAGCTGGACTCCACATTGGTATTGTAAAAATCTTCACCCAAAGAGAATAGTTCAAACATTTCCGGCAAATGCTTTTGAAACTTGCTCATGATCGTGGAAGCTTTCCAAACAAATATTCCGCTATTCCACAGGTAGTTGCCTTCATTTAGGAATTGTTCTGCAGTGGCATAGTCCGGTTTTTCTGTAAATCTCTTTACCTGAAAACTTTTAGTATTTCTTTCTTTAGAATACTGAATGTAACCGTAGCCTGTATTCGGAAAAGTAGGAGGGATGCCAAAGGTCACTAATAAATTCTTAGCAGACACAATATCAAAGGCAAGCTCCATATCTGCCTGGAATTTATCTTCCTGTTGTATCCAGTGATCACTCGGCGCAACCAGCATTTTAGCTGAAGGATCTTTCTTATAGATCTTCATGGCCGCTAGTAGAATGCAAGGAGCAGTATTACGCATCACCGGTTCCATTACCAATTGCTCTTCGCGAACTTGAGGAAGCTGTGTTTTCACAATATCTCTGTAATCTCTATTGGTTAAAATATAGATATTCTCTTCCGGTATGAATCTGGCTAAACGCTCAAAAGTTGTCTGGATAAGGGTTTTTCCACAGCCAAGGATGTCCTGGAATTGTTTCGGATTGCTTTGTTTGCTTACCGGCCAGAAACGGCTACCAACCCCACCGGCCATAATTACTGCATAGTTGTGATTTTTCATCGCTTAAGTTTTAAATATTCAGGTGTTTAATACTGTAAAACTACCTGAGTAAAGCGACGATCTAGAAATTATTCGATTAAGCTGAACCTAGCTTTGTTGAATGGAAAATTTCTGTAGATGAATGGATTATAGCAAGTTGAGCCTTTTCATCAATTCTGGGCGGTTACTACGACTCACCGGCACAACATCCTTTTCAATTAGAACACTGTTATCCTCAATATCAATGATATGTTTGGTATTGATCACAAAGGATCGATGAATTTTTAAAAACAGGTCATCGGGTAATTTGTCTTCTATCTTTTTTAGCGTGGAATGTACGGTATAGTTTTTATCGAAGGTTTTGATCTGGATGTAATCTCCCTTTGCTTCTATAAGGTAAATACTTGGAATATCTATCTTGATAAGCCTGCGATCTATATTCACATAAAGATCATTTTCAGTTTTGTTCATTTCCGAAACAGGATCCTTCTTTTCTTTACTTACTGGTTTTGCATTGAGGGCTTTCTGAACTGCTTTGTCAAAACGTTCCTGAGTGATAGGTTTTACCAGATAATCTACGATGCAGTCATATTCAAAAGCTTCAATGGCAAAACTTCTGTCTGAAGTTGTTAGAATTACATTCGGCGGATTCTTGAGCGTTTGTATAAAATCGAACCCGGTAAAATCTGGCATATGTATATCCAGAAAGATAAGATCTGTGTTGTTCTGGTTTAGATATTTGATCGCCTGCATGGCGTTTGGAAATTCTTCCTCTTTTTGCAGGTTCTCGTTATTTTCAATCAGTCGATTAATGATCATTCGGGCAGTAGCCTCATCATCAATTATTAAACACTTCATTCATATGAATTTTAGGACTCGTCGATAAAAGCATGCATCGCCTGAAGGATTTCTTCAAATTCTGCCTGCCCTTTATTTATCCCTTCCCGAAGTTCTTCTTCATAGACTTCTGCAAAGCGATAAGATTCTTCGAGTCCTAAAATACTAATTTTGTGTTTAAGTTTGTGAACATTTGCCGCAGCTTCTTGGAATTTTTTCTCCTGGATGTTCTCATGATAAACCTGGGTTTCTTCAGGAAGCTCCCGTCTTACTACGTCTAAGAGTCTGTTTTCGAATTCTTTATCTCCTCCTGACAATTGGTGGATGTACGATAGATTTGGCCGTTCTTTCATCTTGGTAACGTAAAATAAAAACTTGTTCCTTTTCCTTCTTCACTTTCCAGGTAAATTTCACCGTGATAATGCTCTACAATCTTTTTTACTATAGAAAGTCCAATCCCTGTGGCGCCCTGGTCATTCTCGATCTTTTCAAAAATCCCGAAGATCTTGCTGTGGAACCTTTCCGGGATGCCTTTCCCATTATCTTTAACTTCGAATTCCCAAAAATTTGCGCGATCACGAACATTGATATCAATTTTCCCGTTCTCATGAGATATGCTTTTCACCGCGTTCTGGATCAGGTTCTGAAATAATTGCTGAATTCTGAATTTATCTCCTTTGATCGTCGGGAGGTTTTCATCGATATTTATTTCAATAGACTCAGGGATATCGATCAAACTAACGGTTTCTCTTACCAGAAATTTAAGGTCTATCTCGTATTCCTCGGGTTTAGCCTGCTCAATGGTCGAATAGTTCAAGATTCCGTTGATGAGTTTATCCATTTTTTCGACATTGCTCAGGATCATCTGAAAATTCTTTTTGGTTGCCTCATCCATATTTTCACGGGAGTCTTCCAGGATCCAGGAAACTAGGCTATCTATATTTCTTAGTGGAGACCTGAGATCATGCGAAACCATATGTGCATAATCTGTTAAAACTTTGTTCTTTTTCTCCAGATTTTTCAAAAGTTCTTCCTGTTTCTTGGCTGCAATCTGAAGTTTCTGACTTTGTAGTTTTATATGACCGGCAAGATTTCCAATTTCAAAATCGCCATTTTCAACGTCAAATTCTTCCAGCTGCATTACACTTATGGCCGCTGAAATACTATCAAGAATATCCTTTTGATATTTATAATCTTTCTGTAATCTCTGATTAGCTTCAAAAAGTTCATCAGAGCTTAGCCTCATAGCCCTTTGAAGCATTTTGAATTGTTCCTCATTTGTCTCATAAGAATCTTCTACTGCTCTTAAAAAAGCCTGTATTTCGGGGTTTTCGGCCAGCGATGGATCTAAATATTTTGAGATCTGTCTTTTTAACAAGGGATTCATTCGCTAAGTAGGGTTAGGGTCATGGTTTGATTATGTAAAGTACCATTTGTTTCACCGTGAAAAGGTGCGATCTCACCATAACTGTAAAATCCTCCTGTGCTTACTTCACTTCCCACAATTTTAATAACTTCTTCTACTTCTTCTTCAGCTCGCTGGTCTAATACCAGTTTCCGGCCTATACAACTTACTAAAAGCGCCAGTTCCGGCTGTTGTTTTCTTCCGGTCATAGCTAGTTTTGCTGCCTCGCTAGCTCCTTCAAGCAAAGCATCGGCAGATGCCATCATCAATTGCACTCTTGATCCCTGTGGCACATCTCCGGCCAGGATCATGCTTTTATTTTCTGTATCTATATTCAAGATCGTTCTCACCACAGGTTGATCTTTTCCCTCCTCACGCAGATAAAGTGGATATAGAAGGGAGGCTTGCGGCAGCTCTGAAGCTTTATCTCCAAGATATTTTGAATAGAGATCAAGCGCAGGTTGACCATCAAGAGCATGAAGGACATTTTTTTCAGATTTTGTGATCATCCTTTCCGGTCCAAATGGAATCCATCCTCCCACGCTTGCATAGGATACTTCCAGCGTGTCACCGTAAAAACCGATCACTATAACTTCTCCTTCTTTTGCCTGATTATAACCTGCCAGCGTTTTTTGAAACCTGGGCCCATCACCGCATAAGCCTCCGGTGATACAGAAACTTTTTTCTACATCTACATCAAGACCTTTTAAAAGATCGCTTCCATTTACAAAACTGCCTTCTGAGATGACAAAAACGTGCTTTAGATTCGCGTTAGGTAATTTTTCTATCAGTGATTTTCCCAGTTGAAAAGCATCCATCTGGTGATCGTGAATATTGGAGGTTTTAATTTGAAAGCTAGCGTTTTCGAAATCTATGGCGGTGACCACAATTTCAGTTTCGGTGATACTAGCGCCAAGTATTTCTCCAGCTGCAGATCCAAAAACCAGGTGAGCATAAGGAAATTCATTTTTAACTTCCTGGATCAAATCTGGTTTTTCCAAATTGAATCTATCCGCGAAAACCAATACCAGCGGATCCTTCAATTCCCGTTTATCAGAAATATAGTTCCATTTTCCATCAACATATTTTGCCTGAACTATTTTCATCTGTTCTTAATTAAACTGAAATAAAAAGTGGTACCAACACCTTCCTCACTTTCAAGCCAGATACGGCCGCCATATAGGTCTATGATTTTTCTAACAATACTTAACCCAATTCCGGTAGATTTTTTATCGTTGCTGGCAGAGTTAAAAATCTTGAAGATTTTTTCATGATATTCTTTCGGGATTCCGCAACCATTGTCGACGATTGAGAAAATGTATTCATCTTTTTTCTCTTCAACATCCACTTCCACAAGGCCTTTTTCCTTATCGATATAATTCACAGCATTGCTGATTAAATTCTGAAATAACTGCTGCATCCTTGTTTTATCAGCTTTAATAACCGGCAATTGATTTTTAATCTTCACTTCAATATGTTCCGGTATATAGATCATGTTGATGATGTCCTCTACCAGTTCATTAGAATTGATGAGATCTTCACTAATTTGTGAACTATCTATACTCGAATATTTTAGGATGTTTTCAATAAGGTGATCCATCTTTTCCACCTTGGTTTCCATAAGATCAAGATTGGTAAGACTGTCTTTCCCCAATTTATGCCTGAAATCTTCTTTGGTCCAGCTTAAAAGCGCTGAAATATTCCGAAGTGGAGATTTCAAGTCATGTGAAACAATATGTGCATAGTCGTTTAACTGCTCATTTTGTAATTCAAGATCTTTTAGTAATTCTACCTGGCGTTCTTCAAGTTCTTTTCTTTCGGTGATATCGAGATGAATTCCAATGGTACCGGAAACTTTTCCATGAACATCATAACTTGGAGCTCCGCTAATCAACCAATTGCGGGTTTTTCCAGATTTGGTTCTTACTTTAACTTCGTAAGAGTCAGAAATACCTTTTTCACGTTGAGCATTTTTAGTAAACACAATATTCTCCTGATCTTCATGTAATAAAAGTTTAGATGCAATCTTTCCTTTTAGTTCTTCCTCAGAATAACCGCTAATAGTACAAAAGCTTTGATTGGCCATAATGATTCGATCATCATTATCAACTTCAATAAGCCCCAGATTCATATTGGCTATAATATTGCTATACTTCTCCTTTTGCATCCTCAAATTTTCCTTGTAACGCTTACGGATAGTTACATCATCATAGCTCCATAAATGGCCTTTGTAAATTCCATCGGAATAGATTGGAATATAACTACGTTCAAAAATTCTACCGTCGTTTAATTCTATTTCCTCGGCCAGTACTGCCTTTTTATCTTTGAGGAGTTTTTGAATATTCTCTACAAATTGCTCCGGATTCTTAAAGTGATGTTTAGATTCTTCAGCTGCATTACTGCAATCTGCCCCGATAAGAGCTTCGGGCGGTGCAGGAATCCCGAACATATCGCAAAATTTTTGATTGGTAAGACGAATATGTCTCGTTTCATCTTCAAGAAGAATTCCCGTCTGCAGATTCATAATTAAAGTAGCCATCCTGTTTTCTGACTCTTTTAATTTTGTATTGGCTATTTTTTGCTCGGTAATATCTTCTACGGTCGCAACCATAAAATCTGGTGCTCCGTGTTTATCCCTGACTAAAGTTACAGAAGTTTTAGCCCAGAGAATATCATTGCTTTTTGTGATATATCGCTTTTCAAGTTTGAATGTATCAATTTCTCCACTGAACAACTTTTCTCGGTGCAGTTTTGAAATTTCTTCGTCATCGGGATGCGTGAGCTCCTGGACACTTATTTTCTTTAATTCATCAGAGGTGTAACCAAGCATATCACACATCGCCTGGTTCACCATCAATAAACCGCTCTCACCACTTTTTGAAAGACTAACTCCTATTGGTGAGTTTTTGAAAATGATATCCAGCTGTTGTTTCTGTTCTTCATTTAGTTTTCTAAATTCAGTCTCTTCAGTGATATCCCTGGCTATTCCCTGGGCAGCTAGAGGTTCTCCATTTGAATCGTAAATGACACTGGCATTGATCTGAACGATTTTTTCATCGCCTGATTTTGTAGTTACAACAGCTTTATAATTGTTGAATTTTCCGTGAATCAATAATTCTTTAAACGCTGCAAAAGTGTATTCTTTATATTCTTCAGCTACTAAATTTACAAGGTTTATGGACTCTTTTTCAACATCATAACCTAGCAAATCTACCGCAGCCTCATTCATTTTGATAACATCTCCTGAAAGCTCAATAATAACGTAAGCATCAGTGATATTTTCGAATACACCCTCTAACTCTGAAGTTTTTTGATTTAATAAGTCTTCCAGTTGCGCCTTGGACTTTTTAAGTTCCTCGGCCAGTTCGTAGAGTTCACTTGATTTTTGTTCAAGTATAGATTCAGCAGCTTTTCTAGCCGCTTTTTCACGTTTTAGGGCACGTTCTAATATCTCATTTTTATTAGTTGACTGCATGTGGTTGCTTGTGAATCTTGAATTTTACCTGGCTACCATTCTCCTTCATCATTTCCATTTCAATTTTAGAGTCTTCATGATAATGCTCAAAAGTTTTTTCCATCAAAGCTTTGGCGAACATGTACATAGATCTTTCGGAATAATACATCATTTCCAGGTAATTCTCACCTTGTTCCAAAATTTTGAAAGTTGGTAATTCTGCTCCCGGATAGATTTTTCTTACCTGTACGTGAATATGATTTTCAATAGAGGCCAGCATATCTATAGGCGAACTATATAAGCTGAAAATATCTCTGTGATTTCTGGTTAATACCTGAAAGAAATATTTGCCATAAGCATACAGAAGATCATTTACAGAAATACCAGTTTCTGCACTTAAATTAGTAATAAGCTTCTGCATTTCAAAAAAGTCATAGGTCCCTACAGAAGTATAAACACCTTCTGAAGGTAGATCTGAGTTAATGATAATTCTGTCCAGGACTTCAAGGCCAAATTCATTTTCAACCATTTCCAGAAATTCAGTAAAAACTATTCCTTTCATTTTATGCTTTTATAAGTTCATTTAAACTCCAGTATTCAAATACCGATTTTAATTTGGTCACGTAATCATCATACTTTAGAGGTTTGATCACATATCCCGCAATCCCTATCTTATAACATTCCAGAACATCCCTGCGGTTGTTGGATGTGGTTAGAATAACTGTTGGAATATATTTAAGGGTATCGCTCTCTTTTAAAATTTTCAGGAATTCAATCCCATTCATTTTTGGCATATTGAGATCTAAAAGAATAATATCAGGTAAGCGATCTTTTTGGCTGAGCAGTTCCAGTGCTTTTTCACCATCCTCAGCTTCCTGAATATTATGTTTCAGATCTAATGAATTCAAAGTACGATTTAATTTCATTACCTCAATTTCATCATCTTCAATAAATAGGATATTCAGTTTTTTTCTCATTTTACCGGGGTATTATTATCTAATCTAACAAAAATGCACCTAAAACCTTTCTTCCCGGTTAGAATTCGATTAATCAAAATTAAGTGTCGGTGAATTGCAGAAAAGTATAGATGAGCTAATTTTTAAATAAAGTTTTTTGCTCGGTTGTTATTTGAAAAACCTGCCGGTTTTCTTTTTATAATCAAGATACTGCGGAAATTTTCTTATCAATAATTTTTCTTCATAAATGGATTTGAAGAATAAAAGAATTGTTAGGAGAGCGCTAATTAATATTCTGGATATTGAAAGTTCAAAAAGGGCATAACCAAAAGTTATTAAAATTAATCCTAAATAAATAGGATGCCTGGAAATTGCAAAGGCTCCGGTGGTTATTAATTTTCCATTTTTTACTGGAGTGGGGAAGGGTGAAATCTTATTGTCTAATTGTATCAACGCGATCAAAGCGAGAATTATTCCGGAAACCAACATGATCATTCCCGGATACCTTAACCATTCCCAAAAGGTAATCTTTCCCAGGTTTGTTGGAAAGAGGTAAAGTGTAAAGAGCACGAATTGAGCACCAACGAAAATATAATCTTTATGACTTTTTTTTCGGATCATGATTCTAGCAAAATCTAAAGATCAAAAATAAAAAATGGATAACCTATTCAAGCTATCCATTGGTTTTATGAAGGCACTTATTTTAATGTAGATGGGCAAACATAATCTGTAGTTTTAATTCCAATTTCTTTAATGGCTTTAAAACCTCCCTGGACATCGATAAGATTATGAATACCTCGACTTTTAAGTATAGAAGCGGCGATCATACTACGATAACCTCCAGCGCAATGTATATAGAAATCTTCCTTTTCGGGATACTCAGCTAAATGCTCATTGATTTCAGAAAGTGGTGTATGCTTCGCATTCTCTACATGTTCAGATTGGTGTTCACCGGGCTTTCTAACATCAAAAACAGGAGCTTTATCAGCCACAGGTTTAAATTCAGATGCGGGTACAGATCTCACGGTATCTATTTCCTTTCCAGAATTTTTCCAGGTTTCAAAACCTCCCTTCAAATACCCTAGCGTATTGTCAAAACCAACGCGAGATAACCTGGTGATCGCTTCTTCAATTCTATTTTCATCACCAATAAGCAGAATAGGTTGTTTTACATCTTTGATTAGATCTCCCACCCATGGAGCAAAACTACCGTCGAGTCCAATGAAAATTGAACCAGGAATATGTCCCTGGGCAAATTCGCTTTGGTGCCTTATGTCTAACATGACTGCTCCGGTCTCATTAGCAGCAGCTTCAAAAGCATCAGCCGTTAAAGCACTCTGGCCTTTAGCCACAATATTGTCAATATCTTCATAACCTTCCTTGTTCATCTTGACATTCATCGGGAAGTAGGCCGGAGGAGGTAATAATCCGTCTGTAACTTCTTTTATAAACTCTTCTTTCGTCATATCTGCACGCAGGGCGTAATTCATTTTTTTCTGATTTCCTAGCGTATCAACAGTTTCTTTCATCATGTTCTTTCCGCAGGCAGAACCGGCACCGTGCGCTGGATAAACAGTAATATCATCGGCTAGAGGCATGATCTTGTTGCGAAGGCTATCATATAATGTTCCCGCCAGCTCTTCCTGGGTCATATGAGCAGATTTCTGAGCAAGATCTGGTCTACCCACGTCTCCAAGGAATAAAGTGTCACCTGTAAATAATGCATGATCTTTTCCATTCTCATCTCTTAACAGATAAGTGGTACTTTCCATGGTGTGTCCAGGTGTATGCAGAACTTTGAAAGTAACTTTTCCTAATTTGAATTCCTGGCCATCTCGTGCAATGATCGATTCAAAATTGGTTTTTGCATTGGGTCCAAATACAATAGGTGCCCCGGTTTTTTCAGACAAAGTAACATGACCAGAAACAAAGTCTGCATGAAAATGTGTTTCAAAAATATATTTGATCTTTGCTCCGGCTTCTTCTGCTTTGTCTATATATGGCTGCACTTCACGTAAGGGATCAATAATCGCCACTTCACTATCACTTTCTATATAGTAAGCTCCCTGAGCCAGACATCCTGTATATATTTGTTCAATTTTCATAATCTCTATTATTACTTTCTAACCTAATATTTTTCAAAATTAAGATAAGTAAGGTATCTACCAAGTAACTTTTATTACATATACGTGATCTGTGCGTTATTTCTGGGATTCTAACTTATTTTGCATAATTGATATCTATGATTTCTTCCAAGTCATAATCTATGGACAAGTGTTAATTAATAGCTAAACTTTGATATTTTAATAGTAATACTATTATTTTTGGGTTTTTTAGAATTGAAATGGAAGAACTTTTAAAAGACCTTAAAATTAGGATCAACGAAGATCTATATCTTAAAGACCCCGAAAGCAGTAAGCTCGGGCGTAAAATTCTGGGTGAAGGAATCTTGCTGATTTCTGAAATAGGTTTTGAAGAATTTACCTTCAAAAAGCTGGGTCAGCGAATTGGTTCCAATGAAAGTTCTGTTTATAGGTATTTTAAGAACAAACATATTTTCCTGGTATATATAATTAATTGGTTCTGGGGCTGGAAGGAATTTCAACTCATGTTCGCGACTCATGGCATTCAGGATCCTTTTGAAAAATTGCTGAAAGCTATAGAAGTAATGGCTTATCCTGTAGAAGAAGATATTCGTTTTGCACACGTAAATGAGGTGGCACTCAACAATATCGTCATCAATGAAGCTTCAAAATCTTATTTGACAAAAGAGGTTGATCAGGAAAATCAGTTTGGATACTTTTTAATTTATAAAAGATTGATCAGTCGCATAAGTAAAATGGTTGAAGAAGCTGATGCTGCATACGCCTATCCGTTTAGCCTTGCTTCTACAATTGCCGATGGAGCGCTGCACCTTCATTTTCTAAACAAACATTTTAAGACCATTACAGATGCAAAAGGAAAATGTGACCCTTCGCATTTTCTAAAGAATATGGTTACAAATCTATTGAAAGAGACAAATGGAAAATAAATATAGTCCCCTAAAGAGATTTTTTGGATTGCTGAAGCTGGAGAAACGGGATTTCCTTCAGATTTTTTATTACGCAATATTTGCAGGATTTATAAGTCTTTCGGTGCCATTGGGAATCCAGGCGATCGTGAACCTGATGCAGGGAGCCAGAATATCCACTTCGTGGTTTGTTTTAGTAATCCTGGTAACACTGGGAGTAGCTTTTGTAGGAGTTCTGCAATTAATGCAGATACGAATTCTGGAAAATGTTCAACAGAAGATCTTTACCAGATCTTCGTTTGAATTTATTTATCGCTTTCCGAAGATCAAAATGGACCAGTTGCGAAATTTCTATCCGCCTGAACTTGCGAATAGATTTTTTGATGTATTAAATATTCAGAAGGGTTTATCTAAAGTAGTCATTGATTTTCCTGCGGCTTTAGTGCAGGTATTTTTCGGCCTGATTCTGCTTTCTCTGTATCACCCATTCTTTATCATATACGGTTTTCTACTGGTCATACTGCTTTATATAGGCTTTAAATTAACCGGTAAAAGGGGCTTGGATGCAAGTATCGCAGAGTCGAAATATAAATACCGTATTGCTCACTGGATCCAGGAAGTTGCGCGCACGCTGGTAAGTTTTAAAGTTTCCGGAAGAACAAACTTCGCCATTACCAAGAATGATAATATGTTATGCGATTATCTTGATGCTCGTGAGCGACATTTCCAGGTTTTAAGAATTCAGTTTGTCCAATTAATTCTATTTAAAGTACTGGTAACTGCCGGACTTCTGGCAATAGGAGGTATGCTGGTACTAAATCAACAAATGAATATTGGGCAATTCGTAGCTGCGGAAATCATCATTCTTTTGATTATTAATTCTGTTGAAAAGATCATACTTGGAATTGAATCCTTTTATGATATTCTGACTTCCCTTGAGAAAATGGGACAGGTTGTAGATAAAGAACTGGAAGACCAGGGCGGAGAAAAACCATTTGAAATTGGAGAAAAACTCAAGATTGAGTTGGACGGAGTTCAGTATAAAGGCTTCAATGATAAAAAGATCCTGAAAAGAATAGACCTGAAGATCAATCCTGGAGATAGAATATTGCTAAAAGGAGTTAATGGTTCAGGTAAATCTACCTTGTTGAAGGTAATTTCAGGTTTATATACCCCAAGTCTGGGAGAGATTTTTGTGAACGACATTTCTATCCATGCCATCAATCCTAATCACTATAGGGCTTTGATTGGTCAATCTTTAACGGAAGAATCTCCATTTGAGGGAACGATTCTGGACAATATAACCCTTGGAGATCCAAATATCCCAAAACAGGATATACAGTGGGCGCTGGAGAAAACAGGTCTGGTAGAATTTATCAAGCAACAACCAAAAGGTTTGAACACTATGATATTTCCGGAAGGGATACAGATGCCATATTCCATTTCCAAAAAGATCATATTGGCGAGGAGTGTGGTGAAAAAGCCTGCAGTTCTAATATTAAATGATCCTCTAGATCAATTAGACGATGAAGATGAAAATAAGATCCTTGAATTCTTATTCAGCAAAGAAAATGATTGGACCATTATTGTGGCGAGTAAGGATAAGAAGTGGGAGGAATATTGCGAAAAAATAATTTGGCTAGAGAACGGTAAAATTAAATCCAGAGACTAAGATGTTAAACATCACAAAAAATAAATTGCACGAAAAAGTAGACCTTTCCCAATATGCTTCTGGAAAGAAGGTCTTCAATGAGCGTAATCAGAAATATTTTAATCGGTTTCTGATCGTTTTCGGGGTGATTCTCGTAATTGTCCTGTTTTTACCATGGACGCAAACGGTTGCCGGTAAAGGTTATGTAACCACATTAACCCCGGCTCAAAGACCGCAAACCCTGCAATCTCCAATCCCAGGGAAGATCGAGAAATGGTATATACGGGAAGGTGATTTTGTTGAAAAAGGTGATACTATTCTGCATATTTCAGAAGTTAAAAGCGAATACTTTGATACGATGATCGTTGACCGAACCGGAGACCAGATCAGGGTAAAACGAAGCAGCCAGGACTCTTATGAAGAGAAGATACAATATCTCTCTAATCAGGTAGGATCGCTTCAGCAGGAAAGAGGATTAAAGACGAATCAGGCTGAAAACAAACTGGAGCAAAGCAAGCTTAAATTCAAAAGCGATAGTATTGACCTGGAAGCTGCAAGGACAAATTACGAGATTGCTCAAAGACAGTATAATCGTATTGAGACGTTAAATGATGAAGGTTTAAAATCCATGGCAGAGGTAGAAAATTACCGATTGAAACTTCAGGAAGCAAAAGCAAAGGAAATTGCCCAGGAAAATAAAGTGCTGGCGTCCAGAAATGAAATTATCAATGCCAGGATAGAATTAAATAGAATTCAGGCAGAATATGGTGAAAAGATCTCTAAGATTCAGAGTGATCGCTCCACTGCGGAAAGTGATCTTTACCAGGCACAGGCTGATATCAGCAAACTGGAAACAGATTTTGCCAATTACGATACGCGTAAAGGAATGTATTACATACGTGCGCCACAATCTGGTTACATTAACAAAGCAATAAAAGCTGGTATAGGTGAAACTTTTAAAGAAGGAGAACCTTTAGTTGGTATTATGCCTTCCAATTATGAGATCGCGGTGGAAACTTATGTAGATCCAATAGATATGCCTTTGCTGCATATTGGTGAAAAAGTTCGTATTCAATTTGATGGTTGGCCGGCAATTGTTTTCAGCGGATGGCCAAATAGTTCATACGGAACTTTTGGAGCTGAGATCGTAGCCATTGAAAATTTTATTAGTCCGAATGGAAAATACAGGGTTCTTTTAGCTCCAGATGAAGAAGAATATGCATGGCCAGAAGAGATCAAAATTGGTTCCGGAGCCTCCACGCTTGCGTTGCTGGAAGATGTTCCTATCTGGTATGAACTGTGGCGACAACTTAATGGATTCCCTCCAAATTACTATAGTCCGGGAACTGATAATTCTTCAAATGAAAAGAAGGGATGAGAAAATTAATTTTTCTTTTACTAATACTGATATTCGCTAAATCTTCCGCTCAAGAGCAGGATAGTCTGCAATTAGAGTTTGGAGAATACATGGCGATCGTTAAGAATTTTCATCCTCTGGTAAAACAGGCTGGACTTGTGGTTGATGAAGGAGAATTTAAATTAATGAAAGCCCGTGGTGCTTTTGATCCTAAAGTAGCTGGTGGATTTTCCAATAAAGAGTACAAGGATACTGAATATTACAGTCTGTTTGATGCTGCATTTAAAGTTCCTACCTATTACGGACTTGAGTTTAATGCGAAATATGAAGATAATGCAGGTTATTATCTAAATCCCCAGAATACCGTGCCTGAAGATGGTCTTTTTTCTGCCGGAGTAAACCTTGATGTGACCAACGGTCTTTGGATGAGTGAGAGAATGGCTTCTTTGAAGCAAGCTAAGATCTACCGTGAGCAGTCACAGGCGAAAAGAGATTTAGCGGTTGCGAATGTTTTATATAATGCAGTGAATGCATATTTTGAATGGTATGCGGCTTATCTACAATTGGAACTGTATGAGCGATTTCTGGATAACGCAGAATTCCGCCTGAAGTCAGTCAAAATTGGATTCAGAGCAGGAGATAGGCCTGCGGTTGATACGCTGGAGGCTAATACGAATTTCAGGAACAGAAGGATTCAATATCAGCAGGCGCAATTAGATTATGTAAAGAGCTCACTTGGTCTGTCAAATTATCTATGGGCAGAAAATAATGTTCCTGTGGAAATCACCGAAAATGTTTTTCCTGATGAAGAGCTTTTTTCGAGTGTAGACCAGTTATGGATCCCGGACGAGTTGAACGCATTGGAAAATGTTCGAAGTAACCCCAAGATCAGATCCCTGGAATACGAGGTTGATATTATGCAGGTAGAAAAGCAACTTATGACCAATAAATTGCTGCCCAATATTAATTTAAGTTATAATTTTTTGACCAGCGAACCGCGTGAATGGAGAAGATTGAATACTGAAGATTATAAATTCGGTTTAAAACTGGAAGTTCCACTTTTCCTTCGAAAAGAACGTGGAAATCTGCAGCTGGCGAAAGTTGCCCTGGAAAATTCAAGATTTGAATTGATCAGTACCAGTAGGGAGATCGAAAACAAAATTCAAACGCTGCAAACCGAAATTGTTTCTTTCAGAGAGCAGTTGATGGATATGAATGAATTAGTAGATAACTACGACGATCTTGTTTCAGCGGAATTGCGGATGTTCCAGTTGGGAGATAGTTCATTATTTCTGGTAAATAACAGGGAAAATTCATTTATTTCAGCCAAACTTAAAGAGATCAGTCTGCAGAAAAAATACCTGAAAAGTAGGGCGGAATTAAAGAAGGTAACCGCCGATTTTTAATAGCATTTAGGTCATAAATTCTAAATCTGAAAAACCTCCGAATTCCTAAACAAGCTTTAGCGGAATTGGTGCTGACAGTATTGAATTTTCCTGGACTCAAGGGAGATTTATTGAAATAGGTAAATTCGACTATGTTAGCGAGCAGGCATTGGATAAATTCTGTTCTTAATCTGAAAAAATTAAAATAAATTAGTAATGGAGAGGGCCTATTGCGTCCTCTTTTTTCATTTCCATTAGTGGTAATTCCAAATCCAGAATAAGTTTTAAGGCATGCGTTTCAATGACTTAGACTTAATCGAAGCCATGATTTTTAATTTTTTCAAACTTTCACATATCTCTAACTTATTCAGTAAAACAAAACATTTATCTTAAAAACTGAATAACCTCCCATTAAAATTAAAAGTATGAACGATCCGGAAAAATGGCGTGATGATCTCGATTCCAGAGAATTTAGTAAAGATGAAGAAACAATTTTTGACCAGGTTGGCCTTAACGGAACATCTCGCAGAAAGTTCCTGAAACAGGTTTCGGCTGCAAGTTTAAGCATCTGGGCCTCCTCTTATTTTACTTCAGAATTATTTGCGCAAACTATGAAAGACTTACCCGAAAACCCGAATATTTTTCTAAATGAAATCAAGGTGAACCTTAGGGTGAACGATATGGTAAAACCACTAACCCTGGATTCCAGAATGAGTTTACTGGACGCATTGCGGGAAAGACTGGCCTTGACCGGAACCAAAAAAGGTTGCGATCATGGACAATGTGGTGCATGTACCGTAATTATTGATGGAAAGCGAAAACTTTCCTGCCTAACGCTCGCAGCTACCTGTGAAGACAAGGAAGTTACCACGGTTGAAGGGTTAGGCCAACCAGGAAATATGCATGCCATGCAGGAAGCTTTTCTCAAACATGACGGATTTCAGTGTGGATACTGTACTCCAGGACAAATATGTTCTTCAGTAGCTTTATTAGAAGAGGCCAAGAATGGAGAAGCAAGTTATGTGACCGAAAATATTAAGAATATAAAGAAAGATCTTAAACTTTCAGAGGAAGAGATCCGTGAGCGAATGTCTGGTAATATTTGCCGATGTGGTGCGTATAACAATATTGTACAGGCTTTTAAAGAAGTACATTCTGGAGATGATGAGATGCCTACCTGGAAATTTGCTACCCAGGAACAAATGGATAAAGCAAAAAATAGCTAAACCATGCCTGGATTTTTAATTCAGTTTTAAAACTACAAATTATGAGACCATTCACTTTTACAAGTGCAACAAATAAAGAACAGGCTTTACAGGCATCTACTCAAAATTCCCATTATCTGGGTGGAGGAACCAATCTGGTTGATCTGATGAAGGAAGATGTGGAGAGACCAGATCAGATCATTGATGTAACTAACCTGGAATATAAAAATATAACTTCTAATGAAGAGGGAGGTTTATCGCTTGGCGCCATGCTTAGCAATTCTGAAACTGCCAATCATCCTGAGGTAAGAACAAAGTATCCATTACTTTCACAGGCCATGCTTTCTGCAGCTACGGCCCAGATACGAAATATGGCAACCAATGGAGGTAATCTTTTACAGCGTACTCGTTGCCCTTATTTTTACGAAACTTCCATGCCTTGCAACAAACGCGAGCCGGGTACCGGTTGTGGAGCTAAAGATGGAATGAATGCATTGCATGCCATTTTTGGATACAGCGATAAATGTGTGGCAACAAATCCATCTGATATGAATGTTGCTCTGGCTGTTCTGGGTGCCAAAATTGAGGTTCAGAAAAAAGATGGTTCTTCAAGAATGATTCGATTTGAAGATTTTCATCGTTTGCCTGGAGATCAGCCGGAAAAAGACACAAATCTAGAAGAAGGAGAGCTTATCACTGCAATTCACCTATCTGAACCGTTATTTTCAGATCATTATTACTATTTAAAAATCCGTGAACGCTCAAGTTATGCTTTTGCATTGATTTCAGTTGCGGCAGGACTTGAAGTGAAGAGCGGTATGATCACTAAAGCAGGTTTGGCTATGGGAGCTGTGGCGCATAAACCATGGAAACTCACCAAAGCTGAAGAGTTTCTTTCAGGTAAAAAACCTACTGAGGAAAATTTTGCAAAAGCAGCGGAAATTGCCATGCAGGATGCAAAACCTTTAAAGGACAATAAATATAAAGTGGAAATGGGAAAGAAAGCGATCGTACGTGCTTTGGCCCAGGCTTATGAAACTAAAGCCTAGACCAATTTCAAATTTAATAAAGAATTATGGAGACAATAAATAATACAGGAGTTGGTAAAGCGATTGATAGAGTAGAAGGACATTTGAAGGTGACGGGAATGGCGAAATATGCATCTGAATTTCCGGTGGAAAATAAAGTTTACGCACAGGGAATCAACAGTACTATTGCTAAAGGGTCAATTACTTCTATAGATACTTCCGAAGCTGAAAAACTGGATGGAGTTCTAAAAGTGATCACTTATAAAAATGCCGAAAAGCTAAAGACTTTTGATGAAGAAATGCCAGCCATTGCCACCGATAGTATTGCACCGGTATTACAGGATAATAAGGTGAATTATTATGGAGAATACGTTGGACTGGTTGTAGCAGAAACTTTTGAAATTGCCCAGCATGCCGCAACTTTAGTAAAAGTTGAATATAATGAAGATTCAAGCCCTGCAATTCACCTGGATAAATTACGTGATAAAGCTTATAAGCCTAATGAGGAATCTGATTATTCCAGGGGGAATATTGAAACTGGAATTTCAGAAGCAGATGAGGTTATTGAAGCAACATACGTTACACCCGTAGAACATCATCATCCCATGGAATTGCATGCGGTAATTGCGTCCTGGGAAAATGGGAAAGTAATGGCTTATGCGAGTCAGCAAATGGTGGAAGATGCTACCATCGCTATTTCTGAAACATTTCAGATCCCTCAAAAAGATGTAAGGGTACTTTCAGCTTTTGTTGGAGGTGGTTTTGGTTCAAAGCTAAATGTTGAGCGTCATGTGATCTTAGCTGTAATGGCCGCTAAAATGGTAAATCGTCCTGTTCAGGTTACTGTAACCAGGCATCAGATGTTTACCAATACTGGTCTGCGACAAATGAATGAGCAAAAAATGCGCGTTGGCGCGAAGAAGGATGGTACCTTAACTGCCTTGGAACATAATACGCTTTCACATACTTCTCCGAATCTGGAATATCAGGAGCAGTGTGGGATGGTGACCAAGATGCTCTATAATGTTCCAAACAACAAAGTCACACACAGGCTTATACCGATGAATATTCAAACTCCTTTTGCAATGCGAGCTCCCGGAGAAGCTACAGGTAGTTTTGCTCTGGAATCGCTGATGGATGAAATGGCCTGGAAACTGAAAATGGATCCTGTGGAATTCCGAATTAAGAATGATACGCAAACTGATCTAAGTAAAGATCAGCCATTTTCTTCCCGACTTCTGGTTGAATGCCTGAGAATTGGTGCTGAAAAATTCGGCTGGAAAAACAGGAAACAAGAACCACGAACCAATAGAAAAGGGAACTGGTTAATAGGTTACGGGGTTAGTGCTGCTTCAAGAAATTCACCCTATCAAAAGACACATTCCAAAGTTATTCTGGAATCAAATGAAGGTAAAATTGACGCGAGGATTCAGATGGATGCTACCGATATTGGAACTGGAAGTTATACTATTATCGCTCAGACAGCTTCAGAATATTTAGGAATTCCAACTGAGAACATTACTGTGGAGCTTGGAGATTCAAATTTCCCAG
The DNA here is from genome assembly GCF_057221535.1 of Christiangramia pacifica. Lineage (NCBI taxonomy): Bacteria > Pseudomonadati > Bacteroidota > Flavobacteriia > Flavobacteriales > Flavobacteriaceae > Christiangramia > Christiangramia pacifica. Next base: position 2,392,838 of record NZ_CM170146.1, read on the forward strand.
TTACTCCGGGTTCTGGTGGATCATGGGGAGCTGCTTCATTTTGTAATGGAGCACGTGCTGCTTGCGAAAATGCCGTTAAGGAATTGAAGAAGAAGCAGAATATCTCTGAAGATGAAGAAATTTCAATAGCCGATCTTCTAAAGAGAAATAATCTAACGTCTTATGAGGCAGAGGGAATGGCAGAACCGTCTGAAGAATTTGAAAATCATTCGGTTTTCTCTTTTGGCGCTAACTTTTCTGAAGTATGGGTAGATAAAGACACCGGAATGTGGAAGATCACGCGAATGGTAAATGTTGGTTCTGCAGGTAAAATTCTGAATCCTAAAACCGCTTATGGTCAGATCATCGGTGGTTTAACTATGGGAGCCGGGATGGCAATTTCCGAACAATCTAGGATTGAGCCTAATTTTGGAAATTTTATAACCAGATCTTTTGCTGATTATCACGTCCCTGTAAACCTGGATCTGGCGAACATCGATGTTATATTTCTACCTGAAGAAGATAAGATTGCCAATAAAATGGGGATCAAGGGAATTGGAGAATTAGGAATTACCAGTGTGGCTGCTTCTTTAGCCAATGCTATATTCAATGCGACTGGTAAACGTATGCGTGAACTTCCTATTACTCCGGAGAAACTTATTGATGCTAAGGTAGAACCAGGCGTGAACATGGCCTGATAAATCATCAGGTTTATCTCCCGAATTTATAATATTCAAGGAACTCGTGAGGTTCAGATTTGAGCATGGGTACAATGCATTCTAGTGCCATTACGCTGAAAGTTATCCCGTTACCACCGAAACCTAGAATATAATATTCATTTTTTTCTGAGTCGGGCTTTCCTATGTAGGGAAGCCCGTCTTTTGTTTCCCCAAAGGTACCGGCCCAGGAATAATCAGCTATGAAATCGATCTCAGGAAATGTTCTGTGAACAGACTTCACCAGGCTTTTTTCTTTTTTGGGTAAAAGCGCATCTCTTCTTTTTGCATTTTTAAAGTTCTCATCTCCACCGCCCATAATAATCCGGTTGTCTTCAGTTCCACGAAAGTAGAGGTAAGGTTCTTCTGTGTTCCAGAAAATATGATTTTTAAAGGCAGAAGGTAATTTGATCATTGCCTCACTAGCCAAGGCATAGGTGCTTTTCAATTTCACCACTTTTTCTGATAAGGTTTGAACACTTTCGTAGCCTGTACAATGAATTAGGTGATTGGCATTAATAGTACAATTTGATGCTGTAATTACTTCAACTCCGTTTTCGGTACTATTTATTTTATCAATGCTGGTGCGATCGTAAATTGACAGGCCCTTGCTTACGGCATTTTTCAATAGATCTTTAGAAAATTCATAGGGATCCATTACTGCACCAGATTTAGATTTAATTCCTACAAGACCTTTTTTAATTCCAAGCTTTTGTAATTCTTCTTTGCCGAGAAGTTTCACATCAAATCCGTGAGCTTTGCGAGCGTCAAATTCGCGTTTAATAAAATCTACATCAGATTTTTTAGTGGTGAAATAAACACTTGCTTTTCTTTGAAACTGGCAATCACTTTTGATCTCTTTTACTATCTTTTCAAGATCAAAAATAGCTTTCTCACTATTTTTATAACTGCTAACCGCATTGGTCAAACCAACTTTTTCTATTAATACGTGTAACGGCTCATCGATTTCATATTGAAGCATGGCTGTACTTGCAGCACTGCTTCCATTGAATACATCTCTTCGTTCTACCATGATAACCTTATAGCCTTCGTTTACCAGTTTGTAAGCAACAAGTGCACCGGTAATTCCTCCGCCTATAATTAAAATGTCTGTATTGATATTTTCCTGAAGCGATGGATAACTTTGTCCAAGGCTGTTTTTGATAAGCCAGTAAGGCTCATTTGATCTTATATCCATTATAAAGTATAGATCTGGGCGCCGTAAGCTGGAATATTTACTGCTCCAGTCCAGGGTTTTTCGTCGGTTATTTTTTCTTCGGAAGACATACCGTCAACCTCAAGATCTGAAAAGTCTTCATCATATCCTTTCCAGGTACTATTAAATCTTAGTTGCCATTGCATTCCTTCCTTAATCCCGATGCCATAGTTTTCAAAATCCTGGTTTCCGAAATTCAGAATTACCAGCACAGGTTCATCATGCTCGCCAGTACTGATTCTTTTGTATGCTAGAATTTTAGTTTCCTGATTTAAATGAATGATCTCTGTTTCCTGACCTCTCAATCCCATAGTATTTCCGTGTGCACCTGATCTTAACTTGATGAGATCTGAAGATAGTCTTTCAATACCTGAAAGTTTCTCAAATTTGTTCCAGTCCAGTCCTTCATCATCCTTGAAATACTCATCTTCAATAAACTCCTGACCCTGAAAGATCATTGGTATTCCCGGTGCGGTCATGACCAAAACCATACCTAAGATTGCTCTTTTTTTAGCAAAAGCACTTTCAGCATCTCCTGGTTGAATTTCTTCCGGTACTCTAGCTTTTCCATTGGCAACTTCATCGTGAGATTCTGTATAAACCACCCGCGAAAAAACATCCTCACCATATTTAAATGTTAGCGCAATTGCTACACTTTCAAGATTTCTATCTTCATCACTGGTAGTAATAAGTGCTTCACGTATTGGATGCACAAATTTCATATCCCATTGAGTTCCATAACCAATTCCCCCATCTGCAGGATGCTTTGTAATAATATCCTGGCCTTTAAGATCTTCTGCTATTGTAAGTACGTGCGGATATTTTTGATTTAATTCAGTATTTATATCCCGCATCATAATAATTCCTTCAATTATTTCAGTGTCGAAACCTAATCCGCCTCCCTCAAATCGAATATAGGAAGTGGCGTCCATGCGAAGTCCGTCACAACGATATTTTTCAATCCACATAAGCGCATTGTCTCTAAAGTATTGTCTAACCTCCGGGCGTCCATAATCCGGACGGGTATTTCCCCACGGAGTATCGCTACGATGATCGTTATAAAAATAAATTCCACCTTTATCATTCTCATGCCAGCCATCAAACTGCCAAAGATCTACGTCTGAGGGTCCCAGGTGATTGTAAACCACATCCATGATCACAGCAATTCCTCTTCTATGTGCCTCCTTAACCAGCCTGAAAAAACCGTCGGGTCCACCATAATCCTGTTCTACAGCAAATGGATGAGCGGGATTGTAACCCCAGGAAATTCCACCTGCAAATTCAGCCACCGGAAGCAACTCGATACAATTGATGCCCAGATCCCTCAAGTAATCCAGTTTTTCGATAACCTCGTCAAAAGTGCCAACCTTATCTGGATCTTTACGGAAAAAAGTTCCTACGTGAAGTTCATAAATAACTAATGAATTCCAGGCCGGCATTTGAAAATCATCCTCTTCCCAGTCAAAATCCAGCTTTCTGATAACTGAATTCCCGTCAGAATTAGTTACTTCAAATGCATAGGGATCATTGCGGAAAAATTGATTCTCTCCATTTTTAATCACGTATTTGTATTGGTCACCTTCCTTTGCTTTATCTGTGGTTCCGGCCCAGTAGCCATTATCCTCTCGATTAAGCTCAAGATCATTTTCGTTCCAGTCATTAAAATCCCCAGTAACGTGAACACTTTCTGCGTGTGGAGCCCAAACCCGGAAAGTTATATGTGAGTCTTCAATGATAGATCCCATTCCTGGTGAAGGAGCAATTTGTTGATGGGTAATAGTATTTGTTTGCATTTCTTTTTCATTTAACCAGGTAAAATTATATCAGGTTTCTCTTCAGAAATTTTATTTGTGACGAAATTAACTTGTGAGATATCAGGGAGATATGCTCATATCTTGAAACAAATTGATAGGCTTGATATTTAAAGTTTTTTTGAAGTTTTTGAGTGTATATTAGTGCTTTAACAAAAACTAAAAAAATGAGTAAAACAAAACTAACCGTTCTTAGTAACGGGTCGCTCAAAGTGCAAGGTGATTTTGAAATCGTAGATAAAGACGGAAATGTTTATGATCTTGGCGGAAGAGATCTTGTATCTCTTTGCCGTTGTGGTCTTTCAAAAAATAAACCATTTTGCGATGGCGCTCACAGAAATCATTTTGAGCATGAAGCAAAAGCCTTTGATCTTCCACCTAAAAAGTAGTTGCAAATTTCAGAATACCTCAACAATCCTTAATTTTTTTATTTCTTAAAAATTTTAAGATTTTATCCGTATTTTAAAGGACTAAAATTTATTTTCCATGGCAGAATTCAATGTAAAAATTAACGGAAAGGAACATTCATTTAATATTGATCCTGAAACACCCTTATTGTGGGTTCTAAGAGACCACCTGAAATTGGTAGGTACAAAATATGGTTGCGGAATTGCGCAATGCGGTGCCTGCACTGTACATTTTAATGGTTCTGCCGTGAGAAGCTGCCAGCTGCCTATTTCATCGGCGGCCGGTAATGAAATAACAACCATCGAAGGACTTTCTGAAAACGGTGATCATCCTGTTCAGCAGGCCTGGCTGGAAGTTGATGTGCCACAATGTGGTTATTGCCAGGCAGGACAGATTATGTCTGCTTCCGCACTATTAAAAAGAAATCCGTCGCCAAGTGATGAAGAAATTGAAAGCGCCATGAACGGAAATATATGTCGTTGCGGAACTTATACCCGGATTAAAGCTGCCATTAAAAAAGCTTCTAATTCTCAAATAGCGTAAGCCTGATTCAATTTTAAAAATTCAAGAAATGACAAAAGTAAAAACAGGATTAGGAAGAAGATCATTTATAAAAAGCGTTGGAATTGCCAGCGGAGGTTTGATCATTGGATTTAATTGGATGGCTTGCAAGGGACCGGAAGAAGAAGGCTCTGAAGAACTCGCTATGCAAATGCCGGAAGAATGGTTTGAACTTAATGGATATTTGAAGATTGGTGATAATGGAATTGTGACGATCTATTCTCCAAATCCGGAAATTGGTCAGAATGTGAAAACTTCCATGCCTATGATCGTTGCGGAAGAACTTGACGTAGACTGGAATGATGTCATCGTGGAGCAGGCGCCTTTGAATACAGATGTGTTTACCAGGCAACTTGCAGGTGGAAGTCAGTCTATTCGCCAGGGTTGGGAATCTCTAAGAACTGCCGGCGCTACTGCCAGAAAAATGTTGTTAACTGCTGCGGCAAATCAATGGGAAGTTCCTGTTTCTGAACTTTCCGTAGAAAATGGAATGATAAAACATGAAGGCAGTGACAAGACTATTGGATATGGTGAAATAGCGAAAGCTGCGGCGGAAGTTGAGGTTCCTGAAGAAGTTGATTTAAAAGACAATGGTGATTTCAAGATCATTGGTACTTCACGTAAAAATGTTGATGCTAAAAAGATCGTAACCGGTCAGCCTTTATATGGTCTGGATACTTATAAAGAGGGGATGCTAACTGCAATGGTGGTTCAGCCTCCGGCTTTTGGAATGGAATTCAAAACCATGGATGCCGATAAAGTGAAGGAAATGCCAGGTATTGTTGATGTTTTTACCATAGATACCTATCCAGAAGATATGGAGAAGGAGTGGAGTGATGTAGGTGCATTTTCAAAACTGGTCGTGGTTGTTGGTGAATCAACTTGGCAGGTAATGCAGGCTAAAAAAGCTTTAAAAATTGAATGGGATTTAAATCCTGAATTGACCAAAGAAGTTGAAATACTCGAAAAATCTGCAGGAATGGATGATGCCAGCGGACTCGAAAGTACCAATATTCACGCTGCTTTGATGGCTGATGTTGGTTCTAAAAAATCAGAAGTTGTTCGTAAAGACGGAGATCCTGAAAAAGCCTTTAAGAATGCGGCAAAAGTTATAGAAAGATCTTATACCTGTCCTTTCCTCGCGCATAACTGCATGGAACCCATGAACTTTTTCGCAGATGTTACAGACGAAAAGGCTGAATTATACGGACCGATTCAAACGCCTGAATATGCCGAGAAAAGTATTAATAAGAGGTTAGGCCTGGAACTTGAAAATATAGATATCCAAATGACGCGTATGGGTGGTGGTTTTGGTCGCCGTTTATACGGTCATTTTCTGGTAGAAGCAGCAGTTATTTCTCAGAAAATGGGGAAACCAATAAAATTGGTTTATACTCGAGAAGATGATATGACCAATGGTGTTTATCGCCCGGCTTACCACGTGACGTATCGTGCTGCTTTAGATGGAAATAACAATTTAACTGCTTTTCACGTGAATGCAGGAGGAATTCCTGAAAGTCCGCTTTTTGCCAATCGTTTTCCAGCCGGAGCTATAGATAATTATTTAGCTGAAAGCTGGACTTTGAACTCTAATATTTCAGTAGGTGCTTTCCGGGCACCACGTTCAAACTTCATTGCCGGAGCAGAACAGTCGTTCTTAGATGAGCTGGCAGAAGAGATGGGCAAGGACCCGATTAAATTCAGATTGGAAATGCTGAAAAGAGCTAAGAATGATCCGGTAGGAGAAGAAAATGATTACGATGCGGAACGCTACGCCGGAGTTTTGGAACTGGTTCGTGATAAATCTAATTGGGAAAACGGTGGTTCTTCTTCAAGTCGTGGAGTTTCAGCTTATTATTGCCATAACTCATATGTCGCACAAATACTGGATATGTCGATCAAAGATAATGAACCTGTTATAGATAAAGTCACCTGTGCTGTTGACTGCGGAATCGTAGTGAATCCAGATGCAGCTAAAAATATGGTGGAAGGTGGAACTATCGATGGAATTGGACACGCACTTTATAGCGAAATGACTTTTGAAGAAGGGAAACCACTACAAAACAATTTTGACAAATATCGCCTGATCAGACATAAAGAAGCTCCAAAAAAGATCGATGTTCATTTTGTAGATAATGGGATAGATCCAACCGGGCTTGGAGAGCCTCCATTTCCGCCAATTCAGGGAGCACTGGCGAATGCTTTATACAAAGCTACAGGACAGCGATTTTATAAACAACCATTTATACATCAGTTAAACAATCCGGAAACCAGCGATCTTAAAACCTAATTTTTATAATGAAGGAATTAAGGATTAAATGTTGGGTGGAAGATGACGGTGAAAAGTTCTATGGTCCCGGCCCAAATCAATTGATTAAGAAAATTCAGCAGGAAGGTTCACTTTCAAAGGCAGCAACAGAAATGAATATGTCTTACAAGAAAGCCTGGGAGCTGATACAGCGATTAAATCAGCATTCGCATAAACCTTTGGTAATCCTGAAAAAAGGGGGTTCACATGGTGGAGGCGCTGAAGTTACTCCTTATGCTTTGGAAGTTGTAAAAAGCTTTGATGAATTGGAAAATCAGCTTTCAACCCTAATCGCAAAACAGGAATTACTGAAGGTCTTAAAATAGCATTAAAGGCAGGAGAATTTTCTTTTGCCTTTCATATATTTATAAACCGTTATATACATTGATACATATCGCTTCGTAAAATGGCTTTAAATAAAAAGATTTATTTGGATTATAATGCAACGACTCCTTTGGATAAGAGAGCTCTGGAAGCTATGTTGCCTTATTTTTCAGAGAAGTTTGGTAATGCTGGCAGCGATCATGTTTTTGGCTGGGATGCTGATGAAGCTGTGGAAAATGCAAGAGAGCAGGTTTCGAAATTAGTGCATTGTAAAACTTCAGAGCTGTTATTTACCTCAGGAGCTACGGAAGCGGCCAATCTTGCGATTTTTGGATTTTGTGAGAAGAAAAAAAACAAAGGAAAGCACATCATTACCTGTAAAACTGAACATAAAGCGATTCTCGATTCTATAGAGGCACTGGAAAAAAAAGGTTTTGAAGTGACCTATCTGGAGGTAGAAAGAGATGGTAATATAGATCTGAAGGAGCTGGAAAAATCGATCAAATCCAATACGATTTTGATCAGTTTGATGCTGGCTAATAATGAAACAGGTTTAATTCATCCATTAAAAGAAATAACTCAGATAGCGCATTCGAATAATGTGGCTGTCCTAAGTGATATTACCCAGGCTGTTGGAAAAATTGACGTTGATCTAGAAGAGTTGGAAATTGATATGGCTATTTTTTCTGCTCATAAATTGTATGGTCCTAAAGGTGTCGGTGCTCTTTACATCAGCAGGCAAAATCATATGGAAATGGATAAATATATGTTTGGAGGTGGCCAGGAGCAAAATTTCAGGCCTGGAACCTTAAATGTTCCTGGAATTGTAGGTTTCGGTAAAGCTGCAGAAATTTCATTTGATGAACTTGCAGCTAAATCTGGAAAAATTCTTGCGCTGAGAAATAAACTGGAAAACTCTGTTTTGAGAATGAAAAACGCACGGATAAATTGTATAAATTCTAATCGGTTGCCGAATACCACTAACATTACTTTTAAAGATATTGACGGTAGCAATCTGCTCCGAAGACTAAATAAACTGGCTATTTCGCGTGGTTCAGCCTGTTCTGCGAATACCATGAAACCTTCCCATGTTCTAAAAGCTATGGGACTAAATGACCAGGCGGCTTTATCCTCTATTAGGATAAGCCTGGGAAGAAATACCAATTCTGAAGATATAGATTTTACGGTATCAGAAATTGAAACCGCAGTTGAAGATCTCAAATTGATTCAAATATGAGAGAACTGGATGCGATAATATCATCATATGAGGCTTTAAAAGAATCTGAGACAGAGGCTGTTTTAGCTACAGTGGTTCATGTGGATGGTTCCTCATATAGAAGAGCAGGCGCCAGGATGCTGGTGGATGAGTATGGTAAAATAACCGGTGCGATTAGCGGTGGTTGCCTTGAAGGTGATGCTTTGAGAAAAGCATTACATGCCATGCATCAAAAAACAAATAAACTGGTCACCTATGACACGGCTGATGAGAATGACGCAGTGATCGGTGCTCAGTTAGGATGCAACGGAATAATTCAGGTGCTTTTTGAATACCTGGAATATTCAGATTCTGAAAATCCATGTGAGTTATTAAAATTGGCGGTTGATCGCGATGAGAAACTTGCCATAGTTATTCAGTTTAACTTAGACAAAACACTGAAACAGGCTGGAACAAAAATCGTTATAGATGATGATTTAAATCTCTTCGGAAAAATGCCAGATCCTGAAATTCTAAATGCTATAAATTCTGAATGTCAAGCTAGTTTGATGGAAAACCGTCCTCGTTTTGCAGAGTTAGAATTTGGTAACGAAAATCAGCATTTTTTTATTCAGAATTATAATCCACCGGTAAAACTGGTGATTGTAGGAGCTGGGAATGATGCCCAGATCCTTTCACAACAGGCTGAATTACTGGGTTGGAAGGTAATTATTACTGATGGTAGACCTACACATGCCAATGAGAATCGTTTTGCCAGTTCATGCCAGGTGATCGTTACCAAACCAGAAGATACTTTCAAAAATATCAGGATCGATGAGCGCAGCTGTTTTATATTGATGAGTCATAATTACAATTATGATCTTTCTGTGCTTAAATTGCTTTTTCATGAAACAGTGATTCCATACATCGGAATATTGGGGCCTTCCAAAAAATATCAACGTATGCTGGATGAACTGGTGGAAGACGGATATAAATTAAAAAATGAAATTTTGAATAAAATTCATGCTCCGGTTGGTCTGGAGATAGGTGCGGAAACTCCTGCTGAAATAGGAATATCTATTCTGGCCGAAATTCAGATGGTCATAAAAAATAAAAGTGCCCGACCCTTAAAGGAAAAGAGAACTCCTATTCATGAAAAAAGGGATAACCAGTTTAAAAGGGTGATAATGTATAACTGAATAGACTTCAGAATTACTTTATAGGAAAAATTAGAAAAAATAATTTGATCAGAAATACCAAAATAGGAGTTATAGTATTAGCAGCAGGAGCATCCAGAAGACTGGGTTTTCCCAAGCAACTGGTTGATTTTCGTGATAAGCCATTATTGCAAAGTGCTATTGATATGGTAAAAATGCTTGAATTCGATCAAAAAATTTTAGTTCTGGGTGCCAATGAAGAAAAGATTAGAAATAGTATTGATGAAAAAGATATCACGGTGATTGTAAACGAACAATGGGAAGAAGGTATGGCCTCGAGTATCAGGAAAGGGATAAGATATGCAATATCGTCTCAGCCAGACTTGGAGCATTTAATGATCCTACTTTCAGATCAACCTTTAGTTTTAAAAGTGCAGTTGGAGCGTTTGATTGAAACCCAGATCAAAAAAAAGAGCGTGGCCACTTTTTCAGAATATGATGGTGATACTGGCGTGCCTGCAATTTTTTCAAAGGATTTATTTTCTGATCTATTGAAATTAGAAGGAGACCATGGCGCTAAGAAATTAATGCATCAAGAGAATTTTAAATATGAAACAGTGAAATTCGAACCAGCTAATTTTGATGTCGATACCAGAGAGGATATAGAATTATTAAAAAATATGGAATAGTGAAACTCAAATTAAAATATTTCGGGATGGTTGCAGAAGCTGCTGGAAAGGAAGAGGAATTGCTAGAGGTTGCAGATGATCTTAAATTGAAAGATTTGAAAGAGGAGAGAGTGCAATTTTATAAAATTAAGGACCCAGATTCTGTACAACTTGCAGTGAACAAGGAATTGAATAGCAGTTCCAATTTACAAGATGGTGATGAGATCGCATTTTTACCACCATTCGCAGGAGGATGAGATACGACCGACAAATAAAATTAAGCGAAGTTGGGGCTTCAGGACAGGAAAAAATCACCCAGGCTAGCGTATTGATAGTTGGAGTTGGAGGATTAGGTTGCCCAGCCGCACAATATCTGGCAGGAGCGGGTATTGGAAGGTTAGGACTGATTGATCATGATCGTGTTTCTCTTTCAAATCTTCACAGGCAACTTTTATTTACCAGCAGTGATGTAGGAAAGCCTAAAGCCATGGTGGCTAAACAAAGGCTGGAAGATATAAATCCTGAAATTGAAATTGATGTTTTTGAAGAGCCTTTAAATATTGATAATGCCGAAAATTTGCTTCAGCTTTATGACATCGTGCTTGATGGGACCGATAATTTCGAAACGAAATACTTGATAAATGATGCCTGTATTCTTGCGAATAAGCCTTGGGTTTATGCGTCAATTTATAAGAATGAAGGTCAGCTTTCTGTATTCAATTACAAAAACGGTCCAACGTATCGCTGTCTTTTTCCTAAAACGACCAGGCAGAATGTAAGCTGCGAGGAAACTGGTGTTCTCGGAATTACCCCGGGAATTTTAGGTGTAATGCAGGCAACGGAAGTTTTGAAAATGATACTCGAGGCTGGAAAAGTTCTTTCCGGAAAATTAAAAGTTCTGAATGTGTTAGGCGGAACTGAGCAGATCTTGGATATTTCAAAAAGACAGGATGAAATTGATAAGATCAGAAATGAAGGAATCATTCCGGTGAGAATTAACTGCAAATTAAAAGATGAGAGCAAGAAGTATCTTGATATCCGGGAAATTTTTGAGCAACCAAGGCTTTCTTCAGACAATGTGCTGGAGATTCCTTTAAGTGAGCTTGAGGAAAGGTTGGATGAAATTCCGCGAGAAGAAGATATCCTGGTTTTCTGCCAGTCGGGTAAAAGAAGTAAGAAAGTAGTGAATTTATTAAAAAATGAATTCGCCTTCGATAATCTTGAAAATGTTGAAGGAGGCGTAGAAACTATAATTGATGGATAAAAAAAAGCCGAAAAAAGTATTTGTGGAGGGAGCAATTCCCCCGGAAAAAATTGCAAAATCTATTGCGAATCACCAGTCTAAAACCAATATTGGTGCGCACAGCATTTTTCTCGGGCAGATAAGAGCAGACGAGATCGATAATAAAACGGTTACAGCAATAGAATATTCAGCTTACGAAGAAATGGCGGAGAACGTTTTTCTCGAGATAAGGGAATCAGCATTTTCAAAATTTGATATGACCTGCTGCCATATTTATCACAGTCTTGGGAAAGTGAAAACAGGAGAAATCTGTTTATTTGTTTTTACTTCTTCCGCGCATAGAAAGATAGCCATAGAAGCTTGTAATTTCCTGGTTGAAGAGATAAAAGCAAAAGTGCCGGTTTTCGGTAAAGAGATCTTTGAAGATCAAACACATCAATGGAAAGTCAATAAATAGATGGTAGATATCACCCATAAAATAACGACTCTTAGAGAGGCAACTGCGCTGGCCGTCGTAAAAACAAGCAGCGAAAATACAATTAAGCAGATTCGGGAAAACTCCGTGCCTAAAGGGAATGTGTTTGAAATGGCTAAAGCAGCTGGATTGCTTGGGGTAAAGAAAACTCCAGAATTGTTACCGGATTGCCATCCACTACCCATTGAGTACACCGGAATTGATTATGAGATTAACGGACTTGAAATTAATATTTCAGTTACTGTAAAAACGATCTATAAAACAGGGGTAGAAGTGGAGGCTATGCACGGTGCAAGTATTGTGGCTCTCACCATGTACGATATGCTTAAGCCGATCGATAAAAACGTAGAGATCGGCACGATAAAACTTGGACAGAAAAAGGGAGGCAAATCTTCTTTTAAAGTTAATACGGAAGGATTAACTGCTGATGTGATTGTATGTTCAGATACAATTTCCTCCGGAAAAGGTGAAGATAAAGCAGGAAAAGTGATCGTTGAGAAATTGAATGAATTAGGTGTAAGATCTGAAATTCAGATCATTCCTGATGAAGCTAATATAATTGAATCTGTTCTTAACAAATCTAAAGCCAACATGGTGATTTATACTGGTGGAACTGGAGTTGGACCTCGGGACGTTACTCCTGAAACTTTGCAGCCATTATTGGATATTCAACTAAAGGGAGTAGAGGAGCAGATGCGAAATTATGGTCAGCAACGTATGCCCTATGCGATGCTTTCCAGATCAATTGCGGGGATAAAAGATGGAAAAGTTGTCCTGGCTATGCCGGGATCAACAAAAGGCGCTGCGGAATGCATGGATGCAATTTTCCCACACATTCTGCACGTTTTTAAAGTGATAGAAGGAAAAAGACATGATTGAAGAAAAGAAGAGGATTATAGATAATTTCGGAAGACCGCATACCTATCTCAGGATTTCCCTTACAGACAGGTGTAATCTCCGATGTTTTTATTGCATGCCGGAAGATGGGATCCAGTTGATTGATAAACCTAATGTGATGACTCTTGAGGAGATCATTTCTCTGGCGACTCAATTTCGGGATCTTGGGGTGGATACCATCAGGTTAACAGGAGGAGAGCCTTTGGTTAGGAAAAATTTTGGATTCCTGGTGGAAGAACTTGCAAAACTTGGGGTTACCCTAAAGATTACAACCAATGGGATCGTTCTGGATAAATACCTAGATCTCTTTCAGAAAATTGGTCTTAAAAAGATCAATCTAAGCTTGGATACTCTGGACAAGGCAAAATCTGTTTTTATTACCAAACGCGATTATTTTGACCGGATCATGAAAAATCTGGAAAGGGCGCTAGAAATGGATATGCAGGTGAAGCTGAACATCGTATTGATCAAAGGTGTGAATGATAAGGAGATAAATGACTTTATTCAGTTAACCAGGCATAAAAATCTTACGGTTAAATTTATCGAGTTCATGCCGTTCAAAGGGAATAAATGGGATTGGAGCAAAGGTGTTTCTGAGCAGGAAATCCTTGATATTGTTTCTGAAAAATTCGGTGAAATCGAAAAGCTGGAAAATCCAGATCACAGTACTTCTCAAAATTATAAAGTAGCGGGACATACTGGAAATTTCGCCATTGTGAGCACCATCACCAATCCTTTTTGTTCAGAATGCAACAGGATCAGGGTTACGGCAGATGGTAAAATGAAGAATTGCCTTTTTGCGAATTCTGAAACTGATCTTTTGACTCCGCTTCGAAATGGTGAAAAAATGGACGATATTATAATAAATGCCATCAAAACAAAGAAATTCTCACGAGACGGTATGGATGTCAAAATGGATCCCGAGCATTATGAAAAGAATAGGTCAATGATTTCAATAGGAGGTTAATGGTTACAATTGAAGAAGCTTTAAAGATCATTCAGGATCAGGAATTCGAGATGAAAACAGAGAGCAGGAAGCTTGAAAAATGTCTAGGTTATGCTCTGTCTGAAAACATCATTGCACCTTTTGATATGCCGTCTTTTGACAATTCTGCAATGGATGGTTATGCGCTCGGCGGAATTTCTTTAGAATATAAAATTATAGGCGAGATCGCAGCAGGTGATCAAAGTGATTTAAAACTGAAAGAAAATGAGGCGGTAAGAATTTTTACCGGAGCCAAAATTCCTGAAGGGACTGCGGCAGTGATGATGCAGGAGAAAACCAGGACAGAAGGTGATGTACTTTTTCTAGAGCAGAAGCCTAAACCGGGACAGAGCATTCGAAAACGAGGTGGCGAATTGAGAAAAGGCCAGATAGTTTTTGAAAAAAATCACATGGTTTCCCCAGCAGGAATTGGGATGCTGGGTGCCCTTGGATTAAATGAAATTAAGGTTTTTTCTAAGCCAAAAATTAACCTGATCACTACTGGAAGTGAACTCGTTGAACCCGGGCAGTCTAAAAATGAAGGTCAGATATATGAATCCAATTCTTATGCTCTGGCTGCTGCTGCAAAGGATCAGGGTTTTAATATTTCTGATAAACTACGGATCAGTGATGATTTTAAGGCCATCAAGAATGCAATTAAAAATTTCCTGGAAAAATCAGATGTTTTAATCCTTTCTGGGGGTATTTCGGTGGGAGATTATGATTTTGTAAAGCAGTCTCTGGAAGATAATGGGGTAGAGGAGTTATTCTATAAAGTTTTTCAGAAACCAGGAAAACCGCTGTATTTTGGTAGAAAGAATGAAAAATTTGTTTTTGCTTTACCCGGAAATCCGGCTTCATCTTTAAGCTGTTTTTATATATATGTTTTACCACTACTATATAAACTATGCGGTGCAGAGCAGAAAGGATTGAGAACTCATCAATTTGCTGTCACCCAAGATTATGAGAACAAGTCTGATCGCCCTTCATTTTTGAAAGCGAAAGTTAAGAATAATGAAGTTGAAATTTTAGACGGCCAGGGATCTTCCATGATCCAATCCATGGCTACAGGAAATGCGCTTGCATTTATTGATGCTGAGACTTTTCTGAAAAAAGGAGAGAATATTCAATGTTATCTTATTTCCTGAAATGCCATTAGAATACCTGCCATTCATTTTTTTCTTTATAGCGCTTTTTTATAGTTCTGTAGGATTTGGTGGAGGTTCAAGCTACCTGGCGATTCTAAGCCTGGTACTCACAGATTTTTATGAAATTCGCTCTACAGCATTGGTTTTAAATATTTGTGTAGTGACCATAGGAACCATTTTATTCATAAAAAATGGGGTGTTGAAACCTAAGATCATCTGGCCATTTTTTGTGCTTAGTATTCCCATGGCATACCTGGGAGCAATGGTTAAGCTTTCGCAAACCGTATTTTTTTTAATCCTTGGCGGAGCCTTAATTCTTGCCGGCGTATTCATGATTCTGAAATTTGTAAGTTCAAAATTAGAATCTCAAGAATTTTCTAATCCGAAAAAATTCATTTTGGGAGGAAGTATCGGGTTACTTTCAGGAATTTCAGGAATAGGAGGAGGGATATTTTTGTCGCCGGTCTTAAATCTTTTGAAATGGAAAGATCCAAGGACCATCGCTTCACTGGCTTCGGTATTTATACTCGTTAATTCTATCGCCGGACTAATAGGATTGAACGTTGCCGGAACTTTTCAATTAGATCAAAATCTCGTTCTTAAGCTTGTAATTGCAGTAGTTCTAGGCGGTAGTCTAGGTTCGTATCTTTCAAATAAAAAATTCAATCTCAAATTCCTGGGAATATTAACTGCTATACTGGTATTTTATGTTGGGATGAGAGTAATCCTGCAGTATGAATTTAAAATAAACATATGAATTCAATCAGATTATGGAATTGTTTGAAATTGAGTAAATTCAGCTACCAATTTCAGAATTATGAAAAACTTCTTTTTAGCGATATTGCTCGTTTGCTTTTCTGTAGTGAATGCTCAATCAACTTCAGAAATCAATGCAATTGAAAATGGACTGCTTCCCGCAGTAATGATCAAGGGAGATTCTATCACAAAATATAATATTCAGCAGCGAATGGAATATTATAATGTTCCAGGTGCAAGTATTGCGATTGTCAGAGATGGGAAGCTCTGGTTCGCTAAGGGTTATGGCATTGCAAATACCGATACCGGTGAAAAGGTGGATGTTAATACAATTTTTCAGGCAGCTTCGATCAGCAAACCAGTTTCAGCCTTAGGAGTTTTGAAATTAGTGGAAAATGGAACAGTAGATTTAAATTCAAATGTAAACACGTATTTGTCCGATTGGAAGGTTCCGGAGAATCTATATACTGAGGATGAAAAGGTTAGTTTAGAAAAACTGCTTACTCATACGGCAAGTGTTACTGTACATGGTTTTCCAGGATATAAAAAAACGGATACTTTTCCTACAACTAAACAGGTTTTAAATGGAGAAGGTAATACCCCTAAAGTCGAATTATTTATAAAACCTGGGACAATGTGGAAATATTCCGGCGGTGGATATACGGTGCTGCAGAAAGTTGTAGAAGATGTTACAGGTTTGCCATTTGAGGAGTATATGGACAATAATATTCTTGAGCCCTTAAGAATGTCCCGAAGCACCTTTCAGCAACCAATTGATACTTCGAAATTCAAAAATATCAGTGCCGCTTATGACGGCCAGGGTAATATCGTAGAAGGTTGGTGGCATAATTACCCTGAAAAAGCCGCTGCTGGTTTATGGACTACGCCTTCAGATCTCGCCAAATATTGTATAGAAATTCAGCAGATAGCAACAGGTAAAGAAGATGGTTTGCTTAAAAGGGAAACTATTGATCAAATGCTAACTAAACATCAGGGCGATTGGGGGCTTGGACCACAGCTGCAAGGAGAGGGAGATTCATTGATTTTTAGGCATAATGGTAAGAATAAAGGTTTTACGAATGATATGCAAGCATTTGTACATACTGGTAATGCGATCATTCTAATGACTAATGCTGATAATGGCGGAAAACTGAATGCTGAAATCATACGTGGAGTTTCTGATCTTCTAAACTGGAATTTGATGAGACAGCAGGAAATTGAAGTAGTGGAAATGCCGACTGAATATTTAAAAGTTTTTAATGGTAGATATAAATTGAATTACCAGGTTCCTGGTATTGGAGACTACAAAGTTGAAATGAGTATAGAAGATGATCATGTAAAAGTTTACGACCCAAACAACGGCGAGATCAATATTCTAAAGCCTATTTCAGAAACAAAATTCGTAGATATTAATTCGGGATCTGAATTTAAATTTAGCGATGAAAATGAACCACTTATGATGACCGTAAATGGTTCTTATAAATTTCTGAAAATTGAAGACTAAGTTATTTCATAAAAAATGGCAGATCAGATTGCATTTCTGATCTGCCATTTATTTAGTATACTAACCAAATTTAGATCTGCTCAACAAAGTCAGCGAAAACCTCTTTATGCATCTCAAGGTCAAGATCCGGAGATATTGAAACCCGGGCGATATAATCTTTATCATCCTCTTTGGTAGTTCCCTGTGTACTAGTTGCAGGAATTGTCCAGTAACAACCTTTCAACTGGCCATAGCTCACGCAATACTTACTTTCATTCGGAATGCGGGTGATCATCATATTGATGAGCTTGTGATTCAATTTACGTTTGTAGGTTTCTCTTTCTTCTGGAGTATTTCCTTTAGTAGGTAAGTCTAAAGAAAATACCGATGGAGTAAAACCTTCTTCGGCTAGTTTTTCAGAAACAAAATTGATCTTCGCCTCAGGTAGCGTATTTTCTATAAAGCTAACAAATTCACGAGTATTCTTATAAGCTTCTTTAATTCTCTCATTCATTGAAGGCAGCTGCTCTGCCAGTATTTCAACTTGCAAAGCTGTTGCTTCATTATCACAAAGTCTCAGGTGTTTTTCTATGTTGTTTAATAGTTTATCAGCCTTCTGATTCGCCACGCAGTAACCGGCTGTACACCTTCCGCCGCTAGGGAATTTAGAACCACTCACATAGGAAATTGTTCTGATAGAAGAAAGAATTCCATCTTCACCACAAAATTGAACATTCGGGCAAAAGGTCTGATCCAAAATAAAAACAGGATCAATGGCATCACCCCCAGATTTTGTCTTACGTGACTTGCTTAAAACCTCTCTCAATTTTTCAAGATCAGGAACTTCAACCCGTGGGTTTGTAGGGATCTCTGCGATTATATATGGAATTGCATCTAACTGAGCGACCTGTTCCAGAACTTTATCAGTGCTGCGAACCATATCATTATTACCATCAACGGGTAGATCAAGGATTTCGACATTCTTGATACTCGCCGCTACTCGTCTTGCCTGGTCATTGGTGCCACCGTAACAATTGGGTGGAACAATGATCTTAATGTTTTTTCCAGTATGATTTTGCATGGCTTCCTCGATAAGCCCCATCATGATGCCGTATTGAACTGATAATCCACATGAACCCAGCAACACTTGAGAAGAAGTGGCTGTTATTTCCTGAACTAATTCTGTTACTTTAATTTTATCAAAATTCTGTTCGCTTTTTTTATTACTATCTGACTTTCCAGTCAATTCCTGAAGGAGTTCGTTACAATCTGCCGGGGTCATCGCAATGCTTTCTCTTCTTCTTACGTGCTGGATCTCTGAAATGTAATTCTTGTTGTTATCTCCATTAACAATAATTATACTCCCTAAATCTTTCTGAAGACTTATAAAAAAGTCAATATTCTGGCTTAATTCAAGATTCAGAAGATCATCTTCCTGTGAAATTAAAACAGTACTTCCGGCAAAATTTGGAGCAGATTCATTTTTTCCGATCTGGACCAGTTCAAATTTATAATCATAAACTTCCTTTAAAGCAACAAAATCGAAACAATCAGGTAATTTCCCTTTATATACGATCTGTGTATTTATGGATTGAAATTTGTTTTTACGAAGCACCGCCTGCAAGGGCATAGTTCGCGAAGAAAAACTGGTAACTTGATCAGCTTTCAATTCATTCGATTTCGCTATTCCCCATTCCAGAATGCTGGATAAAGGATGTCCTAAACGTATATAATCGTAAGCGGTAGGTAATTCACTTAAGGCAGATCTATCCGAAACCTCCCGGGTATATAATTCATCTAATTGATCCAGAAATTCGGTTTTCGCCTTTTCTTCGTTGTAAATATCAAGTCTGTGTGTAGTAAGCATTAGCCAGTTTTCAGGCATATTAGCTAAAACGTCCTTTATATATGTTGAGATTTTAGAGTTCTTCATTAGCTATTTTTTTGATAGCCGGGAATATAAGGAATTGGGAAATTTTAGAAAGGAAAACCAATCGATTTCTTATGAATTAATAATAGTAATTGTATAGCTTTTGTCGATCAAATTAGAATGAAAGACTGCATTTTAATTCTATTCGGAAAAATCTATATAAATGACTTCAGATTATTGGAATTGAACGATTGCTGAATTTGATTGATAATTAATGCTTTTATCTGGTAAATTCCCGATGACCGGTAATTTGTCAAAGTAGTAATTCCATCGCTAACATTCCTTTTTTAAAATTTTAAACAATTCAATACTAAATGATACCCGTTTGAAATTTGAAATTATTTCAAAATCCAGACTTAGCCAATTCTAATTATATATCGAGCTTCTCAGGTAAACTCTGTGTTAACAATCCTTAATTTTTTCGGTCTGTAGGGCTCAATTAAGCAGAATCCTTAATGTATAGGTGTAATTGTCAAATATTCATCTATGATATTAAAATAACATCATAAGTAGCAATTACTCAATAATCATACCCTCAAAATGTTAAATTTGCATTTTTTTGGGCTAAATCTAAATAATTGCTTTGATTAACTAAATCGTTTTAGTAAGTTTATCGAGTATTAACAAAGTGTTAATCTTAAATTCAAAATTAACATTGAATGGATAACGTACAACTAACTAAAAATTTTGAGAAACAAGAAGTTTCTTATCCTTTAGAAAGGAATAGAGGAAATGTTCTGGCTACTAAGTATCTTATTTTGCTTTGTAGTTTATTCATGTTTGCTGGCCATGCTTTCGCCTTCCAGCAAACCGGAAAGACGATTACGGGAACGGTTACTGATGATCAGGGAATACCGCTTCCTGGAGTGAATGTAATGCAAGAGGGAAGCAGTACAGGAACTCAAACAGACTTTGATGGTAATTATTCTATTAATTTAACTAAGGATGATGCCGTGCTAATTTTTTCATTTATCGGACTTCAAACGATTGAGAGAGCAGTTGGAAGTGAATCGGTCATCGATGTTACCATGCAAAATGATACGGAAGCGCTGGACGAGGTCGTGGTCGTTGGATATGGTACTCAAAGTAGAAGTAGAGTGGCATCTGCAGTAGATCAAGTAGGGCAGGAAGACCTGGAAGGTAGGCCTAACACCAATGTAACTCAGGCGCTTCAGGGGAAATCTCCCAGTTTAGTGATACAGCAAAGAAACTCTGAGCCTGGTGCTCCAATCAACCTGAATGTTCGAGGTATTAGTACTTTGGGAGACAATAGTCCTTTGGTAGTAATTGACGGAATTGTTGGTGGAGATATCAATACACTGAATCCTGCAGATATTGAAAGTATATCCGTTTTAAAAGATGCGGGTAGTGCGGCTATTTATGGTTCCAGGGCAAGTAATGGAGTTGTTTTAATCACAACTAAGAAGGGTAAAAAGAATCAGGCCTTAACCGTTACATATAGTGGGTTAGCGGGTTTCAATACACCACATTTTTTTAATGAGCCAGTTCCCGGTTACGTGAATGCCATGCTAAGAAACGAAGCGGCGTTTAATTCAAATGAAAGTGCTGCCGTATTTACAGCCGAGGAGATTCGTCAAATAAGAGAGAATGGTGATGAAGAGTGGTTCGCAGATGAAATTACTAAAGATGCTTTGCAATTAAATCAGAATATTTCAGTTTCAGGAGGAAGCGAGACATCGAGTTATCTTGTATCCGTAGGATATTTAGATCAGCAGAGCAACTTTGTGGGACCTGATAAAGGTTTAAAAAGATATAATTATCGAATCAACCTGGTAAACGAGTATGGTGATTTTAAATTGACTTCCACCTTAGCGTATACCAAGCAAAAGATTAAAGATCACTCATCTTCTACGGGTACATTATTCGCAGATGCTAATCGTGTTCCTCTATATTACAGACAGAGGGATTCATTGGGACGATTCGTAACCAATGATGTATTGCAGCAGTTCAATTCCCTTGGAATTTTAGAGCAAGGAGGTTTTAGAGAATATGATAATGATGATGTTTTCGGAAATCTTACTGCAGAACTGAAGATTACCGATAATTTAAAAATTCGCGGTGTATTCGGAGGACGCTTATGGCAGAACAGTCTGTATTCAAGAACAAAACGTGTAGACTTTTATCCTCAGGGAGTTTATGGAGAAGATCGCAATACCAGGGATGAGAATAGAAAAAGTCTGGATCTGAATACCCAGTTGATTGCGGAGTATTCGAATACCTTTAATAAAATTCATGATCTAACGGTGCTTCTTGGTGGTTCTAACGAAAACCATGAAGACAGAGGTTCAGGTATATTTAAAAGATATACTGATCCTGATTTAGGAACTCCGGTTACAGATACTGAAATAGAAGATGCTTCCTATAATTCAAACCAAAGTTCTTCAGAGAATAGTCTTTATTCGCTATTTGGTAGAGCTTCTTATGCTTTTGCTGATAAATATATAGCTGAATTCAGCTTTAGATATGACGGTTCATCAAAATTTCGTGAAGATCTAAGATGGGGATTCTTCCCTTCAGTTTTAGCAGCTTATCGTTTGACTGAAGAGAATTTCATGCAGAATTATCAGGAAAATGTGGGAAATATCAAGCTTCGAGCCTCTTATGGTGTTTTAGGGAACCAAAACGTTGGTAACTATCAATATCAAACAACCTACTTTACTTTTCAGAATGCTTATGGATTTAATAACAATGGTGTAGGCGGAACGGGCTACAATTTTGCAAATCCTGATATCCAATGGGAGAGAGCAGCGACATTTAATATTGGAGCAGACCTGGATTTCTTTGATAATTCTTTGAGTATCCAAATGGATTACTTTAATAAAGTTACCTCAGATATTCTTGTTCCACCAGAAGTTCCCGGTGTATATGGTACCGGTTTGCCAGATTTCAATGCTGGAAAAGTTGGTAGTCAGGGTTGGGAGATCAGTGCAACTTATCGTCACAGTGGAGAGATTTTTAATCATATGGTTTCTTTAAATGTTGGAGATAGTTGGAATGAAGTGCTAGATTTTCAGGGGGACGAAAGACTTACTGGAGTGGAAGAACTTCAAACACTTCTTAGAGAAGGACAGCCATATAATTCTTATGTAGGATTAAAAAGAGATGGATATTTTCAAAATTTAGAAGAAATCGAAGCGGGACCTGTTCCTGAAGGGTTGAATGTAGTTCCTGGAGATAACCGTTATGTTGATATTAATGGTGATGGAATTATAAATGATGATGATAAAGTGATCTTCGGAAACCCTTTCCCAAGATATAATTTCGGATTCACTTATAATCTAGGATACAAAAACTTCGATTTGAGCATGTTCATCCAGGGGGTAGGAAAGCGTACGATGATGATAAGAGGGGAATTGGTTGAACCATTCCATTTCAATTACGGGAATGCTATTTATGAACATATGCTGGATTACTGGACACCACAGAATCCTGATGCTAGATATCCTCGTTTGGCTAATAGTGGTAGTCAGTCTAACACCAATAACTGGAGGAGAGGATCTGATTTGTATCTATATGATGGAGCGTACGCCCGTTTGAAAAACTTGCAAATAGGCTATTCTCTACCTAAAGACTTTGCTAATAGAATCGGGTTGAAAAGCTACCGAATGTATGTTTCTGGCCAGAACCTGTTCACTTTATCAAAAGTTGACTTTGTTGATCCTGAACTATCAGAATTTGATAGTAACCTTACTTCGGCCGGTGCAAACAGTGCCAGGGCTTACCCTACGATGGTTTATTACGGTGTAGGTGTAGATATCAGTTTCTAAAAAAAATAATTATGATCAGAAAGAATATAAAAATATTAATGGGTGTATTTGTGCTAACAATTACATTTTCAGGCTGTAAAAAGCTGGAGTTAACTCCAGAAAATTCTTTTACAGACCTTAATTACTGGACAAGCCAGGATAAGGCTCAAAGTGTCTTGAACACTGCTTATGGCCAAATGTTCTCTAGTACTTATTTCTTTTACAATGAGGCTACATCAGATAACGCATACAACGGCCGTGGGGATATAGCTGGATCTGCTTCCATAGCTGCCGGAATATATGACCCTTCGTTGTTACGTTTGAGAAATGAGTGGAACAATCGATATGCAGGGATAAAAACCACCAATTTATTACTTGAAAATATAGATAGAGTGCCAGATATCTCTGATGAAGTTAGAAATAGAATGATCGCGGAGGCAAGATTCTTAAGAGCCTGGCAACATTTTCAATTGATGACCTGGTTTGGGGATATTCCATTAGCAGATCATGATCTTTCTCTGGAAGAAGCTCAGAATATCTCAAGAACCCCAAGGGAAGAGGTGCTTCAGTTTATTCTAACCGAGCTTGAGGAAGCTTCTGAAGATCTTCCAACTAATACAGAGCAGGAAATTTCTAATAGAGGGAAGATCACTAAAGGTGCTGCCATTGCTCTAAAAGCCAGAGCTTATTTGTATGAAAATGACTGGCAGAATGTGGTAACCGAAACGGAGCGTATTATTAATGGCTCTGTAGGAAGCTATGGGTTATTTGACTCGTATGAAGGTTTATTTCTTCCTGAAAATCAATACAGCCAGGAATCCATACTAAGCTTACAATATGTTCCTGAATTAAGAACCTGGGGAGAATTTTTTGATATGGCCCCATTATCGGCCGGAGCAAGGCTAAATGCCTTAGCTGCTACCCAGGAACTAGTAGATAGTTACCTTACTATAAATGGAAAACCTATTGATGCTCCAGATTCTAATTATGATGAATCTAATCCTTATGAAAACAGGGATCCACGCTTAACAAATACCATTGTATATCATAATTATGAATGGGAAGAGGCAGATGGAGGAAGTCATATTATTTATATCGAGCCAGGATCAGATCCCGATGAGCCAATAGATGAATATGCTCCAGGTTCTTCAACGACTTCAACAGGTTATTATACAAGAAAGTATTTCGACCCTGAACACCAATCAGGGCTTGCGTCCGGTCTTAATCTAATGCTTATTAGATATGCAGATGTACTCTTGATGTATGCCGAAGCTAAAAATGAACTGGGTGATTTTGATGAGGCAACCTGGAATCAAACTATCGGAGCTTTGAGAGATAGGGCAGGATTCACAGATGCTCAGGCTCTAAATTTTGATTCTTCACTAAATCAGGCCGGCTATAGGTCTGTAATAAGAAATGAAAGAAGAGTTGAACTTGCCATGGAAGGACTTCGAATATTTGATATTAGAAGGTGGAGAACTGCAGAGGACGTATTGAACGGTTGGGCTCATGGTGCTCAATTTGGTCCGGCTACAATTGATGATGGATATATAAGGGTGAACTTAAGAACTTTTGACCCAAGCAAACATTATTTATGGCCAATTCCAAGGGATGAAAGATTAATCAATCCCAACCTGACGCAAAATCCGGGTTGGTAACTAATAATATTCAATAACTAATAAATATAACGAGATGAAAAATATTCTAAATTTTATCGTTTTTTTCATGGCTGCCATCGTACTGGTAGGCTGTGATTCTGATGATGATTCACTGGATCATACTGCGGTTTCTACCGTTAATGCACTATATAGTCCGCAGGATAACGCATACTTCAATTTAGGCGCCCAGAGTTCAGCTAATTTTGAATGGGAAGCTGCTAAAGCTGAAGATAATGGTGTTGTTCTATATGATGTGGCATTTTTTGAAGAAGGGAGCGATCTTTCAGAGCCTTTATATGTAATGGCTTCTGACGGAAATGGTTTACAAAGAACACTTACTTTGCCATTTGCTCAATTAAACAGGATCGCTATTATGGCTGGTATACAGCCGGAATCTACGGGCACTCTGCAATGGACAGTTTGGTCTTCTAAAGGTATCAATGTTCAAAAGTCTGACATTTATAGAACTATAGAAGTGGAAAGACCAGGCGGATTCCCTACTCCAGATGAACTGTATATCACCGGTTCTGCTACAGAAGCCGGAGAAGATCTAGGTTCAGCTTTATCTTTTAAAAAGACTGGAGCAGAAACTTATGAAATTTACACAATGCTTTCAGCCGGAGATTATCAGTTTCTAACCAGAAATTCCGGAGATCCAGAAACCTATTATGTAGATGGTAGTGACCTCAAAGCTGATGGTGCAACCACTTTTTCTGGAACTGAAGGTGTTTATAGAATTCGCGTTGATTTTAGCGATGGTTCGGTTAGTATGACCATGGTCGAGAAGGTAGAACTTTACTTTTCTCCGAATGATGAATACCTTTTTGAATTGCCGTACAATGGAAATGGAACCTGGCTGGCTGAAGAGCAATTTATAGAGTTTAGACAGGAAAGTTGGGGTAGAGATGAAAGATATAAATTCAAATTTACAACATCAGATGGTGAAGAATGGTTTGGTAGTGTAAATGCAGACAACCAAAGACCAAATGCCGATACCTCAGATGCTTATTGGAATATGGTGCCTGTTTCAAATGACAGATGGGCCAATACTTTCAAATTCGCTACAGAAGTAGATGAAAGCACGAATAACGTTGAAGTTATTTTTAACTCTACGGTGCCGGAATATACTCATGTTATTTCTGTTATTGATTAGCTGTGTTTTATAGGCTGTCCTCTGTGAGGATAGCCTATTTATTAAAATGAAAAATTATGATTAATAGAATTAGAAGTTTAACAGTTTTATCCATTTTTGGATTACTTATATTTTCTTCATGCTCAAATGATGACTGGGAACCATTAAATCCTCCGCAAGGTAATGGCGGTAATGGTGGGCCAGAAGCCTTTGAATATACCTGGGCGGCTACTGCAGACTCATTGCAGGAATCGCTTCAGAATAATTATCTGGGTTCTAACAATACCTATATTCAGGATAATGCAGGAAATTCAAGATTCAATTACTGGCCGAATGCCCATGTGTTGCATGTACTTATAGATGCTTATAATAGAACGGGAGAAGATTCGTATAAACAAAGAGCATTGGCTCTCCTTAGAGGAATCGAAATCGAAAATGGGGGGGATTATAATAATGTTTTTAACGATGATATGCTCTGGCTCGGTAATGCAGCTATGAGAGCGTACAACGCTACAAACGAACAGGAATATAAGGACGTTGCCGAATATCTCTGGGAGATTATTAAAACCAGTTGGAGTGATGATGTATTTGGCGGCGGAATTACATGGAAACAGGATACTCCTTTCCAGAAAAATTCAGTTTCCAACGGGCCTGCAGCTGTTCTTGCCATGAGATTATATGAAGTTGATAATGATGAGGATGATCTGGAATGGGCTAAGAAAATATATGAATGGCAAAAGAATACCCTCGTAGATCCACAAACTGGACTAGTATGGGATAATATTTCTATTCAGAATGGTGAAGAAGTAACTAACCGGGATTGGGTTTTTACCTATAATGCAGGTACGTTTATTGGTGCCGGACTAAAATTATATCAGGCTACAGGTGAAACGCAATACCTGGAAGATGCTGTAAAAACCGCAAAATCTACAATTACCAGCCCGAGACTTACAACTAATGGGATTCTTCGTGATGAGGGCCAGGGAGATGGAGGTCTGTTTAAAGGTATTTTGGTAAGGTACTTTACCCAACTAATCATGGAGCCTGCTATAAGCGATGCAGACCGCGAGGACTTTGTAGATTTTATGGAATATAACGCTAAAACCTTTTACGATAATGCTATCAGCAGACCGTCAATGTTTGTAAGCCCGAACTGGGCACAAGCTCCCGGGAGTACAACAGACCTTACTACTCAACTGAGTGGTATAATGTTGATGGAAGCAGCTGCATTGCTTGACGAAGAAGGTTATTTCGATTAAGATAGGTTGTTTTGGTGAAAGAAATTCAGCTGATCCTTTTTTGAGTTGAGGATCAGCGATTTCTTTTAATGACAGTTCTATCAATTCATCCTCATAATCAATAGTATAGAAGGCTATCAATACCTTCAGAAAAAATTCAGAAATGGAAAGAAGAAAATTTATTCAGAATACAGCACTTTTTACAGGACTAACTTTTATTGATCCTACAGATATCTTTGCGCAATCCTTTTATAAAAATTTTCCAGTGGTTAGAGTTTCCGAAGGGGAACGTAATTTTCAAAGTAAGATCATTGAAGAAATGATCCAGGAATTTCAGAAGAAAGTGAAAAATGAAGAATTGGGTTGGTTATTCAATAACTGTTTTCCCAATACGCTGGATACCACGGTCACTTATACTGAAAATAACGGGAAGCCAGATACTTATGTAATTACGGGCGATATTGATGCCATGTGGTTGCGAGATAGTTCTGCTCAGGTCTGGCCATATATGGCGTTCACAGATAAAGATGAAAAACTGAAAAACCTTATCGCTGGAGTTATAAACAGGCAAACCCAATACATATTAAAAGATCCATTTGCGAATGCGTTTTATG
This sequence comes from Christiangramia pacifica, assembly GCF_057221535.1. Classification (NCBI taxonomy): domain Bacteria; kingdom Pseudomonadati; phylum Bacteroidota; class Flavobacteriia; order Flavobacteriales; family Flavobacteriaceae; genus Christiangramia; species Christiangramia pacifica. The sequence goes on from NZ_CM170146.1 coordinate 2,420,507, forward strand.
ACGATCCTGATAAGAAAGGAGAGTGGTTTAGTGATCAAACTGATATGAAACCAGGTGTGCACGAGAGAAAATGGGAGATAGATTCATTATGTTATCCTATTCGATTAGGATATAATTACTGGAAAACAACCGGAGACATTTCACCTTTTGATGCAAACTGGCAAAAGGCAATTAAATCTATTTTAGACGTATTTAAAGATCAGCAGAAAAAGGACGATCGCGGATCTTATTCTTTCCAGAGAAATACTCCAAAAGCTACCGATACCAGAGCTCTGCATGGCTATGGATATCCGGTAAACCCTGTGGGACTTATTTGTTCAGCTTTTAGACCAAGCGATGATGCAAGTGTATTTTCTTTTTTAATTCCTTCGAATTTCTTCGCTGTGGTTAGTTTGAAACAGGCCGCAGAAATGATGACAGAAATTGCGAATGATAAAGAAACTGCCGATGAATTATTAGCCCTCCAAAAAGAAGTGGAGGCAGCTCTGAAGCAACATGCAATTGTTGAGCACCCTAAATACGGTAAGATATATGCCTTTGAGGTTGATGGTTTTGGAAATCGCTTGATGATGGACGATGCTAACGTACCAAGTTTACTCTCGTTACCATATCTGGATGCCGTGGAAATTTCAGATCCTATTTATCAAAATACCAGGAAATTTGTTCTTTCTAAAGACAATCCATTTTTCTTTGAAGGAAAAGCCGCCAGGGGAATCGGCGGTCCTCACGTTGGTATGGATATGATCTGGCCTATGGCTATTACCATGCAAGGTCTAACAAGTACAGATAACGAGGAGATCAGGGAGTGTATAAAAACTTTAAAAAATACTCATGCAGGTACGGGATTCATGCATGAAACTTTTCACAAAGACGATCCTTCAAATTTTACCAGATCCTGGTTTGCCTGGGCCAATACTCTTTTCGGTGAATTCCTCTGGGAAACTTATAAAAAAGATCCATCGCTGTTAACATAATCAGCCTTTTTAGGTTATACTGAATTACTCAGTTCAATAAAAATTTATAAGATGAATATTAAAAAGCCTATTCTTCTGTTAGGTTTCATTTCCTTTATTTTTGGATTGAAGACTGAATCAGGAATTGCCCAGGAAAATTCTGAAACTGGAAATAAATCTTCCTACGATTACGTAAATACTTTTATAGGAACTGCACCTTTATTAGATGAAGATATTATCGGTTATACTCCACCAAAAGACTGGAGAGTTTGGGCAGGTCTAACCTATCCGGGTTCTTCGTTGCCTAATGCAATGGTTCAGTTGAGCCCTATAACGGAATATGGTTCTGGTGCTGGATATGAATATGAAGATTCTGAAATTTTAGGGTTTACCCATACTAATAAAGGCCACTGGAATCTTTGCAACTTGCCAGTATTGCCACTTTCCGCTAATGCCAAAGCTCCTTTCAAAGCGACTTTTGATCATAAATATGAGAATGCTTCTCCTGGTTATTATCAGGTAAAATTACAGGATTATGACATCAATGTTAGATTAACGTCAACTTTAAGAGCCGCAATTCATGAATATGAATTCCCGAAATCCGAAGAGAAAAGGATCTTATTTGATCTTGGTACAGCTAATAACCGGGTTTCTACCTGGGAGATTGAAAAAGTATCTTCCAATGAGTTAAGAGGTTATCAGAAAGTAGGACGGGACCAGGTTCACTTTTACGCTATAATTGATAATGTTATTAGCGAAATTCAATCTGTAGATGAAGGTAAAGGAAAAGGTTATTCCGTGGTGACTCTGGAAGAATCAGATAATTCTACAGTTACCATGAAAATTGGATTATCCTACGTGAGTACTGATAATGCAAAAGAAAATCTAGAGAAGGAAATAGGAGAAAGGTCTTTCGATGAAATTTTGAATGAAGGCAAAAAGACCTGGACAGATTTTTTAGATCAGATTCAGGTTGAGGGAGGTTCCGAAAAAGAAAAGGAAATGTTCTATACTTCCTTATACCGATCTTTCTTATGGCCAGCATTACGAAGCGATATTAATGGAGAATTTATGGACGATGAAGGAAAGGTTCGAAATGAAGGATTTCGCTATTACACAATACCTTCCTTATGGGATACCTATCGGAACAAAGTAGTTCTACTGGAAATATTAAGGCCAGAGGTTACTTCAGATATCATTAAATCATTGATTAATCGCGGTGAGATCACAGGATTTATCCCTACATTTTTCCATGGTGATCACGCAGCCTCATTCATCACTGGTGCTTACAATAGAGGGATCAGAGATTTTGATGTGCGGAAAGCATATGAACTCCTTTTAAACAATGCCTATAAAGAAGGTGGGACTCGCCCACATATTAAAGAATATATAGAATTAGGATATATATCAGAACCTGAAATTGAAAATCCGAATACAGAGACCAAGGCAAAAGCCGGTGTTTCAAAAACCTTGGAATTTGCTTATGACGATTATTCACTTTCTTTACTCGCTGAAGAATTGAAAGATACAGAGCGTCAAAAGGATTTATTTAAGCGTTCTAAGAATTACAGGAATGTTTTTGATAAGAAAACAAACTTCATGCGGGGTAGACTGGAAAATGGTGACTGGGTATCGCCTTTCGATTCTGAATATCCTTATTATGAATATATGTACAGAGAAGCGAATGCCTGGCAGATGTCATTCTATGTACCTCACGATATGATCGGCCTGGTTAAGCTTTATGGAGGTGAAAAAAAATTCGAAGAAAAGCTGGATTCGTTGTTCACTTATAAATGGAATCCTAATCATATAGCCAGGAATGTTTCAGGTTTTATGGGGCAGTATAGTCATGGAAATCAGCCTGCTCACGAAGCGCCATTTTCATATTATTTTATCGATAAACCGGAAAAATCTCAGGCTATCATAGATAAATTATTGTCTGATTATTATGGTATAGGGGAAGAAGGTTTGGCGTTGTCTGGGATGGATGATGCTGGAGAAATGTCTTCCTGGTATGTCTTCAGCGCATTAGGTCTTTATCCACTATCTCCATCAGATCCCGAATATCTCGTAACGGTACCAATTTTTGATTCTGTTACCTGGAAAACTTCAGACGGAAAATCCCTAAAAATAACACAGGATGGAAAATCCCGAAATCTGAAGAATATTCTAGTAAATGGTAAATCTTTAGAAGGTTACTTTATCAATCATGATCTTTTCGAAAACGGCGGCGAAATTATCGTGGAAACAAAATAAAATAGCACAATATGAGTCAAATAAATAAAATTCTGTTTTGCTTTTTGATTTTCGTTTCGCTTAGTGCGATAGGTCAGGAGACAGAATATAAAGAGGCTTTGAATATCGCTTACTATGAGACAGGGGATATAACAGATTATCAGGTTGAAATGTGTAAGTTAGATATTCATTATCCTGAAAAAGAAAATGCACCGGTAATTATTTGGTTTCATGGTGGTGGCTTAACCGGTGGGCAGAAAGAAATTCCGGAAGATCTTAAGAAAAAAGGCTATTGCATAGTGGGAGTTGGCTACAGACTATCACCAAAAATTCAGGCTGAAGTTACTGTAGAAGACGCTGCCGCTTCTATCGCCTGGGTACTAAAAAATATAGAAAAATACAATGGCAATCCGGAGAAAGTATTTGTATCCGGTCATTCTGCCGGAGGATATCTGGCCCTTATGAGTATTATGAATAAATCCTTCTTGGCCCAATATGACCTGGACGCCAATGACATTGCTGGATTAATTCCCTTCAGCGGTCATACTATTACACATTTTACTATCAGGAAACAAAGAGATATACCCGGTGAACAACCCGTAGTAGATGAATGGGCACCTTTATTTTATGTGAGGAGTGACGCTCCACCAACACTTTTAATAACTGGAGATAGAGAAATGGAAATGTTAGGGCGTTATGAAGAGAACGCATATTTCTACCGAATGATGAAGGTGGCAGGGCAGGAAGAGATAGAAATTTATGAAATGCAGGGTTATGGTCACTTAATGACTAAACCGGCATTTCCTCTGCTGCTGAATTTTGTTAAAAAACATTCTGAAAGGAATTAGGGGAATTGGCATAAAATTCTACTCAAAGAAATTTAGATAAAATTATAATGATTTAAGTTACGAATGAATCTGTATAACGATAAGAGAATAGTAATGACGCTTGATGCAGGAGGAACCAACTTTGTTTTTTCTGCACTGCAATATGGAAAAGAGATCATACCGCCAGTTATTTTACCATCAAATTCTTTTGATCTTGATAAATGTTTAAAAACGATCGTTAGGGGATTTAAAACGGTTCAAAAAGAACTATTACCTGAATCACCAGTAGCCATTAGTTTTGCTTTCCCCGGACCTGCAGATTACGAAAACGGAATTATTGGAGATCTTCCAAATTTTAAAAGTTTTAGAGGAGGCGTAGCCTTAGGTCCTATGCTCGAGAATGTATTTAATCTCCCAACTTTTATAAATAATGACGGAGACCTTTTCACTTATGGAGAGGCTATGGCTGGCTTTTTACCTAAAATCAATAATAGCCTGAAAGAATCAGGAGTTAAAAAGAAATATAGAAATCTTTTTGGTATCACACTAGGAACTGGATTTGGTGCTGGTATGGTCATCAATAGTAAAATATATAAAGGGGATAACTCAGCTTCCAGTGAAATCTGGTTAATGCGGAATTTCAAGGAAACCAATCTTATAGCAGAAGAAGGAGTCAGCATCAGGGCAATTAAGAGGTGGTACAGTGAAAAAGTGCAGAATTCCAATAACCTTACACCGGAAGATATATTTCTTATCGCCAAAGGACTGAAAAAAGGGAACCAGGAAGCCGCTCTTGAAGCTTACGGAAAAATGGCGATTGTTATCGGGGAATCCCTTGCGAACGCCTTAACTCTTTTTGATGGACCAGTTGTAATTGGAGGCGGAATTTCAGGTGCCTCAGATATTCTACTACCCGCAATTGTGGCGCATTTAAATGGAAAAATTGAAACCCGAACTGGCGAGCAAATTCCACGGTTAGTTTCAAAGGTATACAACACCGAAGATAAATCTGATTATTTTAAATTTTTGGATCAGAAATTTCAGAATATACAGGTTCCATTCACTTCTAAAACAATCAACGTAAATACGGAGAAGAGAATTCCTATAGGTCTCAGCAAGCTTGGTACCAGCGAAGCAATTTGTTTGGGAGCCTACGCATTTGCACTGAATTCCCTTAAAAAACATAAACTGGCAAAATCATGAGATTCAATATTTTAATTGCAACATTAATTTCGGCAATTTTTCTCACCTCTTGTAAAACAGACAAAGAAGTTGCGAAGAATGAAGAAAAAATTGAACCGAAATTAAAGACCAGATGGACGGATAAGGTAGATCCTGAAAATGTTCTTAATGAATACCCCAGGCCAATCCAACAGCGTGAGGAATGGATGAACCTTAATGGTTACTGGGAGTTGGAAACTGGAAAAACTGATACTGTTCAATTTGGAAAGAAACTGCAGGACAGCATTCTGGTACCGTTTGCAATCGAATCTTACCTCTCTGGTGTTATGAAAAAAGCAGATGAGCTCCTTTACCGGAAAGAATTTTCTATTCCTGGAAATTGGAAAGAAAAGGACATTCTTCTGAACTTTGAGGGCGTAGATTATCATACTGTCGTTTATTTAAACGGTGAAAAAGTTGGAGATCACAAGGGCGCTTTTGATCATTTCACTTTCAATATTACTCCGTATCTAACCGAAGGAAAACAAGAGCTTGTTGTTAAAGTTTATGACGCGACCAACGACGGACTACAGCCCGTTGGTAAACAGGTTAGGGAACCGGAGGGAATTTTCTATACTTCCACTACAGGAATCTGGCAAACGGTTTGGTTAGAGCCGGTGAATACAAATCATATTACATCATTTAAAATTGAGCCAGATATAGATCAAGAAAATATTTCCTTTCAATCACAAACTTCTGAGGGAACTGGTATGATAAACCTGATTTTGAAAAATGGGGAAGAAATTATAGCTGAAGTAAATGGTAATTCAGGAGATGAATTGCTCATAAATGTTCCATCTCCAAAATTATGGAGTCCCGAAAACCCTTTTCTGTATGATCTGGAAGTAAAGCTAATTTCAGGAGATACCGTTTTAGATAATTTTTCCAGTTATGTTGCCATGAGAAAAATCAGTCTCGGTAAGGATGAAAATAACGATACCAGGATCATGTTAAATAATGAGCCTTACTTTCAGGTAGGAGTTCTGGACCAGGGTTACTGGCCAGACGGTCTAATGACTCCTCCAACAGAAGAAGCTTATGTTTGGGATATTGAGACATTTAAGGATATGGGTTTTAATCTTCTTCGGAAGCATGCTAAAACTGAAAGTCAGCGATGGTATTACCTGTGTGATAAGATAGGGATCCTGGTTTGGCAGGATATGCCTCAGGTTTATCCTCACGAAGATTTTGAAGAGCGATTAACTGATAAGGATAAGACCCAGTTTGAAAAAGAAATGCAAGCCATGATTGATGACCTCTATAATTATCCTAGTATAGTGATGTGGGTTGTTTTTAATGAAGGCTGGGGGCAGTATGATACCGAAAGACTTACAGAATGGGTCGAAAAATTAGATGAAACCAGGCTGGTAAGTAACGCGAGTGGGTGGACAGATCATAATGTGGGAGATATTATTGACATGCATAGTTATCCCGGTCCCGATATTTATCCCGTAGAGGAAAATAGAGCCACAGTGCTCGGTGAATTTGGCGGACTTGGATTAACCGTTCCAGATCATTTGTGGCAGGAGAATAATTGGGGTTATCGAGAAATGACAGATACTCTTGAATTTAAAAATTCTTACAAAGAATTATGGGATAATGTTTGGCAAATGAAAGAGGAAAAAGCTGCCAGCGCGGTGGTTTATACACAACTTTCGGATGTTGAAGGTGAAGTTAATGGCTTAGTGACTTACGATCGTGAAATAATCAAACTACCGATAGAGTATCTTTATGATCTGCATACCGATAATATGGTATCTCCGGTTTCCATAAGTTCTGATCATTCATTATTTATTGAGAGTGAAGAAGTGGTGCTGAATAATAGAAAGAAAGAGCCAATCTACTATACCTTAGATGGAACAGAACCAACTACAGATTCTAACAAATATTCGGAGCCGATTAAAATTGAACAGACATCAACTCTTAAGGCAAGGTCTATAACTTCAAAATCTAAAAGCGCAATTGTTGAAAAGAAATTTGAAAAAATTAAATCCTTTAATTCTGCACAATTCAAGCTGGAGAAAGGTTTTGAGAAAGGTCTTGAATATTCCTATTATGAAGGCATATGGGATAGTATTCCAGATTTCGAGAATATGAAAGCTATTGAGAGTGGAGTTGCAGAAACAATAGGTTTGGAAAAATCTTCAAAGGAAAGCGATTTCGGATTAACATTTAACGGCTTGATTCGAATTGATCAAAAAGGAGTTTATACTTTCCATCTAATTTCAGACGATGGTTCAAGGCTAAGCATTGGTGAGAAGTTCATCATTGATCACGATGGCCATCATTCTATGGAAACTAAAACGCTGGATTTGCCTCTGGAAAAAGGTTATTACAAAATCTCTTTAGACTATTTCCAGGCTCGTGGCGGATTGGGACTGGATTTAAAGATCATAGATCCTGATGGTAAAAGATTATCTTCGGATATTTATTTTCATAATTAAAAAAGTATAATTCTTAGCCCATGTCTTTTCAAATAATTGAACAAGCTACAAAATATGATATATGTATTGTAGGTTCTGGTGCAGGTGGAGGAATGGCTGCCAAAATTCTTTCTGAAAAAGGTTTTAAGATCGCGCTGGTAGAAGCCGGTCCAGATTTTGATCCTGCCAATCCGGAACAACGTACACAACTTAGATGGCCTTATGAATCTCCACGTCGTGGTGCATCAACTGTAAGGCCTTTTGGAGATTTTGATATGGCCTATGGCGGATGGGAACTTGAGGGAGAACCATACACTAAAGAAAGAGGAACTGAATTCGATTGGTTTAGATCCAGAATGGTTGGAGGAAGAACTAATCACTGGGGAAGAATCTCTTTGCGTTTTGGACCTCTGGATTTCAAGAGAAAAGATTTCGATGGTAAAGGAGACAACTGGCCTATTGGCTATGATGATGTAAAGCCATATTACGATAAAATTGATAAACTAATCGGTGTTTTTGGAACAAAGGAAGGAATTGCAAATGAACCGGATGGATACTTTTTACCGCCTCCAAAACCACGATTACATGAATTATATATAAAAAAAGGCGCAGACAAGGTTGGTATACCAATGATTCCATCAAGGCTCTCAATTCTTACCAAAAGAGTTAATAAAAAGAGACAGGCATGTTTCTATTGTAATCAATGCTCCAGGTCCTGTACGGTTTATGGGGATTTTTCTTCTTCTTCTGTACTGGTAAATCCGGCTAAGGAGACTGGCAATGTAGATCTATTTGTAAATGCCATGGTTAGAGAGGTCACCACCGATGGGAATGGAAAAGCGACAGGAGTTCACTATATAGATAAAAACGATTTAAAAGATTATAAAATTAAAGCCAAAGTGGTGATCCTTGCTGCAAGTGCGTGCAGCTCAGCTCGAATACTTTTAAATTCAAAGTCTTCAACTCATCCTAACGGACTGGCAAATTCCAGTGACGTTGTAGGCAGATATCTCCATGATTCAACAGGTTCTTCTCGAATGGCATTTATTCCATCTTTGATGGATAGAAAGCGGTATAATGAAGATGGCGTTGGCGGAATGCATCTTTACACTCCCTGGTGGCAAAATGATAATAAAAGCTTAGGTTTTACCAGGGGTTATCATATTGAATACTGGGGAGGAATGGGAATGCCATCTTATGGTTTCGGATTTAATATGGAAGGTCTGAATGGTTCTGTTCCCGGGAAAAATGGTGAAAAGAAAAAAGCCGGAGGTTATGGTCTGGATTTTATGGAAGACGTAAAACGCTTTTATGGATCTACGGTTGGCATGGCCGGTAGAGGGGAAAGTATTCCGCGTGAAGACAATCGTTGTACTATTGATAATAACAAACTGGATAAGTTCGGGATACCTGTTTTAAAATTCAATTACAAATGGAGCGATGAAGAAGTAAAACAGGCTGAGCATATGCAGGATAGTTTTGAAGAGATCATTCATGCCATGGGTGGTGTTCCGCTAGGAAATAAACCGGGAAAAGAATCAAGCTTCGGATTGGAGAATCCAGGTAGGATCATTCACGAAGTAGGAACTACAAGAATGGGCGATGATCCAAATACATCTGTATTGAATAGATATAACCAGGCGCATGATGTTCCAAATCTATTTGTCATGGATGGTGGTGCCTTCGTATCGCAGGCAGATAAAAACCCAACCTGGACAATTCTTGCACTTGCCTGGAGAGCTTCAGATTATTTAGCGGAAGAAATGAAAAAAGGTAATATTTAAATCTTCAGAAGATGAATAGAAGAGAATCAATTAAAAGTCTACTAGTTGGCGGGGTTGGTACTGGTCTTTTGATTAGCTGCAGATTAGATGATGATCCGGATTTAAGCAAGATGACCGATATCAGGGAAAAAGAGTTTGATTATGGGCGCACACCGGCGGAAGCCGAATACGATCAAGAGCTCATGTCTAAGGATTTTTATACCGAAGACGAAATGGCTACGATCATGGTTCTTGCCGATATAATTATCCCGGGCGATGCTGAATATCCTCCAGCTTCAAAAACTGGATTGGCTGAATTTATTGAATTCATTTCAAAAGATATTCCTGAACATAAAATTCCTATGCGCGGTGGTTTGCGATGGCTCGAAAATGAAAGTTATAAAAGTTATGGTAAAGGATTTAAAGAATTAAGTCAGGATGAAATGATTGCCATTATAGACGATATCGCCTATCCAGATGAGGTAAAACCTGAATACATTCATGGAGCTAAATTTTTCAGCCTATTACGAAATTTGGTAACCACAGGCTATTTCACCAGCAAAGAAGGGATTGAATATTTGGGATATCAGGGGAACAGACCAAACGTATGGGACGGGGTTCCTCCTGAAGTGTTAGAAAATCATGGTCTGGCGTATGACGAAAAAATGCTCAAAAATTCAATCAAACCTGAAGAAAGAAACGAGATTGAAGACTGGAAGAATTATGAGATATGACTAAAACCACTAATATGAAGACAACCATAATCCTAAATTTATTTCTTCTTATTTTTCTTTCATCCTGTAAGGAAAAAAGCACTTCTCAAGATAACGTAATTCATTCTCCAGATAAAAGTGAATCTGATACAATTGTATTAAATCCTAAAAAATTTGATACAATTATTGATAATAAACAGGTGAAATTATACTGGATTCAGAACAACGATTTGAAAGCTGCTTTTACAAATTACGGTGGCAGAATTGTAAGTCTCCAGGTTCCTGATAAAAATGGAGAATTAACTGATGTTGTGGTGGGAATGAGCAGTGTAAAAGCTTATGCCGAATCTTCAGAGCCTTATTTTGGTGCGACTATTGGTCGGGTTGGAAATAGAATTAACGAAGGTAAATTTGAACTGGAGGGTAAAGAATATCAAGTTCCAAAAAATAATAACGGTCATGCACTGCATGGTGGAAATAAAGGATTTCAATATGTAGTTTTTGATACGGAACAAGCAAACGATAGCACTCTAGTCTTTAGTTATCTTTCCCCTGATGGAGAGCAGGGTTTTCCAGGGAATCTGGAGGTTAAGGTTACCTATACATTAACTGAGGATAATGCATTATTAATGGAATATGAGGCCAATACCGATATGGCTACACCGGTAAATCTTACCAATCATGCCTTTTTCAATTTAAATGGTGAGGGAAATGGTAATATTCTGAAACATCACTTATATATAAACGCGGAATCATTCACGCCAGTAGACGAGGGTTTGATTCCCACTGGAGAGATCAGAAACGTTCAAAATACTCCGTTCGATTTTAGAAAACAGAAATCAATTGGGCAGGATATAGATTCAAAAAATGAGCAGCTGGCATTTGGTGCGGGATACGATCATAATTTTGTTCTGAAAAAGAATGGAAAAACTGATCTTGGTTTGGCGGCAAAAGTAATCGGTGACAAATCGGGTATTCAAATGGAAATTTATACAGAAGAGCCGGGTTTACAATTTTACAGCGGAAATTTTATGAAAGGTGTAAATGAATTTAAAACCGGAGTAAAAGATAATTACCGGGAAGCTTTTGCTTTAGAAACACAACATTTTCCAGATGCTCCAAATCAACCTGATTTCCCGTCTATTATTTTAGATAAAGATGAAACTTATCGAACTGTTTCTAAATATAAGTTCAGCATTATCAACGGAAAAAAGGAATAAAATCTATATGAGAAAGCAATTTTTGTTATTAACTTCTATTATTATGTTTAACCTTGGTTTTTGTCAAACTGAAAAATATGAGGAATTAATGAGTCAGGATTGGGCAAACCTTTCTAAATACAGAAAATCAAATAAAGAGATCATAGAAAACGAGAATTTTCCGAAGGTTGTGTTTATGGGGAATTCTATTACTGAAGGCTGGGTAAATATGCATCCAGATTTTTTTATGAATAATAATTTTGTCGGAAGAGGAATTGGAGGTCAGACGACGCCTCAAATGCTTATACGATTTATACCTGACGTAATCGATCTGAAGCCGGAAATAGTAGTAATTCTTGCTGGTACCAATGATATCGCCGGCAATACGGGGTTTTCTTCAGTAAAAATGATCATAGATAATATCAAGGCCATGGCTGAACTGGCTGAAATAAATAATACCAGGGTCATTCTAAGTTCGATTCTTCCGGTATATGATTATCCCTGGCGTCCTGGTTTAGAACCCGTAGCTAAGATCCAGGAAATCAATGATTGGATGGAACAGTATGCCTTAAAAAACGGGCATAGCTACATGGATTTTTTTAGTCATCTTGCCAATTCTAAAAAAGGCATGAAAAGGGAATATGCTGAAGATGGTGTTCATCCTACCAGAGCGGGTTATGAAGTAATGGAGCCTTTAATTCTAGAAAAAATAAATAGCATTTATTAAAATCTAAGGGCTGAATAATTTCTTAAGACTGAATGAAGCCTATGATGAGTAACAGAATCAAATTCAAAAAAGAATTTGTAGTATTGTTCATTCATATGAATGTCAATAATGGAATTTAAAATAGATCACAAAAGTCCGGTTCCTTTACACGCCCAGGTAGAAGATTTACTGCGTGAATTGATAAAAAAGGAAGAGTACCGAGAGGGTAAAATTCTTCCCGGTGAAGTTGAATTAGCAAAAAAACTGGCTATATCAAGATCTACCGTTAGGCAGGCTGTTAAGAAACTTGTATTCGAAGGACTGCTCATTCGAAAGAAACGAATGGGCACCAAGGTGGCTCCACAACCGGTGAGTTCCAAATCTAACAACTGGCTAAGTTTTTCGCAGGAAATGAAATTGCGAGGCATCCCGATCAAGAATTTTGAACTTCATTTAAGCTGGGTTCCCGCAGACGAGGAATTAGCTAAGTTTTTTGAAATTAAAAAAGGAAGAGAGGTACTAAAGATGGAACGTCTTCGTGGTAGGCCAAATGAACCTTTTGTTTATTTTATCTCATTTTTCCATCCTCGTGTTGAGCTTACCGGCAATGAAGATTTCACTCGACCACTCTACGAGATGCTGGAAAAGGAACATTCAGTGATCGCTTCACTTTCTAAAGAAGAAATCAGCGCCACGGCTGCTGGTGAATTCATTGGAAGTAAATTACAAATAGAGGAGGGTTCGCCAGTTCTCTTCAGAAAAAGATTTGTATTTGATCAGGGCGAAAGACCTATAGAATATAACCTCGGATATTATAAAGCGGATAGTTTTCTTTATACCGTTGAAAGTACGAGATGAGTTAAACCAGAAAATTCTCATTTATTTTGTCAAATTAGGAATTACTGATAGTTAAAATTATTAGTCTGCAAAAATAATTTGAAAAATATTAAGATATCTTTAAATAAAATTAATATGTTTGTACATATGCACAAATAATAAATAATTCATTTAGTATGAAATTGCGAAGTTTACCCTTTCTTTTTATAATTTTTTCTTTCATAACTCTAAGTGGTTGTGCACAGAAAAATCTGAACGAACCAAAAGAGCAGAATACTGAAGTTGAAGGTCCAATGTCTTATGTTGATCCCAACATAGGTACGGCGCACAGCAGATGGTTCTTTTACACTCCGGCTGCTGTACCATTTGGAATGGCCAAGTTAGGTCCGTCTACCAATGGTAGTTATGGAAATGAAAATGGATGGGAAGCTGTAGGTTATGATGAAAGACATAATAGCATAGAAGGTTTCGCTAATCTTCACGAATTCCAGGTTGGTGGTTTTTTATTCACAGGTATGACCGGTGATTTGAAAACAGTACCTGGAAAACTGGAAAATCCTGATGAAGGTTACAGGTCAAGATTTGATAGGCAAAATGAAATCGCAGAACCAGGATATTATAGCGTTTTATTAAAAGACTATGATGTGATGGCTGAATTGACTGCTACTAAAAGAGTAGGTTTTCAGCGTTATACTTTTCCTAAGAATGACGAAAGCTACCTCATTTTTGATGTGGGCAACCAGCTAGGTGAAAGTGGAGAGGTAAAAGATGCTTCCGTTACTTTTAATATGGATAATAATACAATTGAAGGCTGGGTAATTACCTATCCCGAGTATGTGAAGAAGTATCAGCCAGATGGAGTTGTAAAAATGTACTTTTTTGGAGAAGTAAGTGAGGAACCTGATTCTTTTGGAACTTTTAAAGGCAATGATAAATATGAAAATCAGGCTACAATTCAGGGAAAAGGCTCAGGTCTTTATCTGAAATTTGAAACTGAGGAAAACGAAGCCATAGAGATAAAAGCAGGATTCTCTTATACTTCCGTAGAAAATGCCCGCCTAAATTTAAAATCTGAAGCTGAAAACCTGACTTTTGAAGAGGCGAAGAAATTGGCTCAGAATACCTGGAGTGAAGAACTAAATAAAATTCAGATTGCTGATACTTCCGTTAAAAATAAAACAAAGTTCTATACCGGATTGTTTCATGCCCTATTAGGTCGTGGATTGGCTAGTGATGTGAATGGTAAATTTCCGCAGAATGATGGAACTGTTGGTCAAATTCCAATGGATGAGAATGGAAAACCGGAATTTCAATTCTATAATACAGATTCAGTTTGGGGAGCTTACTGGAATTTAACCCAGTTATGGGCCCTGGTTTGGCCGGAATATTTTAACGATTTTGTCCAAACACACCTGGCTGTATATGAAAACTCGGGTTGGTTAGGAGACGGGCTTGCTAATTCAAAATTTGTATCTGGAGTAGGCACCAATTTCGTAGGCCTCGTAATTGCTTCAGCCTACCAGTCAGGAATCAGGGATTATGATATTGAGCAGGCTTTCCAGGCAGCATACGAGAATGAAGTAAAATATAAAGATCGTAATGAAGGTGCAGGGAAAACAGATCTGGGTCAATTTGTTAATAAGGGTTATATAGATTTTGTTCCTGGATGGGAAACTACCCCTGAAGGTTCTGGATTTTCAGTATCGCATCAGCTGGAATACAGTTATAGCAGTTATGCCGTAGCGCAATTTGCCAAAGCTTTGGGTAAAGATTCGGCTTATGAAGAGCTGATGAAATTATCGAGTAACTGGGAGAACATATATGACGACCAGACCAATTTCGTTCGACCAAAATTACCTTCTGGAGAATTTAAGGAAGATTTTGACCCATTTGAACCATGGGCAGGTTTTCAGGAAGGTAACGCATGGCAATATACTTTCTATGTGCCTCACACGCCTAGAAAACTGGTAAATCGTATGGGTGAGGAACGTTTTGTAAAACGCCTGGATTCAATTTTTACAATTTCTGAAAAAACAAAATTCGGAGGAGAGGATATTGATGCCTTTGCCGGAGTTAAATATCTCTATAACCAGGGGAACCAACCAAACCTTCATATCGCCTGGCTGTTTAACTATACAGATCATCCCTGGTTAACTCAAAAATGGGTGCGTAGAATTTCTGATGAATTTTATGGAACCGGGGGAGTTCATGGATATGGTTTTGGTCAGGATGAAGACCAGGGGCAATTAGGAGCCTGGTATGTGATGAGTTCTATGGGGCTTTTTGATGTAAAAGGTCTTACAGAGATCGATCCTTCTTATCAGCTGGGAAGTCCATTATTCAACAAAATCGATATTAAAAACGGTTATGGAAATACTATAACTATTGAAACCAAAAATAATGGTCCCGAGAATTATTATGTCCAGTCCGTCACATTAAATGGTCAGCCATATGATCAAAGAGAGATTTCATTAGATCAACTTAAAGATGGCGCTCACTTAATCTTTACGATGGGAAGCTCACCGAATAAAGACCTTTTTAAGCTGTGGGAATAGGCTAAATCGATCCAGATATTGAATTCTATTAAAAATTATAAATGTCAGAACTAATCCCAGATAAAATTTCTAAAACTTATATTATTAAGATTACAACCGTTGCAGCTCTTGGCGGATTGTTATTTGGTTACGATACCGCGGTTATAGCCGGAGCGATAGGTTTTCTTCAGGAAAAATTTCAATTATCTCCTGTGCTAGTTGGGTGGGCAGCAAGCAGTGCCATTTGGGGTTGTGTAGCCGGAGCCATGGTTGCCGGGTATGCAAGTGATAAATTGGGGCGCAAGAAAGTTTTAATCTTTACCGCTCTTTTATTTTTCATATCTGCTTTAGGTTCAGCAATTGCTAATGATCTTACCTCATTTGTTTTAGCCCGTTTTGTCGGAGGTTTAGGGGTGGGAGCCGCCTCTATGCTTTCGCCATTATACATTTCAGAAGTTGCTCCGGCGAAAATTCGGGGAACTTTGGTGAGCGTCTATCAGTTGGCGATCGTTCTGGGGATAAATATAATATACATAGTAAATTATTGGATTTCGGGATATGGATCTGCAGATTGGAATATAAACTACGGCTGGAGATATATGTTAGGTTCTGAAACCATTCCTGCCATCATCTTTTTTGCTTTATTGTTTACCGTTCCTGAAAGCCCAAGATGGTTATTAAAAAGGGGAAAAGATCTGGTTGCTCGTGATATTCTGAAAAAGGTGAATGGAAAACAAGCTACAGAAATTGAAATTGAGATCAAATCTACCTTGAATGAGGAGAAAGGAAGTTTAAAAGAACTATTTGGGAAACGATACCGCATGGCTTTAATCATTGGTGTAGTGCTGGCTTTATTTTCGCAAATTACCGGTATTAACGCCGTAATTTATTTTGCTCCGGAAATTTTTAAAAGTATAGGCATCGGAGTAGAATCGGCGCTTTCCCAGACTATTTTAATCGGACTCATAAATACGATATTTACATTTGTTGCTTTAGGTTTAATAGATAAGGCAGGCCGGAGAAAATTACTTTTAGTTGGGATAAGTGGAATGGTAATTTGTTTACTTGGTACCGGCCTGTGTTTCTATTTTGAAATTTTTAAAGGTCCCTGGCTTTTATTATTTATTCTGGGTTTCATTGCGAGTTTTGCCTCTTCATTAGGGCCAATCCCATGGGTTCTCATTTCAGAAATCTTCCCAACCAAGACAAGAGGAATAGCTATGTCGGTTTGTACGCTAATTCTTTGGGTCGGGGTTATACTAATAACCCAGTTAACTCCTGTTCTATTAGACCAGATTGGAGGCGCTGGTACCTTCTTCATTTTTATGGTAAATGCCTTGATTCTATTGGTCTTCACCTGGAAGTTCGTGCCGGAAACAAAGCAAAAGAGTCTTGAAGAAATTGAAAAGGGCTGGAGAGAAGATGATCTTATAAAAATGGAAAATAGATAATTCGTGAAAGAGGTTTTTTTGGGAATAGACATGGGCGGAACCCAGATCAAATTAGGTCTGGTAGATAGAGAAAGCAATTTATTGGAAACAGAAATGTTTCCGGCGAAATCAGATCTAAGTATGAAGGATCGTCTTGATGAATTAGTAAGCGATATAGATCTAAAAATCGCAAACTATAAATTATTGGGAATAGGTATTGCTTTTCCTGGAATCGTGGATAATCAGAAAAACAAAATTGTTTCCAAATATGTCAAGTATGGCGATGCTCATAAAGCAGATCTAAATTCCTGGGCCAGGAGTCACTGGAATGTACCGGTAACTGTGGAGAACGATGCCAGGGCAGCTTTAATTGGAGAATGGCAATATGGTTCCGGAAAAGGATGTAATAATATTGTCATGGTAACGCTGGGAACCGGGATGGGTTCCGCAGTACTTATTGAAGGTAAACTTTTACGTGGCAGAAATTTTCTTGCGGGAAACCTGGGCGGACATATGAGTATAAATTTTGAAGGAGATGAATGTAACTGCGGAAATGTAGGCTGTGTGGAAACTGCCGCCTCAACCTGGGCCCTGCCAAAAAATCTCAGGAAGATCGAAAATCACGAAAAAAGCGAGCTTTCTAAAATGTCCTCATTCGGGTACAAAGACATTTTCGAATTAGCTTCTAAAGGCGATATCGCTGCAGAAAAATTAAAAAATAAAAGTCTGGAAGCCTGGTCTTCAGGAATCATAAATCTTTTACATGCCTACGATCCTGAACTATTGATCATAGGAGGAGGAATAATGAAAAGCAAAAATGAGATCATTCCTTTTATCGAAAAAAGAATAAATGAAAGATCATGGCTGCCCAAAGATTCGATTAGAATTGAAACGGCCAATCAAACAAAATATGCAGGAATCTTAGGTGTCTGCTATTTATCAAAAATATAAATCTACTATGAAATTTAACTACGATAAAAATCCCAGCATACGGGTTAGCGAAAATGACGGAGAGTGCATTTCGGGATGGGAAAACATAGCAAAAAGTTTAAATGATCGTATTGATCAGGAACCTTCTTCGGTCATTGCGATTGAAACCTATCAGGGAGTCGATGATCTTGAGGTAAAGAAAGCACTGGATCAATTATTACCCTCATATCACTTTTACAACACTTCAGAAGCTTTTAAAGAAGTTAAGGCGATAGAAGAAATGGTTTATCCTTTTGTAACCGATGATCGCGTTTTTGGATATATGACCGATCTGAAAATGAAGGATTTTCTGGATAAGGATAGATCCAATCAGTTTAAAAAACAAACCCAGAAAGAAGATGAGGTTTTGAAGATCGTCTATGGGCCTGCAGCAACACTTGTTTCAGATCCAGACCTGGTGATCTATATAGATATGGCTCGCTGGGAGATCCAGCAGCGTATGCGTAATAAGGAGGTAAGTAACTTAGGGGTTCAAAATAAGGATATTGAAGCTACATTGCTTTACAAACAATCCTATTTTGTAGACTGGAGGGTGCTGGATCAGCATAAACTCTCCATCTTCGATAAGGTTGATTATTTCATTGACGGAAATAAAAGGAACAATCCTAAAATGATTACCGGCGATTTATTAAATGCTGGATTGAAGAAAGCAAATAGCCAGCCTTTTCGCGTTGTACCATTTTTCGATCCTGGAGTTTGGGGAGGTCAATGGCTCAAGGAAGTGGTAGATCTGGACCGTTCTGCAGTAAATTATGCCTGGGGATTCGATTGCGTTCCCGAAGAAAACAGCATCCTGTTGGCTTTTGGTTCCGAAGTTTTTGAAACTCCTGCTATCAACCTGGTGCTGAGAGAGCCTAAGGATCTGTTAGGCGATGAGGTATATAGTAAGTTTGGAGCAGAATTTCCTATTAGGTTTGATTTTCTAGATACTATGGATGGAGGGAATTTAAGTCTGCAGGTCCATCCCGATAAGAATTATATTAAAGAGAAATTCGGAATGTCTTATACCCAGGATGAAAGCTATTATATCCTGGATGCCAAAGAGGGCGCTCACGTATATCTTGGCCTTAACGAAGATATCAAGCCAGAGAAAATGGTTTCCGAATTAAAAGACGCCCAGGAAAATGGGAGCACTTTTGAGGCTGAAAAGCATGTTGCTAAATGGCCGGTAAAAAAACACGATCATGTATTGATTCCAGCCGGAACAGTTCATTGTTCAGGTAAAGACAGTATGGTTCTGGAAATAAGCGCCACTCCATATATTTTCACTTTTAAGTTGTACGACTGGGGTCGCCTGGGAATGGACAATAAGCCAAGGCCCATTAACATAGGTCATGGTGAAAAAGTGATTCAGTGGGATAGAACCAGGGAGTGGACAGGAGAAAATCTGGTGAATAATATTGAAAAAATTGAAGAAGGATATTCCTGGATTGAAGAGCGAACAGGTTTATATGAAACTAATTTTATTGAGACGAGAAGACATTGGTTTACAGATAAAGTAACTCATACAACCGGTGGAGGCGTCAACGTATTGAATCTAGTGGAAGGTAGGGAAGTTATTATTGAGAGTCCTACAGATTCTTTCCCACCATTTATAGTGCATTATGCAGAAACTTTTATTATTCCTGCTGCAGTAGGGGAGTACACTATTCGTCCTTACGGTGAATCTGAGGGTCTAAAATGTGGAACTATAAAAGCTTACGTAAGAAAATAGGCTATTTGACCAACCTTAAATATTGATCAATTGGAATGGTCAAAATTTCAATTAATATCGCTCATCAGCAATATTTTTTAGCTCTTTTATAGCATTATTTAAATTCCTTTTCAATTCGAACCTTTACAGACTTGCTTATTGGAGTATTGCTCCGCTCGGCAAAATGATTATAAGGGACTAATGGATTGGTTTCCGGAAAATACGCGGCTATATTCCCGGCGGGAATATTGTAAGGCAGCACTTTAAATTTGTAGGCGATTCTTTTTTTACCATCGTAGGTACTGGTTAAATTCACTATTTCAAATTGCTTCAGGTTACGATCTGCCATGTCTTTGGAATTCATGAAAATTACACGGCGTTCATTATAAACTCCGCGGTATCTGTCATCCAGCCCGTAAATTGTGGTATTGAACTGATCGTGACTTCTAATGGTCATCAACATCAATTCATCTTTTTCGAGCTTGTGGTCCGGAAGTTTGTTGATCGTGATCTGTGCTTTTCCATTAGGTAACATGCTAAAATCTCTATGCCGCGCATTGTTAGGAAGATAGTATCCAAAACCTTTAGATCGCTCACTGGTCTTTTCAAATCCTTTAGCCACCAGATCAATTTTCTCGCGAATCAATTCATAATCCTCACCCATCGCTTTCCAGTCTACGGGATGTTTTCCTTTAAAAAAGGTGTGTGCTAGATTTCCGATGATTTCAGGTTCGCTCATAATATTGCTGGAAGCAGGTTTTAAAATACCTTTAGATTGCCTGATGCGTCCCATACTACTCTCCATAGTCAGGAAACGAGAATTTCCATTCTTCTCATCTTTTTCTGATCTTCCAAAAGTAGGAAGGATCAATGCTTTTTTACCGGTCACCAAATGAGAACGGTTTAACTTGGTACTAATTTGTACCGTTAGTTTACAATTATTAAGCGCCTGCGCGGTATAATCTGTATCTGAAGCAGCCATTAAAAAGTTTCCTCCTAAAGCGAAAAATATACTTGCTTTACCTTCATGCATCGCTTCCATAGATTCTACCACGTCAATACCTTTTTCGGTTGGCGGATCAAAATTCATGTGTTTTTTGATGCGTTTATTCAGATCTTCGTCAACAAAATGCATGATTCCCACACTTCGATCGCCCTGAACATTACTATGTCCGCGAACGGGACAGGTACCGGCATTTTCTTTTCCAATGGCTCCTTTCAGAAGCAATAAGTTCACGTATTCCCGAATGGTTTCCACCCCATTTTTATGCTGGGTAAGTCCCATTGCCCAACAGACAATAATTTTGGTCTTTTTAGCGAGCACCTCTACGGCCTGATTAATTTTTTCATTAGAAACTCCAGTTAAGGCAAGAAGTTCCTCTTCATCAAAAGACTTTAGATCTTCGATTAATTCTAAATAACCATCAGTATATTCCTTTAAAAATTCATGGTCAAAAACAGTTTCATCTAACGCATCTTTTTCCGCAAGACGTTTAAGTATCAACTTCACTAAAGGAATATCCTGATTGATATTTACCGCCAGGTGCAAGTCGGCAATATCTTCACCGCCGCCAATCAATCCCTTTACATTTTTAGGATTTTTGAAATTGACCAGTCCGGTTTCCTCCAGCGGATTTATGGCAATAATATAACCGCCATTTTCCTTACATTTTTCCAGGGCAGATAACATTCTGGGGTGATTGGTTCCCGGATTTTGCCCGGCGATCATCACCACTTCGGCTTCGTAGAAATCTTCCAGCTTGGTGCTTCCTTTTCCAATTCCCAGAGTTTCGCTTAATGCTACACCGCTAGATTCATGGCACATATTACTACAGTCCGGCATGTTGTTGGTTCCATAGGCACGAACAAACATTCCATATAAAAAAGCAGCCTCATTGCTGGAGCGGCCAGAAGTGTAAAAGATCGCTTCATTGGGAGAATCTAAACTGCGCAATTCTTCTGAAATTAATTCAAAAGCCTCCTGCCAGGATATTGCTTCATAATGCTTACTACCTTCACGTAAAACGAGAGGCTCCACAAGCCTTCCAAATTTATTCAGCTGAAAATCGCTTAATTCTGAAAGCTCTTCAATTGAATATTTCTGAAAAAATTCAGCAGCAATATGGCTGTGGGTGGCTTCATCTGCCAGGGCTTTTGCCCCGTTCTCGCAATATTCTCCAATTTTTGAAGGTTTCTCCGGATCTGGCCAGGCACAACTAGGGCAATCAAAGCCATCCTGTTGATTAATGGTAAATAAGGCTCGCATCGAATCTACCACGCCCATTTCCTTAAAAGTGTGCTTTACAGTTTCTCTAATTCCCAATTTTCCTGCGGCGTGTGTGACAGGTTCTTTAAATTTGAGTTCCTGGAATTCCGTTGGACCCCTGTGATTTACTTTTCTTTCAGAATTATTTTTCATTTAAATGGCGAGAGATTTGGGATTAGGATAATTATTAGATTCATCTTCTCCACGATCTTCCAGGCAGGTAAAATCTTTTTCAAGTAAAAGATCTATTGTTTTGCCTTGCGATGTAACCACAGAATTTGAAAATCCCACTCTGTCATTGGTTTCCCAATTTTCCAGTAGTGTATTCGAAACTTGCAGAGATATTATATTATTTAAATAATCGATGTTTAAAAGTTCAACTTCAGCAGCTTTGACCTGGTAGACGAAATCCATGTGAGGAAAATTGGTTCTTTCCTCAATAAAATTTTCTCGGCATAATTGTTCTACTTCATTTTTCGTTAATCTGAATCTTACCGAATTCCCTCTGATTCTTATCTTCATTATGCTTTTATATTATTTGACAGTAACTATGTAAAAACACTTAAAGTTACGGTTTAGGATTTAAATTAGAATTAAGAATAGTCCAGGAAATGATCGATTTTATAGGATTTTAACCTTAGTCTAAGGTTTTTGCAGGAATTTGGAATATTCTGATTTATTAGGAACCAAAGTTTTTTTGTATTAATTATTTGGTTATTAGGATAATATAGAAGATGATTTTCAACATACAAAAGACTAATTTTAGGCATTGAGAATCATGTATATTCGAATTCCGTAATTGAAATATAAAGTGGTAAAAAAAGAAGAAATCGAAGTTTTTATTCTAGCCGGGGGCAAGGGCAAAAGGATGGGAGCAGACAAAGGTCTGGTTAAGTTTAAAGGAAAGGCGATGATCCTGCATATTCTTAAAGTTCTTGATGAATTAGATTTAAAGACTAGTATAGTTAGTAGTAACCAAGAATATCTGAAATTTGGGAAGCCTGTTTACAAGGACATAATTCCAAATAAAGGACCTTTAGGAGGATTGTATACTTCTCTTATTTATTCCCAGGCTCCTATGGTTTTATTACTGGCTTGCGATATGCCGAAAATAAATGGAAACGGAATAAATAACTTAATAGGATTTGCTGAAAAAGGAATTATAACTGTTGCTACAAACATTACCCAAATTTCACCATTATTTGCATGTTACCCGAAAGGTTTGAAAGAGAAGGTGGAAATCGCATTACAGGAAGGCGAATTGAAAATGCAAGATTTTATAACAAAGCAAACTTATAAATTACTGGATCTAAATACTCTTTCAAATGCCGAGGTTTTACAAAATTTAAATACCGTCGAAGAATTAAGAGCTGCCGAAAAAGAATGATTAGCAAGTTATATTATTAGAAAAATGTTTAGATCAATAGCCAGGTTAAAAATTTTCTTGCTAACGCTGCTGATTATTGAAAATAAACCTTTATTGACTATAGTTAGAGTTTTTCAGATTTTACTGACTTAAAATTCTTTTCAGTGTATCTTTTCTTATAGAACCCGAACAGTGTTTAAGTATATAAATATTACCGGTCTTTTATAAATCACTAATGATTAATTGCTTTTTGTCGGTTCAATTGGTTACTTCCCAATACAGAAGTTTTCAACTCCTAATTTTGCTGGGCTTAGCTAAAAATGAGGTGTAATCCAGGTACAAAACCATTTCTAACATCTTAAAATAACTACTAAAATGTTGCATAAAATACAGTCATTAAATAATATTAGTAAAATAAGGCATTGAGCTAATATTGAGTTTATACTTCGAATTGGCTCCAAGTAGGACCCATCATAGAACAACTACTTAAAATACTTCCAGGTACAAAAACTTACATTAGAAGCCTTACAAGATATGCCATAGACCTAGAGAATGAACAAATCAAACAAGCCCTCTTAAAAAACAAAAACCTTCCAGTGACTAATCTTTGAAAATGGAGATACTAGAAAACAACTAATCGCACGAAGTAGGTGCCTACTCTATAAAGCCGGAAAAACCAACAATAAACCACACAAAACCTGAAAACGAAATAATAACTGCAAGTAATGTAAAATGGGGGTGGTTATCCCTTGTAAGGAAATTCAAGTTCTGTGGGAGCAAATCCTGGAGAGACTCAACTGAAGCTTTAGTTTCAGGATTCTTATTGAAATTTTATGAAGGATTTTCACAACACCACATATTTATAAACTGAGCTAAAAACGTTGTAAAATCATATATAAACAATAATCAATAAAAATTTAATTTCGAATAGTTCGGTTTGTTCGAAACCATAACTATTTTTGCCTGGATTTTACTGTGGGTGAGTTAATAATTATCGACAATGAGGAGAAAAAACAATTCGAAATGAAAGAAAAAATATGCAGAGAAAAAATGGACTTAGTTGAAAAACTAGGTGTGCATTTAGAGAATAGAGAACAGTTAGCTCCATTTGCGGCACGTATTTTAGCTTATATCATTCTTACAGGTAAAATAGGTACCACATTTGACGATATGGTGACAATCCTTCGCGCAAGTAAGAGTACTATTTCTACACACCTCAATCATTTACAGGATTTAAAAAAAATAGTGTATATCACAAAAACTGGAGATCGCAAAAGATATTTCATTATAAATAAGGATTTGATTGTTCAGTACATCGATGCTATGATAAATGAATGGCAAGAAGTTAAAGCGTTACATTTAGAAATAAAGAAATATAAAGAGACGATTAACACACAAAAAATTATAAATGAAGAAGAAAAATTCGATTTAAATTTTCATAATGACTATATCAAATTTTTAGATGAAGCAAGTATGTCAATAAAACAATTAAGAGAGAACCAGTTTAATATTTAAAGTCAGATTAAAAATGAAATCCAATAAACTGATAACCATCTAGTCACTAAGTGTATGCTTAGTCATTGTAAGTTGTAGTGATAAACAAGAAAACCCACAAGTTTCTCAAAGGCCACCTGTACCTTTTCCAGTAACACAACTGCAACCTAAAACAGTTACAGGATTTACAGAATAGCCGGCAGCCAGTGAGGGCATAATAAACAGTGATGTTAGAGCTAAAACATCTGGTTACATTCAAAAAGTATTGGTGGACGAAGGGCAAAAAATTACGAAAATGCGAAGTGTTATATAAGTTTGAGACACAGCCGTTGAGTCAAGGTGCTGCAGCCGCAAAGCACTTATCAATGTGGCACAAGTAAAGCCAAGACTCAAAAAGAAGTTGCATTTGCACAGCAACAGCAAGCCTTACTTGAGTTTAAGAAGACCCTGTTGATTGCCGGGAGTGAAGTATCTAATGCGTTGTTTACCTTTGAATCTGAAACTAAAAAATTCGAGTTTAGAAAAAATGAAGTTGAAGAAAGTTACAACAATTAGTTTCGCTTGTAGACTAATATGAAGCGCTGCGCGGCGGATGGAGATAATATTAAATACTTAATAAACCTTTTTAATCAAAACTATGTGCTCAATCCTAGTTGCGACAAATTTTTCTAAAACATCAGACAATGCTGTTCTGTATTCAGCATCATTAGCTCAACTGTTAAATACAAAACTGGTGTTTTTTAATGCTTTTAAGTTGCCCTCACTCACAGCACACAACGAACCAAAAAAATAAAGAAACAGATACTGGCAAAAAAGCTTACTGATGGCCAAATGATCAAAATACCAAAGGCTGAAAAAACCCGTCTGATTTTTACCTATTCGAACAATCGAGCGGCAAAAGATGAGCACAACCGAGAAAGAGGATTGCAGCGCCTGCAAAAGCGGATAAAATCTGGAAAGCTCACCAGATCCAACATCAACAATAAGGGTTACAATAAATATCTAAAAATGCAGGGAGATGTGACCATTGAAATTGATTATGAAAAATTCTGGAAAGACAACGCCTGGGATGGATTGAAAGGCTACGCAACCAATACAGAACTATCAGGTCAACTCGTAGTCGAAAATTATAAAAACTTATGGCATATTGAAAAAGCCTTCAGAATGTCAAAGACCGATTTACGAATACGGCCCATTTACCACAGATTGCGTCACCGGATCGAAGCCCATATCTGCATCTCATTTACGGTTTATAGTATTTACAAGGAATTGGAAAGGCAGCTCCATGCCGAAAAATCTACTATATCAATAAGAAAAGCAGCAGAACTCACACATAATATTTATCAAATAACTTATACCCTTCCTGATTCTAAACAAACTAAATCAAAGTTCCTGAAAATGGATGATCAGCAGGCTGAATTATATCAAATCATCGAGAAAAATTTCTAGGGTATTGCAACGCTGAAGATAGGAGAAAGCGGTCAAAGCCGTACAACTTACCCTAGAAGGTCAGGCGCATGTAAGCCAGGCGCATAGAGCATTCTCGGTAAAGTCGCTACAATCTTTGTCAACAACATCAGTAGGGAGGCAAAGGTCACCACTGATAAATGGAAAGGAGACAGATCCATTGCAAAGGCCTATGATATCGATTAGATAGAAATTAAGAATGGAACCAACTTTAGGGACCTGCATACCATGATACCCCAGATAAAGTCATGGACTCATCGTTGAACAACCTTGATATCTACAGGTATTTCAACAAGTTCTGCTTTAGGAGCGATTCTTTCCAAAGCAAGGAAACCTGATAGAAAAAAATGATCAAGGCCGATAGAAAGGCGTATCAGAAACAAATTATAAGTAACTACTGGCCTCTATAAAATTTAATTCTTATCAATTATCCAAACTTATATCCTGAAACTTTAACACCCATGAGTAATCCCGAATAATCATGAGAGCCCTTATCAATGCCAGCAGCACCGGCAACTACAAACAGTGGTGCCAGATGTTCACTTCTTGGATGGCTTTCTCTTGCTTTCGGTGCATTCTTCCAGTTAATGAGCATTTCATTTCGCTTTTTAGCATCATTTATCTCAACTGTCTGGGTGAGCCAATCATCGAATTGCATTGAAACACCTGTAGCTGAAGAACTACCCGACATAAACCCTTGCATATTATGGTAGCTCATTCCTGAACCTATAATCAACACACCTTCATTTCGTAAAGGTTCAAGCACTTCGCCAAGGTTTATATGCGTTTCAGGGTCAAAGGAATTGACCAGGGAAAGCTGAACCACCGGAATATTGGCTTTTGGGAAAGCAATCATTAAAGGCACAAATATTCCATGGTCAAAGCCTCTTTCGTAGTCTCTTTTTGTTTTAAAACCGCTTTCTTTTAACAGATTTTCAGTCTGTTCAGCCAATTCGGGATTACCGGGAGCTGGCCATTTTAAATGATATGTAGATTCAGGAAAGCCATAATAATCATATAGCAAATGTGGGTTTGAACCGAATTGCAGCGTCGGCAAATCCTCTTCCCAATGTCCTGAAACAACAAGAATAGCTTTTATCTTTTGGCTGTATTGCTCACCAAAATTTTTAAGGTATTTCCTTAACCGACCATATCCAATAGGGTCGCCCATGCCATTTTTAGTTACATGCCACGGACCACCACCATGAGGTATAAAATATACGGGTAACTTTCCCATTCTGTATCCTTTTTTTCTTATCGCTTTCAATGCAGTTTCCCCACTTATTAGTTGGTCGAGCCTCGTGTTTAAATTGTTTTAGTGCATCGCAGCAGGTTTACAAACGCTGAAGTATTCAAAATCTGTGCACAGCGAAAGTAAACCAGATAATTTCATTGATCATACAACACTTAAATGGTACAGTGCCTCTTCTACAGTAGCCGATAACGAATAATTATTTTCTTCATTGACAAAAATTTTATTTGCTATTTGTAAAACCAATTCTTTCATGGGGTACTTTGACAAAAATTCCTTCTGATTCGGCAAAAAGCACCCCATCTCCATCAAACATTTTTCCCGCGATATAGACTTTTTTACCTTCAGTTTTTTCGATTGTGGCAGTCATATACATGGTGGTTTCAACCGGTAATGGCCTGTGATAATTTAGCGTCAAGTTCCCGGTAACAGCAGGCATATGATTTAAAAAGGCTACCCCTCCCATGGCTTCATCCATTACAGATGCAATGGCACCACCGTGAACAATTCCAGGGGCTCCCTGGGTTTCAACGTGAAATAAAACCCTGACGTAGAATTTCAACAAGCTTTCATCATGATAATATTGTACATCTATGTAATTCTGTTGCTTCCCTGAAACAAATGAATATGTGTACAAACTCATATCATAAGGTTTTAAATTTTGAAATTCATCAGGAATTTTCATGTTATTCATTTTTACGTGTGATTTATCTCAAATTAATGAATCCCCCGAGGCAAAGTCTCGGGGGGATTCTGTTGGTCAAACAATTACAATTACAAGAAATTGTCGGTGTTGGTTCTGTCCATGTAAGTGAATTGCAACATCCAATGTGGATAAATTGGGTCTAATTTGCTTAATTCATCCAGGCGGCTTACTTCCTCGGCACTCATTTCCCATTCGGTTGCTTTAAGGTTATCTTCCAGTTGGTGTGGTTTGGTGGCACCCACCAGGACTGAAGAAACCACCGGTTTTCTGAGCAGGTAATTTAATGCTGCCTGCGCAATACTCGCATTGTGATTGTTAGCAATTTCTTCCAGGGCATCTACAATAACATAAGCTTTTTCCTCATCTATCGGGATAAAGTTTTGCTCTTCATTGGTTCTTCTGGAATCTTCGGGCATGGGTTTGTCCTTCCTGTATTTTCCTGTCAGGAAACCACCTCCCAACGGCGACCATGGGGTCAATCCCAAACCTTGATCTTCAAGCAGCGGAGTTAATTCATATTCCACATCCCTGGAAATCAATGAATAGATAGCTTGAAGTGACACAAACTTTTCAAAGTGATTTTCTTTAGATATAGCCAAAGCTTTCATCAACTGCCATGCCGTGAAATTACTGGCACCAATGTACCTCACTTTTCCCTGATGCACCAAATCTGATAGAGCGCCCAAAGTTTCTTCAAGGGGGGTAACAGGATCAAAACTGTGCATCACATAAAGGTCGATATAGTCGGTGCCTAATCTCTTTAGGCTATTATTACAGCTCTCAATAATGTGTTTACGGGACAAGCCCACATCATTAATGTCCTTGCTCATCCGCCCCCTTACCTTAGTGGCAAGCACTACTTCGTTACGTTTCTCTTTTAGTGCTTTACCCAGAATTTCTTCAGATTGACCGTGGGAATATACATCGGCCGTGTCAAAAAAGTTTACGCCGGCATCAAGAGCCATATCCACTATTTTTTTGCTGGCTGGGTAATCTAAATTACCGACTACTTTCCAGTAGCCCTCGCCGCCAAAACTCATAGCTCCTAAGCAAAGTTCGGATACCATTAAACCAGATTTTCCTAATTGTCTGTACTTCATAATTTTGTTTTTAAGTGTTAATTATTAAATATATTAATGTAAAGCCTTTAACTCAAATATTTTTCTGTACGCCTCATAATCAACACATATTGAGGAAATTATAATTTCATAGGTTTCCAAAATGCTTTGATAATTTAATGAGCTGTTCTTTCACTGATCATCGCCAGGCTTAATAACCGATTGATCGAGTATGCTCAATTTGATTTTTCCTGTTTTTTTATTTGATCTGCATACTATATGCTAATTCTTATCGCCAATAAGTTTCAAAATATCCTTTTCTATTTTTTCAGGTTTATCAGTTGGGGCAAACCGTTTTACCGGGTTACCGTTTTTATCGATTAAAAATTTGGTGAAATTCCATTTGATACGGTTTCCGAGAAAACCTCCTTTTCTCTTCTTGAGATAAGCGAATACCGGATGAGTGTTTTTACCGTTTACATCAATTTTTTCGGTAAGCTGAAAGGTAACACCATGATTAATTTTGCAAGCTTCCTCTACCGTATCGTTTGTTTCAGGCTCCTGGTTCAGAAATTGCGCGCTGGGAAATCCTAAAACAACCAACCCTTTGTCTTTGTACTTTTGGTGCAGTGCTTCTAAACCGTCAAATTGTGGGGCAAGGCCACATTTTGTAGCCGTATTAACAACCAATATTGTTTTACCTTCGAAATCTTTCATTTCAATAATTTCTCCATTGGGCTTTTTAGCTTGTAGCTGATAAAATTCTGATTCCATAGCATTTGTACTTTTTATTTATTTCAATAAATTTTACCATAAAATTTTTTAACAAAAGCTGTCTTGCACGTATCTCCCATCTACTAAACTTTTAAATTACTTATAATATCTAACCGTAGTTTGCGTCTTGACAATAAGTTCTTGCTTTGTTGGAACCCTCTAAATACAATCACATCATTAAATAAAAGCGTTTGGTGCCGAAAGCATTCCTAATTTCATTGTTCTGAACAATCTAATGGGCAAGCTTGCTTTGATTTGTTTGGGTACAATTTTATTTAGAACTCAATAGGTACTTCTTTGGACATACGAAAACGATTTCCCAGGATTTTATTTGAATAATAATTATAGAGGTAAGTATTTAATTTTCTATGTTAACAAATAATCCGTCAATTAATAGTTCTGAAATCTCTATACGTTTTTGTGAGTTTTCCATTGAGTTTAAATGATCCTTTTTAACCTTACACATGCCTAGAAAAATAAAATTTAGCAAATCTTTGTTCACTGATCTTTTCAGTAGTTTCTCCTTTCGTAATTCTTGATAAATAGGACCCATAATTTTCAAAATGGCAGTATGTTGGTCATACTCTAATTCTACCCACAACCTCCTATGGGTATTTTTAAGTTGTTGAATAAAAAGAAAGTTTTCACAGGTAAATGTCAGAATAAATTTAGCTATGTGTTTTAATTTTTCTTTTTGCGTAATATTATTTCTTTCATTAATATCATGCAACGATTTTATGAATATAGACGATAAATTTTTTGTGACCAGGATAAGTAACTCATTTTTATTACTCACTGTGTTATACAAAGTTTTTTTTGAGATAGCTAAACTCTCCGCGATATCATCCATAGAGACTGATTTTATACCTTGCTGGTAATAGAGTTTACATGCAACCTCCAATATCTCCTCCAATCGGGTCATTTTATTTAATTATAGTATTCATCGCAGGCTTTTTAAAAACCTATTATAGTTAATTGTTTCAAATAATTCAGGAATTACCAACTTCAATTTATCAGCATAATAAAGTTAAAGATATTCTCTGATTAAAATCCATTGATTCGACAATATATTTATATTTGTCTAAAATTAGACAATTTTATAAATTTTGTCAAATGAACAACGACTTAATAAAGGCACATATTATAAATTCATCAAAAAATGTATTTAAAGAGCGTGGTTTCAGCCAAATTACGATGAGTGATATTGCAAATGCATCTAACAAAGGAAGAAGTACTATTTATTATTATTTTAAAAATAAAGAAGAAGTCTTTGAGGAAGTTGCCTTACTTGAATATTTAACTATTATACAGCCTGCTAAAACAAAAATTGCTCCCTCTCGCAGCATTGAGGAAAATTTAACAGGATATGTCGCCGGTAAACTCAATAGCCTATTCAAAAAAATAGAAGGATATAGATTTTTAGTTGAAGATATAAAACAGAATCCCCACCTCAATAACTTAATATATTTTAAAATAAGGCATTTAGAAAATGAAATCTTCACAAACATTCTTACCTGGGCTTTGGAGAATGATGAAATCGCATCTATAAGCGATGATGATATTAAATTTTTGGCAATGGCCATGGGTACTGCTCTCAATAGTTTAGAAAAAGAAATGCTCCTATATGGTACCTTGGACAATATGGATATTAGATTACAGTGGCTGGTTAGCCTGCTTATAAAAGGTCTAAAATATGATCAATAAATTAAACTCTCTATTAGCTAAACGTATGCGTCAATTCTATCCCGGTCTTTTGCTCTGCATCACTTTTATAATATTTCAAGCTTGTAAAAAAGATGAGAAAACACAAGAAATTCAACCTATCGACGTAAAAACAATCCTTGTTGGAGAGCAGTCATTCAAAAATAATAGTAATGTTTTATCTGCTACAGGAAGGATAGCTGCAGATAAAAATGTGAAGCTTAGTTTTCAGGTATCTGGAACTATCGAGCAATTCCCGGTTAAGATGGGCGAATATGTTAAACAAAATGATCTCATCGCTAGTATAGATGCTACAACTTATCAAAAGCAATATGAAACCCAAAAAGCACAGGCAGATCTGGCTGAGGATAATTATGCCCGGGTAAAAGAAGTGTATGAAAAAGGAAGTATTGCAGAAGTTAGAATGGTAGAGGCCCGCTCTAATTACCAACAAGCACAAGCTGCTGCAGAAGCAAGCTATCAAAATGTAAAACACACCAGCATCAGGGCTCCTTTTAGTGGTTATGTTGGGGAAAAAATGATGGAAGCAGGAGACTTGGCCTCACCCGGCCAACCTGTTGTCTATTTTTTTAATATTGATAAGCTTAAAGCAATTATCCCTATTCCTGATGACGAGATTAACCAGTATGAAAAAGGGGACAAAGCCGTAGTAAAAGTAGATGCGTTAAATAAAGAATATGAGGGTGAAATTACGGAACTATCTGTACAGACAGATAGTTCTAACCCCACATATACAGCACAAATAAGTATTAATAATCCTACCGGAAAAATTAAACCTGGGATGACTTGCACCGTTTCTATTTTAGAAAAGTTAGAAGCTAAAGAAGAGAGCTCTGCCACCATAATAGTACCGGTAGAAACCGTATCTGTAACCGATGGAAATGAAAACTTCGTATATGTAGTCAATAATCAAAATAAAGCCAAAAGGCGTATTGTAAAGACCGGAAAATTAACTGACGAGGGTATAGCCATTACAGAAGGTTTAAAAAATGGCGAACAGCTTATAACCTCTGGTTATCACAAACTCACCGAAAATACACCGGTAAATATTGTTAATAAATAATAAGCCCCTTATTTTATGAAAAAACAAGGTTCTATAATAGAATGGGCGATGCAGAACAAAGCTTTTCCCGTGGCACTGGCTTTTGTTTTTGTTGTGATTGGCCTGCTAGGCTTATTCAATATGCCACGAAACGAGTTTCCGGAGTTTACCATTAGGCAAGGATTGGTTATGGGATTTTACCCCGGTGCCAATTCAGAAGAAGTTGAAGAGCAACTTACTGCTAAAGTGGAAGCTTTTCTATTTAGTTACAATGAAGTAGATAAAGAAAAAACCTATTCTTATTCGCAGGATGGGGCAATGTATATTTATGTAGAAATAGACAGTCGAGTAGGGCCAGACGAAACTTCGCAGTTTTGGAATAAGCTAAAAAACGACATTTTTGTTTTTCAACAACGCGAAGTGCCACCCGGCGTTAAGGGTATCCTTGTTAACAGCGATTTTGGAAGTACGGCCGCAATGATTATAGCGGTGGAATCTAAAACGAGGCCTTATAAAGATCTACAGCTACATGTTGAAGAAATTGAAGATAAACTCCGCCAGGTTAAAGGTATGGCCAAGATAAGCCATTCTGGAGGCCTTACAGAGCAGATTGCTATATATATAGATCAAAATGAGTTAGCACAATACGGTATTAGTCCAGGAGAGTTAATGCAGAGCCTGCAAACACAAGGTACTGTAAGGCCAAGTGGAACTTTAGAGTCACCAGGGTTTGATAGGCCCATTCATATGGACGTTTTTTTAGAAAACATAACAGATATAGCTAATCACATTGTAAGTACCGGTGAAGATGGCAGAGTTGTCAGGATCAAAGATATTGCTGAATTAAAAAGAGAGTATGAAGACCCAAATTCATTTATAACCACGAGCGGAACAAAAGCAATGATCATCACTTTAGAGATGGCTTCGGGCAACAATATTGTCCAGTTTGGAGATAGGATAGATGAAAAACTTGATTTAATTAAAAATCAGCTTCCAGAAGATATCCAAGTAAGGAAAATTGCTAATCAGCCCAGTGTTGTACAAGATGCTATAAGCCATTTTTTAAAAGAATTTGGCTATGCCCTTTTAGGAGTGGTCATCGTTACCTTGTTTTTGCTGCCTTTTAGGATAGCTTCTGTTGCGGCAGCAACTATCCCTATTACTATTTTATCTACACTTGCACTTATGTATATGTTGGGAATGGAACTAAATACCGTTACCCTTGCAGCACTAATTATTGTATTAGGGATAGTAGTAGACGATCCCATTGTTGTAATTGATAATCACGTAGAAAAATTAGATGAAGGACAATCTGTTTGGGAAGCGGCAAAGAATAGTGCCTTAGAACTTTTCCCCTCTGTATTTACTGCAACACTGGCCATATCTGCTACCTTTTTACCTTTGGTGTTTTTTATGTCGGGAATCGCAAAAGACTTCCTTAGCACATTTCCATATACCATAATGATCGCATTATTTCTCTCACTCGCCATCTCTGTATTGCTTGTACCCTATTTTAATACCTTATTCATTAAAAAAGGATTGCAGAACAAAAAAAATAATCAAAAAGAGCAGAAAAAATCTTTGTTAGACCGCTTGCAAAATATTTTTGATAGGAGTGTGGAAAAAGCGATGAAACACTATAAACTTACGCTTGTTGCAGGAATAGCATCAGTGCTTATAGGTATATTTCTTTTCTCCAATTTGTCGCAAGAATTGTTTCCGGTAATCGAAAGAAATCAATTTGCCGTAGAGGTCTACCTTTCTAAAAATAGCAGCCTTGAAAAAACGCAAAGCGTAGTTGAAGAATTTGAAAAGATCCTTGCAAAAGATGAGCGCGTTGAAGATTATACAAGTTTTATAGGTGAAAGTTCGCCACGTTTTCATATGGTCTATGCCCCAAATCTTCCAGCAAAGAACTATGCCCAGGTTTTGGTTACCACCTCCTCAGATGATGCTACAGTAGAAGTGCTTAAAGAATATGATGCGAAATACGCCAACATGTTTCCCAATGCATATTTAAGAATGAAACAACTTAATATGATAGCGAAACCGGCACAGGTGGAAGTTCGGCTTTTTGGGCAAGATATAAATACACTAAAGGAGTATGGAGATAAGATTATTGACCTTTCTCGCAAAACCCCACAAACCATTTGGTCCAGGACTAATTATGGTGAAATTCAGCAAACCATCTCTATTGATGTTAAAGAAGAAGAAGCGTCCCGTGTAGGCCTAACAAGAGAACATATTGCCAACACTATTGCTATGAATATGGAGGGGCTAATAGCAACGCAAGTCTGGGATGATGAATATGGCATAAACGTTAAGATAAAATCTAAGAACCCAACCGACCAAAAAGTATCAACAATAAGGGAATTAGCAATAATTTCACCTAGAACAGGTACAAGTATTCCCCTACGGCAAATTGCGAATATCAAACCCGATTGGGAACAGGAACAAATTGTGAGGCGTAATGGAATACGATGTTTAACGGTACGGATAGATATTGCTAAAGGAGCTGTTGCCAATGAAGTGCTCGCAAAATTACGTCCAAAAATAGAAGAATTAGAAATTCCTGATAATATTACAATTGGTTACGGCGGTGAATACGAAATGTCCCAGGAAAATCTACTACCTATGGGCATTTCTCTATTAATAAGCATCTTCATTATTTTCCTTATCCTGCTTTGGCACTTTAAATCTTTTACATATGCGGTTTTAAGTTTTATCACCATGCCACTCAGCATATTTGGGGCAGCATTAGGCTTATTGTTAATGCAGTATCCTTTTGGGTTTACATCTTTCTTAGGGCTTTTAGCACTTTGTGGAATTGTGGTTAGAAATGGTATTATCCTTATTGATTTTGCAGATGAATTAAGAAGAGATCACGGGTATTCAGTTTTCGAAGCTGCTGCCCAGGCTGCCAAAAGAAGAATGCGACCTATTTTCCTTACCTCTTCTGCAGCAGCAGTTGGTGTGACTCCTATGATCCTTAGTAGATCCACTTTATGGGGGCCTTTAGGTACAGTAATAGCTTTTGGCTTAATGGTTTCGATGGTGCTTACATTATTTGTTTTACCGGTATTGTACTGGTTGTTTTTCAGAAATAAAAAAAATGAAAGTGAAGCATCCCAAGAAAATCAAGCGAATTCCTAATATAACTATAGAAAATATGAATCCAAAGCATAGTTCTTATATCATAGCTTGCAGCCTGTTAAGCTTTCTATCCTTCGGAAGCTTGTTTGCACAGGAAACCTTAAATCTGGAGGAGGTTAAAAAAACTGCGGTATCTCATAGTAATAGTATAAAAAACGGAGAAATAAGAATTGAACAGGCTGAAGCAGCTAAACGTGAAGCAATTGCCAATTACTTTCCCCAAATTAATGGGCAGGGGACCGTTCTTAACGGATTTAACAACAATATTATAGATCCTATCCAGAATATATTACCTATTGGTATTGATAATATCTATCTGGCCAGTGCTGGGGCAACAGAAATAATCTATGCGGGCGGGAAAGTTAGGAACTCAAGCAATTTAGCAGGTTTACAAGTGGAAACCAAGACAATACAGGCAGAGCAGTCTATAGATTCTATACTTTATACAACCGAAGATAAGTATTGGCAATTAGTAAAGGTACAGGAACAACTAAGGTCCATACAAGCAAGCAAAATATACCTCACCGAATTGTTGAAACAACAAGAAGACCTGTTAGGAGCCGGACTTATTGCAAAAAATCAATTACTAAGAGTGAGAACAAATCGTAGTCGTGTGCTTTTACAACAAAGTAAACTTGCGAATATGCGGAAACTGGCATTATTGGACCTTGGCTTATATGTAGGAAAAATTTATGATACTACTACGGTTGCAATAGATACTTTAAGACAAGTAAACCCACCACAGCTTAAATATTCTGAACCAGATTTAGACTTGACCGGCAATGATAATTACCGACTTATCGAAAAGTCGATTGAAGCCGCCAGATTAATGACAAAAATAACTAAAGCCGATCTTTTACCACAAGTTTCAGTGGGTGTGAATGCCGCCTATTTTGGATCGTTTTCCAATAATCTTCCTGGCCAGTTTAAGCCTATTGGGTTGGGAATGGTAAGCATTCCAATTTCCGATTGGTGGGGAGCAGGAAAGGAAAAAGTTCAGCAAAAAATACTTCAGGAAAAAATAGCTCAAAATAATCTGGAAGAGCAAAAAGACCAGCTTAAAATCGGTATTATGAAATCCTGGTATGATCTTATCGATGCCTACAAGCAAATTAATTATGCCCAAGAAAATTTGTATTATACCAACGAGAATTTAAAAGTTCAAAGGGATAATTACAATAGTGGCCTAAATAATTTGACCGATCTATTAGATGCTCAACAACAGGAAGAAGAAGCTGAGGCGAAATATATAAATGCTTATGCTAATTATAAACTGGCAGAATCTAAATACTTGTTTGTTACAGATAATTTAGAAGATAAATATTCTGAACACTATCAAAATTTCAATTAAAAATTTATCATGTTTAGCCACAATTAAATATGCATTTAAGATGCCTATATCATTCAAATTATCTTTTTACACGGCCATTCTAGCGCTACTTTCCTTTCACCAGGTCCAATCTCAGCGTATTACGAGAGATGAATTAAAAGATACTATATTTCCTTCATTTTCAATTTATAAGGATACTTATTTTATAACAGGAGTTCCCACCCATACAGGAATTTCTAAAGAAACTGCAGATGCCAAATACCAGATAAGTTTTAAGCAATTAATGACAAGGCATACATTGCCTTTTAATACTCAGTTGTTTATTACGTACACCCAAAAGGCTTTTTGGGATGTATATGCATTCTCCCGTCCGTTTCAGGAAGTAAATTTTAATCCAGGAATCGGTTTGGGAAAACCTCTGTTCAATAATGATGATAAACTGGTTGGTCTTACAGAATTTAAAATTGAGCATGAGTCTAATGGTCGCGATAGTATTTACTCTAGGAGTTGGAACAGTATATCCCTTAGCTACCATACACGAATTAGCAAGAAAACACTTTTAAGTATAAAGACCTGGTTTCCATTCTCCTATAAATCAGATAATCCAGAGCTAATAAAATATATAGGATATGGTGAAATAAATTTGGTTCATAATATTAGTAATGATTTACAATTGGAACTCAATGCTAAAAAGGGTAATCAATGGAACTGGAAAGGAAGCTTAAGAAGTCGCTTGATTTATTCAATAGCTAAAAGAACGAATCAGTACATTATGTTGGAATGGTTTAATGGCTATGGAGAAAATTTGATTGCTTTTGACAAATATAGAAGTATGCTCCGGATTGGATATATTATCAGGTCAACCGACCTTCAACTATTAAAACCTGCGCAGCTTAGGTAGGTTTTGTCCTTTATATTAAAATAGATTTTATGAAACAAAACTATAATATTGATTTTATTTATTTGATCCATAGCAACCCCCTTTTATCTAAAATTCTTAAATATATAGTTTTTTGGATAGCTTCCTACAGTCTCCTAATGTTCATTGCCCATCAAAATCTACTTGCAATGTACAGTGTGATAGGCCAAAAATTGGAAATTAATCAGGGGCTACCAGTAGGAGATCCCCCTGTTAAATTTACAGTTTTAATAGGAGTTATTTTTGGAACATCGTTGGCTTTGTTGGATCATTTACTTACAAAAATTTATCATCGAAATCACTCATTAGGATTAAATATTCTGGCTGGAGGGTTCATTTACTTTTGTCTACTTGCGGGACTTGTAATTGCTATTAGATCTGCAAGTGAGGTTTTTTCGAACTATTTTATAGAGAAAAATTCATTATCTGCAATAATCTTAGAAGAAAGTGGAGAACGTATTGAATATATTTTATTGATATATACTTTTTTGATGACACTCGTAATCAGTTTCTTCAATCAAATAGCTTCTAAATTCGGCCCAGGCTATTTGTGGTATATGATTCTAGGTACATTCCGCTTTCCTCGAGAGCAAGAGAGGGTTTTTATGTTCTTGGACTTAAATTCATCCACGAGATTAGCCGAAGAATTGGGCCATCTAAAATATAGTTCACTTATTCAGCATTCTTTTCTGGATATAAATAGAATTGTCAGGGAATATCATGCCGAAATTTATCAATACGTGGGGGATGAAATCGTAATTAGCTGGCCACTTCAAAAATTCCAAGGTAACTCTCCAATAGGTTTCCTTTTCTCAGTTCAAGATCAACTTAATTCTAGAGAGGATTTTTACTATAAACAATTTGGAGAGGTTCCTACTTTTAAAGCTGGAATACATATGGGTATGGTTACAGTTATAGAAGTAGGAGATGTTAAAAGGGAACTGGCTTATCATGGCGATACTTTGAATGTTGCTTCAAGGCTAGAAAACCTTTGTAAAAGCTACGATAGCTCATTGTTAATTTCCGGAGAGGTAAAAAATTCTATCCAGGATCAAAACAGGTATCATACAACTTCTTTGGGTCAAAAAAATTTGGAAGGTCGTGAGTCACCGATAGAGGTATTTAGTGTAAGACGCCACACAAATAAATATAAAAATTTAGATAAATGAAAAAAATATACCTTATCGCTTTTTTGGCATTTCAGTCTTTATTATTTAGCCAAAATAAAAAAAATGACAGCCTTCCTACTACACTGGAACTTTTAAAATATGATGGAGTCAGTACTTTCAATGGACTAACTACCACCTACACAAAACCTTTGAAATGGAAAAAAAACAATTTTCTGACAGCTGGAATTATAATAATAGGTACAGGAGCATTGTATCTAATTGACGAAGAGTCTAATATATGGTTTGAAAATCAAGAAAAAGATATTCCAGGAATAATAAAAGACTTCGGCTGGTATTATGGCAGTCCACAAAATAATTACGCAATAAATGGAGTAGTGTATCTGTACGGTTTGATAACGAAAAACCAAAAAATACGAAAAACTGGGGTTTTGCTAATTTCAGCAGCCTCTACAGCTGGCCTTATTCAAACCATTTCTAAAATAACTGTAGGAAGAGGCCGTCCTGGTGCCGGAGAAGGCAAAGGTTCTTTCAAGCCCTTTAGCAAAGAAGGTGGTTTCCATAGCTTCCCTTCTGGACACACCATTCTTTCCTTTACCACAGCCTATGCTATAGGTAAACAATTTAAAAATCCATTACTAAAAGCAGCAATTTACGGAGTGGGAATGATAGCCCCAGTTTCGCGGCTTTGGGCAGGAGCTCATTGGCTAACGGATGTGGGACTCAGCATGGCCATAAGTATTTTGGTAGTTGATACGATAGATAATTATCTAAACACAAAAAGAGATTACGGTCAGGGTTTTAAGAATAGTATAAGCTGGAAATTTAATATAGGTTTAGGAAGAGTAGGATTAATTGGGACTTTCTGATTTTTTAAATAAGTTTTTTTAATCAAAAATTGAAAGAATTTGTTAGAAAGATTTGAAAAAATACCCAAAGGATATTCTATCATTACGATGATTATAGGTCAAACTGAATATTAATAAAGGATATTAAATCATATGGAAAACCATGGTTATTAGCTTAGAAAGGATTTAATAATACTAATATTTCAATCATATGAAGTTAACATACATTGCCCGTCTAAAATTTTTCCCCTTTTATTTGATCTCCCTATTACCAATGCCTATTTTATATTTCATATCTGATGTTTTATATATTATTGTTTATAAAGTTGTTAGCTATAGAGAAAAGGTAGTTCGATATAATCTTGTAAATGCTTTTCCAGAAAGAACTGGATACGAAATAAATATAATCGAAAAGAAATTCTATCACCATCTTTGTGATATTGCAGTAGAAGCTATTAAAACACTTACAATAAGTGAAAAAGAAATCAAAAAGCGATTAATTATACGTAATCCAGAATTGTTACTAGATTTTCAGAAAAAGCACCAGAGTATATTAATGTATGCCGCACATCAGGGAAATTGGGAGTGGTTAGTGTACTTGCCAATATATTTTCAAATTCCTTCATATACTTTTTACAAACCATTAAAAAATGGATATTTCAATGAACTGTTTTTAACTATAAGAGAACGATTCGGGGTAAAATGTATAGCGGCGAAAAAAGGATACAGGACTATCATAAGACAGAAGAATGAAAACCTACCCGTAATGAACTGTATAATAGGGGATCAAAGCCCCAAACGAAAACAGGCAAAAATATGGAAAGAATTTATGTATAGGGAAACAGCTTTTTTGACCGGTGCAGAAAAAATTGCCGATAGAACTGGACCCGCCGTGGTTTTTCCAAATTTTAGAAAAATAAAAAGAGGACATTACGAGTTACAGTTTCATATTGTCGAAAAGACGGAGACAAGCAGTATTATAGATAATTATATTAAACTTTTGGAAAGTTCCATAAGAAAAAGTCCTGAATTATGGTTATGGAGTCACAAAAGATGGAAATTGAGCTCATAGATACTCACTATAGGCTAAGGCTAAGCTTACATTATCGAAAATTAAATTTCTTAGCGGTTTTTTGGCACTTAGATGATCTAAGAAATAATGTTTTTCATTTTTACCTTACCTTTTTCATTAGTTATAGCATTCATATAAAACATTAACGATTCATGCTGATAGTGGGCCCTGGATATTTCAGTGGTATCCAAAAAGGGTGAATTATCATAGGTCATCGTTAATTGAAAATAAAGTTTTGAATATAGATTAGCATCAAAATCTTCCCTGTAGAGTCCCTGTCCTGTCTTCCGCACTTTTTAAAAAACAGCTTGGGATGCATTGATTTTACTGGAATGAATTTTGAAAATGGGTGTTGCAAGCCTATTTTTGAGGATGTTTTTAAGAAGATTAAAGAATCGTTCTGGTAGTATATCGGTACAAATTATTTCCAAAGAAAGAGGGAAATACAAGGTTGTTAAGTCTATTGGCAGCGGTAGCAATGAGCAGGAGATCCAAAAACTTGTTTTCCTGG
Organism: Christiangramia pacifica; assembly: GCF_057221535.1. NCBI lineage: Bacteria > Pseudomonadati > Bacteroidota > Flavobacteriia > Flavobacteriales > Flavobacteriaceae > Christiangramia > Christiangramia pacifica. The sequence goes on from NZ_CM170146.1 coordinate 2,462,138, forward strand.
GAAAGCAGGAAATAGAAAGACTGGAGGCTCAGGGAAAATTGTTTGTTTCAGAAAATGATATTGTTGTAGAGCAGTTATTTGAAGCTTTGGGCAATGCCAGTATTAAAACCGTGGGCCCGGAAATTATTTTTGGAAAAATATATGACAGCATCGGTTTTAATGAGATCAATGAAGATCTGTTTCGCCATTTGGTGATTGCCAGATTGGCCTTCCCTTTGAGCAAATTAAAGACTATTGAATACCTGTACCGGTTTCAAGGTGTAAGGCTGGATATAGATGCTGTATATCGTTTCCTGGACAAGCTCAATGACCGTTTAAAAATACAGGCTGAGCAGATTTCTTTTGCACATACTTTAAAAGTTCTTGGAGGTAAGATCAGTATTGTCTTCTATGATATGACCACACTTTATTTTGAGGCCAGCGATGAGGATGATCTTAGAAAAGCAGGCTTCAGTAAGGATGGGAAGCATCAGAACCCCCAGGTTTTTCTTGGTTTGTTGGTGGGGCTTGGAGGCTATGCCATTGGCTATGATATTTTCGAAGGCAATATTTATGAAGGACATACTTTGATCCCATTCATAGAAAAAACAACAGCAAAATTTAATTTGGAAAAACCTGTGATTGTTGCCGATGCTGGCTTATTGTCAAATTCCAACATCTTGGCCCTTGAAGAAAAAGGTTACCAATATATCATTGGGGCAAGGCTAAAAAACGAACCAGAAAAAATAAAAAAACAGATACTGGCAAAAAAGCTTACTGATGGCCAGATGATCAAAATACCAAAGGCTGAAAAAACCCGTCTGATTGTTACCTATGCGAACAATCGAGCGGCAAAAGATGAGCACAACCGAAAAAGAGGATTGCAGCGCCTGGAAAAGCGGATAAAATCTGGAAAGCTCACCAAATCCAACATCAACAATAAGGGTTACAATAAATATCTAAAAATGAAGGGGGATGTGACCATTGAAATTGATTATGAAAAATTCTGGAAAGACAACGCCTGGGATGGATTGAAAGGCTACGTAACCAATACAGGACTATCAGATAGACTCGTAGTCGAAAATTATAAAAACTTATGGCATATTGAAAAAGCCTTCAGAATGTCAAAGACCGATTTACGAATACGGCCCATTTACCACAGATTGCGTCACCGGATCGAAGCCCATATCTGCATCTCATTTACGGCTTATAGTATTTACAAGGAATTGGAAAGGCTGCTCCATGCCGAAAAATCTACTATATCACTAAGAAAAGCAGCAGAACTCACACATAACATGTATCAAATAACTTATACCCTTCCTGATTCTAAACACACTAAATCCAAGCTCCTGAAAATGGATGATCAGCAGGCAGAATTATATCGAATCATCGAGAAAAATTTCTAGGGTGTTGCAACGCTGAAGACAGGATGATCTAAGAAATAATGTTTTTCATTTTTACCTTACCTTTTTCATTAGTTATAGCATTCATATAAAACATTAACGATTCATGCTGATAGTGGGCCCTGGATATTTCAGTGGTATCCAAAAAGGGTGAATTATCATAGGTCATCGTTAATTGAAAATAAAGTTTTGAATATAGATTAGCATCAAAATCTTCCCTGTAGAGTCCCTGTTTTCTACCTCTTTCAATATTATGCACAAGAATTTCCGAAAGCTTTTCTGAAAAATATAGCATGTGTCTATTAAATATCTCGGGATAATATTTTATTAGCTGCCTTAGCATAATGGAATCGTTAGTTCTTGAAGCTCTTTCAATATCCTCATCTCTGGCAAACATCCTTTCCACGGCGTTATCTATGGTTTCATCTAGATTTCTCATCTTTAAAAGAACTTTTTCCAACTTATACGTTAGCACCTCTTCCAGCAGAACTTCCTTATTTTTATATTTCTGGTACAACGTCTTTTTAGAAATTTTTAGTTTCTGGGCTATGTCATCCATGGTCACTGTCTTGGCTCCATAATAGATGAAAAGATCTGCTACCTTCTCTAGTAATTCAATATCTTTCACCATTTGTTCTGGTTTTAAAAATTTTATTTAGGTAATTGGTTTTATAAAAATATTCCTTTTTATGCTTTAGTACAAAAAGGAGCTGACTGCCCTTTAACAGTCAGCTATTGCACTTTAATCAAATTCTAATTCCTGTTCAGGATGAATGTGCTCATAATCTGCTACCATCAGCTCCTCATAATTCTTTTCCTCTTTAGAAGAGAATTTCTCCTCCAGGCGTACAAAAATCATATATACCACCGGTACGATTACCAGGGTAAGGAATAACGATGATAATAATCCTCCAATAATTACAATTGCCAGACCATTATTCATCTCCGCAGCCGCTCCCGAGGCCAGTGCAATAGGAAGCATCCCGAAAACCATGGCAATGGTCGTCATTAAAATTGGACGCAGCCTCGCATGGTTTGCCTGGATTAAAGCTGTTCTTATTTTTTCTCCATGGTCCAGCCTATGATTGGCAAAATCTACCAGTAAAATCGCGTTTTTAGCAACTAACCCAATAAGCATTATTATCCCCAAAATGGTGAAAATGTTTAAACTTTGGTTGGTAAGAGCCAGTGCCCATAATGCTCCAATGAAGGATAGAGGAATAGAGAACAGCACTATAAACGGCTTCACGAAATCATCATACAGTACCACCATGATCATGTACACCAACATAATAGCTGCCAGTAAGGCAATTCCCAGCGTACCAAAACCTTCGCTTTGGCGTTCCATATCTCCGCCCCAGGTCCATTCCACACCTTTAGGCTGCTCGATATTCCCAAGTTTTTCTTCCCACTCCTGGGCCACTGCTCCCGTAGTTTTACCTACTGTTTGTGCCGAAACGGTTACAGAAGGCGAACGGTCGTAACGTTCAAGCAGGGAAGGGCCTGATTCATAATTAATATCCGCAAACTGGGCCAAATTAATCCTTTGCCCACTGTTATTTACAAACTGGATATTTCTTACATCTTCTATATCATTTCTCGCTGCTTCATCAAAAATAATATTAATGTCATACTCGTTGTCTCCGGTTCTAAATTTATTGTCTGTATTGCCACTAAACGCTGTGCGCAAAGTTTGCCCAACTGTGGCTACATTTAATCCCAGGGAAGCCATTTTATCCCTGTCTGCACTTACCGAGATTTCAGGATTACCATCTTCCACACTTGTCTCCACTTCGGTGGCACCATCCACAGTCCGTAAGACTTCCTCAGCAGCCTGGGCATAGGCGAAAGCTTCTTCAAATGAATTACCAGTAACAGTCATTTGGAGTGGGGCTGCCTGGGCCCCCATTATTCCCACAGGGACGACAGTTACTTCAGCACCCACTAGTTTCTGCTCAAGATCACGTTGTAATTTAGCGGAAAAGACATTGGTTTTATCTTCTCTTTCAGATCTGTCAACTAAAGTAACATTGATCTCAGATTTATTAGTGGTAGCCTGCGCAGCGCCCATTCCTCCACTACTGGACTGGCCAACTGTGGTAAGAAGACTCTCCACCTGTGGCATGTCCTGCAGATAAGCTTCTGCTTGTTGAGTGATAAAGTTGGTTTCTTCAATGGAGGCATCTTTATCAATTTCTAACTGAACAAGAAACTCTCCCCTATCTGTTTCCGGAAAGAAATCAGATCCAATATAGCCCATTGCAACAAGAGCAATAGAACTTACAAATAAACCAATCACTACCAGAAAAGTCTTAATTTTATTGTCAAGAGACCAGTTCAGGATATTTGTTACTTCTGCAGTAAACCAGGAAATCCCTGCTTCGAACTTATTTATTATCTTTCCGAAGAAAGATTTATCGGTTATAAGCTCCAGTTTTCCATATCTGGAAAATAACCATGGCACCACCGTAAAGGAAACCAATAGGGACAAGAGGGTCGCAATGATTACCGTAACACAAAACTGCGCAATAATATTTGCCACAAGGCCGGTACTCATCGCAATAGGGAGGAAAACCACCACGATTACCAGGGTGATCGCTGTTACCGTGAACCCAATTTCTGAAGCACCGTCATATGCGGCACGGATTTTATTTTTACCCATCTCCATATGGCGATGAATATTTTCGATAACCACAATGGCATCATCCACCAGGATTCCCACTACCAGGGAAAGTGCGAGTAAGCTCATCAGGTTGAGGGTGTATCCCATCAAATACATTCCTATAAAAGTGGCAATAAGCGAAGTAGGAATGGAAACCATTACGATAAGGGCATTTCGATAGCTATGCAGGAAGAAAAGCATTATGAATGCTACAAGTGCAATAGCGATAAATAAATCTTTTATTACTGAATTTGCCGCTTCAAGTGTAAATTCTGAAGAATCATCTGCTATTGTTATCTGTACTCCCTGCTCGGCATATTGCTGCTCCATTTCATCAATTTTCTCCTGCACAAGTTCACTTACAGTCACCGCATTCGCATCGGTTTGTTTTTGAACCTGAAGTAAAATGGTATTTTGACGATCAATACGTGCAATCTTTTCTACTTCCTTTTGCGTATCCTGAACTTCGGCAACATCAGAAAGTTTAATATTCTGTCCGTTTTGAGAAGCTATTGTAAGATTTCTCAATTCCTCTACAGACTGAATTTTTCCAGAGAGCCGGATAAGCGTAGTATTCTCTCTGGTGGTAAGGTTTCCAGTAGGAAAATCCAGGTTTGAAGCACTTATTATTTGCTGCACCATTGGAACGGTAAGCCCGTAACCCTGAAGCCTGTCAGGATCCAAATTTACCCTGATTTCTCTTTCCTGTCCTCCCACAAGATTCACCTGTGCGACACCCCGAAGCCGTGAAAAGGCAGGTTCTATTTTTTCATCAATTAGATCATAAAGTTCACTTTCTGTGAGATTTGCGGTTACTCCCATACTCATTATAGGTAGATCTGAAATTGAGAACTGTGAGAGCGAAGGTTCCTCTACGTCATCAGGAAGATCAGAGCGAATGGCGTTTATTTTTCGCTGTGCTTCATTGAGCGAAAAATCGACATCCGCTTCGTTTTCAAATTCAATAGTCACCAACGACAGGCTTTCAAAAGATTTCGACTGGATCTTTTTAATGCTCTCAAGGGAAGACACTGCATCTTCTATTTTACGGGATACGGTGTTTTCCACCTCGGCAGGAGCTGCACCGGGATAAACGGTCATGACGGTAACCACCTTTACTTCAAATTTTGGGATCAACTCATAGCTGAGTTGGCTATAGCTAAAAAGACCACCAATAATTAGTAATGCGAGCATTACAATTACAAGGCTGGGCCTTTTTATAGATACTTCTGCTAATTTCATTTGTTTTTCTTTATTTTATGATTCTCACCGCTGCATTGTCAGTAAGATTGATTTGTCCACTGGTCACGATCACGTCACCCTCTGAAAGACCGTTGGTAACCTGAACCTTATCGCCATAATTTATACCTGTCTTAATGGTAGTAAGATGTGCGATACTATCTTTTACAAGAAATATTTTATTATCACTTACACTACCAACAAATGCTTTTCTTGGGATGGTCAAAATGTTATCCAGCCCTGCTTCGTTAAACACTGCAGTAGCATACATTCCTGCTCTTAAATTTCCTCCGGAATTGTCCACAGTAATTTCCACAGGAAACTTAAGGGCTCCATTAGAGGCAGGCGCAATGAAACTGATCTTCCCACTAATGGTATCTTTGGTCACGCTGGGTACCATTTTTACAATGTCGCCCCTTTGTAACTGGCTTACCAAAGCTTCATCTACCTCTACGCGTAATTTAAGGGAAGAAATATCCACTACTTCTAGGATTGGATTGCCCGGAGCTACAACCATTCCTACTTCCACCATTTTTTCATTTACAATTCCGCTGATTTTGGAGCGGATGTTGGTGTCTCCGGAGCTTATTTGTGCAGATTGATACTGTGCTCTCGCATTTTCTACCTGCAACCTCGCCTGGTCCAGTTGTGCTGCGGTTACACCTCCTGTTTTAAAGGCTGCTTCGAACCTATTCAAACTGGAAATGGCATTATCAAGATTGGCTTTTGCATTAGTCACGTTTACATTAGTCTTATCACCAGAAAGCTTTGCTACAACCTGTCCCTCTTTGACCCGGCTTCCTTCCTCAACATAAATTGCCACAACCTGTCCATTCATTTCGGCTGAAATCTGCACCCTTGTCTGAGGTTCATAAGTACCATTTACAGTGAACATTCCACTAAGGCTTTCTTTTTGAACGGTGGCAGTTCTTACAGCTACTTCTGAATTTTTCTGAGCAACTATTTCCAGTTCTTCTTCATTGTTTTTTTTATTGTTTTGCAGGATCAGGAAGAAAGCTACGGCGACGCCGATTAGCACTACAATGGTTATGATTGTTTTCTTTTTCATCTTAAAGCTTATTTTCTTTTAGTATTTCTAGTTTCCCCTGTGACTTTAATAGCTCCACTTCGGCTAATTTATAATCAAGGCGGGCATTGGTTAGGTTATTTTTTGCTTCGGCGAGATCCCTTTCAGCATCAAGCATGTCATTTAAGCTTGCCAGTCCCAATTCATAATTGTTTTGGCTGTCTTCGAGCACTCCCTGCGCAAGCTCTACATTTTCTACCTGGGTTTCGATCGTGAGAAAACTGTTCTCTAGCTGTGCCACAGCATTGCTGTAGGCCAGTTGTAACGCAAGTTCTGTTTCCTGGAAATCTGCCTGCGCCTTTTCAATGTCGATCTGGTTTTGTTTTACCTTGGATTTGGTAGCAAAACCGTTAAAAATGGGAATTCTGATGTTAATTCCAACAGATGCAAGATCCGACCAGAAAACGCCTTTATCTTCACCGTTCCAAAGGGGTACCTCATCACCCTGGCCAAGCCAGCCATAATTAGCGGAAAGAGATGCCGAAGGATAATATTCGGCAAGGGTCGCTTTTTTCTGCCAGTTTAAAAGCTCGATCTGCTTTGCCAACAATTGAAGCTCTGTTCTTTCAGTCATTTCCAGACTTTCATTGGGGAGCAATGAAGGCTGAAAATTTTGTTCTGGTAGTTTTATTTCCTGACTAATAGGCATCCCGATCATAAATTTCAAGGTATTTTCACTCAGCTCAACGGCATTAATCATCCGCTGCCTGTTTGCGATAAGATTATTCAATGTTACTTTACTTCTGTCATAATCAATCTTTTTTGCCAGTCCGGTTTCATAAAGACCTTTTACGATTTCAACAGTTTGCTCTGTTAGCTCCAGATTGCTCTCCAAATTTTCAAGCATTTGCAGGGTTTGATATACCTGGTAATATGCAGTTGCAACCTTTTCAATAATTTCTTCGTTCGTAAGCTGTGCATTCAGTTGATAAAATTCCTTTGTGGATTTAGCCGCTTTAAGGCCGGTAAATACCGCCTGGTCAAACAGTGTTTGCGTCAACTGCGCCGTGGCAGTCGAGTTCCATTTTCTTCCAAATGCCACAGCTATATCTTCGCCCGGCCTTCCAAAGAATTCCCCGGGCAGGATATTCTCCTGCAAAAGAGGATTATAAGATGTATTTGCACTTCCGTTAAGATGTGGCAGTGCGTTAGATCTTACTTCGGCGATTTGCGCATTGGCCTTAATAATATCCAGACGTGCTTTTTCTGCTTCGGCTTTATGATCTAAAGCATAAGAAACAGCCTCTGGCAGGCTTAAAATAACTGGTTCCTGCCCAGAAGTAAGGCTCGTTACCAGAAGAAAACATATCAGTATTTTTTTCATTTAAACTTTATTTTTAATTTCTGCTTTTCTGAAATCAGGCGCAAAGGTAAACAAAGGAAACTATGATACAAAAATAGTTTTATTGTTTTTTTTAAATTAGTCTCCAAGTAAAAATGAAAATTTTTTTTTAATGGTGGAATGCCCCACTAGAACCGGTTGTTTTCGTTCTGATCAAATAGGATCATGTCAATTAAAAATGAAGAAATTTATGCCTATGATTTAAAAGGAAGTCATGTACTGACCCAAGATCATTTCTACTATATGATACAAACGATCTCATATATGATCGGGATCCAATAGCATCTGTCATACGTCAGGACGCTGTAGGAAACAGGTGTCTGAGCTGGTAGTCGACCTATCATTATCACCAAAAATTGTACAATGTTACTAGTTTAGTTAAGTTATCTGTAAGCTTCATTGATGAATTTCAAAAGAGATCTGGCTTTTCCTTTTGATATGGAAGGTATCAGTGGATTAACCTATAACGAAGAGAAAAAAGCATTCTGTTTTCGTTTATTTTCAGTTCCTATGAAAACCTACTTAGGAAAAGATTACACCGATAAACGTAGATTGCTAGAGCGGTTAGTAGCAGGCGAAACTAAGCTATGCGCCTCGCAGATTCAACTGAAAGATAATAAAACCTATTTACTGGCGGTTTTTGAAATTGAAAAGGAAAGGCATACCCTGAAACCGGATGTTATTGCCCAGGCTTCTTTATCCCTTGAATACCCGATTGTTGTAAAAATCGGAATGACAAAACTTAGCATTGGTACCAGGGAAGAGTTTTTATATCGGAGGTTAGCCATACAGGCTGCACGGAAAAGGGCAGAGGCAGGAGCTACTTTTTCCAGATCAGGACAAGGACGTAAAAGAAAAACAAAAGCAGTGCAAAGATTCCATGAAAAGGAAAAGAATTATGTTAGTCATCGCCTCCACCTATACAGCCGGAAATTAATTGATTTCTGTGTGAAACACCAAGCAGGAACGCTAATTTTAATAAACCAGGAAAATAAGATAGGCATTGCCAAAGAGGAGGAATTTGTCCTAGAAATTGGAGTTATTATGAGCTGACCACTAAAATAAAATACAAGGCTGAGAAAGCCGGGATTGAACTTATTATAGATTAAAGTTTTGGTTATGAGGGTGCTTGTACACCCGTAATGTGAGGCATTAGTTGCACTCACTAAATGCGTAAAGCATATACAACGGCGTGGGCTTTCTTATTTTATTTTCTTCGTGCATGGAACCTTTTTACAAATTCCATCTGGTTCTGGAACAAACACAAATATTTATTTTACGAGGAAGTCACAATTTATGGCCCCATATCTCCCATAACTAACCTTGCGCGTGGTTCCTGTGCTGTTTTTATAGTGTACGGAAAGTTAAGCGTAAAGTAAAAACAGCATAGGGCGCATACTTACTTATGCCACTGTTCCAGCCAATTGCAATAACCTTCTTTTATTTCCAGATTTTCCGAGAAAAAGATTTGATAGGATTCAAGTTTTGATTCAGAAATAGTTCGATAGATCCAAAATTTCTCTCCTTCGGTTATTTTGGAAGAGTAAATAAAATATCCCAATCCGGATAAAAGCAGGATCAGAATACTCCCAAATAACACAAGAATATAGTTGGGGATCAGACTGGCTCTTTCCAACTGGATATTGATATCTCTAAATAATTCATTTTTTAATTCATCAGCCTCTTCCTGTTTTTGAAGAAAGCTCTTTAGATTCTCATCAATAGCAGCTGTACTGATAGGAATACTCATTTTATTGAGCTTTTTGGATAATAAATCCAGTTTTAAAATAGAAACTTTAAAATCGGCCATTTCATCAGCCATCAGTTCCATGATCTCATCTAGTTTTTTCATACTCATTAATATTTAGTAGCCCATTCCCATACCCATACCGGTATCAAGTCCTCGCTTGATCACCTGTTTAGCCAGATCTTTAGCTATTTTACTGGCCATGTTTGTGCTAAGTTGTACGGTGTTATTCACCAGCTTTAAAGTCTTAGGTACTTCCCTGAGTTTACTGTAACAATTATTCTGAGAAATTTCTGCGATTAGTTTACTACCACTCATGGACCGGTGGACCTCACTTCCTTTTAAATTGGCGCCCTGATATTCGAACCGGAAGCCCTGCAGCTGATTGGATTTGTTGATACTGGGAATGACCTTTACATTACGTGCATTCATTTTTTGTATGTACTCATCCAGGGTTTTGGGCCTTGATTCCAGAACTTTGTTATGGATATGTTTAATGGCCAGTCGCTGCCATTTTAACTCCTGTAGCTTTCCCTGTTGTACTTCTCTTACCCGGGTTAGCCCTAATTGTTTGGCTACATTATCTGCGGCGATCTGACTTCGTTTTCCTATAAAGCTATCTTTATAAACTTCCCCTTTTAAGCTGATACGATTTGCATAGATGTGAATATGGGTATGTTCCTTGTCTTTATGGACAAAACCAATGGCCTGATTATTCTGGAGATTCATTTCCTTTATAAATCCCTGGGCAATCTTTTCTAAATCCTGGTGGCTTAATTCCTTCCCGTCTTTGATGGTTGGACTTACTATAAAACTCAGGGTATTTTTAGTACAGCGGTCATTTTGAGATTGAATGATCTTAAACTCATCGGTGATCTGCCCGGGCGTATCACCGGCCAGGTGTTGTTTGAGAACTACTTCTGCTTCTTTTTCCTGATTCCATCCATAGTCGAGGGAAGCCTTGGTGCTTGCTATAGACTGTCCTTTGCCAATCATTTTTTAAAGTTTTGAAGGTGCGTTCTAATTTCTTCAGCGAGATCTTCAACGTTTTTCGCCAGCCGGGGATCACTTTTTTTAAACATATTAGTGATTCGCATAAAATTGTTTTTATACTGGATCAGTAGCTGGTAGCATTCTACTTGTTCCGGAGTTAATCGTTCCACGATATTGATTTTAAAAGCGGTAGCCCGGAGATATTCTGAAAGGGAGATTCCTGCCCGGGCCGCTCTTTTTTTGAGTAGCTTTTTCTCGTAGATCGAGCAGCGTATCTGGATGTATTCCCGTTTCATTTTTAATATTTATTTTCTTTGCAACCTCCGGGCGCAAAGCAAGATTGTCATGACAATGACACATCTTGCTTTGCTACTCAAAACGATTTATGGCCACTGTAAATCGACTACCCACAAGCTAGTTTTTCATTAAGGTCTTTATAGTTTTTATAGCGATTACTCTGGTCTTTTAAGTGGGGATAATACTGAAATAATTTCTTTGCGTTTTTCTTCCCGGATTGATCATTATCCAGGTAGAGATCAACCGACGTATAGTTTTTGAAATAGGATGTTATCTGTTGTAAAAATGAAAGCGAGTTTAAAACGATGATATCCGAACCATTTAATTCCTCCGGATATATTTCAGCAATGGATAATAGATCAAACATTCCTTCACAGACGACCAGGTTATCATTTTCATTCTGGAGGTAGGTATAGCTTTTAGGAGAACTGGAAGTTTTAAAATAGAGACTGCGCAGTTCCCAGCCACCATCCTTATTTTGAAGTCCGATGGCATAATAAGATTTTTCCCGGCATTCGTACCAGACTTCCTTACAGTAGCTTCTGGCAACTTCAAGGGAAATACCTCTAGATCTTACATACTTCTTTAGGTAGCTCTTGGTGATCGGTTTTACTTGTATGATGGTATTACCGCATTCCTTTTCTGAAGTATCGGTTATAGTACCCTGGAAGCTAAATACAGGCAATTCATCCGAGAGAAACTGCAGTGCTTCTCCAACGCTGCAATTTGATAGTAGACACACCAGATCAATGATATTCCCACCTTCACCAATTCCGAAGTCATACCATCGGTTCAGTTTTAAAGACACTTTGAAAGAGGCCTGTGTTTCTGACCGAAGGGGACTCAGAAACCAGGCTTCTTTCTCCGTTTTCCTACTGGGGAAGTGGCCCAATTTTGCGAGGGTTTCCACGATGCAAATATTGCGGGCTCTTTCACAGGTTAGTTTTTGAAGTTTCATTTTTCTATAATTTTAGTTACCTACTTACCTTTTCCAGTCATAGCAAGGCTTTTCAAATAAAAATGCTAGTTACCTTTAGTTACCTATCTTACCTAAATTCCAGGTTTTAGGTAACTTAGGTAAGATGAATTAAGTTTTACTTACCTGGTCTTAAGCCTTGTCATAAAAGGGATGATCTAACTTTAGGTAAGTAGGTAAGTAGTATTTATGTTATTTCCCAAGGGCTCGATGTAAACAATTGTTTTGTCAAGAAACCATAGACCTGTCGTTTAGGGTGTTTCACTCGTTGAAAGTTCAAAGCATTCAGAGCTCTGCCGATAAAAACTACATTCAATCTTATATTGAGGCATGAAAGTTTAGCTAGAATTTCGGAAGAGGTATGAAAATCTTTTATATCCTGGCTCGGTTCAAAATATTTGGTGATTAATTCTTCTTCCGTAGATAACTGACGAAACTCGCGATTTCTTTCTTCGTTTTCCTCAATATCTTTTAGAGTTAGTTCCGGAGAAAAATCAGGATCAGAATAGGCCAAATGATATGCCTGTGACCAAATCTGGTTAACCTGAATTTCCTTGGAATAATTAAAATCAATTTTCCTAAGAAGTTTAAAGCATAACCAACGGACAGAACCTGTTTCGTCATTCAGGAAATTAGCCTGATTGGTTGAACCAATAAATGAACAGGTCCTAGATAGCGTTGAATTTTTTCTGTCATAAGGCAATCGTTCATTTATGAATGTTTTAGAAAAATATGCTTTAAGACTATTTATGTCTTTTTTGTTTAGCATGGAAAGTTCATCGAGGTTAATAATAAAATTTCGGGTTAACTGAATTCGGGCATCTTTATCATTACTAATGTCTTCTGCTATATATTTAGAGAGAGGGGGAGGACATATAAAGCGACACCAGGTTGATTTGCCTGAATTCTGTTGGTTGTGGACTAAAACTAGACATTGCTTATTAAAATAACTCTCCTCCAGGGCACATCGAATAGTTCTAACCAACCATTTTTTAAAATGATAGGAGAAATTATCAGAATCCTGAACTGGAACATAGGAACATAATTTGGAAATATAATCTTGACCATCCCAATCTTCTAAATCTTCAAAATATTTACTAATAGGATTAAAATGCGGAACAACATATGATCTTAAAAAGATCTCAAGTTTACTGGGAGGGACCTCAATATTACATTTGGCCAATTCAATAAGAACTGAGTTAACTTCAAGTTCTTCCCAATTATTAGAATTTTTCAATGAGATTTGAAAATCCTGGCTTATCTCATTATATCGAATTTGGTATTTATCAAATAAATATTCCTCCATATAATCGTAAATGGTTTTCTTCTTGGGATTCTCGACCATATAGATATTTGGTGGTTTACTGTCCATAACTGATCAAGAAAATTATCTCCTGTTTCGGAAAGTATAGTTAAGCGCTTCCTGTTGAATTTCAGCTTTTGATTTACTGGGACTGGATAGCAGCCATTCATCCAGTTTTTCTCTTGAGAAGTAAATCATTTTACCACGAGGTTTTGAAAATGGAATGTCTCCGTTGGCAGTTAGTTTATACAGGTAGCTACGTGAGATACCAGTATACTCCGCAGCCTCTTCAATGGTTAACACATTCTTATTGGCGCGAACCATATTTTCTATTCGGTCAAGTTTTTCAAGTATTTGTAATGAGTCCATGATTAAAGTGTTATTAGTTAGAGATTGATTTTCGCTTTATGAGCGATTCATGGAGCCAAACTAGCAAGTGAAATAAAAGGGAAGGTGTGCTATGCGTGCTGGGTATACAAATCTATTTGAATGGTATGTAAGAGAAAATATGTGGCAGGAGGATAATAGGGATAATGGAGTTCGTATATTTATGAAAAAGAAAGACCTTCCTTAAAACATTGCATTCTAATAGTGAAAAATATACCATAATGTAGTTTATTTATATCATAATATATATATTTGATGCAAATAAGCGACATATGAATTCTAAAAAAGCATTAATTCTTCCGAGATATCAAAAGATATTCGCAGGATTAGGAGAAAATATTAAGCTTGCTCGTAAACGCAGAAAACTAACTGCTGAACAGGTGGCTGAACGAGCGGGCATCCATCGTGCAACATTACATAGAGTAGAAAAGGGAGATCCTTCCGTTGCAATAGGTATCTATTTTAATGTACTGAAAGTATTAAATCTTGAAAAGGATTTTGCTAATCTGGCAAATGATGATAAACTTGGTCGTAAACTTCAGGACCTGGATTTACTCTAAATTATGGCGGAAGGAAAAATCAATATATACGTGTATGCCGACTGGAAAGGACTAGAAGCTCCCACCGAGATCGGAGTACTTTCAGCACAATTTGCTAAAGGCAAAAAGGCATTCAGCTTTGAGTACAACAAAGATTGGTTGAAGCGCAATTCTTATCAATTACTGGACCCTGAAATTAATTTTTTTTCCGGGCCTCAGTATCCGACAGATAAAGAAAATTTTGGAGTTTTCTTAGATAGTATGCCCGATACATGGGGTAAAACTTTGATGAAGAGGAGGGCGGCACAGGAGGCCAGATCTAGAAATGAAAAAATACCCAAACTCTATGAAATTGATTACTTGTTAGGTGTTTATGATGAAAGTAGAATGGGGGCTTTACGATTTAAGACCGATAGGAAGGGACCATTTTTAGATAACGATACTAAGAATCCAACTCCGCCGTGGTCCTCTTTGGGCGATCTGCAGGAGGCGGTAAATCACATAGAAAGTGATTCTGAAACTAATACTATCAGACAATGGCTTGCTGTACTGATTGCTCCAGGATCTTCTCTTGGCGGTGCCAGACCAAAGGCCAATGTATTAGGGAAAAATGGAGATCTTTGGATTGCAAAATTTCCTTCTAAAACGGATACAATTGACAAGGGGGCATGGGAATTCCTAACATATAGACTAGCCCTTGATTGTGGGATAGAAATGGCAGAATCGAAAATTGAAAAAATTACAGGACCTTACCATACATTTTTGACAAAGAGGTTCGATCGTGAAGACGGACAAAGAATTCATTTTTCTTCAGCAATGACAATGACCGGTAATACCGAAGAATCTTTAAAAAATGTTAGTCCAAGTTATCTTGATATCGTTGATGTAATTGAAAATTATGGTATTAATGTGGAGGAGAATTTACATCAATTATGGCGCCGTTTAATTTTTAATATCGCTGTATCAAATACTGATGATCATTTAAGAAATCACGGCTTTATAATGAATGAAAAAGGATGGGAGTTATCACCGGCTTATGATATAAATCCTTCTGTGGAAAAGGATGGACTAGCATTGAATATCGATGCAGACGACAATGCACTCGATTTAGATCTAGCCATAGGCGTTGGAGAATATTTTCGTTTAGGGGAAGATGATATGAATCAGATTATTGAAGAAATTTTATCTGTAATAAGTAATTGGAAACACTATGCAAAAAAGATTGGTATTGCCCAGAAAGAGCAATTAATTATGGAACCCGCTTTCAAAGTGGAACTATAAAAAGCCTTTATTTAAACTTCTGAAAAATGGCTTCTAATGCTTCATGTTGCTTAGAAATAGGAGAGCGGGTAGGAGCATTTTTCAACGTGTTATAATTGTATTTCTTGCCATCAGGTCTAATAAGTAATCCAGAGGTAACAAATAGATTTTTCAAGGTTATTGAATTGTGTGGAAATGTTTTAATTAGGTGATCATAAAATTCTCTGCAACTAGGACCGTCCATTTTTAAATGAATTCTCGAGCGTTGATTACCCCAATCCTCTAGTAAAACGTTTTTAAAATCTAGTAGGGAAGTTGCTTCCTGGTCAATTAAATCAAAGCGTACCATTTCATTATATAATTGAGTTAAATGAATATCCGAAATGGATAGATTGAAATTATTTGGAGACTTATCCGAATTAGAGATTATTTTTTTTAAGAAAGAAGATTTAAAATTTTCTCTCCAGGAAGTAAGGCAGAAATATAATCCTAGCAAATAGACTAATACTATTATAAGCTGGACGGCCAAATTTGAAGTTTGATTTGAATGATGAAAATTAGACATCAAATGCATAAAACTTAGTCCAGTAAAATGAAATAATAATCTTGGTTTTTCTACTGAATTGACTAAGCTTAAATTTTCATTTAAAAAGTGTGAATAAATTACGGGGAGATAATGAATAGCTAAACGACTATAGACGTATATAAATGCAAAGAAAGATAGATATGTAATTATATCAAAATTCATAATCCATTTGTAACTCTGGAATTAAATAGGCTGCTTCTTTTTTCTTTTTGTCTACGATTTTAGCATATACCTGAGTGGTTCTTATTTCTTTATGGCCGAGTACTTTTGAAACCGTATAAATATCTGCTCCGTTTTCAAGTAATAGTACTGCATGAGTATGTCTGGCGCTATGAAAGGTAATATGCTTGGTAATACCGGCCCGCATGCACCACCTTAGAATTTCTGCATTAAAATGTGCACCATACTTCAAACCTTGAAAAACCCGATCATTTTCTTTTCTTCTTTTTCCTAGTAAATTCCTGGCCTGACCTGAAATATACTGGTATTCCTGACCGGCAGTCTTTTTCTGTTTAAAAATAAGTCGGGAGCCTTCATCTTCATCTCGAACTTCGGCCCAGTTCAATTTATTAATATCGCTCCATCTTAAACCGGTTAAGCAGCTGAATAGAAATGCATTTTTTAGTATTTGATGTTTACATCTGGCTTTAGCAAGCCCCTGTAATTCTTCATGAGTTAAATACTCTCGGGAGGTTTCACCCTGGGCATATCCTTTGACCGTGGCAGCGAAATTTCTTCGCGTATAGCCATCATTAAAAGCTTGCCGTAAAGCTGCTTTAAATTTATTGTAATAAGTATACTTTGAGTTTTGAGATAGAGGAGTATTCGATTTTGTTCGGGATTTATGATTTAAAAACTTTTTGAAGCCTAGAACAAAATCTTCATCAACATCTTCAAATGTTATTTTTCTCTTACCTATATAATCCTCAAGGTGATTTTGAGCAGCATCCCAATTGTCGTAATTACCTTTGCTTTCATAACGCTCCTCTTTAAGTTTATCATAATAAGTGATAAAGAGTAGTCTATCCTTATTTTTATCTTTTATACCATATTTGCCTTGTGCATATTCAGCCTTACGGATTGATAGCACCTGCTCGGCTCTCAACAGGACCTCAGCATTTTCTTGGCGTTCTTTAGTTGTCTTTGGTTCAATAATAAGGTATTCTTTTAAATATTCAAATTCCCTATTATGTTCAATCTTACCTTTATCATTCTGGATGAAGCCTTTATAATATTCAATATAAAGGCTATACTTTCCAGTCTTTAATTTTTTCTTTTTGAGTTTGATTTTCATAACTGGTTAATTTCTATAAATATAAGAAAAATAAATATTGAGGTGTAAAAAAATACACCTCATTGATGAAATTTAACAACGAGGTGTAAATTAAGTGTAAAGAAAGGTGTAAAAAGAAATTAGATTCGGAAAATATGAAAATAAAATAGAGGCTCTTAAGCCTCTATTTTAGTATTATTTGGTGTTATTTGATGTCATTTGGTATCAAATAAAATCTTCTGTTTATTTTCCAATACAAAAGTTGGCAAAAATATTACCTAAGAGATCGTCATTAGTAATTTCACCGGTGATCTCTCCAAAATGATGCAAGGCCTGGCGAATATCTATTGCTAATAGGTCTCCCGATAGATCTGCATTTAAACCGTCTTCCACCTTATTGATCTCTTCCAGTGCTTTCAAAAGCGCTGCATAATGTCTTGAGTTAGTAACGATCGTATCACTATTGCGAAGAGCCCCGGTATTCACGAATTCCAGTAATCTGTCTTTTAATTCTTCAACCCCAAGATTTGTTTTTGCAGATAAAAGCAGAAACTCTGCTCTTTCGGCATGACTAGAAATATCTTCGAGTTTTGCCTTTAGATTTTCAACTTCTTCAGCAGCTAATCGGTCGGTTTTATTAGCGATGATCAATAATGGTTTCTGCGGAAATTTGTTTTTGATCTTTTCAATTTCAACTCTTACTTCCTGAAGTCTTTCTCTGTTTACTGCGATTTGCGAACTGTCAACCAGATATACCACTACCTGAGCCTGACTTATCTTTTCAAAAGTTTTCTTGATCCCTATACTTTCTACTACATCTTTGGTTTCACGAATTCCAGCGGTATCTATAAATCTGAATCCAACTCCGCCAATACTCATTTCATCTTCAATGGTGTCCCGAGTGGTTCCAGCAATATCAGAAACAATGGCTCTTTCTTCGTTCAATAGAGCATTCAGTAACGTAGATTTTCCAACGTTAGGTTCACCAACAATCGCAACCGGAATTCCGTTTTTCAGCACATTTCCTGTGGCGAATGAATCGATCAATCTTTTTAGCACGGTCTGAATTCTTGAGACCAGGTCTCTAAATTGATCTCTATTTGCAAATTCCACATCTTCTTCTGCAAAGTCCAGTTCCAGTTCTATAAGGGAAGCAAAATTCAGCAATTCCTCCCGAAGCTTCTGTATCTCATTCGAGAATCCACCGCGCATCTGCTGCATGGCCATCTGGTGAGAAGCGGCATTTTCAGAATTAATAAGATCGGCTACAGCCTCAGCCTGGCTAAGATCCATTTTTGCATTCAGGAACGCACGCAAGGTAAATTCTCCAGCTTCTGCAGATCGACAGCCTTTTCTAATTAGTAATTGAATGATCTCCTGCTGAATATACGGGCTGCCGTGGCAGGATAATTCTACTGTTTCCTCACCTGTGTAAGATTTTGGCGCTCTAAAAACCGAAGCCAGAACTTCGTCAATAGTTCTTTCTCCATCCATCACATTTCCAAGATGAATAGTATGGGTTGGCTGATCGGCTAGATCTTTTTTACTTTTTGCTTTAAAAAGAGGGGCTACGATCTTGATGGCATCGGGTCCTGAAACTCTAATTACAGCAATAGCGCCGGCACCTGAAGGGGTGGCAAGGGCAACAATGGTATCATTCAATTTCATGTGGCAAATTTATGAAAGAAATTCTTGCTAACCCTATTTCTGTAACAAAGCTCATTTTCTCTCGTCTTTTAAATAGACACCATCAATAACCATCAAAAAATCAAAAAATGAGAGAAGACAAACAGTTGTTAGTAATTACCCATCTTAGTCAGTTACTGGACCTGGTAACCGGAGTAGGAGGGTTTATAGTACCACTGGTACTTTGGTTGACCCAAAAAGATAAGGTTGCCGGAATGGATATGCACGGAAAAATGATCCTGAATTTTCAGATCAGTTTGTTCATTTATTCCATTATTTGTATTCCATTGATCATATTATTAGGATTGGGAATCATTCTCCTTATCATCATCGGCCTGGTTGCCCTTATTTTACCAATTATGAATGCGATCAAGGTGAGTAACGGGGAAATGCCCTATTATCCATTAACTATACAGTTTCTAAAATAAAAACTTAGTAGTTGGTTTTTTTTTAATTAGTAAAAAGCCCGTTCAAATTTATGAACGGGCTTTTGTAAAGTTATAATATTTGTAATGTATTAGCTGTTTAGCATTACCGGCATTACCAGCATGGTAATTTTTTCTCCAGGATCCAATCCATCAACCGGAGTCAGGATTCCCGCACGGTTTGGTAAGCTCATTTCCAGCATTACATCATCAGCCGTTAGGTTACCTAGCATTTCGATAAGGAATCTTGAGTTGAAACCTATCTGCATATCATCACCCTGGTAAGAACAGGTTAAACGCTCTTCTGCCTTGTTACTGTAGTCTACGTCTTCCGCAGAAATATTCAGCTCAGCCCCGGCGATCTTCAATCTCACCTGGTGAGTGGTCTTATTTGAGAAAATAGAAACCCTTCTCACAGAACTTAAAAACTGGTTTCTTTCAATAGTCAGTTTATTAGGATTTTCCTTTGGAATTACCGCTTCGTAATTTGGATATTTTCCGTCGATCAATCTACAGATCAGTTGGGTATCGTCAAAAGTGAACTTGGCGTTAGAATCGTTGTATTCGATCAGAACTTCAGATTCGCTTCCGGCAAGAATTCCTTTCAAAAGGTTCAAAGGTTTTTTAGGCATGATGAATTCAGCTGCCTGGTTAGCTTTGATATCTTCTCTGGAATACTTTACAAGTTTGTGAGCATCGGTCGCCACGAAAGTAAGTCCGTCTTCTTTGAACTGAAAGAAAACACCACTCATTACCGGTCTAAGATCATCATTTCCTGAAGCGAAAATAGTCTTGGAAATCGCAGAGGCAAGAATATCAGCCTCAACAACAGTACTGCTTGGATCTTCAAGCTCTACCGGGTTCGGGAATTCTTCTCCATCAGCATATGCCAGCGCATATTTACCGTGGTTGGAACTTAATTCTATGGTATTGTTATCTTCAACTACAAAGGTTAGCGGTTGCTCCGGAAAAGTCTTTAAAGTGTCTAAAAGTAATTTCGCAGGAACGGCAATTTTTCCTTCAGAATCTGATTCAACCTTAAGTTTTGCAGACATTGTTGTTTCTAGGTCTGAAGCAGAAACCGTTAGCTCATCATTATTAAGATCGAAAAGGAAATTATCTAATATTGGTAATGTGTTACTGTTATTGATTACCCCTCCAAGTATTTGTAGCTGTTTCAGCAGATAGTTGCTGGATACAATAAATTTCATCGGCTTTTATTGATTTATTTTGAATCAATTACAAATATATTTTAATAAGTCAAAAATCACGGGCTGTTCACTGAGTTTTTATTAACAGACTTGTATCAGGAAAATGATATAAAATCTTGTAAAATAAGGCATTGTGAAATTAAACTATATCAAAATTGTTAATATGTACCTATCAAAAGCTTCTTTAGATGTTGCAGAAGCTTTATTTGACGTATTTCCTCTTTCTGTAGAATCTGAAAGCCATACCGAAAATCAGGAGCAAAAGCAGTGGTCCTGCAAGGTTGATGAGCTGCCATTGCTCTCTTTGTGCAGCAACTTTCTCTTTATCCAAAAATGCGAGGTTGATCTCTTTTGATCTGATGTCAATCAATCCCGTATCGTCTAACAAATAATTCACGGCATTTAGCAGAAATTCTTTATTACCGTAGGTGTTTCCGGTATAACGCTGAAAACCGAGTTCCATAGGTTTTCCTCCCTGGATATCATTCTTGATCACATCACCGTCTGAAACTACCAGCATTTTCGATTCTTTCCCTTTATCTAAATGATCTGAAATTTGAAAAGGTTTTACCCGGTTTTTATAAACCGATTTAAATTCGCCTTCCAGCAATACTGCTAAAGGTTGCTCTCCGGCAGTATAAGCATTCATATCCGGTTTTTTTCCAACCATGTCCAGGCTCACCTGTGTCGGAACTCCTTCTAGTTTGGTTCTCGGTGAACTGCTTAAAAGAATGGTCTTTTTAATATTATTCTTCAGCGTATCAATGGAATTGGCATATTCGAATTTTACTGCTTCAATATTATTGATAATAGGGTGATCGTTCGGTGAACTGGTGAGCGGACTATAAAACCATGGATAGGGATTGAACCTGGTATTTTGACCACTTCCGCTGGCCAGTACGATCGGGGCAGAATATAGGTCGTTCACTAACTCTGGATTAATACGAACTCCGTAAGAGAAAAAGTAATCCCCGAGATTCAGATTTCTAGGTAGGGCAATAGCCGTTCCTTGTTGATTGAAAAGGCTGTCATTCTCCATATTAGTAGTTTCAGCCAGCCAGAGCATCTTTCCGCCGTTCAATAGATATTGATCCAGCACATATTTCTCATTTTCCGAATAAGGCTGTGTAGGTTTTGGTTCCAGGATGAGATCATACTCTTTGAGATCTGCCAGTGTTTTCTGCGGATTGTTCGCGGCAGAGTCTAGCGTAAACGGAGCCATAAAGTAATATTCCTGGATAGTTCTAACAAAATCAGCAATCTGGGAGTCAGGTAATTCTCCATTACCTCGCATCACCGCGATCTTTTTCTCTCGAGGATATATTAATTTACTTAAACCGTCTGCCAGCGCATATTCCAGTTGTTGAACCGACGCATTCACTCTCTCTTCATCGGTTGCCCCGATCTGATTTTTCATCAGAGGGATTTTCACCGTTTTATCGCCATAATTTGCGATCGCCCATGGAAAAATTATACTCTCGCTATTCTTTCCATTTTCCTGAACATTCAATCGCGCGGGGGTCATTCCCATATTATAGAATTCCTCTGCAATGGCATTTGCATCGCCACCTTCCGCTAAAGGATCTACAAAATTGAATTTAATATTTCGGTTGTAGGCTGAAAACTCTTCTAGCATTTGCCTTGTTTCATTCTGTAATCTGCGAAACTCTGAAGGAAAACTACCCTCCAGGAAAACATCGAATATTACCGGCTGTTCCACATCTGCAACGATTTCTTTCGCTGCAGGAGAAAGGCTGTAACGTTTATCCTGTGTCAAATCAAACCTCAGGTAGAATTCTGAAGCCAGGAAATTAGCAGCTATAAGAATAACCAGCAGAATAAGAAGCGATTTTATATTATTAGACTTTCTCATTATCGCCGGTTCTTTGTTGCTGAAAGATTGATTTCAGTCAATTTCAGAAAAAGAAAGATCAAACTCAGGAAATAAATGATATCGCGTGTATCTACAACTCCGCGGCTAATGCTTTTATAATGAAAGCTGATTCCGAAGGACTCCAGAATGTAACTGGAAGTGCCAAAAATGTTGGTTTCTGCCAGTCCTTCAAATGCATAATAACAGATAAAACATAGAAAAACTCCGAGCAAGAATGAAACGATCTGATTAGAAGAGAGGCTCGAGGCAAAAATTCCTATGGCAGCATAGCATCCTCCTAAAAAGATCAGTCCAATATAAGAACCTATGGTTGCCCCGACATCTAAATTTCCAACTGGTCTTCCTAGCTGACTGATGGTTAGAACATAAAGTAGTGTCGGAATTATAGCTAAAATCACTAAAAATAAAACTCCCAGATATTTCCCGGTGATGAGTTTCCATAGTCCTATTGGTTTGGTAAGCAAAATTTCCATAGTACCCATTCGGTTTTCATCGGCAAAACTTTTCATAGAAATCGCCGGGATGAGAAATAAGAATATCCAGGGCGCGAGATTGAAAAAGGGTTTTAGATCAGCAAATCCGCTATCCAGAATATTATATCCACCGGAAAATACAAAAAGGAAAAATCCGCAGGCAATAAGAAATAATCCTATTACGAGATACCCCGTAAGGGATGAAAAAAAGGATTGTATTTCTTTGTTTAGGATTGCTAACATGCTTCTATTCCAGCGTCACTAATTTATCTAAACTCCAGGCTTCCGGTTTTTCATTAAATAATACTTTAGTATTTGCCCAGACATTTTTGAAGAGTTCAGAATTCCTGTAATTCTCCAGTGCTTCTTCGTCCTTCCAGTATGAATACGTGAAAAACTGGTTTGTATTGTCTTTCCCACGATAGAGTTCTAAAAATTCACAACCTTCAAAACCTCTGATCTTAGCTTTATTTTCTTCGAAATTTGCCAGAAATTCTTCGATCTTTTCGGGTTGAAATCCCATTTTCACTATTCTTACAAACATTTACTCAAAATTTACTGTTATCGTATCGAGGTATTTTAATCCGAATAAACTTGCTGCGCTTCCCACCGTACTCGGGTTACTTTTATAAATAGCCAATTCAACATATCCTGCGGAATTGAAAACTGCCAGTTTTTTACCATCTTCTTCCTTTCGGTTTTCCTTTTCAACATCAAAGTTGATAGCATGGCTGTATGTTTCATAAATGACGTTGAAATTCACGTTTCTCGCGCTAATTTTAAATTCACGCCCTTTACCAACATTTTCAAATAATTTACGGGAAATATTGGTGATCACATTTCCATAGTTATCAACATAAATAACATGGCCAAGGATCTGGTCCTTTTCAGAATTTATAATTGGCTCGAATTGTTTTAAATAGCGAATTTCACTAACGCTTTTACCTATCACTTCCAGGGTTCCGCCACGAGCAATATGGCAGGCTACTTTAACGAAAACATCAAGTACGGGAAAATTGGTCTGAATCTTATCATGAATATTGATCTCTACGATCTTTTCCGGCCTTATTTCCGAAGCAAGCAGCGACAATATCCCGTTGTTAGCGCAAATAAAATAATGTTCGTCCAGTTTTACCGCGAGGTGCTTATTTTCCGGGGTAAGTTCAGAGTCTATACCAATAATATGAATGGTTCCCTTCGGAAAACTTTTGTAAGCATTCTTAATGATGTATGCAGCCTCACTAATATGAAACGGCGAAACTGAATGGGATATATCAACAATTCTAACCTCACTTAACTCACTATAAATTGCCCCTTTAACCGCACCAGCGAAATAATCTTTCTCTCCGAAATCGGTCGTTAAAGTGATAATTGCCATAGGCGATTGTTAATATTTTTTTAATCTGAAACTGGTTATTTTCCTTAAGTTTGTATAGAAGGCGAATATAATTTTATTTTTAGTGATTCGCTTCGGCTGAAAGGTAAAAAATACCATAAATTCGGTTTCAAAATTAGGATAATGAAACGCGAAGGGCAAATAAAAATGACCTGAAAATCTACAATGCTTCATCTTAAAAACAATAGCTTTTGAACGAACTTCTTATTGAACTCTCAGAAATTAGCCCTCGAGAATTTTTCGGGCAGCAGAATAAACACATTGAACTTTTAAAAAAGTATTTTCCAAAACTAAAAATTGTCGCCAGAGGTAGTAAAATTCGTGTCTTTGGTGATGAAGAAATGCTGGAAGAATTCGACAAGCGTTTTTCAATGCTTATGGATCACTTTGGAAAATATAATAAGCTTGATGAAAATACCATTGAAAGGGTATTGACGAGTGAGAGTAAAGAAGATTATGAAACTTCTCAAGAAAGTGGAGAAACCATCGTTCATGGACTCAGCGGTAAAGTGATCAAAGCACAAACCGCCAATCAACGAAAAATGGTGGAGCTTTCTAAGAAAAACGACCTTGTTTTTGCTATTGGTCCGGCCGGAACTGGAAAAACCTATACCGGTGTAGCTTTGGCTGTAAAAGCTCTAAAAGAGAAACAGGTTAAAAGAATTATTCTCACCAGACCTGCGGTTGAAGCAGGGGAGAACCTTGGTTTTCTTCCGGGAGACCTTAAGGAAAAACTAGATCCTTACATGCAACCGCTTTATGATGCTTTAAGAGATATGATTCCGCATGAAAAGCTGGAGATATTTATTGAAAAAGGAGTTATCCAGATCGCGCCTCTTGCATTTATGCGTGGTAGAACTCTAGATAATGCATTTGTAATTCTTGATGAAGCACAGAATACCACGCATGCGCAGATGAAAATGTTCCTGACGCGTATGGGTAAAAATGCCAAATTTATCATTACTGGTGATCCGGGACAGATCGATTTGCCGCGCAGAGTGATTTCTGGATTAAAAGAAGCGCTTCTTATCTTAAAAGATGTAAAAGGAGTTGGGATGGTTTATCTAGATGATAAGGATGTGATTCGTCATAGACTGGTGAAAAAGATCATTGCCGCTTACAAAACAATTGAACACAACGATTAATAAAAGATTAAGCTCTTGATGAGTAATACGATTACCAAAACAAATTTCAATTTTCCTGGACAGCAATCTGTGTACAAAGGAAAGGTTAGGGATGTATATTATTTAGAAGATGAACTGCTAGTGATGATCGCTTCAGATAGGTTGTCGGCCTTTGATGTGGTGATGCCCAAAGGCATTCCGTATAAAGGTCAGATCCTGAATCAGATCGCTACCAAGATGATGGAAAAGACCAGCGATATTGTACCGAACTGGTTGGAAGCCACTCCAGATCCAAATGTTGCCGTTGGTAAGAAATGTGAGCCTTTCAAGGTAGAAATGGTGATTAGAGGTTATATGTCTGGCCACGCTGCCAGGGAATATAAGGCTGGTAAAAGAGAATTATGTGGTGTGGCATTGCCTGAGGGTTTAAAGGAAAACGATAAATTTCCTGAGCCTATCGTCACTCCGGCTACTAAAGCCGAACACGGTGATCATGACGAGGATATTTCACGGGAGAATATTATAAAGCGAGGAATAGTTTCTGAAGAAGATTATAACAACCTGGAGGATTATACCCGTAAATTATTTGAACGTGGAACGGAAATCGCTGCAAAACAAGATTTGATCCTGGTAGATACAAAATATGAATTTGGAAAAACCGCTGAAGGTAAAATTGTTTTGATCGATGAGATCCATACTCCAGATTCATCCAGGTATTTTTATAAGAAAGGATACCAGGAAAGGCAGGAAAAAGGAGAGGCCCAAAAGCAATTATCTAAAGAATTTGTTCGTCAATGGTTAATTTCAAACGGATTCCAGGGACTGGAAGGTCAATCGGTTCCGGAAATGAGTGATGAATACATAGAATCTGTTTCCGAAAGATATATTGAGTTATATGAAAATATCACAGGAGAAAAATTTCAGAAAGCGGATGTTTCTAACATTGAATACAGAATCCAAAATAATGTAGAATCTTATCTCAATTCAAAATAAGTTGGATTATTGATAAAATTGCATGAACTATTCTATCAATTTGAGAATAATATCCTGTAATTAATTCAACTTCTCTTTTTTGAGTCCATACTATTTAATATTTTTAAAGGCAGAGCCGGTTAAGCCGGTTTTGTCTTTTTTATTTTAAATCATTTTGAATTATGAGTAATTATCACATAAAAAACCTGGAAGAATATTTCCAGGTATATAGAAAATCTGTTAGAGAGCCTGAAAATTTCTGGCAGGAGATCGCCGAAGAGCATTTTGTATGGAGAAAAAAATGGGATAATGTACTCAGCTGGGATTTTTCAAAGCCTGAAGTCAAGTGGTTTGAAAACGCCAAACTGAATATCACTGAAAATTGTATAGACCGCCATTTACTTGCGCAGGGCGATAAAACTGCGATTATCTGGGAACCAAATGATCCAAAAGACGAAGCTTTGCATTTAAGTTTTAATGAGCTTCATAAGAAAGTAAATCAATTTGCAAATGTTTTAAAGGAGAATGGAATTCAAAAAGGAGATCGCGTATGTATTTATTTACCTATGATCCCAGAATTGGCCTATGCTGTTCTTGCCTGCGCAAGAATAGGAGCCATACACTCCGTGGTTTTTGCCGGTTTTTCTGCTTCTGCTTTGGCTACACGAACTTTGGATGCAGATTGTAAAATGTTGATCACTTCAGATGGATCTTATCGCGGTGAAAAAACTATTGATCTTAAAGGAATCGTAGATAAAGCGTTAGAAGACTGTCCGGATGTGGAAACAGTTTTAGTAGCTAAACGAATAGGTTCAGATGTGAATATGAAAGAAGGTCGTGATAAGTGGTTGGAACCTTTAATGGAAGAAGCTTCCAATGAATGTGCTCCTGAGATCATGGATGCGGAAGATCCATTATTTATTCTTTATACTTCCGGATCTACGGGTAAACCGAAGGGTATGTTGCACACCACTGCGGGTTATATGGTTTATTCAGCTTACACATTTAAAAATATTTTTAATTACCAGGATGATGATGTTTACTGGTGTACGGCTGATATTGGCTGGATCACCGGTCATTCTTATATAGTTTACGGACCTTTATTAAATGGTGCGACCACGGTGATGTTTGAAGGTGTTCCCTCGTATCCTGATTTTGGTCGCTTCTGGGAGA
Source organism: Christiangramia pacifica (assembly GCF_057221535.1). Lineage (NCBI taxonomy): Bacteria > Pseudomonadati > Bacteroidota > Flavobacteriia > Flavobacteriales > Flavobacteriaceae > Christiangramia > Christiangramia pacifica. The sequence goes on from NZ_CM170146.1 coordinate 2,489,565, forward strand.
TCGTGGAGAAGCACAAGGTAAATCAGTTCTATACGGCACCGACCGCAATCCGTGCTCTGGCTAAAAAGAATCTTGAATTTGTAGATAAATACGATCTTTCGTCTCTCAAAGTTCTTGGAACGGTAGGAGAACCCATCAATGAAGAGGCATGGCACTGGTATGATAATAATATCGGAAAAAATCAGAGTCCTATCGTAGATACCTGGTGGCAAACGGAAACCGGTGGGATCATGATTTCTCCAATACCTTTTGCTACACCAACAAAACCAACCTTTGCGACCTTGCCATTTCCAGGGATTCAACCGGTTTTAATGGATGAAAAAGGGGATGAGATCAAAGGAAATCAGGTAGATGGTAGATTGTGCATTAAATTCCCGTGGCCCTCTATGGCCCGAACTATCTACGGAAATCATGAAAGATATCGCGACACTTATTTTTCAGCTTTCGAAAATAAATATTTTACTGGTGATGGTGCGCTGAGAGATGAAACCGGTTATTACAGAATCACCGGTAGAGTGGATGATGTGATCATTGTTTCAGGACATAATTTGGGAACGGCACCAATTGAAGATGCGATAAATGAGCATCCTGCAGTGGCAGAATCTGCAGTAGTTGGTTTTCCTCATGAAGTGAAAGGAAACGCGCTTTACGGATTTGTGATCTTAAAAGAAGCCGGGGAGTCAAGGAACCAGGATAACCTGAGAAAAGAGATCAATCAGCAAATTGCTGATAAGATAGGTCCAATCGCAAAACCTGAAAAAATTCAGTTCGTTGAAGGCTTACCAAAAACTAGAAGTGGGAAGATCATGAGAAGGATCCTTAGAAAGATAGCATCAAAAGATATTTCTGATCTTGGAGATACTTCGACCCTATTAAATCCAGAAGTTGTTGAAGATATTATAAAGGGATCCGTAGAATAATTATATTTTCGGTATAATATTTGTAATTCTTTAAAAAACTCTAAATAAACAATAATGAAAAAAATTATTACACTTACCGCCTTATGCTTTTTCATCTTTGCGGCGAAGGCTCAAATCTCTGAAAATATGAGTCTTACGGGTATGCAAATTTATACTAAGGTAAGAACTCCTGATAAATATACTGGTTCTCCATATGTTGAAAATGATTTTCAAAGGGGTATTATCTATGATAAGAATGCAGATAGATCTCAGCCAGCCTACTTAAGATATAATGCAGTGGAAGATCTGGTGGAAATTAGATTAGAGAAGAATGACTCTTCTACTGTTCTGCCAAAATTTACGCACATATTTTATAAAATGGGAGATTATACCTATTTCATCGATAATATTCAAACTGAAAACGGATGGGAAGAGGCCTATTTTGCAAGATATTATGATGGAGACAAAGTGAAGTTCATCGCGAGACCTGTTCCGGAAGTAAAAGAAGCGCAAGTCGCTCAAACTGGTTATGAAAAAGACAAGCCCGCTGATCTAAGTGTCGATATGGTTTATTACATTTCTATGGATGGTGGTACTTACAAGGAAGTACGATTAAAAGAAAAAGATTTTGAAGATTTCTTTTCTTCTGATAGGATGGAAGAATACTTCGATGAACACAAAATAAAAACAGAAAATGATGTAGTGAAATTGCTTGAGTTCTACGAGCAGAATCTATAATATACTACATCATTAGAATTTTAAAAGCCCTCCATCGCGAGGGCTTTTTTAATATTTGCCCTGAAGAAGTTTCTTGCTGGTAATATCCTTGGTTTTCAGTTTATTTAAAAGTTTCATGAAGGCAATGGCAGTAATAAATGCATCACCGGAAGCAGTATGCCTATCAGTGGTATCAATATTGTAAGCCTCTGCGATTTCGTCAAGAGTATATTCTTTTTTCTGATCAATAAGATTGGTTAAAATTCTTGTCTTTTTATACATCACGGAAGTATCCAGAACATTGTTTTTTAGTTTTGGGAGTCCGTTTCTTTTAAGGGCTTTGTTTACCATTTTCACATCAAAGCCTGCATGATGAGCAACAAGTACTGAATTTTGAATGTAGTTCAGGAATTTTTTTATCGCATCGAGTTCAGGTATTTTCTCAAATCTTTCATTCTGAATGATACCATGGATTTTGACAGTTTCAGGATTAAACTTTTTCTGGTCTAGGAAAACTTCAAAATTATCACTGATTTCAATACTTTTATTTTCTACCCTTACAGCGCCAATACTTAAGATCCGGTCTTCTTCGTAATCGAATCCCGTAGTTTCTGTATCAAAAACCGTAAATCGAACCTCAGAAATATTCTCAGGAAGTTTTTCTTCAAAACTTTTGGCGTAATTCTGCCAGAAATAAGGAAGATTTACATTGTTTTCTTCTTTTTTAAACCACTTTCTAATCATAGATAATAAGTTGCCTCAAATCGAACTTTAATTAATTCCTGGATTTCTTTAATGGTCTTAAAACAACGCTTCAATTTTATCTTGTCCTCTTTGCTAAGATCTTCAAGATTGATAAAACGTCCGTTATCCTTATTCTTTAAACCTTGCTTGGTTCTAAACTTTATCAGTGCTCTTGAAGAATACGCACAAGCCTGATAAATCTCTTTATTGTTTGGTTCAAGCTGGGCTAATTTTTCAAACCTTTCCGAAGTATTGCTGATATTTTTCACCCTATGCTCTAGAATTAATAATCTTGCTGCATCAGTTAAAGGCATGATACCTCTTTTTTTAATATCAAAAAGATCTTTTTTCTCTCCATCCTGTTCTACCAAAAACTGTCTGAAAAAACCGAGTGGAGAAGGGTTTCTTAAAGCTTGTGCGGCCAGTCTGTTCAGGAAATTTCTATTGCCTTTAAGAATATCAAAAATATGATCAGAAATAGAGTTTGTAAGTTTTACTTCTCCATAAGTAATATCAAAATCAAAAAAGATTTGGCAAAGCAGAATTTCATCGTTTCCAGAAGCCGTAACCCATTCTGAAAACTGATCTTTCCATTCAGATTCTGAAAGACAGTATTTTGGATTTCTGGCCATCATTTCTGCAGGACAAAATTCATATCCAATAATATTTAATCGCTTAGTAACCTTGGTGGCCAATTTCAGAAAATAAGCTCTGGTTTCTTCCAGTTTTTTTTCCGGTACATCTTCAAACACCAGAGCATTATCCTGGTCTGTATGTAATAATTGCTCTTTTCTTCCCTGGCTTCCTAAAGACATCCACGCAAAATTAGCCGGCAAGGGTGCATCCATTTTTTCGATACATCTTTTAATTGTTCGTTTGATCGTAGCATCGTTCAATTCAAAAATGATATTAGAGATATGAGTAAGTGGAATATTACTCTTAAGATAACCATTCAGCAGGATCATAATTTTATTCCGAATTCTTTTCAGCTTTTTGGTGCTACTGGCTCTATTAATGGCCTTCATTAAAACCGCAGGATTATTTCCCTGTGATACAATAATATCATGTTCTGATACTATTCCTTTCACTTTCGTATTTGGCGTACCATCTTTAGTGATGCATATATGGTTGATATTATGCTTCATCATGGTTAGCTGGGCCTGCGCGATCGTAAGATTTTTAGAATAGCAGATCACTGGAGATTTCATCACTTCGGTAATTGAATTCTGAATAGGAAGCTTTCCGGTTGCTACCAACTCCCTGAAATCAACATCGGTTACGATGCCTACGGGTTTTTGATCTTCGACAACTATTACCGAACCAACTCTTCTTTTGCTCATTAAAATTGCCGATTTCTGAATACTGGTATCCGGAGAAACGGTGACCATTTTTTTGACTATTGGAATTGGCTGTAGCTCAAATAAAGCTTCTTTTTTAAAGGTAATGTCATCTTCATCTGCTATTAGTTTCCCTTTATGCTCGTTGGAATAAGGGTTTCTGGTATTACTGGCAAAACTTTCCATCAAAAAATTTCCAACATGCGGATTACTGATCGCATATGGTTTGAAAACATTTAACGGAATGGCGTAGATCACACTTTCTTCATCTGTGATCGCGTTTATCTGGTAATTTTCCTTCGCAAAGAGTGGTCTTAAGCCAAAAACATCACCCTCATCACATTTATCAATTGTTTCTGGTTCCTTATTTTCATCAATTTTTTGCAGGTCTACTGCCCCCTTCTGAACGATATAGAAATAATTATGAACGCTCTCATCCCTGGCAAAAATCGTCTGACCTTGTTCAAAATACATCACCTTTATTTCCGCGGCGATCAAATCTAATTGTGATTTCTCGAGTAAAGAGAATGGTGGATAATCACTTAGAAAGTCGGCAATCCGTGAAGCAATTGAATTCGTCAATTTATTGATTTTTAAATTTATTAACGGTTTTGAGTAAAAAATTTAATATTTTAGAGAAAATTACGAAATATGAAACTATTAAAACCTTTATTTCTGGTAACTTTTCTCATTATATCCGGAAGCGGGATTGCTCAGACTCCACCTAGTTTTGTAGAATATGGACTGAATCACCTGAAGTATAACGACTATGGTCAAAATAATAACCGGTCAGTTAAAAATCAAATTGAAAGTTTATATGAGAACGGCTCAACTTATTTAAATGAAGACTTTGAAAATGGAAAGATAGTAAACACCGAAAGTCAAAATTATGAAAACGCTAGGCTGCGATATGATGTTCTTAAAAACCTGATTCAAATTAGGGTAGGTAATACGAATAAGGTTCGTTTCCTTCCGAAAAATGAAAAAATAGCCTATATGATTGGAGATCAAAAATTTGTTTATCGGGAATTTACAGATGTGAATGGTAAAATGTTTTCAGGGTATTTAGAGGAAATATACAGTGATAATAGTATGAAATTATTCGGTAGTTATGAAGCTGAATTTTTTAGAAGAGTTCGTGCAGTTACAGGATACGAAAGATCAAAAGAAGCGAAAATTGAAATAGAGAAGAAATATTATATTTTAAATTCAGAAGGTTCTTTTGAAGAAGTTAAACTTCGAAAAAATAATGTTAGGAATGTGCTTAGCAACAGAAAAACTGAAAGTTTTCTTGACTCAAATAAAATTAAAAACGAGGAAGATCTTATCCAACTACTGAATTATATTAATTGCTAAAATTTAAGATTAGGAGAAGTCTTTTATTTCTAATTATGCTTATTGGATGTTTGGCTCATGCCCAAAGTTTCACTCGCTATCAGATCTAATTGCGGTTTCTCCATTAAAAAGATAGGAGGGAAATTGCTTAGGAAATCCGCGATCCTGTAAGCTATCGTATTCTTCGAAACTAGATATTAATTAAGTATATGGGCTGAAAAAAAAATTTTAAGAAGCAAATTAGGCCATATCATGAACTTATCTACAATCTAACCTTCCTTTTCCAGTTTCAGTGTTCATGATAGGTTTTCAGAGATTTTGCTGTTGATTGATTACAATAATTGAATAATTGCACTATATAAATCTATGATACAGTGATTAAATCAAAAAAAATTCATTAAAATTTATTTAAGGCAAGGTAATTGATGTTAAAAAAATAAATAGTCCATAATTTTCGGGTTGTTTTGAGATTAACTTTAATTTTTTTCTACTGTAATGATGCTATAGGTGATTAAATTGAAGGAGAAGATGAAAATTGTCGGGAACGCTAATAGTGTTCTTAATTTATATAATCAATCATTAAATTTTAAATCCATGAAAAAAGCATTATTATTTATCCTTTTAGGTGGTTCTTTGGCTTTTGGTCAGACCGCGAATAGTAATATGATCATTTTTACCGACTATAATATGCCGGTAACATTAACTTCTACAGAATTATTGGCGCTTCAAAATATTGAAGGATCTACCTATTTATTAGATGATTTTGAGGATGGTAGAATTATAAATTCTAACAATCAAAAGTATGAGAACTCCAGGTTAAGATATGACGTTTACCACGATATGATCCAGATTAGGATAGGGAATACTAATAAAGTTCGATTCCTTCCTAAAAATGAGAAAATTGAATATGTAATAGGAGATCAAAAGTTTATTTATCGAGAATACCAGGATCAGAAAGGCAATGAGCTTTCGGGATATTTTGAAGAAATTTACAAAAACGATAAAGTTACATTACTGAGTAAATATGATATTAATATTCAGTTACCTAGGATTGCTGTGACTGGATATGAAAGGCAGAAAAATGCAAAATTTGATATTGAAAAGAAATATTATTTTTTAGATTCAGATGGCACTATTGAAAAAGTAAGGCTTAAAAATAATAGTGTAAGAAAAACGCTGGAACAGCAAGTTGTCAATAAATATCTTGAAACAAATAAAATTAAAGAGGAAAACGATCTAATCCGTTTATTGAATTACATTGAATCCTAAAAAATATTTCATTAATTTAATACTGAATTCATCAAGGATTATAAAATTAAACTTCAATTTTATAATCCTTGATTAGTTTATACACCGCTTTTTCCGTCTCTGAGAGTTGGGCATAAGAGGGTGAATCATCTGGCTTCACCTTTTTGAAATAAGGAACTATCTCACCGGTTTCATAGGTTTCAATTACCTTAGGATGAACGTAATAACTTCTGCATACTGCTCTTGTATTTCCTAATCCTTCTGCAGCGGCGTCAAAACCTTCCAAAATATTCTTCTTATTTTCTTTTTCGTCTTCGGTATAGCCGATTTCTATTAAAGTTTCGAAAAATATTTTGGTTGCAGACCACGTTCTAAAGTCCTTCGCTGAAAACATATCTCCACTAATCTCATGGATGTATTCATTGATCATTTCGCTATTGATGGTTTGCTTTTCTCCATTTTCATTATAAAATTTAAAAAGTTCCCATCCAGGTATTTCCTCACATTGATTAATAAGGTCAATGAGTCTTCGGTCTTCTACTGTAATAGAATGTTCCTTCCCTTTTTTACCGATGAATTCGAATTTGATTCCGTCCTCAAAAGTTTTTACATGCTTTGTCCTAAAAGTCGATAATCCGTAAGTTTTATTTTTCTTAGCGTAATAGTGATTTCCAACCCTTATATGAGTTTCTTCCATCAATCTGATAACAAGTGCCAGAACTTTACGCTTAGGCATTCCTTTCAAATTTAAATCTTCCTCAACCTGCTTCCTTATTTTTGGTAATATTTTACCAAAGGAGGTCATTTTGAAAAATTTCGTCTGATTCCGAATTTCAGACCAGGTGGGATGATACATGTATTGTTTACGCTCTTTTTCATCCCTTCCTACCACTTGAAGGTGACCATTAGGAAGATGTGTAATCCTAACATTTTTCCATGCCGGCGGGATGACCAGCTTTTTAATTCTCTCTAAAGTTTTTGGATCTGAAATTTTCTCTTCCTTTTTATAATAAGCAAAACCACGTCCAACCTTTTTTCTCTGGATGGATAAATGATTTTCTGAAACGTATCTTAAGTTAGCCAGTTTTACGGCTTGGTGTGTATCGGTCATCACCACTTCAACATCATCAGGCGACAGAGTCATAATTTTTTTATTTAAAGATAGTCTGAAATAGTACTGACCATAATTAAAAAAGTGTGAAATGTTCAGGCTAAAAACAAGAAAACTCCCTGATTTCAGGGAGTTTAACAATAATTTAGGTGCTGTTGAATCTAATCGAAGTAGCTAAAGCTATCTCCTTCTTTGATTTTAAGAAGCGATTCGTAGATTAGATTTATTACATTTTCCACGTCATCACGGTGTACCATTTCAACTGTTGTATGCATATATCTTAAAGGTAGAGATATCAGTGCAGACGGTACTCCGCCATTACTATAAGCAAATGCATCTGTATCTGTTCCAGTAAACCTAGAAGAGGCATGTCTTTGAAAAGGAATTTTCTTTTCTTCCGCAGTATCAATAATAAGCTCTCTAAGTTTATTCTGTACCGCTGGAGCATATGATATAACCGGACCGTCACCAATTTTATTCAATCCATTGGTCTTCTTTTCGATCATTGGGGTAGTGGTATCATGGGTAACATCAGTAACAATTGCAACATTTGGCTGTATGCGATGTGTGATCATTTCAGCGCCTCTAAGTCCAATTTCTTCCTGAACTGAATTTGTTACATAAAGTCCAAAAGGTAATTTCTTCTTGTTCTCTTTTAAAAGTCTAGCTACCTGAGCGATCATGAAGCCACCTATTCTGTTATCCAGTGCTCGGCAAACAAATTTGTTTTCATTTAAAACGAAAAATTCATCAGGATAGGTGATTACACAACCAACATGAACTCCAAGTTTTTCTACATCCTCCTTTTTATCACATCCAACATCAATACAGATATTGTCCATTTTAGGAGACTGCTCTTTTTCCTTATTGCGGGTATGGATTGCCGGCCATCCAAATACACCTTTTACAATACCTTTTTTAGTATGAATATTCACTCTTTTGGAAGCTGCGATCTGGTGATCACTCCCTCCATTTCTAACTACATATATTAGACCGTCATCGCTAATGTAATTTACATACCAGGAAATTTCATCTGCATGTCCTTCGATAACAACCTTATATTTAGCGTCTGGATTTATAACTCCCACGGCTGTGCCGTAAGTATCAGTTATAAATTCATCAACATAAGGTTTCAGGTATTCCATCCATAATTTCTGTCCTTCAGATTCATAACCTGTAGGAGCAGCATTATTTAGGTAAGCCTCTAGAAATTCCAATGATTTTTTGTCAAGTACTTCGCTTTTCTTCATTATTGAATTTTATTTTCACGAATTTAAAAAGTTTTAGATTGGTAACAACTAGCTATTGATTAATTTTGGAATGATTTTGGTGAAATTCATTCGGTAAATGAGCGAAATTTTTCAGATAAGTGATTAAAACACAACTTTACATATTAGTTTTATTAATTGGATATTCGAGCTTTGGTCAGGAACAGAGGTCTGAGGAAAGGGATTCGGTTGCAACAGATACTATAGAAAAGCAGTATATGATCATTGCGGGTGATTCAATACCCCGAGAAGCAATAGATCTTGAAGAAGTTGTTCTATTGCGTAAGCTGAAATTTGACAGTAATGCAGATAGAAAACGCTACCTTATATTAAGGAGAAAGACCAGGAAGGTTTATCCCTATGCTAAGCTCGCATCTGAAAGGTTGGTAGAATTGAATTCAAGGCTTGATCATATTAAGTCTAGAAGAGAAAGAAAAAAGTATACTAAGATTGTTCAGAATTACATTGAAGATGAATTTTCTGCAGAATTAAAAAAATTAACCAGAACAGAAGGTCAGATCCTGGTGAAATTAATTCACAGGCAGACCGGGATTACTACTTTTGATTTGGTAAGAGAATTAAAAAGCGGTTGGAGAGCATTCTGGTATAATACAACCGCGAGTATGTTTGATATCTCTTTAAAAGAGGAATACCATCCTGAATCTAACCAGGAAGATTTTTTAATTGAAGATATTTTACAGCGATCTTTTAGAGATAATATTTTGGAAAGACAGGCGAGTGCTTTAGATTTTGAGTATCTCGATTTGAGCGATAAATGGAATAATTCCAGATCCTCGAAAAAAAGAAGTAAATAATTTTCTCTTTCAGCTTCTGACGATCAGTCTTTTATATCTTAATCTTAATTTTCCCTTAAAAAACCTTGAATTTATTTTGGTTGTAATGAAAAAAGGGGTGTATATTTGCAGCCGCTTTGAGAGCAAGGCGAAGTTCACTGAAAGTACTGAGAGTAAGGCTTACCACGTAAAAAGGGTTTAAAAAAATAAATAAATTTTTTTAGGTTTTAATTTGGTTGGAGAGCAAAACTCGTTTTATATTTGCACCCGCTTTGAAAACGAAGTGGAGTTCATATAGAGATTGATTTGGGAGTAAGCAATTGAGGGCTTGCGCTTTAAAAAGAAATCAAAAATTTTTATTAAAATGTTTTGGTTAGAAAAGAAAAAGCGTTGTATATTTGCACCCGCTTTGCGAGCGAGCAAACGTTCAGAGATACAGACTGAGAATAAAGTAAAACGGCCGGATGGGGCATAATTAGAGAGGTTCGAATCCTCGGGTTTTAACTAAGACAGATTGGGAGACCGATCGAAGTTCATTGATATATTGAATTGACAACAATAATAAAATAGCGATGTTTTATTATAGTGTATAAGAATTAAGACTAGAAGAAGTCATACTGAGCAATTTCTTTAGTAGTTGTTGAATATATATAAGATTTAACGATGAAGAGTTTGATCCTGGCTCAGGATGAACGCTAGCGGCAGGCCTAACACATGCAAGTCGAACGGTAACATAGAAAAGCTTGCTTTTCTGATGACGAGTGGCGCACGGGTGCGTAACGCGTATACAATCTGCCTTTAAGCGGGGAATAGCCCATGGAAACGTGGATTAATACCCCATAGTATATAGCCACCTCCTGGTGATTATATTAAACATTTATGGCTTAAAGATGAGTATGCGTCCTATTAGTTAGTTGGTAAGGTAACGGCTTACCAAGACCGCGATAGGTAGGGGTCCTGAGAGGGAGATCCCCCACACTGGTACTGAGACACGGACCAGACTCCTACGGGAGGCAGCAGTGAGGAATATTGGACAATGGAGGCAACTCTGATCCAGCCATGCCGCGTGCAGGAAGACTGCCCTATGGGTTGTAAACTGCTTTTACAGAGGAAGAAACCTCCCCACGTGTGGGGAGCTGACGGTACTCTGCGAATAAGGATCGGCTAACTCCGTGCCAGCAGCCGCGGTAATACGGAGGATCCAAGCGTTATCCGGAATCATTGGGTTTAAAGGGTCCGTAGGCGGGATAATAAGTCAGTGGTGAAAGTCTGCAGCTCAACTGTAGAATTGCCATTGATACTGTTGTTCTTGAATCATTATGAAGTGGTTGGAATGAGTAGTGTAGCGGTGAAATGCATAGATATTACTCAGAACACCTATTGCGAAGGCAGATCACTAATAATGTATTGACGCTGATGGACGAAAGCGTAGGTAGCGAACAGGATTAGATACCCTGGTAGTCTACGCCGTAAACGATGGTTACTAGCTGTCCGGCCTAATTGAGGGCTGGGTGGTTAAGCGAAAGTGATAAGTAACCCACCTGGGGAGTACGTTCGCAAGAATGAAACTCAAAGGAATTGACGGGGGCCCGCACAAGCGGTGGAGCATGTGGTTTAATTCGATGATACGCGAGGAACCTTACCAGGGCTTAAATGCAGTCTGACAGGTCTGGAAACAGACCCTTCTTCGGACAGATTGCAAGGTGCTGCATGGTTGTCGTCAGCTCGTGCCGTGAGGTGTCAGGTTAAGTCCTATAACGAGCGCAACCCCTGTGGTTAGTTGCCAGCGAGTAATGTCGGGAACTCTAGCCAGACTGCCGGTGCAAACCGCGAGGAAGGTGGGGATGACGTCAAATCATCACGGCCCTTACGTCCTGGGCCACACACGTGCTACAATGGTAGGGACAGAGGGCAGCTACCCCGCGAGGGGATGCGAATCTTCAAACCCTATCACAGTTCGGATCGCAGTCTGCAACTCGACTGCGTGAAGCTGGAATCGCTAGTAATCGCATATCAGCCATGATGCGGTGAATACGTTCCCGGGCCTTGTACACACCGCCCGTCAAGCCATGGAAGCCGGGGGTACCTGAAGTCGGTCACCGCAAGGAGCCGCCTAGGGTAAGACTGGTAACTGGGGCTAAGTCGTAACAAGGTAGCCGTACCGGAAGGTGCGGCTGGAACACCTCCTTTCTAGAGCGATGCATTCACTAGAATGCTAGCGACAATTAGTAAGGGAAGTTTAGCATGGCCTTCGGGTCTTGATTCTTATGTCAATTTGATTATATGGACAGTCTCATAGCTCAGCTGGTTAGAGCGCTACACTGATAATGTAGAGGTCGGCAGTTCGAGTCTGCCTGAGACTACTTGAGAGAGTAAGCCATCAGGTTTAACGAGAAGTTCATTTGAAATTAGGAAATTTTAGAGGTTGAGTAGCCGTTATAAGTACTGTTAACTGATAACTGGTTAGCGCGATACTAAAATAATGGGGGATTAGCTCAGCTGGCTAGAGCGCCTGCCTTGCACGCAGGAGGTCATCGGTTCGACTCCGATATTCTCCACAAGGCGATGCCTTGAGATGTAAATCTTAAGTGATTCGCCGCGAAGGAGCGCTGATAATTTAATTATCGGTGGCGATTCGCCACGTTCATTGACATATTGAGAAACAAAGAATACGAGAACACTATTAGATAGAAATATTTAATAAAGTAATACATTATAATACTTCTAACTGAGTAATCAGTTAGATTAGAGCATTAAGCAAAACGCATACAAGCTAGATAAGGGCGTATGGGGAATGCCTAGGCTCTCAGAGGCGAAGAAGGACGTGATAAGCTGCGAAAAGTCGTGGGGATTGGCACATACAAATTGATCCGCGAATATCCGAATGGGGCAACCCACTACATTGAAGGTGTAGTATCCGCAAGGAGGCGAACCCGGAGAACTGAAACATCTAAGTACCCGGAGGAAGAGAAAACAATAGTGATTGCGCTAGTAGCGGCGAGCGAACGCGCAGTAGCCCAAACCAATGAGTTTACGGACTTATTGGGGTTGTAGGACTGCAACATTGTTTGTATCAGGAATTAGAACAGGTTGGAAAGCCTGGCCATAGACGGTGACAGCCCGGTATAAGTAAGTTGATATAAAGCATAGCAGTATCCTGAGTAGTGCGGGGCACGTGAAACCCTGTATGAATCCGGCGGGACCATCCGCCAAGGCTAAATACTCCTGAGAGACCGATAGTGAACCAGTACCGTGAGGGAAAGGTGAAAAGAACCCTGAACAAGGGAGTGAAATAGATCCTGAAACCATACGCTTACAAGCGGTCGGAGCCACTTCGTGTGGTGACGGCGTGCCTTTTGCATAATGAGCCTACGAGTTACCGTTGCCAGCAAGGTTAAGCAGTTCAGCTGTGGAGCCGTAGCGAAAGCGAGTCTGAATAGGGCGCCATAGTTGGTAGTGGTAGACGCGAAACCGTGTGATCTACCCTTGGGCAGGTTGAAGCTGTGGTAACACATAGTGGAGGACCGAACCCGTTGACGTTGAAAAGTCTTGGGATGACCTGAGGGTAGGGGTGAAAGGCCAATCAAACTCGGAAATAGCTCGTACTCCCCGAAATGCATTTAGGTGCAGCGATATAGTTAGTTTTATAGAGGTAGAGCTACTGATTGGATGCGGGGGCTTCACCGCCTACCAATTCCTGACAAACTCCGAATGCTATAAAATGATGCATATCAGTGAGGGCATGGGTGCTAAGGTCCATGTCCGAGAGGGAAAGAACCCAGACCATCAGCTAAGGTCCCAAAATGTATGTTAAGTTGAATAAACGCGGTTGGACTGCCCAGACAGCTAGGATGTTGGCTTGGAAGCAGCCATTCATTTAAAGAGTGCGTAACAGCTCACTAGTCGAGCGGTCCGGCATGGATAATAATCGGGCATAAACATACTACCGAAGCTATGGACTATAGTTTACTATAGTGGTAGGGGAGCATTGTAACAAAGACGAAGGTGTACTGCGAGGTATGCTGGATTGGTTACAAAAGAAAATGTAGGCATAAGTAACGATAATGCAGGCGAGAAACCTGCACACCGAAAGACTAAGGTTTCCTCAGCTATGCTAATCAGCTGAGGGTTAGTCGGGACCTAAGGCGAACCCGAAAGGGGTAGTCGATGGACAAGCAGTTAATATTCTGCTACTTGCCCCACGTTAAAGCGGACGGAGGCGTAAATTTGGTGCGTACTGACGGAATAGTACGTTGAATCCAGTGGTAACACGGAGATAGTACACAAAAGCTACGGCCGGCGTGATAATCCAGAGGAGCGACTTCCAAGAAAAGCGAGTGGAGGCAACCCGTACCCTAAACCGACACAGGTAGTTGGGATGAGAATTCTAAGGTGCTCGAGAGATTCATGGCTAAGGAACTAGGCAAAATTGGCCCGTAACTTCGGGAGAAGGGTCGCCCCCTTATGGGGGGCCGCAGTGAAAAGATCCAGGCGACTGTTTATCAAAAACACAGGGCTCTGCTAAATCGAAAGATGACGTATAGGGCCTGACACCTGCCCGGTGCTGGAAGGTTAAGGGGAGATGTTAGCTTCGGCGAAGCATTGAACTGAAGCCCCAGTAAACGGCGGCCGTAACTATAACGGTCCTAAGGTAGCGAAATTCCTTGTCGGGTAAGTTCCGACCTGCACGAATGGTGCAACGATCTGGATACTGTCTCAGCCATGAGCTCGGTGAAATTGTAGTATCGGTGAAGATGCCGATTACCCGCTGTGGGACGAAAAGACCCCGTGCACCTTTACTATAGCTTAGTATTGACTTTGAACAAGTGATGTGTAGGATAGGTAGGAGACTTTGAAGCGGTATCGCCAGGTATCGTGGAGTCGTTGTTGAAATACTACCCTTTACTTGTTTAGAGCCTAACTTCCAATGGAAGGACAGTGCTTGGTGGGTAGTTTGACTGGGGTGGTCGCCTCCAAAAGAGTAACGGAGGCTTCTAAAGGTTCCCTCAGCACGCTTGGTAACCGTGCGTAGAGTGCAATGGCAAAAGGGAGCTTGACTGAGAGACATACAGGTCGATCAGGTACGAAAGTAGAGCATAGTGATCCGGTGACACCGCATGGAAGGGTCATCGCTCAAAGGATAAAAGGTACGCCGGGGATAACAGGCTGATCTCCCCCAAGAGCTCACATCGACGGGGGGGTTTGGCACCTCGATGTCGGCTCGTCACATCCTGGGGCTGGAGAAGGTCCCAAGGGTTGGGCTGTTCGCCCATTAAAGTGGCACGCGAGCTGGGTTCAGAACGTCGTGAGACAGTTCGGTCTCTATCTACAGTGGGCGTTAGAAATTTGAGTGGACCTGATCCTAGTACGAGAGGACCGGATTGGACGAACCTCTGGTGTATCTGTTGTTCCGCCAGGAGCACTGCAGAGTAGCTACGTTCGGAAGGGATAAGCGCTGAAAGCATATAAGCGCGAAACCCACCACAAGATGAGATTTCTTTAAAGGACCGTGGGAGACTACCACGTTGATAGGCTACAGGTGTAAAGGCAGTAATGTCATAGCCGAGTAGTACTAATAATCCGTAAAGCTTGATGCGTGATGGCTCTGGAGCCGCAAAACTCCAGAGCCGCCAAATGCTTACCATTATAAAGTATCACCGTTCTTCGTTTATTTTTTGTTTCTTAAGTATGTCAACAATATTAGTGTCAACAGACACAGTTTTAAGCTCGAAGCTTATAACTTACCTTTTAAGGTGGCTATAGCAACGGGGCTCACCTCTTCCCATCCCGAACAGAGTAGTTAAGCCCGTTAGCGCAGATGGTACTGCTATCATTGTGGGAGAGTATGTCGCCGCCTTCTTCTTGAAAACCCTTTATCTCAACAGATAAAGGGTTTTTTTATGGGGTAAAATTAAATTTCCTCATTACTCATTATTTCAAAATACGACAGTTGTCGTATTGTAGTCATTTTTCTTCCTATCTAGATTTACTCTCTCAATTATTAACCAAAATCCAATAATTATGAAAAGAGTAAATTTTCTCAAAATGTTTATGCTGGTCCTCGGAATTTCAGCACTAGTACTTACAGGATGTTCAAAAGATGATGATTCTACTGGTTCTGGTGATGGTGGTGGGGAAATGACCGCCAATATTACCGGATCTGGATCTTTCAAATCTTTTCCTGCTTCATCCAACGCTGTAAAGCAATCAATTGGTTCCATGAGTACCATGCTTATGGTGCAAGGAACCAATTCAGATGGTCAAGGAATTACCATTAATATCATGGGATACACCGGGGAGGGTACCTACGATTTTACTTTTGGTTCTTCCAATTCTAGTTCGGCAATCTACACCGAAACCGATATTAGTAATCCCACTGCTACTCAAATCTGGACTACACTTTACAATTCAGGATCTTCTAATGGTTCGATAACTATTTCAGAAGAAAGTAATTCCGGAGTTAAAGGTAGCTTCAGTTTCAAAGGTACCAACTCCAACGACAATTCAGTAAAAACAATTTCCGAAGGGAAGTTCAACGTAAAATTTAAATCAAATTAAAAGATTATGAATAAGATATTTCTAATATTAAGCTTTTTGCTCTTAAGTTCTTTTGCCGTTAACGCTCAAAGTTTAGGAGATTATAAGCCGTGGATCACAAAATATGGGACTAAGAATTTTAAGGATGCTAATCAAAAAATTTATATAAGTGAATTCAATATTCATTATCAAATTTATAATGAAGTTATAGATTATAAACAAGGCGGAAACATGTTCCACAGTGGGGTGAAAGGAGATGCTACTGCGGAACTCGCTGTAGGTCTTGGCGGTGTAAGTGAAGAAGAATTGATAGCAACTACCGATAAATTATATAAAGAATTTACAGATTTACTCAGCTCAAAAGGATTTACTATAATGTCTGCCAATGATGCTGCAAATATTGAAGCTTATTCCGGCTGGGCTAAATCTACAGGTGGAGAAGTTAGAAAATCTACTATCCCGGGAATCGTCACTGTTAGTCCTACGGGTTATGATTATTACTATAAAGTGAATAATAAGGGGGAAGAAAAGAAAAAAAGCAAATTTGCAGCTGCGATGGGTAATACGAACGACAAAAACGTATCTAAGGAACTTAATGACGCTGTAATAGCTAATGTAAATCTATATGTTATTTTCGCCGACTACGGAAGTGGTTTTGCTCCTGGTGGTGCAAAGGTAAAAATTAAGCCAGACCTAAGACTTACTGACATTTATACTGTCGCGAATAAAAAAACTAAAGGTTTGAGATTTAAAGGTTCGCAAACTACGGATAATGTAAATAGTAAGATCACTTTTTTTTCAGGTAAAATGGGAATGAATGCGAAGGCGAATTTTATAGGAGCACTAAAAAAGCCGATAGAAATCGATGGAGTTGTAAGTGAGGATAAATTAGTTACTTCTGCCTATGGAGATATTGACATGGTTGGTACATCGAACGCTTATTTTAAGATCTATAGTGCTGAATCGAAAAATGTAAAGGATCTTAAAACTCTGGAAGTTGATGGGGCAAAATATGCTAACGGTAGTTATATGGCCTGTAAAAAAATGCTAATGGATCAAACACAAACCTTTTTGGCCAGTTTCTAATAAAACTTCAATTTGGGTTTTTAACCTGAGGTCTGTTGACATAAGTCGCCGACCTCTTTTAAATATTATTGATAATGCATTTTGGAGTAATAGTATTTTTTGTTGGAGTAGTCTTTGGAATTTTCATTATCAACGAATTCGTAAAATTAAGGCTGATAAAAAATAATTTTGTTACTAGAATCCATTCTTTGAATCATACCCTAAAGATAAATAAGGATAAAACTAAAGAGAGAAAAGATTGTTTACTTATCTATAATTTCCTCAATTACAACCTTTCTGAAGTTTTAGTTTGTTTAAAAAATGTAAATTAGAATACACTAACCAATACTATTATCAATCTATGAAGCAATTATTACTCCTGATAATTGTAATTTTTGTAATTAAGGAAGCAAATTCACAGACCAAAACTGAAATTGATTCTTTAAACTCTCTGACCATACAGGATTCCAATATTTCTTCAGACTCTTTGCTGGTCATTTTCAGTAATAATTTAAAGCGTTCCAAAAAATTGAATTATATCAATGGGATTGCCGATTCCTATTGGCAATTATCAACCATATTTGGTTATAGAGGGAATCAAGACAAAGCCGTGGAATATATGCTTAAGGCTATTAAGAGTTATGAAAATTCTGGTAATGATGAAAAAGTAGCTGATTCTTATGGCGAGCTTGGATATAAGCTCAAGCGGGAAGATATAGAAAAGGCTCAATATTATATGGTGAAGGGCAAAAACCTTGCTGAAGAAGGGAATTTTAGATTTATACAAAGCCGAATTTATAATAATTATGGGGTGCTAAAAGAAATGCAGGGAGAACTTGATAGCGCCGAGCTTTATTATAAAAAAGGACTTCGAATAGTTCTGGAAGATGATTACAAGGTGGGTATTCCCTATAGCTACAGTAATCTTGCTGGTGTTTATGGACAGATAGGAAGTTTTGATAGTGCTCGATATTATTTTGAAAAAGCCAAAGAAATAAGAATTAGAAATGACGATCCGAAAGGAGTAGCCGAAAATTTCACACAAATAGGAGAAGTTTATCTTGAAGAGGGAAATGCATCTTCAGCTATAAAAAGCTTTCACCAGGCCATACCTTTAGCATTAGAAGAAAACTATAATTTTCTGGCTCAATATACTTATCAGAAAATGTCTGAAGCGTATAAATTGAGAAACAACACAGACTCCGCTTTATTTTACCTTGAAAAATATAACATCTTCAAAGACAGTATTAATTCAATTGAAGTGAAGGAGAAGATTGCTGAATTGAATGTGGAATTTGAAACAGAGCGAAAAGAAAACGAAATTTTAATTCAGAGGAATAAGATCGCAGAAAACGAGTTTGAAATAGAGAGAAGAAATTTCGCTATTTCAGGGATTCTAGCAATACTAATACTCGGTAGCTTACTGGCCTACTTAATAATAAATCGGAAAAATCTAGAAAAAAAACAACTTTCAAAAGAAAAAGAACTGGACGTTGCTCTTGCAAAAATTGAAACCCAGAATAGATTAGAGGAACAAAGGGTAAGAATAAGTCGGGACCTTCACGATAACATTGGATCACAGCTTACTTTCATTATTTCTAGCCTGGACAATCTTAAGTTCAGAATTGAACAGGAGAATTCAGTAGTTGCTAACAAAATAGATGAGATTCGCATGTTCACTACTCTTACCATTAATGAATTGCGAGACACCATATGGGCAATGAATAAGGAAAATATTAGTTTGGAAGAACTGGTGTATCGTATAGAGGAATTATTTAAAAATGCCAGAAAGCTCCATCCTGAAAAGAAATTTATAACCGAATTCAAAATAAATTCAGACAAGACATTTTCCGCTTTAGAGGGTATTAATATTTTCAGGATTATTCAGGAGGCTTTAAATAATGCGATTAAGTATTCTGGCGCGGAAATTATTTCTTTTTATGGCGAACAAAAAACTTCTGAAATCGTCTTTAAGTTACAGGATAATGGAGTTGGCTATGATACCGATCTCGTTGAATATGGTAATGGGTTATATAATATGGAAAAAAGAGCTAAGGATATTCATGCCACTATTGAAGTTCATTCAGAATTAAATAAGGGTGTAGAAGTTATAGTTACTAAATAGTGCATTTGCCTTATTCTATATTATGCAGCTTCTTGATATTTTTAATTATCCATTTATTGGGGGAATGGATTTTAATCTTCCGCAGGACCGTTATGGTTCCTGCGGAATTATTTTAATATGAAAATTAGAATAGCGATATTAGATGATAATAGGTTTCTTCTCAAAGCGCTGGAGGAGAAAGTTTCTCTGTTCAATGATCTTGAACATCGAATATCTCTGGTTTCAGGAGAGGTATTATTGCAGAAGCTACAGGAAAACTTGAATGTTGATATGATTTTGATGGATATCGAAATGCCTGGTCTTAATGGTATTGACACAACGATGCTGGTAAAACAAAAATTTCCGCATATAAAGATCATCATGCTAACGGTTTTTGATAATGACGAATACATTTTTAATGCTATAAAAGCAGGTGCAGATGGTTATTTTCTAAAAGATACGAATCCGGAAGATCTGCATAGGGGTATTATTAATACTATGAACGGAGGTGCAGGAATGACACCTTCTATAGCCAAAAAAACTTTGAAATTATTACGAAATCCAGAAGCTGTAAACCAACTGGTATATCAGGAAGAAATTTCGCTGTCGTCCAGAGAAATTGAGGTACTTGAATATCTTTGTACTGGATTGAGCCATACCCTCATTGCTGAACGGCTTTTCCTTTCACCCAATACAGTTAGAAAACATATTGAGAATATTTATAAAAAATTACAAGTGCACTCTAAAATTGAAGCTGTGGAGAAGGCGAGGAGGCACAACCTTATTTGACCGAAATAGAATTTTCATTTAGAAGAGCGTAAAGACCTACGCTAATGAATTCTCCATTCTTAATTTCACAGTCTATCATTTTACCTTCGTGATTGAAACCTAAATTAATTAATGTTTTACTCGAATTTTCGTTTCCAGCCTCTACAAAAGCTTCGAGTCGGTGAAGATGGAGATCATTAAATAAATATTCTATAACCTTCTCACCCGATTCCTGGAGATATCCTTTTTTCCAGTATTCCGGCAATAACCAGTAGCCAAATTCTCCTTTACGATGCTCCTTCTGGTAATCATTAAATCCAATAGCTCCACAAAATTGGTTTGAATCTTTAGGCCTAATAGCCCACCAAAGACCTGAATTTGATTTTTCAAGATTATCGTACCAGTTCATTTGTTCCTGAGTTTCTTCAAAACTGGAATATCGTACTCCGTAGTATCTAATTACTTCTGGATGGGAGAGACCTTTAAAAATGTTTTCCTGGTCGCTTGCTTGAATCTTATTCAGAATTAAGCGGTCAGTTTCAAAGTGGGGGAAATTTTTATTTTTCAATTTAAATCGAATTATTTAAAACTATCAACTTAAAATAGCTGAATATAAAATTAAAATATTGTTCCATGCATTTATAATTTGAATAAAAAAAAGCTGTCCAGTATTTGAACAGCCCTTTTTCAATCTAACCAAAAATTAATCATCAATAAATGCTTCTCCGTGTTTGATAGGAGGCAAATCTTCCAGTTCTTCAGATTTAAACATTCTTGATTTAATAATAAACCTTAAGCCTAAGGGGATTTCCAGGGAAAAGCTGGAACCACGACCATTTGTTACATCTACAGTAAGATGGGTGTGTTTCCAATATTCAAATTGATCCTGATTCATGAAAAATTCACAGCCGTGGATAGTTCCCAGCCAGATATCAGTCTCATTCAATAGCAGATCACCTTTTTCCAGACACATGGGAGATGATCCATCGCAGCAACCTCCGCTTTGGTGGAACATCAGCTCACCATGTCTGTCTCTAAGTTTGTCGATGACTTCTGCAGCTTTTTCTGTTATATCTACTCTACTAATCATATTAAATTTTAAAAGAATCCCATTGGTTTTTTATCATATGAAACCAGCATATTCTTGGTATGACGGTAATGATTCAACATCATTTTATGGTTTTCACGACCAATTCCAGATTTTTTGTATCCTCCAAATGGCGCATGAGCTGGATAATTATGATAGTTATTTACCCATACCCGTCCAGCTTTTATCGCTCTGGAAATCTGGTACGCTTGGTGGGTATCTCTGGTCCATACACCAGCACCCAGACCATAGAGCGTATCATTTGCTATCTCTATTGCTTCAGCCTCATCCTTAAAGGTCGTAACACAAACTACTGGTCCAAAAATCTCCTCCTGGAAAACGCGCATTTTATTATTTCCTTTTAAAATTGTAGGCTTTATATAATAACCTCCATCAAGCCCTTCATTAAAGGCAGCTTCACCACCGGTTAATACTTCGCAACCTTCTTCCTTACCAATATTGATATAGTTTAAAATCTTTTCATACTGATCATTTGAAGCCTGCGCACCCATCATTGTATCAGGATCTAATGGATGTCCCAGTTTGATGGCTTCTGTCCTCTCGATCACACGTTCGATAAATTTATCGTAAATGCTTTCCTGGATTAGCAATCTAGAAGGACAGGTACAGACTTCACCTTGATTCAATGCAAACATTACAGCTCCTTCAATACATTTATCAAAAAAGTCGTCATCTGCTTCCATAATGCTTTCAAAAAATACGTTAGGTGATTTACCTCCAAGTTCCAGGGTCACCGGAGTTATATTTTTTGAAGCGTATTGCATAATCAACTGACCGGTCGTAGTTTCACCTGTAAAAGCTACTTTATTAATTCTTGGACTCGATGCTAAAGGTTTTCCAGCTTCGGCTCCAAAACCGTTCACAATATTTAATACGCCTGCAGGAAGTACATCTTCAATAAGTTCCATGAGAATCATAATTCCAACCGGTGTTTGTTCCGCAGGTTTTAAAACTACACAGTTACCGGCAGCAAGAGCAGGAGCTAATTTCCAGGTAGCCATAAGAATAGGAAAGTTCCACGGAATGATCTGGCCCACAACTCCTAGTGGTTCGGTTACATTAATACAAACAGTATTTGAATCAAGTTCAGCAACAGAACCTTCTTCAGCCCGGATCACCCCCGCAAAATATCTGAAATGATCTACAGCAAGGGGAAGATCGGCAGCTAATGTTTCCCGAACCGCCTTACCATTATCCCAGGTTTCTGCTCTGGCAAGATCTTCGAGATTATTTTCCATAATATCTGCAATTTTCAGAAGTAAGTTACTTCTATATGTGGCAGAAGAATTATTCCATTCCGGAGCTGCTTTCCAGGCTGCTTCTATGGCTTTATTTATATCGTCTTCAGTAGATCGGGCAACTTTGGTAAAACTATTACCATCAACAGGAGAAATATTATCGAAATATTCGCCTTTTACAGGAGCGGTCCATTTACCTCTAATAAAATTGTCGTATTTATCCTTAAACTTAGGTTTCTGGATCTTCTGTTTTTCTGTGGTTTGTACATCGCTCATAATGGATAATTTTAAATTAATGAATAAGTGAAGGCTTCCAGTGGTTAAGAAAATATTGGAAGTATCTCAAAGTTAACTTTACTTTCCCCAAATCATCTGAACTATTCTCTCATTACCATGAACATATCTTTAAAATGCTATCAATTCGCTAATAATTAGGCATCTAAATTGTATATTTATGAATACTAATGCTGATAAAATATTAATATGTAAATCTTTTGTGAATGAATCTTTCCAATGATTTCTATAGAAACCGTAAGCTTGAGAATCTGGTAGAGAATCAAACTTCATATACCCTGAATAATGCTGCACTGCATATTTTTGAAACTCATGAACAGGCAGAACGCGTCTCATTACAATTTGATAAACCGGTGCTGGCGAGTATGCTAAAAGGGAAAAAGATCATGCATCTACGTGATCAACAATCTTTCAATTTTCTTCCCGGAGAATCCCTGATTTTGCCTTCTGATGAATTAATGTGTATCGATTTTCCGGAAGCCCAGAGCAATAATCCAACGCAATGCCTGGCAATGGCTATAGACGAAGATAAGATTGATAGGGTCCTAGAACACATGAATTACCTGATGCCGAAAGCAGATTCAGCTGAATGGAGTCTAATGGATTATAATTTTCATTTTACGAATGACATCGGAATTTACCAGATATTGCAAAGACTTTTGTTTCTTTTTACCGAAAATCATCCTTCCAAAGATCTTTTTGTTGACAATATGCTGGAGGAGTTAATCATCAGAATTTTACAAACCAATTCCAGAAAGATCTATACCGAACAGAGTTTTAAACTAAGTTCCAGTAATCGGCTTGCCTTTATTGTTGAGCACATAAGAAATAATCTCCATAATCCTTTATCGGTGAAAAGCCTAAGTAGAAAAGCCTGCATGAGCGAGTCTAATTTTTACAGGGTTTTCAAGAGCGAGTTAGGTATATCTCCAACCGATTTTATAAATAACGAAAGAATTAAACTGGCGGTAAGTTTACTTCAAAATCCGAATAAAAGTATCAAGCAGGTCTACCAAGAATGTGGATTTGAAAGCAGGTCGTATTTTAACCGTGTTTTCAAAAGCAGAAAAAAGGTTGCTCCCGGCGATTATCAATCTTTAGTTAACGCCCGGGCATAATAAAAAGCATATCCATTAGAATATGCTTTATTGCAGAACTGTCTCTTTTACCTTGTAAGGACGTATCTGCCGTCCATTTTAATGGTAAAATCCATTCCTCCCTGATTTGTATTGCTTTCCTGGTCAATAATTAAAATCATTTTATTTTCTGAAACTTCACTAATTCTCATTCTTCCTTCCTGTGGACCGGCAATACCCTGACCCTGTACCTGCCCAACCGCTCCTGAAGTAATGATGTAATCTCCTTCTATTTTCCAGGTTCCTGAGGAAGATGCATTGTTTATTGGAACAACCTGAGTAACTCCATCTGAACTTAATCTCACATCGTAACTACCGGCCATATTAAAGGTATTGTCTTCATTGAAACTAAGAGTTGCATCAATATTCTCAGCGATTCCTTCAAAACTGGTATTGATATCCATTCCTTCAAAATTACCACTGGTAACGCCGCTGTAATTAAATTCCTGTAAATTCCAGACTCCAGTGATCATGGAAGTATCAGCATTTGGGGAATCATCATCTGTGGAACATGCGGTTAAGCAAATGAACATAAAGGCAAGTAGTGAAAATTTGATCGTTTTCATTTTTATGGTTTTTGGTTAGTTAATAAATAAAATGAAAAAGATGTGGTAGGGTAAAGACTGAAGGTCGCTATCTTTCTGTTAATTAAATTACTAAAAAAAATAATTTTCCGACTTAGTTTTTTAGAAAATCGCTAAAGTCTTTAAAAAACTCTTCCAAAAGCAGCATTTTAGTATTGAAGAATTTCTTTACCTCAGGCCAGATTTTAGGATCATGAATACTAACGCCGTCCTTTTGCACGTAGATTCTGCTAATGATTTTTCCTTCCGGAAGCTCATAATGCTCCTCAAAAATTATCTCAGGTAAGTATTCAGATTTAAGAATCTTTTGAAGAGACTCCAGCTTCTCAAAATAATAAGCGCGGATTAGTTCATCGTCATCTATAACATCAAGAGAAACCTGTGCAATTTTTCTATTGAAGGTGAATTTTAATTGAATTTCCTTCATTCTGGTGTTGTATAGCAGCCATTTATGAGGATATTCCTTACCGAAACTTGTCCAGAATTCCTGCCTTATTTTTTTAGATTCTTCTTTTGAAAACATTTTAAATAAAATAGGCTAAAAGAATTCCCAGAATGATCACTCCCAGCTTTGATGCATTGAAGGAATGATTTTTAGAAGACTCAAAAAGTATGGTAGTAGAAACATGAAGGAAAATTCCAATTACCACGGCGTTCACATAATCTGCATATTCGTGGATTACCGCAATATTATTTTTTAACCAGCTTCCCAACGGAGTCATTAGGGCGAAAAATCCGAGAAAAAGAAAGACTTTAGCTTTGCTCAATTTACTCTGCACAAGAAATACTGAAAGTATGGCTGCCACCGGAATTTTGTGAACCACGACACCATGCAAAAGATGATTATCGTGATCTAAAGGAAAACCTTCCAGCAGTGAATGTAAGCTTAAACTTACTAGTAATAGCAGCGGGAAAGCGTTAGAATTTTCATGGAAATGCAAATGACCATGTTCAACTCCTTTGGAGAGAAATTCCAGAATGATCTGTAAAAGAAGTCCTAGCATTATAAATACCCCAATCCCGGAATCAGGATCTCTGTAAACATCGGGTAATAATTCAAGGACCGTCACTGCTAATAAGTAGGCACCACTAAAAGCCAGTAAAAGTTTGAACCCGGATGAACTTCCAGGTTTCAGAAATAATGATATGATGTATCCTGCTAAAACAGCAAGTATTGGTAGAATATAAATGTATAGATCTGTAAGCAATGGATTCCTGGTTGGTTGAATCTGGGATCTTATAATATTGATGAACTATCCCGTAATTATTATTCTTTCGGACAAAATTAACTTATTTTTGTCGTTCTTTAAAGAAGGATTATGGATAACTACAGAATGATCGCCAAGACGCTTTATGGTTTTGAGTCGATCCTTGCAAAAGAATTGTTAGACCTTGGAGCCATGGATATCAAAGAAGGTAACCGAATGGTTAGTTTCGTTGGTGATCTTGGATTTATGTATAAGGCTAATCTTTGCCTGAGAACAGCGATCAAGATTCTAAAGCCTTACGAGAGTTTTAGAGTGAATTCTGAGCAGGAGTTATACGATAATATTAAAAGGCTTCCTTGGGAGAAATTTCTTGCTGATGATGGTAGCCTTGCTATAGATTCTGCCGTGCATTCAGATATTTTCACGCATTCTCAATATGTTGCATTGAAAAGTAAAGATGCGATCGTAGATAGATTCAGAGAGAAATTTGGAAAAAGACCTGATGTAGATCTCGACTTTCCAGATCTTAGAATTAACATTCACATTGAAAAGAACTTTTGTAATGTTTCTTTTGACAGTTCCGGGGATTCACTACATAAGAGAGGATACAGGTCTGCAACGAATATCGCGCCTATTAACGAGGTGCTGGCAGCGGGAATGCTTTTGATGTCTGGTTGGGACGGCCAATGTGATTTTCTAGACCCAATGTGTGGTAGTGGAACTATTCCAATTGAAGCTGCGATGATCGCGTGCAATATTCCGCCAAACCTGAATAGAAAAGAGTTTGCTTTTGAAAAATGGAAAGACTGGGATGAAGATCTTTTTGAGAAGATCGAAGAATCTGCGCTTAAAAAGGTGCGTGATTTTCATTTTAAGATCAAGGGATATGACAAGGCACCTTCAGCAGTCATGAAGGCGAAAGAGAATGTGAAGAATGCCAATCTTTCTGAATTTATAGAGATCGAACAAAAAAGTTTCTTTGAAACGCAGAAGCAAAGTGATAAATATCTTCATATGCTTTTTAATCCGCCATACGGTGAAAGACTGGAAATTGATATTGAAGATTTCTACGGAAAAATCGGAGATACTTTGAAACAAGGTTACCCGGGAACACACGCATGGTTCATTGCAACCAATTTTGATGCGATAAAAAGCGTAGGGCTAAGGGCTTCAAGAAAAATAAAACTATATAACGGACCTCTGGAAGGCCGATTATTAAAATATGTTTTATACGAAGGTTCTAAAAAGAAAAGTAAGCAGAATTAATCCCTTGCTTTTTTGAAGAAGGGCACCAGGTAAGAAATGGTATAGCCAAATCCGGCTCCAAATTCACTGCTGTCATAAGTTCGGCCGAATCCAGGAATTGCCAGATTATCGAAATTACCTGGACTATTCTGTCCTATTTTTCTTTTCAACTGTACATTGGCTGATAGAAATAGGTTTTTAAGAACTTCTACTTTAATCCCGATCATGATCTCTGCCCAACTCGCGGTCAAACCTGTAGTTTCAGTATTATCTTCTCGAATGTCCGGTCCAAAATAGTCTGAAGATGTATAGATTCGATATTCATCCAGGGTTTGGGAGAACGTGGCGAATCCATATCGTAAGCCAACGAAAATAGCATTCTGCATATCAAGCCAGTTTTCATAAGCATTGTAATCTCCACCAATTTTGATGTAGCTTCCGTTGGTAAAAGTTTCAATGTTATCTCCTTCAAAAGTGATTTTTTCAGTTCCTACTTCAGCAGCGAGATAATAATTTTTATAAATTCTGTAGTCTCCCACAAGCTGAATTCCGCTGAAATTGTCGTCAAGAACCGTTCTTAGTGGCTTACTCAGATCTATTCCAAGCCTTAATCCGAATTTCTCATTATAAGTTACAGAATCTTGCACCTGAGCTTGCTGCTGGCCAAATATTGAAGAGCTTAATAGAAGAGTGAAAATAAAGCTAGAAATATATCGATACATGCGCCTGATTTTGATCTTCAACATTCGGTTCTTCTATTTGTATATCCTGAATCCAGTTTGGTCCTGTAGTATCACCGTCTACATCTACCTTTAATCCCAGGTAACTAAGCTTATAAGCGCAGGCACGGTTGATATATTCTTCACGTCTTCCGTAAGAAAAATTTAGAGTATCCCTTAATCCTGAATTTGTAGCCGTGGTGTCGTTAGCAGCAGTATTTAAAGTAAGGACATAACTGGTAACATCAGAATCTGTTCTAAGCGGGATTGCGATGCTATCTCGAGAATAGCGATAATATCTTACAGGAGCTTGTCCACCGGTATTCACCACAAAATCTGGAATCGAATCATCTGCGGCTCTTACACTTAGATTTTGCGGAGATTTTAATTCATCCCTTTCTTCAATGTCATAAAATCTGATGATCAGTAGTGGAGTAGTATCTATAGACTCCGCACAAATATCATCACGCTGGCAGCCAAAGCCTGCCGAAATAATTAAAAAAAGAAGAAAAGTAAATTTTACTATTTTCATTTATTGCTACTTTCTTTTTTCCAAACAAACCACATTTTCCACATGGTGAGTTTGAGGGAACATATCTACAGCTCTAACCTTTGTTACTTTATAATGCTCGTCCAGCATCGCAAGATCTCGAGCCTGAGTGGCAGAATTACAACTAACATATACGATACGTTCCGGCAATATACCAATAATTTGAGCTACCACGTCCTTATGCATTCCGTCACGTGGTGGATCTGTAATTATAACGTCTGGTTGGCCATGTTTATTGATGAAATTTTCGGTAAAAACCTTACGCATGTCACCAACATAGAATTCTGTATTGCTGATTCCGTTTCTTTCCGCATTTTCCCTGGCGTCTTTAATAGCTTCAGGCACGGCTTCCACACCAATTACCTTTTTTGCGTTTTTTGCCACGAATTGAGCGATGGTTCCCGTCCCTGTATAGAGGTCATAAACCAGTTCGTCTCCCTTTAAATCTGCATATTCCCTGGTAATTTTATATAAATTATATGCCTGTTCAGAATTGGTCTGGTAAAAAGATTTAGCGTTAATTTTGAATTTAAGACCTTCCATCTCTTCAAAGATATGATCGCGACCCTTATAACAGATCACTTCCTGATCATAAATAGTATCATTCGCCTTATTGTTAACCACATATTGTAAAGACGTAATCTCCGGGAACTTTTCTGCCAGGGCATCTAAAAGAAGTTCTCTCTGTTCCTTTATATCTTCATAGAACTGAATCAGGATCATGATTTCTCCAGTAGAAGAAGTTCTGATCATTAAAGTTCTCAATAAACCTTCCTGGTTACGAGTATTGAAGAATTTAAGACCGTTTTCTGTAGCAAATTCCTTTACAAAATTCCTGATGGCGTTGCTAGGATCTGCCTGAAGGTGGCACTTTTTAATGTCCAGAATTTTATCCCACATTCCTGGAATATGAAAACCTAAGGCATTGCGGTTTTCGATATTTTCACCACTCTGGATTTCTTCCTGGGTAAGCCAGCGACTATCGCTGAAGGAGAATTCCATTTTATTACGATAGAAATAGATCTCTTCGCTGCCCAGAATCGGAGTAATTTCAGGAAGCTCGATCTTCCCTAATCTGCGTAAATTATTTTCAACTTCCTGCTGCTTGTATTCCAGCTGAAATTTATAGTCCATGTTTTGCCATTTACAACCTCCACAGGTTCCAAAATGCTGGCATTCAGGTTCAGTTCTTTTATCTGAAAATCTATGGAATTCAACAGCTGTTCCCTGATAATAGGATTTTCTTTTTCGGGTTGTTTGCACATCTGCTAAATCCCCTGGAACCGCGTTGTCTATAAAGATCACTCTGCCGTCTGGAGATTTGGCAATAGCTTTACCTTTTGCACCGGCATCTATGATTTCAATTTCTTTAAAAAGCTTGTTTTTATTTCTTCTTGCCATAGCGCAAAAATAGGATAATTAACAAGATTTAAAGAGTAGGCAGTTGAAATTTTCAGCAAACATTTAGTAATTTGCAGGAATTCAAAAAAAGGGATGATTTCTCTCCTTTTTCGCCGCTTTTCAGCCGAAAAAAGAAGGAATAGCATAAAACTAATTAAAAAACGAAAACTAACATGCCATTACCAAAAATCAATTCTTCTGAAGAAGCAATTAAACTTGAAGACCAGCATGGTGCACATAACTATCATCCGCTTCCAGCAGTTCTAAGCAGGGGAGAGGGAGTTCATGTTTGGGATGTTGAAGGCAAAAAATATTACGATTTCCTTTCTGCGTATTCTGCAGTAAACCAGGGACACTGTCACCCGAAGATCGTTGGGGCGATGCATGAGCAAGCCTCAAAACTTGCACTTACCTCAAGGGCTTTTCATAATGATGTACTTGGGGCCTATGAGAAATATGCTACCGAATATTTTGGTTTCGATAAACTCTTACCGATGAATACTGGTGCTGAAGCTGTTGAGACGGCTATTAAAATTGCACGTAAGTGGGCATATGAAAGAAAAGGTGTTCAGGAAACTGAAGCTGAGATCGTGGTTTGTGCAAACAATTTCCACGGAAGAACTACCACGGTGATCTCTTTTTCTAACGATGAGGACGCTAGAAGAAACTTTGGGCCATACACTCCAGGTTTTACTAAGATCCCATACAATGATATTGATGCTTTGGAAGCGGCTCTTGAACAAAATCCAAATGTTGCCGGTTTTCTTGTAGAGCCAATTCAGGGTGAAGCAGGAGTATTCACTCCATCTGATGACTATATGATGAGAGCGAAGGAAGTATGTAATAAGCATAATGTTCTTTTTATGGCAGATGAAATTCAGACTGGAATTGCCAGAACTGGAGGTTTACTTGCTGTGTGTGGACATTGTACCTGTGAAGGACATTGCGAAAGACAGGAGACTTATAGCAAACCTGATATTCTTATTCTAGGAAAAGCACTTTCTGGAGGAAATTATCCTGTTTCTGCAGTTTTAGCCGATAATGAAGTTATGGATGTGATCCAGCCGGGACAGCATGGTTCTACTTTTGGTGGAAACCCAGTAGCAGCAGCTGTGGCAGTAGCAGCGCTTGATGTGGTGAAAGATGAGCACCTTATTCAAAATGCTCGTAAACTTGGTAAGCTTTTCAGAAGATTGATGGATGATTATATAAAAGAATCCAATATCGTGAACCTGGTAAGAGGTCGTGGACTTTTAAATGCGATCGTAATCAATGATTCTGAGGATAGTTCTACTGCCTGGGATATTTGTATGGCTCTTAAGGAAAATGGTCTTTTGGCTAAGCCAACCCATGGAAATATTATCCGTTTTGCTCCACCTCTGGTAATGAACGAGGAGCAATTGAGAGATTGTGTAGATATTATTACTTCAACTTTAAAACAATTCGAAAAGTAGTATTTCGGTAATAATAAACAAGAAAATCCCGCTCAGAGCGGGATTTTCTGTTTTTGAAAAAAATTTTTATCCTCCGTATTCTCTTAAGATCTCTTCCTGCATCTGCCTTACTTCATCAACTCCTCCAAACATCATTATACCGATTATTCCGGCTACAAAACTTAATCCTAAAAGAACCAGTCCAATTATTGCGAGGATTCTTCCGGCTTTTACATTTTGAAAACCGGTATAAAGTTCTGGATTTGCACTATAGATTTCCGTTGCTTTTTTAGCCATTACTAAAGTGATGATCCCGAAAATAGCTCCAGGTATCCCATAACAGCAACATCCTACAACAGAAAGAATTCCGAAGATAAGGATAAGTGTAGAATTAGGTAGTTCTCTTTTTTCCATAAAATTTGAGTTGGTTAGTTGAAAATATGAATCATTTTAAAAATATAAGCACCTGCTATGATCACGGCATTCAAAATGATAAGACCCATTTTAATACTGAAATCATAGCGAAACTTTATAAAAAGGTTGATGATTAAAAATACTAATAGAAGCAGCAGACTGTAAATGGCGGGATACATTAGAAATGCTTCTTTAAAATGCCCCTGAAAAAGTAGCAAGGCAGCACGCTGTCCACCACATCCGGTACATTCAATTCCCAGAACAGTTTTATTCAGGCACGGAAACATGTATTGTTGAAGGTCACTCAATGCTTAACACCAATTTTTTTAGTCAGCTCTTTATTGTCGGTTGTTTTCACCTTAACAATATAAACAGCATTACTCAAATTCCCGGTTGAAAAATTAAAATCTTTTTCTTTAGCTCTGAAATCCTGGTTCAGAAAAAGTTTCCCATTGAGATCATAGATTCTCAAATTGCTGAGTTCAGTATCGTAGAGGACCTTTACCTCAAGCTGTTCCTGTAGATTATTCTGAAAAATATCAATAGTGTTTAGAAGAATTAAAGGCAGCTTTTTATTTTCAACATTAGGTAGATCTGTGTCTTCATTTGTTTCGCTATAAACTGATAGTTTTTCAATAAAACTAACGTAGAACCGATCCTGATAATCGCCTGCGGGCAATCTTAATTTTAAAGAACCTGTTTTAATTCCAAAATATAGATCGTCTTTAGAATCGTAAATAAATATACGGTCTGGATCAAAATTTAAAATATCAGAGATCGAAAATTCAAGATCGCTTTCTACGGATAATTGAATTTTTAAGGGAATAAGTTCCTCATTTATCTTTGGTCTAACATTGATCACATATTCCGCATCGTTGATCAACCAGTTAACATCATCTTCAAGCGCATTAAAATTTTTGGCATCCATGGCATGGTCTTCATTGCTAGTGGAATTGTCTTTAAAGACGAGGGCTAATTGCCTGATATAGGTAGAATCTAATTCTATATTCAATTTGAAAGATTGCAAGTGAGATTCCGGATTTTTAAAAACTGAAATTTCAGGTGATTCTTTTTGGTAAATTCTTTGGTCATTTGAAAAGAAAACCTATCCATCAATCTTACCTCTTACCATAAAACCCTGCGCAATTGGAATTACCGATCTCGGGTAACTTTTCCCTGTTTCTCCTGAATTTGTACCATTTCCTATTTTGGCAAATACCGGTGGTAAATAAATTCCGGTACCCGGACTGTATGTTCCATAACCTCCTTCGTAATCGGTTACATAATGCGAATCTCCATCATTTTTTGAATCCCAGAAATAAGCAATTCCTGTTGAAGCTTTATTTTCAAAGAGAAATTTATTCAGATCTAATGCGGAAGGATATGGATTGCCAACTAGAAGGATCTGATCTTTTTTGACAGGTAGAACTATCCTGCCATCATTTGGCGTCCCCCGAAAATCATAGATCTGTGCCGAACCGGGATTTATAACTTCAGATTCTATAGTATTTGAATTCATGCCTTCTACACCTTTCATACTAAAACCTTCTCCAGGCACAAAATCAAAATGATCTCCCAGATATTGCCAATTAGAATAACTATTGCCCGCATAAGTATATATCCAACGGTTAGAGATGCTTAGAGGGTTGGTGCTGCCATTAAGCGCGGATATTAATTTTGCTTTTCTGCCCTCAGTTTTAGTAATAGGTTCGTAGATATAATCATTTATTTGCTGTTTTTCACCGGTGACCAGAACAGGTAATCCCCAGTAATTATAATCGTAAGCATTCGAAGTTCCTCGCTGAAATACTGAAAGCATTCCGTCGCCACGATTCAGGTTAGTAATTTTAGAGCCCTGGATCAATTGGGAGGCTTTGCGCAAATAAAGGCTGGCTTCAGATTCGTTTTTTTTATTTTTCATGAGGTTAATTTCCTTTTCAACATAGATCAACCTGTCCCTTGAGTAGAGATAACTATCAGACTGCTCTGAAGGAGAGATGTATAGCTGCGCCTGCAAAAGGTTTGAGCTAAAAATCAGTAAAAAAAGGATTGTAAGCTTCATGAAAGCCATAAATTTGCATAAATGTAGTCAATTAAGCTTTCGAATTTACCAAAGAAAGTATTTTAACTTACTGAAAATGAATAACTCACAAGTAATAAATACAACCCTTATTGTTATTGGTGGTGCTTGCCTGCTTTATACGATTTCGGTAGATGACGCAAGTCCTTATTTCAAGATCATCGGACTGGTGATTATCATGTTGGGACTTTACCGTGCAACAAATTACTGGGTGGCCACTAAGGATGATCACGAGGGTAATTCTGAAAAGAAAGACCAATGAAAGATCTGTTGCCAGGAGATAAAGTAGAATTACTGGACGACGATTTAAGCGGGATAGTTCAGAGGATTGAAGGAGACCAGGTTGAAATTAAAACAGAAGATGGATTTTTAATGAAATTTTCTGCTGAAGACCTGGTAAAGATCAAATCTGATATTGATGTGTCCGATTTCGATTATGAAAAAGTTTTGAAAGAGAAAACACCTGCCAAAAAGCCTAAATCCAATCGTATAAAGCCAAAAGAACGAAACGCACCACCAATGGAAGTTGATCTTCATATTCATCAGTTAGTTAAATCTTCCAGGAATTTGTCTAATCACGAGATGCTAAACCTGCAATTAGATACTGCCAGGCACAAACTGGAATTTGCCATGAGAAAGCGAATCCAGAAGATCGTTTTTATTCATGGGGTAGGAGAAGGTGTTTTGAAAATGGAACTGGAATATTTGTTAGGCCGATATTCCAATATCAAATTCTACGATGCAGATTATCAAAAGTATGGTTTGGGGGCTACTGAAGTCTATATTTTTCAGAATCCTTAATTCATAGTTTCACCATCTGTATCTTCATCTGTCTCATCTGTATCTGGAGTTGAGCAATCGGGATCGCCATTGGGGCAATAGATCACTTCTATTCCAGATTCAGAATAAGTTCCGAAGTTGTAAAATTGATATTGAATAGATTCACCAGAGCCATCCTGCTTGGTAAACTTTAAATCTCTAACAATGATGCTGTAGTTATATCTTCGTGTAATATCATTGTCAATGAATTCGTCATGTATTTTTTCTATAGATTGCTCGTCGTTTAAATAATTTGCAATTCCATCTCCCGTACTGGAAAACAGAGTTGGATTTTCTAAGGAGGAAGGGTCTAGATCGTTAGGATCAACCTCATAACGAGTTAATACTCCGTCATCATCGTCGTCATTATCTAAGTAATTAGGAATACCATCTTCGTCGGTATCTCTTTCTCCATCTGCATTTACGGGATCATTATTGTCATTCTCTCGTTCTATTTCTGTAAGTACATTATCGCCGTCATCATCTACATCCAGGTAATCTGGAATCCCATCTCCATCTGTGTCGGTTAGATTTGTGCCGTCAGCATTCCAACCTTCCTGAATATTATTCAAGCCGTCACCGTCTGCATCGGCTTGTCCGGTTTCATCACCAAAACTACGGGTGATATTAACGGTAGCACCTGTGCCGCTTATCCATTCTTCAACAACCGCGGGCTGACTGGGAGGAACTACATTACAGAAATAATCATTTGGTATTTCAGATCTAAAGATCCTGTAGACGATTCTATTATTATTGCTTCCGTCCCCATTTAGATCAAATTCTATTTCTTCTTCTTCCGGTGGAATTATTCTTCCATCATCACCTAC
This sequence comes from Christiangramia pacifica, assembly GCF_057221535.1. Taxonomy (NCBI): domain Bacteria; kingdom Pseudomonadati; phylum Bacteroidota; class Flavobacteriia; order Flavobacteriales; family Flavobacteriaceae; genus Christiangramia; species Christiangramia pacifica. The sequence goes on from NZ_CM170146.1 coordinate 2,524,548, forward strand.
TTCCAGGATATTATTATTGAATTCCAGCGAGATGGATTCAAAAACATCATTGTTATTAATGGAATAAAGAACGTTCTTTTCAGTTCCCTCGCAGAAATTTACTGTGCTATCTTCAAAATCAAAACTGGTTACGATGATCTCACCGTCATCACATGATGTAAGCATTGCCAGGGATAATAATCCGAATAATAAACGTCTCATAAAGATGCTTTTTGAACAAAAATAAAGGAATCAAACTTATCAGGAAGAGATGTAGGAAATTATTTTATTTCCGTTAATTTTGCGACCTATGGAAAATGTGTATTTTGATTCAGCAGCTACTACCCAGTTAAGGGAGGAAGTGGTCGATAAAATGGCCCGCGTTTTAAAAGAAAATTACGGTAATCCTTCCTCTACCCATAGTTTCGGGCGATCTTCAAAGTCGCTGGTGGAACAGGCAAGAAAAACAGTAGCAGGCATCTTAAATGTAAAAGCTTCTGAGATCGTTTTTACTTCCGGAGGAACTGAAGCTGATAACCTGGCTTTGAATTCGGCTGTAAGAGACCTTGATGTTAAGCGAATCATTACCTCGAAAATTGAGCACCATGCTGTTCTTTATACTGTAGAGCAATTGCAAGACTGTTTTGATGTTGAAATTGAATACGTAAAGCTGGATGAGAAAGGGAATGTTGATCTAGAAGATCTTGAAAACCTGCTGAAAAGTTCAGATAAAAAGACCCTGGTTAGCCTGATGCATGTGAATAATGAAATCGGGAACATGCTTGATCTGAAAAAAACAGCAGAATTGGTTAAATCTCACAATGCACTTTTCCACTCTGATACTGTACAATCCATAGGTCATTTTAATTTAGATCTGAATGAGATTCCGGTAGATTTTACTGCTGTAAGCGCGCATAAATTTCATGGACCCAAAGGTGTTGGCTTTGCATTTGTTAGAAGAAATTCAGGTTTAAAACCACTTATTTTTGGAGGAGAGCAGGAGAGAGGTCACCGAGCAGGAACCGAAGGTGTTCATAATATCGTTGGTCTTGAAGAATCTTTGAAGCTCGCCTATGAGAATCTTGAAAAGGAAAAAGAATACACAATTTCTTTAAAAAAGCATTTTATCGAAAGCTTGAAAAAGGAAATACCCGGCGTCAAATTTAACGGCGAATCTGGCGATCTTAAAAAAAGTACTTATACGCTTATTAATGTTTGTCTTCCGGTAAGTGAAGAAAAAGCCCTAATGCTTTTGTTTCAATTAGATTTGAAAGGTATAGCATGTTCCAAAGGAAGCGCCTGCCAAAGTGGAAGTGATAAGGGGTCGCATGTCTTGAATGCATTTTTAGGGGAAGAAGATCTGAAAAAACCTTCTTTGAGATTTTCATTTTCAAGCTATAACACTAAAGAGGAGATAGACTACGTGGTAAAAACTTTAAGAGAATTCATCGAAAGTTGATTTTCTGAATTCAAATACAATTATAAACAAAGGCTGAACGTGAGTTCAGCCTTTGTTATTTGGATCAAATTATTTTAAAAACTTCATTCTCAAATTGAAAACTTCTGAAGCTAAGGTCAGATTTCAGATTTCTATTTTCTAAAAAACTTTGCAGTATACGTGGTAGTATTTCCAACATTATCTGTTACGATCACTTTCAGGTTATTTTCAGTTTCAGTCAATACATCATCAGAGAAATAGTGAGTAAGAGTGTTATTCTTATATTCATATTCCATCAGAATAAATTTCCCGTTCACCGTTGCACGATAAGCATCAATTCCTGAAAGATCATCAGAGATCTTAACCTTTAAGGTTTCGTTATTTGAAATCCACTGCCCATCATAAAAGTTCGCCGGCCACACCTTTGGAGCAGTAGTATCTTTTGCTAAAGTATATTTGCCAAAAGTCCTTGTGCCGGTGGTAAATCTATTTCCTTTTTTATAGGTAGTTGAATAGTTCGGTCTTCCATTACTTGAAAGTCTTGCTATAAATAACTGCTCTCTATCCTCTGTAGGATAGTCACTTACATCGAAACCAACTGTAAAATTTTTATGGATAGGAATTTCGTCTTTATGCACAGTAACCGCGTCTTCCGTAAAATCTATATCCAAATAGGAATCCTCGTAAAGACTACCGCCTGGAATGTATACATCAATTTTGCCTTCTTTCGCAGACAAACCTTTTGAAGCACTTGCCAGGTAATCTGTTTCTGAAATATTTCTTTTTTTAATGTTATCGCTGATCTGTCCCTTAATAGGAACTCTAACCAGTTTTTCATTTCCTTTAAAGTCGGTCACCTTGATCGTATATTGATAATCCAGGCTGTCTTTTACATTTAATTTTCCTTCCTGCTCCAGGTTGCCATAAATGCTCAAAGGATTGTTAGGAGTTCTAAAAAGCTTTTGAATCCTGCTTCTGTTTGTTGCATAATACTGGTAGTCTATTAGTTGATTTAGATGCCTTGTTTCAGAAAATGAGAATTTATCGAAGTCCACTTCAAAAACCTGATCTCCATTAAGGGATGCTTCAATTCTGAAAACTCCATTATGGTTGTAAGCTCCATCTTGCTGATCTACAGTAGAGATACCAAAGCCTATTTCACCACAAGCTTCAACCTGATTAACCGTATAAGTTCCATCATTCTGGGGAATTAGTCTAAGCTTTTGACGCTCCTGAGAGTTGTTTACATGTGCATCATCTCCTATAGGGTAAGCGAATAATCCCTCGATCATTGGTTCTTTACTATCTGGCACATCAAGCCCGAACATTTGAGCATTCATTGGTCTCTGGCTTCCGTCACGAATTTCGAAATGCAGGTGAGGACCACCGCTTCCTCCAGTATTACCACTGTAAGCTATTAGTTCCCCTTGTTCAACAGAAAGTTCACCAGGTTCAGGAAAAAGTTCTATTTCGTATGATTCTTTTGCGTACTGCTGTTTGCGAAGGTATTCTTTCAGTTTTGGAGAAAGTTTCTGCAAATGTCCATAAACCGTAGTGTAACCATTTGGGTGTTGAATATATAAAGCTTTTCCGTAGCCATAATGCTGAATATTGATCCGGCTCACGTATCCGGCGGCAGAAGCTTTAACCTCGAGACCTTCCCGTTGCTGTGTTTTAATATCCAATCCACTGTGGAAGTGATTAGACCTCAATTCTCCAAATGTTCCGGCAAGTACAATGGGAACATCGAGCGGATTAGCAAAATAATCCTGTGGAAGATCACTCTGTGATTGTAAAATGCTTGAAAATAAAATAAGGAATAGCAGGCTTGTCGCTCTCTTCATAAATCTTGGGGTATTCAAATTTCAACCTGCCGTAAAGTTAATCAAACTTACGTCAAAATTAAACAGCTTGATTCCAGAGAATTATCTAGAATGTTGATTATTATTTGAAATCACCTAAAAAAGTATTGGGATATTTCAAAGCGTATGTTAACTTTGTAAGGGTTCACATCGGTTTTAGAGCTTATGAGTGAAATTACAGAAATAGTTGATAACCTTGAGAATAGAGTCAGCAAACTTCTTCATAAATATGATGTTATGAAGCAAGCGAATGAATCTCTGCAACAGGAATTGACGTCTGTAAGAGCTGAATATGAAAAACTGGAAGGAGATTTACAATCCTCACAGGAACAGGTTCAGACCTTGAAAGCTGCGAACGCGATGCTTGGCAGTACCGACCATAAAAGAGAAACAAAGCTCAAAATAAACAGTTTGATCAGAGAGATTGATCAATGCATAGTTCAGTTATCTGAATAATTTGACATCATGGAAGATAAACTGAAGATCAAAATATCGATCGCAGACCGCGTATATCCGCTAACCATTCAGCCTAGCCAGGAAGAGGGTTTGCGTAAGGCAGCGAAAAAGATCGAAGCAATGATCAAACAATTTGAGCAAAGCTATGCGGTTAGGGATAAACAGGATGTTCTGGCAATGTGTGCATTGCAGTTCGCCGCCCAAACTGAGCAAAAGAATATTGATAATTCGAGCGAAATGATTGACGCACAGGAGAAGTTAAGGTCACTTAACGAACTTTTGCAACAACATTTGACCTCTTAAGTTCTTTAAATAAAATAAAGGTTACTGCCTGTATTAGTGCTTTTTTGATAAACTCAACACGAATTCTTTAAAGAGGATGAGTCTAGGATGTAAAAGCGTGCCGTGTCCCTTATGGGAGAGCGGATTCTTGATCATTCTGTTAGTCCTAAACTTGATTTTAAGGAGTTTAATACAAAACACAACTAATACAGGCTTTTTTTATATATACTAAATAGAAACGAATGGATATACTAATAATAATCATTGCCGCTGTAGTAGGTCTTGCGCTGGGATTTGCTATCGCAAAAATGCTTGAAAAGAAACAGGCATCTAATACAATTGCCAGCGCCAAAAAGGAGGCGAACAGCATTATTAAAGAAGCGAAGGCGGAAGGTGAGAGCATTAAGAAAGACAAGATTCTTCAGGCTAAGGAGAAATTCATCGAATTAAAATCTGAGCACGAAAAAGTCATTCTTTCCAGGGATAAAAAGATTAATGATGCTGAAAAAAGAATCAAGGATAAAGAATCACACGTTTCAAATGAGCTTGGCAAGAATAAAAAACTGAACAAGGATCTTGAAGAGAAAGTGGCAGATTATAACCATAGACTTGAATTCCTTGAAAAGAAACAGGAAGAAATTGATAAGCTGCATAATAGTAAAGTTCAGCAATTAGAAGTTATTTCAGGTCTATCTGCTGAGGAGGCTAAAGCACAACTTATTGAATCTTTAAAGGATACGGCTAAAGCAGATGCGATGTCTCTTATTCAGGATACCGTAGAAGAAGCTAAACTTACTGCACAGCAGGAAGCGAAAAAAATTATTATTAATACTATTCAGAGAATTGGAACCGAAGAAGCTATTGAAAATTGCGTTTCTGTATTCAACCTTGAGAGCGATGATGTGAAAGGTAGAATTATTGGTCGTGAAGGTAGAAACATCAGGGCGCTGGAAGCTGCTACAGGGGTAGAGATCATAGTTGATGATACCCCGGAAGCTATTATTCTTAGCTGTTTTGATTCGGTTAGACGAGAGGTTGCAAGATTATCATTGCATAAATTGGTAACTGATGGTCGTATTCACCCGGCTCGCATTGAGGAAGTGGTGAAAAAGACTCGTAAGCAGATCGAAGAAGAAATTATTGATATAGGAAAAAGAACCGTGATCGATCTTGGAATTCATGGTTTACAACCAGAATTGATCAAGATGGTTGGTAGAATGAAATATCGTTCTTCCTACGGTCAGAACCTGCTACAACACTCAAGAGAAGTTGCAAAACTTTGTGGTGTAATGGCTGCGGAGCTTGGTTTAAACCCGAAACTTGCGAAACGTGCAGGATTACTTCACGATATTGGTAAAGTGCCGGAAACAGAAACAGAAGTGCCTCACGCTATTTTAGGTATGCAATGGGCTGAAAAACACGGAGAGAAGCCTGAAGTTTGTAATGCTATTGGTGCTCACCACGATGAGATCGAAATGAATTCATTGCTTTCTCCAATCGTACAGGTTTGTGATGCGATTAGCGGTGCAAGACCAGGTGCAAGAAGACAGGTGTTGGATTCTTACATCCAGAGATTGAAAGATCTTGAAGATATCGCCTTCGGATTTGGAGGAGTCAAAAAAGCTTACGCGATCCAGGCAGGTAGAGAATTACGTGTGATCGTAGAAAGTGAGAAAGTATCTGATGAGAAAGCATCAAACCTTTCTTTCGAGATTTCTCAAAAGATCCAGACAGATATGACATATCCAGGTCAGGTTAAGATCACGGTGATTCGCGAAACAAGAGCTGTGAACGTTGCTAAATAATTTTAGTAAGAAATAAAATAGAAAAAGGCCGATCAACTGATCGGCCTTTTTATTCGTTTCAATTATCTAGTATGACAAAATGATTAATCATCATAGATGTTATCGTATGAATTTCCTTCAGTTTCAAAAAACTTACCGGTGACATACCTAAAATGATAATCAAGATCAGCTATCTCTTTCATATCATCTTCATCTAATTGAAAACCAGCGCTCATTAAATTTTGTTTGATACGCTCTTCATTCGTTGATTTTGGTATTACCGCTGTTCCTCTTTGTTCACTCCATTTGATAAGAATCTGCCCCGGACTTGCTCCGTGTTTTTTAGCGATCTTCTCAATAGTAGGATTTTCAAGTAGAGAAGGTTCATCTGCAGCTTTCATGGCATCTGGCCTGTCTCCACTTCCTAAGGGTGAATAAGCGGTTACATTAATTCCGTTTTTACTGCAAAATTCCAACAGTTTATTTTGCTGCAAATAAGGGTGAAGTTCTACCTGGTTCATTTCAGGAGTATGATCTGTATCTTTCATTAAAGACTCCAGCTTTGGAATACTGAAATTTGAAACTCCAATATGCTTTACCAATCCCTGTTCCTTAGCTTTTACCATTTCATTCCAGGTTTCGATTAAAGGAGCTTCTTCAAGTGAAAGATAGTCTTCAGCCTTTTCAGGAAAAGATACTTCCGGTTTGAAGGCCACTGGCCAGTGAATTAGATATAAATCCAGGTAATCTAACTGAAGGTCTTTGAGCGTTTGTTTCAATGCCGGGATCACATCTTCCTTTTTATGCGCATTATTCCACAACTTAGAAGTAACCCAAACATCTTCTCTTTTTACCTTCCCATTTTTAAAGACCTCAGAGAAAGCTTCTCCAACTTCTGATTCGTTTCCATAAGTTGCAGCACAATCAATATGTTTGTAACCATTATTCAAAGCAATTTTCACTGCTTCGGTAACTTTTCCTTTTTCAGATTTCCAGGTCCCAAGACCTATTGCATCGAGGGTATCCCCATTCTTAAATTTCAATTTCTTCATAATTCAATTTTTATGAAGTTAAGAATAATGCGAGGCTGTAGAAAAGATTGACGCTGGTTTAGCAGAATTTTAATACCTATTTGCGCGGATGGAATTCTTCCATGACCTGTCTTAAATGAGATCTGTCTACATGCACATAAACCTCGGTAGTAGTAATACTTTCATGTCCCAGCATTTGCTGAATTGCCCTTAAATCGGCACCATTTTCAAGAAGATGAGTAGCAAAGGAATGTCTAAAGGTGTGCGGACTTACTTTTTTCCTGATTCCCGCCGCTTCGGTTAGCCTTTTAACAATTGTAAAGATCATTGCGCGGGTAAGACCATTTCCTCTTCTATTAAGAAATAGCGTATCAGTGGCTTCGGGTTTAATATCCTGGTGACTTCGTACTTCATCTTTATAAATATTGATGAATTTTATAGTATATTCAGAAATAGGAACAAAGCGTTGTTTGTTTCCTTTTCCGGTAACTTTAATAAAACCTTCCTCAAAAAACAGGTCAGAGATTTTGAGATCTATAAGTTCTGAAACCCTTAAGCCGCATCCATAAAGCGTTTCTATAATTGCCCTGTTACGTTCACCTTCATTTTTACTAAGATCTATCGCTGCGATTATGCGGTCTACTTCATCAATAGATATGGTATCCGGAAGTTTTCGACCAATTTTCGGAGACTCCATAAGATCTAAAGGATTATCTTTTCTGTAATCCTCAAATACGAGAAATCCGAAAAAACTTCTTAATCCTGAAATAAGTCTGGACTGAGAGCGCGCGTTTAGACTTTTTGATACGCTATAAATAAATTCCTGGATGGTTTTATCTGAAATCTTGATAGGACTGACTTCAATATTATTAACGTCCAGGTAGTTCATTAGTTTTATTACATCCAGACTGTAATTCTCAATGGAATTTGCTGAAAGTCCGCGTTCGAGCTTCAAATAGTGCCTGTAATCCTGTAGCGCATTCTGCCATTTCATGTGTTAAATATAAGAATATAGCGGTATCAGTCTTAATAATACTTTATGCTTGGCTAACTTTTTTTTAACAAGCTGTATCCTACTTTTGGCCAAAACAAAAACGGAAAATGATGAAAAAGACATTTTTATTAGTAGCAATTGCAATTATTGGATTCGGTGCAACTTCTAATGCACAGGAGTATTGGAATTTTGGAGTTAAAGGTGGTGTGAATTTCACTAATATGACTTCAGATGGATTTGAAGACAACAACAGTAGAACAGGTTTTCACCTTGGAGTTCTTGCAGAAATTCCTGTAAGTGATCGTTTCTCGGTTCAACCAGAGGTTTTATATTCTACACAAGGTACGGAAGCAAGTAGAATTTTCAATGGAGATAGAATAAAAGGGGAATACCAGTTAGATTATGTTCAGGTGCCATTGATCGCTAAATTTTATGTGATTGACGGTCTTGCTCTTGAAGCGGGTCCTTCTTTTAACTTTCTTGTGGAAGAAGAGTATGATTTTGAAAGCAACGGTCTAAACTTTGAAACAGATTCAGAGTTTGCCAGTACTTTTGAGTTTGGTGGAGCAGTAGGTGCATCTTATAATTTTAATAACGGATTTTTCCTTAACGGAAGATATGTTTTAGGATTTACAGATGCATTTGACAGTGACAACTTTGATGACGACGCAATTAAGAACAACGGTTTTCAATTAGGTGTTGGATTCCAGTTCTAATTATTAAATTCAATACGAAAATTAAAAAGCGAAGGATAATCCTTCGCTTTTTTTTGTTCTATTCCTTTCTAGAAATAAAAAACATGATAACTAAATCTTAATTAGTAAAACAATACAGATCTTTAAGTATTGTAAATCAATCGATTATAATTCATATATTTACTAAACAACTAAAAATCAAAATTATGAAAAAATCGCTTTTTCTATTAGCATTTTTAATGCTAAGCACGGGATTAATGGCTCAGAAGCATTGGACATTCGGTTTAAATGGAGGTATTCCCATAGGGGATATAGAGGAAACGTATAATTTTCACGCCAGTGCAGATATTGCCTATAGAATAGATATTATTGAGCTTCTTGACATAGGTGCCGTTGCTGGATATTCTCATTATTTTGGAGAATCAATAACTGATGGGGACTTTGATGTCGATATTGAAGATCTTCAATTTATTCCTGTAGGAGGGACTGGAAGAATAAGAATTCTTTCCCTTTTATTTGTAGGAACTGACCTTGGATATGCTTTTAGCCTGAATGATGGTCTTGATGGAGGTTTTTACCTAAGACCTCAAATTGGACTTAATCTGGGGATCGTTAATATCCTGGCATCCTATGAAAATATTTCGGCTGAGGGAGCCAATCTGTCTTCTATTAATGGAGGTGTAGAAATTAAATTTTGAAAATACTATAGCAAGATTTAAGCGGACTTCGGTCCGCTTTTTTTATGCCTAAAAGTTATAGTGGTTTTTCTTTTCCAATTCTATTATAAAAGTATCTTTACCGCTCATTATAACAAAATCATCTAATTATGTTTAGAAAAATCTTTCTAATTGCGAGCTTCGCAATTCTTTCATTATCTGCTACGGCGCAGGAATTTTCCTTTGGTTTGAACGCAGGTTATCTTAATCTAACCGCTACTGTTGAAAATGAAGTTGACGGTATCGATAATTCCGAATCAGAATCTGGATTTTATGCTGGAGTTTTTGGGGAAATTGCATTTAATCAGAACTTTGGTTTAACAACTGCGGTTAATTATGGAAATGTTGAGGATACTAATTTCTTAATGGTTCCGGTACTTGCTAAATTATATATTTCAGATTCTGACTTTTATGTACAGGCTGGTCCGCAGTTGACTTTTCTATTAGAGGATACTTTCGGATTTCTAAATGAAACTGGGATTGATATTTCAGGAGGAATTGGATATGATATTACCGACAATTTTTTTGTTAGTGGAAGATATTCTCACGAGTTAACTAACAGAATCCCATCTGAATATAGGGAAGGGGTATATTCTGATATTAATGGTAAATATCATGGATTGAATGTTGGTTTAGGTTATAAGTTCTAAATCAGAATTTTAGATATTAAAAAGCGAAGATAAGATCTTCGCTTTTTTTATTTATAAGCGTTAGAAAATAATATTTGAGACTTTGGGCCGTTCTTTATTCTAACATCCGAAATAAACCGAAATTTAAATTATATGCTTAAAAAATTTAGCCTAATCGCGCTATTCGCGATCCTACCTTTTTGTGCCCAGTCCCAAGAATCAGAGAACCCTGAGAAAACTTCAAAATTTGGTTTTACCGCTGGATATATGGAATCAGATTTCAAAATCAGAAAATATAACTATGCGCCTAATACAAATTATGATCCGCTTCCCGAATTGGCAGGTTCTGGTTTGTTCTTAGGTATAACCTATGATAATGAATTTAGCGAAAAATTTGGTCTAACGGCCGAATTCCTATATGCAGATTTGCAGGAATCTCAGTACCGACTTTCAACCCAGTTTAAATATAATTTATTCAATTCCGGACTTTATATTATGGCCGGACCTGAATTGAATTACATCAACAGTGGAGCATTAGACCATGACACAATTAAATATGGAAATAAATTAGGAGTAAATATCACCGGAGGTCTAGAATACAATATCAACAATAGGATTGCTGTCTATGCAAAATATTCTCATGAAATTACGAACAGGTATCAAGATGGAATTTATGATGATATATACGTAAATGGTAGATTCAATGATTTTCGAATCGGATTAAAATTTAAATTCTAAATATTTAAAGCAGGTCTCAAACCTGCTTTTTTTATGTCTTTATTTTTTACTTTTACCATATGAAGCTACTAATTCTTAACGGACCAAACCTAAACCTGTTGGGTACTCGAGAACCTGAGACCTATGGTAATAAAAGTTTTGAAGATTATTTTTCTGACCTTCAGTTCAAATTTAGAAATGTAGAGCTGTCTTACGATCAGACGAATATAGAAGGAGAATTAATCGATAAGATCCAGAACGCCAGAAATGTTTTTGATGGAATTATCCTGAATGCTGCCGCTTATACTCATACCTCAGTGGGAATTGGGGACGCCATAGCAGCGATTGATATTCCAGTGGTTGAAGTTCATATATCCAATACATTTTCCCGGGAAGACTTTAGGCATAAATCATTTATTTCACCAAATGCAAAAGGAGTGATCGTTGGTTTTGGCCTGCAAAGCTATGATCTGGCCATCCAGAGCTTTCTGAAAGATTAAATATGAATAAAGCTTATCTGAACTGGAGTAGTGGAAAAGATTCTGCCCTGGCGCTGTACTTAGCCAGGAAAAATGGTAGCTACAGGATCGAAAAGCTACTTACCACGGTAAATAAAGATGTAAATAGGGTTTCTATGCATGGAGTTCGCAACGAACTACTCATGCAGCAAGCCAATAGTTTAAAATTGCCTAGTGAAATTGTGGAGCTAAGCGCTGAAACATCTATGGAAGACTATAATCTTAAGATGCGGGAGGCTACCGATTCTTTAAAGAGCGCGGGATTTAGTCAAAGTATTTTTGGAGATATATTTCTTGAGGATTTAAAAGAATATCGTGAGGCGCAATTGAATAAAATCGGAATCACAGCTGTTTTCCCTCTGTGGAAAAAGCAAACTTCAGAATTAATTCAGCAGTTTATTAACCTTGGTTTTAAAGCTATCGTAGTTTGCACCAATTCAAAATTTCTGGACGACTCATTCTGCGGAAGATTAATAGATCATGAATTTGTAAAAGATTTGCCGACAGATGTTGATCCTTGTGGTGAAAATGGGGAGTTTCATACTTTCGTTTTTGACGGACCCATTTTTGAATCACCTATAAATTTTAAAATAGGAGAGAAAGTAAACAGGTCTTACCAGCCTTCGAAAAATGATGATGACAATTGTTTCCAGGATGATAAGAAATCCTGGGATACAGAATTTTGTTTCTGCGACCTTATTCCGCTGTGATGAAATAAATCCTAATTTTCTGATTATTAGAAATAAAAAATCCCGTCTTCAAACGAAAACGGGATTTTGATTGATTTTATATTTTAACCACTATAGGTGAATCACTTCATCGTAAGCAGCAGCAACAGCTTCCATAACAGCTTCACTCATCGTAGGGTGAGGGTGAACAGCTTTTAAAACTTCATGCCCTGTGGTTTCAAGTTTTCTACCTAAAACCGCTTCAGCAATCATATCAGTAACTCCAGCGCCAATCATGTGGCATCCGAGCCATTCTCCATATTTCGCATCGAAGATCACTTTTACAAACCCGTCAGATTTTCCAGCAGCTTTTGCTTTACCTGAAGCTGAAAATGGGAATTTTCCAACTTTCAGTTCGTAACCCGCTTCTTTCGCCTGCTTTTCAGTCATACCAACAGAAGCAATTTCTGGTGTAGCATACGTACATCCAGGAATATTCCCGTAGTCTAATGGCTGAACATCTATTCCTTTAATTTTTTCTACACAAAGTATACCTTCTGCAGAAGCAACGTGCGCCAGGGCTGGACCATGAACAACATCACCAATAGCATAAATTCCGGAAACGTTGGTCTGATAAAAATCGTTTACTACAATTTTATCTTTTTCGGTCTTGATTCCTAGATCCTCAAGTCCGATATTTTCAATATTTGTTTTAATTCCTACGGCAGAAAGAACAATATCAGCTTCCAGTTTTTCTTCGCCTTTTTTGGTTTTCACCTTAGCGATCACTTTGCCATCTTTCTTCTCCACACTTTCTACGGAAGAATTGGTCATCACCTTGATCCCTGCTTTCTTGATGCTTCTTTCAAATTGCTTAGAAACTTCTTCGTCTTCCAATGGCACTACATTAGGCAGGTATTCCACAACGGTAACCTCAGTTCCCATAGCGTTATAGAAGTGAGCAAACTCAACTCCGATCGCTCCAGAACCAACCACGATCATTTTCTTAGGTTGCTTTTCAAGCGTCATTGCTTCACGATAACCGATAACAGTTTTTCCATCCTGCTTCAGGTTAGGAAGTTCTCTGGAACGGGCACCGGTAGCGATAATGATATTATCAGCCTGGTATTCGGTCTTTTTATCTTTACTATCAGTAACTTCTACTTTCTTACCTGATTTCAATTTTCCGAATCCTTCAAGAACATCGATCTTGTTTTTCTTCATTAGGAATTGAACACCTTTGCTCATTCCATTGGCCACATCACGACTTCTTTTAACCACAGCTCCAAAATCCTTGTCAGCTTTTTCAAGTTTCAGGCCGTAATCTTCAGCATGTTTCAGGTAATCAAAAACCTCTGCACTTTTTAAAAGCGCTTTTGTTGGGATACATCCCCAGTTAAGGCAAACACCACCAAGGCTTTCTTTTTCTACAATCGCAGTTTTAAAACCTAATTGGGAAGCGCGGATCGCAGTTACATAACCACCCGGGCCACTACCTAAAACTATAATATCATATTTACTCATATTCGGAATATTTTGAATCTGGTTATAGAGTTTGCGAATTTAAGGAATTAAACCCTAAACTGAAAGTTACAATTAAGGGATAAAAGCATAAAAAAGCCCGTGTATTCAAACACAGGCTTTCATACGGTTAGTATTGAAATCTATTTGTGTGCTTTCGATTTCAAATTTGTCTCATTAATGTTTAAAGAGGTTTTCAAATTTTGAAAGGTGCTAATATCTATATTAGGATTATTCGCGTAATAATCTACAGGTAATACAACCACCTTAAAGATCTGGTCCTGAGTGTAAAAATCTCCCAATGTGGCAAGATCTATGTCTCCCTGAAGAAAAATGTTTACGTCAAAATCTGTGTGATTATAAGTATACTGGAATTGTCCATCTTCAAAATAGATCGTTTGAGGAATTAGACTCCAGATATCATTATCGTTATCATCAATATCTTCAAGCCAATATACAAGTACTATATCTGAAGGTAAGACTTCAATCTCACCTGGAATATCAGCAAAAATGGAGTAATCTGGTCCAACAAAATCAACACCTGTCACTTCAAATGCCTGGCCAACAATGTTAACTCCGTCCTCTCCTGGAGGGCCCTGTGGTCCACGTTCTCCATCAGAAGAACATGAAATAAAAAACAAACTAGTTAAGACTATAAGGGATAAAAATTTTTTCATGATTTATCGGATTTAGTTATTTATTAAATTCAATGCTGGCCGAGTTTACGCAGTAGCGCTGACCAGTATCTGTAGGACCATCATCAAAAACGTGGCCAAGATGACTTCCGCAGTTAGAACAAAGGATTTCGGTACGAATCATTCCAAAGGTTCTATCCTGAACATATTCAACCTTTCCTTCAATGGCATCATCGAAACTAGGCCATCCACATCCGCTTTCAAATTTTGAATCGCTCTCGAAAAGTTTTTCTCCACAAGCAGCACATTTATATTCACCTTCATCAAAATGAAGATTATATTTTCCTGAATTTGGCGCCTCAGTTCCTTTTTCTCTTAAAATTCTGTATTGCTCCGGAGTGAGTTCTTTCTTCCATTCCTCCTCCGTTTTTTCTACATTATATTTTTTCATAATCTATTTATCTTCCGGTATAAAATCCATGGCTATACCATTAATACAATGTCTTTTGCCAGTGGTTTCTCTTGGCCCGTCATTAAAAACGTGACCTAAATGTCCTCCGCACCTGGCACAATGAACTTCATCTCTCTGGTAACCTAATTTGGTGTCACTGCCATAAGCAACTCCACCTTCTATTGCTCTATCGAAGCTTGGCCAACCTGTACCGCTTTTGAATTTATGTTTGGTTTCGTACAGTTCCTGTCCACAGGCTGCACAAACAAATGTTCCCGGTTCTTTGATATTAAGAAGTTCGCTGGAAAATGGTGTTTCAGTTGCGGCATTTCGTAGCACAGCGAATTCTTCAGAGGTCAATTCAGCTTTCCATTCGTCTTCGGTTTTGGAAACTTCATAATTTTCTGAAGATTTTTCAGTTGATTTCTTTTGCGCATTACCGTTGCAACTAATCAGGAATACTGATAGGACGGTAAAAACTAATAGCTTTTTCATTTTTATCTTTTTTATAAAATTACAAAGATTGTGCCGCGATAAAAGTTGTTATTTTGTTAATTACCTCAGGATTTCCAAGAATACGGCGATGCCCTAAACCGCTTGTGATCATCAACTCGCTGTTATCCAGTGCTTCGTGAATTTCATGAGCTGAATTTATCCTAACATCGACATCATTTTCATCATGGATAATCAGGGTTGGAATATTTACATTTTCAGCGGAACGTGCGCCGGATAAAGTATCCATGTCTTCATTAAATTTTTCGTCCAGATACTTTTTCATCTTTGCGGCAACTTTATGATTCATTTTCATATTCTCCGCGAAATGCTGGGTAATTTCAGTTATGTTATTTGCAGTACCTATGATAACCAATTTTTTCGTCTGAAGTCCATCACTAATTGCTTTAAGCGCAGACATTCCGCCAAGCGAATGACCTACGACCGCTTCAAAAGGACCATGTTCCTCATTTAGAAAATGAACCGCATCAATAAAAAACGGCATCATACTCATTTTACCTTCAGCTTTCCCATGTGCCGGAGCATCAAAACTTATAATTTGATAGCCTTTTTGTTTCAAAGCCTCTGCAATTTTCGCTAGTTGCGTTCCGCGACCGCTCCAGCCATGCACCAAAAGAATTTTTTTCTGTGCTTCTCCAAATTTATAGGTTACGATCTCACGATTCATTGATGGAACCATTTGATTTCGCTGAATTGAGTTCTTATCCATATTTTTCTCTCTCTCCGGAAGTTTGTATTTGAATGGAGTGAGGAAGAGTTTCGCCGCGAACCTGCTAGCGAGGAAAGGAGAAACAAATGTTAGAAATCTTGAGATACCCAAAATATAGGAGGGCACTAAAAGCCTTTGAACGGGGGTTTTATCTTTGGTATTTTTAGTCATATTTAAGAATTCCGAATTTCATTATAATTTTTATAACATACTTCTCGATTTCGGTCTCAAGCCTTATGAATACTGCAAATATCAACAATGGTATTGTTTTTGAAACTCTTCTTAGTGTTAAATCATACTTAAACCATCAGCAGCTATGCGAACTGCTTTTGTACTTTTAGGTACCTAAAAACCAAAAATCATGAAGTTTAAAAATACTTTTGTATGGTTGAGTGCACTACTGCTAGTAGTATCATGTAAAACCAATCCGTTTACCGGAGAGAAAAATCTTAATTTCGTTTCAAACGATCAATTATTTCCTGCTTCCTTTGAGCAATATAATCAGTTTCTAAATGAGGCTAAAGTTGTGCGAGGAACTTCGGAAGCCAAACAGGTTCAAAATCTTGGTCAGAATATTGTTAGTGCAGCAGAGCGTTACCTTAATGCTAACGGATATCAGGGCTTTATGAATGATTTCCGTTGGGAATTCAATTTAGTACAAGATGATCAGGCCAATGCTTTTGCTATGCCAGGAGGAAAAGTAGTTGTTTATACTGGAATACTTGACGAAGCTCAGAATACAAACGGTTTAGCTACAGTAATGGCGCATGAGATTGCTCATGCCTTAGCAGATCATGGTGCTCAAAGGATGAGTGCGGCTCAATTACAGCAATTAGGTGCTGTAGCTGGTGCCGTAGCAGTGAGTGGTAAGAGTGAAAGTACTCAACAGATCTTCGCGCAGGCATATGGACTAGGTTCTACAGTAGGAGTTATGCTTCCTTTTAGCAGAAGCCACGAGGCTGAAGCAGATAGAATTGGACTTACGTTAATGGCCATTGCTGGATACGATCCACGTGAAGCTCCAGAATTATGGAAGAGAATGCAACAAAACAGCAGTGGTCAGGCTCCGCCGGAATTTCTAAGTACGCACCCTTCAACGCAAACAAGAATCAATAATCTTACAAAGTGGGCGCCGGAAGCCATTGCTGAAGCCAAGAAATATGGAACGACAAGTTTCAAGTAAGAAAATCTAAAAATAAAAGTGAAAAGTCACCGAATTCGGTGGCTTTTTCTATTTTTAGGGCATGAAGCAACTACCTAAAGGAAGTAAAAAGCTTATTCATGCATGGGCATTTTACGATTGGGCGAATTCTGTATATAGCCTGGTCATCTCTTCGGCAATTTTCCCGATTTTCTATGGTGCATTGACTATTGTAAAAGATAGCGATGGTAATAAAATTAATGATACAGTTACTTTCTTGGGGATAGGCTATAATAATGATACGCTTATAAGTTATGTTACAGCAGCAGCTTTCCTGGTAGTTAGTTTTTTAAGTCCGTTTCTTTCGGGGATCGCAGATTATATAGGGAATAAAAAGAATTTTTTGAAATTTTTCTGCTACTTGGGAGCCTTATCATGTATCGGGTTATTCTGGTTCGATCTTGAATATTTATGGTTTGGACTCCTATGTTATTTTCTAGCGCTCATCGGTTTCTGGTCCAGTTTGGTTTTTTATAATTCCTATCTTCCTGATATCGCTTTCCCGGAGCAACAAGATAAAGCAAGTGCAAAAGGATTTTCTTTAGGATATGTGGGAAGTGTAATTCTCCTAATCCTTTGCCTGGTCATGATCTTGAAATTTGATTGGTTTGGTTTTGAAGATGAAGGGCTGCCCACCAGGCTTTCATTTGTTCTAACTGGAATCTGGTGGATTGGTTTTAGTCAGTATACTTACTACTATTTGCCTAAAGGAAATAAAAAAGCGAAACTAACCAATGATGTTCTTTTCAATGGATTCAAAGAACTGAATAAAATCTGGAAGGCTATAAAGGATAACAAAATGCTTAAGCGTTATTTGCTGGCATTTTTTGTTTACAGTATGGCGGTTCAAACAATTATGCTGATTGCAACTTACTTTGGAATAGAAGAACTGGAGTGGGGAGATCAGGATCCAACCACAGGACTTATTGTAAGCATACTTTTAATTCAGCTGGTTGCCGTAGTTGGTGCAACTTTAACTTCAAGGCTCGCAATCAAGTTTGGAGATGTGAAGATTCTTATTTTTATCAATCTTATCTGGATTGCTATATGTGGCTATGCCTATTTTATTACCACACCGGTCCAATTTTATGTTGCGGCAGCTTCCGTTGGTTTGGTAATGGGAGGAATTCAATCTCTTTCCAGGTCTACATACTCCAAAATGCTGCCAGAAAATGCTGTGGATACCGCTAGTTATTTTAGTTTCTACGATGTTTCTGAAAAGGTGGGAATAGTTATTGGGATGTCACTTTATGGATTTGTAGCTCAGAATACGGGAAGCGTCAGAAACGCTATTCTTTTCCTGGTAGTATTTTTTATCGCTGGGGTTCTTTTATTGATGAGAGTACCGAAAAAGATCATTCAGAAATAAAAAAACCTGCACATAGGCAGGTTTTCAAAATTGTTTGGTAGATGATCAATGGGAAGATACGCTTCCAGATCCACTGGTTTTAAAATCTTGTTTTTCAGGATTTCCTTTGTAAACAATATCTCCTGAACCTGAGACTGATGCCTTTAAAGATTTACCAGCATATACCATAATATCACCTGAACCAGAAACTCTTGCTTCAACATTATCTGCCTGCAATTCGTAAGCTTCAAAATCTCCACTTCCTGTAACCGTACAATCAAAGTTCTGACTTCTTCCTTTAAGTTTAACATCACCAGAACCTGTAACCGTACCTTTCAAATCCTTCACTTCCAGGTCTAGATCTAAATCTCCAGAACCGGTTACCTGAACCTTCATATAAGAAGATTTCAATTTGTCTTTAGTCCAGATATCTCCAGATCCGGTAACAGATATCTCCTCAATACTTTCCACAGGAACAGTTATAAGAATATCATCTTTTGGCTGCAGGTTAAAACCTTCCTTTGTTGAAATTTTTAGTTTACCGTTTCTAACTTCGGTTTCAACATATTCCTGAAGGTTACTTTCGGCCTGAACTTTAATATTTCCTTCGCTTCCGGAAATGAGTTCAACATTCATAGATCCTACCAGTTGCACACCATCGTAGGAACCAATATTCCTTGTTTTGGTGACCATATCACCATTACCTCTTACTTTTTTTCCTCCCCATTGCGCACAGGCGGTGGTCATGAATAATAGAGTTGCAGCTAGAAATAAAATTGATTTTTTCATGATTTACTTATTTGATGATTGATTATTGTTTATTAAAATTGACACTACCATAGGAGGTAACGATGCTTATTTTAGAATCGGTATTCTGAGATCCATAATAACCGGATACTGAATTACTGCTATTCTGCTGATCTCTTTTCTGAACCTGAAGTTCGTCAAGACCTTTGATTCCGCCATATGATGTTCTAACATCAAACCTAAAACTCATCTCCCGGTCAAAACCAAGTTTTACTCCTGCATAATCTGTGTTGATATCTACCTTTCTGATACCTTTTATGATCTTTTCAATAGAAAGGGAACCGTAGTCTAAGTTAAGCTCTAAATCTGTAAAAACGCGATTTATTTTTGTGGTCAGGTAATCTCCGTTCCCTTCAAGCACTTTAACCTTATCTATTTGCACGCTTCCGTAATCACAGTTAAAGGTCATTTTTGAAACTTTTCCAATTTTTGAATTGGAGTAATCTGCACTGATGATTAATTGTTCAGCTTCTTCGACTTCGTAATCTGAATAATCTGCATTAATTTCAGCATTGGTTACATAACCAATTCTACTACTTCTGGTATAATCAAAATTGAGATAATTAGATCTTCCTCTTAATTCGCCAATATCAATTTTACCATAATCACAGGAGATCTTTGCATTTCCAGTGGTTTTATCGATATAAATTCCGCCGTAGTCGTTATCGATATCAAGATTATTTCCTTCAGGAACTCTAACCAGGTAATTAACTTCCATATTCACATTATCAAATCCGCCGGTTAGGCTTTTCCACCAGGATTTTTCTTCTTTTGAAAATCTGGTTTTAGCGCTCACTCCTGAAGAGGACTGATCAAATTCCACGTTAATTTCCTCAAGTTTTTCCTGAACTTTTTCTTCATCATTTCCATTAGTTTTGATGATCACTTCTATTACTACACGATTTTCATCCCAGGTAGTAATGTCAACATTCCCATAAGAGTTATCAATGCTAAGGTTTGAATTGGAGTTTACCTGGAATTCTTTTCTGATCTTTTTCTCCTTGGTATGTTTTCCATTGAATTCATTGTTCTCGATAATGCAGGTTTCAGAAGATATATCAGCATTAAAATATGGCAATCCCGGTGCGAGTACTGCAAAGATGAGGAGACTAGATAATATTGTTTTCATGATTTTGATTGTTTAGTTTTTTGATGTTTTCAATTTGGGATAAAACGTTATTTAATAAATCTATACGTTGTTGGAAATTTTGGATCATGGCCTGAATCACGCGATTGTCTTTTCCGCTATTTTTTAAATCTCTTCTAAGACCTTCATATCTTTTTTCCAGTTTTTCCATTTGCACCATAGCATCATCTATGATAGCTTCAGTTTCCGGAGTTTTTTCAGCTTCCAGTGCATTCAATTCTTTTGAAATCAAACCTGTATAAAATTGCTGGGTTTGTTTCATTTCCGGAGAGATGCTTGCCAGATCTGAATTCTTAGCTGCAGGATTAGTGCCTATAAAATCTCCAAGTAAAAAGAAAGCCAAGAGAAAACTGGCAGCAATCGCCAGAATAGGTATCCAAAAACTTCTGGCTTTTCCATTCTTAGCTGTTTTCTCAACTGAATTTTTTTCCAGTTTCTTGAAAAAACGTTCTTTATGTCCTGAATGCGGCTCCTCGATATCGAAATTCAATTCATCGAAAAGCTCGTCAAAGTCATTATTTTTCATGATCCATTAATTTTTTTCTTAAGCTTTCTTTCGCTCTCGATATCATTGTTCTACAATTTGCGTAAGAAATATTCATGATTTCACAAATTTCTTCATAGTCATATCCTTCGATAAGATGTAAGGTTAAGCCAAGTCGGTAATTCTCTTTAAGTGTTTTGATCTGGTTAAGGATCAACCTCACTTTTTTATCTTTTTTATCATGCTCACTCAATGCAGGACCCTCATCATCTGCTTCGTTTTTCAGCTCATCATTATAACTGACTTCCCCAAGTTTAGCGATCTTCTTATATGCGGTGATACTTTCATTTACCACGATACGTTTTAACCAGGCCCCGAAGGTGGAATTCTCCTTAAAGCTTTCAATTTTAGTGAAAGCGCTTAAAAATGCTTCTTGCATAATATCTTCAGCCTCGGCAGAATGACCCGTTATACGATAAGCAGTGTTATACATTGCCTTGTAATAGCGATCATAAATCTCCATTTGAGCTCGTTGATCGCCGTAGCGGCAACGCTCTACCAGGTCTTTAATATGGGTGATGGTTGGTGTCAATTAAAACTTGGTTTCTGTTATAAAGATGGAGTTGATTTTCATTTGTTACAGTTTTTGAAAAAAATCTTTCGGTTTCACCATGGCATAGGAATTGAATAATTGAAATAGAAAATCTGAAATTAAACTGAAAGCCTTATTTATCAGGGCTTTTAAACAACTTCATCAAAATTAAGCATTATTGGTTTTGGTGACAGTTTGACTTAAATATAATTATGGCGAAAACAAAGTTTGGTAATATTGACAGTTTGTCATTGCAGGGTATTGATGAGGATGCAGAATTGATCCCACTAATGACGCCTGAAGATGAAGAAGAGATCAATAAAGAGAATCTGCCTGAAACCTTACCGATTCTTCCTTTAAGGAACACTGTTCTTTTTCCGGGAGTGGTAATTCCAATCACCGCAGGTCGTGATGCTTCCATAAAACTGATCAATGAAGCGAATAATGGTAGTAAAATTATTGGTGTTGTATCTCAAAAGGATGAGGAAGTAGAAAATCCTACTTCAAAAGACATCAATAAAGTTGGGGTAGTAGCGAGAATTCTTCGAGTTTTGAAAATGCCTGATGGTAACACTACAGTGATCATACAAGGTAAGAAAAGATTCCAGATCACTCAGGTGGTCACCGAAGAACCTTACATGAATGCTACGGTTGCTGAAATTCCAGATAACAGGCCGGAAAAAGATAATGCAGAATTTTCTGCAATTATTGATTCTATAAAAGAGCTGGCATTACAGATTATTAAAGGAAGCCCGAATATCCCTTCAGAAGCTTCATTTGCGATCAAGAATATCGAAAGTAATTCTTTCCTGATCAATTTTGTTTCCTCGAACATGAGCTTAAGCGTGGAAGAGAAGCAGAAACTGCTTGAAATGAACGATCTCAAGGAAAGAGCGCTGGCGACCCTAAAGCATATGAATACCGAGAACCAGAAACTGGAACTTAAGAATGATATTCAGAGCAAGGTGCAAAGCGATATGAGTCAGCAGCAGCGAGAGTATTTTCTTCATCAGCAAATGAAAACCATCCAGGAAGAATTAGGTGGTGTCTCCCATGAAGGAGAGATAGTTGAAATGCGAGAGCGAGCTAAAGATAAAAAATGGGGAGAAGAGGTTCAGAATCATTTTGAAAAGGAGCTTTCCAAAATGCAGCGAATGAATCCTCAGGTTGCTGAATATTCTATCCAGAGAAATTACCTCGATTTGTTTCTTGATCTACCATGGAATGAATTCAGTAAGGATAAATTTGATCTGAAAAGAGCGAAAAAGATTCTGGATCGTGATCACTACGGACTTGATGATGTGAAGAGGCGTATCATTGAATATTTAGCTGTTCTTAAGCTAAGAAATGATATGAAGTCACCGATTCTTTGTTTATATGGGCCTCCTGGAGTTGGTAAAACTTCATTAGGTAAATCTGTTGCCGAAGCTTTAGGTAGAGAATATGTTCGTATTTCACTTGGTGGACTAAGAGATGAAGCTGAAATACGCGGACACAGAAAAACCTATATTGGGGCAATGCCTGGTAGAATTATACAGAGCTTGAAAAAGGCCGGAACCAGCAATCCTGTTTTTGTTCTTGATGAGATTGATAAGTTGGCTATAGGAAATTCTGGAGATCCATCTTCAGCATTACTTGAAGTTCTCGATCCTGAACAGAATTCAGAATTTCACGATAATTTCCTAGAGATGGGATTTGACCTATCCAAGGTAATGTTTATTGCGACTTGTAACTCTCTTAGTACCATTCAGCCCGCATTGAGAGATCGTATGGAGATCATCAACGTAACAGGATATACCATTGAAGAAAAAGTTCAGATCGCGAAAAGACACTTGCTTCCAAAGCAATTGGAAGAACACGGTCTTAATTCTGAACATTTAAAGATCGGTAAAAAGCATCTTGAAAAAATCGTTGAAGGATATACCAGAGAATCTGGTGTTCGTGCATTGGAGAAGCAGATTGCCAAGGTAGTAAGATTTGCAGCCAAGAATATTGCGATGGAGGAGGAGTATAATGTAAAAGTTACCGATGAAGATATTATCGAGATTCTTGGAAGTCCTAAAATGGAACGCGATAAATATGAAAATAATGACGTTGCGGGAGTTGTAACAGGATTGGCCTGGACAAGCGTTGGAGGTGACATTCTTTTCATCGAATCTATTTTATCTAAAGGAAAAGGAAATCTTACCATCACCGGGAACTTGGGTAAAGTGATGAAAGAATCGGCCACCATTGCTATGGAATATATTAAAGCGAATGCCGAGAGACTTGGCATTATTCCTTCGATATTTGACCAGTATAATGTGCATATTCACGTTCCGGAAGGCGCTACCCCTAAAGATGGACCGAGTGCAGGTATCACTATGCTAACTTCTCTGGTATCTTTATTCACTCAGAAGAAAGTGAAGAAAAGTATTGCTATGACAGGTGAGATCACCTTAAGAGGAAAGGTGTTGCCAGTTGGTGGTATTAAGGAAAAGATTCTTGCAGCAAAAAGGGCTAGAATTAAAGAGATCATTCTTTGCGAGGATAATAAGCGAGACATTGAAGAGATCAAGGAAGAATATGTAAAAGGTCTTACTTTCCATTATGTGAAAGAAATGAGTGAAGTCATAGATATTGCGATCACAGATCAAAATGTGAAAAACGCTAAAAAGTTATAAAAGGAAGCCCCGAACAGGGGCTTTTTTAATTTTTACACGACTTAAGAATTCTAAAAATTTACCTTTGCAAAAGATATTATAGTTGATGGATAAAAAAATTACAATAGCAATAGACGGATTTTCTTCCACCGGAAAAAGCACTGTCGCGAAAAGACTGGCTAAAGAACTTGGATATGTGTATGTGGATACTGGAGCAATGTATCGAGCGGTTACGCTTTATATGATGCGAAAGATCTTTGTTTCGGAAGGAAATTTTGACAAAGAAGCTATTATTCGTCATCTTCCTTTTATAAGCCTGAGCTTTGAGTTTAATAAAGATCTCGGATTTGGTGAAATGTATCTGAATGATGAAAACGTAGAGAAGGAGATAAGGTACATGGAAGTTTCACAACAGGTAAGTAAGGTTTCAGCTATTCCTGAAGTAAGAAAAAAACTGGTGGAGCAACAACAGGAAATAGGGAAGGAGAAAGGTATCGTAATGGATGGAAGAGATATTGGTACAGTAGTATTCCCTGATGCTGAATTGAAATTGTTTATGACCGCTTCTACAGAAACAAGAGCTCAAAGGAGATATGATGAGCTTAAAGAGCGTGGTGATGATATAGAATTTGATGAAGTGCTTCAAAATGTAAAAGATAGGGACTATATGGATTCTACCAGAGAGGATTCTCCATTAATCATGGCAGATGATGCGGTTGAATTTGATAATTCAAACATGGGTCTTGATGAACAATTTGATAAGATCCTGAAGATCGCTAAAGATAAGATCAAAGAGGTGAATTCGTAAGCTCTACAAATAAATAATCACTATCCGCAATTAATTTCAATATTAGTTGCGGATTTTTGTTTTGTTACGTATTTTTGCACTCCTTTTTGGCAGAAGACCGGAAATCCAAAAAGGGTTGAAAATCAAAACTATAAACAACTTCTGTAGTTTCTGTTTTGCTGAAAGATTTCCGAAGAAACTCAGAATACAAATTTAAAGTCAGTAATGGCTGAAGAAAACAAAAACAAAGAAGCTCAGGAACTTGAAGTTCAAGACGTAGCTGGAATGGCTACAGATTCTCAACCTGATGCAGAAAAGCAACAGGAAAATCCTGAGAAATTCCTTAAAGAATTTAACTGGCACAATTACGAAGAAGGAATCGATCCTATCGACGATGAGAAGCTGGAAGAATTTGAAAAGCTAGTTGAAGAAAATTTCGTTGACACTTTAGATGACGAAGTTGTAACAGGAAAAGTAATTAATATTACAGATCGTGATGCAATTATCGACATTAACGCAAAGAGTGAAGGAGTTATTTCTCTTAACGAATTCCGTTACAACCCAGACCTTAAAGAAGGTGATGATGTTGAGGTATTGATCGACGTTCGCGAAGATTCTACTGGACAGTTGATCCTTTCTCACCGTAAGGCGAGAGTGATCAAGGCTTGGGAAAGAGTAAACAAAGCACACGATGAAAGCCTGGTAGTAAACGGATTTATTAAATGCCGTACTAAAGGTGGTATGATCGTAGATGTATTTGGAATCGAAGCTTTCTTACCAGGATCACAAATTGATGTGAAGCCTATTAGAGATTACGATGCTTACGTAGGTAAGAACATGGAATTCAAAGTGGTTAAAATTAACCATGAATTCAAAAACGTGGTAGTTTCTCACAAAGCGCTTATCGAAGCAGATATCGAAGAGCAGAAGAAAGAAATTATCGGTCAGCTTGAAAAAGGTCAGGTACTTGAAGGTACTGTTAAGAACATTACTTCTTACGGTGTATTCGTTGACCTTGGAGGTGTTGATGGACTTGTACACATTACAGATCTTAGCTGGTCTAGAATCAACCATCCAAACGAGATCGTTGAGCTTGATCAGAAACTTAACGTAGTAATCCTTGACTTTGATGAGTCTAAGTCTAGAATTCAGTTAGGTCTTAAGCAACTTAGCCAGCACCCATGGGATGCTCTTAGTGAGGATCTTAAAGTTGGTGATAACGTGAAAGGTAAAGTAGTTGTAATCGCAGATTACGGTGCATTTATCGAAGTTGCTGAAGGTGTTGAAGGTCTTATCCACGTTTCTGAAATGTCTTGGAGCACACACTTGCGTTCAGCTCAGGATTTCGTAAATGTAGGTGATGAGGTAGAGGCACAGATCCTTACTTTAGATAGAGATGACAGAAAAATGTCTCTTGGTATCAAGCAATTGACTCAAGATCCTTGGACTGATATCACTTCTAAGTATCCTGTAGGTTCTAAGCATAAAGGTATTGTTCGTAACTTCACTAACTTCGGAGTATTTGTAGAGTTAGAAGAAGGAATTGACGGACTTATCTATATCTCTGATCTTTCTTGGACTAAGAAGATCAAGCACCCATCAGAATTTACTAACGTAGGCGATGAGCTTGAAGTTGTAGTTCTTGAACTTGATGTTGAAGGTAGAAAACTTTCTCTTGGTCACAAGCAGATCGAAGATAACCCTTGGGATAAATATGAAGATGACTTTGGAGTTGGAACTAAGCACACAGCTGAGATCACTGAGATCGTAGACAAAGGTGCTACAATCGACTTCAATGAAGATATCACTGCATTTGTACCACAAAGACATCTTGAAAAAGAAGATGGTAGCAAATTGAAGAAAGGTGAAGAGGCAGAATTCCAGATCATTGAATTCAACAAAGAATTCAAGAGAGTGGTAGCTTCTCACATGGTAATTCACAAAGAAGAAGAGCAAAAAATTGTTAAGCAGGCTGCTAAGAAATCAGCTTCGCAAAACAAAGACAACGCCACTACAATTGGTGATGTTAATGCTGATCTTCAAGCGTTGAAAGACAAAATGGAAGGTAAAGGATAATCTTACCGGATATTTATAAAGTAAAAACCTCCTTAGGCAACTAAGGAGGTTTTTTTTGGTAGAATTTTGAATTTAATCCGCTTCAGCCAGTAGTTCCTGAAGTTTCTGCGCGCTTATTGGTTTGATCAGGTAATTACTGATATTATCATATTCTTTAGCTCGTGCAAGATCCTGAGGATCTATGGAGGAAGTTACAATGTATATGATAATCTCTTTTTTACATGGAATCTTGATGAATTCGTCAAGGAATTGCCATCCATCCATTATAGGCATATTCAGATCCAGTAAAATCACATCTGGAAGCGAAGGTTCATTAGATTCTATGATAGGTTTCAAATGATTTATAGCTTCTTCGCCATTATGAAAAACCATAAAATTAGTACAGAAATCGGCAAGTTGCATGATCTTTTTTGTTCCAAATACGAAAATTGGATCATCATCGATAATACAAGCTATATCAACTTTTTTCATTCTTTTTCAGGTTAATTATAAATTTGGTTCCCTCGTTTACTTTGCTTTCCACATCTATACTTCCCTCCATCGCTTCTATCTGATTCTTGGTTATAAATAGTCCTATTCCTCTCGAATCCTTATGATTATGGAAGGTCTTATACATGCCGAAAATTTTCTGCCTGTTTTTAGTGAGATCTATTCCCAGGCCATTATCTTCAACAATAAGCTGAATATATTTTCTTTTATCGTTAATTCTAAATCTTAAATAACTTTCTCGCTCTTCAGATCTGTATTTGATCGCATTGGTAGTAAAATTTAGTAGAATACTTTCCATATAAGCCCTTATACCAATCACCTCACAATCTTCAGGCACATTATTGATTATTTTCAATTTTGCTTCACTAATTAATGCCCCAACAGTATTCTTGGCATTTTCAATTTCTTTAAATAGATTAACCTTGACCAGGGTTTCGGTTACAGAGGCATTAATTACCGTGACTTCATTTAAATGCTCAATGGTTTCCTTAAGATTTCCGGATGCTTTATAGAGCATTTGTATGATCTCATCATCTTTTTGCTCCGGATGATCCTGTATGTAAAGATCCAGCAACATCCCAAAATTTCCTGAGTGCGACCTAAGGTTGTGAGAAACTATATGCGCAAAATTCTTTAATCGGTCATTCTGATCTTTTGTAAGCTCCAGGATATTTGATAATTCTCTTTCAGCATTTTTAAGTTTTGAAATATTTGTTGCTACTCCCAGGTATCCAATAGTTTCTCCTTCATCTTTTATGGTAGTCAGTGTAAGCTGAACTGGGAACATGTTACCATTCTTTGGCTTATAAAACCATTCCCTGGTGTCAAAATTATTCTTATGTGCCATGGCTTGAAATAATTTCACACCTTCATGCTTTTCACCATGAATTTTTTCGAATTCCCTCGCTCTGGCTTTCAGTTCTTTTCTGGAATGCAGGATGTCAAGACTTTGCTTACCAATCATTTCTTCCTTTGAATAACCCAGAAGATTCTCAGCACCTTTATTGAAAGCGGTAATAATACCATCGGTATTCATGCTGATAATACTTACTCGGGTGCTGGCTTCCAGAAGTCCTTCAAGCTCTACTAATGTTTTTTTCAGCTTTTCTTCAGCGATCTTTTCTTTTGAAATATCAATGATCTGCGATACAAAGAAAAGCGGCTGGTTTTTCTCGTTTCTAACCAGGGATACGGCAAGGTTGATATAGACAATATGGCCATCCTTATGGAAATACCTTTTGTCCATATGATAATGATCCCTTTTTCCCAGGATTAGTTCATTCAGTAGTTTTACATCCAGGTCAAGATCTTCCGGGTGTGTAAGATCTCTAAATGTAAGTTTTCTTAATTCTTCTGGAGTATAACCTACGATCTCACTAACCCGATTATTAATCTGAATCCACTGTCCGTCAGGATTTACCACGGCCATTCCAATTGCGGCATGCTCAAAACTTCCTCTGAATGTTTCCTGACTGATCCTATGTCTATTCTCAGCATCAATTCTTTTCGTAATATCGTGCATTGCCACTACGGCACCGGCCAGATTACCATTTTCATCAAAAAGCTGTGATCCATTGACCGAAACTTTACGATTTGTACCGTCGTTGGGTTTGATCATTATTTCATCATTCTCCAGTTTACCACTATTTAGAACTTTTAATAAAGGAATTTCTGAAAGTTCCAGCGCTCTGTTTCCTTCAATATCGAACAATCCGTAGTATTCCGATAACTTCTCCTGAGGTATCTGTTTTGCAGGTAAGCCATGCCAGTCTTTAGTTGCCTTATTGAATAGCGTAAGTTCCCCGTTCTTATTACAGGCCACAATTCCAACATCTACACTTTCCAGGACAGTTTCCATTAATTGCTGACGTTTGAAAATTTCTCTTTCAGCCATCTTAATTGGAGTAATATCTGCAGTATGCATTAAAATTCCTCCAATAGTATTTTCGCTGGTATACCATGGCCTTACTTCCCAACTAATCCATTGCTCGGTTCCATCAGGATAGATATAGCAATCTTCATCTTTACTATGAATTTCCCCGTTCATGCATTTTTGATGCACCTCTTTCCATTCATTTGAGATATTAGGAAAGATATCGTAATGGCAGTGCCCAATGATCTCCCTTTCCTTGATGTGGTAATCTTCCAGCCATTTATTTGATGCAGCTACATAAACCATGTTTTTGTCAAACATGGCAATAGCACTCGGGGCCTGGTCTATAAATAATTTCTTTATTTCCAGCCTTGATTTTTCTTCGGTTACGTCCACATGAAAACCGGTCATCCATTCCGGTTCACCATCTTTAGTCCAGGTAACCACTTTTCCTTTGTCTCTTACCCAAACCCATTCTCCATTTTTGTGGCGCATCCTGGCTTCGGTAAGATAATAATCTGTCTTTCCTTCAAAATGGTTTTGTAATTCCTGGTTGCATTTCTCCTGATCTGAAGGATGCGATAGGCTTTCCCAGGTTTTTACTGAAGTTGGCTGTAATTCTTCCAGGTTATAGCCTAAGACCTGAGCCCAGTTTTCGCTGAAAATAGTTTCTCCGGTTTGAATATTCCACTGCCAGTTACCTAATTCAGCACCCTCGATAATTTTTTCATAACGGCTAAGTTTCCTAAGAAGATTATATTTTACGTCAGAAGCTTGCTCTAATTGATTCACTCCTACCAATACACAAGTATCTAAACCGTCATTAATTTTCAAACTACTGGCCGAAAGCCTAATCTGAAATCCCTGTTTATGCTTTAGTAAAATTTGAATATTACTGCCGTTTAAATCTCCAAAAATGGCAAGATTTTCTTCATTAATAAACTGGGAGATATGCTCTCTTTTTTCGTATTCAGAAGGATCGTAACCTAGAACAGAGCGCAACTTAGGATTGAGCCAAATGCTTTTAGAATCTTCTATATTGAAAATTAAAAAGCCGTCTAGTGCGTTTAACTGAGTAAATTCAAAATACTCCTGATTTTCTCTTATCATAGAGAAAACCTTATCCATTACACCGTAGGTCATTCTGGTTAGTTTAAAGATTTGGGGATCTTTTCTCCTTGCAATTAAAATTAAATCTGGATAAAAAGCAATAAAAAAATTCAATCAGTTCATTTTGAAGCTAAGAGCTATTAGATTCTTCAGCCTTTTCCTACAAATAGTGTAAGACTAAAATTAAGATTGCAAGTCGAAAGCAATGTTCTTTACACCAATTGCTGAAAATTATCCATTTCACAATAGTTTGGGAAGGTCTACTGAAAAATATTCTTATCATTGAACATGAAAAAAAGATACTGGGCGATTATTATATTCTTAGTAGCGCTAACCATTACCTACTTCTTAGGACCTGTGCCGGAAAAACCGGAATATTCATCCAATTTACCTGAATTACCAGATTCTTTTAAAAAATTGGTATCATATATTGAAAACAAGGAGAATTCTGTTGCTGTTCGAAAGAATAATGAAGCCAGAATTATTTGGAATGACGGAGTGAAATCTAAAACTGAATATAGTATAGTTTACCTGCACGGATTTGCGGGAAGTTATATGGATGGATACCCGGTAAACAAAGATATTGCTGAAAAGCTTGACGCTAATATTTATATGGCTAGATGGGCTGGTCATGGTTTGAAGCCAGAAGAGGCCTTAGAAAATTTTTCTGGAGAGAACGCCTGGAATTCTGCTAGAGAAGCTTTGGCCATAGGTAAGAAAATAGGTGATAAGGTGATTATTATGAGCACTTCTACCGGAGGAACTCTGGCGTTTAAATTAGCAGCTGAATTTCCTGAGGATGTATATGCTCTGGTTAATTTGTCTCCTAATGTCGAGGATGACCAGCCGGGAACTTTTGTACTAAATTCTCCCTGGGGTTACGATATTGCCAGGTTGATTTCTTTCGGAGAAATGAAAAAGATCGAGCATGAACAGGCAGAAGCTGCGAAATACTGGGATACCATTTATCCTTCGAAAGCATTGGTTGATCTTCAGGTGTTAGTAGAGACCACCATGCTTCCAGAAACTTTTCAGAAAATTGAATGTCCTGTTCTAACCCTTTATTATCACCGGAATTTTATAGAGGAGGATCAGCATGTGGAAATAAGTACCTACGAAGATGTATACAAACTGTTAGGTACTCCAGATTCTCTGAAGGTTTTGAAATCTTTGAAAACTCCGGGAACACATTTTATTGGAAGCGATATTAAATCAAAAGATACTGAAATCGTTGAAAATTCTATTCTTGAATTTTTTCGAGATAATCTGAATATGAAGATCGACTCAACAAATTTTTAAATGATAATTCGAATGTCACCTTGTAGACAAAGATTTCAGATACCGATTCAATCCAAAAAAAACATTACTTTTGTTCCAATCTACAAATAGTCTTATGAGCCGTAAAGTACTTCTAGACTCAAACCAAATTAACATCATTCTGCATCGCCTGGCTTGTCAATTGGTAGAAAAGCATACAGATTTTAAAAATACTGTTCTCGTAGGAATTCAACCTCGAGGAATTTATGTTACCCAAAGGATTGAAAAAATCCTTAAGGAGGAATATGGTCTTGATAATATTTTAACCGGCCAGCTGGATATTACATTTTATAGGGACGATTTTAGAAGAGGCGAAAAACCACTGGAAGCGAATAAGACAAAAATTGATTTTGTGGTTGAAGATAAGCGTGTGGTTTTTATAGATGACGTCTTATATACCGGCCGAAGTATTCGTGCGGCTTTAACAGCAATTCAATCATTTGGTAGGCCTAGCGAAATTGAACTTCTAAGTTTAATAGATAGAAGATTTAGCAGACATTTGCCTATTCAGCCAGATTACAACGGTAGACAGGTAGATGCGATCAACGAAGAAAAAGTAAAGGTGAGCTGGAAGGAAAATGATGGTGAAGATGCAGTTTACCTAATATCAAAATAGATAAAAAATGAGCAGCGAATTAAGTGTGAATCACTTATTAGGAATTAAATATCTTAAACCTGAAGATATAGAGCTTATCTTCAAAACTGCAGATCATTTTAAGGAGGTCATTAATAGGCCAATCAAAAAAGTTCCTTCGCTCAGGGATATTACAATTGCCAATCTATTCTTTGAAAACAGTACCAGAACACGGTTATCATTTGAGCTTGCCGAGAAAAGATTAAGCGCAGATGTGATCAATTTTTCTGCAGCTTCTTCCTCGGTTAAAAAAGGAGAAACGTTAATAGATACCGTGAACAATATACTTTCGATGAAAGTAGACATGGTGGTTATGCGTCATCCTAATCCTGGCGCAGGGATTTTTCTTTCCAAACATGTAAATGCGAGTATCATAAATGCTGGTGACGGAGCACATGAGCATCCTACCCAAGCATTGCTGGATTCCTATTCTATCAGGGAGAAACTAGGAAATGTAAAGGGAAAGAAAGTAGTTATCGTGGGTGATATTCTTCATAGTCGGGTAGCACTTTCCAATATTTTCGCCTTAAAACTTCAGGGAGCTGAAGTAAAAGTTTGCGGACCAAAAACTTTATTACCGAAACATATTGAATCTCTGGGAGTAGGAGTGGAGATGGATCTTCGGAAGGCTTTAGAATGGTGTGATGTGGCAAATATGCTAAGAGTACAGAATGAGCGAATGGATATCAGCTATTTTCCGAGCACTCGTGAGTACGTAAAGCAATTCGGATTAAATAAAAAATTGCTGGACAGTCTTAATAAAGAGATTGTTATCATGCATCCCGGCCCAATAAATAGAGGTGTGGAAATTACCAGTGATGTAGCAGATTCAGATCACGCGATAATATTAGACCAGGTACAGAATGGTGTAGCCGTAAGAATGGCTGTGATCTACCTTCTGGCTTCTAAGATCAAGCAATAGATAGTCACATATTTTGTAACTTGAATTTGAAAGAAATAAGACCTATACAATGAAAACTTCCAAAAAAGAAAATTTTCTACTTATAGAAAACGAAAGCGATTCAATAACTGAATTTGCTTCGGTACTTACCAGACATCACAATGATTTCAAATCTGAAAATGTAGTGATAGATATTAGAAGTTTTAGCGATGCAAAGGCAGACAATTTACTTGGTTTTCTGGAGATGTCTAATGTGCATCGGGAAGAGAATAAAAGCTTTGTGATCGTTAACGATGCTGTAGGTATTGATGAACTTCCGGAAGAATTGGTAGTTGTGCCAACGCTTCAAGAAGCAGAAGATATGATTCAGATGGATGAGATCCAGAGAGACCTTAGATTCTAGGAATTCCTACCCAAATTGAAAATGTTTTTGAATGAAAGTTACCATACTTGGTTGCTATGCGGCGACACCACGGAGTTTTACAAATCCAACCTCACAGGTTCTTGAAATTAATAATCATCTTTTTCTAATAGATTGTGGTGAGGGTACACAAGTGCAACTTCGTCGTAATAAGATCAAGTTTTCCAAGATCAAACATATCTTTATTTCTCACTTGCATGGAGATCATTTCTATGGCCTCGTTGGCCTGGTTTCTACCTTTAGACTATTAAACCGAGAGAATGAACTTCACATTTATGGCCCAAAAGGAATAAAAGAGATCATTACTCTTCAGCTTAAATTGGCCAATTCTTGGACTAATTTTCCATTGATCTTTCATGAGCTGACTTCCAGAGAACCTGAATTGATATTTGAGGATTCGAAAGTTAGTGTAAGCACTTTGCCTCTGAAGCACCGCGTTTATACCAATGGATTTTTATTCCGTGAGAAAGAAGGCGATCGCAAACTTCTTATAGATAAAGCTGAAGATTACAATATTGACTATACTCTTTTCAAGAGTTTGAAAAAAGGAAAAGATGTGGTATCGGAAGATGGAAAACTTATTCCAAATCATTTAGTGACCGATGATCCCGCGCCCGCTAAATCCTATGCTTTTTGTAGCGACACGGTTTTTGATCCAGAGCTGGTTCCTTTGATCAAAGATGTCACAGTTCTTTATCACGAATCTACCTTTCTGGAAGACCAGGCAGAACTAGCTTTTCCCACCAAACATTCAACGGCCCGGCAAGCGGCCACCATCGCAAAAGAGGCCAATGTTCAAAAATTGATTCTCGGACATTATTCCACGCGATATGCAAATATTGAACTCTTTCGAGAGGAGGCTTCAGATATTTTTTCCGACATCCTTTTAGCCGATGATGGAAAAGAAATAATCGTTGAATAACACACTTCAAGTAATTACTTTCATCAGTCGTTAATCGGCTAATCCTCAGTGCTTCTAGCGTAAATTCCTACAGAAAATGTTAAAATTGATCAAATTTTGACCTTTTTTTTGGTTTTATAAGTCATTAGTCGATAAAATATGTAGATTTATCTTCCCTGAATCTAACATTTTAACCTATGAAAAAAATTACTTTAACAGGATTTATGTTAATCTTATGTGCGTTGTTTCTTACGTCTTGTTCGAAAGATAGCATTGGTGATGAAGTTTCATCCTATGATCAAGTAGTAACCAAAAAAGTAGAATATACCTACTCGACTATTGAAGTAGAGATCCTTGATGAGATCAATATTTACAGAAGTGCTCTTGGTCTTAGTGAACTTAAAGTAATGGCAAATATCTCTATCGAGTCTGAAGAACATAATGAATATATGATTGTAGAAGGAACCGTTAGTCATGATAATTTTGCTGATAGAGCTTCATTCCTTATGCAGGAAGTAGGAGCGAAGAAGGTTGCCGAGAATGTTGGATATGGTTATAGAACTTCTGAAGCCGTTGTGAACGCCTGGTTAAAAAGTAAAGGCCACAGAGAAAATGTGGAAGGAGATTTTACTCATTTCGGAGTATCAGTTAGACAGGATGAAAATGGAAAGAATTATTTCACCAACATTTTTATAAAAAAGTAATACCGCAAGTTTTGTTTTCCCCCCAAATCGAGAAAAAGGGTTCAGGCTAGAGGCTGACCCTTTTTTTTTTGCTATTATCTGAAATTGTTAAATAGATTACTCGGTTAACATAAATAATATTTAAAATCTTAATTGCTGAAATTCACTTGTTGAGAATTAAGAACATTTAAGAGTTAGTATTGAATTTGTTAATCTATTTTGGCTGGTATTGTTTCATAAAAAAGTCCGGTTTGTTAGACCGGACCTTCATTCAATATTCCGAAAAAATTAATCCAATTTTGGAATCTTCGAAATGTACATCTTCTGATATTGCAGATCGTTCATTCCACTTTCTCCAAGTTGTACATAAGGTAAATCCTCAATATTTCTTCTATTTATCTGTGAACGTCCCAGGATAGCATTTAGGGCTTTTTCGAGCAAAGGCTCATCCCGTTCTCCAAGAACGCCATAATTGTTCAAGTTTTCTATGTATGTAATTTCAGGTTCAAGACCATCCACGTAATCTGAATTTCCATTGGCATTTATTGATTTAAAAACCAGAGGTTGCATTGCATAAGTATGATTATCGCTGGCGCCATCCTTGTCAAAGTCTGGACTGTCGTAAAGCGTTACTGATGCCTGGAATTTTCCTACGGTTCTATCACCAACCTGAATAACATTAATGTAAGGGTCTAGAGCGTTAATTATAAGCTCGCTTGCAGAAGCGCTGGATCTTGAGGTCAATACATAAAGTTCGTTCAAATTAAGGCTGTTAATAGCAGTTCCTGTTCTAAGGGTGCTATCGAACCTATTTACCAGTGCTTCAGGATTTTGGTTTTCAAAATACGTCTGATATTTCTCGTTCCATTGTTCTTTAATAAAGACTTCGCCTTCAAACTGACCGGTTATCATGCTGGAAAGATCTTTTGCAGATTCCACGGAGCCACCTCCATTATATCTTAGATCTAAAATAAAATCTGTCACTCCTTCAGCTTTGAAATCAGCGAATGCATTATTGAGATCCTCATCAAAATTACCAATGAAGCTGTTGTACATTAAATACCCGATCTTTCTTCCCGAAATATCGAAGGTCTTTGCAATATAAATAGGGTTTTCAGTATAAGTATCATCAGTTAGAGTCACTTCTTCATCGGTTAAAAAAATCTGACCATTTTCTACATATCCTACATTAATGGTAAAACTTTCTTTTTCTATCAACCTCGAAAAATTAGAAGAAGTAAGCTTCTGTCCGTCAATTTCGGTGAATATATCTCCTCTTTCCAGGCCTGCTTCAGAAGCAGAAGTATTTGGAAGCACATATCTTATAATTCCAAAAACATTATCGGTTCCGGAAATCTGACCCAGTCCGAATTTAATTCCGGTTGCTCCGCTCATTCCCTGAAACTGCTCTTCCAGTGTGGTGTAGTCATCGGTTATAAAACTGAATCTGTCAAAAGGAGCGATAAGGTCTTCAAATAAGGCTTCAGGGGATGAAGCGCTTGCCAGGAATGCATTTTTTTCGTTCGCATTATTGAAGTAATTATCTGCTAATTCAGGAACATCAGCTTTATAAAGGTATAGTTCATTCAATCCTCTGTAAATAAAGCTTTCAACTTCCAGCTCCTCATCTTGATTCGTATTTACAGGGTTTTCATTACCTGTGTTGGGATTTGGGTTGTCGATAACATCTTCATCCTTTGTACATGAGGTAAGAATAAAGAATAGCATACTACTCAGTATTAGTAAATTTCTCAGTTTCATCAGTTTTATATTTGGTTAAAAACTAGCGTTTTCCTTTAATTTTTCTTTATTAAGTCCAGTAATTGTGCCATAATGTGTTCAATCCAATATGATTCAATAAAGAAACGGAAACTGATAATATTTACGTAATAAAAACGAAAAAGGTTCAGGCTAGAGGCTGAACCTTTTTCTCTTCAATCGATTTGTTGGGGTCGATTTGCAAAATCATTAGTGATCATCGGTCGTAATGATCATCTCCCATTATCGATTTCGGTTGGGTTTAAAATTATATAGAAAGAGGCTATCTGGTAAAGATTTCAGCTCCAAAAGGATTTAAATACTTTCACAAATGCCTCTTTCTTTCAGGTTAGTTAGAAGTTGATTCCATTTTAACTACACTAAACATAGATCTCCTGTTTAACTGGTGATCCTGTTCTGAGCAGCGATCACAGTCTATAGCTGGTTTGGTTTCACCATAACCCTTATATTCCATAATTCTGTCTTCAGCAATTCCTTTGGAGATCAGGTAATCATAGGTTGATTTAGCTCTTCTTTCCGCAAGTTTTTCGTTGTATGCATTGCTCCCTCGTCTGTCTGTATGCGATCCAATTTCGATCACTAGTTCAGGATATTCGTTTTGCATCAGGTCTACCAGTTTGTCAAGTTCTTTGGCGGCATCAGGTCTAATGTTGGATTTATCAAAGTCGAAATAGATATTATCAATTTCAGCAAGATATTCCACATCTTTCACTGGATTCAGCTGAATGTCATAAACGATCTCTTCTTTCTCATCTGCATCCATCGTGCTTACCTCTCCTTCAAAAGTCTGGTATTCTATTTCCTTTGCTTCTACAGGGAATGTTTTATCTCTGGCAACTTCAATCTCGTAATTTCCTTCTTCATCGGTTTCCAGAAATGCAAGCTGTTCACCTTCTTCAGTCATTAACCTTACGGTAGCCGAAGAAATAGGATTTCCGTTAACCGCATCTGTCACTTGACCTTTTAGTAACAATGGATTCATTTTATTGAAAACATAGATATCATCACTTCCACCATCACGATTCGTTGAAATATAGCCTTCACGAGAATCTGACACCTGGAAATATGCGAAATCATCCTTGCTGCTGTTCACGGGTTCACCAAGATTTTCCACGCCATCTTCCTCGGTCATTTTAAAGATGTCGAAAAGGCCTAATCCTGCATGGCCATTAGATGAAAAATATAAAGTTCCATCTGTATCCATAAAAGGAAAGGTTTCGTCAAATTCAGTATTTACGGGCTCACCTAAATTTTCAGGAGTTCCAAAATTACCGTTCTCATCTACAGAAACTTTATAAATATCTGTTCCGCCAAGGCCGTTAGGCATGTCTGAAGTGAAATAAAGAGTTTTTCCATCTGGCGATAGAGTAGGGTGACCTACTGAATAATCATTACTGTTGAAGGTAAGTTCCTTTACTTCAGACCATCCGTTTCCAGCATTGGTCGCTGAATATAACTTTAGATGGTTTGTTTTTTCCTTATCTCTTTTACCTTCCTTATTGTCTATATAATTATTTCTGGTGAAATAAATTGTATTACCATCAGGGCTTACCACAGCAGGACCATCATGTAATTTGGTATTGATATCTCCACCAATTGGCTCAATGTTTCCTGAGGCTTTGTCCATAACATAGATATCCAGGAAAGGTTCACCGTTCCAGCTGTAAGTTTTGTCTTTTACATCTACATCCTGAGCTCTGGCTGAAACGAAATATACCTGATCGTCTTTTACGAATACACCAAAATCACTTACTTCAGAATTAAAATCGGCAGCTTTTAACTTATAAGTTGCCTTGCTTTTATATTCATCTTTATTCAGCATCGTTTGAATTTCTTCGGAACTTCTACCGCTTTCAAGATATTTACGCAGCCACTGTCTTGATTCATCATATCGCTTAACTCCGCGAAGTGCCTGAGCATATTTGTAATAATATTCTGGAGAGATCGTCGTGTCCTCGATCACATCACCATAATAGTGAACTGCGTTCTCCGGACTTCTCAAATTCATATAAGCATCTCCTAATTTCTTTGAATTATAAGTTACGTTATATTCGTTCTCGATGAGCTCCTTATAAACATCGGTAGCTTCCAGGTAGGCGAAATCATTGTAAAGCCTATCTGCCTTTTTTTGTTTTCCACTTTGAGCCTGAACGCTAAGCGATCCAGACAGCAGGATTAAAAATAAAAAGTATATGTTTTTCATAATAAACAGGCTTTTGGTTAAAAGAATCGAGGTGATTTGTACCTGGTATTTTTAAATCTAAATTCATAGATCAACAGAAATTCATGAGTTCCTGAGGTGTATGGTTGAATATCTGAAATCGAATACTCATATGCATATCCGGCGCGAAATCCTGGAAATAGCTGAAGATCCAGAAATGCTCCAATGGCATCGTCAATTCTATAATTAGCTCCTAAATAAAACTTTTCGTTGAAGATCGCTGTTGCAGTCATATCTACTGAAAGTGGAGCTCCATTTGTTGCTTTAACTAAAGCTGAAGGTCTTAACTTAAAGTTCTCACTCATATCAAAAACGTAACCTGATGTAAGGTAATAATGAACCTGTTCCAGGGCTCTGAATTCTTCAGCGCGGTTGTTATCTTTGTTAATTAACTTAGGAGCGGAGAAACCTAAGTACCAGTTTTGAGATGACAGGTAAGCACCTGCTCCAAAATTAGGGGTCC
This sequence comes from Christiangramia pacifica, assembly GCF_057221535.1. NCBI lineage: Bacteria > Pseudomonadati > Bacteroidota > Flavobacteriia > Flavobacteriales > Flavobacteriaceae > Christiangramia > Christiangramia pacifica. Next base: position 2,564,022 of record NZ_CM170146.1, read on the forward strand.
ATCTGTTGAAATTATCTGCAAAAAATGGATCGTCACCTAAAGTTGGATCATCCAGTCCGTAATAATAAGCACCGGCTTTTAAACCTAATCTTAAGGTAAGATCTGCACTTAGATCTACACGATAAGAAAAGTCTCCATAAACAAAAGTGGTATTTTCATCTCCGATCTTATCATTGATCACAGATAATCCTAATCCAATTTTATCATTTCTCAAAGGAGAGTTGATAGATAAAGTTTGAGTAACAGGAGCCCCATCTACACCAACCCATTGGTTACGGTTAAGTGCGGTGATAGAAAATCCATCTCTACTCCCTGCATACGCCGGGTTTATAGAAATTGTATTGTACATGTACTGCGTAAACTGAGGGAGCTGTTGCGAAAATCCTGGGGCCGCAACAAATAGCATTAATATAATTAAATAAACTTTTTTCATGGTTTCCCTTTTTTATTTAGTTCCTAAGTAAATATAACCTTGAATTGGTTCGAAGTTTCCTTCGTTGATCTCAAGTACATAGAAGTATGTACCAGATGGTAATTGATTTGAGCTTCCAAAAGATGAGTCTGAAAAACCATCCCAGTTGTTCTGGTAATTTTTGGCATCAAATACTTTTGCACCCCATCTGTTGAATATCTTAACATTGTATGTGAAGCCACAGGCAATGTCCAGATCTACAGAGAAGAAATCATTTTTGTTATCTCCGTTTGGAGTTACAGCTTTAGAAATACTGTCACGAACATCTTCTATTGTACAGTCTAATACAACACAGTCATCATTAACCGCAACCGTTACTAAAGTACTTGAAGGACAGTTACCCTCAACTCTATATTCGAAAGTATAATTTCCAAGAGCTAATAGACCTGGATCTACAAATCCATTTTCTAAGGCGCCTGTATTATTTGTATCGATCCATACACCTGATTCATCGTAGTCTCCAACGAAAAGGTCTGTTAGATCGTAAGCCGAATCATCAACACAAAGATCTACGGTTCCATTATTAACCAATTCGATCTCTTCAGCAACCGGCTCTTCAATGACTACAGTGGTAAGATCTGATAGTTGTCCCAATCCATTCTGAGAAACAACATCATAAGTTCCGGGTGTAAGATCTGTAAATACACCTTCAGTCTGGAAGTTTTCACCATCGATACTATAAGATAGGCCTTGCTCAGCTTCTACAGTTATCGTTCCTGTTGGATTGCTACAAGTAGCCTGCGTTACATCTACCGTTGGAGCTGGAGGTGGTGCAGGAGCAGGATTCTCTTCAACCGTTACAGTAAACTGGCAGGTTGCTTCGTTTCCATTAGCATCGGTCACCGTGTATGTGATTACTGTATCTCCTACAGGGAATTCTTCACCGGAAGCGATTCCACTTGTCATAGTTGTTGTACTACCACCACAATTATCGGTTACAGTTACAGTTTCATACTCTACGATAGCAGAGGTAGTTCCAAAAGCTACGTTCACAGTAATATCTTCCGGACACTCAATTGATGGAGCCTCGTTATCAATAACTGTTACAGTAAAGCTTGTAGTTGCAGTTAATCCTGCAGTATCTGTAGCTACGTAGGTAATAGTTGTTTCACCTACTGGGAATTCAGATCCTGAATCAAGACCTTCGGTCATGATCACACTTTCGATTCCACAATTATCAGTTGCGCCAGGAGTTTCAAAACTCACTACCGCACCACAGATGCCAGCGTCGTTATTTACAGTGATATCATCCATATCTTCAATAGCAGGAGCTTCATCATCGTTGATTGTTACAGTGAAGCTGCAAGTAGCAATATTTCCTGCAGCATCTGTTGCAGTGAATTCTACAGTAGTTGTTCCTACTGGGAATTGTGCTCCAGAAGCCGGCCCATTAGTTTGAGTTACGGTTACGTCTCCAGAATTATCAAATCCAGTTGGAGTTTCAAATTCAACCACGGCACCACATACACCAGTATCTACTCCAGATTCATAATCTGAAGGACAATCTAATGTTGGATCTTCATCATCTTCAACAGTAACGGTAAAGCTACATTCAGTTGAATTTCCAGAAGCATCTGTAGCGGTGAAAGTCACTACTGTATCTCCAATTGGGAATTCTGATCCAGAAACAGGACCTGCCGTTTGCTCAACACTTACTTCACAGTTATCTGTTGCAGTTGCATTGTCAAAATTAACAATCGCAAATGCTTCACCTTCTTCAGTAGTAGTCATGATATCAGATGGACATGATACAACTGGCATTTCATTATCGTTCACAGTTACACTAAAAGTAGTGGTTGTGGTATTACCGTAAATATCTGTGACAGTGATCGTAACTTCAGTTGTTCCTACCGGATAAACAGATCCAGAGATCAAACCTTCTGTCACTTCAACAGTATCTACTTGACAATTATCAGAAGTTATGATATTTCCAAATTCTACAACTGCACCACAAACATCTGTATCTGTGTCTACGTTAATATCTGCAATCGTTTCAACTACTGGAGCTTCATTATCTGTAACGATCACATCGAAGCTACAGGTAGTAGAATTTCCTGAAGCATCTGTTGCAACAAAAGTCACTGTAGTTGTTCCAACAGGGAATAGATCTCCAGGCGCCGGTCCTTCAGTTTGTTCGATAGTTGCAGATCCAGAGTTATCTGTAAATTCAGGAATTGTAAATTCTACAATCGCTCCACATACACCAGGATCATTATTCAGGTTCATATTAGCAGGACAAGCGATCTCAGGTCCTTCAGTATCATTTACTGTAATGGTTACCACTGCAGTATCTGTTCCTCCGTTTCCGTCAGATATTGTGTATTCGAATACATCTTCACCTGTAAAGCTATCATTTGGAGTATAAGTTACTGTACCGTCTTCATTGATCACTACTGAACCATTTTCAGGATCTGTTACGCTTACAACTGTAAGTTCATCACCGTCAAGGTCTGTATCATTATCAAGTACTGCGATCTCAACCGGCACATCCTGATCTGTCTCAGCAGAATCATCATTTGCAACCGGAGCATCATTTACTGGATTTACTGTTACAAATACAGTAGCTGTATCAGAAAGTCCTTCTTCGTCTTCGATGGTGTAAGTGAACTCATCATCTCCATTAAAGTTATCGTTAGGAGTATAGGTTACCGTTCCGTCTTCGTTAATTACTACGGTACCGTTTGAAGGCTGAGTTACACTAACAACTGTAAGCTCATCACCATCAACATCAGTATCATTTTCAAGAACATCGATCACCACAGCAGTATCCTCATCAGTAACAGCATTATCATCATTTGCAATCGGAGCATCATTTGTTGGTGCTACAATTACAGTTACTGTAGCTGTATCAGTTAATCCTTCTTCGTCTTCGATCGTGTAAGTAAACTCATCATCTCCATTGAAGTTTTCATTAGGAGTATAAGTTACTGTTCCGTCTTCATTGATCACTACTGTACCGTTTTCTGGCTGAGTAGCGCTTACTACGGTAAGCTCATCACCATCAACATCTGTATCATTATCAAGTACATTGATCACTACTGCAGTATCTTCATCAGTTACAGCTGAATCATTATTGGCAACTGGAGCATCATTTACTGGATTTACAGTTACAGAAACCGTAGCAGTATCAGTTAATCCTTCTTCGTCTTCGATGGTATAAGTAAATTCATCTTCTCCATTGAAGTTTTCATTAGGAGTATAAGTAATTGTTCCGTCTTCGTTGATAACTACAGTACCGTTTGATGGCTGAGTTACGCTAACAACCGTAAGTTCATCTCCATCAGCATCAGTGTCGTTTACAAGAACATCGATCACCACAGCAGTATCTTCATCAGTTACTGCGTTATCGTCATTTGCAACCGGAGCATCATTTGTTGGTGCTACAGTTACAGTAACTGTAGCCGTATCAGTTAATCCTTCTTCATCTTCGATTGTATAAGTGAATTCATCTTCACCCTCAAAATCTGTATTCGGAGTATAAGTCACCGTTCCGTCTTCATTGATAACTACAGTTCCATTTCCTGGTTGAGTAACACTTACAACTGTAAGTTCATCCCCGTCAACATCTGTATCATTATCAAGTACATCGATCACTACCGCAGTATCTTCATCAGTTACAGCTGAGTCATCATTAGCAACTGGAGCATCATTTACTGGATTTACAGTTACAGAAACCGTAGCAGTATCAGAAAGTCCTTCTTCATCTTCGATGGTATAGGTGAACTCATCATCTCCATTAAAGTTTTCGTTAGGAGTATAAGTAACTGTACCATCTTCGTTGATAACTACAGTGCCGTTTGAAGGCTGAGTTACGCTAACAACCGTAAGTTCGTCACCATCAACATCAGTATCATTTTCAAGAACCTCGATCACCACAGCAGTATCTTCATCAGTTACAGCAGAGTCGTTATTTGCAACCGGAGCATCGTTTACTTGAAGCACATTTATTGTAACAGTTGCCGTAGAACTGCCACAATTACCATTAGTAATTGTATACGTAAATGAATCTTCTCCATTGAAGTTTTCATTAGGAACATATTCGAAGGTATTATCCTCATTTTGAGTTAGAGTACCGTTTAATGTTTGAGTGAAAGATTCAATAATTAAATCCCCATCCTCCGGATTATTATCATTTGCAAGTGCATCTATAGTTAGAGCCTCATCTTCGTTTGTATCAACAGAATCATTATTTGCAACAGCTGGTTTATTGATAGTAACTACGAATTGGTTTTCAGCATCTTCACAAGAACCACTTCCAGCATTAAAAACATAAATAGTCTGAGTAGTAGTAATTTCAGTACCATCAGCAATTGGATCAATTCCACCTGATTGAGCGAAATATGAACCATTTGCTAGTTCAGGCAAAATATACGAATCACAACTTTCAACGTTTTCAGGCGCATCGGCTAATGGTGTATTATTGATGGTTATTTCAAATGAATTTTCAGCATTTTCACATGAACCAGTACCTGCGCTGAAAACATATATAGTTTGAGTTGAAGTAATTTCAGTTCCAGCAGCAATTGGATCAATTCCACCTGATTGAGCAAAATAAGAACCATTTACCAATTCAGGCAATATGTAAGAATCACAACTTTCAACGTTATCAGGAGCATCGGCTATAGGCGAATCATTAATTGTTACCTCAAAAGAATTTTCAGCCGATTCACATGAACCACTCGCAGGATTGTATACATAAATTGTTTGTGTAGTGGTAATCTCACTACCCGTTGCAATTGGATCAATTCCACCTGGTTGCGCGAAATAAGAACCATTGGTAAGTTCAGGTAAAATATAAGAATCACATCTTTCCACATTTTCCGGAGCATCCGCAATTGGAGTATCATTTATAGTAATAGTAAATGAGTTTTCTACATTTTCACATGACCCATTCCCGGCACTAAAAACATAAATGGTCTGACTAGCAGTAATTTCAGTTCCAGCTTCAATAGGTTCAACTCCACCGGTTTGAGCGAAGTAGTTTCCATTTGTAAGCTCAGGTAAGGTATAAGAATCGCAACGGCTCACATTTTCAGGAACATCTACTAAAGGAGTCTCATTGATAGTTACAGTAAACATTGACTCATCAGCAATACAAGAACCAGTGGCAGCAGCATATACATAGATATCCTGGGTAGCCGTAATTTGAGTTCCTGCAGTTAGCATATCTCCAGTAGCATTAGCTCCAGTGTAATAAGCATTTCCATCGCTAAGCGCTGGTAATGTATAAGAATCACAAGCTTCCTTATCTCCGATAACATCCGCAACCGGAGTCTCATTGATAGTTACAGTAAACATTGACTCATCAGCAATACAAGAACCAGTAGCAGCAGCATATACATAGATATCCTGGGTAGCCGTAATTTGAGTTCCTGCAGTTAGCATATCTCCAGTAGCATTTGCTCCAGTGTAATAAGCATTTCCATCGCTAAGCGCTGGTAGTGTATAAGAATCACAAGCTTCCTGATCTGCGATAACATCCGCAACCGGAGTCTCATTGATAGTTACAGTAAACATTGACTCATCAGCAATACAAGAACCAGTGGCAGCAGCATATACATAGATATCCTGGGTAGCCGTAATTTGAGTTCCTGCAGTTAGCATATCTCCAGTAGCATTAGCTCCAGTGTAATAAGAATTTCCATCGCTAAGCGCTGGTAGTGTATAAGAATCACAAGCTTCCTGATCTCCGATAACATCAGCAACCGGAGTCTCATTGATAGTTACAGTAAACATTGACTCATCAGCAGTACAAGAACCAGTGGCAGCAGCATATACATAGATATCCTGGGTAGCCGTAATTTGAGTTCCTGCAGTTAACATATCTCCAGAAGCATTTGCTCCAGTGTAATAAGCATTTCCTTCGCTAAGCGCTGGTAGTGTATAAGAATCACAAGCTTCCTGGTTTCCGATAACATCAGCAACCGGAGTCTCATTGATAGTTACAGTAAACATTGACTCATCAGCAATACAAGAACCAGTGGCAGCAGCATATACATAGATATCCTGGGTAGCCGTAATTTGAGTTCCTGCAGTTAACATATCTCCAGAAGCATTTGCTCCAGTGTAATAAGCATTTCCTTCGCTAAGCGCTGGTAGTGTATAAGAATCACAAGCTTCCTGATCTGCGATAACATCAGCAACCGGAGTTTCATTGATAGTTACAGTAAACATTGACTCATCAGCAATACAAGAACCAGTAGCGGCAGCATATACATAGATATCCTGAGTAGCAGTAATTTGAGTTCCTGCAGTTAACATATCTCCAGAAGCATTAGCTCCAGTGTAATAAGCATTTCCATCGCTAAGCGCTGGTAATGTATAAGAATCACAAGCTTCCTTATCTCCGATAACATCCGCAACCGGAGTCTCATTGATAGTTACAGTAAACATTGACTCATCAGCAATACAAGAACCAGTAGCGGCAGCATATACGTAGATATCCTGGGTAGCCGTAATTTGAGTTCCTGCAGTTAGCATATCTCCAGAAGCATTTGCTCCAGTGTAATAAGCATTTCCATCGCTAAGCGCTGGTAATGTATAAGATTCACAAGCTTCCTGATCTCCGATAACATCCGCAACCGGAGTCTCATTGATAGTTACAGTAAACATTGACTCATCAGCAATACAAGAACCAGTAGCGGCAGCATATACATAGATATCCTGGGTAGCCGTAATTTGAGTTCCTGCAGTTAGCATATCTCCAGTAGCATTAGCTCCAGTGTAATAAGCATTTCCTTTGCTAAGCGCTGGTAATGTATAAGAATCACAAGCTTCCTGATCTCCGATAACATCCGCAACCGGAGTCTCATTGATAGTTACAGTAAACATTGACTCATCAGCAATACAAGAACCAGTGGCAGCAGCATATACATAGATATCCTGAGTAGCCGTAATTTGAGTTCCTGCGGTTAGCATATCTCCAGAAGCATTGGCTCCAGTGTAATAAGCATTTCCATCGCTAAGCGCTGGTAGTGTATAAGAATCACAAGCTTCCTGATCTCCGATAACATCAGCAACCGGAGTCTCATTGATAGTTACAGTAAACATTGACTCATCAGCAGTACAAGAACCAGTAGCGGCAGCATATACATAGATATCCTGGGTAGCCGTAATTTGAGTTCCTGCGGTTAGCATATCTCCAGAAGCATTGGCTCCAGTGTAATAAGCATTTCCATCGCTAAGCGCTGGTAGTGTATAAGAATCACAAGCTTCCTGATCTCCGATAACATCAGCAACCGGAGTCTCATTGATAGTTACAGTAAACATTGACTCATCAGCAATACAAGAACCAGTGGCAGCAGCATATACATAGATATCCTGGGTAGCCGTAATTTGAGTTCCTGCAGTTAGCATATCTCCAGTAGCATTAGCTCCAGTGTAATAAGCATTTCCTTCGCTAAGCGCTGGTAGTGTATAAGAATCACAAGCTTCCTGGTTAGCAATGACATCAGCTACTGGCTGATTAGTGATCGTAACCACAACTTTTAATCTATCAGAACTTTCACAACTACCGTTATTTTGAGTCGCATAGTAATCTTCTCCATTTACCAATCCAAGATTAGTATCTAATGCAGTTGTAGAAGTCTCATCGGCATACCAGAGGATATTATTTCCGGTTACCACAAGATCAGCAATAGTTGCATCTGCAGTAGAGCAAAACTCCTGTGTAGAATTTCCTCCCGGTGCATCAGGAGTTTCCGGTGCACTATTTATAGTCAAAGAGTTTGAATCAGTTGACGAACATTGAGTGGTATTATTTTGTGCAGTTACTGTATAAGTTCCAGCTGCTAAACCTTCAAAAATTCCGGTTTCGTTTGAAGCAGAATAATCAGATCCGTTAGAGATCGTATATGTAGTATTATTTTCCGGGGAATTTACTGATATTGTTCCTGTAGCAGCACCACAACTGGTTTGCTCAGTAATAGATATTACTGGTGCATTTGGATTATTATAAATTTCAACTTCTGTAGTGGTTTCTTTACTACATGAATATGAAGTATAGGAATATGTGACAGTATATTTTCCTGCAGTACTTTCAGCAACATTTATTTCACCTGTATTTTCATCTATAACTAAACCAGTTGTACTGGTAAATTTTCCTCCTGAAGGACCAACTCTGGTTACCTGGATATTTCCTGCATCCTTACAAACAGGAGAATCAAGATAAGCAATTTCAGCAGAAGTAATTGTGAAATCTACGCTGATAGGACTTATATAATCTTCTAAATCTGCTGTTAATGCAGCAGAACTTTTACTTTTTACAAAAATAGAATTTATCCCTATTCCATCATTTTTACAAACATCCAAATTATCTAATAAGGAAGTAAGGTTAATAGCACCTTCAACGAATTTATATTGATTTATGGTAGAATCACCAAATGCGCCAATTGGAGAAGAGATAGGACCATCAATATTTACTCTTGCGAAAACGTTGGTAGGATTAGCAACATAAGCATCTTCAGTAGAATCATTGGTAATCAATAATTCAAATCCATAATTACCAGGACTAATTTCTACCCATTGATAAACGTAAAATAGAGGATTAGATCCTCCGTTAACATATTGTAGGGTTAAAAGTATATCTCCTACTGTACGTCCGCCCTGGTTACCAGGAGCAGTAAATGTATTATCACTATTTTCAACAATTGTTCCCTGGAAGAAAGAGAAATCTATATACGCAGTACCTGTACTACCGTTAGCACTAATACGATCTGCACCAACAAAAATCCACTGGTCTCCTGTATTTGCATCACGGGCTATATGGTAAAAAGCGTGTTCAATATCACTTTTAGCCGATGGTCCGCTTGGTGAAGTAGACCATTCCCATACACCAGGAGAATTTGATGCTTTATTCAAGTTTCCCTTTAAAAATCTATCTGTAGATGTATTTAAAATATCGGAAACAAATTTTGAAGTGTTTGGATTTACACTATTTCCGTTATCGTCAAATACAAATCCTCCAGATCCGGCAGGACCCTGGAACCAATCACCAACCCCGGGGATAGGTGTATTTGCCTTTAGGTCACCATCGATATTAAATCCTCCGTTTGGATTTTCAACAGGAACCACTACATTCTGTGCATTAATCACGAGTGATCCTAAGAGGAATAGCGGTATGAATAAAAAATGCAAAATGGAAAAAGATCTCCTTGGAGATTTTTTAGGTGCATAATTTTTTGGTAAAGTAGTTTTCCAAATCATATCAATAATGTTTAGAATTATCAATTTTGTTAAAGCCACCAGGGCTAATTAGATCCAATAAAAAAATGAATTCAGATGAAGTTACCTTCAACTGACTTGGGGAGTTCAGTAATAAAAAAACTTAGGGTGAAATAAACATCTGTAGTCTTGAGGAACTACTTAGAGAAGTGTGGGGGGTGACTCTATTTTCGATGCAATTCTGATGTAAAACTATTACAAGAAAGGCGGTATAATTAGAGATTTCGGGATTTTTAGATATAACGGGAGATATATTCGTTAAAATACACTTAAAGGGGTTATTTCCCCCCTCTAAATGAGCATTTTACAAATTGACTTTGTGGGAATTTTGTAGGAAAATGTTAAATTTTATAGGGGAAAACCCGTAGATTCAGATCAATATTACATTATTAATCATTTGTAATTCAGCACTATAGCTAAACTTATTGTGTAGGAGAATTTTTAGTAATTGAAAGAAAATTTCTTCATTTGAAGAATTTGATTATGTGCACTTTATCGAGATTATAGGTAGAAAATCCTATCTCATACCTAAATGGAACAAAAACATTTCAGCCTTGTGCAATAAACTTGTAAATTGCATCAAACATGCATTATTTAATATGGAGAAAGATCTAAAGGATTATCGCAAGTCTTATGAAAAAGGAAAACTTCTTGAAAATGAGATTCCGGAAGATCCATTTGAATTGTTTAAATCATGGTTTGATCTTGCCGATAATTCTGACGAAGTAGAGGAAGCGAATGCCATGAGTATTTCAACCGTTGGAAAAGACCAATTTCCGAAAACAAGGGTTGTGCTTCTAAAAAGTTTCAACTCTAAAGGATTGACTTTCTTCACAAATTATAGCTCTATAAAAGGACAGGATCTTGAAGCCAATCCAAAATGCTGTATTTCCTTTTTCTGGGCTTCGCTGGAAAAGCAAATTATCATCCAGGGAGAAGCAAGAAAAATTTCAGCAGAAGAGTCTACTGAATATTTTCATTCCAGACCTCGAGGGAGTCAGCTTGGAGCACTTGCTTCAGATCAAAGTTCAGTGATCCCTTCCAGGGAGTACCTGGAAAAAAGGCTGGCTGATCTTGAAACTGAATATGCTGAGAGAGAAATTCCAAAACCTGCTGATTGGGGCGGTTATTTATTTGAACCATTCAAATTTGAATTCTGGCAGGGTAGAGAAAGTAGATTGCATGATCGTATTTTATTTACTTTAGATAGTGATAACTGGAAAATTGAAAGACTGGCACCATAGATATGAAAAGATTAGTTTTAGTTAGGCATGGAAAATCCTCCTGGAATAATAATCTTCCAGACCATAGACGCCCCTTAAAGAAAAGGGCTTATAATGATGCTGAAGTTGTTATAAGGGCGTTCAAACATTTCTATGAATCTGGCGCGCAGTTCTGGTCGAGTTATGCAGTGAGAGCTCATGAAACAGCTAAGCTTTTTAAAGATGGACTGAATATTCCTGATAAAGACTTCCAGGTGATGGAAGAACTTTACACTTTCAATCAAAATGATCTGTTATCGGTTATCAAAACATGTCCGGAAGAACGTGACTGGTTATGTGTATTCGGGCATAATCCGGCCATGACGATTCTGGTAAATTCCCTGGGAGATAAAAAAATGGACAATCTTCCCACCACTGGACTTTGTGTAATAGATTTCGAGGTAGATTCCTGGAAAGATATTCGAAAAGGAAAAACAATTCTAACCTTACTGCCTAAAAATCTTCGATAAACCTTCATGGCTGAAAAACGTTATATAAACAGAGAATTAAGCTGGCTGTCTTTTAATGCCAGAGTTTTACAGGAAGCCGCTGATGAAACGGTTCCATTAATTGAACGATTGAGGTTTCTCGGTATATTTTCTAATAATCTCGATGAATTTTTCAAGGTTAGATATGCTACTGTTAAAAGAATAGACCTTGCCGGAAAGGCTGGTAAAAGTGTGCTTGGAGGAATCAAGGCCAGTAAGCTTTTAGAGGCGATCACTAAAATCGTGATAGATCAGCAGTCTGAAAGTCTTAAGATATTTGAAGATATTCAGGCAAAATTAATAGACCATAATATTCATATCATCAATGAAAATCAGGTTACTCGAAATCAGAAAGAATTCATTAAAAATTTCTTTTTAAGTAAAGTAAGCCCGGCATTGGTAACGATAATTCTGAACGATCTTCCGGAAATGCCTTCTCTTAAGGATAGTGCAGCTTACCTGGCTGTAAAAATGGTTATGGCTGATGAAACTGAACCAGCTCAGGGAATTTCAAAAATCCTGAATAAGCCGGTCAAAGAAAAGCGATATGTCCTTATTGAAATCCCTAGAAATATTGAGCGTTTTGTAGTGCTTCCGGAAGAAAATGGAAAACAATATATCATTTTGCTGGATGACCTTATCAGATATAATCTTAATACCATTTTCAATATTTTCAATTACGAGAGTCTTTCAGCTCATATGATCAAGATCACCAGGGATGCGGAACTTGATCTCGATAGCGACCTGAGTAAAAGTTTTATTGAAAAAATTTCTGATAGTGTAAAGGATCGAATTAAAGGAGATCCGGTGAGATTTGTTTATGATAAGAATATAGATAGCGATACGCTTACGTATTTGATGAATAAAATGGGTATTGACTCGACTGACAGTATAATTCCAGGCGGAAGATATCATAACCGACGAGATTATATGGATTTCCCAAGCCTGGGTAAGGCGGATCTATATTACGAGGTAAGAGAGCCATTGCCAATTCCGGGCTTAATTCTTCAAACCAGCGTATTAAAGGGTATAGCTGAAAAAGACTATTTACTTTACACTCCGTACCAGAGTTTTGCTTACGTGGTTAAATTTTTAAGGGAAGCAGCTTTGGATCCAAAGGTGAAAACCATTAAGATCACAATTTACCGACTGGCCAAAATTTCCCATATCGCCAGCTCCCTCATCAACGCGGTTAAAAATGGAAAAAAAGTAACCGTACAGATTGAGTTAAGAGCGAGGTTCGATGAAGTAGCCAATATTCGTTATGCTGAACAAATGCAGGAAGAAGGAGTAAACCTGATATTTGGTGTTCCAGGATTAAAAGTTCATTGTAAGACTTGCGTGATCGAAAGGGAAGAAGACGGTAAATTAAAACGATATGGTTTTATTAGTACTGGAAACTTCAATGAGAACACTTCCCGGGTTTATACTGATTACACGCTATTTACGGCCGATCCTTCAATTTTGAAAGAAGTGAATATGGTATTCGACTTTTTCGAAACCAATTACAAAGTGAATAAATACAAGCATCTAATAGTTTCTCCGCATTATACTCGTAATGCGATCTACAATCTTATTCAGGGAGAAATTGATAATGCTAAAAATGGCAAACCGGCTGGTATAAGACTTAAACTGAATAGCCTTTCAGATAACGGAGTTATTGAAAAGCTTTATACCGCCAGCAAGGCAGGCGTGAAAATAAAACTGATCGTAAGAGGTATTTGCTGCCTTGTTCCGGGAATCGAAGGCCTGAGTGAAAATATCGAGGCGATAAGTATTGTAGATAAATTTCTGGAGCATCCGAGAGTCTTTATATTCGAGAATGGAGGCGATCCAAGAGTTTACATTTCTTCCGCAGATTTCATGACCAGGAACCTCGATCAACGGGTTGAGATATCCTGCCCGATCTATGATGAAGGAATTAAAAAAGAACTAATCGAAACATTTGAGATCAGTTGGAAGGATAATGTGAAAGCTAGAAACCACTGTCGCGGAATGGAAAATCCGTATCGTGAAATACCTGGTCCAAAAGTGAGATCTCAGTTCGCCTTGTACGATTATTATTTAAAGAAAATTGACATTAACGAGTAATGATAAAACAAAAAACATACGCAGCTATAGATATTGGTTCCAATGCCGTAAGACTGTTAGTTTCTACGATCACCGAAAAAGAGGGGATGGAAACCAATTTTAGAAAAACGTCTCTGGTTAGGGTGCCTATCAGACTTGGAGCAGATGTATTCCTGAAAAAGAAAGTTTCTGAAAAGAACACCACCAGGATGATAGATACTATGCACGCTTTTAATCTGATCATGAAATCCCATGGCGTGGAAAAATATAAGGCCTGCGCTACTTCAGCTATGAGGGAAGCAGAGAACGGAGATGAAATTGCCAGAATCATCAAGGAAAAATCTGGGATTGATATTGAAATCATTGATGGTAGCCATGAGGCTGCGATAATTGCAGCTACAGATCTGCATGCACTGATCCAAAACGACCAGAACTATTTATACGTAGATGTTGGAGGTGGTAGTACCGAATATACCATGTACAGCAACGGAAAAACAGTTACTTCAAGGTCATTTAAAGTAGGAACTGTAAGAATGATGGAAGATCTTGTAGAGCATAAGACCTGGGAGGAAATGCAGCAGTGGGTGAAGAGTGTTACGAAAGATTATGACGAAATAGATCTGATCGGATCTGGAGGGAATATCAATAATATCTTTAAAACCAGTGGGAAAAAGACCGGAAAACCTTTAAGCCTTAAGTATTTAAAGGATTATGATGAAAAGCTGAATTCATATACCTATGAAGAAAGGATTACAGAATTAGATTTGAAGAATGACCGTGCAGATGTAATTATACCGGCTTCCAAGATCTATGTAAATTCCATGAAATGGGCTAAAGCTAACTGGATACATGTACCACAGATTGGTCTAGCAGATGGTATCATCAAATCACTTTATAATGAATCGAAAAGAAAGAAAAAGGTTTAACCGTGAATGCTTTCTTTTTTGCTTAGATCTTTCATGACTTCAGCTTCGAATTCCAGGAGATCCTGCCATTTTTTATCCACGATCTCACGATCACCATATTGCCTTGCGAATTTCAGGAACATCGTATAGTGATTAGCTTCGCTAACCATTAGGTCACGATAGAATTTGGCAAGTTCTTTATCTTCAAGTTCTTCAGATAATAGTCTGAATCTTTCGCAACTTCGAGCTTCAATAAGACCTGCGATGAGCAATCGATGGATTAACTGGGTAGTACGACTTCCGCCTTTCGGAAAGAATTCACGTAATTTCAATACATATTCATCTTTGCGATCCCATCCCATGGTGAAACCCATCTTGAGAATCCTGTCGTGAACCATTTTAAAATGTCCCATCTCTTCCCTGGCCAAAGCAGTCATTGCTGTTACAAGGTCTGAATATTCAGGATAGGTTACGATAAGCGATATAGCTGTAGATGCAGCTTTTTGTTCGCAATAAGCGTGATCTACCAGAATATCCTCGATATTTTTCTCAGCAATATCTGCCCATCTTGGGTCTGTTGGTAACTTTAGTCCTAACATAATTATACGTCTAAATCAAAAGTTGCTCTAAGTTTATCTAATAATGGATTAGCCTCCTTTAGTTTTTCATATTTCTCCTGAGGGGTGAAAGCATATTTTCTCGAGGTAGCTTCATCCACATGAATCTTGAGCGTGATATGTGTATTTCTTAGCTTGGCTTTCAAGAAGCTCATCAGCCTGTTTTCCTCTCTTTCCAGGTCAATTTTCATAGTCTCGTTAGGGAAAGTAAGATGAATTACTTTATCCTTTAGAGTAGGAGTCTGGGATTCAAAAATGGAGGCAAGAATCTTTTCCCCTTTGCGTTTCAGTTTTTCGGTGTAATTTTTCCATTCGGTCACCAGGTCTTCTTCACTGAATTCATCATCCATGACCTTTTCAGTAGGCATCATGGCTTTTTGCTTTTCTTCCAGCTCTTTTTTCTTGCCGATGCTTTTTAATGAAAGTCCGGAAACTTTTTCCCTTTTGATCTCAGGAAACATGCTATTTGTAGTAGCTGCTGCAGTTTGAGTTGTTTCGGAATTCTCTGCTTTCTTAGATTCTGAAGTTTCAATTTCTTTAGGAGCATCCGGGGTGATCTCTGGTCTTTCAGCTACCGGAATGCTATCATTTCCTGGACTGGCTGTATGAAATATACTATCACCAGATTGTGGTTCTAGTGATACTTTTTCTGAATCATTATCTTCTAAAGCTTCTTCATTATTCTGAAATTCAGAAATTGATTCTAAACTGTCTAATTCAGTATCCGGCTGACTTGCCGGGCTTTCTTCAGAGTAATAATCTTTTTCTTCTTCCTTGGCACATGATTCTGTAGCAACCTTTGGCTGAGGAAGATTATTTTCTTCGATAGGAGAGGAGGAATTGTGCTCATTTTCACGAACTAATTCTTTCTTTTCCTTGGGAATACTTACAGCTTCCTGTTCATAATTGGAAGCAGGGATTATTTTTGGTTCAGCCTTTTTTTTTTCGGCTCCAAAAGTAATAGATGCCAGCTGCATTAGACATAATTCTACCAGCAACCTTTGGTTATGACTACTCTTGTATTTGAGATCGCAGGAATTTGCAAGTTCTATGGCTTCCAGTAAAAACTGGTGTGATGTCTTCTGAGCCTGTTCAAAATATTTCGCTTTGGTTTGATCACCAACTTCCAGCAAGGCGATGGTTTTCTGATCTTTACAAACAAGTAGGTCCCTAAAATGTGAAGCAAGTCCAGCTATAAAATGGTGTCCATCAAATCCGCTGGAGAGTATGTCGTTAAAATTTACCAGGAGTTGCGGAATGTTATTCTCCAGGATCAGGTCTGTCACCTGCATATATGTATCATAATCCAGTACGTTCAGGTTTTCTGTTACTGCCTGCCGGGTTAGATTATTTCCACTGAAGCTTACTACACGATCGTAGATGGAAAGTGCGTCACGCATAGCGCCATCTGCTTTTTGGGCAATAATATGCAAAGCATCATCTTCGGCATTTACGCCTTCCTGTTCCGCGATATGAGCCAGGTAATTCTTGGCATCGGTTACCGTGATCCTTTTAAAATCAAAGATCTGGCATCGGGAAAGAATGGTTGGGATAATTTTGTGCTTTTCAGTAGTCGCCAGAATGAAAATGGCATGTTTGGGCGGTTCTTCAAGTGTTTTCAGAAATGCATTAAATGCAGATGCCGAAAGCATATGAACCTCATCGATAATATAAACTTTGTAGTTACCTACCTGTGGCGGGATTCTCACCTGGTCGATAAGGTTTCTGATATCGTCGACAGAGTTGTTTGAAGCGGCATCCAGCTCGAAGATATTGAAAGCAAAATCCTCATCCGGATCCTGTGTTTCTTTTTGATTGATCATTTTAGCAAGGATACGGGCACAGGTTGTTTTACCAACACCACGCGGCCCAGTAAATAACAAAGCCTGAGCCAGGTGATTGTTATTTATGGCATTTGCCAGGGTATTTGTGATTGCCTGCTGGCCAACTACGTCTTTAAAGGTTTGCGGCCTGTATTTTCTTGCCGATACTACAAAATGCTCCATCAAAAAGTATTGAATTACAAATATAAAAATCACCAGCCTAAACTCCAGTACAGGCAAGCTTATTTATGAACAAATACCGGAAGAAATCAACATAAATTAACTTACATTTGCCCTAAGCAGGCCGCCTTATCGTTCCGACAGTATTTCGGAGAGGAAAGTCCGGACACCACAGAGCAGTATAGTGGGTAACGCCCACCGGTCGTGAGATCAGGACAAGTGCAACAGAAAGAATGTACAGGTTAAGCTGTAGTGAAACCAGGTAAACTCTATGCGGTGCAATGCCATGTATACCGGCATCTAAGGATCGCTCGTCCGTTGCCGGAGGGTAGGCAGCTAAAGATTAGTGGTAACACTAATTTCAGATAAATGATAAGGAATCCGATCAGTTATCGGATTACAGAATCCGGCTTACAGGCCTGCTTTTTATTTCTCAATTTCCTGGTAAACTCTAACGTAATCTATCTGAAATTTCTGCGGGAATATTTCTCTATCTATTTCTCCAGCCCAATTACCGCCCAGAGCAAGATTAAGAATTAAATAAAATGATTTTCTGAAAGGATTATTCTTTTCACCAACCTGGTCTAACTGAAAACTATGATAACATTTATTATCCACGAGAAATTCAATTTTGTGAGAGCTCCAGCTTACAGAATATACATGGAACTCGTCTGAAGGACTTTCTACCAGGATTGTACCGCTTGAAGATCTAATTCCCTGAGCATTGTCCCATGGAAAATGAACGGTACCGTGAATTTCATTAGGTTCCTTTCCAACATGTTCCATAATATCAATTTCCCCGGCATAGGGGTATTCAATTTCATCAAAATTTGCTCCCAGCATCCAGATAGCTGGCCAGACGCCATTTCCATTCGGAAGTTTGGCTCTAACATCAACCCGACCATATCTAAATTCAAATTTGTCTTTGGTAGTGATACTTCCTGAAGTATATTTTGAAGTTTCAGTATTGTAACGATAATTTTTTACATCTGGATCAAAACGTTTATTTTTGAAGTTCTCTTTTCTGGCAATTAGTTCCAGGTATCCATTTTTAACCCGAACATTTTTCTTCCGCTTCGTATAGATCTGTTCTTCGAGATTTCTGATAAATCCAGTTTCGTAACTCCATTTTTTAGGGTCTGGTTTTCCCCGGTCATTAAATTCATCCTGCCAGACAAGTTGGTAATTTTGAGAATTCATATTTTGGGAAAGAGAAATAAAAAATAAAGACGCGAAAAAGAGGAAGATTTTTTTCATCTAACTCTTACTGTTTTCATCTAGAATTCTGTTTGCCCAGGCAACCGCTTCTTCACGTGTATAAAACATCTCAAAGGGTACAGTGGCAAACTGTTTTTCAAAATTGGCGTTTAGTGCACCGTCGATTTCATTGATAATGATTGCCATTCCCAGAAGGATTTCCCGCTGTATCAAGTCTATGTAAATCACAGGATTCACGTTATACTTGTTCTTCCTGTTGCTTATGTAAACAAACTTGTTATGGTTAAAATGATCGTAAAAGATGGTCCTTAGTTCTTCCACTTTTTCTTTGTCAAGAACCTGGTCTTCTTTAAATGTGGAGATCACAAATGAATCGAAAAACTCCAGATGGGTGTAGGGGAGTGAAATTTCCCTGGTTGGTTTTAGCGTCATACAGGGTAAGTTAACCAATTATTCGAAAAAACTAAATACCGAACTTCCGTATTTTCGACTTTCTCTGAAGTTTTTTAGTTCAGAAAGATCGGTGTGTTTGGAATGTTCAATGATAAGTTGACCATCTTCATTAAGCAATTCCTTCTGAAAAACCAGCTCGGCAATTTTAGCAAATTTTTCATCTTCAAAATCATAAGGAGGATCGGCAAATATGATATCTGCCTTTACCGGTGCTTTTTCCAGGTATTTAAATACATCACTTTTGATCGTAGTGATGGGGAAATCAAGTTCGGCTGAAGTCTTTTTAATGAATTTTACACAGTCGTAATTACCATCTACCGAAGTAATATTTTCAGCACCTCTGGCTGCAAATTCGTAAGCGATATTTCCAGTTCCAGAAAATAGATCTACCACGCTCACTTCAGAAATATGATAATGATTGTTCAAAATATTGAACAATGCTTCCTTCGCCACGTCTGTGGTAGGACGTACGGGTAATTTTGCCGGAGCGATAATTCTTCGTCCCTTATGAGTTCCTGAAATTATACGCATTATAATGATTTGATAAGAAGATACTCAGATAGTTCTTCTTTCGGTTTATTTTCAGATTCAAATTGATAGGAATGAAAAGGTCCTAAAAAAGATACATTCTTTACGTAGTCCCAGGCCATTTTATATTCTGCTGAGTCCTTTTGAATGTCTCCCATTAAGATCAATTCAAATTCATGCGGATCAAGATTTAGCTGCTCCGCTGTAAACAATAAATAGTAAAGAAAATCTTCTTTGGTCTCAAACTCAAAACTATTAGCAAAGATCAGTTTGGCATTGTCTATTACCACCAATTCATAGGTATTAAGATGAGAATGCAAATAAACTTTCGGTTTATTGCTTTTTTCAAGTTTCATTAAAGATTCAATTAGAACGCTTAAGCTATGCTGGTATTCAAATTCACCATATTTATCAAAAAAGTAGTTGGTAATATTGGCGTATGGAATATAGACATTTATGGTCTCCGGTTCGATCTTGTCGAAAGCAATAAAATCGGTTTTAAGGATCTTAGTGTTGAATTTTAGATAGGCAGCTGCATTATCTTCATCAAACAATTCTTCAGGAACCAGCGAAAATAGATTATTGGTAAATAGCAGAGTAACTTCGTCTATTGGCTGATTTAATTCTTCTTCTTTTTCATAGGTTAACTCGATCTTTGATAAAACCTTGATTGGGTCCAGCTGCTTTTCAAAATCAACCCTCTGGAAATAAAGTATTGTATTCTCTTTCTTATCCAGGATACAAAAAGAAAGTCCATTCAAGCTAACCTGAATGGACAATTTCTTATTGTTTTTATTTTGACTAGTCGTTCTTGTCTCCACCATATCTGTCAAATCCATTACCACTTGTATTTACTTCGGTCATGGAACCAACACTAATATAACGGCCGTTTACATCATCAACAGACTGTACTTCGTTTTCTTGAAGAACTAAAGTTCTATCCTGATCTGAAAGTACTACTGCTTTAGCAACTCTTGCCTCGAAAACAGGAATCTGAGATTCTCCTTTTGTAATTGTACCAGCTCTAAGCTCGAACTTCTCATCTACACCTTCAACAGGTATATTCATCATAGTACGATATCTTTCTTCGTTTCCTTTGAATAAAGAATCTTTAACCGGAACGAAATCCAAAGTATCTATGATTACTTTTTCAATATATTGATCTACGCCATAAGTCTTTTTGTACTCTTCATCAAGAAGGGTAGTATCACGACGCTGAGTAATTGCAAATTCGGCAGTATCAATGAATTTTACCAGGCTGTCCCAGTCTCCCTGAAACTTTCCGATCACTTCTTTGTGCGCTAATTCCGCGTTTCTGATATCTTTAAGGTTTTTGATAACCTTGGTGTATCTTTTCTCCTTGACTTTGTTAAATTGAATTGGTTCGTAAACCGCGTTGAAAGTAAGATATGCCAGGAAGATAATCACCAACCAAAGAAGTATCTGTATTACAAATCTCATGCTTTAATAGTTTATGTTTTAATTTGAAGGTTATTGGTTACACGCAAATCTACAACTTTTTTTTATTCGTAAAAGTTTCTGCCATAAAAATCCATTCTTATCTTTGAGATTTTATGCACTCTCTATGGAAAAAACCACTCCGGCTTCCTTTTTTAAATTACTGGTTGAAGATCTTGGATTTGCCGCTACAGATAAACAGGATGTAGCTCTACAAATGCTATCTGAATTCGTGGTAAACGGAGGAAAAGACAGGCTTTTTCTTTTACGTGGATTTGCCGGTACAGGTAAGACGACCATTATAAGTACTTTGGTCAAGAACCTATGGAAGATTCGAAAGTCTGGTGTATTACTGGCGCCAACGGGCCGCGCGGCGAAAGTGATTTCTAACTATTCCAATAAAGAGGCTTTTACCATTCATAAGAAGATCTACTTTCCAAAAAAGTCAAGTGGAGGAGGAGTGCAATTCACTTTACAACCGAACAAACATAAAAATACGCTGTTCATTGTTGATGAAGCTTCAATGATTTCAGATGACGGCGGAAACTCCAAACTCTTTGAAAATGGATCTTTATTAGATGATCTTATTCAGTTTGTATATCAGGGACATAATTGTCAATTAATTCTTATCGGTGACACGGCGCAGCTGCCTCCGGTGAAAATGGATTTGAGTCCGGCGCTTGAAGAACAGAAACTAGAATTCAACTATCATAAAAAAGTTTCATTTATAGAATTGGATGAAGTGGTAAGGCAGAGCGAGGAAAGCGATATTTTGCATAACGCTACCTTAATAAGAGAGAGCCTGCAGGAAGAATTTTATGAAAGTTTCCAGTTTGAACTTTCCCAGAATAAGGATGTAATAAGACTTACAGACGGTTATGAGATCATGGATGCCATCCAGGATTGTTATACTTCAGATGGGCATGAGGACACCAGCATCATTGTACGATCTAATAAAAGAGCCAATATGTATAATCAGCAGATAAGATCCAGAATATTATTTCAGGAGGAAGAACTTTCTGCCGGAGATTATTTAATGGTGGTGAAAAATAATTACTTCTGGGTGAAACCAACAAGTGAAGCGGGTTTTATTGCTAACGGGGACATTGTGAAAGTCCTGGAGATCTTCGGTTTTAAAGAATTATACGGATTCAGATTTGCCGAAGTCCAGGTCCAGATGGTGGATTACCCCAAAATGAGACCTTTTGAAACCGTAATTATGCTGGATACACTTACCAGTAATACTCCGTCCTTAACGTATGAAGAATCTAACAGGCTTTATGAAGAGGTAAAAAAGGACTATGCAGACGAACGTTCTAAGTATAAGCAGTTCATGAAGATCAAGAATAATAAATACTTCAATGCTCTTCAGATCAAATTCTCTTACGCCATCACCTGCCATAAATCACAGGGTGGGCAATGGAACAATGTTTTTATTGAGCAGCCTTACCTGCCAAACGGAGTAGGAAAGGAATATTTAAGATGGCTTTATACGGCTATGACGCGTGCTCAGAAAAAATTATACCTGATTGGATTTGGAGATGATTTTTTCGCATCTAACTAATTACTATTTTTACTGAAAATTGAATATGAGCGAACCTTCCAAAAATCGCATTATCGCCATGATTCCGGCGAGATATAAAGCTACCAGGTTTCCCGGGAAGCTAATGAAAGATCTTAACGGAAAGACGGTTATTACTAGAACTTATGAAGCTGCCGTTAATACTGGCCTTTTTGATGAAGTTTATGTGGTTACCGATAGCGAAAAGATTTTCGATGAGATCGTAAATGAAGGCGGGCAGGTAATTCGTAGTGAAAAAGACCATGAATGTGGAAGCGATAGGATTGCCGAAGCTGTAGAGCATATGGACGTTGATATCGTGGTAAATGTTCAGGGCGATGAACCATTTATTGATAAAGAAAGCCTGTCAAAGCTTCTTGATGTTTTTAATCAGGATGGAGCTGAAGAGATTGACCTTGCTTCTTTAAAAACTCCACTTACAGATAGCGATGAGATCACCAATCCCAATAATGTAAAAGTTATTACGGGGAAAGATGATTTTGCTTTATATTTTTCAAGATTTCCCATACCATATCCCAGAGATACTTCTGCAAAAGCAGATTATTTTAAGCATATAGGTATTTATGCCTTCAGAAAATCTGCATTGATGGATTTTTATAAGTTACCAATGTTGCCTTTGGAAGCTGCGGAAAAGATAGAATGCATCAGATATCTTGAATACGGAAAGAAAATCAAAATGGTGGAAACCAGCGTGAAAAGTATTGGTATAGATACGCCTGAAGACCTTGAAAAAGCCAGAAAGCTGTTAAGTTAATTACTAACAGCTTCCTTATAAGTTTTTAGGGCTCGTTCTCGCGCTTCTTTATGATCTACCATTTTTTCTGGGTAATCATCAGTTCCATACTCCGGCACCCATTCCTTTATATATTCTTCATCCTTGTCAAATTTCTCAATTTGTGTGGTAGGATTGAAAATTCTGAAATATGGAGCTGCATCAACACCACTGCCGGCAACCCATTGCCAGTTACCAACATTGGAAGACATTTCATAATCCAGTAATTTTTCAGCAAAATAGGCTTCTCCCCAACGCCAGTCAATCAATAGATGTTTACATAAAAATGATCCAACCAGCATCCTGATCCTGTTATGCATAAAACCGGATTTGTTCAGTTGCCTCATTCCAGCATCAACAAGTGGATAACCGGTTTCACCTTTTTTCCATTTTTCAAATTCATCTTTGTTGTTTCTCCACTTAATACGATCATACTTCTTCTTAAAAGCATCGGTAACCGTATCTGGATAATGAAAGAGGATCTGCATAAAAAATTCTCTCCAAACCAATTCTTCCAGAAAAGTTTTATTGTGCTGCTTATCTGCATCTCTCACCATTTGCCGAACGCTCACGGTTCCAAAACGTAAGTGCGGTCCCAACCTGGAAGTTCCATGTTCTGCAGGATAATCTCTTTTGTCATTATAATCCTTAATCAATCCCGGAGTTAACTTATAATCTGGAACTTCAATTGAAGATTTTTTAAAACCTATATCAGATAAGCTCAAATTTGGAAGCCTGCTATTCTTATACAGGTTATCCATATATCTTGTAGTGTAATGAAAATCAAGATCAATTTTGCTGAACTGTTCTCTCCATAAATTTTTATAAGGAGTATAGACCACGTAAGGATCGCCATCACTTTTTACTACCTCATCTTTTTCGAAGATTACCTGATCTTTAAAATCGAGAAATTCTATGTCCTTTTCAGATAATAATTTAGAGATCTTTTCGTCTCTTTCTTTAGCATAGGGTTCATAATCTCGATTGGTAAAAACCTTATCGATTTCATAATCTGAAATCAGCGATTTAAAAACCTTTTCTGGTTCATCATGAAACATGGCAATAGAACTACCATGTTCATTCTGAAGCTCATCTCTCATTTTCTGAAGTTCCTCATGTATAAATGTCACTCGAGCATCATCTTCGGGAAGTTTGTCCAGGATTTCCGGGTCAAAAATGAAAATTGGTAGAACCGGTAGTTCACCACGAAGTGCCGCTTTAAATCCGGCATTATCGTCTAACCTAAGATCTCTTCTGAACCAAAATATATTTACTTTTTTACTCATTAATTGTTATTTATGGTTGAAAGTCCGCCGTCTACTCCTAAAACCTGCCCGGTAATCCAGGTACTGTTTTCGCTTAGAAGAAAAGCAGCAAGATTGGCAATATCTTTGGCCTCACCAACTCTTTTTAATGGATGCCTTTTATCCATTTTTTCTCTTTTATCATCATTTGATAATAATTTTTCAGCTAATGGCGTATCAGTAAGTGACGGAGCGATCACATTCACTCTAAAGCTCGGGGCATATTCCGCAGCCAGGGATTTCGCAAATCCTTCTATAGCTCCTTTAGCCGCAGCAACATTGGTATGAAAAGGCATTCCTACTTTTACGGCAACTGTGCTGAAAAATACCAGGCTGGCCTGATCTGAATTTTTCAATTTATCAAGAATCCCTTTTAAACTTCTCACTAAACCGAAAAAATTTAGTTGCATTTCATTTTCGAAACTTTCCGGCTTGATTATTTTAAAAGGTTTCAGATCAATACTTCCGGGGCAGTAAACAAATCCATCGATAGTGTCCGGCAAATCAAGGTCAGATATATCATCTTTCAAAACATCGAATTCCAAATGGGTTACCTTATTGGTATCAAGGTCTCCCTGATTTCTAGACGCTACTATAATATTATGGTTTTCATTAAGTAATTCAGAGATCTGATATCCGATCCCAGTAGAACCGCCAACCAGTAAAATATTCTTTTTCATCATTTTCTAATTTAAAATGTCCTGCTTCAGGGTTTCAGATGTATCTTCAGCTTCTTTAAAATCCCCGAACAATTTAATAAGTTTATTTCTTCTGTAATCAAATATCTCCTTGAGCTTTGGTTTCACCAGAACAGGATGGGTAAGCTGACCAATAAACCCAAAAGGGAGTTTGTAGTCAATGATATCTTCCATCTCTACACCACCAGGAATAGATTTAATGAAGTGTTTGTGATGCCATAGGGCATAGGGACCAAATCTTTGCTCATCCACGAAATATTCACCTTCCTTAACATGTGTAATTTCTGTCACCCATTTTGTTTTTACTCCAGCTACGGGAGTTACGATATACTGTATGATCTGTCCAGAAAACATCGGCCTGTCCGCTCCGGATAGAATTTCAAATCCCATATAGTCTGGAGTGATGACTTTTAAATTTTTTGGATCTGATAAAAATTCCCAGGCCTCTTGCTGACTGATGGGTAATTTCTGAACACTACGAAGGGTGTATATTTTCATGGTAAGGGTTTGAAGTAAAATTAAGCTTCATTTTGTTTAAATTAAAAATATATTAGTTAAACAAAAATTAAAATAGGTTTTTGACGATTATTAATTACTGTAAACCCTGATTTTTATTGATTCCAGACGCAACCTTTTCGAGTCATTCCCATCTATTAAAAAAGTTTCAAACTTTTTTACCAACAACCTGAAAATTAGAAGTAAACTTTAGAATTATTCATGGTACTTTTTTTTTTTGAAATGATCAACAACGCAATGTATCTAGAGAAATAAGATCGATGAATAAATGGTAACGATTAATTATTCTAGTCCTGTAGTCCCACTAAATGACAAACCATTATCAATCATAAAAATCCTAATATAATATGATCTTTATTATCATCTTAGAGTATATTCTATCTTTAATTTAAGAAAATCATAATTATAATGGTTTCTGTGTATCTTTGGAAAAACCAAAATTTTACACAATGAAGAAACTATTATCACTTGCAATTATCCTTTGCATTTCTATTTCAGTGAATGCCCAGATCGAGGCTCCTCAGCCCAGTCCATTTGCAAAAATGGAACAAAAAGTAGGTTTAACTGATGTTACCATTGAATATTCCAGGCCCGGTATGAGAGGCAGAACTATTTTTGGAGATCTTGTTCCTTATGGACAGGTGTGGAGAACTGGTGCCAATGCTAACACCATAATTACCTTTAGTGATGATGTAAAAATAAATGGAAAAGACCTTAAGAAAGGATCTTATTCAATCTATTCTATACCTTCTAAAGATTCCTGGGAGGTTATGTTCTATACTACAACCGATAACTGGGGTGTACCGCAAAACTGGGATGAAAGTCAAGTGGCTTTAAAAGCAACAGCAGAGACCATGGAAATGCCGATGCCTATGGAAACATTTACCATTGTGATCGATGATTTAAAAAATGATTCTGCAGCCCTTAACTTTATCTGGGAAGAAACGATCGCTATGTTGAAGATCGAAGTTCCTACAGATTCAAAAGCTATGGCGAGCATTGAAAAGGTTATGAATGGTCCAACAGCAAGCGATTATTTTGCTGCAGGTACTTATTATCACGAAGCAGGAAAAGATCTTGATAAAGCATACAAATGGGTGACTAAAGCAACTGAAATGGCTGGAGACCAGGCG
The DNA here is from genome assembly GCF_057221535.1 of Christiangramia pacifica. Taxonomy (NCBI): domain Bacteria; kingdom Pseudomonadati; phylum Bacteroidota; class Flavobacteriia; order Flavobacteriales; family Flavobacteriaceae; genus Christiangramia; species Christiangramia pacifica. Next base: position 2,590,723 of record NZ_CM170146.1, read on the forward strand.
TTTTGGATGCTAAGAAGAAAATCTCTTATTGAAGCTGAAATGGGTAAAAAGCAGGAAGCGATTGCGACAGCTAAAAAATCTATGGCTTCTGCGGAAAAAGCAAATAATGCTGATTATGTAAAGATGAATAAAGAATCTATCGCTGAATGGAGTGGTAAATAATATTCACTTTGATAATTGATATAAAAAAAGGTCCTTCAGTAATAAGGGACCTTTTTTTGTATATTAATATTTGAGACCTATTTCTTTTCTGATCTGGTCTATTAATGCTGTAAGTTCAAGCGTATGATCAAGGCTCCAAATTTCGCTTTCTGTTTTATCTTCTAGCATCATTCTGGTAACGTGATCGGCTTCAAAATTATATCCATTGGCTACTACGCCAAATTCATGAATTTCTTCTTTTCCATCTTTAGTAATTGTTACAGTAGTAGGTTCATGAAATCTTGAATTCAGAATGATACTTCCCTTTTCCATCTTCAATTCTGCAGTAGTAGGAGTTTTTTCCATAAATGTGGAATAAAGCGCCGCTTCAACACCGCCAGAGTATTTAAAATTCATTCTGCATGATGCATCTACACCCGTTTCGGTGAATTCTGCTGAAGCATTTATTTTTTCTGGTTTACCCATAAGAGAGTATGCAAGAAATACTGGATAGATACCTATATCCAACAAACTTCCACCTCCAAGGGATTTATTAAATAACCTTTTCGTTTTATCGAATTTTGCAGGGAATCCAAAATCTGCTTTTATAGATTCTATTTTTCCTAGATCTCCAGAATTGACATTCTCAAGTACAAATTTAAAATGCGGAAGAAACCTCGTCCATAATGCTTCCATTAAAAAAATCTTATTTTCCCTGGAATATGCAACCATTTCTTCAGCTTCCTTAAGGTTCATGGCAAATGGCTTTTCACAAAGAACAGCTTTTCCATTTTCTAGACATTTTATGGTGATTTCATAATGAAAAGCATGCGGCGTAGCGATGTAGATAACATCTACTTTATCATCCTGCATTAATTCTTCATAAGAACCATAGTATTTTTCGACCTGGTGCGTTTTTGAAAATTCCTTCGCATTATTTAGATCTCTACTTGCCACAGCGTATAATTCAGCATTTTGAACGCTGGTTAATCCTTGCGCGAATTTATTCGCGATCTTTCCTAGTCCAACAATTCCCCAGTTTACTTTTTTCATGCGTTCTCAGGTTTGTTCGCTTTCGGTTTTACGGTTTGTATCAGGTAGGCAATGGCGATCACCAAAAGACAGCCTAGAGCATTTAACCACAGGTATGGCATCAGGTCTAATTTAAAGACTAACAATACTACCGCCTGCGTAATGATGGCTGCGATAAATACGGCGTTGCTCTTTACCGATTTTATAAAAAATGCCAGCAGAAATATTCCAAGCACATTTCCATAGAACAGGCTACCAATAATATTTACTAACTGAATAAGATTATCAAAAAGATCTGCGAGGCTGGCAAAAGCAATTGCAATGACACCCCACATAAGGGTGAACCATTTTGAAGCCGCGAGATAATGTTCTTCACTTTTAGCCTCTTTATGATTTCTTCGGTACAGATCAATTACTGTTGTAGAAGCCAGGGCATTTAATTCTGAAGCGGTTGAAGACATCGCTGCTGATAGAATCACGGCCAAAAGCAGCCCAATAAGTCCTTTTGGGAGATTGTTCAGTATAAAATGTATAAAGACATAATCTTTATCATTGCTTTCTGCTTTCACATCTGAAGCATCGATAAATAATTTTCCTTTTTCACGTATGCGGTTCTGTTCCTGGTCCAGTCTTGCATACTCCTTTTCAAAATCTGCAATTTCCGCATCGTTCATTTCCGATTTATTCTCGGCGTAATTCAAGCCTAGTTGCTGTCTTTTAATCTGAACTTCTTCATGCTCCAGCATTAGATCTTTATATTGTTCCGCATAATTTGAATTCAATACAGTTTCCGTAGCCGCAGGATTAAAATTCAAGGGAGCGGTATTGAACTGGTAGAATACAAAAACCATAACCCCAACTAAGAGAATAAAGAATTGAAGTGGCACTTTTAAAAGTCCGTTGAAGATCATTCCCAGCTGACTTTCCCTTACAGAAGCACCGGTTAGATATCTTTGCACCTGGCTTTGATCTGTTCCAAAATAAGACAATGCGAGAAAACTTCCTCCAATTAGCCCGCTCCAGACGGTATACCTGTTTTCAAATTCCAAGGAATAATCCAGAATATTCATTTTTCCACCGGCACCTGCAATTTCCAAGGCATTTGTGAATCCCACCGAATCTGGCAGGTAACTCAAAATTATAAAGAAGGCTATGACCATTCCGGTAAAGATGACACCCATTTGCTGCTTATGGGTAACGCTAACCGCTTTGGTTCCTCCGGATACGGTGTAAATAATTACAAGGATCCCGATGATAAACGTAAGATAGGTGAGGTTCCAACCCAATACTGCGGAGAGTACGATTGCTGGTGCAAAAATGGTAATTCCTGCGGCCAGCCCTCTTTGTACAAGAAAAAGGATGGCTGTTAATGTTCTTGTTTTCCTATCGAACCTGGACTCAAGGTATTCATAAGCGGTGTAGACCTTTAACCTGTGATAAATGGGAATAAAAACCATACAGATGATCACCATGGCTATGGGTAAGCCAAAATAGAATTGTACAAATCCCATCCCGTCATGGAAAGCTTGTCCTGGTGTAGATAAAAATGTGATCGCACTGGCCTGGGTTGCCATTACAGATAGACCAATCGTCCACCATTTGGCATTCTTACCACCTCCAATATAATCTTCAACATTTTTGCTTCCGCGTGATTTATAAACTCCGTACCAAACGATAGAGGCAATGGTTCCAATAAGAATTATCCAGTCTATTAATTGCATATCAGGCGAAATAATTCATTATTAAATAAAAAGCGAGGATATAGATCGCGTTGGCGACGAGAACCAGGGTGTAACTTTTTTTCCAGTGGTACTTTTCGGGTTTCTCCATTATTTACCTATTGAAATTAAATTAGCAAATAATCTGAAAGCGCCGGGAACGGCTTCAGGAAATTGCCTGAAAAAACTAATTCCGGTATAGATATAGTAACCATCTCCGTATTTGGAAACAAGCAGGCTTCCATTTTTAGGAGTTTCACCTTCGTCATGCATACTCAAAACCGGAGTGAAATTTTCATCCCAGTTATCCGGAAAATATAAACCACGTTCCTGAACCCAACCTTCAAAATCTTTTGCAGTCAGTTTATTTGGCGAATTCAATACTTCATGATCTGGTGCTAAAAAAGTTACTGTAGCATCCTCTTCCGTAACCCTGTCTCTGGAAAGCTCCAAATTGAAAGGGGAGAGGTTATTAACCAATAAACCACGATTGGTATTGTACTGGACGATCATGGTTCCACCATTTTTAACGTAATCGAATAAGATATCCTGTTTGAATTTCAATTCTTCCACAATATTATAGGCCCTAATCCCGATCACCACAGCATCGAAATTTTTCAAAGTATTTCCTGAAATTGTTGCTGGGGAAATTTTGGTGACCTTGTAACCGATCTGTTCTAGGCTTTCAGGAACCACATCTCCTGCACCTTCAATATAAGCGATATTTCTGCCCTTCTTTTGAATATCCAGTTTTACTAGCTTGAGATTAGCCGGCGCAACCAGGTTCTGATCGGGAAAGTGATCGTAATCTATTTCAATAAGATCGTTTGTATAGGTAGTGCCATTGACCATGGCCTGAGGCATTAGCTTAGTTTCACTCTGAAATTTAGGCGGAGTAATTTTAAAAGTTACCGAAGTCTTTCCTCCAGATTGTTCAATGGAAAAGTCTGAATTTACTGGTTCAATTTTCCAGTCTTTACCTGCCTTAAGCTTTAAATTACCGGAAATATCAGGCTGATTTGAAGTTATGCTCACCTGAACCATTCTTGGTTCTTCATTATTAAAAATTAGAACATCTTCAGTAAAATGAAGGGTGATGGCAGGAACAATCTCAAAATTCTTGTAAGTTTCTCCATATACCTCGTCATTGAATTTGTAAACAACAGGTTTCGCAAAATCGATGGTGGTGCCATTAAAGTCGACTTTAAATGTAGCCTTCGTATTTAAAGGTGTTTCCGGAAGACCTCGCAATTCCTGGTTTTCCACATTGTACATTCCAATACTCCCTTCTTTTTCCAGCCAATAAGGAGTAGTGAATTCTGCCGAAGAAGGAATTTTAAAAGTCATTTTACTATTCCAACCTTCATTATTGTTCAGTTTTACTGCAGGTTCAATTTTTGAATTATTAGGAGTAAGTTCCACGGAAACCAATTTCATATCGCTATCACTTCGGTTTATGGCTTCCAGCTGCACTGAAATTTCTTCTGAAGGAACACTGTAAGCTTTCTGAGCAACAGCTTCAAGATATAAGCCTGAAGTGGCATATATAATATTTCTAATTTCTTCAGATTTTAATTCCTTCCAATGCCTGTTTTCAAGTTTTTGAATTAGGCTATAAGCTTTCAGTAATTCCGGTAGATGTTGTGAAGGTTCTTCAAAGTTGAAATTCTTCTGGATCTTATTTAATATATCACCAATTTCCTTTCCGCCTTGAATACGGTTCCAGGAAGTATCAATTCCATCAAAAATTCCATTTTCCTGCGCCGGAAGATCTCCTTTCAGCAATTCCAGATATTCCATTTGTTTTCCCCTGCTTCCGGTACTTCCAAATCCCTGAGATCTGTGCTGACTTCTACTTAAAGAAGCAATTTCCGGATTGGAAAGTCCGCGAGTGGGAAAATATGTTCCGGTGTCAAAACTTAAAAAGTTGGATTTATCGGCCTCCTGAAAAGCTTCATCTCCACCATAGAACCATGGAGAAGTATTGAAAAACAGTCTTTCTGGTTGATAACTATCGAAATATTCTAACTGAGATCGGTAGGCATTTTTGTCTCCGGCAAGATCAAAAGCTTCTACGCTAAGCATAGCCGAAGAAGTATGGTGTCCATGGGTGCTGCCGGGAGTCCTGTGATCAAATCGATTGATGATCACATCTGGCCTGAATTTTCTAATGATCCAAACGACATCGCTTAAAACTTCATCTTTATTCCAGATTTCCAGCGTTTCAGAAGGTGTTTTGGAATATCCAAAATCATTAGCCCTGGTGAAGAATTGCTCCCCGCCATCTATCCTTCTGGCCGCAAGTAGTTCCTGTGTTCTGATCAAACCCAGTTTCTCTCTCAATTCTGGACCAATCAAATTTTGTCCGCCGTCACCACGAGTTAAAGATAAGTAAGCAGTTCTGGCATTGGTTTCATTAGAAAAATATGATATCAGCCTGGTGTTTTCATCATCTGGATGAGCCGCTATATATAGAACCGAACCAAGAAAATTCAGTTTTTTGATCTGATTGTAAATTTCTGCAGAACTCCATTTTTCCGGAGCCTGAGCATTAGCAACACAGCAATTAAATAGGATAAAAACAAATAAAATTTTGCGCATGAAGTAATGGGTTTTACCAAATATAAAAACTTTCAATACTCCTGCCGGAATATTTCAATTCTTTTCTTAATTAAAGAGCTTCCTTTCCGTCGTCGTGCCTTCTTTCTGTCTGGATCAGAGAGACCGCTTTCTGTAAGATCAGGTTATTCGGGTAAGTGATCAATTCGCCATCAGCAGTTCTAAGGTGTAGGTGAAATGCCTTGATATCTTCAATTTCAGCTTCAATCGGCATGTCTTTATCATGAATTTTTATGGTGTCTCCAATTTTATAAGGAAAGGAAAAGAACATGATAATTCCTGATGTTATATTGCTTAGTATAGACCAGATCGCAAATAAGGCGACTCCAATCACGGCAAAAACGGAAGAAAAGATCAGTGAAAGGTCTGTTAGGCCAACTCCCCAGGCGAACGCAAGTAAAAATGCCGCGATTAAAATAATCAGGATATTTATGTATTTGAACATCAGTCTCGTGCGCGTAATATTGATCTCACTGCGTTTTCCGACTTTATTCGCAGCTTTTCTCAAAACAAATTGAATAACCAATAATAAAATTAGTACTGCCAGGGAGTACAGTAATTCTTCACGATATGTGGTAAATATCTCGTACATTATTTTAAATCGAGTTTTTGCCGTAAAGGTAGATTTTTATTCGAATTCTTATTCCAGTAATCAGTTCTTAAACGCTGTTTTTTTATCGCGGTTGTTGTTAATTTTTCAGCATTTCCTCCGGAACCTGAAGGATAAGATTCTTCCCATTTTTCAATAGTAAATGGGAAGACCCGGGTATAATAAATTTTCAATTGCCGGTTTAATTCAGGATAGGTTAATTGATAGATGTTGTATTCGTCAGTGAAATATTCTCCCGTAGCTTTATAGGCTTTTACAGGCTGGTGGCTCAATCTCAAATATTCCAGCGATGGAATGATTTTAAATTCTCCCGTAGGCAATTTTTCATGGTTGATCCTTATCCTGTTCCAGATCTCATTTTCCAGATGAACTTTTTCTAAGCTTAGATCTTCATCTGCTTCACCCGCGAAATAGGAATGACTCACAATTTCAAATTGCTCGCGATTATTCAATTGCATATAAACCTGTCCGCACCATTCCTGTATCGAAGCCGAAATTTTCAAAGCATGATCCTCTCCATTCAAAGGATAAAAACTGCTTTGCATAATGCCGTAAGGATAGATGCCGGTATTAAAATTTTTAGTAGTGTTCAATTTCAGTACAGAAATATTATGGGCATCTCTTTCAGTAGCTTTTACCTGCGCTTCTGGCAGAAAATCTTCGGTCACGTAAATTAGTACAGCCTCACCTTTTCTGATTTCACCGTAGCGAGCTTGTTCGAGATCGTAAGAAGTGATCTCTGCTTCTCCAGAATACCAGTAATCTTTGAAATCTTCGGAAAGTTCCAGATCATTTTTCTGCTCTGAATAATGATCACAAGCAGAAAAAAGAAATATTAGAATTAAACTGAAATACCGGAACATGTTTTTTCTTCAATTTACGATTTTCGGGAATTAATCATTTCTTTCAAAGTCGTGTAAACTTCATAAGTTGGTAAACCAACGACATTAAAATAGCTGCCTTCAATCTTTTTGATACCAATAAGTCCGATCCATTCCTGGATCGCATACCCTCCGGCTTTATCAAACGGCTTGTAATTGCTAACATAATATTCTATCTCATTCTCAGAAAGCTCTGCAAAATGTACACGAGTGATATGATGAAGGATTTTCTGAGAATTTTTAGTTGTGAAACAAACCGAAGTGATCACATCGTGTTCTTTCCCTGAAAGTGCCTTGATCATTTCAACCGCTTCATCTTGATCTTTTGGTTTTCCCAGGGCCTTTTCTTCATTGTAGACAATAGTGTCACTGGTAATCAAAATATGATTTTCCTTCAAATCTTCCTGGAATGCTTCAGCTTTTAATGCAGCCAGATAATCTGTAATTTCTTCACGCTTTAACTTATCTGAAAAAACTTCGTTCACAGGTCTTACGTCAATTGTTACAGGAATTTCCAGTTCTTCAAAAAATTTCTGTCTCCGTGGTGAGCCTGAAGCAAGAATGATCTCATAATCTTTTAAAAGTTCTTTCAGCATAGCTTAAAGTAAAATAAATTGTAATAATCCGATAGAGAGAAGTCCAAAGAAAAGGACCAGTTTTAAAATAAGGCTTAACCTGGAATATTCAGATTTTTTGCTCGCTGTCCAGATATTCACCAGGAAGTAGAGGAGTGGGCCAAGTAATAAAAGTAAGGTGTAAATTACTGCCGAGATATTCTCGAACAAATATTCATATACATAATAGATCAGAAAGACTACGGGAGCAAGTCCTAACAGGAATAAAACTTTATTGGTTCTGTTTTTTCCGAGAACTATCGGTAAGGTTTTATAACCGGCATTATAATCACCATCAATATCTTCCTGGTCTTTAACGATTTCCCGGATGAGATTTACGAGGAACGCAAAAATGGAATAATCGATCAAAATGGAAAATATCACTGATTGCGTTTGCTGATTATTTGGAGTGATCACGGGTAAGAGATCGTATAATCCAACGCCCACAGGAATAAGTCCTACAATGATACTTACCAGAATATTTCCGACTAAGATTGTTTGTTGTAAGTGGGAATTATAGATGTAAAGAATGGCAGATCCTAATATGAAAAAGGCTGAAAATCCCGGTTGCCCCACCATATTGGAAAGGTAAAAACCGAGTCCGACACCTATGATGCTTAAAATGAAAAATAAACGATAGGCAGATTTCTCTGAAATTTTGCTATTTATAAGTGTACGACTAGGCTTGTTTTTTGCATCTGCAGCTACATCAAAGATATCATTGATCACATAACCAGAAGCCGCTACGGAAACTACAGCCAGAACCAGCATGGAAAACCCAAAAAGATTCAGGGTAATCGCAACTCCAAATGGCTCCAAAAGACCATATTTAATAAGGAACATGGTAAGCGCAATAAATATTAGGTTGCCGATTCTAATCAGCTTAAAATAATTCAGCATTCATTAAGCGTTTTTATCGATCCACTTTCCCTGAACTTTCATGACCTGCTCAATTACGTCCCTCACACAGCCTTCACCACCATTTTTGTGGGAAACATAAAGTGATACTTCTTTTACTTCAGGCACTGCGTCTTGCGGGCAGCAAGGTAAACCGACCAATTTCATTGGATAGTAATCTGGAATATCATCACCCATATAAAGAACATTTTCAGGTTTTATATTATAGATATCGAAAAATTCATCCATTTGCTCCACCTTATCGCTCACACCAAGATAAATATCTGTGATCCCAAGGTCTCGAAGTCTTTGTCTCACGCCTTCATTTTTTCCGCCGCTGATGATACAAACCGTGTATCCGGCATTATGCGCCATTTTCATGGCATAGCCATCCTTGGTATTCATGGTTCGTAGAAGTTCTCCTTTTGTCGAGATCTGGATGGAACCATCCGTTAAAACTCCATCGACGTCGAATACGAAAGTATTGATATTATTCAGGTGTTCTTTATAGCTTTTTTCCATGTAATTTTTGAATAGATTCGGTTAATAAGGTATAGATCTTTTTTCGGTCATCATCCAGTAATTCAAGATGTGCTGAAATTGTTTTTTGATCATCTCTTAATGCAGGTCCTGTTTGTGCTGAATACGGGTCCAGGCTTTCCAGTTTATTTACCGTTTCCCTGATCAGAGGTTTTAAAATATCAAATGGCAATTCTTCTTTTTTACAGAAATCGGCAGCGAGACTAAATAAGTGATTGCTGAAATTATTTACAAAAACAGCGGAGACATGCAGCGCTTTTCTTTGTTCTGAATTTACTTCAAAAACCTTGTTGCTGATCATCGCGCCAACCTTTTTCAGCATTTCAAGATTTTCTGCTGAATTTGCTTCCAAACAAAGAGGTATCTCTTTGAAATCTACTGCTTTATTCTTCGAAAAGGTTTGTAAGGGATAAAACACTCCGTGATTGTCGAAATCAGAAAGCACATCGATAGGTTGACTTCCGGAAGTGTGAGCAATAATCCCAGATTTTATCATTAATTCTGAAACAATTTCTTCAATGGCTTCATCCTTGATGGCAAGAAGGTATAGATCTGCCTCTCGGATCTCTTTTAAATTTGAAGTTTGCCTCGAAGGATCTTTTACAAAATGTAAGTTCTTTCTATTTCGGTTAAAAACCTGAATTACATCCAATTGCTTTGCTAAAGTAAAGCTATGGTATAAGTGAGTTGCGACATTGCCCGCGCCAATAATTACCACTTTGATCATTGGGCTAAAATACCAAAATTTTCAAGCAGGTAAAATTAACAGTTGTAGACTTCAGAATGAATCGGTATATCTCTTAAAAACTGATAATAAATCGTTAAATTTGCACCCGTTAAAATGACACTTCTTCTATGCAGAAAAAAATAGCCTCTATCCTTTTTTCTACCCGAATAATGGCCGTTTTGTTTATAATTTTCGCAATTGCCATGGCCATGGGCACATTCATAGAAACCTGGTATAGTATTGAGACCGCAAGAATTTTAATTTATAATACCTGGTGGTTCGAAGGAATAATGCTTTTCCTTTTGATCAATTTTATAGGAAACATCAAGCGTTACAAACTGTATAAGAAAGAAAAGTGGAGCACACTTTTACTTCACCTTTCATTCATTCTTATCCTGATAGGTGCTTTCGTGACCAGATATATAAGTTATGAAGGTATCATGCCTATTAGGGAAGGTGAGACCACCAATAAATTCTTATCACAAAGTCCTCATTTTACTTTCTTCGTTGATGGAGAAATTAACGGTGAGCCAAGACGAAGAGTTCTTCAGGAGGATGTTCTTTTCGGTCCTGGAGTAGAAAATGATTATACGCTAAATTCAGATTTCAACGGGCAACCTATAAAATTTGAAGTTACCAATTTTATTCACGGTGCAGAGGAAGCTCTGGTGCCAACGGAAGATGGTGAGAATTACCTGAAAATCGTTGAAGCCGGAGATGGTCAGCGGCACGATCATTACCTTCAGGAGGGTCAGGTTAGTAATATTCACAACGTTCTTTTTACATTGAACAGTCCTCAAGATGGTGCCATTAATATTGAGGTTACTGAAGATGGTAAATATACTGTGGATTCTCCATTTGATGGGGATTACATGCGAATGGCAGATCAGAAGAAAGGCAAGCTGGTAAAAGATTCAACGCAGACTTTGATGTTGAGATCTTTATATAATATTGGTAACATGCAATTTGTTATTCCGGAGCCTGTTATAAAAGGGGAATACGATGTAGTGCCAACAAATCCTAAAACCAAGCAGGATCTTGATGCCGTGACTTTGAAAGTTTCTACAGGCGGTGAATCTGAGACCGTAACACTTCTTGGTGGTCAGGGAACGGTAAGCGATCCAACCCAGATGAATGTTGGCGGACTTGATATATTCGTGAATTACGGTTCGATAGAACAGGAGCTTCCTTTTTCCATAAAACTGAATGATTTTATAGCTGAAAAATATCCCGGAACTGCAGACCGTGAAACACCGGGTTATGCTTCTTTTAAAAGCAAGGTAGAAGTGATAAGGGAAGGTGAGGAGCCAATGCCTTACGATATTTATATGAATCACGTGTTGGATGAACAGGGATACAGGTTCTTCCAGTCCAGTTTTGATCCTGATGAAAAAGGAACCATACTTTCTGTTAATCACGATTTCTGGGGAACGTGGATTACTTATATAGGTTACTTCCTGTTATATTTTGGTTTGATGTGGATTTTGTTTGATAAAGGTTCAAGATTTGGACAATTGAAGGTGATGCTTGATAAAGTGAAAACAAAAAAGAAGACCCTGGCTACGCTGCTGGCGATCGTATCTCTGTCTTTTGCTGGTAATGCTCAGGAAGAAGACCACCAACATAGCGAAACTGCTAAATCTCAATTGGATAGCATAATTATTACCAATGCGGTAGATAAAGAACATGCAGAAAAATTTGGCCGACTGGTTATTCAGGATGCTGGCGGAAGAATGAAACCTGCAAATACTTATTCTTCAGAATTACTTCGGAAATTAAGTAAAAGCGATACTTATGAAGACCTGAGTTCAGACCAGGTATTAATTTCCATTACAGAAAACCCAATGGTATGGTATGATGTACCGCTTATATATGTGCAAAAACATAATGATAGTTTGCATAAGATCCTTGGAGTAGAGGAAGGGAAAAAATACCTTTCGCTAACCGATTTCTTTGATAAGCGAGGAAAATATAAACTGTCACCTTACCTGGATGATGCTTATCAGGCAGCCGTTCCGAATAAATTTCAAAAAGATTTCATAGAGACCGATAAAAAAGTGAACCTTCTGTATCGTGCCCTGGATGGAAATATCCTGAAAATATTCCCTATCCCGAATGATGAAAATAATAAATGGATATCCTATAAGGAAGTAGGAGAGTCTAATTTGAAAGGGATGGATTCTGTTTATACCAGGCAGATACTTCCTCTTTATATGAATGCTTTGAGAACCGCCAGGGAATCTGGTGACTATAGCAAAGCTGAGCAATACTTGGAAAGCATTCAAAGTTACCAGCAGAAATTTGGTGGAGAAGTAATGCCTTCAGAACGAAAAATAGACGCTGAAATTACTTACAATAAATACAACATTTTCAAAAACCTGTATTGGATGTATATGCTGGCTGGTGTTTTCATGTTCATCTTTGTGGTAGTAAGAATATTCAGAGATAATAAGGTTGTTCGTGGAATTATATATCTAGGTGTAGGAATAATAATTATCCTTTTCGCACTGCATACTGTTGGTCTTGGAACCAGATGGTATATTTCCGGTCATGCTCCATGGAGTAATGCTTACGAATCCATGATATATGTGGCGTGGGCAACAATGTTCTTTGGGCTCGCGTTCGGGAGGAAGTCAAACCTTACGATCGCTTCTACTGCATTCGTAGCGGCGATGGTATTATGGAGTGCACACCAGAACTGGACCGATCCTGCTATCGCTAACCTAGTTCCTGTATTGGATAGTTACTGGTTAATGATCCATGTTTCTGTGATCGTAGGAAGTTATGGTCCGTTAACTCTGGGAATGATCTTAGGAGTGGTTTCACTGCTGTTAATGACGCTAACAACGGCTTCCAACAAGAAAAAAATATTGCTCAATATTCGAGAAATAACGATCATTACAGAAATGGCGCTCACCGTAGGTTTGGTCATGCTAACTATAGGTAACTTCCTTGGAGGACAATGGGCGAATGAGAGTTGGGGAAGATACTGGGGCTGGGATCCAAAAGAAACCTGGGCGCTTATTAGTATTTTCGTTTATGCCTTCGTGATTCACATGAGACTGGTTCCGGGATTAAGGGGAAGATGGATCTTTAATTTTATGTCGGTGATCGCCTATGCTTCCGTAATGATGACTTATTTTGGCGTGAATTTCTATTTGAGCGGATTGCATTCGTATGCCAGTGGAGATAAAGTGATCACTCCAACTATTGTTTATTACACGCTTGCTGGAGTGGCAATTCTGGGAGCACTATCTTACTGGAAATATAATAAGCATTATGCCAAGAAGGCTAAAAAGGAAATAAAAGAAAACAGGGGAACTATTTAATCGTAGTTTTCAAGCATAAAAAAAGCCTGCTGAAATTTTCAGCAGGCTTTTTTAATTATTAGCAAAAACCTATTTAAGGTTTCCAACCATATCTTTCGGGTCTACCCATTCATCAAACTGTTCTTCAGTTAAATAACCTAAGTTTACAGCTTCTTCTTTCAAAGTAGTACCATTTTCATGAGCCGTATTAGCGATCTCAGCAGCTTTATAATAACCTATTTTTGTATTAAGCGCTGTTACCAGCATCAGGGAATTGTTTAAATGTTCCTGAATTCTTTTATCGTTTGCTTCAATTCCGCGAGCGCAATGTTCTTCAAATGAAGTACAGGCATCACCGATTAATTGGGCGCTTTGTAACAGGGCATTTGCCATTACCGGTTTGAATACATTCAATTCAAATTGACCTTGCATTCCTCCAACACTCATAGTAGTATCATTACCGATTACCTGGGCGCACACCATGGTTAAAGCTTCACATTGAGTTGGATTTACTTTTCCAGGCATGATCGAAGATCCAGGCTCATTGGCTGGAATGTTAATCTCACCAATTCCACTTCGCGGTCCTGATGCCAGCATCCTGATATCATTTCCAATCTTATTCAAAGAAACCGCCAATTGTTTTAGCGCTCCGTGAGTTTCTACAAAAGCATCGTGTGCTGCCAGAGCTTCGAATTTATTTCCGGCAGAAACAAATGGCATTTCTGTAAATTTTGCGATGAATTCAGCAACTCTTTTAGAATAACCTTTAGGCGTATTCAGTCCGGTACCAACAGCTGTCCCACCAAGAGCAAGTTCAGCCAAATGCGGAAGCGTGTTTTCCAGTGCTTTGATCCCAAAATCAAGTTGAGCCACATAGCCGCTAAATTCCTGTCCTAAGGTTAGTGGAGTGGCATCCATGAAATGGGTTCGACCAATCTTTACAGTATTTTTAAATTCTTCTGATTTCTTTTTAAGCGTATCTCTAAGCTTTTTAAGTCCGGGAAGAGTAACCTTGGTGATTTTCTTGTAGGCTGCAATGTGCATTCCTGTTGGAAAGGTGTCATTAGAAGACTGTGACTTATTCACATCGTCATTTGGTTGTAAGGTTTTATCTCCTTCACCAATTGTCTTTCCTGCAAGCTGATGCGCACGGTTGGCAATCACTTCATTCACGTTCATGTTACTTTGAGTACCACTACCAGTTTGCCATATTACCAACGGAAATTGATCGTCATGTTTACCTTCCAAAATTTCATCACAAACTTTTGCGATAAGATCTCTTTTATCTACAGGTAATACTCCTAATTCACAATTAGTATATGCTGCCGCTTTCTTAAGGTAAGCGAATCCGTATATTATATCTAAAGGCATGGATGAAGCAGGACCAATCTTGAAATTGTTCCTTGAACGTTCCGTTTGCGCTCCCCATAATTTATCTGAAGGAACTTTTACTTCCCCCATAGTATCTTTTTCGATTCTATAATCCATAATACAAAAATTGGTTGTTGCGCAAAGTTAAGGTTTACAGTATTTCTTTAAACTAAAAAACCTTTAAAATTAAGGATAGCCTCGGCTTCATTCTTAATTAAATTAATCTCAGAAGAAACTTAATTTATATTGAAATATTTTGTTAATGTATTTTTAAAGATTCAAAACTTAAAATATTTAAAAAACTGATAATTAGATAAATAAATTCAAAATAGGGGAAAATTCCCTTATGATTAAAATGTTAAAAAGTTTAACTTTCGATATTATTTAACTAAATACATATCAAAATGAAAAAGCTCTATTTTAATTATCTTTTTTCATTAGTGTTTCTAATCGTAGCCCAAGGTTGCAGCACCGATGATGACGCGAACGAGCTATCAGAAAATTTTCTGAAAGCAAATGTAAATGGATTGGAATTTAATTCAGACAGCAATGTGGCAACCTTAAACTTCACCAGAGAAATAGATCCTGCTGGCAGAGTAAATCTTTATGTAAAAGCAATTTCTAATGATGGGGATATCATGGAATTTCTTATTGAAAATTTTTCGGGTACAGGAAAATATTATTTTGGGGATAATTATTACAATAACAGCTGGATAAAATATGAGAATAATTCTACTTCTGAAGAATGGATGGTGATTCCTAAAGGTGCATTGAACCTGAATTCAAATTTCATTGAAATTACAAATTCTGAAGGAGATTTGGTAGAAGGTAAGATTTCCTGCAAGGAGTTGAAAAGCGCTTTAGCTGATTTTCTGGGGGTAGTAGAAGGGGAATTTAGGATAAATTATACACGATAAATTCTAACTAATTATAACCAAGTATTTAACAGCTTCAATAAAATTGCTTAAAAAACTAAGGGATTTTTTGTGATAAGCGCGGCAGACTTCATATCTTTGGCGAGATTCAAATCAAACTTTGACTGTTATGTTCGAATTCGATCAATACCTTGGTTTCTTAGCTTTCTTAGCGATATTAACAATGGGTTTCTGGCTTATGATCTTCCTAATGGCCTTCCTTCCTTACTGGATTGGAGGTTCTGTTGGAGAACTGATCAAAGAGAAACGCGAAGCTCGGAAAAAAGCTAAAGCGGAAAAAGCATAAAAAAAAGGGACTATTTTTAGTCCCTTTTTTTTGTTCTTTATTCTAAAGATTTAGAATTCTCCTTCATCGTAATCATCATTATTGTTATCTCTTCTTTGCTGACGTTGTTTTTTCTGATTGAATCGGTAGATGAAAGATACGTTCACTGCCTGTCCCTGTCTCCATTGGAATTCGCTATCCTGTTCAAAGAATTCCGTATTGGTATAAGATGATCTTCTTCTTCCATTCAAAATATCACTTACATTAACAGCAATGGTTGCTTTTTCATTTAAGATCTCTTTACTTAAAGCAACATCTATAGAAAGGATGCCATCCTGAGTTCCCTGAATTTCGTCAGACGGTCCACGATAGAAAGCATTCGTTTGCCAGTCTATTTTTAAAGGAAGCGTCACTTTAGAGCTAAATCTCGCAAACCAGCTGGTATTTTCAGTACTTAGATCATCTCCGTTAAATTCTCCATCTAAATTAAACCTGAAATAGTTGAAACTACCATTAAGTCTTAACCAGTCGGCAGGATTATATAAGAAACCTAGTTCACCACCCATTCTGTCATTCGTGGCCAGGTTGAAAGGAATACTTCTAATTACAGTCTGGGAAATAGTTTCCTGATCACTTTCTTCAGGGAAATTTGGATTCGCCACCTGGATATCTATTTCTTCCTGAACTCTCTGAAAGGCATCAGTTTCTCTTTGATAATAAATAGAAGAAGTAAGCGTGAATTTTTCCCAACGCTTCAAATACCCAAGATCGAAACTATTAGAATACGCCGGTCTTAAATTAGGATTTCCCTGAAACACGTTATTTCTACTACTTCTCGATGGGAAGGGGTTAATGTACCAACCTCTTGGACGGTTAATTCTCCTGTTATAACCCAAAGTAATATTTTCCTGTTCACCTATTTCATAAATCAAATTCACGGTAGGGAAAAGGCCGAAGTATTTGTTATCAAAATTTGTAGTAATATCAAAATTGAATTCCTCTCTCAATTCCTGCTGAGTTAATTCAGAATCAATATCACCTTTTAATTGCGTGTGCTCTGCTCTAAGACCTAAAAGAAAATTAAAATCTCCGAATTTCGTACCATATTGTGTGTACCAGGCATGAACATTTTCGGTGTAATCAAAAACATTCGTTTGGTTTCTATTCAATACAAAACTGCCATTTCTAGCTTCCTGACGTAGTGCATAATCGGTAACTTCATTTTCAAAATTTCCTCGGTAACCGGCTTCAAACTGGGAATCTTCCCCAATTGGTCTAACATAATCCGCCTGTATAAGGTATTCAGATTGATCTTCTTTTGTTACAGTTCTTTCTCTTGGGATAAAAATATCTTCGATTTCGGTTCCGTTGAAATTTATTGGCTCACGTATAAATGCTTCCTGAGTTTCTTTATCGCTTTCAACCTGAAAATCTGCTGTGAGTTCGTGACCTTTATTATCAAATCTATTGATATAATTCAGCGAGAACTGCCAGCTGTTATCTTCCTCAATTTGATTCTCGAGACGGGTAGTACCTAATTGGCGGCTTCCATCCAGGAAATAATCATTCACGTTTGAAGTAAGATCTTCGTCATCACCTAATCTATAAAATACAGCACCTGTAATAGAAGATTGCTCGTTTAGATAATACTCAATTCCTACGTTGGTATTAAAACCTCTGTTTATCCTGTCATAATCTCTGTCCTCCACATTTCGGTCGTAGATAAGGCCATCTAGAAAACTATCTTCACGATCCTGGAAATAACGTGTGTCAAAAAATGCTGTTCCTGGAGATTCTCTGTATCTGTAGCCAGTGGTAGTGAAAATATTAAAAGCGTCTGTTCGGTAATTAAGGTTAGCATTAATCCCTGCGTTGGCAGGAACTCCGCCGTTTAAACTAATGGAACCATTGAATCCCAAAGTTTCTTTCTTACGCAGTATAATATTGATGATCCCTGCAGTTCCTTCTGCATCATATCTTGCGGAAGGGGAAGTGATCACTTCCACACGTTCAATCGCTTCAGCCGGTAACTGTCCTAAAACATCAGTGCTTCCAAAGCCTGCCATTGCTGAAGGTTTACCATTGATAAGAATTCTAACGTTCTCATTTCCTCGTAAACTAATTCCTCCCTCAATATCTACTGAAATAGAAGGAACATTGTTCAGAGCATCACTAACCGTACCTCCGGCAGTGGTTAAATCTTTTCCAATGTTATAGATCTTTTTATCCAGCCTTACATCAACTTGAGTGGTTTCAGCTCTCACCACGACTTCGTCAAGGTTTTCAGAGCCAAGTCCCAGTTTTATGGTTCCAAGGTCCAGATCTTTATTTACTAATCTGTTATTGAATTCTTTGGTTTCATAAGAAATGAATTCCACTACAATATTATAAGTTCCTTCTTTTACTTCCACGGAAAAGTTACCATTTACATCGGTAACACTTCCGTTTAAAGTAGAAGGATCATCAACATTCTGAACTGAAATAGTTGCGTATTCAAGTGGAACTTCTAATTCGTCATCAATCACTTTACCGCTGATGGTATATTTCACAACATCGGCTGGTGCCTGTGCATAAAACTTGGAAGTAAAAATACTTAGGATACTTAGTACAAGACTAAGGGCATAGAATTTTCGGATGGTCATTGTCAATTTTTTAACTATGACCAGTCTGGATCGGAATGGTTTAATCCAATTCGGTTAATATTATGTTAACACTAGTATTTCCTGAAGAAATCAGCACTTAGAGTGCTAATTATTAAGATTTTCGAGTGAGCTGTTTATTTAAATAAATATAATTTTCAAACTGATCTTCATTCAAAAATTTCTGAAGCGATCTGTGTTCATTCTTTTGAATGGTCTTCAATTTATTGATCTGTTGGATATTTCCTAAACTGGAGTTGATGATCTCATTTTTCTTAATAGTATATTCGATGATCACATCCTCTAGTTGATCAGCCTGTCCAGGGCTTAGATCCAACTGAGCTTTCCAGGTAGCGGCAAGTTCAGCAGCAACATCTCTTATTTCGCGGCGATTCTTTTCGTGTATATATATTTGAGAATAGACGAAACCTGCCACGGCAGCGGCTGCGACACTTATTAAAGCAATTCTGTGTTGAAGTTTCATTTCTGTTTTCTTTAAAGCAATTTTTCAATATCTGAAGGCGGCCGGCCAATAACAGCATCTTTGTCGGTTTCCACAACAGGCCTTTCAATAAGTTTGGGATTTTTAACCATGGCAGTAATTATTTCCCGGTCACTTAAATCCCTACTTTTATATTCTTCCTTCCAGATCTTTTCATTTTTACGAACTAATTGAATTGGAGTTATCTTTAATTTTTTGATCAGATTTTCCAACTCCTTTTCATTCAGCGGTTCTTTAAGATATTCCTTTATTTCGAATTCTTTACCGGAATTCTTCAATATCTCTAATCCTTCTCTGGATTTTTTGCATCTCGCATTATGATAGATCTTCAGCATTTTTATTTTTTTCTTCTTTAAAATAATCAATTAATTCAAAATTAAAAAGTTGGTAGAAAAACTTATCAATCTTCGTTCCGTTGCCCCATCATCATTAAAAAAGATTTCAGGAAAGGATCGATCGCACCATTCATTACATCATCCACATTTCCTGTTTCCTCTCCGGTTCTAACGTCTTTCACCAGTTTATAAGGATGCATTACATAATTCCTTATTTGCGACCCCCATTCGATTTTCATTTTAGAATCTTCGATCTCTCTACGTTGCGCCTGTCTTTTCTGAAGTTCAATTTCAAACAACTGACTTTTTAAGAGCTGCATGGCTTTATTCTTATTTTCAAGCTGTGATCTTGTTTCAGAATTTTCAATGACGATTCCGGTAGGAGCGTGGCGTAACCTTACAGCAGTTTCTACCTTATTCACATTTTGACCTCCCGCGCCTGATGACCGCATGGTTTCCCAGCTAAGATCTGAAGGATTTATATCTATCTCTATACTGTCATCTACCAGCGGATATACGTATACCGAAGCAAAAGAAGTATGCCTTTTGGCATTGGAATCAAAAGGTGAAATTCTTACCAGTCTGTGAACCCCATTTTCACCCTTCAACCATCCGAAGGCAAATTCACCTTCTATTTCGAGGGTAACGGTTTTGATCCCGGCAACATCTCCTGCCTGGTAATTCAATTCTCTAATCTTGAATTTTCTCTTTTCCGCCCACATGAGGTACATGCGCATCAACATTTCTGCCCAGTCACAACTTTCAGTACCGCCGGCACCCGCTGTGATCTGTAAAACAGCACTCATGCTGTCCCCTTCTTCTGAAAGCATATTCTTGAATTCAAGATCTTCGATAAGATCCAGGGCCTTTTCATGTCTTTGCTGGACATCTTCAGCTGTGGCTTCATCTTCTTTATAAAACTCAAAGATTACTTCCAGGTCTTCCACCAGGGTTTCAGCCTTTTCGTAATCTCCAACCCAGCTTTTTTCAGCATTGACCTCTTTCATGATCTGTTCAGCCTTTTTAGGGTCATCCCAGAAATCTGGAGCAAAGGTCTTTTCCTCCATATTGGTTATTTCGATCTTCTTGGCATCAATGTCAAAGATACCTCCTTAACGCAACCAGGCGCTCTTTAAGATCTCGGATATTCTCTATTGTGATCATTTATTGGTTGATTTGTCGTAAAAATAGAATTAAAGGGTGTTTGCAAAAAGTATTTAACGAATATTTTTTAGATTTAGACGGCTTTAAAACACCTCTCTATGCGCAATTTAATCTGTACTCTTCTGGTCTTCAGTATTTCATTTATTGGGAAAGCTCAATTTCTAGAAAAGAAGGAAAATTTAAAAAAATATGAAGGTTATTTCAATTTCCATTACAACGAAAAGGAGGATGAGCTCTACCTCGAAGTGGATAGCCTTGACACGGAGTTCCTGTATACTCATTTCTTAACAACGGGAGTTGGATCTAACGATATAGGATTAGACCGCGGGCAGTTAGGGGGAGAAGCTGTAGTGAAATTCCAAAAAGCTGGAAATAAACTGCTTTTAGTTCAGCCTAATCAAAATTATCGTGCGATCACAAATAATGAAGCGGAAAAACAAAGTGTAGCTGAAGCTTTTGCCAAATCTGTTTTATTCGGATTTGAGATCAAGGAGGAAAAGAATGGGAAGTACATTATCGACTTTACCCCGTTTTTAATGCAGGATGCACATGGTGTTGCTGAAAGGTTGAAAAAAGGAGATTATGGTACTTACAAGATAGATAAATCAAAAAGTGCCCTCGCCCTGGAAAGGACAAAAGCTTTTCCTGAAAATGTAGAATTTGAAGCGCTACTCACTTTTGAAGGCGAGCCTAAAAACAGAACAATCTATTCCGTTGTTCCGGATGAGAAAAACATCAGTGTAACCCAGCACCATTCTTTCGTCAAATTACCTGATGATAATTATAAAAAGAGAGCATTTGATCCTAGAAGTGGTGCTATTTTCATTTCTTACCTGGACTATGCTTCTCCTGTTTATGAACCGATAAGAAAACGATATGCAGTAAGACATCGTCTGGAAAAGAAGAATCCTGATGCCGAAATTAGTGAGCCCATAGAGCCAATAATTTATTATCTGGATACCGGAACCCCAGAGCCGGTAAGATCGGCTTTACTGGAGGGTGCGTCCTGGTGGAATCAGGCTTTTGAAGCAATTGGCTATAAAAATGCATTTCAGGTGAAAATGTTACCTGAAGATGCAGATCCTTTGGATGTTCGATACAATGTGATACAGTGGGTTCACAGGTCTACCCGAGGCTGGAGTTATGGTGCCAGCGTTACCGATCCCAGAACCGGTGAAATTATTAAAGGTCATGTAAGTTTAGGTAGTTTAAGAATACGTCAGGATTTTATGATCGCCCAGGCCATGATGAACAAACCTTTTGCGAATAGTAACGATAACCATGAACCTATGATGGAGTTAGCCCTGGCAAGAATTAGGCAATTATCTGCTCATGAAGTTGGCCATACTATAGGTTTTGCACATAATTTTGCAGCCAGTACGCAAGATCGTGCATCGGTAATGGATTATCCACATCCACAATTCGAACTCTATAATGATGAAATAATTTTTAAGAATGCCTATGATACCGGAATAGGAGAGTGGGATAAGGTTACTGTAAATTATAGCTATAGCGATATTCCTGAAGGGAAGGATGAAAAGGAATATTTGAATTCGATTCTTGAAAATGCTCGTGAGGAAGGATTGATCTTTATAACAGATTCAGATTCCAGGGCTTCAGGCGGAGCAAATGCTTTCGCTCATTTATGGGATAATGGGAAAAGTGCAACGAAAGAACTCGAAGAGGTTCTGAAAATCAGGAAGAAAGCGATTGATAATTTTTCCATTGATAATATTAGAAAGGATGAAGCTTATTCCACGCTGGAAGACGTATTTGTTCCTTTATATTTTTTCCATAGATATCAAACTGAAGCTGCGGTAAAATTAATTGGCGGACTTGAATATGAATACGCGTTAAAAGGCGGAAATAATGAAGTGGTTAAACATATTGAAGCAAAAGTTCAAAAGGAGGCTCTAAAAATTATTCTGAAGACGCTTTCCGCCGATGAATTGAAGATCCCTGAAGAGAAATTAGAATTATTTCCACCGAGAGCCTTTGGTTTTTCCAGGGACAGGGAATCATTTAAAAGCAATACAGATGTAGCTTTTGATGCTTTTGGTGCTCCTGCAACGGCCAGTGAGATGACATTAAGCTTGTTACTACATCCGGCCAGGGCAGAAAGATTAATTCAGCAGAATTCATTGAACAATGATCTTCCAGGTCTAGATGCTGTACTGGATGAATTGATTTCTGGAACCATACATAAAGTTAATGGGAACAATTACGAAAAAGCAATTCAGGAAACCATAAATTTTGTGGTTTTCAAACATCTTCTGAACCTTGCAGTTCATAAAAACTCCACTCCAATGGTGAAGGCCGTGACGAATGTTAAGGTTGATGAGCTGGCGAACTGGCTATGAGGCAAAAATGACCCAGTTTCAAAAGAAATGTATCGTAATATCAAGACGTTCAGAGAAAAACCTGAAGATTTTGAGTTGGATTTAAATGTGCCAAAAATACCGGATGGTTCGCCAATAGGAAATTAGCCTATTGTTGCTGCTGCGCTGCAACCTGAACCGTGTATTCAGTATCATTTTTTCCTGAAGAAAAAACAATACCTTTTAAGGGCGGACAGTCTGAATAATCTTTTCCGTGGGCGACCTTAATATGATTTTCAGCAGCGATAAGATCATTTGTAGGGTCAAAGCCAACCCAGCCGCTGTTTGGCAGGCAACATTCTACCCATGCGTGCATCTGTAGGTCACCTACAAAACCATTACCCTGGTGTAAATAACCGGAAACATATCTTGAGGGAATTCCAAACTTTTTAGCGATGGCAATAAAAAGATGCGTGAAATCCTGGCAAACACCCTGTTTGATTTCAAGAATATGATTCAGGTCTGTATCGATATCGGTTACATTCGTTTTGAAAGTAAACTCTTTTTTGATCCAGGAATTTAGATTTTGAAGATTCTGAAATAAGCTTAATTTCTCATCGAATTTAAAGTCAACTTCCTGGTGCAGTCTAGTGAGATCTGTAAATCTCAGGAATACGTCATTACTAGCTCTAAATTTCACAGATCTTAGATCTTCATATTCGTTTTCAGAATACTCTAAGGAAAGTTTTTCAAATACATTCTCTACTTTCTTGATGATATGAAAATCACCCGAAAAATCAATTTCGGCTATGGCTTTTTTCGTTTTTATTCTATAGGTCTTAAAATCATAACCATTTATAGAGTGTTCTACCGGGGCGTTGATAGAATTCCGGAATTCTTCAGAAATTAACTCCTGCGTTTCGTTCTCTTCAGGAATTACGAGAAATTGCCATAACCCACCTTCGGTCATGTTTTCGTAGGTGTTTCTGGCAGAATAGTTTATATGATAATCCAGGTTCATCTTAGATTTTCAAGTGTATCAAATTAAGTTCATTTTCATGAATTAATAATTAAAATATTCTTTTTCTAATTGGATTCCGATACTGTTAAGATCGTCAAGGATGTTTTCAATAAAAGCCTGCAGATCACTTTCAATTTCCTCGATCACTTTGTATTGATATTTAGACCTGACTCTTCCAATTAAAAAGGCAGAAGAATGTTTGGACGGATGCTTTTCATTGCTAAGAACCATTATGTGTTTGCAAACCTGATTAAGACTGTTCATCACTGAACGTGGACAATCTGTATTCAGAATCAAGAATTCCAGCGTGGATATGCTGGTAGGAGTCTGCCGGTAGAACCTCCGCATCATATCATAAGATTCAGCACATTTTAATAATGTTGTCCATTCGTAACTATTTTTTAAAGTGTCTCCGTAACTACCCTGGGCGATCACGGCATCCTTGAACTTAGAATTGATAATACGAATAATCTGTGTAGCTCTTTCAATATTGATACCCAGCATGATGATCGCATAGATCTCATCGTGCAATAAAGTTCCTCGAATCTTTCCGCGAAGGATAGAAACATGTTCTGCCACCTGAACCGTAAAGTCATAAAGACCCCTTTTTTTGAAGATCTCCACAGGATAATTCAGAACAAAATGATAGAACTTATTGATTGATTCATATAATTCGGTTGAAATTAGATCCCGGGCACTATTCGCATTTTCGCGGGCTTGTTTTACGTAATTGATGATCGAAAAAGATTTATCGGGATTCAGGGCGATATCATATAAAACCTCCTCTTCATCCAGCTCCTTTTCTGTTCTGCTGAAATCATCTGCCATAAAGAGCATGGATTCCAAAACGAATTGTCTGGATTGAGAAAGTTCATTAGGCGCGTCGAGGGAAGCGAAATAATTTACATTCAAATATCGGGCGACATGCTCTGAACGTTCTATATATCTCCCCATCCAGAACAGGTTATTGGCTACACGTGCTAACATAAATTATTTAGTATTTTTTAAAACCCAGGTGTCTTTAGAACCACCACCCTGGGATGAATTAACAATAAGATTTCCCTTTTTTAGTGCCACCCTGGTAAGACCACCTTTAAGGACAAAGTTTTTATCTGAACCTAATAAAGTGAAGGTACGAAGGTCTACGTGCCGGGGCTCAAAACTTTCAGAATCTTCAATATATGTTGGATGCACTGAAAGAGACATAATAGGTTGAGCGATGTATTTTCTCGGACTCGCCTTTACCGTATTGCGGACTTCCTCAACTTCGTCATCTGAAAGCCTGTTTCCTATGGAGATGCCGTAACCGCCGGCTTCATCTACGGGTTTAACCACTAATTCCCTGATATTTTTAAGAACATATTCCAATTCGTCTGGCCTGCTGCAATGGTAAGTAGGAACATTATTTAAAATAGGTTCTTCATCGAGATAATATTTAATGATCTCGGGCATATAGGTATAAATGGCCTTGTCGTCTGCAACTCCTGTTCCCGGCGCATTAACCAGACAAACATGGCCCTTTTTATAGGCTGCCATCAATCCTGGAACTCCGAGAGCGGAATCAGGTTTAAATTCCAATGGATCTATAAACTGGTCATCAATTCTTCTGTAAATCACATCCACCTTTACCGGCCCGTTTATAGTTTTCATATAGACGAAATCATTCTCCACGAATAGATCTCTTCCTTCCACAAGTTCTACGCCCATAGCTTTGGCGAGATAGGAGTGCTCATAATAAGCAGAATTATAGATTCCGGGAGTTATCACTACGCAATTCGGAACATCTACTCCTATCGGTTTTACGCTTTCAAGGATCTCAAGCAAATTCTCTGCATAATCTGTAACTGAATGTGCCTGATAATGGTTAAATACACCGAATAAAGCTCTTTTTAAAGCCGTTCTGTTACAAATAACATAGCTTACCCCGGATGGACAGCGAATATTATCTTCCAACACATAATATTTTCCGTCTGAATGTTTGATAAGATCGGTTCCCGATATGTGATTGTAAATTCCTCCAGGCGGATCAAACCCATTCATCTGGTCCAGGTAATTCACAGAAGAACTTATAAGTTCAAGAGGAACAATTCCATCCTTTATTATATTCTTATCGTGATAGAGATCTTTCAGAAATTCATTTAAAGCCTTACTACGTTGCAAAACACCTTTTTCAATATGCTCCCACTCTTCAGAATCGATTATCCTGGGAAACAGATCAAATGGAAAGATCTTTTCTTTTATCTCGTGATCACCATATACCTGGAAAGTGATCCCCTGATTGAAAAATGAAGCTTTAGCTTTATCATTTAATCGGGCAAAATCTTTTGCAGAATGTTCACTATATAAATTAAAAAGGGTACTGTAAGTCTCTCTTACATTCTCATTCTCATCAAAAATCTCATCGTAAAGCTTAGGATCACGATTGTAAGATTCAAAAGTGGGATTTTCAGAATTTGATTTCATAGGCAGAATTTGTTAGAAAATACAAATTAATTGACTGAAATGCATCTGTTTAACAAAATCCTTCGAATAAAAAGTAATTTCTCAAAATTTCAGCTTTAGATTTCATAATAAGTTAATCCAGGGATGAAATTTTATTGAATTCGAATTATTAAGAAAAGAAACTATAAGTTTTTACCTTAGCATTCAGTAAAAATTAAAGCATGAAAGAGATAGATCTAAGAAGCGATACGGTTACCAGGCCAACAAAAGGAATGTTGCAGGCAATAATGTCTGCTGAGGTAGGAGATGATGTTTATAAAGAAGATCCCACAATTAATGCGCTGGAAGAAAAACTGGCGAAAATGTTCGGGAAGGATGAAGCTTTGTTTTTTCCTACAGGAAGTATGGCGAATCAGGCAGCAATTAAATTACACACCCAGCCTGGAGAACAGTTGATTTGTGATAAATGGGCTCACGTATATAATTATGAAGGAGGAGGAGTGTCTTTCAATAGCGGTGTTTCCTGTAAACTTGTAGATGGAGTTCGAGGTATGATCACCGCAGAGCAAGTGGAAGAAAACATTAATCCGCCAGATTTTTATCACAGTCCGTTAACCACTTTAGTATGTCTTGAGAATACCACCAATAAAGGTGGTGGAGCTTGTTATGATCTTGAAGCGATTAAAAAAGTCAGACAGGTTTGTAATAAACATGAATTAGGTTTACATCTTGACGGGGCAAGGCTTTTCAATGCAATAGTGAAAAAGAATGAAGATCCTAAGGATTACGGAAAATTGTTTGATACGATTTCGGTTTGTCTTTCTAAAGGCCTGGGAACGCCAATGGGTTCAGTATTGATCGGAGATAAGCGATTAATGAAAAATGCCATCAGGATCAGAAAAGTTCTTGGTGGTGGGATGAGACAGGTTGGCCTTATGGCTGCAGCCGGTATTTATGCTTTAGACAATCATGTGGATAGACTGGCAAAAGATAACGAACGTGCAGCAAAAATAGCTGAGGTCCTGGCAGAACAGTATTACGTTGGAAGTGTAGAACCCGTAGAAACCAATATCGTTATCTTTTATCTGAAAAATGCTGAAAATGAAACTGAATTCATCAAGCAATTATCCGACAAAAATATTCGAATAAGTAATATGGGACAGGGTAAACTGCGTATCGTAACCCATCTTGACTACACCGAAGAAATGCATTTACAATTTCTGGAAACCCTGAAAAATATTGAACTGGCCTAAGTTGAGAAAGCTTAACTAAAGATTAGCAGAGTTTAAGAATGTCCCGGTTTAAAATTGATTTAATTTTATTAAAAATTGAATCATGAAAAATTTAAAACCACGTCAGGAAGTACCTGAATTAATTTTAAAAACCACCAGGGGCCTGGAATGGAACCTCAGAGAAAATAAACCTGATAAGTTTACAATGCTCATCGTATATAGAGGGATTCATTGTCCCGTTTGTAAAAATTATCTTGAGGAACTCAATAACAAAATTGAGGATTTTAGAGATAAAGGTGTGAATGTGATTTGCGCCAGTGCCAATACCGAGGAGCTGGCTCAAAAAACAGTGGAAGAATGGGACGTTGAAAACCTGAATATTGCCTACGGTTTCAAACCTGAAGACGGCAGAAAATGGGGACTATTTGTTTCTGAAGCTGTACAAGATTCTGAACCTGAAGTTTTCCTGGAACCTGGATTGTTTCTAATCAAACCTGATAATACTTTATATTCGGCAAGCGTACAATCAATGCCATTCGCCAGGCCAAAATTCGATGAATTATTAAGATCAATTTCCTTTGTGATTAAGGAAGATTATCCAGCTAGAGGAGATTCATAAAAATAAAAAAGCCGGGATAAATCCCGGCTTTTTTATTATTCAAGAAATAGAACTCTATTTCATCATATCGCTCATTCCCGGAATATCTGGCATACCGTCCTTGGCAGCTGCACCAATTTCAGCCTCATTGATGCTGGTTGCTTTTGCGATTGCTTTATTCATAGTTAGAACAAGGTAATCTTCAAGCTGTTCCTTGTCTTCCAATAACTGGTCATCAATAGAAATATTCTTCACTTCTCTATTTGCCGTGATCGTAACTTTAAGCAATCCGTCACTAGATTGTTCATCTACAAGTACCGTGTCTAATCTCTTTTTTGTCGCTTCAACTTTTTCCTGGGCTTCCTTCAGTTTATTCATCATGCCCATCATATCTCCAAACATATTTTTTCGATTTAAAATTTGTGATTCCAAATTTACTAAATTACCGCATTAATCCCGTCAAAATGAAAAGACTATTAGTTATTCTATTAGGATGCGTTACATTTGCAACCGCTCAAAATAATACAGATTTGAAAAAAGACATCCAAGCCCCAAAAGCTAAGAAAATTGCTAAAGAATTAGAGAAGCATGGTGACGTGCGCATCGATAATTATTTCTGGATGAATCAGCGTGAAGACCAGGAAGTTCTTGATTACCTGAATGCTGAAAATGATTATAATGATAAGATGACTGCTCATACAAAGGATTTTCAGGCGGAATTGTTTGAAGAGATGAAGTCACGAATCAAGGAAGATGATGAATCTGTTCCATATAAATTGAACGGATACTGGTACATTACGCGTTTTGAAAAAGGTTTTGATTACCCAATCTATTCCAGGAAAAAAGAAACTCTGGAGGCGCCTGAAGAAATTATGTTCAATGTGAACGAAATGGCCAAAGGTTATGATTACTATAGCCTCGGCGGATTGAATGTTACTCCAGACAATAAACTCGTTGCTTTTGGAACCGATACCCTGAGCCGAAGAAAATATACCATCAGGATCAAGAATCTAGAAACTGGTGAGATTTATGATGAAGAGATCAAGAATACCACGGGTGGTTCCACATGGGCAAACGATAATAAGACTCTTTATTACACAAAAAAGGATCCACAGACTTTACGATCTTACAGGATCTATAAGCACATTCTGGGTACAGATCCTAAAGAAGATCAGCTAGTATACGAAGAAGAGGATGAAACCTTCAATACTTATGTGTACAAATCAAAATCAAGAGACTATATTATTATCGGCTCGCATAGTACTCTTACGACCGAATATAGATTTCTGGATGCAAATACTCCAGAAGGTGGATTTTCGGTTTTTCAGCCAAGGGAAAGAGGCCTGGAATATAGTATTTCTCATTTTGATGGCGATTTTTACATAGTGACCAATAAAGATCAAGCTACCAATTTCAAGCTGATGAAAACACCAGTAAACCAGACTCTGAAAGAGAACTGGGTAAATGTCATACCGCACAGAAAAGATTTCTTGCTGGAGGATATTGATATTTTCAAGGAATACCTGGTAGTAAGCGAAAGAAATAATGGCCTCAACAAGATCAGAATTATCAAATGGGATGATAGTGAAGAATTTTACATTCCTTTTGACAATGAAACTTATACGGCATATACTTCTATCAATCCCGATTTTGATACAGATATATTAAGATATACATACAACAGTCTTACCACACCAACTTCGGTAGTGGAGTATAACATGAAAACCGGAGATAAAATTGTATTAAAGGAACAGGAAGTACTTGGAGGTAAATTTGACAAGGAAAACTATACCTCCGAAAGATTATGGGCGACTGCGCACGATGGCACTAAAATTCCGGTTTCTTTAGTTTATAGAAAGGGAATCAAGAAAGATGGTACCAATCCATTACTTCAGTACGCATATGGTTCTTATGGATCAACCATAGATCCATATTTTTCCACGGTTAGACTCAGTCTTTTGGACAGAGGTTTCATTTATGCCATTGCACATATTCGAGGTGGAGAATACCTTGGAAGAGAATGGTATGAAGACGGAAAGCTTTTTGCTAAGAAGAACACCTTTACAGATTTTATTGATGTTTCTGAATTTCTGGTTAAAGAGAATTATACTTCTGCCAGTCATTTATATGCCATGGGAGGATCTGCCGGAGGTTTACTGATGGGTGCGGTAGTGAATATTGCTCCAAACCTTTATAATGGTGTGATAGCCGCGGTACCATTTGTAGATGTGGTTACTACAATGCTTGATGACAGTATTCCGCTTACTACAGGAGAATATGATGAATGGGGAAATCCTAACGATAAGGATTATTATGATTACATGAAATCTTATTCGCCTTATGACAATGTAAAGGCGCAGGATTATCCCAATATGTTAGTAACTACCGGCTTGCACGATTCACAGGTGCAATATTGGGAACCTGCCAAATGGGTAGCTAAATTAAGAGAGCTTAAAACAGATGACCATGTTCTGCTATTGCATACCAATATGGATGCAGGTCACGGAGGTGCATCAGGAAGGTTTGAAGCTTTAAAAGAAGTTGCTGAAGAGTATGCGTTTCTTCTGGATCTAGAGGGTATTCACGAATAATTAAAAAATTTGCCTTAAATTTGACCCGTTCTAGAGGTGAAAACCAATAGAGCATTTTCAAAAAGAACTTCGATTTATGAGAGAAGACTTGAAGGTATATGACAATGTATTACAACTAGTAGGTAATACTCCGTTAATCCACCTAAATAAGATAACCGGCGCTTATAAAGGTCAATACTTTGCAAAAGTAGAAGCTTTTAATCCTGGTCACTCATCTAAAGATAGAATTGCCCTTCATATTATAGAGGAAGCTGAAAGAAAAGGTATCCTTAAGCCCGGAGATACGATCATAGAAACTACTTCCGGAAATACCGGTTTTAGTATCGCTATGGTTAGCTGTATCAAAGGCTACGAATGTATTTTAGCTGTTAGTTCTAAATCTTCGAAAGATAAAATAGACATGCTGAAGACAATGGGAGCGAAGGTTTATGTTTGTCCGGCAAATGTACCGGCAGACGATCCTCGTTCTTATTATGAAGTCGCTAAAAGACTGCATTCTGAAATTAAAGGTTCGGTTTATATCAATCAGTATTTTAACGAATTGAATATTGATGCTCATTTTCATTCTACAGGACCGGAGATCTGGAAACAGACCGAAGGAAAGATTACTCATCTAGTTGCATGTAGTGGAACCGGAGGAACAATTTCCGGAACTGCAAGATTTTTGAAAGAGCAGAATCCGGATATTAAAGTTCTTGGGATCGATGCCTTTGGATCTGTATTGAAGAAATATCATGAAACTCGTGAATTCGATAAAGAGGAGATTTATCCATATAGAATTGAAGGTCTTGGTAAGAACCTAATTCCAACAGCTACAGATTTTGATGTGATTGATAAATTCACCAAGGTATCTGATGAGGATGCGGCGCATACCGCAAGGGATATTGCGAAAACGGAAGGTTTATTTGTTGGATACACCAGTGGTGCAGCTATGCAGGGACTTAAGCAGTATTATGAGGATGGAGAATTTGATGAAAACTCTAGAGTAGTAATGATTTTTCCTGATCATGGTTCCCGCTATATGAGTAAGATCTACAGCGATGACTGGATGAACGATCAGGGCTTCTTTGACGCAGAAAAGGAATCTAAATCACAGGATATAGAAGTGATCAAATAAAAGTTTATTAACACTTATTAACAAAAGCATCCTATTCTTTGTAGGATGCTTTTGTTTTTATTAGATTTCGATGTTTATAATTTACTTTGTAGAATTGAGCCAATTTTCAGTATTTTTGCGGCTCGTCTAAAAAATGACCGATGAAGGATTTATTTGATAAAATTTACAAAGACAAAGGACCGCTAGGTAAATGGGCAGAGCAGGCAGAAGGGTATTTCGTTTTTCCTAAACTGGAAGGACCAATTTCTAACCGCATGAAATTTCGCGGTAAAGAAGTAATTACCTGGAGTATTAATGATTACCTCGGCCTTGCCAATCATCCTGAAGTTCGTAAAGTAGATGCCGAAGCTGCAGCTGAATACGGATCAGCTTACCCAATGGGTGCCAGAATGATGAGTGGTCACACAGATCTTCACGAAAAATTACAGGATGAATTAGCATCCTTTGTAAATAAGCAATCAGCATATTTATTGAATTTTGGTTACCAGGGAATGGTTTCTACCATCGATGCTCTGGTTTCCAAGCAGGACGTTATTGTATATGATGTTGATGCGCATGCTTGTATCATTGACGGTGTAAGATTACACTTAGGTCAGCGTTTTACCTACAAGCATAACGATATGGAAAGTATCGAAAAGAACCTGAAAAGAGCCGAAAAGATCGCAGAACAAACCGGAGGAGGAATATTATTGATTTCTGAAGGAGTGTTCGGAATGAGAGGTGAACAGGGAAAACTTAAGGAAATTGTAGAGCTTAAAAAGAAATATAATTTCAGACTTTTTGTAGATGATGCACATGGTTTCGGAACTCTTGGTAAAACCGGAGCCGGAGCAGGAGAGGAGCAAGGAGTACAGGATGAGATAGATGTTTACTTTGCCACTTTCGCAAAATCTCTTGCCAGTACTGGTGCTTTTATTGCTGGTGACAAAGAGATTATCGATTATTTAAAGTACAACCTTAGATCTCAGATGTTCGCAAAATCACTGCAAATGCAGTTGGTGGTTGGAGCTCTTAAACGTCTTGAAATGCTAAGAACAATGCCTGAGCTTAAAGAGAAGCTTTGGGAAAATGTGAATGCTCTGCAAAACGGATTGAAAGACAAAGGTTTTGATATAGGAACCACTCAAAGTTGTGTGACTCCGGTTTATTTAAAAGGAAGTATTCCAGAAGCGATGGCTCTTGTAAAAGATCTACGTGAAAATCATGGGGTATTCTGTTCTATTGTTGTTTACCCGGTTATTCCAAAAGGATTGATCCTTCTTAGAATGATTCCTACAGCTACCCATACTTTACAGGACGTTGAAGATACTCTGGAAGCTTTTTCAGCGATTCGTGAAAGACTTGAAAATGGAACTTATAAGAGATTATCTGCTTCAGTTGAAGCTGCCATGTCTAATAAATAATTTAGCATATATCTCAATAAAAAAAGGCCGGAAGAATCCGGCCTTTTTTTATGCATTAATTTGATCTATTCACTTCCCCATCTCCGTCGTCTTCTGTTGGTTCTTCGTCAAGTTTTTCAGTTCTGGCACGTCTGCGGTTACCTTCACTGGATTCTTCCAAAAATTCATCGACTTTATGAAGGTCGAGTCTATAAGAAATTCCGGCAGCAACCTGCCATCTTGATGGTGTTTCTTTAAAATTTATAAGACCGGATACATCGAATTGAAAATTATCTCCGATTAAATAAGCACCTCCGGCACGAACAAGGTCGTCGGCATAAATATCTCCTTTAATAGCCTGATACTCTCCAAAAACAGCAAAATTTGGAGTTACTGCGTGGGTCATGGTAGCGATCCCGGCATACGATCTATATTCTTCCGTAAGTTTGTCTGCAATGAAATTCAAAACCAATACCCAACGACCCCAATTATTCTGTGTGATAATTGCGGCTTTCGGACTAAATTTTCCTTCTCCTTCGAATAAATAAGGATTGTCTCCAAATGAAAAGTTTGCGCCGGCATATATAGAGATAGCAGGAATAAGTGTTTTCCATTTAAATCTCTGATTTGCCTTCCAGCTGTATAAGTTAGGTTTATCTTCTTTTAGACTCACATTTGGATCAAAAACTAAATATTTCGCACCGAAAGTATTTGATTTAAAGTTCCGGATTGTTCCTTCGCTCATAACTCCCAGGAAATTTCTCATGATATCCTGATTTTCAAAGGAACCTGTTAGATTTAGTTCCAGTCTCTCGAAAAGTAAACCGTATCTTAACTGGTAATCAATACCCCAGATATCGGTATCAGTTCCTAATCCACTATGCTGGTCATTGCCAAAATACGCACCAGATTCCAGCTGTAGTACATTTGTTCCTACGGCAAAAGCTCCCTGCGATTGACCCGGTCTATTTGAGTTTATGGTTTCAGTATATTGGGCTTGAAGGCTGGTGGTCGCAATTATTAGAAAGAGGCTGAATATGGCTGATTTACGCATGTTCGTATAGCTTGTTTCTCTCAAAGATATAAGATTTATTATAATTTTATAGCTGAAGCTTCCTTGATTCTGGCCCCTAATTTTTATTTTTGTCAAAAGCTTAAAAATGTTAGAAGCATCTTTGTCTGGAGTATTAAAAACGGTTCTTATCGTTTTATTAGTATACTTCGGTTTAAAAATATTATTCCGCTATTTCGGCCCGTTGATCCTTAAGTATTTCATGAAAAAAATGGGACGCAAATTTGAACAACAGTTTAATCAGCAATTTGGCGGTGCACAAGCTCAGCAACAAAAAGAAGGAAAGGTAAGCATCGACAAGAAACCTAAGTCTGGAAAGGAATCCAATAAAAATGTTGGGGAATATATCGATTACGAAGAAATTGATTAATTTCGGATTTTAACAAAGCCCTTATTTTTGGCTTTGTGTAGTATAAAACTGCGAGTAAAATCAAAAGTCCGATTAATGGCTAAACTGAAGCAATTCTTACCTCACCTGTTAGTTCTGGCAGGTTTTATTGTATTATCATTATTTTATTTCAACCCGGTTTTGCAGGGGAAAGAGATTTTCCAGAGTGATATTGTGCAATACATCGGAATGGCTAAGGAGCAAAAGGATTTCAGAGCCGAAACCGGGGAAGAACCTTTCTGGACAGATGCTGCATTTGGGGGAATGCCTACTTATCAACTTGGCGCATATTATCCTCATAATTATATAAAGAAATTAGATTCAGTTCTAAGATTTTTACCAAGGCCGGCAGATTATCTTTTTCTCTATTTAATAGGATTTTATATTCTTTTACTTTGTTTGAAGGTAGATTATAAACTGGCATTTTTAGGCTCAATTGCCTTTGGGTTTTCAACTTATCTCATCATAATCTTAGGTATTGGTCACAATTCCAAAGCGCATGCCATTGCCTATATGCCAATGGTTCTGGCTGGAATCATCGCTATTTTCAGAAACAGAAATATCTGGAGTTTTTTATTGCTCACGGTAGCAATGGCATTGGAAATCCAGGCGAATCATTTTCAGATGACGTACTATTTATTACTTCTGGTAATTGTTCTTGGTATTGCTTATCTGGTAGATGCCTATCAAAAAAAGATGCTTCCAAGGTTTTTCAAATCCATTGGTATTATGGTTGTTGCCGTAATTATTGCTATTGCAGCAAATGCAACAAATCTTCTTGCTACCAGTGAGTATACGCAATATTCTACAAGGGGAGAATCTGAATTAAGCATTCAGCCTAATGGCGCACCTAAAAAGAAATCAGGCCTCGGGTTTGAATATATTACTTCTTACAGTTATGGTATTGTGGAAAGCTTTAATCTGATGGTTCCAAGATTTATGGGTGGAGGTAGTGCCGAAAATATAGGAAAGGATTCGGAAATTTATAGTGCTTTACAACAAATTGGAGCATCTCCATCTCAGGCGGCTGGATTTACTGAAAACGCCCCAACTTACTGGGGTGATCAGCCATATGTTGGTGCACCGGCTTATATAGGTGCCACGGTAATTTTCTTATTCGTTTTTGCTTTATTTCTTATAAGAGGAAGATTAAAATGGTGGATTGTGGGAGGAAGTATTCTGGCACTCGTTTTAAGCTGGGGTAAGAATTTTGAAATACTAACCAGGTTCTTTATAGAATTTGTGCCACTTTATGATAAGTTCAGAGCGATCACATCCATACAGGTGATTTTAGAATTGTGTTTACCGTTATTAGCGGTCTTAGGCTTATACAAATTATTTCTGAAGGAAGTAAACAAAGAGGAAAAGCTGCATGCCTTAAAATGGTCTTCGATTATTACTGGTGGATTACTTCTCATATTTCTTCTATTAAAATCTGTTTTATTTGATTTTGAAGGATTAAAAGATCAACAGTTGAGCCAGCAATTTGGGATGGACTTTATGAATGCTCTGGAAGAAGATCGAAAAGCGATATTTTCAGCAGATGTCATCCGTTCCCTGGTATTTGTTTTGATTTCGGCAGGTTTATTATTTGCTTATCTAAAAACCAAGATTAATCGTAACATGGTTATCGGAGGCCTGGTAATTCTAATTCTAGTGGATCTTATTGGAGTAGACAAAAGATATGTGAACGATGAAGATTTTGTTCAGGCCAGGGAGATGGAGCAACCTTTTCAGAAATTACCTGCAGATGAAGCAATTCTTCAGGATAAAGGTCACTACAGAGTATTTGATCTTTCTGGAGATCCTTTTAACAATGGAAGGACTTCTTATTATCACAACGCTTTAGGCGGTTATCATGCAGCAAAACCTGGAAGAATTCAGGATCTTTTTGATTTTTATATTTCTAAGAACAATGTGAAAATATTGAGCATGCTGAATGTAAAATATTTTATTATTCCCACGGAAGAAGGTGCGCAACCACAGCAAAATCCAGAAGCTTATGGAAATGCATGGCTGGTTGATAAGGTGAAATGGGTAGATTCTCAGAATGATGAAATCCTGGAGTTGGAAGAAACCGACCTGAAGTCTACAGTTATCATTAATTCAAAATTCAAGGACAAGGTAAATGCTGACATTTCCCCGGATGACTCAGCTAATATCGAATTAACACATTATCAGCCCAATGAACTTAAATATGAATTCTCTGCGGATTCAGAGCAATTCGTAGTATTTTCTGAAAACTATTACCAACCTGGTTGGCAGGCATATGTTGACGGGAAAGAGGCATCTCACGTGCAGGTAAATTATACCTTACGAGGTATGAATGTGCCCGCTGGCGATCACGAGATCACTTTTAAATTCGAACCGCAAGTTGTTAAAACCGGAAGTACGATTTCTTTAATAAGTTCTATACTTATTGGGCTTATCGTAATAGGAGGAATTGGTTTTGAATTTAAAAAGCGTGATAATTAGGCTTATTTAAAACGAATGAAAAAAGTTCTCATTGTTACATATTACTGGCCGCCGGCAGGTGGACCCGGAGTACAGCGATGGCTTAAATTCGTAAAATATCTGCGTCTCTATAACGCAGAACCCGTAGTTTATATTCCTGAAAATCCTAGTTATCCAATAACCGATCAAAGTTTTCAAAAAGAAGTTCCGGAAGGGATCAAGGTTCTTAAAAATAAAATTTTCGAGCCATACTCCATTGCTAACCTTTTCTCTAAAAAGGACACAGAAACCATAAGCTCTGGAATTATTCAGAATGAAGAAAATCAGTCAATAATTCAAAAAGCTTTACTTTTTATACGTGGCAATTTTTTTATTCCTGATGCTAGAAAATACTGGGTCAAACCTTCAGTAAAATTTCTAACAGAAAAAATTCAGAATGAAGATTATCATGCTATTATTACTACAGGGCCTCCACATAGCCTACATTTGATCGGCTTGGAGATCAAAAAAAGATTGGGTATTAAATGGATTGCAGATTTTCGAGATCCCTGGACTCAGATTGGCTATCATGAAAAATTAAAGCTTACAAAAAGTTCTAGGATAAAACATGAAGAACTTGAAAGATCTGTTTTAGATTCAGCAGATCATATAATTACTACAAGCTTTACAACAAAAGATGAGTTTGAGCGTAAAACCTCTAAACCGGTAACGGTAATTACGAATGGGTTTGATGAGGAAATAAATAAATTGAAACCTAATGGTAAAAAATTCCGGATTGCTCATATAGGTTCACTATTATCAGGTAGAAATCCAGAGAATCTCTGGAAAGCTTTGAGTGAACTGGTAAAGGAAAGTGATCAGTTCAAATCAAAACTTTCACTTAGTCTTGCTGGGAAATTAAGCGAAGAAGTTTTACAGAGTATTGAAAGATATGGATTACATAATTTCCTTGAAAATAAAGGTTATGTAAGCCATAATGAGGCAATAAAAATGCAAAGGTTATCTTCAGTTTTGTTGCTTATTGAAATTGACGCTGAAGAAACCAGAGGGATAATTCCAGGGAAGATATTTGAATATTTATCAGCAAGGCGACCGATATTAGCGATAGGTCCGGAAAATTGGGATGCGGAAAAAATCATTTCAGGTACAAATGCAGGAAAAGCCTTTTTATACCAGGATTTAAATGGAATTAAAAACGAAATAGCTTCCTTATTTCATAAATTTCAGAAGAATGAATTAGCGAGTGATTCTACCAATATTGAAAAATATCACCGGAGGAATCTAACAAAGGAGCTTGCAGAATTGATTGAACAAGTATAAATGGGAATTATTATAAATCAATCCTTAAAGA
This sequence comes from Christiangramia pacifica, assembly GCF_057221535.1. Lineage (NCBI taxonomy): Bacteria > Pseudomonadati > Bacteroidota > Flavobacteriia > Flavobacteriales > Flavobacteriaceae > Christiangramia > Christiangramia pacifica. The sequence goes on from NZ_CM170146.1 coordinate 2,628,987, forward strand.
ATATGGTGACCACCTACGTTGGTTTCGGGATTGGTGCTATTAATACTTTATTTCTTTTCACTTATTTTCTTGAAAAAGAATATTACGGACTGGTAAGTTTTTTACTTTCTGCGGCAAATCTAATCTGGCCGTTTCTTGTTTTCGGTGTTCACAGTACTCTCATCAAATTTTTCACCTCCTATAAGACGAGAGGTGACCAGGACAGGCTTTTAAACCTGGTTTTGATCATTCCCGCTATTGCCGGATTACTAATTGGTATATTCGGAATGATATTTTATAATCAGCTGTTAGAATATTTCAAGGGAGAGAATGATCTAGTTCAGCCTTATGTCTGGCTTATATTTTTGATCGCGATGGCCACATCATATTTTGAAGTTTTTTTTTCGTGGTCAAAAATTTATTACAAAAGTACTTTTGGTAATTTGATGAAAGAAGTCTTTCATAGACTTTGTATTAGTATTTTACTTTTTGCCGTATACTTCAAATGGATCAATATCGAATGGTTCATCTATGGAATATCTTTCGTTTTCGTAGGAAGGACAATTCTTATGGCGATGTATGCATTTTCCTTACACCGTCCAAAATTCAGTTTTAAATTCCCAAAAAACCTTGCCCCGGTTTTAAAATATTCCTGTCTTATTTTACTGGCGGCTTCCGTGGCAACGGTATTGCTGGATTTGGATAAGGTGATGATAGAACATTATCTGCCGATTGAAAATGTGGCCATTTATGGTATTGCAGTTTATATTGCTACAGTGATTTCGGTACCACAAAAGGCGATGCATCAAATCACTAATCCGTTGACTGCAGAAATGCTGAATAATAAAGATAAAGCTGGCCTCAAAGATCTCTATGAAAAAAGTTCGTTGAATCTTTTGATCGTTAGCGGACTTATTTTTATCTGGATCATTACCAACGTGAATTCTTTGTACGAGCTGATTCCGGATGAATATAGCATAAGTATTCTCGTGGTTCTGTTGATATCACTGGTAAAACTCTATGATAATTTTTTAGGTAATAATAATAGTATCCTTTTTAATTCTGATTATTATCGAATAGTTCTTGGAGTAGGAGTAGTGCTGGTAATTTTAGCTTTCGTTCTGAATTATCTATTAATACCCAAATTTGGTATCGAAGGAGCTGCTATAGCTAGTTTTATAGCTTTTGCCATCTATAATACCTCAAAGATTTTTATAGTATTTAAAAAATTTAAAATTCATCCGTTTACCAATAACACGTTTTTAGCGCTTTTAATAACTGGAATTTTCAGCATTGGTTTTTATTTCTGGGATCTTCCAATTTACCCTATTTTAAATATTGCTATAAAAGCTATTGTTGCCGGAATTCTGTATTTAACGATAGTCTACTATTTCAGATTTTCAGAAGATATCAATCAGATTATAGATAAGTATATCAAGAGGTCATAAAACGAGAAAACCCTATCGGCATATGAGCTTCAAGGGTTTTCCAACTAACCAACCAAAAAATTAAATTATGAACTTGTCATCTATATTGTGTTATCCACATTTCGTGCCGAACTTCTAGATCTGGAAGAATTTTTTGATCTAATTGCCTGAGATCTTGAAGCTCCAGAATTAGTTCTCGTTCTAACAGAAGATGAACTTTGTCTTTTTGTTGGACGACTTGCAGAATAATTCCTTTCAGAACTTCTTGTACTTTTTTCTACAGATCGTGTTCTGGATGCTGGAGATGATGATCTTTCAATCCTTGAGGACGTCCTAGTCTGAACAGAACTTCTTTTTGTTGGAGATGCAGCTCTTTCCACGCGAGAACTATTTCTACTTTCAATTTTCGATGTCCGTTGTTGAGGGGACCTAACAGATCTATCTCCAACAGTCACCTGTCTTTTTTGAGGTGAGCTTTCAACTCTTGAAGTCCTTCCTCGAGAATTAGTGCTTCTTTCATTTCTATCGCTATAAGCACGAGATTTGCTATTACTTAGATTTCCTCTGGAATTGCCTCTGGTTGAATTTCTAACATTATCTAATTTTCCATCATCTCTTGAAGAGTACGACCGTGTTCTAACATTATTGTTTCGGGCCTCAGCGACATTGTAATTAGAACGTGATTTTACCTGAGCAATATTTCTCTTGGAAGAAGTTCTTCTTCCATAATTATAATCCCTAACCGATTGAGACGGCCTATAGAAATTTCTTTTCCTTTTGCCGTTCGCATAATAGTTGTTATAAACAGTTACATATTGATTATAAGAAATTCTTTGGGGCTCATAATAAGCACGGTATGGTCTTCCAAATACGATGCTTACATTAACATTAGGACGACGATAATAATCATGCCATGGTCTATAAACATACCTTCTGTTATAAGGGCTTATATAACCGGAATAATGAGTGATATGGTGGTGGTGATTATAATGAACATGTAAATTTCCAACTCTGGCCAGTCGACCAAAATTATTGTATCTCATATATATATTTCCAGCCTGAATGATACGTCCATAATAATCGTAATAAACTGGAACATCTTCAATTTGAATCACGGCACCATAATCATCATACTGGATGAAAGGTTCATAGTTATAACCAGAGTTATAACTTATATTCACATTTGGAGAAGATATGTGTACAGAACTTCCTCTTCGGAAATCTGGATTAAAATAGAAATCAAATTCACCATTAGGGTAAACCGCAAATTCTACGCCTCCTTCAACAAATATGAATGAATCGTTATAATTATAAAAATTAGTAGTGGTGGCTTGGTTAGAATTTTCGGATGCCGATACTGACCATCCAATAAATAAGAATGCGATAATAAGGGTCAGATTTTTCATGGTAGTAGAGTATTTAATTAAGAACGTTTTTCTTATTAAATACAAAGCGTGTGCCAAATTCAGGAATAATGCTGACTTCCAGAATTTAGTAAATCGATTTTCCCGATGTAAAGTCTTATTTTACAGCATGATATAAATCAGGAAAGTTTTTCTTTAAGATATTTTGAAGTAAATGATTTCTTATTGCTTGAAACTTCTTCCGGCGTTCCTTCTGCAACGAGGTAACCACCATTTTCACCTCCATCTGGGCCTAAGTCAATGACATAATCAGCGCATTTTACAAGATCCATATTATGCTCAATAACAATAACTGAGTGACCTTTAGAGATCAAAGCATTAAAAGATTTCAATAATTTCTTGATGTCGTGAAAATGCAGTCCTGTGGTAGGTTCATCAAAAATAAATAATGCCTTGGTTTTAGTATTTCCTTTTACCAGGAAAGAAGCTAATTTGATCCTTTGGGCTTCACCTCCAGAAAGAGTAGAAGAGCTCTGTCCTAATTGTACATAGCCTAATCCAACATCTTTTAATGGTTTCAGCTTTTTAACGATCTTGCTTTGATCGTGATCTTCAAAGAATTTGGTTGCATCATCGATGGTCATATTTAAAATATCATCAATATTCTTATCATGAAAAGTTACTTCCAGAACCTCCTTTTTAAATCTTTTTCCGTTACATGCTTCGCATTCTAAGTGGACATCGGCCATGAACTGCATTTCGATAGTAACTTCACCTTCACCTTTACAGGTCTCGCATCTACCACCGTCCACATTGAAAGAGAAATGTTTCGCCTTAAAACCACGAAGTTTTGCCAATCGCTGAGATGCAAAAAGATTTCTTATATCATCATAGGCCTTAATATAAGTTACAGGATTAGACCTGGAGGATCTTCCTATAGGATTCTGATCTACGAATTCAACAGTACCGAGATTTTTAAAATTACCTTCAATGCCGCTAAACTGACCCGCTTTTTCTCCGTAGCCACCAATTTCTTTTTGAACTGCAGGATAAAGTATCTTTTTTACGAGTGTGCTTTTTCCACTCCCGGAAACACCAGTAATTGCCGTAAAAACTCCTAATTGAAATTCTACATCTATATTCTTAAGATTATTTTCACGGGCTCCTAGAACTTTGATTTTATCTTTTGAAGTCCTTCTTTTTTCCGGAACTTTTATCTCTTTCTTTCCATTCAAATAACTGGCCGTAAGGGAATCGGATTTGAGTATTTCTTTAAGAGTTCCCGTAGCGACCACATGGCCGCCGTTAGTTCCTGCTTGAGGCCCTATATCAATAATCTCATCTGCAGCATTCATGATCTCTTCATCATGTTCTACCACAATTACCGTATTACCGAGATCACGTAGATGTTTTAAAACACCGATCAGTTTTTCAGTATCTTTTGGATGCAGACCAATGGAAGGTTCATCCAGAATGTACATGGATCCTACCAGGCTACTACCTAACGAGGTCGCAAGATTGATCCTCTGAGATTCTCCACCTGATAAGGTATTAGATTTTCGATTTAAGGTAAGGTAATCCAGTCCTACATTCGAAAGAAATTCCAGCCTGTTCCTGATTTCAGTCAAAAGTCGTTTTGCGATCTTCGCATCATATTCATTAAGTTCAAGCTCATTGAAGAATTCTCTAACTCTGTTCAACGGTTTTTCAACGAGGTCTGTAATACTATGATTGTTGATCTTTACGTATTGAGCTTCCGGTCTAAGCCTTTTCCCTTTACAAGCAGAGCATTTTGTTTTTCCACGATATCTTGAAAGCATTACTCTATTCTGAATTTTATAAGCTTTGCTTTCTAAAAATTCAAAGAATTGATTCAGTCCTTCAAAATACTGATTTCCATTCCAGATAAGATCTTTCTGTTCATCGTTAAGTTCGAAATATGGTTTGTGAATAGGGAAATCAAATTTATGTGAATTATTCACCAGCTGATCTCGATACCAGCTCATGCTATCTCCTCTCCATGGAAAAATAGCATTTTCATATACAGAAAGACCGGTATTTGGAATTACCAGCTCTTCATCAATACCAATAACATCACCATAACCTTCACATTTTGGGCATGCTCCATATGGGTTGTTGAAACTGAATAAATGAACATTCGGTTCTAGAAAACTTATTCCGTCAAGTTCAAATTTGTTGCTGAAATGCCTGGAGCTATTATCTGAAAGTTTCTCGATGTAAAGTTCACCTTTACCCTCAAAAAATGCTGCTTCCACAGCGTCTGCTAGCCTGTTATAGAAATCTTCTTCATTTTTGGTAATAATCCTGTCTACTACCAGCCATGTATTTTCTTCCTTAATTTTTTTAAGGTCAGACTCATCTATTCTTACAACTTCACCATCAACTTTAATTCTGCTGTAACCTTGCTGAGCAAGCACCTTAATCTTTTTCTCTAAAGACCTACCTTCTTCAACATGAATAGGGGCGAGAAGGAGTAATTTTTCCCTTTCAGGAAAATCCTTTATATAATTTATTACATCTGTGACCGTGTCTTTTTTGACTTCATTTCCGGAGACAGGAGAATAGGTGCGCCCGATTCTGGCAAAGAGTAGTTTTAAGTAATCATAGATTTCAGTAGAAGTTCCTACTGTAGATCTAGGATTGGTAGAATTGACTTTTTGTTCTATGGCTATAGCCGGAGCTATTCCTTTTATATAGTCAACCTTCGGTTTATTCAACCTGCCCAGGAATTGACGGGCATAAGAACTCAAACTTTCCACATATCTACGCTGACCTTCCGCGTATAATGTATCAAAGGCTAAACTGGACTTACCAGAACCCGAAAGTCCTGTAATCACCACGAGTTTATTCCTGGGGATTACCGCATTGATGTTTTTGAGATTGTGCAGTTTTGCACCTTTAATAATTATATTCTGCTTAGGGTCGACTTTAGAAATATCTGCTATCATGCTTGAGTTCTGCTAAAACCGCAAAGTTACTCATTATGAAGCGGGAAAGAAAGCCTATAAAAACATATAGTATTGTTAAAATATTAAGGTTTTGTTTGCAATTCTCAATTTTATCTTGCTATATTTGAGCCATAACCCGAAAATCAGAGTTGCCTATTCAGCACAGTTACTTTTTTTAACTTAATAACCTAACCCGTAGAAACCCCAAGTTTCTGCACATTTAAAGTAACTGTTATGAATAACACTAAGGTAACTGACGCTTCGCTCGTTCGTGATTATCTTGATGGAAATGAAAACGCACTTGGCGCCCTCATCAATCGTCACCAACACCGTATTTACAGTTTTATTTTTTCAAAGGTTTATGATAGGGATATCGCTGAAGATATTTTCCAGGATACTTTCATCAAAGTGATCCGCACCTTGAAAAGAGGAAAGTATAACGAAGAAGGAAAATTTCTTCCTTGGGTAATGCGAATTTCGCATAATCTTGTCATCGATCATTTTAGAAAGAATAAAAGAATGCCAAAATTTGATAATAGTGGCGACTTCAATATTTTTTCAGTTTTAAGTGATGGCGACCTTAATGCCGAAAAGCAGCTTATAAAAGATCAGATAGAAACTGATGTTCAGGAATTGATAAAAGAATTACCGGAAGATCAATTGGAAGTTCTTACGATGAGAATCTACAAGGACATGAGTTTTAAAGAGATTTCTGAACGTACTGGAGTTAGTATCAATACCGCTTTAGGTAGGATGCGGTATGCATTGATCAATCTTCGGAAGATCATCGAAAAAAGAAATTTAATTTTAACTAATTAAGAATAACAATATCCCCCCGTTTGTTCCGTTATTCTATAAAACCATCATAAAATAATACCAAATGGGGAAACTTTACTTTAAAAAAACTTCGAAAGAAGAAAAATTTCATCATCCAAGACCAAAAAAGGAAACCATTGATTTTCTTTTGAATTATTCAAAAGCATTGAATGTAAAAGAATACAAGCAGATGAAGTTTGAATCGCTTCTGAATTAATTTTAAAAAAGACCTGTATAATTAGCCTACGGGTCTTTTTTATTTCTTTTTACTGAGGTGCTCTTTAATTACACTTTTTCTTCCTATAGTATTGGTGATGATGTCTTTCTCAAGATCCCAACCCCTCGCAGGAGAATATTGCCTACCATACCAGATAATTTGTAGATGAAGCTTATTCCATAGATCTTTTGGAAATAATCTCTTTGCATCCTTTTCTGTTTGTACCACATTCTTTCCATTGGTCAGGTTCCATCGATACATCAGGCGATGAATGTGTGTATCTACCGGAAATGCGGGAATATTGAAGGCTTGAGCTACCACCACGCTGGCGGTTTTATGACCAACGGCAGGAAGTTCTTCCAGGGCTTCAATATTAGCCGGGACCTTGCCATTATATTTTTCGATCAGTATCTTAGAGAGTCCGTGAATTCCTTTAGATTTCATCGGCGATAGGCCTACTGGCTTTATAATTTCCCTGATTTCTTCCACGCTCAATTTAACCATATCAAAAGGATTATCTGCAATTTGAAAAAGCTTTGGCGTGATTTGATTGACCTTTACGTCTGTACTCTGAGCAGACATCAGAACGGCTATTAGTAAAGTGTATGGATCTTTATGATCTAACGGAATTGGTATTTCCGGATAAATATCATTTAACGTATCAATAACGAACTGTACCTTTTCCTTTTTGGTCATAAAGTTTTAATTTAGAGCAAAAGTAATAATTATGACAACATTGAAAGAAGGGGATAAGGCTCCCAGTTTTAAAGCTGAAGATCAGGATGGAAATGAGATAAAACTGAGCGATTATAAAGGAAAGAAATTAGTGCTGTTTTTCTATCCTAAGGCGAGCACGCCCGGCTGCACCGCTGAAGCCTGTAACTTGAGCGATAACTATGATCTTATGAAGGAGAAAGGTTATGAAATTCTTGGAGTTAGCGCTGATTCTAAGAAAAGACAGCAAAATTTTAAAAATAAATATGATTTCAAATATCCTTTATTAGCTGACGAGGACAAGGAAGTGATTAATGCCTATGGCGTTTGGGGACCTAAAAAATTCATGGGAAAAGAATATGATGGTATCCATAGAACAACATTTATCATCAATGAAGAAGGAAAAATTGAAGAGGTAATCAAGAAAGTAAAAACAAAGGCTCATGCAGAGCAAATTCTGGAATAACAGATTTTCAGAAAATAAAGGTGAATGAAGAAGGCGAATAGTTTATTCGTCTTTTTTCGTATATGCCTTATTAATAACCGCGGTACTATCGCAATTTTCAATTTCCAGCTCTATATTTTGTTCCTTTGAAATTCCTGATATGATATAAATATTACAAGGTTCAGCATCTGTATTGCTTCTGTTGAAATCTACATCACCGTAGTCAAGAATTTCAGATACCGCTGAAGTATCGATTCTGTTATTTTGGAAAAAGGAGATTGCTTCATCTGAAAACTGCCTTTCTTTAATTCTGATATTTTTTAGCACTCTGGCATTCGGAGAATAATCACAGGATGTTTTTTTACCTCCCAAAAAGAACAATAAAATAACAATTCCAAAAAAAAGGCCTAGTCCGTAATAAGCCAGGCGGTGAACAAGTTTCATTTATTAAAAGATCAATAGATTTATATCTCGATAAGAAAGATTAAACCACTCTGCGATAGATTTGCTGGTCAAAATTCCGTGGTAAAAATACAAACCATTACGTAAACCTCTGTCAAATCTCAAGGTATTTTCCAGTCCGCCTTCTTCAGCGATGTGCAATAGGTAAGGAGTGAAAATATTACTAATAGATAAAGAAGATGTTCGAGCATACCTGGAAGGGATGTTAGGCACACAATAATGAATCACGTCATGTTTAGTGAAAATCGGCTCATCATGTGAGGTAATTTCGCTGGTTTCCACACAGCCACCCATATCAATACTCACATCAATAACCACAGCACCACGTTTCATAGATCTAACCATTTCTTCAGTGACCAGGATAGGAGAACGGTCTTTTCCTCGAACTGCACCAATGACAACATCAGCTCTTTTTAAAGCTTTGGCTAGATTTTTAGGCTGAATGGTACTTGTGTAAAAAGTATTTCCGAGGCTGGCCTGGATATTTCGAAGTTTGGTTAGTGAGCTGTCAAAAACTTTCACACTTGCTCCAAGCCCGATGGCCGATCTTGCAGCAAATTCTCCAACCGTTCCAGCACCAATAATTACAACTTCTACAGGCGGCACACCACTAATATTTCCAAACATCAAACCATTTCCCTCTGCATGATTGCTCATGATCTCTGAAGAAATTAGAACGGAAGCCGTGCCGGCTATTTCACTCAATGCTCTAACAATAGGATAACTACCGTCATCATCCTTAATGAATTCAAACCCGAGGGCAGTAATTCTTTTTTCAGCAAGTTTTTGAAAATATTCTTTGCACTGTGTTTTTATCTGAAGCGCTGAGATCAATATCGTTTGAGGATTGATGTAATTCAATTCTTCGATAGAAGGCGGTTCGATTTTTAAAATGGTAGGACAGGAAAATACTTTTTTAGTATCCTTGGTGATCTCCGCTCCCGCGTCTGAATAATCTTTATCACTAAATCTCGCCCATTTTCCGGCTCCAGATTCGATCATTACACGATGCCCATGAGCAGTTATAGCTGCTACAGCATCTGGACTTAGACAGATACGTTTCTCCTGGTAAGCTGTTTCTTTAGGAATACCAATAAATAGCTGACCTTTACTTTTGTAGATTTCAAGAGTTTCCTCTTGTGGAATAAGTTGTTCCTTAGTAAAAGGTGACACCTGCTGTTTGCCCATATAAATAAGTTAAAGCAGTTAAATTACAACTTAATTTGTAAAATGAAGAAATTAGAAATTAGAGTTTTCGGTAGTAATCTTCGATAAGCACATTGGATTCTTCATATTCTTCAGAATCATCTTCCTCCTGGAATTCTTTGATCTCTTTTAGATCTCTATCCGATACCGGCGAAAACACAGAGATTTCTGTTTCGTCCAATTCCGAAAGATCAAGACCGTAAACACGATCAAAAATTTTAATTCTAATAAGATAGACAATGGAAAGTATGGCGATGAAAAATGGAGCTAAATAAATTAGTTGATTGATGTCCATATAATCCGTTCGGAGATAAACGTCATCGTACACAACAACGACAAGTTGATAAGAGAACATAGCGATTGGAATTAAGATTACATGATACCACCAATGCTTGCAGGTAAAAAACCACAATAGTAAAAGGAAAAGAGGTGTGATTTTGCCTAGATAGGTCCAGGCTGCGGTCATTACGTCTTCGTAATATTTACTTTCATAAGTAAAAAAAGAAGTTTCCCAAACGGGCCCGTTTGGGAAAACTTCGTATAAATAAAATATATAAGGTGAAAATGCTATACAAATAGCTACAAGACTACCCAGCAGAAGGAATCCTGATCTTTGATTTTTGTACGGCTTGTTCTTTGATCTCATGCTTTGTAACATTGTCATTTGAAGTTGAAGTTACAAAAAAACTAGCTCCAAATATTGCGGCTGCGAAAAGTACTGCTTTAAGTTTCATAATTATAGGTTTTTAAGATTGTTATTTCGTTTTGTTTTCTAGAACAAACATATAACAACTTAATATCCTGTCAGTTAAAACATTAGTCGTACCTTTGCGCCCTTTTTCAAGCAAAAAATTGCCCAAAAAATCGCTTTAAAAACTTAAAATATGTTAGTTTAAATTTATTTATAAATCGTTCAATGAATAAAATCTTTTTAATTCACTTTATAAAACAATTGTAAAAGTAAAAAAATTCTTACAAACTATTTTACGCCGCATTTTTTACGGTTTTTGATTTTGTTAACAAAACTTTAACTTTCTGGTGTTCTCAGATTCTACCTGAATAAGCAATTTTTGGGTGTTTTCACCCAACAAATTTTCGACTTTTTCAGGCCACTCTATAAGATTCCATTCTCCGGAATCCAGGTAATCTTCAAATCCAATGTCTAAAGCTTCGGTATCATCTTCGATCCTGTAAAAATCAAAATGAAATACCGGTCCTTTTTCTGACTCATAATGGTTAACTAGTGAAAACGTAGGACTGGAGACGTTATCATGTACGCCGAGTGCTTTTACCAGCTCTTTAATTAGAGTGGTTTTACCTGCACCCATTTCACCGTAAAAAAGCAAGATCTTGCTCTTTGTGTTACTAAGTATGTAATCTACGGCTACATCCAGTTCTTGAAGCTTGTAGGTTAACTCCATAATTCAAAATGTCAGATTTGGGATGATAAAGATATATAAAAAAATCTATAAACAACACACTCAACTGATAATCAGTTGAATAGAAATTTATTTTATGTATTATAACGATAAAAATGGCATTTCATCGACTATTTTGGATTTAGGACTACAAAAGGGATTACAACTTCCTCTAAAGATATCCCGCCATGCTGATAAGTATTCCTATAATAACTAACGTAGTGATTGTAATTATTGGGGTAAGCAAAGAATAAATCTTCTTTCGCAAAAATGTAAGAACTACTCATATTTATAGTCGGTAAATGAACAGATTTCGGATCTTCAATGGCTAAAACCTCCTTATCCTCATAAGTCAAACTTTTTCCTGTTTTATATCTTAGGTTAAGACTTGTATTCTTATCGCCTATAACCTTCGATGGATTTTTCACATTAATAGTTCCATGGTCTGTGGTAATGATCAGTTTAAAACCTGATTGCTGCGCTTTCTGTATGATTTCTAAAAGAGGTGAGTTTTTAAACCAGCTTTGCGTAAGGCTTCGATAAGATTTATCATTTGAAGCCAATTCTTTAATGACCTCCATTTCAGTTTTAGAATGCGAAAGCATATCCACGAAATTGTAAACTACGACTGTAAGGTCATTTGACTTCTGGGTTTTGAAATTGTCAACTAGTTTTTTTCCGCCTTTAAGACTGGTAATTTTATGATATTCGAATTTTAGATCGCTACCCAGTCTCTTTAATTGTTCTGCAAGAAATTCGGCTTCATAAATATTCTTTCCACCGTCATCAACATCGTTTTTCCAGTATTTAGGATAAAGCTTTTCCATTTCGCTAGGCATCAAACCAGAAAAGATTGCATTACGTGCATATTGGGTAGCCGTTGGAAGTATACTGTAATAGGCGCTTTCTTTTTCCTTTTTAAAATAAGGATTAATAATAGGCTCTAAAGACTTCCATTGGTCATATCTTAAATTATCTACGACTATCATTAAGGTCGGTTGATCCTTTTTAAGTTCAGGCAACACCTTATTCTTGAAAAGCGTATGAGACATTACCGGTGGCTCAGCATCCTTTTCAAACCAACTTTCGTAATTTCTAGATATGAATTTGAAAAATTGATTATTGGCTTCCTGTTTTTGAGATTCAAGAATTTCAAACATTCCAGAATCTTCGATCTCCTCCAGCTGGATTTCCCAGTAAACTAATTTCTGATAAAGTTCAGCCCACTCTTCATAAGAATTTACTTGGGACATTTCCATGGCAATTTTCCTAAATTCCTGCTGATAATTAGAGGTTGTTTTTTCAGAAACCAATCTAGAATGATCTAAATTTTTCTTGATACTTAAAAGAATCTGATTTGGATTTACTGGTTTTATAAGGTAATCTGCGATTTTGCTGCCTATCGCTTCCTCCATTATATATTCCTCCTCACTTTTGGTGATCATCACGATAGGAACGGTTTCTCTCTTTTCTTTAATTTCAGCTAGCGTTTCCAAACCAGTAAGTCCAGGCATATTTTCATCCAGAAATATAATGTCAAAATTTTCATTTTCAATCTGCTCCAGAGCTTCTGTTCCACTTTTGCAGGTATGTACATCATAGTTTCGGGATTCAAGGAACATGATGTGTGGTTTCAATAAATCAATTTCGTCGTCTACCCACAATATTTTGATATTACTCATATTCTAATTTTATTTTTTTGGTTTTCCTGAGCTATTCAGAAAATATCTTCATGGTTTTGAAGTTATTATCGTGGCTCATATCATATATGTATCTTTGCTCTGAACTTTAGAACATTTATAGCTTGGCGTCGCAAACTAAACTTAAAATATTAAACGATCCAATTTACGGTTTTATTACCATCCCGAATGAACGGATCTTCAGGATCATCGAACATCCATACTTTCAAAGATTACGCCGAATTTCCCAGATGGGACTTTCCTATTTAGTATATCCCGGGGCTCATCATACAAGATTCCATCATGCTTTAGGTTGCGTACATTTAATGCAGAAAGCCGTGCGAGTGCTTCGCTATAAAGGAGTTGAAATTTCAGAGAAGGAGGAAGAGGCATTATTGATAGCTATTTTGATGCACGATATTGGTCATGGTCCTTTTAGCCATGCTATGGAGCATAGCTTAGTCGAAGGTGTTGATCATGAGACTATTTCCCTTCTATTTATGGAGGAAATGAATCTAAAGTTTAACCAAAGTTTAACGCTGGCAATAAAGATCTTCAAGGGTAGTTATGAGCGAAAATTCATGAATCAGCTTATTTCAAGCCAGATGGATATGGATCGCCTGGATTATCTGAAACGGGATAGTTTTTATACCGGTGCTGTGGAAGGAAATATAAATAGTGAGCGTCTAATTACCATGTTAAACGTAGTGAATGATGAACTTGTAGTAGAGGAAAAGGGAATCTATTCTGTAGAAAAGTTTCTCATCGGTAGACGTCTCATGTACTGGCAGGTTTACCTACATAAAACAAGTCTTGTTGCAGAACAACTTTTGATTAGAGTTTTAAAACGGGCGAAAGAACTGATAGAAAACGGAGAAAATTTAAATGCCAGCGGTTCGCTAATGTATTTTCTAGAGAATAAGATCACCAGGGAAGATTTTGATCAGAATACGCTAGAGATGTTTTCAAGGCTAGATGATAATGATGTGATTGCTGCCATGAAAGACTGGATGTATTCTGATGATTTCGTGCTGAGTAATTTGTGTGAAATGATCATCAATCGAAATCTTCTGAAAGTTAAAATCAAAAAGAAGCGGCCATCAAAAGAAAAATTAGAGAAAAGATCTTTGGCACTTCAGAAAAAATATAAAATATCAGAAAAAGAGGCTTCCTATTTTGTTTTTGAAGGAGAGATCGCCAACCTGGCCTATAAAAAAGAAAAAGACAACATTAATATATTGCATAAGAATGGTAAGATCAATGATGTAGTGAAGGTTTCCGATCAATTTAATTTGAAAGCACTCACAAATACCGTTACCAAATACTATATGTGTTATCCAAAAGTTAAAGATTAACTCATTTTTTTTACTTTTGCCAGAATGAAGTTTACTGCAACGCAAATAGCCGAAATATTAGACGGCCAAGTTGAAGGCAATCCTGAAGCGGAAGTTTCAGAACTTGCCAAAATTGAAGAAGGGTCTGAAGGCTCCCTTACTTTCTTAAGCAATCCAAAATATACTTCCTTTTTATATACCACCAATGCTTCGATCACTATTGTAAATAATGATTTTGAAGTTGAACAACCGGTAAATACCACTTTAATCAAGGTTAAAGATGCTTACAAAGCATTTTCGACTTTGCTGGAATATTATAACCAGATCAAACTCAATAAATCTGGAATTGAACAACCAAGTCATATTTCAGAATCTGCCACTTATGGCGAAGGACTTTATTTAGGTTCTTTCGCTTATATAGGCGATAATGTGAAAATTGGTGACAATGTGAAGATTTATCCTAATGTATATATTGGTGACAATGTAAAGATTGGTAATAATGTCACCTTATTTCCGGGCGTGAAGGTTTATTCTGAAAGTCTTATTGGTAGTGATGTTACCATACACAGTGGAGCTGTAATAGGTGCTGACGGATTTGGATTTAGTCCGGGTGATACAGGAGAGTATAGCAAAGTCCCTCAAATAGGAAATGTAATCATTGAAGATCATGTAGATATTGGTGCCGCTACTACAATTGATAGAGCCACCTTAGGATCTACGATCATCAGAAAAGGAGTGAAGCTGGACAATCATATTCAGATCGCCCACAATGTGGAAATTGGAGAAAATACTGCCATTGCCGCTCAAACCGGTGTTGCTGGTTCAACCAAAATCGGTAAGAATTGCCTAATTGGCGGTCAGGTTGGAATTTCAGGACATCTTACCATTGGAGATAGAGTTAAAATTCAGGCTCAATCAGGTATTGGTCGCGATATAAAAGATGACGAAATGCTGCAGGGATCTCCTGCAATTGGGTATAGTGCTTACAATAAGTCCTATATACATTTCAAAAATCTTCCTCAAACTATGAATATAATACATCAACTGGAAAAAAAGATGAATAATAATGGCTGATAGAATTACCAAACAAAGAACTATTCAGGAGGAAGTATCTCTTGAAGGTGTTGGCCTTCATACAGGTAAAGAAGTAAAATTAACCTTCAAACCTGCGCCGGAAAATACAGGGTATGTTTTTGTAAGAACAGATCTTGAAGGAAACCCTCAGGTAGAAGCAGATGTAAGCTATGTTGTAAATACAAAAAGAGGGACAAACCTTGATAAAAAGGGCGTTACCATTCAAACTTCTGAACATGTTCTTGCAGCCTGTGTAGGCCTAGAAATAGATAATCTTTATATAGAACTGAATGCTTCAGAGCCGCCAATCATGGACGGTTCATCCAAATATTTTGTTGAAGCTCTAGAAAAAGCTGGAACTGTAGAACAGGAAGCCGATAGAGATGAATACGTGGTGAGCGAGATCATTTGTTATCGTGATGAAAATGGTAGCGAAATTATTGCCATGCCAGCAGATGAATATCAGGTGACTACCATGGTGGATTTTGGAACTAAAGTTTTAGGAACCCAAAATGCTTCCATCGAACACATATCTGAGTTCAAAACTGAAATTGCAGATTCAAGGACTTTCAGCTTCCTTCACGAAATTGAAACTTTACTGGAACATGGACTTATTAAAGGTGGTGACCTGAATAATGCTATCGTTTACGTAGATAAAGAAATCAGTGAAGAGACTTTAAAAAAATTGAGAGTAGCTTTTAACAGAGATGAAATTTCTGTAAAGCCTAACGGAATTTTGGATAACCTGAACCTGCATTATCCGAATGAAGCTGCAAGGCACAAATTACTGGACGTTTTAGGCGATGTAGCGCTTGTTGGAACCAGAATTCGTGGTAAAATTATAGCTACTAAACCTGGTCATCATGTGAATACGGAATTTGCCAAAAAACTGGCAAAAGTGATCAAGGCGGAGAAGAGAAACAACGTTCCTAAGATAGATCTTTCACAACCTCCATTAATGGATGTGAACGATATTATGGATACACTTCCACATAGATCACCATTTTTACTTGTAGATAAGATCTATGAACTTACAGATTCTCATGTTATCGGGATGAAGAATGTAACGATGAATGAACCGTTTTTCGTAGGTCATTTTCCAGGAAAGCCTGTAATGCCGGGAGTTCTTCAGGTAGAAGCTATGGCGCAAACGGGTGGAATTCTTGCATTAAAATCAGTTCCGGATCCTGAGAATTATTTGACCTATTTCATGAAGATCGACAATGTTCGATTTAAAAGACAGGTAGTTCCGGGAGATACTCTTATCTTCAAACTGGAATTATTAGCACCAATTAGACGTGGTATTTGCCAGATGCAGGGATATGCATATGTAAACGGACAATTAGCTACAGAAGCCATATTAATGGCACAAATTGTAAAATCAAAATAAAGATTATGAACCAACCTTTAGCATATGTGCATCCGGGAGCAAAGATCGCCAAAAACGTGGTGATCGAGCCTTTCGCGACTATACACAATAATGTAGTGATTGGAGAAGGTACCTGGATTGGTTCCAATGTTAGTATAATGGAAGGTGCTCGCATCGGGAAGAATTGTAGTATTTTTCCCGGAGCAGTAATTTCAGCAGTTCCACAGGATAAAAAATTCAACGACGAAGATACCTTAACTGTGATCGGTGATAACACCACCATTCGTGAATGTGTTACCATTAACAGAGGTACAACCGATAGAATGAAAACAGTAATTGGTAATAACTGTTGGATCATGGCCTATTGCCATATCGCCCATGATTGTGTGGTAGGCGATAATTGTATTTTTTCGAATAACAGTACTTTAGCAGGACATATTAATGTTGGAGAACATGTAATATTAGCTGGAATGGCAGCTATTCAGCAGTTCTGTAGCATAGGTAAACATGCATTTGTAACTGGTGGATCATTGGTTAGAAAAGATGTTCCTCCATTTGTAAAGGCAGGTCGGGAACCTTTAAGTTATGTTGGGATCAATTCCATAGGACTTAGAAGACGAGGTTTCACCACGGAAAAAATTAGAGAGATTCAGGATATCTACAGGATCTTATATCAGAAAAATTATAACAACTCGCAGGCTGTAGCAATTATTGAAGCAGAAATGCAGGCAACAGCTGAAAGAGATGAAATATTAGAATTTATTAAAAACTCACAAAGAGGTATCATGAAAGGATACTTCAGTTCAAACTAAATTAAGAATGGCATCAACTAGCGATATTAGAAACGGACTTTGTATTCGTTATAACCACGATATTTATAAAATTGTTGAATTTCTTCATGTAAAACCTGGAAAAGGTCCGGCTTTCGTAAGAACCAAATTAAAGAGTGTTACCACGGGAAAAGTATTGGAAAATACATTTTCAGCAGGGCATAAGATCGAAGATATTCGAGTAGAAACACACAAATATCAATTTCTTTATGAAGATGGTGAGTTTTTCCATTTCATGAATGTTGAAGATTATACTCAGATCAGATTAACTGAAAACGCTTTGGATCAGCCAAAACTTTTGAAAGAAGGGGAAGTGGTTACAATTCTTATTAATACTGAAGATAACATGCCGCTTTCAGTAGATATGCCGGCAAGTGTTGTGCTTGAAGTTACACATACTGAACCTGGAGTAAAAGGTAATACGGCGACAAATGCTACAAAACCGGCAACTGTTGAAACTGGTTTTGAAGTGAATGTTCCTTTGTTCATTAATGAAGGGGATAAGGTGAGAATCGAAACAGAGAAAGGTACTTACAAAGAGAGAATCAAAGAGTAAGTATTTATATGAAATTTCCTCGCGAATATTCTTTAAAAGAAATAGCAGCAATTATCGATTGTGATTATGTTGGTAATGATGATTTTCCCGTGCAGGGGATGAACGAAATCCACGTAGTCACTCCCGGAGACATTGTTTTTGTAGATCATCCAAAGTATTATGATAAGGCCCTGCAGTCTGCTGCAACCATTGTTCTTATCAATAAAGAAGTAGAGTGCCCTGAAGGTAAAGCTTTGCTAATTTCTGATGATCCTTTTCGGGATTTTAATAAACTTACTAGGCATTTTAAACCATTTCAGCAATTGAATAGCGTGATCTCTGAATCTGCTGAAATCGGTGAGGGGAGTATTATTCAGCCGAATGCTATAATCGGAAATAATGTAAAAATTGGCAAAAATTGTCTAATACATTCAAATGTTACCATTGGTGATAATTGTGTTATTGGTGATAATGTGATTATTCACAGCGGAACTGTTCTAGGAGGAGATGCTTTCTATTATAAAAAACGACCTGAAGGCTTTGATAAGTTACTTTCAGGTGGTAGGGTAGTAATAGAAGATAACGTTGAGATCGGCACGAATAATTCTATAGACAGAGGTGTTACTGGTGATACCATTATTGGCGCAGGTTCTAAATTGGACAACCTAATTCAAATTGGTCACGATACCGTAATAGGAAAAAATTGTTTACTTGCATCCCAAATCGGGATTGCCGGTTGTGTGGTGGTGGAAGATGATGTAACCATTTGGGGTCAGGTAGGAATTAGAAGTGATGTTACTATCGCGACAGGCACAGTATTAATGGCGCAATGCGGAGTTTCAAAAGATACTGAGCCTAATACAACCTATTGGGGCACGCCTTTTGGAGAGGTACGAACTAAGCTAAAAGAATACGCTGCGATTAAGCGTTTACCTGAGATTGTTAAAAACATAAAATAATATACTATGGGTTTAAAGACTAAAGAAGTTGTAGAGCAATTTTATCAATCAAATTTTTATAATGATGAAGATGTTTTGCGTAGCTATTTGCACCCTGACGTGGAACTTTCCTGGTATGGAACTACCGGGCTTAGAAAATTAAACCTGTCTGGAATTGCAGAAATAAGCGAACAACTTGCTGAATCTTTTGAATCTTTAAGAGCTGAAGTTGATAAAATTGTAGTGGAAGGAGAAAACGCAGCTATTCATTTTACATATCACGTAAGAACTATCGAAAACCCGGATGAAGAAATGCCTTTAGCACACTTCATTGCTATGTGGGAAACCAAAGATGGTAAACTTTATAAAGGAGTTCAGATTAGTCAGTTAGGTGAAGAGATAGACGATAATCCCTGGGACTAAATAAATTTAGACACTATTTACCCTCTGATTTTCAGAGGGTTTTTTATTTATTTCTAATTCTATGTTTGTAGAATGAATAATTTATTCTACATTTGTAGAGTAATAATACTTATATGGAACTTTCAAACGCAGAAGAACAATTAATGCAGATCCTTTGGAAGAAGGAAAAAGCTTTTATGAAGGAACTTTTAGAAGATTATCCGGAACCTAAACCGGCAATAACTACTGTGGCCACTTTATTAAAGCGTATGCAGGATAAAAATTTTGTAGGCTACCAACAGGTAGGCCGTTCCAGGGAGTATTTTCCGAAGGTTAGCAAAAAGAAATATTTCTCTAAGCAGATGAATGGTATGATAAAGAATTTCTTCAATGATTCTGCCTCACAATTTGCGTCCTTTTTTACTGAAGAGTCCAATCTTTCTGAAAAGGAATTAGTTGAGCTTAGAAAGCTTATAGATGAAAAGTTAAAAAAGAAGTAGGATGTTAGAATATATCATAAAATCGGGCTCTTGTTTAGTAGTTCTTTTCTGTTTTTATAAATTATTCATGGAAAGAGAAAGTTTTCATAGAATTAAAAGAATTTATTTACTCTTGTCTCTTGCTATTTCAATTGTTTTACCTATTATCACAATAAGTTATGAGGTTGAAATTCCGGCGGAAGAGGTAGGTGAAACCATTATTTATTCTACCCAGAATACGGAACCTGGGGTTTCTACTGTTTCGTTCTGGAAAGAAAATTTACCCTATATACTGTTTCTCATATACAGTATTGGGTTTGTGATCTTCGGTCTTAGATTTTACAGGAATTTAAAGGCATTAATTTCTGAAGCAAAGAAGAATGACAAGTTGCACGACCTGCCTTATATCTATGTGTTGCTGTCTAAAAAACTGGATCCTCATTCCTTTTTACAATATATCTTTTTAAACAAAGAGGATTTCAGAAACCATAATATTTCAGGAGCGGTAATGGAACATGAGAAAGCTCATGTGGACCAGAAACATTCGCTGGACCTGCTTTTTATAGAATTACTACATGTAATTTTCTGGTTTAATCCTGTATTTCTTTACATCAAAAGATCTGTTCGGTTAAATCACGAATTTCTTGCAGACAGTAGTGTGATCAAGAAGAATTATAATCCACTGGATTACTCGAATATTTTATTTCAATACAGTTCCGGGCATCATCACAATTCTTTATCGAGCCCAATTAGTCATTCATCAATCAAAAAACGAATTATTATGATTACAAAAAGCTTTTCGCTAAGGCGGTTAATATTAAGATCTGTAGTATTTCTTCCTGTTCTTGGAGGATGTGTTTATCTGTTTAACGAAGATATTGTAGCTAAACCTAACTATATTAAGTCTGTGGCTAACAATCCAGTTACATTAGTTGATGATCTGCAGGATAGAAAAACTATAAGTATTAAAGTTGTAGAAGATAATATCTGGCTAAATCAGAAAGAAGTAGGCCTGAATAACTTCAAAGATGCTTTGGATAAATTAACCGATAGCTGGTCTAAGGAGGAAATGAAAAAGCCATTATTTAAAATAGATTTTCAAAATTCTACTACAGATTTTATAGAAAGTCTGAATGAAGAATATCGAAAAACAAAATTGTCTAAAATTTCTGAAACCGAATTTTTCGCACCAAGTCCTGTAGCACCGGGATCAACTGTACCGCCACCACCACCGCCAGTAAAAAAGAGAGGTGCACCGGCTGAAGGCAATCCAGGTAAACATAGTGATAGAGAAAGTCTTTTCAGTATTCATATAACAGGAAATACTCTTAAAGTAGACGGTAAGGAGATAAAAGCTCAAAATTTCAGTAAGATCCTGGATAAACTATCTGAAGGTAAGACCGATGAGGAATTAAAGAAATACAATTTCAGGATGCATATTTCAGATCCAGCGCCTGGATTTATGGAAAAAGTAAATGAAGAATTTAAAAAATCAAGATTATCCAGAGTGACCGGTCATGATATTTTACCTCCACCGCCACCAATGCCTCCTAAGGCTGGTGATGTTCCACCACCTCCGCCACCAGCTCCTGAAAAACATGCTTTAGAAATGAATGAAGAGGCTAGAAAATTGCATCGCAAAAGAGCCGAAGAAATGAGGGCTGTTGCGGAAGAGCAAAGAATCCTAATAAAGGAGGAAAGAGAGAAAATTCGGGAACTACAGGAAGAATTGCGAGAAGATCAAAATATTACTGCTACGGAGCGAAGAAAAATGATCGCCGATGTAAAAAGGAAAGAATCTGAAATGCGTAGAGAAATGATTGAAGCGGAGAGAAAGCATTTACGTTTAGAAAGAGCTCAGGCCAGAATGAGAGATATTCATCCTGAACCACCGATGGCACCGGCGCCACCGCCTCCACCAAAACCTGATGAGATCATAGACGAAATAGATAATGAAGGAGGAAGCTTTTATTACAACGGAAAGAAGATCGATGCCTTAACTGCAAAAAAAATAGCAAAGGAAAAGAAGAACATCAACGTTCACGTGAAAAGAGGGGGAGATGACCCCGGTAAAGTGGAGATATTTGATAATGAAGAAAATTAATAAATGAGAAGCCCGGTAGATATACTGGGCTTCTCATTTATATACACTTCAAAGAAGATAGTACTAACATCAAAATACTGGCTATTCAATGATATTTAAAATGGATATTTCGGTTTTCGATTAATTTCAATTTCTAAACATCTAAAAACTTTAATTCATTCATCATGAATTCATCGAATCAAAAGAAATCTGTAGATTTTGAACGAGAAATTAAAAAGATCAATAAACCAATTCATACGCTCTACGCTTTAATTTTAACTCTTTCAGCTGTAATCACTATTTACGTCATTAGCCTGTAATTCATTCTACTTTGAAAAGCATTTTGAGTTCAACAGCAGAAATCGAAAATCATTCTGCAATTTTTCGATAATCGCTAATTTTATAGGAATTTTAAGGAAATTCCCGTCAATAATCTATTAAATGACTTTAGGGTTTATATTTAAAAACATACTTTTGTAATCCAAAATTCAAAAGACACTTATGAGCGTTTTAGTCAATAAAAATTCTAAAATAATCGTGCAGGGCTTTACTGGAAGTGAAGGAACTTTCCATGCCGAGCAGATGATAGAATATGGTACAAATGTAGTTGGTGGAGTTACTCCGGGTAAAGGAGGGCAGAAACACCTTAATAAACCAGTATTTAATACAGTATCTGATGCTGTTGAGCAAACCGGAGCAGATGTATCAATTATTTTCGTACCGCCGGCATTTGCTGCAGATGCGATTATGGAAGCTGCTGATGCAGGTATAAAAGTAATCATCACTATCACTGAAGGGATTCCTGTTGCCGATATGGTGAAGGCTTCAGATTATATTAAAGATCGTGATTGTAGATTAATAGGTCCTAACTGTCCGGGAGTTATTACTCCGGGAGAAGCTAAAGTTGGTATCATGCCAGGTTTCGTTTTCAAAAAAGGAAAAGTAGGGATCGTTTCTAAATCTGGAACACTTACCTATGAAGCTGCAGATCAGGTTGTAAAACAAGGATTGGGAATTACTACTGCCATCGGTATTGGTGGTGACCCAATTATTGGAACTACCACTAAGGAAGCTGTTGAGTTATTGATGAATGATGACGAAACTGAATGTATCGTTATGATCGGGGAAATTGGAGGTCAGCTTGAAGCAGACGCAGCAAAATGGGTGAAAGAAAACGGTAATAAGAAGCCGGTTGTAGGATTTATTGCTGGTGAAACTGCTCCTGCTGGTAGAACAATGGGGCACGCCGGTGCGATCGTTGGTGGAAGCGAAGATACTGCTCAGGCTAAGAAGAAAATTCTTAAAGAGAATGGTATTCACGTAGTAGATTCTCCTGCTGAAATTGGAAAGAAAGTAGCTGAAGTTTTAAACAGCTAGACAAAAATATCTTTTATCTAAAATCCTTCTGTTAGATTCCTTAGGGAATATTTCAGGAGGATTTTTTATTTATGGCCTACCTAGGTTTTGTTATATTTGGCTTGTCAATTAACCAAGATCATTAAATATGAAATTATTAGAAGGAAAGAACGCTATAATCACTGGAGGAAGTAGAGGTATTGGTAAAGGTATCGCACAGGTATTTGCGCAACATGGAGCTAATGTGGCCTTTACTTATAATTCCTCGGCACAGTCTGCGGAAGAGCTTGCAAAGGAACTTGAATCTCTGGGAGTAAAAGCGAAAGCATATCAATCCAACGCTGCAAGTTTTCAGGAAGCTCAGGAGCTTATCGATAATGTAGCAAAAGACTTTGGATCTATAGATATTCTCATCAATAATGCAGGGATCACTAAAGACAATCTATTAATGAGAATGAGTGAAGAGGATTTTGATAAGGTGATCGAAGTGAACCTGAAATCTATCTTTAATATGACCAAGGCGGTTCAGAGAACAATGTTAAAGCAACGCTATGGAAGCATCATTAATATGAGTTCTGTAGTCGGTGTTACCGGAAATGCTGGTCAGGCGAACTATGCAGCTTCAAAAGCTGGAATCATTGGTTTTTCCAAGTCAATGGCCCAGGAATTAGGTTCCAGAAATATTAGAACAAATGTGATAGCACCTGGATTTATTGAAACGGAAATGACCGAAAAGCTTGATGAAAAAACTGTACAGGGCTGGAGAGACGCTATTCCTTTGAAAAGAGGAGGTAAGCCTGAAGATATCGCCAATGCTTGCGTTTACCTTGGGAGCGACTTGAGTTCTTATGTAACTGGACAGGTAATTCACGTAGATGGTGGGATGCATACCTAAAATTTATGCTACGGTTTAGATGTGAGATTATTTATTTTAATTCTTAACTTCACGCTTCTAAGCCATTTGAATGACGATTAGTACAATTATATATATAGCCCTGGCTCTTTTATTAGCGCTGGGGTTTGCTTTTTTTCAATACCTGTACAAACGGAAAAACAAATCTCGAAAGGATTATATTTTCTTTTGTTTACGAGCATTTTCGGCATTTTTAATCCTTCTTTTATTCATCAATCCCCGAATCTCATCTATAGATTACGAATTGACAAAACCGGAACTACTTTTGCTTTCTGATAATTCTCAGTCTATAGACTATCTGGAAGCAGAAAATGCTTTGAAAGAATTTGGTGATTACATAAAGAGTAACACTGATATAGAAGCAAACTTTGAGATCAATGATCTAAGTTTTGGTGCCGATTTACAGATTTCAGACAGCCTGGATTTTAATCAAAATCAAACTGATATTTATTCTGCGCTGTACAGATCTCAGGATATTTATCCGGATAAGCAAAAAGCTGTCATCTTACTTTCAGACGGAAATCAAAGTTTAGGAAGAGATTACAGGTATTTTAAGCAGAATTCCAATACCAGCATTTATCCGGTAATTCTTGGAGATACCACAAGCTATCAGGATCTAAGTATCTCAAGAATTAATTCCAACAGGTACGCTTTTCTGAGGAATAGATTTCCCGTAGAGGCTTTCATTAATTTTTCAGGGAAAGGGCCGGTTGAAACTACCGTGAAAATAAAGTCAAGAGAAAATGTGATATTTTCTGAAAAAATTCAATTTTCAAAAGGTGAAAATTCTCATATTCTGAGAACAGATCTGCCGGCAAATTCATTAGGAGTTCAATCCTATACCATCGAAATAGATTCGTTAGAAAACGAAAAAAATTCCAGCAACAATAGTCAGAATTTTGCTGTGGAAGTGGTAGATGAGCGAACCAATGTTTTGATAATTTCAGATATTTCTCATCCTGATCTTGGAGCAATTCAAAAGGCTATTGAAAGTAATCAGCAAAGAAATTCTGATATAGTTTACTTAAAAGATTTTGACAATCAATTAAATGATTATCAATTGATTGTGTTGTACCAGGTAAATCAAAGGTTTAGTAAGGTTATTAAGGATGTCATAGAGGATAATTTAAATTACCTTTTAATTTCAGGAAGTAAAACCGACTGGAATTATTTGAATAGTCTCCAACTTGGTTTGAATAGAAATGCGGTAAATCAACCTCAGGAATATTTTCCTGTTTATAATAAAGGTTTTAATTCATTTCAGTTTGAAGATATCGAATTTAATGATTTTCCACCTTTAGTTGATAAGTTCGGACCTCTAGAATATGATAACGGTAAATACAATAGTTTACTATTTCAAGAAATTGAAGGAGTTAATAGTAATGAACCATTGCTTGCCGTAACTAAGAACTCACCAAAATCTGGATTTCTACTGGGTGAAAATATATGGAGGTGGAGAGCAAAATCTTATTTGGACAATCAGTCATTTCAAAATTTCGACGAATTCTTTGGTAAATTAATTCAGAATCTTGCTAAAACTTCTGCCAGGCAAAGGCTCACCGTAGATTCAGAAAATTTCTATTATGCCAATCAGAATGTGATCATTTCAGCACAGTATTTTGACGAGAATTACCAGTTTGATGCCTCAGCGAACTTGAAAATCAAAATAGTAAATGACAGTTCTGAAGAAAGTTTTACTTCGGACCTGGTGCTGAGAAATAACTTTTACCAGTTTGACGGTGGAGACCTGGAGCCTGGGGATTATTCTTTTACCGTTCGTGTTGAAGATAAAAACCTTAACAGAACAGGTAAGTTTAAAGTGATCGACTATAATACCGAGCAGCAATTCGTTTCCTCTAATCTAAGCGGAATGGTGGCACTCGCCGAAAACAATGAAAGCGATTTATATTACCAGGATCAGGCAGAATTGTTGATCAGAAATTTGCTGAACAATGATAAGTTCAAGCCTGTACAGAAAAGCCATCAAAAAAACGTACCTTTGATCGACTGGTATTACCTGCTGTTTATCCTGATAATTGTCCTTGCCGCTGAGTGGTTTTACCGAAAATATTTAGGACTAATTTAAATTTCAATTTTACATATGGAAAGATTACCGAAGATCGTAGTGCCATTATTTATTGGTGTTGTTGTTTTAATAATTATCATAACCAAATCTACAGTAACTATAGATTCCGGTGAGGCCGGAGTTTTGTATAGAACTTTTGGAGGTGGAGTGGTTACCGACCAACCGCCATTATCTGAGGGTTTTCATTTTGTAGCTCCTTGGAATAAAGTTTTCGTTTATGAAGTGCGTCAGCAATCCATCGACGAGGAAATGAGAGTGCTTTCTTCAAACGGACTGGAGATTAGATTGGATGCTTCAGTTTGGTTTCAGCCGGAATATGAAGTTCTAGGTAAATTACATCAGGAAAAAGGGGAGGCTTATATACAGCGTTTGTTGCAGCCAGCCATACGTTCAGCTACCAGGGCAGTCGTAGGAAGATATAATCCAGAGCAGCTTTATGCCAGTAAAAGGGAGGCTATTCAGAAGGAGATTTTTGATGAAACCAATTTGTTGCTTGAAGACCAATATGTTCAGGTGAATGAAGTTCTGGTAAGAGATGTCTCATTGCCTCCAACGATTAAAGAAGCTATTGAAAGAAAACTTAGACAGGAACAGGAATCTTTGGAATATGAATATAGGTTGACTAAGGCAGAACAGGAAGCCGAGCGTCAGCGTATCGATGCGGAAGGTAAAGCTCGTGCAAACCGGATTCTAAGTGAATCACTTACAGACAAGGTTTTAAAGGAAAAAGGAATTCAGGCAACGGTAGAATTAGCTAAATCACCTAATTCTAAAGTAGTTGTAATTGGATCTGGAGATGAGGGAATGCCTCTAATTCTTGGTAATAATTAATAAACAAATATTAAATATTTGATTTCAGGTTTTATTTCTGAAATTTTTATTTAGATTTGAATTCACAATGAGAAAATATTCTGTACATCATCATCATTTTTCTATCCACGCTCAGGCGAGGTGAATATGATATGTTGTAACATTAACTAAAATATCATAACCCGTTTGAGCAATCAAACGGGTTTTTTTATTTCTAATAGTAGCCAATTAAAATTATGAGTAAAGAAAAATTAAGGATTGCGGTTCAGAAATCAGGACGTCTTTTTGAAGATTCCATTAGTATTCTAAAAGATGCTGGTATTTCTATAGATAATGGAAAGGAGCAGTTAAAGGCATCTTCCAGAAACTTTCCTCTAGAGGTGATGTATCTAAGAAATGGTGATATTCCTCAATATCTTCGAGATGGAGTTGTGGATGTTGCGATCATAGGCGAGAATGTTCTGATTGAAAAAGGTCAGGATATCATTAGAGGCGAAAAACTAGGCTTTTCGAAATGTCGCGTATCTCTGGCAGTTCCAAAATCTTTCAATTATAACGGAATTAAGGATCTGGACGGTTTAAAGATAGCGACTTCTTATCCTAATACCGTAAACGAATTTCTAAAGGAAAAAGGAATTTCAGCAGATCTTCATATTATTAATGGCTCAGTTGAAATCGCTCCGAATATTGGCCTGGCAGATGCTATTTGCGATATCGTATCCAGCGGAAGCACTTTGTTCAAAAACGGACTAAAGGAAGTGGAAGTGATGTTGAAAAGTGAAGCGGTGCTTGCTATCTCTCCAAAAATTTCTGAAGAGCGTAAAACTATTCTGGAAAAACTTCAATTCAGGATGAAATCGGTTTTAAACGCCAGAACTTCTAAATACATTCTAATGAATGTGCCTAATGCTAAGCTTGAAGCTGTGACCAGGTTGTTGCCTGGAATGAGAAGCCCTACAGTGCTTCCATTAGCTGAAGAAGGATGGAGTTCAGTGCATACAGTGATCAATGAAGAAAGGTTCTGGGAAGTTCTGGATGAATTGAGAAACTTTGGCGCCGAAGGAATTCTAGTAGCGCCAATTGAAAAAATGGTAATTTAATAACTGCGGAAAACTTAGTTTATGAATAAGATATTAAATCCGGAAAGAAAGGATTGGCCCGAAATCCTTAGAAGACCTACACAAACGGTGGCTGATATAGAACAAACGGTAAACCAGATTTTTGACGAGATCAGGATAAAAGGCGATTCTGCAGTCAGAAAATATACTGAGCTTTTTGATGGTATTCAATTAGATAAATTGCAAGTTTCCAGCTTGGAAATTGAAAATGCCTCAGGACAGATCTCAGAAGAATTAAAGTCGGCCATAAAGCTTGCTAAAGTAAATATTGAAAAATTCCATGCTGCTCAAAAAACCGAGCGTATTAGCGTAGAAACTACCAACGGGGTAAGATGCTGGCAGGAGAAGAAGTCAATTCAAAAAGTCGGACTTTATATTCCAGGAGGCACGGCACCTTTATTTTCTTCAATTTTAATGTTGGCGATACCTGCAAAACTAGCGGGTTGTGACGAGATCATTCTTTGCACGCCGCCAGATAAAGAAGGAAACGTGAATCCAGCAATCTTATATGCTGCAGAATTGTGTGGTGTTACACAAATATTCAAAATTGGAGGAATTCAGGCTATTGGTGCAATGACTTTTGGAACCGAAAGTGTACCTCAGGTTTATAAGATCTTCGGACCAGGAAATCAATTTGTCACCGTTGCAAAACAACTGGCTACAAAATATCAGGTAGCTATAGATATGCCGGCAGGACCTTCGGAATTACTAGTTTTCGCAGATAAATCGGCGAATGCAGCTTATGTTGCTTCAGATCTTTTAAGCCAGGCGGAACATGGTTCGGATAGCCAGGTAATTATGGTTTCCACTTCCGAAGCAATGATTGAAAAAGTTTCAGAAGAAATATCAACGCAAATACAGGATCTTCCGAGAAAAGCAATAGCCGACAGAGCCATTGAGAATTCTCGTCTAATATTAGTGAAATCAGATGAAGAAGCACTTCAATTGATCAATGAGTATGGGCCAGAACATTTTATCATCTGTTCTGAAAATGAGAAATTTTTTATAAGCGGGGTTAGAAATGCCGGTTCAGTCTTTATAGGAAACTATACTCCTGAAAGTGCCGGAGATTATGCTTCAGGAACGAATCACACCTTGCCAACTAACGGCTATGCTAAACAATATAGCGGAGTCAACCTTGATAGTTTTATGAAAACGATCACTTTTCAGAAGATTTCTGAAGAAGGGATCAAGAAAATAGGACCTTCGATCGAGTTACTTGCCGAAGCAGAGGGTTTACAGGCTCATAAAAATGCGGTTAGTCTGCGTTTAAAAGATCTCGATTAAATGAAACAATTCGACATTAATAAAATTGTTAGGTCTAATGTGGCCGGTTTAAAACCATATTCTTCCGCTCGTGACGAATATAAAACCCAGGGCGAAGAGATGGTCTTTCTGGATGCGAATGAAAATCCCAATGAAAATGGATTGAATCGATATCCCGATCCACAGCAAAACGAAGTCAAAAAGAGTCTTTCTGAGCTTAGAAATATCCCCGCCAAGAATATCCTTTTAGGTAATGGAAGTGACGAAGTGCTGGATCTAATTTTCAGAGCATTCTGTGAACCGGGAATAGACAATGTGATCACCTTACCACCAACTTACGGGATGTATAAGGTTTTAGCCGATATCAACAATATCGAGAACAGGGAAGTTTATCTAAACCACGACTTTGAACCTGATGCTACGGCAATTATGAGTCAGGCAGATGATCGCAGCAAGATTTTATTTCTTTGTTCACCGAACAATCCTTCCGGAAACACTTTCGATGCAGACACGGTAATTGGTCTACTCGAAAATTTTAAAGGTCTTGTTGTCATTGATGAGGCGTATATTGATTTTTCAGAGAAGGAAAGCTGGATTAGTAAACTGGAATACTTTCCGAATTTGATTGTAACTCAAACCTTTTCAAAAGCATTCGGACTGGCAGGAATTAGACTGGGAGCCTTGTTTGCTTCAAAAGAGATAATTACTATTCTGAATAAAATAAAACCTCCATACAACGTCAATCAGCAAACGCAAGAAAAGGCACTATATGCTTTGAGAAGTCTAGAAAAAATAAAATCACAAGTTGGTGATATTCTAAAGGAAAGAGATTATTTATCTAAAGTATTACTTGAAGTTAATTTTATTAGCAAAATATATAAATCTGATGCTAACTTTCTACTTCTGGAAGTAGACGATGCAAATAAAAGATATCAGGATTTTCTTAAGAAAGGTATAGTAATTAGAAACAGAAGTAATCAACCCCTTTGTGAAAATTGTTTGAGAATTACGATTGGTACCAGAGAGGAAAATAAAAAATTAATCGAAGCCTTTAAAGAATTAGATAATGAATAAAGTATTATTTGTAGATCGGGATGGAACTTTGATCCACGAGCCTGAAGATTACCAGATAGATAGTCTGGAAAAGCTGGAATTTTATCCTGAGGTATTTACTTATCTGGGAAAAATTGCCAGGGAACTGGATTACGAAATTGTAATGGTGACAAATCAGGATGGATTGGGAACCGATGAATTTCCAGAAAATGATTTTTGGCCAATTCAGAATTTCATTGTCAAAACCTTTAAAAATGAAGGTGTCGAGTTTAAAGATCAATTGATCGATAAAACTTTTGCTAAGGATAATTCTCCAACCAGGAAGCCAAATACTGGTCTACTAGAAGAAAACTATCTAAATAATCCTCAATATGATCTTAAAAATTCTTTTATGGTTGGGGATCGTTTGACTGATGTAGAGTTCGCCATGAATTTTGGAGGGAAGGGGATTTTTATTGACACTCATGAAGATCTAGCCGCAGATGAAGTCGCAAACGATAAATCTGAAGTTAAAAAACATATCGCTTTAAAAACCAATTCTTGGAAAGAGATCTATGAGTTTTTAAAACTTCAGGATAGAACTGCCGAAATTGAGCGAAAGACCAATGAAACCGATATAAAAATAGAACTGAACCTTGATGGAACCGGAAAAAGCGAAATAAGCACCGGTATCGCATTTTTTGATCATATGCTTGATCAATTAGCGCGTCATGGCCAAATGGATCTTAAAATAGCTGTGAAAGGTGATCTGGAAGTAGATGAACATCATACTATTGAAGATACCGCAATTGCATTGGGGGAAGTTTTCAGTAAAGCACTGGGGAATAAATTGGGAATCGAGAGATATGGTTTCTGTTTACCTATGGATGATTGTTTGGCTCAGGCAGCTATAGATTTTGGAGGTCGTAACTGGTTAGTTTGGGAATCAGATTTTAATCGAGAAATGATTGGAAAAATGCCCACTGAAATGTTCTATCACTTTTTTAAATCTTTTACAGACGGAGCAAAAGCTAATTTAAATATCAAAGCTGAAGGCCAGAATGAGCATCATAAGATCGAAGCTATATTCAAAGCTTTCGCGAAAGCTATTAAAATGGCAGTGAAAAGAGACACCGAAAAAATGATTTTACCCTCTACAAAAGGAATGCTTTAATGAAGATCGTTATTATAGATTATGGTGCAGGCAATATTCAGAGTATAAAATTTGCCATTAAACGACTTGGATACGAAGCGGTTTTAAGTAGTAATGAGAACGAAATAAGACAGGCAGATAAAGTAATATTCCCAGGTGTTGGAGAAGCTGGTAGTGCCATGAAGATGTTGAGATCTACGGGACTGGATAAAGTGATACCAACGCTCAAGCAGCCTGTATTAGGAATATGCCTTGGAATGCAACTAATGTGTGATCATTCTGAAGAAGGAGATACTCAGGGACTCGGAATCTTTAAAGCAGATGTAAAGAGATTTGATAATTCTGTAAAAGTGCCTCAAATAGGATGGAATCAGATCACCAACCTTGAAACTCACTTATTTGATAATGTTGAGGATGAGGAATATGTTTATTTAGTGCATAGTTACTACGTTCCGGAATGTAAAGATGAAATTGCGAGGACTGAATATGGAGTGAATTATTCTACAGCATTACATCGTGATAATTTTTACGGAGTGCAATTTCACCCGGAGAAAAGCAGTAAGACCGGGGAACAGATTTTAAAGAATTTTTTGAAAATAGAATTATAAAATGCGAATAATACCCGCAATAGATATTATTGAAGGCAAGTGCGTAAGGCTTTCTAAAGGAGATTATAACACCAAGAAAATATATAATGAAGATCCGCTTGAGGTCGCAAAATCTTTTGAGGCACATGGTATCGAGTATTTACATCTTGTTGACCTTGATGGTGCTAAATCCAGCCATATAGTAAATCATAAGATCCTTGAAACTATCGCTACTAAAACCTCTTTAAAGATCGATTTTGGTGGCGGACTCAAAACTGATAAAGATCTTCAGATAGCTTTTGAAAGTGGAGCGAACCAGATCACCGGTGGTAGTATTGCCGTTAAAAATCCTGAAATGTTCCAGAGCTGGCTTCAGAAATATGGAAATGAGAAGATCATTTTGGGTGCAGATGCGAAAGATAGAAAGATCGCAGTTTCCGGATGGCTGGAAGATTCAGATAAAGAGATCATCCCTTTTATCCAGAATTTTGAAAAAGCAGGGATTAGTTATGTGATCTGTACAGATATTTCTAAAGATGGAATGCTGGAAGGTCCTTCTTTCGAACTTTACCGGGAGATCCTGTCTGAAACAGAAAATATTAACCTGATCGCTTCAGGAGGTATCTCAACTTTTGACGAATTACCAAAACTTGAGGAACTTGGATGTGAAGGAGTGATCATAGGTAAGGCGATCTATGAAAACAGGATCAGTTTAAAACAACTGGAGAACTATATTTTAAATAAATAAAGAGCGTCACCCTGAACTGGATTCAGGGTTGCTAAATTGAGATTCTGAAACAAGTTCAGAATGATGTTATATATAAAAGATAAATTGTGCTAACTAAAAGAATAATACCCTGTCTGGACATCAAAAATGGAAGGACTGTAAAAGGAGTTAACTTTGTAGACCTTAGAGACGCAGGGGATCCGGTGGAACTTGCGGCGGCGTATGCAGAAAAAGGAGCAGATGAACTGGTGTTCCTTGATATTTCAGCCACAGAAGAGAAACGAAAGACTTTAGCCAAATTAGTTTTGGATGTAGCGGAACAATTAAATATTCCGTTTACAGTTGGTGGAGGTATCTCTTCAGTAGAAGATGTAGATATACTTTTGAAAAATGGAGCAGATAAGGTTTCGATAAATTCTTCCGCAGTAAAAAATCCAGATCTGATAAATCAGCTTTCAGATAAATTTGGAAGTCAGTGTGTGGTAGTTGCCATAGATGCAAAGAATATCGATGGGAAATGGACTGTTCATCTAGTAGGAGGAAAAGTGCCTACAGAACTCGATCTATTTGAATGGGCGAAGGAAGTGGAACAACGAGGAGCAGGAGAGATCCTTTTTACCTCCATGGATCATGATGGAACAAAAAATGGATTCGCCAATGAAGCATTAGCCAGACTTTCTTCAGAATTGAATATTCCAATTATCGCTTCTGGAGGTGCAGGTAAAATTGAACATTTTACAGACACTTTTAAAGAAGGAAAAGCTGATGCCGCTTTAGCTGCCAGTGTTTTTCACTTTAAAGAAATAGAAATTTCAGAATTAAAGAATCAACTAAGAACAGCCGGAATTCCGGTGAGATTATAGCAATATGAATATAGATTTCAGTAAAAATAAGGACGGACTCGTACCTGCAATTATCCAGGATTCAAAAACCAGAAAGGTTTTGATGCTTGGTTATATGAATGAAGAAGCTTATTTAAAAACGAATGAAAGTAAAAAAGTGACTTTTTTCAGTAGGACTAAGAACCGTTTGTGGACTAAGGGAGAAGAAAGTGGTAATTTTCTAAACTTGGTAAAAATTAAACTGGATTGTGATAATGACACTCTTCTTATCCAGGTGAAACCCGAAGGTCCTGTTTGTCATAAGGGAACGGATACTTGCTGGGCAGAAGAGAATACGGAGGATTACGGTTTTCTTTCAAAACTGGAAGGGATCATTGCCAGCAGAAAGAAGCTAAGTGAAACCGAACCTGAACTCCGCGATGAAAATGACTCCAGCTATGTTGTTTCGTTATTTGACAAAGGTATTAATAAGATAGCGCAGAAAGTAGGGGAAGAGGCCGTAGAAACTGTTATTGAGGCTAAAGATGATGATGACGATCTTTTCCTTAATGAAAGTTCAGATCTTCTATTTCACTATATGATTCTACTTAAGGCTAAAGGTTTTGGCCTGAAGGATGTTGTCAAGGTTTTGGAAGAAAGACATAAATAAAAAATCCGCTGAAGACATTCAGCGGATTTCAATTTTAAATGACTTTAAGTTTATAATGAATTCGCAGCATAGGTTGCAACTTCATGATCATCTTCAACGGTACTACCTGAAATTCCAACGGCTCCAATAATATCCTCTCCATGCTTTAGAAGCACGCCTCCTGGGAACGTAATTAAGCCATCATTTGAATGTTCAATATTGAAAAGTGATTGTCCCGGTTGAGAGAGCTTACCAATTTCACCGGAATTCATATCAAAATATCTCGCTGTCTTAGCCTTTTTAATAGCAATATCTGCAGAGCCTAGCCATGCACCATCCATTCTTGCAAAGGCTTTGATATTCGCACCGCTATCAACAACGGCAATATTCATTTTAACACCCATTTCCCTTGATTTTTTAATAGCTGCTTCAACAACTTCCTGGGCTTTCTCTAATGTAATATCCATAATTTTTTTGTTTAAGCTTAAAATACAAAACCGAGGACTTCTATGACAAGTTTTAAGAATCTTTATCATAATATTACCACTTCTATTGTAGCATCTATTTGCAGAATTTAAATTGCTGATTTTAAAACCTTAGCTTACAGAATTTTTTATAAAACCACTTCATCTGTATTTTTGCAAAATGTTGAAACGCGTTTATTTGATACTTTTAATGATCTGTTTTTCAGGTTTTGCTTATGCTCAGCAAATAGAAGTGGATGACAGCTATTCTCCTGAACAATTAATCGAAGATTTTTTAATCAATAGTTCATGTATTAAAAATGTTGTTGTTACCGAGGCAGCTGGTGGTAATTTCAGTGATGGCAGTAAGAGTTTCGGATATTTTGATGCTTCAGGAACAAACTTTCCAATTAATAGAGGAATTGTTTTAAGTACCGGAAAACTGGAAAATATAGCTCAAGCCACGTCTATTCTAGCCGATGATGATGTAGCAGGTTGGGAGGGAGATCAAGATCTGAATGCAGAGTTTGATGTAGAAACTATCAACGCCACGATCATAGAGTTCGATTTTGTTCCGGAAGTATCGGGAATAAGTTTCAGGTATTTATTTGCTTCTGAAGAATATCAGGCTAATAATCCCAATACCTGTAGGTTTTCAGATGTATTTGCATTTTTTATAAGAGAAGAAACAGAAGACGAGTATGAAAATATAGCCCTTGTTCCCGGAACTCAGACTCCCGTGAGTGTCACCACTGTTCATCCCTTTATCACGAACGAATGTCGTGAAGTTAACGAAGCTTATTTTGATAAATTCAATACAGATGGAGAAACTGTATTTGATGGTCAAACAACTGTGCTTACAGCATCTACGAATGTGGTTGCAGGAAGAACTTATCATGTGAAATTAGTGATAGCAGATGATTTTAATTATCGTTTTGACTCTGCGGTATTTCTTGAAGCAGGAAGTTTCGAGCCTTCAGAGAATTTAGGTCCTGATAGGCTAATCAACAATAACAATGGATTATGTAGCGGGGAATCTATAACTCTCGAAGCCTCTACTTCTTTGGAAAACGCAGTGTATCAATGGTTTAAAAATGGCAATTTACTGGTCAATGAATACAGAGAAAAATTAACTGTGAATGAACCCGGGGAATATTCTGTTGAGGTAGAAACTGCCAATAATTGCCTGTCTTTTGGAGAAGTAACTATTGAATATTATCCTGAAATGGAAGTAAATCCTGCAGAAATATCTGCTTGTGTATTCCCGGAAGATCAAAACGGTGTTTTCAATCTTTTAGATAGTGAAAGACAAATTCTGAATCCCAGTGATCGTCTAGAGATTGAAGGTTATTACAAAACTTCAGATAATGCACTAAATAGAATTCAACCTATTGAAAACCCTCAAGATTATCTAAGTGGCGAAACTTCTGTCTATGCAATAGTCAGGAGTAGTTTTGATTGTATTAAAGTAGCTGAAATTCGATTGAGGTTAGAATCTAACAATGATTTTCAAGTGGAAGATTTTTCTATTTGTGATGATATGCCTCTTGACGGATTTAGCAGTGTAAGCTTAAATACAGTTACCCAAAGTTTTCTTGATGATCTACCGGAAAATGCTGAAGTTTATTACTACAACTCAAAAGAAGACGCTAGGAATAACACAAATGAGATTACAGGAAGTTTTACCAATACAATTGCTTTTGAGCAGAAACTTTTTTTCAAGGTTATTGTGTCCGGTTCCTGTTATGGATTTTCCAGTATCAATTTAAAAATAGTTAGCGGACCTGATCTTGCTGAAAATGAATCTATATCCGTTTGCCCTAATGAAACCTTTGAGAGCATTATTTTGAATGCAGGCTTAGAAGAAAACAGGGATGATCTAAATTTCACCTGGTTTTATAATGGAACAGAATTGAATGAAAATCAAGAATCTATTACCGCTATCGGCATTGGAAACTATATAGTTGAAGTTAGCGAATCTGGTACCTGCGTATCGAGCAGGGAAATTGAATTAAAATATTCTGAAACCGGAAGAATTGATGACGTGAAAGTAGAGTCAGATGGAGTTTCGAATTCTGTTAACGTTATTGTTGAGGGAAATTCGGAATATGAATATGCCATAGATAATGGTGCATACCAAGATTCAGCAATTTTCGATAACATTAATGCTGGAATTCACATGGTTTACGCCAGAAATAAAAATGGTTGTGAAACTCTCTCCCAAGAGATTTCAGTTTTTGGTTATGATAAATTCTTTACACCAAATGGAGATGGTATTAATGATGAATGGAAAATTAGAGGGACAACTACTAATTATACCGTAATGATCTATGATCGCTACGGCAAATTCCTCAAAAAAATAGATGTCACAGATTCCGGTTGGAATGGTGAAATAAATGGTAAACCAGCTGTTGCTGGCGATTATTGGTTTAGTTTAGTCCTTGATTCAGGTGAAAATATAAAAGGCCATTTCAGTCTGATAAGGTAAATTTTGATCTAATTCCATTCACCCATTCTTCCTGATTTATAGTCCTCGTAGGCTTGCTGAATTTCTTCTTCTGAATTCATAACAAATGGACCACCAAAAACGACATTTTCATTAAATGGTTCTGCATGACCTAAAAGCAAAATGCTTTTTTCTTTTGCGATTATATTTAAGATTTCGCTATTCTTAGAGAATTCAGCAAGATGTAATTCTTGGACTTCAATTTCATTCACTTCCAATTTTCCGCGAATTACGTAGAAAAAGATATTATCTGATTTAGGAATTTCTAATTCTATTTCTGAATTTTCGTCAAAATGAACTAGTGAAAGATTAACTGAAGTAGGAGTGTCGAATGCACCGCGAATTCCTTTAAAATTACCCGAAATAACCTGAGCTGTGATGGATTTCTCCTGATTCTTCCAAATTGAGATCTGGTCTTTCTGAAGCCCTACATATTCAGGCTCCATCATTTTGAGTCGCTTCGGAAGGTTCACCCATAATTGTAAGATTTCAAGTGGTCCGCCTTCCTGTTTAAATTTATCTGAAGACACTTCCGCATGAATAAGTCCGCTTCCTGCAGACATCCATTGAACTCCACCGCTTTCGATAACGCTTTTATGACCACTGCTATCTTTATGAGCGATATCACCATCAATAATAAAAGTCACCGTTTCCATACCACGATGTGGATGTGGTCCAAAAGGAAGGCCATTATTATTTGGCTTGTAAACCTGAGGGCCGTGATGATTTAAAAAGATAAATGGGTCTATCATTTGTAAACTACGGGTCGGTAATGGAGACCAGGTTTCCAGGTCGCCCATAGGTCTGTATTCTGCTTTATGAAGTTTCTTAAGATTCCTCATTCTTAAAAATTATTTATTTCTAACGTAAATCAATTTGAACTTAGAGTTGGCATTTTC
Source organism: Christiangramia pacifica (assembly GCF_057221535.1). Taxonomy (NCBI): domain Bacteria; kingdom Pseudomonadati; phylum Bacteroidota; class Flavobacteriia; order Flavobacteriales; family Flavobacteriaceae; genus Christiangramia; species Christiangramia pacifica. Next base: position 2,667,114 of record NZ_CM170146.1, read on the forward strand.
TCTGGATTCGATCTCAAATTTATCTATGGAATTTATCATTGGAGTCAGCTTTTGAAATCCATAATTCCTGGAATCGAAATTAGGTTGCTTTTTCTGAAGTAAACTTCCAACATCTCCAAGAAATGCCCAGCCATCTTCGTCTGCGACATCAGAGATCGTCTGCGAAATAAGCCGTATCACTTTTGGCGTGATCTTATCTACGTTAGGTTTTCTGTTATCTTTTTCCTTGCTTTTATCATTGTTAGTATCCTTGGAATTGTTTTTCAGGATTTCGATATAGATAAACTTATCGCATGCAACTATAAAAGGATCTGGAGTTTTCTTCTCACCAATTCCAATAACCTTCATACTGGCCTCACGAAGTCTTGTAGCAAGCCTTGTAAAATCTGAATCACTGGAAACCAGGCAAAATCCATCAACTTTATTGGAATAAAGAATATCCATCGCATCGATGATCATTGCTGAATCTGTCGCGTTCTTTCCCTGTGTATATCCATATTGCTGAATAGGATGAATCGCATTCTCAAGCAGGACCGTTTTCCATTTATTCAAATGAGGTTTGGTCCAGTCACCATAAATTCTTTTGATTGTAGGATTGCCATATTTGGCAATTTCTTCCATCATTTCCTTCACGTGAGCGGAAGGTATATTATCGCCGTCTATAAGCACGGCCAGATTAGTTTCCATTAATTATTGTTTTGGGAGACTAAAGTTAAGCTTAATATTTTAGTCTATGTTGTTTAGGTAAGAATAAGATGGCTGCTCAGATAATTTGATGAACTTCACAGCCATCTACTTTTATTTAGAACCTAAGTAAGGCATTCATTTTGGATTTTTTCTGTGGCATGAATTCATGCTCCACGAGATAAACCTTTCCGCCCATTTCTATGGTTTTTTTTGCAGCAAGATTCAATAAAGAAATACTACCATCTTTACGATCTTCATCAAACACAACCTTCATCTCGTCTTCCTTATAATTCCCCCATACTTCTGCACGGTTTTCAATGAATAAAGTGTCTACTTTACCCTGGTAAACAGCCGGGATAATATCGCTAACTGCGGAAGTCGTATTTTCAGTACTGCTCAATTCCTTATATATTTCGATCTTTTCATCTCTTGTCTTATCTAGTTGGGATTCAAAAACATCTAATGCACGTCGCTGAATTCCAATGATATCGGTATCATTTGGATTTCCTGGAACCACTTTTTCATATAGATGGTTATAAGTATTGGCATCCTGATAAATAGGAAATAAATAATCCTGACAGTAAACAACCAATGGTAGATTTTCTTTATGTAGATATTCTTTGATACCCTGGTCTACAGCTCTGAAGAATTGTTTGTATTCAGTTTTTTCATCTCGTTCACTACCACCATGACCGTGAAATTGAGTTTTATCTCCACCTTCACCTTGAGTTCTGAATTGTAATGCTTTCTCCTGATAATCGTATCCAACTCTTTCTTCAAGTCTTGACGGCGTAAGGTCTTCAATATCTATTGGAGTTATAGTATATCGTGATGCTTCATATAATCTTACATTTTCCAGCTGAAGGCTAAGAATGTTGAATCTGCCATCATCATTCATGGCTGGAACCAGAGGTTTCACATAAAAATCATTTGAAATATAATGGTAAGCTTCAAAATTTACCGGAATGGTGAAATTCTTGAAATATTCTGAAGAAGCGAAAATAGCTAAACCATCAGATTGATGACGCCAAAAATCCCTATCGTCCAGTAACTCATTGATTGGTTTACCAATTTTTTCGATAGTTGATTCGGCTACACCATTTTCTTTAAGTTTTTTTGTAATCTGAGTCCATTCAGAATGTAAATGCTTTTTGTTTTTTTCCTCAAGCACTTCCTTACCAGCCCGTTGTGTAGGAATAAAAATTGAAACGCAGGTCTCACTTTTATGGTTAGCTAGTTCTTTAAATTCTTTTTCATTAATCATCGACATAACGCTTATTTTTTGGTTAATTCTAAACTTTAAGATACGCTTAATGCCGGCTACAGCAAAGTCGGAAAGGCTCACTTTCTGCTAAATCTTTCTTAAGAATTTAAAAAATTTTCTTAGAAGCGTGGACTATAATTCGTCGTCTGGTTCTACATGAATAAGAACATCAGCAATTTTAGGTATATTTTCAAGAATGTCGTCTTTTACCCGATGTGCGATATCATGCCCTTTTTTCACGGTAATCAAAGCATCTACCGCAATATGCAGATCTACATGATAAGTCATCCCAGTCTTTCTAATGTAGCATTTCTCGGTTTCTATAACGCCTTCATTTAACTGAGCTATTTCCCTGATCTTCAATTCCAGGTCATCATAGCGATGTTCATCCATTACTTCACCCAGGGCAGGTCTTAAGATTAGATATGCGTTGAAAAGTATGAATCCGGAAGCAAAAAGAGCTGCCCAGTCATCAGCATTTTCATATCCTTTTCCCATAAATAGCGCTACTGAAATTCCAATAAACGCCATTAATGACGTAATCGCATCACTCCGGTGGTGCCAGGCATCGGCCTTTAAAGCTGAACTATTAGTTTCAGTTCCTTTTTTCGAAACAAATCGGTATGAAATTTCTTTGATCAAAATAATTATCAGAAGAACGATGAGCGTATAGGGCTCAGGAACCTTATGCGGAGTTTGAATATTTTCAATACTCTCATAAGCTATGACGGTAGCAGAAACGATAAGAAAACCAACCACCATAAAAGTAATAAGGGGTTCAGCTTTCCCATGACCATAAGGGTGATTTTCATCGGCTGGTTTATTTGCATAGCGTAAACCAATAAGCACCAGGAACGAAGAAAAAACATCTGTAGTAGATTCGATGGCATCAGCAATAAGTGCGTAAGAATTTCCAAAAATACCGGTGACAGCCTTAGCAATTGCTAAGAGAGCATTTCCTGCGATGCTGAAATAGGAAGCTTTTACCGCTTCCTTGTAACCCGGTTGCATATACTTGATTTTTTGAGATTACAAATTTATAAGAATAAACTAGTTGAGCTGTTTGTAGATCAATAATATTCCGCTAACCACCATAAAGAGTATCAATAATTTTCTGAAGGTGCTGCTTTTCATTTTTGAAAGAAAACGTTTACCAATAATATTTCCCAAGACTGCACCCAAACCAAGAGCAATTCCATAGATCCATAATTCCCTGTCCAGTAACCCGAAAAAAGTATAGCTGCCTATTTGTGCAATTCCCAGAAAGAAGGAGTTTACAGTTTTAGTTGCAATTAATTCTTCCTTTTCTAAACCAAGATTCAAATAAAAAGGATTCAGGATTGGTCCTAAGGCACCAATGATAGTTCCCAAAACAGATACAATGAATCCAAGCGGAATAAAATACCATAGTTTGACCGGAAATGATCTTTCCTTTTTTCCAAACCTGTATTGAAATACAGTACTTATCAGGAAAATTGCGACTAAAATTTGTAGCCATGAAGCTTCAACTTTAGTAAAGAAGTATCCGGCTACCCAGGCTCCTAACATCGCTGCAGGCACATAATACCAGAAAACTTTCCAATTTATATCTTTCCAGAATAGGATGAGACGGGCGGGACGTCCAATAAAGGTCCCAAGATTTAGTACCGGTGCAGTTTTCGTACTTCCAATAAGAAAATTTAATAATGGAACTAAAATCAAAGCACCACCACCTCCTGAGATCGTTGAAATGATAAATGCGATTATTCCTGCTAGAAATAAAATGATTAGGAATAGAATGTTGATATCCTGGAATAGTTCGCTCACTTTTAATCTGGATATTTCATATGAAATTAGCTACCACCAAACTATAAAAAATCTTTCATAACCAGAACCTGACTTTTTCCATATCAAAGGTGACTTATGTTTTCTGAACAGTTCCTGAACTTCAACGATAATATCTTCTTTACTAAACCATTCTGAATTATTAGCAGGGGAGGAGCTCCAGTCTTTTTTTTTAGGACTGTAGAAAAGAGAATCTTCTGATTCTATATTCAAAAACTCTTCAAAATTCATCCAATTTCCTCTGAAACATTCTGAATTTATAAGGCTCTGCTTCTCACTGGTAGATACTTCTGGAGAAAACAGCTGTGCTTTGAAACAAAGTTGCTGTTCAATATCTTCAGCTTTTAATCCCTGTTTTTCAAGAAAGAATTTAGTTTCAGACCTATACAATAATGGAAATTGCTTTTGTTTCAGTTTATATAGCTTTTCAGAAAAACTATCACGCCTGTTTGGACCAATCCATCTTTCCATTTCATTAGAAAAAGAATCATCGTAAACATAAAGTTTGTAAACCAGTTCAACATGTAAAGGTCTTTCGGTTTTTCTATCAAAAAGTAGAAAATCCAGTTCTCCAAGAGTTCGTTTATTTTCGATGATTTGAATATTAGAAGCAATGATTTCATAACGTTCACTATGCTTGATCGCTACTTCAAAAAAACTTTCCATTCTTTTTCCCAAAACCGAATTACGTGGATGGTCAAGATTTTCCAGATCAGTGATCAGAGAATCGGTGCTATTGATCTCAGGAAACTCGAAAACCGGGAATTCGCCGGATTCCGGAAAAATATCAGGTGTATCCAGAAAGCCCTGAAACTGATCTATTATTTTGATATTTTCCAAAAGGAGCTATTTTGCCTTTACCGGAATCCATATTTCTTCCTGAGAATCAGGATTTTCCGGGCCTTTATAATCCTCACCTAAAATTTCAAAATGTGGACGATTATCAAGCGCATATTCTGAAGCTGGCAGCCACTCATTGAAAATGAAATTTGAAGTTTCAGAGAATTCTCTGGCAGTACCCTTATGTATAAAAACCGCGTATTTCCCAGCAGGAATCTGCAATTTTTCCAAGCCTTTGGGAATTACTTCAAAATTAGAAACTTCGGTAGCCGCCCATTTTTTAAATTCAGATTGCAGATCGAATTCACCTTTCATAAAATTCTCTCCATATTCCTGAACAGAATAAAGATTTTCACCTTTGTTATTATCAATAGTACCTTTCAGATTCATGAACCTGTTCCATAGAAGACTTGTTTTATCATCTGCCAGGCTGGTAGCAATACAAATTCCAACCAGTTTCTTAGTTTCTAAGTCTTTAATTTCAGGTTCCGATATCATTATAAATTGTATTTCTTTCTAAATTTTTCTGCTTTGTAGCATTTATGCGCTCCATACCCCAAACTTCCTAGAATGAACATTTTAAAGATCATACCTCTGGCAATCGAGGAAGGATCATAGGTTGCATCTATAAGGTAAATCATAACTATGAATACCAAAGGGATTACCGTAAAGATAACTGGGCTTTTGTGAATAAAAAAGGCAAATGAAGCGAATATTGCAGCGATCACTAAATTAGCAATGGCATCGGCAAGGATATATTCGTTCGAGAAAATTGCAATGAAGAACATCAGGAAATTTAAACCGCCAATTATATAAAGGATATTTTGGCTCTTTTTCACCGAAGATTCACTTTCAGAAAGAATATTTCTTTCTGTTATAAATCTACCAATATGGGCAGATCTTTCGTTTTCAGTTCCATTGTAAGGAAAATTGCAATTTGAGCAATATTCTAGAATTGTAGATGATTCCTGGCTGCATGCAGGACAATTAGATGATTCCATGATATAAAATTTGTGGTTAGTGAACTAATTCAATAAATAGGCTACGAATTATTGTTACACCAATCCACTACATCTTGCAGCCTTCAAATAAATCATAGAAAGCACCAATATATAAAATTATAATGACTTGAAATATTCGGGTTTAATCGATATCATAACAATCCATCCATACCGCTGTATCCCCTTCAAGTCTTTCTGAAACTGGAGAATCATAAGTGATCAATACCTTTCCGTCTGGTAAGAAGGCCATTCCTTCGGCCTTGTCTGCACCATGTTCAATTTCAGCTCCTCGGGCAACGTCAAATAATCTTTCCGGTTTGTGAGTTACACTTCCATGTTGATCTGGCAATCCACCTTCAATTTTGTAGATGCTAATGGTCCCATCCAGATCCATGGTTGGACCGGCCAGCAAATATAGATCACCTTTTTTATCAATATTCAGTTCTCTAATTCCCATACCTCTTAGGTCTATAAAATGTTTTCGGTATAATTTATCCTCTTCGGGTTTCTTTGATAGAATCAATTCATTATCAAATTCCTTACAACCAATTTCAAGGATTACGGCATAACCATTTAAAACAGGACCTCTGAGTCCAATAAAAATTCTCTCTTCATGAACAGCCAGGCCTTCAATATCAAAACCATTGTCTTTGCAAGGGATCGTCATAAATTTTTGAAGATGCTCATCTGTCATAAGAGCATTATGCAATTCAGTACTTGTGGTTCCGCCGCGAAGCATCAAAGGTTTGATCTTTTTGCCATTAAATTCGGCTTCTTTCATTAATTCATAACTATCACCATTCTTGATACAGGGTATACAACCAAGGCTGAATCTGTTCGCGTCTGTAGCGATTTCACTTAGGTTGCTCAGTTGCTTATCGATGGGGTCGTCTGCATTTGGTGAATTTCTTTTTAAACTCATACTTCCACAAAACCATAAAAATGGCTCCTGGTAAGCAAGCGCTTCCATATCTGCCTCACCTTGTTCTGAAGGAAGATCGAAAAAGTCGAAAAGCTCATAATGTTTATGGTACGCATAACCATTTTCTGTACTGGTTAATCTTTCTATGCCTGCATCTTCATCATAGCTGAGCCATAGGTTGTTTTCGGTAGCAAGACTACTGGATATTTCAGTTCTCAGGTCCTCCATATTTGAAAAACCTTCTTCAAATTTTATAAGACATTTATGGGCAACTTTTTTCTGACTTGGTTTCATATGCTTGATTGGTTTGTAACAATTTAGCCAGAATTATCTCATCGGGGAATTTTCAGAATGATTTTTAAGATTACTTTGTCAATCCTCTTTTCGTAATGTTAAGGCTGTCCGAATGAAATTTAAATATCTTTGCCCAAATTTGAAGATTTGTTTAGAAAGAGATTCTATTATTTTATCAAAGTTCAGTATTTAGGTTACCGCTTACATGGATGGCAGAAACAGCCCGATGTGAAAACCGTAGAGGGTTTGATCACAAAAACCCTGAGATGGGTGATGCCCAAAGCAAAATATAAAATTCTTGGCACCAGTAGAACAGACGCGATGGTTTCTGCGGAAGAATCGGCGTTTGAATTGTTTCTTGACCACGAACCACTTGAAGATCTGGATGAATTTTTAAATCTTTTCAATAAGAATTTACCACAGGATATCAGGGCTTTGAACATTGAAGAAGTTGACGAAAAGTTCAATATTATACAACATTCAAAAACCAAAGAATACGCTTATTTATTTAGTGTCGGGGACAAATTTCATCCGTTTTGTGCTCCTTTCATGGCGAATTTCCAGGAAGACCTGAATATCGAAAAAATGAAAAAAGCAGCGCAGCTTTTTAAAGGGACACATAACTTTAAAAATTACTGTGTAAGGGTTTCCGAGAAAAGTACTTTTGAACGCGAAATGCTAACATCAGAGCTTGTTGAGAATACTATTTATAAAGCAAATTTCTTTCCTGAACGATCCTACATTTTTCACATTCATGCGGCAGGTTTTCTGCGCCATCAGGTACGTTTAATGATGGGGAGCCTGGTTTTGGTAGGTAGAGGAGAACTTAGTTTACAGGATATCGAAGACAGTCTTAAGCCGGATAGTCCGCAACATCAGATGGATTATATTGCGCCAGCTTCCGGATTGATCCTGAGGAAGATCGAATTTGATTAATTCTCTTTGTCTTCCAGGATCTTCAGCGATATCTTGATGGTTTCATAAGGAATAGCTTCCTCAAAATGCTCATAATAAGTTCGAAGAGAACCAGGACTATCAAGTTCTTCTTTTGCTTTTTCAATAGCTTTTAGATCTGAAATTGGAATGAACTGGTGTAAATTTACTTCTTCGCCATCATCGTATAATTTAATGAGATGTGTATAAATAGTATTTTTTGCCACTCCGCGTTCTTTAGCAATTTCCTCCACGTTAAGCCCGTCATTATACAAAGCCAGCGTTTCGTTTAAAGTATTCCCTTTCTTTGACTTTTTTTTCGGCTTCTTTTCCCTTTTCTCTTTGCTGAAGGCGATGATCTCTTTAATAAAGCGATAACCATAATTTTCCATTTTCTTTCTTCCCACACCATCAATAAGCAAAAATTCGGAGTCTGACATAGGTCTTTGCTTTTCCATATCTTTTAACGCTGCATCATTGAAAATCAAATAAGCAGGAATATCCTCTTCTTTGGCAATTTTCAGTCGCAACTGCCTTAATTTTTCAAACAAGGAATTGGATACGGAAGCTGCTTTTTCAGCAGGAGTTTGAAGTTGCTCTTCTTTTACATCAGCCAGGTTTACTATTTCATTTTCAAATAAGACTCTTTTTGCCTGCTCGGTTAAGCGTAAATGATTATTCCTGTCGAAAGCGATTTCTATATAACCGAGATTTATCAACTGGATAAGGTATTGCTGCCAGTGTCTCCAGGAAATATCATTGCCAATTTCGTAGGTGGAAAGTTGTTCATAGGCATTTCTTCTTATAATTTCATTCTGTGAACCCCGAAGTACATCGATCACGGTCCCGATAGGTTCCTGTCCTTTTAGACGGTAAATGCAAGAAAGTGCTTTTTGGGCAATGATGGTTCCATCGAAAAATTCTGGTGGATTCCTGCAAATATCACAGTTCCCGCAATCTTTTTCTAAAAATTCTCCAAAATAGCTCAGCAAAATTTTTCTTCTGCAGCTCAATGCTTCAGAATATTGCTTCATTCTATCTAGTTTCGCTAATTGAACCTCTTCATTCTTAGCATTAGAAGCAAACTTTTGAAGTTGGATCACATCAGCATAGCTATGAAAAAGTAGAGTGTCTGATGCTAATCCATCACGACCCGCACGCCCAATTTCCTGGTAATATCCCTCCAGGTTTTTCGGCATATTGTAATGTATTACCCAACGGATGTTCGATTTGTCAATTCCCATCCCAAAAGCAATCGTAGCACAGATGATCTGTTTCTCATCATTAATAAAATCATCCTGAATACTGGAACGATTATCATGATCTATCCCTGCATGATATGCTTCTGCCTTATAACCTTTTGCCTTCAACTTTGATGCAAGCTCTTCGGTGGTTTTTCTGCTAAGACAATAGATGATTCCACTTTCATTCAGTCGATTTTTCAGAAACTTTGTTATCTGCTCAAAACGCTTGATTCCAGGCTTTACTTCGAGACTTAGATTTTTCCGGTCAAAAGAAGCAATATGTTTTTCAGCATTGGGAATATTCAATTGTCGGCAAATATCATTTCTTGTTGCTTTATCTGCAGTGGCGGTGAGTGCAAGAATTGGAGTAGAAGGGAAGCGATTCTTCAGATAACCCAGTTGCGTATAAGCTGGCCTGAAATCATGTCCCCAACTGGAGATACAGTGTGCTTCATCAATTGCCACAAGACTAACTTTACCATCAGTCAAAAACCGATCAACGAACTGGAGACTTTCCGGAGCGACATATAAAAGCTTGATTTCCTTTTTTTCGATCTTTTGAAAAATTGCCTCTTTATCGGCTTCCTCTTGACTGCTATTCAAATAAGCCGCAGGAACTCCATTTGCATTCAAACCATCTACCTGATCTTTCATCAGGGCGATAAGTGGCGAAATAACGAGTGTTAGTTCCGGAAGTAAAATGGCGGGCAACTGGTAACAAATAGATTTTCCACCGCCGGTTGGCATAATCACCAGGTTGTCTTTTCCCTGAAATACAGAATTGATGATCTTCTTTTGTAAAGGCCTAAATTTCTCATAACCAAAGTACTCCTTTAGAGTATCAACTAACACCGCTTCTTTCATATTTGCAAAGGTAAAATTAAGAGTATATTTCCGGTAATTCTAGAAGGTGATTTCCGAAGAAATATTTTGTTTCCAAGTGTATTTAGGTTGAAATTGCTGTTAGAAGATAATTAGTATTTTTAGTGAAAATTTATTCTACTTATGGCTAAAAGAAGAAAGCTGATGCTTAGACGCCCAAAAACGTCTAAATCGGCTAACCAGATTCCTGGAACCATGACTTATGTGGGGAATAAGGAAGCTACCGAAACGAAACTCGACGTTATTGATTATAATAACGATCGTCATGAAAGGTTTACTTCTACTTCTCCCGAAGATGCCTTCAAATTTGTAGATGAGAATAGTATTACCTGGTTCAATATTGATGGTCTAAGTAATGTTGAGGAAATTGAAAAGCTTGGAGATTACTATGAACTGCATCCATTGGTAATGGAAGATATTGTAAATACCGGGCAGCGTCCAAAAATTGAAGAATACCAGGATTACCTGTTTATCGTTGCCAAAATGCTTTACTATAAGAATGGTGAAATAGAGAACGAACATATTAGTATGATCGTAGGGAAAAATTATGTCCTTACTTTTCAAGAGGCAGACGGAGATGTGTTTGACCCTATCAGGGAACGTATCGAAACTGCAAAAGGTAGAATTAGATCTCGTGGAGCCGATTATCTAATGTTTGCGCTACTGGATTCTATTATTGATAATTACTTTTTGGTTATAGATGATATGAGTGACCGGATTGAAGCTCTGGAGGAAAGTCTTTTCGTATCTAAACCCAGTGATGATATCACTTATGAAATTCAGGATCTTAAGAGAAATATTTTAAGAATTAGAAGAGCCGTTTTCCCATTACGCGAAGTAATCAGCAGAATGGAAAAGCTGGACAGCGAATTAATAGACCCGCATACCCATAATTTTATACGTGACCTTTATGATCACATCATTCAGATTTCTGAAAATATTGATATCTATCGCGAAATGATCTGGGGACTGATGGATATGTACATGACGACTATCAGTAATAAGATGAACGAAGTAATGAAAGTACTAACCATTATGGCGAGTATTTTTATTCCATTAACCTTTATTGCTGGTATCTATGGAATGAACTTTGAATATATTCCGGAATTGCAATGGAAATACAGTTATTTTGTACTTTGGGGAGTAATGATCATCATTTTCTTATTGATGCTTTATTATTTCAAAAGGAAAAAATGGTTGTAATAACAAATTTATATTATGAGAAAATCTTTACTGTTAATAGTCCTTTCAATTTTTATAGGGCAGAAAAGTTTTGCCCAAGTGGAAAGCGGAATGATCAACGATTCAATTAACAAAATTTATATAGGAACCTATACTGAAAAAGAAGGTCACGTTGACGGTAAAGCTGATGGGATCTATCTATTAAATCAGAATTCTCAGGATGGTAGCCTTACTTCGAGGGGAACCGTCGCAAAAATTATGAATCCTTCTTTCGTAAAAGTTGGAAAAATGGGGAAATACCTGTTTGCAGTTAGCGAGTTAGGGCCACATGAAGGTGATAGCGGATACGTTTATTCTTTCGAGATACAGGAAGATGGAAGCCTTATCGAATTAAGTAAAAATTCCACGGGCGGTTTTGCTCCGTGTCATATCGCCTTAGACAGGTCTGGAAAATATGTTTTCGTAAGTAACTATATGGGTGGTGTAGTAATGTCTTATAAGATTGGCGAGGATGGCGGCCTGATTCCAAATCAAGAGATCAACCTTGAAAACCCTGATATTTCTCATGCACATTCGGTTAAAATTAGCGGCGATAATCGTCATGCCTATATAGCAGATCTAGGAAATGATAAGATATGGATATATAATCTGAAGGATGGTAAACTTGAGCCTAATGATCAGCAATGTGTTGAATTAAAAGAAGGAGCAGGACCTCGACATATGAGCTTTGCCAAAAATGGTACCTATGCGTATTCTATGAACGAACTTAACAGCACCATCAGCGTATTTGAAGTTTTAAAGAACGGTGGATTGAAGTTGATACAGGATATTTCATCTATACCTTCTTCGTTTAAAATGAAAAATTCAGCTGCAGATATTCATATTCATCCGTCTGGGAAATTTATTTATGCCTCCAATAGGGGACATGATAGCATCGCTATTTTTAAAATTGGAGATGATGGAAAGTTGACCAATGTAGATTATGTTCCAATCGCAGGAAAAATCCCTAGAAATTTTGCTATTTCTCCTTATGGGAAATATCTATATGCTGCGAGCCAGGACACGGGAAATATAACTACTTATAAAATCAATCCTGAAAACGGGAAACTGAAACCACAGGAACCTGTTTTTGAGATCAAAACACCAGTTTGTATCGAATTTATAAAATAAAAAAAGCGGCATTAGCCGCTTTTTTTATTGCTTCTTTTCTATACTTCCTGAACTACAAAAAATCCATCGTTGCCCTGTGATTGGTAAAGAGGCATAAAAATATATGCATCCCATTCACTTTTCACTTCATTGCCATTTTGTTTAGCAAGCAGTTCACCTTTCTCTATCTTCTGAAAGTTTTCATAGCCTGGTTCCATTTCAAAAATATCGCTGTCTTCCAATCCATGGCGATAAAGAATTTCAAAAGTCTTTTGCTCAGGAGCATTTTTCTTGACAAACCTATCTACGCATTCAGGATAAGAGGAGATTTTTGTAAGATCCAGATTACAAGCCTCCTTAAGTGCCAGCCAGATCACTCCTTCATGATTTTCCTGTGAAGTTTTATCGGTGTGTTGCCCTGCTTCAAAAACAAAACCGGTCATCCCAATTCTACTCAAATAATGATCGATATCACCAGTAATTATATCACTGAAACCGCGAATTATATATGTGGGAAATTTATGTGCCCATTCATCATTATCATTTACCTCCTGTACAGAAACGTATGGCAGACTTGAGGAAGAAGTGGTATGACAATCCAGAAAGTAACGTTTGGTAAAATCTCCTTCAGATTGCTCTTTAAGCACTTTGATAATCTCAAACATCTCCCGCTCTTCATGAGTTTCAGGATCGTTTTTTTTCACATTTTCCTCAGTCCACGTCCTATTAAGGTCTTCGTCTATGTACCTTTTATTCTCATTTAAAGCTTTTTTGTTGCCTGAAACTCCAACAATAGTACCTTCAATTTTAGGCCTGGTTTTGTTCAATTCTTCAAAAACGTTCATCAAAGCTTTCACTCCGCTGGGTTCATTGCCATGGATTCCACCGGTAACAAATAGTAATGGTCCTTTTTTACCAGAACTATATTTACCGATGATCCTTGGTATATCTTTTTCTAATTCGTTGCTCATAACTATAAATTAATCCATGGTAGCCAAGGTTCTATTGCTTAGCTGACCTTTATATAATTTCTTGTATTCAACTTTTTTCTCGATAGCCTCAATGATATAATCTGTAAATTCTGGAAGTCCGATATCTTTAAATCTCTCCATTCCTCCAGGACTAAGCACGTTAATTTCAATAAGCTTATCATCTACAATATCCAGTCCCACGAAGAATAATCCGTCTCTGATCAGTTTTGGAGCTGTGAGATCAATAATTCTCTGCATTTCCGGAGTAAGATCACTGCTATCAGCCGTTGCGCCTACCGCAAAATTACTTCTGAATTCACCTTCACCACTTACTCTTCTAATAATAGCTTTTTTCCCATCTTTTTCCATCACTTTTCCGTTTACTAGAAGTACACGAACATCACCGTCCTTTCCTGCTGGAAGATATTCCTGTGCGATCACGTATCCTTGTGAACTTAAATGAGTAATGATCTGATTAACATTTTTCTCGTGTTGATCAATCAGGTAAACATCCTGCCCTCCAGAACCTTCCAATGGCTTAAGAACCATCTTTTTATTCTTCTGATTTTCCCAGAAATCAAGAATCTGATCTTTATCCCTGGTTATAATTGAAGATGGCTTTATTTCCTGTGGCAATTCTTCAAAATATAATTTATCAATAAAAGCATGAGATAGGGCATATGCATCATTCAATACCAAAACCTCTTCCTGCTGAACCATCCTTCCAAAAGCTACTCCGGCCTGCTCAGCCCATTGACGACCATCTTCTTCCGTAGGATTATTTCTAATAAACAGAACATCCAGTTTCGAAGAATCGATCGTTTTACTTTTATTCTTTTTATCCTGAAGCGCATCCAGGAATTTCTGAGCCGATTTACTTTTAAAACTTTTAGGTACGGTGCACGCATTGATACTTATCGGTTTATCATGATGGAATGTAAAATCTCCAACTCCCATCGCATAAACCTCGTGGCCTCTTTGATGAGCCATCGACATTAATGCTGTAGAAGTTCCATTTTTCTCTGTTGCGACATCATTTAATACAAAACATATTTTCATTTACATACCATTTGTGGAAGGCTTAAGCCATTCCTGATTAATTCTAATTTTTTGTGCATTTTTTCACTGTGCAGGTAACTAGGTTTAACCTGAACAGGATTTAGAACTTTTCTATCTGTAAGTTCTTTAATAATTCCGGTGTGTTTAATTCCATATTTACCGGCAAGAAGAGGTTCGTAATCACCTCCATTTTTTAAATGATCTTTTAGCAATACCAATCCTTTCAAATAGATGATATCTTTCATAAATCCGCCTCCCTGCATAATTCGGGAGGTTATATTAAAAGCTCTTTCCGCAGAAAAGCCGTAATCCATTTTTAATAATCTGAAGATCTCTTGGAAATTTCCTCCCTCCATCAATGCTTCACCTGCAATAACCCGTCCAGCAAGAATTCTTAATCGATTTGCTGTTAGTCCATCTACCATAAATTCAGACATTACTGCTAAACCTTCCTGTAAAGGATCGTAATCTGCAAGTCCAATGCTTAATTGATTTAAAGGCTGATTGCTTCCGTTATAATAGGTCAAAACATGTGTTCCCACTTCATGCTGAATCAATGCTTCTGCTTCTACACGGTTCATTTTATAATCGGCAGGAATGTACAGTTCCCCGTGAGAAACCATCATTACGTTTACATCTTTTCTAATATGAACCTTGCATTTGAAATTTTCATCCTGTGACCGGAAATAATCAAATTCTTTTCTTGCCAGGCTGCTAAAAGCTTTTGAATCTAATAGATCTTCCTGGTCGATCTCAGATTCTTCCGGGATAGTATTTAGTATATTTCGTGCCTCTTCGCACAGGTTATTCTCCACACCTTTGTAAAGTCTTATACTATCATACATGAAATTTCTTGTTCCGCGTTCATTTAGCATGGTGATCTGCATATCCAATTCTTCCCTTTTTTCTCTGAATAGAAAAGACATGGCAGGATCATCAATATCTTCGATCTTTAAATTGTATAAATTTCTTTTTAAGACATCTGGATCAACCGGTAATAACCTGTAGTGATAATCAATTACCTTTTGATAATTGCTATCAAAAAACTCATTTTTAATATCCTGAATATTGGCAGGGGAAACCAGCCACAAAAACTGATATGATTTTTCAATATCTGCGAGTTGTTTATCAATATCGAAAACGATCTGTTTTAAATATTTTCTACCTAGTGCGTTGAAACTGGCAACTCCACCTGAAGTTTGAACTCGGATAAACTCAAAAAAGGAACGATGAATCGCTTTTATCAAAAAATCCTTGAAGTTTCTGAAAAAAACTGGATAAAGTTGATTGTTCTCATTCCTGTAAATAGGTGGAATTTCAAGTCCGACGATTACAGCTCCAGAATTTTTGGCGTCTTCAATAGTCATTAATGGTTTATCGCCACTGGCCTGCCTATTTGGAGTATTCAGAATCTCAGTATCAAGATAAAGACCCGTGAATTCAGTATTAATTTTTAAAAAATCATCTTTCAGAGTGGTCAGGGTAGAAGGCAGTTTTTCTGCAGGACCTTTTATATTAATTATGGTAGAATCCTTCTTTCCAGAGTATATTTCAAAAAGCAAATAGGATTTCATTTCCGCTGAAATCATATCTGAAATTCTATATAAAAGTTTCTGATAACCCTGAAACTCTTCAGTACCAATGACTAAATAAGATGCTTCATTAATGACAAACCTTCTGGTTCCTTTGTCTTCTGATTTTCTTCGGTAAATTACGAGGTATGGTAATTCCTTTTCTATATGTAAAACACCTTTACCGGGGAGAGAACAATTAATTTCCTTCTCTTTCTTAAGAATTGTTAAAATTTGCTCAATGGAATTTTCAGATAAATCAGGTATTTCCTGCATTACTTTGAAAACTTATTCAAGTTTTAGCGCTAACACACTAATACTTTGGGTTGATTGATTGGTTCATATTTGTCTACCAACCTAATTTAGTAAGATAATATACCAATGACTATTGATTTGTAGCTTTTGACAATTCTTTATGAAAGCCTTATAATTTAATGTGAATACACATTCATTGGCTTTTCCCATATTTAACTCTATTTTTGCCGAAATTTATTTCGCGATATGGAGTATAATCTTACCATCATAGTTCCTTTATATAATGAAGAAGAAAATCTGCCAAGGGTAGAGGAAAAGATGAAGGAATATATTTCCAAAGCTAGCGTAAAATGTCAGATTTTATTCGTTAATGACGGATCCATAGATAATTCAGAAAAACTGATGCTCGATATCTGCGAACGCAATCCAGAGTTTAATTATATCAGTTTCGATATGAATCGAGGTTTAAGCGCCGCAATAAAAGCTGGATTTGATTATTCCACAACAAATCTAACCGGGTATATTGATTCAGATCTTCAAACAGATCCATTTGATTTTGAATTACTTCTTAGCGAAATTAATAATTATGACCTGGTAAATGGCTTTAGACATGAGCGGAAGGATTCCGGAATAAAGAACATGTCATCGCTAATAGCGAACACGGTAAGAAATTGGTTTACCCATGACGGCATGGACGATACAGGATGCCCACTGAAAATCATTCGTACAGAATACGCTAAAAGAATACCGATGTTTAAAGGTCTACACCGTTTTCTGCCAGCGATGATATTACTACAGGGAGGAAGGATAAAGCAAGTTCCCATCAAACATTTTCCTCGAGTTGCTGGAACTCCAAAATTCGGTTTGAGAAACAGGCTTTTTAAACCTTTATTAGACTGTTTTGCTTATTTATGGATGAAAAAGAATTACATAAATTATAAGGTTGCCAAGAAATCCTAGAATTTAGGAAATACGACATTTTAATACCTTAATCCATTAATTTTCAGGTAGATTTTTTAGAATTTAATAATTAAATCAGTATTTCTAAATTCTAATTATTCCTTAATTGTCTATTCAAAATAGACTGTTCTCTGACTTTTCCTCTTTTTGGTAATCCTGAAATAAACCAAATTATATATCCATAATGATTGATAGTACATCAATTATGAAAAAAGCTAATAACTAGGACCAGAATATTTCTTGCAGGAAATTGTAGAAAACAAAAAAGCCTTCCGATTGGAAGGCTTTTCGTGATGGCACCAGGATTCGAACCTGGGACCGCCTGCTTAGAAGGCAGGTGCTCTATCCAGCTGAGCTATGCCACCGTTTTGCGGTTGCAAATATAAGCCACTTTATAAATAATACAATGTTTTTTTAACTAAAAAATCAGTCTTTTTTAAAAAAAGAAAAACTTCCCGAAGGAAGTTTTTGATTATCAGTATGTAGTACTTTCTAGGTTATTCTAAATTTCTCTCACTAATTCTGTTTCCAGGCCTTTTGAGGTAATCACAAGTTGATTTAGATTACTAGGATTGGCATCTTCATTTTCAAAAACCTGTATATACAGATTATTAAATCTTCTAATCAATTCCAGAGTTCTTAAAGAGAGATTGAAAAAAGAGCCAGATTCATGAATGCTATGAATCCATTCTTTTACGGTATCAATTTGTTTATACTCTTCTTCAGTATTGAGAATATAGTCCTGTTTTATCAGCATAACTTATTGTATTACAGTTAGCCAAGTAGGAGTATAAAATAGATTGGGCAACCCAAATATATAAGTATTTATTTAGCGTTATTAGAGAATCTTTGGAAAATCTTTGAACTGCTAAAATTAATCGTTCAACTACTATATCAAGGATTTCGGAAATAATATTAATTTAGCTGAAAACTTCCTGACGCCATTTATGATTGATATCTTATTATCCTTTCCTGATTGTTTTGAAAACTATTTTTCATTTTCAATTCGTGTATACTAAATGGATAATTGGATAATATATTCCCTTGGTTTTGTCGCGCAATTATTATTTTCTGGAAGAATGATATTACAGTGGTTCTTATCTGAAAAGAACAAAAAGATCATAACTCCAATTGTTTTCTGGCATTTGAGTCTTTTGGCTTCCTTCCTTTTGTTTGTTTACGGATATTTAAGAAATGATTTTGCCATTATGATGGGACAGACCTTGACCTATTTCATCTACATTAGAAATCTCCAATTGCAAGGGGAGTGGTCTAGGATACCAAAATATTTCAGAGTATTTTTATGGATCTTTCCGCTTCTGATTGTTCTTTACGGGTTTAATAATGATCAATATGATGCGGCTAAATTATTTAGAAACGACGCCATCCCTTCATGGCTGATCATTCTGGGTTCTGTTGGCCAGGTAATCTTTACTTTAAGATTCATTTATCAATGGGTGTATTCTGAAAGAAGAAAGATTTCCAGCCTACCATTGGGATTCTGGCTTTTGAGTCTATTAGGTTCTGGAATAATAATAATCTATGCGATAATCAGGAGGGATCCGGTACTACTAGCAGGTCACGGTATGGGAATGATAATGTATATTCGAAATATTTATATTCAGAAAAATGAAGTTAAAGGATAACTACTTTCTTTTATTATTCATCGTTTGTATAGCGATTTTCTGCGTCAATCTTGATGCGATTATCGTAAATATCATGGAAGCCCGTAATTTTGCCACTGCCAGGGAAATGATTACCATGGATCACTGGATTTTCACAACTTTGAATAATGAACCGAGATATGAAAAGCCACCACTACCTACGTGGCTAACTGCTATTTCTATGTTGATCTTCGGAATGAAAAGCCTTTTCGCTTTAAGGCTTCCGGCAGCGATAATGGGCACAATAACCGTCCTCTTCACCTATAAATTAGGATTAAAATTCACACAAAACAGGAAATATGCATTTATTTCTGGATTGGTAGCTGTTACCTCTTTTTACATACTGCATTCCGGCAGGGATGGTCAATGGGATATCCATACTCATGCTTGGATGATGATGGCTATTTACGGACTTTATCGAATTTTCACCGATGAAGGTAATAAGTACACTAATGGTATAATTACCGGTTTGCTATTGGGTTGTTCATTTCTTAGTAAAGGACCGGTTTCAATGTATGGCCTACTTTTGCCATTTTTAATTGCTTACGGCGTAGTATTTAAATATCGAAATCTCAAAGAGAAATGGCAACCTCTATTATTAACGGTGTTTGTAACGTTTTTGGTGTCAGCTTCGTGGAGCCTTTACGTTTATTTTTTTGATACTCATGCTGTTTCCGAAATTACCGAACAGGAAACAGGTCGTTGGCTGGATTATAATACAAGGCCAATTTATTATTACTGGAGCTTTGTAATACAGTCAGGTATTTGGACTATTCCGGCCTTTGTCGGATTGCTATATCCTTATCTTAAAAACCGTGTATTCAACAAAACTGGTTATAAATTCACCCTTTGGTGGACGCTGGCTTCGGTGGTTTTATTATCCTTAATACCAGAAAAAAAAGCAAGATATTTATTACCAGTACTTATTCCTTTGGCATTAAATACCGCATTTTATATCGAATATTTATTCCGAAGATTTGATATGATGCCGAAAAAAGAAAGATGGGTGGTTAATTTTAATTTTTCACTCATAGCGGTTATTGGGTTGATCTTTCCTTTCGTCGGATTCTATTTTTTCAAAGATCAGTTTACAGAAATATGGCCCTGGTATATTATAACATCCATATGTCTAGTCACCATCGGGATATTGATCTTCTACTACCTGAAACAGAAAAAGATCAAACCTGTTTTTTACCTGACTGTGTGGTTCATTATCTGTATCATTTTTTTTGGTTTCCCCATGGTAAAGAAGCTGGATATGAATCCGGAATATAAGAGTATAACTACAGTTGATTTATATCTTGAAAAAGATCCCATGCCTTTATATGAGTACGCCAGTTTTACTCCAGAATTTGTTTGGGCTTATGGGGAACCCATCCCGGTACTTAAGGATGGAAAAAATTACAATATTCCTGAAAATGATCGTTTTTTGATTTTGGCGACTGAAACGGATACGCCTGAAATGAAAGATGTTTTTTCAGAATATGAAATTAAAAAGATCGATGAGATCAATATGAATGCGAATCCGAATAACCAGCGGGAGCGTTTATTCAGAAATTTATTTTTAATTAGCAAGAAATAACTAAAACCTTCAGACGATGATCAATTATCCAATTAAATTCAGACCAATTCTTCAGGAAAAAATTTGGGGAGGTAATAAACTCAGAGATATTTTGAATAAGGAAACCGATAAAGAGAACGTAGGTGAAAGTTGGGAAATATCAGGCGTGAAAGATTTTATTTCTGAAGTTGAAAATGGGAGTGAAGCAGGTAAAAGTTTAAAAGAATTGATCGCTGAATATCAGGGTGAATTGGTTGGCCAAAAGATCTATAAAGAGTTTGGAGAAGATTTTCCTTTGTTAATTAAATTTATTGATGCAAAAACCGATCTATCAGTTCAATTGCACCCAAATGACGAGCTCGCTAAACAGCGCCACAATTCTTTTGGAAAAACAGAAATGTGGTATGTAATGCAGGCTGATAAAGGGTCAAAACTGAACATAGGTTTTAATAAAAGTACAGATAAAAAAGAATACATAGACCACCTTGAAAACGGAAAAATTCTGGATTTGTTGAACTTTGAAGAAGTTCAAAAAGGAGATTCGGTTTTTATAAATACTGGAAAAGTACATGCAATTGGAGGAGGATTATTAATTGCTGAAATTCAGCAAACTTCAGATATTACTTATCGAATTTATGATTGGGATAGAGTAGATGCTGAAGGAAATTCGAGGGAATTGCATACCGCTTTAGCGATAGATGCCATAGATTTTGAAAAGAAAGATGACTATGTGCTTGAATATGATAAGGTAGAGAACACTTCCTCTGAAATCGCTTCCTGCGAGTATTTTACAACTAATTATCTACCTGTAAATGGTAAGGTTACCAAAGATCATTCTGAACTCGACTCTTTCATTATCTATATGTGTGTAGATGGAGTGGCAAAAGTTAGCGTAGAGGATAATACAGAATTGATAAAAAGAGGCGAAACATTATTAATTCCGGCGTCAGCTCAGGATGTCCAAATAGAAGCAGAAAATGCGGAACTTCTGGAGGTTTATATCAAGTAACCTCAGAAGTTCCGAAGTAATAATTAGTAATTAAGAATTTTATCGATCTTTTTCAATTCAGCTTCACTGAATTCAATATTCTTGATCGCTTCAATATTATCTTCTAATTGAGATACTCGGCTAACTCCCACAAGTACTGAAGTTACTCTATGATCTTTCAATAACCATGCAACTGCCATTTGAGCGAGGCTTTGTTCTCTTTCTTTTGCAATTTCATTCAATTGCGTGATCTGATCTACAACTTCATCTGTAATCTGAGATTTATCGAGGTAACTTCCCTCAGTTGCCGCTCTGGAATCTTCAGGAATACCTCCTAAGTATTTTGAGGTAAGAATTCCCTGTTCCAGGGGAGAAAAAACAATACTTCCAATTCCAACTTTTTCGAGCGTGTTTAATAAACCATCTTCTACCCAGCGGTCCATCATATTATAGCGAGGCTGATGTATGAGGAAAGGTGTTCCAAGCTCTTTAAGAATTGTAGCAGCTCTTCTCGTATCTTCCGCATCGTATTGTGAGATACCCACATATAGTGCTTTTCCCTGTTTCACTATTTGATCTAATGCACCCATGGTTTCTTCCAGAGGAGTTTCTGGATCTGGCCTGTGGTGATAGAAAATATCTACATAATCCAATCCCATTCGTTTCAAAGACTGGTCAAGACTAGCAATTAAATATTTGCGGGATCCAAAGTTACCATATGGTCCAGGCCACATATCCCATCCGGCTTTGGTGGAGATGATAAGTTCATCACGATATTGTTTAAAATCCTCCTGGAATATCTTTCCAAAATTCTTTTCCGCAGTTCCGTAAGGCGGACCATAATTGTTAGCAAGATCAAAATGAGTGATGCCGTTATCAAAGGCTGTTCTTAATAATTTCCTGGAATTTTCAAAATCGTCGTTATCACCGAAATTGTGCCATAATCCAAGGGAAAGTAAAGGTAATTTTATTCCACTTTTACCACATCTGCGATATTGCATGGTTTCATATCGGTTCTCTTTGGCTTTGTATGAAGTCATATTTCAAATTTAGATAAGCAATTTAAGAAAACTGATTTACAGTTTAAGCCTGAACTAAAATGAAAAAGGCATCAAAACTTTCATTTTGATGCCTTTCATTATTTACTTTACTTAATTTAATTTCTTCTGAAACTCAATGTGGCAGTATCACCATTCTCATTCATTTGCAAGTTCAAAATAATTTCAGAGTTTGTAGCAGAAATTACATCATAATTTCTTGTAAGTTCTCCAAGCTTACTGTTGGAAGTGAAGTATACATTAAAATCAACATCATTGTATGAGTCATATTCACTGCCGGAGTCATTACTAATTCGCCAGGTACCTTCAGTTCGATCAATAGGTGAATTAGCCGACAGGTTATTGTCCTCTTCAAAAATAAATGAATAATCGGCATAGGTCGCTGTCTTATCAGCACCATTTAGAGTGAAATTGGTAATATGCCAATCACCATCTTTTACAATAAGGTTTAATTGATTTGCTTCTGCGGTAGATAGGTCTACGTCATCCATATCTGCATCACAAGAAGTTAGGGCTACGATTGTGAATAAAGCCAAGACAATTTTAAATCTTTTCATAGGGTATAGGATCATTTTGTTTGGTTTAATGGGAACGTAAAGTTAAAAATCATATTGCGTTTATTTAAGGAAATTTTAAGAATTAACATTTTTAAATCGCAATAAAACTAATTTTGAAAAATATATAATAAACTAAATATCAGTCTATACTGGGTTTCATGTAATATAAAACGTTAAAAAATTTTAGAATATTAATAAATAAATTATTTGATAATTATCCCATTTTATTCTGATTCCAATTGAATTAGACCAATTATTTCAATTGATAAATGATGGGTGGTATTCTTAGACCTTTTACTTTCTGTCAAGTTTAACAAGGGTTTAAATAAGTTTGAAGCAATGTTTTTTACTTTTCCCAAAAAAATGCTTGATCTCCAATTGGGAGATCTTTTTTGAATTGAGGGAATCATGAAGCTGATTAAAATTTTGAAGACCAGCGATGGTTATGAGGTTAAAACCTTACTTACCTATAAGTTTTTAGGAAAGCAGTTATTTTCAAAGGAACAGACTTACATAAAATCTGAGTCAGATAATTCCTGGTGTATATCCGGATCCAACTCAAAAGTTTCCAAACAAAAGGAAATTAGACTCAACAAGTGGTTGCAAGATCACAGAAAATTTATTGAAAAGATTTAATTTTTCAATTTTAAAAGACTGTAATAAAGTTTTTTATAGAGTTTCAGTTGCACTTTGAATCGTAAAACTTTTATTGCAAAGATGTGAGTTCGACAGAAAAATTTTTATTAGACTCGAAATAACTGCATAAAGCGTAGAGATGATTATAATAAAGCTAATTTAAACAGGGATTTAATTGAATAACGCATAAGATCCTGCTAAATTTTTATGGTTTCAACTTGCAATCGCTAAAATTAGTATAAAATTCCTCCAATATTGCTTGCCCTCAATTTATTTCCAATAACTTTAAGTTAGATTAACCAATCAAAAAATAATAAGAATGAGTAAAAAGAAAAATTTTGCCCGCTTTGGAATGGCGGCTAAGGGAGCAGTTTATTGTTTAATTGGTGTGCTAACAGCCATGGCAGCCTTCGGAGAAGGAGGTCAGCAAACAGGCGGTAAAGGAGCCATGCAATATCTAGCTCAGCAATCTTATGGTCAGATCATGCTGGCGATTCTTGGACTTGGACTTTTAGGATATGTATTCTGGCGAATGTACCAGGTATTTGCCAATCCGAAAGGCTTTGATGATGATGCTAAAGGTTATGGTAAGCGAGTTGCCTTTTTTATTAGTGGTCTTATTTACGCAGGATTTTCATTTTATGCCTTTAAGCTAGCTTTTGGTAGCAGTTCTGGAAGTTCAGGCGGAATGATGGGTTCCTTAATGTCAGGATCTAATGGTGATACCATAGCGATAATAGTAGGTATTGGAATGGCGATTAAAGCTATATACGATCTATACCGAGCTTACTCTAACAAATTTAGAGAAGAAGTGGAAGAAGCTGGAATGGACAGAAAAGAGCAGAAAACCTTAATAAATGCTGGTAAAGTTGGTCACACTGCAAGAGGTGCAGTTATTGGTTTAATGGCGTATTTGACTTTAAGATCTGGACTATCAAGCGGAAATAAAATTAGCACTACAACTGACGCATTTAGTTATATTCAAAGTGAATTTGGATCTGTTGTATTAGGTATTGTTGCCATCGGTTTTGTAGCTTATGGCGTTTACATGCTGATCAAAGCTAAATATCCGGCAATTAGTGTTGCTAGTCTTAGGTAATAAAAAAGAATAATTAAATAAAAAAGCCTGTTAATCATTGATTAACAGGCTTTATTTTGTCGGGGTGGCAGGATAATTTATTTTTTTATAAACGCCTTGACCACAATACTTTCACTGAAAATCAATTTGATGTTTCACCGAATGATTCACCAAACTTCATAAAACAAAGAGAAATAATATTATTTGTTCGTCTTTGTGTTATAAAGATATGATTTTATGCAAAATAGTCTCTATTAAAAACTGTTTTTCTGAGTTATAAGAACTTTTCTTAAACGTAAATTGATTAAGTTTTCAGGCTAATCAAAAAGTAAACAATTTTAATAGATAGTTAAGCAGATTTTTTCAATCGGTATTCCGCATTTTATTTTTGCAAAAAATGAAAGGGGGAATGTCGAGTAGGTAAAGGGGAATCTCACCCCTAAACCTCTCTCAGAACCGGACGTGAACCTCTCGATTCATACGGCTCTTCTTGATCAAAACATAGCATTAAGGCCTCAGACATGGATATTTCCAATGCTCAAAGAGCGTTGGATAATCCTTTGACAGGCTTCGAAGATATTTCGTTGAGGCAGTCCATGGTTTGCGGTGGTATCTACGATATTTATTACGCAGCCATTTGGCCAATCTTCGATGGAACGCTCTAAAGAGCATACCCATCCCGGAGAGCCTGAACTTTCCATAGTATCTGATCCAACCCCTGATTTTGGAGTTGACCAGCCGGGCAATATCTTCTATGGAAGATTGCGTCCGTCTATGGAGGTTTAAACGAAAGAGTTCCTCGTTTATTCGACTGATACTCTTCTGGCTCATCGCTGGAGTAAAGCCTAGGAATAGCTTTCCGCTTTTGCGGACTATTCTCGGCTTAAAGGTATGGCCTAAAAAGTCAAAACTTTGATAAGCCACCTTTCCCTTTGAGCGTCTCTTTTGATTGCGCCGACAATAAACTATCCGGGTTTTATCCGGATGTAGTTCCAGCTTACACTCAGACAGGCGTTTTCTAATGTCGTTTAACACATCGTGTGCCTGTTTCTGGTGGTAGCAATGGATCACAATATCATCAGCGTACCGCTCAAATCGAAGTTTAGGATAATGGCGTTCAAACCATTTATCAAAGGCAATGTCCATAAAGATATTGGCCAGTACAGGACTGATCACCCCACCTTGGGGAGTGCCTTTACCCTTTGGATTATGGACTGATCCATCGGCCTTCTGAACCGGGGCATTCAGCCAGCGCTTCACATACAATAAAATATATCGCTCCTGTGTGTGGTGACTTACCGCCTTTAATAATAGTTCATGGTCGATGTTATCATAAAATCCTTTGATGTCCAGATCGATCACCCAACTGTAACGAAAACAATGTTTCCGGCATTGGCCAATGGCATCATGGGCAGACTTACCCGGCCGGTATCCAAAACTATTTGGACTAAAACCGTTTTCTACCAATGATTCCAATGCTGTGGCCACAACCTGCTGGGCTACCCGGTCAATAATGGTTGGAATACCCAGAGGCCGCATCTTCCCTTTTCCCTTGGGAATCAGAACTTCTTTGACTGGTTTTGGAAAATAACTTCCACTAGTCATTCGGTTCCATAATGGATAGAGGTACTTCCTGAGGTTATTATCCACCTCTTCTATCGTGAGGCCGTCCACACCGGGACTGCCCCGGTTCGATCTTACCTTCTTAAAAGCCCGTTGTACCTGAGACTTGTTAATCGGTAATGTTTTGTGTTCTTCATTAAAGATCATCCTTAAAATTTTAAGTTGTCATGCAATAAATAAACGTATCAAGTGAAGCCCTTCACTGGCCAAAGTTTATAGCTTTGGTTCCCTGGAGCATGTACGCTACTACGGCTTCATCCGTCCCAGAATTGCAGTATCGTTACTTTCCGGCTTTCCGTCCTTGGCTTTCACCGTTTTCACTTCATTCACCTGCATTCTGGTTCTCCTTTTCCTTAATTGCGCCCGAATAAGGGTCTTGCCTTCTATATGCCGGATGCCATGCAACCAGTAACCAGATTCCCCGTTGCACCCTGCTCTCTTGGAGCTGCTCCTCCTTGATTTGGACATCATAAAAGTTATTTTCGACATGTCTATAAAGGTTCACTTGCGTTCAACTCCGCTTATTCACACCTATTACCCATTCTTAAAAATAGATAGTATACTTGTCGCTCAGTACCCAACCCCTTAAGGCGAGCACCACAAGCCGGTTTGAACAATCCGTCTGGACAGCTTGTTCGGTAGGTCAATCTTTCCTGGAATAAAGTGTGTGAGTCCTCTGATGTTAAGTTTGATGAAACTGATCAGCTCGTTTCTGCTTCTTCTAAGAAAGCTACCATCACAATTAAAGTTATGTTATCCGTTTTCAAAGAACGTTCTTCAACATTCGTGCTCCCCGGATAACTAAGGACGCACAGCAAGAGGGTAACGGGCAGAGCCACGTTACGACATCCATTCCCCCCTTAATATTCAATGAGTTTATCATTTTGTGATTTTAAAAAAACTTTCTATTTTTCACGTAAAAACCTTTGAAACGCTTGAAAACACGCAAATTTTTCACGGAAAAATGGAAATTGTGTAATGTTATCCAGTCATCCGAATTAACCCAAAAGATTTATTTTGAATTTGAATTGAAATTTGTTTTTACGAAAAAACCTTCGCAGCCCAGTAAAATTGGGAAGGATTTTAGTAAAAAACATCTATTTTGGAATACAATTTACAGGTATGACAGAATAAAATATCTTCAAATTTTCTACAATAGAATTAGATTTCTGGAAGAAACAAAGAGCCTTCACCACATTTCCTTCCTCTTCACAAAAGCTCCGTTTCAGGAAAAGAGGTTCATTTGAAGAATCCTGGACACGAGCCAAAAAGTTATGAATAGTTTTGATGTAAATAAATTTATAAAACCTTTTTGACTCAAGTCCGCCAGATTACTTTTCATAGCCTTATTTTACAAAACGATCCAGATCTACATTTAAATTCTCATCTGCTATTCTTACCTCGCCTTACCTTTTGATGTTGAAAAAACAGGATTTGAAATTAGCGGACTGCATAAAGCCGCTTTGCTTTTTATAAGTCCTTATTAATTTTAAATCCTGAAATATATATTAACATCAGAAGGTAATGCAAACAGCTCTGAAAGAAGTAAATTAGATAAGCTTAAATCTCTTCATTTAATCTTACAGTTATCCATTCAATAAAAACAAAAAGGAAAATGCTTCAGATAAAAAAAGTAAATTTTTATGGTAGACAGTGAGGTTGATTTTAAAGGATCTATTTAAAGAATTCCTTGAGTAAAATAAGCCTAAAAATCGGCAACAAGATTCTTCTAAAACATTTAAAAAAGAAATGGAAGCAAGATGTGTCATTGTCATGACAATCTTGCTTTGCGCCCGGAGGTTGCAAAGAAAAATTAAGAAATGACGCAACTATTTCGATTATTAAGCATCTACAAAAAAATTAATATTACATTAACATAAATTGTAAATAATTACTTACATTTATCTAAACAGATTACAAACTGCACGCTAGATTTAAGACTTTATTCACTAAATATTCTTAGTATTAAAATTAACCATATAACCTTAAACTATGAAAACACCTATAAACCTATTGCTCATTATTCTGTTTTTAAGTTTTAATTCCTGTTCCAAAGAAGATAATTGCGAAAACCCAACAGATTGTTTGCCGCCGGCCACCCAAACCGGAGCTGGTACTTTTGGCTGTTTAATAAATGGGGAACCTTTTGTAGATATCAGCGGAAGATTTAATTGTTTCTATCAATTAGTGGATGGAAAATATTATTTCGCCATAGGCGCGGAAGATAATGATAGGCTTCCACAAAATATTTATTTATCGTTAAATGCCTTAGAATTAAAAGAAGGGAAATTGTATAATCTAAATTTAGACATTGAAAATTCAGCGTATGCAGGAGCTGGCTTTACCTTTTCAATAGGTGATTCTTTTGGAGTTTATACAAATTCCCAGAATACAGGAGAAATGAAAATCACAAAATTCGATTTAGAGAAAAGAATTGTTTCTGGCACGTTTTCTTTTAAGTTGGAACATCCCAAAACAGGAGAAATTGTAAAAATCACCAATGGAAGATTTGACTCTTTATTTACTAGGTAATATTTGACTTTAAATCCACCTAAATACTTAACCTATGAAAAAAATTACTTTACTGCTATTTATAGCACTTGTTTCAGCGTCATGTTTTGCGCAAGTACAAAAGAACACAAGTTGGAAAAACCACGTAAACAGTACCTTCCAGGGAATGGATAAAGCCCGCGTGCCACATGGTATCTTGCTGGATTTTGCGATGGAATTTACAGATCTTACTGCTTATAATGGTACTTTAACCGATTCTACGGCAATCGATATGACCGTTTTAGGGAATATATATAAAACCCTTTATATGGGGAGGGTTACAACTGATACATTAAACTTTCCTGAAATTAAAAACTATGCGAAAGATTGGTCAGTAGAACGATTAACTTACAATCAGTATAAGGTAAGTTCTTCATCCAATACCGTGACAGGGAAGAACACCATGGTTATTGGAGGGGTTTATTATAAATACTCCAAACTAAATGAGCAGGCGTTAAGTAATAATAAAATTACTGTGAGTAATAATAAATATTACGATAAATTTATAAACGGGGTTTGGCAAAATCCATATGAAGAGGCAGAAGTAGTAGGCTTTTCCCCTTCTCTTACAACTTATAATAAGTTAGCATTTCAGGTAGTTCTTCCAGAAGACCTTTTACTCAGCAACTCAAAAAATACGATTCAATCAATTAAATTAAATCCAAATGATGGTGGTGGTTATAGAACACTTACCTACGATAGTCCTAAGTCAATCAATTATAGTCAAACAGGAATTTATAATTGGATTTTTAAAATCACAATGACTGATAACTCAGTGTTATATACAAAGAGTAAGATAAAAATTGATAACCTTACAGGTAAATCCAGTGGCGCCATTGCTTTATATGAAGATGACGTTTATATTTCCGGACCTGGAGGAAGCCCTTTTCTACCAAACGGAGCAGTTTTAAGGATAGATTATGCCCCCGCCCATAATGGTGAGTTAAGGAGACCATTTATTATTGCCGAAGGCTTTGATACGGGAGTGATTACCAGTCCTGAAAAAGAAGGTGGAGATAGTACAATAGATGATTTTTTGAGGGATCAAAATAAGTTACCTAATTCAGGAAATTTACAAAACTTGTTAGATGGCAATTTACAAGAATATGATCTGATATATATTGACTGGCTCAACGGCACAGCAAATCTAAAAGATAATAGTGAAGTGCTGGAAAATGTAATCGAATGGGTAAATACAAATAAAGTAGGATCTGAACAAAATGTGTTGTTGGGTCAAAGTATGGGAGGTGTTATTGGTCGGTATACCTTAGCTAGAATGGAATCTGAATCAAATCCACATGATGTTAGGTTATTTGTAAGCCATGATGCTCCATTACAAGGTAGTAACACGCCTTTAAGCACTCAGTTCTTTAGCAGGCATTTTTATAATGTCTATGTGACAGCTCCAATTGCAAGAGGTATTGGTGAAAGCCTAGTGCCTTTAGGATTTAGCCTGGCAGAATTGGGAAGTAATGTCATTAATGCGTTTGGGGCAAATACTACTGTAGATCCCTATGTAAGTCCAGAAAGCATTTTAACACTACAAGATACTCCGGCTGCTATGCAATTAAATTACGAATGGGTAGCTATAAGCGAAAATGTATATACCAGCCCACATGATAACTGGCAACAAGAATTTGATGCTATGGGGTATCCTTCTAATTCTAGAAACGTAGCAATTAGTAATGGCAACGAATGTGGAATTGACCAAGGCTTTAATCCAGGTGACTTACTACTATCAGTACACGATATTGATAACCCTGATGTCTGGGGAGATTTAGCTCACCTTTTAGGAACACCTGCAATTGGCTTGGCAATAAATGATTTTGGTCTAGTAATCTTAGGAGCGGTACCTGGATCAAGTAAATATTTCTATGATTTTGATCTTCGTTCGACTCCTAATTTAGGTACTAGTAATAGAAATGTTTATGAGGGTGAAATAAGTTATGAAAAAAGATTTCTATGGCTGGTTCCTATAAAATATACTATCACCCAAAGATCTAAAGATGCCCCATCTAGTTCATTACCCTATGACTATTACGCAGGAGGCTATTTCGATACGAATAACGTAATTGAAGATTTGCCCCAACAATTTCCACCAATCTCAATTATAAATGCTCAATATGGATTTATTCCTGTCGTTAGTGCTCTAGATGTTAGAAGAAATAATAATAAACCACTTCCTAGTGATTATTTAAGAAGTTATGGGGGAGGGACAATACCTAGTCCTGATTTAAATTCTGATTTTGATAATTTCATCGTGGACTATGATCCAGGAGCGATTGTAAATAATGAACATATTTCCTTTCAGGTGCGTAATGGTAATTGGTTGGCTAATGAATTGAATCAAGAAAATAATAACTTTGTCGATTGTTCCTTTTTATGCAATAGTTCATTGAGTATTACTGGTAACGAAAATCTTTGCTCCTCTCAAACCTATAATGTTGAATCTGGAAATGCTTTAGTTTCCTGGGATACAAATTCTAGTATAATTAATCTATCTAATTCTTCAACTGGGCAGGTCGTCATTTCTCCAGCGAATAGTAACAGTCGAGGTAATGTCACTATAACTGCAACTATATCTTCTCTAGGATGTGGTAGTACAACCGTTTCGAAAAATTTGTATGTAGGTAAACCTTATGCTTTTTTACCAAATTCTCCTACCATTTGCACAAACCAATTTATTCAATCCGAACCCTATTATCTTCCTGCATCTGACGGAGCGTTAAGCTACCGGCTTAAATCAAATTCCCCATACCTTACTATTGATGGTATGAATGAAGTAACTTACACAAATGCACCAATTGAGATCACGTTTATAGCCTCACAGGCAGGAAGCTATCTGGTAGAACTCTTTACAACAAATGAATGTGGAGAAAGCAGAGGGGCAATTTATGTCACTGCTGAAAATTGTTCTGGAGGGCCGGGAGGTTTTGAAAGTTTTAGCGTTTCTCCAAACCCTGCAACAACTGAAATTAATGTTAAGGAAAAAGATGAAAATTCCTCAAATACAAATCGTTTCAACAAAAAAGCATATGGTAAACTTTATAATTTTTCAGGAGAATTTATAAAAGCTGTTTCACTAAAGAGAAAGCAAAATACTCCAGTAAATGTTTCCAAATTAAGACCTGGATTTTATTTTCTTCAAATTTTCTTAGAAAATGAAAAGATAGAAACACATACCATAAAAATTAAGTAAAAAATGTTTACTGAAAGAAGTATTCGCGCATAACAACTCAAGTTAAGCCCCGCTTTAAAAATATGCGGGGTTTTTATTTGACCCTAAAATTACCAGAAGATTTTATTACTATAACCCGTTAAATTTTCAACTTTTTTCTTAAAATGTTAATATCATTAGAGATTTTAGAATCTATTACCCGTGCATAAATTTGGGTGGTTGATAATTTAGTATGTCCTAAAAGCTTTGAAACAGTTTCTATGGGTACTCCGTTAGATAAAGTTACTGTGGTAGCAAACGTATGCCTGGCAGAATGAAAGGTAATGGTCTTTTTTATTTTCAATTGCAGCATTATCTCCTTTAGATATTTATTGACCTTTTGATTAGAACAAACAGGAAACAAATAATCTTTTAAACCAATTTGATCAGTATATTTATATAATATTTCCTGGGCTTTTGGTAAAAGTGGCACTTTTACGGTTTCATTTGTTTTTTCCCGTTTGGTATAGATCCAGTTACTCCCATCAATACCTTTTACAATTTGATGAGGGCTTAATTCTTTAATATCAATATAAGAAAGCCCGGTGTAGCAAGAGAAGACAAAAATATCTTTTACTTTTTGCAAGCTAGTTCTGGTAAATTCGGTAGACTCTACTATTTGAAGCTCCCGTTTGCTTAGATACTGCCGGTCATTCTTCTCAAACCGGAATTTAAAATTGTCAAAAGGGTTTTTAATTAACCATTCCAGTTTAATTGCCAGGTTAAGCATCTTTTTAAAACGCTCCAGATGTTTCATTGTTCCATTATTACCACAAGTCTTACGGGAAACTTTTGCCGAATAGTTTCGTAAGAACTGTTCAAAGTCGGTTACAAACCGATAATTGATCTGTTTGAGGTTAATATCATTGCAGCTCATTTTCTTATTTAAAAACTCTTTTAAATAAGTTTCGGTGGTATAATAATTTTTTAGCGTCCCAGGCTTCAACACGTTTCTCATATGAGAATTGTGATAACTCATCAGTTCCAATAAGGTTTTCTGGTTATCGTCATTCCCGTAGAAACGAGCTTTGATACTTTGGGCGGAAATTACTTTATTCTCTGAGGATAGTTGTTTATGACAGTCTAAAAACTTATTGTAAACCTGATCCAAATACTGGTTTAGGATTCGTGATTTTGGAGCGGTTCCCCTGGCACGTCCTTTTGAGGCGTCCCATTGATTCACCGGAATTGATCTTTTTAGACTAATTTCGGAGCGTTTTCCATCGACGGTAACGCGGGCATAAATAAATAATTTCTTGTTCTCATCGCGATGTTTTCGGACAAAAAATAATACGGAAAAGGTAGTGTAATTAGGCATTTCAAGCGTCTTTAATGAAACAATCAGTTAGCAAAGACGAAAGTCAAATCAACTAAAATGCCTTATGAAGTTAAGCAATTATTTGTAATAAATGATTCACCGAATGATTCACCAGACTTATGCTTTTAAATGATATTCTTTGATATCCCTAAAAACAAAAAACACTGAAAATCAATAAATTAACAGTGTTTTGATTCCCATTAATGGGTGGTTCGTCGGGGTGGCAGGATTCGAACCTGCGGCCTCCTGCTCCCAAAGCAGGCGCGATAACCGGGCTACGCTACACCCCGAATAATAATCATATTTTTAGTCTTTTCCGTTCCAAATCACTTATCAAAAGCAGCCGGGAAGCGGAGGAAATTCATCCCGATTTTTCACGCTGAAAAAGAGAATAAAAAACCGCAGACTAAAAATCTAGCGGAGAGACCGGGATTCGAACCCGGGCATCCAAGAAGGATGACAGCTTAGCAGGCTGCTGCATTACCACTCTGCCACCTCTCCGTTATTTAAGAACTTCGCAAGTATTTTTGCGGTTGCAAATGTAACTTTTACTTATAAACCATCCAAACCTTTTATTTCTTTTTTGGACTAAATTTGGGAATTTAGACTCTGATGTTTTTTATTAAACTTACACTCAGAGCTATAGGGTTCAATAAAATTTTCAGTTAATTTTCCTAAATTTTGATTTTAAGACCACCTACAGGAAAAAATCCATCCAATCTAAATTTTATGAGTGTAATGGTCATCTTGAAAACACCATTTTTTAAGATTGAAATTCAAACCTCAAACTGATCTTTCTCTACTTAAAATTCGATGTAGGTTTTGAACCGCTTTTTCATGATTTCTTACAAATGGGTTTTTACTATTCCATACATATCCCGCCAAAACAGCACATATCTGTTCTTTTACCTGTAAGCTGGGATCTGCATGAAAAAATATATCCTGGAGTTTCCCGGAATACCACTCTCTTATATACGTAGAAAATACATCCACCCCCTTTTTTATATATTCGGAATAATCCTTTTGCCAATTAACGTATTCACCGTTTAACTCTTTTATGGCTAGCTTTGCCGCGAGTAAACCAGATTCGGTAGCGAAAGCAACACCCGAAGAAAAAACTGGATCTAGAAATTCAGCTGAATTTCCAGTAAGGACAAAACCTTTCCCGTGAAGATACTTTACATTTTTTGAGATGTTATGCACTTTAACTGGCTTGAATTCGAAACTAAAATTATCAAATCGATGTTCATAAAATTTTAATTCCTGAAGCATTTGTCTAAAACCCAACTCGGTATCATTATCAAACTTTTGGAACCAGGAATTTGGACCAACAAAACCCAGACTTGAATTGCCGTTGGAAAAAGGGATATACCAGAACCAGGTTTGGGTACCAACGATCTCAAAAGTAATTTGATTTCCTTCAAGTCCTTGAGGCCGGGTATTTTCTGAAATATGTGTGAAAATTGAAGAATGATCATAAATCTTTGGAGGAGCTTCTAGATCTAATTGCTTCGCAAGTACTCGACCATTACCGCTGGAATCGATAATAAACTTAGTTTGAATTTCGATTTCTTCATTCTCATTCCTAATAACAATGCTCCACAATTCATCTAAATATTTTACAGAAATAACTTCTGTTTCAAAACGAATATCAACTCCGTTTTCTTCAAGATGATCTGTAAGGACCTTATCAAAATCTGCCCTTGGAACTTGCCAAGTCCAGTCCCATCCGTCTCCAAATTTTTTACTGAAATCAAATTCTGCTAATTGACCGTTTTTAAGAAATCTGGCTCCGAATTTTTTTTGAAATCCCTGTTTATTCAGAACGTCAAGAAAACCTGCTTCTTCAAAATTATCCATGCATCGCGGGATCAAACTCTCTCCAATAGAAAATCTGGGAAATTTCTGCTTCTCTAAAACTATAGCTGAAATTCCATTTTTCTCCAGATATCCTGCGGCAACGCTACCTGATGGACCGGCCCCAATAATTACAATATCATGAAATTCCTTTTTCATGTTGTTAGGCATTTGAAGCAAACTTACAGAAAACAAATTATTGAAAAACTGAAAAAATAAAAAAGCCCTGAAATTCATACAGGGCTTTCTGAGATATAAGCAAAAAACTGGTCAATAAGATTTGATGGTGGTTAAATATAGCATCACATTGTGAGCAATGTCTATCATCCAATTATTCTCGACCAATCCTTCTCAAATGTATACTTCTAAATTGAAAATTGATGATCAATTTATGAATGCTAACCTTTATTTAAAATGTGGATTTATTACTTAAGAATAAATTCATGTTGAATTAATTTAGGCAGCCAACTGCTGAGAATGATGTTAGTATCTTCCAATATCAAATGGCCATTTTCTCAGTCTTTTCTATTAATTATGCTACATTTGTTAAAAGATTTAACAGTGGTCCCAAACCTATAAATACTAGCAGAAAAATATATGCTGAATTTAGAAAGCGCACTTAATTTCACTGATTTTTACAGGGTCCTTTTTGAAAATGAGGAGATTGAACTTGGTAAAGAAACCGAAAAGAGACTCACTAATAGTTTTGAATTTCTTCAGGAATTTTCAAAAAACAAAATCATTTATGGCGTCAATACTGGTTTTGGCCCAATGGCTCAGTACAAAATTGGCGATAAAGATAAGCTTAAACTTCAGCTAAATCTTATAAGAAGTCATGCTTCCGGAGCGGGAGAAGTAATGGAATCAATGCAGGTAAAAACTTTAATGCTGGCCAGGTTAAATACATTATGCTTAGGTAAATCTGGAATTCATATTTCTGTAGCAAATACACTTGTAGATCTTATCAATAAAAATGTTACTCCTGTAATTTTTGAACACGGAGGAGTAGGAGCCTCAGGAGATCTCGTGCAATTAGCTCATCTCGCTTTAGTACTAATAGGTGAAGGTGAAGTTGTTTACAAAAGCGAAAGGAGAAAAACTAACGAGGTTTTTCAAGAGCTTGGAATCAAACCAGCAGAGATCAGGATAAGGGAAGGTTTAGCTATTATGAATGGTACCTCTGCAATGACGGGTATAGGTATTGTTAACCTTATGTATTCCCAACGTTTACTTGGGTGGTCGGTGTTTTGCAGTTCTGTGATTAATGAGATCGTTCAAGCCTATGATGATCATTTATCTAAAGAATTGAATGCAGCGAAACTTCATCCAGGTCAGCAAGAAATTGCGGAAAAGATGCGCGATCACCTTTCAGATTCTAAGCTTACTCGTGACCGTAATGAACATTTATATTCAAGCGATGCCGACAAGAATTCTTTTTTTAAGGAAAAAGTCCAGGAATATTATAGTTTAAGATGTGTGCCGCAGATTCTGGGACCTGTTTCAGACACCCTGCAGAATTCATTAAAAATCTTGATTGAGGAAGTAAATTCAGCCAACGATAATCCCATTATAGATGTAGTTACTAAGCATGTTTATCACGGCGGGAATTTTCATGGAGATTATGTTTCTCTGGAGATGGATAAACTGCGGCTGGCAATAACTAAAACTTCTATGCTTGCTGAAAGACAATTAAATTATCTTTTGAACGCTAAACTGAATGATATTCTTCCGCCTTTTGTAAATATGGGTACATTAGGATTGAATTTCGGGATGCAGGGAGCGCAGTTCACGGCAGTTTCAACTACAGCTGAAAACCAGATGCTTTCTAATTCCATGTACGTGCATAGTATTCCGAATAATAATGATAATCAGGACATTGTAAGCATGGGAGCCAATTCGGCTAATATGACTAAGAAAGTAATCGAAAATAGTTTTGAAGTTTTTTCAACTGAACTTGCTACCATCATTCAGGCTTTATATTATTTGGATTTTGATGATAAGTTATCTACAGCAACCAAAAATAAACTGGAAGATTTAAGAAAAATTATACCTGAAATCAATGAAGATAGAGCTTTATATAAAGAGATCGCAGAATTGAAGAATTATTTAAAAAATAACGAAGCATACTAAAATGAAGTTCGCGCTGGTAACCGGAGGATCTAGAGGAATTGGAAAAGCTGTTTGCTTAAAACTGGCTGAAGATCTCAATTACAATATTTTACTGAACTATAACTCGAATACTGAAGCTGCCGAAGCTGCCAAAAAGGAAATCGAGGAATTAGGCGTGAAATGTGACCTTCTGAAATTTGACGTATCTAATAGCCAATCGGTTCAGGAATCTGTAGAGAAATGGAAATTAGAAAATAAAGAGGCTAATATCGAAATTCTGGTGAATAATGCCGGAATCACTAAAGATGGATTATTTATTTTTACCAATCAGGAAGCCTGGAATTCTGTTATCGATACCAGTTTAAACGGATTTTACAATGTTACGCAATCGGTTTTAAAAGATATGCTTCGCACCAGGTATGGGCGAGTGATTAACATAGTATCACTGTCGGGATTGAAAGGCAATCCGGGTCAGGTTAATTATTCCGCAGCTAAAGGTGCGATGATTTCAGCAACAAAAGCCCTTGCACAGGAGATTGGTCAAAGAAAGGTTACGGTGAATGCCGTGGCGCCAGGATTTATCGAATCAGACATGACCAAGGATTTCGATGAAAATGAATTTAAAAAGCATATCCCTTTAAATCGTTTTGGCCAGGCTGAAGAAGTGGCCAACCTGGTTAGTTTTTTAGCTTCAGAAAAATCATCTTACATCACCGGGGAGGTGATCAATATTAACGGGGGATTATATTCATAGACCTATGGCAACCTGGAAGGGAAAATCTCGAGGTACACTTTTAGGCTTCAAGATCTATGTGCAAATCATAAAGAAAACAGGCCTCTATTCAGCTTATTTCGTTTTGCTTTTCGTGGCATTATATTTCATCTTTTTCTCATTTACCTCTACAAAAAGTACATATTACCTATTCAGAAAAAGGCTGGGTTATTCTCCTATTCGTTCTGCCATTAATGTTTACCATAGCTATTTCACTTTCGGAAGAATTCAATTGGACAGGATCGCCATCACCAGCGGATTAAAACATAGGTTTACTTTCGAATTTGATGGCGTAAAGCATATTGAATCTTTATTAGCTCAAAAAAAAGGCGGTATTCTTTTAACCGCACACATCGGAAACTTTAATCTTGCGAAGCATTTTTTTGAAGAACGACATTCGGATGCTGTCGTGAACCTGGTGATCACAGATTTCGAACACAGGCAGATCAAGAGTTACCTGGATTCAGTTACCGGAACTTCAGAGGTTAAGATCATTGTTTTAAAAGAAGATCTAAGTCACGTATTTAAAATGAAGGAAGCCCTGGCAAAAAACGAGTTATTGGTTTTTGCTGCCGATAGATTTTTAAAACATTCAAAAACATACAAGGCAGAATTTCTGGGAGAAAAGGTCAATTTCCCTCAAGGTCCGTTCAAACTGGCAAGTAGAAACAAGATTCCGGTTTTATTTGTTCATTTAATGCGAGAAAGGAATTTCCATTACCATTTTTTTGCCAGATCATATAAACCTGTAGAGTTCACTGCTCAGGAAATATTAAAATCTTATCTTGACGATCTGGAAAAAATGGTAAAAAAATATCCTCATCAGTGGTATAATTACTACGATTATTGGAACGATTTCAGTTAATATGGCAGAGAACCTTTTACATCATCCCATTACCTCTCATGAGGAAATTATCAACCTTATTCCGCAAAAGGAACCTTTTGTTCTTGTGGACACGCTATTTGAATATACGGATCTTACAGGGGTGACCGGGTTTACGGTGCCTGCAGATCATCTCCTGGTTTGTGAAGATCAACTTACTGAAAGTGGACTTATAGAGCATATGGCGCAGAGCATGTCTTTGCACAGAGGCTACCAGGGATCTTTGAGCGGTCAGACTAAACCTAGAACTGGCTTTATTGGTGTGATCAAAACTGTGGAGATCTTCGGTTTGCCTTCTGCTAGTGAAAAGCTGAAAACCTACGTGGAAATCCTTCATGAGATCATGAACGTGACCTCAGTTTCCGCCAGAACTGAAAATGAAATGGGAGAAGTAATTGCGACTTCTGAAATGAAAACGGTTACGGTAGAATGACCTCTTCTGAATTAAAATCGATTACCAGGCTTAAAGTTAGATTTCATGAATGCGATCCTCTGCAGATCGTGTGGCATGGTAATTATTACAAATATTTTGAAGAAGCAAGGGAAGATTTTAGTAAGAAGCATGGGATTTCCTATCTGGATGCCAAGCAAAATGGTTTTGCTACGCCAATTGTAA
The DNA here is from genome assembly GCF_057221535.1 of Christiangramia pacifica. NCBI lineage: Bacteria > Pseudomonadati > Bacteroidota > Flavobacteriia > Flavobacteriales > Flavobacteriaceae > Christiangramia > Christiangramia pacifica. Next base: position 2,706,639 of record NZ_CM170146.1, read on the forward strand.
AAACAGCCTGTGAGTATAAACTTCCTCTTAAATATGGAGATGAATTTGAAGTGGATTGCATTTTTGTAAATTCTGCCGCAGCAAAAATCATCTTTCATTATCAAATTAATTGTTCGGGCAAATTGATCTGTACAGGAGAAACGGTGCAGGTTTTTACTGATAATAATTCAGAAATGGTTCTGAACAATCCGCCGTTTTTCTTAGATTGGAAAAAGAAAATGGGATTGATTTAATGAACAGGAACTATCTTCTAAACGATTCAATAATTTCACCTTTAGGATTTACCACCGAAGCTAATCTTAAAGCTATTCGGAATTCAGAATCAGCTTTAAAATTTCAGAATAACTCGCGATTTTTTGAAAACGGATACTATGCCGGACTCATTGATCATGATCTAATTGACAGGGAATTTTCTGAAATTGGGAATTCTAAAAAGTATACCCGGTTAGAAAAAATGATCATCCTGGCTATACAGCAGATTTTTGAAAATTCATCAGATATTGATCTTGATAATACTGGTCTTATTATTTCCACTACCAAAGGAAATATAGATCAGCTTGGAAAAGATGATTTTCTATCAAACAGGATTTATCTCTGGAAAATGGCTCAGTTCATTGCTGATTTTTTCGGCTTTAAACAGAAACCAGTTGTAGTTTCAAACGCCTGTATTTCGGGTGGTCTGGCCATTAAGACTGCTAATGATCTTATAAATGCCGGGAGATTTAGAAATGCGATCGTGGCCGGAGGAGATCTTGTTTCCGACTTTGTACTTTCGGGATTTCAATCCTTTCAGGCGATAAGTGATCAGCCTTGCCGACCTTTTTCAAACGATCGGAGTGGAGTAAGTTTGGGAGAAGCTGCAGCCGCAATTCTAGTAGGGCCAGCCGAATCAATACAAGGTGAAGAAATTGAATATATAGATGCGGTTACAGCCAATGATGCTAACCATATTTCCGGGCCAAGTAGAACAGGAGAAGGTCTTTACCAAAGTATTTCGCGGTTGCTCGATAGTAATAATATTGATCCAGAGAAAATCGACTATTTATCAGCACATGGAACGGCAACTATTTTTAATGACGAAATGGAGGCAATTGCTTTTAATCGAGCCGGACTTAATAAAATTCCGGTAAACAGTTTTAAAGGTTATTTTGGTCATACTTTGGGTACATCCGCCTTGATTGAATGTATTCTCACCAAGCACAGCCTTTTAAATAATGAATTATTCGAATCCATTAATTATTCAGAATTAGGCGTTTCTCAGGATTTGAATATTATTAAAAATAATCATTTAAAGGAACTGGAAATTGCTTTGAAGACCGCATCAGGATTTGGTGGTTGTAACCTGGCCATGCTTTTAAAAAAGGTAAGGTCATGAAGAAGGAACTTTTCATTAATAATTCGGTGATCATTAGGGATTCAAAGGTTTTTAAAAATGGTAATCTTGTATTTAAGAATCATGAAGATCATAGTCTGTCAAAATTCCTGAAAAGCATATATAAAGGCCAGAAGCTGAAGTATCCGAAATTCTTTAAAATGGATACACTTTCAAAATTGGGCTATCTTGGTGTGGAGATCCTGATTTCGGGAAATATTCAGGATAAAGAGACTGCGTTGATATTTTCAAATTCCGCTTCCAGCCTGGAAACTGATGCAGCCTATGCTGAAACAATGAAAGAATTTCCGTCACCGTCCCTCTTCGTTTACACTCTGCCAAATATCATGTTGGGTGAGATAAGTATTAGACATCAGCTTCGATCTGAAAACATTTTTTTCATTTCTGAAGAATTTGATGAGAGCCTGTTTGTTGATTATTGTTATTCACTATTTAATCAGAAAAAAGCTGAAAATTTGCTTTGTGGCTGGGTGGACTTGCACAATAATGATTATGATGTATTTTTGTGGGAAATTGCCCCTAGCGGTAGAATCGATTTTAATCGAGAGAAGCTTAAAAAATTATACTTACCTACACATGAGTGACCTGCGTACTGAATTGAAGAAAAGCATTATCGAACAGCTAAACCTCGAAGATATGGAGGTAAGCGATATAGAGAATGATGAGCATCTTTTTGGAGATGGTCTCGGCCTAGACAGTATAGACGCACTTGAACTTATCGTACTTCTGGAAAAGGATTATGGCATAAAACTTACAGATCCTAACCAGGGGAAAGAGATCTTTAATTCTATTAACACCATGGCCGATTTTATAGAGAAAAACAGGACCAAATAATCTATGAAAGGTGTCGCTGTCACCGGTATGGGAATAATTTCTGCCATAGGTAGGAATATTGATGAAACCCATTCTTCTCTTAGATCAGGTAAAGACGGAATAACTTATCCTGAAATTCTACAAACAAATCATACCAATTTACCAGTTGGGGAGATCAAATTGTCCAATTCCGAATTAACTGATATACTTAAATTACCAAACGATCATTCCTGTACACGTGCATCTTTGCTTGCTATGCATGCCATTAATGAATTAGTTAAGAATTCAGTTTTTGATAAATTTCCTGAAGAGACCGGATTTATTTCCGGAACCAGTGTTGGTGGAATTGATAAAACTGAAAAGTATTTCTACGATTTTAAAGACCTTCCTGAATACCGCAAATACATTCAGGCGCAACATCCGGGATTTACTACCGAAAAGATCGCGGATTATTTTGGACTAAAAAATATGGTAACCACAATTAGTACGGCATGTTCATCTTCTGCTAATGCTATTATGATGGGTGCACAACTGATTGAGTCCGGTAAGTTGAAACGTGTGATCGTTGGAGGAAGCGATTGTCTTACCAAATTTACCCTGAATGGCTTTAATTCTCTGAAGATTCTTTCTGAAAGCAAAAATTGTCCATTTGATGAAGATCGCGATGGTTTAAATCTTGGTGAAGCTGCAGCTTATTTAATGCTGGAAGCTGAAGATGTGCTTCAGGACAGAAAAGTTTTAGGCAGGGTAATAGGTTTTGGAAATGCCAACGATGCCTTTCATCAAACCGCTTCTTCTGAAAATGGAGAAGGGGCTTATAATGCAATTTCAAAAGCATTTAAAAAAGCGAATATTTCGATTTCGGATATCGATTACATCAATGCGCATGGAACAGGAACGAAGAATAATGATATTTCGGAAAGTGTTGCCTTGAAAAGAGTTTTTGAAGAAAAGCTTGCAGATTTCAGTTCTACCAAAGGTTTCACCGGCCATACCTTGGGAGCAGCAGGAGCTGTGGAGGCAATTTTCAGCTTGCTTTCTATTCAGAATAATGAGATATATCCGAATCTAAATTTTCAATCTGAAATGCTTGAAACAGGCTTTAAACCAGTGACTTGTTACAAGAAAAAGCCTATTCATACCGTTTTATCAAATTCTTTCGGATTTGGTGGGAATTGCACTTCTATAATTCTACAGGAAAATGCCTAAGCTCTTTATAAACGGCATATCGTCAATTTCTCCTCAGTCAGAACATATTTTTGAAGGAGAAAATCCTCATGAATATTTTGATAATATTTTACCGGCTCTAGATCAGGATTATAAATCCATGATCAAACCTATGATGTTACGCAGGATGTCTAAAGCTGTGAAAATGGGACTTTTCTGCGCATCATCTGCGCTCAGGCAAGCAAATGTCGAAAACCCTGATGCAATTCTGGTTGGAACCGGGCAGGGTTGTATGCAGGATACCGAAAAATTTATGACCAGCATGCTGGATTCTGAGGAAGGTTTGCTGAGTCCTACCTCTTTCATTCAATCCACCCATAATACAGTTGGTGGGCAGATAGCGCTTGATCTGAAATGTAAAGGTCATAACATGACCTTTACTCAAAATTCGGCCTCGTTCGAAAGTGCACTGATTGATGCTTTACTTCAATCAGAAAACAAGGATGTTAGAAGTATTCTGGTAGGCGGAGTAGATGAAACTTCAAGAGAATTTACCGGTTTTCAGAAACTAGATGGCCAGATTAAAAATGAGCAGATCAACAATATCAATCTATTTGAAACAGAAACACCCGGAACGATTATATCAGAATCTGCGGCTTTTTGTCTGCTAGGTTTAGAAAGAAACTCAAATTCTTATGCATTGCTGAAAGATGTAGCGATAATTAATACTTTGGAAGTTTCAGAATTGGAATTAGAGATCACGAAATTTCTTCAGAAGAATGATCTTTCAGTTACAGAAATTGATGCGGTTATTTTGGGAAATAATGGAGATGTAAGATTCGATCATTATTATCATAAACTTCAGACTGGTATTTTTTCTAGCGCTTCTCAGGTTGGATTTAAACATCTGGTAGGTGAAAATAATGCTATTTCTTCTTATGCTTTCTGGCTTGCTTCCAGAATTCTAAGGGAAAACAAAATTCCGGATAATTTTAAATTGAATACTTTAAATTGCGATAAAACCCGGAATATTCTGATTTATAATCAATATTTAGGGAAGAACCACGGACTAACCCTATTACAAAGTCTTTGAGCTATAAACTGATCAAATTTATTTTTGCTTTTGCGGTGATTTCGGCCATCGCATTATTTTATCTGGAGATCTGGCCTTTCTGGCCTGTGCTCGTGATCATTTTACTATTCGCTTTGCTAATGTTAGTGCTTTCCACAAATGTTCAGTTTAATTTTTTTGTCAAAGCATTCAATAAAAATCCGCAATTTTCAGAAAACGCTGTTGCTTTAAGTTTTGACGATGGCCCGGATAAAAACACCATGAAAATTTTAGATATACTGGATAAGCACGAAGCTAAAGCCATTTTCTTTTGTATTGGCAGAAAGATCAATGAATATCCTGAAATATTTCAGGAGATCCTTAAGAGAGGACACATTGTGGGCAACCATACCTTTTCACATACCCGAAAAATGGGATTTCTCAGTAGTAAAACTATTCTGAAAGAGATTAGGCATTGCGACCGGGTAGCGGAAGAAATCGGTAAGGTGAGAATGAATTTATTCCGACCACCATTTGGAATCATAAACCCAAAAACTCAGCGAGCTTTAAAACAGACGGGGCACCAGGTGATTGGCTGGAATATCAGGCCTTATGACGCGATCACCAAATCTCCAGATAAGATTTTGAATCGGATTACCAAAGAAATTAATAGGGGAGATGTGATTCTTCTACATGATAATATGCCAAATACGGCACCCATATTGGAACAATTATTGGTTATTTTAAATCAACGAAAAATCGGCATCGTTAGAGCCGATAAATTATTTGATATTCATGCGTATAATTAAACTTTGCATCTTTCTCTTTAGCATTCATATGCTGGCTCAGAATGGAGCTTTAAATAGTTCAGAACAAAAGGCTTTTAAAGCAAGTGTTATTCAGAAATCCAATGACATAAATAGCTTTTCTGCAGATTTCTCTCAGAAAAAGCATATGAAAACTATGGATGGAAGTCCGGAAAGCCAGGGCAAGGTTTACTACAAATCTCCGAATACTTTAAAATGGGAGTATACCAATCCCTATGATTACCAATTGCTTTTTATGGATTCCAAGCTTTTTATCGTGGAAGAGGGACACCTATCTGAGGTAGATCTTTCTTCAAATAAATTATTTGAAAAGATGGGGGAGTTGGTATCCGGAAGCGTGAATGGGAAGATCTTAATGGCAGATAAGGATTTTGATATTACCTATCATCACGCGGGAGAAAATGTAAAAGCGCTAATTATTCCAAAAGATCAGAGTCTTCGTGGAATGTTCAAGGAGATCTGGATCAATTTCAATGCAAGTCATTTAATTAATTCTGTTAGGCTTATAGATCCATCCGGTGATTATACCGAAATCTCTATGAAGAATATTAAAATTAATCAGCCTATTCCTTCTTCAGTTTTTCAAAACTAAAGTATCTTGCTCTTTCTAAAATTTATCTATGATTCTGGAAGGCTTTTATGAAGTTTCTAATACGGCACTGGCAGGTGATGATGCTGTCACAACCCTTAAAGTAAATAAGGACCACGATCTTTATAGAGGTCACTTTCCTAACCGGCCGGTAACTCCAGGTGTGATTCTTATGCAACTTTTTAAAGAAGATGCCGAAAGGATTTTTGACAAAAAGCTACAATTGGTTAGAGCCGATAACGTGAAATTTACGGCTGTTTTTGATCCTACTCAGGACAACGAACTTGTTCTTGAATCTAACCTTACTGAAACTGGTGAATTCGTTAAACTTAAAGGAATTGCTCGTAATAAGAATGGAATCGTTTTAAAGATCAGTTCTCTTTACAAAACCTGCTAATTATTTCTTTCTGTTGTGTTCCTCTGTGAATAAATAATACTTTTGCAGTAAATAATTTCAGAGTGGAAAAAGAGCCGGTTTTTCAAAAAAGATTTGAAGATCTTAATTGCTGCGTCATTGTACCCACCTACAATAATGCACATTCTCTCGGTAGCTTTTTAGCCGATCTCAAGCTATATACAAAAAGTATTATCATCATAAATGATGGCTCTACAGATAAAACCGCTGAAATCTTATCACAACATCCTGAATTACATCAAAAAATTCATCCTGAAAATAAGGGTAAGGGAATTGCTCTGAAAACCGGTTTTCATCATGCCGAAGAACTGGGATATGATTATGCCATTACCATAGATTCTGATGGTCAGCATTATCCAGACGATCTGGATGTTTTTCTTACTGAATTGGAATCTAAAAGTGAAAATGATCCAGAGTTGTTACTTGTAGGTGATCGTAACATGGGTCGCGATGGAATTCCTGGCAAGAGTAGTAAAGGAAACAGGTTTTCTAATTTCTGGTTTCTGGTAGTTACCGGCATAGAGCTTCACGACACGCAAAGTGGTTTTCGTCTCTATCCCATAAAATTGATCAATTCCTTAAAACTGATTACCTGGAAATTTGAATTAGAAATCGAAGTTTTAGTAAAAGCTGCGTGGAAGAAAGTAGAAGTAAAAAATATCCCAATCAAGGTTTTGTATCAGGAAGGGGATAGGGTTACGCATTTCAGACCATTTTGGGATATTGTGCGCATCGTACTGCTTTATATGTGGTTTGTGTTGGTTAGTTTCTTCTATATTCACCCTAGAAATAAATATCAGGATTTCAAGAATAAAGGTTTTAAAAAATTTTGGAAAGAAGATATTATTAAAAGCCAGGAGCCACCCCATAAAAAAGCAGCGGCAATTGCTTTAGGAATTTTTGTTGGTATATCCCCATTTTGGGGGATTCATACGCTACTTGTTTTTACTTTAGCCGCCGTTTTTAGATTAAATAAGGTTATAGCCTTTTTATTCTCTAATATAAGTATACCACCTTTTATTCCTTTTATAATTTACGCTAGTTATCAGGCTGGTTCTTTAATAACAGGAAAAGGTTTCGATTGGGATCTTAAACTTCATAAATTCGATACAGGAACCGATGTTTTTATGGGTCTTTGGCAATATATTATGGGTAGTTTCGCTCTCGCAATTGTCATGGCCATTAGTCTGTGGATTGTATTTTATTTTTTATTTTCGGTCTTTAACCAAAAGCAGGTGGTCAAACCTTAATGCATAAAGCTTTCTTTAATATTTACAGCTATTTGAAAAACCATAAGAAGATCGGTTTTTCAATCTTGCTATTGTACATAATCATCGTTTCTCTTTTTGCCTGGAATATCACTCTTGAAGAAGATATTACCAAGTTAATCCCTTCCGGAAAAAAACAGGAGCTGCTCAAAAAGATCCTGAAAGAAACCGATTTTTCTGATAAAATCATTATGAGTATTTCTGCTGAATCTGAAAACGTAACCCCAGATTCATTAGTTCAATATGCAAACGAATTCACGCATATTCTTAATGAGGATTATGCTGAATATGTGCTGGAGGTAAAAGGTAAGGTACCTGAAAAGGACATCAAGCAGATCTACAATTTTGTTTACAACAATCTTCCTATATTTTTAAATGAACAGGATTATAAAAAAATAGATGATCGCCTTGTTGAAGATAGTATTCAAACCAGGATTACCTCGGGTTACAAACAGTTAATGTCTCCCACAGGTTTTGTGACAAAAGATTATTTTTTAAGTGATCCTTTAAATTTTACAAATCTTGGCCTGGAGAAGCTTCAGGAATTACAGGTAGGTGATAACTTTAGTATTTATAAAAATTACCTGGTTACCAAAGACAAGCAGCATATAATATTATTTCTGGATCCAGTTTATCCTGCTTCAGAAACGAATCAGAATGAGATCTTTATTAATTCTCTTAAAGAAACGGTAGATGGATTGAATCAAAAATATCCTTCAGTTGGAGGAAGCTATTTTGGCGGAGTCCTGTATTCATTGGCCAATGCAAATAGAATAAAAAGTGATATTCGCCTCACCATGGGAATAGCAATAAGCCTTTTACTATTATTGCTCATTATCTTTTATCGTAAGTTTTATGTTCCACTTTTATTGTTTTTACCGAGTCTACTGGCCGGTATTTCAGCTATTGCGATTCTGAGTATTTTCAAAGGAAGTGTTTCTGCAATTTCCCTAGGAATAGGAGCAATTCTGCTTGGCGTCACTTTAGATTATGCCTTACACATCATGACGCATTTTAGGAACAACCGGGATGTTATGCATTTATATCGTGATATCACGAAACCTGTAATAATGAGTAGCTTAACGACGGCTATAGCATTTTTATGTCTCATTTTCGTGCAAAGTGAAGCCCTGAACGATCTCGGAATTTTTGCCGCGATCAGTGTTCTTTTGTCTTCAGCATTTGCGCTGATCATTATCCCTTTATTCTACAATCCTGGAACGGATAAAAATAGAAATATTACCCTTCTCGATAAAATTGCATCCATAGATTACTCCAGGATTAAACCTTTGGTTTATACCGTGATTGCTGTATTTATTGTTTCGCTTTTCTTTTTCAATAAAGTGCAGTTCAATAACGATCTTTCCAAACTAAACTACCAGCCGGAAAAAATTAAAAATTTAGAGATAGAACTGGAAGCGCTTGCCGGTAGATCAGGAAAAAGTGTCTATATGATCGCCTATGGAAATACGGTTGATGAAGCACTACAGCAAAATAGCAAATTATATCAGCGTTTGCAGGATTTTGAAAATGAAAGCTTGATCAGAAATTTCAGCAGTATTGGCGGTGTTATTCATTCTACGACCACACAGGCAGAAAAAATTGAAAACTGGAACTCATTTTGGAGTTCTTCTAAAATAGATTCTACGGAGCAGGAATTGATTACAGTTTCTTCGGATTATGGATTCAGACCTGAAACTTTTGAGAGATTTTATGATCAGCTGGCTACAGATTATAACACTATCGGACTCAGTGATTATAAAAATGCCGGTTCATTATACTTAGATGATTTTATTTCTGATGGTGAAGAATTGGCTACGGTTACAAGTACAGTTAGTCTCGAGGAGGAAAAAGCTGATGAATTTCTTTCCTATTTTCAGGAGGAAACAGGTGTTTTTGCATTGGATCGAAAAGCGATGAATCAGAGTTTCCTGGGAAATCTTCGAGCAGATTTTAATAAACTTATCATGATCTCTGTACTCGCAGTTTTCATCGTTCTGCTAATCTCATACCGAAACCTGGAAATCAGTCTATTCACATTGCTGCCTATCGCGGTGACCTGGATCTGCGCTCTAGGGATTATGGCCATGCTGGATATTGAATTCAATATTATGAATATCATAATTTCTACTTTCATTTTCGGTTTGGGGCTGGACTACAGCATTTTTATCACCAATGCCTGCCTAAATGAATATGAAACAGGAAAATATGATCTGAAAACCTATCAGACTTCTATTCTTATTTCGGTGATTACCACTCTACTTGGGATGGGTGCGCTCATTTTTGCTCAGCATCCCGCTTTAAGATCTGTCTCTGTTATTTCAATTATTGGAGTTCTTACTGCCGTTATGGTTAGTTTTGTACTTCAACGAGCTATTTTTCGAAAACTAATTCTGAATAGGGTTGAAAGCGGAAAAGCTCCTCTATATTTTAAAAAGTTAGGAGATTACAAAGGCAGGATTAGTCAGAGCGAAAGTGAAAAGCTATATAGAAAACGTGCCGTTCTCGATAATTACAGGTATAAAACATCTTATTCAGTAGTTAAGAATAGATTCAGAAATCTTCGTGAAAAAAACCTGAGGATCAGTAGATATATTGAGAACGGCGAAAGTATTAGTGTGATCAATTCAGGATATGGAATTATCCCGCTTTTCCTTTCCTATAAGTTTAAAGAATCTGGTATTCATGCATTTGAATCGAATGCAGAATCAATTGATATTGCAAAGAGTACGGGAAGAGCTAAATCTGCTGAAATTCAATTTTATCAGGAACTGGAAGAACTGCCGGAAACTAAAGTTTATGTTATTCATGGAAGTTTTGATAATGCAAAAATCCTTAAGGAACTGATTAAGCAAAAGGCTGAAAAAGTGATTTTTGTGGAATCAGATTTTCCAAGCAGGTGGTTACTGGATCTTAATTTTGAAATCATTTATCGCCAGAACAATATACTGGTCTATCGAAAAGCTGATTAAATGCGACTTAGGATTCTCATAATTTCATTCATAGTTGTAAACATCAGTTCTTGCGGTGTCAAAAAATCCATGCGCCAGAAACCGGATATTTCAGGTATTGAAAACATTGATACTACCAGGATAAAGCATAGCGAAACCTTTTTTAGCTTAGGTAAAAACCAATTGTTTCAGAATGAACAGGGAATTTGGGAACTTTATCTTGAAGGAGATGCTTTGGAAAGGGGGATCGCTAACGGAAATCTTACCCGGGAATTGATTCACCACCAGGAAATTGCTTTCATGAATAAACTTCAGGAAATGGTACCATCAGAGAATTATCGTGGTTTTCTGAAATCTATTGTTGCCTGGTTTAACAGGAAAATGTATCTGCACGTTCCAGAAGAATATAAGCAGGAGATTTATGGCGTTTCACGATACGGACTGCAGCGATTTGACGATTTTGCCCCAGGATACATTAGAATGCTCTATTTTCATGGTGCGCATGATATTGGCCATGCATTGCAAGATCTAATGCTGGTAGGCTGTACATCCTTTGCTGCCTGGGATTCAAAAACAACAGATGGTGAGTTACTTCTGGGTAGAAATTTTGACTTTTACGCCGGAGATGAATTTGGAGAACAGAAGATCGCTGCATTTGTAAATCCTGATTCCGGAAATAAATTCATGATGTACACCTGGGGCGGAATGATAGGTGCAGTAAGCGGTATGAACGAGAAAGGGATTACGGTGACCATTAATGCCGGTAAGTCAAAAATGCCATTTATGGCTAAAACTCCTATTAGTTTGCTTGCTCGTGAAATTTTACAATATGCCTCAACTACCAAAGAAGCCATTGAAATTGCCAGGAAGCGAGAAGTTTTCGTGTCTGAATCTATTATGGTTGGAAGCGGAGATGAACGAAAGGCTGTTTTAATAGAAGTTTCTCCTGCTAATTTCGGGGTTTATGAAGTCGAAAATTCAGATGAATTGATCTGTAGCAATCACTTTCAAAGCGAAGCTTATTTGAATGATAACAGGAATATAAAAACGATCGAGGAAAGCCATTCCAAATATCGGTATGATCGTATGACAGAGTTGGTTTCAGAAACAAATAAAATTGATCCGGAAAAGGCGGTTTCCATTCTTAGAAATATGAAGGGTATTGACGATGAGGATATTGGTTATGGAAACGAGAAAGCTATCAATCAATTACTGGCACATCATGGGATCGTATTTAAACCAGAAGAAAGAAAGGTGTGGGTTTCTTCAAATCCCTACCAAATGGGGGAGTTTGTAGCTTATGATCTGGAAAAAGTGTTTTCCAGATTTGGTAACGGTTTAGTTTCAGAATCTGTGGCTGAAAAAAAACTGAATATTCCCGCAAGTGATTTTATAGAAACAAAAGCCTATGAGGATTACGAAGAATTTAGAAAGCTGGAAGTTGAAGTGAAGAATCAAATGACCAACGAACAGAAAATTTCAATCGAATCAGCCATAAAGCTGATTGAACTGAATCCTGATTTTTGGGAATCCTGGTATTTAGCAGGTGAGATTTATTATCAGAATGAAGATTATAAGAAGTCGGTAATTCATTTCAAACAGGCAATGAAAAGAGAGATCACGACCACTTCCGATGTAGGACAGGTTGAGAAAATGATCAAAAAAAGCTATCGAAAATTGTAAGATGAGCAATCTATATTTTAAAGATTCAGAGATAATCAAAGCTGAACAGTTGAAACTGTTGCAACAGCAAATAAAATATGCTTCAGCTCATTCTGCTTATTATAAGCGACTTTTTAAAGAAAAGTCAATTTCGATAAAGGATACTTTTTCAGAAAATGATTTTCAAAAAATTCCCATAACTACCAAAGAGGATCTTCAACATTTCAATAAGGATTTTATCGCCATTCCTGAAGATGAGATCATAGATTATGTAACCACTTCTGGGACCCTGGGAAGTCCGGTGAATTTTGTATTAAATAATGCTGACCTCGATCGACTTGCAGAAAATGAATTTCGTTCCTTTCAGCTTGCTGGAATAAAAAAATCTGATAAAGTTCAGATCACTACTACGCTGGATAGAAGGTTTATGGCTGGGCTGGCTTATTTTTTAGGTTTAAGGAAACTCGGCGCAGGAATTATTCGAACAGGTAGCGGATTACCGCAATTGCAATGGGAAAGTATAGAAAGATTTCAGCCGAATTACCTGGTAGCTGTGCCTTCATTTTTACTGAAAATGATCCAATATGCCGAGGAGAATAATATTGATTATAAGAATTCATCGATAAAGGCCGCGATTTGTATAGGAGAACCTTTACGTAACCTGGAATTCAGTTTAAATGCTTTAGGCCGGAAGATCAGCGACAAATGGAAGATAGAGCTGTTCTCTACCTATGCCTCTACAGAGATGGCTACAGCATTTACCGAATGCCCGGAACATAGAGGAAATCATGTACTCGAAGACCTTATCTATACTGAAATACTTGACGACAAAGGAAAACACGTGCAACAAGGCGAAATCGGTGAATTAGTAGTAACTCCTCTTGAGACCGAAACCATGCCTTTACTGAGGTTTGCAACTGGTGATATGCTTACATATCATGAAAATACCTGTACTTGCGGCCGAAATACGCGTAGATTAAGCCCGGTAATAGGAAGAAAGCAACAGAAAATTAAGCTTAAAGGAACCAGTTTATATCCACAACATATTATCGAAGTATTGAATAGCTTTGGTAAACTCACAACATTCGTAATCGAAGCAAGGCTAGACAATTTAAATAATGATAAGGTAGTTGTTATGGTGCCGGATTCTTTTAAAGAAGTTGAAAGTCTTAAAGATTTTTTCAGGTCACATCTTAATGTAACTCCGGAAATTCAAACCCATAAAATTGAAGATATTCAGAAATTGAAATTTCCGAAAGCGAGTAGGAAACCTCAGGTTTTTCGAGACCTTAGATGATCATACTTTATTACAGATAAGCACGATCTTTTCATTATCAATATTAGTAGTGAAAAAAATATAATCGCTTCCCCCATCTTTAATTTTAAATTTTTTCCTGATATTTTCTACAGTTTCAGGGAAATTACGGACGGTTATATTCGCTTTTTTTGATTTAAAGTATTTCTTCAATACCGAGGGTTTATATTCTTTAAAATCAATTATTTTGAATCTTCTACCGGGGAATTTAAGAAGTGTATTTGAAGTATATAGATGGGAATGTTGATGCAATTTTCTGGTTTCAGTAACTGAACAAAGCCTATCAAACAAACCACTTTTCATTATGGCTGCATTCGGTTCATAAAGATAAGATTCAGGTAAACCAAAATTAACGGAATTAGGTTCGTGACCTTGCTTTCCTGAAAACCTTTGAATATGGTCTTTTTCGAAATTAACGGTATTTATTATCGTTCCTTTTTGATAATTCTTTTCAAGTATCCAGAGTAATTCTTTTACTTCGTTTCTAACTGCGATAATATGAACTTCCTTTACATGTTGCAGTTCCAATATTCCTGCGCTGATATCAAGAATAGGGGAGCTTTTGATCATAAGTTGATCACTGTGAGCAAACAATAATTCAAGATTTTCAGGAATATTTGGTTCGCAATCTTCAAATTTAAAAACCTTTCCACCGGAATCATCTCTCCTAGCTGGATCTGCATAGATCCAATCATACCTTTGAGAATTATCCTTGAGAACATTCAAGCTATTTTTGTTGATAACCTGGATGTTATCGGCTTTTAGAATTTTAAAATTATGCCTAGCGACCTCGGCCAGTTCACTATTCATTTCACAATAGGTAAAGCTTTGAAAATTCTTAGAAAGGTAATAAGAATCAATACCTAATCCGCCAGTGAGGTCGATACCGGTTTTTCCTTCAACAAGAGTAGATTTATATTTTGCTGTGATTTCCGAAGAAGTTTGCTCCAAATTCAGTTTTGGCGGGTATAGGATTTCCGAATTGTTATAGAATTCAGGAAACTTCTTCTCTGCGGTTTTCAATCCTTTGATCTGCCGGGCAATTTCCTGGATACTTACATTTTCAAACGGACTCCCTTTCAGAATAAGTGAAGGCAGATCTTTTTTCTGATTCTGTTTAATGAATCTGATAACTTCAGGATCAAGAAGAGCCTTATTCAACATGGGAAAGTTTTAGAGGTCTCGAGTAAGCCTTTTAACGATCTTGTATTCACTTAGAGTCTCCTTCGCGATCACTTTCAGTGCAGTATAAAAAGGAACCGCCACAACCATCCCTGTGATCCCAAACATAAGTCCGGCGATCAAAATGATGAGAAAAATTTCTAAGGGATGAGATTTTACGCTGGCTCCAAAAATCATTGGCTGTGAAATAAAGTTGTCTATTAACTGGCATATTGCATAACCAAGCATAACATAGATCAATCTTGGTAGAATAATGCTACTGAAATCTGCTCCAAGAAAACTGGAGATCACAAAAAGTGCCATTAAAATGCCCGCTAATAAAGGTCCTAAATAAGGTACAAGGTTCAGAAAAGCGCAAATAAATGCTATCGCTATTGGATTATTGATCTCAAAAACCGAAAGTAATATTGTGTAAAGCAGGAATAATACTGCTATTTGCATGGTTAAGCCAACAAAATATCTTGAAAGTAAAACCTTGATCTTATTAAAAACCCTCTGGAATTTTTGTTCTTCACCACGATTGGCAAATACCAGAATACTGTTCAGCATTAACTTGCTGTCTTTTAAGAAAAAGAATGAAATAAATAAGATCGAAAATACAGCAACTAGTGTAGCACCTAGAATTCCGAAAACATTATTTAAGAACTGAGGGATAAGACTCACATCAAAATTACGAATGAATTCACTTCTTTTGAGTCCTTCTATAATATTGATTTCTTCAACGCCAAGGTAATTATTCACCTGCTCATTGAGGTCTGTAAGGTCGCTTTTAAAGGCTTCAATATCAATTTGTCCCAAATATCTGCTTTGTTCAATGATGATCGGAACAAAAACGAATATAATACCGACGAAAATTGCCAGCACCATAACAAGTACAGTTATTACCGCTATTTGATTAGGAAAGCGAAGTTTATTCCTTAGAAATATTACAATTGGTCTTCCAATAAGGGCGATTACACCAGCAACCGCAACATAAACGATTACCGATTGTACTTCCCACAAAAAATAGAGCAGAAGCAAGATACCGATCATGATACCTGTAGCTCTTAGAATTCCATTTGCAAAGTCGTGTGCTTTCACAGCGTAAATATATTATTTCTTATCAAACTTGTTGAATTCTTTAGTAATTTCATATAACGCAATTCCAACAGACTGTGCCACATTCATACTGCTGTTCTTACCGAACATTTCAATATGAAATACATGATCGCATAAATTTAGAACTTCTTCGCTAATACCATGTCGTTCATTTCCAGCAACAAGCACAATTTTTCGGTTATTTTGGAGGCTGAAATTTTCAATAGGTAAACTGGTAGTGGTGATTTCTATCGCTAATGGTGAATAAGCATTGCTCTTTAATTTTTCTAAAGCAAGCACGGTGTCTTCTTCGAATTCGAATGCTACCGTATTATGTGTATTTCTCGCGGTTCTTTTAAGTCGATTGCTTTTCAGGTTTGGTTCACTACCGCAAAAAATAATTTTTTCGATTCCGAATGCATCTGCGAGCCTGAACATACTACCCAGGTTGGCTTCACCAATAATGTTATCTAATAAAAGAATTATCGGAAACTCCTTTTTCTGAAAGGTAGTTTCTTCGTGTGAAAGCTGATCTATCAATTTTCGAAGGCGTATTTTATAATATTGGCGCCCATTTTGAGCGCTTTCTGTCTAACTTCTTCTGGGTCATTATGAACTTCAGGACTTTCCCAGCCATCTCCAAGGTCACTTTCAAATGTAAATAATAGGATCAATCGGTCGGCTTCAAATAAACCAAAAGCTTGTGGTGTTTGAGCATCATGTTCATGAATCTTCGGTAATCCATTTGGAAAATTATAAGCTGCCGAAAATATTGGATGATTTGCAGGAAGCTCCGATAATTCCTTTTCCGGAAAAAGTTTTTTGATCTCTTTTCGAACGTATTCATTCATTCCGTAATTATCATCAATATGCAGAAAGCCCCCACTTAATAGATAATTTCTCAAATTTTCAATTTCATCATCGTTGAAGATCACATTTCCATGCCCTGTCATATGTACTAACGGATATTGGTATATATCTGTGCTACCGGGTTCTACTGTCTGGGGTTTGGAATTTATTTTCGTATTGATATTGGCATTGCAGAATTTTATAAGATTTGGCAAGGCGGTTGGATTAGAATACCAGTCTCCGCCGCCATTATATTTTAAAACTGCGATCTCCTGGGAACGAACCAAATTGGTTAATCCAATCAAAAGCAGTATTAAAATGAATATTCTACGCATCTATTTTTGATTCTTTAAAGCTACGGTATGACAGGCAACGATCGCTGCCGTTTCCGTTCTTAACCTGCTATCTCCTAAACTCACTGGTTTCCATTGATTCTTAATTGCTGAAGTGATCTCTTCAATACTAAAATCTCCTTCCGGACCTATTAGAATATTTATGGTTTTCGCAGACTCAATTTCATTTTGAAGATAAGTTTTTTCCATCTCATCTTCGCAATGGGCAATAAATTTCAATCCGCTCAGATCATTCCCGATAAATTCTGAAAAATTAACCGGATCATTGAGTTTTGGCATTCTAAAATGAAGAGATTGTTTCATTGCACTTTGCAGGACCCTTTCAAATCGGTTCAATTTTACCACCTTTCTTTCGCTATGTTCGCAAATTACGGGTGTGATCTCATGAACACCTATTTCCATGGCCTTTTCCAGGAACCATTCATAACGATCGTTCATCTTGGTAGGTGCCACGATCATATGTAGATAATATGGCGAATCTGGTTGTTTTTCTGAAGAAATCACCTTGGCCACACATTGTTTTATATTTGCTTCAATGATTTCAGCATTTACCAACAATCCCAAACCATTGGTAATGTTCAAAATATCACCCTCTTTTTTCCGAAGAACTTTTACAATATGCTTGCTTTCGTCACGCGGAAATATGATCTGCTTATCATTTTCAGATATTTCTGGATTATAAAAAAGCTGCATACTAAAATTTATATCTGGATTGAGCGGTGATTGAAAAGTCAGCGAAATCTTCTTTCAAAAACTTATGATATCCTGCAATTCCAATCATCGCCGCATTATCTGTAGTATATTCAAATTTCGGAATAAAGCATTTCCAGCCCCATTTTGCTTCAGCATCTCTCAATGCCTGTCTTATACCACTATTGGCCGAAACTCCGCCACCAATCGCAACCTGGTTTATTCCCGTTTCTTTTACCGCTTTTTTTAGCTTATCTACTAATATTCCGATAATAGTATATTGTATAGATGCGCAGATATCTTTAAGGTTTTTTTCAATAAATTCCGGGTCGTTTTTAGTTTCTCGCTGAACAAAATATAGCACCGCAGTCTTAAATCCGCTAAAACTGAAATCCAAACCTTCTACTTTTGGTTTAGGAAATTTGAATGCTTTAGGATTTCCTTCTTTGGCATATTTGTCTATCAAAGGTCCGCCGGGATATGGTAACCCCAGGATTTTAGCACTTTTATCGAAAGCTTCTCCAACCGCATCATCCATGGTTTCTCCAATTACATCCATTTTAAAGTAATCATTTACTTTGACGATCTGGGTATGACCACCACTAATCGTCATAGCAAGAAACGGAAATTCGGGCTTATCAAAACCGTCTTCTTCAATAAAATGTGCAAGGATATGTGCCTGCATGTGATTTACTTCTATGAGAGGAATTTCCAACCCCATAGCCAGAGACTTGGCGAAAGAAGTTCCCACCAATAAAGAACCCATCAATCCCGGGCCTCGAGTAAAAGCAATTGCAGAAACATCTTTTTTATCGATATTTGCCTTCACCAATGCCTGGTGAATCACGGGAACAATGTTTTGCTGGTGAGCCCTGGAAGCCAATTCTGGAACAACTCCGCCATATTGTTGATGAACTTCCTGGGTGGCGACAATATTTGAAAGGATTCTTCCGTTGCAAAGTACAGCCGCAGCTGTATCATCACAGGAAGATTCAATTGCAAGAATGTTAATTTTTTGATCTGGCATCAGAAATTATTGGACTTAGAAGTTGTAAATTAGACGCAAAGTTAAAACATAAAAACGTATCAAAAAATTCTGGAAAATACTAACTAAAACGCTGGTTGCCCTCGTTTTGTTATTCATAATTTTATTGATAGTTTTTTCCATTCCTACGGTTCAAACTTCTGTAGCTAAAAGACTTACTGATTCTCTTCGTGAAAAGAACGATGTGAATCTTAACATTGGTAGGGTATCCATTGGTTATTTCGGGAATATTAAGCTCAACGATATTTATGTTGAAGATCATCACGCAGATACGCTTCTCACGGCACGTGAAATCAGGTCTTCAATTCTAAGTTTTACCAGTCTTATGAACAATGCTCCTAATTTAGGAGACACGCGTATTGAAGGTTTAAACATGCAAATGCGCCGGTACAAGAATGAAGATAAGGATAATCTAGGAGTACTTATTGAAAAGCTTAGAAAAGAGCCAACCGGAGATTCTACGCATTTTGAACTTCATGCAGAAAATGTTGAGATATTAGACAGCCGTTACAGTTATATTGATGAAAACCTTGACAAACAGGATGTTGTGGTGGTTGATAATTTAAGTATTTACGCCAATGAATTGCAGATCGATGATGAAAATATTGATATCGATATTGGTAGTTTGAAGGGATATGAGCATCGCGGAATTGAAATTGATCAACTTTCAACTCAATTTCATTATGATCCTACTAAGATGAATCTTGTTGATATGACTCTTCAAACGCCCGGTTCTCTTTTGGATGCTGATCTGTATTTTAATTATGAACTTTCAGATTTTTCAGATTTTGAGAATTTGGTTCGAGTGGAAGCTAAATTCAGGGAAAGTATTCTCTCCAGTAATGACTTAAAAGCTTTTTACGATGGTTTTGGTGACGATCAGATTTTACAATTTCAGACAACACTAACCGGAACCTTGAACGACTTTCACCTGGCTGATTTTAAATTACAGGGATTAGACAGAACTGAAATTTATGGAGAATTCCAGGTAGCCGGATCTTTTTCAGACGATCCTGACGAATTCAGTTTTGAAGGAAGTTTTTCAGATTTCAATACCAACTATTATGATATGGTGAATTTTCTTCCGGGAGCTCTCTTGGGAAAATTACCGGAAAGGCTACGTGATTTTGGAAGCGTAAATATGAAAGGAAATACTTTTGTTACCAAATCATCGCTAGATGCAGATGTGTATTTAAACAGTCAGTTAGGTTCTGCCAATGCTGATTTTATTCTTAAAAATTTCAACAATTCTTCAGCATCTACCTACAAGGGGAAATTGGTTTTTAAAAATTTCAATATTGGAAGGTTGATCGATGATCAAAAATTTGGAAAGACCAGTTTCGACCTGGATTTTGATGGTGGCGGTTTTGATCGTGAAGATCTTAATACTCAATTAAAAGGTTCTATTTCAAAACTGACTTATAATAATTATACCTATTCTAATATCAGGGTAATTGGAAACCTGCGTAATCCGCTTTTCAATGGCTACTTTGTTTCAGACGATCCAAACTTGCAAATGGAATTTAATGGTCTGGCAGATGTTTCGGAAGATATCAATGTTTATGATTTTGAGGCTTCCGTTGAATATGCAGATCTTAATAAACTTAATTTCGTAAATCGTGATAGCATCTCCGTTTTCAAGGGTGACGTCATTATGAATATGAAGGGAACAGATATAGACAATGCTTTTGGGAACATCCTATTACTGAACACCTCTTATAAAAACCAGAACGATCTCTATTATTTTGACGATTTAAGTATCACCTCTAGTTTTGAAGGCCCGGTACGTACGATCACTATTAATTCACCTGATGTGATCAATGGAGAAGTGACAGGAATCTTCAAAATGAATGAAGTAGGAGCCCTGGTTGAAAATTCTATTGGTTCTATTTATACCAATTATAAACCCAGGACCATCACCACTAACCAATACATGGAATTCGACTTTGATATCTACAACCAGATCGTGGAAGTCTTCTATCCTGAAATTGAACTTGCTCCAAATACATTTATCAGAGGTCGGGTAGAATCTGATGAATCTGAATTTCGTTTAACTTTTAAATCTCCTCGTATTGATGTCTTTGACAATATGATCGAAGAGATCAATCTTCAGGTAGACAACACAAACCCTATTTACAATACTTATTTTGAAGCAGATAGTGTTGCAACCGATTTCTATAATTTTTCTGAATTCAGTTTCATTAATGTTACGCAAAGAGATACGCTTTTCATTCGTTCAGAATTTAAAGGTGGAAGCAAGAATAATGATGAATTCAACCTGAACCTATTCCATACGATTAACGAAAACAATAAATCGGTAGTTGGTATTCAGCAATCAGACTTCAAATTCAAGGATAATGTCTGGTTTCTGAATGAAGAAGATAACCGAAGTAATAAGATCATTTTTGATAATAAGTTTAGAGATCTTCAGATAGATTCCCTAGTGATGAGTCATCAGAACGAAGAAATAAGGTTAAGCGGTGAGATGCGTGATTCCACTTATAAGAATTTCAAAATGAAATTTGAGAATGTGGATATCGGCAAGATAACCCCTGAAATTGACAGTCTGGACTTGGCCGGAACATTGAATGGAGATCTGGATCTGTTACAGGAGGATGGTGCATATTACCCGAATACTAATTTGAAAATAGATTCTCTTGAAGTGAATGATACTTATATGGGGAACTTACAGATGGATGTAAAAGGTAATACAGATCTTACGAATTACTCAGTTTATGCAGTTCTGCAGAAAGAAGGACTGGAATCACTTTCAGCGATTGGCGGTATTAATGTAAGCGGAAATGAGCCTGCCATAGACCTGGAGGTGAATTTGAATAAATTAAATATGTCAATTTTTACCGCCCTGGGTGCAGATGTACTTACCGATATACGAGGTTTTGCTTCCGGTCGCGCCTTTGTTACGGGGAATTATAAAAACCCTGATTTTTCGGGAAGCCTGGATCTTACGAAAGCCGGTTTGCGTATTCCTTACCTCAATGTTGATGTAGATTTTCAGGATAGGGCTAAGGTTAATTTAACCAAGCAGCAGTTCGTTTTTGATAATATCGAAATTGTTGATACAAAATATAAAACCAGGGGAACGCTGGATGGGATAATTTCACACAGAAATTTTTCACAATGGTTTCTGGATCTTTCTCTAAATTCCAATAGAATGCTTGTTCTGG
Organism: Christiangramia pacifica; assembly: GCF_057221535.1. Lineage (NCBI taxonomy): Bacteria > Pseudomonadati > Bacteroidota > Flavobacteriia > Flavobacteriales > Flavobacteriaceae > Christiangramia > Christiangramia pacifica. The sequence goes on from NZ_CM170146.1 coordinate 2,728,471, forward strand.
ATACGGAGGCAGATGAAGATGCACTTTATTACGGTACAGCCTTTATTGATGGGGAAGCTACCATCAAAGGACCTACTGATCAATTAGTGATTGATGTTACCGCATCCACCGAAAGAGGAACGGTTTTCAAAATTCCATTGAGCGATACAGAATCTGTTGGAGATAATTCTTTTATCAGATTTTTAAGTCCGGAAGAAAAAGCGGCAAAACTTGCTGGAGAAGAATTGGAACTTCCGGAGGTAAAAGGGATTGAAATGATCTTTGATCTTGATATAACCAATGATGCTGAAGTGGAAGTTGTAGTAGACCAGACCAGTGGAAGTACGCTGCGTGGTCGAGGTTCAGGAAACCTTTTGTTGGAGATCAACACCAATGGTAAATTCAATATGTGGGGTGATTTCATTGTTTACGAAGGTGTCTATAATTTCAAATATGCGGGCTTAGTACAAAAAGTATTTACGGTAGAATCTGGAGGAAGTATTAACTGGGACGGAGATCCTACCGATGCTCAGCTGGATGTAAGTGCTGTTTATTCTTTAAATGCAAATCCAGCGGTTTTACTGGAAAACCCATCGGTTAACCGAAAAATACCCGTTGATGTTGTGATCAATCTTCAGGGAGATATCGAGCAACCAGATATTGGTTTTGAGATCGAATTTCCAAGTGCAAGTTCTACGGTAAAATCAGAATTGCAATATCGAATTGACGATCGTGCCACCACAGAACTACAGGCTTTATTTCTCGTTACACAAGGTACATTTTATAGCGAATTCGGTCTTAGAGGCGCTGCGATTTATGGAACACTTGCAGAAAGAGCTTCGAGTATAGTCAATGATATATTTGCAGATGATGATGGTAAATTCCAGGTTGGAGTAAACTACGTTCAGGGAGATCGGACGCCAGATCAGCAAACGGTAGATAGATTTGGATTGACCTTATCTACCCAAATTTCAGATCGTGTGATCATAAACGGGCAGGTGGGTGTACCTATTGGAGGAGTTACCGAGTCTGTGATCATTGGTGATCTTGAGATCGAATTTCTTCTGAATGAAGATGGAACCCTTCGAGCCAAGGTTTTCAATCGAGAGAATAATATTCAGTTTATTGGAGAGGAAATAGGATTTACACAGGGAGTTGGACTTTCTTATAATGTAGATTTTGATACTTTCAAGGAGTTGATCAGGAAGATCGCAAATACAGAGTTAGTAGGTCCAGATACTGAAGTGGAAAGGAAAAAATCAGCCAAATCTATGGCGCCAGATTATATCAATTTTCAATCTGCAGAGGAAAATTAAACTTTAATATTTATTTAATCAGGTTTTAGTTACTTCAATATAATTTTGAAGGAATTATTCGAGTATACCAAAATCTTTAAATTTAGTTTGTAGATTTAAGTTTCAATTGAAATTTTTATGAGTAAGAAAGTTAGAAGAATTGGAGTAATGACCTCTGGTGGTGATTCACCGGGAATGAACGCAGCGATAAGAGCAGTAGTAAGAACCTGTGCCTATTACCATACAGATTGTGTTGGCTTTTACAGAGGTTTTCAGGGAATGATCAATGGTGAATCTGTTAGTTTGAATGCAAGAAGCGTTCGTAATATCGTAAACCAGGGAGGAACCATCTTACAATCAGCACGTTCTAAAGAATTTCTTACTGAAGAGGGCAGAGCTAAAGCGGCTAAAAACCTAAAAGAAGCTGAGATCGATGCTATGATCCTAATTGGTGGTGACGGTACTTTTCGTGGCGGACAGGTTTTTAGTAAAGAGCATGATATTCCTGTAATAGGTGTTCCCGGAACTATTGATAATGATATTTACGGAACCCACTACACCATTGGTTATGACACGGCTTTAAATACAGTTGTAGAAGCCATTGATAAGATACGTGATACTGCAAGTTCTCACAACCGCCTGTTCTTTGTGGAAGTTATGGGAAGGGATGCTGGCTTTATTGCATTGAATAGCGGCATTGGAGCAGGAGCCGAAGAAATTCTGATCCCTGAGGAAAATCTTGGTCTGGAGCGTCTACTGGATTCTCTGGAGCGTAGTAGGAGAGCTGGAAAAACATCTAGTATCGTGGTGGTTTCGGAAGGTGATAAAACTGGAAAGAACGTTTTTGAACTAGCTGAGTACGTAAAGGAGAAGTTACCTTATTACGACGCTCGTGTAACCGTTCTTGGTCATATTCAAAGAGGTGGAAGACCTAGTTGTTTTGATCGTGTTCTGGCTAGTAGATTATCTGTAAAAGCCGTAGAATTACTGCTGGATGATAAAAAGGATTTGATGGTGGGAATGTTGAATAACGAGATAGAATCCTGTAGTCTGGATCAGGCGCTGAAGGGTAAAAACAATATCAATAAAGATCTTCTTAGAATTTCTGAAATACTTTCTACGTAATATGAAGACTATTGCAATAATTGCCCATGACGGGAAAAAGCCTGAAATGGTTCAATTTCTAAATGAAAACAGGGAAATCCTGGATTCTAAACAATTAAAGATCATCGCCACCGGTACTACAGGGTCAAAAACTGAGGCTGCCGGATATAAAGTAGAAAAACTTCTTTCTGGTCCTTTGGGAGGTGATGCTCAAATTGCTGCCAGGATCGCGGAAGGTCTCGTGGATATGGTTATTTTCTTTAGAGATCCTCTTGATAAACATCCTCACGAACCAGATATTTTTATGTTGATGCGTTTGTGCGATGTGCACAATGTGCCTTTGGCTACCAATCCAGCCACGGCTAGATTGCTTATTAAAGGTCTGGAGTAGGATATTAGAATTTAACCGCGATCGCGCTAATCTCAACATTTACAAATTTTGGAAGATTTGCAACTTCAACAGTTTCTCTTGCAGGAGCATTATCAGATTTGAAGTATCTTGAATATACATCGTTGATCTTTCCAAAATTATTCATGTCGCTTATAAAAATCGATGTTTTTACCACATGATTTAAATTAAGACCTGCTTCAGTCAAAATAGCCTTCAAGTTCTCCAGGACCTGAACTGTCTCTTCTTCAAGATCATCAATTTTCAACTCACCAGATTCAGGATCTAAGGCGATCTGCCCTGAAATGTAAAGTGTGTCGCCGGCAAATATTGCCTGGTTGTATGGTCCTATTGGTGCAGGTGCTTTATCGGTTTTTACTACTTTTTTCATTTTCAGAATATTTTGTGGATTCAGGTATTACAGAGTTCTGTCTCTGTCTCTACGTTGTTCGTATTTAATATCGCTTAATATGCTTGATTTGATCCTGATCAGGAAGTTCCATGATTTTCTATCTCCGAATGGAACCCAGCTAAAACTCATCAGCCAGCTGTCCAGATCCCTCTGAAATCTAAGTTGGGTAGGGGTGACACCATTATTGACAACATCGTAACCAGAACTTACTCCAACTTTCCATTTCGGGGCCAATTCCACATTTCCATTGAACATGATGGAATGGGATGAGATCTGACTTTGTCTTGCGTTATTGGAATAATTAAGGCTATAAGCAAGTCTCACATCCCATGGAATTTTATAATTATACCAGGAACTTTCATTTTCCTCTTCTTCACCTTCAAACGGATCTTCATCAAACAGTTCACCATCTGGCCCCATTCCTTTTCCAAAAAGATCATCCGGTCTACCGCCATTCCTAAAAGTCTCATTTTCCAGCTCATCGGTTTCTTTTTCATTTCCTCCTTCAAAGTCTTCATTAGAGAAAGAATAACCAAAGTTTACGGTTCCATTAGTTAACCTGAATAGACTTCCGCCGTTTTCAATATTCAGCCTATCAATTCTTCTGTTATTATTATCAAGCGCATAAATATCCAGGTTCCCACCAAAGTTTATGTCGAGTTTATTTTTAACAATAGGGATGGAACCTCGAAGTGCAATGGGAGAGAGCTTTAACGAATCCCCGGCAAGATTATACCTGGTACTTACGCTGAAGTTATTTAGTAAAGTTATTTTCTTAGGTTCTGTTGCGGTACTATCTCTGTCGGTTACCTTGGCCTCAAAAGTGTTGCTGATACTCAATCCTAAAGAACTCGAAAAATTTCTACCGGGAGCACCGTACAATGTTCCATCAAATCGTGAATAGTCTACCAACTCAATAATATCATCAGTAGTTGGATCATCACGCTCATAAGTATCATAAAATTGGTCGAAAGCAGGGTTAATATTATAGCTAATAGAGGGACGCATCACATGTCTTATAGCCTGAAATTTATTTCCCTTTTTAAAATTTACTTTTCCATAAACCGTTGTTCCTAAACTTGCGTTGAAATTATAGGTTCTGTAAGAATCAAATCCGTTAATGGTATCAATTACCACTTCATCTATTACTGGATCATAACTCCTTTCAAATGTTCTGGAAACCCAGGTCTCTTCATAACTCGTTCCTGTACTAACACTTAAATATTTTAATATCTTGAAGTTTGTTGACAATGGAATCGAGTGTTGTGCACCAAGCCTTGCATTTCTAAACATTTCAGGTTTAAAGAAAAGCGAATCAACCGTATTCATCTGGTTTTCTCCTCTTAAATTATACTGAAGATTGATATTTTCGATGATCCCATTTTTAGCACCGCTTTTAGGAGCAAAGGGATAAATCCTGGACATGCTTAGTTGCAGTGTAGGAAGACTTAAATTCACCACGCCAGTTCTTGTATTCTGCGAGTGTCGGGCAGCTAAGCTCAGGTTGACCTGTGGTTCTCCCGGAAAGGTTTTGCTGTAGGAAACCGAAGAACTCAAGGTGTTGTTAAGATAGTTTCCGGTATTCGCCTGGTTAATAGATTCTGCATAATATTCACTACTTCCCAGGTTTACCGAAGCAGAAAATCTCGAGGTTGGATTCGCCTTTGCATCCTGACTATGAGACCATTGGATGTTATAACTTGATCTCTCACTGAAATCAGGAAAACCACGTTCACTATTGAAAAGCTTTTCAAAACGTACCCTGGCATTACCTCGATATTTATATCGCTTGGCATAATTTGAAGAGAACTCTAACGTATAAGAGCCATTTGTGTAATAACTACCAAGGGCTAAAAGATCTACGTAATCACTAATTGCAAAATAATATCCCCCATTTTGAAGATTATAACCATACTGGCCATCACCAAAAGAAGGAATTATGAATCCTGAAGTTTCTTCATCGGTAAGCGGAAAATATCCGAAAGGTAAACCTAAAGGTGTAGGTACATCTGCTATGTACATATTTACAAGACCTGACACGATCTTTTTGTCTGGAACGAATTTAATTCTCCGCGCGTAGAAGAAATAATCTGGATCATCAACATCTTCAGAAGTTGTAAATCTTACATTCTTCATAAAATACACCGAATCGTTTTCACGCTTCGTCACCATTCCCTTTACGTTAAATTCAGATTCCTGGGTTCTTGAATTATAAACCAGTGCTCTTTGTGAATTAAAATTGAACCTGATGGAATCTGGCTCTACCTTACGCTGCGCCTGTGTAAAAATTGGTTTTTGGGAATATGCATCTGTAGAATCTGGAATTCCATAGGCATAAATTTCATTTTTTGCATTGTCTATAATGATAAGTCCGGCTTCTATGGTCATATCTCCATAAACAACTTGCGCTTCATTATAGAGATACATTTTATTATCGCGCGGACTAAGTCTCATGTAGTCCTTCGCTTTATATCTAACAATATCAGTAAGAAACCTTGGTTTTCTAACGCTATCAGTCTTTACGGTATCCTGAACCAGTAGCTGTTCCTGAATTTCCTGAGAATTAACGGCAGGGGCTATGGAATCCTTTTCCGCTTCTACAGGAATAGACGAATTTTCACCTTCCTGCGGATATAAAACAAGGGAAAAGAACAGCATGAAAACTAAGCAAAAAAGACTATTCGGGATATTTGTTTGCAATGCTTTAAGTGCTATTTTTGTACAGATTGGCTTGCTTTTTGCAAATTCAAAATTACATATATTTTTTCAGCTGAGTTTTGAGAGTGCAGCAAAAATATTAATTAAAATATTCACCCCACATTAGCGTTAGCTTTTTATGAGAACGAACTTACTTAAACTTTTCGTATTCACAATCGTCTTATTCAGTCTTTCTTTTTCGGGCTTTTCAGCAGAAGTACCCCCGAATAAGGATGAATTTGTAGTTGTTCTGGATGCCGGTCATGGTGGTAAAGACCCTGGGAACATGGGGAATGGCTTTAAAGAAAAGGATATTGCATTAAGTATTATTCTGAAGATAGGGAAAGCTTTAGAAAAGTACGATGGTGTAAAAGTTGTCTACACCAGGAAAACCGATGTTTTTGTAGAGTTGTTCGAAAGAGGAAGAATTGCGAACGAAGCCAATGCAGATCTTTTTGTTTCTGTTCATTGTAATTCACACAGTTCACAAGCTAAGGGAACTGAAACTTTCGTTTTAGGACTTAATAGAAATGAAACGAATTTCGAAGTTGCAAAAAAGGAAAACTCTGTAATCTATCTGGAGGAAAATTACGAAGTTACTTACGAGGGATTTGATCCAAATTCACCGGAATCTACTATTGGATTAACCATAATGCAGGAAGAATATTTGGATCAGAGCATCTTACTGGCAGATCTGGTTCAGAAAGAATTCACCAATGATCTAAAGAGAGTGAACCGAGGAGTGAAGCAAATGGGATTGATCGTTTTACATCAAACTTATATGCCGAGCGTTCTTGTAGAAACCGGTTTTCTTACCAATAACCAGGAAGGTCCATACTTAAATAGCGGAAGAGGGCAGGATGACATGGCTCGAGCTATAACCGAAGCGATTGTGAAATACAGTGAAACCATTAATCTTAATCTTCTGGAATCTATCGCTAAAAGTCACCCTTTGGAGCCTAAACAAACTGACATAAAAACTGAACAGCATCAGGTCTATGAAGATGTGATTTTTAGAGTTCAGCTGGCGGCGGGTTCTAAAAAGATTGATCCTAAACCTTATAATTTTAAAGGTCTTAGCGGAATAGACCGTTCCAAGGAAGGAAAACTTTACAAATATTACTACGGAGAAACTTCAGATTATCTTAAAATTCAGCAATTGCATCAGGATGCTATAAAGAAAGGATACACAACCAGTTATATAGTTGCATTCAAGGATGAGCAAAAAATCACGGTTAATGACGCGTTAAAATCTAAGCTTAAATAGAATGTCTTTTCTATTTTTATTTCTAAATTTGTGCGTATTCATTAAATAATTTGCTTTTGAAATATTCCAGAGAGGTCAAAACTGCCTTACTAGCTATTACTGCAATAGTTATCTTAATTTTTGGTTATAGTTTTCTGAAGGGAGAAAATCTGCTGGATAACAGTCGAACCTTCTATGCAGTCTATGATGATGTCGAAGGACTCTCACCATCCTCAGAAGTTACTATTAATGGTTTGAAGGTAGGACAGATCACCAGTATCGATTTCCTGAATAGATCTGGAGATCTATTGGTAACCTTTACCGTAAAGAACGATTTTCAGTTTTCTAAGAACAGTCAGGCACAGATCTATGGTGGTGGTATCATAGGTGGTAAATCTTTGGCAATTGTTCCGGAATACAATGAGAATGTTGAATGGGCTAAAACAGGTGACACCCTTCCTGGCGGAAAAGAAGAAGGTATCATGGAGCTTGTTAACGATAGGCTTACTCCGCTTCAGAATAAAGTGGAAGGAACAATCGTAAGTGCCGATTCAATGCTTACCGCTATCAATGAAATTCTTGATGATTCTACACGAAATAACATCAGAGGAACTTTTAGAAATTTAGATGCTACCGTTTCTTCTTTTAGAGTAACTGCAGACGAACTGCAGGGAATTGTAAAAGGTAATTCAGAAAAACTCGACAGAACTTTTACCAATCTTGATGAGATGTCTACGAACTTCAATAAGTTTTCAGACACGCTTACAAATATGAATATTAACAAGATCACTAAAGATCTTGAAAAAGTGATTGCTGACTTTGAAGGAATTTCTGACAAACTGAACAATGGTGATGGGACAGCAGCAAAACTTATTAATGACCCGGCGATTTATAATAATTTAGACAGAGCTACCAAACAAATGGAACAGCTGCTTCAGGATATCAAATTAAATCCTAAGCGATATGTTCACTTTTCAGTATTTGGTAAAAATCCGGGACCATACGAGGAACCGAAAGATTCTTTAAAATAACCAACCATGCAAATTGTTGCGCAGATTTTATTTGTGATTGCCCTTGTGGCAGGAATTGGCTTTTTTGCCAGAAATATCAAAAGAGTTATCAGAAACGTGAAACTTGGAAAAGAAGTAGATCGTTCAGATAATTCAGGCGCCAGATTTGCTAAAATGGCTAAGGTTGCCATGGGTCAGAGCAAAATGGTAAAAAGACCTATTGCCGGACTTCTTCACATTATTGTCTATGTAGGTTTTATCATTATTAATATCGAAGTATTGGAGATCATCATTGATGGGATCTTTGGTACACACAGGATCTTCGCATTCATGGGTGGATTTTATGATGTCCTGATCGCAAGCTTTGAAATTCTAGCATTCCTTGTTTTTGTTGGAGTGATCGTTTTCTGGATTCGTCGAAATTTAACGCACATCAAAAGATTTTTAAGCCGTGAATTAAAAGGTTGGCCAAAGAATGATGCCAATTACATTCTTTACTTTGAAATGGTATTGATGATTCTTTTCATCACTATGAATGCCGCAGATTACCAGTTACAATTAAATGGTGCAGATCATTATGCTTCTGAAGCCGGAATCATGGGAAGTTTTCCAATTAGTCAGTATTTATTGCCTCTTCTTGAAGGTATGAGCAATGCTACTTTAATAATAATCGAAAGAACGGCCTGGTGGTTGCATATTCTGGGAATTTTATTTTTCCTGAATTACCTGTATTATTCAAAGCATCTACATATTCTTCTTGCCTTCCCAAATGTTTATCTATCTAAATTAACTCCGCAAGGAGAATTTGATAACCTGGAATCGGTTAAAAAAGAAGTTGAATTAATGATGGATCCTAATGCTGATCCATTCGCCGCTCCGGCCGAAGGTGAAGACGAAGCCGAACCAGACAAATTTGGTGCTTCAGATATTTTTGATCTGAACCAGGTTCAGCTACTAAATTCTTACACATGTACGGAATGCGGTCGCTGTACTGCAGAATGTCCCGCCAACCAGACCGGTAAAAAATTATCTCCTAGAAAGATTATGATGGATACCCGGGATAGGGTGGAAGAAGTAGGAGAAATCATCAATAAAAATGGGAAGTTTGAAGATGACGGGAAGAAATTACTGGACGATTATATTTTAAGAGAAGAACTTTGGGCCTGTACTACCTGTAACGCTTGCGTAGAAGCATGCCCGATTGGTATAGATCCGCTTTCTATCATCCTGGATATGAGAAGATATTTAGTGATGGAAGAAAGTGCGGCTCCAAACGAATTGGCTATTGCGATGACCAATATCGAGAATAACGGAGCACCATGGCCTTATAACCAAATGGATCGTTTGAACTGGGCTGAAGAAAAATAATTAAAAATTTAAGAATTAGATAAAGAACAACGATATGGCAGAAGCACTAAAGGTTCCTACAATGGCCGAATATATGGCGGAAGGCAAAAAACCGGAAGTTTTATTCTGGGTTGGTTGTGCAGGAAGTTTTGATGACCGTGCAAAAAAGATCACTAAGGCCTTTGTGAAACTTTTACAACAGGCAGGTGTAGATTTCGCCGTTCTGGGGACTGAGGAGAGTTGTACGGGCGATCCGGCAAAAAGAGCAGGAAATGAATTTCTTTTCCAGATGCAGGCAGCCACAAATATCGAAGTTCTTAATGGTTATGAAATTAAAAATGTGGTTACTGCCTGTCCTCACTGTTTCAATACTCTTAAAAATGAATATCCTGCTTTAGGTGGTAATTATGATGTTATGCACCACACGCAATTTTTAAAAACTCTTTTGAACGAAGGAAGGTTAAAGGTTGAAGGCGGTAAATTCAAAGGAAAGAAGATCACTTTTCACGATCCATGTTATTTAGGTAGAGCAAACGGAGAATATGAGGCTCCCAGAGATCTTTTGAGAAAACTTGAAGTTGAGCTGGTTGAAATGCGTAAGTGCAAGAAAAACGGACTTTGTTGCGGTGCCGGTGGTGCACAAATGTTCAAGGAACCAGAACCAGGAAATAAAGATGTAAACATCGAAAGAACTGAACAGGCTCTGGAAACTCAACCGGAAATAATTGCGGCAGGTTGTCCTTTCTGTAATACCATGATGACAGATGGTGTTAAAAACAAGGAAAAAGAGGATAGTGTGGCAGTTATGGATGTCGCTGAAATGATCGCAAACGCCGAAGATCTGTAAATTATATTCCAAAAGTTAAAACCCGGTACTATATTTGACCTCATGGCTAAATAAATTAGATTTGTAGTAACTCAATTTTAGCCCTTATGTTAGTACCCTTTGAAAGCCTTCCCGATAGTTCTAGAGTTTGGATCTATCAGGCGAACAGGTCTTTTACACAAGATGAACTTCAGGATATTTCAAATAAATTAGATCATTTTATTGAAAAATGGACTGCCCACGGAGCAAACCTGAAGGCTTCTTACGAAATTAAATACAACCGTTTCATAATCATCGCGCTGGACCAGCAAGTGAATGCTGCATCAGGATGTTCTATAGATGCTTCCGTGCAATTCATTCAGCAATTGGAGAGGGAATATGATGTTGATCTTTTAGACAAGATGAATGTTTCTTACAAACAGGGTGAATTCGTTGCTTATAAAAGTCTTACCGATTTCAGAAAAATGGCGAAGGACAGAGCAGTTTCGCCTAATACTATAGTTTTTAATAATCTTGTAAATAATAAAGCCGAATATCTTTCAGACTGGGAAGTTCCGGCATCCGAAAGCTGGCATAAACGTTTTATGAATTAATGAAGTTGAAGTACGCCCCAAGGTTTTATACGTTTATAATTTTTTTACTTTTTTCCTATCAGGGAATTTCACAGGTAAAAAATCCTTTGTTTACTAAAGATCACGCCCAACAAAAAAAATGGGTGGATAGTGTCTATGATGCTATGGATTTAAAGGAAAAAGTTGGTCAGTTATTCATGGCCAGCATTTGGTCTAAAAATGAAAATGAAGCTGATAGCATCAGAAAGCAAATTCAGGAGAATTATATCGGTGGACTTATTTATTCCAAAGGCGGCCCGGTTAGACAAGCTCAACTTACCAACGAGTTTCAGCAGATGTCTAAAGTGCCTCTGTTAATCGGTATGGATGCAGAATGGGGTCTTGCAATGAGACTTGATAGTACATATGCCCTACCCTGGAATATGACCTTGGGCGCAATTCAGGATAATAAACTTATCGAAGAAGCTGGAGCAGCAATTTCCAAACATACCAGAAGATTGGGAGTGCATTTCAATTTTGCTCCGGTGGTTGATATAAATACCAACCCTGATAACCCGATTATTGGAAACAGGTCGTTTGGTGAGGATAAGATCAATGTCACTGAAAAAGCGCTAGCTTTTATGAACGGTATGCACAGGGAAGGCGTACTGAGCAGTGCCAAACATTTTCCTGGTCACGGTGATACAGATTCAGATTCACACAAAACCTTACCAACGGTTAACTTTTCGAAGGAGAGAATTGATGATGTTGAGCTATACCCCTATAAAGAATTAATTCCTCAAGGTTTGAGTAGTGTTATGGTGGCGCATTTAAATGTACCTGCCTTAGATCCTAATGGAAAACCTGCCTCGTTATCTAAGAATATTATTTCGAGAATTTTAAAAAGCAATATGGGCTTCAATGGTCTTATTTTTACAGATGCTCTGGATATGAAAGGTGTTTCTAAAGATAAGGAGCCCGGAGAAGTAGATCTGGAGGCATTTCTCGCCGGAAATGACGTTTTACTGATGAGCGAAGATATTGGGAAAGCTTCTCAAAGTATCATAGACGCGGTAAATGAAGGAATTGTTAGTGAAGCAAGACTGGAATTATCAGTTAAAAAAATTCTTTATGCGAAGTATAAGGCTGGTTTAAATAATTTTAAACCTATACAGACAAATTTTCTCATAGAAGAACTTTATACATCAAGGGATGAGGCGTTGCTTGAAAAGCTATATGCAAATTCCGTTACGCTTTTGAAAAATAATAAAGCAGTTGTTCCGGTTAAAAACCTTCAGAAACAAAAGATTGCCTACGTTAATTTTGGAGATGATGATGGCGGTCCATTTCTGGAACAAATGAAGAAATATGCTAAGATAGATTGGATAAAAGCCGCAAAGTTACCAGAGCTACTTGAAAAATTAGAAGATTACAATTATGTGGTGATCGGTTTCCATAAATCGAATAGTAGCCCTTGGGCATCTTATAAATTTTCAGATAAGGAACTGGTTTGGCTTCATGAGATCGCCAGAAAGAACAAAACTGTATTATCGCTGTTCACCAGGCCTTACGCCTTGCTTGATGTTAAAAGCTTTGCAAATCTGGAAGGAATTATCGTAGGATATCAAAATCATCCGGTAGCACAAAGAAAGGTAGCTCAGGTTCTATTTGGCGCGGCACCCGCAAAAGGTAAATTACCGGTGAGTATTAAAGATGAGTTTCCAGTAGGAACCGGTTTCAACACGAACAAGGTAAATAGGTTAGCCTACGGGACCCCGGAAAGTGTTGGGATAAATTCAGCGAAACTCAAGAAAATAGATAGCATTATTAATTATGCTATAGAAAAGGAAATGACTCCCGGCGCTCAGATCCTGGTAGCGAGAAAAGGGAAGGTGATTTATAATAAAAATTTTGGATTTCAAACCTATGAAAAGGAAATTCCAGTAACCGATACCACAGTCTATGATCTCGCTTCGTTAACTAAAATTTTGGCGACACTTCCACTGGTCATGGAATTGGATGAGAAAGAAGTGCTCAATTTTGACACAAAGCTGGGAGAGTTATTGCCTTCTTTTAATAATTCCAATAAGAAGAATATCAGACTTCAGGATATGCTCATGCATTATGCGCGACTGCAGGCCTGGATCCCTTTTTATATTTCGACATTAGATCCAAAAACAAAAAAACTTTCAGATATTTATTATAGTAATATGCCATCTGAAGAATTTAATACGCAGGTTGCAGATAAGATGTATATCCGCAAGGATATTGGAGATACCATTGTAAACACTATTTTAAAGAGTGATTTGGAGAAAAAACTGCAGTATAAATATAGTGATCTACCATACTATCTTTTAAAGTATTACCTGGAGGCTTATTACGATTCATCATTACAAAATATTACTCAGGAGCATATTTATAAGAAATTAGGAGCCAATTATACCGGATATCTGCCAAGAACCAGGTTTGATAGTCTTCAAATTGTGCCAACAGAAAATGATCAGCTTTGGAGAAGACAGGTAGTAAGGGGATATGTTCATGATCAGGGCGCTGCCATGCAGGGTGGAATTGGAGGTCATGCTGGATTGTTCAGTACGGCAAATGATGTGGCTAAAATTATGCAGACCTTTCTGAATGGAGGATCTTACGGCGGTGAGAAATTTTTAGATAAGCAAACCATTGATAAATATAACACTTGCTATTATTGTGAAGATAATGTAAGGCGTGGTGTGGGATTCGACAAACCCCAACTCAAGGAAGTAGGACCAACCTGTAATTGTGTTTCTATGATGAGTTTTGGACATAGCGGTTTCACCGGGACTTTTGCCTGGGCAGATCCTGAGGAAGAAATTGTTTATGTATTTTTATCAAATAGGACTTATCCAGATTCTAATAATAGAAAACTTATTCGTGAAGACATAAGGTCTGAGATCCAGGAAGTGATTTACGAATCTATAGATTATTAATCGATGAAAATTGCCATTGTTTGTTATCCTACCTTTGGAGGTAGTGGAGTTGTAGCTACAGAATTGGGCCTTGCGCTTTCTAGAAGAGGTCATGAAGTACATTTTGTAACTTATAAACAACCGGTTAGATTAGAAACAATTTCCAGTCATATTAGATTTCACGAAGTTAATGTTCCTGAATATCCTTTATTTCACTATCAGCCATATGAGCTTGCCTTAAGTAGTAAATTGGTGAATGTTATCCGAAATTATGGTATTGAGGTTTTACATGTGCATTATGCCATTCCCCACGCTTATGCTGGATATATGGCGAAGAAAATGCTGGAAGAGGAAGGAATAAGCATCCCTATGGTCACTACGCTTCATGGTACCGATATTACGCTGGTAGGTAATCATCCTTTCTATAAACCTGCGGTTACATTCAGTATTAATAATAGTGATTTTGTCACTTCTGTTTCTGAAAGCCTGAAAGAAGATACTGCCAAGTTTTTTGAAGTGAGAAAAGAAATTGAGGTAATTCCCAATTTTATTGATGTATCAAAATTTCAGAAAAAAACATTTACCGATTGCCAGCGTGAACTGATGGCCCATGATGATGAAAAGATCATCACCCACGTTAGCAACTTCAGAAAAGTAAAGCGCGTGCAGGATGTAGTAAAGATCTTTTTTGAAGTTCAGAAAAATATTAAAGCACGCTTGATGATGGTAGGAGAAGGACCGGAAAGAGAAACTGCAGAGAAACTGGTAAGAGAGTTAGGAATTAGAGATCGTGTATTATTTTTGGGGCAGAGTAATGAAATTGATAAGATCTTATGTTTTTCAGATCTATTCCTATTGCCTTCTGAAACTGAAAGTTTTGGTTTGGCTGCACTTGAAGCAATGGTTCACTCAGTCCCTGTAATATCTTCTAATACTGGAGGTTTGCCTGAGGTTAACATGGATGGTTTTTCAGGTTATCTTCATGATGTAGGAGATGTGGAATCGATGGCGAACAGCGCTATTTCAATTTTAGGAAATGCAGATAAATTAATTCAGTTTAAAGGTCAGGCAAGAGAGGCGGCCGAGAAATTTGACATTAACCAGATCGTTCCTCAGTATGAAGATCTTTATGAGAAAGCTTTGATTAAAGCATAAAAAAAGTGGAGACTATTCATCTCCACCTTTTCCTTTCTTAAACCTATTCAAGAAAATCTAAAACTGATATCTTATTCCAAATGCGATGTCTGGTGTGAAATCATCATGACCTTTGTAATCTGAAAATCCAATTTCAGGACGAAGGTCTAACGAGATTAGAAGAGGTATATCAAAATTATACTCAATTCCAATATCACCTGCGATCAGCGCGAAAAGCCCATCATTACGATCAAAATCATCATCTCTTCTATTATCATCATAATTACCTAGACCTGCACCAGCACCTACGTACCAATTGAATCCACCTTCAATGTTCCAAACCCATTGGTACAAACCAACAAGCTTTATAGCATCGTAATTATTCCCATCTCTCCATCCAAGGTCAAATTCCAAACGATTATTGTCGCCGCCAACTGCTCTTTGATAAGAAACTTCAGCACCAACTCCGCCACCGTCACCGATTCTTAAACCAAGAGCATTTTCTGAAATCTCCTGAGCTTTAATGTCGCTAAAGAAAACAGCACCAATTGTGAAAGCTGCCAAAAGAACTAATTTTTTCATGTTTGATTTTTTTGTTAGATGACCACAAATTTATGTGGAATAGTATTACAATAACGGAAGGTCTAGCAAATCTATTGTTAATATTAATTAAAAAACTGTTAAGCGGGATTGGATAAAACTTCTAAATTTGAGTATGAAAATGAAGAAAAGCCTGCAGAAACTTTCCGGTGAGCTATCCGGAATTTTACATTTTGATGATCTATGGAAAAGTATCTATGCTACAGATGCGTCCGTATATCGTGAATTACCCTTAGCGGTGGCTTTTCCGAAGAATGAAGATGACCTTTTAAAGCTTATTCGATTTGCTGGAGAACATAAAACCTCTTTAATTCCTAGAACCGCCGGAACTTCGTTGGCGGGCCAGTGTACGGGTGACGGAATTGTAGTAGATGTTTCCAGGTTTTTTACTGATGTTATTAAAATTGATGCGGAAAATAAAAAGGTTGTCGTACAGCCCGGAGTAATTAGGGATGATCTAAATAGAAAACTTCATAAACACGGATTATTTTTTGGGCCGAATACTTCTACTTCCAATAGGTGCATGATAGGTGGAATGGTTGGTAATAATTCCAGCGGGACCACTTCAATTAAATATGGAACGACACGGGATAAAGTAATCTCTTTGAAAGTTATTCTTAGCGATGGTTCCAGGGCAGAATTCAAAGATCTAAGTGATTCTGAATTTAATGACAAATTAAAACTGGATAACTTGGAAGGTAAGATTTACAGGCTTATTTCTGATAAATTAAGTGATAAAGCCAACCAGGAGGAAATCAGGAAAAATTATCCACCATCTAGTTTACATCGTAGAAACACAGGTTACGCTATTGATGAATTATTGGATACGTCAGTTTTTACCGAAAAGGATAATTACTTCAATTTTTCGAAACTGATTGCAGGAAGTGAAGGAACGTTGGCTTTTATTACTGAGATCACCCTACAACTGGATGAATTACCTCCCCAATATACTGCTATGGTTGCTGCGCATTATTCAAGTATAGATGCCTGTATGCAAGCTGTAGTTCCAGCAATGCAACATTCATTATTTACCTGTGAAATGATGGACAAGGTGATACTGGATTGTACCAAGGAAAGTTTGAAGTATCGAGATAATCGTTTTTTTATTGAAGGTGATCCACAAGGAATTTTAATGCTGGAATTAAGGTCTGATTCTGAAGTAGAATTGCAAAATCAAGTGAATGCGCTTCTAGTTACTCTGAAAGAGTCTCATTTAGGTTACGCCTTTCCTGTTCTGTATGATGAACAGATAGAGCTGGCATTGGATTTGAGAAAGGCGGGTCTTGGTTTACTTGGAAATTTAAAGGGAGATAGAAAAGCTGTAGCTTGTATTGAAGATACCGCAGTTGCTTTACCGGTGCTCGCAAATTATATTTCAGAATTCAGCGAGATCATGAAGACCTATGATCAGCAGGCTGTTTATTACGCACACGCAGGTGCCGGAGAGATTCATTTAAGACCAATTTTGAATCTGAAGAAATCTTCAGATGTGAAGCTTTTCCGAAATATTACCCGGGATGTGGCTGAATTGGTGAAAAAATATAACGGATCTCTCAGTGGTGAACATGGCGACGGTAGAGTGAGAGCCGAGTTCATTGAATTGATGTTCGGGAAGAATATTTATGATCTGCTCAAAGAGGTAAAGTTTGTCTTTGATCCGAATAATATATTTAATCCTGGGAAGATCGTTGATGCTCCAGCCATGGATACCAGTCTTAGGTATACCCCAGATAGGGACGAGCCTGAAATAAGTACTATAATGGACTTTTCAGAAGCTGAAGGGATTCTTAGATTAGCTGAAAAATGTAATGGTAGTGGAGATTGTAGAAAATCGGTTGAAGCGGGTGGAACGATGTGCCCAAGTTATCGTGCGACTAAGGAAGAAAAAGATACAACCCGAGCGAGAGCGAATGCCTTACGGGAATTTCTAACTAATTCAAATAAAGAAAACAAGTTTGATCATCCGGAACTGAAGGAAGTTCTGGATCTCTGCATTAGTTGTAAAGGCTGTAAAAGTGAATGTCCTTCAAACGTAGATATGGCCGCGTTGAAGGCCGAGTTTTTACATCAGTATCATAAATCAAACAAACCCAGTTTCAGGGATAAAGCTTTTGCCAATATTACTAAACAGAATAAACGAGCATCGAGTGTTCCTGCCTTATCAAGGTTTGTTATGTCTAACGGAATCACCTCAGGTATTGCTAAAAGATTACTTGGCGTGGCCAAAGAGAGGGAACTTCCAGTCATCGGGAAGCAGACTTTGAAAGAATATTTTCGTAAGAATTCCGGAAAGTTTGAGATCGCAGATCCCATTAAGACTGTTTATTTGTTTAATGATGAGTTTACCAATTACCTGGATGTTCAGGTTGGCAAGGATGCTATAAATCTTTTATCCAGCCTAAAATACCAGGTTAAAATGGTTGATCATCCCGAAAGTGGCAGAAGTCAGATTTCCAAAGGATTCTTATCTGAAGCTAAAGTACTTGCCAATCAAAATATTTCGATCTTCAGCGATATTGTTTCGAATGAAACACCATTATTAGGTATAGAACCATCCGCAATTCTAAGTTTTCGAGATGAATATTTGAGATTGGCAGAAGATAAAGAAGCAGCAGAAAAGCTTGCAAAAAATAGTTTCATTATTGAAGAATTTCTGAAACAGGAAATATCTGAAGGTAATATTTCTTCTGATCAATTTACAAAGCAAAAGGCTGTTATTAAAATTCACGGGCATTGCCATCAAAAAGCTCTATCTAATGTTTCCAGGACTTTTGATATACTTAACCTTCCGGTAAATTATAAGGTGACTATAATTCCTTCCGGTTGTTGTGGAATGGCAGGATCATTCGGATACGAAAAAGAGCATTACGAAATAAGTATGCGAATAGGAGAAAATTCATTGTTTCCGGCAATTAGAAAAGCAGGTGAAGAAGTGATCATATCGGCAAATGGCACCAGTTGCAGGCACCAGATAAAAGACGGAACTGGAAGGCTTGCACAACATCCTGTAAGTATTTTAAGAAAAGCCTTGAAAAAGTGATCAGATCAATGTTAATACTTTTTTAAATAATATTGCCCAACTCCCTAAAACCTTAACTTTAGCCGGGATTAATCTCACCCAGGATTGAATTACAATATATGATGAAGCAGGACCTCCGAGTCAAGGAGTTGGAGCAGAAACTAGCGGAAAAAGATAAAGAAATTGAACAGCTGAAGAATGATAATAATTCTTTAGAGGATTCAAATTACCTTTTAAAGAACGAGGTTTATAAATATCAGGAATTGGTTCACTCTTCAAAATCTCTTATCGCTATCTTTATGGGTGAAGACCATGTGATAGATACTGCGAATGATTCTATTCGTAAATTGTGGGGTAAAGGTGAAGATGTGATCGGTAAACCTTTACTGGAAGTTCTTCCAGAATTAAAAAACCAGGGTATAAAAGAACTTTTAGATCAGGTCTATAAAACAGGAAAACCTTATCATGCTAATGAATTACCGGTAGAGCTTATGATAAATGGTAAGCCAGAAACTCATTATTTTGATTTTACTTACCAGCCTCAGAAAAATATAGACGGAGAAATCATTGGAGTCGCAGATATTGCTACCGATGTAACCAAGCAGGCGGTTCTAAATAAAAAGATAAAGAACAGCGAGAAAGAGTTTAGGGAACTGGTAGATTTCATGCCGCATAAGATAACTCAGGCAGATCCTGATGGACAAACTATGTTTTGTAATAAAAGCTGGCTGGATTATACTGGAAAAACGGAAAAGGAATTTGTTGACGATTCCTGGGTGGATATGGTTCATCCTGATGATAGAGAGAAAACTGAAAAACAGGTCTACAAAAGTTTTGAAAATGGAACCGATATTGATCTTGAGGTCAGGTTGCTAAATAAAGATAATGATTACAAATGGCATTTATCAAGGGCGACCTGTATTAGAGACGATAGTGGAAAGATAACTTCTTGGTTAAGTTCGAGTACAGAAATTCAGAAGCTTAAAGAAGAGGAAGAGCTAAAGGAGGGATTTCTAAAGCTGGTAAGTCATGAACTAAAGACACCGGTTACTTCTATAAAAGGCTATGTTCAGCTTTTACTCTCTATACTCTCTCAGGAAACTGAAGCCGGAAATGAATCCCTGAAGGTCAAACCTTATTTGAATCGAATTGAAACTCAGGTAGAAAGACTGATCAGGCTGATTTCTGAAATGCTCGATCTTTCAAGAATTGAGCAGAATGAACTTGAACTGAAACCCCAAACTTTTAACCTGAATAAACATGTAGAGGAAATCATCGATGATCTCACTTATTCCAATAAGGAAATTCAGATAAAATTAGATAATGAAATCAATTGTAAGGTTTTTGCAGATAAGGACAGAATAGGGCAGGTAATCATTAACTTTATTACGAACGCTTACAAATACTCGCCCGAAGATTACCGGGTGGATGTTAGAATTTTTCAGGAAAATGAAGATTTTGTAGGTGTTTCAGTTATAGATCACGGAATCGGAATTCAGCAGGAAGAAATTCAGCAGATATTTAAAAAATTCTATAGAGTCCCAGGAAATAGGGATGATACCTATGCTGGTTTTGGAATTGGCCTTTTCCTGTCAAACAATATTATCGAAAGACATAACGGAAAAATAAAAGTACAAAGTGAATTCGGAAAAGGATCTGAATTTACATTTACCTTACCTATAAAACGAACTAACTAAATGGCAAAGATTCTAATTGTTGATGACGACCAAACTATTGGTTTTATGCTTAGAGATATTCTTGAATTTAATGGGCATACCGTTACGGTATCGCAACAACCTAAAAAAACCAAAGAGAATATACTGCAGAACGATATTGAATTAGTGCTTCTGGATAAATTGATTTCTGGCGTAGACGGAACAGATGTTTGTGCCGAAATAAAACAGGATGAAAGTGTTTCTCAAGTTCCAATTCTAATGATGTCTGCCTTACATAATGCGGGTGAAGTATGTAAGTCTGCCGGTGCCGTGGATTTTATTTCCAAACCCTTTGATATGGAAACACTGGTTGCGAAAGTTGATTATATTCTGGAGCATCATTCGGCAAGCCATTAATTTATCAGCGAGAAATTACGGTAGTTGCAGCAACTATGGGTTTTGAAACCTTTTGGTTTAAAAATTCACTGTAGTGAACCAGCTTCCATTTTTTATTTTCATATTCTAGTGAGGTAAGATTTTCCACCCAGTCACCAGAGTTAAGGTAAAGGCATGTCCCATTCTTAAGAACTTTTCGAACCATTTTTGGCTGATGAATATGTCCGCAGATAACGAATTTATAACCTTGTTCAATTGCTAATTCAGCAGCGGTAGTTTCAAACTTTGAGATAAATTTCATTGCTCCTTTTACACTGTCTTTTATTCGTTTGGATAAGGAATATTTTTTTCTTCCACTTCTAACAAGGATCCAGTTCAATAACTGATTTAAAAGTATCAAAAGGTCATAACCCCAACCGCCAAGTTTTGCGATCCACTTGGCATTTTTAATGGAAACGTCAAAAACATCTCCGTGGAAGAACCAGGCTTTCTTTCCATTCAGATCGAGGATCAACTTATCAAGAATTTTAAAATTCCCCAGCTTGGTATTGCTGAATTTTCTCAGCATTTCGTCATGATTACCGGTAATGTATATGATCTCTGTTCCCTTTGTACTTAGATCTATTATTCTTTTGATCACGGCAAGATGATCATTAGGAAAGTAACTCTTTCTAAATTGCCAGATATCAATAATATCACCGTTCAAAACAAGTTTTTCGGGCTGCACAGAGTTTAGATATTCCAGAAGTTCTTTTGCATGACAGCCGAAAGTACCCAAATGAACATCTGATATTACAACTATTTCAGGCTTTCTCTTTTTCAACAGGAGGATTGAATTTTATTGCAAATATTGTGGAAAGCCAGATGAAGATGCTTAGGAGAGAATTAAAAATTGTTTACCAGAATATTAAAATGAAAGCTATTTGTTATCCTAACATTAAATAGGATTCCATTTTCAAATATGTTCTTAAAAAATTACATTTGTTCAAAAAGCTTCTGATGCCCGGAAATTCCTTTGGTAAAATGTTCAGATTAACCACTTTTGGCGAGTCCCATGGAGTTGCGATTGGTGGAGTTATAGATGGCTGCCCGGCTGGTCTTGAAATTGATGTTGAAAAAGTACAAACCGATCTCAACCGTAGACGACCTGGCCAGTCTGCTATTGTAACCCAACGTAAAGAACCTGACAAAGTTGAATTTCTATCAGGGATTTTTGAAGGTAAGAGCACGGGCACTCCAATTGGTTTTGTAATTAAAAATGCGAACCAGAAATCTAAAGACTATTCTCACATTAAAGACACTTATCGCCCTTCCCACGCGGATTATACCTATGATGAAAAGTATGGGGTAAGAGATTATCGCGGTGGTGGTAGGTCTTCGGCGCGTGAAACTGCCTGCCGAGTAGTGGCTGGCAGCATCGCTAAGCAGGTGCTGAAAAATGTAAGTTTCAATGCTTATGTTTCTTCCGTGGGGAAAATGGAGATAAACAAAGATTATAGCGAACTGGATTTTTCAGAAATAGAAAAAAACCCTGTGCGCTGTCCCGATCCGGAAATGGCTAAAGAAATGGAGGCTTACATTAAAGGAATAAGAGCTGATGGTGATACGGTTGGAGGAACGGTGCAATGTGTGATCAAAAATGTTCCTAAAGGTCTTGGTGAACCTGTATTTGATAAATTACATGCTGAACTTGGTAAAGCCATGCTTTCTATTAATGCCGTAAAAGGTTTTGAATACGGAAGTGGTTTTGAAGGTACTAGAATGCGTGGAAGTGAACATAATGATCACTTTAACCAGGATGGATCTACACGAACTAATTTAAGTGGAGGGATCCAGGGTGGAATTTCGAATGGAATGGATATCTATTTCAAAGTTGCCTTTAAACCTGTTGCTACCTTAATGCAGAAACAACAAACCATCAACTCTAAAGGTGAAGAAGTGGAAATGCAGGGTAAAGGAAGACATGATCCTTGTGTGGTGCCTAGAGCTGTGCCTATTGTTGAATCTATGGCAGCCCTGGTGCTTGCCGATTTTTTCCTTCAAAACAAATCATCTAAAATCTAATACTTAGAACTACTACAACATGAAGAAACTTGCACTGCATTGGCAGATATTATTAGGAATGGCCGCAGGGGTTGTTTTTGCCCTTATCATGACTAATTTTAGTTGGGGAGCAGATTTTGTTAGCGATTGGATCAAACCTTTCGGAAACATATTCATCAATGCTCTTAAATTAATTGCAGTGCCTTTGATCCTGGCATCTCTTATTAAAGGGATCTCAGATCTGAAAGATATTTCCAAACTTTCAAAAATGGGGACCAGAACGATCGCAACATATATTGTTACTACTGTAATTGCAGTTTCGATTGGTCTCCTAATGGTAAATTTGATTGCTCCGGGTAAAACGATTTCTGAAGAAACCAGGTTAGATCTTATTGCCAGTTATGAAGGAGATGCTAACGTAAGAATTTCGGATGCGCAAAAGCAAAAAGATGCAGGCCCATTACAGGCTCTGGAAGACCTTGTTCCAAGTAATATCATAGGAGCAGCCGGAGATAATGGTAATATGCTGCAAGTAATATTTTTTGCCATCTTCTTCGGAATCGGTTTAATTCTTATCCCTGAAAAAACTGCCAAACCAGTAAAAGACTTTTTTGACGGCTTCAACGAAGTGATCCTGAAAATGATCGATCTGATTATGCTTACTGCACCTTATGGTGTATTCGCACTTCTTGCAGCGCTGGTTGTGGAATCACCAAGTGCCGATCTTTTTGCAGCGCTTGCGATGTATGCTTTGACAGTATTGATTGGTCTCGCTTTGATGATTGGGGTTTATATTTTACTGGTATGGGTTTTCACGAAAAACACTCCATCCTTTTTTATCAACGGAATTTCCCCGGCTCAATTACTTGCATTTTCAACAAGTTCAAGTGCGGCAACGCTTCCTGTTACCATGGAAAGGGTAGAAGAGCACATGGGTGTGCATAAGGAAGTAACCAGTTTTGTATTACCTATTGGAGCAACTATCAATATGGATGGAACAAGTTTATACCAGGCAGTAGCGGCAGTATTTATTGCTCAAGCCTTTGGTATGGATCTCACCATTGGAGCTCAATTAGGGATTATTGCTACAGCAACATTAGCCTCCATAGGTTCTGCCGCGGTTCCGGGCGCCGGGATGGTAATGCTCGTAATAGTACTGGCACAGGCCGGAATTCCGGAAGCAGGTCTTGCTTTGATCTTTGCGGTAGACCGTCCTTTAGACATGTGTAGAACTACGGTTAATGTTACCGGTGATGCAGCAGTGTCGCTAATAGTAGCGAAATCTGTTGATATGATGGGGCCTCCGAACGTTAAAGATTGGGATGATGATTATCATCCTGATACCGAAACTGTTTCAGAAAAAGCTTAATCCAAGAATTTTGATTTAAGCTCGGGAGTAGGGATCATGCACTGGTCTTTTTTCCCGAACCACTTATAACGGTTATTTGCGATAAAATCGTATATACCGTCTCGAAGTCCTTCAGGTAAAAAAAGAAAGTTCTTTAAAAGTGAATATCCTCCAGACATATCTCGGGAAATTTCAAGAGCTGCCGTGGATTTTCTGTAATAAGCAACGCCAGGATCTATCATAATTATCGAGTCTAGCTCTTCAGGATCCAATCCGCGTTCTTCTACGAGCTTTTTACCAATTTCACTTTGCAGGGATGCAAACCTGAAAATATCCTTCTTATCATGCTTTATAATCCTCTGGATGGCATCATTGCAAAGATTACAAACCCCATCAAACAGAACGATTTTTTTATTATCAGGTAGATTCTCCATAATTTACTTTTTTGCGGCCTGTACCAGTTCTAATTGTTCAAGTCCTACCGAAGTGGTAAACATTCCGTAATTTACGATAGCTTTCCCTTTCTCAATAGAATCGATGGATCCAACAGCTTTCCCATCTTCCAATCTCACCCTGTCGCCAATTTTAAGATTTGCTTTCGGTTTATTCGCTTCCTGCTTTTTAATTTCAGCTTCCTTCTTTTTCTCTTCTTTTTTCTTTTCCCTGATTGGTTTTATTTTTTTCTGAACTTCTTGTTTTAGCTGTCTTTCTTTAGCTTTCTTTCGTTTTTGTTCCTTGGCAGATTCTTTTTTCCGTTTTGAATTCTCAATTTCCACCAGTTTTAAAAATTCGCCGATAAGTTCCTTTTTCTTCTTATTGCTGAAATATTTCTCGCTGAGATCATTTACTTTCTGCCCTAAATAGATCAATCGCTGGTTCGTATCATATAACTCCTGATAATTTTCCAGTTTCTGTTGAATCTTTAAATTGATCTCTTCCAGCTTTTCCTGCTGAGCAGCTGCCTTTTCCTCTTTCGTTTTTAAAGAATCGGTAGTTTTTCTAAGTACTGATCGCTCCTTCTGAAGTTTAGCGATACTACGATCAAACCTAATCTTGCCTCTTTCTACCTTCTTTTTTGATCGGTTAATAAGGCTGTATGGAATACCATTTTTCTGAGCAACTTCAAATGTAAATGAACTACCAGCTTCACCAACCTGTAGCTTATATACCGGTTCCAAAGTTTTATTATCGAACATCATATTAGCGTTGCTCATTTCTGGTAATTCATTCGCCAGTTTCTTCAGGTTAGCATAATGCGTGGTAAGGATACCGTAAGAACCTTTTTCATAAAACACCTCTAAAAAGGTTTCCGCAAGGGCACCACCTAATTCGGGATCACTCCCGGTTCCAAACTCATCTATTAAAAAAAGCGTTTTATCATCGCACTTTCTAAGAAAATAGTTCATGTTCTTGAGTCGGTAGCTATAAGTACTCAGGTGATTTTCAATTGACTGATTATCACCAATATCTGTAAGCACTTTTTTGAAGATACACATACGGCTGTATTCATGTACCGGAATTAAAATTCCACTTTGCAGCATCACTTGTAGCAGACCTACAGTTTTTAGAGTAATACTTTTACCACCGGCATTTGGTCCTGAAATAACCATGATCCTATTGTCAGGTTGTAGCTGAATGCTTTGTGGAAAGGTTTTTTCTCCCTTCTTCTTATTGCTTAAATAAAGTAGTGGATGGTAAGCCTCTTGAATATGTAATTCTTTTTCTTTCGTAATTTTAGGCTTAACCCCATTGATCTTTTCAGCGTATTTAGATTTTGCCGAAATCACATCCATATCACTTAATAATTCCTGGTATTCGATCAGAATTTCGCGATAAGGCCTGGAGAATTCTGTAAGTGCTTTTAAAATTCGCTTAACTTCTTCTTTTTCTTCGTATTCAAGATTATTTAATTCCCGGGTAAACTGGTAAGTTGCTTCCGGCTGAATATAAACTATACTACCGGTTTTGGAGTTTCCCATAATTCCGCCTTTCACTTTTCTACGGTGCATGGAACTAACTGCAAGAACGCGAACATTTTCAACTACACTTTCTTTAATATCGTCAAGATATCCATATGAATTATAAGTAGAAAGGGCTGAATTAAAGCTTGAATTGATCTTTCCTTTAACCGAATTGATCGATCTTCTCAGGTTTTGGAGCAGGGGAGAGGCGTCATCTTTCATTTCTCCGAACCGGTCTATAACAGAGTTGATCTTTTCTGTGAGCGTGAGATCAAACTCCATATGCCCAACAGTTTCTGATAATGCTGGGTACTGTTCCTGGAATTTCTTGAAATATTTTAAATGAGAATTGACAGTATCAACAATAGCAGCCATTTTTCTAAAGCCACCGATCTCGATCACTGAACCTTCAATCCCCAGCATTTTTATCTCTTGCTGAATAGAATCGAATCCGTGGTTTGGAATAGGTTGATCCACCGTTTTTGAATCAAAATATTCCTTGGTCTGGTTCAGGCCAAAAACCGTTTTATTATAATTTGGATAAGGTTGAATGCTAAGAGCTTTTTCTTTTCCCATCCCGGTAACACAAAGTTCGCTAACCTGCTCACATACTACCGGAAACTCAAGATCATCAAGACTCCTGGAACTAATTTTTATCATATCAATTTTTCCCTACTTTTGAGGCACTGCAAAGTTACTTAATTCTCATGAACGTAAGAATACATCAAAGCTGGAAAAAGGAGCTGGAACCTGAATTTGAAAAAGACTATTTTCAAAATCTAATTGAATTCGTAAAAAAGGAATATACAGAAAATAAATGTTTTCCTCCAGGACCAGAGATTTTCGCTGCATTTGATCATTCCACATTTGATGATACGAAAGTAGTTATTTTGGGTCAGGATCCTTATCACGGAGTCGGCCAGGCTAATGGTTTATGTTTTTCAGTTAGAGATCATATAGCTATCCCTCCTTCGCTTGTTAACATTTTCAAGGAAATAGAAACGGATCTGAACAAACCCATGCCGACTACCGGAAATCTGCAAAGATGGGCAGATCAAGGGGTTCTGTTGTTGAATGCCACCTTAACCGTTAGAGCACATCAGGCTGGTTCGCACCAGAAAAAAGGCTGGGAAATTTTTACAGATTCGGTGATAAAATTGATCTCAGATAAAAAGAGCAATGTTGTATTCATGTTATGGGGAGGATATGCGAAGAAAAAATCAAAATTGATCGATGCTTCAAAACATCTGATCCTAACCACTGGACATCCTTCACCCCTAAGTGCCAACAGAGGCTACTGGTATGGTAATAAACATTTTAGTGCGGCGAATGCATATTTGCAAAAGCATGGAAAATCTAAGATCGATTGGTAATATAAAAGCCGGTAACTAGACCGGCTTTTATATTAAAGAATTTTATAACATGCTTACAGTGGAAGATCCTCCTATAAATAATTTATTTTCTAAAACCCATAGGTTACCTTTTTTATCAAAGGTGATTGCACTTGGATAAACTAAATTTTCAGCGACTATCTCTACAAAATTTCCATCTGTATCATAAGCTGAAATAGTTCCTCCTCCCATAGGAATTGCCTCAACAAATGCAGATAAAAAGCTGTTGGAATCAAATTCCACAACATAAAGTAATCCATCTGGCCCTAAGACCACATCAATAACCGAAGTTAAACCACTAATCAAAACATTACATTCAGAAGTGTCGTCAATTTCAGAACATACCATGTTCATACCGTCTGCTGGCATTTTCCAAACTCTTGAAAGCCCAACTGGAAGCCCTTCTGGTGCAGCTCCAGATAGTTCACCTACATAGATATAACCGTCTTCACCAATTGCCACTGAAGTTGGAACAGGTTGTACGTAACAGGTTATGTCTTCAACGCCATCTGTAGTTTGAAAGAATTCCAACCATTCTCCTTCCGCATTCAATGGAGGAGTTAGTATTGCTTTCCAGTCAATTTCACCATCGGTGGTCGCCTGTAAAACTGTATTTCCTGCAGCATCTGCTATTAAGACGGTTTCTCCATCAAAGGCAGTAAGTTTATATGGATTATTTTGCGGTCCCGCAGAAAATACAACTTCTCCGTTTTCAGTAAATTCTTCTTCGCATTGTTGATTCTTCCATTGCGGACCTTCAAAAGCGTCAGGATCATAATCTCTTTCGAACTTTGCCAGGTCTGCTACCATTCTAACCTTACCATTGGATGCTCGATAAAGTTCACCTTCCTGAGCCAGGTCTACACCGGCTGTTGTAAAAAATGCATTCCCGGCACCAATAGATTCTATTCCGTTAATATCGGTATTGGTATTGAGATCTGTTAACTTCGAAACCTCACCATTTTTGATAAGCTGAATACTCCTGTTTCCGGAAAATTCATTCAATCCAATCATGATACTTCCATCAGGAGTTGCAGAAATATCGAAGATGAGACCACCAGGAAATTCATAAGGTCCGGAATAGCTATTTTTTGCGCTCAAATCATAAGTGACTTCATTCACTTCCGCTAGGTCTTTCTCACAAGAGAACAATAAGATCGTAGATAAACAAAGAACTAGATAGGTAAGTGGTCT
Source organism: Christiangramia pacifica (assembly GCF_057221535.1). Lineage (NCBI taxonomy): Bacteria > Pseudomonadati > Bacteroidota > Flavobacteriia > Flavobacteriales > Flavobacteriaceae > Christiangramia > Christiangramia pacifica. Next base: position 2,757,012 of record NZ_CM170146.1, read on the forward strand.
AATTCCCGCCAGTTGCAATTTAAAATTTTTCATAATGTCAAAATTTGATTTATAGTTGATTAATCAGTTACAATATTGACACATAACATGAAAGATATCTTTACAGATATTCTCAATCATGTCACAGGGGCTGAAAATAAACGGGGGTGAGATTTAGAATGCTAAAGCTAGAAATACTAGAAAAAATGTAATAGGGTTCCGGTTTAAAATGACTTAGCTATATGTACTATATAGGATCAAATTAAAACGCCTAAATATACAAAGGAAATTTGAAAAAAAATTAATTAAATAACTGTTATTCAGTATTTTAACAAAACGCTTATTCAGTATAAATTAAGGATTCTGAGGGCACTTTTCCATCAATAAGATTTAAATCCAATAGTTTCTGCTGAACTTTGTCCAAATCTTCTATAGAGATTTGCTGCTGACTCCATTGTGTTAAGTCTAACCACTTTCTGATATCTTCAAGCTTCTGCTGGTATCTTTCTGAAAGTTCCACATCAATATTTTTCTGCAGCTTAAAATCCTTTGTTTCAGAATTAAGAACTGAAAGCATTTTATCCAGGGCTTCAGATTTGGACTCTATAGCTTTTTCGCTAGCAGCAATTACAAAGCATGGCCATGGAGTAGGGCAGTCTGCGATTAGTCGGAAGGTTTTATTATCTACCAGCGGTTTAGTGGTAAAATGTTCCCACATAAAATATTGGGCTTCATCATTTTTAAGAGCTTCAATTGCGCCGTCGAGGTTGTTGACTATCTCGAACTTCAATTCATTCGGATTCCAATTAAGGTGTTCCGCATTCACATAAGCCATGAGATGAGAGCCACTACCCATTCGGCTAATAGCTGCAGTAGTATTTTTCAAGTCTTGAATGTTCTTATAAGGGGAAGCCGCATCCACATGTATTCCCCATATCAAAGGACTGGCGATATAAGTCTGAATGATCTGGCTTTTGTTTCCATTAATAATATCACGAATAATCCCTTCTGTAAGTATCACCGCGGCATCAATTTCTCCTGAACGTAATGCTTTACACATCGCGCCAGTACCTTCAGGGAATTCTTTCCAAATTACTTCAACACCAATTTCCTGAAATTTACTCTTCTCGATACAACGATGCCAGGGCAGATTAAAATGTTCTGGCACACCTCCAACTAAGATCTTTTTCATGACTTGTGTTTTTTCTTCAGAAACTCATAAATTTCATACTGCGAACGAATTTTCTTTTCACCATCTTTTCTTTTGACGTAGGTATTGGATTCTTCCGGATCCTGAATCCTTGCTTTCACGTTATCGCTTAGCTGAATATTCAGGATATCTTTAAATTCCTGCTTGATATCTTCATCCAGAACGGGAGAAATGACTTCGATCCTTCGATCAAGATTTCTGTTCATCCAGTCTGCGCTACCGTAAAACATCAATTCATCACCGCCATTTTCAAAAAGATAGATCCTTCCATGTTCTAAAAATCTATCTACAACGCTCGTAATATATATGTTTTCGCTCAAGCCTTCAATTCCGGGAATAAGACAGGTAAACCCTCTTATGAGCATTCTGATCTCTACCCCGGCGTTACTCGCTTTGTACAGTAATTCTATCATCTCCTCATCCTCAAGACTATTCATCTTTGCAGTGATTTTAGCTTTTTTGCCTTCACGCGCATTCTCGATCTCGTTATAGATGAGCTTTACAAATTCCTGTCTGGTAGAGAAAGGTGAAATAAGTAGATTCTTTTCCCTGGGGATGATCAATTCTCCTTCAAGAACTTTAAACAACCTGTGTAATTCTTTGGTAATATTCTTATTTGCCGTAAAGATGGCATGATCACAGTATATGGCTGAAGTTTCTGCATTAAAATTACCGGTTCCTATATAGGCATAATTCACATTTTCATCACCTTCCTGCCTGCTGATCAACATGATCTTGGAATGAACCTTTACCTTAGGATAACTGTAAATAACATTCGCCCCTTTTTCCTCGAATTTTCGGCCCCAGCTGATGTTATTTTCTTCATCAAACCTCGCTTTTGCCTCTACGAAAACAGTAACTCTTTTACCATTATCCAGGGCTTTCATAAGTGAACTGGTAAGCTCAGATTCATCTGCCACACGATATAATGAAATGCTGATTTCGGTAACTTTTTCATCCTCAGCAGCCATTTCCACAAATCTTTCCACATAAGAAAATGACATATATGGAAAATGCAGGGATTGATCCTTTTCAGCAATATCTTTAAAATAATCCTCACTCTTATCCAGTGTTTTATGCGGAAGAGGAGGTAACTTTTTAAAATGTAATTTTTTATTTTCTGTAGGATCGGGAAACGAAAAGAAATCTTTAAAGTTATGATACTGTCCACCTGGCATCATATCAATCTTTCCAAGTTTTAATAATTTACGGATCTTCTTCTGAATTTCCTTTGGCATTTTGGCATCGTACAACAATCTGGTTGGTTGACCATCTGTACGCTGCTTTAAAGAAGTATATATTTTTTCAGCAAGTACTCCTTCATAAATATCATCAATATATAATTCTGCATCTCGGGATAACTTAATTTCAAAAATTCCTGTGATTTCACTTTCCGGAAAGATCTTATGCGCTTCGTGTCTGATGATCTCGTCGAGATAAGTGATATTGTGCTCTTCTTTGGTATCCTTCAGCATTACAAAGCGTCCGCATTTCTCCACCGGAATATTTACTATTCCAAGTTTGTTCTCATCTTTAAAGGTGACCAGGAAATATAAAACCGAATTTTCCAGAAAAAGTTCATTCTCTTTTTCCAGATCCAGCATGATAGGTTTTATATGCTCTTCAATCTTATCGTTGAAATAATTGTCTACAAAACTTTTCTGAGCTTTACTGAAATGCTCAGCATCAATGATATGAATTCCATTTTCAGCCAGTTCCGGAATGATCTCATTATTATAAATGTCACCGAATTCGTTTTGCTGCTTTTTAACTTCCTGAATGATCTGTTTGGTAATCTTGGATGGACGAAGTGCAAGCTTCTTTCGAATGCTCTTTTTCACCCTTTTCATTTGCCTTAACTGGGAAACCCTAACTCTGAAATATTCGTCTAAATTCGAAGAGAAAATAGCCAGAAACTTCATCCTTTCATACAAAGGATTGATCTTATCTGAGGCTTCCTGAAGAACCCGCTCATTAAAACTCAACCAATTTAGATCTCTATGTCTAAATCGGTCTTCATTAGGTTGCTGCATGGAATATTGATTGTTTGATCAAAAATACAAAGTAGACCATGCTTTGCTTTTAATATATTGTTAAATAAGAAGCCTATTCTGCGATCTTATCGAGCGTATAGATGATAAGTTTATCCATCATTTCCGAAGCATTTTCTAAAAATTCTCCGGTAGCACGATTAGCTAGAACCAGATTCATAGAAGCAGCATAATGACCAAGAAGCTTGGAAATTCCATAGATGCCCGAAGTTTCCATTTCAAGGTTTGTAACCTCATAACCATTAAAATTAAAAGCGGCTATTTTATCATTCATTTTGGGATCTGGAATATCTGCCCTAAGAATTCTGCCCTGAGGACCATAAAAGCCTACATTCGTTCCGGTTAAACCTTTTATAGTTTTATCTGAACTTAATTTATCTATCAATTCACGACCTCCTTGAACCACGTATGGAGTAGCTTTCTTGGAAGACCAGTCAGTTTGCGCTACAAATGCTTCGGCGATATCCTTTCTTAAAAAAAAATCATCTTTATAATAGTGAAGCAATCCGTCAAATCCAAGAGCAAATTCACTGATGATAAAGCTTCCGATAGGAATTTCTTTCCGGATTGAACCAGTGGTACCAATTCTTATAATGTTAAGACTGGTAAGATCCTTTTTGATCTTTTTTTCTTTCAGATCAATATTTACAAGAGCATCCAGTTCAGTTAGGGCGATATCAATATTATCTGTACCCATCCCTGTAGACATCACTGTAATTCTTTTACCCTTATACACACCGGTATGTGTGCAAAATTCTCTTTTTTGCTTTTTAACTTCAATAGAATCAAAATGAACAGTGATCTTAGAGACTCTCGCAGGATCACCAACTGTAATTACTGTATGCGCCAGTTCTTCCGGAAGAAGTCCCAGGTGATAGATAGAACCATCCTCGTTAAGGATCAATTCTGAAGCTTTTAAACTCATTTTATAATTTTAATATTCGGTGAGATTCAGATTCATAAAGAAAATCATACATCTTTGCTCCGCCAAAAAACTCATCATTCTTAAGCTCTCTGTAAAAATTCTTTTTGCCGTTTAAAGCCATTTCTCCTTTTTCAGTTAAGCTGATTTTTTCATCTTTACTTTCGTAAAAAATAGAGAGTTTTTTAAGAAGACGTTGCATTTGGGAATCACTATATCCATAATATCCCTGATATTGCAAGACATAGCCCAACAAGTGATTGAAATTTTTTATGTTATAGCTGTCAATTAATCTCAGTACATTTCTTTCCAAGGAATTAATCCCGGATATGCTGTTTGGAAAACGCTCAATGTGCGCGCGGAGGCAACTGGATAAATATTCAAAGTTAGTTTTCACTTTTATCTGAGGTTTTAACTTCATGGGGTTATTTGCACAATATAATTCCCAGATTAAAACTGCTGTTTCAATATCCTCGGTATTTAGTTGAATACTGTTTTTATAATGATTACCTAATTCTTTAATGCTTAGCTGTGATAACGGCTGAAATTCCTTTTCTCCTTTCAATTTTTTGCTACAAACCAGCGAAATAGGGATTTTGTCACTTTTTTCGGCTAAGAGGCTAATGGCCGCTAGCATATTTATATGACAGAAAAGATCGAATTCAAACCAGAGAACTACATGATTATAATTCTTTAAACTTTTAAGGCGTTTGATTTCATCAATAAAACGCTCCTCGTAGTTTTCCGCAGAAATATTATAAGTATTAAGAAGAAACTTTTTTCGAAGTTTGTAAAAATTGGAATTTATCTCTTTTTGAGTGGGCCCTTCACATAGTAATTCTCTCCAGATAATTAGCTCGCCAGGCAAATTCAACTCTTGCATTTGCTCGGCCAGACTATCACCGTTTACGATGTGTAGGATTTTATTTTCCATTTTAAATATGTAAAAAAGCGTGTTAGATCAACCTCCAACACGCTTTACATTATATCCTTCTTTTTTCAAAATCTGAATGATTTTTTCGCGGTGATCGCCCTGGATGATAATTTCACCATCTTTAGTAGAACCTCCAACACCACATTTTTTCTTCAGCATTTTTCCAAGGGCAATCAGATCATCATCTGAACCAATAAATCCTTTGATTATGGTCACGGTTTTACCGCCACGACCTTTGTTGCTGAAATGCGCTTCAAGTTGCTGATCTTCTGGAGTAAGTTCTTCCTGGGATTCTCCGTCAGTGTATTCAGATTCGTCAAATTCATCATTGGTGGAAAAAACGAAACCTCCCAGATCTTCGAGACCTAATTTCTTTTTTGCCATAACGATTATTTTGCCAGTCCTATTTCAACTAAACGCTGGTGTAAAAATTCTCCAGCGGTGATATCTTCATATTGTTTTGGGTGATCTTCATCAATACATTCCTCTAAACAATCCAGTTTCATTTCACTACGTGGGTGCATAAAAAATGGAATAGAGTATCTTGGTTGTCCCCATTGTTCTTTTGGCGGATTAGTCACACGGTGAATGGTAGATCTCAATTTATTATTGGTATGTCTTTCTAGCATATCACCAACATTGATTACCAATTCATCTTCCTGTGGTACAGCATCGATCCATTCTCCATCTTTTCTTAAAACCTGTAGTCCACCGGTGGAAGCACCCATCAATAAGGTAATAAGGTTAATATCACCATGAGCTCCTGCTCGCACAGCTCCTTTAGGTTCCTCTTTGATAGGAGGGTAGTGGATAGGCCTTAAAATACTATTTCCATTGCTGGCCCAGTGATCAAAATAATGTTCCTCAAGACCGATGTATAGAGCTAAGGCACGAAGAACGTAGATACCTGTTTTTTCAAGCATTCTGTAGGCTTCCATTCCTGTGTGGTTGAAATCTTTCAATTCTTCAACCTGAACATTTTCAGGATATTCTTCAGTAAGATTTGCATCATCTGATGGCTCCTGACCAAAATGCCAGAATTCCTTTAGATCTCCTTCTTTTTTACCTTTAGCATGTTCTTTACCAAAAGAGATATAACCTCTCTGGCCGGCAAGACCTTCAATTTCGTATTTCTGTTTTGTTTCAACAGGCAGGTCAAAAAATGCTTTAACTTCTTTGTATAATTCTTCTACGAGTTCATCACTAAGAAAGTGATTCTTTAATGCCACGAATCCAATTTCTTCATAGGCTTTTCCTATCTCGTTTACGAACTTTTCTTTACGCTTTGGATCATCCGATAAAAAATCGGCCAGATCTACGCTAGGTATATTATTCATTGCCATTTTTAGCAGTATTATGTTATAAGGTAACAAGCAAAGTTAAGTAAAATAAAGGGATATGCCGTTCGTTTATATTTTTCTTAGCATATAGAAATTTGGTTACATTTGAGATATAAAATTATTTTATGTTTTCAAATACCACGAAATCCGCGCAAATAGAATATGATAAATCTGGTCTAGATAATGAAGTTTTATTAGACCTATATCGGTCTATGCTTAAACCTAGAATGATAGAAGAAAAAATGCTGATTTTGCTAAGACAGGGAAAAATATCAAAGTGGTTTAGTGGTATTGGTCAGGAAGCGATTTCAGTAGGAGTTACCAAAGCCTTGCATAAAGATGAATATATCCTTCCAATGCACAGGAATCTTGGGGTATTTACCAGCCGAAATATTCCATTAAACCGACTATTTTCCCAATGGCAGGGTAAAGCTTCCGGATTTACAAAAGGAAGAGATCGCAGCTTCCATTTTGGAACGCAGGAATATAAGATCGTTGGAATGATTTCACACCTGGGCCCACAGTTAGGGGTAGCCGATGGAATCGCGCTGGCTCATAAATTGAGAGAAGAAAAAATGTTGACAGCAGTTTTTTCGGGAGAAGGTGGTACCAGCGAAGGTGATTTCCACGAAGCTCTAAACATTGCTTCGGTGTGGGATTTACCAGTTCTATTCTGTATCGAGAATAACGGTTACGGACTTTCTACTCCAACTTCTGAACAATACCGATGCAAGGATCTAGCTGATCGCGGAGCGGGATATGGAATGGAATCTCACATTATTGATGGTAACAATATTCTGGAAGTATATTCAAAAATATCCAGCATCGCGGAAAGTGTCAGAAATAATCCCCGCCCGGTTCTTATAGAATTCAAAACCTTTAGAATGCGAGGTCACGAGGAAGCTAGCGGAACTAAATATGTTCCCCAGGAGCTGATGGATGAATGGGAACAGAAAGATCCTATTCTCAATTTTGAAGATTTTCTTCTAAGCAATAAGATTTTAACTGATGATCTAATAGAGAAATATAGAAGAGAAATTCTATCCGAAATCGATGATAATCTTAAAAAAGCATTTTCCGAAAACGCAGTTGTAGCTGATTCTACTACAGAGTTAAATGATGTCTACGAAGAATTTAAATATCAGAAGGTTAGCCATACCATAAAAAGTGAAAACATTCGATTTATTGATGCAATTGCCCAGGCATTAAAATCTTCCATCAGGAAGCATGAAAACCTGGTGTTAATGGGTCAGGATATCGCAGATTATGGCGGAGTATTCAAGATTACAGAAGGTTTCGTGGAGGAATTCGGCAAAGACAGGGTAAGAAACACTCCTATTTGTGAATCGGCAGTTGTAGGTGCCGCGATGGGACTATCTATTAATGGTATGAAAGCCATGGTTGAAATGCAATTCGGTGATTTCGTAAGTTCCGGCTTTAATCCTATAGTTAATTACCTGGCAAAGATAAGATACAGATGGAACCAGAATGCCGATGTGGTATTACGCATGCCTTGTGGTGGTGGAGTTGGAGCTGGACCGTTTCATAGCCAGACTAATGAAGCCTGGTTTACTAAAGTTCCAGGTCTAAAAGTGGTATATCCTGCTTTTCCTTATGATGCGAAAGGTTTATTGAATACCGCTTTCAATGATCCCAACCCGGTATTATTTTTTGAGCATAAAGGTTTATATCGAAGTATTCGGCAAGATGTGCCGGTAGATTACTATACACTTCCATTCGGTGAGGCCTCCTTAATTAATGAGGGGGAAGAAGTAAGCATTATTACCTATGGAGCTGGCGTCCACTGGGCACTGGAAATCCTTGAGGAAATGGATTTCACCAATGCAGATCTTTTGGACTTGAGATGTCTTCAGCCTTTAGATCTGGAAAAGATTTGCCAATCTGTTACCAAAACCGGTAAATGCATCATCCTTACAGAAGATTCGCAATTTGGAAGTTTTGCCTCTGAAATTGCTGCCCAGGTTTCTGAAAATTGTTTTGAGAGCCTGGATGCACCAGTGACTCGTGTAGGTAGTTTAGATACCCCGATTCCATTCGCCGCTAATCTTGAAAAACAATATCTTCCAAAGGATAGATTTAGAGATAAGCTGAAAGATTTAATAGAATATTAATAAGTCTTATTAAAACGTTTAAACTAATTAAGAATCCTTAACAAATCCACTGTTAAATTATTAATAATCTTTTGTTGAGGGAATACACCTGCTGTAATTTAGACTTAACTAATCAATTAAATCTATAAATTATGGTACGTTTAATCGTTATTTTTCTGATTATCGCGATCATCGCTGCAATCTTCGGATTTGGTGGTGTTGCAGAAGGCGCAGCAGATATTGCTAAGATCATTTTCTACATTTTCCTTGTATTACTAGTGATCTCTCTATTAAGCAGACTTTTCAGAAGATAATAAAGTAAAACAATTTATATATCCAATGTGTTCTTATGTAGCTCATAGTGCACATTGGATTTTTAGTTTAAAACAAATCTAGAATGAAAAAGTATTTAATTTTATTTACCGTGGCTATTATATTGGCAGCTTGCGGTGGTACCAGTAAAGTAGCTAAAGAAGCAAGAAAAACTTTTGACGGCAACTGGACCTTAACTAGTATCACTTACCCAAATAATCCTGGTGATTTTAATGTAACCCTATTCAATGAAGCGTCTGCATCATGCTTCGAAAATAGCACATGGGATTTTGTTTCCAATAATAATCGTGGAACATATACGGTAAGTGGTGTTGGATGTGATGGAGAAACAAATTATTTCATCTGGTCAATTGATGAAGAAAATACACCGGCAGGTGTTTATGACTTCTTGTTGAAACCAACTAATGACAGTTACAAATCTACCACAGGTAATCAGGGATTCAGATTAAATCTAAAAAGTATTTCTGAAACCAACATGGTTTGGGAGCAAACAGTCAGCCTAGATGGCTCTCCCTTTACCATTAGAATGAATTTTTCTAAGTAATAATTAAAGTAAACAGAATAGCTATGAAAACAGTATTTAATAGAATGTTCGCCATATTGGTTGTATCAAGCCTATTATTCGGTTGTGAAGCCACCAGAAATGCGAATAATAAGCAAAAAGGTGCCGTAATAGGTGCTACAGGAGGAGCGGTAATTGGCGGTGTTATTGGTAATAACACTGGTGATGGTAATACTGCTTTAGGTTCTATCATTGGCGGAGTTGTTGGTGGTGCCGCTGGTGCAATTATTGGTGACAGAATGGATAAACAGGCCAAGAAGATTGAAGAAGAAATTCCTGGAGCAGAAGTTGAAAGAGTTGGTGAAGGTATCAATGTAACCTTCGATGAAAGTAGTGGTGTTTATTTTGATACAGAAAAATACAATATCAATGCTAAGTCTCAGACTACCTTGAATAAACTTGCTGATATTTTCAGAGAATATCCTCAATCTAACATTCTTGTAGAAGGTCATACAGATAACACAGGAAGCGACAGTTACAACCTAACTCTTTCTAAGAATAGAGCTCAGGCGGTTACTGGTTATTTAGTAGATAATGGTATTGACAAAGGTAGATTCACTACAAAATGGTATGGAGAGTCTCAACCGAAGTATGATAACAGTACTGCTGAAGGACGTTCAAAAAACCGTAGAGTAGAGTTGGCTATCGTTGCAAACGAGGAGCTTAAAGAGCAGGCTAAAAAAGAAGCTGAACAACAAAATAACGAGAATTAATAAATTCTTATAAATAAAGTTTTGAAGAATCCCGGAAGTAATTCCGGGATTTTTTTATCTAATTATGTAACTTCATAAAGTGCAAAATTCCCAGGTTACAATTATTGGTGGCGGGTTGGCAGGTTTAACTGCCGCAATCCATTTATCTAAAAATGGGATTAAGGTGATATTATTTGAAAAAGAAACCTTTCCTCATCACAAGGTTTGCGGGGAATACCTTTCCGGAGAGATCTTACCGTATCTAAAATCTCTATCTGTAGACATTCTTAAGCTGAATCCACCTAAGATCAGTCAAATGGAATTTTCATCACAAAACGGTCAAAGAATTCATACTGAAATGGAACTTGGCGGGATTGGTATCAGTCGATACAATCTGGATAATCTTTTATATGAAGAAGCAAAAAATACTGGTTGCGAGGTCATTCAGAATTCTGTAGTTGAAATAAATTATTCCGAAGGAAAATTCATAGTTAAAACTGACGATTCTCATGTGGTGACTTCAGAATTTGTCCTTGGAGCTTTTGGTAAAAGATCTAACCTGGACAAATTTTTAAAACGTGATTTTATTCAGGAAAAGTCTGGTTGGCTTGGAGTAAAAGGACATTATAAAGTTCCAAAAGGTTTTTATCCGGAAAATCTAGTTTCCCTGCATAATTTTGATGGGGGTTACTGCGGCTTATCTCAAACTGAAATGAATACCATCAATGTTTGCTATCTGGCCACTTATGAAAGTTTCAAAATATTTAAAAATACTGAGGATTACAAAACTAAGGTCCTGATGTCTAACCCAAGATTGAAAGAATTTTTTGAAGTAGCAGAACCTATATTTGAGAAAGATCTCAGCATAGCCCAGATTTCATTTGAGAAAAAATCTATTGTTGAAAATCATATTCTAATGCTTGGAGATTCAGCGGGTTTAATTCATCCGTTATGTGGAAATGGTATGGCCATGGCAATTCATAGTGCTAAGATCGCATCAGAAAATATTCTGAAATTTTATACTGAATCAGAAATTACCAGAAGTGACGTGGAGAATCTATATATTTCAGAATGGAATCAGAATTTTCGAGACAGGATTCGAACAGGAAGAGTTTTGCAGAAAGTACTTCTGAATCCGACACTGGCAGGACTTTCTCAAAACCTAATAAAAAGTTTCCCTAGAATTTTACCACAAATTATAAAGCGCACTCACGGAAAAAAGATCCATGTTTAGAATAGACACCTCGAAACGAACAGATGAAAGTGAGATCATGGATGATTTCGAACTTCAGGGGAAAGAATTGAAGCGCACGCTTAAGGACCTCGAAAACATTAATTCCTGGCTAGGAGGAAATGGCATTACCATCAATGGAATTAAAAAACTTATGTCTGATGAAAAGAGGACCATCAAAATTGCAGATATTGGATGTGGAAATGGAGCGATGCTCAGAAAAATTGCTGACTGGAATAAAGATCAGAATTTTAAATTAACTGGAATAGATGCAAATTCTCATGCGATCCATATTGCCACAGAGCTATCCGAAAATTATGATAACATAGAATTTCTTGAATTGAACATTTTTAGTAAAGAATTCAGGCAAATGGAATTCGACATAATTCTATGTACTCTAACCTTACATCATTTTAAAAATGATCAGATCATTGATCTTTTGAATCAATTGGTTGATCAATCTAAAGTCGGTGTGGTGATAAACGATCTTCAGCGAAGTAAAATAGCCTATAGGTTATTCCAGGCATTTTGCGCAGTATTTGTACAAAATGAGATCGCCAGGAAAGACGGGCTGATTTCCATATTAAGAGGTTTCAAAAAAAATGATATAAAAGCATATTCAGAAAAAATAAAAGGTTTTCATGAGATTTCCTGGAAATGGGCTTTCAGATATCAATGGATCATTAGAAAGAAAAGTAATATATGAGCGTACACATTGAGGGAGTTGAAATAGAACTTCCAGAATATTCAAAAGAGACAAAAGATATATTGCCATTGGTTGAGGGCTGGATGGAAGATCAGGATGATAGATTTCGACGTAAAATTTTAAAGATTTTTGAAGGTGCCGGTGTGGATAAACGCTATTCTATCATGGCTCCGGAAGATGTTTTCACCGCCACATCTTTTGAGGATAAAAATAACATCTATGTGCGTGAAGTTAAGAAGCTTGGAGAAAATGTTTTGAAAAAATCCTTAATGAATGCTGGCTGGGATGCTGAATCGCTGGATTATATCATAACTGTTAGTTGTACCGGGATTATGATTCCTTCCCTGGACGCATATTTAATTAATGCCTTAGACCTTCGACAGGATATTACCAGGCTTCCGGTAACCGAAATGGGTTGCGCTGCGGGAATATCAGGAATGATATACGCTTTTAATTTTTTAAAGAATAACCCGGGAAAACGAGCAGCAATCATTGCGGTTGAAAGCCCGACAGCTACCTTTCAGTTAAATGATTTCAGTATGGCTAATATGGTTAGTGCTGCCATATTTGGTGACGGTGCGGCCTGTGTGCTTTTATCTTCCGAAAACGAAGCGAAGGGACCTAAAATCCTGGGTGAGGAAATGTATCATTTCTATAACGCCACGCAAATGATGGGTTTTGATCTGACTAATAACGGTCTTCAAATGATACTAGACCCCGCCGTTCCCGAAACGATCTCAAATCATTTTCCTGATATAATCCATCCCTTTCTTGCGAAGTACGATTCGTCAATTGAAAGAGTAGACCACCTTATTTTTCATCCTGGAGGAAGAAAAATTGTGCAGACGGTTTCTGATCTTTTTGGTAACTTAGGAAAGAATATAGATGATACCCGGGAGGTTTTAAGACTATATGGAAATATGAGCAGCGCAACTGTACTATATGTTTTGGAAAGATTTCTGAAAAAAGATATTTCCAAAGGAGAGCAGGGTGTGATGCTGAGTTTTGGTCCAGGGTTTTCAGCACAACGAATTTTAATTGAATGGTAATGGATTTTCAAGGAAAGAATTACTGGGCTTTGATTTTAGGTGGAAGTAGCGGCCTGGGCTATGCCAGCGCAAAAAAACTCGCCAAGCATGGGATGAACATTATTATCATTCACAGAGACAGAAGAAGTGAAATTCCAGATATTGAAGAAGCTTTTGATGAAATTCGTGAATCTGGTGTTCAATTTGAAAGCTTCAATGCAGACGCTGTAAAACGTGAGAGTAGAGAAGAATTGGTTCAGAAAGTTAAAAAGGTCCTTGGTGAAAATGGCAGAATAAGAACCTTGTTGCATAGCATCGCAAAAGGTAATTTGAAACCAATGATTGGGGAAGATAGTCCTCTTGAAAATATAGATTTTCAATTAACTATAGATGCAATGGCTCTAAGCCTGTATGATTGGACCCAGGCAATTTTTAAAAATGATCTGTTCACAAAAGATGCTCGAGTAATTTCTTTTACGAGTGATGGGAATAAAAAGGCCTGGAAGAATTACGCAGCTGTTTCGGCAGCAAAGGTAACCCTTGAAGCTATTACGAGAAGCATGGCGCTGGAATTTGCCAAATATGGGATACGCGCCAATTGTATTCAGGCAGGGATAACCGTTACCCGCTCATTTCAAATGATTCCGGGTAATGAAACATTAAGAGTTCACGCCTTAAAACATAATCCTTTTAGAAGATTAACCGTTCCCGATGATGTTGCTAACGCTGTTTATCTGCTAAGTAAAGACGAGGCCAGTTGGATTACAGGTACTATTATTCCGGTTAATGGCGGAGAGCATTTAATGTAAATATCGCGCATTGGACAAGAAAACCATCCTTAGCAAACTGCCTTACACTTCTCCATTTTTATTTGTAGACGAAATTATCAGTGTAAATGAAAATTCTATTTCAGGCAACTATACTTTTATAGCCGATCTTGATTTTTATAAAGGTCACTTCAGGAATAATCCTGTAACACCTGGAGTTATTCTAACTGAATGCATGGCGCAAATAGGATTAGTGAGTCTAGGGATCTATTTATTGGATTTGGAGAAAGAAAATAATGATAATCTTCAGGTTGCTTTAACGTCCTCAGATATTGAATATCTCAAACCGGTTTATCCTGGTGAAAAAGTTACTGTGAATTCAATTAAACAATATTTTAGATTTAATAAATTGAAATGCCAGGTTGAAATGTCCGATTCTGAGGGGAATAAAGTTTGCAAGGGAACAATCGCCGGAATGATCATCAGAAATTAATTGTATGGGGAAACGAGTGGTAATTACCGGGATGGGAGTTGCTGCGCCAAATGGCGTTGGTCTTCACGATTTTGAACATGCTCTTAAAAACGGTAAAAGTGGTATCCGGTTTTTTATAGAACTAGGCCAGCTTAATTTTAGTTGCCAAATAGGAGGGAAGCCCCAGATTTCTGAAGAGCTTATAAAAGAATATTTTACTCCTTTACAATTACGCGGTTTGAACAGCAGCGGAATTATTTATGGAGTCATAGCTGGAACTGACGCTTGGAAAGACGCCGACTTGAAAATATCTGACGAAAATCAACCAGATTGGGATTCCGGGATCATTTTTGGTACCGGGATTCTTGGAGTTGATAAATTCCGAGAAGCTATTCATTTAATTGATGAAGGTAAAACCAGGAGATTAGGAAGCACCAGCGTGGTTCAAACCATGGCCAGCGGAATTAGTGCTTATTTAGGAGGAAATCTAGGATGTGGCAACCAGGTAACCACTAATTCTTCAGCATGTACTACTGGTACTGAAGCACTATTGATGGGATTTGATCGTATTCAATCTGGAAGGGCGAAACGAATGCTCGTAGGAAGTTGTGGCGATCATGGTCCTTACGTTTGGGGCGGATTTGATGCTATGCGGATTCTTCCCAATAAATATAATAGCAATCCTGAAAAGGCTTCCAGACCAATGAGTGAATCCGCCACGGGATTTGTTCCCGGAAGTGGAGCTGGCGCTTTATTATTGGAAGAACTTGATTCTGCTCTGGAAAGAGGAGCCAGAATTTATGCAGAAGTTCTGGGAGGAGAAGTAAATAGCGGAGGACAAAGGGGAGAGGGAAGTATGACCGCTGCAAATAATGAAGCAGTTGAAAGATGCATAAAAAATGCGTTGAAAAACTCTGAAGTTCCAGCTGATCAAATAGATGTTATAAACGGTCACCTTACGGCAACCAACCGTGATTCGGCTGAAATACTTAACTGGACCAGTGCGTTGAATAGAAAAGGGAAAGATTTTCCGTTTATTAATTCTTTAAAAGGTATGACTGGGCATTGTTTAAGCGCTTCAGGTTCCATAGAATGCGTAGCATCGGTGCTTCAGTTAAATGGTAACTATGTATTTCCGAATGTTAATTGTGAAGATATACACCCACAGATTCTTGAAATGATCGATTCTGATAAAATACCGCAGAAAATCGTAACTGATCAAAAAATTGAAGTTCTGGCGAAGGCCAGTTTTGGATTTGGAGATGTAAATGCTGTAGTTTTACTAAAAAAATATACTGCCTAAAATTTAATCATGAGTGAAAAAGAGATTATTAGCAAGCTTAAATTAATTGTTACTCCATACGTTCAAAGAGAAGAGGGACTTCAAAATTTTCAGGAGGACACAGATTTCCTGCAGGACCTTCAGATAAATTCTGCCAATCTTGTAGATGTGGTATTGGACGTGGAGGATGAATTCGATATTGAAATAGATAATGAATCTATGGAAGGGATGCTTACCGTTGGTGATGCAAAGAATATTATTCAGAATAAATTAGCCCAGGCTTGATAGGAAACGATCTCATAGACCTGAACCTTGCCTTAAAAAACAAAAAAGCTGGTAACTCAAGGTTTTTAAATAAGATTTTCAATAAAGAGGAAATTGATCAAATTAACTCTTCATCTAATCCTGAAATAATGATCTGGCAATTCTGGTCTTTAAAAGAAACAGTGTATAAAGCTCACCAAAGAATATTCAACTCTCACAGAATATTTAATCCATCAAAATTTAATTGTGTAGACATAGGAGAGAATAGCTTTGAGGTAAAACATCAAAATTTAAATTATGAGTGTTATTCAGAAATTACTTCCAATTATATTCACAGTTACACCTTTTCAAACAATTTAATTTCGAAAGTATACTACAATACTGTTTATGCTCAAGAAGAACTATTAAGGTTAGTCTCTCACAGTCTGGAATTTTCAGAAAATGATTTCGAAATAAGAAAAAATGAAAAGAACATACCCTCTATCTATTTTTGTAATGAGGAGAAATCCGTTCCTTTTTCTTTAAGCCATCACGGTAATTATACAGGTTTTCTTATTCCGTTAATTAAGTCCTAAAACCAGTTAAACATTTAAAAACTGGGTTGACGTCTACAGCCTTCTTTTGTATCTTCAATCATCAATTAAAAAACATTTATATATGAAGACAGTAGATAAAATGGAGGTACTTCACAGCCAGTCGGCAGAATTTATACAACAAGGTGAACAGGGGAAATTTTTAAAATTGATCCCGGACACTTTTATTATAAAAGGAGATGAAGAAAACGGAGTTTATAATCAGGGATATGCGATCAGACATTTAAATCGCAGAGATATGATCCTCATAGATGTTGTTGAAAAATCTTCAAAGGCTGCTGTAAAAAAGCTGGTGGAAGAAGGATATAATATTAAAGGTATTCTTATCACTTGTGATGGTATTCTGAAAACTGCATATGCCGATCTGAAAACTATTTCTGAAGATGCAGGTGGAGCACCAATTTATGCGCACCCTAGGAATAATTTCAAGGATGACTTCAAAACCAAAGATATCACTGGAAAAGACAAGGTTCTTGACAGTTTTGATATTAATATTTTTGACCTTCCGGGAAGTGAAGGAGCATCTGTAGTCGTTTATACTGAAATCAATGATGGTATGCTTTTCCCAGGCGAAGATGCTGTTGGATCAGATTATGATTCAGAGTTGAATACTTTTATCAGACCTGAGAAAAAGAATGAGAATAATGATTTTGGACTGGCAGAAAGCTGGGCTGCATTTGATACTCCATTTACTTTCTTGTTTCCTCGAAAAGGAAAACCAGGTTTTAACCTCGAAGAAGGACAACAGATCGATATTCTAAATAAGCTTGGTAAAAGCTAGGTTTAGTAATAAATAATATATTCCGAAAGGGCTGTTTCGAAAGATTCTGTTTGACCATGATTGCCTTGAATTCAGTAAATCCGTCAATTTCAATTTCTTTAGAAATGCCCTTTTTCTATTTAACTTAATCAGAAGTGTTTTTTTGCTTCTGATTTTCTTTTTCTTGCTCTTCAGCTTCTTCAACCTCTTCCGAAGAAATTAATGGATGGTCTTTAATATTCAATCCAACAATTAGGATCACGTTGGTTACAGTTCCATATAGCATCATGACCACCGCAATAAAACCACCTCCCAGCAGGGAAGCCGTCATCAAACTGGCATAATAGATAGTTTCATACCACCCACTGGTTACTTCTTTAGATTCACTTATTGGAAGATTTAGTAAAAGAAAAGCAATGACAGCCGCCACAATTAAGATTGTATCAGATTTGGCGATCATAAGCACATCTTTATAATGTCTATCTGTTAATCTGGATTCTGAAGATCTGCTTAATCCCAGTAAAGTAAGCATTAAAGCCAGAATGGTTGTAGAACCTAAAATTACCGTATTGCATAGCATATTGATTCCGGACATGGAATTTTTCAATAATTCCATGGCTTTGTAACCTGAGATTTGCCCTAGAATGAAAGTTCCTGTTCCCATAACGATTGTAGAAACAATTCCTCCTACGATGGCTCTTTTTACTATTTGATTCATTGATTAAAATATTTGCAACTAAATATAGAATAAATTGAAAATATTAATTCTTATTGAATTCAGGATGATTCGTGCTTTTAAAACTAAGGTTCTGTTAAAGGCAATGTTTCTTCTTATGAAAGTTGGTAAATTAAAGTTTAAAAATATCCAACTATGTCAAAACTCAATGTCACGCAAAAGCTTATTAAAGAACATCTTTTAAAAGGTGAAATGGAACCTGGAAAGGAAATTGGAATAAAAATCGATCAGGCCTTACTTCAGGATGCAACCGGAACTTTAGTACAGCTTGAACTTGAAGCCATGGGATTGAAAAAAGCCCAGACCGAGGTTGCCGTTCAATATGTTGATCATAATTTATTACAAACCGATTTTAAAAATGCTGATGACCATTTATTTCTTCACTCAGCAGCGCAAAGATTTGGTCTCTGGTATAGCAGGCCAGGAAATGGAGTAAGCCACCCTGTGCACATGCAACGCTTCGGCAAACCGGGGAAAACTATGGTAGGTTCAGATAGTCACACACCGGCAGCAGGTTCCCTGGGAATGCTTGCCATTGGAACTGGAGGTCTGGACGTTGCTGCTGCAATTGCGGGTCAGCCATATTTCGTAAAAATGCCTGAAGTGATGGGAGTAAAACTTACCGGTAAATTACCAGACTGGGTAAGTGCTAAAGATGTTATTCTAGAAATGCTCAGAAGATATGATGTGAAAGGTGGAGTAGGGAAGGTGATCGAATATTACGGTGACGGATTAAAACATCTTAGTGCCATGGACCGCCATGTCATTGCGAACATGGGAGCAGAATTAGGTGCTACCACAACGGTCTTCCCAAGTGATGAAGAAACAAAGAGATTTTTAAAATCTCAGGGAAGAGAAGAAGATTGGGTTGAAATAAAAGCCGATGAAGGTTGTAAATATGATTATGAAGATGAAATTATTCTGGACGAATTAATACCTCTGATTGCCTTACCAACCAGTCCAGGAAATGTTGTCCCTGTAAGAGAGGTAGAAGGAAAAGATATTAGTCAGGTTGTAATTGGATCTTCAGCTAACCCGGGATTAAGAGATTTCTGGATTGCAGGAGCCATAGTAGAAGGAAAATCGGTAAATAATGATGTATCGTTTGATATCAATCCAACTTCAAGGCAAATGATCCAGAATATGATCGAAAACAGGGCTTTTGCTAATTTGATTAAAGCAGGAGCTAGATTTCACCAGTCAGGATGTATGGGATGTATCGGAATGGGGCAGGCCCCGGCATCAGGAACCATAAGTTTAAGAACAATGCCGCGTAACTTCCCTGACAGATCTGGGACCAAGGATGACCAAGTACATTTGTGTAGTCCTGAAACAGCAGCAGCTTCAGCATTAACTGGAAAAATCACGGATCCACGAGACCTGGAGAAAATTTACGATATGAAATATCCTAAATTCAAACATCCTGATCTTGAAATTATCAATACTGAAATGCTGGTTGCACCACCAGAAGATGGTATAGGTATCGAATTGAAAAAGGGACCAAATATCAAGTCTCTTCCATATATAGATCCTATGAAAGAAAAATATGATGTTCCAGTTCTTCTGAAAATGGGTGATAATATTTCAACTGACGAGATCCTGAAGGCCGGAGCAGAAGTGCTGCCATTCAGAAGTAATCTTCCTGAAATCAGTAAGTATTCTTATACGGTGATCGACGAGTCATTCTACGACAGAGCAATGGATGCCAAAGAAGAATTTGGTGGCCATATCGTAGTAGCAAAAGATAATTACGCGCAGGGATCGAGTAGAGAACACGCGGCAATTGCACCAAAATATTTAGGGCAGGTTGCGGTTATTGCAAATTCATATGCTCGTATAGCCTGGCAAAACCTCGTTAATTTCGGAATTCTTCCATTAGAGTTCATAGATATTTCAGATTATGATAAAATCGAGCAAGGTGATATTGTAAGCTTTAAAAATCTTCGAGATGATGTCAAGCACAGAAGAAATGTGAAGGTGATAGTTAAGAACGATAACGGAAAATCAGAAGAATTTGAGGCCAAGCACACCATGAGCGACAGGCAGATTGAAGTATTGTTGAAAGGTGGTATCATCAATGAGTTCAAGGAAAAACTTGAAAAAGAGAACTTGAAAGCCTAGGAATAAATACAAATACTATATTAAAAAAGCCCTTTAGAACTAAAGGGCTTTTTAATTTAATAGGAATACAAAATATTAATGCGTGCTCATTTTCGCTTTACGCTTTTCACATTGTCTATCCAGATCTCTTACAGTTTCAGCAATAGAAGCTTCAAAAGAATCTTCATTAGATTGAGCAAAAATTTCCGGTCCCGGTGCGCTTAGCCTTATTTCAGTAATGTATCCGTTTGGTTTTTGATTTTCATCTCTTTTAAAGTAAATATTAGCTCTCACGATCCAATCATATTTGTTCTCGATCTTATTCAGTTTTTTCTGAGTAAAAGCTTCAAGATTTTGACTCTTGTCAATATTCACAAATTCAAATATAGTTTCCATAATTTTTCGGTTTTTTAATTATTTAAATAAACTTATTTCCTAAGGCATAACCATAGGTCTTAGGCTAGATTTGGCAAATTTTTAGGAGTATTTTTAGACTTGTTTGCGCAAACCTTAAAGCAAGTATAATCCTGCGGTAAATAGTGTGAAATAATCTTTGTTGATCAGATTTATACCTAATTTTATATCATTATGAAAACGAAGGATTTACCAAAAAAGATGATGACGAGGGCTATTGAATTAGCCAGAAAAGGAAAAAAAAGTAAAGAAGGAGGACCTTTTGGAGCTGTGATAACGAAGGGAGACGAAATTATTTCTGAATGTTATAATCAAGTTTCTGGTGATGTAGATTGTACTCAGCATGCAGAATTAAGAGCCATTCAAAAAGCCTGCAAAAATCTGAATACAAAAAACTTAAAGGGTTGTGTGCTATATACTAGCTGTGAACCCTGTATGATGTGCTTGGGTGCCGCTCACTGGGCAGATTTCGATTATATTTATTACGCTGCTTCAGCTGAAGATGCTAAACAGAACGGATTTCTTTATAGCAATATGTATTATGATTCTGATGCTAGCAAACGTCATATAGAATTTAAGATGATACAAATTTGTAGAGACGAAGCTTTAAAAGTATGGAAGGAAAGTAAATAATAATATATACTTACCTAAAATAAGGTTAAATAGAAAATAAACTCATAGAGTATTTAATTTTTTACGTTTCTTAATATTTCATAATCATATCCTACATCAAAATTGAAAGATAAAGAAGAAGAGAAAGTAGATCAGGAATTAGAGAAATCTACTTCAGAAGATTCTACCAGGACAAAAACTCACGGTGAAATATTGAAGCAACAAATAATGGAAGGTTGCGAAACGTATGACCGGAGTATCCGAAGTATACTATTAAGTTCATTTACAGCAGGTTTAGAAATAGGTTTCAGTTTTCTAATGCTATGTTCATTATTTGGATTCCTGGAGGGTAAATTTGCTGAAGAAACTATTTTCCGACTACTGGCAATCGTATATCCTATTGGGTTTATACTTGTTGTTCTAGGTCAGTCTATTCTGTTTACAGAACAAACTTCGCTATTAGCACTTCCGGTATTGAATAATAAAAGAAGTATTTTAAGCTTATTCAAAATTTGGGGTGTGGTAATTTTTGGGAACGTGGCAGGGGGAATTTTAATTGCCTTGACCTTATCCTGGGTTGGACCGGAACTTGGACTTTTTAATACTGAAATTATCGCAAAAATAGGGGAGCACTTTGTAGACTATAGTTTACCAACGATTTTAGTCAGTGCGATTCTTGCAGGATGGTTAATGGGACTCTTAAGCTGGTTGGTTACGTCCTCGAAGGAAACAACCTCAGAAATTCTGATAATATACCTTATCACGGCTGTAATGGGATTTACAGGTTTACACCATAGTATAATTGGGCAGATAGAATTATTTGCAGGGATGCTGGTTTCGACGAAAATAAGCTTTTTGGTTTATTTAAAAACTCTTTGCACCGCACTGATTGGAAACGCATTGGGAGCCACAATTTTTGTAGCATTATTAAAGTACAGAGCTTTTATTTTTAATGTAAAAATGCAGTAATTCCTGTTAAATCATCATTAAACCGGAATCTAGTAGAATTAGAATTAGGTAAATTGAAAAAAAGAAATATTATGACTAAAGATAAAAATAACGAGCAAGCTGATTGGCAGAAAAATTCCGGAAGACCTTCAAATTTTCATGAAAAAGATGAAAAACTTAAAAAAGATGGTGATGGAAATTTAAAGGTAGAAAAGAATAAAGACGGTTTGTCTGATGAAGAGAATCAAGCCATTGAAGATACCTTAGATTCGTTAAGCGAAGAAGACGATAAGTAAATAGATCAAATATGAAAAACTTTTTAAGTTTTTTAGTGATAATAGTGCTTTTGGTTTCCTGTAGAGCAAATAAGAACTTGTCTGATAATGAACTTGAAGAATTTCAGAATCTTAAAAGTCTTATAGAAAATAGAGAATTTGAGATCACTAACGATTTTGCAGATTCTCCACAGTTTGGAAATAATATCAATATTATTAATACGATCAATTTTATAAGATTTGATAAAGATAGCGTAGATATTGATCTCCCTTTTTTTGGTAGAAGATTTTCCGGGAATTCTTATGGCAGAGAAGGAGGTTTCATTTATAAAGGAAAGATGGAAGATTTAAAAATTTCCGAGAATCCTCCCAAATCAAGTGTTTTAAAACGATTTGACGCGACTACAGATAATAGCGAAAAATTAGATTTTATAATTACATTATATGCCAACGGAAAGGCAAATACATCTGTGAATAGTTCTGAAAGATCAACGATTTACTACAGAGGCAATTATAAAAAATTAGAAAACGATAATTAAATTCAAATTATAAACTTCAAAATCCCTGAACCAGAATTTGATTTTATTTCAGCAGAATTAATTATAGCTTGATGCCAGCTATTTCTTTAAGCTAAATTTAAAACAGCAGGAAGTTTGTTGATGGTAAAGGTTAATAAGTAATTTTAGTTACAAGTAAACAAATGTAACCCTTAATATGAAATATTTTATTTTACATAATATAAATTATAATGCATTTATTTACATTATATAAGCTTTTCATCGCTGAGCTGATCAAGTTTTGGCTGAATATACAGCTTACAAAAAGGCCTTTCTGGATCTGTTTGATAATAATTCTGAATTTTCTTTCGGGAAAATTTAAATTTCCCGAATCTATACACTTTGGTTATTATCTCATTAGACTTTTTCTCATTAAAGTTCTCAAGAATCTTTTCAGCATTTTCAAACTGAATTTCATTCATAGTATACACAGCCGACAGATATTTATCACGCATACTGTGGTTTGAATTACTATTATGGGTTTTTAGATGAATTTTAATTAATCGATCCAATTCAATATCGTTAGCATTGTAATGAACTAAAACGCCTTCATAATACTTATTCTGGTTCTCCGCAGTTGAAATATAACCCTGGTCAACTCTCACAACATCTATTACTGCCTGAAATACCGCTTCGGTACACCAGTGACAACCTCCTCCAAATCCTATTTCTACTAGATTTTTTCTAATATCTCTTGAATTTATTCTATAATCGTACCGTCTTCTCTGAACATTACATCCTTATTTTTACCTTTTTGCTTAAATTCTACGTCGTAGAACTCACCCTTTTCAGCATTGGTAACATGCTCAACTTCAGTTATTTCATATTCAGAATACTGCTCCTTGATTATTTTTTTTATCACTTCCGGTAATTCTTCATCCTTTATATCATTTTCCGTTTCAACCCAGGTTCCATCAGCATTAAAATCAGCGCGGTATTTTTCACCGTCTTGCTTGAAATGTGATTCCCAATACCCATGATCATCCTGTCTCCAATCAGGATCATTCTCTCCCGGATACTTCTTTTGAAAAGCCAATTGTACGGCCTCCGGAGCATCTCCTTTCTTCGAGTCTTTCTCTTCTTTCTTTTCCTGGCAGCTTAAAATACCTGCACTAAGTAAACCTGCAACTAAAATTGTTAACCTCTTCATAATCGTATTTTTTGTGAAATATAAATTTAGACACGTTCATTCTGTTATGCCGTCAATGAAATCATAAAGTTTAAAAGTCTCAAACCGAAATTTTAATAAATTTGGATAGCTTATAAATTCTAGTAATGACTGAGTTAAAAAGAACGGATTCCAATCATCCAGATTTTATTGATCTGGTGAGATCTCTTGATCGATACCTGGCAGTTTGCGATGGCGATGAACATGAGTTTTATGACCAATTCAATAAACTGGACAATTTGAAAAATGTCGTGATATTATATGAGAATGATATTCCCGCTGGTTGCGGTGCTTTTAAAGAATATAAACCTGGAATTGCCGAAGTAAAAAGAATGTTCGTAGATAAGTCCTTTCGAAATAAAGGCTATGCCAGCAAGATTTTAATTGAATTAGAAAACTGGGCCCAGGAACACGGTTTCAGGAAATGTATTCTGGAAACCGGTTTAAGACAGGTCGAAGCAATAAAATTTTATTATAAAAATAATTATAAGGAAACAGATAAATATCCTCCCTATGAGGAAATGGAAAACAGCAAGTGTTTTGAAAAACAACTGTCCAAATAAAAAAAAGCGCCAATTCTTGTCCGGCGCTTTTTTATTTAAGATTAGTCAGAATTTATTCTCCTGCAGCCTGCTCCTCCTTATCGTTTAACTTTTCAGCATAAATATCAAGTTCTACCACAGGTTTTCCTAATTTTTTCACCTCTTCAAACTGGGTAGCTTTATCTCCAACCACAACGTAGATCATTTCCTGTTCATTTAAATATTCCCTGATCACTTCCTGAAAATCCTCCTGCGTCATATCCATCAGAACTTTCTGTTTTTCTTCAATAAAATCATCAGACTTATCATATTTACTCATATCCCGAAGAATTCCCAGTTTAGCTCCAAGACTTTCGAAAGCTCTCGTGTTTTCTTTTAAAAGTTTATTCTGAGTCAGTTTAACTTCCTCCGGTCCAAAATCTTCGGCATAATTCGCTACCATTTCCTGAATTATTTCTAAGGATGGCAAAGTAGCATTGGCACGAACACTGGTCATAATGTAAAAAGGAGAAACCTCTAGATTTTCAGATACCCCAGAATAAGCACCATAAGTATAACCTTTTTCAATTCTTAAAGTCTGGAATAATTTTCCGCTGGAACCACCTCCTAAAATTTCATTTGCAAATGCCAGTTTATCGGCATCTTCATCTTTCTCAGAAAGTGCCAGTTTTCCTATAATGATCACAGATTGTTTTGCATCAGGTACATCAATAAAATATAAGGTTCCGCCTTCACCAATGGCTGCAATTTCATCGTTTTTAATTTCCGGTGCTTTATTATCCCAGTTTTCAGCAAGATCACCAAGTATTTCCTCTACTCTACTTTTCTCTATGGATCCTGCAATATGAAAACTAGCGTTTTCCGGAGAAAGTTTAGCATAATACTTCTTTAGATCATCCATTGTAATAACTTCAGCCGTCTCCAAAGTACCTGAACCAGGGATTCCGAAACTGTTTTCAGGACCATATAACAACTTATAAAATGCCAATGAAGCAATTGCTCTTGGATTAGCTTCCTGACCCTTTAAATTAGTTTCGAGGGCTTTTTTCAGCCTGTCATATTCAGCATTATCCCAACGTGGCTCCAGCAATATTTCTTCTACCAGTTCCATGGTTTCAGCGAAATTTTTTGAAAGGCAGGTTCCCGAAATTCTGAAATCTTCGTTAGAGGTATACGTTCTTATACTTGCGCCTAATAGACCGATGGCTTCTTCAAGTTCTGCCGGAGTTTTATTCGCAGTTCCCTGCATCATCAAATCACTAAGGAGAGATGCTGTACCCGCTTTTCCTTCAGGATCCAGTAATTGCCCTCCTGGAATGCTGATTTCAAACTGTACCAGCGGTACCTCATTATTTTCTATACCATAGACTTCCATTCCATTAGCTAATTCTGAAGTCCAAACTTCCGGTGCTTCAAACAAAGGAAGCTTTCCAAAATCAGGTTCACTTCTATCGTATTTAGAAGATGTTTTTTCATATTCAGCTTCTTCACCCTGGCTTACTTCTTCGCTTGCCACATCATTTTTAACTTCTTCAATCCATACTTCCGCTTCTTCTGAGCCATCAACTGCAAGATCTGTCTGACCTTTAGGAACCACGCTGGTCATTACAAAATTCTTATCCTTTATATATTTTTTGTAAACTTGTGTTACATCTTCACTGGTAACCGCATTGGTAAGCTTGGCTGTTGTAGCCAGGTAGCCAGGATCTCCATTGAATTCGTTGTCCTGTACTAACTGAAATGCTTTATTTAGTACCGTGCTTACTCCCTGATAAAGACCTGTTTCAAGTTCTGCTTTGATTCTTTTTAATTCATCCTCACTAACTCCATTTTTTTCAAACCTGTCCAATCCATTTTCAATTGCCAGCTTAACACTATCCAGATCAGTATTTGCATTAGCTCTTACCCGAAAAATAAATTCACCAGCAAGCTCACTACTGCTTTGGTAAGTACTAATATTCGGAGCTAATTTGCCTTCTTCTACAACGGTTTGGTATAAAGGCGACTTTTTACTTCCACTGAGTAATTGTCCAAGGATTTGTAAAGCATACATATCTTTGTTGTAATCTTCAACCGTTGGAATCACAATTCTCAATTCCGGAAGTTTAGCAAAGTTATCTTCAAAATAAAGAGATTTTGATTTAGTAAGTTGAACCGGTTTAGGTTCCAAAGGGCTAACTTCTGGTCCACTTGGGATTTCTCCAAACCACTGTTTAACTAATTCCTTAGTTTCAGCTACATCAATATCTCCTGCGATCACTAATGAAGCATTTGCTGCTCCGTAATATTTATTATAAAACTCCTTTACATCTTCTAATGTAGCAGACTGAAGATCTGGCAATTGACCAATTACAGTCCAGTTGTAAGGATGTCCTTCAGGATACAGATTTTTCCTAATGATCTCATCAGTATATCCATAAGGCGCATTATCTACACGCTCTCTTTTTTCATTTTTCACCACTTGCTTTTCTCTATCTAAAGCCGCCTGTGTCACTGTATTGATCATATACCCAAATCTGTCTGAATCAATCCAAAGGATCTTCTCAAACGCATCTTTTGGCACAACTTCATAATAAACAGTGCCATCGCTCCAAGTTCCTCCGTTCCTACTTCCACCCCACTCCGGGATCATTTTACGGTTTGCACCCACAGGAACGTTTTCAGAATCATTGAAACTCATATGCTCAAAGAAATGGGCAAAACCTGTTTTTCCCGGCTTTTCTCTATTAGAACCTACGTGCATCATTGTAGCGACCGCTACGATTGGATCACTATGGTCTTCATGAAGAATTACTTCAAGACCGTTATCTAAGGTGAATTTTTCGTAATCTATTTTAAATTCGGGATCCGGATTTGATGAAGTACCGGATTGTGAAAATAGGTTACCGGAGATCAGTAAAACTGATACCAGCAACAGATGAAATTTACGCATCATTGAGTTTTTAAGGTTATATCCTTAAAAATAGAAATTTTAAACTAAAGCTTTTACGGTTTTGCCTATTAATTAGGTAGGATAGTGAATTGAAATTTAAAATTCTCACTTCAACTTATCCGCTTTATAACTTTGAATATTCCCGCCTAAAAAAACATGCAAAATAGCTTTTAATATACGCTACCTAATAAACTATTCAGAAAATTCTCTTTTGCTCAAAAGTATTCCAAATGGCTTCAGTTCTTTTATATTTAGCAGCACAACTGTAATTATTCCAATGAGCGGAATAGCAAGGATCATTCCTATCACTCCCCAAACCATATTCCCTAGTATTACCGAAACGATAACAAAAAATGGATGGACGTCTACCCTTTCACCTACAACATAAGGTTGCAGCACATAACTTTCTACAAATTGGGTTATTGTAAACGTTAGAGCAATACCTATAAGTACAGTTGTATCACCGGAACTTAAAAAGCCAAATGCAACAGCCATAGTAAAACCAATGATATTGCCTATATAAGGAATTAACGTAAGCACAGCCGCTATAACGCTAACCAGTATAAAATTATCTACTCCGGAAATTCCAAGACCTATGCTATATAATACAGCAAGCAATCCCATTAAGATCAATTTACCGAGAAGATATTGAGGAGCAACTTTTGCTGATTTTGTTATAATAGTTTTTACGGTCTGACGTCTTTCGTCAGGAAATATCCTGAGGAGGAAACCTTTGAAAACATCCCTGTAATTCAATAAGAAGAATACATAAACAAATGTCAGCAAATAGTTCGCCAGGAAACTGGATAGCCCGCTCATAAACGTTTTCACCTTTTCACTTGCATTGGAAGGAGTGCTGGAAGATTCGTTTTTGGCTTCTTCAATGTCTTCCTGATCAAGTGGAGAATGCTCTAGAGCGAAATTCTTGATTTGCTCGATCTTGGGTTCCATCGTTTTCTTTATCTGAGGCCAGTCCTCAGCAAAAGATCTTATCTGAAAAGATACAAGTGCCATGATACCAATAGAAATTCCAAAAAGCAATAAACTGTTAAGGATTGCAGCTAAAGGCCTACTCATCTTTTTTTCCATTAACTGGGATAATGGTAAAACTACCAGACTTAAAATTATGGCGGTGACTAAAGGCGCGAAAAATCCTTTTGCTTTTGTAAGTCCCAGGAATAGAAAATACAGTCCCAGGATGAAAGCCGTACCATAAAGTAACAGATTCTTTTTTGTGATCATTTGGTTGGTTTTCTAGTAAGATTCTTCAATATCGTAAATGTTTTGACCATTATCTATTAAAGAAATTAAAAAGCCACCAATAAAATTCAGGATTTTTAAAACTCACGGTATTAAACAAAAAAAGCCATCCTGTTTGGATGGCTTTGTATTTAAAATAAGAAACTAATTAGTCAATTAGTTCCACATTAATAGCGTTCAATCCTTTTTTTCCTTGTTCAGTTTCAAACTGTACTCTGTCATCTTCACGAATATCATCGATCAAACCACTTGAGTGTACAAAGATGTCTTCATTAGAACCTTCAGTTTGAATAAAACCAAAACCTTTGGTTGCGTTGAAAAACTTTACTTTACCTTCTTGCATTACGTTACTTATTATATTGTTTAAAATTGCCGTTCTATTTTAGATCTTCCCGGCTTCAGATCTTAATTTTTAAGTTGTCTAGTTGAAAAACCTAATCGATCACTTCAACATTCACAGCGTTCAAGCCTTTTTTACCTTGCTCTACTTCAAACTGTACTCTGTCATCTTCACGAATTTCATCGATAAGACCACTTGAGTGTACGAAGATATCTTCGTTTGAATCATCAGCTTTAATAAAACCAAATCCTTTGGTATTATTGAAAAACTTTACTTTACCTTCTTGCATTACTATATTTATTATATTGTTTAAAATTGCCGTCCCTGTTTTGAGATCGTACGACATCCAATCTTCATCATCAACAGATCTCAGAAAGTCTGAAAATAATTAGTCAATTACTTCAACGTTTACAGCGTTAAGGCCTTTTTTACCTTGTTCTACTTCAAACTGTACTCTATCGTCTTCACGAATTTCGTCGATAAGACCACTAGAGTGAACAAAGATGTCCTCGTTTGAATCGTCAGCTTTAATAAAACCAAATCCTTTGGTATTATTGAAAAACTTTACTTTACCTTCTTGCATTACTTTATTAAATTATAAATTATAAAACTGCCGTCCCTGTTTTGAGATCGTACGGCATCCAATCTTATGCTTATCCTGCTCTAAGATTATCCATCCTTCCTAATTGACGTAGCATTTTAAAATGCTCGCCAACTGCCGAGACAAAATTATGATTGTTATGGTAAGGCAAACCGTATTCTTTAGCGGTTTGAGCTACAATATGTGAGATTTTTCTATAGTGAACATGGCAAATATTAGGCAATAAATGATGTTCTATCTGATAATTAAGTCCACCAATACACCAGGAGAAAAGCCTGCTTTTCGGAGAAAAATTGCTTGTTGTAAATAATTGATGACTGGCCCAGTCTCCCTGAACTATTCCTTTTTCATCCGGTAATGGGTATTCTGTAGTTGGAACAATGTGCGCTAATTGAAATACAGTCGTGATCATCAAACCTGTTACAAAATGCATACTGATAAATGCCAGTAGTACGATCCACCATCCTTGTGGAGATACGATCATTGGTAAAATCAAAACGAAAGTAAAAGAAATAGCTTTCCAGCCAATCACCTGCATTAATTCCTTATTAAAGGCTTTACCACCCTTAAAAAATCCCATTTTTTTGAATTTCGCCATTCTTACAAAGTCCTTAGCGGTAACCCAGGAAACTGTAGAAAGACCATAAAAGAACCAGGAATATATATGCTGAAATTTATGAATTCCGTGCCTTTTCGTATGTGGAGTGAACCTTAAGAAGAAAGGAGGATTTATATCATCATCTGCCTCTTCAATATTTGTAAAAGTGTGATGTAATACATTGTGCTGAATTCTCCAGATACTGGCATTAGCTCCAATAAGATTTAATGTGTAACCTAAATATTGATTTACCTTCTGGTTCTTGGAGTATGAATTATGAATGGCATCATGCATAATACCCATTCCAATTCCCGCCATACCAAAACCACTCGTTATGTATAGCGCGAATAATAACCAGATACTATTCACAATACCCAGGTTTATTATTACCAATGGAACTATGAATACTAAAAGCATCAAAACGGTTTTAACTATCATACTTGCATTTGCATGCTTACTGATATTATTCGTTTTGAAATATGAATTTACCCTGCTTCTTAAAGTCTTGGAAAATTCTGAGGCTCTCTTTTGAGCAAATTTTGGATTATTGATACTGGTACTGTTTTTATATTCTGTTTAAAATACTGAAGTAAACAAAACTTGAAATATCCTGAACGGATCTACTTAAGTGAAGAAACTAAATTATTTTTACTGTACAAATGTACACTTTAATATTCAGTGTACACCAGAATAAACTTTTAATTTTCAATTAATTACAATTCAGGATAAATTCTGAAGTATGAAACTGCATTAAGCAGTTTTAAAATAGATTAGATCTTTTTAACTCTTACGGCGTTAAGTCCCTTCATTCCTTGTTCAAGCTCGAAACTAACTTTATCATTTTCATCGATTTCATCGATAAGTCCGCTAACATGAACAAAATATTTTTCTCCGGTTGTTTTTCCAATAATAAATCCAAAACCTTTAGAATGATCGAAAAATGAAACTTTTCCTTCTGTATCTGTGATGATCTCCTCCTCTTCTCTGTCTTCTTTCTTTGGGACAGCGATCTCGATATCTTCTGCGTCTACTTCTACTTTCTGTGTTGGATCTGGTGGAGTATCGGTAAGATTTCCATCTGCATCAACATAAGCGATCATATCTTCAAATGATCCGCCTTTGTTGGAATTCTCTTTTCTTTCTAAACGCTTGGCTTCTTTTTCCTTACGTTTCTTAAGCTTCTTTTTTTCTTTTTCTCTTTTGTTTTGGGTTTGTCCGGATCTTGCCATTCACTATAATTTAATTAATATTCGTTTCCAACTTCAATGCTTTGAACCAACTAAACGAATACCAGAAAAATTTAATGTGTAAGATTATCTTTTGAAGGTTTAATTCAGAGAGAGCAATGGTCAGTTTTGACCTGCATCAAAATTTTTGTAAAGATAGTGATAGCAATTCGATAATAAAAGATTTAACCTTGAGACTTGTGAAAATTATTCTTTCTCATGCAAATACTTGAAAACCGCCGTAAAATCCAGGTCAGCCAAATTTTTATGCTCTGCCAGACCATAAACTTCTTTTGCTGTATTGGTCAATGGACTCGGCTGCCCTAATTCATACGCGGTTTCAGTAAATAAATGTAAATCTTTTTGCAAGTGCTTTAGCGGGAAATTGGCTTCATATTCGTTATTTTCAATTCTGTTTCTAAATGCATTTATTATCGGCGCGGTAACAGGCGTTTTCAGTAAAATATCCATTCCGGTCTTTTTATCAATTCCCATAGCTATTCCCAAATTCAGGCTTTCAGAAAATGCAAGAATACTTTGCCCTAGCAATTGATTGATCATAATCTTCATCGCAGAACCTTTACCTGCAGGACCTATGTAGATTGCATCTTTGCCCATGTGCAGGAAAAGCTCTTTGGCATTTTCGAAATCATCCTTATTACCTCCTGCAAGAAACAATAGCTCCCCATCCTCTGCCGGTTGTTTGGATCCTGAGACTGGCGCGTCCATAAACCTGATCTCTCTTTTCTCAGCTTCCTTGCTCATTTTTTCACTAAATGATGGATTTACAGTGCTTGAATCTATCCAAAGACTATTCTTTGCCATGCCATCTAGAAAACCTTTTTCTCCCAATGCCAATTCTTCAACAACCTGGGGATTTTCCAACATCGTAAAAAGTATTTCAACTTCCTTTGCTGCTTCCATGGGTGAATCTGCCCATTCTGCACCATTTTCGATCAATTCACTCGCTTTTTCCCTGGTTCGATTATAAACTTTTAAATCATAACCTGCCTTCAGAAGATTTGCCGCCATTCGGCTACCCATTATTCCTAATCCTATAAATCCTATTTTCATGTTCTCCTTATTTTATATCAAATTTAGCCTTTGCAGAAGTAGTCTCCAACAGCTATATGATTTTAGCAAAAGTTTATGAGCTATAAGATTGAAGTTTATTAATTGCCCTGTATCTTAAAATAAAAAAATTATGAAAGCAGTAGGATTCACAAAATCATTACCAATTGAAGATTCGCAAAGTTTAATGGATGTTGAGATAGACAGACCCAAACCAGCAGGTAAGGATCTATTGATAAAAATCAAATCTGTCTCGGTAAACCCTGTAGATTATAAAGTTAGACAAAGTGCGGCAAAGGATGAGGAACTGGAATCGCCAAAAATAATTGGTTGGGATGCAGCAGGAATCGTAGAAGAAGTTGGCGATAATGTTGAATTATTTAAAGTTGGAGATGAAGTATATTATTCAGGAGATATGACCCGCCCCGGTTGCTATGCCGAATATCAACTAGTAGACGAAAGAATTGTAGGAAGTAAACCGCAAAACTTAAACTGGGATGAAGCAGCAGCGCTTCCTCTAACAACACTCACCGCTTGGGAATCTATATTTGACCGGTTGCGAATAAGAGAAAATGAAGGTAAGGACAAAACAATTTTAATAATTGGAGGCGCCGGCGGCGTAGGCTCAATCGCTATTCAATTATTGAAAAAACTTACCCAATTCAAAGTAATTGCAACCGCATCTAGAGATGAAACCAGAAACTGGTGTAAAAAAATGGGAGCAGACGTGATTGTAGATCATCATGATCTGTTGGAAAATATGGGAGATAATGAGTCTGTAGATTACATTCTAAATTTTGCAGATACTTCAGGTAACTGGAAAGCTATGACTGAACTTATTGCTCCACAGGGCGGTATCTGCTGTATTGTAAATAATACTGAAGAAGTAGACCTGAATTTACTGAAGAAAAAAAGTGTAAGCTTTCACTGGGAACTAATGTTTACCAGAAGTATGTTTGGAACAGATGACATGATAAAACAACACGAAATTCTAAATAGACTTTCAAAACTTGTGGAAGAAGGGGTTATTGTTTCCACTATAAATAAAAAATTCAGCGGACTGAATGCCGAAACTTTTAGAGAAGTGCATAAACTTCAGGAATCTGGAAAATCTATTGGTAAAAACGTAATTTCCTATTAAAAATAAAACCCGCTTAAAAGCGGGTTTATTTAATCTCTAATATCCATCAGTTGCCTTAACCTGTCTATGTGTTCATCAACTTCCTGAATTTTGTCTGAATAGGATCTAGCAATATGATCAGATCCTTTTTTTCTGAAATTATCAGACATATTTAGCATTAGAATTTTTTTCTCTTCCAACGTTCGTAAACAAACCCAAAGGGTTTCTTCCAGGTTTTCATTTTGTGCGAGCAGCAAAGATTCCTGCGAGAATGAGTGTCCTACATGACATCTATATCTCTCAATATCTGTATCCTTAATTTTCCAAAGAGGCCCGCCACAACTCGCACAACTTAAGGCTACTTTCTCACCAAGAAAATCCTCCGTATTTATCTGACTTCTAATTTTAGTAGCAATTTCAGCCTCGCGAATAAGAGAATAAGGGATGTCTACCCTCTTTGGAAGAGGCTCTTCAATTAGTTTTTCAATCAATTCACCTATTTCTTGTAGTGGAACAATATGGTCTATATCTACAAATTTTCGCGCGTTCTGTGGCATTCCGGAATATTCAGCAGTTTCAGGATCTTGAATTACACTTATTCCTCCGGATTTTTTGATCGCTTCCAATCCAACAGTTCCATCGTTCAATCTTCCGGAAAGTAATATTCCTATCACTTTGTTACCATAGGCAACAGCACCAGATCTGAATAAGACATCAATAGAAGGCCTGAACAAATTTTCCCTGGGGCCGTTGGAATTGGATAATCTATCGTTTATGATAACGAGATGTTGATTAGGTACAGCTATATAAACCTTTCCATTTTCTATCTCCATACTTTCTCTGGCTTCGATAGCCTCCAGCTGAATGTTCTGATTTAAAAATTTTGAGAAATTAGAAATCATATCAAATGAAGAATGAACCACAACCAAAAATGCGGCATCTATTTCCGGACTTATATTCTTCAAAATATTTTCAACGGCTGATCTGCCTCCAGCTGATGCGCCTATTAAAATGATTCTATTTGTACTCAAAATTCATTGGGTTTTTTCCTTCGAATTACGAAAGAGATTTAATAAAATGAAAAAGTCGGAAATATTCCCGACCCTTTAATAATTTGATCTGAATGTAATTCTATCCGTTCTTTTCAAAGGAAATCTTAGCATTCACCGCATAGGAGGTTATCGCATCCCCGTTCACCTGAGCCTTCATTTCCTTAATATAAACAGATCTAATATTACTAATTGATTTTGCCGCTTCTTTAACTGCATTTCTGGTAGCTTCATCAAAACTTTTGTCAGAAGTAGCGATAACTTCAATAACTTTTACAATTCCCATAATTTAATTTTTTAATTCAACATTAATTCTCTTGAATTTAACCAATATGGAATTGAATATGAAATGATTAACACAAGATTACGAGAAATGGCAGATTAGCAGACCTATTTTTCAGGCTTTATGGGGACTAAATAAACCGGAACTTTAGTGCTTTCCAGAATGTGGCTCGCTGTGGTTCCCATTAAAATCTTTTCCAGAACTGAATGACTATGAGTACCTAAAACAATCATACCTGCACCCCATTCTTCGGCATAATTTAAGATTGCCGTGGAAGTTGGTCCTTCAGCCATATAGGTGGTTACTGTTGGATCTTTTAAATGTTCAGCTGCTGTTTGAACGAAATCCTTAGCTACATCCCTCAATTCAGCGATGACATTTAAGTCTACAGCCATTTCATTGTAACCCTCGTAACCCATAAAACTGGGATAATTCATCCCGTAATAGCTAACGTCTGCAAGTACATGAATTAGGCATACTTCCGCTCCAAGCTTTTTGGCCAGCTCATAACCACTTTTAACCACGATCTCTGAATTCGGATTATAATCCAGACCTATAAGCACCTTTTTCATCTATATAAATTAAAAGTTATCACTTCTAATTTAACTATTATTCAGTTATAGCGAATCTGATAATGGTGAAATAATTTCGTGAACATTATTTTAATTTATAAATCATATTCAAAATTAGGACAGTGTTTTTAACTCTATTCAAGAAAAAAACTGAGATCCACGAAACTTTAAAATCTCAAGATAAGGAGGTGAAATAAATAAAAAGAAAAAGCATTAGAATGATAAGATAACTGGTTCGAATGATCAATGCGGAAGTCTTCATAAGGATTTAATTTAGAGTTAATAATCCGGGGTAAATGATCGGTTCAAAGGATTAATATACACCAATCTGAAGATTGAAAATATGGGGGTAATCCCGCATAAAAATACATTTTTAAAACACCTCTTAACCTCTGTCTATCAACTAAATAAACTCATTAAAACACTGTTTAATTTCTCTATTTTGAAGTATCTTTATATGGTTAAACCAATAAATTTTCAGTCGTATGAAAACTACAAGAGAATTAGCGCGGGAAGCAAGTCATAAAAGCCTGGTTCATATTCTTTCTGATCTGCTGGAGAAGAACTATGACGCTGAAAAGGGCTATAAGAAAGCAATGGAGCATACAAAGAATCCGGATCTCCGGAATTTTTTAAAAAATCAGGCCGTACAGAGGAATCATTTTGCCACGGAAATAGATAAACAAATACATCTTTTAAATGAACATCCTAAAAATAACAGCAATGGTAGCGCATTGGGATCTATTCACAGGTTCTGGATAGAGATTAAAGGTTCCTGGGCTAAACAAGATGATGAATCAATCCTGGAAGAGTGCCTTCGAGGTGAAAAGAAAAGTTTGAAAGAATATGAAGATAAACTTGAAAATCATATGTTCACCCTCGAGGTTAAAGAATTATTGGAAAGCCATCGAGATGCTATAAGTAAAACTTTGCGGCAAATAAAGATTCTTGAAGATCTGCGTGATTAAATAAAAAAGCCGGATTTAATTCCGGCTTTTTTTAAATATTTCTGTTTCAACTAATTCTTTACAACAATCAATTCGGCTTTGGCTCCGGTTAAAAGATTCCATTCCTTTTTTGCCAGTTGTTCACCTTTTTCACTCAACACTCTTAATTCAGCGGTGTTGGGACCAGAACTTCCCTGATTTAAAGCTACGAATTCTATACTATTAAAACCATCTTGTAAATTAACCAGAATAGGAGTAAATCCTGCCGTTAAGCTCACACTTTTTGCCACGAGCTCACCGTTTACAAAGATCTGAACTTTATCTCCATCAATATATTGATGGTCCCTGCAATAGACTTCAACAAATCTACCCTGAGTCACCACATTTCCAAGGCTTTGATCGTTTCTATATTCCTCTTTGACCTCATTATCTTCGCTCCACCTCTTCTTAATAACATCGGCTTCCGTCATCAGACCATTAGGATTTTCCCTAAGATCGATCGCTTTCGGTTTTTCCTTTAAAAATCTACTTTCTCTTTCTGTTTCCTCTCTTTTTAGAATAGGAAATCCTGTAGAGCTAGATTCCTCTGCTTTAATTATAGGGCCAGTATTAGTGGTTCTGGGAATATCAACCTGAGCAAAACAACCCAGACTGAAAAATATACTGAAAGTTAAGAATAAGTATGATCGCATTTTTTCTTTATTATACTAGCATATAATGTATCAAAAATACAGCCAAAATTCGAATTCCGAAAAATTCGGAATCAAACTTTTGTTTCCGACAACTTACCTCTTTTAATGAATCCTACAATTATTACCGCTCAAGGAGAATGGTGGAACGAATTATAATGGAAATGCCTCACATTCTAAATTCTTAAAGGAATATTTCCCTCAAACTTTACCTTTTTTTATATCGCTAAATTTTTATTCCTCCGGAAAATCAGGACTAGATTTAACTTCTTCAATCTGTGCGGTATGTCTTTCTGTATGTCCAGCCATAAACAAAAGTGTCTGATACCCGTCTACAGGGCCAAAAGGGAAATCGGTAATTACTATGCTTCTCATATCGGCATCTGAATCTTTGATCCAATCTGTAATATTTTCTCGCTGGTCTATGAAAGCCTTTATAGCGTCATCTGAAGTCATATATTCTCCTGTTGGCTCAAATTGATTTTGAGTTTTAAATTTCTGACTTCTATTAGTAATTAATTGGATCACCTGATCATCAGTCATCTTCACCACGGCATCTTCATTTTCATCACTAGCATTCATCTTATTGATGAGCATGGATTTCATAGAATTTTCAACCATATTGATATGTTCAATAATTTCAGCTATAGACCAGCTTTCTGTATCCGGTTTATATTGCATTTGTTCTTCAGAAAGATCTTCGGTAATCTCAATAAGTGCCTCCTCTGTTTCTTCAAGATATTCTAGTATATCTTTTTCATTAAGATTTATAATATTACCTGTGCTGGCAAGTTCAGTATCTGTGCAATTTTTATTTCCTATATAAATTGCACCAAAGAAAAACAATCCAAAAAATGCTATTAATGTCTTCATATTTATTTATTTATGATTTTTATTTAAAGTTTTAATTCAGCATCGTTCAAGCTTTTTTTATCTGAGTGACATAAGTTCTAAGTTCTTTAACTTTATTCTTCTTAGAGGAAAATATGTAAATATCACAAAAGGCATATTTTCTCTTTTTTCCGGGTTCTACCTGAAACTCTACCACGCCTTCTACTACCGATTTTTCTTGATGAATAATCATATCACTAACGGTAATTTGCATGGGGCCGCCATGTTTCATTCTGTCTAATGAACTTTCAAATTCTGTTCTTCCGGAAATGGTTTTTTCTCCTACGATGATCCAGCGAATATCGTCCGTAACGCTGTCGGCGAGAAATTTTGTATTGCAATCTGCAAAGGCTTCATTAAATTCATATAATAATTTTTCTCTCCCTTCCATACTTTTCAATTTAAGTTATATAAGCAGAAAAATTTTTATCTACCTATTACTGATAATCAGATTACCAAAGCTCCGGGTTGGGGCAAGAATGAAAATCAACAAATTTTAAATAACTGACTTTCTGAATTTTAGGTCTATAAAAATACATTTTTATTTTGAATGTATATCCTTTAAGCAACTGATCTTATGAACATTGCATTCTGAGAATAGGTGAAATCAAAACGTCAAAATCGATTAAATTTTGAGAGTTTAGGTTCTGAAATGAAAAGCTTAAATTTGAGCTGAAATCAATAAAATTGAAGAATGCAGGTTCAGGAAATACTCAAAACCAATTCTATTGCGAACAGGTTTATTTCGCAATTAAGAGATACGGGAATTCAAAAAGACAGAATGCGTTTTCGCCGGAATATTGAGCGACTTGGAGAAATCATGGCGTATGAATTAAGTAAGGAACTTGAATACGAAAAAAGAGAATTCAATACTCCGCTTGGGAAATCTGAAGTTGCGATGCCTAAGAATGAATTGGTAATCTGTTCTATCTTGAGAGCTGGTTTACCTTTGCACCAGGGAATTCTCAATTATTTTGATGATGCTGAAAATTCATTTATATCTGCATATAGACATCACCCTAATAATGACGAAAATTTCGAGATTTTAGTTGAATACCTGGCTTCTCCTTCCCTTGAAGGAAAGACGCTCATTTTAGCAGATCCCATGCTTGCTACCGGAAGATCTTTCAGTAATGTTTTAAATGCCTTAGGTTCTATGGGAACTCCTGAAAAAATTCACCTGGTTTCTGTCATAGGATCTGATGAAGGCGTGCAATATTTAAAATCTGAATTTCCTGAAAATTCCAAATTATGGATAGCTACCATTGATCATGAACTGGACAAGAATGGATATATAGTACCGGGGCTTGGAGATGCCGGAGATCTTTGCTTTGGAAATAAAATGCAACATTAGAATGGGTATCCAATCGCAAAATTAAATACCGGACTTCCAAAATCGTTTACCCATCTATCACCCATTGGTTTTCGTGGGTCGTGCATTGGAAAAGCAAGATCAAACCTGATCACAAAACTTTGTATATCTATTCTTAACCCTGCTCCTGCTCCTATTCCCAATTCATTCAAAAAG
Source organism: Christiangramia pacifica (assembly GCF_057221535.1). Taxonomy (NCBI): domain Bacteria; kingdom Pseudomonadati; phylum Bacteroidota; class Flavobacteriia; order Flavobacteriales; family Flavobacteriaceae; genus Christiangramia; species Christiangramia pacifica. Next base: position 2,796,708 of record NZ_CM170146.1, read on the forward strand.
TCTGAATCAAACTTTCCAGTTCCATCGCCATTTGCATTGGTAGTTTCCGGGTTTGCTTTAGAGGTCCAAACGTTCCCTGCATCTATAAAGAATGCTCCGTTCAAATAAGTGACAATAGGAAATCTGTATTCTGCATTGGCTTCAAACCTAATATTTCCTGTCTGATCCCTGAATCCTATATTTACCGGATCATCTTCAGGATTATCAGGATCTAAGGGTTCTTCTTCAATTAAATTGTCTTCAGCAGGATTATAAGTTCCTGGGCCAAGTGACCTTGTTCTAAAAGCTCTTACACTATAAGGCCCGCCAGAAAAATACTGTTTACTAAATGGCAGCACATCAGAATTGCCATAAGGATGTCCATAACCGGCAAATAATCTGGTAGCTATTACCTGTTGCTTTCCAAGCCTCAGGTGATAACGAAGATCCATGTCAAGTTTAGCATACTGCGCATATTCCAGCCCCAGAACTTCTTTATTTCCGCTTTCAGCCTCTTTCCCAAATAAACTCATGGTATTTCCAGCCATGTCAAAATTTGTGTTCAAAAAGAATGCGTGCGTTTTATCGGTATCAATAATTCCGTTGTAAATGAAGGAATACGTGAGTCCGGCAATAAACTCCTGGTCAAAACTGCTTGCCAGAAATGGATTTTCATCCAGGGTTGCCTGAAATTCTGGAGTAACATTACTTAAGCTTACATAGTTTAAACTTATCGGGTTAAACTCATGTGTTACATACCTGTTGGCATTCCACAGATAACCAAAGGAAGCATTGAGAGAACTCAAGGTAAAAAGCTGACTTCTTCTTAGATAATCTCCTCCAAGACTCATCTTCGTTTTTGGAATATCATATTTGAAGAAATTCTTACTAAAACTTATAGGAAACAGTAACCTTGGAATTATAAGATCATTGGTTAATCCCAATTGCAAGGAGTTTCTTCCAGGCACATTCCCTGTCCCCTGCTGAAATTCATATCCTAAATTTGCTGATATATTCAGACTTTCCCCACCCTTGAATAAATTTCGGTTAAGGAAGCTTAGCGCCAGGTGTGGACCTGTAAAACTATTAGATTTTGTTACTGCCTGTAATTCGGCCCTGATAGCACGCTTTTTAAGAGGAGATAAATAAATATTTGCCTCCAGTAAACCAAGATCGTCACCAGCGAGCGTGTCAATTTCATCATACCTTATATTGACGAATTTATAGGAACCAATTGAACCTAGCCTTCTGCTAGTACTCCTGGACAGAACCGGGTCGTAATAATCCCCAGTTTCGATCAATATATATGGATCAAGGTATTTAGGTTTAAAAAACAGTTCTTCCTGAAAGTAATTCTTATCCTTAAAACGCTTGTAATTTTTGGTAACCGAATCTTCATCTACATTATAATTCACATAAACATTCACATTCGAAATCTGATAAGGTATCACCGATTTTGAAGGAACATCCTTTTTTAATCTTAGAAAAAGATCAAATTTCTTCTGGTCATATTGATTTGTATCTGATTCAAAAATCAGAAACCCGGGATTGAAATTATAATAGCCATCCTTTTTTAGATGAAGATCAATACGCTCACGTTCTAACTTCAAATTTGGAAGATCAAAACGCATTCCTTTTTCTAAAACAGTCTCATCCAGCTCCTTTTGAATATCTTTATATACCAGCATCGTATCTGTATCCAGCTGGTAAGTTTCCATAGTATAAGGTGTTGGAACAGTAAGTTTGTAAGAAGTAGACGCAGTTTTATTCTTTTCATCCTCTTCAGAATCTGAACTCACTCTACTGTAGAAAAAACCTCGATTTTCCAATCGGTTAAGCAATAGATCCTCCGTATTGGTAAGATCTACATCTGATAGATAAACAGGCTCTTCTCCAAGTTTTTTATTTAAGAACTTGTTGATGAAACCTGGCTTTTCACGTTGAGCTTTATAATGAAAATATAGGCCAGGACGCATTCCCAAAAGTTGTGTATTTGGTTTGGGTCTTAATACGCTTTCCAGTTCTGTCTTTAACTGAGGTCTATCTTTTATGGTGGTGTCTGAATCAATTTCGATCTTCGCCCCAGTATAAAGAAACTCATCTTCAGGTATGAATTTTTCAACGCTGCAAGCCTGAAATAAAATTATCAGAAGTATTATAATGCTAATATCTCTAGTTCTCATCGGTCGTAGATTCTTCTTTTTTTGAATTTCCAGCTTCCTCCTTCTTCACATTTTCCATGACAGCCTTTTCAAACATATCCTGGAATTTGTTGAATTCTTTTGTGAAAATTAGGGCAATCCCGCTTACCACTAACTGGCCATCTATAACATTCTCATATTGATTTTTGCTGAAACCTTTCAATCTCCAAACGCCATTTTCATCCAGAAGATAAGAGATACTTACATTCCCAATTACAGGACTTGCTTCCTGACCCTGCTGATTACCACCCTGGATATCTACTTCACTACCAACCTGAACGATCAAGCGGTCTTCCAAGAAAGCTTTTTGAGCGCTGATCCCTAATTGTGTTCTTTCTTCAGGATTCGTTCCCTGATAATCTGTAAAACTATCTACATTAAAATTAAGCTGCAATCCGCTTTCTCCTAGAATTTTACTAGAAAGCATATTTAACTGATCTGAAAGTGCTGAATTCAGGTTATCACGCGCCACAGCCAGTGTTCCTCCACTACTTCCATCGCTGCCTGATTCAGGAAAGAATCTATTCAATACCAGTAACGAAAATACCTGTTTGTTCAATTCCTGCTCCTGGTTATTCAATTGCTGAACCCTTCCGAATATTTCACCACCGGCAACTCCCTGTTCTTCTTCAGGTAAATCAAGACCAAAAGAAATTTTAGGTTCCATAAGATCACCATCAACATTCAGGTAAACAAGAAATGGAAGCTCTTGCCTATACCTCTGTCTTTCCCCACTGCTCAAACCTGATGTCTGAGAGGCCATTAGAGAAGAAGCTGAAGTTTCAACCTTGTAGATCGCACGCACATCCAGCTGAGCATCAAAAGGGTTCCCAGCCCAAGAAACACGACTACCATCAGCGATATCAAATCGCCTTTTCACAAGATTATATAGGCTCATTTCATAAAAACCGTCATTGATCTCGTAAATTCCTGTTAGCGCTGTACGACCGTTCGGATACATATTGAAAATTAGGTCTCCTTCTCCCTGAACCTGGAATTTATCTCCAGTTTCGGGACTTATGATCACATTGAAAGTAGCGCCTTCATTAACCGAAATTCTTGAGAAAATATCATAACCCGATACCACGTAAGATTCCTCCTGAGTTTGAGATAAAATATCATCAGGGTTTTCTTTATTTACAAAGATCACGATACCGTCTCTTTCCTTGATCTGTAACTCGGTTTCGGGAACTACATAAGTGAAATCTGTACTTTCCTTGATATCCATGTTCATATTCACCTTTGGCAAATTAAGATCACCTTTTATCTGAGCATCTACATCCACCACGGCAGTTCCGTAGAAGAGATCATTATCCTCTTCTGTAGAATTAAGAAGCCTAAAGTCGTTGGCCTGGACATCGAGATCAAAACCAGGATTTAGCAGATCGGTTATAAGAACCTTACCGTCTACTACAATGGCATTATTGTTACCGTCATTTATATTGAATTTATTGAATGAAATTTCATCATTATTCAAACTTAATTGTTCGTCTGGAAGTATAAAATCTGCATTCAGCATAGCAATATTGAACTTTGCATCATTGAAATCCAGACTACCTTCATATTGTGGTTCCAGTAAAGTTCCATTAAGCGTGAAGTTACCGGAAAAACTACCGCTACCATCCCTGATTTCTCCTTGTGAGAAACCTTCCAATGCAGTCATTTTAACCTCGTTCAGATCCAGGTTCATATCTAAGATCGCGGAAGGATCTGATGCCTGATAAGAGCCGGTAAGATCAAGATCTACTTCGCCTCCTTTTAAAGCCATTTCGAAATCATAATTGCTGAATCCGCTGGAATTACCTTTAAGACTTAAAGTATTTAGATCAACATTCATCACCTTGAATTGATCAATTGCCAAATCTGCAAGTATACCGGTTTCTCCAAAAGGTTCTTCATAAACGATATTCCCGTTCAACTGTCCAGTAGCCAGTTGATTTTCAGGATTAAGATAGTTTAGAAATGCCGCTAACTTGAAATTCTTGAAATCCAGGCTCAAATGCTCTTTTTCAACACCGGGTTTGTCATTGCTCAGCACCATTTCCTGATCATTTCGATATAATCGGAAATTATCAAAATTGAGATACTCTGTCGCGTAACTTAACTGGTTGCTACTATCAATATTCCATGGATTTTTATTCAGAATAAGATCCTGCGGATCTACATGGAATTTCAAAGTGTCACCCTGAAAATTGAGTTCAGATTTCACTCGCACTAGCTGCTCTTCATCATAGGTCGAAGAAAAATCTAGATTCAATTTCCTATTCAGAACATCTCCTTGCAAATTGGTTCGTTTTATGGCCAGCGGTCCGGCGTTTAACGCATTAAACCCTAAACTGAAATTAAGATCTGAAGGATCTGAAACCATATCGATCTTCAAGCTATCTATCTCGCTGCCATAGAAATTAATGAAAGGAACTGAAATTGCAGCATCGAGTTCACGGTCTCGTTCTCTGAAATCAACAACTACATCAACAGTATCAAGCTCTTCCAGGTTTACCAGGAATACTTCATTTAGAATTGGCGCCTGACTAATTTTCGCATTCAGTTTAAGGTTTACCGGGCTAATGATAGAATCTTCCTGATAATCTTCAGCTATATATCTTTTAAAATGCCTGTTAATTGCCGCCGAAAAAGCTACAGGACTGGCGTTAGACTGTAGATCCAGGTCCAGCATCCTGTTTTGAATTTTCACCGAAGTGGTATCTTCACGAACATATGCAGTCGCATCAAAACTTCCCAGTAGATAAGTTTTGTTGTTATAAACAGCCACGCCGTCAATAATTTCTGCCTGCATTTCATAATCGGTACCATTTCCCTCATACCAACCTTCGAGTGTAAATCCAGTTTTAATATCCTTCTGGGTGATCCCTAAAGCTCCTAGATTTGCTCCATCCATATAAACATTGAAATCGAATCTCGGAGATACTGAATCAAGCTTAATTGTGGTTTGCGCTTCCATGTCAAGATTTTCATCCTGATAGATCAGGTTTACTGGTCCTTCACCGTTCTCAAGTTCCCCGTTGATATCAATATTCCTGAATTCATAATCCTTGTATGTAAACGAACTGATTCTCGAATCTAGACTTGCGTTGAGATTGTTTACAGAATTACCGCTTCCTGAAGCTTTAAGGTTCAACTGAATATCTCCCAATGCTTCATTTTGCAACAGGTTGCCAAGTGCAATACTATCTCCTTGAATTTCTGCGTCAAAAACGATCTGGTCTCCCATATTAAAATCACCATTCACTCTTAAAGTCCCATCTGAGGTTACTAAAACCGAATTGGTTCTAATCTCATTCATATTGCCGGCAAAGCTACCTCTAAGCGAAATATCATTGGGTAATTTCAATCCTATATCCTCCTCTTTTACAAATTTTAAAAGATCGCTTCTCTTTGAGTTCATGCGAACATTTGGAAGGTCAAAAGCGAGATTTTCAGGATCCTGAAGATTTACAATTCTTCCATTGCCTGAAATACGGGTTCTACTCCAGTTAAGATTTAAGGAATTCAGTGCCAGATTATCTATTTTTCCTGAAGCGCTCAGACTTCCCCGTACCGGCGAATCATCCAGCGATTGCATATAAGGATCATCGCTCAGATCTGGCTGAAACCTATAAACATCTCTTATATTGAAGTAAATATTATTCAGGTTGAGATTGAGACTGGCATTTCCAGGAGCCTGAATGAAATCATTTAGGCTCGCATAGGAAACTTCCATATTTCCAGAAAGACTGTTAGAATTCACCGCTACATCAAGATCTGAAAACTTCATTTTTTGATCTGTGATACTGGCCTGGATATTGAATTTTTTTACTTCGATACCTGAACCTTCTTTAAATTCAAGTTTTTCGATAATCGCATCAGCTACTCCCGGTGTATATCTAATATCATTTCCAGTGAATACAAGACTGTCCAGTTGAACAGCATTAGGATCAAATGTTCCATTCTTTACTTCTGCCCCATTAAGACTATAAAAAAATGAATTATTACTAAGGTCAATTTCTGAAATATTCACAGTCCATTTTGGCCATTCGAAAGTATTATCACCCGGATCTGCAGTTTGATTAGCCTGAGAAGTCTTTTGCTGAAGTTTTAGATTAATCTCAGAATCAGAAAGCTGGATAAGGTCACTGGCAATTTCATTTGTCTTGAGATCAAATCGAGAATTATCTAAATCCAGGTTGGCGACATCAAAATCAGTATCCAGTGAATCTGGAACTGATCTATAGAAACCAGAAATATTATTAAAATCAATATTGGCTACTTCCAGTTTAGGCATTGGCGCAGGCTCCTCATTGCTTTCAGGAAAGGGCTTCGTCTGTTCATATTCGATACTGGCATTGGTTAAAATAGCATCATTGACCCTGAAGATCATTTTTTCCAAATCTGTTTCGGTGAACTCAATTCCCAGTTTATCAAGAACTATATGACTATCTATGCCGGAAACTTCATCTTCGTAGATTACGTCAATATCCATAAGGTCTATATCTCCTATTGAAATTTGCATAGGAGCAGCTGAAGTATCTGCTGGAGTGGTAGTTTGTGTAGTATCTGTGGCATAAGCATCTAGCAAAAACTCATAATTAAATCCCTCAATGCTATCTTTTCTACTGATCCTGGCTTTCAGATTTTTTACGTCAAGCGCATTAAGACTAAAACTATTTCCTTTGATAATTGGCCAGATAGGAATATTTGCCGAGAGGCTTTCAGAAAAAATTATAGTATCCCCAGAAAGGTCTGCTATGTATAATTCATCAATCTGTATATCACCGTTGAATTGAATAAATAGTTTTTCCAATTCTATAGTCGCCCCAGTCTTCTCTTCAACAGAAGCAATGAATTTATCTTTAATAATATTCTGACCCCAAGGACTTCTTACAAAAAGAATAAGAAGGAGCAGGAAAATAATGATCCCAAGGAACACTTTTCCTATGATTTTTAAAACTTTAAAAAAAATTCTCCTGGCTTTGGTCAAAGGTTAGATATTAAAGAATCCCAAAGTTATCGTTTAGGCACAATACTGCGAAACTACTGAATCCCAATTTCTAATAAACTTGTGTTAAAATCAATTACAATCCGCTGTTTCTTCAAGTTTAAATTGGATTTAAAAAAGGTAAAAGTGTAGAGAAATTATACACAATTCAGATTCTTTTCTACATTTTTAATGGCAATTTCTTTAAAAGGCTATCTTGATAAATTCTTCGCTAAATTATATTTAAAAACATTTATAAGTAAACTTAACACATTTATTTTAAAGGGTTTAGGTGTTATTTATTTATAAATTTGTTTGCTTTTGGCATATTCATCCCAATATTCAGCAAGGCGTTGGCATTATTATAGTTTTTAGTAAAGCGATTGATAAAACTAAATAATCAACAATTAAAATTAAAAATCTATTTATGAAAAGAGCAATAACCGTAACCGTATTAGCAGCCACTATGCTATCATCATGTGTTTCGAAAAAGAAATATGTAGCGCTTGAAGGTGAACTTAATGATACAAGAAGTATTTTACAGAAAACTCGCGTAGAAAAAGAGGAGATCGAGGAGAAATACGCTCGTATCGAAGAAAGAGTTGCCGATTATAATGCTAAAATCAATTCCTTAAGAACAGAAAATGAGGGAATGATGGAGATGAACGACCTAACGGTAATGTCTAAGAACACTAAGGATAAAATGAAAAGATCCATTGCTAAAATGGATCCTGAAAAAGTAAAAGGAGCTAAAACTCTTGAAGATTCAATTAATCTTGCTGTATCTTATAATCTGAAGCAAAATATTTCTGAAGGTGCAGATGAAGATGATATTGATATTAGTGTTGACGAAACTGTTGTAATGATCAATGTTTCAGATAAGCTTTTATTCGGAAGCGGTAGCTACAGAGTGACCAATGAAGCTCAACCATTATTGAAAAAACTTGCTGAAGTTATTAATAGCGAGCCAGCAATGGAGGTAATGATCGAAGGTCATACAGACGACAGAACAATGGTAAAAGAATCTTATTTGAAAGATAACTGGGACCTAAGTGTTAGAAGAGCAACTTCAATTGTAAGAATACTACAGGATAAATATGATGTAGATCCTTCAAAACTAATTGCTGCTGGTAGAAGTAGTTACCAACCATTAGTTGAAAATACGAACAAGGATAATATGGCTAAAAACCGTCGAACAAGAATTGTTATTATTCCTAATCTGGACAAATTTTTTGCAATGCTAGAAGGTGAGGCTTCAGTAGCTAAGAATTAAGTTAGATACTTGAAATTTAATTAAAAAGGGAAGCATTTTGCTTCCCTTTTTTTTTGATGATTTTTATCCTTTAAATGAAAAAATATAAGGTTGAGCTTACTATCAAACCAAGAATAGCAACTATTCCTGTCATAACTGTCCAGGATTTAAAAGTTTGCTTTTCAGATAAACCCAGATATTTCCCTACCAGCCAAAATCCGCTATCATTTACGTGAGAAAAACCGGATGCCCCTGCAGCAATTGCAATTACAATCAAAGCTGTTTGTGAGGGACTTAGCGCCGCAGAAGCTAATACCGGTGCCGTAATTCCTGCAGCGGTGATCATTGCTACCGTAGCGGAGCCTTGTAATAGTCGTACCAATAATGCTATAATAAATCCGAAGAGCAATGGATTAAAAAATGTACCCTGTAGAGATGCCGCAATCATCTCCCCGGCTCCAGTTTCAATAAGGATCTGCTTAAATGCTCCACCAGCACCTGTTAGAAGAATAATAATTCCTGCTGCTTCAAAAGATTTCAACGCGGTCTTATTTAAAAACTCCTTACCGGCTCCTCTTTTAATCCCAATAAAATACCAGGCTAACAAATTTGCAATTATAAGTGCTGTGAAAGGATGTCCCAGTAAGTTAATTAAGTATAACAACGGTCCCGAAATAAAATTTTCAGGAAATAATGGACTAGTGAGGACTGTATTTAATACAATAAGAAATATTGGTGTCCCGATAATGGAAAGAATTAGTCCGGCTGACGGTAGATCATGATTAGAGTCATCTTTCGCTTCTGCAAAATGAGGTGGTGAAACTTTGATTTTCCTGGCAATGAATTTGGCAAAAACAGGTCCGCTAACTATTGCTACCGGTATTCCTGTGATTATCCCAAAAAGGATCACCCAACCTAGATCTGCTCCCAATATATCTGCAACGGCAATTGGTCCCGGTGTTGGTGGAATAAAAGCGTGGGTTATCGTTAAACCTGCCAGCAGAGGTAAGGCATACAACAACAATGATTTTCCTGTTTTCCGACTAAGAGCGTAACTAATTGGCACCAGAATAATAAAGGCGACATCAAAGAATACCGGGATCGCCACCAGAAAGCCAGTCACCATCATGGCCCAGGGAGAACGTTTTTCACCTGTCTTTGAAAGGAGATAATTAGCCAGGCTTTTAGCACCCCCAGATTGCTCAAGTATACCACCAAACAAAGCTCCCAGTCCAACTACTGTAGCTACAAATCCCAAAGTACTACCCATGCCTTCCTGCATAGTAATCATTATTTCCTTGGCAGGTAAGCCGGCAAATATGCCAACAAGAATGCAAACTATTAGTAAAGCTAAAAATGCCTGAATTTTAAGCCGCAGAATTAAAAGTAATAAAATGGCTATTCCTCCAAGGACACTGAACAAAATCTGAAGATCCATATACTATTCTGATTTCCAGTTAGAATGAAAATATTCTCCCCGTTCCTTATCTACTCTTTCATAAGTATGAGCGCCAAAATAATCCCTCTGCGCCTGAATAAGGTTTGCCGACGTTTTTTCATTCGTAAAGCTTAGAATATAATTCAGTGCAGAGGAACTTACCTGCATTGGGCAGCCCATTGCTAAAATTGAGGGAATAACATTAATAAAGGATTCTCGTGTATTATCAAGTTGCTCTGCAATTTCAGGATATAAAAGTAAATGTTGGGTATCACCTGAACTGTAAATTTCTGCAAGGCTTTCCATAAAATCAGATCTTATTATACAGCCGTTGATCCAGATTCTTGCAATTTCTGAAAGATCGAGATCCCAGTCGTATTCAATTGAAGAAATTCTCAGCATTTCAAAACCTATACTGTGATTTATAATAGACGCAGATTTGAAAGCCGAATAAAGATCCTCATTGCTTATATCTGAATTTGTAACTATATTTTTACTGTAAAGTTCCTTTACTTTAGCTTTTTGAAATTTAAATGCAGATATATTCCTGGCAAATACAGAAGCTGTAATTGTATCCAGTGCCACTCCCAATTCGAGTGCAGCATTGGTTGACCATCCACCGGTTCCTTTCTGCCCAGCCACATCTAAAACTTTATCCAAAAGATAATTCCCGTCTTCTTTTCTCCTAAGAATATCCACAGTGATTTGAAGAAGAAAACTTCTCTCCTTTATATTCCATTCAGAGAATGTTTTTGAAATTTCTTCTGGAGATCTCTCCTGGTAATATCTCATAAAAAAATAGAATTCGGCAATTAACTGCATTTCCCCGTATTCTATTCCATTATGCACCATTTTCACAAAATGACCGGAAGAACCTGGCCCTATATAAGTGCTGCAAGGCTCATTGATTTTGTCCCTAGCAGCTATTTTGTTCAGGATATCTTTGACCATATTATAGGCTGTTCTTGAACCGCCAGGCATTATGGACGGCCCGTTTAATGCGCCTTCCTCCCCTCCGGAGATTCCGATTCCCATAAAATGAATACCGAGATTATTCAACCTTCCAGATCTTCTTTCTGTATCTTTATAATTAGAATTTCCTCCATCCATTATGATATCGCCTTTCTGTAAGAGGGGCGACAGAATTTCCACAATTTCATCTATTGGATCTCCGGCCTTTATCATCAAAAGGATTTTTCTCGGAGATTTTAGACTTGAAACAAAGCCTTCAAGGTCATCAAAGGCATCAAAATAATAAGTGTCGCTATGACGGATGGCGAAATTTCGGGCAATATTATTTTCTAACTCTCCCTCTTGCCGATTATAAACGGAGACAGAAAAATTATTTCTTGCCATATTAAGAGCAAGACTTTGCCCCATTACCCCAAGACCAATAATTCCGATTTCAGATCTATTCAATTTTTGTACAATTTCCTTTAATGATTCCACTGGTGAATTTTCTACCTTAATATGAATTCCATAATTCGGCGGTTCAAGCGTATCATATTGTGATTTTAGAAGATTAGGGTCAAAAAAGTGCAATTTCCTTTTCTTGATCCTATCGGCAATAACATTGAAATCTTCGTATAAAAATATCCATTCAATTTGACCAGAATTACTATTAGAAAGCTGATTGCGGTATTTTTCTTTCAAGGCAGAACATGCAAGAACGCCCCCCTCAGAACTGATCCAATCTTGAATATGATTACTTATTTCGCTAAGCCAGCCTTCCCTATCCTCGTCGTTTAACGAAATTCCATTTTGCATCTTCTCCTTATTTGAAGAAGAATGAAAATCGTCAGCATCATAAAATGGTTTTGAAAGTTCTTTAGCCAGCATTTGACCAAGTGTGGTTTTCCCCACACCAGAAACTCCCATCAAGATATATACTTTGCTCAAATGTTTTCTATTTTTTGTTTTGGATAAAGAAGTCCAGGGAATATTTTCCGCCTCCACAAATTACCAGCAGTAAAAATCCAAACATATAAAGAATAGGTAATTCCTGTTTACCAAAACCGTCTGGCACATGAACAATAAAGGCCGCTACTGCCATAGTGATAACTATTGGTATTGCTGAAAACCGAGTTAAAAATCCAAAAATGATAAAAATAGCACATACAAATTCTGCAAAAACAGTTAGAGTAAAAGAGACCTTTTCTCCAAGACCTATGGGATCTGCAAATTGAATTTTTTCGGCTCCGAAAAAATCTAACAATTTAGGGAAACCATGGGTTAGCATTAAACCAGCAATGGCTATTCGAAAAATCAGCAATCCAAGGTCAACATTATTTAAACTTAAATTGGTTTGGTAAGTCTTAGTCATATATATGTTTTCCTCTAAAATAGAAAAATAAAAATTGAAGAACGGCTAAGAAATAATAATACAGCTATTAATTCTTTGAAAAATCAAATGGCTCAGAAATATAACAGTTAATAATTAGATAAATTTGCGTATTTCATCGATTTTTTAATGCTTTTTATCGATTGTAGTCTATTCGTTTTTTATATTTACATATGCAGAAAGAACGCATCGGTTATATTATTCTTTTTTCCCTCCTTATTATTTTTATAAAAGGTTACGGACAGAATAGCGCAACTGCAACCTTTACAGCTACCGTTAATATTGTAGAACCAATCTCTATCCAAACAACCGCAAACATGAATTTTGCTAGTATAGATGCGAGAAAGGGTGGTACGGTAATTTTAAATCCAGATCATTCAAGAATCACTACTGGTGATGTACAATTGGAAAATTCAGCAAATGTTTCAGCCGCCACATTTGAAGTAAAAGGCCAGAATGGATACTCTTATAACGTAATTATTTCACAAGGCTCCTATAAAATGATAAATGGTCCTGATGAAATTGTTATAAAGGACTTCAGCACTAGTTCCAATTCAAACACTTTAAATTCTGATTCTCAAACATTCAGTATAGGAGCAACTCTTGAAATCGAACCACAGCAGGTACCAGGAACTTACGTTACGCAAACTCCCATAGAAGTAATAGTAAGCTATAATTAAGGAGCATAATCATTTGTAAGTAATTTCTTGTTATTCAAATTTCACCTTCCTTCAAATTATATCCTAAAATTTTTTTCTTAATCCACTCTACACCACTAAATACCTAATATATTCAATCTTTATCGTGAATAATTAGTGAAAGATTTACAGCTCACCGAAGTATTTTTTCCTTTCAACGATTATAATTTACCACTTAACGAAAAATTTTGGTCAATCCTTACATATACCCTCATCTTTACTGACCAAATCAAACTACAAAACCTACTCAAACATGAAAAAAATTACTTTACTAGCCTGCCTACTTATTTCAGGAATGGCTTTTGCTCAAAGTTCAGCTTCAGGAACTGCTGCTGTAAATGCAGTTGTTGTTGCTCCAATTTCCATCACTGCTGATTCACCACTAGATTTCGGAACTTTTACTACGGATGATGCCGCAGGTTCGATTATTGTTGGTGTAGACGGAACAAGAACATTCTCTGATGAAACAGATATGTTAATTACGGGAGAAACCGCTTCTTCAGCTGCTAAATTTACCGTTACTATGGATGCAGGTGAAACTTACAAAGTGCTTACCTCAGTATCACAACAACCAAAATTAAGTGATGATAGTGCTACAATGACTTTAAGCGATCTGGTTTCTAGTTTAACTAGTGATTCAGCGAACACTGCCGATACATTTACAGTTGGTGGTACACTTACAGTTCCAGCCGATCAGGCTGCAGGTACCTATACTGGTCAGGTACAGGTAACTGTTACTTACGAATAACAAAATCTTTTTGAGAGACCGGTTGCTATCAAGAACCGGTCTCTAATATATTTTTAAGTGAAGGTGTAATCATTATTCATGAAGAATTATCCCATTCTTATCTTGCTAATTCTAATTTCATTTATTGGATTTTCACAGAATTCAGCATCGGCCACTATTATAAGTACAGCTAAAGTTGTGGAGCCCATAGAGATCACTAAAAATATAGATCTTCATTTTGGAAATGTTATTGGCGGAAATCCGGGAAGACTTATTCTCACACCTGACGGATCTCGTATTTCTTATGGAATTGAGCTTTCAGCTGCAAATCCGGGAGAAGTTAGCCCTGCTGAAGCAACGGTGACTCATGGTAGTTATAACTATTCTATCACGCTTCCTGAAAACTTTAGATTATACAATCAGGAAAATCCAAACCAGTTCCTACTAATTGACAACTTTACAGTTGAACCTCATTTTACAGGAGAATTTACCGATATTTTGAAGATTGGCGCAACATTAAATATTGAAGCTAATCAACCCGGAGGAATGTACACTAACTCTTCTGGATTCAATGTCACTGTGACCTACAACTAATTCACAAAAATATTATTCATGAAAAGCAGACTATTCGCCCTATTGAGTTTCGCTTTCTTATTTCTCCAATCACCATTAATGGCCCAGGGAGATCTAATGATCTTACCAAAAAGGATCATTTTTGATGATCAGGATCGATCCAAAGAAATCAATCTTATAAATACCGGAAAGGACACCGCAACCTTTGCTATATCCTTTGTTCAATATCATATGCAGGAAAATGGCGAGTTCGTACAGGTGGAAGAGCCGGTTGAAGGTCAGCGATTTGCAGATCCATTTCTTCGATTTTTCCCGAGAAGAGTGACACTTCCGCCAAATGAGGCACAGACAGTAAGACTCCAGGTGACCAAAACTAGTGAAATGAGTGATGGTGAATATAGATCACATGCATATTTCAGAGCAATTGAAAAGCAAACGGCGCTTCAAAGCGAAGATTCTATCGATAAAGAAGAAAATATCTCGATCAATATTAAAACGGTTTTTGGAATTAGCATTCCAGTAATAATAAGAAAAGGAGAAACTTCAGCAAATATCAAAATTGACAATATTATACTTGATAAAAAACCCGGGGAAGTCTCTTTAAGATTGAACAGGACTGGAAATGCTTCAACATATGGCAATCTCAAGGCAATGTATTTAGCAGACGGTGCTAAGGATCCTATAAAAGTTGGATTGGTGAAAGGCATCGCGGTCTACACTCCAAACGATTATAGAAATTTCAAATTTCAGCTTCAGAATTCAGAAAATATTGATCTAAATAATGGACAATTGATCATTAGCTACGAAAATTCCAAAGGAGGCATCTTTGATGAACAAAAGATAAACCTGGAATAAATATGTCTGAAATAAATAAAACATACCTGGTTTTATTTTTCCTGCTTTTTTCTTTCAGTTTTACCACTTCACAGAACCTTGTATTAACTGGGAATACGATTAACATTCCTGATGATGGTACTTCCTACATTTATGATAATGTAATATTTCAAAGCAAAAACAGTGTTCTGAATATTAATGGGACTCTTATCGTCAAGGGTGACATGGATCTCACTAAAAAGGATAGTCAGCTTAATATTGGAACAAACGGTGTTTTGATCGTGTATGGTAATATTGATATTTCCACCACAATAACCTTGAATTTACAGAATTATGTAATTCTACAGGGAAATTTAACTGGTTCTAACGGTGCGGGAAACAGTCCTATATTGAATATAGATGACAGTCATCTATATATTCTTGGAACTGTTAGCAGTTTAGATCAGCTGAATTCTTGTGGAGAAAATTATCCTGGAACTACAATTAACATTAGTGATTCCTGCAATTACGGAGACGAATCTGCGCTAATCAGCAACTTTGAATATTTTCCAGAAGTAATCAAAGATAAATTGAGCTGCTATAATCTAGGGACTCCCGTTACTCAAGATATCTGTCCTGGAAATTCTGTCAGCTTTAACGTCATTAATGATCCTGAATTAAATTACAGCTGGCAGGTGAAGGCTCCGGGGGATACAAGATTCTATGATATTGCTGGTGCAACATCTTCAAATTTCTCCATCGCTAATGTTACCGAGGCTATGGACCAGAACCAATATCGAGTCATTGCGAGAACAAATTTAACCGGTGCAGCAGCTGCCGGAACTTGTAAAATCACTATTTCTAAAGCAGCTACTTTAAATGTTTTGACCACTTTACAATGGTTAGGAACAGAAGATGCGAACTGGAATAATATCAATAACTGGAGATGTCTTAAGGTTCCCGTAATTGACGATAATGTGATCATTAAAACATCAGCTGCTAATTACCCAGTTGTTAATTCAGGAAACTCAGCTCAGGTGAATAACCTCGAAATTGAATCTGGCGCAAACCTGGAAATTTTAGATAACAATATTGAGATCGGCGGAAGCCTAACAATAAATGGAACCCTGGATGCAGAAAATGGAAAAATTATTTTATCAGGGAGTAATACGCAGATTTTTGGAACCGGATTATTAAATAACATAGTTCAGGATCTTGAAATTAATAATCCTAACGGGGTAACTTTAGATCAGATGCTGAATCTCACTGGAACTTTATTATTGAAATCCGGGAATCTAAATTCTAGTGGAAATTTGAATCTCATATCAAATGCAACCAGAACCGCGTTAATTGATGGTTCCGGCATTGGTTCTGTATTAGGTGAAGTTAGTATGCAAAGAATTATAGCTCCCGCTTACGGCTATAAATATATAAGCACTCCATTTAGTAATACCACGGTTGGGGATTTTTCTTCTTACGTGGATTTGGCATCAGATTTTCCTCGATTTTATGCCTATAATGAAAACCGCAAGGACAGTAATAATAATGATGCAACTGGCTGGACGCAATATACTGAAGTTACTAATACATTGAATCCAATGGAGGGTTATGCCATTAATTTGGGTGAAAACACGGGTGACCTTAATATTCAGCTGAAAGGTTTTATAAATGATGGTAATTTCCAGAAAACACTGGAAAATAACGACGGAAAATACACCAAGGGGTTTCATCTGGTAGGAAACCCGTACCCCTCTCCTATCGACTGGAATTCATCCACTGGCTGGACGAGAACAAATATTGGTACTGCTGCATATTTCTATTCTAATAGTACCGATGACGCATATGCTGGTAGCTATACTTCTTATGTAAGTGATATTTCCAGTTCTGGAACTGCCACCGGAATAATTCCTTCCATGCAGGGCTTTTTTGTGCATGTTGATGATGGAACTACAGGAACTTTTGGAATGACAAATGAAGTAAGGATCAATGATTTTGATCAGGCATTCTACAAAGCTCCAAAAAACGAAAAATCGCTGATCAGGATTTCGGCTGAGTTTGAAGATAAAAATCTAAAAGATGCTGTGGTCATCTATTTTGATCTCTCTGCTAAGACTTCTTTTGAAAGTGATAAAGACGCTTTAAAGCTATTCAATACAAATGCTGAAATTCCGAATTTCTATATGCTTTCAGGAAAAAAGGAGCTTTCTATAAATGCCGTATCAGGAAAAATTATATCCGATAACCAAAGAATTCCGCTAGGTTTGAAAATAAACAGATCAGGTGAAATGACTATAAAGCTACAAGATTTTCAGAATATCGATAATAGCAACAGAATCTTTCTTGTAGATCATGAGAAGGGAATCCAACATGACTTAACCGATAGCGATTATCATTTTTTTGCAGTTGAAGGTACTTGGAATTCGCGATTTTCCCTTTCGTTTGATCCCAACGATACAGTAGAAAATTTAAATGATCAGGAGCTGGTTTTTCAATCAATTTCAAAGGATCGTTCAATTAGCGTGAGAATGAATCAGGAAACACCGCTTAAGGGTAACCTTCAATTACGCAGTATTGATGGTAAGCTTTTATTTAACCAGAAAGTCATTGGAAATGACCAGATCACAATTGATAATATTAAAACAAGTGGAGTTTACTTACTTAGCTTCACCGATGGATCCAGAAATTATGTCAAAAAAGTGATCGTAAAATAAGAAATTTAGCATGATGAAGCTACCTAAGAGCATTTTCTGGATATTATTGTTTTCAATAAGCATGATCGGTTATGCTCAGGAAAATCCGCCAATACCAACAACTGTTGAAGTAAGACCGGTGAATGTAATGAATTTTGGAGCATTTCTTATCGATCCTGCTGGAGGTAAAATAAGCATGGATTATAACGGCTTGAGAACTGTGTTATACGGAGCAACTCTATTTAATTCTGGCGAACCACCGGCAGCCGCACTTTTTGATGTCTATGCCAATCCGGGAACTATTTTGAATATCATGCACGATACTTCGTATGAACTTAAAGGTGACAATGGAGGAACCATTATTCTGGAACTCGATAGTTATAGCGTAAACGGTAAAGAAGTGTTCAATAAATCCTTTATTACCGAAACGATTTCTACGGTACCGAATAGTGTTTTTGTTGGTGGAACTCTAACAACCAAGAATTCAGATGGAACACCTCCGGGAAATTATAGCGGAACTATTTTAATAACCTTCGTTCAGGAGTAACAGAGAGATCAGGCTTATGTTTACGAAGAGTTGCGGCTTTAATATCCCAATTTCATATCTTATAATTTTCGCTTTAACCTTCTTAATTAGCAACGGTTTAAAGGCTCAGGAGTATCAGGAATATGATGAATTGAACGTAGAAATGAACGTTCTGGAAATAGGGCTTTTGGAAGTGCCTGTTGCGATAAAAGGAGAAACTGCCTATATATCTGTAACTGATCTTTTCGATACTTTTCATTTAAAAAATGAATATGATAATAATACTGGAAATGTTCAGGGTTATCTGATCGATCAGGAATCAAATTATCTTATTGATATTCAGAATAAGAGAATACAATTTAAAGATACGAATCGTTCTCTTTCTGAAAATGATTTTATAAAAACTCCGACTAGCCTTTACTTAAGATCAAATCTTTTTTCTGACATTTTTGGTTTGAATACTGAATTCAGTTTTCGTGAACTTGCCATCTCTTTTAACACAGAAATAGAATTACCTGTGATCAAGGAACAACGCAGGGAAAGGGTTCGAGAAAACATTAACAAAGTTAGAGGCAAATTTGAAGCAGACACGTTAATAGCTAAAAGACATCCATTTCTAAAGGGTGGTATTCTGGACTGGGGAATTAATACTACGCAGCAAATCAGAGCTACAAATGATAATCGTTTTAACCTTGGTTTCGGCGGATTTCTTGCCGGTGGTGAAACAACTATTCAGCTTAATTATTCCAATAGGGTTCCATTCACATCCAGGAATCAATTTTATCAGTGGAGGCATGTAAACAACGACAATAAAGTATTCCGACAGGTAACTCTTGGGAAAATTTTTACGGGTGCTACTTCCTCCCTTTTCGCACCAGTTGTTGGTGTTCAGCTAACCAATTCTCCGTTGCAGAACAGGCGAGCTTTCGGTACCTATGTATTAAACGATTATACTGAACCAAGGTGGACGGTTGAACTCTACGTGAATAATGTACTAGTGGACTATGCTAAGGCAGATGCTACCGGTTTCTATACTTTTGATGTTCCACTGATGTATGGAAATACTAATGTGAATCTTAGGTTTTACGGCCCTTATGGAGAAGAACAATCTGAAGACAGAGTTATAAATATTCCTTACACGTTCGTTCCAAAAAACAAACTTGAATATAGATTAAGCACTGGTATCGTTGAAAATGAAAAAAATAGAAAATTTTCGCGTCTCGATCTCGATTACGGAATTTCAAATGGCTTTACGATTGGAGGTGGTGTAGAATATCTTTCGGAAACAGAAAGCGGTGATGTGATGCCGTTTGTAAGCACCTCCATAAGTCTTGCTTCAAATCTGCTATTTTCCGGGGAATACAGTTTTGGTGTAAAGGGAGAAGGAGTCTTATCTTATCGAACCCCGAAAAGTATGCAGTTTGATCTAACTTATGCCAAATACCATGAAGACCAGACTGCAATAAACTATAATTATCTCGAAGAAAGAAAGTTTAGCTTTACCTCTCCTATAAGAACAAGGCTTTTCACGGCCTATTCCAGGTTTAGTTTTAGTCAGATAATTTTGCCTTCGACAGAATTCATGACGGCACAATTTTTACTCTCGGGTAATCTGTTTGGCATAAGTACTAATTTCTCAACCTTTGCTTTATATAACGACAGGCTAGATCAACCCACGATCTATTCCACACTAGGTCAAACTTATAGATTACCTGAAGAATTTCTTTTTTCACCGAGGTTACAATACGATATTAGTCAGAATACCATTCGTAATATAAATCTTGAACTGGAGCGCGTGATGTTTAATAATGGGTACGCCAATTTGTCTTTTGAAAAGAACTTTTTGAGAAATGCATATACCGTTGAAATTGGCTTCAGGTATACATTTGATTTCGCCCAAGCAGCTCTTACTTCAAGGATTGGTAACAGGAATTCATCTTTCATACAATCTGCTCGTGGAAGCGTGAGGCTTGATGATAATTCTGGAGATGTCATGTTCAATTTCAGACCTGGTCTAACTCGGGGTGGCCTCACACTAATTCCATTTCTGGACTTGAATAATAATGGTGAGAAAGATGATATGGAACCTAATGTCTCAGGTCTGAAATTAGAATCTAACAATGGATTAGTGAGCTACAACGAAGATAAAACGATTCTGAGAATAAACGATCTACAGCCGTATGTAAATATGAATTTAAAAATTGATGAAACCAGTCTGGACAATATAGCCTGGAAAATTCAGAATCCAAATATCGTGGTAGAAACGGTTGCCAATTATTACAAATCGATTTATATACCTGTAAAAGTTCTTGGAGAAGCATCCGGATACGTCTATCTTCTAGAAAATGGTAACTCCAATGGAATTGGAAGAATTTTAGTAAATATCATAGATGCAAATGGAAATCTGGTAAAAAGTCTTCTTACTGAAGGAGATGGTTATTTTTATCATTTAGGACTTCCTGCCGGAAATTATACTGCTTCTATTGATGAAGTTCAATTAAATGATCTTGGATTTACAAGTAGCGGAAACATCGAATTTGAAATTGAAGTTAGTGAATATGGAGATATCGTAGATAATCTTGAATTTGTTCTGGAAAAAGATCAATAAGAGATTTTTAGGATCTTCAATTTTCTAACCTCATTGCCTAATATAAAATCAGTCTCCTCTCCCACTTTTTTACCTGTAACTGCTTTTGCAATAGGCGCTACAAACGCGATCTTGTTCTTTTTGATATCTGCCTCATCTACTCCAACGATCTGAAATTCCTGTTTTTGATTTGAGGTTAGATTCTGTAATTCAACCCTGGCTCCGAACCTCACTTCATCTTCAGGTTGATCTTTTGGATCAAGTAATCTTGCAGTCTGTAACCTTTCTGCAAGCAAATTTATTTTTCCATCTATCAGGCTCTGAGCACGACGTTTTTCAGTATCATTTTCAGCATTAACATGAGCTCTTTCATGTTCCAGGTCCTTTAGTTCCTCCTTGAGTTCATTTAATCCGTTTGGAGTGACATAATTCGTCACACCATCAGGAATAGCAGCTCTTGGCGGCACCATTACCGGTTCTTCCTGATCTTCTTCCTTTACAAATCCTCGACTCATTTTCTCTATTTCTAAGTAATTTAAGACATAATAATTAAATCTTTACTTCCCATCAAAAACCGAATCATAAATATTTCAGAAAGTATGAGTGCAAATCGAGTTTAAAGGTATTTTTATGTGATGAAAATTAATCAATGACTCTCGAGATCATCTTATTATTTGCCATTATCCTGGTGGTAATATTCCTTTTTGCACTGGAAGTTTTTCCGGTTGATAAGATTGCATTTTTTATCATGGTAAGTCTTTTATTGACCAATCTAATTAGTCCGGAAGAAGCAATTTCAGGATTCTCCAGTCCGGCAACCATAACAGTTCTCGCCTTAATGATCATTGCCATCGGCCTGGAAGACAATGGAGTAATTGACTGGTTGGCTAACGGGTTAAAAAGATTACGTGGCCTTCCTCTGTTTTTCATGGTTCCGGTTTTTATGTTTATTGCCGGAGGAATTTCTGCATTTATAAACACAACTGCAGTAGTCCTGGTTTTTGTCAAAATTATCAATGAACTCACCGAAAAGTATGATATACCGAATTCAAAGTTATTGCTCCCTATTTCATTTGCGGGAATCATTGGTGGCAGTTGTACGCTTATGGGAACGTCTACCAACCTCATTGTTAATGCGGTAGCCGTTAAACGTGGCGTGGAACGTTTTAGCTTTTTTGAGTTTACCTGGCTTGGAGCCATTTTTCTGGTGATAACCATTGTGATCGTAAGCCTGATGGCACATTTTTTACCTAAAAAACAAAAGAGCAGTATCTCTAATGTTTATGATCTGGACGAATTTATTACCCGTGGGATCGTTAACAAAGATTCCGAATTAATAGGAAAAAATATTCAGGAAGTTTTTGGAAATGAAAATGAAGGAATTGAAGTGATACGCCTAAAAAGAGCGGCGGTTGTAAACGAACATCCTGGAAAATATACCACGTTAAAGGCAGACGACCAGCTTCTATTGCGATGTAGCATCGAACAGTTGATCAAATTAAAGGAATCGGGTGATCTTACAATTATTAAGAAAACGGATCAGGATAAGCCTGAAGAACTCGATCAACCAATTGAGAATATTGAAGAAAATATTCAGGTAGTTGAATTATTAATGCTGCCAAATTCACCTTTGATCGGAAAAAGTATTAAAACTGTTGGCTGGTATGATCTTCATGGAGCTGTTCCGTTGGCGATTAGAAAACGTCGAAGTCTAAGAAATCCTGGTAGAAGAATATTTGATAAAAAGTCTGACGATATAGAACTGAGAGTTGGCGATAGGCTTTTGGTTGAAGTTACCGAAAATGACCTCGAGCATCTGAGCAAAATGGACAATATCAGTATTCTTCAAGAACATAGAGATATAAATGTACCAACTATCTGGAAAAGAAATATGACCTTCGGAATTCTTTTGCTGGTCATTGGTTTATCTGCTTTTTCTATTTTCCCTATTTTGAAAAGTGCTTTGATTGGCTGTTTTTTGATGATCTTTTTAAAATGCATAGATCTTGGAAAAGTCTATTCTCAGGTGAACTGGCAGATCATATTCTTGCTTGCCGGAATGATTCCTCTTGGTGTGGCTATGAGCAATACCGGGGCCGATCAATGGATATCAGATAATTTACTGAAACTTTTTGATGATAAAGGCAATTTCATGATCATCGGACTTCTATTTCTGGTTACTATGTTTCTTAGCGGTTTTATTTCTAACAACGCCACCGCCATAATCATTGCGCCAATTGCGATTACGATTGCGACATCGCTTCAGCTTGATCCAAAACCATTTATCCTGGCCGTTTTATTCGCTGCAAACTTCAGTTTATTTACGCCGGTAGGCTATCAGACCAACACCATTATTTACGGTATGGGTATTTACAAATTCAAGCATTTTCTAATTATTGGTGGTGTAGCTTCCATAGCACTCTGGATCACTGCCACAATACTTCTTTCAGGCCTGCTATAAAATGTTATTTTTGAAAAAAGTTTGAATGCCAGATTTACTAGTTATTGGTTATGTGTGGCCTGAACCGAAATCTTCGGCTGCGGGATCTCGAATGATGCAACTGCTTGAATTTTTTATCTCTGAAAATTATCGGGTTACCTTTGCGACGACCGCGCGTGAAACTGAGAACAAAACTGATCTTGCTAAACATGGGATTTCCATTGAAAAGATCAAATTGAATGATCCGGGATTTGATGAGCTTTTAAAAACCTTAAAGCCAGATGTTGTTCTTTTCGATCGTTTTATGATGGAAGAACAGTTTGGCTGGAGAATAGACCAAAATTGTCCTGAAGCTTTAAAAATTCTGGATACGGAAGATCTCCATTTTTTAAGGAATGCTCGTCAGGAAGCTTTCAAAAACAATATTGCTGCGGAAGATTTATTCACTGATTCTGATCTTGCAAAAAGAGAAATTGCAGCGATCTATAGGTGTGATTTGAGCTTGATCATTTCAGAAATTGAAATGAAATTGCTGATTGATAATTTTCAGGTACCTGAGAATATTCTATTATATCTTCCTTTTTTACTGGAAATATCTTCCGCAGAACAATTATCATTACTGCCAGATTTTAAATCAAGAAAAGATTTTATTCATATCGGCAATTTTCTACATAAGCCGAATTGGAACACTGTACTTTATCTAAAAGAAAAAATATGGCCAATTCTTAGGAAAAAAATTCCTGATGCCAGCATGCAAATATATGGTGCTTATCCTTCTCAGAAAGTACTCAACTTACACAATCCCGGTGAGAGATTCATCGTGAATGGATGGGCAGAAGATTCTAAGCAAGTAATGCAAAGTGCCAGAATCTGCCTCGCTCCTATTAGATTCGGAGCAGGATTAAAAGGAAAGCTGGTAGAAGCAATGCAATATGGAACACCCTCAGTTACTACTCCGGTTGGAGCTGAAGCAATAAACGGAAATATGGAATGGAATGGATTTATAACCAATTCAGACCAAGAGTTTATTGATAAAGTTACCTTATTATATAATGATGAAGAAATATGGAATATTAAACAGTCTTTCGGATTTCAGATTTTAACAAAACGCTTCAACAAAGAGGAACACGTGGAAACTTTGAAAGTTAAAATTGAAGAATTAAAAAATGATCTCGAAAAACATAGGTCTGCTAATTTTACCGGTAAAATGCTAAAACATCATTTTCACAAAAGCACCTATTTTATGTCGCGTTTTATCGAAGAAAAGAATAAGAACCAGAATTAAAAAACCGCCTTCAGCAAAGCTTTCCGGCGGTTTTCACTACACAAAAAAACAGTTTAATCGAATTCTAACCAAAACTGAATCAGACCGTTTTCAATCGATCTACGAACAGTTTAGAATTAAGTTTTTGTAGAGTTTCTACTTTATTTCGGGTATCTACCAGCAGAGAAATATTATTATTACTTCCTCCATAAGAGATCATTCTCACGGGAACATCCTGAAGTATTTCAAACAGTCTTGAAGTGTTTCGATCTTCAATAAGACCTTCCCCAACAACACAGATTATACTGTGTTCCGAATCAACGCTTATTTCACCATATTCATCTAACTCCGCAAGAATTTTATCGAGATTTCTGGTATCATCAATGGTTAGAGAAATCGCGATTTCTGAAGTGGTGATCATATCAATAGAGGTCTCATATTTGTCAAAAACCTCAAAGATTTTTTTCAGAAAACCATGCGCCATAAGCATTCGGTTAGATTTGATCTTGATCGCGGTTATCTCGTCTTTGGCCGAAATCGCTTTTAGACCTTTTCTTTCAGCTAATGCACTTATGCACGTACCCGATGCTTCAGGAGTAAATGTGTTTTTTAAAAATACAGGAATGTTCTTACCAATTACCGGCGAAATGGTTTGGGGATGAAGAATCTTGGCCCCGAAATAAGCAAGCTCTGCGGCTTCTTCAAAACTCAATTGTGAAACCGGGTGCGTATTTTCAACAAACCTTGGATCATTATTATGCAAACCACTGATATCTGTCCAAATCTGGATTTCAGTAGCCCTTATGGCTGCTCCCAGAATAGTAGCAGTATAATCGCTCCCACCCCTTTTCAAAGTACCTATTTTATTATTTGCATCAATCCGTACAAATCCCTGCGTAATTATTATCTCGTTCTCCTGATTTCTTTTCAATTCATCATTTAGAAGTTCTCCTATCAGACCAGTATCAGGATTTTCCAGGTTTTTCACATTCATGAAATTCCTGGCATCCAGCAAAGTATTTCCTAACGATTCAAAGCTCAAAAACGAGCTGAAAATAAATGTAAGAAGTCGTTCTCCGATAGTAACGATCAATGAATCAATTTCAGTATTCCAATTACTGGAACAGATCGAACTAAGTTCTTCAAGTTGTGAACTAATGTTTTCCTTTACTGTATAATTGAAATTTTCTTCAGAAATCAGTTCATCTATCAGATCAAAATGTTTCATTCTCAATTCTTCCAGCTTATCTTCGATTAAATTAATTTCTGAATTTTTGGAAAAAGTAGATAACTCTACCAAATGATTGGTAACTCCAGACATTGCTGAAAGCACCAGTAATTTATTACCTGGAATATTTGAAATGATATTTTTTACATTTCTAATACTTGCTGCAGAACCAACCGATGTACCACCAAATTTTAAAATTTTCATACCTGATAATTTCAGGCTGCATAGGTATTATTAATCTATAGTGAACCAAAAATTTTATTTCATTTTATATACATTTGCACAAAATGTTTAATAATTAACAATGAAGACGATTACCACTTGTGTTCATGATATCATAAGACACCAGCCTTTCCTTGATGATGCCATCGCCAGAGATATAGTAAATTTCAGCGGACTTGCAGCTGATATACAGCCACAGGTAGAAAAGGAAATGAGAAAACCTGTGAAACAAGGGAGTATCATTATGGCTTTAAGACGATATGCCCCAAGTAGAACTAAGGTAAATATGCAAAGTCTGCGTGAATTAGGAGACATTATTGTGCGCTCCGGAATTACTGAATATACTTTTCTCAATTCTAAGACCATTATATCGAATAAGATAAAGCTCATGGATGCCGTGAAGGATCAAACCGGAGTCTATCTTAATTACTCCAGTAATTATCAGGAAAGTAATATCCTGGTTTCCTCTTCATTAACAGACCTGGTTGAAAAATGTTTTAGAAGTGAAGTTCGGGTATCCATTAAAGAAGAACTTTCATCCATTACTATAGAATTACCCAAAAACTCTTCTCAAAGTGTTGGGCTCTATTTTTATATTTTCAAATTACTGGCTTATGAAGGAATACCGATTTTTGAAATGATTTCTACTTCAAATTACTTCGCCTTATTTCTGGAGAAAGAGTATGTGAACAAAGCTTTTCTTTTAATGAACGAGATCAAACAATGATCTACCAGAATTCATAATAAACCCCGGTCATAGCGATTATAGCCATAATAATTACAATGGCGATAGCCACGTAAATGGTCTTATTGATGCCTTGTCGGGAAGTGCGGTAATATTCCATTTCAGATTTTTCAGTGGAACTATTCTGCGATAACATTAGACGGTTGGTTTATAACGGCACACAATATACTAAAAATCAATTACTTAATTCAGAATCAATTAATATTTTCATAAAGTCTATTCATCCTGTAGCCGGCTGAATTAAATTTAAATAAAAATTTTTAAGGCTATGAAGAGTATCATTCGTGCCCTGTTAGCAGGTTGGGGTGCCAAAAAACTTGGCGGAGGTTGTGGTTGTTTTGGAGTGATCGTGGTTTTTATAATTCTATGGATTCTTCTAGGATATCTTGGCTTAGGAAGTTAGTTATAGTCCTTCACTAAAGTTGCCCATTCCATAGTTTTTAAAGTTCTTATAAGGACTGGATTCACTTTTTCTAAAAGATCAGAGTTTTTAGGAAAAGCATAACTGTAATAATCCTTTTTTAAACTTTGTCCCAGAATTTCAAGATCTTCGGAAAGATCTCTTCTTTGTATTTCAAATTTTAAAATGGGCTCATCATAGACAAATAAAGCGGATTCACCGTCGAGAATTACCTGAAGTCCGGCAGCGCCATCATTTACCAAAGTGTTTTCAATATTATAAAGATCCAGTAATTCCTGCGAGCTAGAACTTTCAACGGTGGTAACGTCAAATCTCTCCAAATCCTGGATATTGGTAATTTCTTCATTGATACTTTTAACCGTTAATGAGGATGCTATTCCGGCTGTAAAACTGGATATGATGATCACAGCCATGAACATCCAGATCAATCCAATAATTCTTCCTCCAATGGTCTTTGGGGATTTATCGCCATAACCTACAGTGGTCATAGTGACTGCACTCCACCAGAATCCCTGCATTACGCCTTTAAAATTACCTCCAAATTCTTCATGGTTCTTCTTGCGTTCAAATATCCAGACCAGAATTCCAAAAATAAAGATCACCAGTAATAATAGCGCTATGACCGAAAAGAAATTCCAGCTGAAAATATTCTTGATGTGTTTTAGGAATGTCGACTCTTTTTTCTTTGCGACGCTGGTATGAGAGATGAAATAAGGTTGAGAGAAATTCATCCTTTTCATCCGGTTATCGGTCACCGTGATTGGATTGATACTAAGATCTACTTCGCCACTCTCAACACCTTCCAGTAAACTTCCCAAATTATCATATTCCTTAAATTCATAGGCGACCTGCAGATGTTCATTTACCATTTTCCAGGATGCAATACTTAATCCAGCATAGCCCTGAGGTCTTTTTTCAACAAAGGGAGGAGTTTCTGTGATACCGATTACCAGTTTTTTATTGATATTTAAAGAATCTGGCTCCTGGCTGAAACTGGCTATCGAAAAGGAAAGAAAAAATAAAAATAGAAGGCTGTTTCGAAAAAGTGACATCAGAAATCTTTTAAAATTCGAATATAATATAAAGATCTCAGTCTGCCATTAATCTGAAAGGCTGTCCCTTTCAAAAATATAGGAGATATTGATCTTTTGTCTCCCGAAATTCCTGGCTCGTTCAACATCTTTTCCCATATAAATATCAATGCGATTCCTCCAGCGATAATGCATTTTATCTTTGATCAAAAAAACGCTGTCAAAACCTTCAATTTTGATCTTTGAATTGTGATCTAATCCTAACTTCAACAGGTCGCGAGAGACAGCGATGGCATTCATTCCTGGTTTTAATGTGTCTCCCCAGGCAGTGATACTAGGATGTCCTTCGGTTTGATATTCTACGGAATTATAAGCCGTGGCGGTGACACAAATGGTATCCCAGTCCAGATCTTCATCTGATGCATTAAATTTTTTGCAGGAAGTAAGCACTACCAGAAAAATAAATAAGATCGAAGCACTATATAAGTACTTCGATCTATGGAATAATTTAATTTTTTTGAAATTCATTTATTACTATAAGGTAAACCCTTCAGGATACTCTCTCTTCACAAACTGGTTCGCCTCATCAAAATTGGTCACTTTCATATTTTCTGCATCCCAGATCATTTTGATATCTCTACCCGGGTAAATTATCCTTTCCTCATTACTATTTTCCGATTTTTGAGTTTTTTGAATATCATAACCCCTTATAGCTAGATTGGCAATCAATAAGGATTCTGTCAATGGTCCCGCGATATCAAAAGGAGAACTTACTTCTTTTTTACCATAACCAGCAATTGCAGCTTCTACCCATTGAGCATAGTGGCCATCCATTCCTCCTTCTACTCTGTCATATTTCTTCGGAACATTGACTTCATCAGTTCTGGAAGTTGGCAGTAATTGCGGATTCAATCCATAAGTACCACATATCATTTTACCTTTATCTCCAATGATTAAGGCTCCATTTCCTCCATCACCAAAAACTTCTTCCGGACCTAATTCTTCAGGACGCATAGGTTTTATTCCACCATCCATCCAATGTAACGTGATATCATCTGAATTCGTATTCTTCCCTTCGAAACTCATAATTACGTGGCTTGAAGGAGGGCAACTCTCAGGGAAATAACCGCGTTGAAATTCATCCACATAAACGCTTCCAACACTGCATTCCACATCCTTTGGATATTTTAGGCCAAGCACACTGAATGGCGGTTCAATTAAATGACAGCCCATATCACCTAAAGCTCCAGTACCATAATCCCACCAGCCTCTCCAGTTGAATGGAACTAAACCGTCCACATATTCTTTATAAGGGGCTGTACCTAACCATAATTTCCAGTCTAATTCCGGCGGAATAGGAGAAGATTTTTGTGGCCATGAAATTCCCTGTGGCCAAACTGGCCTGTTAGTCCAAACATAGACTTCGTTTACATCACCAATTAGTCCTGCGTCATACCACTCCCGCATTTTTCGCACCCCATCACCGGAAGCTCCCTGGTTTCCCATTTGAGTCACCACTTTGTATTTACGGGCTGCTTCGGTCAAAGCTCTAGCCTCATAGATATCATGCGTTAAAGGCTTTTGCACATAAACATGCTTACCTCGTTCCATAGCGGCCATTGCCTGTACGGCATGATTGTGATCTGGTGTAGAAACACAAACCGCATCAAAATTTTTAGATTCTTTATCGAATAGTTCTCTGTAATCCTTATAATATTTAGCTTTTGGAAATCTTTCTCTTGATTTACTTGCTCTTCTGTCATCTACATCACATAGAAATGCAATTTCTGCCTTACCGCTTTTATAAAAGCTATGAAGATCTGATTCACCTTTTCCTCCTACTCCAATTCCGGCGATGAGAAGTTTATCACTCGGCGCCGTAAATCCAGGTCCACCCAGGACGTGGCGTGGGATGATCATAATTCCACCGGCAGCCACCGCAGTTTTCTTCATAAAGTCTCTCCTGGACTCGATACTTGTTTTTTTCTTTTTTTTACTCATTATTTAAGTAGTTAGTTTGACAGAGTTGAATATTAATATTTAAGATACTGCATCCAATTTAATGAAAATATGACAAAATGCGTCATCATCGGTTATTCTGTCGGGTTATTTGGCATTCGGCAGGGTACTTGCACAAATTGGTAATAAATGGCTGAAAATTAGTTTGTAGCCAAATTTAAAATTGAAAAAATACTTTTTATGAGTCAAGTAAAGCAAAATGACGCCGTTAAGGTACATTACACAGGGAAGCTAGAAGATGGTCAGGTTTTCGATAGTTCAGTAGAGCGTGGAGAACCTATTGAGTTCACTTTAGGACAAGGCCAATTGATCCCAGGTTTTGAAGAAGGTCTTATCGGTATGGAAGTAAACGAAAAAAAGACTATCAATATACCAAAAGAAGAAGCTTACGGTGAGCCTAAAGCTGAGTTGATCCAGGAAGTTGAAAAAAGTCAACTACCGGAGGAACTTAAGCCAGAGGTTGGAATGCCACTTGTTTCTAAAGGGCCTGATGGTCGTGAGATCAACCTTGTAGTAACTGAAGTTAAAGATGAAAGCATCGTAGTTGATGCAAATCATCCACTTGCAGGAAAGGACCTTGTTTTTGACCTTGAAGTTGTTGAGATCAAGTAATTTCTGACTATTATATAATTTATTAAAGCCTGGAAAATTAATTTCCCAGGCTTTTTTGTGTTATAAGACTTTGTGATTGGTTAAGGTTATTATAATTCTTTTCCTGTTTAGCTTATGCTGCTTAATTTAGAGGGAATCAAAAAAAATAAATTATGAAAAGAAAAGGATCAGCCGTATGGAAAGGCTCATTGAAAGAAGGAAACGGAACGGTTAGTCTGGAAAGCGGAGTTTTAAAAGACGCACAATATTCTTATAAAACACGTTTTGAGAATGGAAAAGGCACTAATCCGGAAGAATTGGTTGGAGCAGCTCACGCAGGATGCTTCAGCATGCAACTTTCAGCCTTTTTAACGGAAAATGGATTTGAACCGGATAAAATTGAAACAACTTCAGAAATAACTTTTGAAGATGGTGAGATCACTAAGTCACACTTAATTCTAGATGCTGAAGTTCCAGGAATAGACAAAGAAAAATTTGAGAAAATCGCGAATAAGGCTAAAGAAAGCTGTCCGCTATCTAAATTGCTAAAAGCTGAAATCACTCTGGAATACGATCTAAAATAATACTAAATTTCAATATATTTTAAAAGCCTCTAAACTTAGAGGCTTTTTTATTTGAGCTTTTTCAAGGACTGAAATATTAAATCTTTTAATTCCTCAGGGAACTTATTATTAATCACAAATTGCTGGTTGATCTCTAATTCGATCCCAAGGTAATTTTCTCCAAATTTCTTGCGCAGATAAGTGGTAAAACCATCTGCTTTGCCTAAATAAGGATAATTGTAGCGCACATTTAATTTATTAGACCAGGCACTCTTCAATTCTTTTTTCCATGCTGAACAAAAATCTTTTTCAGCATTTCTGGAAGGATCATAAAGTAATCCTATATCACAATTCCTTTCGAGACCATTTAAAACCGGAGTAAAACTATGTAAAGATAGATGCAGAACTATATATCCTTTTTGAAGAAATTGGTGTATCCTATCTTCTATCTCTTCTCGGTAAGGCTTATAATACTTATTTATAAGGCCGTCCTTTTCAGAAACCGACAGATTCCTAATAAATTTCGAAAAAAGCTTGGGATGATTTAAAGACCTGTTGGTTTCAATTAACAGCCTACTCACAGTTTGACTTTTACCAAAGCCTGCCAGCTTTTCCAGATGTTTATATAAGTCAAGAGTACCAGGGTCGTAAGCTTCATGAGTTGTTAGAACTTCCAGATATCTATTTAAATTGACTAAATAATTTTTAGGAATATCGGCAACTGCATGCTCACATGTAAGCACCAGCATCATGGCCTGAACATCCTGTTTTCATTTAGACATTCTGCCAATTTGAAATATACCTTGTGGATATTTTCCTCGGAAAAATCATTCCGCAAAGCTTTTAAAATCCTGGTAGACAGGCTTCCGTTCTGTAAGATAAATTCAATATGCTTCTGATGATTTTCATCAAGCCTATCTCCTACACTTTCGTAAAGCTTTTTCCAGATCTTTTTAACATCTGCATCTTTCTTTAGATCAAAAATAGCCAGGTACTTTTTATCAGTAATTAAAGTGGTTTCTGCATTTTTAATTACATCATTAAAAATTTCAAAAAGTGGGTCTTCGTGCCATGATTTCTGATCTTCTAAGGAAACCAGTTCCTCACTTACCAACAATTTCAGCACCTCAATAATAAAAGCCGCAATGGAAATATCAGCTGAAGGGTTCTCCTGAATATCTATTACCCTAATTTCTATCGCGTTTCTGTCAAATCTGGAAATCGCTCCTCGAGAATTGAGAAAATGTTGATCCAGAATATTTTCCGTGTCAAAAGATTTAATGGCATTGGTTATAGGCTCAAAAATGATCCTGTGATAATCGGCTTTATTAAAAACCTGTTCAGGAATTACTTTTCCGGTCATATGAGGAATTTCCTTCTGGTTGGTTTTGTAATATTCCATACGCATATCCTTAAATCCTGAAAATTTCCCATCAAGAACCGGTGAACTAGCCGAAAGCCCTGGAATTATTGGCAATAAAATCCTGATTGCTGCATGAAGTTTTTCAAACTCAGCATCATCGAAAAAAGGCAGATTTATATGCATACTTTGTACATTGCTCCAGCCATGCCCTTTACAGTCAAATATCTTATTGTAAAGAGAATATATTTCGTTATGATCATGTTTCCAGAGCTGAGTTTCGATATGTGGATCCATTATTGGATGGGAAGCTGACGGCAATAAACATTTTCCGTTTTTATTCAAACGATCATTGATCTCCTTAATGTTTTCGTTAAATAAAGCGTCTAATTCTGAAAGATCTGCTGTAGGACCATTGGTTTTCAATTCCACTACGTGAGCTACCAGTTCATTGCTCCATTCAATTTTACCATTTTCTATATCAGAGGTTATGGAGCCATTCTTGTCAATGAAAAGTTGATCTACGCTTGGGTCAACCTTAAGATTGGATTTATCAACCAACATATATTCCAATTCAATACCGAAAACTTCAAAAAGGTGATACGCCATTATATTTTATTTTCTAATCGGTTTTTAAGAGCCATCAATATATCTGAATAAACCTGGTCTCCGTAATAATTATCTTCCACTCCGGCATCTATGTTAGGATTGTCATTGATCTCGATCACAAGTGCCTTTCCATCAACTTCCTTAACATCTATCCCGTAAAGTCCTTTACCCATTAATTTTGCCGCTTTTAAAGCATATTTCAGGATCTTTTCCGGTACCTCTTCAATTGGCAAACAATCAGCGTTTCCATCCTGGTCATCTTTTTTCTTTGCATCCCAGTTGTAAATCTGCCAGTGTCCTTTAGCCATGTAATACCTGCAGGCATAAAAAGCTTTCCCGTCCAGAACTCCAATTCTCCAGTCATAATCTGAAGGAGAAAATTCCTGCGCGATCACCAACTCAGATTTTTTTAGCATCGCCGAAACCATTTCCACGTACTCTTCTTCAGTTTTAGCTTTTTTCACACCAAATGAGAAAGTTGAATCGGGAGATTTCAAAACCACCGGAAGTTTAGTGATTTCAAGAACAGAATTTATATTGTCCTTGTGTACAATAACAGTTTTAGGTGCCGGAATCCTGGAATTTTCAAGAGCTTCAGCCATAAAAACTTTATTACAGCATTTTAAAATGGCATCGGGATAATCAACTATCGCTATATCCTCCTGCTGTGCTTTTCGGGCAAAGGCGTAAGCTTCATTATTAACTTCGGTACTTTGCCTAATCAATAATGCGTCGAAAGCAGATAATCTTGAAAGATCCTTTGGACCTAAAATCTCTGTATAAAAGCCTAGTTTTTCTCCTATTTCAGTAAATTTTTTAAGTGCTTTGGCATTGCTTGGAGGAGCAACGTCTTCTGGCTGAACCAGAATGGCCAGGTCATATTCATAATTGCTGGTTCTAGGGGTATCATATCGCTTTTTTGAAAAATATTGTTCCGCGAAATAAAGCATGCTTTCCTTATGCTCATCAGGAATTTCAGCTTCTGATATGGCCTTTATACTTTTTATATTCCATTTAGAGGAATAATTAAACTTCACTCTAAGGAATGGAATTTGAAAATGCCTGAAAAACATGGCACTTAGTTCTTTATATTTAGCAGCAACGTTCTGTCCAAAATAGATACTCAGGGTAAATTCCTGGGATTTTATATTCTTCAAAGATTGCTGAATAAGATCATCAAAATCTTCGGAAACTATCTTCACCAGTTTTGGCTCACCAAGATCCACCAGGTTCTTAACGGTTGGGATTGCTGAATGACCTCTGGCTTCTGCGAGTAAAGAAACATAATAGCCTTTAGACTGGTATGAATAGTCCTTGCACAAATTGAAGATCCTGGCCTTTTTAAGCTGCGAATACTCCGGTTTCGTGAGGTAATCTTTAGACGAAATGATCTTTAAATTCTCAGAAGAGATCGTCCAGGTCTCCGGCTGATTTACGATAATATATTTATTCATTAAAAATGAAATGTTTGATCAAATGTATATTAAAATCCATTCCCATTTCAGATTTTAAGGATAGCTTAATATTAATTCTTAAATTCAGTTTTTTAAATCCAATCCAAATTTTATGAAACTAAAACTTACCGGTCTATTTCTATTTTCCAGCCTGCTTTCTGTAAATGCTCAAAATACAGATCAGGATCTGTTGAAAAGAGCTAAAAAACTGCATACGGAGACTATTACTATAGATACTCACAATGATATTAATGTAAACAACTTCACCGAGGCTAAAAATTATACCATGAACCTGGACACACAGGTGAATTTACCGAAAATGGATATTGGAGGTATGGATGTAACCTGGTTGATCGTGTATACCGGTCAGGGAGATTTAGATGAGGAAGGTTATAAGGCTGCATATGAAAATGCGATAAGCAAATTTGAAGCTATTCACAGACTTACCGAAGAATATGCACCCGATAAAATTGGCCTGGCTACTAATTCTAAAGAAGTTCGAGAACTCGTAAAGGAGGGCAAAAAGGTAGCCATGATTGGTGTGGAAAATGCATATCCCGTTGGAACTGATCTAAGCAGAATAGAGGAATTTTACGATATGGGAGCGCGATATATGTCGTTATCTCATAATGGTCACTCTCAGTTCAGTGATTCAAATACCGGAGAGGAAAATGATGAATGGTTGCATAATGGTCTAAGTGAAATTGGAAAAGAAGCTGTGGCAGAAATGAATCGTCTTGGGATGATGATAGATGTTTCGCACCCGAGCAAAGAGGCTATCAAGCAAATGTTTGAGTTATCTAAAGCTCCGCTTATTGCCTCACACTCTTCTGCCCGCTCTATCGGAAATGTTAGCAGGAACCTTGATGACGAATTACTTGATCTATTCAAAAAACATGGTGGAGTGGTTCAAACAGTCGCTTTTAGTTCTTATCTAGATCCTGAAAAGCATCAAGAATTTGCCGATTCCAGTAAAGTAATTTATGAGAGGAAAGCTCAGGAGATGAACTTTTCTCTTTTGGAAAGAGATTCTGTCCGAGCATTATCCAATGAAGATCGAAATGCATACTATACAACCTACAATGAAATTAGAAATGCATCAAAACCTGAAATCGAAAAGCTAAAGAGCAGAGTTGAGGCCGTAAATGTTTCAGACTTTGTAGATCATATAGATTATCTGGTTAAAAAAATTGGAATAGATCACGTTGGAATCAGTTCAGATTTTGATGGTGGCGGTGGAATAGATGGTTGGGATGATGCTTCAGAAACCCTTAATATTACAATTGAACTGGTAAAACGAGGATATTCAAATGAAGAGATCAAAAAACTTTGGGGAGAAAATCTGTTAAGAGTTATGGATGAAGTTGCTGCAGTAGCGGAAGAAATTCAGAAATCTTAAAAGAATTCAACTTCCAAAATATTTGCCGGACCAGATAACGATTCATTTGAAATAAACATACGGCCGGATGGACTAAAACAAATTCCTTCCGGCTGTTCAAATTCTTCAGGATCCAATAAATGTAATTCTTTAATGCTTCCTTTTGGATCAACTATCAATACTTTTTGAAATTCAGCGTCCAAGACAAATAGATCATCTGAATTTGGTGAAAACGCCAGATCTGATGGTCTTATCAATTTTCTTGGATTATCCGTCTTAAGCACATCAAATTTAGGATCATTATACATGATCTTCAAGATAGGCTCTTTATTAAGCTTTTTTGAAACCGGGTCAAAAGCATATACTCCCTTATAATCTCCTTCATTATTAAGATTGCGTTCTTTTACCGATAACCATAATTTTCCATCTCGACTAACTGCAAGTCCTTCAATATTATTTCGGTATTCAAATTCAAGATCAAAAGATTCGGTATTGAGAGCAGCACTCTCCAATGATTTAATATTGAATAATTTACCGTTACTTTCTGCTACCCAATATTCACCATCCTTGAAACACAATGCCTCATAATCTCCATCGTCGGCAAATTTATATTTATTGGTAACCATCGATTTGTTCAGATCATACACATAAATAATTCCGTCTTCATCCTGAACGCAAGCAACCTTATTATCCCCTACCCAGTAAAGTCCTGAAATTTCTTTGAGCTCGTCTGGCAGTTCCCAGCGGTTTACAATTTTGTATGATTTTGTAGCGTCGTCGTAATCGTAATCATTCATTTCATAAATAGCATAAACAATTCCAGCTAAAATCAGGACAAATGCTACAATTCCTACAACCCACTTATTCATATTTATTTTTTAGAGAACTAAAATTACACTAATGCTTATGCGTCTCAAAAAGATTAACAATAATTTGAAAACTATAATTAAATCTAGACCACCATAATGTTCTGAGTTTCAATAAAGTTAAAAATATGTTAAATCGGTACCTTCTATTACATAGTACTGTAACGGTTATAGAAGTGTGTCGTCTTTTAAATAGAAACAATCATTAAAAACATCAATCATGACAACTTTAGTAAGTAACACCAAGAGTAGAAAATCTTTTATGAACACCGAAGCAAATTCTGAAAGAACCAGCTTTATAAGCAGAAGAAGATTCTAGTCGACATCAAAAAATTCATCAATCATCAAAATCATCAATTATAAGAACTTTATTCAACATCAGAAACAGGAAAACATTTATGAGCACAGAAGCTAGTGTAGAAAAGCTAAGCTTATCAGGAAAAAAACGTTTCTAATTAATTAATCATCAAAATTCATCAACCATGAAATCACTAGACAGCATCATCCAGGATTTTGGAACGAGCAAAGAAGGGGGACTTACTCATCGAAGGCCCTTTTTGAACCTGAAGGAAACCAGCGGACATATCAATTGGTATAGCCGAAGGACCTACGCATAAACTTTCATCAATCAAAAACTATTCATCATGGCCGCATTAGCTTATCCAGTTATGGAATTTGGAGTTGAAAACGATTCTAATTTTACTCACAGAAATGGGTTTCCAAACTCCAAATATTTCGACGGATACGTTTGCTGGTATCATTGAATAAGACATATTTAGCACCAAAATTAACGTATGAAAATCTTTTCAACCTAGCCGGTATATTCACGTTTACCGGCTATAATTTTTGGTTAAAAAACTTTAAAATAAGCTTAAAATTTAACGTTCTGGCTCAAACATTTGTTTATTTGCAGAATTTACATTCAACAAATGTTAGCAACCATAAAAAGACACCCCAAATTAAAATGGGCATTAATTACAATAACGAGTTTAATTGCCCTTTTCTTTTTATTTTTTGGAAGTATCTATTTTGGCATGTGGGGTAAAATTCCAAGTACCAGGGAGCTTACAGAATTAAAACAAAATAAAGCAACACAGGTTCTTGCTTCTAATGGAGACCTGATTGGGAAATTCTATATTTTTGATAGGCAGCCAATATCTTTTGAAAAGCTTCCCTCCTATTTAATTGAAGCCTTGATCGCTACTGAAGATGTTCGTTTCTACGAGCATGACGGTATCGATAATCGCAGTCTTTTACGTGTTTTTTTTAAATCTATTTTACTTCAGGACGAATCTGCCGGTGGAGGAAGCACCATCACCCTACAATTAGCTAAAAACATTTATGGTAGACGCGACTTCGGTATGTTTGGTATCGTTATCAATAAAATGCAGGAAGCCGTGATCGCCAAAAGACTGGAAAATATTTATTCCAAGGATGAGATCATTCAACTTTACTTCAATACGGTTCCTTTTAGTGACAATACTTACGGTATTGAAAGTGCATCGTTAAAATTTTTCAATAAACATACTTCTGAATTGACCCTTGAGGAAGCTGCTGTATTGGTAGGAATGTTGAAAGCCAGCCATTATTATAATCCGCGAATCTTTCCCGAACGTAGCAGACTAAGAAGAGATGTGGTACTAATGCAAATGGCTAAATATGATTATCTATCGGAAGCACAGGCAGAAGAAGCCAAAATGCAGCCATTGGTACTTGATTATAAAAGTTATAGTAATAATAAAGGAGTGGCACCATATTTCCGTGAACAGATAAGGAAGGATGTAAGTAAGATTCTGGACACTTTGAAAAATAAAGATGGCCAGAAATATAATATTTACAGGGATGGACTTATCGTTCATACCACACTGAATTATGACATGCAGATTCTTGCTGAAGAGGCCATGGTAGAACATATGTCTGAACTTCAGCAGGAACACGAAAAATCATACGGAAACTATGCGCCCTGGATTAGAAACAAGCAAATCCTGGATGATGCTATAAAGAGATCAGAAAGATACCAGAACCTGCAAAAGGAAGGTTTTAGTGAAAAAGAGATCATGCAGAAATTGGAAGAAAAGCATCCAACTGAACTTTTTGAATACGATGGAATGGAAACTAAGA
Source organism: Christiangramia pacifica (assembly GCF_057221535.1). Classification (NCBI taxonomy): domain Bacteria; kingdom Pseudomonadati; phylum Bacteroidota; class Flavobacteriia; order Flavobacteriales; family Flavobacteriaceae; genus Christiangramia; species Christiangramia pacifica. The sequence continues at coordinate 2,835,820 of NZ_CM170146.1, forward strand.
ATGTGAGTACCATCGATAGTATTTCGCATTACCTGAAATTTCTAAATTCAGGAATGCTCGCGGTAGACCCTGAAAATGGGGCCGTTCAGGCTTGGGTTGGCGGTGTGGATTTCCGATTTTTTAAATATGATCATGTTGCTCAAAGTAAAAGACAGGTAGGTTCTACTTTCAAACCAATAGTTTATACGGCAGCCCTGGAAAAAGGAATGGATCCCTGCTCCTATTTTTCGGTTAGGGAAGTTACCTACGGTGATGGTTGGACTCCGTCAAATTCCTCTTCTGAAGGAGATGATCCAAATATGAATTACAATCTTAAAACTGCTCTAAGCCGATCCATGAATACCATCGCAGTGAAAGTTCTGATGGAAACAGGAATTGGAAATGTGATTGAACAGGCTAGACGAATGGGAATTGAATCTGATCTTCCACAGGTTCCTTCAATCGCACTGGGAACAGCCTCTTTGAACCTTGGTGAATTGACATCGGCCTACACAAGTTTTGTAAATAATGGGCATTCAGCTAAACCTTTTTATATAACCAAGATCACTGACGGTAATGGGAATAAACTGGCAGAATTCAAACCAGAGATATCTAAAAACAAAGCGTTTTCTGAAGATACCAAGAAGATTATGCTGAACATGATGCAGGCGACTGTGAATGAAGGAACGGCAACCAGGTTGCGATATAAGTATGGCTTGCAGAACGATATTGCCGGTAAAACCGGGACCACTCAGGATAATAAAGATGGATGGTTCGTAGGAATTACCCCGGAGCTGGTTTGTGTAACCTGGGTAGGATCAGACGATCACAGAATTGGATTCAGAAATACTGCTATTGGTCAGGGAGCTAATTCAGCATTGCCGGTATTCGCCAAACTCATGCAGAAAATGAATGCCGATTCCAAGTTCAATGATATCACGAATGCGAGATTTCAGCCTTTACCATCAGAGCTTGCGGAATTGATGGAATGTCCACCAGAAGAGAGAGACAACTTTTTTGAAAGGTTATTCTCCGGTAAAAAAGATCAACGCTCAGAAAAAAGAAATAAAGACGACGAAAAGGATAAAAAGAAAAAGAAAGGTTTCTTTAAACGAATTTTCGGCGGCAAGGATGATAATTAGAACTCCTTATTGATCTGCATTCTTAGTTTACGAGAGTAATCCTCTTCCAGCCAGTCACGGTAGTTTTTTGTGCTTTTACTGATACAGTAAGAATATTGCTTGATTCGTGATGCAATATCATCTTTCAGCTCTTTTGCTAGTATTCTAGCGTCAAATACATCTTCACTATTCTCCACGCACATTTTCACATGTTGTTCCATAGACCATTCCAGTACAGCTTTAGATTTTAAACCTTTTTTGATCACTTCATCGTAGGCTTCTTCTACATTAAAAGTGACATCTTCGGTTTTAGAAAACTGCTCACGAATTTCTGGAGGCATTTCATATTGAAATTCTCTTTCAATATCCTCATCGCTTAGTAGGTTTTCAAAATAGAAATCAGGAGAACGGAAGATCTGCTTCCAGTCTACCGGCGTGCTCCAATGACCGAATCTGGCCATATTATTACCAAGATCTATAACATTAAATTCTTCCTTGTTTTCTAGCACCCTTGATCCCCTACCTATCATTTGGAAATAAAGAGTAAGAGACTTTGTAGCTCGATTCAGAATGATCGTTTCTACCGTTGGTTCATCAAAACCAGTAGTTAAAATACTAACTGAAGTTACTATCGCATCAGGAGTATTTTTGAACCATTTTAGAATATCCTTACGATCCTGTTTACTGGTTGTGTTATCAAGGTGACGAATTGGTAATCCAGCATTTTTGAAGGTATAATAGACTTCTACAGAAGTATTAATACCATTATTGAAGATTAGTGTTTTTTTACCTTTAGATCTTTCGTAGTAGGCGGTAAGAAGCTTTTCCTGCATGCTATAATTGGAATAAAGCTCTTCCGAAGATTTTACGGTATAATCACCGTTCATACCCACTTTAAGATTAGTTAAACCAACATTATAGCTGTAAATGTTCGCCCTCGCCAGGAAACCCTTCTCGATCAACGACGATATTGAATCTCCTACGATTAGCTCTCTATAATTATCTTTCATAGGAAGCTTGATATTGGAACTCAGTGGCGTTGCTGTTACTCCAAGAATAAAGCACTTTTCAAAAAACTTAAATAATTTTCTGAAAGAGTTATAATGCGCCTCATCTATAATGACCAGACCAATGTCCTCAATTTCCAGTTTTTCATCATTCAGCCTGTTATTGAGTGTCTCTACCATGGCGACGAAACACATGTAATCATCCTGATCTGGTAGTTCTTTGACCTTACTGTTAATGATTTTATTGCGAACCCCAAATCCTGAAAGCATTTTTGAGGTTTGCTTACAGAGCTCGATTCTATGGGTTAGAATTAAAACTTTCTTGTTTGTTCGTTGAATATACTCCCTGGTCATTTGAGAGAATATTACCGTTTTTCCTCCACCTGTAGGTAGCTGATAAAGAAGATTATAATTTTCAGGATGTTCTTCAATTACCCCGAAAATCTTATCGATATCCTTTTGTTGATAATCGTATAATTCCTTGTCTACTTTCTTCTTTTCAATACCAAATGTTTCTGACGCCATAGATTTTTTTAAGTAAGCAATTTTGCAAAAATAAGCCATTTTAAGCATTACTCAAAAAATTATTGAAGTTTATAAAGCCCGAAATCTTAAAACTAACACAGAAAATTATCGTAAATTAGCGAAACCCTATAAGATTGAAATTCCAGGCCCTGGAACAATGACTCTGTAATCCCCCGGACTTTTATTAACTAAATTTCCGGTGAATTGACTTCAGCAGAACATCTATATACCAAATATTCAAGAACCCTTTCCAGTTGCGAATTATTTTCAGGATTATCCAAGCTGGAGTGGCTTGATTTTCTGCAACATTTTCATGAAGAAAAATGGAGTAAAAATACCTGTATTATCAACCACCAGAAATTTCTTTTTCATTTCTACATCATTACTTCCGGTCGAATAAAAATGTATAATGTAGATGATCTAAGCCAGAAAGAACACACTCTTTTTTTACTAAAAAAAGCTGACGTTTTTGACCTCTTCTGCCTGCTGGATGGCTTTAAACATAAAGTATATTATGAATGCCTGGATAATATAAAGGTATTAGCGATATCCATGCAGGAATTAAGAGACTGGCTGAATAAAAATCCTGGTTTTTACAAAAATTTCCTTTCTTATTCGGCTAAGATCATGAGAACCCTGGAAGAAAATGTATCTCAACTAATTTTTGCAAATATTTCCACCCGTCTTTTAAAACTTCTGGTGGATAATATAGATCATAAATCTAACCAGCTGGAACATATCAATGATCTACCGAATAAAGAACTGGCACATCTTATTGGCTCAACCCGCGCAGTAGTGAACAGACATTTACAGGAATTAAAGAAGAAGGGTTCCATTTCTATCGCCAGAAATCAGGTGGAGATAAAAGACATCAATCTGCTACTTCAGGAATTGGAGAACAATGTTAAAAGTCGAAAATAAACCTCTTGTGCTACCTAAGTCGTTTTACTTCAGAACCTTAGACTCTATCTTAGCTTTCAACAATTACATTATTCATCAATTTAAAATTAAATCATGAAAAAATTAATCACCTTAATTTTCGTAGCAGGATGGGTTCTTACCACCTATTCTCAAGAAATCATTCAACTGGAAGAAACCAGAGTGAATTTTGATCCCACAGCAGAAATTGTTTTTGAAGACTACCGCAATGGAATAGTTAAAGTAAAAGAAAAGTACGAATCACAATTTCAGTCAGACGCAATTGCCTTTATAAAAGAAAATTTTGATATCAATAAATTCCTGGAAGCTCAGGACGGTCTTACCGGTGATATTGAAATTACGGCCAGAAGTAAAAAAGGTTATTTAATAGCGACTTTTAATGAAGATGGTGAACTCATCAAAAATTATCAGAAATTCAAAGACATCGCTTTGCCTTATGACATCAGAAATCAAGTATATTCTCAAAATAAAGGATGGACGATGGTTTCTAACAAGTATGTTGCCTCTGGTGAAGGAGATCAACTAGATCAGCAGAAATATCTGGTTAAACTTCAAAGAGGAAAGGAAAAAACCAAAATGAAAATCGCTCCAAGCGCATCAATTAGCGGGGTTGCATCAATCGATTAGTAAATAATACGAAGGCTGTAAAAATTTTAGCGGCTGTCAAATCTCAAAAAGACAGTTCAATAATGTTAGAATGTAATAGTAGTTAATAAGATTGATCTCTCAGATCAAGCCAGAGTTAGTGCTAATTTTTCTACAGCCTTTTATTATTTCTTGAATAAATCTGATGACAAATACCTGTCTCCTCTATCACAAACAATACTCACCACCAATCCACTTTCCAGTTCATTACAAAGTCTAACGGCTGCAGCAGCCGCTCCACCACTACTCATACCGGCAAAAATCCCTTCTTCCTCAGCAAGTCTTCTACTCATCTCTATAGCATCATTCTCATTAACCTCCATAATCCTATCAACTTTATCAGGATTAAATATCCTAGGAAGATAAGCTTCAGGCCATTTTCTTATCCCCGGAATTCTTGCATCATCGGTTGGCTGCACTCCCACGATTTGAATTTCCTTATTCATTTCTTTTAAATAAGTACTCGTGCCCATGATCGTACCTGTGGTTCCCATAGAGGAAACAAAATGAGTTACTCTATGATCTGTATCTCTCCAGATCTCTGGACCCGTAGTTTTATAGTGTGCCTGCCAGTTATCATCATTTGCAAATTGATTCAACATAAAATAATCCCCTGAATTCATCTTACCTTCCGCATAGTCTCTAGAACCTTCGATACCTACATCAGCATCTGTTAGCGTAACCTTTGCTCCATAGGCACGCATGGTTTGTACTCTTTCAATAGTAGAATTTTCAGGCATTACCAATTCAATATCCAATCCAAAAATTCCTGCGATCATGGCCAAAGCGATACCTGTATTACCACTGGTAGCCTCGATAAGTTTGGTTCCTTTTGTAATTTCACCGCGGTCTAAAGCACTTTTTATCATGTTATATGCAGCACGATCTTTTACACTACCTCCGGGATTCTGGCCTTCCAGTTTAAAGTAAAGATCTACACCCGGTTTATTCACCAGTCTTTTAGATTTTACAATAGGAGTATTTCCTACCAGGTCTATGATTGAATCATTCATTTGTCGTTGTTATTTTTAATATTAATCTGAGGAGTATGAGATACCATTGAATTTTTGGGAACAGATTTAGTCAACCAGACGTTTCCTCCAATAATACTATTTTCACCAATGACTGTCTCCCCGCCAAGAATTGTAGCATTGGCATAAATGGTAACGTTTTTCTCGATCGTTGGATGTCGTTTTACATTTTTAAGGGTTTTATTCACAGTAAGTGCCCCCAAAGTAACACCTTGATATATTTTCACATTTTCCTCGATCACAGCAGTTTCACCAATCACAACTCCAGTTGCATGATCTATGAAGAAAGAATTTCCAATTTGAGCGCCAGGATTAATATCGGTTCCGGTAAGACTGTGCGCGCATTCCGTCATTAATCTAGGAACTAATGGAAGTCCGAATTTGTAAAATTCATGACTTAACCTGTAAACGGCGATCGCAAAGAATCCAGGATATGATAAATAAACTTCTTCCACAGAATTTGCCGCTGGATCATTTGTGGCTATAGCCTCTGCATCTAAATTTAGCTTTTTCAGGATTTCCGGAAGTTTGTTCACGTAATCATTCCAGATATCCTGGCATGGAGAACCCGGTTCCCAGCAAACAAGTTTCGCCAGAACTTCAAAATCCATCCCCAGCTCCATCAAATTATCCTTGACCGGAGTTTGCTTATCGAAAAGCGTATAAAATAATTTTCGTGTAAATGCTTCAGTTTTTTCCTTAATGCTGAAATTGAGATTGGGAAGATGTTTTTGATCTTCGATCTCCTTGATAATTTTTTCCAGTTTCATAGCGACGATTTTGTCTCTTTCAAATTTACTTAATTACAATGAACTCAAAAAGCTTATTTCACAAGGGTTTTGAGCTAATTATTTATTTCAGCATTTTATAGTTAAACATTTACTAAGAGAAGAATCTTCAAAGCAATCCTGATGTAAATTAGAGTATAAATTTTAATATTATGGCACAAGAGAAAAAACCGAAAAATGATCAGAAGAGCCAGCAAAAGCAAACTCCAAAATCGAAAGAACAAAGTAAACCTAAGAAGTAATTTTTAGTGATTTAAAATGTTTAAAGCAGGCCACCTCTAAAGGGTGGCTTTATATTTTGATCAAAAAATTATAAAAACCTGTCCCTCACCCGATCAAACTGGTAAGCATTAGACCACTCCTGTGCCACGGCTTCTTCGGTAATCTTATTTATTCTGCCTCCAAATTCAGCAGAAATCCCGTTAATTATCACATAATCTGCAGCTTGCTCATAAGATTTCAGCATACTTTTTTCAAAAGATTCAGTTATATTTTCTCTGTCGCTGGAAAAGGCCTGGGCAATTTCAATATTATAGAACATAACATCTGCCAAAGCATGAGGTTCCATTTCCAGCTTCAGAAAATGCTTTATCAGTTTATGAGCCACGGACCGGCGTTTTTTTGGTCTTCGATTATTCGGTGGAAAATATTCTTTTGAAATTTTAAATTTGGCATCTTTAACAAGCTTCTCTTCATTAGGGTTGAATACGAAATTGTAAAAAACTTTTACATCATCAAAACGCTCGTATAAATCCAAAATTTGTTCCTCTAGATCTTCCTTTTCCAACGATTTGATATATTTTTTAAAAGCTCTTTTACTCATGTCCTTTTTTATTTAGCCTCTCTATGTTCTCCAGTAATTTTTCTGAAATATCCAGCAGCCATTCTAATTGGCCGGTCACCAAATGCGCTTCCTGCAATTTTAGTCTCATATGCTCGTCGATCTGAGTCTTACCAGATTTAATCTCTACGTCTCTTTCCTTGGCAAGATCATCATACTTTTTGTGCAGAGATTTTCCGGCTTTTGATACTTCTTCAGATTCGCTTTCGTCTTTTTCCCGGTTCTCAAGAATATTTACAGAATTAGTCAGATTGAAGCTTATGGCATCTGTATAAGTATCAAAATCTGCTGATGCGCTGGTAGTAGGATGATTTCTGATGTACGTTCCTAATGATGCTGATGCGGTGAGAAAGGTATGATTTAAACTTACAATTTCATAAACTGAAGTTACCCCTCGTTGTTTTGATTTTGGTTCCTGGGTCATTCTCTGAAAAGCTCCACTTAAATTTCCCATTTCAATGAAAGCTTTTTTTCGGGCAAGTTTATACGATAATGGCAAAGTTTCCTTCGTATGATAAAACTCATCGATCTCGTTTAAATAATCCAGGTTGGCGTTTACAGAAGTGGCAATTACATTATTGATGTTCTGAGATTCCCATTTTGGCCAAAGGATAAGATTTCCGAAGGCAGCCAGGCCTGCGCCTATGATCGTATCTACAATCCTGAACTGAATTACATTTAATACTTCCGGTTGCAATAAAGCGTAAATGAATATAATACTCAAGGTAATAAATATCGCTGCGGTGGTATAATTACGCTGAATTAATGAAAAGGCAAGCGTTAAGGAAAGTATTCCAAGAACCGCGTAAACCGTAGTATTTTGAGTAATAATTACGATTCCCACTGCGAGGGCGCCTCCTATTAAAGTTCCTATAATACGTTTCCTAGTTCTTTCTTTGGTCAAACCGTAATTAGGTCTCATGATGACCACCACGGTTAGCAGGATCCAGTAAGAATTTTGAACTGAGAAATAATCCCCTATTAAATAACCAATGAGAACAACCAGTGACAATCTAAGCGAATGCCGGAAGATCGCTGAGCTGAAATTCAAATTATTGATGATGGTTTTAAAACTATAATCCTGCTGAGTTAAAAATTTCTGAACCTCTTTTTCCTTAATAAAGATCTTTTTATTGCTTTCCAGGTTCCGCAGAATCCGGTCTATATTATTTATTTTCTGAGCTTGCTTTGTCTGGTAATCGAAAAGATTTCGTAGGAGCAGCATTGCGTCTCTTCTTTCTCTAATGTCAATATTACTTCTGAATTCAGATAGCGCTTTTTTGACTTCTTCCAGTTTTTCCGGAACCTTGTTCTCAGGAAGTTTTATATTTTTCTGTACAGACAAACCTATTTCTTCCAACTGATCAGCCAGACGTAAAGTAAAATCACCAAAGATCTTTAGGGTTCCGGGATCCTTTTCAAATGATTTTCGCATTCTTTGATAATCTATCGGATGTGCCATGGCTAATTCCAGCATATCAACAAGATCTATAAAGACCAATAATCTCTTCCTCGAATAACCTGAACTTCCTGATGCCTGCCTGGACCGAATTAGTATTTCCCTTAAACTTTCATGATGGTCGTTAAGATCTGTTTGTAACTGAAATAATTGTTTCTGCAAATCCTGGGTAAAATTATCAGTTCTCAAGAGCTTGATTCTCAATCTTAAATAATCTGCAGTGATTTCCATGGTTTCACCAAGCAATTGCTCGGTAGCTCTTTCAGGTTTTATAAAATACCATCCGATACTGATTAATAAATACCAGATACCTCCAGAAAGAATTAGGAGCGACTTTTGCCAGATATCGATTTCTGAAGAAAGATTGGCAAAACTTAAAACTACTGCCAGTAACCCTGCGAAGGTTACCAGAGAGGCCCTGAATCCATAAACCGAAAGAAACGAAATGGAAAATATCATGATGACCAGCATCGGGATGATCAACCAACCGAACGCTGCGGCGTAACCTGCAACTAAGAACGAGGAAGCGCCAAGGATCGCAGCAGCTACCACTCCATAAATCTTATGTTTGAAGCTTCCGGGGACATCACTTGGAGAAGATAACAGGCAGCCCATAGCAATACTAACTCCAATTTCAAGATTGCCAATATGCGAAAATACTAGAATTGGTATGACGATCGAGATCGTGAGAACAATGGCTTTTGAAAAATCGGTGCTTCTCAAAAACTTGATAAAGTCATTTTTATATCGGGTAAATGGGATCGTCAAATTCAAAATTCTTTCAAGGTTTGAAATTAAAGCTTTAACCTCAATTAATAATAGCTTTCCGCGATTTTTCAACTTTTAAGGAGAAATTGGCATCGCTTATTTGCCGGGTATTTTATTTCAGATTAATTTGAGAAAAACATTAGTTATGAACCAACAAATTATATTAAAATCAAGACCAAAAGGAAGACCAGAAACCGAGGATTTTGAGTTTCAGGAATTTCAAGTAAATGATAGCGACAAGCTTAAACTTGAAGCCAAATACATTTCGGTAGATCCATATTTACGTGGGAGAATGCGTGATGAGAAATCTTATATCGAACCTTTTAAAGTCGGCGAACCTTTAGAATCCATGGTAGTAGCTGAAGTGATCGATTCAAAATCTGAAGATTTCAAAAAAGGAGATCATGTCATCGGGATGTTAGATTGGAAAATAGTACAGGTGCATTCTGGAAAGGACCTGAGAAAGGTTGATTCTGAAATTGCTCCACTTTCAGCGTATCTAGGAGTTCTAGGATTAACCGGACTAACCGCATATTTGGCTCTGGATAAAATTGGAAAGCTTCAAGAAGGTGAAACTTTACTTGTTTCAGGTGCTGCCGGGGCAGTTGGTAGCGTCGTTGGTCAAATTGGAAAAATTAAGGGTTGTCAAGTGATTGGAATTGCCGGCAGTGATGAAAAAATCGAACATATTCAGCAAAAATTCGGTTTTGATAACGGTATCAATTACAAGACCACAGAGAATATGAAGGAAGCCATTAAGAAAGCCTGTCCTAATGGTGTGGATGTCTATTTTGATAACGTTGGTGGAGAAATTCTTGATGCCGCTCTCCAAAATATCAATAAAGCTGCACGTATTATAAATTGCGGTGCGATTTCGATATATAATGAAACAGGAGTACCAACCGGTCCCAGACCAGAAGGTATATTAATTAAGAAATCGGCTTTAATGCAGGGATTCCTTGTAAGAGATCATATGGAAGATTACCAAAAAGCAATTTCTGAACTTGCCGGCTGGCTGAAGTCAGGAAAATTGAAATACGATGAAACCATTGTGGAAGGATTTGAAAGGACTCCTCAGGCATTTATCGATATTTTTGATGGGAAGAATCTCGGTAAGATGGTAGTAAAAGTTTAAAATAAAAAAGCCCCGAGATCGGGGCTTTTTAAATATTTTATATTGAACAATTCTATTGTTCCTGCTCTGTCGGCATAATGAATACATCATTAATGTTCGCACGTTTTGGTTGCGATAATGCATAGAAAATTGATTCTGCAATATCTTCTGCTTCCAATGGTGTCATTTCCTTGAAATTAGAAAGTAAACCTTCCTTGATTTCTTCATCAGTAATCGTATCTGTAAGCTCTGTAGATACAAAACCAGGTTCAATGGAAGTTACATTAATATTGAAATTTGGAGCCAATTCCTGTCTTAAACCTTCTGAGAACATTCTGACTGCGGATTTCGTCGCACAGTAAACTGCCCCACCCGGGTATATTTTTCTACCGGCACTAGATGAAATATTAATGATATTACCACTCTTCTGCTCCATCATCGTTGGAAGCACAGCTGCCACACCATTCAATACTCCTTTAATATTTACATCTACCATAGTATCCCATTCATCGGTATGTAGATTTTTTACGTAAGATAAAGGCATTAAACCGGCATTATTGATGAGACCATCAATTGTTTTAAATTCTGCTTTCGTCTTTTCTACCAGGTTTTCAAAATCTTTTTTATTTGTTACATCGCCAGGAACTACTAATGCTTTTCCTGCATTTTCCTTTTCGATCTTGCTTTTTAATTCTATTAGACGCTCTTCCCTTCTAGCTGTCAACACAACATTTGCACCTTCTTTAGCTAATTTTAAAGCTGTAGCTTCTCCAATTCCACTAGAAGCACCGGTAATTACATAAGTTTTTCCTTTAATACTCATCTCAATTTCTATTTTTTTATTTTTCACAAAATTAACCTATATCCTCGGAAACACTAGATAAATCAATGGGTTTGTAAATACTTTAACCAGTTTTACTAAGGCTTGTTAAATTTTGAAACAAAAAAAGCTCTGCTGGTTTCGCAGAGCTTTAAAAAATTTTTTTACTGATTATTTTTTTGGAGGTTGCGATGGTCGAACCTCAATTTTACTCGGCAAGGTTCTCGGATTCATCTTCAACAGATCACCTACGAGTTCTCCAATATCTTCAATTTGAATTTTCCATGCATCGGCTTCGGAAGGTTCATGATCATTGAAATAGGTTGCAACAGAGCCCGGCATGATCGTGCTCACCTTTATCCCTTTATCTCGAAGATCCAACATTACCGCCTGGGTAAATCCGGTTACACCAAACTTACTGGCATTATATGCAGCACCACCGGCAAAGAAATTTGTTCCCGCCAAACTCGAAATGGTAATAATATAGCCTTCAGATTTTTTCAGAGCATCCACGCTAGCTTTAATACTGTAAAAAACACCGGTAAGATTGGTGTCTATGGTATCATTCCAATCTTCAATCGTAAGATCTTCTACAGATCCAAAGTTTCCGATCCCTGCATTTGCAACAAGAACATCTAGCTGTCCCCATTTATTTATCAGTTGATCAACTGCTTTTTTCTGACTGTCAAAATCACGGACATCTGCTTCCAGACCAAGTGCTTCTCCAAAAGCTGACAATTCTCCCGCAGCTTTTTCAGCAGCAGAAAGTGATCTACTGGTCACAGCTACCCTGTAACCCATTTTTAAAAGTGATTCTGCTACACCATAGCCTATACCTTTACTTCCTCCGGTAATAAGAGCTGTTTTGCTATTCTTACTCATAATTCAATTTTTGTGGATTAAAGCTAATAAAGACGGCTATGCTCCTGAAATTAAAAGCTCTAAGATTGTGTTAATTTTAAAGGTTAAATACTTGATAAAACCTAAGAAAAGACTTTTATAGAAACGTAAAAAAACTAACTTTGTGTCCTTGAAAAATTCAGCAGAAAATTGAATTTTCGCAAAAGCAGAACTGACTAATTTAATAGAGATACCTTGGAAAATATAAAAGCACAGAAGTTACTCAATAAAATTCAGCGCGACCTTATGCGCAATGGAATTATCACCAATACCATAGTTCAAGATCTTAAAGATCTAAGAAAACTCGTGGTGGAAGAGAACATCCCTCTGCTTGCTAAAGTCACAAGGTTAACTTACGAACACATCGAGGAAAACGACGACTTTCTTATCGCGATTCCAGATGATGAACCTGTTGAATTAGATGAGGATGCAGAAGAAGTTGAAGTTGAAGATTCAGAAACCGTAACCGGGCAGGAAAGTCTGGAATACATGCTTTCTCTGATGGCCGAGCATTCGAATAAAGTGAATGAGATGGAACTTCGCGATTATGTAAAGGCATTAAAAGAACATGCCGGGGAAGACTACTAGTTTTCCACTTTTTTCTTCGGAAGAAGTTCTAAACATCGCTATAAAAAGAAATTGATTGATGAAAGAAGAAAAAGCGAAATCTAAAAAGAAGTCGCGAATCCGCTTATTACATCAATACTATAACTACACCGGCTTTTATTCCTTTGTATGGAATAGTTTAAAAAAGGCGGTGTTACCTATTGTATTGTTTGTAGGAGCATTATGGGCAATAGACCACTATCTTCTTGATATAGAAGACATGTTGGTAACTATTACAGAGACCTATGCACCTTTCGAAGTACTAAGCATTTTCTTCCTTTCAGAATCCCTATTAGGACTGGTTCCACCGGAATTATTTATAGCATGGTCTGGGAAATCAGTTAGTCCAATTTTATATTTAACGTTACTTGCAACCGCATCTTATTTAGGCGGGATCGTTTCTTACTGGATTGGTGTTGGTATCACTAAAATCCCGGCCGTTCATGATGCCATGGAACTAAAAATGGCCAAGCATATTAAAAACACTCGAAAGTGGGGTGGTTTTCTTATCATTGTTGGAGCACTTTTGCCTATTCCCTTCGCCATGACCAGTATTGCAGCGGGTATAATAAGATTCCCATTCTCAAGTTATCTGATATTTGGATTATTAAGATATGCTCGATTTTATCTGTACGCGCTGGTAATATTTGAAATGGTTTAACTCTTTTATAACCAAACTTCTAAACTTTTCATAAGGCTTCAGGTTTCAGGTGTCAATGGTATTATCTTCGTTCTGGATAACGTGAAAACGTTGAAAAGACAACCATTAACCATTAAAACCAAAGATTATGTCGTTACTAACAATTATTCTGAATATCCTATTACCACCTTTAGCTGTTTTTATGAAGCACGGTCTAGGAGTAACTTTTTTAATTAGTTTATTACTTACCGCTTTAGGATGGATTCCAGGTGTGATTCACGCTTTCCTGGTAAATGGAACTAGATAATTTCAGATAATACTCAATAAAAAAAGGCCGGTAAATTACCGGCCTTTTTTTATTTAAATCATTTTTTAATTATCCTCCTCTTCTCGCTTTTTTACTACTAATTGCCATTTCCATGCACTTTTAAGGGCATCATCCAAAGTCCTGTCTGCTTTCCAATTGAGTTCTTCGTTTGCCTTGGTAGTATCTGCATAGGCAGCCGTTATATCTCCCTCTCTTCTACCTACGATCTTGTACTTCAGTTTTTCTCCTGAAACTTTTTCGAAGGAATTGATCACTTCTAAAACCGAATTTCCTTTTCCCGTACCCAGGTTGAAAACCTCATAGTTATTTTTTTCTTTTCCTATTATCAATCTCTGAAGTGCATTCACATGGGCTTCAGCAAGATCCATCACATGAATATAATCTCTCACCGCTGTTCCATCTTCCGTAGGATAATCGTCACCAAAAACCGAAAGTTCGTCCCTTTTTCCTACGGCCGTTTGAGTGATAAATGGAATAAGGTTTTGAGGAGTTCCTATTGGTAACTCACCGATCTCCGCTGTTGGATGCGCTCCAACTGGATTAAAATATCTTAGCGAAATCGCCTTAAATTTCTTATCAACCTTGCAATTATCCTGAATGATCTCTTCTCCTATTTGCTTGGTATTTCCATAAGGAGATTCAGCGGTTTTCACCGGGGCATCTTCAGTAATTGGCAGTTCGTCTGCCTGGCCATAAACTGTACAGGATGAACTGAAAATAAACCTTGGATGCTCTTTCTTATTAAGTTCATGTAAAAGGTATACCAATGAACCAATATTGTTTTCATAATATAAAAGTGGATTAGCTACACTTTCTCCAACAGCTTTAGAAGCAGCGAAATGAATTACATCTTCAATATCAGGATATTTTTCGAAGAAATTTTTGACTGCCGCTTTTTCCCTCAGATCAATATTTTCAAATTCAGGAGTTTTTCCTGTTATCTGTGTTATTCCTCCTAAAACATCTATAGAAGAATTAGAAAGATTATCTATGATTACTACGTCAAACCCTTCATTCTGTAGGGCTACAACCGTATGTGACCCTATAAAACCCAGACCACCTGTAACCAGAACTCTTTTATTACTCATAATTTTATTTTACGCCTGCAAATTAAGAAAATTGAGCAACAGCCTCGCCCCTATTATATTAAAAACATCATAAAGCTCTTTTAAGACTTTAAGGTCATGTCTATATTATAAATTATCTTTGTTCAGAAGTTTAAACTTTGGATATGTCTATAAAAAGTCAGGTAAAAATTTTCAAATTGATAAGTATCCTGGAAGGTATCTCTTTCCTGTTGCTTTTATTCATTGCAATGCCTTTAAAATATATCTACGACATTCCAGAAATGGTCCAGATTGTGGGCATGGCTCATGGAGTACTTTTTGTGGTGTACGTGCTGGGAGGAGTAATACTATGGAAACCGATGAATTGGACCTTAACTCAAATGGGAATTATATTGGGATGCTCTGTCCTGCCATTCGGACCTTTCTATGTTGAAAAAAAATATCTTTAATATATGAATATTGAAGAGAGTCTTATAGACATTATCTGTTTTCTGGAAGAGTTTTTTGTGGATCAGGGAATGAATGCCACGGCAGCATTATACCTTAATTTGTTGATAAACTTGATCATTCTTACCCTGATAGTCATGGGTATCAATTACCTGATCAAGCACTTTATTATTGAAGGTTTTAAACTTTTCACTAATAAAACGAAAACCACCCTAGATGACTTTCTGATTAAAAGTAATTTTCCAAAATATGTAGGAAGATTTCTGCCAATTTTTGTGGTTTATAAGCTATTCCCACTCATTTTCATCAGCTTTCCGGATATCTTGAGAGCCTTCTATTTTGTATTGAAGATATATATCATCATTCTGGTGATCTGGATTTGCAGAAGTGTGTTGCGTTCTACCAGGAATTACCTGAAAACCCGGTCAGAGTTTAACGATAAACCAATTGAAAGCTTTAGCCAGATCATTATGATCTTTATCTGGATCGTAGGATTGATGTTTATTTTTTCGGAAATCACCGGAAAATCTGTAGTTGGATTTGCAATTTCTTTAGGTGCGGCTTCGGCTGTGATCTTATTAATTTTTAAAGATACTATTCTTGGTCTTGTTGCTTCCATTCAGGTTTCAGTTAACGATATTGTTAGAATTGGAGACTGGATCTCTTTTGAGAAATTTGGTGCAGATGGTACTGTGACTGAAATTAACCTGGCAACCGTAAGAGTTCAGAACTGGGATAATACCTATACCACCATTCCTACTTATAGTCTGATTTCAGATTCTTTTCAAAATTGGAGAGGAATGCAGGAGTCTCCGGGAAGAAGAATTAAAAGATCGGTTTATATTAAACAGAATTCTGTAAAATTCCTTACACCCGAAAAAATTGAGGAATTGAAAAAAATTAAACTTATCGCTCCCTACCTGGAAAATAGACAGGCTGAAATTGATAAGTATAACGAATCGAACCAGATCGATAAAAGTCTGCTGATAAACGGTAGAAATCAGACAAATCTTGGAATATTCAGAAAATATGCTGACACCTATCTTCACGAACATTCAGCTGTTCATAAAGAAATGTACATTATCGTGAGGCATCTTGCTCCTACTCCTAACGGGATTCCACTGGAAATACTTTGTTTCAGCAGGGATAAACGCTGGGAAAATTTTGAGTATATTTCCGCAGATATTTTCGACCATTTAATTGCGGCCATTCCTTATTTTGATCTTCAGTTGTTCGAGTCACCTTCAGGAGATGATTTTCGCAATTATTTGTCAGAAAGATCTGAATCTTAACTAACTTACCATCATGAAATTAAAACCATTCCTACAGGGCTTCGGTATCCTGGCAGTTGTTATTACGTTGATTCCTCTTATCGCTGCCGATTTCTGGTGGATAAGAATGTTCGATTATCCACATATACAGTTAACTCTTTTAACCTTAACTGCGATCGCTTCCTATTTTTTCAGGTTTGAAATTAGATCCTGGAGGGATTATACATTTATGGCAGTGCTGGTAGCCTGCTTTATTTTCCAATTCGGAAAGATCTATCCTTACACACCTATGGCACCCTTTGACGTGGGCGAACCAACTGAAGCAGTTATTGAAAATACAGGTTTTAGATTGCTAACCTCTAATGTTTTACAGAAAAACAAAAAGACAGATCTTCTTATTCAGGAAATGAAAAGACTCAATCCTGATGTGGCCGTTTTTACAGAAACAGATCAGACCTGGAGCAATGCGATAAAGAAGGGAATTGGTTCAGATTATCCTTATAAAGTTGAAGTTCCTTTAGACAATACTTACGGGATGCTATTATATTCAAAATTAAAATTGAATAAAACTGAAGTTAAATATATTGTAGATGACAGTATTCCCTCAATACATACTGAATTAGTTCTAAAATCTGGAGACAAAGTGCAGCTGCATGCTATCCATCCTACTCCACCGATGCCACAACATAATCCGTCGTCTTCAGACAGAGATGCGGAAATGATGAAAACAGCCTTGGAAGCTCGCGATGCCGAAATCCCTGTTGTTGTAATTGGTGATTTTAATGATGTAGCCTGGTCCAGTACAACCAGCATGTTTCAGAAAGTTGGAGAATTATTGGATGTTAGAAAAGGCCGTAGTTTTTATAATACCTTTAATGCCCAAAGTTTTATAATGCGCTGGTCACTAGACCAGATATTTGTTTCGGAAGAATTCAGGGTGAAAAATATAGATACTGGTGAAGATATCAAATCTGATCACTTTCCATATTACGCTGATCTTTATTTACAGAAAGAACTGGCTGCAGAACAAAAGCCTGAACCCGCAAGCGAAGAAGTTATAAAAGATGCAAAGGAGCAAATTGCTGATGAGGAGAAAGAAAACTCCGAAAAAGGACAGAACGGCTCTAGCAATCAGTAAAAACTAACATTTTATTGGGATAATCTGTTTTTTCTAATTTCTATTTTTAGAAAAAACCAACTAATGCAAAATTCTTTAGAAGCAGAAACGGAAACAATTTCTGAATCTTTCAAACACTTTTACAACAATTTTATAGACCAGTTACCCGGAATTGGCCTGGGACTTTTAATCATCATTCTTGGAGTGCTGGTTGGAATCTGGCTTGGTAAGTTTTTCAGAAGAAGAATTTCGGCAAGAACCTCAGATCCTTTAATGAGCAGGTTCCTGGGAAAGGCAATCAGGTTTCTGGTTATTATTACCGCAATCATGCTGGCCTTAAGAGCGGCTGGACTAGGCGGTATTGCTACGGGAATTTTAACGGCGGCAGGTGCAAGTGCAGTTGTTCTTGGATTCGCTTTTAAAGACATTGGTGAAAACTTTATTGCTGGAATTATTCTTGCCTTCAACCGACCATTCGATGTGGAAGATACTGTGGAAATTGGAGATAATTTTGGAAAGGTAAAAGCTCTTGAATTTCGATATACAAAACTGAAGACATTTGATGGAAAAGATGTTTATATCCCTAATAGCGATGTACTAACCGAACCTGTAACTAACTATACGGAAGATGGATTCTATAGATGGTCTTTCACGATCGGTATTGCCTACGAAGACAACATCGATGGGGCCAAAAAAACGGTTATGGAAGCATTACGTGGAGAGCCATTGGTAATCGAAGATGAAGATCACCAGAATTTTGTGATCGAAGACGAACTTGCTACCAGCACAGTTAATTTAAAAGTTTTCTTCTGGGTGGACACCAAGGATTTCAGAATGCAGGCAATGATCACCAAGGGTAACGTTGTCCGCGTGGTAAAAGAAGCACTGGAAAATAACGGTTATTATATGCCAGCAGACATCCAGGAAATCAAATTATATGGCGGTGAAAAAGAATTTCCGGTACGACTTGCTCCTAATCCTGAAGCTTCAGATAAAAGTAAGAAATAACTATTTAAGCCTGTCTTTCACAAATTCGATCTCAGTTTTGCCATGAGGTTTAGGTTTCCCAGCCTCATCCAACGCCACCATCACTATTTTATCTACCGTAATTATAGTTTCCCTGGTCATTTTATTACGGACTTCACATTTAAGAGTTAGCGATGCAGTACCAAATTTTAGCACTTCAATACCAATTTCAATAATATCGCCCTGATGAGCAGAACTCTTAAAATCTATTTCACTCATGTATTTAGTAACCGTTTTAGGATTTTCAAGCTGAACGATGCTATAAAGAGCACATTCCTCGTCTATCCATTCCAGTAAACGACCTCCAAAAAGAGTTCCGTTAGGATTTAGATCTTCAGGTTTTATCCATTTTCTTGTATGAAATCTCATTTTTTATTTCAAAAATATATAGAATTAGTCTATTAGAAAAAGGACTTCAATAGATTTGCGTAATTCTCAAAATGTTAGAAATGATTTGAGAGTTTTATTTATATCCAGTGAAATTATTACAGAAATTGTTGCGCAACATTTATGATTTCATCGTGATCAAAGGCGAGCTTCATGGTATGAAGTTTTTCTATTGCGAACCATTGAGCATCTTTAGCATCATCTGATGGTGTTAGTTCTTCCTCGCAAAATATCCTACTCAAAAACGCAATTGAGATCGTATGCCCTCTTGGGTCTCTACCTGGCTCACCAAAAGCCTGTACTTGCTGCATAGATTCTACTTTTACTCCAGTTTCTTCAAGTAACTCTCTTTTGGCTGCAGTTTCCAGGTTCTCTCCTTCATTTACAAATCCACCCGGTAGCGCCCACTCGTCTTTAAATGGTTCATTTTTACGTTGTATCAATAATACTTTAAACTGGTTGTTTACTTTGCAGAAAACCACGCTATCTATGGTGACAGAAATTTTTTGTGCCATATATCTAAATTTGCCGGAATTGCTTCCGGATTAATAATCCTTTTTAAAACAATCTTATTTTCAGATAATACCGAATGTATTACTTGAAATAAACTGTTTTCCTGTTTACAAACTCTTTAATTCCATCTTCAGAAAGTTCTCTTCCATAACCTGAAATCTTTGTTCCTCCAAAAGGTAATCGTGGATCACTCTTCACAAGTTCATTTACGAAAACAGCTCCATCTTCGAAATCAGGAACGATCTTTTCAGCAAAATCCATGTCTTCCGTAAATATTGAAACACCTAGTCCAAAATCTGAAAGATTAACCAGATCAATTGCTTCCTGATCATCTTTAAATGTGGTAACGCCAATGGCCGGTCCAAAAGTTTCTTCCTTGAACATACTCATATCACGCGTTACTCCCGTCAGGATGGTTGGTTCCATGTAAGCTTTATCTCTTTTACCCCCAAGAATTATCTTAGCTCCTGCTTTAACTGAATCCTTAACTTGTTTTTCAAGATCTTCCGCCAGATCTTCCCTTGCTAGGGTTCCAATAAAAGTTTCTTCATCTAATGGGTTACCACTTTTTAATTCCCTTACCTGCTTTACGAATTCTTCCATGAATTCTTCTTCAATACTTTCATGAAGAATCAGTCTTTTCCCAGCAATACAACTTTGACCTGTGTTTTGAAATCTCGCCTGAACACAGGTTGCCACGGTTTCTGAAATATTTGCATCTTTAAATACTACCAAAGCGTTGCTTCCTCCAAGTTCCAGAACTGACTTTTTAATTTCATCCCCAGCCACAGACGCAACAGCAGCTCCAGCAGGCTTACTACCTGTAAGCGTAACCGCCTTAACCCTTGAGTCTCTAATAATATCCTCAATCTTACTGCTACTTAGCACAAGATTCTGAAAACAGGCATCAGGAAAGCCAGCTCTTTCAAAAACTTTTTGAATATTATTCGCTGATCTCATCACGTTACTTGCATGTTTCAGAATTCCAATATTTCCGGCCATAAGCGCGGGAGCAGCAAATCTAAAAACCTGCCAGAAAGGATAATTCCATGGCATTACGGCCAGTACCACTCCAATAGGCTCATAATTCACGTAACTCTTAGATGCATCTGTTTTTATTTTTTTCGAGGTTAAATGTTTTTCAGCATTTTCAGCATAATATTCACAAACCCAGGCGCATTTTTCAATTTCAGCGATGGATTGAGAAATTGGTTTCCCCATCTCCAAACTTATATCTCTGGCGTATTCCTCTTTATTAGATTTAAGTTCTGATGCGGCTTTCTTCATAAGATCAGCTCTTTCCTCAAAACTTGTCTTTCTCCATTTCTGAAATCTGGAATCAGCTTTATCAAGAGCTTTATCGATTTCTGGTTTCGTGAGCTCTTTGAATTTTTCTATAGTTTCTCCCGTATATGGATTTTTGGATTCAATCATTCTTAAAATACTTTAGCTTTTTCTTTTCAATATAATAAGATGAAAAGAAGAATAACGGGCGATTAAGACAGATTTAACTCCTATTGTTTATAAACGGTTTACAAGTCGAATTTCGGTATGGTAAATGCGGCATTAATATTAATTATATTTAAGAAACATTACTTGCCATGAATCCGAGAGATATTAACCTAGTGGATCTGAGGCCTGAGATCCCTTCAGCAAGAATCACCGATAATATGAGTTCAGAAGAACGGTTTCAAAATGAAACCCTTCGCCCTGTGGCTAAATTGCAGGATGAACTCCTACTGGCCGTTTTCAGAAATTATATCACCAAACACAAGAATAAGTTCTATGAACTTAAGCTTGAAAAAAGGTTTGAATACATTGAAAATGCTATTCAGCGTGATATAAAATTCAGAAATAGCCTGAAAGGTATTATCATTGGGCAGTTTACTTTAGAAGAATATGATACTTACATTAAGAATTCTTCTGCTTTGAACAAGAGAATGATGAATATTGTGAAAGAAAGAATCCAGAGCAATATACAATTGCTAGAAAGCAATATGGCGTACTAGAAAGCCTACAAGAATCGTAATAGTAAAGCTCATTAAAGTTCCAATGAGTACATATTCGGTTTGCTTTCTTGCCCCGGTTTCAGATTTATCGCTGAACCTAAGTATTGATTTAGCTGCGATCAAAAACCCTATTGCTGAAAAATTTCCAGAGATAATAAAGGTTAGAACCAGTATCCTTTCAAAAATTCCAATATAGCGCCCGGCTGCATCCAGACTATTCTTCCTGAGATCATCTTCCACCTCATTTTGCCATCTCTTGGTAGCTTTTCCAATGAGAAATCCGGTTGGAAATATAATGATCAGAAAACCTATGATATAAGCCAGAATAGCTTCAGAATTAAAAATACTAGCGAAAAATGGTATAATCTCATTAAATCCTGAGATCAGGAATAGCCATGCTAACAAAATCATCAACAAATGCAATAACTGGTCTAATACAAATATCTTAAGATTATCATTTTTATATTGAAGTTTCCAAAGGTCGATAAAGAAATGGCTTATAGCAATAAATACGGCGATATACCACCATTCTAACCTAGCCAAAAAAATAAAAGTAAGCAAACCTGATAGTGCCGCGTGTAAATACAAATAGATAGACTTTGCTTTATTTTCTCGCTTATGATTCACCCATTTTGTAGGCTGAATTACAAAATCTGTAATTATATGAGCCAATAATAATTGTAGAAGAATAAGAATACTATTGTCCATCCGAAAAATGTTCAGTTATTACAGATTCATAACGTTTGAGTAGTTTGTCAATTGCATCCCATCCCGCCGCTTTTTTGCGCTGATTAACTGCGGACTGGCTAATATCCAATTCTGCTGCAATATCAGCTTCTTTCATATCTCTTAAAAGATAATAGATCACTTCGGCAGAAGCGGTGCTCCATTTGTCTGAAATCGTATCAAATAATAATAAGGAAGTATCAAATTCTTCATTTATTTGCTCCAAGGGAGTTCTCAGCTGAATCTTACGGTTCTCTTTTTTCATCTCATCCAGCGTTCTCCCTGAAAATTGAAATGCCTGTCCGTTCGCTTCCATTACAGAATCACGTTTGAAGTCATAGCTTCCAATTCCAATTGCCAGTCTAAGGTCTGCCTCTACTCTAAATGCTTTATTTATTTCCCCATCATGCATATGAAGCCTGTTAATAGAAGTCTTCAATTGTATGGCAACCTTTAAAGCAGCCATCGGATCGTAAATAATACCTTGAAAACTATCTCCTCTATAAATTTTGAATCCGGAATCTTCGCTTGAAAGTTTATTGATAATTTTAAATTCATTTTTTAAAGCATCAATTACCTTCTCCAGCAATTCTCTGGAATAGGTAGTTGACGATAAAAGGTCAGCGGAAATTACAGAAATCATACTCCAAATATAATAAAATAAGTTTAAAAGCTTATTAAAATATAATATAAGCTTATAAGCTTATGTTTAACTCTCATTCTAATCTGGGTAAATTTCTTTCCGATATTAAATATTTGCTAAAACTTCTTTGAGTCGTTAATGCTTGAGTAATTTTAATTCAAATAAGAAATTTTAATAAAATGGTAGCAAATAAGGAAGAACTATATTTCAAGTGTCTGGATACAGTGAACAGGCAGATCAAAAAGTACGAGAATGAAATGGATCAGATAAAAGAATCCATGGAAAACAACGATGCTCATACAGATTATGACGAAGATGACAGTAAGGGTCAATTACTAGGGGATTTTGAGAAATATGCTGAATACCTTGACAATTCTCGAAAAATGAAAGAGAAGTTAGATCGCATTGATAAAAATCATTACACCGAGCAAATCGACTTTGGAAGTGTGGTTGAAACAGATGAAAACTATTATTTCATTTCTGCTGCCTTAGGAAAAATAACCCTGGATGAAGGAAGCACAGTTTATGCAATTTCTACAGATGCACCAATCTATCAGGAAATGAAAGGAAAAAAAGCTGGTGAGAGTTTTAAATTTCAGGATAAAGAACAGAAAATCTTAAACGTTCATTAAGATCTTATTCAGGATATTCAATACGCAGATGGTAAATATTCTTCAGCTTACGCTTTAGAATTTTCTTTACCATCTGTATTTCTTTAAAGGTAATATTCGAATTCAGGAATTGACCTTCATCCATTTGTTTATCAATTATCTTCTCTACAAAATTATCGATAAGTACAGAAGTTGGCTCCTTAAGACTCTTACTTGCAGCTTCCACGCTATCACACATCATTAGAATTGCTGTTTCCTTACTAAAAGGAATGGGCCCTGGATATCTGAAATCTTCCGCTGAAGTATTCTCATTCGCTTCCTTTTCTTTCATATAGAAATAATAGACAGTGCTAGTCCCGTGGTGAGTCCGGATAAAATCTATAACCCTGTCTGGAAGATTATTCTTTTTGGCAATTTCAATTCCCTTGATCACATGTTCAATAATGATTTGGGCGCTTTCTCTTGGAGATAATTCATCGTGGGAATTCACTGAAGTGGTCTGGTTCTCTGTGAAATATGTAGGATTATACATTTTACCAATATCGTGGTATAGAGCTCCTACCCTGGCCAGCATTGCGTTTGCATTAATTTCATTCGCGGCCGCTTCAGCAAGATTAGCCACATTCAAACTATGGTGAAAAGTACCGGGAGCTTTTTCCGCCAGTTCTTTTAATAGCTTCGAGTTAGTATCTGAAAGTTCGAGGAGGGACATATCGCTCACCATTCCGAAGATCTTTTCGTAGACATATATTAATGGCTGTACAAATAGGGTTGCAAATCCTCCTAGAAGAAAAGTTAGAAACACTTCAGGCTTCATATCGTCAATATTCCCTTCCTGAATCACGGTAAAGGCAAAATATGCGATGATGTATACCAAGGTTATTTGTCCAACAGAGATAAAGAGATTGGCCCTTTTATAAAGTTCACTCACCGTCAAAATGGTTACGATACCAGCAATTATCTGAAGGAACATATACTCATAACTATTCGGAACTATGAAGCCAAGAAGAAGTACTGTGATCACGTGAGTAAAAAGTCCCAACCTGGCATCAAAAAATGCTTTTAAAGTAAGCGGTAGAATACATAGAGGCACCACATAAACATAATCTATGTTGAAATTCACGGCTAGCGTAGTAAGCATCACCATGAAGATGATATTGAAAAAAATGAAGGTAACCTTTACATTATTTTCAAAAATGCTGATACGGTATTTCCGCATGAATAACAATAGCATCAACAATGCTAAAGCGACCAGCGTACTATAACCAACAATGATCCAGTTGTAGTTAGACTGACTCCAAACCTGTGATTCATATTCTGCCTTCAAAGAGCGTAGTATATTGTATTTATTGCCTTCTACAACCTCTCCTTTTGCAATGATCCTGCTGCCCTGTTCAATTATTCCACGAGTGTACGAGATGTTATTCAGCTTGCTTTCGAGTTCTTTCTGCGTTAACTGGTTATTAAACGTAACGTTAGGCTCTACGGAATTGAAGAAAACTTCAAGTAATTCGGTCTTAAAAGAAGAAAATCCGGAATTTGCGATCTCTTCACTTAAAAATCCGCGAATCTGATTTTGTTTAAGAATTCTTCGGTAAGCAACTTCAGAAGCTTCATTACCTTTTAATAAATACACCAATTGATCTGGATCCAGCCTTTCACTCTCCTGAAGCAATCCAAATTCGTAAATATCATCCAGGGTTTTAGTTACAAAATCATCAATAATCGTTTCATAAACCCTTAAAGTTGAATCTGGAAATACATTTTTCACCTCGTTTAAAGCATCCTCGTTGACGATCTCAGGTTTCTCGGTATCAAAATTATAGTAAGGAATATGAGATTTTGTAATATCCTGCCTTTCAGCGGCTACCTCTTCATCAGTCTTCAGAATAGCAAAATCGAATGGAGCATAAAGATTCTCGTATTGCCAAGGCTTCCCTTTTGGGATATCGTATTTAAATTTACCGCCTTTCGGAAGCAGGTAAACGATTAATACTGAGGTAAGCACAAACAGGAAAACTTTATAAAAAAGCGCCTGATTTTTGTAAAGCTTATTTACGAAATCGCTCATAGATATTCAGGTAATGCTCAAATGTAGTAAAAATAGGTCTGAATAAGCTTAGGTTATTTAATTCCTTATAAAATCACTAACTTCGCAAGACTTGAATTAATTAAACTTAAAACATGAACAAAGAAGTAGTAATAGTAAGCGCTGCGAGAACTCCAATTGGTAGTTTTTTAGGTAGCTTATCAAGCATTCCAGCCACGAAATTAGGATCTATCGCGATAAAAGGCGCTTTAGAGAAGATCAATTTAAAACCAGAGTTAGTTGAAGAGGTTTTGATGGGAAATGTGGTTCAGGCTGGTAATGGTCAGGCTCCGGCAAGACAGGCTTCTCTAGGTGCAGGAATTCCAGATTCAGTTCCATGTACTACCGTAAATAAAGTTTGTGCCAGTGGTATGAAAACCGTAATGCAGGGTGCTCAATCCATTATGCTGGGTGATGCATCTATAGTTGTTGCCGGAGGAATGGAGAATATGAGTCTTATTCCGCATTATGTTCATATGAGAAACGGGAAGAAATTTGGTCCCGCTACTTTAGAAGATGGAATGCAGAAGGATGGATTGGTTGATGCTTATGATAATAATGCCATGGGGGTTTGCGCCGATCTTTGTGCGTCTGAACATAATTTCTCAAGAGAAGATCAGGATAAATTTGCAATCCAGTCTTATGAAAGATCTGCCAAAGCCTGGAAAGAAGGGAAATTTGACAATGAGGTAGTACCTGTAGAAGTACCTCAAAGAAAAGGTGATCCAATCATCGTCAAAGAAGATGAAGAATTTAAGAATATTAAACTTGAAAAAATCCCTCAATTAAGAGCGGCGTTCTCAAAAGAAGGAACGGTAACTGCTGCAAATGCTTCCACTATTAACGATGGTGCCGGAGCAGTTGTATTAATGAGCAGGGAAAAAGCAGATGAGCTTGGATTGAAACCATTGGCTACGATCAAAAGTTTCGCCGATGCTGCTACAGAACCTAAATGGTTTACTACAGCTCCTTCCAAAGCACTTCCAAAAGCGATTGCTAAGGCAGGTATTGATCTTAAAGATGTTGATTATTTTGAATTCAATGAAGCTTTCTCAGTGGTTGGCCTGGCCAATATGAAAATTTTAGGATTAGATGATTCAAATACTAATGTGAACGGAGGAGCCGTTTCATTAGGACATCCACTTGGATGTAGCGGAGTTAGAATTCTAATTACATTACTAAATGTACTAGAACAGAACAATGGAAAAATAGGTGCTGCTGCCATTTGTAATGGCGGGGGAGGTGCTTCCGCAATGGTTATTGAACGCAATTCCTAAAATTGAACAAGAAATAAATTAATGCAATACGGGATTTGCCATTTAAGTATTGTACCGCTAAGGGCTTCCGCGTCTTATCAGAGTGAAATGACTTCTCAATTATTATATGGAGAGCATTTCAAAATTCTAGAAGAACGCGCACAATGGAGTAAAATTCGAAATTCCTTTGATGGTTTTGAAGCCTGGATAGATAGAAAGCAGTATAAAAAGATCGAGGAAGCTGATTATTATTCTCTTGAAGAGAATGATCTTCAGCTTTCATCAGATCTTATTGAATACATCACTGATGAGAATGGTTTATTAATGCCTATTCCACTGGGCTCTGTACTTAATTTTGCAGATAGACTAAATCATCGGTTTGAGGGTGAGAAAACCAAACCTTCTATTTCTGTAAAAGAGAATCTGATCAATACTGCCGCTCTATACTTGAATTCACCGCACATTTCCGGTGGAAAAAGTCCGTTTGGAATAGACAGCAGTGGCTTTACCCAGACTGTATATAAACTGAATGGGTTCAGAATTTATAGAGATGCAGCTGAACAATCTAAACAGGGAGAAGCACTTAGTTTTATTGAGGAAAGTGAACCTGGAGATCTAGCTTTTTTTGACGATAATGAAGGAATCATCAATCATGTTGGATTGATCATGAAAGATAATTATATCATTCATGTTGACGGCAAAGTGAGAGTAGATCGGATTGATCATTCCGGTATCTTTAACGCCGAACTAAGAAAACACACTCATAAGTTAAGAGTGATCAAAAAAATAATATAGGTCAATTTATTATAATAATTACCAATAAAAAAGCCACCGAATTTCGGTGGCTTTTTTTTTATAATGTGGAACTATTACTAATTATAGCTTAGTTTTAAGTTCGTCAGCTTTTTCCTGATTTCCTAAGTTAGTATAGATATTCATAGCAGTTCTTACGATGTCCTTGTTGTCAGGATCAACTTCCATTGCTCTTTCAAGATCTGGAATTACAGATTTGTAAATTTCCTTTCTTTTAGCATCAAGCTCATCGTAACGCTCGTTATCTTTCTTACTCATTCCAAGACCATTCATCTCATCGATGATCTCTCTTTCCTTACTTAACTTTGCTGCGATTAGATTTACACGAGCTTCGTTATATTCAGGATTGATTTCTAATGCCTTGTTATAAAACTCGATAGCTTTTTCCGCATCCTCGATCTCAGCATACATTAATCCAATGTTATTGAAAGTCGCAGGATCACTAGGATCATTTTCTGCTACTTCTTCAAGAATTTCTCTAGCCTTATCGGTTTCGCCCATCTGATAGTACATGTTAGCTTCAGCTTGTAAAAGTCCCATGTCACCTGGATTAGTAGCTTTTGCTTTATCCATTGCAGTTATCGCTTTTTCATAATCTTCCTGATTAATATAAATTCTAGCGATCAACTGAGCAATTTCTCCTTTTTTAGATGGAATAGCTTCAACTTTAGGATCCTTATATTGTTTCGTTTTGATCATCAAGTCCATTTGTTGTTGAGAACCTAGATTTTCTCTCTCACCAGTCTGAACATTTTCAGCAGTATACATTTTCCCTGAACCGTCGTATCCTAATTCATTAAGTTTTTCAAGATATTCAACAGCCTTATCATAATTTTGGGCCTCTACAAGATTATTAGCTGCATAGTAAAGATAGATTGTATCCTTTGTATTCAGTTCATAACTCGTATATAGTTTGTTTGCAGCGCTCTGAAAATCTTTATTATTCTGATCTGAAATAGCACTCTGGATAAGGTTATTTTTTAAAGCAGTTAATTCATCCATCGCTTCTTCATTACCCATTTCAGCAGCTTTTTCAAAAGCCATTGCCGCAGTCTTCATATCTTCAGAAGAAGGTTTTCCGGCTGCGTAAGCTTTACCTTTATATAGGTAAAAATTCTCTGTCCATTTATCATTCAATTCGCCAATATTTGGCTCTGCAATTTTAAGTTGCGCTTTTGCTTCGGAATAATTACCATCTTCAAGAGCATCCTCAGCGTTTTTTACTTCATCTTTTTGGGCAACTGCAGTCATGGTTAGAAATGACACTGCTGCCGCTGTCAAAATATTAGTTTTCATTTTTGTTTTGGTTTTTATTTATTCTTCACTATCATCTACAATAGTTGTGCCATTCGCTGTATCCTCACCGCCTACGGGCTTTTCAGCGTCTTCCATATTTTCTACATCATCCTCGTCGTGTAAGACTTTAGCCACTGCTGCAATCGCATCATTACCTTTTAGGTTAATAAGTCTAACTCCTTGCGTTGCACGGCCCATTACGCGTAGATCTTCTACAGCCATACGAATTACAATACCCGATTTATTAATGATCATCAGGTCATCTACATCTGAAACATTCTTTATCGCGACAAGTTGTCCTGTCTTTTCAGTTACAGAAATTGTCTTAACTCCTTTTCCTCCACGGTTTGTAATTCTATAATCTTCTAAGCTTGATCTTTTACCGTATCCATTTTCAGAAACTACCAGGATATCAGATTCAAAATCGTTTACAGCGATCATACCTACTACCTCGTCGTTATCATCTGCCAGGGTAATACCTCTAACACCAGACGCATTTCTTCCCATAGGTCTGGTCTTGGACTCCTCAAATCTTATCGCTTTACCGCTTCTAAGACCTAACATTACCTGACTGTTTCCAGTAGTAAGTTTAGCTTCAAGTAATTCATCTCCCTCTTTAATAGTGATCGCGTTGATACCATTAGTTCTAGGTCGGGAATATCTTTCTAGCCTGGTCTTTTTAACCTGACCTTTTTTCGTGGCCATGATCACAAAATGCTCATTCACATACTCTTCATCTTTAAGATCCTGAGTACATATAAATGCATTTACTTTATCATCTGGCTCAATATTTATAAGGTTCTGGATAGCTCTTCCTTTAGAAGCTTTACTTCCTTCAGGAATTTCATAAACTCTCATCCAGTAACATTTACCGTTCTGAGTAAAGAATAGCATATACTGGTGATTGGTCCCAACGAAAAGATATTCAAGGAAATCTTCATTTCTTGTATTCGATCCTTTTTGACCAACTCCTCCTCTATTCTGAGTCTTATATTCGGTAAGTGATGTTCTTTTAATATAACCAGCGTGAGAAATGGTAATTACTACTCTCTCATCAGGAATCATATCCTCGATACTAAGATCTCCCCCTGCATATTCGATCTGAGATCTTCTTTCGTCACCATATTTTTCTTTTACTTCAAGAAGCTCATTTTTGATAACCTCCATTCTACGCTCTTTACGCGCAAGGATATCTTCAAGGTCTTCAATAGTTTTTAAAATTTCATCATATTCAGCACGCAACTTATCCTGCTCCAGTCCGGTAAGTTGTCTTAATCTCATTTCCACGATCGCCTTCGCCTGAATTTCTGAAAGCTCAAAGCGCTCCATCAATTTATTTCTGGCTTCATCAGCGTTCGAAGATGCTCTGATCAATGCAATTACTTCATCTATATTGTCTGAAGCAATGATCAAACCTTCAAGAATATGAGCTCGATCTTTAGCCTTTCGTAATTCAAATTCTGTTCTTCGAACTACCACATCATGTCTGTGCTCAACAAAATGATAAATGATATCTTTAAGATTAAGCATCTCAGGTCTACCATTCACCAATGCGATATTATTCACACTGAAAGATGATTGTAATGCTGTATGCTTAAATAAGGTATTCAATACGATATTTGGAATGGCATCGCGCTTCAGCTGGTACACGATACGCATACCGTTACGGTCTGACTCATCTCTGATAAGGCTGATACCTTCAATTTTCTTTTCATTTACGAGATCAGCCGTTTTCTTGATCATATCGGCTTTATTTACCTGGTAAGGAATCTCGGTAACTACAAGATACTCCCTTCCGTTGATCTCTTCCATGTGAGACTTGGCACGCATTACAATTCTACCACGCCCTGTTTTGAAAGCTTCCTTAACTCCGTCATAACCATAAATGATTCCTCCGGTAGGAAAATCTGGCGCTTTAATATGCTCTATAAGCTCATCAATTTCGATTTCATTATTATCGATAAATGCTACCGTACCATCAATAACTTCAGAAAGGTTATGCGGAGGCATGTTTGTAGCCATACCTACGGCAATACCACTGGCACCGTTCACCAGTAAGTTTGGAACTCTGGTAGGCATTACCACTGGCTCGCTAAGGGAATCGTCAAAGTTAAGTTGCGTATCAACAGTTTCCTTATCAATATCAGCAAGCATATCTTCACTGATCTTACGCATACGTGCTTCCGTATAACGCATCGCTGCCGGACTGTCACCATCTACAGAACCAAAGTTACCCTGGCCATCTACAAGCATATATCTCATGCTCCAGTGTTGTGCCATCCTAACCATAGTGTCGTAAACAGATGAATCACCGTGTGGGTGATACTTACCTAGTACCTCCCCTACAATTCTTGCTGATTTTTTGTAGGCTCTATTGGAGAGAACTCCCAGTTCATACATACCGTACAACACTCTCCTGTGCACGGGTTTTAATCCGTCACGAACATCTGGTAAGGCACGTGACACAATGACCGACATCGAATAATCGATGTAAGCCGACTTCATTTCATCTTCAATGTTGATAGGAATTAACTTTTCTCCTTCAGCCATATTTAAAAATTTAATTTATCTCAAAAAATCTAAGGGGCAATTTACATATTTTATCAAATTTAACGGGCATTGAAGCACCCAATAGCCCTCTTTTTATTAACAAATTTTTATTGTGTTTTGGTTAATAAGTTCACTATTTTACACTTTGAAAATTGAAAGTAATTTTGTCAATTAGCTACTAACTCCCTATTAGGTACAGTTTTTGACCAAAATCAACTGAAATAAAATTTGAGAAAGGAAGATAAAATGGATGATAATTTTTCACCAAGAGTAAAAGATGTTATTGCTTACAGTAAAGAGGAAGCTCTTAGACTTGGTCACGATTTTATCGGGACTGAACATCTTATGCTTGGTTTATTAAGAGATGGAGATGGAAAAGCTATAGAGATACTAACTGCACTTGATATAGACCTAAGTCATTTAAGACGTAAAGTAGAAATTCTAAGCCCCGCAAATCCAAATACCGTTACCATAAGTAACGAGAAAAAGAACCTACACTTAACAAGACAGGCAGAACGTGCTTTGAAGACTACGTTCCTAGAAGCTAAACTATTCCAGAGCTCTTCTATAAATACTGCCCACCTGTTGTTATGTATTTTGAGAAACGAGAACGATCCCACAACTAAACTCCTGAATAAATTGAAAATAGATTACGATGGTGTAAAAGATCAGTTTAAATACATGATCGCTAGCGATGAAGATGATTTCACTGACAGCCCGTCTGCTGAATCATTTTCTGATGATGACGGTGATGAAGCTACAAGAGAAAATCCTTTTAGCGGTGGTGGAACTACTGGAAAACCGAATAAAAAGTCCAAAACACCTGTTCTGGACAATTTCGGAAGGGATTTAACTGCCTTAGCCGAACAGGATAAACTGGATCCGGTAGTAGGTAGAGAGAAAGAGATTGAAAGAGTTTCTCAGATCTTAAGTCGAAGAAAAAAGAACAACCCACTTCTTATAGGTGAACCTGGTGTTGGTAAATCTGCCATTGCCGAAGGTTTAGCGTTAAGAATTGTAAAAAGGAAAGTATCCCGGATTTTATTTGATAAACGAGTTGTCACTCTTGATCTTGCCAGCCTAGTTGCCGGTACCAAGTATAGAGGTCAATTTGAAGAGCGAATGAAAGCCGTGATGAATGAGTTAGAGAAAAATGATGATATCATTCTTTTCATTGATGAGATTCATACCATCGTAGGTGCAGGTGGCGCAACGGGAAGCTTAGACGCTTCTAACATGTTCAAACCGGCTTTAGCGAGAGGAGAAATTCAATGTATAGGTGCTACCACGCTGGATGAATACAGACAGTATATTGAAAAGGATGGTGCCCTTGAAAGAAGATTTCAAAAGGTAATTGTGGAGCCTACCACGGTAGATGAAACTATTGAGATCCTTAATAATATCAAGAATAAGTATGAAGAACACCATAACGTAGTTTATACTGACGAGGCGATTGAGGCTTGTGTGAAGTTGACAAACCGCTATATGACCGACAGATTTTTACCAGACAAGGCTATTGACGCTTTAGATGAAGCCGGGTCGCGTGTTCATATCACAAATATTGATGTTCCTAAACAAATTCTTGAGCTGGAAAGAAAACTTGAAGAAGTTAGAGAAAGCAAGAACTCTGTAGTTAAAAAGCAGAAATACGAAGAAGCTGCGAAACTTAGGGATGATGAAAAGAATCTTGAAAAAGAACTAGGCATTGCACAGGAAAAATGGGAAGAGGAATCTAAGAAACATAAGGAAACAGTTTCAGAAGAAAGTGTTGCTGATGTTGTTTCTATGATGACAGGAATTCCGGTTAATAGAATTGCCCAGACAGAAAGTAATAAACTGGTTGAGCTTCCTAAAAAGATCAAAGGAAAAGTAATTGGTCAGGACGAAGCAGTTGGAAAAGTGGTGAAAGCTATTCAACGTAATCGTGCCGGACTTAAAGATCCGAACAAACCTATTGGTTCCTTTATTTTCCTTGGTCAGACAGGTGTTGGTAAAACTCAGTTAGCCAAGGTACTTGCCAGAGAATTATTTGACAATGAAGATTCACTTATTCGTATCGATATGAGTGAATACATGGAGAAATTCGCTGTTTCCAGATTAATTGGTGCACCTCCGGGATATGTTGGTTACGAAGAAGGTGGTCAGCTTACCGAAAAAGTAAGAAGAAAGCCTTACGCAGTGATCTTACTTGATGAAGTTGAAAAAGCTCACCCAGACGTGTTTAATATGCTTTTACAGGTTCTGGATGATGGGTATTTAACAGATAGCCTTGGTAGAAAGATCGACTTCAGAAATACCATTATCATCATGACTTCAAATATTGGAGCCAGAAAACTGAAGGATTTTGGTCAGGGAGTTGGTTTTGGAACTTCAGCTCAGAAATCTCAGGTAGATGATAACGCCAGAAGCGTTATAGAAAATGCTCTTAAAAAGGCCTTTGCCCCTGAATTTTTGAATAGAATTGATGATGTAGTTATTTTCAATAGTCTGGAAAGAGAAGATATTCATAAGATCATCGATATTGAACTAGGTAAATTATTCAATAGAATTCATGGTTTAGGATACAACCTAACTTTATCTGACAAGGCTAAAGACTTTATTGCGGATAAAGGATTCGATAAACAATACGGAGCAAGACCGCTTAATCGCGCAATTCAGAAGTATATCGAAGATGCGTTGGCGGAGGAAATCATCAGTTCTAACCTTAAAGAGGGTGATAAGATCAAAATGGATCTTGATGAAGAAAAAAATGAATTGACTATAGATATTGAAAAATCGGTAGAAGAAACTGAATCTTAGTCAATTAGATTTTTAAATACGAAGAGCCGCTTTTAATCGAGCGGCTTTTTTTATAATTTATTTTTTGAAATTCTCTTATTATTCTAAATTAGCGACAAACAGCCCCTACCTAAAATGTTATCAAAAGAAATTGAACTAGAATTCGGTAAAGTTTATGCTTATGAAAATATTCTTATCGCGAAACTTAACGAAGGAATACTTTTCGACGTAGAATCCAACAAAAAACTCCTCCAGATTGGCCAGGAAATATTTCAGGATAAACCCTATGGCTATATCTCTCATCGAGTAAATTCTTATGCCGTAGATCCTATGGTTTATATGGAATCTGCCGCTAACGAAAATCTAAAAGCTATCGCCGTGGTAAGCGAAAATGAGATCACACGTAAAAATGCAGAAGGAGTTGAGAAGAAATTCTATAACGACAATAATTGCTTCGGAGTATTTCAAACGCTAGAAGAAGCCGTAGCCTGGATCAAACCCCGGATCTAATCCAGAAAATCTTCTACTTCAAAATCATCAACAAATTTTTTAGCATTCTGAATGTAGGGCGCCATAGTTCTGTCTTCGGTTAAAACTGGAACGGTTTCTCTAAATTTTAAAATTACCTTGTTCAGAATTTCTGAAGTTTTTGCAGGCTCCCTAAAATGAATGGCCTGGGACGCATTGAATAATTCAATTGCCAGCACAGAGTTTAAATTTTCTACAACGCGAAGTAATTTGGTAGCACTGTTAGCTCCCATGCTCACATGATCTTCCTGCCCATTGGACGATACAATGGAATCTATAGAAGCAGGTGTAGATAATTGCTTATTCTGACTTACAATACTTGCAGCGGTGTATTGCGGAATCATAAATCCGCTGTTCAAACCAGGATTCTCCACTAGAAAATTAGGCAAACCTCTTAAGCCTGAAACCAGTTGATAAATTCTTCTTTCTGAAATATTAGCAAGTTCCGAAAGGGCAATAGCCAGATAATCCAGTCCTAAAGCCAGAGGTTGTCCATGAAAATTACCACCGGAAATTATTTTATCAGCTTCAATAAAAATATTCGGGTTGTCTGTCACTGAATTTATCTCCGTTTTTATGGTTTTGCGAACAAAAGATATAGTGTCTTTAGAGGCTCCATGCACCTGCGGAATACACCTGAATGAATACGGATCCTGAACATTGTCTTTTTCTGATTGAGCTATTTCACTGCCATTTAAAAATTGCCTGATCCTTTCTGCCGTTTTAATCTGACCTCTGTGAGGTCTCACCATGTGAACCAATTCGTCAAATGGAGAAAGATTACAATCATAAGCATCAACAGAAATAGCACCAATTAGATCGGCCATATATGACAGTTTATAAGCTTTCAATAATGCATAGACACCATGAGCACTCATGAATTGCGTACCATTCAGCAAAGCAAGACCTTCCTTACTTTGTAATTTTATTGCTTCCCAACCCATTTTATCGAGTAATTCCTTACCAGATAAAATTCCATCTTCCGAATAAACTTCGCCATCTCCAATTAAAGGTAAGGCTAAATGAGCTAAAGGAGCTAGATCTCCGGAAGCACCTAACGATCCCTGTTCATAGATTACCGGTAAAAAATTATTATTATAGAGTTCGATAAGCCTTTCCACGGTTGCCAGAGCAACTCCAGAATTTCCATAACTCAAAGACTGGATTTTCAATAAGAGCATCAGTTTTATTACCGGTTTGGAAACCAGGTCACCTGTTCCGCAAGCATGAGATCTTACCAGATTTTCCTGTAATTCGGTAAGCTTTTCTGAAGTGATCTTTACGTTGCACAGAGCTCCAAATCCCGTATTGATTCCATAAACAGGAACATCACTAGATTTAATTTTATCATTAAGATATTTTCTGGACTTTTCGATATTAAGCCTGGACTCATCACTTAAAGCCAGTTTTTTGTCGTTTTTGATAATATCATGTATAACCTCAAGATCTAAAACCGCTGAACTTATATAGTGATGATTTTGCATAATTTTCGATTGGATTTCTAGATTGCAAAAATCTTATTTCGTCTATAAGATTCCAAATTAATAACTCAAAAAATGAATAATTATTAATAAAATCTTAGTTTTTACCTGATTCTTTTAAATCTCTCTCAAAAAGACTTTTAATAGCTTTTCCAATATTTCTGGCGATATCACCAGCCAGAATAGATTCATAACCTAATTCTGAAGCAGAAATATCTCCAGAAATTCCGTGCAGATAAACTCCAAGAACTGCAGCGCTCACCGTATCATAACCCTGCCCGATCAAAGAACCAATCACTCCGGACAGCACATCTCCACTTCCCGCTGTTGCCATTCCTGGATTTCCTGAATTATTGATATAAATATTCTCCCCATCAATGGTGAAAGTGTGAGCTCCCTTAATAAGCAACACCACATTATATTTCTTACTGAATTCTTTTGCCTTTTCCAGCTTTTCAAAATCATCCTGCCACTCTCCTATCAATCGTTTCAATTCTCCTGGATGTGGCGTTAAAACAGATCTCTCAGGAATCAATTTCAACAAATCTTTATTTTTTGCCAGTAAGTTGATTCCATCAGCATCAATCAAGATTGGTTTTTTAAAGGTGTTCAGTAAATCTTTGAAAGCTTCCGTTACCTTTGAGGAAGTTCCAGCTCCCATTCCGAAACAGATAACATCAGCATCAAATTTTTCAGGGAAAGAGCTAAGAACCTCATTATCCTTATCGGTCAATACCATAGCCTCTGGCAAACCTGTTTGAATGATATTATATCCGCATTTTGGCACGTATAAAGTGCACAATCCGCTACCACTTCTAAGAGCAGCAGTACCGGTTAAAAGTACGCTTCCAATCTTTCCATAGCTTCCGCCGGCTATCAGAATATTCCCATAATCACCTTTATGTGAATTATTCTTCCGAGGCTTGTACATACTTACAGCTTCCTGCTTTCCGATAAGATACATACCAGATTCAGCCTTTCCAATATATTCCCTGTCAAGACCAATATCCAATACCTGAAGGTCACCAACGTAATCCATTGTTTCAGGTAAAAAGAAAACGAGCTTCGGGGCTTGAAAGTTTAAGGTATAGTTAGCTTCAATTACAGCTGCATCATTTCCCGGTGCCTTATCGGCAAATAATCCGCTAGGCATGTCTACAGATAAAGTAAAAGCCTGTGACTTATTGATCATTTTGACCAGTTCGGCCACCCAACCTTCAATAGGTCTATTGAGACCAATTCCAAAAATCGCATCAATTACAAAATCTCCAATATTGATCTCTGGGAAACCACCTTCTCCTTTGATCAATTGTGGCCAGTTGTTCGTTATATTTTTAAGTTTCTCATAATTGGCCAGGAAATCTTCAGATCTCTTATCACTATAATTAACCACAAAGACGGTAACATGATATCCATGTTGAATCAAATGCCGGGCTATTACGAGACCATCACCTCCGTTGTTCCCAATACCACAAAATATTTTGATAGGAATGGGAGCACCCTGTAACCTATTATTAATTTCATTAAAAACCAGGGTTGCAGCTCTCTCCATTAGCTCTTCCGAGGTTATGTTTTGATTTTTTATAGTTGCTTTATCCGCTTCAGATAATTGTTCCGCAGAAAGTATTTTCATAAAACTTTGATTAGATAATTCTGATTAAATATAATGGAAAGCAAGGCATTTTAAATATAAATAGATAAAAAGCCTTAATAAATATTGTATTCTTCCCGAATTGAATAAATTTGCCCAAATTTTTGAAAATAATGAAAGAAATAGCCTTATCTGGAAAGCACAGAGAATTGAACGCTAAAATGGTTCCTTTTGCCGGTTTTAATATGCCCGTATCTTACGAAGGTGTAAATATCGAGCATGAAACGGTGAGAGAAAAATTAGGGGTTTTTGATGTTTCTCATATGGGCGAATTTCTAATTTCAGGAGAAAATGCATTAGAATTAATTCAAAAGATCAGTTCTAATGATGCATCCAAACTTGTAGATGGAAAAGCTCAATATTCGTGCATGCCTAATGAAGATGGCGGGATCGTGGATGACCTTATCATTTACCGGATAGATGCTGAAAAATACTTATTGGTAGTAAATGCTTCCAATATTGAACAAGACTGGAACTGGATCGCGCATCATAACACAATGGATGCTACGATGAGAGATATGAGCGATGAAATGTCTCTTTTAGCGATACAAGGTCCAAAAGCTGCAGAAGCTATGCAGTCTCTTACCGAAGTTGACCTAAAGAATATGAAGTTCTACACCTTCGAGGTTGGAAAATTTGCAGGTGTAGAAAAAGTGATCATTTCAGCGACTGGTTATACCGGTAGTGGCGGATTTGAAATTTATTTCCGCAATGAAGATGCAGAGCAGGTTTGGGATGCAGTGATGGAAGCTGGAAAAGATTTTGGAATTAAACCTATTGGCCTGGCCGCCAGAGATACACTTAGACTGGAAATGGGTTATTGCCTTTACGGAAATGATATCGACGATACCACATCGCCAATTGAGGCCGGACTAGGTTGGATCACAAAATTCACAAAGGATTTCATTAACAGTGAGGAACTTAAAGCTCAGAAAGAAAACGGACCATCTAGAAAACTGGTTGCTTTCGAGCTTGATGAAAGAGGGATTCCGCGCCAGGGATATGACATCGTTGATGAAAATGGTAAGAAAATTGGAGAGGTAACATCGGGCACCATGTCACCATCTCTTGAAAAAGGGATTGGTTTAGGATATGTACCAGCTGAACTTGCAGGCATTGGAAATAAAATTTCAATCCAAATTCGTAAAAAAATTGTTCCTGCAACTCAGGTGAAATTGCCCTTTTATAAAGGTTAATTTATTTGAAACGAATACTCATTTTAGGAGCAAGCGGATTTATAGGCAACGCCTTATATAAAGAGCTGTGCTCCTATTTTGATACACACGGAACCTATTTTACAGAAAATAAGTTTTTCGAAGACAATAACCAGTTTCATCATTTTGACTTGGAAACTGAGAATATCGAGATCGTACTTGAAAATTTAAAACCCGATGTCATAATATCTTCTTTAAGAGGTAATTTTGACGCCCAGGTTTCTACACATTTTTCAATTATTAATCATATTCTAAGGTATAACTCAAAGCTGATATTTATAAGCTCAGCCAACGTATTTGATGCATTTACCAATTTTCCTTCCTATGAATATGACAAAACGCTAAGTCAGAGTGTTTACGGCAGATTCAAGATTAAGATTGAAAATGCATTATTAAGACTTCCCAACCACAATTATAATATCGTAAGGCTTCCAATGGTGTTTGGAAAAGCTTCTCCTAGAGTAAAACAGATCAAAACAATTCTGGATCTGGGAGAACCGTTAGAAGTATTTCCTAATGTTGTGATCAACGCTACAGAAATCCTGAAGATTACCCAACAAATTCATTACATCATAAATAGGAATAAACAGGGTGTATTTCATTTGGGAAGTTCAGATCTAACGCATCAGAAAGATTTTATTGAAGAGCTATGCGAAGAGCTTGGATATGAAAATCCGCTTTTTAAAAATGTATACGATTCAAATTATGACAGGTTTTTGGCAGTTTTACCTAAAGACAATAAACTTCCCGCAAATCTTCAGATCACGGTTCACCAGGTTATAGAAGCTTCTACCAAGCTATAGCTGTTAATCTTATACTAAACAAAACCAATCTCAGTTCTTTTCCTTACTTAATTTCTAACTTTAAGTTAAACCAAAAAAATTAAGTGATGAAAAAATTAAGTGAGGAAGAGATTCAGGAGAAACTGAAACAGTTTGAAGGATGGACTTATGCGAAAAAAGCCATTCATACTTCGTTTCAATTTGAAAATTTTAAAGAAGCTTTTACCGTGATGACGAGAATTGCTTTTGAAGCCGAAGCTCAACAGCACCATCCAAACTGGGGGAATGTTTATAATCAGCTGGAAATTTCATTGTCTACCCATGATGCCGATGGGGTTACCGAAAAAGATTTTAAACTTGCACGTGCAATTGAAGATATTGTTGAATCTTCAAATTAAAGCTGTAGAACATACAAAAGAATAGCTCCTAAAATTCCGAGGAAAATTAGGAGCTTTTTTTATATTTTTGCCCGAATCTAATTTTATTATAAGCATGGGAAGAGCATTTGAATTCCGTAAAGCACGTAAGATGAAACGCTGGTCTGCAATGGCCAAAGCCTTTACAAGAATTGGAAAAGATATCGTTATGGCCGTTAAAGAAGGCGGTCCTGACCCAGACACCAATTCCAGGTTGCGTGCGGTAATTCAGAATGCGAAGAGTGTGAATATGCCTAAAGACAATATTGAACGCGCGATCAAGCGTGCGTCTGATAAGTCTCAGGGTGATTATAAGATCGTGCTTTTCGAAGGTTACGCACCTCATGGTATCGCCGTATTAGTTGAAACCGCTACCGATAACAATAACAGGACTGTAGCGAACATCCGTTCTCATTTTAATAAATCTGATGGAAACCTTGGAACTTCAGGTTCTGTTGAATTCATGTTTGATCATACCTGTAATTTCAGAATCAACTCTGAAGGCATCGATCCTGAAGAATTGGAACTGGAATTGATCGATTTTGGAGCTGAAGAAGTTTTTGAAGATGAAGACGGTATTCACATTTACGCTCCTTTCGAATATTTTGGCGCGATTCAGAAAGAACTGGAAAATCGTGAAATAGAAATTGTCTCTTCAGGATTTGAAAGAATTCCGCAGGTTACAAAAAGCCTGAACGAGGAACAAACTGCCGATGTTGAGAAATTACTGGAGAAACTGGAAGAAGACGATGATGTACAGAATGTATATCACACCATGGAAAGCTCAGAAGATAAAGAAGATTAATTAAAAGTTTTCTTTGATTTTACCTTCCACTCCATCATAATAACTGAATATTTCAGTATAATCTTTTTGAAAATCTCCGGTTGGCCAATAGGCTTCGGAGATTTTTACTTTTTTGACTCCATAGTCAAAAGAAACACGAATGATTGGAACTTCAGCTTTAAGGGCTATATAATAAAAACCGGTTTTCCATTGTTCAGTCTTCTGCCTGGTTCCTTCAGGCGACATTGCTAATCTAAAAACATCCTTTTCTTTAAAGATCTGCGCAATGGCGTCGACCTTTTTCTTTTTTCCGGAACGGTCTATTGGAGATCCTCCAACGGCTCTGAAATACCAGCCAAAAGGCGGTTTGAAAAGTTCTTGCTTTCCCACAAAATTGATCTGGACATCCATGATCTTCCGAACCAGGATACCAATTAAAAAATCATAGGAACTAGTATGAGGAGCAACGATGACCACACATTTTTTTATTGCAGGATCAAAGTTATTTTCCAGTTTCCAACCAAGGAATTTAAAAAAAACAAGCTTTGCTAGCCATTTCATGGCGATTACTCTCGGTGGTGCTTGGTAGATTCGTCTCCTTTTCTACGTTTTTTCTCTTCTCTGAGTAACCCAAGCTCTCTACCTGTTTGTCCTTTTACAGAAGTATTT
Organism: Christiangramia pacifica; assembly: GCF_057221535.1. Classification (NCBI taxonomy): domain Bacteria; kingdom Pseudomonadati; phylum Bacteroidota; class Flavobacteriia; order Flavobacteriales; family Flavobacteriaceae; genus Christiangramia; species Christiangramia pacifica. Next base: position 2,877,455 of record NZ_CM170146.1, read on the forward strand.
TCCTGAGCTCGTCTTAATAGATAAGGAACTACATCTCTTACTGGCCCGAATGGCACTAATTTCACGGCATTATAACCCTTTCTTCCAAGATTGTAACTGATATGATCACTCATTCCGTATAACTGACTGAACCAGATTCTTTCATCATCAATAGCAATACCTTTATCTTCCATGATCTGAAGTGCCAGGTAACTGCTTACCTCGTTATGCGTACCTATGAATACTGAGATATCGTCAAGATGATTTAAACAATAGGAAAGTGTACTATTAAAGTTTACATCTGTCGCTTCTTTACTTTCGCAAATCGGGCTTGGATAACCTAACTTTTTAGCACGTGCATTTTCTTTTTCCATATAAGCTCCACGAACAATCTTCACTCCAACTTTAAAACCTTCTTTCTTAGCTTTTTCATGAAGTTGTTTCAAATAGTCTAGCCTATCCCAACGGTAGCACTGCAAAGTATTAAATATTAAAACTTTATCCTTGTTGTACTTCTGCATCATCTCTTCCATCAATTCATCTGCAGAAGTTTGCATCCAGGTTTCTTCCCCATCCGCATAAAGTCGCACTCCAAGTTCATGTGCACGATTACATAAAGTATCAACTCTTTTGCGGACTCTTTCCCATTCTTCCTTTTCATCATCAGAAAGACTAATTTTTTCACTCACTTTCTCCCAGATATCAAACCTACCAATACCGGTTGGCTTGAACATAGCGAAAGTAACTTCATCACTTTCATTAGCATATTCAATAAGACTCAACTTTTTCTCCATAGCCGCGTCAAATTCTTCTTCAGTCTCTTTTCCTTCTACAGAATAGTCAAGAATACTATGAAGATTTTCATCATACATCTCTTTGGTCACCGGCTTACAGTCATTTTCAGTAACTCCACCGCAGAATTGCTCGAAAATAGTTTTCTTGATGAGCGTCTCTACCGGCAGATGGAGTTTTAAGGATAATTTTGTTAAAGCTGAACCTGCCTTTACCAATGAAGAATAATTCATCATGCTAAATAGAAAAATAGCTCTATCCAGTTCTGCATTAGACTTCAGTTTAAAGGCCGATTTAGTGTTGTTGAATATCTTTTTGTTTATCATTTCATGCTGTTAATCGGGCAAATATAATTATTGAAGTTGAGTTAATTCATAATTTCTATTTAATTTCGACGGCACAAATCTTAATACTATGAGCGATTTACCGGCATCTTTGGACCCTGTTATCTATGCTGAAAAAGGTTATCATAAATTGAATCAGTTTCTGAAGGAAAATAATCCTTCAAAAGTCTTTATTCTGGTAGACGGGAACACCCACCAACACTGTCTTTCCAAATTTCTTCAGAAGGTTCAAAGCAAAGTGATCACCGAAGTTATAGAAATTGAAGCCGGTGAAGAATTCAAAAATTTACAAACCTGTGAAGGTGTTTGGAATGTTCTATCTGAATTAGAAGCAGATCGAAAAAGCCTGATTATCAATTTAGGAGGTGGCGTGGTCACAGATCTTGGCGGATTTGTAGCTTCTACATTTAAAAGAGGAATAAAGTTCATTAACGTTCCAACTACCCTGCTCTCTATGGTTGACGCATCGGTTGGGGGTAAAACAGGTGTTGATCTGGGAAATTTGAAAAACCAGATAGGTGTGATCAATCAACCGGAACTAGTGTTGATCGATTCAGCATTCTTATCAACATTACCACCACAGGAAATGCGCAGCGGACTCGCGGAAATCCTGAAACATGGGTTAATTGCCGATGAAGCATACTGGAATAAAGTTTCGAATTTATCTGCTCTTGATCTTTCAGATCTTGATGACATCATTAAAGAATCGGTAATTATTAAGGGCGAAATTGTAGAAAAGGATCCTTTTGAGCAGAATATCAGGAAAACTTTAAATTATGGGCATACTTTAGGACATGCAATAGAATCGTATTGTCTTACGCATCCTGAGAAAAAGAAATTACTACATGGGGAGGCTATTGCTGCTGGAATGATTCTGGAAACCTATTTATCAGCTCAGCTAAAAGATTTTCCGGAGGATAAATTAACTCAAATTACCCATACCATCAGGGAAATGTACGGCACCGAAGATTTTTCAGAATCTGATATTGAAGCGATCAAAGACCTGATGAAATTTGACAAGAAGAATGAACATGGAAACATCAATTTCGTATTGCTAAATGATATCGGAAAACCCGTGCACGATGTTACAGTTCCTGACGAACTCATCCAAAAAGCCTTTAAATATTACTCAACAACCTGATAAATAACTGATTAAAAAATTAGATATTATCCATTTAAGTATTGTGTCTGATTTATTTTTTTATTTATACTTGCATAAACCAATTGAACTATGAAAAGAATAATCGTAGATTATAAAAAGCTCACACCAGAGATCTTAGGATTACTAGTAGAGAAGTATCCTGACGGCTATGATGACGACCAGGTAATTTCTTTCAAGAATGCAAAAAATGAAACGGTAGATGCAGTTGAAGTTAGAACTGAAGACACAGTTTACCTGGTTAAAGTTAGTACTCGATTAGAAAATACCATGGCTAATTTTGATGAAGATGATTACGATGATTCAGAATTTAATGATCCTATAGTTGATATCCCTGAAAAGACAGACGAGTCAGAGGATGAAGACGAAGACAAATAAAAAAAGGAACGCGATGGCGTTCCTTTTTTGTTTTAAATTATTTCTGAATTAGGCATGTTGTAAATCATGCTTTCCTTCTTTAATTTCTTCAATTACTTTAGCATTAAATGCTGGTAGATCATCAGGATTTCTGCTGGTCACCAATGCTTCATCTACTACAACTTCTTTATCTACCCATAATGCACCTGCATTTTCAAGGTCTTTTCTAATAGAGTTAAATGAAGTCATTGTTCTACCTTCTACAACATCGGCACTAATCAAAGTCCATGGTGCATGGCAAATCGCTGCTACCGGCTTACTTTGTTTGAAGAAGTCACGAACAAATACCAGAGCCTTCTCTTCTCTTCTAAGATTATCCGGGTTAATTACCCCGCCAGGTAGTACTAATGCATTATAGTCTTTAGCCGAAACTTCGTCAAGGGTTTTATCTACATTATACTCTTTACCCCAGTCATCTTTATCCCAGGATTTAATTTTACCTTTTTCTAGACTTACTACTTCGACTTTGAAACCTTCTTTTTCCATCGCCTCTTTCGGAGATGATAGTTCACTTTCCTCAAATCCATGTGTTGCTAAAATTGCAATTCTCTTTTCCATAATAAAGTTTAATTTTTTTGTTTTGGTAAAGATAAAAACCACTTAAGGGAAAGTCTATTAAGGCTCTACTAAAAGTAGGCCTATTTCAGTTAAAGCTTTATTAAGTTGAAGTTGAATCGCCGTCTTTCTCTTTTTCCTCGTCAATATCCAGGTAAGATTTGAGTCGGTCTACAATATATTTCTCTTCTTTCAATTGTACTCTACGTTTTTCCAGTTTTTCCATTTCCTGGTAAATAGCCGGTTCTCCGAATCTATTCGGTTCTACCTTCTCTTTTTTGATCAATGCATACTGTACAGTGAACTCAGCTCCAAAAAATAAAATAAGACAGGTATAATAAACCCAAAGTAATATCAAGACCACTGAAGAAGCACCACCATAAACTGAAGCCGGTTCGCTTTGACCAAAATAAAAACTGATGAGCCACTCTCCAATTAAAAAGAGAATTGATGTTAAAGCGGCACCTGTAATAGTTGTTCTTAATCTGATCTTGATATCCGGTAATAATTTGAAAATCATTGCGAATAAGGCGGTAATAAATACGAATGAAAGAATGGAATTTGCAGCATTCAAGACAAATTCAGTAATATTAGGCAAGATAACTTCAGCCCTGTCGGCAATAAGTTTCATAATAGCTGAAATCACTAATGCGATCAAAAGTAATAAACCAATCACGAGCACCATTCCTAAGGAAATTACCCTGTCCAGAATTAGTCTGAAAAAATTGGTTTTTCTGGCTGCGACATTCCATATATTATTCATCGCTATTTTCAGTTGAAAAAAAACTCCAGTTGCACCAAATATAAGCATAGCAAATCCAAAGACAATAGCAAGTGTGGAATCCTGTGAAAGGGCAGCATTTTCGATCATATTCTCGATTGCTTTGGAAGCATCGGTACCTATAAACTGACCTATTTGTCCCGTAATTCTACCCTGAACAGCTTCTCTACCAAAAAAGTAACCTGCAATGCTAACTACGATTATTAATAATGATGGCAGTGAGAAAAGGGCATAATACGCAATCGTAGCACTTCTCGCGTATGGCTCATTCTTATCCCAGCTTATATAGGTTTTCTTGAGTAACTTAAAAAAGATTTTCAGAGATGAGAGCATCAAAGATACTTATTAGTGATCACCTCTTTATGATGCAACGCATGCCCGGCCATTATATATCCAATGGCCCTGGGCGTTGCATTCATATCGTTCATATTTCCACTTACTTTCAATTTATCTTCTGATAAACTTTTGTAAAGAAATAAACAGGATTCTCTCACACATTTAAATTCAGCAATAAGATCATCAGGATCACGCTTTTCAGCATCAGAATTCAGCACATAAATATCATGATCAAAACCCGGAAGTGAGGCATTTTCATTTCTGGCAAAACATAAGGCCCTGTATTGAAAGATGCGCTCGGTGTCTATAATATGCTGAACCATTTCAAGAATGGTCCATTTTCCCGGAGCATAACGATAGTCCCATCTGTCTTCAGGTATCGTACTTAGAAATTCACTAAATTCTTTCGTATTCTCTTCCAAAGTTTGAATAAGCTCAGCATTCTCAGGAATACGATCGATATAACCCAGGTAAAATTCTCCTATTTCACCTTTGGTAAGTTCAGATTTTATCATTTAAGCTGAATTTCTACTTGCATTAATATTACCATAAAGAGAGCGTGTTACCATCTTTTCAAAAATCTCCAGCTTTTCTCCAGCATTTTCAGGATTTTTACTTAATTCCTGAACCATTCTCAAGGCGTGCTGCTGAATAGTAAGTAATGGTAATACAATTCTTTCACGTGCCTGAATTGAAGCTCTACCTGCAGGTTGATTCTGCATTAGAATATTATAACCGGTAACTTTCAGAAGCATTTTCTTGGTTCTTTCGAACTCCTCATGAATAAGTTGCCAGAATTCACCGAATTCCTCATCATTCTTCATGTAAGCGGTTAAAGGAAAGAATGACTTGGTAAGACTCATCATACTATTCTCCAGTAAGGTCCTGAAAAATTCAGAATTCTCATATAGTTGTTTCACCTTATCAAATTCGCCTTTTTTATCAAGGTTCTCCATCGCCGTTCCCACACCGAAGAAACCTGGAACATTTTGTTTCAACTGGCTCCAGCTTCCTACAAATGGAATGGCACGAAGGTCGGAAAGGTTTAATTCTGCTGATTTATTTCTTTTAGAAGGTCTACTTCCAATATTGGTTTTGGCGTAGTACTTCAAAGTACTCATCTTTTCTAAGTACGGAATAAATCTAGGATGCTTTTTGAAATTTGTATATGTTTCATAACTAATTTCCGCAAGATCTGTCATGGTCTGCCTGTCCTCATCACTTAAGGCATTCTTTCCGTTACTAAAGATCTCGTTAGCAACTCCTGAACTCAATAACTGCTCAAGGTTGTATGTACAGGAATCTTTCGTTCCAAAATTAGAGCTAATCGTCTGTCCCTGAACTGTCAATTGAATTTCTTCATTTTCAATAGTTGGTCCCAGAGAAGCATAGAATTGATGAGTTTTTCCTCCTCCTCTGGCCGGTGGTCCTCCTCTACCATCAAAAAAGACCACTTTGATACCGTATTCTCTAGATATTTTTGTCAGTGCCTCTTTAGCTTTATAAATACTCCAGTTGGCCATCAAATATCCACCATCTTTAGTACCATCGCTAAAGCCTAGCATAATCGTTTGCTTATTTCCTCTGCGCTCCAGATGTTCTTTATAAACCGGATTGGTATATAATTTCTCCATTACATTATGTGCATCCTGAAGATCTGGTACAGTTTCAAATAATGGAATTACATCTACCGTAGGTTTTTCCCAGCCGGTCATTCGAATAAAGGCAAATGGTTGAAGTACTCCCTGAACACTTCCACAGTTACTTATAATATAACGGTTCGCTCCAAGCTCACCACTTTTTTCCTGAATTTCCTGCATTGCATAAATTGAAGAAATAGTAGCTTTCGCCATTCCTTCTTCCATTTTTTCAGGGTCAATTTTTCCCTGAACATTGCTGAGCAATTTTATCTGATCTTCATCACTCATATTATTATAATCTGAAGAGATCAGATCTGGATGAGATTTGCTGATCTCTTCAAGAACTTCCTGGTGAATACTTGAATCCTGACGGATATCCAGCGTAGCAAAATGATATCCAAAAAGGTTTACTTTATTCAGCATATCATCCACTTCATCAATAAATAGAGATTGATGCCTTTCAACAAGTATTTCTCTGATTTTATACAGCTTAGACTTAAGCTCTTCAAGTGAAAGTTTAATATTTCCTGACTTGGAAATTGCTGAATCATAAAGACCTTTTTCGATCTCGGTCATAAGCTCATGCACTTCTCTGAAGGTTAACCTTCTTTTCAACTTTCTTATGTCACGGTAATAGTTCAGAAGAATTGTTCTTCTAAGTCTTTTAGCTACTCTAAGCGTAATATCTGTAGTTACAAATGGGTTACCATCACGGTCACCTCCTGGCCAAAATCCAAGATTGATCACCTGGTTCCCGACATCTTCACCATCAAAAATATTTTGCTGAATGTAATTATGAATTTTACTCGCACTCTGGTAAAAAACATTTTCAAAATACCATATTAAACTCACCGCCTCATCATAAGGTGTTGGTTTTTCTTTCTTAAAGAATGGGGTCTTACCTAATTGAGCTAATACCTGCTTAATCTTAACCAGGTCATTTTTCTGAATTGCCTTATCAAGATCTGTGATAATTCCAAGAACTGTTCCCGGGTAGAATTGAGTTGGATGCGCTGTAAGAGTGGGCCTTACATTGAATCGCTTTAAATACTCCTTTAACTCTTCAACTTTCTGTTTGGCTTCTGCTTCTTCCTTTACACTACGCAAAGTTCCGCGTCCGTCCATATTATTAACGATTGAAAATGATGCATCTTCAATCGCATCAAATAATACAACCTGTCTTTCTATATATTGTATAAATCTAAATAATAGGTCAACTTTTTCTTCCTCAGAAGGATTTTCTCCATATTTCTGAAAAAATCTGTCCACTATTTGTGAGGGATTTTCATTATTTTCAAATCCATTTTCACAAATCTCCTGAAAAAGAGGCAATAACGCGCCTGTCTTTCTGATATCATCATACGGTAAGGTCAAAAAAATACTATTATAAACCTCGTATTTTGCAAGCACGTTGTCATTAAATCTATCTAATCTTGGTTCTCTGTGCATAATTTATTTTTAGGGTGGTCAATTATTTTAAATTTATAAAAAAACCCCTTAAACAAAGCAGTCTAAAGGGTTCTTTAATATAAGTTTAGGACTGCTTACATGTCTTTAAAGATAGAATGCATCAATCTCTTTTTATCATTTATACTCTCTTCAAGGGAAATCATTGTCTCAGTTCTATAAACTCCTTCAATATCATCTAAAAGAAAGATAATATCTTTGGCATGCTGCGTATTCTTCGCACGAATCTTACAAAACACATTAAATTTGCCAGTAGTAACATGAGCAACGGTTACAAAAGGGATCTCATTGATTCGTTCAAGTACGAATTTTGTCTGAGAGGTATTTTTCAGAAATACACCTACATAGGCGATAAAGGCATATCCAAGTTTCTTATAATCCAGAGTTAATGAAGAACCTATGATTATCCCTGCTTCTTCCATTTTCTTAACTCTTACATGAACCGTTCCGGCAGAAATAAGAAGTTTTTTAGCAATATCTGTAAATGGTGTCCTGGTATTCTCAATAAGCATATCAAGAATCTGGTGGTCTGTTTCGTCTAATTTAAACTTAGCCATTTTAAAGTCCTTTTTTTTTAATGAACTTCAAAATTAATACAAAATCATTGAATTATTGACAAATAATTGGATATTTATTGGAGTTTAAGCTCTAATTCCTCATTATTTAAGATAATTTTATTAACTATAACGTTTTCGATAATTTCTGAATTATCCGGTAGTTTTATTGCATTTTCCTCAGCATCAATTTCCCGAAGTCCATAATTCGAAATTTTTGGGGATATTTTTTCAATTACCGGAATAAAATCAATTTCGCTTCCTTTTAAAACTTCTCTGAACTGAATACTTATATCTTTCAACTCCCCATCAAGCAAAGCCCTTCTAATTATAATATCATTAAATAATTTTTGATTTTCAGGAATCTGGAAGTAATGCTCATATTCATCAGTTTCGATATGATTATTAGCTATTTGATAAATCGCGGATAAAAGAGCCCTGAATACCTGCATCCTGGTCTTCTGTCTGGTATAATCGTTTACAGAATGACCCGCTTCAAATAAAATCGTGGGAGTAGATAGATTCTGAAAAGTATCACCAGCACAATTGATATTAAATCCATCATCATACCTGCCTATATGACCAGAAAGATACTTCTCGAGATCTTCAGCAATGCCAGCTATAACTTTCATGCTTTTTTTTCGGAACTCATCTATAGTTCGGTCCTTATCCATTGATGGCGTCAGAAATGAAAGCGTAGCCGGCCTGGGCTTGTCCCCGGCACTAAAAATTGTTCGCTGATCATGCAGATTAAGACAGAAATCCGGTTGGAATTCACGGTAAACTTTCATTAGAAGCTTACTTTCAGGCTGACTTAAATTCTGCATATCGCGATTTAAGTCGACACCATTGGCATTAACCCTCGTATAATAATGAGCTCCATCAGGATTTAAAATCGGAATGATATATAAGGAGCATGAATTAATAATTCCTTTCACAATTTCATCCTCTTCCCTTAGAAGAAAATTAAATAGATCGAAAAGCGCTTTAGTAGTAGTAGATTCATTTCCGTGCATTTGTGACCAGATCAAAATCTTTCTTTTGCCATTTCCGATCTTGAAATTATAAATAGATCTGTCCTCCACAGAACTTCCTATTTTCTCAGATGGAAATTTTGTATCGAATTTATTCCGCACGATATCCAGATCTTTATTTGTCACATAACGACCTGAAATTTCATCGAATTTTAAGCTTTGGTAAAAGCCCTGCTCAAATGCTTCAAGTAATGCCTCGTTCTTCATGTTTACAAAACTAAACAATACATATTTTACAATTGTAAACAGATAGAATTTACAAATCTATACACAATTGTAAACAACCTGTAAATACCAATACTCTTACTCATTGGAAAAATTCCTATATAAAATAATATTGAGTCTAAAATTCTATTTTTTAGTTATTTATACTTACTTATTTAAAGTAATTGTTGTTATATATTCCAAATGTTTACAGATGTAACTATGTTACTTTGTAAATATTATTTACATTTGTAAATACAATTCATATCTCATCTTTGTTACAATGGTAAACACTGAAAAATTCTCTGCAAGGCTTAATAAGATCCTTGATTATTACGATATTTCAGCAGCAAGTTTTGCCGATAAAATTGAAGTTGGACGCTCTTCCATCTCCCATATTTTATCCGGCAGAAATAAGCCAAGTTTAGATTTTGTGATGAAGGTTGTGAAAAATTTTCCCGAAGTAGAATTGTATTGGTTACTTAATGGAAAGGGATCCTTCCCTAGCAGTTCTGAATCTAATTCAACAAAAGAACCGGTTAAAAAAATTCAGTCTACTACAGACCAAATTTCAAATGTAAATATCCAGGAAAGATCTGATGAAAGAAATACTCCAGTGAATCTTCCATCGAATAGATCTGGAAAACAAATTCAGAAAATTGTGATCTTTTATACTGATGGAAGTTTTGAGGCCTTCGAAAATTGATAATCCCGTTTAAATTGAATTATTTTGCGGTATGAAAAGATTTATACCCCTGATGTTAGTTTTTTTCTTCTATTCCTGCTTTAATGCCGAAAGAAAATGCGAAGATTTTAAAACCGGTACTTTTGAATTCGAGACATATATCAATGGAGAATTACAAACGTCCAGGTTTATCAGGAATGATAGTATAGAGATCGAAGAATACCAAGGTAAGACCGACACCTCATCGATTCGCTGGATCAACGATTGTGAGTATATCCTGAAAAATCTTAACCCTAAAGGAATGGCTGAAGAAAAGCCAATTCATATTAAAATACTCACCACAGAAGGTGATACCTATAAATTTGAATACGGGCAGGTTGGAGATCCTAAGAAAGCCAGAGGGCAGGTTAGAAAAGTTTCTGCAGACTAATTCTGACGTTGCTTTAAAATTTTATTCTGCTCCTCCATCAGGTCATTTAGATTCGACAGTAATTCGATATCTTTTGGAGTAACTACCTGCTTGTTTTTAGGGTCCTGGGCTTTGTTTCTAAATCGGTTCATGAATTTAACCACCAGGAAAACTACAAAACCAATTACCAGAAAATCTACCAGCGTTTCGATCAGCAATCCATAACCAATGGATACTTCTTCTACAAAACCAGTTTCTCCTTCAACACCAACAGCATCCTGAAGAATGATTTTTCTATCGGCATAATTAACACCATTGGTGAGCATACTCAATGGCGGCATTATCACTTGTTTCACTAAGACATCAACAACCTTATTAAAGGCGGTACCTATAATGATACCAACTGCCATGTCTATCATATTGCCCTTTACGGCAAACTCTTTAAATTCTTTAAATATTCCCATTATTCGTCAAATAAGGAGGGTTGATCGTCTGATTTTGATTTTTTATCCGGTGCTTTTATACTTCCAGCTTTAATATCTTCCCCGGTGATTTCCGAAGATTTATCATCTTCCTCATCTTCAGCTTCATCTTCCTGCTTTTCGTATGGCATAGGATCCAGTAGATTTATCTGGTTCACCTTTTCAGAAGTGAGTTGATTCCCTAAAGCCTTTATGCCTTTCACTGAAATGAATTCCTCCAGATTCACTTCTTCATTATCCCTGCGCTCCTTACCTTTTGGTTTGGTATAAACGATCTCAGCCATAGGATAATAATCGGTCGAAACTAATTCAAGGAAAGAATCCTCGTGATCTGAAATGAATTTCTCTTCTTTATCAGGATGTTCAATCAGGAATCGCTTCACATAATAGCGCTCTTTTTCAGGTTCCCAATAGATCGCAGAAATCGGTTTGTCCTTTATCCATTTTTCCAGTACGATGATTTCCTCGTCGAACCTGGTTGTAAGTTCAGGCTTGATCGTTTTAGCCACGCCATCCTGGGTAATGATCAATAACCGATCTTCACCTCTGAATTCACCTAGCAATTCTCCGCGTTCATCTACATTCAGCCTTTTCACCGTATCATCAAACCATATTCTTCTAGGCTTTAAGGTTGAAACACCTTCTTCCTTCAATTCTATTCGTTTAACTGAATATTTGGTTACGATATTACCTTTTACGTTTCTTCCTTTTATTAGAATTTCTGCAAAATCAAGATCGAACTTCACCTTGCGAATACTGCCTACCTGGCGCAATAAAACGGTTACCACTTCGGCTTCTCCATTTGGATTCGCAGAGAAATATAATACCTTGGAATCTTTTTTACCCTGACTTAAATCATATTCACGATCACGAGTTACTGAAGTTACCGCAAACCTTTTTACATAGGTTTTACCTGATTTTCCATCGCGGTAGATCATATTATAAGTAGTTCGCTTGTCCTTTTTCTTAAATATCGCAACGTGGATGATGTCTTTTCCAATAAAAGTCTTGGTATCAACTTTGGTAACCATCATTTTACCATCTGCAGTAAAACAGATCACATCATCAATATCTGAACAATCGGTCACATATTCATCTTTCTTCAGAGAAGTACCTACAAATCCTTCTGCTCTATTCACGTAAAGCTTGGTGTTTCGAATTACTACCTTGGTAGCTTCAATATCTTCGAATAACCTTAATTCTGTCTTTCTTTCACGACCAGCACCGTAATCCTTTTTAAGCTTTTTAAAATAATCTACTGCAAAATCTACAATATTGTCCAAATGATGCTTCACCTGAGCAATGTCTCCTTCCAACGCATCAATCTTTTGCTGAGCCTTATCAATGTCGAATTTCGAAATCCTTTTGATGCGAATTTCGGTTAACCGAACAATATCTTCTTCGGTAACTGCTCTTTTTAAATGCTTTGTATGGGGCTTTAATCCTTTATCTATCGCCTGGATCACTCCTTCCCAGGTCTCTTCCTCTTCTATATCGCGATAGATACGATTTTCAATAAAAATTCTTTCCAAAGAAGCGAAATGCCACTGTTCTTCAAGTTCATCAAGTTTGATCTCCAGCTCCCTTTTCAAGAGATGAAGCGTATGATCTGTAGACCTACGCAATACGTCTGAAACTCCAAGGAAAACCGGTTTATGATCGATGATCACACATCCCAAAGGCGCCAAGGAATTTTCACATTGCGTGAATGCATATAAAGCGTCAATAGTCTTATCAGGAGAAATATTGTTTGGTAAATGTATCAGGATCTCAACTTCAGCGGCAGTATTATCTTCAATCTTTTTGATCTTAATCTTACCCTTATCGTTCGCCTTTAAAATTGAATCGATCAGGCTGGAAGTATTGGTTCCGTAAGGAATCTCATTGATCACCAACGTATTTTTATCGATCTGGTTGATCTTTGCACGAATTCTTACTCTTCCACCTCTTTGACCGTCATTATAATTTGAAATATCAGCAATTCCACCCGTTGGGAAATCAGGATAAAGTTTAAAGCTTTTTCCGCGCAAATGCTTGATGGACGCATCTATTAATTCGTTGAAGTTATGCGGCAGAAACCTTGTGCTCAAACCAACGGCAATACCTTCGGCTCCCTGTGCCAAAAGCATTGGGAATTTTACCGGAAGATTTACCGGTTCCTGCTTTCTACCGTCATAAGAAAGTTGCCATTCTGTTAACTTCGGACTAAAAAGAACTTCCAAAGCGAATTTAGAAAGCCTGGCCTCAATATAACGTGGAGCAGCTGCACGGTCACCGGTTAAAATATTTCCCCAGTTACCCTGGGTATCAATAAGAATGTCCTTTTGACCAATTTGAACCATGGCGTCTCCAATACTGGCATCACCGTGCGGGTGATATTGCATGGTGTGACCAACGATATTGGCCACTTTATTATAACGCCCGTCATCAAGATCTTTCATAGAGTGCATGATTCGGCGTTGCACTGGTTTAAAACCGTCTTCAATTGCAGGTACTGCCCGTTCCAGGATCACATACGAAGCATAATCCAGGAACCAGTCTTTGTACATGCCGGTTACCTTTATAAGTTCTTCTTTACTTTCAAACTGCTCTTCTTGAGCTCCTTCTTGGTTTTCTTCCATTAGGCAGTAGGTTTAGGAACGGTTTGCAGTACTTTATTTAAAGAATCAACCATTCCCCTTTTCTTTTTTCGGGTTAAAAATGTGGTATTGAATGTATATTTTCGGTAGCCCTGTTTTCTTCTGGACTTAATATAAATGGTCAAGGCTGAATAGATCCCAAAATCAACGAACTTGAATTTTCCCAGTTTTCGTTTTGGGAATTCTGCTTTCTTGACTCTATATTCCATGAACTTGGAAAAAAATACTCCGTTATTCTTAAAATTCAGGGTTTCCCCATCGCTGTCAAAATCGAACGCCTGACCTATTCTATGAACGTATAAACCTAAAAGCAGGGTGATAATATTTGGAACAAAATGACTGAAGGTGATCTCCTGTTCTGTTTCAGAAGAAGCCATGATTTCTATATTTACAAATATGTTGGTGACAAATACCGCAACAAGAACGATATAAATAGACGGTATTATCTTAACCTCGCTTTTATTGGTAAATCTCATATGCCAAGCTCTTCAACAAGGTCAAGTTCAACTTTCAGGTTATCAATAATAAACTCCTGACGGTCTGGTGTGTTTTTGCCCATATAGAAACTCAACATTTCTTCGATAGACTTTTCTTTGTCCAGCATCACCGGGTCCAGACGAATATCCTCTCCAATAAAATGAACGAATTCATCAGGAGATATTTCCCCAAGACCTTTAAATCGAGTGATCTCAACTTTTCCGGATAGTTTTTCAATGGCCTGTTTACGCTCCATTTCACTGTAGCAGTAAATAGTTTCCTTTTTGTTACGAACTCTGAACAAAGGAGTCTGTAAAATATACAAATGATTTTCTTTGATCAGTTCCGGAAAAAATTGCAGGAAAAAAGTGATCAATAATAACCTGATATGCATACCATCCACATCGGCATCAGTCGCGATCACAATATTATTATATCGAAGATCTTCAAGGGAATCTTCTATATTTAGAGCTGCCTGGAGTAGGTTAAATTCCTCATTTTCGTAAACGATCTTTTTAGAAAGTCCGTAACTATTCAAAGGTTTACCTTTTAAACTAAAAACCGCCTGGGTAACCACATCCCGACTTTTGGTAATAGATCCACTAGCCGAATCTCCCTCCGTAATGAACAAGGTAGTTTCCAGGCAACGTTCGTGTTTACTATCTCCAAGGTGAACCCTGCAATCTCTTAATTTCTTATTATGTAAACTCGCTTTTTTCGCTCTATCCTTTGCCAGTTTCCTAATTCCTGAGAGATCTTTGCGTTCTCTTTCCGCCTGAAGGATCTTTCGCTGAAGATTTTCAGCAGTTTCAGGATTTTTATGCAGGTAATTATCAAGATTCCTTTTTACAAAATCATTGATATACGTCCGAACAGTGGGAAGTTTTCCCCCCATATCCGTAGAACCCAGTTTGGTTTTCGTCTGACTCTCGAAAACCGGTTCCATTACCTTTATACTGATCGCTGCAACGATAGATTTTCTGATATCGCTGGCTTCATAATTCTTTCCGTAGTATTCACGCACGGTTTTCACCACTGCTTCTCTAAAAGCCGCCAGGTGTGTACCACCTTGTGAAGTATTCTGACCATTCACAAAAGAATGATATTCCTCGCTGTACTGCGATTTACTATGCGTGATGGCAACTTCGATATCATCTCCACGAAGGTGGATAATCGGGTAAAGCATATCCTCTTCGCTAATACTGTCGCCAAGAAGATCTTTCAATCCATTTTCTGAATAGAACTTTTCACCATTAAAAACTATGGTTAATCCCGGGTTGAGATAAACATAATTTTTGAGCATTTTTTCGATGTATTCATTTCTGAACTTATAATTCTTAAAAATGACCTCATCAGGAATAAATGTGATCTTAGTTCCTCTTCTTCTGGAAGTTTCATCTAGATGCTCTTCATCCTTTAATTCACCTTGTTCAAATTCAGCCGCATGACTTTTTGAATCTCGGGAAGATTCCACGCGGAAATAAGAAGAAAGAGCGTTCACCGCTTTGGTACCAACCCCATTTAGACCAACCGACTTTTTAAAAGCCCTGGTATCATATTTACCACCGGTATTCATTTTAGACACAACATCTACAACTTTACCAAGTGGAATTCCTCTACCGTAATCACGAACAATAACTCGTTGGTTCTGAACAGAGATTTCTATAGTCTTCCCTGCTCCCATCACGAATTCATCAATACTGTTATCTATAACCTCTTTTAAAAGAATATATATCCCATCATCCTGACTGGAACCATCTCCAAGCTTCCCGATGTACATCCCGGGACGCATGCGAATATGTTCTTTCCAGTCTAACGACCGAATATTATCTTCGGTATATTTAGTATTCTCGCTCATAGGTAGTAATGGAGTTATGGCCTAAATATAAGGCAATAGCTAAAAAACTAAAATAGTTATACGCTAAAGTAATTAACAAAGATTTTGGAAGAAATGTTAATTGCTTAGAGAAATAGGAAAATAGCCGCTGAAGGCAAGCTATAAAAATTACCGAGAGAATTCCTGATTATACATTAAATCGAAAATGCATCACATCTCCATCTTTAACGATATATTCTTTTCCTTCTACTCTCATTTTACCAGCCTCTTTCACCTTAGCTTCGCTTCCATAACTCACATAATCGTCATAACCGATAACCTCAGCACGAATAAATCCTTTTTCGAAATCGGTGTGAATTACTCCGGCAGCTTGTGGAGCTGAAGAACCTACAGTAATTGTCCAGGCTCGTACCTCTTTAACACCGGCCGTAAAATAGGTTTGAAGATCTAATAATTCATAAGCACCTCGAATAAGTTTTGCTGAACCAGGCTCATCAAGTCCTATGTCCTGAAGAAACATCTGTCTTTCTTCAAAATCATCTAATTCTGTGATATCTGCTTCAGTTCCTACAGCTAGCACCAAAACCTCAGCATTTTCATCCTTTACGGCTTCTCTCACTCTTTCCACGTGTGCATTTCCTTCTACGGCAGCTCCTTCATCCACATTACATACATACATTACCGGCTTATCGGTAATGAATTGCAATGGAGCGATGAATTCTTTTCTTTCATCTTCAGTAAGATCTATAGCTCTAACAGACTTTCCAGCTTCCAAACCTGCTTTTACTTTTAATAAAGCAGCTTCTTCCTTCTGAGCTTCTTTATTCCCTGTTTTCGCAGCTCTTTTTACTTTTTCCAGCTTCTTTTCTGTAGTCTCAAGATCTTTTAGCTGAAGTTCCATATCAATGGTTTCTTTATCCCTGATAGGATCTATAGAACCATCTACGTGAACAATATTGTCATTTTCAAAACATCTTAAAACATGAAGAATTGCATCGGTTTCCCTGATATTTCCAAGAAATTGATTACCAAGACCTTCTCCTTTACTTGCTCCTTTTACCAACCCGGCAATATCAACGATTTCAACTGTAGCAGGGATTACTTTTTCAGGATTTACCAGCTCTTCCAATTTCCGAAGTCTTGGATCTGGAACATTCACCACACCAACGTTCGGTTCAATAGTACAGAAAGGAAAGTTTGCACTTTGAGCTTTTGCATTACTCAAACAATTAAAAAGAGTTGATTTTCCAACGTTAGGAAGTCCTACAATTCCAGCTTTCATATGATATTATTTAGATGCTTTGTTTTTGCGGCTGCAAAGATAAGTATTAGAATCGAGAATTTAATAGGATGCATCACAAGCTTTAATTTCAAATAAAACATTTCTGAAACAAGCTTTTAGCAGATTTGTTTAGTATTTTTTTAACTGAAGCGGCTGGCATATTTTTTAAATTTAGAAGAACTAATTTCAAACCATAGAATAATCCTCCGCTTATGTCTGTAAAATCAGGTACTGAAGAAACCCAATGGTATAAAGATACCATCATTTACGAATTACACATTAAAGCCTTCTTTGATAAGAATGGCGATGGCATTGGTGATTTTGAAGGTTTAATGCAAAAACTTGATTACCTCGAAGACCTTGGCGTGACCGCAATATGGTTATTACCTTTTTATCCGTCGCCACTTAGAGACGATGGATATGATATTGCAGATTATTATTCGATAAATCCATCTTACGGAAATATTGAAGATTTCAAACTTTTCCTTGATGAAGCCCATAACCGCGGACTAAAAGTTATAACTGAACTTGTGATCAATCATACTTCAGACCAGCACGAATGGTTTCAAAGAGCCAGAAAGGCTCCGGCAGGATCTGACGAAAGAAATTATTATGTCTGGAGTGACGATCCTCAAAAATATAAGGATGCTCGAATTATTTTTACCGATACCGAGCCGTCTAATTGGAGTTGGGATGCCGAAGCTAAAGCTTATTACTGGCACAGGTTCTTTTCTCATCAACCAGATCTCAATTTTGACAATCCGCAGGTTCAGGAAGAGGTTTTTAATATTCTAGATTACTGGTGCGAAATGGGAGTGGATGGTTTCCGCCTGGATGCCGTCCCTTATTTATTCGAAAGAGAAGATACCAATTGCGAAAACCTTCCGCAGACGCATGAATTTCTGAAAAAGCTCAGAGCTCACGTTGATAAGAAATACGATAATAAACTATTGCTGGCCGAAGCGAATATGTGGCCGGAGGATTCTGCTGCCTATTTTGGTGATGGCGACGAGTGCCATATGAATTATCATTTTCCTATTATGCCGAGAATGTTCATGTCGGTAAAAATGGAGGATCGCTACCCTATTATTGATATTATAGATCAAACTCCGGAAATCCCAGAAAATTGCCAGTGGGGAATTTTTCTCAGAAACCATGATGAGTTAACCCTGGAAATGGTTACTGATGAGGAACGCGATTATATGTATAAAGTTTATACTAAAGATCCCCAGGCTAAGATAAATGTAGGTATCAGGCACAGGCTTGCTCCATTGCTAGAAAATAACCGTAGTAAGATCGAGCTTATGAATGTTCTGCTATTCTCTTTACCTGGAACACCTATCATTTATTACGGCGATGAAATAGGTATGGGTGACAACTTTTACCTTGGAGATCGCGATGGCGTAAGAACTCCAATGCAATGGACCGCAGATAGAAATGCAGGCTTTTCTCTCGCCAACCCGCAAAAATTGTATTTACCATTGATCATTGACCCAGAATACAAATACGAGTCTATCAATGTAGAAACTCAACAAATGATCTCCTCCTCCCTATTATGGTGGATGAAGAGAATCATCGGGATGCGTAAAAAATTTAAAGCTTTTGGCCGTGGAGCCATTGAATTTCTATCCCCGGCAAACTCAAAGATCATTGCTTACACAAGGACTTACGAAGATGAGAATATTCTGGTGGTAGCAAACCTTTCCAGGTTTTCACAACCGGCAGAAATAGACCTTGAAGAATATAAAGGATATACTCCGGTAGAAGTTTTCAGTCATAATAAATTTCCGGTCATCACAGAACGACCTTATTTATTTACACTTTCTCCGCACGGATATTACTGGTTCGTATTAGAGAAGGAAAGAGCTCGTGTGGAAGGAGAAACAAAAATTCCTTCCATGAATGTTGATAACTGGAATAATCTGCTGAAGAATCGGACGCTTCAAAAGTTATCCGGTCAGATTTTACCTCCTTATCTTGAGCATAGAAGATGGTTTGAAAGCGGGGGTAGAATTATTCAGGACATTATAATTAAAGAATCAATCGAATTTGTCGTAGAGGAATTGCCTACCCGAATCCTTATCCTTGAAGTTACTTTTAACGAAGGCCTTCCGGAATATTACCAATTACCAGTTTCCTTTGCTCCTATAAAGGACGAAAACCTGATCAGCGAAATTCCTAATAGAGGCATCATCGCGAAATTACAGATTGGCGAGGATGAAGGATATTTATTTGATTCAGTTTACGCGGAGGAATTTAGAGATGAGTTATTCAAAGGTTTTATCGATGCTAAAAGATCAAAAAATGGTTCTGGAGAATTAGAATTTTCATCAGATAAAGATCTTCTGGATTATTCTTACGATGAGATTAGATCTGATCTCGTGAGTACCGAGCACAGGCAGACAATTATCACCTACAATAATCTGCTGTTTTTAAAATTATACAGGAAGCTGGACCAGACCTTCAATCCTGATGTAGAAACCATAAAATTCCTATCTACCAAAACTGATTTTAAGAAAATATCAAATTATGCCGGAGCTATTAGGTTCAATATGAAGATTGGGAAACCCTATTACTTCGGGATGCTTCAACGAATTGAAGAGAATCAAGGTGAAGTATGGACGCATGTCAAAGATTCTCTGGACCGATATTTTGAACGGGTACTAACCACTTCAAAAAATATTGAACTGGAAACTCCAGATAATCATATTACTGAACCTTTGGGTTATGAAGAATTTCCTCAGTCAATTCAAGAAATGACCGGTATAATTCTTCCTGAAAGAATGTATCAACTTGGAGAATTCACGGCCGAGTTACACGATGCTTTATCTCAGCACAGCAAAGACAAAGACTTTGATAAAGAAGAATCTTCTTTACATTACCAGAGATCTCTTTTTTCAGGTTTACAAACGCTTACCAGGACAAGTCTGGAAAAGCTAAAGTCAGTTTTAAAAGAACTTCCTGAAGATACCCGTGAAGAAGCTGAAGAAATTATCGCTTCAAGAAAAGAGATCTTAAACTGTTTTAAAGATATCTATGATCATAAAATTCCTGTGATGAAAATCAGGACTCATGGTGATTATCATTTGAGACAGATTCTTTGGACTGGTCGAGAATATATCATGAATAGCTTTGAAGGAGACCCATCGAAATCATTTAGCGAAAGAAGAATAAGAAGATCGGCAATGCGAGATCTTGCCGCCATGATTCGGTCTTTACATTATGCTGCTTATAGTAGTATCCTTTCAGAAGAATATAATCAACAGCGTAAAGAAGGGAATTTGGAGGAATGGGCTGAAACCTGGCATTATTATATCAGCAGGTTATATATTAAAGGCTATTTTGATAAGGCCGGAGATAAAGATTATGTACCAAAAAGTCAGGACGATTTTAAAATTCTCATGCATACATTTTTACTGGAAAAAGCTTTGCATGAATTGAATTTTGAAATTGAAAACCGTCCTGAATGGATCATTATCCCTATCCGTGGAATTAAAGCTGTATTAAATCATTATCAAAAGAAATGATCCTTATTCAACGATGTACATTTCGTTGGAAGCTTTAATATATTCCTGAGGATTAAATGTGGATTCAAAACTATTTCTAACCAGATCTAGCTTGAGTTTCAATGTTTGCATTTCATCTTTAAGAAATGGATCATTCTGATATTTTGCGATCAGTTTTTCGTATTTGTCAAGGTTTTCAAGAATTCGAAATGTAAGCATCCCAAATCTGATCTTCAGGTTTTGAACTGCCAGCATCTGGTCGTGATATTCCTGTTTCCAATTTTCAGGATTATTTTTACGCTCTTCTACGATTCTATTTTCAGCAATTTTAGAAATATCCAGAATGTATTGTGTACGTTTTTTCGCGTCCGTTTCATTCGTAAAATTCTCGGTGAAGTCTTTCTTTTTAATATCCAGAATCTTAACAAGGTTTTCCTGCATAGCTTTATTCTGAAGTTCTTTCAATTCATTCAGGCTTTTATTGATCGCCTCCCATTCCGTTTCAATTAGATCTTTATCATGCGTAAACTGCGAAATTGAAGTCGTTAATTTCAGCATTTTAATACTTTGCTCTCTTAACTCCTTATCTCTTCTATTAAGCGAACCCACAAACTGACTAATGCCGTCGATCAAACTTCCGGCGAACATACCTGTAAAAGGTGTTCCTTTTGCCAGATCTCCGGTTACCTGAAGCATATGATTTAGCGCTTCCAGACGTGCATCATCTTCCTTTTCCTCAGCTATGTAGCCTTTAAATTTTCCAAACCATTCCTGGTATCCCTCATAATTCATAGGATTTCCAACTGCATCCAGGGTGGTATAGAACTCTCTGGAAGTGTTGAAGAGATTTAAAGGTTTGATCTCTCGCTCCATCGAGGCAAGATTTAGCACCGCTGAACTGTAATTATACTTGTAGACACTAACCGTATTCTTATCTATCTCCTCCTGTCTTTCCTCCAGAAATTTCACTCTTTCCAGCAATTTTTCAACTTTTTCTGAAGCCGAATTGGTGTTTTTAATACTTTCATCCAGATTGGTGATCTTGGAATCTATTTCTTTAATTCTGAATTCGAGGTTCTGGCTGAGCAAAGATCGCTCCCTGTTTAACTCTTTAAGCACTTGCTCGGTTACAGAGGCGCTTTGATTATCGGCATAAATTTGTGCTTTAGCATTGGTAAAGCTGAACATGGCAGCTACAAAAACGAAGATTATCTTCTTCATAAGGTATTGATTTAGTCAATATTTAAACGATGAAGGATTTTGCATATTTCATGCCATCAGGAATTTATTAGGTATAAGTTATTAAACTAAGAGTCAGTAAACTTAGAAGTGTAGAATTATTGATCAGATCTCTTCATTTTCCCCAATTTGAACAGAATAGGAAAATTTACCGAATTCTTTTCTCCGAAGCTCTTTCTTAGATCTTTCTCAATCAAAGAAACCGGATCGCTTCCATTCTTATTTTCATAATGCTTTACCGCAGACCAGGTTCGAAGGTATCCCAGTAAATGCTCTATATGCCAGTGATAGTTTCTGGTGAATTTGGGAGTTTCTATCAGATGAAAAGGAAATGGAATTGTCTTATATTCTTCATCAAGATATTTTCGTTCTTCATCCCAATAATCGCCAATAATTTCGTCATAGAATTTCCGGATAATTAAATTAGTTTCAGGATTGGAATAAAACAAACCATATCCAAGAATTGCGATCAATCCGTCGGGTTTCAAACAGCGCTTAACTTCGGAATAAAATTTTCCAAAATCGAACCAGTGCACGGCTTGTGCTGAAATAACGAGATCGAATTGAGAGTTTTTAAAATTAGTCTTTTCCGCAGGCTGAACAGAATAATTAATATTCGGCTTCTTTATGGCGTGTTTCATCTGATTTGAACTTATATCAGTAGCTTCAACCTTTTTGAATAATTCTGCAAGTTCTCCGGCTACCTGACCGTTCCCGGTTGCGGAGTCCCAGGCTGTTTCAAAACCATTTAATTTTTCCTTCAAGAATATGTAAATATCATCAGGATAAGAAGGCCTAAATCTTGCGTAATCTTCAGCATGGTTCGAAAAATTATCTTTCATATATTTTAATCTTTCTCTTATTACATTATTTTTAAAATAATGAGCATAAAACTAAAAATATAACAATTGTTCAATTCAAAAAGAGAGTGATTCACATCAAATTAAGCCTGAAAATCATTATATTGTATAAGTTTATTCAAACTTAATTTAATTATATACAATTATGAAAAGATTTGATTTAATGCTTAACGGCAGTAAAATATCTGTCGTTTTAAGTTTTTGCCTTTTATTCTTCACAATGCAAAGTTTTGCTTTCCAACCTGCTGAGGTGGAATATGTGGAATATAAAGGTGAAGTGGTAAGTGCCAGTAATGGAAGAGGTATTTCATCAGCCTATCTTTCCTTAAATAACAGTAATATTTCTACCATAACAAATTCTGACGGTGAATTTTCTCTGAAAGTTCCTGAAGATCTTATAGAAGCTACGGTAACAACATCGGTTCTGGGTTTTCAGAGTAAAACCCTGCCTTTAGAGTATTTTAAACCTGAAGGGACAGTTATTGAGCTTGATGAAACTGTTGAAGAGTTAACCGAAGTTAGCCTGTATAAAGCAACAAATGCCAGCTTACTGGTGAAAGAAATGCTGGATAAAAAAGACGAAAATTATCTTTCAGACGAAAGCTTAATGACCTCTTTTTATCGTGAAACTATTAAAAAAGGATGGTCTAACATCAGTCTTTCCGAAGCGGTGGTGAAAATTCAGAAAAGTTCCTATAGCTCCAGTAAAAAAGATCTTGTTTCGCTTTACAAAGCACGTAAAAGCACAGATTATGACAAACTAGATACTGTCGCGCTAAAGTTGCGTGGAGGTCCATTCAATACCCTGTATGTTGATATGATGAAATATACAGAGTATGTGCTTAGACCTGAAATGATGGATAGTTACAATTTCCAATTTGATGACCCAACAAAGATCAATGATCGTTATACTTATGTGGTGAACTTCAAGGAAATTGATGAAACTGATCCGTGGTATTATGGTAAATTATTTATAGATGCAGAAACTTCCACACTCGTGAAAGCTGAATATAGCCTGAATGTAGACGATCGCGATGCTGCAGCGGCCATGTTCGTTAAAAAGAAACCTAACGGATCAAAAGTTTTTCCTACAGAATTAAATTACCAGGTAGATTATGCTCAAAATGATGGAAAATGGCACTATGCTTATGGAAGAGCACAATTAGAATATGTGGTAAACTGGAAACGAAAGATCTTTAATTCAAAATATAAGATCAATAGTGAAATGGTGGTTACAGATTGGCAACCTTATGCTGGTGACGACTGGAGAAAATCTAATGAAACGATTAGACCTAATATTGTAATGGTAGATGATGTTTCAGGATTTTACGATTCAGAATTCTGGGGAAGTAATAATATAATCGAACCTGAAAAATCGATTCAGAACGCCATTGACAAAATTAAACGGAAGATGGACGATAATTAAAAAGCAAAACCCACTAAAAAGTGGGTTTTTTATTGGACAATTTTTGGTTTAAATAATCGTAATAGTTTCAGTGAATCTCGCTGATTTAGTATTGATCCTAAATGTGTAATCGCCGGGAGTTACATCAGAAAAGTCAAAGGTTTTCTTCAAGACGCTCTCTCTAGATTTTAAATTACCTACAGATTCGCCATGCTTGTCGAATATTTCAACTTCAATATAATTCTCAGAAGGATTTACCAGGTAGAATTTTACCAGATCGTTTTCCATTTTAAAGCATGGCTTAAATACGGTAGAATAAGCTTCACTGTCTATACTCACCAGCTCGTTATTTTTAGTAATAACGGAAGTAGATCTAATAAATTCCTTATCCATGATTAAAAGATATTTACCATCGGGTAAATTCTTAAAATCAATAGTTTTGGAAAAATTCTTTTCATTTAGGAATCTATCCTTATACAATACGTCTCCTGTTGAATTTATTAAGCTCAAAACTGAACCTGTTTCAACTTTTTTCACTTCAACCACCAGGCTTTGCTGATTGTTGATTTTTAGATCTACTCCATCTGCAGCGTGCACATTGATAACAAACATTACCAATAGTGTCATCATTAAAGTTTTAATTGTGTTTTTCATAATCTTAAATTTTAAAGGTTAGAACTTCGATTAAAGATTTATTCAAACTTAGATTAGAACTACTTCACATGATAGAAGTCTATGTACCAGTTTATGTGATAAATTAACCTTCGAGCGAGTCCAGAAAACGTTTTCGGTTAATATTCAACACATTAATGATAATTATGCATTAATTTAGTAGATCATCACAACCTAACTTTAAGGTAAAATTGGTGATTATGAGTCTGAGTAATAAGCCAACTTTAGAAAAAATTTAGCCGGGTTTTGGAAGTTCTTTTTCCTACCGCACGTATCATAAAACGCATAATGATAAAAGGCCTACCTTCTGGCATTACCATCCGGAGATAGAATTAGTATATGTAAATGGTGGTTGCGGAAAAAGGCAAATAGGAAGTCATATTTCATATTATCGCAACGGAGACCTTATATTAATTGGTTCCCTGCTCCCCCATTGCTCGTTTACAGATAGTCTTACCGGGCACGAGGGTGAAACTGTTATTCAGTTAAAACAGGATTTTCTCGGAGATAATTTTTTTGATGCTGCAGAATTAATTGGAATTCGAAATTTACTGGAACGGGCTAAAAAAGGTATAGTTTTCCACGGAAATACTAAAAGAAGAATTGGTGCCAAGGTTGAAAGCCTTAAAGATCTGGATTCTTTCAGCCGACTTTTAGGATTACTTGATATTTTAAAGCAATTGGAAAAAGCTGAAAAATATACCATACTGAATGCTGGAGGTTTTATTCTTGAAACTACGCTTCAGGATAATGACAGGATCAATATCATTTTCAATTTTGTAAAAGAAGAATTTACCAGGTCTATCAGTCTGGATGAGATTAGTGAAAAAGTGAGTATGACCAATCCGGCTTTTTGCCGGTATTTTAAAAAGATTACAGGAAAAACGTTTACAAATTTCGTGAATGAATACAGACTGGCTCACGCCGCAAAACTTCTCCATGAAAAGCAGATAAGTATTACCGAAGTATGTTTTGAAAGCGGATTCAACAACTTCAGTCATTTCAATAAACAATTCAAGAATTTTACGGGAAAATCACCTTCTACCTATAGAAATGAATTAAAGTTCAGTGTTTCCTAAATAAAAAGATCCCATTTTCTCAAATGGGATCTAATGTTATGATTTAAAATGTTCGATTTTATTCGTCATGATGCATAAAGCGTTGTTTGGCTAACAACTCGTCTTCACTTTCAACATGATCATCATCTGGAACACAACAATCTACGGGACAAACTGCCGCACACTGAGGTTCTTCGTGGAATCCCTGGCATTCTGTACATTTATCTGGTACGATATAATAGATCTCATCACTTATTGGCTCCTGAGCTTCATTAGCATCGGCTTCTTTACCATTAGGAAGAACAACTTCTCCTTCCAGATCTGTTCCATCGGCATATCTCCAGTCATCTGCGCCTTCATAAATTGCGGTATTTGGGCATTCTGGCTCGCAGGCCCCGCAGTTTATGCATTCATCGGTTATAACAATTGCCATAGCTTTTCTTTTATTTGTAAATTTAAATACTGAACGAAAAAAGACCGGTAGCTTTTAGGAAAATTTATGGTTTTCAGCTGCGGAAACTTTAATTTCGCTGCACAAATTTAACAAGGGACACCCTCTTAACCAAATTAGACGATGACAATTGATGACCATAAATCACATCTGGTAACATTAGGTAAATTTCTGAAGCAATTTAAGGTCTCAGATTCAGTTCCTGATGAAAGCATTCCGGGAAATGATAAATTCTTTGCAGAAATGGATCAAAAGATCGATTCTGCAATTCATTATAATGGTTGGTTCAATCGTGAAAATATCATCTACTCCCTGCAACAATGGAGCGAAGCCCTTACGCCCAGAAATCTAAAACTCTGGTTAGCGGACTACGATTTGTCAAAAAGCGGTGGTAAAACTGTAGGAATTGTGATGGCGGGAAATATTCCACTGGTAGGCTTCCATGATTTTTTATCTGTGTTGGTTTCGGGACATAGTGTTTTGGTAAAATTATCAACGAACGATAAGCAATTACTTCCGGTTATTGCAGCCTATTTAATGAACCTGGATAGCAGGTATGAAAACAGAATTAGATTCACCGATAATAAACTGGAAAATTTTGATGCTGTCATTGCCACCGGAAGTAATAATACTGCACGATATTTCGAATATTACTTTAAAGATAAACCGAGCATTATTCGCAAGAACAGAAATTCGGTTGCTGTAATTAGCGGTAATGAGACCAAAGTAGAGCTTTCTAAATTGAGTGAAGACATTTTCAGGTATTACGGTCTTGGCTGCCGAAATGTATCAAAACTATTTGTTCCTGAAAATTATGATTTTGACACTTTCTTCAAAGCCATGTACAACTGGAATCCCATTATTAACCAGGATAAATATGCCAACAACTACGATTATAACAAGGCAGTTTACCTTATGAGTGAATTTAAGTTACTGGACAATGGTTTTTTGATGCTGAAAGAAGATGAAAGCTTCGGCTCTCCTATTGCCACACTATTTTATGAAAAATATCAGGATGAAAAAGAGCTTGAAAAACTACTGAAAGAAAACGATGAAAAAATTCAGTGTATCGTAAAAAATGATCCGGCAAAAAACGAAGTGAATTTTGGACAAACCCAGAAACCACAATTATGGAATTATGCCGATAACATTGATACGATCGACTTTCTTTCTAAACTTTAATCTTATAATTTCCCTAACAGCGATTCCATTCAAAATTTGGCATCTTTGTGATAATCAACTACAATTTTTATGAAAAAGCACAACTTTAGCGCCGGCCCTTGTATTTTACCCCAGGAAGTTTTTCAGGAAGCTTCTGAGGCTATTCTGAATTTCAATAATTCAGGGTTATCTATTTTAGAGATTTCCCATAGAAGTGCCGACTTTGTTTCAGTTATGGATGAAGCTCAGTCACTGGCACTGGAATTATTAGGTTTAAAAGATAAAGGCTATAAAGCTCTTTTTTTACAGGGAGGTGCAAGTATGCAGTTTCTAATGGTGGCTTATAACCTTTTAGAAAAAAAGGCTGCATACTTAAACACCGGAACCTGGTCTTCCAAAGCGATCAAAGAAGCTAAGTTGTTTGGAGAAGTTGAAGAAGTGGCCTCATCCAAAGACAAGAATTTCAACTATATCCCAAAATCATATTCTATTTCAAATGACGTAGATTATTTCCATTGTACCAGTAATAATACCATTTTCGGAACTCAGATGAAAGAATTTCCGGCTACAGAAAAACCAATGGTTTGTGATATGAGTAGCGATATTTTTTCAAGGGATATGGACTTTTCAAAATTTGATCTTATCTACGCCGGAGCTCAAAAAAATATGGGCCCAGCAGGTACTACACTGGTAATAATTAAAGAAGATATTTTAGGAAAGGTTTCTCGAGAAATTCCTTCCATGATGAGTTACCAAACACATATTGACAAGGATAGTATGTTCAACACACCGGCGGTTTACGCTGTGTATGTGTCTATGCTTACCTTGAGATGGATCAAATCAAAAGGTGGTATAAAAGCCATGGAAGAATTAAATAGTAAGAAAGCAGATCTTCTCTATTCTGAAATAGATAGAAATCCATTATTTGAAGGTTTTGCTGAAAAAGCTGATCGTTCTACCATGAACGCGACTTTTAACCTGGTTAATGAAGAGCATAAAGAGGCTTTTGACAAACTGTGGAAAGATGCCGGGGTAAATGGTCTAAATGGACATAGAAGTGTTGGAGGATACAGGGCATCTATGTACAATGCATTGCCACTTGAAAGCGTTCAGGTAGTGGTGGACTGCATGAAAGAATTAGAAAGTAAAGTATAAAAAATTATAGATCATTTAAAGAAATGAAAGTATTAGCGAACGATGGTATCTCACAAAGCGGTGTTGAAACACTAAAAAAGGCCGGATTTGAGGTTATTGTCAAGAAAGTAGCACAGGAGCAACTTAAAGATTATTTAAATGAAAATGCCGTTAGCGTTCTGTTGGTAAGGAGCGCCACCAAGGTTAGAAAAGATATTATAGATAATTGCATTCATCTTAAGGTAATTGGCCGTGGAGGAGTTGGAATGGATAACATTGATGTGGAGTATGCTAAAAGTAAAGGTATTGCTGTAATCAATACTCCCGCAGCTTCGTCCAGTTCGGTGGCCGAGCTTGTTTTTGCCCACTTGTTCGGAGGTGTAAGAAAACTTCATGATTCTAATCGGAATATGCCTTTGGAAGGAGATTCAAGATTTAAGGATCTGAAAAAAGCTTATGCCGGTGGTGTTGAACTACGCGGTAAAACGCTAGGTATTATTGGCTTCGGAAGAATTGGTAGAGAAGTTGCAAAAATCGCTCTAGGTATCGGAATGAAGGTTATCGCGAGTGATCAGGAAGTTGGGGAAGCTGAAATCACCTTAGAATTTTACAATGATCAAAGCATTAAAATTCCTATCAAAACTGAACCAGTTGAAATGCTTATCAAGGATTCTGATTTCATTACGCTACATGTTCCCGCTCAGGATCAACCAATCATCGGAAAGAACGAATTTGATAAAATGAAAGATGGTGTTGGGATAATAAATGCTGCTCGAGGTGGAGTTCTTGATGAAGAAGCACTTTTAGCCGCCATCGATTCAGGAAAAGTATCGTTTGCTGCCTTAGATACTTATGAAAATGAACCAACTCCGGCCATAAAATTATTGATGAACGAAAGCATTTCATTGAGTCCGCATATCGGCGCTGCCACTAATGAAGCTCAGGAGCGTATTGGCGTCGAGCTTGCAGAGCAGATCATTTCTATCCTGAAAAAGGAAAAAGCATAAATCAAGATAAATTTTTGGAAAAAGCCGTTGATCAGGGATCATCGGCTTTTTATTATTTCATTAGGATTTATCGAAAATAAACTTGGTAAATTATGCCTTGAACCTGTTCTTAGGAGTAATTTTTAAAGTATTGCTGAACGGGGAATAATTTTTGAGCTAAAAAGTTTAAACTTACAACATGAGAAATTTTCTTTATATAGGTCTGCTTGCCTTATTTATTTATAGCTGCGGTTCCTCTGGTGGTCGCAATTTTCCCAATGGAAATAATTCTGAAAACGATACGGTAAGAATTGCTAATGATAGCCTTGAATACGAGATCATCATTATTGAACCGGGATTTAATCTCTTCATCAATTCTTATGCAAGACAAAGAGGATATTATTCACAAAGCTACCTTGAAAATAAAAATCGTCTGATCGTACCTGAGTACAATCAGCGTGTAGGGCAACCATTAAGGTATAATCCAGATTTATATATGAATGTGATCAATTACGATCCAAGTATAGACTATGGTTACGAGGTGAATTACCTTTTGTATAACTATTTCGTTTACTTCAGCAGACATTATAACCAAAGATTTAGTGTACCTACAAGGATTTGATTCTTTAGTCATTTCCTTATATTTGCAGCATGAAGAAATTAAAAGATCGCTGGGGTATAGATTCCAACTGGCAATTATTTATAATTTTACTGGTATTTGCTATTACCGGCTCTTCAGCTGCAAAATTGGCTAGCCCATTGTGCGAACTAGTTGGAATTACCCAGCAAAACAGCCACTGGAGCGTTTACTGGCTTTTCAGAATATTACTGATCTTCCCTATTTACCAGGTTTTACTGGTTACTTTTGGCTGGATTTTCGGTCAGTTTCAATTTTTCTGGGCTTTCGAAAAAAAGATGCTAAGCAGAATTGGTTTCGCTAAAATTTTCAAATAAATCTTGAAGTTAGTTCAAAACATACTACTCATTATTGCATCGGCTCTTATTCTATTGCCGTCGGTAGTAAGTTTTTCTCATATTTTTAATGAGCACGATCATAAGCTTTGTGATAATTATGCTGAACATCATTATCATTCAAAGGCATTAGATTGCGATCTTCATAAATTTCACAAGAATCCCGCAATAAATTATCAGTTACCAGAATTCGTTCTGGTGGTTACAGAGATTGCTAAAGAGCAAATCTTTGATTACTATAAGTTTTTAAATGAATATGAACCCCTTTATTTTGATCTTCGGGGACCGCCTTCGCTTGTCTAATTCTACGAAAAGCAAATTCATAAATCATTTAATTTTTACCAATGCGAAATACATTGTTATTTACACTGCTTTTGGCAGTGAATTCTATTATATATAGTCAGGAAAATAAATTAACCGGAACTGTAACCGATAAAAATACAGGAGAAGCCGTCTTTAGTGCGAACGTCTATTTACCTCAATTAGAAAAAGGAACTATGACGAACCTGGATGGTGAATTCACCATCAATAATCTTCCAAATGGAAATTATAAACTGGTGATTTCTTCCATAGGTTTTACCACTTTGAATCTTGATATTACTATTTCTTCAGAAAATTTGCAGATCACTTTGAATCCATCGGCCATAGAGATGGAAGAAGTAATCGTTTCAACTCCATTTCACCAGTTACAAAGTGAAAATGTAATGAAAGTTGAAAGGCAAAGCGTTTCAGAATTAAATAAAAAGGGAGCTATCAATTTATCTGATGGTATCACACAAATCGCCGGGGTTGAAAGTTTAACCACGGGTGTGGGAATTGGAAAGCCGGTAATACGCGGATTAAGTTCTAATCGGGTTTTGGTTTACACGCAGGGTGTAAGGCTCGAAAATCAGCAATATGGAGATGAGCATGGTCTTGGGATAAGTTCTAAGGGAATAGGAAGTGTTGAGGTTATCAAAGGGCCTGCTTCTTTACTCTACGGAAGTGATGCAATTGGTGGTGTGCTTTACCTAAATCCGGAAAGCTATGCAAATGCAGGAGAAACAAACGCAGCATTAGAAACAGATTATTTTAGTAATACCATTGGATATCAAACCAGTCTAATGGCAAAAACATCCACGGAAAAATTGAAGTTTCTGGCAAGGGGAAGTTATGCTGCGCATAGCGATTATCAGGATGGTAACGATACACGTGTGACGAATACCAGATTTAATGAGAAGGACGTAAAAGCCGGAATTGGCTTTCAGGACAGAAATTATAAAGCAGACCTGAGATATAATTTCAACAGAAGTGAAATTGGAATTCCTGAAGAAATTGGCCTGCAGTCAAAAGACAAAGAGCCGCTTCTGCCCTTTCAGAAAATTGATAACCATGTTTTAAGCCTGGACAATAGATTTTATTTTGATAATTCCAGCCTAGATTTTAAAATAGGATACCAGTTCAATGACAGAAAGGAATTTGAAGAACATCATCACCACGAAGGTGAGGAGGAAGAACACGAGGAGCACGAAGAAGAACACGAGGAGCATGAAGAGGAAGCTGGAACTGAACCAGCCTTGGAAATGCATCTTGAAACGGTTAATTACAATTTAAAATATAATCTTCCAAAACTCGGAAATTTTGAAACCATAGCAGGAATTCAGGGAATGTATCAAACCAATTCTAATTTTGGTGAAGAAATCCTGATTCCGGATGCAGAGACTATTGATTTTGGGATATTTGTTACTACACATTATCACTTGGATAACTGGGATTTCCAGGGTGGCTTAAGATTTGACAACAGAACGCTGGAAACTGAAGAGTTTCAAAAAGAAGACGGTGATATAATTTCAGCTGTAGATCGTGATTTCAATAGTATAAATGCAGCAATTGGTGCAAAATATCAATTTGATCAGAAATTTATCGCCAGATTGAATCTTGCCAGCGGTTTCAGAGCTCCTAACCTATCAGAATTGACTTCAAATGGAAATCATAATGGAGCTAATCGATATGAAATTGGGAATCCTGATCTGAACAACGAACAGAACTTTCAGGTAGATCTGGCTTTGGAATGGCGTAATGAACATTTCGAGGCTTTCGTAAATGCTTTTAATAACAGTGTGAGCGATTATATTTTTATTAGTCCTACTGGAGAAAATTTAGAAGGTGAACCGGTTTTTAGATATGAACAGGCAAATGCTAATTTGTACGGAGGAGAAATTGGTGTGCATATCCATCCGCATCCATTAGATTGGCTGCACTTGGAAAGTAGCTTTGAAACTGTAACCGGAAAATTGAATGAAAATACGTATCTGCCGCTGATCCCTGCGAATTCATGGACTAATACTCTAAGAATTGAGTTTGAAAGTGGAAACAGTTTTAAAGACAGTTATACATTCTTGCGATTACAGAATGTATTTGATCAGGATAATCCCGGGCAATTCGAAACTGCCACTAGTGGCTATGCTCTTTTGGGTGCTGGTGTAGGAACTGTTTTAGACCTTAATGATCTAAGATTAGATTTAAATCTAAGTGGGAGCAATCTTTTAAATAAAGAGTATATCTCTCATTTGTCCCGATTAAAACCAGACGGTATAAATAACATTGGTAGAAATATAGTACTCTCTGCAAAGTTGAGTATCTAAATAAAAAAGGCTGTCAATAAATGACAGCCTTTTTTCCTTTAACTAATTAAGCAAACTAATAACTTTCAACTTCAATAACCTGAGCTTTTAATGGCTCTTTCTTCCATACATGAGTATAAAGATACATTAAAGTGAAAGTTGGAATAATATCGGTTCCTGGCAGTATCTCTTCTAGGAATACCAACACTGAAGCCAGTTTACCTTTTCTACCCGGGTACATCTCACTCATTTTTTTAGCAGCGTAAGGTGCCCATAAAAGATCCAAAAAAGGACCCACCAAAGGAATTGCTACGGTAGCCATACCAGCCAGGTCGTATACAAGTCCTTTTACAAAAGTTTTATCTCTGAATAATTTCATCTTTTTGATTTTTCTCTATATAAATCAAATAAGATGCCAAATTCTATCTCAAGTCGGAGCTGATAAGCTTTAAGAACTCATTCCTGGTTTCAATTTCCTTAAATTGTCCGCGAAATCCGGAAGTAGTTGTTGCGCTATTCTGTTTTTGAACGCCACGCATCATCATGCACATATGTACCGCTTCAATAACTACGGCTACACCCTGAGGCTGCAAGGTATCATTCAAACACTCCAGAATATCATGAGTTAAACGTTCCTGCACCTGTAGTCTGCGTGCGAAAACATCAACTACTCTGGGCAATTTGCTTAAACCAATAATTTTTCCATTTGGAATATAAGCTATATGAGCCTTTCCAAAAAATGGTAACATATGATGCTCACAAAGAGAGTATAGTTCAATATCCTTAACAACGACCATTTCGTCATAACTTTCTTCAAAAACGGCTTTTTTTAAAATCTCCTCCGCATTCATGGAATAACCCTGGGTGAGGAACTGCATTGCCTTGGCAGCTCGTTCAGGCGTTTTTAATACTCCTTCCCTACTTGGGTCTTCTCCCACACCTTTAATAATATCATGAAAATTACCTTTCATTTTCTCGGTAATCTCTTCATTATACTCTTCAAAATATTTATAAGCCATTAGTTCTTTAATTTATCGGAAAACAATTTTTTCAATTTAGTGATCTTTGGATCTATGATGAATTGGCAATATGGTTGCTGCCTGTGTTGATTGTAAAAATCCTGATGCTCTTCTTCTGCTTTGTAAAATGCAGAAGCTTCACTCACTTCGGTTACTATAGGATCCTGGAACATTTTTTTAGATTCCAGTAAGGCTATCACCTCCTCAGCTTTTGATTTTTGCTCTTCATCATGATAAAATATCGCGCTACGATATTGGGTTCCTACATCGTTTTGCTGACGATTTAAAGTAGTAGGATCATGAGTTGCGAAAAAGATAAGAAGCAATTCTTCGTAACCTATTCTTTCAGGATCAAATTCTATTTCT
Organism: Christiangramia pacifica; assembly: GCF_057221535.1. Classification (NCBI taxonomy): domain Bacteria; kingdom Pseudomonadati; phylum Bacteroidota; class Flavobacteriia; order Flavobacteriales; family Flavobacteriaceae; genus Christiangramia; species Christiangramia pacifica. The sequence goes on from NZ_CM170146.1 coordinate 2,911,960, forward strand.
ATAGCTTCCGCATGACCAGTTCTCCCAGTAATGATCTCCCGATAAGCAGGATTTTTGATCTGCCCGCCGGTAAATCCGGATATTACCTGTTCCACTCCTTCCAGTCTTTGAAAAACAGCCTCAGTACACCAAAAACAACCTCCTGCTAACGTGGCCTTTTTCAATTTCGATTCTGACATATAAACAATTTTATTTTTGTTTATCAAATTTAAATTTTAAATAAACAAAACTAGGGTTGTTTAACTTGATTTTATAGAATTCTTTTGTAGGTTATTCATAACAATAATACATTTGGTCGGTTTTAAAATCAATCTGTCAATAGATGCCATTAAATCGGTTACTTTTTTCATTATTCTTTATATCAGGAATTATTTGTTCGGCGCAAAGCACTAAAGATTCAAGAAAAGTTTATACTACACAGAAAATTCAGCAAGAGCCGGAAATCGATGGAATTTTAAATGAAGAAATCTGGAAGAATTCAGAGGTAGCTGAAAATTTTGTGATGCTTGAGCCTGGGGACGGAGACCCGATTCCGGAAGGTCATAAAACAACGGCTCGTATTCTATATGATGATGAAGCGATTTATGTGGCGGCCGCTATGTACGAAAGTGAACCGGATAAAATCATGCGCCAGTTCACGCAACGAGATAATATTAATCAGTCTGAATTCTTTCTGATGGATATCAATACATATGATGACGGAGAGAACCAGACCAGATTCATTGTAACCAGTGCAGGTACCCAGGCTGATGCCAGAATGACTGGAAACAATGAAGATTTTGCCTACAATGTTGTTTGGGAATCTGCGATCAGTAGTGATGAAAATGGTTGGTATGTAGAAATGAAAATACCTTATTCTGCCCTTAGATTTCCTGAAAAAGAGAATCAGCTTTGGGGAATTCAGTTTGCACGTGAGATCACCCATTTAAATTCTACATATGTCTGGAATTACGTTGATAAATCTGTGGGACAGTTTAGCCAGTATACCGGCTTGTTGAAAGGAATTTCAAATATTGATCCGCCGGTAAGGCTTAGTTTATATCCTTTTACTCAAATGTCTTTAGATCAATTTGATGGGAATACTAAATTTAATTTCAACGCCGGAATGGATCTGAAGTATGGGATCAACGATTCTTTTACCCTTGACATGACTTTAGTTCCAGATTTCGGACAAACTGCTTATGATGAAATCGAACTAAATCTTGGACCCTTTGAACAGGTTTTTGGTGAAAACAGGGCATTTTTTACAGAGGGAACAGAATTATTCAACAAAGGAGATCTATTTTATTCCAGAAGAGTTGGAAGTACTCCAATTGGTTTTAATACTGTTCAAACCAAAGCCTTGGCAAATGAGGAAATCATTGAAAATCCGGATAAAACAGATCTTTTGAATGCTTTAAAAATTTCAGGCAGAACAGACAGAGGACTGGGAATTGGATTTTTTAATGCCATAAGCAATAAGCAGGAAGCTGTTTTTAGAGATACTATCACTGGGAATATTCGAAGAGAAACTTCAGAATCTGTCGCTAATTATAATATTCTTGTTCTGGATCAGCGGTTCAATAAAAATTCATCCATTACGCTTATAAACACCAATGTAACCAGGGACGGAAATTTTAGGGACGGAAACGTATCGGGTTTTCTGTTCGACATTTATAACAAGGCTAACTCCTTCAATTTTGAAGGTCAGGCCAAGATGAGCAACGTGAACCTGCCGGGACAGAATAAAACTGGTTTTGCCTCATTTCTTTCCGTGGAGAGAACTAAAGGGAATATCAGGTATGAAATTTCCAATGAATTTGCGAATGAAACTTATGATATCAATGATCTAGGAATCAATTTCACCAACAATTATAACAATTTTACCTGGGGCACTTCCTATCAGATTTTTGAACCAAAAGGAAATTATAATACTTACAGAATAGGACTTTATGGTCAGCATTTAAGAAGGTATAAACCAGATGTTCCTGTAAATACAGGTGTTGGCGGAGATTTTTTTGCAATGACCAGAAACAGGTTTGCCTTTGGCGGAAGTATGGATATCAACTCTCAATTCAGGGATTATTTTGAACCTCGAGCTGAAAACACTTATATTTTATACCAGCCTTTTGGATCTGTCAGAGCCTTTGTTTCCACCGATTATCGAAAGACTTTTGCCTATGACGTAAGGGTATATTTTGAAGAATATTACAAATCCTCGCAAAGCGATTTCAACCTGAATATAGAGCCCAGATATCGTTTCAGCGATAAATTTAATATGATCTACGAATTTGAATATTCTTACCAGAATGATAGGCCAAGCTATGTCACTCAAACTCGAAATAGAATAATTTTCGGAAACAGGGATCAGAAAAGTATTGAAAACTCTCTCGAAGGAAGTTATAATTTCAGCACCAAGCAAGGGTTAAATCTTAGCTTCAGACATTTCTGGTCTACCGCTAATTTTGCAGATAATGCCTTTACCGAATTAAAGAGTCAAGGTAAGTTAAGCCCGATAGATTACCAGGTATCAGATCAAAATGATCCTGACGCCAATTTCAATATCTGGAATCTGGATCTCAGCTACAGGTGGCAGTTTGCCCCGGGAAGTGAAGCGGTATTGCTTTACCGAAATTCAATTTTTAATGAAGATGACCTGAGTTATTTAGGCTTTGATGAAAGTCTTAATAATCTCTTCGCCCAGCCGGCAAGACACAATTTGAGCTTGCGTATCGTTTATTTCATAGATTACAATAGAGTTAGAAACTTATTCCAGGGTTAAACTTGGGGAATCTGGCTAATTTGGCTATTTTCGGTGCTCTTATATCGCAAAAATGATCATTGCAAAAAACATCCATAAATATTACGGAGATCTTCACGTTCTGAAATCTGTAGATCTACATATCAAGAAAAGCGAGATTGTTTCTATTGTTGGTGCTTCCGGTGCAGGAAAGACCACGCTTTTACAAATTTTAGGGACGCTGGATAAACCTTCAAAAAAGAAGAATTCAGAATTAACCATTAATGGAATCAATATTTACGGATTAAAATCCAAGGAATTATCTAAATTCAGAAATAAGCATATCGGGTTTATTTTTCAGTTTCACCAGTTACTGCCAGAATTTACCGCTTTGGAAAATATTTGTATTCCCGCATTCATTCATAAAACTCCAAAAAAAGATGCTGAAGCAAGAGCGATGGAGCTTTTAAGCTTTCTTGGCCTTGAAAATAGAGCGCATCACAAACCCGGTGAATTAAGTGGTGGTGAACAACAGAGGATCGCAGTAGCCCGAAGTTTGATCAATAAGCCTGCAGTGATTTTTGCAGATGAACCTTCCGGTAATCTTGATAGTGAATCTGCTGAAAATCTGCATAAATTATTTTTCCGATTAAGAGATGAATTTGGTCAAACCTTTGTGATCGTTACCCATAATGAAGAACTGGCAAATATGGCCGATAGGAAACTTACCATGGTAGATGGTGAAATTGTTTAATTAGCAACACCTATATTATTGAATAAAAAGGAGTTAAAAACTTTTCTAGACTATAAAGTAGCGCAATATAACACGCCCGAATTTATAAAATCTGATCCCGTACAGATTCCGCATCTATTTCAGAAAAAAGAAGATATTGAGATATCGGGATTTCTTACGGCAACCATATCCTGGGGAAATCGAAAAAGCATTCTGAATAATTCTGAAAAACTCATGAGGCTGATGGACTTGAGTCCCTACGAATTTGTGATGCAGCACGAAGAAGAAGATCTTGAAAACCTGGAAGGATTTGTTCACCGAACTTTCAATTCTAACGATCTGAAATTTTTTATAAAATCTCTCCGAAATATTTACCTGAATCACGACGGATTGGAAAATATATTCCATCAGAATGCTAAACCAAAAGATCTTCAGCATAGTATTCATGAATTCAAAAAGATTTTCTTTGCATTACCACATCAAACCAGGACCGAGAAACATGTAAGTGACCCTTTGAAAAAGTCTGCCGCGAAAAGGATCAATATGTTCTTGAGGTGGATGGTGCGAAATGATGAAAAAGGAGTTGATTTCGGAATCTGGAAGAACCTGTCTCCAGCACAACTTTCCTGTCCATTGGATGTTCATTCTGGAAATGTGGCCAGAAAATTAGGTTTGCTGAAAAGAAAAATAAATGATTCTAAAGCTTTGGAAGAGCTTGATACGAACCTGAGAAAGATGGATCCCATAGATCCTGTAAAATATGATTTCGCATTATTTGGATTAGGTGTCTTTGAGAAGGGACGTTTCTAGAACTTGCATTTCTCGGTAAATTTGACTTAATTTACTTTTCTTAATTTTTTCTTAAAATGATCAATCCCGCAGTCCCTCTTAATGAATTAAAGAGATTAGAGTCTCTACGGGAATTGGATATTTTAGATAGCTTGCCAGAAGAAGCATATGATAGTATTACGAAACTAGCCAGCTATATTTGTAAAACTCCCGTAGCCGTAGTAAATATTATAGATTCTGAGCGAAATTGGTTCAAATCCAAGCACGGTACAGATCTTTCCGGCTCTACCAGACAGGATTCGTTTTGCGGACATACCATCCTTGATCCTGAAATACTTCTGGAAATTCCCGATACTACTCAAGATGAAAGATTTAAGGATAATCCTTTTGTAACCAATGATACCGGTATAAAATATTATGCAGGAATTTCTTTATTAGACAATCATGGCCTTCCAATGGGTACGTTGTGTGTTTATGATAGCAAGGAACATCATCTGGACAAAGAGCAAAAAATTGCCTTAAAGGCTTTGGGTAAGCAGGTTGAAATGCTATTTGAATCCCGAAGAAAAAATAAGGTGCTAGAAAATTTGGAGCTGGAATTAAACGAAAATAACCGGGTGCTTTCAGAATTTGCCAGTACAGTTTCCCATGATTTGAAAATGCCTTTGGCAAACATGATACTCACTGCTGATATTCTCAAAGTTAAATACTCTGAAAAGCTTGACAGCCAGGGCTTGGAATATTTGAAATATCTTAAACATTCAGGGCTTACACTTAGCGATTACATAAGTGGACTTTTGGATCACTATTCCAGTAGCAGAACCAATACGATAGTTAACGAAGAGTTCTTTTTGAATGATCTACTGGAAGATATAATCGATCTTCTTCAAATTGCCGAGAATTGTGAGATCAATCTTCCAGACAATAATCTCAAAATAGTTGGGAACAGCGCTGCTCTGGGACAGATCTTCATGAATCTTATTAGCAATAGCCTCAAGTATAACAATCAGGAAAAGATCTTTATAGATATAGATTGTACTGAAAATCGAGAATTCTTCAATTTCAGTATCAAGGATAACGGGATAGGAATTCCTGTGGAAAAACAAAACAAAATCTTTGAACTTTTCGAAACCGCTGCAGATGCAGACAGGCGTGGTAAAAAAGGACACGGGATAGGCCTTTCTACAGTAAAAAAACTGATAGAATCACTTGGTGGCACCATCAAATTAACTTCAGAACGCGACCAGGGAACCCTTTTCGAATTTACAATTAAACGCCCCAAAATAGCAGATTAGGATTTTTTTATATAAAAGTTATATTTTTTTGGATAACTTTAAAAATCAGATTATTGGGGCATGCAACATAAACTCGTACCATTCAATGAGAAGCTGAGAAGAGCAGCATTGAAAGAGTATAATATTTTAAATTCAGGACCAGACGAAGATTATGACAATCTCACGTTTCTAGCGGCCGCAATTTGCGATGTGCCGGTAGTAAAGATAAGCATCGTAGACAGGGAGAGAATATGGAATAAATCTGTTTATGGAGCCGAGATCGAAGAAATAGACAGAAAAAATTCCTTTTGCGACAAAGCGATTCATAGTGATGAAACTATGCTGATCCTCAATAAATCTGAACATCCTGAAACATTCAGAAAGGCAAAAGGTATCTATGACCGTGAATTTTCTTTTTATACCGGAATTCCTTTGCACAATCCACAGGGGCATGCCATTGCTGTATTCTGTATTTTCGATATAAGGGAAAGGCAATTATCAGATAAACAACACAAGGCATTAAAAGCACTTGCTCAACAGACTCTTAAACTCTTCGAGTTTAGAAAACAGAAAACTAAGCTATATCAGGTACAATCGAAATTAAAAGAGAAATATCGCGAACTGGAAAAATTTGCAAGTTTGGTATCTCACGATCTTAAATCTCCTTTAGCCAATATCATATCACTAAGTGAGCTACTGAAAGATGAAAACAAAGGAAAGTTTGATGAAGATACTGAACAATATCTTGAGTTTTTAGTGGAGTCCTCCTACTCTCTTCGAAATTATATTGATGGAATTCTGAGTTTTTATAAGAGTGACCATGTAATGGAAAAGGACTACACCAATGTAGATCTCAGAAAATTATTGAAAGGCATTATCGACCTATATCAGGTTTCTGATGATATCGAGATCACTTATCCGGACGATGTAATGTTACATAACGTCAACAAAGCAGCACTCACACAGGTTTTTATGAACCTTATTAGCAATTCGCTAAAGTATAATGATAAGGATATTCGCAAAGTGGATATCACGTTTTCTAAAAACGAAGAATATTATTTCTTCGCAGTAAAGGATAACGGTAAGGGAATACCTGAGGCGAAGTTCGAAGAAATTTTCGACTTGTTTACTACTCTAGAAACCGCCGACCGGGATGGAAATTTAGGAAGTGGTATTGGTCTTGCCACGGTAAAAAAATTAACCGAATCCATGGGTGGAAGTATCGCTATAGAATCTGAACCTGGAAAAGGAAGTAATTTTAAATTTCGCATTAAAAGGTTTTAGCGGTCAATCGCCTAGCATTTTCTATATTTGAGAAACCTTTTTCCTGAATATGCATTTTCAACATCCGGAATTACTTTATGCTCTGCTCCTACTCATAATTCCGTTGATCGTTCATCTGTTTCGATTGAGACGTTTTCAGAAGGAAGATTTCACCAATGTAAAATTTTTAAAAAAGGTTATCCAGGAAACCCGCAAAAGCTCCAAATTAAAGAAATTCCTGATTTTACTTACCCGCCTATTTCTTATCGTATGTCTTGTTCTGGCCTTCGCAAAACCATTTATACCTGCCAGCGAAAAGGCTCTTAATAAATCGGAGACCTTTATTTATCTGGACAATTCTTTCAGTATGCAAGCCCGGAAAGATGGCACATCGTTATTACAAAATAGCATTAATGAGTTACTGGAGAGCCTGAACGAATCAGAAGAATATAGTCTTATAACCAATGACAGGGAATATTTAAATCGAACAACGGCAGATCTGAAGAAGCAATTGCAGGAAATTGAATTTTCAGAGAATCAACTGGACCTGCCAGCTATAAAATTAAAAGCAGATAATCAATTCACTGATAAGGAATCAGTCGAAAAAAATCTTATTTTGATTTCAGATTTTCAGGCTTCAATGGGCTCTTTTTCTGATTTGAACACAAATCAATATGAATTGAGCCTGGTTTCCAAAAGGGCAGAAGAAATTGCAAATATCAGTATAGACAGCGCTTTTATTCAGAATTCAAACCCTGAAAATTTTGATCTTCAAATCTTATTCAAAAAAGAAGGAGAATTAAAACAGCCGGTTAGTATTTCAATTTTCAATAATGCAAATTTACTTGGCAGGTCCACTATTCTGGAATTTAATGATAATTCAGCAACCGCAAGTTTCAGACTTCAGAATGAAGTGATCGAAAATGGTAAAATTGAAATTGAAGATTCAGGATTAAAATATGATAATGAGCTTTACTTTAATATCAGCGAAATTAAGGCTGTAAAGGTGATTGTAATTTCTGATACCGACTCTGAATTTTTAAATCGAATTTATTCTGAACCTGAATTTGAATTAAATAATTATTCTTCCTCTCAGATTGATTTCAACCGGCTAAATTCAGCAAATCTTATTATCCTGAATGAAATTGAGCAATTTTCTGCTTCGCTTCAAAATAATTTGAAAAACAGTTACTTTGAAGGAACCTCTTTGATAATTATCCCCGCTGAAAATGCAATTAATTACAATAATTTTCTGAATTCCGTTGGTTTACCTCCATTAAATGAGAAATTAAATTCTGAAAGATTGATTACAAAAATTGTTTATGACCACCCTATCTTCCAGGGTGTGTTTGAAAACAGGACTGAAAATTTTGAATATCCAAAAACAAGGTCTTCTTATAATATTCCTTCTGGAAATTCCATTTTGAACTATCAGGATGGCAGATCATTTCTTACAGGAAACAATAGATCTTATCTTTTTTCGGCAGCAATAAATTCTGAGAATTCAAATTTTCAAAATTCACCCCTGATCGTACCTGTTTTTTATCAAATCGGTCTGAATGCTTCCAAGAAAAACGAACCTTATTATACAGCTGGAATAACTAATGAGATAAATATTCCTGTAGAGCTGGGAAAAGATCAGGTTTTGCATCTGGTGAGCGAAAGTTTTGATGTCATTCCACAACAGCAAAATTTCAGTAATCGGGTAGAAATAAATACTGATAATATCGAATTAAAGGCAGGTAATTATGAAGTTACAAATTCTAATACTGCTATAGGTAATGTCAGTTTTAATTATGATCGGCAAGAAAGCGAACTTAGTTATCTTAAACTTTCAGACATTGAAAATGCAACTATATATGATTCAGTAAACGATTTTTTTTCTGAATCAAATGCTGCCACTCAAATTACGGCACTTTGGAAATGGTTTGTTATTTTTGCCCTGATCTTTTTTGCGATCGAAATGTTACTTATAAAATTCCTCAAATGAAGTTACTATTAAAGTCGGTTACGGTCCTTGATGACACCTCCAAACATCATATGAAAAAGGTGGATATTTTAATTGATGGTGGCATCATTAGAAAGATCGCGAAGAAAATTGAGGAAAAAACAGATAAGGAGATAAAGATCAAAGATCTTCATGTATCTCGTGGTTGGTTTGATAGCAGCGTAAGTTTTGGGGAACCGGGTTTTGAGGACAGGGAAACTATTGCTAACGGTCTGGATACCGCCGGGAAATCAGGATTTTCGAACGTTGCTTTAAATCCTTATACAAATCCTGTTCTGGATCACAGTGGCAGTATAGCTGCCGTGAAAGCCAAGGCAGAAGGACACCCGGTAAAACTTTATCCTGTAGGCGCACTTACAAAAAATAGTGATGGTGTAGACCTGGCAGAACTTCTGGACATGAAAAATGCCGGTGCAATTAGTTTTGGCGATTATAAAGCACCCCTTAGAAATCCAAACCTTTTAAAGATCGGACTACAATACGCTCAAAACTTTGATGCGTTAATTCAAAGCTTTCCACAAGAAAACAGGATCGCAGGAAATGGTATGGTAAACGAGCATGAGAATAGTACCTCTTTGGGTCTAAAGGGTATTCCCAATCTTGCGGAAGAATTACAGATCACCCGTGATTTGTATTTACTTGAGTATACCGGCGGAAAATTACATATACCAACAATTTCTACTGAAAAATCTGTAAAGCTTATCAGAGAAGCCAAAAGGAAGGGATTGGATGTAAGTTGTAGTGTAGCGATACACAATCTTATTCTAAATGATGATGAGCTTAAAGAGTTTGATGGAAATTCGAAAGTTCTTCCACCGCTTAGAACTCAGAAAGATAGTAAAGCACTAATTAAAGGATTGAAAGATAGTACTATAGATATGGTGACTTCAGATCACAATCCTATTGATGTAGAACATAAAAAAGTAGAATTTGACAACGCTCTTTACGGAACTATAGGATTAGAATCTGCTTTTGGAGCGCTAAGTAAAATTTTCAACACTGAAGAAGTTATTGATCTTTTGACCAATGGGAAATCAAGATTTAATCTGGAAGATCATGATATCGCAGAAGATTCAGAAGCTGACCTTAGTCTTTTTGTTCCTGGTGAAAAGTATAACTTTTCAGAAAAAGATATTATTTCAACTTCCAGGAATAGTATTTTTTTAAACAAGCAATTAGTTGGCAAAACAATGGGTGTGATTACCAAAAAAGGATTAATCCTCAAATAATTAAATGATGGAAGCAACCGGACAGCCAAAATCTACAGCAATTGTTGCCTATATTACTATCATAGGTACGATCATCGCCTATTTTATGAACCTGGAACCAAAAGATAATTTCACCAGTTTTCACATAAGACAGGCATTTGGTATTCACATAACTTTTTATTTGATTGGTGCGCTCATGGGGTTATTTGATCAGGGTTTTATTATCGGGGCATTTTACCTTTTCTTTATAGTGCTGTGGGGATATGGCCTTGTGACTGCAATTAAAGGTGAAACTCGAGAAGTGCCTTTACTGGGCCCCTTATTTCAAAAATGGTTTAGTACAATATCGTAATGACAAAAGATTTTTCTCTACAACATATCATCAGAAAACCAAAATCTGACATTGAAAAAGCTCCTGCTTTAATATTGCTCCATGGTTACGGAAGCGATGAGAACGACCTGTTTTCATTTGCTGATGAGCTGCCGGATGATCTTTTTATAATTTCAGTAAAAGCGCCTTACACCATGCAGCCTTACGGAAATGCCTGGTACGCAATTCACTGGGATAATAATGACGGGAAATTTAGTGATGATTTGCAGGCGATTACTTCACGTGATACAATTAAAAATTTTATTGATGAGATCATAGAACAATATCCGGTAGATCCTGCAAATATCAATCTTCTTGGTTTTAGTCAGGGGAGCATTTTGAGTTACGCTGTAGCCCTGTCCTATCCTGAAAAAGTAAAAAATGTGATCGCTTTAAGCGGATACGTTAACCAGGGAATTATTAAAGAAGGATTTGAAAATAATGATTTTTCCGATCTTAAGTTCTATTGCTCTCATGGTTCTGTAGACCAGGTAATTCCTGTTGAATGGGCCAGAAAAACCAAACCATTTCTGGATAATCTAGAAATTGAAAATTCTTATTCTGAATTTCCAGTAGGTCACGGAGTAGCTCCGCAAAACTTCTTTGAATTTAAGGAATGGCTTGAGAAAAGACTCTAATACTGAGGGTAAATAAAGGACTTTTCAGAGTAAAATTCTATGCTTCCATCTTTAGCTACTTCGTAGCTCAATAGAACTTCACCCCAATATTTTCCATCGGTAAAATCGGCGATTACCCATTTGTGATTCAGCACTTTCAGCTGATTGATGCGCATCACTCCGTCCATACCGTCCATAGGAACCACCGGATTATCTTCAGTTGCACTATTTTTACTTAGGATCGCATCTTCAATTTTAAAGATTATACCTTCAGGATCGATTCCTTTATTTTCAAAATAAGTAAGTGCAGCCTCATTTCCTTTCAATGTAAAATATTCCTCTTCTTCCGCATTATTTTCTGAAACCGCACTGGATTCAGCCTCAGCCAGTTTCGATTCCAAAATTTCGATCTTTTCCTGCTTTGAGTCCAGAATTTTTTTATCGTTCACATATATGAAGATGGTGAACAATAAACTGAAAATAAACAGGTACATCAATATCTTATTACGCATTCTAAACCGTTATTTTTAAATTATCATAAGCCAGATGCACATTCTCCGGCAATTTTTTTTCAACTTCTTCATGAAATCCCAGCATATGACTGATATGAGTAAGGTACGCTCTCTTCGGTTTCAATTCTTTAATAAAAGACAATGCTTCCTTCAGATTAAAGTGTGAATGGTGAGGCTCAATGCGCAAAGCGCTTACAACCAGAACGTCAAGATCTTTCAACTTTTCTATCTCTTCCTCTTCAATAGTCTTGATATCAGTTAAATAAGCAAAATCCTCCATTCTGAATCCAAAAACCTGTAACCTGTTATGCTTAAAGTCAATTGGTGTAACCGTAAGTCCTTCGAAGTTAAATGGACGGTTTTCTATGGCATTTTCAGTTACACCGGGAGCTCCAGGATATTTATTTTCAGTAGTGAAAATATAATCAAAACGCTTTCTCAGGGCATTTAGAACTCGCTGGTGGGCATAAACCGGTATATCTCCCTGACGAAAAAAGAAAGGTCTTATATCATCCAATCCGGCGGTATGATCATTATGCTCATGGGTATAAAAAATAGCGTCTAGCTTTTTAACATTATTTGCCAACATTTGCTGCCTGAAATCTGGACCGCAATCAATGAGAATATTGAGGTCATTCCAGGTCACCATTACCGAAACTCTGAGTCTCTTGTCTTTACTATCATCACTAAGACACACCGGATGTTCACTACCAATAATTGGTATTCCCTGCGATGTTCCTGTTCCTAAAAATGTTACGTCCAAGCCGTGTTATTTTTAGCACAAAAGTAAATATATTTTTTTGTATGCCTACCGCTTTTAGTACTTTTGGAGTATTCTAACGGAATTGTTTATTTAAAAGGAAAAATATGCCAATTACTATAATGGGCGACAAGGAATTTGAAAATGTTCCTTCAATAAATAGCAAAGCTCTTCGTATCAATCTGAACGAAAATATCTACGGAACTTTTTCTGAAATTGGTGCGGGACAGGAAACGGTAAGAAATTTTTTCCGAGCCGGAGGAGCCTCTGGTACTATCGCAAAAGCGATGAGTGCTTACGACAAAGACTTTAGTGACGCGATCTATGGAGTTGAAAATGACCGCCGTTATGTTACTGAAGCAAGGCTTAAAAAAATGCTAGCTCATGAAACTGGTCTTATAGAAGAAAGGATTTCCCGCGAAAAGCATCCGAATAAATTATTCTTTACTTACGCAAACACCGTCGCGACTATAGATTTCGCTAAGAAATATAAAGGTCACGGTTGGGTTGGAATTAGATATCAGGTAGATCCAAAAGAGGATTATAATGAGATCTTATTACATATCAGATTTCATGAAAATGACGCGAGACACCAACAAAACACATTGGGAATTCTAGGAGTAAACCTTATTTATGGTGCTTACTATAAATACGATAATCCTAAAAAACTGCTTCGATATCTATATGATCATATTGATAAAGATCAGATAGAGATCGATACCATAAACTTTTCAGGTCCTAGATTTGAAAATGTGGATAACAGGCTTATGAGTCTGCAACTGGTTAAGAATGGGATGACCGAGGCGGTAATGTTCGGTCCAGACGGGAATAATGTACTTCCAGCAAAAATCTTATACAAGAAAAATATCCTGGCGCTTAGAGGTAGCTTTAGACCGGTTACCAAGGTGAATATGGATATGTACGAAAGATCCAAGGAAATGTTTCTGAATGAAAGTAAGGTTTCAGAAGAAAATACAGAGATTATTTTCGAGATCACCTTGTCCAACCTTCGTGCAGAAGGTGAGATAGATGAGAGAGACTTTATGGATAGAGCTGAGTTGCTTTGTTCTCTTGGCCAAACTGTAATGATCTCAAATTTCCAGGAATATTTTAAAGTAGTAGAATATTTCTCCAGATACTCGAAACAACGAATGGGTCTTACCATGGGAGTTAATAACCTGGTAGATGTATTTGATGAAAAATATTACCGACATTTGAGTGGTGGTATATTGGAAGCTTTCGGGAAATTATTCTTTAAAGATCTTAAGGTCTATTTATATCCGCTTAAAGATCCTGAAACAGGAGAGATCACAACCAGTGATAGCGTGAAAGTACATCCTAGAATGAAAGAACTTTATAAGTTCTTCAAATACAATGGGCGTGTAGAAGATATCACTAACTACAATCCCGAAATTCTAGATATTTACTCCAGAGAAGTATTAAAAATGATTTCTGAGGGTGAAGATGGCTGGGAAAATATGCTGCCTGAAAAAACCACAGCGATGATCAAGGAGAAAAACCTTTTTCACTATAAAGAGAATAAAGCAAAGGCGAAGCATGAAGAAGTTTAGCCTTTGATAAATTGAATAAAAAAAGCTGCTCATTGAGCAGCTTTTTTTATTATAAGGATTTGCGGTATTAATCCAATCTCGTAATTTTCGCCCCTATACCCTTCAGTCTTTCCACGATATGCTCATATCCTCTGTCAATCTGTTCAATATTATGAATGGTTGAAGTTCCCTTTGCTGAAAGCGCAGCAATCAATAGAGATATTCCCGCTCTAATATCTGGCGAAGTCATGGTAGTTGCTTTTAACTGCGACTTGAAATCATGACCAATCACTGTGGCTCTATGCGGATCACAAAGAATGATCTTTGCTCCCATGTCTATTAGCTTATCTACGAAAAATAACCTGCTCTCAAACATCTTCTGGTGTATGAGCACACTTCCACGTGCCTGAGTAGCTACCACAAGAATAATGCTTAAAAGATCTGGCGTAAATCCTGGCCATGGTGCGTCGCTGATGTTCATAATGGAACCATCGATAAAACTTTGCACCTCATAGCCATCTTCATGAGCTGGTATATGAATATCATCACCTTTCTTTTCTACAGTAATACCAAGTTTCCTGAAAGTTGTCGGGATAATTCCCAACATTCCCCAGTTTACATTTTTGATGGTAATGTCACTTTTAGTCATGGCTGCCAAACCTATCCATGAGCCAATTTCAACCATATCTGGAAGCACGGTGTGATGACAACCGCCAAGCTTTTCAATTCCATCTATAATCAATAAATTAGAACCTACACCTTTAATATTTGCTCCCATAGAATTCAGCATATTGCATAATTGCTGAAGATATGGTTCACAAGCAGCATTATAAATAGTGGTAGTTCCTTTAGCTAGAACTGCTGCCATTACAATATTAGCGGTACCGGTAACCGAAGCTTCCTCTAACAGCATGAAATCGCCTTTCAGTCCATTAGGAGCTTCCACACCGTAGAAACGTTCTTCTTTATTATATCTGAAATCTGCACCAAGCTTCATGAAGCCTTCAAAATGAGTATCCAGCCTTCTTCTACCAATCTTATCTCCTCCCGGTTTTGGAATAAATCCTTTTCCGAAGCGACCCAACATTGGTCCAACGATCATGATAGAACCTCTGAGGCCTCCACCGTCTATCTTGAACTGTTCACTGTTCAGATAGTCCATATTCAGCTCATCGCTCTTAAAGGTATAGCTTCCTTTTCCGGTTTTTTGAATCTTGACACCTAGATTTCCTAGAAGCTTTATTAGCTTATTTACATCGACTATATCTGGAATATTGTGAATAGTCACTGTTTCATCAGTTAACAAAACAGCACATAGAATTTGCAGTGCTTCGTTTTTGGCTCCCTGGGGTTGAATTTCCCCGCTCAAACGATGACCGCCTTCAATTTGAAAAGTTCCCATTAAAAGTAGTTGAGTTTAGTGGCGTTTACGGCCTCCTTTACGGCCGGTATTCTTTTTGCTTTTGGTATATTTCTTTTTACCACCACCTCTTATAAGATCTGAGGCCTGGCTTAAGTCTTCATCAATATTCTTAACATTGATCTTCCCATTGCTGAGTTCTTTTAAATGATTGAAGATTACTTCATCATCCACAGAATCCCTGTTCCAATTCAGGTAAGACTTTTTCATGTGATTTGCAATGGTAAGCACCAGCGCTTCTTTAAAATCACCTTCTTCGTAATCTTTAGCCGCATCAATCATGCGCTTGATATTATTCCCGTAAAACCTGTATTTTGGGTTGTTTTCAGGATATTCAAGCATTTCCGGCCTTTCATTCAGCATTTCTCTGGTAGGCTTTGGAAAAGGAGATTCAACATTAAGTTTGAAATCACTGATTATAAATAATTGATCCCATAATTTATGCTGAAAATCGGGTACATCACGTAAATGCGGATTCATATTTCCCATTACGGCGATGATGGAATTCGCAACTTTATTTCTTTCCTGATCATCTTCAATCTCTACGGCGTGTTCCACCATTTTTTGAAGATGTCTTCCATATTCGGGAATAATCAGTTTACTCCTTTCAGAGTTATATTCTAATGCGTTTGTCAAAATTGAAGTTTAATTAGGTAATTTATTGAAGTTTACTCCTGCCTGCAAAATACTAAATATTACTAAAGAAGCACAACAAAAAGTTTCTTTTATATATAGGCTTACAGAGATATTACGCCTTCTACTTTTTCAGCTACTTCTTTGTATTTTTCAATAACTGCGTCTGGGTTTTTCATTCTCACATTGATGGATACACTGGTGTAAGTCCCTTTTTTAGACTGCTTGGTTTCTATCACTGCACCCATATCGTTAAAAATAGATTCTACTTCATCTATTTTATCTCCCTTTGTAGGAACGATAAATTTATATAAATATTCTGATGGCCACATTGCCGTGTCCTGAAGTTGCTTTTTAAGTTTAGCGTAAAATTCTTCGGGATTCTTGGATTCGCTCATAATTTTTCTCCTTCGATTTTGCACAAAGATACAAGGAATGATAGCATTTTTATAATCAAATTCAATTGTCGAAATTTGCAGCGTGAAAAATAAAAAAATAGTAATCACCGGTGGCCCGGGAACCGGTAAATCATCCATTATCCACAATCTGGAAAAGAAAGGTGAAAAATGCTTACACGAGATTTCCCGGCAAGTAACCCTAGAAGCGCAAAAAGAAGGTATAGACCAGCTATTTCTTGAAAAGCCTTTACTCTTTAGTGAGAAGTTGCTGGAAGGAAGGCTTAATCAATACATTGAAGCTGCAAACTTCAGTTCTGATCATATCTTTATTGATCGTGGCCTGCCAGATGTGGTTGCATACATGGATTATTTTGATACTTCTTACCCTAAGATTTTTGACAGAACCTGTCAGGAAAATCAGTATGACCAGATATTTATCCTGCCTCCCTGGAAAGAAATCTATAAAAGTGATAATGAGCGATACGAGAGTTTTGAGGAAGCCTTAAAAATTTCGTCTTATCTTTATTCTACCTATAAACGATACGGTTATGAACCCATTGAGGTTCCTAAATTAAGTGTGGAAGATCGCACTAACTTTATATTAGATAAGATTTAAGCTAATTTGCAGCAGGAGGCTTTAAAAATATTAGAAAAATACTGGGGCTTCCGGGAATTCAGATCTCAGCAACTGGAAGTGATACAGTCTATCCTGGACGGGAAAGATAGCCTCACCCTCTTCCCTACTGGTGGAGGAAAATCTATCTGCTTCCAGGTTCCAACCTTAATGCGCGAAGGTATTTGTGTCGTGGTTTCTCCACTTATTTCCTTGATGGAAGACCAGGTAAATTCGCTTCAGCAAAAGAATATTAAGGCAATGGCAATAACTGGTGGTATTTCCTATGCTGATCTTGACCGCAATCTTGATAATTGCATCTTCGGAAATTACAAATTTCTTTATCTATCTCCGGAAAGATTACAACAGGAACTGGTTCGTGAGCGCTTGAAACAGATGAATATCAGTTTGATCGCCGTGGATGAGGCTCACTGTATCTCACAATGGGGTCATGATTTCAGGCCGGCTTATCGAAATATTGCGGAAATAAGACAACTATTACCTGACGTAAAAATAGCTGCTTTCACAGCAACTGCTACCCGGGAAGTTATCAAGGATATTTGCTTGCAATTGCTTCTGGAAAATCCTGTTATTCATCAGAAATCCTTTGAAAGATCCAATCTTACTTATGATGTGGTCAAAACTGAAGATAAATTATTCCGACTTACCCAGATTTTGGGAAAGGAATCGGCGATCATTTATGTGCGAAGCAGGAATGCCACTCAAGAAATATGCGAATTTCTCAATAAAAATGGTATTACCGCAGCAGCCTATCACGGCGGAATGAAAAAAGAAGATAAATCTTCGAAATTTCAACAATGGCTAACGAATAATGTAAGTGTAATGGTTGCCACTACTGCTTTTGGAATGGGCATAGACAAACCTGATGTGAAAACTGTTATTCATATAGATCTGCCGGAAAGTATGGAAAGCTATTTTCAGGAAGCCGGTAGAGCCGGAAGGGATGGCCAGCCAGCGAAAGCTATAATTTTAACCAACGCCGGTGACATACCCGTTTTAAAAAATCAGTTTTTAAATAATCTGGCTTCTGTAGAAGATGTGAAACTGGTTTATCGAAAATTAAACGCCTATTTCGCGATCGCATTTGGAGAAGGAGAAAATAAAGAATATGATTTTAATTTTTCGAACTTCTGCAATCATTACAAATTTAACGCCCATAAAACCTATAATGCACTTCAATTACTGGATCGGTGCAGCATTTTGAGGTTATCCCAGAATTACCAAAAGAAAACAGAAATACAGATTCTTTTATCTGGAGATCACCTGGACAGTTATCTGGACGACAATCCTCGATATGCAAATGTTCTAAGAACTATTTTAAGAAACTATGGTGGTGTTTTTGAGAATTTCATTCCTTTTAATCTTTCTTCAGTAAGCGAAAAGTCTGGAATTCCTGAAAGAGAATGTATCCGGATTTTTGATGAATTACATGAAAAAGAAATTATCGAATTTCATTTATCAAGGCATGATGCCAGTATCACTTACTTAGTGCCCAGAGAGGATGATTCAACCATTAATCCTGTGGCTGCTTTTATTAAGGAATATAATGATACTAAAAGATCAAAGATCGCTGCAGTGCTTGACTTTGTTCAAAATGAACGAATATGCAGGCAGGTTCAATTATTGAATTATTTTGGTGACCAGAATCCGGAAGCCTGTGGAAAATGTTCGGTTTGCAAGCAGGAAAAAGATATACTTTCCAAAGATGACATGAATGAAATTTTCTTAGGGATACAGCGTATACTAAAAAAAGAACCAAAAAGTTCCAGGGAACTGGTAAAGGACCTAAACTATTCCGAAAAGTCGGTCGTAAAGATCATAGGATTGCTTTGTGAAAAGGGAATTCTTGAAAGAACAGAAAATAACAAATATAAAATTTCGAATTAATGAGAGACCTTAGAATAGTTTTCATGGGAACACCTGAATTCGCCGTAGACAGTTTAAAATCGATTTTAGATGCAGGATTTAATGTGGTTGGAGTGATCACAGCACCAGACAGGCCGGCAGGACGAGGTAGAAAACTAAGAGAAAGTGCGGTTAAAGCTTATGCGGTCTCTAAAGATTTAAAAGTTTTACAACCTACCAACCTAAAATCTGAAGATTTTCAAAAGGAATTAAAAGAGTTAAATCCAAATGTACAGGTAGTCGTGGCATTTAGAATGCTTCCAAAATCTGTTTGGGATCTTCCGGAATATGGAACGTTCAATTTACATGCCTCTCTCCTGCCTCAATATCGAGGTGCCGCCCCCATTAACTGGGCGATCATAAATGGTGAGAAGAAAACCGGAGTTTCTACCTTTTTTCTGGATGAAAAAATTGATACGGGCGAAATGATCCTCCAGCAAGAAATTAAGATTAAGGATAATGAAAACGTAGAATCCCTTCATGATCGGTTGATGGAAATGGGGTCTGATTTAGTAATAAAAACTCTTAGGAAAATTTCTGAAGGAAATATCACCACAAAACCACAGGAGGATTCGCCTGAATTAAAAGAGGCGCCAAAACTAACCCGGGAGAATACTAAGATCAATTGGAATTCTTCTGTAGACGAAATTTATAATCATATAAGAGGATTAGATCCTTACCCCGCAGCCTGGTGTTACCTTGAAAACTCAACTGAAGAGTTGAAGGTTAAAATTTACGCCATAGAAAAAATTAAACATGAACATCGTTTACCGAACGGAACGGTTTCGGTTGCTGATAATAAAATAAAAATAGCGGCACCTGATGGTTATATTGTAGTAAAAGAAATTCAGCTTCCTGGAAAAAGAAAAATGCCATCCAAGGCACTTTTAAATGGATTTAATTTCGCGCCTGATGCGAAAATGCGCTAAGCCCTTATTAACACTCATTTTGTTGCATTTTAATAAAAAACAATTATCTTTATTAACAATACAACCAAGTTATTAACAAATACGGGCTTTTCCCTTGTCATTACTTGCATGAACAAGAAATCCGTATAAATTTGTATACCAGTTTAACAGAATGTTTAACCAACAATTAATTTAAAATTCAAATTATGAACAAAACAGATTTAATCGATGCAATGGCTGAAAACGCTGGAATTTCAAAAGCAGCAGCAAAAAAAGCATTAGAGTCTTTCCTAGAGAACGTTGAAAAATCTCTTAAGAAAGGTGATAGAGTATCATTAGTAGGATTCGGATCTTGGTCTGTATCTAAAAGAGCTGCTCGTGAAGGAAGAAACCCACAAACCGGAAAAACCATTAAGATTGCTGCTAAAAACGTAGTGAAATTTAAAGCCGGAGCAGATTTACAAAAAGCTGTGAACTAATAATTTGTATTAGTAAATTATCAAAGCCTTCCATCTGGAAGGCTTTTTTTATTTAAAAATTTAAGCATTGTATTGCATTATAAACAATAAATAATTAGTTTAGTTCAAAAGACTGCTACAATGATCGCGTTAAAACCAACCAAGGGGCATCTTTTAGTCGCAGAACCATCCATTATTGGGGATGTCTCTTTCAATCGTTCTGTGGTTCTCCTTGCTGACCATTCTGATAATGGATCGGTTGGATTCATATTGAATAAAATTCTCGATTTTACTCTTAAAGATCTTATTCCTGAGGTAAAAGGTGATTTTAGGGTCTATAATGGTGGACCCGTTGAACAGGACAATCTGTACTTTATACATAAAATTCCAGATCTAATTCCGGATAGTATTGAAATTGCCCATGGAATTTATTGGGGCGGCAATTTTGAGGCTGTGATGGACCTGATTGCTAAGGGCTTGATTGACGATAAGCAAATTAAATTTTTCCTAGGATATTCCGGCTGGGATGCACACCAACTTGATGAAGAATTAAGTTCTCGTTCCTGGGTGATCACGGTAAATGAAGACAATAAAGATCTGCTTGAAAAACCTTACAATTCGTTCTGGAAAGATAAAATGCTAGAATTAGGTGGAGAATATATGCTTTGGTCCAATTCTCCGGAAAATCCAACCTACAATTAACCTAGCCTCGCTTTTACATTTAGTTTACTTAAAAGCTCTTTAGCCACTTTATTGGTGTATTCCTTTTTCCGGTATTTAGTGACCGGTTGAATACCTAATGCGACGTTGGTAATGAATAACTCATCAGCCTTTTGAAGTTCAAATGGTGATATAGAGGTTTCTTCCAGAGTATATTCATCAGTTTTTTTTAGGATAATCAATAATTGCTTTCTAATAATTCCATTAAGGACACCATCTGATAAGGGCGGAGTTTTTATAGTAGTTCCTTTTACTAAAAACAGGTTTCCATTAAGAGCTTCCACTACACTCTTCTTCTCATTGATCAAAAGACAATTATCATATCCATTTTCACTGGCATAGATACTACCCAGAACATTTACCGCTCTATTATTAGATTTAATGGTTGAAAGAAGTCCGCTGGTTACATAGTGATCTTTGAAAAGTTCGATCTCATAATTATCATCATTGAAAAGATAAAATGAATTTTCCAAAGCTTCAGCACTAATAACATAACCTACCTCCCTGGTTGCAGGTGTATAATAACCACCCTGAAGTCTGTAAACTGCAAATTTAATTCGAGCCGGAGAATCCGTCAATTTATTGGCTTTTACAATATCTTTGATCTCTTTCTCGAGAAATTCAGGAGAAAAACTTGAAGGAATTTCCATTCTCATAATCCGCATAGACGCCATTAATCTGAAATAATGATCTTCCCAGAACATTATTTTCCCATTGATCACACGAGTTGTTTCAAATACTGAATCTCCATAAGAAAATCCGCGATTGAATACTGATAATGTTGCGTTTTGCTTCTCTACTAATTTCCCGTCTAAATTGATCATAAAAAAACCCCGTTTTAAGAACGGGGCAAAGTTACTATTTATAATAAGAAATCTAGGCTGATCCTAGAATCTGTTTAAGATCTGAAACCATATTTTCCCAAAGCATCTTTCCTTCATCAATCTCATCATCTTCAGCAAAATCTGTGATCATAAGAGAAACATCTTTAGTGATATCATCTACCTGTATACGTAATTCGAAAAAATAAGGAGTGTCTTCATCATCAATCCATTTAAACTTGATGCGCTCATCACTTTTCTTACTAACGAGCTTTGCTTTTTCCTCACTACCTTCCCATATAAAAGTAAAAAATTCCCCTCGGGAATTTACGTTATCGGCATACCACTCGCTTAAACCTGAAGGAGTTGAAATATATTGGTAAAGTAATGAAGGAGAAGCTTGAATAGGAAACTCCATTTCGTATTTTATCTTTTCTTCCATTCTTGATTAATTAGTTTCGGGCAATATAGATATTAATTAGAAAGATAAAAAGAAATCAAAATAAATATTTTAGAAAATAAAGTTTGTGCCAAAACAAATTGTTTTTATATTTGCACCCGCATTACAGAAATCCTGCGAAGCCTTTTATCATAAGGCATTTCAAGAATTCTTACCAGTGCAAAAATCCTATGGCGAGGTAGCTCAGTTGGTTAGAGCGTCGGATTCATAACCCGGAGGTCCCGAGTTCAAATCTCGGTCTCGCTACAAGTAAAATCAAGGTTTTCGAGAAATCGAGAGCCTTTTGTTTTTTCATCTAGTACAGAATAAGTACAGAATCTCATTTTTTTTAATAAATAAATAAGAGCCATATAGAAAATCTCGGTTTGATATCAATTGAAACGGAATTTTATATTTATTCCGGAAATTAACTCTAGAAAGTAACCATTAATTTTCCATCGTTAATAAGATTCAATATTTTAGTAATTAAGATCCAATCTTGAATCACTCTCTATTACTTCCCTGGAATAGCTCAGCAAGCCTGAAACCTGATAGCTATGAAATACATCCTCCTCCCTATCGTAAAAAGTTCCCAAATATATCTATCTTCCTTAGAGGTGCAATTTTAAAAAATTCCTAAAAGTAAAGCAGTGAAGAAATGCAAAAAGTTAGATCCATAAAAAGTCCTAATCACACAGAGTAAAAGTCGATTTTTTAAATAGCGAATAAATAACCATCTGGAAAATTAAATTTCAGGTAAAAACATAACTTATGATACTAACTTATAACTTTTAAAAAAGACTAAAAAAACTTTCTAAAGAAAGCTGAATTATAAGTAATTGGAGCTATTATTTTTAGGCTATTAGGATAATTGTCTAAAAGGAGTCATCATTTAAAGGAATGCTATATAGCATAGTAACTCATTTACACCGCTCTATTTTTCTTAAAATTCTCCGCTTGTTCAAATATTTCTTCATAAACTTCATCTCGTTCCACCGGCGGATAACCGTGTTCATCGAGTAATAAAATTAACCCCACTTTTAGGGCAGATTTAATGTCGTTTCTTTTGCTCCAGTCCGGGAATTTCGCCTGTTCATCCACTAAATCTTTTATAGCTTTTGAAAGCTCAATGAGCTTATGTTCGGGATATTGAAAATCATACTTTACACAAAGCTCTCTTAAAATATCATAGAAAGCTTTTTCTTCAAAATCAATTCCTAACTTTTCCCCGGCCGAAAACTCCTGTTGTACCTGCCAGATTA
Organism: Christiangramia pacifica; assembly: GCF_057221535.1. Classification (NCBI taxonomy): domain Bacteria; kingdom Pseudomonadati; phylum Bacteroidota; class Flavobacteriia; order Flavobacteriales; family Flavobacteriaceae; genus Christiangramia; species Christiangramia pacifica. The sequence goes on from NZ_CM170146.1 coordinate 2,935,361, forward strand.
GGTCTGTGAGCTGCTCTGCCATCTCTTCGTAGACCTCTCCGCGTAATACATCTCCTTTTCTCTCATTGTATCGGGAGACGAGGCCTTCCATCTTTTTAGAAAAATCTACTCCTTTTACCTTGTTCACTTTTTTAATCTCTCCAATCGCCCTGGCCAGTAATTGCTGTAAAAGTTTGATTTTAGTATTGGGCAATTTGATCTTATCGATTTTCGCCAAATAATCCTCATCAAATATATCCTGCTGACTGTTGGTCTGATCGCCCATTTTAAAGATCTCCTCCACGCCTTCACTTGCCAATGCATTTTTGATCATCTCTCTTACTTTGGCGTTCATCTGGGCGGTATCCGGTGCATTTCCCCTGGTGAGCTTAAAGACTATAGACTTTACAGCTAAGTAAAAATGAGTATAATCCCGTTCTTCCTGTGTTAACTTTTCACTCCCCGCACAAATATCATAGGCCGCTTTCAGGCGTTTCACTAAATCCATAAAGCGTGTTTCCAGCTCCTTAGTTTGCTGTACATATTCAACGGCCTGGTTAAGACTGTTTAGCTGGCTTAAAGGATCTCCATGGAAATAATCGGTACTATCGAATTTGTGAAAAATCCTGGCCAGTAAATCCAGGTGGTCCCTAACTATCTTCAGGGACTTTTCAATATCTTCGAAATTCTGACGCTCACCCTTATTGTATTTGGCAAGAGCTAAGTTCATTTGTTTCTTAATACCAATATAATCTACTACCAGTCCTTTGTTCTTGCCCTGGAACTTCCGGTTTACCCGGGAAATCGTCTGGATAAGGTTATGCTGCTGGATGGGTTTATCGATATAGATACTATCCAGAAACGGCACATCAAAACCTGTAAGCCACATATCTACGACAATGGCAATTTTAAAATTCGATTTCTCATTTTTAAATTGACGGTCCAGCTCTTTCCGGTACTCTTTGGTTCCTAAAAGATCATACATTTCTTTAGGATCGTCTTTTCCCCTTGTCATGATCATCTTTATCCTCTCAATAGGCTTGAGTTGCTTCCTGTCTTTTTCAGTTAAATCGGCACCTTCTTCTGCCTTTCTAATCTTTGCCCATTCCGGTCTTAATTCGATGATGTTCTTATAAAGCTCGTAAGCTATTTCACGATTGCTACAAACGAAAATTGCTTTTCCTTTTACGGTAGCACCTTCCTCCAGCCTTTTTTCATAATGATTGACAAAATCATCTGCTATGGCCTGTAAACGATCCGGATCACTCAAAATGGCATTAATGTTAGCCGACTGCTTTTTACTCTCTTCTACCTGGTACTCATTCGCACCTTCTTCCTCAGCTACCCGGTAATATTCCTCAATTTTCTTTAATTCTCTGTTTTCAAGGGCCACTTTCGCTGCCCTTCCTTCATATACAATACGTACTGTAATTTCATCTATTACAGATTCTGTCATTGTATATTCATCTACTACCTTCCCAAATACATCTAAAGTAGCATCGATTGGCGTCCCGGTAAAACCTACAAAAGTAGCATTAGGCAAAGAATCGTGAAGGTACTTAGCAAAGCCAAAAGTTTTCTTTACCCCTTTTTCTGTGATTTTTATTTTCTGGTCAAGATTGGTCTGGCTCCGGTGAGCCTCATCAGATATACAAATAACATTGCTTCTATTCGTAAGTAACTCGGTATCTTCTGTAAACTTATGTATAGTGGTAAGGAACACGCCACCACTTTCCCTTCCTCTAATCCGTTTGCGTAAGTCTGCACGGCTTTCTGCACTTACGATAGCATCATCCCCAATAAAGGCTTTGGCATTGGTAAATTGCCCTGCAAGCTGATCATCCAAATCGGTTCGATCTGTAATCAAAATAATAGTAGGACTTTCAAAATGATCACTTTTCATTAAAAGCCGGGTTAGGAAAAGCATGGTAAAACTTTTACCGGAACCGGTTGCTCCAAAATAGGTGCCTCCTTTTCCGTTACCGTTAGGTTTTTGGACTTTCTGAATATTTCCAAATAGAGCCCTTGCCGCATAATACTGGGGATAGCGGCACACGATCTTTTCATCCTTTTTGGAGCTATCCGGTAAATAAATGAAGTTTTTAATGATGTCCCGCAGCCTGTATTGATGCAACATTCCCTGGATAAGGGTGAACATACTATCAATACCGTCAACCTCTTGTGCCAATCCTGCGATCCTGCGCCAGGCATAAAAGAATTCATAAGGCGCAAAAAATGAACCTGCTTTGGTATTTACACCATCACTAATTACACAAAATGCATTGTACTTAAAAAGTTCAGGTATGTCCCTTTGGTAACGCACTGTTAATTGAATATAGGCGTCATAAATGGTGGTATTTTCCTGAATCGCCGTTTTGAATTCGAAAACAATTACCGGAATTCCATTAATATAAAGAATCCCGTCAGGAATACGTTTTTGGGTTCCGGTAATTTCCAGCTGATTAACGAACTTATAAGTATTTTGGTTGTCTTCTGAATAATCAATTAAATAGATCCAAATATCTTTTTGGGAACGGTCTTCCCGCTTTAGCGAAAAACCATCAGAAAGCATTTGCATAAACTCCTTGTTGCTTTCATAGAGGTCTGATGCCGGAAGAGTTTTAAGTCTAAGGATAATGGAATCTATTTCATTTTTAGTAATCCCGTTTTTCCGGTACCTTGTCAATAGAAATTCCCGAAGATCACTTTCAATGAGCACTTCATCTTCCTTTCGTGAGATAGTGCCTCCTATTTGGTGCTTATAACCTTCCTGTTCCAGCTGGTTGGCAAAAACACTTTCCAGTTGTGCTTCGGTAAATTTCATTCCTGTCTGGCTTTTCTTCCCTTCTCAGTTAACCTATACTTCTGTTTACTGCTTTTGGGTTTGTCTGGTATTGTTAACTCTACTAAACCCTCTTCTAAAGCGGGGTTTAAGTAATTGATTCTAAAATTTTTTCTGTCCACAAGACCTAATGATTTTTGCAATTCGGTTCTACTTTCTTCGCCCTTAAAAACATTAAGAAGATCCCGTACTTGGGGGGTGACTTGCGGGGTAACTTGGGGGGTGACTTGCGGGGTCTCCCTATAAACTTCATCTCCGGCAGGAAATATCATCCTGAGGAAATTATCAGAAAAACGGAAACATTCTTTGCTGTACGATTCCAGTATTCTGGGAATTCCCGAACCTAATTGCTCTACCAGGTCCAGATCTTTATAAATACGCATCAGCTCCTTGTTCCGGGGAATTGAAAAGCCTTCAAAAAACTCATTTTTACTTAAGCCATCAGGTAAAGAACCTGCGGAAGTTATTTCGATACGATCATTAAAGATCTCAAATTTTGGTGCTATTTCGCGGGTATAGTCATTATGGACAAAGGCATTTATAATTGCTTCCCTAAGTGCAATGGCATTCCATAGACGATGTTCCTTTCGTTCTTTCTGAGTTATTTGTGTGATGGTGCGGTTTTCCAGGCTTATTTTATCCAGTACACTCTTAGTAGCTTTCACAAGGGAACAATAACCGTATTCGTTACTTTCCATTAAATCTACTCGCGTGTCACCCTTATATTTTGCGACCTTTACGGAAAGGTTATTTTCATCGGCCAGCAAATAAGCGGCGTAATTCAAATCACCATCGGTGGTTGTAAGCTCTAAATTCTTTCTGAACTGTTTATTAAGGGGTTTTTGTTTTTCCTGGTAATAAATATGAAGCTGCTCAAAGTTTAAATCCTGACGGTGCGCTTTTATTTTTCCAATGGAATTTCGGGTACGAGAGGCAAAAAGTTCTTCAATAAGTTTTTGGGACATGGGCTCTGCTGCAGAACCCAGACGTATAAAACTGCCTTTCTCACTCATCCCGTATTTCTTGAGATGGTAGGGTTTCTCAGAACCGCTCGCCACAATAATCTTTAAAATTTCTTTCCCATCCCTTTCTTCACTTACAATATCAAAAAGTCCAAGTGCGGAGGGGCGAATATTATTCTTTAACCGGTCTTTTATTTTTAATTGATCTCTATCGGCATCCTGAACGCCAACTGTTTTGCCTTCTTTATCGATGCCTATATAGATAATGCCGCCTTCCCGATAGTTTAAAAAAGCCACCACTTCTTTTTCCAGGCCTTCGGAAAGTTCACGCTTATATTCTATACGGTTGGTTTCGGGCATTTCTTAGATATTAAAGATTTAAAATATCTTTTTCGATGAGTTTATATTGATCTTTCACATCTTCCCCCATATAAAAATCGAGCAGATCCTTTTTCGTTAATGTACCTGTTTCTAAGAATTGGGTCAGGTATTTCTGATTAAACTCCATTAATAACATTGATTTTTCAATCTGCTTTAATATTTCTTTGTTTGTATCGATATTCTTTTCTACCAAATTTTTAATTGTCCTGATTTCATTGATATCTTTTATAATTCGAGAAACAAGGACTCCCAAAATATTTTCATCCAGCTCTGTTCTCTTAGCATTCAGGGCAATATCCCTTGCAAGCATATAAGCAATTATCAAATTATGATAATCTCCTTTTTGGGAATCTATAATCGCTATAAATCCTATATCAGGAATATAGCCCACATTTTCACAGAATTTAAGAATGGAATTATCTACAAGGGAGATATCAAAAACGATTAAACTGATTGATGAATTTCTATTGGCATCCGCTTCAATGAGCTGGCTCCATGCAGTATCGGTTTTCCTAATAAAAATATCTTTTTCGGCAATGGGGCCTAATTTTACACTTTTGTCAAATTTGCACTCAATGGCAATTTTTAAATCTTCCTCTCCATTTATTTTGCAAATAATATCTCCTGTCTTATTTCTTGGCAAGTCCCCGGCTGAATTTCCTGTAAGTAAAGCTATATCCTTCATCCGCTTACTTTGAAAGTATTCATTTAAGAATTCTGCGATCTCATCTTCTGCAAGCGTTCCTTTAATAGTTGATTTATAAAAAAGCTCTTTTTTCATTTCAAAAATCATCTTAAGGCTTTCCAGTTCCGTTCCTAATTCATTGGATGTTTTTGATAAAAATGTAGAAATACGATCTTCCATCAAAGCAAGTACACCTATGTAAATAGCCCTAACTAATTTTTCATCCCTATCACTTGCAGGAAGGTTATCGAAGTAGTTGAAAACAATATTGTTTTCAATTTCAAATTTTTGAATTTCAACTCTTTTAAGCTTTTGATTTATTTTTATTGTTGCCATTGTTTATTATATAACAGATTGAAGAGCTTTATAATGCTGTTTGTCCTTTCTAATTTTAGTTATTAATTCTTTACAAGCAATTTTTATATCTGCGAGAAATTCGCTCTGTTTGCCAATTCTGTCAATGTTGTTGAAGTGACTGAAATAATGGAATGGTTTGCAAATTCTTTTAGACGAAATAGGCCCAAAAATCTCGGTAGCCCTGTCATCAACCTCATCGGTGCTAGGATATTTTGCCAATGTATAAATTTCAAGGAATCTCCTCAAAATATTAGGCATCAGCAAAAGCATATCAGAATCTTCTGGACTTGGATTTTTATTAAATTCATTTATTGTTTTGAATAAATAATGATATTCAGATTTATAAGAATCATAAACGGAAGGAAGTTTTTCAATTGAAGATTCATTGACTCTTCTTGTTATAAAATATCTCGATTCTTTTTTATTCTTTTTTTCATAACTAAAACCTCTAATAGTGGGCATTTCTTTTAATAAATTGAAAAATTCAAAATTATGAGTGGATATAAAAAGTTGAAGACACTTTTGATGCCACATTTCGCCATTAGGATTCTGTGGATTAATAACTTTTTCATAGAGAAAATCCTTTAATAAGGCATTGATTTGAAAAATATGATTTCCGTCCAAACTAGACATAGGATCATCTATAAATAAAATATAGTCTCCAAGTGCATTTTTATCATCTATACTTTTAAGGGTAACCAGAAAGTGTGAAAAGGAAATAGCCATTTTTTCCCCCTCACTTAAGTTTCTTGCTACTTCTTTACCTCGGAGAAGAGAAAATTTCTTTTTAACCTTATCGAATGTGATTTCTATGTCCTCTTTTCCTAGAAAACTTTGTATGAAATAATTAAATTGCTGACAGCCTTCTTCCCCACTATTTTTCATGGCCTCCAGTCTGTCAATTTCCTTTTGAAAAGTAGCGATTTTATCATCTAATTTTTCGATCTGGACAATTGCTTTTTCATATTTCTTTTGTTTAGTTTGATATTTGTTTTCTTTCAAATATTTTGCTACAAGGTGATTTATGTATTTATTTCTCTCTGACTTAATTAAAGAATCAAAATCTGAGGAAAACGAATTGTTTTGCGATATAAGTTTATTAAGTGAATCTAATTCAGATTCTAAAGTGGTAAAATCCTTTTTTGAAACTGGATCCATTTCTACATAAAGATGTTTATTTATCTTAGATTGAAGTTTTTTATGAACTACTTTTAACTTAGATATATAACTATTTAACTTTTTATCAATTTTTTTTTTATTTTTAAGGTATTGGTCTTGAAAACCTTCATTCAATTCCTGAAGGCTATTCGGAAAATTTAACTCTTTAATTTTTTCTTTTTCTTCCTCAATAATTTGGAATAATTTTTCACTTTTCTCTTTAAGTTTAGAGCCTTCATTTTCATAAAATTTATTAAGCAGAAGCATTCTATCACGGGTAATGATATTATCACAAAAATGACAATTTTCTCCTGTTTTATTCAAATCTAAACCTTCCTTTACCCAATCAAAAATATCAGGATTTCCCTCTAGAATAGGAATAATATCAGATTTTTCCGGTTGTTTTATAAGAATATCATTTACACTTTCAATAATATTATTGAGAGCTAAATCATACACTACTAAATCCACCTCTGGTTTAGGCTCCTCAATTTTCACAACCTTACTTATCTTCGCTACTTCTGTTCTGTTTAGTATAAAACCATTTAAGTCCTGAATAACGTATGGGATCTGTTTTTTAAAATTTCCTTTGTTAAATTCTATGAGACTTGAAAAAACATCATTTTTTATTCTTCTTGACTCATTTGTAAAATGAGATTGTTCAAATGCTTCAAAAAGCCCAACTTGTTCTACGTATTGTTCTTTTGTGCCCTTTACACTATTATCACCTTCAATAGCAAGTATTTTACCTTTAAGCTCCTCAATTCTCTCTGTTCTTTTTGCATCTTCGCCTACCTCAAAATAAATAGCATTGATTTCATCATCTAACTCCCAACGCAAATTCTCTCGAACATAGTCTGAATTAAACACTAAAACATTTATTGGAAAATTATGTATGTTAGATTTTGAAAAAGAATCATTATCTGTAGTAGTCAGTCTAAAATCACCCTTTTTAAAATCCTTAAATAATGACTTATCCCTTAGCGAGGAAAAAATTCTTGAAAACGTAGTCTTACCGGAATAGTTCCAACCGTAAATAATATTTTTTTGTTTAAAATCAACAATATCATTGCTATTGCTCCATATGAAATTTTTGTAAATACCGAAGTCTTTGATGTAATCAATCCTATCTATCATAGTCGTTCTTGACATTCTTGTTTATATAAGCATTAAGCCCAGAACCATTTCTAGCAAGCATTTTCATCTGCTCAACGTGATGCCGTCCAGCCCTTCTATAGCTATAGCGGTATTTCTTGAAAGTACCGGTGAACTTAACATCGATATAATCGTCTCCTATGTCAAAAGAATCCACGCCAGAATCCCCTCCGAAATTTCTATAGCTTTCCATATAGTTTACTGTTTTTCAAATTCATAATCATCTTTAATGTTTGCAACAAAATACTTCCCGTGAGAGGAGGCATCCATCAATTCTTGATACACATCTTTGGGCACATCAAAATAATGATACACACCACCGTGATTGAATTCTACTTCTAAAATTTCATTACTTGCATCATATCCTATAGATGCTAGATTTGATGAACTTACAGTTTGTCTTTGCATTTTTATTGAATTTTAATTGGTTACTGATTTTTCCTCTTCTACCCTTGCCATTCTTGAAAGTAGAAGTTCTTGAAGTTGGTTTAAATATCTAATTTGCAAATTTTTAAGGTCTATTGAATTTTGCAAGGGTGTGACTTTTGAATTGAAGTTTTTAATTAGATTATTTTGTTTTCCAGGCAATGGAAACTCCATCCTTTTAATATCTGTTATCGGTAATTGTGGCTGAGCAGATCCAGATAAATGATTTATAATAAGATCTTTCATTTGCGCACTTTTCATTGTCGTATATAAGAAGAATGAAATCCTTGGATTTCTTAAAATCACCATTCCCGAATTAATCCTAACATTTTCAAAATCTAATTTATCATTGTAGTAAGCAATATTCCCAACCGTACCTCTAGTGGTCATCACAACATCTTTTCTTTTTAACTTTCCTTTTCGCAGTAATTCATCCTTTTCTTTTGTCACAAAGCTATTATTACTAAAATCAAACCCTGATTTTGTTACATTTCCAGCATTTAGAAATAGACAATAACCATAATCAGAAAATTCTTCTTTTTTTGGATAATTTTTCCCTCTATCTCCATCTTCAATATCACAAATTTCATCAATGCTACTAGCGATCCACCTCTCAGGAATTTCCTTATCCAATTCATCATTATAAACCAATTTTCCACCGGATGATTTATAAGGCTTACCTTCTTTATTCGGAAATTCAAAATCTACAAACCAATGCCTATACAAAGCCTGCGCAGTTTCTTCCAGCTTTTGGTTGAGTTGCTTATTTAACTCAGTACGGTTTTTTATCACATTGTATTCCCTTACAATTTCCCGCTGTTTTTCTATGGAAGGAACGGGGAGTTCAATACTGCAAAAGGCATCCCAGGCTAAACCTCCCCTAACGTCAGCATCCGTATAGAACCAGGCATTTCTATCAAATTCAGCACGACTAAACCACATCATCAAATATTCAGGTAATAATATAGAAGTATCCTTTATTTCAAAGACATCATATGCAGGTGATATTATAAAAGGTTCTTCATTTTCTGAAAGTGCAATTGGTATTCTATAATCCCTGCCAACGTGCATTCGGTTACAGGCAAATTGCCCAGGTCTTACAATTAAATATCTTGATAGATTAGTGCCTACTACATTGGCTACTGAAGGCATAAAAAACTTATCTATATTAATACCTAAAAGTTCAGAATATCTATCTTCTGAATTTCGGACTTTTAATTTTTGTATGTAATCTCCAATAGGCTTATAGTTTGATTGCATAGCCCAGCTCTTTAAAAACGTCCAACAATTCCTTTTGAGATTGTTCTTCTTGTTGTAATAGATCGGTTAGTTCGCTTTGTAAACCTGCCATTTTGGAATCAAAATCAATATTTTCATCCCGGTTTACAAATTCGATATATTTGCTGGGCACCAGGGAGAAGTCTTTCTTTTTAATATCTGCTTTGTTGGCACTGTAGCAATATTCCGGTATATCTTGATAATCTGTATTTTCCTGTTGCCAATCGTGGTAGGTTTTGGCAATATCCTGAATATGCTTTGGACTAAACTGAATGAATTTTTTCTCAAATGGTTCCCCAATCTGGCGTAAATCCAGAAACAAAACCTCCTCCTCCCTATCCCGGTAATGGCGTTCCTGATCACCAATAGAACGTGAATGTGCGGTTTTATTCCTATTCAGGATCCAAACGGTTACACTTATGTTAGTGGTATAAAACATATTTTGTGGTAAAATCACTATAGCTTCCACCAGATTGTTTTCCACCAATTTTCTCCTAATTTTATATTCTTCGCCACCCCCGGAAAGAGCTCCATTTGCCAGAATAAACCCGGCAACCCCATCATCTGAAAGTTTGGAAACCATATTTAGAATCCAGCCGTAGTTTGCGTTGCTTTTTGGAGGGACTTCATAACCCTGCCATCGAGGATCATCAATTAATTCCTGCGGCCCACGCCAGTCCTTTTGATTAAAGGGCGGGTTAGCCATAATATAATCTGCTTTCAGATCTTTATGCTGATCGTTGCTAAAGGTATCGGCCGCTTTTTCACCCAGATTAGCAGATATCCCCCGAATGGCAAGGTTCATTTTTGCCAGTTTGTAAGTAGTATTGGTGTACTCCTGTCCGTAAATTGAAATTTCCCGTTTGCTCCCGTGGTGGCTTTCGATAAACTTGATAGACTGCACGAACATTCCACCTGAACCACAGGCCGGGTCATAAATTATCCCTTTATAGGGTTCTATCATTTCAGCAATAAGGTTTACAATACTCTTTGGCGTATAGAATTCTCCCTTTCCTTTTCCTTCCGCCAACGCGAATTTGGACAAAAAGTATTCATATACACGCCCCACAATATCCTGGGATATGTCTTTTTGAGTATCTATTTTATTAATGGTGTCTAAAAGAGAGGCTAATTTACTTTTGTCCAGTCCTAAGCGGGAAAAATAATTGTCCGGCAATGCACCCTTTAGAGATGGGTTGTTCTTTTCGATCTGGTTTAACGCGGTATCAATCTTTAGTGCAATATCGTCTTGCTTCGCATTTTTAATAAGATAGTTCCATCGGGAAGTCTCTGCTAAGAAAAAGACGTTCTTCATATTATAGAAGTCTTTCATCTCAAGATACTTTTCTTTGCCTTCGGCAACAAGTTCCTCACGGCGCACTTCAAATTTATCACTGGCAAATTTCAGGAAGATAAGCCCGAGCACCACATGTTTGTATTCTGAAGGTTCGATGGAGCCACGTAATTTATTCGCAGCATCCCACAGGCTTTCTTCAATAGATTTTTCTTTGGTAGTTTTCTTTTTTGCCATTATTAAGATTCGGGTATGTAGTAAATAATTTATGCTTCCGAGGTAGGGTAGGGTAGCTGGAGCAATTTAGTAAAAATCTTTCTAATGTTAAAGGATTCTAGACTGAGCAGATGATTGCCAGAACTGCAGTTATAGTTTACTAGGCAAACTATTGCCAGGTTACGGAGGGAACGTGAAGTAATCGGCTTAGTTTTTTTACAATTGATCTATAAAATAATCATTTTCAGCATACCACCCGTTATTTGCGGTGAATCGTTGAAATATAAAGTACCAGAAAATGGATTTTTTTGAAAGTTTATACTTATTAAAATAATTGATTTTAAGATAATTTTTACAGATAACCGTTAATATTATTCATTTTGTCCATAAATTATCCATAAGTTAGAAATGTTGAAATCCTGTTCATAAAACATTGTTTATCAGTGCTGTATTAAATAATGATTGATGTAATTTTATAGTTACCCAAATCAATATTCAAAATTATGAAATCATTATCGCCCATTATGATTACTAAATTAAAAACCTACTTATGGACTCATCAACATTTCAATATTTAAAGCCGACACCGGTTATATTTATAATATCTATCCTAGTAATCCCAATTTTCTTAATAAAAATGCATTGGGGTTTCTCAATTCCTGCTTTAGGAGCTGTTGCAGGAGTTTTCTATCTAATTACCACTAAACTTTGGAACATCTGGCCTTTCAAGTATATGACAAAAGTAGACGACTTTTCTGGAATTTATGAAGGGGAAATTGAATATCAATATTTGGATGAGAATTGTACTGAGGTTAGAGGCCACCTTAAACAGATTAAAGTTATTGATCAAAATGCTTTAAGAATTACAATTTCTACAACTACCTATGATCAAGACGGTCAAAAATCATCTATTTCCACTAATAAAGGTATGTATGTGGAAAAGGCAGAAAATGGTCGTGATTATCGCTTGATTTATAATTATGATAATAACGGTAATTCAATTAACAAATTAGATAAGCATACAGGAACAGAGCTCCTGAGGTTTATAAAAAATGATCAAGGAAAATTTCTTGACGGAGAATATTATACTTCTCGTTTGCCCCATCAATCCAGAGGTAGAATTTCAATGAAATGCACTAATAAAAATCTTAACCACTTAATACCCCAAAATTATGGCTGTTTTAAATAAAGAATTTATCGAGTTTGATAAAAAAATCAAGTTAACAGAGAAAAAAATATATGACTTAAAGAAAAGTAGAAAAGGTTTAAGGGATCAGATCAGGAAATGGTTTAAGGATGAGAAACCTGAAGAACTTCAACCAAAATTTCATGGTCAAGGATCGCAACTAATGAATACGCCTATTAATCCTCTGAGTAGAATTGAAAATGGAAATAAGATTTTTCCTTATGATTCTGACGACGGTATTTATTTTATTGAAAAGAAAGGTGAAGATAATAAGCGCTCGATTAATGAGTGGCAAGAATGGGTTTATAAAGCTGTAGAAAATTATACCTCTAAGAAACCTGAAAAAAGAAATGCTTGTATTCGAGTGACATTTTCTGATGGACATCACTTCGATTTTCCAATTTATTATAAGAAAAATGGAGATATTCAATTGGCTCACAAAATTGATGGATGGACTGATGCGGATGCTAAAGCATTTTACGAATGGTATAACGACAAGAAAAATAAGCAGATTGAAAGAAATACAAGAATAGCTAAAGCTTGGAAGGATTATCAGGAAAATGAAAACGATGGTTTAAAATTACCTAGTGGGTTTGAACTTTCAATTCTTATTGTAGAAAACTATGTCGAAGAAGATAATTTGGATGACTCGTTCAGATTAACAATGAAGGCTATTTTAGAAGAATTAGAAAAACCCGATCATTTCAAATGTATTAGACCAACTACTCCAGAAGGTGAAAACTTGTTTGAGAATTATAGCAGTGAAAGAAAGAATAATTTTCTGAATTATTTGAGAAGCTTAGTTGAAGATTGTAAAAAAGCTAAAGAAGAATGTAATTACCGTAAAGCCTCAGAAATTTTGAGAGATAATCAATTTGGAGATCGTTTTCCATTGGGTGAAGATCGTGACGAGGAGGAAAAGAGTAATAAGATTGAAAAATGTTTGGTAGGGGCGGTTGTAAATCCAAAGCCTTATGCAAATTGATACTGATCAAATAAAGTTTAAATTTCCTGGTTTAATTTATATTCCAGAAAAGAAGAGATTCACAGGATATATAAACGTTGAGGGGAATGACAGATATTATATCGATCTACACCTTCCTGAAAAAATTTATCATTTTCCTAAAGTCTTTGAAACAGATGAAAGGATACCTAGGAAATTTGATAGACACGTAAATAATGATAATTCTCTTTGTTTTACAACTCAGGCAAAAGCTCAAATTTATTTAAAAAGTAAGCCTCCTAAATTATCATCCTTTATTGGCGAGGTCGTTGTACCTTATTTAAACCATAATAGCTATTACGAAATTCATAAAGAGTACAAAGAAGAATTTTCCCATGGAATAATGGGCATAATTGAAGGATATTTCGATATTCTAAAAATTAAAGATTTGAAAAGGATTACTCAATTGTTGATTGATAGAGTCAATGGGAAAAAATTAAGACTATTTTATACCTGTTATTGTGGAGAAAATAATTTTAAAAAATGTAATGCAGGCGCTCACGTTAGAGCTTATAGGGATTTTAGACTCATAGAAAAAGAAACTTTAATATTCGATTTAAATAATTGCTTCTTTCCTCTCATTAATGAATTAAAAAAGAAAAAGACTTTTCAAATGGATTCAATGCAATAAGTCTTTACCTTAAAAAATCTTATAGATAAAGGTAGGTTGCTCCTACTTAGTATTTAAATAGAATAAATTTCGAGAAACCACAAAGAGATTAAAGAAAAGTTTAGATGTAATTAATTAAGAATTATTTTCTAATTCTTGAAGTGAAAAAGTAAAATTATAAAACTCCATAGGATGAATATCCAAACCTTTTGCGATTGGTAAGAGTGTGGTTATTTTAGGTTCATTTTCATCGGCGAGCACTCTATAAATAGCCTTAGTTTCAATATTTCCAATGGAAGCAATGGTAGCAATATCCCGATCACTTTCATCGATCAGTTTTTTTAAATGCTCACTAAATTTTTTACGATATGCTTTTCGCCATTCTTTCACTAGCACAATATCCATTCATACAGTCGAAAAAAATTGTCAAGTTTGACACAATTAGAAAAAATTTACTATATTTACCTCATATTAATATATTTGCGAACTTCTTAAAGTAAAAATATTAGAAGCATTCGCTTAGAGTCTCAAGTAGAAAACTGGTAATTTTTGGCAACGAGATGATAAGCAAGGATGCTCACGACCCGGGCGTGGGCTCTCTTATCGTTGCACGGTATACCAGTACCTCTACTTGATAAGTTGAGTTTCGCGCCCATTTTTTTTGCGATTAATTCTCCTCTCAAAGCCTTTGTTTCTTCACAAAGAACTCGCATTTAGTAACCAGATTTTTTTTCATACCGGGCCAAAGTGGCCGGCACTTTATTAAGTGTATTTGTTAATTCTGTTTGCGGGAACAGGAAAACCTCTTAAACAATCCCGTGGGTTGTTATTACCCCCTATTGGTAATAACAGTTGGGTGGGGAGTCTGTTATCCATAAAAGGAAAACGCAGACGGGCAATTTCAGCTTAAGGTCAGGTGGCTTTAAGTTAGAGTACGGTGATTTTTTGCGCCAAATTTTTTGATTGTTTTAGCCTAAAAAAATTAGCATATGGAAAAAAGAAAAGTGAACACTCGTTTTGACGGGTAAAAGCTAAAAAGCCTTCCCCTAAGATTGACGTCCGGTGGGGAAGGCCTAAGCTTTAATAAAACAAATGTTTCATTTAACTAATGTAAAATTATGAAAAATTTTTACAAGCGGGGCATGCTTATCATCATGTTTCTCTTAGCCATGGCCTTATTGGTCATGTTAGCGATGGGTCAAGCCAAAGCGGCTACCCTCTCCCCTACCCTATTTTACCAGCAACCAATTACTGGTGCCATTACGAATACTAATGGAAAGTCTCTACCGGGAGTTACAGTTCTGATAAAGAATAAGCAGTACGGCACAAACACAGACCTTTCAGGGAATTATAGTATAAATGCCAATTCACAGGACACCCTTGTTGTTACATCTATTGGATATAAAGACCAAGAAATAGGGATTAATGGACGTTCCATTATTAATGTAATACTCAAAGAAGATATTGCGTCGCTTAACGAAGTAGAGATTAATGCAGGTTATTACACTACAACACAGCGAGAACGTACCGGTAACATTTCCCGCGTAACCGCAGAGGAAATAGAAAACCAACCGGTGGTTAGCCCTATCCAGGCCCTTCAGGGAAGAATGGCCGGAGTGGAAATTATTTCCGGTGGGGCTAATCCCGGTATGGCATCTACCATAAGAATTAGAGGAACCAACAGTTTAAGGAAGGATGGTAATTACCCACTCTACATTATAGACGGTGTTCCTATCAGTTCCGAACCGGTAGCAAGCAACTCACTATTAAGCACATCGGGAATAGATCCTTTAAATAATCTAAATCCGGCTAATATCGAAAGTATCGAGGTCCTCAAAGATGCAGATGCTACAGCAATTTATGGTTCTAGGGGCTCCAATGGTGTAGTTTTAATAACTACGAAATCCGGGTTTCAGTACGGGACAGGACTTGAAGCAAGGGTTTATACCGGGGTTTCTAAAGTACCAGGAAGAATGGATTTATTAAATACTGAAGAGTATTTACAGGTGAGACGAGAAGCTTTTCAAAATGACGAAGTTGAACCGGATGTAAATAATGCTTATGATCTCGTTTTATGGAACCAGGAACGTTATACCGACTGGCAGGAGTATTTGTTTGGTGGAAATTCAGAGGTCACTAATGTTAATTTGTCGTTTTCCGGTGGCAATGAATCTACTTCCTTTAGACTGGGAGGAACTTATTTTACACAAGGCACCGTTTATCCGGGAGATTACGATTACCGTAAGGGTACCGGTAATATGGCTTTAAACCATTTATCAAAAGATAATAAGTTTCAATTGAATTTGAAACTGAATTACGGGATAGATCGAAATAACCTTGTTGGTAATGGTAATCTGGATCCTTCAATAATTCTATTGCCACCAAATGCACCTTCCATTTTCAATGAGGAAACAGCGCTGAACTGGGAAGAATGGGGAGAAGCCGGTCTTACGAATCCATTTGAAGGCTTCTATAATACTACCAACACACAAACAAAAAATTTAACTTCCAACGTCCTACTTTCCTATGAGATTTTTCCAGGATTAAAGTTGAAATCAAGTCTCGGCTATACTGATTATCAAAGTGACGAATTATGGAGGCTGCCGGCAAGATCTTATAATCCTTCAAACAATCCGGAAAATAATTCTTTTCATCTTACTACCGGTCGAAGATCCTGGATCATAGAACCGCAGCTAACTTATAATAAAGGGTTTAATAAATTCCAGACCGAATTTTTAATAGGGGGAACTTTACAAAGAAATAAATCAACCCTTAGTAGTTTTCAGGGAAGCGGCTATGCCTCTGAAGCGCTCATAGGTAATTTAAGTTCCGCAGAAAGTATCCTCAATGCTAAAAGTAGCGAAACGGAATATAAATATGCAGCAATCTTTTCCCGTATTGGATTGAACTGGGATAAGAAATATTTCTTGAATTTTACGGCCCGTAGAGATGGATCTTCCCGTTTTGGACCTAATAATCGATTTGCCAATTTTGGAGCGGTTGGCGCAGCATGGATAATTAGTGAAGAAGAGTTTCTAAAAAGCAATCTTTCTTTTCTATCCTTCGCAAAGCTTCGTGGAAGTTATGGTAGTACCGGCAATGATCAAATTGGAGACTACGGTTACCTTGATTCATATCAGGCTACCAGAGGTATAAATGGTCTATACCCTACTTCATTAGCGAATCCCGATTATTCCTGGGAAGTGAATCGTAAACTTGAAGCAGCACTACAACTTGGATTCTTAAATGACCGTATAAATCTTGGATTAAGCTGGTATCGTAATAGGTCTTCTAACCAGTTGGTGGGGTATTCCCTGCCCTATATAACCGGCTTTACTTCGGTTCAGGCCAATCTCCCGGCGACCGTTGAAAATCAAGGACTGGAGATCGAATTGGCAACCCTCAATTTAGATAAAAAGAATTTTAGCTGGAGATCGAATTTAAATATTACCATTCCAAAAAATGAGCTAATCAGTTACCCAGACTTAGAACAATCTTCTTATTCCAACACGTATCGTGTAGGATATCCTTTAAATATTGGTCTATTATATAAATATGAAGGACTTGATCCCGAAACTGGATTATATACTGTAAAAGATATTAATAATGATGGTAAACTTGATTTTGAAGATCGAGTGATCATTAAGGACCTGAATAGGCAATTCTTTGGAGGCATCAGTAATAATCTGAATTATAGAAATTTCAACCTGCAGTTTTTATTTCAATTTGTTAAGCAGGAAGGAATCCAGACCAACTTTCAGGCGGGAATCAATAAAAATGTATTAAGCTCTGTTTTGGATAACGACCGTTATCAAAGATATTCTGCCTCTTTTCTGGGAGGGACGGCTTATCGAAATGTTCTGGAAAGCTCCTTTCCATACCAGGATGCCTCATTTTTGAGGTTAAAAACGCTGTCATTAAGTTATGACTTATCCTCTAAGATGCTAGATCGCATGAATCTCAGAAAAGTCCAATTATTTCTACATGGACAGAATTTGTGGACGATTACCCCCTACACCGGCCTCGATCCAGAATTAGCAACTTCAGATTTGTCTGTAGGGAACCTACGATCTATTACAGCTGGCTTACAGTTTAATCTTTAATTCAAATGATATGAAACCTTTAAATTATAAAAAACAACTACTAATTATCCTTCTAAGCATTTTTACGCTGTCCTGCGAAGAGATGGTGGAACTGGATCCCCCATCAAACCAATTAATCCGGGAAGAGGTTTTTAATAATGAAGCAACTGTAAAAAGTGCGATGACGGGAATTTACAATGAGTTATTCCAGCTGGATTTTTCTAATGGGTACAGGAGCAGTGTTACAACACTTGCGGGATTGTCTGCTGATAATATCAGCAATATTAGCACTACCAATCTCTCAAGGATGGAGTTTGAACAAAATGAAGTAAATCCTGATAATCCTGACAATTTAAATATCTGGTCCAGTGCTTATAATATGATCTATATCACTAACTCATTTCTGGAAGGGATAAATAATTCACAAGGGCTCGATCAGGATTTCAAGAAACAAATGGATGGACAAGCCAGATTTGTAAGGGCCTTCACTTACTTCTACCTAGTTAACTTATATGGAGATGTTCCATTGATTCTAAGTACCGATTATCGCGAAAACCAGTTGGCATTCAGAACTCCTAAAAATGAGATTTACGACCAGATTCTTTTAGACTTGCAACAAGCGGAAGAGGAATTGTCTTCAGACTACGTAACTGGAGAACGAACACAGGTTAATAGATTTACCGTAAAGGCCCTGATGGCACGCTTTTACTTATATACTGAAAACTGGTCCAAGGCCGAAGAATTAAGCGGCCATTTAATCGCCGAAAATGGAACCTACAAATTGCAGGATGATCTCAACGAGGTTTTTTTAGCAAATAGTAAGGAGGCGATTTGGCAGATTTCACCAATTGGGGGAAATGGTATCTCCACCCAGACCAATGAAGGAAACTTTTTCATTATAGATCCAATATTTTCATTCTTTGCAGCAATCCGCTTGCAGGAAGATTTTGTAGAGCAATTTGACACCGAAGATCTACGGTTACTCAACTGGATCGGTTATAACGAATCAAAAAATGCTCATTTTATTTATAAATATAAAATTTGGAATAGTACTGAGTATCCTATAAGGGAGTATTCCATGGTGTTAAGATTAGCAGAACAGTATTTAATACGTTCCGAAGCGCGAGCTATGCAGAATAATATTGCCGGCGCTATCTCAGATTTAGATATCATTAGGCAACGAGCCGGTTTGAATTTACTGGCCGATTTAAATCCTACTATCGAACAGGCTGAGTTGCTGGACGAAATATTCCTGCAGCGCAGAAAAGAGTTGTTTGCTGAATGGGGACATCGCTGGTTAGACTTAAAGCGTAGCGATCGTACATCAGAAGCACTGGAGGATGAGAACCCTTATTGGGAAGATACGGATTTATTATATCCGATTCCAGAGACTGAACGAATTAAAAATCCAAATCTAACACAAAATGAAGGTTATTAAAATGACACAACATACCCTAGCCATGTTTTTTATATTATTCTGTGTTGCTATCACATTCTCGCAGGAATCAAGTAAGGAACATCAAGAAAATGTAGAACTTTTAGACTCTACCGTAAGGTACGGAAAGTTAGATAATGGATTTACTTATTACCTGCAACATAATGAAAATCCACCGGGAAGAATTGAGATGATATTATCGGTAAAAGCTGGATATTTTCAAGAATCTCAAAACCAAATTGAGTACGCTCATTTATTAGAGCATATGGGATCTTTTTATACTGGTAAATTTCCAGATCTGCCACGCTTTACAGATTCTTTAGGAATATATAACCACGCCAGGACTGATTACGAAAAGACATATTATACATTAAGCTTCGCAGCAGGAGATCAGGTTAGATTGAATGCCGCCATGCAAATTCTACATGAATGGTCAACTAATATGTTATTTAAGCCTGAACATTTAGCCCTTCAAAGTGGTGCTGTTATAGCGGAAGGAAGACCTACCTCTCCCTATGATAGCTGGTTACTTGATACTTTAAGTAATACGACACTCTATAATACTAATTTTCGTTTAATTAAGTATCCCAAAAAAGTTGAAAGCATGAAGCATGTCAACTTAAATGAGATTAATAAATTCTATCAGGACTGGTATCGTACTGATTTGCAAGCAGCAATAATTGTTGGAGATGTTAATGTAGATAGTCTGGAAACTATAATACGAAAAAAATTTAGCGATCTAAAAGTAAAGAACAATCCAAAGGATCCCGAAATAATCAATAAGAAATTTGATTTACAGCTACCCGATAAAAATCAATATGTTAGTATTCGTGATTCAATTAATAAAAAAAGAAGAATCATAATATTGAAGAAGAAAATCAATCATGATGATGATATTCTCCGATCTAAAGAAGATTTGAAAAATGTGATCCTGCAAAGGCTTAGTATGAATATTTTAACAAAGTTGCATAGCCCATTTGTGAAGCAATACGAACCGCCTTTTATAAGGTATACAAACAAGTTTATTTCTAACACTCTGGCAAATCGACAACTTCAGGTAAGCTTATGGGAAATCCCATTAGGAAAGGATGAAGATATAGAGGAGAAAATGCTTAATTTTTTTAAAGCATACCAAGTAATAAAGACACAAAGCAGCACCTCTCTATTAAATAATGAAAAAGCGAAGCTTCTGGATGACCTAATAACAGAGACTAAAAGCTCAAAAGATAAAGCTTTGAGGTTCCAGGATCATTTTATTTATAACAATAAAACCTGGACTTTAGATGAAAAGAAAAAAACCATTAGAGTAATACTGAATGATATAGGTGTATCGGAAATTTCAGAATATATAACAAACCAATGGAACCTTAATAAAAATACTGATTTTGTATTTTTTAATGTGGATGAGAAACAAGTACCTGGTCATGGACAAATAATCAAATGGATGAAAAACTCTAAGGAACTCTCTTCACAGCCCGTTTTTAATTTTAAAGCTATTGATTCGTTACCAAATCGATTCTCATCGGTGAATCAAAAGAAAATAAATGAAGATAATTATGGAGAGGATATTATAGGATTGACCCAGGTAAAATTGAATAACGGCATTAATTTAGTATTTAAACCCAGTGCACCGGCATCTCCCAGTTATAACAATATAGTTTCTATTCTAGGATTTAAAAAAATACCGGTAGCGACTTCAGATGTCAAAAATTATATCGCTACAACCTCGTCTTCAGACATGGTCTTATCCGGTGATGCCGGTGGTTATTCCAAATTTCAGTTACAGGATTTTATGCTTGATCAGCAAATTCGACTACGATCACAAACCACCGAAAATGAATTTAAAATTGAAGGGGAATTTAAGGCGGAGGATGTCAAAAATTTCTTTAACCTTTTATATCTATATGTTACAGATCCAAATGAAAATTCTAAAGCTTTCCAATCCTGGAAATCAGATAAACAAGAGTTGCTGAGTGGTTATAAATATGGTTTAAATGATGTATTATTAAAAGACATCTCTAATGAACTTCAATATTCCAATTTGCCCAAACTCTCTAAAGATGATCTTCGGGAGATTGATTATTCAACATATTTAAGAGCATATAAGAAAGGTTTCGGAAATCTAAGTGGTTATACTTTTATAATCACAGGAGATTTTAATACCGAAAATATGCTCCCTAAAATAACTCACTATCTTTCTGAGTTTCCAACATTGACAAATCAAGATTCTTTGACAGCAGAGAATTATCATTTTAATTATAAACCATTCGAAGAAATAGTTCACTTCAATAATCTTAAAGAGGCCGTTGTCGAAATATCATTTCCCGTAAAGGTTCCTAAAGATGTTAAAACCCAGGTACAACTGGATTTGCTGGTCAAGAAATTAAATCAAATGATCTATGACAGACTACGCATTGATTGTTATACCCCGAGAGCGTCTGGAAAATGGATGGATTATAAAAAAGGGATTTTTGCTTTCAACATTAGCTTTGACAGTGAGGTCGGTAATGAGCAGAGAATGATTCAATATGCCTTTGAAGAGTTTCATTCGCTTAAAGAAAATGGGGTTACTATCGAGTGGCTTAAAACGGCTATAGATCAAGAACGAAATAAATATGGACAAAATCTGGAAACATTCTGGATGCTTAATTTCTGGCCTAAATATCTGAAAAGATCGTTGCAACATAATGAAGACCCAGAAGATAAAGTCTTAAAATACGAATCGGTAATTTCTCATTTTATAAATCTTGAGGAACTGAATAAGGCAGCCAAGAAATATCTGTGTGCAGAAAACAGGCAGCAACTTATCATTCTACCTGAAATTTAGTTTTAATTCAAAAGGAAAAGAATAGCGCCTTGAATAGTTCAAGGCGCTACTCATTTAAAATAATTACTTTATTTATGGATTAATCAAAGTAGCTCCAGGATTTGGACTTTTTCTCAAAGTACTTAAGTCCATTTCATCATATACTCTAAACTCTTGTCCATTCTCTGTAAATTTCACCTTACAATCATAGGAGCCAGTATTACAATCCTGTTCAGATATAGGTTGCCAGTTTCCATTTACACGTATATAATCACTGGCAACAACTTCAGGTTGCTCTTCAATTTCGCTTTCAAAGCTGGTAAAGGACATGCCTAATACAACCAGAAGCGCCATAATCGGAATTAAAAATAACTTTTTCATAATATTAAAGTTTAAATTCACCTACTCTTTCAAGGATTTTCGGCTTCTCCTACTTTCTGCGCAAAAAGATTTTATAATTTCTTTTATTGGGTGTAAAAGCCAGCATGGTACTGAAAAGTAAAGAAGTAATAGAATCTTAGTATTTCAAATTTTACAACCCTGGTACTTTACAATAGTAAATTTCACCAAATACCTTCAAATAAAATGGTTGTAAAGGCCGTAAAACTATTCTCTCATGAAATTGGGCTTATATTCTCTTCTGTATTCGGAAGGTGTCTGTCCAAACTGGATTTTAAAATTTTTTGAAAAATGGGAGTGATCTTTAAAACCGCATTTTTGAGTAATCATAGAAATTGGTAGTTCCGTAGTTCTAATCAAGAGTGCTCCTTTGTCAAGCCTTTTTTCCATATGAAACCTATGGATGGTAGTGCCGTACATTTTTTTAAATCCTTCTTTAAGTTTAGTTTTATTAGTACGATGAATAAGACCTAATTCTCTAAGAGATGGAAGATCGGTATGAAGATTTTTAAGGATATAAAGACGTACTTGTTTCAGCAAAATTTTTGTTGCAGCGCTTTCCTTTTTTCCTGATTTTAATGAATGTCTTATATTACTTACTTTTCTCAGAGGTTCTTCACCATTCGTAAAACGAAAAGCTGTAATGACATATGCACAGGAGGGATCTACTCCCACCATCCTTTGAATAGTGCAAGGACATCTATGTAATCCTTTATTTTTAACAATGAAGTCAACAGGAATAAATTGCTGATACATTTTTCCAGTAGCTGAATCAATTTCGTCCGTCAGCGCTTTCTCCGAGTTTTTTGAAAGAATTTCAGAAACCTGGCAGTCAAATTTGTCCTGTTTCCATTTCAAAATTTCAGGAGTATTGGAAGAATATGACGTGATGTAAAAATCCTTATCTAAAAAGATTGAAAATTGTATTTCCGGTTGCTTTATTTCCTGATTTGTTCCAAAACAAAAATTATATATTTCCTCTGACATCATATTCAGCAGTACGGTAACAGTATCAATGGGATCTCTTCTGCCGGAAGGCTCCTGACGAAACATGAAGTTACCACAGGCAATTTCTATGATTTGCTGATATAAAGAATTGAATCTCATTTTGTCCTCATTGTTGAATGCATATTCCATAATTCTTATTTTAAAGATTACTATTTATAGTCCTGCAGAAACAAAAGCGCCTTCTTTTTATCTTTAAATACCCGGATAGGGTAATTCGGGGTGCTTGTTTTTATAAAGAGTTGGGTAATAGCCATCGCATGATCATCTTTCACCAGAAGAGCCAGAGCTGTCGTCATAAAGGCACCTTCTATTGCGAGATAATCCCTGGCTTCCTTCTGTGCATTGGTAATGGCCCTTAGATCACAAAATATAGGATACGAATTTTCATTTTGCAGCTGCAAACGTTGACTAACGATCTCTCTGGCCATACTCCTATTGATCTCATAAATCTCTTTATAGACAAAGAATAAGATCCCCTCAGAGATCCACATTTTCGCGTAGGTTCCATCCACCACCATCCCGTAAAGTTTTGGATATCACTAATATATAATAAAAAATAAATAGTCTTATCAGAACACCTTAAATGATTTCATTTAACATGTTTTAAAATTATAAACATAGATTTTACCTGCATTTGGATGAAAAGCCGTATGACTGTTCTGAAAAGACTTTTACCAATAACGGTTAGATTTATAATAATTTTTTGTCATAGTTTAATATGAGAATTTTCAAATCTATAGTTATGGCAAAAATAAAACACAACAATTTTCTGGATACCGTAGATGAAGTAATTACCAATGCAACTAAAGCAGGAGTTTTACATTTGCATGCTGAGGGATCAGGATTGAATGGACGGAAAATAAAGGTTAATGGAATAGAATCCTTTCATTTCGGAACCACGGGCTACCTGGGTCTGGAACAAGACCAGCGTCTTAAAAACGCAGCCATAGATGCCATTCAAAAATATGGTACTCAGTTTCCACTTTCAAAGACTTATATCTCTCATCCATTGTATGCGGAGTTAGAAGAAAAAATAAAAGAGATCTACAACAATCCAATTCTTATAACCAAGAACAGTACGCTTGGTCATATCGCGGTTATACCGACGGCAGTTAGAGATGAGGACGCAGTAATCTTAGATCACCAGGTGCACTGGAGTGTTCAAAATGCGGCCCAATTCCTTAAAATTAGAGGTATACCTGTAAGCCTAATTCGCCATAATTCCATGGACATGCTGGAAGACCGAATAAAGAGATTATCCGGGAAGGTTAAAAAAATATGGTATATGGCAGATGGGGTTTATTCCATGTATGGTGATTATGCCCCCATAGAAGATCTTATCTCCCTTTGTGAAAAATATCCTCAGCTGCACTTGTATTTTGATGATGTGCATGGAATGAGCTGGAAGGGCCATAACGGTAGTGGCTATGTAATGGAAGTCCTAAAAGAACTACCGGAAAATATTTTACTATTTGGTACTTTAAGCAAAACCTTTGGAGCCTCGGGTGCAGTCTTGGTTTGTCCAGATCGAAAACTCTTTAGAAAAATTAAAAATTTTGGTGGCCCCCTCACCTTCTCTGCCCAACTGGAACCCAGCGCTGTTGCTGCGGCAAGTGCTTCGGCAGACATTCATCTTTCTACCGAAATATATTCACTACAAAAGGCACTACAGCTCCGGATAAATTATTTTAATGAATTGCTTTCAAAAACCAACCTGCCCTTAATTTCAAAGAATGACTCCCCGGTTTTTTATATTGGTACGGGCTTACCCGCCACCGGCTATAATTTTGTGAAACGAATGCTGGATGAAGGATTCTTTGTAAATCTGGGATTATTTCCAGCGGTTCCTGTGAAAAATACCGGGGTAAGAATTACGATTTCCTGCCACAATGAATTAGAAGATATTAAAGCCCTGGTGGATGCCCTGGAGTATCATTATGAAAAAGCGCTAAATGCAACGAATAATACTTTGGAGAGGGTTGGAAAAGCTTTTAATATAAGCGTGAACCCAACTACGATAAAAGAAAAATCTGATTTAGATGTATCGGTGATTTATGCAGAAAGCATCGAAGACATCGATACATATCTATGGAATAAACTACTTGGAAGTCATAATATGCTTAATAAAGAAGGACTTCAATTTCTGCAGAAATGCTTTTCCCATAACGACCAGAAAGAGCATAACTGGAACTTCTATTATTTTATAATTACAGATCAGAAGGATATTCCAATTTTAGCTACATTTTTAACCAGCGGCTTATGGAAGAATGATATGCTAGCACCGGAATCGGTATCCAAAGCCATAGAGCAAGACAGGGAATCCAATCCCTATGCGATGACTACTAAAGTACTGTCTATGGGATGTCTCTTTACCGAAGGCAGTCATTTGTATGTAGACCACAAGCATTCACAATCTGAGGAAGCTATTAAAGAACTCTTATTAAGAATCGAAACGTTGGGAGAAAAACTGGGAACCGGAATGTCCGTACTACGTGATTTTTCAAAATCAACAGCCTTAGCAGGACTGTTCCAAAAGGAAGGGTACATTCCCATCTCCATGCCAGATTCCTGTGTAATTAATAATTTAGATTGGAACAGTGAAGAAGAATTTCTGGAAACATTAAGCTCTCGGTCTCGAAAACATTTCAGAAAAGAGGTACTGCCGTTTGAAGATAAGTTCCATATATCAATTTTAGACTCCCCTACTCCTGAAAAAATTGATATCTATCATGAACTCTATAAAAATGTGAAATCAAAAAATTTTGGATTAAACACCTTTGCCTATCCGAAAAAAATATTTCAAAATATGGCATCCGATAAAAACTGGGAGTTCATCGAATTAAAACTTCAAAAGGAAAACCAGATAGTCGGCGTCATGTTCTGTTACAAAAATATAGAAGGTATATACGTCCCCAATTTAATCGGAATGGATTATGACTATGCCAGGGAGTATCAGGTATATCGTCAATTATTATATCAGACCATAAAAAGGGCTAAGAATTTAAACTTCCAGAAAATAGATTTAGGTTTTAGCGCCACCTTTGAAAAACGAAAATTTGGTGCAACCATAATTGAAAAACATGGATTTATTCAAACTTCCGATAATTTTCTGTTAGAACAGTTGGATATGATGAGAAATGAGATTTCATAATTGATATTGTAATCGCGGTCCTTACCTAGTCTTTATAAAACCAAACAATTTGAAGATCCCGTTACCACACTATTTTTTAATGATTCAAGGTAATAATAAGATGTTTGATGACGTAATACATGAGTTTCACAATAGTTTGAACACTAAGGTGGTACCAATCCCTCATCCCTTAAAAAAAGCGGATAAAGGGATTGATATTTCAAATCACACCCTTTCTAAATTAAAAGAGATTGTGGAAAAAGAGGATTTTGAAAACACCCCGGACGAGATCGAATTCTTTAAAAAAATCAAACCCTGTCCTATGAGCTATCTCATCTATTTCTCAGAAGTACGATCCTGTGAGACTCGTAAACCTAAAGCAGGTAAGAATTTTCAATTTCGATTTTTTGAAAAGGAACTACGTAAGATCAATAAGTTCTTTTATAAGAATAATGATTTTGTCCAATATATGGAACAAGGGCATGAATACCTGGATCACCAGCTTTTTACCAGGAACCATCGTAAGAACTATCCTTTCACTCCCATGATCAATTACTACCAGTATCCTGAATTTTCAAGCTCTCATGATATGCTATGGGCAAAGATCCAGGCTATGTATCGACTCATCCATTTCATTAGAGAAGCAATGGAAACTCTACGACCAGGAAAACAAAGTGGCTTGATGGATAAAAAACATAAGGTCATGCTGTGGTCAGGGTCAAAAACTTCACTGGTAGAACTTATCTATGCCTTATACGCCAATGGAGATCTTAACCATGGTACTGTAGATATCAGCACAATCACTTCTTCTTTTGAGGATTTCTTCAATATCAAACTGGAGAACATCTACAAAACCTACTCTGAAATAAAGTCCCGAAAAGGTCCCAGAGCAAAATATCTTCATAATCTTATCCTGCGTTTGGAAGCTAAGATGAACCAGGATGATGAAAATTGAACTTTTCGTAGTTACGAGTTACTACGAAAAGTCCAAGAATTGCCGTACAAAATCAATTTTCTAATAGTTTGGTCTATAATTCTAGGCAATACTTCCCCAAAAAAGACCATACTATAGCAATAGATATTAAATGTTAAATTTTCTCGTAACTACGAAACCCATGGGGAAAGATATCCACCAAACAGTACCAATTTAGTAGAACGAAAGTCAAACTATGATAGGGGCTATCAATTAAAAAGCTTTAACCATTTGGTAGTCCCTTTCTATTAAAAATGTTCTATTATGCCAACAAGTATTATTACCACAGACGATCTTCTAGAATTCAAAATGGAATTACTCGAAGAATTAAAAACCCTTCTTTCCAAACAAAATTCCGGGACACTGAAACGCTATCTTAAATCCTCAGAGGTTATGGATCTGCTTCAAATAAGTCCGGGTACTTTACAAAATCTTCGAATAAATGGTACCCTGCCATATACCAAGGTAGGTGGGATTATTTACTATGATGTCCAGGAGATTCACCGGTTGATGGATGAAAACAGAGTAAAACACAATTTTGACCTATAAAGGATGAATTATATTAAGCAACTCAACGCGGCTTTTGAAAAGTTCTTTTTTGACGAGCGCCTAAACCCAACCCACATTAGCCTGTATATGGCCTTATTTCAGGAATGGAATAGTAGCCGGTTTGCAGATGTATTTTTTGTAAACCGTAGGGAACTGATGCGCGTGGCTAAGATAGGCTCTAAATCTACCTATCATCGTTGTATCACAGACCTTGATTCATGGAATTACCTCTCTTATTTCCCTTCCAATAATCCGTATAAAGGAAGTAAAATTAAGATGTCCATTATCGGGACAACTGATGAACCGGTTACGGACGACTACGATCCCATATTGGAACAGCTTGCGGAACAGTACTATCCCAAAGATGAACCAGTTGTGTACCAGCACCATCCCAGAAATGGACAAGCTGTGGACCCACACCGTCCCGCCAGTGGACAAGCATTAGTACCTTATATAAACAATACTAAACAAATAAACATTAATAAACAGCCAAAGGGCAGGCAGGCCGTTTTAATTTTTTTTGAAGAAAAAGGATTTAATGCTGATGAAGGAAAAAAATTCTTTGATCATTACCACTCCAATAATTGGAAAACAAGTGATGGAAACGAGGTAAGGGACTGGCAAGCCTTAGCGATCCACTGGATGGATAGAACCGAATTATTCAACGAAGATAACAAGGAAATAAAAAAGAAAGCGTCCCATAATCAGGACAACCTCAAGACTATTAAAACCAAGAATTATGCACAACCCCTCTAAAATAATCGAAGGCGGCGTAGAATATTCTTTAGGCAGGTTTGATGGAAAATCCGTGCAGTATGATTTTCCGAAAATCCTGGTGTATCTGAATGCGAAAGGTAAGCTCCTCTTTGGAGAAAAGTTTAAAATTTACAAAAAGGATAAAGATATCTTATTAAAGCTATGCTCCTACTTCATCAAGGATAAGGAAAATTGCAAAAAATTTGGTATTGACCTGGCTAAAGGACTCTTGCTTTCTGGTCCCGTAGGATGTGGTAAAACAAGTCTTATGAAACTCTTACATTTTTTAGTGCCACATCAACGAAAATATGTTGTGATGCCCTGCCGGAATATTGTTTTTGCCTTTAATCATTTGGGATATAAAACCATAGAAGATTATGGAGAAAGTAGTTTTTTCTGTTTTGATGATATGGGTGTAGAACCTATGGGGCGGCATTATGGAAAAGATTGTAATGTCATCGGGGAAATCCTGCTCTCCCGTTATGATCTTTTTCTTGAAACCAAACTGAAAACCCATGCTACTACTAATTTAAATGCAGAGGAATTGGAAGAGCGCTATGGAAATAGAGTACGCAGCAGGATGCGGGAATTGTTTAATTTGATTGCTTTTGATGAGAAAGCTGGGGATAAGAGGGTATAACTATATGCTTTATTCTATATTAAATATTGTTGCTTTATTTATGTGATTTTTGATGTAATAATTTTATTTTTGAACAACATTAAAATTTTAATGAACTTTATAGACTTATTTTCTGGAGCAGGTGGGCTTTCAGAGGGATTTATCAAAGCAGGTTTTACTCCAATTGCACACGTTGAGATGGATGAAAGTGCTTGTAAAACTCTCGAAACAAGACTTGTATTTCACAAACTTAAAGAAGAGAATAAGTTAGATTTTTATTACGATTATCTTCTTGGATCTCTCCAAAGAGATAAATTTCTACTACGCCACGGTGATGCACACCTTCTAAACTCCGTGATAAATTCTTCCATTGGGGGCTCTAACAATAAGAGTATTTTTAAAAGAATCAATGAAATGGCAGGGAATGCTGATATTGATTTGGTAATAGGGGGCCCCCCCTGTCAAGCATATTCATTAGTTGGTAGATCTAGAGATAAAAACAGAATGCAAGATGATTCTCGAAATTACTTATATAAAGAATACGCTAAATTTCTTAAAGAGTACAGACCTAAATTATTCGTGTTTGAAAATGTATTGGGATTAATTACCGCGAATCAGGGTAAATTCTTTAAGAATATGAAAGCTTATTTTAGAAGGATCGGTTATAACCTTGATTATACCATTGAAACGGCATCCGACTATGGAGTTCTTCAGAATAGAAAAAGGATTATCTTGATTGGATGGAGAAAAGATATAGAATTATCATTTCCCGACTTTGACAAAATCCAAAATAATTGGACTGTTTCTAATATACTAAATGACCTCAAAAAATTATCGCCAGGGGAAGAAAACAATATTACTTACTACAGAGAAATGTCTTCAGAATATCTATCGGCTTTTGATTTAAGAAATGGAGTTGATTTTGTAACTCAGCATGTTGCAAGACCACATAATAAAAGAGATTTAGAAATTTATCGAATTGCAATTGATAAATGGGTAAACAAGTCAGAAAGATTGAAATATAATGATTTGCCAGAAACTCTCAAGACTCATAAAAACAGAACATCTTTCTTAGATAGATTTAAAGTGGTGAATGCGAACGGTTTCTCTCATACAATGGTAGCTCACATTTCAAAAGACGGCCATTATTACATCCATCCCGACGAAAACCAAGTTCGTTCATTATCAGTAAGGGAGGCTGCAAGAATTCAATCTTTTCCAGATAACTTCTATTTTGAGGGTGGAAGAAGTGCGGCCTTTAGACAGATTGGCAATGCTGTCCCGCCATTGATGGCCAGTCAGATTGCTGATAAAATTGTAGAGATTCTATGAGCGAAATAAACAACGATAGTGACAATCAAATTGCAAAACCCGTCAAATTCAAACCAAGAGCTAGGCTATTACTGCAATTAGGAGACCAACTAATTAAAAATGAGAGCATCGCATTAGTAGAATTAGTGAAAAATTCATACGATGCCGATTCCCAGATTGTTAATATTTATATGGAAAATGTTGACGATCCGGAAAATGGCATCATCATCATTGAGGATGATGGATATGGAATGAGTCCGGATACTGTGGAAAATGTTTGGCTCGAGCCAGGTAGTGATTTCAAATCGAAGAAAATAGAAGCTAATGAGAGTTCTCCAAAATTTAATAGGTTACCGATTGGAGAGAAAGGAATTGGCAGATTTGGTGTTCATAAGTTAGGAAATATTATTGAGATGACTTCAAAAGCTGATGAAGCAAATGAGGTCTATGTAAAAATTGATTGGAGAGATTTTGAAAAACACAAATATCTTGAAGATGTACCAATCTCAATTATTGAACGCTCTGAACCAAAATTATTTAAAGATGGAAAGACCGGAACAAGTATATCTATACAAAACTTACGGGAAAATTGGACTCGTGGGATGGCAAGAGATGTAAAACGGTCTATAACCGCCTTGGCATCTCCTTTTTCCAAAAATGATTCATTTAAGCCATCCTTCGAGGTTCTTGATAAGCCATCTTGGTTTGATGGTTTGTTAAAATGGGAAGATGTAAAAGACTATTCCCTATTCAATTTTCGTGTTGAAATAAAAGGCACGAAAATAGATAGTTTTAACTACCGATTTACCCCTTGGGATACAATGACAAAATTATTTCCCACATCGGTCGATGACTCAAATGAATTGGTTAATAATTTTAAAACTCTAACCTATCCCAAAGGTTTTAATGAAAAAGAAGGAAATACCATAAATTTATCATCACATAAAATCGGAACAATAGTTTTCGAAGGCTTTATATTTGACCAAGATGCATTTGTGCTTAAGCTCGGGGTTTCGGACAAAACTGGTTTCAAAAAATATCTGAAAGAAAATGGTGGTGTCAGGGTATTTAGAGATGGGCTTCGTGTATATGATTACGGAGAACCTGAAAACGACTGGCTGGATCTTGATCACAGAAGATTTCAACAACCAACTAAAAGTATAAGTAATAATAATATACTAGCCGCTATTTCACTGGAAAGAGAACATAGCAGTGGGCTAGTAGAAAAGACAAATAGAGAAGGGTTTGTAGAAAACGACGCATATAGGGCTTTTAGAGCTAGTATATTACACGTTATACATTTAATTGAAACCCTGAGATATCCTGACAAACAGAAGCTGAGAGAAACTTATGGGCCTACACCTAAAACCTCTCCAATTAAATCAACGCTTTCAGAAGCAAAGAGTTTTGTAGAAGAAAAAGTTAAAGATACTTCTGTTAAAAAACGGATTATAAAATACTTTAATAAAATTGAGAGTGATTACAAGACGTTAAGTGAAAATTTATTAAAAGCCGCCGGAGCCGGCCTGAGTATGTCTGTAATTGTACACGAAGTTGAAAAAATAATCTTCGAGGTTACAAAGGTCCTCAAAAAAGAAGATGCTTCAGAAAGAGTCTTGAGATTAGTGGAGCATCTTTCCTCGTTGATTGACGGTTATGCTGAAATTATAAGGAAGTCTGGTAAAAGTTTTGAATCAATAATTTCAATAATCACCCAAGCGCTGTTCAATACAGAATACAGATTGGAATCACATAATATCTCAATCGTCAGAGCCTATGAAAATTTTAACGGAACAGCTAAAATCACTGTACCTAAAAACCTTCTCATTGGCAGCCTCATGAATTTAATTGATAATTCAATTTATTGGCTTGATCAGAAAAAGATTAAATCTTTAGAGAAAGACCAGCCCTTTACTAAGAAAATATTAATTGATGTGATTGAGGATAAAAATTTCATCAATCTTTTGATATGTGATAATGGTACTGGGTTTTTAATTCCTACTGAAAATATCACTGAACCATTCGTTTCCGCAAAACCGGGTGGTATGGGTCTGGGACTTCACATTGCTACTGAAATCATGGAGTCTCAAGGTGGAAGGCTACACTTTCCAGAAAAAGGAGATTTTGAAATACCTGAGGATTTTAGTAACGGTGCTTGCGTTGTTCTATCTTTTAAAAAATGATTTTATGATAATACCTCTTAACGGGCGAATTACAATTATTGATGATCAAATCAAGCACGCCAGACCATTAATGACTGAACTTTCAAGAAAACAAATACCCTTTACATATTATTCAGGAGATTATGATTCTCTTCCAGAAGAAACAAGTAATCCAAATGATACCAGAGTAGTATTTTTAGACATAAACTTAATCGATGATAGCGAGCACGAGAATAAAGTCCTTAAGGCAAGGTTGGTACCTGTTTTAAAAAAAGTTATTGCAAAAAATAATCATCCTTATGTTCTAATATATTGGAGTAGACACGAGAGGCACAAAAACCTAATAGAGGATGAAATTTTTGACGAGGACCTGAAAGATAGAGCGCCTATAGCCTACCTTTCAGCAACTAAATCAGATTATTTTGATTTTGATGGTTCTAAAACCGAAGATTTTGATGAAAAAATAGTCTCTTTATTTCAAAGGATTGAAAAGGAAATTTCGAAATCTCCTGCTTATAGTTACTTACTTGAATGGGAAAATAAAGTTCATTTATCTGCTGACAGGACACTCCAGAGTGTTTTTAATGCAGATATAACAATGAAAGACTGGAATAATAATGCAAATTATATTTTCTCTTCACTAGGATTGGCATTTCTGGGAAAGCATTTTTATATAGCTGAAGTGGAGCATAAGATTAATGCTGGAAATTTAGCCCTATCCTCGATTCTTCGAGATAATTTAGAACATTTCATATTTAACAGTGGTGTGTCGAATGTTCAGGAATTAGAATTTGATAGGGAGGATGCGAACCCTAATATGTCAAATATTAATTTTAATTTAAATATTTCAAGGGATGTTAAGGATATTTCTGAATCTGGTGTGATTATTGAATTTCAAGAAGAGGAATCTAGCTTTAAGCAATTATTGCATAAATTGATTTCATTCTTTGGTCTTAAAATGAAAATTAAAAATAATAAACCGGATATTTCGGAACAAATATTGAAAAAAGAAGCTGAATCTGAACACAAAAGAATTCGTAGCGAGATAAAGAAAAAATGGAAAAAAATAGGAGTTGTAGTTACTCCAGTTTGTGATTTTGCCCAAAGAAATAAAATTTATGATCGTGTTGTGAAAGGTTTATTGATTCCCCTAGATTATGCTGAATATGTGGAAAATTCATCTGAAGCTATATTTACTCTGCCCTTTGATTTAGTGTGGGATGAGAAAGAATATATTTTGGTACTGGATTTTAGATATTTTATCACCTGCGATTTAAATAAAGAAGAAGTTATTCCTCTTTTTCGCCTAAGACAAGAATTACTTTCGGAAATACAATCCAGGCTCTCAAGACATATTAATAGACAAGGAATTCTAGTTCTCCAAAAATAAAATGAATGGTTACTATGGATGTACACACAAAAGAACAGCGCTCAAGAAATATGAAAGCTATTAAAAGCACAGGGACAAAACTGGAGTTAAGGCTGAGAAAAACTCTATGGCATATGGGATATCGATATAGAAAAAATGACAAAAGAGTTTTTGGAAAACCTGATATTTCATTTAAAAAATACAAAGTAGCAATTTTCATAGATAGTGAGTTTTTTCACGGAAAGAATTGGGAAACTGCTAAGCATAAAATCCGATCTAATAAGGAATTTTGGTACAAAAAAATTGAAGGTAATATCCAGCGTGACCGAAAAGTTAATGATCGGCTAATTGAAGATGACTGGACTGTTCTCAGGTTCTTAAGCAAAAAAATAGAAAAGAACCTTGAAGAGTGTATCAATGAAATATCAAAAGTGATAGCTAAAAAAAAGCAAACTTGCCCTTATAACTTTACCATTTTTTTATAAAGTTATCGTAGGCTATAATTAATTCTTTCAAACATTTTATTATTCCAATTCTCAACTCTCTCATTTCCTTCAAATTTTTTAATAAAACTTTCCCAAAATTGTAAGCGCCAAAGCTTTTATCGATTCGGTTTTTCTATAGTACCTACACTCATCCATATTACTCAAAAACCCCAATTCCAATAGAATAGAAGTGCAATAGCCCATTATTTCTCGCAATACCTGAAAATTTCCAAACTTCACTCCCCTACTCTCAAAACCCAAATTATTATTTAATTCAACTTGTATTAGAAACGGAAGCCAGGTAGATTCATCTGAATACTTAGATATAGCATTAGCTACATAAATTTCAATACCTCTGGCATTTGGATTGTCCGAATGATTACAATGCAGAGAAATAAAAATGTCAGCTTTTAGGTGGATATAACGGATCAAATTGTGCCAGTGATTTCGGTCGGTTAGTGCCAGGCATTTCGGTTTAAACTGTGCCACTGTCGAACTTATAACGTTTCGTTTTGTGCCACCTATTTCGGTTCTATTTGTGCCACTTTAAAAGATCAGGTAAATAATACCTTGTCGCTTAAAAACAAGCGATATGGCCAATACACTTGATCCAATGGACTTAAAACAAATCATTTCTTTACATCTCGATGGGTTTAGCAACCGTAAAATAGGCACCACCCTTGGGATCTCTCGCAATACGGTAAATAATTACATGCGTTTGTTTAATGCCAGTGACTATTCTTGTAAAGAACTGTTGGCCTTCGACAATGCAGCTTTAGAAGTGCTTTTTCCTTCCCACACCACGATTGACAATGCGCGCTATAAGGAACTTATGCTCTATTTTGAGGGGGTCAATAAGGCCCGGAATCATCCTGGATTTACCTTTCTATACCATTACCAGGAATATGTACAGCAGGCCAAAGATCCTTATGGGTATACCCAGTTTATGGAACATTACTGGCGTAAATATGCCAGGGAGAAGGGGTCGATGAAGCTTGAGCATGATCCTGGGAAAGAACTATTTATTGATTTTGCGGGGAAGAAACTCCATATTATTGACAAGGAAACTGGGGAGATGATCCCGGTAGAAGTATTTGTAGCCATCCTTCCCAATAGTCAGTACACCTATGTGGAAGCCTGCAGGAGTCAAAAACGGGAAGATCTGATTAACTGTTGCAGGAATGCGCTGCAGTTTTATGGAGGAGTGCCCAAGGCCATCGTATCGGACAATCTAAAATCTGCTGTGACCCGGGCCAGTAAGTACGAGGCCGACATTAACCGGAGCTTTAAAGATTTTGCCCGGCATTACAACTGCGTGATCAATCCTACGCGGGGATATGCTCCCCAGGACAAAGCTTTGGTGGAGAATGCGGTAAACCTTGCCTACCAGCGCATTTATTATCCGATCCGGGAGATGCGCTTCTTCTCTTTGGAAGACCTGAACCGGGAGATAAAACGCTTGCTGGAGCGCTACAACAACCTGTTGTTCTCTCGCAAGGAAGCCAGTCGCCGGGAACTGTTCCAATCTGTGGAGCGGGAATATCTAAAACCCTTGCCAGAGATGGCTTATGAGCTCAAAGGCTATCGAAGGGCTAAAGTTCAGAAAATGGGCTATGTATACTTCTCCCCGGATAAGAGCTACTACAGCGTGCCCTATCGCTACATCGGAAAAGAAACCACGATCCATTACACCAGCACCGCAGTCGAAGTCTATTACTATCATCAGCGGATCGCCCTGCACCAGCGCAACTCCTCCAAAGGAAGCTACAATACCAATAAAGATCACCTTAGCAGTACCCATAAATTCTATAGCGATTGGAGCCCAGAATTTTTTAAGAAGAAAGCGGCTGTGCATGGTAAGCATGTACTGGGCTGTGTAGAGAAAATAATGAACGGGGTGGACTATCCGGAGATAGGCTACAAACGAGCTATGGGCGTGATCCAGCTCCATAAGTCTTATGGCACTGAGCGTCTGGACAACGCCTGTAAAAGAGCTCTTCAGGCAGATGCCGCTACCTACCTGCGCATCAAGAATATCCTGAAGAACAACCTGGATAAAAGCTCCCTGTTCTACCAGGACCTGGAAGAGGATAAATCCCATATCCCCAATCACGATAATATCCGGGGAGCCTCGGCATATCAATAACGTATCATTTAAATCCAATGAAATATGAACAACAATCAGACTATTGAAAAACTTAAACAAATGCGCCTGGGGGCTATGGCCCAGTTGCACCTGCAACACATAAAGGACAACCGCATAGAAAACATCACTGCCGACGAATACCTGGCACTACTGACCGACCACCAATGGGAAGACCGGCAGAACAGGAAGATAGATCGGCTATTAAAGCAAGCAGGGTTCAAGCAACAAGCCAGCCTTGCCGATGTGAACTACACCCAAAACCGCAACCTGGACAAGAATATGTTCACCCGCCTGGGAACCCTGGATTTTATCACCAGGAAAGAAAATATTATTCTTACCGGGGCTTCCGGGGTAGGCAAAAGTTATTTGGCCCAGGCTTTAGGATATCAGGGATGTATGATGGAATATAAAACCATCTACACCAATACCGCCCGACTTTTAAAAAAATTAAAACTCAGTAAAGTGGACGGAACCTACCTTAAAGAATTAGGGAAACTCCTGAAAGCAGATTTACTGATCCTAGACGATTTTGGTCTGCAGAGCTTTGATAACCACGCCAAGGAAACTCTAATGGATATTATTGACGATAGGTATAATAAAGCTTCTACTATTATCTCCTCTCAGATACCAGTATCGGCATGGTATGATATTATTGGCGAAGGAACCATAGCCGATGCTATTTTGGATAGGATCGTGAACTCCTCGCATCGAATAGATCTTAAAGGAGAGTCATTAAGAAAAGGAGCTTTAAAAAACGAGTAAGAATAATTTTTTATATAATTGCAGTATCTTTTAAAGTGGCACTGTTTGACCGAAACAGGTGGCATCATCACTCCGAAATAGCCATTAGGGACTTGGCCAGCTTAGTTCTATCAGATAACGAAATTAAGGTATCACTATAGCGGGTTAAATAAATATCGAAAGGATCTTCTATATTTCTATTGAGCTTCAAAATTTCCTTCGCAATATTCAGCACCACATTCTTTTCTTGGATACCATCTATTCCAATGGCAACTGAATCTTTTCCGCAATGTTCGGGATCTCTAACTATTATTTTCTGATTAGATATTTCCTGCCAGAAAATGACACACATTTTCAAGAGCAAAATCATAAAACTGACGTTTTGAGTGTTTTCTAAATTTTCAATTTTCAGGTTATCAACAACTTACCCATTGATATTCATAGAATTTAATGCCAAATAATAATAACGGAATTCAAATAAAACCAAATAATATTTTATTCACAAATAACTGATTTTCAATTATTTAAAACTATTAATGTGTAATTTTTCTTTAACGAAAACAACATCAAAAATCTAAACTTTTCCGTTATGAAAAAATCAATCTTTTTGGCAACGTTTGCTTCCCTACTTTCAACATCACTTTTTGCACAGATTGGGGGAATTGAAGATTCCGTTAATGATGTTTCTGATACTATTAGGAGCATCTTCCCTATTATCCTGGGGGTCATCTTCCTTATTGGGTTTCTATTTAATGCTGGTCATTTCTTTGGAGAAAATTCTGATCTCAAAAAAGGAATCACCAGGGTCCTGGTCTTTGTTCTCATTGCCGGCGCTGTCGTAGGTATTTTTTCCTATCTGATCACCATTGTAGTATAAGATCCTGAAGTAATAATGAACTAAACGTTATGAAAAAATTTGAGATCTATAGAAATATGAGAAAGAAGGCAATCATTTTTGGATTGCCTTTATCCCTGTTCGCACTGATGATGGTATCCATAATAGCTTCTCTTCTGGTCGTCATCTTTTCTTTCAGTTTTGGGATTATTAGTGGGGTATTCCTTTTCAATTCGGTTTTATACATCGCCTTGATCAGGTCAGTGAATAATCCTCAGGTATTTCATGTGGCCAAAGTATTCCCAAAAATCATAAGTAATAAAAAAAATTCCGGCTTCGACTATGAAAAAGATTAACCTATCGGCCCATCATCCAATTGCAGATATTCTAGACAATATCATTTTTGCCAACAATGGTAATGTGGTTTTGTGTTATGAAGTATTCTTACCAGAGATATATTCCCTATCAGAAAAAGATTTTGAAGATATACATGGAGCATGGTTTCAGGCACTTAAATCACTACCAGTAGGAACTGTTGTCCATAAGCAGGATATTTATTTAAAGACAGCCTATTCGTGTGAGAAATTACCACGCGAATCCTTTTTAGAAAAAGCTACCCATGATCACTTCAAAGGAAGGGAATATATGCAGCATCGCAGTTTTCTCTTTTTTATCCTGCCCAAAAATAAAGCCCTTAATAACTCCAAATATGTCAATCCGTTTAGAAATATCTCAAAAGCAATTGTTAGGGAATTGGATGATACTATACAGAGCTTTACAGCTGCAGTGAGCGATTCGGTTTCATTTATCAATAACAGTCGCAAAATAGAACTCGTTCCGCTGGAACGGAAAGAAATAGAGAACCTGACCAACAGCTATTTCAATGGTTTCAATGAAGGTTTTGATACCGATATTCTATTAGAAAAAGGGGAAGTAAATATTGGTGAAAATTATTTTGACACCCTGGCCATCAACAGTGAACTATGTTTTGGCGAAAGTGTTCAAAGTAGCAAGACCAATGAAAAATTCACTTCAGACGATTTTGTATTCCATCAGGGATTTATCGATGGTTTAGGGCTCACCCTGAATGAGAATCATATGATAAACCAGATCATATACCTGGACGATAAACATAAATGGCGCAGGCTGCTGGATAAAAAAGTGGAGGAATTAAAAAAGAGTTCCAATTTCGGATCTCAAAACAAAATAGTACTGGGGAAAATACAGGATACCCTTGATCGGATCAATGGGGACGAAAACTCCAGAATCATACGCGGTCATCTAAACATCATCTATTGGGATCGGGAAGCTAAAAATCTGGATAGGATTGCTTCCAAAATAAAAACCGAATTCAAAGAGCTGGACATTCTGCCCTACTACCCCGGAGGTGAAGAACGTAAAAATTATATACTAAACAGTTATTGCTGTTTTTCGTCGAATTTCTCCAATGAAGATCTCTATGTAACTGATTTAAAACATGCCCTGTGCCTGTTTATTAATAATACAAATTATAAGACTGATCCTACAGGTATCATCTTTAATGACCGGGAACATAATATCCCTGTACTTAAAGATGTCTGGGACGAGAAAAAGAAACGGATCAAAGCTCGGAATTTTGCCATTTTTGCTCCCACTGGTGAAGGCAAATCCTTTTTGGCTAACAACATCCTGAGACAATATTTTGAAAGTGGGATACGCCTGGTCATTATTGACCTGGGAGGATCCTACACTAAATTTGCTAAACTATATCCGGGACAATATACTGTCCTTCGCTACGAAAGCGGAAAGAGTCTAGGTATCAATCCTTTCTACATCAATAATAAAAATGATCTAAGCCCGGAACGTCTGGAAGATTTGTCGGTATTCCTATTCGAATTATTTGCTTCTGATCTGAAAGTAACCAAAGCGCAGTCGGTTTCCATTAAAAAGATATTACGCCACTATTATATAAACACACCTGGGAATCATTCTTTGGATAGCTTTTATCACTTCATCGAAAGCAACCAAAAAGAGCTGTTGAGCAAACTCAAAATCCATCCCGACTACTTCAACATTACGAACTTCTTACATATCATGTCGGAGTATGTTGGCGATGGTCTATATAGTTTCCTATTTGAAGTGAGCGAAGATCAGACCTATAAAATCGAGGATAAACGTCTGATCGTTTTTGAACTGGATGAAGTAAAGGATAACAAGGTAATCCTTTCGGTAATGTTGAAGCTGATCAAGTCGGCTATACAAAGAACCATATGGAAGAATCGTTCGGAAAAAGGAATCATACTTTTTGATGAATTTGCCAAACAGCTAAAATTTGAGAACGTACTAGAGAGCGTAGAATTTTATTATCAGGCCATCCGTAAACAGAATGGTGCTATCGGGATCATTCTGCAATCCATTAACCAACTACCTAATAATTCCACTTCGGCGAGTATTCTGGAGAACACACAGGTAATTTACAGCCTTCATAACGAAAAAGGATATGAAGAGCTGGTAAGACGTTTAAACCTCTCCAAACATGATCTTAACCAGTTAAAATCTATTAAGAACAACCTTACCGGATCCAGAAAATACACAGAGATCTTTATAAAGATTGGAAAACAAAGCAATGTGTTCCGTCTCGAGGTACCCATGGAAGTTTATGCGGCATATCTGACTGACGGGTCAGAAAATGACAGCATCATGGCGCTTTATGACCAACAAAACTCCATGGAAAAAGCAATTACAGAATTTATTAATCCTAAAAACAAGAAATCATGAAAAAGCAAACTCAAACTTTGATTGTAGTAATGGCTATAGCCTTATTATTGCCTGCACGCGCTGCGTGCCAGGGAATGCCCGTTTATGATAATACCAATTTTATCAGTCTGGTAAAATCCCTTGTAGAATCTGCAAAACAGACGGCCAACCTGGTAAAGACGGTTAATTTTCTAAAAGCTCAAAAAGAGAATATAGAAAAGGTCAATAGTGTCATCCAGGATCTACAGGCTGTTCGGGAGATCGGACGAAATAATCAGCGATTGATCAGCGTCATGCAGAATGACCTTCGAGACATTCTGGATTCTCCGTATATCGAACCCGATGAAGTAACCAGGGTCACAGAATCCTTTGATGCCGTGGTAGAAAATTCCCTGGCAACCATGGATTTTATCGATGAGATCTTATCCAGTGACCATTTAAAAATGAGTGATGCCGAGCGAGCCGAGGTACTAAAACAAAAAGAACTGAAAAGCCAGGAAATGGTGAATGATGTGCGCTTGAAAACCAGGCGGTATCAGGACATCATCTCGTTTCGGAAGATGCAGGACAGGATCAATAACCGGGAAACTGCTTTTTAATGACAGCTGGTGCCATCATATCCGCAGTAGGTCTGGAATATATTGATACTGTGTTCCAGACGATTCAGAGTAGTGAGTTTTCCCAATACACTATAGTAGGAATGAAAACCTTAGCTGTTTTATTTTTCCTGGTCAACATTCTGAAGAAATATAATGAGGGTGTAGCGGAAAAGGATGGATATACGTGGGGGCTTAGTCCTGGTGAACTAGCTAAGAACTTTGCCGTGGTATTGCTGGTTATTTTCTCTACTCAGATTTTAGGATTTTTCGATGGGATCCTGGTAGCCATAGAGAACCAATACCGTGAAACTGCTCCTGCCCTCCTCCCCTTACAAATGCAGGAGATCCCGATCGAAGAAGATGTATCCGCACTGGACGCGATGCGCAAAGCCATGGCCTTATTATATGAAGCACTGGTCACTCCATTATATGGTTTTAAAACTTTTGCCTTTCTGATCAGCCTGTTTTTATGGATCCTGGATCTGTTCATTTATCCCCTTTTCCTTGCGGAGCGCTATTTTATCCTGGGAATCATGCAGGCTTTCTTCCCTTTGATCCTTAGTCTTTCGGTATTTGAGAAATTCCGTTCGATGGCCTATAGCTTTTTCAGATTATATGCGGGAGTATATATGCTTGTTCCTGCTTTTTTTCTGGTCAATGTATTTATTAACGCGCTATATACGGAGATCAACACCAACTTCTGGCAGAACCTTTTCGGAACCGATTTCGGGAGTAATTTCTTTGCTCCGGTGGTGGAACTTGGATCGATTGGTTTTATCGTCTTTTTAAAATTCAAATTATACCGTCGCGCCATCTCCTTTACCCTGAGGTTATTTACCAGCTAAAACCTTTGCCAGTTATGGAAAAGATAGATCAGAATAAGCAGATGCAAAAACACTAAACACAAAAACTATGAAAACTCCTTATAAAGATATTTATACCGTCTTAAAACTCAACCGATTTATTGTATTAGCAATTGTTATAAGCGCACAAATATTTAGTGCTTTTGCCCTCTGGGTCACCTTCACAACGAATAAAAAAGCGTTGAACTCTGCTTTTGCCATTAACAAT
The DNA here is from genome assembly GCF_057221535.1 of Christiangramia pacifica. Classification (NCBI taxonomy): domain Bacteria; kingdom Pseudomonadati; phylum Bacteroidota; class Flavobacteriia; order Flavobacteriales; family Flavobacteriaceae; genus Christiangramia; species Christiangramia pacifica. Next base: position 2,978,105 of record NZ_CM170146.1, read on the forward strand.
GACGGGAGTATTATTCCCTTAAAACTAGTCACTCAAAAAGAAAATTTCCAGGTGGAAGCATTAGCACATTTAGACCTGTTCCACATTTACTTCTACAACATTGACGCCACCAATTATGAGAAAAACCTTGAAAAGGCATTATGGTTTGGTAATGGTTCTATTGCCGATCTATATCGCCAGAAAAAAGCCGATGGTGTTTATAATCGCCTGCTTCAATATTCATTGGTACAAAAGGTCATCAGTATCGAATCGGACATCGAAGAAATGGATGATCATTACAGATTTAGAACCAAGACCATTTTTGAAATCAACAGAGGCTCTATTGTGGACACTTATGAACTTATTTCCACAGGAAAACTTATAGCGGTAGACCGGCATTTTCCAAATAATCCACATGGTCTTTTGATCACGGATTACTTTGAAAACAGTCTGAGAAAAATCGTTTCCGAATCTTAAAACATATTATGATGAAAATAGAAAAGAATAAGATCGTGGTTGGGAGTATCATCGCTATCACCATCATTTTTTTGATCTCTTATACGATCATGATCACAGGTGATGATCAAGATGAGGACAAGAACCTAAAACAAACAACGGTTCCAGAGCTGCAGGAAGATCCACCTTCCTATGATTCGAAACTGGATGCCATCAACGATTTAAAAGAGGTAAGGGAGACCAATGTCCCCAGTATTTATGATGAAAAACTGATGGATTCTCTGGGTTATTACGATGCAGAACTTCCCGAAAAGGAAAAACAGCACATCATCGATAGTATATATTTTTTGGGAGAAAGAAGGTATGCGGAAGTAAGTGCGGTGGCTGCCCGGTCTAAAAAATCAATTCCCAGGAAAATTCAAAGGACAGATACTTCAGCAATTCGGGAGGAAGTGAAGATCCAGGCTAAAGAGATGGGACTGGAGCACCAGCTTTTCTTTGCATCCAATCCTAAATCAAACAACATTGCTGCTTCTGAAACTACCGATTCGGAAATTTTAGCTGTAGTCGATGGTACCCAGGTAGTCAGGTCTAATTCCCGGCTCCGTTTACGGCTATACCAGGATGCTACTATCAGCAATAAGCCGATCCCAAAGAATACCCCCATTTTTGGTTTTGTAAGTTTTCAGCCTAACCGGGTGCTTATCGAAATAGAGAATTTAAAACATCAACCAACCGCATTAAAAGCTTTTGATCTACAGGATGGAAGTGAAGGTATTTATGTGGAAAATAATTTTCGTGAGGAAGCCACTACCGAAGTCCTGGATGATCTTTTAGGAGAGATCAATATTCCCAGTGTGCCACAGGTAAGTGGTATAGGCCAGCTCTTAAAAACCAAAAATCGTAATGTAAAAGTTACGGTCCTGAATAACTATAAACTCATATTAAAACCAGGCTTATAAACACCTGGTAAAAATTAAATTCTATGTCATGAAAACATATCTTCTTATTTCCGCGATCATTCTAACAGGTACCCACCTCTATTCTCAAAAGGCAGAACGGCTGGATACGATTTTCGCCAATGAGCACAAAAACGTAGCCTTATTTTTTCCACAGCCTATCAGCCAGGGTATTACAGGTGCCAGCCATTTTGTTTTTAGCCATAATAGAGAAAGACAACAATATTTCGGCTTATTACAGGCTAAACCAGGGACTGAGAGTAATCTTCTGGTAATAGATGCTGGAGGTTCGGTGTACTCTTATATCCTTAAGTATAGGAAGGATCTCTCCAGATTAAACTATTTTATCCAGGGTACAGAACGTATAGGCAATGCAAAGCCTGATCGACCAGACCCTGCTAAGAAAGTAGAACCAAAAAGAAATCAGTTCGACAGAGATACTCATTATCAAAGTTTTGGTTCCTATCTCTTACGTAAAAAGGAGCGGATTGGCAGATTAAAGAAAAGAAACCAGGGCATCATATTAAGTGTTGAAAATATAGTTTTTAACCAGAACGAATTGTATTTTGTAATTCAGATTGAGAACCAATCCAGCCTGGATTATAATGTCAATTTTCTAAATCTGTCTGTGACTACCAGGCAAAAGGGAAAGAAAAAATCGATGCAATCCCTTAAAAAAGACCCTGCATTCGCCTATAAAGCTCCTACGAAAATTAAAAAAGGTCACACTGCTCGATTGGTGTATGTATTTCCTAAGTTTTCTCTGAGTAACGACCGGCAGGTATTACTGGAGCTCAACGAAGGAAAGGGTGAAAGGGATGTGGTTTTAAAGATTTCTCATCGATTTATAAATAATCCTAATTGAAAACCAACTGACTATCCGAAATCAGGATTTTTAGATAGACCACTTTATATCTTTTAGTCTGGATCCGATATTCATCAAAGATTGCAATACTTCTTTGTCGTTTGGTAGTTCTCCGGTTAGTAATTCCCTGAATTGACCATTATAAGTTGGACTTAAACTTTCCCAAACCTTCTCGGTATTTTTAAAAAACAAGGATTCTAACGGGTGTTTGGACAACCATTCTTTATCTGTGGGAATAGCTTTATCATCATCTTTCCCTACCTGCAAAAGCATTACTTCAAAATCATCTGATTTTAGGAATAACGAAATTTTATACTCCTGCAGTAACTGGTGTAAATCGTAGGTATGTCGGATCTTATTTTTTAAATCCTCTAAAGGATTCTCCGTATATGAAAATCTTACCAGGCTAATGATTTTTTCGCAAAAGGTTCGTTCGATGCTTATTGCCGTTAAATTAAAAGGTTCAAGTTGATATTCTTTTATAAGGTCCTGATTGTTTGTGGTCGCAATAAACTGTGTGATCATTGAATGCACGCTGACTTTTTGTGACGGGTAAGATCTGCCTAAGCTGGAAACTTCCAAAACAATCTGGTCCCGAACCTGCCCATATATACCTTTTACCCCTACTTTATCATAACCGTACACCAACTTTCTAATCTTGCCTTTTTTATTTTCTAGGGGGTGATCAGGAACAAGCTTCATTTCTGATTCCAAAACACTGGTGACCTTCTTAAGTTTTCTTTTTAAAGAGTTATCTGTTTCTCCATCCTCTTTTATGACGACGAGATCAATATCCTCGGAAAACCGTTGAATGATACCGTAACATTTAGACAGCGAAGTGCCTCCCTTGAAAACAGCAATATCTTTGGAGTTGGGATCCGTAAAGATGATTTTAAGGGCAAAGGTCACCCAATAATCTTTTTCCACATAAATTTCAGAAATTCCGAAATGTTGGGTAGTGGCCACGATGGCACCTTCAAAAGCGGCTTTATAGTGATGTAATGTCATTAAGAAATATTCCAGTTTGAGATTGTAGGTAAGATGCTTTTAGATAAGCCAAATTTATAAGTACTCAGATAATTGATACTGTCTTTTAGTGATGTACTGAGGGAATTTAAAGAAAGAGCTTCAAGGATGGCACCTAACAGTGCTCTCACCTTTGGAGGATATGCTTTGGCAATAGCAATCAGTTTATTTTTCTCTACATCAGTAAGCTCCTGAATTTTTTTCCTTAAAAAGGTGATTCCCCTTTTTTTATCCATATCCGGAATATTTTTAAAATCTTTTATAACGTCTAATAATTGAAGTAACGATACATTGTTTTCTTCAACGGGCACATACGCTTTTGCAGGTTTAATGACAAGATTACCTATTTTGGCTTTGATCTCTTTGTTACCTGCTACCCTTACCACATTCGATATTTGAGTTGTCAATCCCAGTTCATTGTATAGTCGCAATCCGGTAACGTATGCAATCTGTTTGTCCTTTTCAAAGAGATACAAGTCAAGTAGTGTAGTTTCTCTGGGCATTAATTCCCCAAAAGCAGTTTGTTTAGGTTTGTAATATACCCCATTTTTATATCTCCTGATTACATCATCCTCAACTAATCGGCTTAATGCCTTTGCAGCAGCAAGGAATTCATTTGGAGGAATTCCAAGGGTATCATAGGTAAAAACCTCTCCTGAATCTAACTTATTAATTTTACTTTTAATGGAGGCTGCAATATTCATAGTACCGCAAAGATAATCTTAAAACTGAATTATGTCAAGTTTTTTCTGGTTTTTACTTGACAAATATTTTTATTGTAATTATTTAAAAATTGATTTAGCTTCCTGATAAATTCTTTCGAAATTCATTTCCAAATCGGTGGAAGAGAACTCTTTAGCTGCTCCAGGAAGCTCTCTTAAAATCTTTTGTAATTTAAACTGTACTTTTTGTCCTTACCATCAGCATAGGTAATAAACTCACCCTGTTTCAATCGAAAGAAAACATCTGCTCTAATTTTCGGAATTTCATTTTCCCCGGTAATCACTCGTGTATCGAAATTCAGATTATGGCCACTACTCACACTCTTAGTAGGATCCTTTATAATCTCAAAGAAACGTTCATAATATTTCGCGGTGTCAGGATCATTTGCCTTCCCAAAGAACTGGTAAGACAGATTGCTTAGTATAGCTTTACTGGCCTTATCTCCGTACATCATGTCATTCTGGATCTTATCCTGCATCACATATACAGTAGCAATATCATAACTTCTTAAAGTAGCCGGAATGCGGTGCATATTCAGTAATCGTAAGGTAGGTGCTTCTTCCATCAATAGAAATGACGGATTGGAATTACGTACACTCATTTGTTTGGTAATGGTATGGATGATGGCTGCAATTACCGCAGAATAGGAAGATTCAAATTTAGGGTTATTCACAACGGAAATTACTGCGGGGTTTTCGGGATTATTTATATTTAAAGGAACGTCATCTGCAGACAGGGCCATAAATATACTTTGGGTACTGATCCGTTTTAGGGCATTAGCCAGGGTACTCTTTACCCCTGCAGTCTGTCTTTCTGAATCTTTACCGCTAATAAAGGCATCTGCCATCGCCCTGGAGGTCCTGTTCGAATCCAGGAAAGCTATAAGGCTCTCTGTGTCCAGAAACTGGTATATCGCTATTAAATGGGGTAATGTACAATATTGTGGATAGGATATTTTCAATTTCCAGATCATCCCTCCTATTAAACCTTCTGCAGCATCATTAAAGAATTTTGTGGTTCCACTTGTGCCTGATTCTTTTTGCTCTAATAGATTTTCAATAAGGACTCTGGAAATTTCATTGACGCTCTCTTCATTTTCCAGATAGCGGGGTGCAATCGGATTGACCCGGTGGATAATTTTATCAAAGGAGATGATCTTAAAAGGAATATCTGAATCCTTAAAAAGCGGATAAGCCATTTCGGTAAGTTCAAAATCCTTATAATCATGGATTACTCCACAAAAATTGTATTGCTGAAAATGCTTTAGAAAACCGTAGACCACACTTTCGGTTTTTCCACTACCGGCAGACCCGATGACAGATGCCCCGCGTTTGATATTAGCAATTTTAAAATCTTTCCCACTGGTTTTAAAATTTACCTGATACATCCTTGCAACCTTATCCTTTATTTCAGTGGAATGACAGAAAACATAGAAAACTGTATTGATTAGTAACAACGGGCAACCCACACACAGTAGGCCTTCTGTAATCATCTGGGGATAAAAGTAGTAAAGAATAAACCCTATTAGCAAAAGGGAATTGATCAAAAATGCATATCTGGAAATACGGTATAGACCGAAAAAAAGCAGACTGCAAAAAGCGACGATTATGGTGGTATTTACAATGTTGAATTCTTCCATTTCATTTATATTACTTCGTTTATATTCCGATAGAGCTTGATTTAACTGCTATATCCACTCCCCTTCTCAACCGGTTAAAAACTTTTAAAGCCAACTGGGCTTTATTGGTTGGGATATTTGGCATCATAGGCATTCCGGTTTCTTTTAGCATTTTCATGGCAATTGCTTTTTCACTGGTTGGCAGTTTCATCAAATTTGAAAAATAACTTCTAGGGTTTTTAATGAACTCTTTCCTGGCAGTATAGGTTTCCACGAAGTTCCGTCGATATCCGAAGTTTTTATCGAATGTTTTTTCAGATTTTCCAAAGAATTTATCACGATCAAAACCCCGTTTGACTGTTTTCCCATTCAACTCAACCTTCGATGCTTTGTATTTGCTACCGGGAGATAAGCTATACTTATTCGAAGCATCCCTGCGGCTCACTATAATATGGATATGGCTTTGGTTCCCTTCTTTGGGCATTCCCTGTACAATTCGTTGCCCCGCTTGTTTATGGGGAGCTGCTTTTTCCAGTTTATTGATCTCCCGTTTCATCTGGGCAATATTCCTAGGTTGTTCTCCGCGTTCAACTTTTTGGATATCATTTTTTAGTTGAAGTATTTTGGTAGCAAAGGGCTGATTTTTCCGTACCTGTGTATCGGTGCCTTTAAAAAATCGTTGATGTTCAATTTTGGCGTAGTATTTTATATCATCAATATTGACCGGTCGGCCATTGAGTTCACGATTAAAAGAAGCCACATAATCTTTCATCACTTCGCGGGTATATTTTTTTAGATCTTCGCTGTCGTTTTTCAACCTGTTCAATTCATATTTTGAAGGACTTATCGTAATAGAATAAAACCTGGGTTCGGTTTTTTCCAGTTTAGCGGTATTGGCATCAATTTCCCGAACTACTTCCTCTGCCGAAATTTGATCATTATACTGATTAAAAAAGTACTCCTTATCCTGCGAATCCAATCCCTGATTTTCCTTTTCCAGGTAGTCCACAAAGTCGGCTGAACCTTGAGAATAATTCCCTCCTAATTTTTGTGCTGTGATGGTGATATACATCTTTAATAATTTATGAGTCATGTTGATTTCGTTCTTGATATTTGGGTTGTTTTTCTTCCGTATTTTTCTTCTCCAGGATCAGGGGTTGTTTTTTAGGTTCAGCTTCCTGGAACAAAGATTGCATCATGGCTACCGTTGGTTTAGTTTGTCCTTTCTCAATATCTTTTAAGATAGCGATGACTCCACTGATCCTTTTCTTGATCAGGTTTTCCAGGGTTTGCATTTTAGGGCCCATAGATTCCGTTGGAGAAATTCCATTATCCTCAAAAAACTCCAGCATTAAAAGCAAGGTCATGGATTTTGACATAGAAAGTTTTTTGCAATAGCTGTTGAATTTCTTTGCAACGGAAGCCTTCAGACTTATGCTTTTAAACCGTTCATTTTCATATCCTTTATCCATTTTTCCGTGAAAATTTTGTTGATTTTACTGGGCTGTGAAGTTTTTTCCGTGAAAAAATGACTTCAAAAAGCTTTTAATCGAAATTTATTTAATTTTAATTAATTGATTATCAATTAATTAGTGTTGACAACCAGATGTTTAACGCGGATTTGCCCGTTATCCTCTTGCTATTCCTTTTCGTCCCGCCAGGCGGGACAAAAATCTCATACAAATTGGACCAATGTCCAGTTGCATTTTGAGGAATAAAATTCCATTATGTAAAAAATTATGATTGGTAAGGATATCAGCGAAAGTCAAAAATTGGGATACCTTACATAAAATTATGTGCTGAAGTTCAGCTAATTAAATATACTATATTTTTTTTCAAAAGGAAATTTATATGCTATAGAATGAAAAAAATATTTTAATTTTATTATTCATTTAATTCCAGACTTGGAAAGAAAAAAAGGAAGGTTTAGATAACAGCGAATTTTCCTTTTCTAAAATTTTAGACTACCGGTAACTAATAAAAATTTGAGGGGTAGAAAAAAAACACCCCTAAAGTTTTTAGAGGTATTTTATAAGGGATTAAAATATAGTTTACAGGATACCTTCATCCGCAAAGCTTACATAATCACCATCTGGTGTCAGTATTAAATGATCCAGGACTTTAATATCTAACAGTTCCGCTGCTTTGGTAATTTTTTCAGTCAGGCGTTTATCTGCTTCGCTCGGTTTCAAAGTTCCGGACGGATGATTATGTGCAAGGATTACGGAACAGCTAAGGCTCTTGAGAATAACTGCAAACAAGATGCGTAGATCTACCAAAGTACCTGTAATTCCACCGGTAGAAACTTCAAAAATACCTTTCACTTTATTTGCGTTATTAAGCAGCATTACTTTAAAAGTTTCCTGCAAGCCGATCTGGTCTTTGTTCCAGGTATTGTATAATAGTTCAGCAGCATTTGCGGATGAACTTATTTTAGGCGCCTGAGAGATCTTAAAATTCCCCTGATATTTTATCGATATTTCATTAACTTTCGTTTTCATTTTAATCTGATTTAAGGTTAAAATTGAAAAAGAGGGCGTTACCGTGAGCAAGTACCCGCCCTCTTTTAATTAACTACTCCTGGCTTTCTGCCTTAGTAGTTCCATTACCTAAAAGAAGAATTTCACTGGCTACCACTTCGGTAACATATCGCTTCTCTCCTTCTTTGGTCTCATAGGATCGAGTGGTCAATTTACCTTCAATGGCAATTTCTTTTCCGGTGCCCACATAATTCTCTACGATTTCAGCGGTTTTCCCCCATGCCACAACATTGTGCCATTGTGTATCCTGTACTTTTTCTCCTTTTGAATTTTTATAAAATTCATTGGTTGCAATTGAAAAGCTGGCTACTTTCTTACCACTTTCAAGATTTTTAATTTCCGGGGTTTGTCCCACATTTCCGATTAACTGAACTTTGTTTCTAAGCGTACTCATAATTAAAAGATTTAAAAATTAATAATTGATTTACTTATTATATCCGGGGCGTTTTCCTGTTTTTGATTTTTTTTTACTTCGCTTCCGGGTATGTTGTTTTGAAATGATTTCATGAGATTTTTATTTGATTTACTTCCTATAGAGCCGTGTGCTGTTACCTTTTTTGATGCTGATACATTTTCAAGAGTTAGAATTAGGGAAGACTTATAAAAAGGAGTATGCGACTGGCTTATGCAGTCTGGACTAACTTCTAAATATTGGTATTTTGCATTACAAAAAAGGTAGGAACAGCAACGGCCGGGAAGGAAATGGAAATGCTGAAATTAAAAAACAACCGGAAGCGAAGTAAATGGATAAATGGAATTCCGATTTAGCGGGCGTCCTTTATTATTTAGTTTATAGAATAAGACTATAGGATAAGCACAAATTACTATATATCGAATACATCAAGAGAAAAATGAAAAGGATGCTCAAGATATCCTAAAGGAAGCTTTTTACCCGACATGGAGCATTTTGCAGAATGAAGCGGTAATGTGCTGACTGATTTACAACCAGAAAATTAATGAGATTATTAGTCACACAATCTTTGGCGTTTTTTCTATTGCTACAGGTGAAGCTACGTCAATCAACTGTAAACGTAAGGTATCATAATGTAATTTTCTAAAACTATTAACAACCAACATAGAATGTGTTAATCTCTTGTTATACCGGTGAACCTTTGTTTTTTCTTAACCTTATTTGTCTTTTATAACTCCTATTTTAGATAGTCTAAATTTTTAATTTAGGAATTCTATGGCTTTAAGATTTGAACCCATATTAGCAGAAGGTATTGCGCAGGTCTCATATTTTTTATGTGATGAAAGTGCAGGCTGCGCAGCAGTCATTGATCCTCGTCCCGATGCCGATATCTACCTGCAAAAAGCACGGCAATATGGAGTAACTATTACACATGTTTTTGAAACTCATATTCATGCAGATTTTATGAGCGGAGCTTGTGAGTTGGTTTCCCGTTGCAAAGGAAGCGCTAGAATTTTTGTAAGCGTTGAAGGTGACGCAACCTATGATTTTGCTCATGAAGCTGTTCGGGAAGGAGATGAGTTTGAATTTGGTCAAGTTAAAATGATGGCTAAGCATACTCCTGGTCATACACCCGAACATTTATCCTATTTATTATATGAATCCCACAAAGAAGACCCCTGGGGCATTGTAACTGGGGATTCCCTGTTCGTAGATTCTTTAGGACGACCAGATTTATTGGGTGATGAGAAGACAGATGAATTGACCCAGGCCCTTTTTAACACCATGCGGAAAGTTTTCTGCAAGCTGGGGGATGAAGTGATTGTTTACCCATGCCATGCAGCAGGTTCGGCTTGCGGCCCTGATATAGGTGACCGTATGAATACTACCATTGGATACGAGAAGATACATAATCCATTTATTTGGTTAATGAAACCCTTTCTCTTAATTAGGCACAACAGATTTTGTGAAATAGAAAAGTTGATTTGGTTAGTAGCAGCCTGCACAAGGGAGAGGGATTAAGCCCTTAAAATAATAACATCTCTCTTCCTATGTCAGGCAATTTAAAACTTTTGAAAAAGAGAAGTTTAATGAAGAGTACTTGGTTTTGGGAGGTGAACATTTGAAATGGTTGATTGGTTAATACCAGTTCGCCTCTCATTATCAAGTATAAATTTAGGGTTTCAGCTTCACTAAAGAAAACTGAAAAATAAATAGGTAATGAAAGATTGTTGCAATACAGGTAATAGCAAAGCACAGATCAAAAACCCGTTAAAAAAGTGGTTCAATTATATCGTGTACGCTATCATAGCCAGCATAGTTCTTGGGACTTTGGTACTGCAAGTAATTGGGTACTAATTAAAAACCGTAAGAGATGAAAACAAAACATTTTTTTTCAGCCATTTTGGTCATTGCCTTCTTAGGTAGTTTGACCAAAACCTTTGCCTTAAATGAAGAACGAAATAGCCTTGATGCAACTGAATTATCGGCCAGCATAGCATCAGCTGTACAATCAGATTCCGTAAAAGCAGATTTTGATGCGTTTCCCAACCTACACCCTATGGTCGTACATTTTCCCATTGTACTATTGCTGTTAGCGGTGGTTTTACAATTGATACAGTTGTTTACCTTGAACCGGACAATGGACTGGGTAATTCTCTTAATGGTAGGGTCTGGGTTTATTGGGGCGTATGTCGCTGGAACATTTGTGCACCCGCATACAGAAGGACTTACCGAAATGGCAAAAAGCGTACTGGAACAACACGATAAATATGCCGATTGGACACTATGGTCAAGTGCCCTTGCAGCAGTTCTGAAAATAGTAAGCCTGTTTTGGGTCAAACTAAAGCGTGGTTTCGAAATAGCAGTTTTTGTAGTTATGGCCTTTTCGGCATATTCAGTTTCCGAAGCAGGACATTATGGTTCACAGTTGGTATATATAGAGGGAGTGGGCCCACAAGGAAATTATATTGAAACCGAAAGTGAAGAAGGTCACGAGGAAAGTGATGGGCATTCACATTAAACAAGGATAATGAGAAAAGGATTTATCATAACGAGCATCATATTGATTTTAGCGGTAACAGCCATAATCATTCTATATCCATTGTTATGGTGGCTCGCATTGGTATTACTTCCTTTCTTGATTTTAGGACTAATCGATTATTTTCATAAATCAGATAACATTAGACGTACCTTTCCATTATTTGGTAGAATTACCAATTTTCTGGAAAAACAACGACACGTTGTCCAAGAAACCGTTTTCCTTAATAGGACGGAAGGAAAGCCCTTTAACTGGATACAAAAAGAAATAGTCTATAAACGTGCTGCGAACGCTAATAAAAGTCAACCTTTTGGCACACAAATACCGTACGATGAAGTTGGTCGTGAATGGTTTGCACATTCCACCTATCCGGCAAAAGAAGTCAACGATGATTTTAGAGTAATATTTGGAAGTTCCAAGTGCGACAAACCCTATTCTGCAAGTATTCTGAATCTTGCGGGAATGAGCTATGGCTCAATAAGCAAAAATGCGACCTTAGCCCTTAATGGAGGTGCCAAAATAGCTGGTTTTGCCCAGAATACGGGTGAAGGTGGCTTTACACCCTATCATCAACAATACGGTGCAGATATTATCTTTCAGTTTGGAACTGGATACTTTGGATGTCGTGATGCAGAAGGAAATTTTGACGCCAAAAAATTCGCCGACATCGCAACCAACGATGTAGTGAAAATGATTGAAATAAAAATTTCACAAGGAGCCAAACCTGGGTTTGGTGCCATACTACCTGCAAAGAAAAACACAAAGGAAATCGCAAAATTCAGGGATGTTGAAAAGAGTACCGAAATTCTATCGCCACCGCATCATTCGGCATTTGGAAACGATGAAGAGATGATTTCTTTCATTGAAAAATTGAGAGAGCTTTCCAATGGCAAACCAATTGGCATTAAACTATGTATTGGACAAAAAGATGAATTTGAAAGAATGGTTCAATCTTTTGCTGAAAAGCAAAATTATCCAGACTTCATTGCCATTGACGGTGCCGAAGGAGGCACGGGCGCTGCCCATATGGAATCACTTCATTGGGCAGGGCTACCGATCGTTGAAGCTATTCATTTCGCAAACCGGATTCTTAAAAATTATGACTTGCGAGATGAGATAAAATTAATGGCAGCTGGTAAAATCATTTCGGCTTTTGATATCTATAGAATGTTGGCACTCGGCGCAGATACCTGTTATAGTGCCAGAGGAATGATGTTTGCCTTGGGGTGTGTGCAGTCTTTAAAATGCAATTTAGATACTTGTCCTACCGGCATAACCACAATGGTACCGTCAAGGGTAGCGTCATTAGTTGTGGAAGACAAGAAGAACAAAGTAGCCAATTACCATAAAAACACAATGGAAGCCTTTAAAGAGTTACTGGGTTCAATGGGACTTGAAAATAGAACGGGCGTACATAGAAAATACATTGTTAGACGTATAAACGAAACCGAAACAAAGACATATCAAGAAATTTTTATAAAACCCTCAAAAGAATGAGTGAAGAAAAGGATATAGAAACCACGGCTGCCTTTTATGGGCAACTTTTCAATAGTTCAAAGTACGTACTATTGGTAGTGCTTATTGCTACAGCTATCGGGCTGTATGTCTTGCCTAATATTAATGCTATCTATGCTGTGGTTATACTATTGGCCCTTACGCTAATAAAGATAGGATTTATCATAGCCTTATCCTTTAATCAATTAATGAAAATTATCGGACAGAGCCATTTGCTGAGCCACGTTTTAGTGTTATTCGGATTTTTAATTGTCCTGATTGTACTTTCATTCGCTATAGACTATACAGCATTACATTTTTTTGATTCTACTCATTTCAAGATAAATAATAGTTCGGGAAATAACGGGCTGTTGGTATTTTTCGATATGTCCTATTTCAGTCTAATTACATTTTCATCTGTAGGCTACGGCGATATAATCCCGATAACGGTTACAGCTAAAACCTTGGTGGCACTTGAGGTGGCCCTCAGATTTTTTGTCCTTGTATTTGGTATCGCAAATGTGAATAGAATTCGAGTAAATAAATAACCCTTAATAACTAAAATTATGAAAACACTAAAACTAACAACAATCTTAATGCTAATTATGTTTGCCACAGGCCAACTGTTTAGCCAAAACGCAGATTCAGGAACAGAGAAAGAAGCTGTTCTAAAAGTAATGAAATCATACAAAGATGCCCTGCAAAACCTAACGACTGAAGGTACCTTTGAGTTGTTTACAAAGGACTCGGAAGTTTTTGAATCTGGCGGTGTTGAGGGTTCTTATACACACTATATAGAACATCACTTAGGACCAGAATTAGGTCATTTCAAGAAGTTTGAATTTTCAGATTATGTGATTGATGCAGAAGTAGACTTGCCCTACGCTTTTACTACCGAAACCTATATCTACACTATCGTTCTCAACCCAGATGATGAAGGCAAGAGTAGAACGATAAAGAAAAAAGGGGTGGCAACTTCTATCCTTAAGAACATAGATGGGAAATGGAAAATAATTAAAACGCACTCTTCGTCAAGAAATACAATGTAAAATATAATGAAAAAACACATCCATTTTTCTGTAGTATTAATCATTTCTCTAATAGTCTCTTGCAAACAAGAAAGTAAAGAGACCAAAGAAGTTGTGACGAAAGAAATAGAAACAGTTTCTCAAACCGCTGAACCCGACAAGAAAAAACCATTAAGTCCGCATACCGAAACAATGGCAATGGTTGGCGATGCTCATATTCATATCGATTACTCTTCCCCAGGCGTAAGGAATAGAATAATTTTTGGTGGACTGTTGGCGTATGACCAAGTCTGGCAGGCTGGTGCCCATATGGCCACTTGGTTGGAAACAGATAAGGATTTAGAAATTGATGGCAAGGTATTGAAAGCCGGAAAATATGGATTTTTTGTTATTCCGAATCAGGAAGAATGGACTGTCATTTTCAACAGAAATTGGAACCAACACGGAAAGGATGACTATGATGCGAGCGATGATGTATTACGATTTAAAGCAACGCCTAAAATTTCCGAAGAAATCAAGGAACATTTAGAGTACAAAATAAACAAAACAACAGAGACTTCAGGAACAATCTCAATGAGTTGGGAAAAAGTAACGATTGAGTTTCCTTTCGAAATAAAGTAATATGGTCAACAGAAAAACAGCGAAATGGATTAGAAAAGCACACCGCTACTTGGGTATCTTTTTAGGTATTCAGTTTTTGATGTGGACGATTAGTGGGATGTATTTCAGCTGGACGGACATCGACGAGATACACGGTGACCAATTTAAGAAAGAAGCACCTGTACAGACCTCATTTAATGATTTGCTCGGCACGTCCCAACTCGCTACTAAAGAACCCGTCCAATCATTGGAATTACTGGAAATAGCAAATGAACCTTACTATTGGATTAATGAAGCACAGCTTTATAATGCCAGAACAGGACAAGGGAAAAATGGAATTACTAAAGAAGAGGCTCAACAAGTCGCAAATAGGTATATGCTGAACGATTTGGAAATAGCAAAAATTCAATTAGTCGATTCGGTAGGGCCACATCACGAATATCGCGGTCGCCCACTTCCAGCCTATGAGATCTCGTATGATGTGCCACTAAATTTAAAAGCCTATGTGGCGGTTGAGAATGGCGCTTTTCAAACGGTGAGACATAGAGACTGGCGTTGGTTTGATTTTCTTTGGATGACCCATACAATGGATTATCAGGGAAGGGATAATTTCAACACGTTGCTATTAAGGGCATTTTCACTTTTGGGATTGATAACAGTCTTAAGTGGTTTTGTACTATGGTACATCAGTTCCCCATCAATCAGAAAATTAAAGAAGAAGCTTAAATAGATAATAACTTAAAAACCAAAAACAATGGATTCAAAAGAAAACACACACGACGGAATGAAGAAAAATACTTACGGAAAGTTTATGGCTATGCTTGGGCTTTCATTTATAGCAATGTACATCACAATGTACCTAAATACCTACGAATGGGACCACGTTTGGTTTAGCCTTACAAGATTTTATATGGTTTGCCTCGGTATAGCTGCAATGGCAGTAATTATGTTGTCATTAATGCTAAATATGTATAAGAACAAGAAAAAGAACATAGCTATTTATTTGGGGAGTTTAATACTTTTTGTGAGTGCATTGGGTCTGGTACGCGAACAAAAATCAACTGTAGGTGACGTTCTCTGGATGAAAGCAATGATTCCACACCACTCTATTGCAATCTTAACAAGTAAAAGAGCCGACATAAAAGACCCAGAAGCCAAAAAACTTGCTGAGGAAATCATAGAAGCACAGTTGCGTGAGATAGCACAAATGAAAAAGATTATTTACAGATTGGAAAACAAAAAAGAGGAATAGTACTTGCACTATTTCTTTTAAAACTAATATTATGAAAAAGAATTTAATATTTATTGGCCTTGCCTTAGTAGTAGGGCTATTGGGAGGATGGCTCATATTTGGAGGGTCTGGAAATGATGAACAGGCGATAAAGGACTTGTCCGATATGTCAGATTCGCACGATCATTCAGGTGAAAGTGCTGAGCAGATGTGGACTTGCTCAATGCACCCACAAATTATGCAACCCGAACCTGGCGATTGCCCAATCTGCGGAATGGACCTCATTCCAGCTGAGGCCGGAGCAGACGGTCTGTCCGCGGATGAGATTAAGATGACCGAAAATGCAATGGCACTGGCTAACATACAAACGTCGGTCGTAGGACAAGGTCAGATGGGTAGTGGCACATTAAAACTATCTGGAAAGATAAAGCCCAATGAAGAATCCAACGCTGTGCAGGTCACCTATTTTGGTGGAAGAATTGAAAACCTCTATGTTAATACTACAGGAGAACGTGTAGGTGCCGGACAGCGTTTAGCAACTATTTATTCACCTGAATTAGTTTCTGCCCAACAAGAATTACTCACGGCTGCATCGTTGAAGGAATCACAGCCAGCACTCTATAAAGCTGTGAGGAATAAACTAAAGCTTTGGAAACTTTCTGAAAAGCAAATTAATGCTATAGAGACCGCCGGAAAAGTGCAAGAAAATTTCCCTGTTTATGCAACCGTTTCTGGGACAGTAACGCATAAAATGGTAGAAGAGGGTGACTATGTAAAACAAGGACAACCATTATATAAAATAGCAAATCTCAATACGGTTTGGGCAGAATTTGATGCCTATGAGAATCAGATTGCTTCCTTGAAAGTTGGTCAAACCATTAAAGTGACTACCAATGCGTATCGCAATGAAGTATTTGATGCAAAAGTTTCATTTATTGACCCTTTATTAAATTCTTCTACACGTACCGTCGTAGTTAGAGCAGTACTTAATAATAAGAACGACCTATTTAAACCAGGTATGTTTGTCGAAGGTAAAATTGAAGGTGCTCAAGAAAGCACTTCAAGTAAAATAACAGTTCCTGCTACAGCTGTGATGTGGACTGGTGAACGTTCTGTAGTTTATGTTAAAACTAATCCTAACGAAGCTGTTTTTGAAATGAGAGAAGTCTTACTCGGTAATGCCAATGGAGACACCTATACCATACTTGAAGGTCTTCAAAATGGTGATGAAGTGGTAACTAATGGCACGTTTACAGTAGATGCTGCTGCACAATTACAAGGCAAAAAATCTATGATGAACACTGCTGGTGGCAAAACAATGACCGGTCACGAAGGCCATCTGGGAATGCAAGGTGTTACTGCCGAGGATAATATGAACAGCACCAATCATTCACAAATGAATGAAAGGATTGAAGTTTCCAGCAAATTTCAAGGCCAGTTAAAACAGGTTTTTGATGATTATATTCTTTTGAAAGATGCTTTGGTTAATGATGATGCCAAAAATGCACAGCGAGCAGGAAAGCAAATCACACAGTCATTGAAAAATGTAGATATGAAGTTGTTGTCCGATGACAAAGCACATAACCATTGGATGACCATTCAAAAGGAATTGCAGAATTCTGCAACAGCTATTACCAATAAATCAGATATTTCCGAGCAAAGAGACCATTTTAAACATTTATCTGCACATATGATAAGTAGTATCCAGCTTTTTGGAGTAAACCAAAAAGCCTACAGCCAATTTTGTCCAATGGCAAATGATAACAATGGTGCTTACTGGTTGAGTTTGGAGGAAGAAATTCGAAATCCTTATTATGGACAAGCAATGTTGAACTGTGGCGAGATTAAGGATACAATTGAGTAATTCTTTCAAAAAATAGCACGATTTTTTTACTTGAAAATAAGATTATGAGTGAAAATAGAAGAAATAGAAGAAAAGACAAAAACAAGAAAATGATACAACCTAAAAGTAATACCATTACCACAAGGGAAAAAATTTACGGTATTATTGCTATGGTTATCTTATTTCTCGCAGCTTTATTCGCAACCATCTATATAAGCTTTTAAAACTTTAATACGTGGAAGATCAATGTTTAAAAAACTATAACAACTATGTCGAATACTATTTACATAAAAAATATGGTCTGTCCAAGATGCATTTCGACAGTATCACGGGTCTTACGTGATTTAAATCTTGAATTTAAGGCGATTAAGTTGGGCGAAGTAGAATTGGTATCAATACTTGAGGAAACGGAAAGAAACGCTTTAGCCGAAAAACTTCAAGACTCTGGTTTCAATATAATTAATGACCGTAAAGCACAGCTTATCGAGCAAATGAAAACTTTGGTTGTGGAGAAAGTACATCATTCCAATCAAGAGCCCGATTTAAAATGGGCAGATACTGTTACAGGCGAACTAAACTTAGATTATAAATATTTAAGTTCCCTATTCTCGTCAGTAGAAAGCATAACGTTTGAGCAATACATTATCAACCAGAAGATTGAACGTGTTAAAGAACTTATTGTTTACGACGAATTAACCTTGAGTGAGATAGCATTTCAACTACATTATAGTAGCGTTGCGTACTTAAGCAATCAATTCAAAAAAGTAACGGGAATGACACCCACGCAGTTTAAGAAGTCCGTGGATAAAAACCGAAAATCATTGGATGAGATTTGATATTAAAAAAATATATCAGCAAATTCTACAAATCATCAAGCATATTACGTAACACATTAAAGTCTTTTAATCCTGAAATTTGTATTGTACAAATAAAGATGGGTTTATGGAGACAATTAATATATTTGAAACCGAAAAAAAGAATCATAATCAGGGAATAAAAAAATCCTTCCCATTAACAGGGATGACCTGTGCAGCTTGTGCATCAAGCGTTGAATCTATACTTTCACATACCGAAGGTGTGAACAAAGCCGAGGTTAACTTTGCCAGCAGTTCGGTATTGGTGGATTACGACGAAGGCACTACCGAAGAACAATTGCAAAATACTCTAAGACAGGTCGGCTATGACATAATTATTGATGCCGAAGACCCTTCGGAAGTACAGCAAGAACTTCAGGAAAAGCATTATCAGGATATAAAAAAACGTACTATCTGGTCGGCAATCCTTACGCTACCCATTTTCGTGTTGGGAATGTTCTATATGCAATGGGAACCAGGTAAATGGATTTCTTTGGTATTAGCATTTCCTATACTCTTTTGGTTTGGACGCAGCTTTTTCATCAATGCCATCAAGCAGGCTAAACACGGTAAAGCTAATATGGATACTTTAGTCGCTTTGAGTACCGGAATCGCTTTCCTCTTTAGTGTATTTAACACTTTCTTTCCTGAATTTTGGTTGAGTCGTGGTATCGAGCCTAACGTATATTACGAAGCGGCTACCGTGATTATTACTTTTATTTCCTTGGGGAAACTATTGGAAGAAAAGGCGAAATCAAATACGTCTTCAGCCATCAAAAAACTAATGGGTCTTCAGCCTAAAACCCTTAAAATTATTGAGAATGGAGAAGAAAAGGAAATCCCAATTTCATCCGTACAAGTGGGTCAGACCATTTTGGTGCGTCCCGGAGAAAAGATTCCCGTGGATGGCGAAGTTTCCAAGGGAAGTTCGTATGTAGATGAAAGTATGATTACGGGAGAACCTGTTCCAGTTCAGAAATCCCAAGGGGAAAAGGTCTTCGCCGGTACGGTTAATCAGAAAGGAAGCTTTCAATTTACCGCTGAAAAAGTTGGTGGAGAAACCTTGCTTTCCCAAATTATTAAAATGGTTCAGCAAGCGCAAGGGAGTAAGGCACCGGTTCAAAAACTGGTCGATAAGATTGCCGGTATCTTCGTTCCCGTGGTATTGGGTATTTCCTTTGTAACCTTCATCGTCTGGATGTCTATAGGTGGCGACAATGGCTTTTCACAAGCCTTGTTGACCTCTGTAGCCGTGTTGATTATTGCTTGTCCCTGTGCCTTGGGCTTGGCAACGCCTACCGCCATAATGGTAGGTATCGGCAAGGGAGCAGAAAACAATATTTTGATAAAAGATGCCGAAAGTTTAGAACTTGGCCATAAAGTGAATGCAGTAATCCTTGATAAAACGGGGACGATTACAGAAGGAAAACCATTGGTAACCAACATACTTTGGAAGGACAAGCTTGAAAATCAGAACGATTACAAGAAAATTCTCTTGTCTATCGAAGCACAATCAGAACATCCCTTGGCAGAAGCCGTCGTCAATCATTTAAAAGAGGAAAATATTGTACAAGCAGAAATTATTTCCTTCGAAAGTATCACAGGAAAAGGCGTAAAGGCCCAATCAGAGAAAGGTTCAAAATATTATGTGGGCAACCATAAACTTATGGTTGAAAAGAATATTCAAATCGACGCTTCTTTGATACAAACAGCAGAAAGTCTGGAAGAGAAAGCAAAAACAGTCATATTTTTTAGTAACGAACATCAAGTTCTTGCGATACTTGCCATTGCGGACAAGATTAAAGAAACTTCAAAAAAAGCCATAGCTACGCTTCAAGAAAGAGGCATCGAGGTCTATATGCTCACGGGAGATAACAATAAAACGGCTTCTGCCGTGGCAAATCAAGTAGGGATTTCAAATTACCAGGGCGAAGTAATGCCTTCGGACAAAGCGGCTTTTGTCGAAAAATTACAGGCGGACGGAAAAATAGTCGCAATGGTTGGCGATGGTATCAACGATTCGCACGCTTTGGCGCAAGCCAATGTAAGTATTGCAATGGGTAAAGGTTCGGACATAGCAATGGATGTCGCAAAAATGACCTTGATAACGTCAGATTTGCAATCCATCCCAAAAGCATTGGAACTGTCAAAAAGAACCGTGTTGGGCATACGTCAAAACTTATTTTGGGCATTCATTTATAACATCATCGGTATTCCAATTGCAGCGGGAATTCTGTATCCCGTAAACGGTTTTTTATTGGACCCGATGATTGCAGGCGCAGCAATGGCATTCAGTAGTGTATCTGTTGTTGCAAATAGCTTAAGACTTAAACGAGTAAAACTTTAATAATAAATAAATTCAATACTATGAAAACTTTAAAATTTAAAACAAATATCAATTGTGGTGGGTGTGTATCAAAAGTAACCCCTTTTTTAAACAAACAAGAAGGTGTAGAAAGTTGGGAAGTAGATACCTCTAATCCTGATAAAATCCTAACCATTGAAAGCGATGGTGCAACCGAAGAAGATGTAAAATCGGTTTTGCAAAAAGTGGGATTTAAAGCGGAAAGTTTAGATTCAAATTAATAGATGTTCCTTAATGGCTTCATCAATATGACGTACACCCCTATTTTCGGACTTATTCTTCTGTTCATATTTTTTCTTGTTTCGAGAATTGGAGGAAAAAAGGTCGAGTCCTTTACCGAACAATGGCATCCTTTGCTGAAGGAAAATGTACTTTTTTATCGGAACCTTTCCACAGAAAAACAGGTGGTTTTTCAGCAAAAAATGATGCTGTTTTTAAGTGAGGCCTATATCGACACTGTGAAGCTTGAATTGGAAGAATTGGACAAGATTTTAATTGCGGCAAGCGCAGTAATCCCTGTTTTTGGCTTCGAAGAATGGCACTACACCAATTTAAGCGGCATCCTTTTATATCCAGATAAATTTAATGAGGATATGCACTCTAGTAGTAAGGATAACGCATGGAATATTGGTGGAATAGTTGGGAATGGAAGGTTCGAGAAACAGATGATACTTCCTAAAAAAGCATTATACCACGGCTTTAAAAATACCAGCGATAAAAGTAATACCGGCATACACGAATTCGTACATCTTATAGATAAGTTGGACGACAGAACAGACGGTGTGCCAGAACAGCTAAGGGAACATCAATATGCAATACCTTGATTAAATTTAATCCATGAAGAGATGAAAGCGATAAATGATAACCATTCTGCTATTAGAAAATATGGAGGAACCAATCAAGCTGAATTCCTGGCCGTTGCTTCAGAGTATTTTTTTGAACGTCCAGACTTCCTAAAAAAGAAACATCCCGAATTATTCAAAATGTGATTAAATGTTTTAATCAAAAAATGACTGATGTTGCCTAAAGATGTGAGGTCTTAAAATGGATTGATAAGAACAGAATGAAGAGGAGCACATTCATTAATTCTATCGTTTTTTGGTACTAGAAGCTTTTCCCAAAATGTTGAGCTCTGAAATTGTCACTGATGAAGTTGGATAAACTTTAAGAGTAAAAGCATATTTAATTCTACAGAAGACCGAGCTGTAAAACGGATTGCTTTTTTCACTAAATTCGCTGCGCTATTCAAAATGGGAAAAAAGATTCAAATAGTGATAATTGTACTTACCCTTGGCATTTTTTTAGTGCCAACGAGCGTATGGGCACATATTGATCTTTCCCACCCATCTGAAAAAATCAGTTGTGCAGATAGTGCAGAACACTCAAAGAGCGATTGTTGCAAGGGTCATAAAAGCCAAGACAAGAAAGAAAAGGATTGCGATGGAACCTGTGGAAGTATTTCCTGCCATTGCCCATCAACCACAATTTTACCAATAAATTATTCTTCAACTTCAGAAGCATCAAATCCTGTTGCTATGGCTGCTTTCAAAAATCTTTGGAACTATGCAAAACAACAGCCAAAACCAGTCTATTTCCAGATTTGGTCCCCGCCAAAATTAAGTTAGTTCATCTACCTTGACAGCCAAAGCTATGTCAGATTGAAAACGAACTTCTTGTTTTCAAAATTAAAACGTATCAAATAATTCAAATCTTTTATAATGAAATCAATATTTAACATATTGATAGTGCTATCGGTGGTGCTATCAACAACTACGGGCTTCGCCCAAATTAAAAACCCAACAAGGGAAACTGTAAAAATTCTCGGTAACTGCGATACGTGTAAATCAGCTATCGAAAATGCGGGAAAGCTTAAAAATGTGGCCAGCGTTACTTGGAACAAGGACAGCAAAATGGCAGAAATAAGCTTCGATTCCGAAAAAACAAATCGGGACGAAATATTAAAACGCATCGCGTTGGCAGGTTATGACAACGACGAATATCTGGCACCGGATGCTGCTTATGCACAACTTGCCGAATATTGCAAGTACGAAAGACAGCAAAAGCAGCCCATAAGGGCTATGGACCATACCAAAATGGAGAAGAAAAAAAATAAACCAATGGAAGAAATGACAATGCCTGAAATGACGGAAACAAATCCAATGGAAGCCGTGTTCAATAATTATTTTGCTATAAAAGATGCCCTGGTAAAAACCAATGCGACGATAGCGAATGGAAAATCTGCGGAATGGTTGACTATATTAAAAAACTTGAAAACAGAAGCGTTGACGGCGGAAGGGCAAACCGCTGTAACCAAGGTAATGCCATCTTTAATGGAAGCCGCAAAAAGCATTGCAGCAACCAAGGATATTGGCAAGCAACGGGAAACATTCAAGGTTCTGTCAAAATATATGCACGATATAATTTCTGTTTACGATACCAATGAGACCCTTTATTACCAATACTGCCCAATGCAGGATGCCAATTGGTTGAGCAAGGACAAGACCGTTAAAAATCCCTATTATGGTTCTCAAATGTTAAGCTGTGGCTCTACCGTGGAAACTATTGACACTAAAAATTGAATTCAATAAAATTTGATTTTTGATACCAAAATGAAAAAAATTATAATAATAATCCTGTTTCTCGAAACGCTTTCCATAAAGGCACAAAATATAGTGCGCTACGACCTATATGTTCGTGATACCATCGTAAATTTTACGGGTAAGGAAAAACGTGCCATCGCAGTGAACGGACAAATACCAATGCCAACGCTAACGTTCACAGAAGGCGACATTGCCGAAATTTATGTGCACAATGAGTTGGATGAAGAAACAGCCCTGCATTGGCACGGTCTGTTTTTGCCCAATAAGGAAGATGGCGTACCTTACCTCACCCAAATGCCCATTCCGCCGCATACCGTCCATAAATATACCTTCCCAATCATACAGCACGGGACCCATTGGTACCACAGCCATTTTGGGCTTCAGGAACAGATTGGTATGTATGGTTCTATGATTTTGAACAAGAGACCGGACGATAAGACCTTCAGAAAAGGCATTGACGACCTGCCCACCATTCCCATAGTATTGAGCGAATGGACGGACTTGAAACCAGAAAATGTGCATCGTATGCTCCACAACGCATCCGACTGGTTTGCCATACAAAAAGGGACTACACAGAGTTATGCCGAGGCTATTAAAAAGGGGCACTTTAAAACAAAACTTCATAATGAATGGAAACGGATGCTTGCAATGGACGTGAGCGATGTGTATTATGACAAATTCCTCATCAATGGCAAAAGTGAAAATGAAGATACATCCCTCAAGGGCTTAAAAGCTGGCGATAAAGTACGGCTGCGCGTTTCAAATGGCGGTGCTTCCAGTTATTTTTGGCTTACCTACGCCGGTGGTAAAATAACCGTGGTGGCCAACGACGGTAATGATGTGGAACCTGTGGATGTTGATAGAATGTTTATTGCTGTATCAGAAACCTATGATGTGGTTGTTACCATTCCTGCGGACAATACTGCCTTTGAATTTTTAGTAACACCGGAAGACCGTACAAAATCGGCTTCCATATATCTTGGAGAGGGCATCAAAAAACTTACGGAACGGCTTCCAAAACTGAAATATTTTGAAGGTATGGAAATGATGAACGAAATGATGAAGATGAACGGCGATCTGGACCAAATGGGAATGAGTATGAGTATGCAGCAAATGGATATGAACGTGGTGATGTATCCTGAAATAACCGGTCCTGAGGATAACGGAAAAGACAAGAAAATGGAAATGGATGGCGAAGATCCTAATGGCCACAAAATCGATGGAAAACAGGATATGGATGGAATGAAGATGAGCGAAGCTATGTACAAGAGCAACGAACTTGCAAACATTACGACCCTCAACTACGCTATGTTGAAATCGCCTACGGTAACAAAACTTCCACAGGATGCACCCATAAAGGAACTGCACTTTACGTTAACCGGCAATATGAACCGTTATGTTTGGAGCTTGGACAATAAGGTTATTTCAGAAAGCGATAAAATATTAATAAAAAAAGGGGAGAAAGTAAGGATTACCCTGTATAACAATTCAATGATGCGACACCCGATGCACCTGCACGGCCACGACTTTAGGTTGCTCAACAGCCAAGGCGAGTATGCACCGCTAAAAAATGTAGTGGATATTATGCCTATGGAAACCGATGTTATCGAGTTTGAGGCCAATGTAGAAGGCGACTGGTTTTTTCACTGCCACATATTGTACCATATGATGAGCGGTATGGGCAGGGTTTTCAGTTATGAAAACCAAGAGCCAAATCCTTTGATACCAAACCCTGAATTGGCGTTAAGAAAATTAAAAGGTGACGACCGGGATTTCCACCTGATGGTAGAAAACGATTTTGCGACCAACGGAAATGATGGATTGCTGATGGCTCAAAGTACACGATGGAGTTTTGGCACCGAATGGCGTTTGGGCTACAATGATATGCACGGTTATGAAACAGAAACACACATAGGAAGGTATATTGGAAAAATGCAGTGGCTGATACCGTTTGTTGGGTTTGATTGGCGCTATAGAAAATTGGGACATAATGAGGTTGAGGAAAATTTGTTTAGCCAAAAAAACACCAAAGATAAACGCTCTTTAGTGAGCATAGGAGTCAATTACACCCTACCGATGTTGGTAATGGCACAAGCAGAAATATTTACGGACGGTAATATCAGGTTACAATTTGAGCGCAATGATATACCCGTAACCCAAAGGTTGCGTATGAACCTGATGTGGAATACAGATAAGGAATATATGGCTGGTTTGCGTTATATCACAACACGTAATTTGGGGATTACCACTCATTTCGACAGTGATATGGGTTTTGGAGTCGGTCTTAATTTAAATTATTAATGGAAAATTATGTCCATTCCATCATTGGTAAATTCAAAAATAGAATTTCTACGTCATCAAAAAGGAAATTAGGTTTTTCATACGGCGTTAGATTTCCAACTTGTAAAAATTAATGAATTAACAATCGAAAAAGATGGCAGATGTTGTTTTTTAGAAGTTCACCACACTATTCAGTACATCATCTGCTTCTTTATGGATAAAATTGCCCCATAATTCAAGGTGGTTTTTAAATCACTATGTCTATATAATTTGTAGCATTAAAGGATTAATGGAATCGCCGGCAATCTTGTATGTCTGGCGGTGTGATTAGAAAGACTTTTATTTTTTCTTTTTAGCTATTTTTTTTAATGTTTTTTAGAAGGTTCGTAGTAATCTGATCATAAATAAAATTGTTCAGTTTCTCTGTTTAAAGGTTCACGGAGGCATTAATCACTCCATCTTCCTCTGATGGGATTCTATTGCACGGAACCGTCAATAGTTGCAGCTAAATTCCAGTTTTTTATAATTATGTGTCATTCTGCTTTACCTTTCATTTTATTTTAAACCGACCAGATAATTTTTGCAAATTCCTTTTTAAAGCATTTAGGATTTCATTATTCGTGTAAGGATTGACACTCCCAGCATAGGGACACCAAAAACCCCTATTACTTTTTTGTGTTCGTAAATCTGATCAAAGGTACTATAATCCTGCGCGCGGTCCTTAAAATCGCCATAAATACCCGGATCGCCTGGTACGGGTTCCCAAAGGTTATCTTTTCTGTGTGGATCTTCTTGCTCATTTGTTAACTGACCCTCAATCCCGTATTTTGCCATATAATGGTCAAGAAAATCGGGCACTAATTTATTTCGTAAAATTGTTTGAATCGTAGGGTATCCTACCATCCTTAGCCGATCTACTGTTTTTCGACTTCTACAATGGCCCTGGCCGCAACTTCCGGCTGGTATATTTTTCCCACAGGCATAGGTTTTTGGATAAACCTTGTTTTTACCCAGACTGCTCCACTTCAAAATCCTGTAATTCTTTCAGAAGCCTTTCGGTGCCTTCCACAGTAATTTTTTGATAAAGAGGGCTGGATTCTCCTGAAAAATCATAATAAGCCGCAAGATGCACCACAGAGGCAATTCTATTTCCATAGGCAAAACGTACTCGTTCAAAGGCATTTTTTATACTGGTATCTGAGGTGAAGTCTATACATACACATTCTGCCGTGGGTGGAGGAAAGGGATAACCCACATTATCCAGCCCTACGACAAGATACTTTTTAGCAAGTTCGTTAATATGGTTAGCCCACTGCTTCCACTCACAACAATAACTTCTTTATTTGCCTGAATTGCCGGTTTGTCCATGCCTTATATTATACTATAAATTTTATACTTCGTCCATCTACCCTATCTCTTTTATGGGATTTAAATTCATATGCTTCACATCAGGATCGTCACACCAACTTCACTGTCACCTTCCAAATTTTTTCAAAAAAACCCGGACGTGGCCGGGTTTTTAACAAAACTTGATTTAAATCTTTAAGCTTTAAAAGTAGCACAAGCTTCTGCACATTCGCGACATGCTTTCGCACAATCCTTACAGTGCTGTGCATCATGTTTATCACATTCCTGAGCACATTTTTCGCATACTTTTTTGCAATAATCAACTAACCCCTGTACATCTTTATAACTGGTTGCTAAAATTTGACTTAAGGCAGAACAGGCTTCAGCACAAACATGGTCTATACGAATACAATCTACCATCATCTTTACATCATCTTCATCAAGACAGGCATCTGCACAAAAATTACAATGGTTAATACAATTTCCAAGGGCTTTAATTAGTTTTTCATTTCTCATAATCTATTAAATTTTTTGATTCTACATAAAATTAAGCATGCACATTAAAAATTACTTTTAAAATTATGCTAAGGTCTTTCTGTTTTAAATTATTTTAACTTAGATGTAAAATAATTAAGAATATTTTGTGTCTACATGTTCCCAATTCCATCCTTCCTGACGCACTAAAGTTTTGAAAAATAGACGATTTTTGCTCACCTTTGCTGAAAACCCATCCGTATCAAAATTCTCCAGTATAAGTTCCTTTTCTAAAAGCCTATGAGTAGTTGAAGCCGGAGGGCCCGAAGGTAAGAGCCTCATGTGGGTTACCTCGGCGATTACTTCAAAATAATTATCATAAGCTACTATTAGTGGTTTTATGTCTTTAGAATCAGGTCTGAATTCCTCTTTAATTTGATCTGAAATAATCAACAAAGCTTCATAAAGCCTTGCCAGTTGCAGAATAATCGCATTTTTCCCTTTATTATTATGAAAATAGTGAATTACCGGGTAAGCCCGGTGTTGCTGGCTATATTTGATTATGGAGTCTGAAATTTCATCAATTTTACCTGTTAGCCGATCGAAATTTTCACCATTCCAGGCACTCATTACAATTTCTTCGGGACTGCTTCCCAGTGTACTTAAACTTATGCCAAGTTTACGCTGGTCTATGACTGCTGTAAGGACCGGAATAAAATAGGTGACAGACATGGTGAGGAGAATAAGCCCTGTAAAGGAATATATAGTGGTAAGTACCCTCCAAAGATCGGTGGAGGCTACATAATCCCCCATTCCTAAAGTTGAAACCGTAAATCCACTATAATACGTAATTTGCCAGAAACCGGCCGGAATTTTTGTGGTACTATCTATAATAGAGCCAGGAGAAGAATAAAGTATAAAAACCATGCTCGCCCATAAAAAGAATACCCAGATTAGCACAATAGAAATTAGTAGAAAATAACCCGCATGGGCCAGCAATTTAGAATTACCGTTCCTGCCAGAAATCAGCAATAAAAACTTCCAGAAAAAATGTGAAAAACGGCTGGTAAGCCAACCCCCGCCCTGCATGGATAAAGTGGTTTGCAGAATATCCAGAACTATGGCGACATACAGGATTATTCCGATAATTAGATAAATTTCCATATAGGTATTTTTGGTTAGTTAAATAGGCCGAAAAATTAAGGCATTCAATTATTTTGATAGAGAACTAAATAAAATTTGGTCTAAGTTCATGCCGTATCGAGCCATTCTATTCAGGATATTAAAATTTTTAAATGATGGTGAAAAATATCCGGTGTCAAAATTAAAGCTTAGATTTTATATAAGAAATCAAGTAAAGATTACATAATGTAAGGATTATCATAAGATTAAACTTAAGAAAGATAATCTCAAATTAAAAGTTAATAACACTATCCAGAGCTTCATCAGCATCACGATGAATAAAATTTGCCTGATAATTTAAAGTGGTTTTTAAATCACTATGTCTATATAATTTTTGCAGCATTAAAGGGTGAATTCTATCACCTGCAATATTTCCAAAGCTATGACGGGCTATATGATTCGATAATGTTTTATCAATGCCACAGAGTTTAGCTATTCTTTTTAAATATTTATTGAGAAGTTTAGTGGTACTCTTTGTCCGTGTATAAATTTGTTCGGCTTGAGTTTGATCTACTTCCCGTAAAAAAGGGAATAAATATCCATTATTGAATTTCTTATCTGGGCGATAGTAATCAATTATAATCCTAGCTTTATCAGGAATTTTTAAACTTAGAGGTTTACCATTTTTTTCCATGACATAGTATAAACGTTTATCCTTGAAATCAGACCATTTTAATTTAATTACATCTGAGATTCGCATCCCGGCAAAATAAAAAGAAAACAACCATATGTTGTGAGTATGCCATATAGTTGAGTACTTCTCTAATTCGAGTGATTCTATCTTCTCAATTTCTTCTACATTCAATCCAATTTTATTACCTGAGGATATTCTAATTTTCTCTTTCTCACCAGCAAAAGGATAATATTTCTGGGCAATTACTCCTTCTTTAATTGCAATATTATAAAGAGTTCTAATGAAAATAAGCTGATTGGTTATTGTCCTTGGTTTATGATTCAGGTAAGAAGAACAAAATGTCTTATATTTTCTAATAAAAGATTCGTCAATATCCCTGAATCTTAGGTTATCATTTTTTTTAAAATATGCAACGCCATCCATCCAGTGATATTTAGATCTTCTTGCCTCGCTCACTCGCTTTAACCGTCTTTGTTTAATTTCTTGGATGATTTTTGCCTTACTTCTCGAATTCTTTAGTTGTATAAATTCTTCAATATTATATAGTATTGATAACTGCGCTTTAGCAACTGAAAAAACTCCCGTGTCATATTTACTTTGAATATGTTCAGTGGCAACAGTAAAGAAAGATTTAGAGCCATCTGGCCCTTTTAATTTTTGTTTTATTTGCCTTGGCGTAATTTTTTTCTCTGCATTGAAATAGATATCATTGACTTCAATCATCCTTTTCATCAAAAAGTTATTTAACTGCTTAAAGTTTGGATGAGTCTTTTTAACCTTACAAGCAACGTTATCCCAATCTTTTTCAAATACAGAATGTCCCAGCCAAACATAATTCGTTTTATAATTTTCGCTAATTCTTAAGGCCAGAGGTATCCTTCCATCCTTCTTTTTCATGTTTTTCCTCAAAACAATCTTTAAATTTGCCATACAGTTAGGATTTAAAACCCTGTAATATAATAATTTACACCTAAAAACTAGTACAGAATAAGTACAGAATAAGTACAGAATCGGTTGATTTTAGGCCATATTATATAATATCAAAATTTATCAAAACAACATTAACTAATTGATTTTCAGGTGTTTTAGATAGATTTGACTTCTAGCAGAATATTTTCATAACCCGGAGGTCCCGAGTTCAAATCTCGGTCTCGCTACTACAGAAAATCCCTTCAATTTTGAAGGGATTTTTTTATTCCTGAAACTCTTCTTAAAAGTTCCTGCTCCCCTGTTATATTTATTTTAAAGTCAGTCATAATCTGATCCAAATCACCTTTATTTGAGTAACATTTTGATGATTAAATGCAACTCAACTTACCTATTTTTCTATCCTTACAGCAAAAAGCTTCGTCTAGTGGAACTGAAATAGATTCCTGGATCTGGATAAGCTTTGCAGCATTCATTTTTATATTGTTGATTGTAGATCTTAAACTGGTCATGAGGAAGCCACATAAGATCAACACCCGGGAAGCAGCATGGTATAGCGCAGGATGGATAAGTCTCGGACTGGCCTTTACCGGAGTGATCGCTTGGTGGCAAGGTTGGGCCTCAGCTGGCGAATACATCACCGGTTATCTCATTGAAAAATCACTTTCGATGGACAATGTTTTTCTCTGGGCCGTATTGTTTAGCTATTTTAAAGTTCCGAAGGAGTTTCAGCATAAAGTATTGTTCTGGGGAATTTTTGGAGCCCTGGTCTTGAGAGTGCTTTTCATAATTGGTGGTATAGCCCTAATAGAAAGCGTGCACTGGATCATTTATGTATTTGGAATATTCCTCCTATTTACCGCGTACAAAATATTCCGAAGCGATATTTCAGATACCGATCCCGAAAACAATAAAATATTCAAGTGGGTTCAGAAAATTATTCCACAGACCAAAAATTACGAAGAAGATAAATTTTTTGTAAGAAAAGAAGGAAAGAAACTAGCCACGCCACTTTTGGTGGTTTTGGTCATCGTAGAGCTTACCGACATTATTTTCGCGCTAGACTCTATTCCGGCCATTCTGGCGGTAACCAGGGATAAATTTATTATTATAAGTTCTAATGCCTTTGCGATATTAGGATTAAGAGCCCTGTATTTTTTATTGGCAGATATGAAGGATAGATTTGTTTATCTTAACGAAGGACTTGGGATCATACTCGCTTTCGTGGGAATCAAATTTCTTATTAGCGATCAATTTGAAATTCCTATTTGGATCTCACTTGTATTTATTGCAGTAGTTCTGGCGGGATCAATTATCCTTTCCTTAAAACATCATCCTGAAGCAAATACCTCTAAGAAATAATTTAAATGAAGTAATATGGAAATGAGAAAACTTGGAAATTCAAAACTTAAGACCGCACCCATAGTTTTTGGCGGAAATGTTTTTGGATGGACCACAAATGAAAAGGATTCTTTTGAATTAATGGATGAATTCCTGGATATGGGATTCAATATGATAGACACCGCTGATGTCTATTCCCGATGGGCAGACGGAAATAAGGGCGGAGAATCTGAATCTATTATTGGAAAATATATTAAAAACCGTGGAAACAGGCATAAAATAATTCTCGCAACAAAGGTTGGTTCCAGTATGCAGCAAGGTGGAGATAGCAATCTTTCCAAGGCTTATATCTTGAATGAAGTTGAAGATTCTTTGAGGAGGCTGCAAACAGATCATATAGATCTCTATTTCACTCACAAAGATGATGAGAGCACTCCCATAGAAGAAACACTAGAGGCTTACCAGAAATTAATTGATCAGGGTAAAGTTAGATATATTGGAGCTTCAAATCTTTCGGCGGAGAGACTTCAGAAATCTTTGGATATAGCAGAAAAGGAAAGTCTTCCAAAGTACGAAGTTTTTCAACCGGAATATAGCCTGGTAAAAAGAAAAGATTTTGAGGGCGATATTTTTAAAATATGTAAGGAGAATAATCTTGGGGTTACCAGCTATTTTTCTCTTGCCAGCGGATTTCTAACCGGAAAATATTCTTCAAAGGAGGATATTGAAGGTAGCAGTCGTGAAATGTTTTTAAAAGACTATTTTGATGAGAGAGGTCAGAAAATTTTGGATGCACTAAAGGATATTTCAGATCATAGGAATATTAGCCAGGCAGGGATCGCATTAAGATGGCTTATCCAGAGACCTGGAATCACGGCCCCTATTGCTTCTACCACCAAATCTGAACATTTTAAATCCTTTCAGGAGGCTGTTTCTTTTGAATTAACTTCGGAAGAGATGGATAAACTGGATCAGGCAAATTCCTAAAATAAACATGCCTTCGTAGAATTTTACGAAGGCATTTTAAATTTGATACCTTTCAAAATTAATTCAGAGCTTTTACCAGTCCTGAAATATCCAGGCTGGATTGCTCTCCAGATTTCATATGTTTCAGGGTGTATTTTTTATCCTGCATTTCCTCTTCTCCCGCTAGAACTGTATAAGGAATATCTCGTTTATCAGCATATTTCATCTGTTTTCCCATTTTAGCCGAATCAGGATATAGCTCAGCAATAATATTTTCTGACCTAAGTTCACGAACAGCTTTCATCGCGTATAGTGCTTCTTTTTCTCCGAAATTAATGAATAGTACCTTCGTATTCTCAGTAACCGTCGCGGGAAATAGATCTAATTCTTCCAAAACCAGGTAAATTCTATCAAGCCCGAAAGAAATTCCAATTCCACTCATATCTTTCAAACCGAAAATCCCGGTAAGGTCATCATAACGACCACCTCCACCGATAGATCCCATTTTCACACTTTTCGGTGCAGCTACTTCATATATGGCTCCTGTATAATAATTAAGTCCGCGGGCAAGCGTAACATCCAGATCCAGACTGGCAGTTTTCAGCGGCATTTCTTCAATTGCATTCTGAATGAATTGCAATTCTTCGATTCCCTTCTGCCCGGTTTTCGAAGTTACTAAAATAGACTTCAATCCTTCGATCTTTTCAGCAAAACTACCGTTAAGGTTAAATATTGGCTGAATTTTATTTAAAGCATCTTCAGAAATACCTTTTTCGCGCATCTCTTTCTTTACTCCTTCTTCACCGATTTTATCAAGTTTATCTAAAGCAACAGTGAAATCGATCAATTTATCCTGCTCTCCGATCACTTCAGCAAATCCAGAAAGCACTTTTCTGTTATTGATCTTAATGGTAACACCGTCAAGGTTCAATTTTGAAAAAACCGCATCGTATAACTGAACAAATTCAACTTCCTGCCATAAACTCTTACTTCCTACCACATCGGCATCACACTGATAAAATTCTCTGAACCTGCCTTTTTGAGGACGATCTGCCCTCCAAACCGGTTGGATCTGATATCTTTTAAAAGGAAATTCAATTTCATTCTGATGCTGCACCACATAACGTGCAAAAGGAACAGTTAGATCATAACGCAAAGCCTTTTCACTAATTGAAGAAGTAAGCGAATTACTATCTTTTTCCGCAAGCGCTTTCGCATCTGCTTTTTTCAGAAAATCTCCTGAATTCAATATTTTGAAGATCAGGCGGTCACCTTCATCCCCGTATTTTCCCATCAACGTCGAGGAATTTTCAAAACTCGGAGTTTCAATAGGCTGAAATCCAAAGCGTTTGAATTCAGATTGAATGGTATTGAAGATATAATTTCTCTTTGCGACTTCTTCGGGTGAAAAATCTCTCGTACCTTTTGGTATAGACGGTTTTTGTGCCATGATCTGTTTTAAGCTGAATTTGCTAATTAGGATTGCAAATATCTTAATTTTTAAGCGAACCCAAACAAATTTGAAATTTTAAGTAACAAAGTTCTAATTTTATAGTCTAACCGGTAAGCCAGAAAATCAAGCCCATGTTTTCACTTTTTCGGGAGAATATAAGGATCGCCTTAAATTCCATTAAAAATCAATCACTAAGAACCGTTCTTACGGTTCTAATTATTGCAATTGGTATAACTGCGCTTGTTGGGATTTTAAGTGCCGTATCAGCTCTGGAAAATACAATTAGCCAAGATTTTGCTTCGATGGGTTCGAACACCTTCAATCTTCAACGTTACGAATTTAGAACTCAGAGTTTTGGAAATGAAGAGCGAAAGGTAAATCCAATTATTAGTTATCGTGATGTTATTGAATTTGAAGAAAAATTTCAATACCCGTATACGGAAACCGCTATTTCGTTTACCGGAACTGGTTCAGCGGAAATAAAATATGAAAATGAAAAGACAGATCCGGAAATTTCTGTTTTAGGAGTTAATGAATATTACCTCGAAAATTCAGGATTGGAAGTTGAAGACGGTAGAGAATTCAACGTTTTTGACATTGAAAATAACAATAATGTCGCGGTCATAGGTTCAGATTTTAAAGATGGAATTTTTAAAGGAATGGACCCGGTAAATAAGAATATTAGTATTCGAGGTGCAAAATTTAAGGTTATTGGAGTACTGGAGTCGAAAGGAAGCACTTTCGGAAACAACCAGGATCTAAGAGTTTTTATTCCAATTCAGCACGCACGTTCTATTTTTTCGCAACCTAATATCAATTACAGCCTAAGTGTAAAAGTTGAAAACAAGGATCTCCTGGATGCGGCCATGGATGAAGCCATTATTACTTTCAGAAATATTCGCGGACTCAATCCTAAAGAAGAAAATAATTTTGGATTGGAAAGAAGTGATGATCTAATTAACAGGATCCTTCAGATCACCGGAGCTCTAAATATTGCAGCATGGATCATCTCTATTATAACCATTTTTGGTTCTTCAATCGCTTTGATGAATATCATGCTGGTAACAGTAACCGAAAGAACGCGTGAAATTGGCGTACGTAAAGCTTTAGGAGCTAAGAAAAATACCATTGCCACTCAATTCTTTTTAGAAACCTTAGTTATTGGGCAAATTGGTGGACTTCTTGGTATTCTACTGGGAATATTAATTGGCTATGCTGTCGCAAGTTCTCTTGATTTTGCCTTTACCACGCCATGGAAAGCCATGTTCTGGGCCACCGGGATAACCATATTGGTAGCAATTTTAGCTGGAAGTTATCCGGCAGCTAAAGCTGCCAAGCAGGACCCGATAGAATCTTTAAGGTACGAATAGGTAAAATTTCTATCCTTTTACAATATTCTGAAAATAAGCGTAAAGATCTCCTTGTGTGATATTCGCACCTTGCTTTATCAGAGCAAAAATATCCTTGTTCCTATCCTCGCTGATCGCCTTGGTAGAAGTATAAATATTCACCGCGTCGTTCATTAAATTGGTTTGCAACCATTGATAACCTTCCCTTGTGGTAATATCGATGGCTTCGTTCTCGATCTTTATCGCGATCAATTCA
Organism: Christiangramia pacifica; assembly: GCF_057221535.1. Taxonomy (NCBI): domain Bacteria; kingdom Pseudomonadati; phylum Bacteroidota; class Flavobacteriia; order Flavobacteriales; family Flavobacteriaceae; genus Christiangramia; species Christiangramia pacifica. The sequence goes on from NZ_CM170146.1 coordinate 3,013,446, forward strand.
ATTGTCGCAGTGGTAATATGAAAAAGAAATATCTGATTTGGTGAAAAATGCTCTAAGAATTCTACTTTATTTAAAACACCTTCCCATACCAGGTCACTGAATATATCCAGTTCTGCTTCCGCAGTTTCAGGTTTATCTTTTTTAATCTGCTCCCACTCTTCTGCGGTAATAGATTGCGTTGCCAGGAAATTAATGAATTCCTGGTGCATTTCTTCAAACTGCTCTTTTGTTAATCTTGCGTATTTCATACTATATTTTAAAAAGAAAAGCCCACTCAAAATATGAGCAGGCTTTTTTCTATAAGTAAAATAAATTATGCGTCCGCTACAACGTCAAAAGTAAAGTTAGAAACTACCTCACGGTGAAAACGCAAAGTTGCTTCATACTGTCCCAGACGCTTGATGTTTCCACCAGCGATGCTAATATATTTCTTTTCGATCTCAACACCTTCTTTAGCAAGAGCGTCAGCTAGATCTCCATTTGTAATGGAACCGAAAAGTTTATCACCTGCACCTGCCTTAGCAGACAGTTTAATATCAAGGTTGTTAAGTTTCTCAGCTTGTTTCTTAGCTTCGTCAATATGCTTTTGCTCTTTATAGGCGCGTTGCTTCAAAGTTTCAGATAAAACCTTTCTTGCAGAAGGAGTTGCCAATTCAGCAAAACCTTGTGGAATAAGATAGTTTCTACCGTAACCATTCTTAACAGCTACAACGTCATCTTTAAAGCCTAAATTATCTACGTCTTTTTTAAGTATCACTTCCATAACTGCCTCTTTTTATTTTAATAAATCACCTACGTAAGGCATTAATGCTAAGTGACGAGCACGCTTAACGGCTGTAGCCACTTTTCTTTGAAACTTTAAAGAAGTACCTGTAAGACGACGAGGTAACAATTTACCTTGCTCGTTTACGAAGCCCATTAAGAAATCAGGATCTTTGTAATCGATATACTTGATACCTGATCTTTTAAATCTACAGTACTTCTTAGCTTTGGTTGTTTCTATGTTAAGAGGAGTAAGATACCTGATCTCTCCATCTTTTTTTCCTTTTGCTTGTTGTTCAATAGATGTTGCCATGATTACGCTTTTTCCTTGTTACGTTTTCTTCTTTTCTCAGCCCAAGCTACAGCATGCTTATCTAACTTTACAGTTAGGTAACGCATCATACGCTCGTCTCTTCTGAATTCTAACTCTAATGGCTCAATTGCATCACCAGGAGCTTTAAATTCAAATAAGTGATAAAAACCACTCTTCTTGTGTTGGATTGCATAAGCCAGTTTTCTTAGGCCCCAATCTTCTTTAGCTACCATCTCAGCTCCTTTAGAAACAAGAAAATCTTCGTATTTCTTAACTGTCTCCTTTATCTGCTCATCAGATAAAACGGGATTCAAGATGAAAACAGTTTCATAATTGTTCATAAAAATTCACTTTAAATTAAATCGGGTGCAAAAATAGAATTAATATTCCTTATTTCAAAGGAAATTCAGAAGGATAAAATACTATTTTCGTCGACGAAATAATTATTAACCTTGTATTTCTTATTTTTAATGAGTAATATTGTTTCTACCTAACCTATAAACTGTGGAAGAAGTTTTACTCAAATGTGCTGTCGTAGATGACTCCAGTCTTCAAAGATTGTCTATCGTCAAGCTAATAAAAGACCATCCAAATTTAAAGCTTGTAGCCGAATATAACAACGCTATCGAGACTAAAAATGGTTTGTTAGACACAGAAACCGATCTTATATTTCTGGATATCGAAATGCCAATATTATCTGGTTTCGAACTTTTAGATAACCTTCCTAATAAACCACAAATTATATTCGTAACCGGTAAAACAAAATATGCCTTTAAAGCATTTGATTATGATGCGGTAGATTATATTCACAAACCGGTAACTAAAGACAGGTTTAATAACGCGGTTAATAAAGCGGTAAATCTTTACAAACTAAAACATCAAACTCCGGTTCCGGAAGATGATGACTTTATTTTTGTGAAAAGCAACCTCAAGAATAGAAAGGTATTTTTAAGTAAACTGAAATACATCCAGGCATTAGGAGATTATGTGAAATTTGTAACCGAAAAGGATAATTTTGTGGTTCTTGCCACAATGAAATCTTTTGAACAACAACTTCCTAATGACCGTTTCCTCCGAACTCATAAATCATATATCGTGAATCTAGAAAAGATCGAAAGATATAACAGTAAGAATATTGAGATCGATAAAGAAAAGTTACCGTTAAGCCGTCATAAAAAGGCAAACCTGGTAGAAGCGCTGAGCGCCATCCAACAATAAACTAACTACTACAAATATTTCCAAAAGGCTATTTTTCTAATGGCCTTTTTTTATTGTGGATCTACATTAACCACTACTCTTACAGAGCGATAAGCACCAATCGCTTTAAAACTGGTCAATATTCGATGTACCATTTTCTTGGTTTTACCCAGGGATTGTTTTTGCGGAATTTTAATAAGAATGTTTTTATAATATTCATTCCTAATGCGTGCCACCGGAGGAAATTCAGGACCGAGAACATACCTGTCAAAAACATTTTCTAAAGCTCTTGCCAGCCATTCGGCTGACTCATTTGTCTTGGAATAATCTCTGCATTTTAGGGTTAACCGTATTAACCTGAAATAAGGTGGATATTGATATTGATAACGGTCTTCCAATTGTTCCTTGTACATTTCAGCATAATTACCGGTAGAAACCTGCTGAATAATCTGGTGATGCGGGTTATAGGTTTGAATAAGAACTTTTCCCCGCTTCTTTGTTCGCCCTGATCTACCCGCAACCTGAAGCATTAACTGAAAGCTTCGCTCGTGAGCTCTGAAATCAGGAAAATTCAGAAGATTATCTGCATTCATAATGCCTACAAGACTAACCTTTCTAAAATCCAGGCCTTTGGTTAGCATCTGGGTTCCGATCAAAATATCGGTCTCGTGATTTTCAAATGCCTGAATAATCTTTTCGTAGCCATGTTTTCCCCTAGTGGTATCCTGGTCCATTCTCCCGATATTATGCTTCGGAAAAAGTGCCTTTAGCTCCGTCTCCACCTGTTCTGTACCGAATCCCTTGGTAGAAATCTCGTCACTTCCGCAAGCCATACACTTTTGCTGCATGGCAATATGATAGCCGCAGTAATGACATCGCAACTGATTGTTATGACTGTGATAGGTTAAACTTACGTCGCAATTAGGACATTGCGGGGAATGCCCGCAAGTGTTGCATTCCAGAATTGGAGAAAAACCTCTTCTATTCTGAAAAAGAATCACTTGTTCTTCTTCCTTCAGACTTGCCTTTATTTCTTCTATAAGTCTTTCGGAAAAATGACCGGTCATCTTTTTTTTGCGATGAGCTGTTTTAATATCAACCACTTCCACCTCTGGCATTAGCACATTTCCAAATCTTCGATTTAGCTCAACCAGAGAATACTTATTGTGTTCCGCATTAAAATAAGACTCCAGAGAAGGTGTAGCAGAGCCTAAAATGATATTCGCCTCAAACATATTAGCCAATACAACAGCTGCATCACGTGCATGATATCTCGGGGCAGGATCAAATTGTTTGAAAGTAGATTCATGTTCTTCATCTACCACTATTAACCCTAAATCCTGGAAAGGAAGAAAAATACAGGAACGAGCTCCAATGACAATCTTTCCTTTCTCAGAATTATCCCGAACTTTCTTGTAAATTTCTACTCTTTCATTCACCGAGTATTTACTGTGATAGACCAGAACTTTCTCTCCAAAATAATTTTGCAGACGTTTGATTAATTGTGTGGTCAGGGCTATTTCCGGAAGCAGGTACAAAGCCTGCTTTCCTTTATTTAAAGCCTCCTCGATTAAGCGGATATAAATTTCAGTTTTACCTGAAGAAGTCACTCCATGCAATAGACAGACCTGGTTTTCCTCAAAATACGCCTGGATTTCTTCAAATGCCTGTTGCTGAACTTTGTTCAGATTTATTTCATGCTGATTTATTTCTCCATCAAAAACAACCCTATCTATTTCCTGATAGAACTCTTCGAAAATATTCTTATTCACCAATCCTTTTAAAACGGCCGCACTTGCTCCGGTTTCTTCTAAAAGCCTTTTCACTTTTAATGGTTTTTTAGACCGTGCGTTTAGAGAAAAATATGACAAAAGAATCTCTCTTTGTTTTGGTGCTCTGGTGAGCTCATCCAAAAGCCGGTGCATTTCAGCTTCTGCTTCAAATGCCGGATTCAATCTCACATATCTTATTTCCTTTGGCTTGAATTGCTCATAGATCTCTTGGTTAAGATCTACCAGGTTTTTAGCAACCAGCTTATTAATCACTGGTAACACTTTCTTCCTGTCCAGCAATTGTTCTATCTCAAGAATTTTCATGGAAGATTGTCTTTGCAGAGCTTCCGTAACCAAATATTCGTCATCGGTTAATTTTACAGATTCAATTTCAACTTCTTTTACTAATTTGACGATACTCTCGCTTTCAAGTAGAAATGCGCCAGGCAAAGCCGCACGCATCACATCTCCTTCCGCGCATAAATAATAACTGGCAATCCATTCCCAGAACTTCAGCTGCTCCGGAGTAATTAAAGGTTCATCATCAAGAATCTGATGAATTGGCTTGGCTTCATAGACCTCTGGAGGATTCTGATGAATAACCGCTACAATTCCCGTGTAAATCTTATTTTTTCCGAATTGAACCGCCAATCGCATCCCAGGCAGAATAAAATTAGCTTCCTCCTCTGTAAGACTATAGGTAAAACGCTTTTCCAGCGGCAAAGGTAAGATCAGGTCAGCGAAATATGACATTCAAATTGGGTTGGTTTTTGAAATAGCAAAAGCTGCTTTAAAGTAGTTTACTTTGTACTATCAGATTCAAAAATATTAAGAATCTTTAGTTTTTTAAAGTAAGCTTAAACTTAAAAAGCAGCTTTTGTTTAATAAAATATTATTCGGCTCTGCGCCAGGTCTTAGTTTTGTAAAACAAAGAAATATAACCTCTGATCTTCAAAATATCTGGATCATCTTCATCAAGCCAAATTTTACAGCGATATTCTTTTCCTGTTTTAGGATCCACAATGGTACCACCAACATATTCTTCACCTTCTTTTTCCAGACCTTTCATCAACTCCATCCCCTCGACGGGAACATTTTTTAAATCGCCTTCACATTTAGTGCAAAGCCTGTCCCTGTCTTCTTCTCTCATTATCCGGTCTACTTTCCCATATATCTTTCCATTCTTTTCGAAGACTTCAATAATGGAATTCACCTTTCCTTCTTCATTCCTATTTTCCCATCTGCCGGTCACTTCCTGAGAATGAACCAGATTGAAAAATCCAAGTGAGAATGCTAATAGTAGCGTGAGTTTCATATTACTTACCAAGCATGGCTTCTTTCAGGTCGTCATCTGCCGGGTTATTAGATAACCAAATTCCGAATAATGCCTTTTTGAAATCCATTCCTTCAATAGTACCTAATTCCTTATCATTTTTATAAGCAGTTACTCCTGTTCCTGGGATATAAACGATATCAAAAACATCATTCTTTTTAATCTCGGCCATGAAAAAACTTTTGAACTTATCAATTTTAGCAGCCAATGGTTTTGTTTTTCCATTGGTAGAATTTTCAAAACCTTCGTTTACAGCTTCCACCATTTTATCGCTGGTGATCAATTTTGAAACGATATGCAATTTGATACTCATAGCTTTATCTGCAGAAACAATTTCTGAAGCATTAGAAGATTTCTGTGAAAGATATAATCCACCAGCATAAAGATCGATCCATAATTTTTCACGAACACCGGCTCCATTCAAGGTTAATGTCTGGCCCTGGTAAGTTTCAGAATTTGGAAGATTTACTCCACCTACTTCAGTTTGAGCAGATACAACGCCTATACTCATAAAGGCAACAATAGCAACGATAATAGTTTTCATTATAAATTTGGTTTTTAATTGATTAAAGTTATTTAAAATTTTTCTTCAGTTTGATTAAAGATGCGTTTAGTTCAAAACCTAAAAGCAACATATTGGAATTCAGCCATATATAAAACATTAAGATCAATAATGCTCCAATAGAGCCGTATAATTCATTATAATTTGAAAAGTTTGTGATATATATACTAAACAATACCGTTGTGATCATTATTAGAATAGTAGTAAATAAAGCTCCTACTGAAAAGAACCGGGCCTGTCTCGCTTCTCTTGTTCCAAAATAATATAAAATAGCAACGGCTGTATAGATCAAAATCACAAAGCCTATATATTTAATAAGGTTCGCTCCAAAACCATCTGGATTCACAATCCCGAGATCGCTAAGATCATCTATAGCATAGGTCAGGTAAACGGCGCTTATTACAGATATAAGCAACAACAGTGCCAATATAAGCGAAACCCCCACAGCGACAGCATATTGACGAGGAATTGATCTATTGGTTCTGGTATGATAACTGAATTCAAATCCGGTAAAAATAGCATTCACGCCATTGGTCATTAAAAATATAGATAATATAAAAGCCACCGATAATAGTCCTCCTCGCGGTGTACTGGCAATATCCTCAAAAATGTTTCCGAAAAAATCTGAAGTCTCGGGCGGCAGTAAAGTATCCATGAATAAAAGGAACTCAATCTGGAAATCATCAATAAAGGTGATATAAGGAATCAGATTCAGTACAAAAAGTAGAAATGGAAAGATGGCCATAAAGAAGCTAAATGCAATAGAGCTGGCCCTGGTAGAGAATGTTCCGCGTACGATCCCTCCCCAATAAATAACCCATAAATTATAAAGCGATAAACCTTCAAGCCCCGGAAGAATGATCTTTTTGGTCTTTCTCTTCCACCAATCTGAAAATTCTTCGAGTTTAGATTTGATCGCTTTTTGTGGGGCCATATTATACGGCTTTTAAGCTAAGATCAAGATTATGAACCGAATGTGTCAAAGCGCCGCTGGAAATAAAATCTACTCCGCACTCGGCATAATTTTTAGCAGTTTCAAGAGTGATTCCACCACTCGATTCTGTCAGACATTTTCCATTGATAAGGTCTACAGCTTTTCGGGTATCTTCGTAGTTGAAATTATCTATTAAAATCCTGTAGATACCGTCAGATTTCAGAATTTCTTTTATCTCATTCAAATTTCTGGCCTCAACTATAATTTTAAGGTCCAGATTTTTCTGCTTAAGATAAGCCTTTGTTTTATCAATAGCCTTTGTGATTCCTCCTGCAAAATCAATGTGATTGTCTTTCAGCATGATCATATCATAAAGCGCGAACCTGTGATTTTCTCCACCGCCGATCTTTACAGCCCATTTTTCCAATGCCCTAATCCCGGGTGTCGTTTTCCTTGTATCCAGAATCTTTGTTTTAGTACCTTCTAATTTTTCTGCAAATTCTGAGGTTTTTGTTGCGATGCAACTCATTCTTTGCATAGCATTTAAAACAAGTCTTTCGGCTTTTAAAATCGATTGAGAAGATCCTTCCACATAAAAGGCAATATCGCCTCTTTTGATAGTTTCCCCATCTTTTATCCTGATATCCAGTTTAAGATCCTCATCTACATACTGAAAAACTCTTTTAGCAAATTCAACTCCGGCAAGAATTCCTTGATCTTTAACTAGCAATTTCGCTTTCCCGGTAGCGCTTTCAGGAATGCATGCAAGGGAACTGTGATCTCCATCACCAATATCTTCCCTTATTGCATTTTTAATAATTAATTCAATTTCTTTTTCGAATTGTTCCGGTGAGATCATTTTCTCTGCTTATTTTTGTAAATGTAGTAAAGTCTGTACTAAAATCACGGGATGACAATAAAATTAGTCTGTATTGGAAAAACAGATAAACGGGAACTTGATAATCTTATCAAAGTTTATTCAGATAGGTTGCAACATTATATAAAGTTTGAACTTGAAATTATTCCTGATCTCAAAAAAACTAAAAACCTGGATGAGAATCAGCAGAAGTCTAAAGAGGGGGATTTAATACTTTCAGAAGTTCAAAATTCAGATTTTTTGGTGATCCTTGATGAAAATGGAAAGCAATTCACTTCGGAAGCATTTTCAGAATATCTTCAAAAAAGGATGAATACCGGATTAAAAAGACTCATTTTTGTAATTGGAGGACCTTACGGTTTTTCAGAAGATGTCTACCAGAGGGCCGATTCAAAAATATCGCTTTCTAAAATGACATTTTCACACCAAATGGTTAGACTATTCTTTACTGAACAGCTATACCGTGCCTTTACTATTCTAAAAAACGAACCTTATCACCACAGATAAAATATTTATGAAATTAGTTTTCGCTACCCATAACCCTAATAAATTCAAGGAAATCAAAAGTATGCTACCCTCTCATATAGAGCTTCTATCGCTTACAGATATTGGTTGTGACGAAGATATTGAAGAAACCGGGGATACGATTGATGAAAATGCAATGATCAAAGCAGAATATGTTCGAAATCATTACGGTTATGATTGTTTTGCTGATGACACTGGCCTCGAGGTTGAATCTCTAGCAGGCGCTCCGGGAGTATTTTCTGCAAGATATGCCGGAGAAGAAAAAAATGACGATGCTAATATTGAGAAGTTGCTGGACCAATTGAAAAAAAGAGATGATAGGACTGCCCGGTTCAAAACGGTGATCGCATTAAACCTAAAAGGAAATCAGAATCTTTTTACCGGAATTTGCGAAGGAACTATTCTGGAAGAGAAAACTGGAAATAGTGGTTTTGGATACGACCCTATTTTCCAACCGAAAGGTTATTCTAAAAGCTTTGCTGAAATGGATATGGGTGAGAAAGCCAAAATCAGCCATCGTGGTATCGCCTTTAGAGAATTGGTTGAATATCTAACCAAATAAACCTCGAATTTTAGCAATTTAATTTTAATCGCTGATTTTCAGTAATTTAATAAACCATTTATTTAGTAGTTAGTCTGAAATAAAAGCGTACATTTGCCGCTTGAAAATTCCTCAGGGTGAGGATGTGTTGCTGGAAGTTTAGGTTTAAGTATGTCGATTCGCTTCTTATGTAACACTTACATGATATAATCGAATACTTATTTAAAACGAATGAACGCATTCCAAAAACTTGGACTTGACGCAGATTTGCTTAAGGCCATACAAGACATGGGGTTTGAAACTCCAAGTGAAGTACAGGAAAAATCAATCCCACTATTATTAGAAAAAGAAACAGATCTTGTTTCCCTGGCTCAAACCGGAACTGGTAAAACAGCCGCTTTCGGATTTCCACTTATTCAAAAGATCGATCAGAATTCTAAAAAGACTCAAGCATTAATATTATCGCCAACAAGAGAACTTTGTTTACAGATCACCAATGAAATAAAAAACTACTCAAAGTATAAAAAATCTTTGAACGTAGTTGCAGTTTATGGTGGCGCAAGCATTACAGACCAGGCAAGGTCCATAGAAAGAGGAGCTCAAATTATCGTGGCTACTCCAGGAAGAATGCAGGATATGATAAGGAGAAATCTTGCCAATATCTCTTCTATCAGCTATTGTGTGCTGGATGAGGCTGACGAAATGCTGAATATGGGATTCTATGAGGATATTAAAAGCATCCTCTCTCATACTCCAAAAGAAAAGAAAACGTGGCTATTTTCTGCAACAATGCCAAAAGAGGTTGCGAAGATCGCTAAGAAATTCATGAAAGATCCTGTAGAGATCACTGTAGGATCCAAGAATATGGGAACTTCTAATGTTTCTCACGAATATTACCTGGTGAACCATCGAAATCGTTATGATGCTTTAAAACGTTTGGCTGATGCAAATCCGGATATATTTTCTGTGATTTTCTGTAGAACGAAAAGAGATACGCAAAAAGTTGCTGAAAAACTGATCGAGGACGGATATAACGCTGCTGCATTGCACGGAGATCTAAGTCAGAATCAGCGTGACCTGGTAATGAAGAGTTTCAGAACCCGCCAGATCCAGATGCTGGTTGCTACAGATGTTGCGGCTCGTGGAATTGATGTAGATGATATAACACATGTGATCAATTACCAGTTGCCAGATGAAATTGAAACTTATACTCACCGTAGTGGTAGAACAGGACGTGCAGGTAAAAGTGGTGTATCCATGGTGATCATTTCAAAAAGTGAGGTAAGAAAGATCAGAACTATTGAAAAGATCATTCAGCAGAGCTTTGAGCAGAAAGAAATCCCTGATGGAAAAGAAATTTGTAAAACTCAGCTATTCCACTTAGCGAATGATATCAAGAAGACAGAGATCAACCATGAAATTGATCCTTACCTTCCAACAATTAATGAAGCACTTGAAGATTTCACGAAAGAAGAATTGATCAAAAAATTCTTCTCGGTAGAATTTACAAGATTCTTTAATTATTATCAAAAAGCACCCGATCTTAGTTCGGAAACAGTTGGCGGAAGACCGGTAGTTTCAGAAGGAAATACTAGGTATTTCATCAATGTTGGTTCTAAGGATGGTTTTGACTGGATGAGCCTTAAAGATTTCCTTAAAGAGCAATTAAATCTAGGAAGAGATGATGTTTTTAAAGTGGATGTAAAAGCGAGTTTCTCATTCTTCAATACAGACGAGCAACATACAGACCTTATTCTGAAGACTTTTAGCGAATTCAACCATAACGGAAGATTCGTAAATGTAGAAGTTACTAAAGACCAGAAATCTGACAGAGGTGGCCGAAAGAGAGAACGCGGTGGCGGAAAAAGAAACGGAAAAAGTTTCAATGATAACGGTGGAAAATTCGGCAAGAGAAAAAGATCTGATAGAAACGATAAAAAAGGACCAAGAAAAGGAAGCCGAAATAAGAATATCGAAAACTCAGTTAAGAGAAGAAGGTCTAAAGCCTAATCAATAAAATTAATGCCAAACTTAATCTATAAGTTTGGCATTGTTTTTTATGAGGATTTTTTATTTTTAGCCCTGATTGTTATGAAAAACGCTTTACTCCTATTTTTACTCCTTACTACAGGGATCATGTCTGCACAGGATATTGTTACAGGAACTGTAATGAATGCTGCGAACGACAAGCCAATTGAGAACGTCCATATTGTAAACCTGAACCAGGTTAAAGGAGCGGTAACCGGTGAAAACGGTGAATTTGAATTACAGGCTACCGTTAACGACACTCTATATTTTTCATATTTAGGATTTAGATCTATTCGAGTTCGGGTCACAAATGACTGGTTGAAGTATGGGAATGTAAAGGTAAAAATGACCGAACTAGGTTTTGCTCTGGAAGAAGTTACCGTAAATTCAGTAAAACTTACCGGGTATCTGGAAATTGACGCGAAGAATATTCCAATTTACGACAACTATAGATATAGCATTTCCGGTTTGAATAGCGGTTATGAAGGTGGAGACGGTTCTCCGAGCGCTGTTACTAAAGCACTCCGATCACTCTCCAATCCAGCTGATCTTGTCTATAATATTTTCGGAACCAGGCCACGGCAGATGCGCAAGCTTCGACAAATGAAAAAAGACGATAACATCAGGGAATTACTGCGTAATAAATTTGATCGCGAAACCCTAATGGCATTGCTCCAGGTTAATCGAGCTGAAATAGATGAGATTTTGAATAATTGTAATTATTCGGAAGATTTCATGAAAACGGCAAATGACCTTCAGATTTTAGATGCTATTAATAGCTGCTACGAAGAATATAAAGTACTTCAGAAAAATTAACGGCTTTCTAGGAGCTTTTTAAGATCCTTAAGGCCCTGGTCAAATTTCTCTCCGAGTGCTTTTTCAGGTGAATAAAAAATGCTGATGATCGTAAGCGGAAATGCCAGGTGACCTCTTGCTCCCCAAACCATTTTAGTCTTTTCAGCTTCAATTTCCTTTACTCCTATATAAGTAAGCGCGTTTACCTTTACAGGTTTTATGAATAGGATCTTTGATTCGAAAACCCTTCCCTGTTTGGCTTTCGTTATTCTCTGAATTCCTTCACCAGCCTTTCCATTACCTTTCCAGTAAAAACTTGCTCCAACCTTACCATCGTCTCCTTTATACTTAAGAACTGCATTAGGATCTCTCTGAAACCAGGGATTCCATAACGGCTGATTTTTAAGTTGCCGTACAAATGTAAAAACCTCTTCGCGAGGTTTATTGATTACCACAGTTCGGCTTATGTCATAATCCTTTTTCACCCAGGCGTGTAGGAAAGCGAAAAAGGTAATAAGCGCTATGATCAAATAAAAAAACAGGGTCATGAAATAGCTTTAAAGGCGATTAAAAGTTACAAATAATTACTGATTAAGGAAGCGTTCAAGGATCTCATCTGAATTTTTCACTGTTTTCCTGGTCCAGTCCATTCTGATTTTATTTTTCTCTTCTTCAGTAAACTGCCACTTCACATCTGAATTCCTGAGCTTTGTAGTAAGACTTTGCAATATAATAGCTGCTGAAACCGAAATGTTCAAACTTTCCGTGAAACCAACCATGGGAATCTTAATAGTATCATCTGCCTCTTCCAGAATTTCATCAGACAACCCATCTCTTTCTGTTCCAAAGAAAAGCGCCGCTGGCTGAGATATATCAAAATCTTCCAGCATGTAAGATTCATCATGAGGACTTGTGGCGATGATGCGATATCCTTTTGCTCCTAAGGTTTTTAAACAATCTTTTGCAGAATTATATCTATTGATATCTACCCATTTCTGAGCACCCATTGCTATCTCCTTATCTATTCTTCTCGGAATTTTCTCTTCGATCACATGGATATTTTGAATTCCGAATACATCACAACTACGCACTACCGCACTCGTGTTATGAAGCTGATAAACATCCTGCGCCACTACGGTGATATGATCTGTTCTTTGAGCGAGGACCTTTTCAAATAAGGCCTTTCTTCTTGGAGTAAGGTATTCCTGAAGATATTCTAAGATTTTCTGTTCTTCCATCCGGAGGTAAAATTAAAAATTCGGTTAATATCCTTAAGGATTTATTGGAAACAATTTTTTTAAATTTTTAGATCCTGAAAAATTTAAAAGCCTTAACTTTTTCAGAACGAATCTGGTTCTCTATGAAAAAAATACTGGTATTAACCGGCGCCGGAATTAGCGCAGAAAGTGGCATTAAAACTTTTCGTGACGCTGATGGTCTTTGGGAAGGTCATGATGTTATGGAAGTAGCATCACCGCTTGGCTGGGAAAACGATATGGAGCTGGTTCTCGATTTTTACAATCAGCGGCGAAGGCAATTATTAAAGGTAGAACCTAACGCCGCCCACCATGCTTTAGTTGATTTACAAAAGGCATACGACGTGGAGATCGTAACTCAGAATATTGATGACCTCCATGAAAGAGCAGGAAGTAAAAATGTGACTCACCTTCATGGTGAACTACTTAAAGCCAGAAGCACTTTTGACGAAGATCTTGTGATGGACTGGAAAAAAGATATTAAAGTCGGGGATTTTTGCGAACATCATCACCAGTTAAGACCGCATGTAGTTTGGTTTGGCGAAGCAGTTCCCATGTTTCAAAAAGCGGCGCAGCTTGCTGAAACCGCAGATAAAGTGATCGTAATAGGAACTTCCATGCAGGTATATCCGGCGGCGGGTCTGGTAGACTTTGCACCGCATTACGCACCTATATATTTTATAGATCCAAAACCCAATATTTCAGAAGGTAAAAACCTGGAGATCATCCAAAAAACTGCCGTGGAAGGTGTACCGCAATTAGTCAAAAGGCTTTTAAAAGAGGAGACATAAATTATCTTAGTTATAGATTATAATTAACAATATTTCGGTTTGATAGTTAGAATTTAAGTAATTTAAAGCTTCAGTTTTTTAGTACCAATTGAAGCGGTATCTTTACCGTTTTAATTTTAAAAACACAACATGACATCCCTTACTGCAGTTTCACCCATAGATGGACGCTACAGGTCTAAAACGAAACAATTATCAGCCTATTTCAGCGAAGAAGCACTAATTAAATATCGAATTCAGGTTGAAGTTGAATATTTCATTGCGCTTTATGAGGAAAAATTACCTCAACTTCAGGATGTTAACACTGAAAATTTCCAAAAGCTAAGGGAGCTTTACACCAATTTTACAGCCATCGACGCACAGGCAGTGAAAAAGATCGAAAAAGTCACGAATCATGATGTTAAGGCGGTAGAATATTTTCTGAAGGAAGAGTTTGGTAAACTTGGTATGGAAACTTCCAAGGAATTCATTCACTTCGGGCTTACTTCCCAGGATATAAACAATACTGCAATACCATTAAGTTTAAAAGATGCTATTGAAGACGTTTATTTTCCGGAATTGAAAGAGATCGTAGAGAAATTAAAATCTCTTGCTTCTGAATGGAAAGATATTCCTCTTTTAGCAAGAACTCATGGTCAGCCAGCTTCTCCAACACGACTTGGGAAAGAAGTACAGGTTTATGTAGAAAGGCTGAATGAGCAGATAAAACTTTTGAAACAAATTCCACATGCAGCTAAATTTGGTGGTGCAACTGGTAATTATAATGCTCATAAAGTCGCTTTTCCTAAGCATGACTGGAAAAAATTCGGGACAAATTTTTTAGAAAACAAGCTTGGTTTATACCACTCCTTCCCTACCACGCAAATTGAACATTATGACCATATGGCCGCATTGTTCGATGGACTTAAAAGAATAAACAACATTCTGCTGGATCTGGATAGGGACATCTGGACCTACGTGTCGATGGATTACTTCAAGCAGAAGATCAAAAAAGGGGAAATTGGTTCTTCTGCTATGCCTCATAAAGTAAATCCTATAGATTTTGAGAACAGCGAAGGAAATCTAGGGATTGCTAATGCCGTGTTTGAACATCTTTCAGCTAAGTTACCGGTTAGCAGGCTGCAGAGAGACCTTACAGATAGTACGGTTCTAAGAAATATTGGCGTTCCAATTGGTCATACCATCATTGCTTTCAAATCTACCTTAAAAGGACTAAATAAATTATTACTTAACGAAGAGAAGCTGAATGAAGACCTTGAAAATAATTGGGCCGTTGTAGCGGAAGCAATTCAGACCATTCTACGTAGAGAAGGTTTTAAAAATCCTTATGAGGCGTTGAAAGGACTAACCAGGACTAATGAAAAGATCACTGAAAAAAGCATGTCACAATTTATTGATCAGTTAGATGTTTCTGATGATATCAAAAAAGAACTTCATAAGATAACACCGCAAAACTATACTGGTATATAATTAAAAAAGCCCCGGAATCGGGGCTTTTTCTTTTCAACTAATCACAAACTACATTTCGGTAGTGCTATTTTGATCTGTAGAGTCTTTATTTGTATTTCCAAGTTCAATTCTAGTTTCTACTTTAATCGAATCTTTCTCTTTTGATGAATCACCAAATATTTGCCCTAAACCTTTTAATCCTTCCACATCAATGTTGTTTCCGTCAAGGGATTTCATAAGCTGCATGATCTTTTGCGGATTCATATCTTTTCCAAGAACTCTGGCTACCCCCAATCCCTGTGCATCATCATAACCAAAAACGATCAATTCATCAATTGCATCTTCTTCTCCTGTAAAATACAGTTCAGCTTTACGGTCTCCACCACCATACTTCATTAGCAATTGATATTTTTCATCTTTGAAAATTTCAGATAATTTCATTTTCTCTTCCTCAAATTTTTCAGGATTCTCTTCCTTTTTCAAGGCGAGAACATTGATCTTTTTGATACTTTCCAAAGTCGCTTTTTCTTCAGCTTCCAGGGATTCACTATTGGTAAACATACTTGTTGGGATATCCAGAGCAAGGAAATCGGTGTCTTCCTGGTTTTCCACGTAGTATTTCTGTAAAGATTTATCGTTCTCACAGGAAATTAAAACGCTCGTAAATGCTATTGCAAATAATAATTTGATTGATTTCATGGTTTATGATTTTTTGTTGGCTTTTTTTAATTCTTCCGCTCCAGGTACTTTAAGATCTGAAGTAAGTTTAGATAACTGGGAAAGATCTATTTCCCCGGTAATACTCAAAATAACTGTCATTGGCTTATCACCTTCTGAACCTTCCAGATACATGAATAATTCTCTTACATAATTATCATTTTTACCTGGTAATGAGTAAAATTTAATATTCTGACCGTTATCATTGACTCTCATTAATTCTTCCAAAGAACCTTTTTGTAAATAAGATTTGACATCGGTTTCCATCTGAGACCTTACATTGGAGTTTGAAGATTTAAAGATCTGAATGCGATCAAGATTTTCAATGAGCTTCATATATTCCCTGGATTCAGGATCGTTCTCGCTAAGATCTACTTTTGCCAGCATTTTAAACATCTTACTGGTCATGACCATGGCGTCTACGTCTTTCATATCCTCATACTTATCAAAGCTTTGGGACTGCATAAAGAATGGCGCCAATGCCAACAAAAGACTTACTATTATTCTATTCATGATTTCTGGTTTTAAGGTTCAATTTCTATTATTTTATTTTTTGTGTTATTAAATTCTTTAAGGTATACGAGATCAGATTTTCCCTGATTCATAAACTGAGATACCATATTCAATGTTTCTTTTGTTTTCTGGAGGGCTATCTCTTCATCACTTATGGTTCCAAGGTCATTAGAATTTAAAGATCTTGAAGAATCATTGAAAAAGAAGATTCCCACGGCAACAACAAGAATGGCGGCAATTGAAGTCCAGGTATACCAATTTCTTTTAGTTCTTGATTCTGTTTTACCGTCATAAGTATGTTCTCTTTGTTTTGCTGAATAAAGAAACATAAGCTTATAACTTCTCAAATGTTCCGGAACCTCAGCATTTAGAAAATACTCCCTAAGCTGCTTTTCTTCTGCCAGGGTAGTCTCACCATCCTCGTAGCGCTCCAGAAGTCTCTCTATTTTATCTAATTCCATAGTTATGTTTTTTTATTAAATTTTCTCTGATCGCCTTTCTAGCTCTGGACAAAGCCACTCTTATAGCTGTCTGGTTCATCTCCATAATCTTCGCGATCTCATCATATTCATACTGTTCAACATCCCTAAGTTGAAATATCATTTTCTGCTGTTCTGGCAACGTGGCAACAATCTTGCCTAACCATTCCATCTCGTCATTAACCTCAATTTCAGATTGCAGGGAAGCCTGGTTACTTTCATAATTTTGATGAACGATGCGCAAATTATTGTTCTGTTTCAATTTTAATTGATCCAAACAGTAGTTTTTAGTGACTGTCATAGCAAAAGCTTCGATATTGGCATAATGCTTGATTTTATCTTTGCGGTTCCATAATTTAAGAATCGCTTCCTGAGTAGCATCCTCGGCTGCTTCTTTAGAAGTTAACAGTCTTAGCGCCATTCTATACATTTTATCCTTAACAGGATCAATAATATTCAGGAAGGTACTTTCTTTCATTATTTGATGGTTAGTTAATTATGCCTTCTTACACTTACGACGAATGGTAAAGAGATTTGTTACAAGAAATTTTTTAATTCTATTTATGTGACTATTTTTAGAAAAAATTTGTGAAAAATAATTAACCCTAATTTTTATTATGAGAATATATAAATATTTAATGCTATTTGCTCTGGTTGGAGGCTTATTTACTTCCTGTAGCAAGGATGATGATGTGGTTGCCACTACAGATGACACACCGGTTGAACAGAAAAAAATCGAAGGAAATCTGGATCTTGAAATCAAGGATTTCATTTGGAAAGGACTTAATTACTGGTATTTGTACAAAGGCGAAGTGCCTGAGCTAGCTGATAACGCTTTTTCTACTGAAAGTGAATATATCGAATTCCTTGAGAGCTATTCAACTCCTGAAAGTTTCTTTAACGAAGGTCTACTTTATGAGGAGGACAGGTTCAGCTGGATCGTTGATGATTATGAGGAACTAGAAAATACATTCGCAGGAGTTAGAACAACTACTGGTATCAACTACGGATTAGCTTATATAGATTCAGATTCTAATGATCTTGTGGGTATTATTCGATATGTAGTAAAAGGTTCTCCGGCAGAGATGGAAGGTCTTCAAAGAGGAATGCTTTTTACTGAAATCGATGGTCAGCAATTGACTCTAGAAAATTATAGAACACTTTTAGGTTCTGAAACACTTACTTTTGGTTTTGCTGATTTTACAGATAATGGAATTGAAGCAAACGGAGAAGAAGTAACGCTTACGAAAGTTCAGCTCAACGAAAATCCAATTTTGGTTGCAAAAACTCTTGACGTAGATGGAATTAAGGTTGGATATCTTATGTACAACAGTTTTGTTCACGATTATGATGATCAATTGAACGATGCTTTCGCTCAATTCCAAAGTGATGGGGTAACTGAACTTGTATTGGATTTAAGATATAACGGAGGTGGTAGAGTTTCTACCGCTGTAGATCTTGCAAGCATGATTACCGGCCAGTTTAAGGATAAGATCATTATCAGAACAAAATATAATGACAATATCGATGCTCAATTGAGCGAAGCAAGTAAAGTTACAAGGTTTGACGATATGATTTTTGATGGTAATGAGAATGACCACCCAAATCATTCACCAATGCCTATTAATAGCTTGAATCTTGATAAAGTATATGTTATCGCTACAGGATCATCTGCTTCTGCAAGTGAGCTAATCATAAACGGACTTGCTCCTTACATTGATGTAGTTCATGTTGGTAAGAAAACGGTTGGTAAAGTGCAGGCTTCTATAACTCTTTATGATGCAAATGTACCTTACTATGAAAAAGTGGGACTGAATCCTGATCACAAATATGCGATGCAACCACTTATCTCTACTTCCACGAATGCGGATGGAGAGGCTTACCCAGGAGGATTAATCCCTGATATTGAAGTATCTGAGAAATGGGATAACTTCGGTATGCTTGGAGACCCTAGCGAACCTTTATTAGCTGCTGCCTTAAACGATATTACTAGCAACAGAAGCTTCCTTAGACTTATTGACGAAGGTAAATTTATTCCTAACGTAGTTGGAGAAAGCTTTGAAGATGAAGATGCTTACAGAAATATGTACATCGACATCCCTTCTGGTGATGAATTTAAAAAGATCAAAGCGGCCGAATTTAAAGACTAAATAAGTCTGATGGTCCTAAATACAAAACCCTCGCTTTTGGCGAGGGTTTTTTGTTTTCGTATCTCTACACTTTAATTGAAGTAGAAATTATTCGGACCCACTCCAGCGGTGAATTCGTTTACTAATTCTCCAGATAAAGTATAAATTCTTACCGTTCCGTTAGAAGCAAAATCTCCAGCGTCAGATAGATAAATAAGATCTTCTTCAACTTCAAACCCATACATTTGCCCGAATTGAGAAGTACTTTCATAGGTAAGCAATGCCTCACCTGGCTCCTCTTCAAAGTCCTGGTTCAATTGATAAACTGAAGTACCTGAAGTGAAATAAATTATCCCATTCTCAATATCTAAATTATTTGCTGCAGATATATTTTCTGAAAATTCAATTTGAGAAACTACCGCATCTGTGCTCAAATCTATCTTCTCTAATTTAGATGAAGAAAGCGCAAAAATATTGTTGCCATCAATTTCAAAACCATTCAATGAATTATTGGTTGGTATTGATTTGATAAAACTCTGTGAATTGGGATCAAAAACTTCAATGGAATTTCCAGTACCGTAAGCCGCCCCTTCCACATATATTAATCCCGAATTTTCTTTAATTTCAGAAAGATAGGTTCCTGCAACCACCGTATTCTCCACTTCAAGTAAGTCCAGATCTAATACAGCAATGTAATCATCTTCAGCCGTTGCAAAATCTGCCACATTAGTCACGTAACCTTTACCATTGTTAACTAATCCGAATAGAGGAACATTTAATCCACTATCAATTACACCTACATATTCAAAAGAATATCTATCTACTACGGTAATTAGGTTGGATCCGTTAGAAATTATGTATGCATTATCTTCATCAAAGAACATAGACTGAACAAAGTTTCCAAGGTCCATATCAGTATTTACAGTTTCGAAAATATTATTTTCTATGGCATCCTTTTCGGCATTTATAAAAGATACAGTTCCTGCAGACTGAGAACCTTCATTTAATACCAGTACTCCGTTCGCATAGGCTGCGTCTTCAGATGGTTTTGGGGCATTTATGCCATCATCATCGCTGCTACAGGAATTAAGCAATAATGAACCTGTAATACCTAAAAGGAAAAGTTTTGTGATTTTCATTGTGAATTAAATTAAAATTTGAGATTTATATAAAGGTTAAAATTTACTCCCGGCATCCACCGGTCTTCTACGTTCTGATATTCTTTGTCAAATGCATTATTCAACCTGCCCCCTATTTCCCAATGTTCGCTTGCATCAGGATGGTAAGCCATTTGAATATTGGTCAATAAGTATCCGGGTAGTTCTTCACTATGATCTGTTCTGGTATAAACAGAACCGTTGTACATAAATTGAATAGACGGTGTAAATTGATACCACCTATAACTGATATTACCGGTCACTTTATGAAATGGCACGTAAATTAATTGCTTATTAGACTCGAGATTTTCGCTGGTAGTGTAAGCATAAGTGGCTCTTGCTATAAGATCGGTATCTGAAGAAAATGACTTTTTCCAACTAAAAAATGATTCCAAACCATAAATATGAACTTCTTCTTCATTTTTAGGTCTCCACACTCCATTCTCTCCTGGCAGCCAACGTATCATATTCGATAAATCATTATAATAAAATGTAAGCCCAGCTTCGAAATTTTTGAATTGCAGCTGATTTCCTATTTCCGCCTGTAATGATTCTTCGGGGTTCAATTCTGGATTACCGGCAGCAGACCAGTATAAATCGTTATAAGTTGGTATTCTAAAGTTTTTTGAAGCATTCAACTTAAGATTATAAAACTCTGAAAGCTGGTAACTGGCTCCGAAAGAAAACAATAGCGGACTTTCATAATTGTTCGTGATCTCTTTTCTCAATCCAGCCTCATATTCAAATTTATCTGTTAATGCGTGCTTTCCCAGGAATGCGGCAGAAAAAATATTGCGATCCTTATTCCCGATATTGCTTCCCTCACCATCTGTATACGTATTCTGAAGTACTGTATTTAAAAGTACATTCTGATTCAATTCATAATTCAAGTCGTATTTGGCGATCAGGCTCTTGGCAATACCGAAACTATTATTGTTAGACTGAATATTCGGGAAGTATTTATATTCTTCATTAATAAAAGCCAGGCTAGTTTTCTGCTGAAATGAGTCAAATTCACTATTCCATTCCAATAGATTTCGATTAGTGAGATCCTGGTACTTTGTACGATTTTCAGAAGGGCGAATCAAAGAGAAATGGCGCTCACCGTCATAGAATTCACTAATAAATTTCAGGTTATTTTTCGAGTTGATACGATAACCCATGGCCACATTAATACTGTTATTATAATATTCGCCATTTAGATTTTTTCCACGCTTGTCTGGAAAATCATAATCATTATCACTATTATTCCTGGCCAGCGCTAGATTTAAACTCCAGTCATTCCTGGCTAGTTTATAGTTATAGCGAACATCTAACGTATTAAAACTTCCATATTGTAAAAGCATTTGGTGCTCTTGCTTTCTTTTAAATGAAACTGAATTGTTCAGATGGATACTTCCCCCAATCGCACCAGTCCCATAAACTACGCTTCCTCCACCACCTCTAATTGAAATTTGATCATAGGCGCCCGTATTTATACTATTGAAATCGAGTTGTCCGTTAAATTGAGAATTGATATTTATTCCATTCCAAATCACCGCGGTTTGAGAAGCAGAGGTTCCACGGAAAGCAGGAGAAGACACCATGCCTCGACCGTTTTCTTTAAAATAGATGGATGTATTAAAGTTAAGAGTGTTAGTGAGCTGTGGTTGGTTTTTTCTTAGTAAAGAATCTGAAAGTTCCTGTATTCTTTGACCGGTAGAAAATTGCTTAAGTTTCGCATCGCTTATTTTGACTTCATCAAGCCAATTGATAGAGTCGTTTTGTGCCGTTACGAAAGTGCAACAGCATACAAGCAAAGCAATTAAAAGATATACGTTTCTATTCATAATCTGCCGACCTTTATCCCG
The DNA here is from genome assembly GCF_057221535.1 of Christiangramia pacifica. NCBI lineage: Bacteria > Pseudomonadati > Bacteroidota > Flavobacteriia > Flavobacteriales > Flavobacteriaceae > Christiangramia > Christiangramia pacifica. Next base: position 3,035,423 of record NZ_CM170146.1, read on the forward strand.
AAAGTCACTCGATATTAGTTGAAATTCGGGCAGGTCTCCTGGCTCACGTACTGCAATCTACCTTCCCACCCTTGCGGGCAGTGGTTTGAAGAATTATTGCAGCCACCCTTCCGGGCTAAGCTTACAGTTGCGGGAACAGCTCAGGTTTATGAAGTTTGCACTTCCCCTGATTCCCTTTTAATCCGCACAGAAATAAATCGGTGCTGAACCAAAATTTCGAGGCGAAAATAAACAATTAAGTTTGGTAAGCCGTTCAAAAATTTAAATAATCTTACTTTTGAAACCAAAATCACCGGACTTGAAGAAAATTCTATTCCTATTTTTATTATTCGGCATCTTTGCCTGTAAAAATGATTCTAACTCAGAAAATCCTGAAATACAGGAAAGAGCTGAAGTTGTTATAGAAAATGCCAGTGGTTTTAGTATCACTAAATTTAATGGTTACAGTGTATTGAGAGTTAATACTCCATGGCCGGATGCCAAAGATCCATTCATCTATTTATTAAAAGAGAAGAATGCTGAAATCCCTAAAGACCTGGAATATGATCAGCAGGTGGAGATACCCGTGAAAAAGATCGTAGTCACTTCTACTACTCATATCCCTGCCCTGGAGGCTTTGGATGAAGAGAAATCTCTGGTCGGTTTTCCTGGTTTAAATTATATCTCTTCAAAAGGTACACGAGCTTTAATCGATAATGGATCCATTTCAGAATTAGGACAAAACGAGAATATCAATACAGAAGTTTTAATAGATCGTTCTCCAGATGTAGTTATCGGTTTTGCCATCAATGCTTCGAACAAAAGCTTTAAAACTATTCAGAAAACCGGGATTCCGGTGATCTACAATGGTGATTGGACAGAGCTTACTCCTCTAGGAAAAGCAGAATGGATCAAATTCTTCGGTGCACTTTATGGAAAAGAGGAGAAAGCAGCTAGCATTTTTCAGGATATCAAAACCGAATACAATAAAGCGAAAGAGCTCGCCAGATCTGCTGAAATTAAGCCGAAGGTAATTAGCGGTTCCATGTATAATGATACTTGGTACATGCCTTATGGAAATTCCTGGCAGGCTCAGTTCATACAAGATGCAAATGCCAGTTATCTATATTCGGAAACTAAGGGCAACGGAAGCTTATCTCTGGCTTTTGAAAGCGTACTGGAAAAGGCCGAGGATGCTGAATTCTGGATAAGTTCAGGTCAGTTTACTTCTTATGAGCAACTTTTTAATGAATCTGAACATTATAAAAAATTCAAAGCAGTAAAAGAAAAAAATGTTTATTCCGTGAGCCTTTCTCAAGGTGCAACGGGCGGAATTACTTTTTACGAACTTGGACCACAAAGACCTGATCTTATTTTAAAAGATCTGATAGCTATTTTTCATCCAGAATTACTTCCAGATCATGAACAGGTATTTTACAAAGCCCTGAATTAATGCTGAACCAGAGAAAATATACGCTATCCATTATACTCCTGTTTCTGGCAGTAATTGTAACTGGATTGTTTAATATCAGCCTTGGTTCGGTGAATATTCCAATTAAGGATGTAACAGCAGCATTACTCGGTTTTGAAGTAGAAAAAAATACCTGGAAATACATCATTCTGAACTACCGCTTACCAAAAGCGATAACAGCCATCATAACTGGATCTGGACTGGCCGTGAGTGGACTTCTAATGCAAACTTTATTTCGGAATCCCTTAGCAGGACCATATGTTCTTGGCCTTAGTAGTGGAGCCAGTCTTGGAGTTGCGATTGTTTTTATGGGAGCTTCAGTATTTGGAGCATCTTTCGCTGCCGTTCTATTATCACAATGGAGTCTTGTGATCGCCTCGAGCCTGGGAAGTTTATTAGTATTATTTGCCGTGATCCTCGCTTCAATTAGGTTAAGAGACACTATGGCGATATTGATCATAGGCTTAATGTTTGCGAGCCTTACTGCCGCTATTGTGAGTGTATTAGCTTATTTTAGTCCGGCATCTCAGTTACAACAATATGTTTTCTGGTCTTACGGAAGCCTTGGTGATCTTAGCTGGAGCGAAGTTTTGATACTTGGCCTATTCTGGTTAATGGGAATTCTAATCACCATCGGAAGTATTAAAAACCTAAATTCATTGTTATTAGGAGAAAAATATGCCAGAAGCCTGGGCACTAATATCAGAAAAAATCGCTTTATGATCATTGTAGCTACCAGCCTACTAGCCGGAAGTATCACCGCTTTTGCCGGGCCTATAGCCTTTGTTGGTCTGGCGGTTCCGCATCTTATAAGACAGGTGATCCCTTCTGCCAATCATGTAAGCCTTGTACCGGCTGTTATTTTTGGTGGAGCCATCTTAATGCTTATTTGCGATACTATTGCGCAGCTACCTGGAAGTGAATATAGCCTTCCCATTAATGCTATTACTTCGCTCATTGGAGCACCTGTTGTAATCTGGTTACTGATAAGAAAAAGAAAATTCAATTTTTAGATGATGTCTAATTACTCAAATATTGTTCTCAAAACTGAAGAGCTTAGCATCGGCTATAAGAAGAAAAAAAGCACTCAAATTATTGCTGATAATATAAATTTTGAGGTTCATTCGGGGGAATTAATAGCAGTGATCGGGATCAATGGAGCAGGTAAATCGACCTTACTAAAAACTTTAAGTGGAATTATACAAGTTATTGATGGAGAGGTTGTTATATCAGAAAATAAATTATCTAAAACAGAGCCTGACAAATTGGCAAAACATATCAGCTTAGTACTCACCGATCAAACTCCTTCAAAAAATCTAAGTGTAACGGAATTGATCGCTTTGGGAAGACAACCATATACCAATTGGATTGGTCGACTCACTAAATATGACTTGAAAAAGATCATGAATGCGATCAAAATGGTAAATATTGAAGATATAAAAGATAAAAAATGTCACGAATTGAGTGATGGCCAGTTTCAAAAGGTTTTGATCGCGCGAGCCCTGGCCCAGGACACTTCCCTAATCATACTGGATGAACCAACCACTCATCTGGACCTATATCATAAAGTATACGTCTTAAAATTACTTCAAAGGTTAAGTAAAGAGACTGAAAAAGCTATAATTTTCGCCTCACATGAGATCAATCTTGCGCTTCAATTGTGCGATAAGTTATTGATTATGAAAGAAGGTAAAGTTCTATTTGGTACGCCCGCAGAACTAGTCCGTAAGAATACCCTGGAAGATTTATTCCCTAAGAATCTAATTCAGTTTGATAAAGACTCTTCTAGCTTCAGGATCAAATAGAGAATTTCACTTCAATTTTTCTCTCACTCTCTTCTCTAAAATTCTTAAATAAGTATCTTTGAGAAAATCCATTTTTACATGAACGAATACCTTCTCATTTCCATAATTTTTATCGTAGCTCTGGGAATAGGCGTCTACATCGGCAAGCTAATCTCCAGTCTGAAATCTAAATCTGAAACTGGAATTCTCGAAGAAAAAAATAATCAATTAAAAGTTCAAATAGAAGAGCTTAAAAATCAAAATATAAGTGACTTAGAAAAAAATAAGTTTGAGATAGCCGAGTTAAAAAATGAATATAATTCTGAGATCGAAAAACTGGAAAATGAGAGAGAGCAAATTAGAAGTGAGAAAGATCAAATCAGCCTTGAACTAACCAGGAAAAATTCAGAATTTAAAAATCTTCAGGAAAGAAGTGAGGAGCAAAAAGCTGAAGTAGAAAAACTTCAGGAAAAATTTACCAAGGAGTTTGAGAACCTTGCCAATAAGATCCTCGATCAAAAATCTGAAAAATTTACCAGCCTTAACAAGCAGAATATTGAGAATATCCTGGACCCACTTAATAAAAAGATCAAGGAATTTGAGGAGAAAGTAAGCCTGAGCAATACCGAATCTGTAAAAAGACATGCTGAGCTTGGAGAAAAATTGAAAGCTCTTAACGAGCAAAATACAAGAATTAGCGAGGAAGCAACCAATCTCACCAAAGCATTAAAAGGTGATACCAAAATGCAGGGGAACTGGGGAGAAATGGTACTGGAAAGAGTGCTGGAGAGAAGTGGACTTCAGAAAGACAGCGAATATTTTGTTCAACAAAGTTTTAATACGGAAGAAGGAAAAAGAGTAATGCCCGATGTGATCATTCATTTACCGGGAGATAAGAAAATGGTAGTGGACTCCAAGGTTTCGCTCAATGCCTACGAACGCTATATTAATGAAATAGATGAATCAGAAAAGAAAACACATCTCAAAAATCATCTCATCTCTGTACGGAACAGGGTTAATGAATTGGGCAACAAAAACTACCATTCTCTGTACCAGATGGAAAGCCCTGACTTTGTTCTGCTTTTTATTCCGATCGAAGCAGCCTTTGCCATAGCCTCTAACGAATATCCTGGTTTATATAGCGATGCTTTTGAAAAGAACATTATCATCGTTACCCCTACCACGCTACTTGCGGTACTGAAAACAATAGACAGCATGTGGCAAAATGAAAAGCAAAAACAAAACGCGATACAAATCGCTACTCAAGCCGGTGCCCTTTATGATTCTTTCACCAATCTAACAGATGAGCTTCTTAAGATTGGAAGACAAATTGGTACGGTTCAAAACTCCTATGAAGGTGCGATGAAAAAGCTTACGGGTAAAGGAAATCTTATAAGGAGGGTTGAAAAGCTAAAAAAGCTGGGCGCTAAGGCCAGTAAACAATTAGATCAGAAATTGATCAATCGGGCAGAGATGGATGAAGATGAAGAAGATGCAGAAAACCCTACCTTAAACCTAAGATAAATAAACTTTATGAAGAAGACCTTAATTTACATTTTAGGAGGAATATTTATTCTATGGTTGCTTTATTATGCGTTCATTTATTTCGTACCCTACAGTGAGGGAACCAGAAGCGGTGAATTGATAAAATTCAGCCGGAAAGGTGTTATTACCAAAACCTGGGAAGGGGAAATTTCCCAAGGAATAAGTGGTGCGCAGATCTTCCAGTTTTCAGTATTAGATAAAAATGATAAAGTGATTAAAAATCTGCAGGAATTCGAAGGCCATTATGTAAAGCTCACTTACGTAGAAAGGTTTGGAACATTCTTTTTCTGGGGAGATACAAAGTATTTCATCACCGAAGTTGAAAAATCTGAAAGTCCACATTTTAGAAGATAACCATGCAAAAAGATTTTAAATATATCAAGGAAAGCCAGGTGGTCATTTCTGAATTAATGCTTCCCTCCCATTCTAATTTTAATGGAAAGATTCATGGAGGCTATATTCTTTCACTTTTAGACCAGATCGCATTTGCCTGCGCCAGCAAGCACTCAGGAGCCTATTGCGTAACCGCTAGTGTTGACACCGTAGATTTCCTGAAACCTATAGAAATTGGCGAATTAGTGACCATGAAGGCATCTGTGAATTATGTAGGCAGAAGTTCTATGGTTATAGGAATTCGTGTAGAAGCTGAAAATATACAGTCTGGTGTAAAGAAACACTGTAATTCCTCGTATTTTACAATGGTTGCTAAAGATGATAAAGGCAATTCGGTGCAAGTTCCAGGTTTGATACTGAAAAATGATGACCAGATACGTCGTTTTGCCAAAAGTATCAAACGTAAGAATATGAAGAAGAAAAGAATTCAGGAATTTCATGAAACAGATTTTTCTTCAGAGAAATACCTGCATATTCTGGAAGACCATAAAGCGAAAATTGAGCTCGACTCTTGAAGTCCTTCGGATTTATATTCGCAATTTTTATCGCCATTGGGATAGCATATCTATTTCCGCAGGGAGTGGAGTTACTACCTTTCAAAACCATTACAGATATTGGAATAGGCCTTATCTTTTTGTTCTATGGGTTAAAATTATCACCGGCAGAATTTAAGGCCGGGCTGATGAATTACAAAGTGCACATAGTTATTCACCTAACCACTTTCATAGTTTTTCCATTGATTTGTCTCGCCTGTCTACCACTTTTTGAAGATGGTTTGAGATCTGATCTCTGGATCGCATTATTTTTCCTTGGAACACTGCCTTCCACCGTATCATCTTCAGTAGTAATGGTAGCTTTGGCCAAAGGGAATCTCCCCACCGCGATCTTTAATGCAAGTCTTTCAGGATTAATAGGAATTATCGCAACTCCATTATGGTTAAGCTTTGTGCTGGAGAAAACTACCGATTTCGAGTTTTTATCGGTACTTCAAAAATTGTTTTTACAGATAATTGCACCACTTGCTATCGGATTATTTCTACAAAGATTTCTGGGGCACCTCGCGAAAAAATACAGTAAGCAATTAAGCTTGTTTGATAAAACGACGATCATATTGATCATCTATTCCAGTTTTAGCAATTCCTTTTCTTCCAACCTGATAGAATCTGTTGAGTTAGAAGAACTATTGAAAATGGTGGGGATAGTAATCGCCTTGTTTTTCCTCATTTTCTTTGGTCTGGCCTATTTTTCAAAACTTTTAGGTTTTAATACGGAAGATAAAATTGCCACCCAGTTTTGCGGAACTAAAAAATCACTGGTTCACGGCACTGTAATGCTAAGGGTAATTTTTGGAAGCTCGGCCAATTCAGGAATTTTACTACTTCCGATCATGATCTATCATTCCACACAATTGATCCTTGTGGCGTGGTTCGCTGAAAAATATAGAAAAAGAAATACCATCGATTGAGTTTTTATCTATTTTTAGAATAAAAACAATGAAGTTAAAATTCTTATTTTCTTGTCTTTCCTGTTTTCTGCTTATCTCCTGCAACCAGGATAAAAAAGAAAAATTAGCAACTCCCGATTCAAAATCTGAAACTAAAGAAGTTAAAATTAGTAGTCGCTGTTATAGCTACACGATGAATAATGACACTATTTATCTGAAAGTTACCAATCTGGAAGATTCTTTGGTGGAAGGAAACTTAAGCTATAATCTATTCGAAAAAGATCGTAACCAGGGAAGACTTGAAGGTAAATGGCATGGTGACAGCCTTTTTGCAGATTATGAATTTGAGTCTGAAGGGATGACTTCCACGAGAGAGGTTTTTTTTCTGAAAACAGACTCAGGTATGATCGAAGGTTACGGTCCGGTTAAGGACACACTCAATAAAGTGGTTTTCCAGGAGCATAGCACGCTCATTCTCAATGAAAATATCCTATTAAAATCTGTAGACTGTTATTAAGGCTTTAAGTAAGGAGCTATATCGAGTAGATTGATGGTTAAAAGTATCCAGCCAATTATTAATAATAAGCCGCCTAATGGAGTAATTGGACCTAAAATTTTTATCTTTTTTCCCTTTGATGAGCTCCAGGTTAGACCATAAATACTAAAAGAAAAAAGTAGTATCCCAACTATAAAGCACCAGGCCATTAAGACTTCCATACCTTTTAAAAATGGAAAGGTTACTCCGGAAATAATCAATACTATCGCGTGATACATTTGATATTTCACTCCAGTTTCAAAACTTTTCAGTTGGTCATCACTGAAACTTTTTTTTAAGGCATGCGCACCAAAAGCACCTAAAATTACAGATAAGGTTCCAAAAATTCCGCCAGAGATCAATACAAGTTCTTTCATAAAGTAAAATCATAAAAAAAGGTCATTTCAAATATAGCTGAAATGACCTTTGTATTTGGTTCTGATTATTTGCTCAGATACATTTTTCTTCTTGAATAGAGATCGTAGAAATCATCATCCTTCAGACTATCAATGAATAGAATACTTTCTCCTGTACTCTTCATTTCAGGCCCTAATTGTTTATTCACTTTTTGGAACTTATTGAAAGAGAAAACAGGTTGCTTGATTGCATAACCATCCAGTTGAGGATTAAAATCGAAGTCTTTTACCTTCTTGGCTCCAAGCATCACTTTTGTCGCATAATTCACATATGGCTCTTTATAAGCTTTGGCGATAAAAGGAACAGTTCTGGAAGCTCTTGGATTTGCTTCAATAATATAGACCTTTTCATCCTTGATCGCAAACTGAATATTGATCAACCCTACAGTATTTAGAGCTAGCGCGATCTTTTTTGTGTGATCTTTGATCTGCTGCATTACCAGGTCTCCAAGATTGAATGGTGGAAGTAATGCATTTGAATCACCGGAATGAATTCCGCATGGTTCAATATGCTCCATGATCCCGATTATATAAACATCTTCCCCATCGCAAATCGCATCGGCTTCCGCTTCGATAGCTCCATCGAGATAGTGATCCAGAAGAAGTTTGTTATTTGGTATTTTTCTAAGAAGATCAACCACATGCTCCTCCAGCTCATCTTTATTGATAACGATCTTCATACCCTGACCTCCAAGTACGTAAGATGGTCTTACCAGGATTGGGAAATCAAGTTCTTCAGATAATTTTAAAGCTTCTTCAGCATTTTCAGCAGTTCCGAATTCAGGATAAGGAATATCGTTTTCCTGAAGTAGTTTGGAGAAACTTCCCCTATCTTCAGCAAGATCCAGTGCTTCAAAGCTGGTTCCCATGATCTTTACTCCATACCTATTCAGCTTTTCAGCCAGTTTAAGCGCAGTTTGTCCTCCAAGTTGCACAATTACACCTTCAGGTTTTTCATGCCTTATAATGTCATAGATATGCTCCCAGAATACCGGCTCAAAATATAATTTATCGGCAGTATCAAAATCTGTCGAAACAGTTTCGGGATTACAGTTGATCATGATAGTTTCATAACCGCATTCTGAGGCAGCCAATACTCCGTGAACACAACTGTAGTCAAATTCGATTCCCTGACCAATCCTGTTCGGTCCAGATCCAAGTACGATAATCTTTTTTCTATCTGAAACCTGACTCTCGTTCGCCGTATAGAATTCACCTTCCTTAGACTGAATTCCTTCCTCAAATGTTGAGTAATAATATGGAGTTTCAGCTTTAAATTCAGCTGCACAGGTGTCAACCAGTTTATAAACTCTATTTACTCCTAATTCTTCCCTTTTTGAATAAACTTCACTCTCTAGGCAGTCCAGCATATGCGCGATCTGTCTGTCAGCAAAACCCTTCTGTTTAGCTTCTAGTAATAGATCTTTTGGAAGAGAATTTATATCGAATTTTGAAATTTCGTTATCCAATGCATGCAGTTCCTCGTATTGCTTTAAGAACCACATGTCTATCTTGGTGATCTCATGAATTCTACTGAGCGGAATACCCATTTGTATAGCATCATAGATCACAAACACTCGATCCCAGCTAGGGTTTGCTAATTTATCAATGATCTGATCGTAATCTTTATATCCTTTACCATCGGCACCTAAACCGTTTCTCTTGATTTCAAGCGACTGCGTAGCTTTATGAAGTGCTTCCTGGAAGGATCTACCAATTCCCATTACTTCTCCCACAGACTTCATCTGAAGACCTAACGTACGGTCTGCACCTTCAAATTTATCGAAGTTCCAACGAGGGATCTTTACGATCACGTAATCCAGTGAAGGTTCAAATAAAGCTGATGTAGATTTGGTGATCTGGTTATCCAGTTCATCTAGATGATACCCTAAAGCTAGTTTAGTAGCCACTTTCGCGATTGGATAACCCGTGGCTTTAGAAGCCAAGGCCGAAGATCTCGATACACGAGGGTTGATCTCAATAGCATAAATATCCTCTTTCTCATCAGGACTTACAGCAAACTGAACATTACATCCACCGGCAAAGTCTCCAATACTTCTCATCATTTTGATAGCCATATCCCTCATTCTCTGGAATGCACTATCACTTAAAGTCATAGCCGGAGCAACCGTTATAGAATCACCAGTATGAATCCCCATTGGATCCATATTTTCTACGGTACAGATGATCACCACATTATCATTCTTGTCACGAAGTAATTCAACTTCGTACTCCTTCCAGCCCAGTAAAGCTTTGTCGATTAAAACCTCGTGGATAGGTGATGTTTCCAAACCATAGGTTAGCATCTCATCAAAATCTTCAGCGCGGTGAACAAAACCTGCTCCACCACCACCAAGAGTAAAAGAGGCTCTAATTACAAGCGGATATCCGAACTCCTGAGCCACTTCTTTACCCTGTAAGTAAGAAGTTACCGTTTTTGCTGGAGCAACCGGAATTCCAATTCTTCCCATTAATTGTTTGAACTGCTCTCTATCTTCACAAATATTGATCGCATCAATATCAACACCAATTAGTTTTACATTAAAATCAGACCAAATTCCTTTTTCATCTGCTTCAATACAAAGGTTCAAAGCAGTCTGACCTCCCATTGTTGGCAACACAGCGTCAATCTCCGGATGTTCTTTCAGGATCTCGATGATGGATTTGGTTGTTAGGGGTTTCAGATAGACATGATCAGCCATTGAAGGGTCTGTCATAATCGTTGCAGGATTCGAATTGATTAGGATTGTTTTTATTCCATCTTCTCTCAATGATCGCAATGACTGAGTTCCGGAATAATCAAACTCACAGGCCTGACCAATGATAATCGGCCCCGAACCTATGATTAAAACGCATTTGATGTCTTTGTTTTTAGGCATGATATTGTGTTGTATTCGCTTTTAGTTGTGTTTGCAGTAAAATTAAGAAGCGTTTGGGTATAAAAAAAGGCGTTACTCAAAAAGTAACACCTTTATTATTTCAATTAATGGAAATCATTAATGTTTATGTCTGTTTTCAGAAGATACAGATAATTTCTTTCTTCCCTTAGCTCTTCTACGCGCAAGGACTTTTCTTCCGTTTGCACTTGCCATACGCTCCCTAAAGCCGTGCTTATTTTTTCTTTTCCTTTTAGATGGTTGAAACGTTCTTTTCATTGTGAATATCTTTTATCTTCTGTAAATTCGTTTTGTCTGTCTTTAAAACTGCGTGCAAATATACAAAGCTTTTTAAGTACTGCAAATACTAAATTAAAATAATTTTTAATTGTTTTTATTACCTTTGCCGCCTGAAAATAAAGATACCTATGTTCAACAAGAATATTAAATTAGTAATAGCCGGTTTACTTATAGTTGCGGCGATCTGGCAATTTATTGAAGGTGAAATTGGAAATGGTATATTCCTCCTTCTACTTTCAGGTATATTCATATTTCTTTATTTTAAAAACGAAATGATCCTACTAGCTTTCCTAAGACTTAGAAAGCAGGATTTTGAAGGTGCTAAAAAATGGTTGGATAAAATCAAAGATCCGGAAAATGCTTTGGTTAGAAAACAACAGGGTTATTACTGGTATCTTCACGGACTAATGGTTTCCCAAACCAATATTACCCAGGCTGAAAAATTCTTCAAACGCGCCCTTAAATTAGGTTTATCTATGGATCATGATCTGGCGATGGCGAAATTAAACCTTGCCGGAATTGCTATGACAAAAAGAAGAAAAAGAGAGGCCACTACCTTGCTTAATGAAGCTAAGAAGCTGGATAAGCACGGAATGATGAACGATCAGATTAGAATGATGAAGGAGCAAATGAAGAAAATCTAGTTTTTTAGTTATAAACACTTTAAGAACAATCTCTCTTTTAACTAATTTTTCGGCACTTCAACGATAATTTTTCTCTGTGAGGCTTTTCTCGGCTAATTTCGCGATAACCAAGCCCCACAAATTGCATGAGAAAACTTTTACTAGTTTTTTTACTTATCGGTCCTACAGTATCTTCCCAGCAAGAGAACTTGCAGGAAAAGAGCTTTTTCACTCAGGAGCTTTATATGCATCTTTCCGATTATAACCGCAAGGCAGATCTCGCCTATAGATTCAACGATTACGAGAAAGGACAGGAATTATTTGAAAATTTCACGAACGATCATTTAGTAGGTTCTTTCATGGATAATTTTAAATTCCAGAGCCTGAAAAGAAAAAAAGAAGTAAATCTATACGATTATAAGAAACCTGTCTTTTTAATTACTTATGCCTCGTGGTGCATACCAAGTAAGGGAGAAGTTCCAGCATTGAACGAGTTGGCTGCAGAATATAAAGACAGAATTGATTTTGTTATTCTTTTCTGGGATAAGAAGGACAAGGTAAAAGAGTTATCAGAAAATTTTTCTTCGGATATTTCAATAGTATATGTGGATGAATCGCAAAACAACGGAGCATACGTGGTTCGCCAGTTAAAACATTCTTTAGGGTTACCAACCTGTTTTCTGCTTGATCATGATAAGAAGATCATGGACATTCGAAGAAGCGTATTCCCTCCTCTGCAAACCGAAGAGGAAACCGCTTATCGTGAAAATTATATCGCTCTTGAAACTTCCATATCCAACAATCTCATCAAAGAGTATGATGAAGTTTACGCTGATAACATCCAGGTAGAATAGATTATTTTACTTCAGGATAATACCCTTTTTCAGGAATATCGATGTAATAGACCTTTCTTGACGCATTTTTTAAATGATCATCTCTCAGCCATGGGTTATGCACCTTCAGGATCTTATAATTAATTCCGAAATTTTTAGCGAAATCAGGAAAGTCTTTTACAACTGTATCTACTTTCACTTTTTCAACCGGGATATGTTTATATAGATCATCTTCGGTAAAATCGAAACCATACTTTTCAGGTTGATTCATAATTTCCTTCAGCGCAAGAATTCTGAAAACATACCTGCCAGTTTCTTCTCCTAATAGAAGATCGAAATAATCATCTACTTTTTGTCGCTCTAATTGTTTGTCAACGCCATACTGCCCGGCATTATAGGAAGCTGCTGCAAGAGTCCATGAACCAAAACGCGCTTTTGCTTTTTTCAAATAATCTGCTGCTACGCGGGTTGATTTTTCAATATGGTAACGCTCGTCTACATTACTATTGATTTCAAGCCCGTATTCTTTACCTGTGCCCTCCAATATTTGCCAGAAACCAACTGCTTTGGCTGGAGAAACTGCCTGAGTTAGGCCACTTTCAATAACTGCCAAATATTTAAAATCATCAGGAATACCTTCTTCTTTTAGAATCGGCTCAATAACAGGGAAATATTTATTGGCTCTTTTCATCAATAATAGCGCATTTGATTGCCAGTAAGTATTTACCAGCAACTCTCGATCCATTCTTTCGTAAATGTCAGGATCTTCCAACGGTACAGTTTCTCCTGCAAATTCTAAATTTTCAGGCATCGGCAAAGCTTCAATTCGATAGGAATCTGCCACACTGCGGTCGTCTCTATTCATGGCTTCAGAACCATTACTTCCACCTCCATCTTCCTGCTGAACGGCATTGATACTAACAGCACAAACTGTAAACAATCCAACAATCAGCAATACATTCTTTAAAATCTTCATAGCTCTTAATTTACTTTTTCTTTCTTTTTAATCTTTTTCAATTTTCCGGTAAGGATCAGGGATGGCAGGTTTTCGTTAAACCATTTATACCTTTTGATGATCATAATATGAGTTCCTCCCTTCACAATAATTGCATTTTCTATATTCTTCACCGGAAATACTTCATCTTTATCCCCATGTATGTGAATCACCTTTTCATCAGGTTTTTCACATTTCCAATTGACCATATTTTTGATCGCCCAATCCAGATATACCTTATCTGTTATTGAAATATATTGTTTGTAAAGTTTTGCCCTCTGCTTTAAAAACTTACCGAAAGCAAACTTTTCAAAGTAATCCACGTAAGAAGCCAGGCTCGTAGGAATTATTTTAAAGAGACCTGTCTTCGAGGCAAATTTCATTCTAGGTGGCAATTCATTGGTGCATTTCACACTGGAAATAATGATCAACCTTTTAAGATCAAGGAACTTCGCCATTTCCTGTACAATTACCCCGCCAAAGGATACACCTATTAATACAACATTCTCATGTTTAACATGAGCCATTATTCTTTTAGCATAACTTTCCAGGCTTTCATCTGATTCAGGAATCTCCCATTCCAGAAGATGAACTTCAAAATGATCTTGCGGAAGAATTACATTTTCAAATATTGCCGAATCGGCTGCCATACCTGGCATCAAATATACATGAGTACGTTCCTGCTCCTGTTTCATTTTAACATGCATATAACAAAGAGTCCTCCCATTAAGTTGTAAATTTAACTATCAAAATTACTGCTTAAAACTAGACTTTCAAATTTCCTAACACATAAATAATGGAGAAAGTAATACACCCCGCAAATTCCCGGGGTACTGCAAATTACGGATGGCTTAATGCCAATTACTCATTCAGTTTCGCTAATTTTTTTGATCCTAATAAGCACCAGTTCGGCTTACTTAGAGTTCTTAACGATGACTTTGTGAAATCAGGAATGGGCTTTGGAACACATCCACATGAAAACATGGAGATAATCTCAATACCACTAACGGGAGAGATCAGGCATAAAGATTCAATGGGACACACCGAAGTGATCACTGCCGGTGAGGTGCAGGTAATGAGTGCAGGAACTGGCGTAGAGCATAGTGAATTCAATACTTCTCAAGAGGAATTGAATATGCTTCAAATATGGATTTTTCCCGAAAAGAATGGCCTTGAACCGAGATATGATCAGAAAGATTTTTCAGAATTATTGGAAAAAGATGAGCTGATCAATATTGTAGCTCCAAAATCTGATCAATCTGAAAATTCTTTATATATCAATCAGCAGGCGTATATGCATCTTGGTGATTTTCAGGCTGGCAGGAAAATTGATTATACCTTAAAGAATCCTAATAACGGTGTGTATGTTTTTCTGATCGAAGGCGAGGCAGAGGTTAGTGATACAATTCTGAATAAGCGTGATGCCGTAGGAATCTGGAATAGCTCCAGCATTTCTCTAGAATTTAAAAACCCTTCTAAGGTGCTTTTAATCGAGGTGCCTATGAATTAAAATTAGTAGTATGAGCGATGAAGATTTAGTAATTACCGACAATGAATTTCTGAGGCAGTTTGAAACTCAGATCAATGATGAACTTGCTACCATTGAATATTCCCAACAAGAACGAAAGATCTTTTTGACCAAATTAAGAATGCCTGAAAACAGTGAAGACAGGCAGGAAGATTTCATTAAAGCCGTGCTCGCGGAAATAAAGGAAAGAAACACGCGGGTAGTACCTACAAGTCCTGAAATTGCAGGATTTATAAGAAGAAACAGGCGTAAATATAAAGATCTTTTACCTGTAGGAATTAATATTTAAACAGCTACCGGCTCTGGTACTTCCTCAAATCTTACCAGGCCATCTTCATCAATTTCAGTTAGCTTAATTTGCTGAAGTGTATTCACTTTATTTGGATTCCAGGGAGCTTTTACTTTCACATAATTCTCTGTGAATCCATGTATATACCCTTCTTTATTCTCTCCTTCAAAAAGCACGGTAACTGAATTTCCGAGCTGACTTTCATAAAAAGCCCTTCTTTTCTTAGCAGATAAACCCCGAAGCATTTTACTCCTTTTTTTTCTAATCTTGAGTGGAACTACACCTTCCATATCAGCCGCAGGAGTATTATCCCTTTCAGAATACGTAAACACATGTAAATAGGAGATATCCAGCTCATTTAAAAAATTATAAGTTTCCAAGAAATGTTCGTCGGTTTCGCCCGGGAAGCCAACAATAACATCTACACCAATACAGGCATTTGGCATAACTTCCCTAATTTTTTGAACTCTATCTACATAAAGATCGCTCATATACCTGCGACGCATTAATTTTAGAATTTCATCACTTCCACTTTGTAAAGGAATATGGAAATGCGGGACAAAAGTGCGGCTTTTAGATACAAAATCTATGGTTTCATTTTTAAGAAGGTTTGGCTCAATTGAAGATATTCTTAATCTTTCAATACCGTCAACATCGTCAAGTGCTTTAACCAGGTCTAAGAATGTATGTTCGTGTTTTTTGTTTCCAAACTCTCCTTTTCCGTAATCACCGATATTAACACCAGTAAGCACTATTTCTTTAATTCCCTGTTCTGAAATTTCAGCAGCGTTATTCAGTACATTTTCAAGTTTATCACTTCTAGAGATTCCTCTGGCCAGTGGTATGGTGCAATAGGTACATTTATAATCACAACCATCCTGAACTTTTAGAAAAGCCCTCGTTCTATCACCAATAGAATAAGATCCCACATAAAAATCTGCCTCATTGATCTCACAGGAATGAACTTCACCATGATCGTTCTTGGTAAGATCATTTAAATAGTCTGTAATTTTAAATTTTTCTGTAGCCCCCAAAACCAGGTCAACTCCGTCTACTGCTGCTAATTCCTCCGGTTTCAGTTGAGCATAGCATCCAACAGCGATCAAGAAAGCATCTTCATTCGCTTTTTGTGCCTGCTTTACAATAGTCTTAAACCTTTTATCAGCATTTTCTGTAACAGAACAGGTATTGATAACATAAATATCTGCGCGTTCAGAAAATTCAACACGCTCGAAACCTTCATTTTCAAAGTTTCTGGCAATTGTTGAAGTCTCTGAAAAATTCAGCTTACAACCCAATGTATAAAATGCGACTTTCTTTGCTTCCATAGACTATCGTTTTTCCCTTTCCTGTAAAATGGGCTGCAAAGATACCAACTAAAAATGTTTCTGTAAAATGTTCTACTGAAGCTAATATTAAGACAATGTGAAAGCTAATATTGCGTAGGCCTATTTTAAGTATATTTGATAACTAATTGAACTGAATATTATGAGTTTTGGAAATTCAAATAGCGTTTCGATGGATGGCGCCAACAAAACCTATTCGGAAAATAATGACTATTCTGAATCTAAATCTGTAAATAGTTTTAAAAGACTTTTGCAGAGAGGTCACCTTACTGAAGAAGATCTGGAAAATTTTCATTCTAACATTCTTAAGGCTCATAAAAAAAGGCATCACAATGTGCTGGCTATTTCCGGGGCGATTTTAATATGCCTTTTAATATTTTTCTATTACACCATTTAATCTCTTCTCCATTTTGCTGAATAATCAAAGACATGCTGAAGAATTTTCTTATCTTCTTCGGTAAGATCCACACCTCTTCTTTTCATTACCAGCTCTGCAGTTTCAAATACTTTTTCAAGTTTATAGGTTGAAGTACCACCACTTCCACCCCAGCTGAAACCAGGGATGAAATTTCTTGGAAAACCACTACCAAAAATATTGGCACTAACACCTACTACCGTACCGGTATTGAACATTGTATTGATACCGCATTTACTATGATCTCCCATGATCAATCCGCAGAATTGAAGACCGGTTTTCGCGAAATTCTCTGTATTATAATTCCATAATCTAACGTCGGCATAATTATTCTTCAAATTAGAATTATTGGAGTCTGCGCCAATGTTACACCATTCACCCAGAACCGAATTTCCCAAGAAACCGTCATGGCCTTTATTTGAATTCTGAAATAATACTGAATTACTGATCTCACCTCCTGCCTTACATGCAGGACCAATGGTGGTAGGACCGTAGATCTTGGCACCTAATTTAATGGTTGCCCCTTCACACAGAGCAAATGGGCCTCTTATCAATGAACCTTCCATTACTGTGGCATCCTTTCCAATATAAATAGGCCCGGAAGATGCATTCAAACTACAATTTTCAACAACAGCCCCTTCTTCAATGAAGATTTTGTCTTCAGATTTAATATAATTTGAATTATCTATTTTCTGTGACTTTCGGTTCTTCGTAAGAAGTTCAAAATCCATTTCGATCGCTTCGCCATTCTTAGAAAATATATCCCAGGTATTTGCGATCTTTATGGTATTCGATACTATTTGAATCGCTTCATATTCTTCTTTATTTTTATCGCCAGACTTATAATAAGCAAGGACATCATCATTAAGAATCAGCTCCTGCCCTACTTTTAATGATGCTATACTTTCGAGTAAATCCTGCGTTGGAATATAAGATGAATTGATAAAAATGTTCTCATCCTTCAATTCTAATGGCCATTTCCCACTTAGGTAATCTTCTGTCTCGGTAGAAGTAACAGTATTAAGCATCTTTTCCCACTTTTCACGAAGCGTAAGAATTCCTACCCTAATATCTGCAACCGGGCGTGTGAATGTAAAAGGTAAAAGGTCATTTCTGGAAGGACCATCAAAAAGTATATAATTCATCTTCATTGAAATTTTCTCAAAATTAATAGTTCCAAAACAAATCGAAAGGCTTTATTCAAAAATCATCCAAATAAAAAAGCCGCTAGATAGCGGCTTATATATTTTATCAATAAAACTGAAGAAATTACTTCTTCTTGAATTTTGAGTATTTGTTCTTGAATTTGTCAATTCTACCTGCACTATCCACAAGCTTAGTTTGCCCAGTATAGTAAGGGTGAGAAGTTCTGGAAATTTCCAGTTTTATCAACGGGTATTCAGTTCCGTCAACTTCAATAGTTTCTTTTGTTTTCGCTGTAGACTTTGTAATAAACACATCTTCGTTAGACATATCTTTGAAAGCTACTAATCTATAATTTTCCGGATGGATTCCCTGCTTCATCGCTTTGATCTTTTAATTTTCGAGGTGCAAATTTAATTAATAACTCCTGAACTACAAATAAATTTCAAAAAACTTTTTATTGAATTCAGAATGTAACGTTTTGCTATATTTGTTAACTAACTGCTAAATTAATCAAACTTCATCTAACCTATGGAAAATCCACAACCAAATTCAAAAAAGATTATTTTAAACTACGGACTGATGTTAGGCCTAATATCTGTCCTTCTAGGCGTGGTAATGTATGTAACCAACGCTTACCTAAACCCCAGTTTTGTCTATTCCCTTATTGGATTTGCAATCCTGGTAGTATTTATCACTTTAGGGATCAATGCATACAAAAAGGAAAATGCAAATTACCTTTCTATAAAAGAAGCCTTAAAGATTGGAGTTGGTATTTCACTTATAGGCGGACTTATAAGCGTAGTTTGGATGCTTTTATTAATGTTCGTTATTGAACCTGATTTCATGAGTCAATTAGCAGATGTTCAGAGAGAACAAATTGACAGTCAGTATCCTAATATGACTGATGAACAGAAGCAAAATGCCCTGGAGATGAGCGCGAAATTCAGTTCTCCATGGATCATGGCAGCTTTTTCTTTAGTAGGAAACTTATTTTTCGGACTTTTGATCTCTTTAGTAGTTGGACTGATTAAAAAAAATAAAAATCCTTACGAAGCATAATATATGCAGATATCGGTTGTAATACCACTTCTTAACGAAGAACAATCTTTGATAGAATTATATAATTGGATCGCAAAAGTATTGCGGTCCAATTCCTTTTCTTACGAGATCATATTTATTGATGATGGCAGTACAGATGGATCCTGGAAAACTATTGAATCGCTTTCGAAAAATGATGATCGGATAAAAGGAATTCAATTCAATCGAAACTACGGAAAATCACAGGCGCTACATGCTGGTTTTATTGAGGCTGAAGGAGATGTGGTAATTACTATGGATGCCGATCTACAGGATAACCCGGAAGAGATTCCTGAACTTTACCATATGATCGTCAACGAAGGGAACGATCTTGTTTCCGGATGGAAAAAGAAACGTTACGATAATGTTTTGACCAAAAATCTTCCGTCTAAAGTCTTTAATGCTGCTGCAAGAAAAACTTCCGGAGTAAAATTGCACGATTTCAATTGCGGACTTAAAGCATATAGAAAAGATGTAATTAAAAATATTGATGTGTATGGTGAGATGCACAGATATATTCCGGTATTAGCAAAAAATGCCGGTTTCTATAATATCACGGAAAAAGAAGTCCAACATCAAGCCAGGAAATATGGCAAAACCAAATTTGGAATTAGCAGATTTATCTATGGATTTTTAGATCTCATAAGCATCTGGTTTCTATCAAAATTTGGGAGAAGACCTATGCACCTTTTTGGTTCTCTGGGAGTTCTAATGTTTATCATAGGGTTCGTTTCGGCTGGATGGATAGGTTTATCAAAACTTTACAAGCTTTACCATGGAATCCCTAATATTTTGGTAGTGCAAAATCCGTGGTTCTATATATCCCTTGCCGTTATGATTATTGGTACTCAATTTTTTCTCGCTGGATTTTTAGGAGAATTGATTTTGAGGTCCAAAAGAGACAAGGAACGATACCTTATTAAGAAAACCACTTCTAATATTTAGTCCCTTTCAAGGATTAATCCTTATTTTTGCTAAGCAAAACAATCTAATTATGGCTACTATTAAACCTGAAATTCTTCAGAAAGCCGAAGCATGGCTTACTGATATTTTTGATAACGACACGAAATCTGAGATCAACAGACTTATTGAAGAAAATCCAAAAGAACTGGAAGAAAGTTTTTATAAAAATGCTGAATTCGGAACCGGTGGAATGCGTGGTGTTATGGGTGTTGGTACGAATCGTATCAATAAATATACTTTAGGAAAAAACACCCAGGGACTTTCAGATTACCTGAAAAAATCCTTTCCAGGTAAAGATATTAAGGTTGCCATCGCTTATGATTGTAGAAATAATAGCCAGGAACTGGCAAAAGTAGTGGCAGATGTATTTTCTGCGAACGGGATCAAGGTATTTTTGTTTTCAGAATTAAGACCTACTCCAGAACTTTCATTTGCAGTTAAGGAACTAGGTTGCCAGTGTGGAATCGTACTTACCGCAAGTCACAACCCTCCAGAATATAATGGCTATAAAGTTTATTGGGAAGATGGTGGTCAATTAGTGCCACCACAGGATACTGAGCTGGTTGAAACCATTAATGCGCTGGAATATTCGGCTATTAATTTCAATGCTAATCAAGATCTAATTGAAAAAATAGATACTGAAGTTGATAAATCTTTTGCCGAGGCTTCCGTTAAAAATGGAAGTTTTGATAATTCGGCATCAGCCAGGGAAAATCTAAATATAGTTTTCACGTCTTTACACGGAACTTCTATTACTATGGTTCCGGAAGTACTGGAAAAATCAGGATTTACGAACGTTCATATTGTTGAAGAGCAAAGAAAACCTAACGGTAATTTCCCAACAGTGGAGTCTCCTAATCCGGAAGAGCCAGAAGCTCTGAAAATGGCTTTGGAACTGGCAGAGGATAAAAATGCGGATATAGTTATTGGAACTGATCCTGATTGTGACCGACTTGGAATTGCAGTTAGAAACTTAAATGGCGAAATGGTCCTTTTAAATGGAAACCAAACCATGATTGTGATGACCTGGTTCCTATTGGAAGAATGGAAAAAACAATCCAAAATTAAAGGTAAAGAATTCGTCGCTTCCACCATTGTTTCTACTCCTATGATGAAAAATCTAACAGAATCTTACGGTGTAAGATATATGGAAGTTTTAACAGGATTTAAATGGATCGCAAAACTTATTAAGGACCACCCTGAAATGGACTTTATTGGTGGTGGTGAAGAAAGTTTTGGATACATGGTAAGTGATTTTGTGAGAGACAAGGATGCCGTTACTGCTACCCTGCTTGCCTGCGAGATCGCCGCAAAGATGAAAGAAGAAGGCAAATCTTTCTATGAAAAACTTTTAGAATTATACACTGAACACGGTTTATATCGAGAAGAACTAATTTCATTAGTGAAAAAAGGAATTCAGGGTGAACAAGAGATCAAACAGATGCTTATTGACCTTAGAGAAAATCCATGGGAAGAGATCGATGGTGAAAAAGTAGTTCTGGTAGAAGATTACAAAACTTCGATAGCTAAGAATATTCAGGACCGAACAGAAGAAACTATAGACATTCCTAAGTCTAATGTACTTATTTATTATACTGAAAATGGGACGAAGATCGCAGCTCGACCTAGTGGTACAGAACCTAAGATCAAATTTTATATCAGCGTAAATTCTGAATTAGATTCGATTGAGAATTATAAAACGGAAGATCAGAAATTAAGTGACAAAATTGCCCGTATCAAGGAAGAATTAAAACTGGGCTAACTTATCTTAAATGACCTATTTCAGGAAAATACTCCAGTTCGCAAAACCCTACAAGCACTTTGCGATACTGAACATTATTTGTAATATTTTTTATGCCGTTTTCAGTACGCTTTCATTTATTGCGTTAATTCCGGTAATTCAGGTATTATTTGACAAGACGAAGAGAGTTTCAAAGCAACCTGTCTGGGACGGAATTGGCGGCCTAAAAGATTACATGACCGATTATTTTAATTATGAGGTCACTCAGAGAGTCAATGAAGATGAAGTAGCTGCACTGGTCTTTATTTGCGGTATTGTTGTTCTTCTATTTTTTCTCAAGAACTTATTTGGCTACCTAAGTTCCTTCTTTCTTACATTTTTGAGAAACGGTGTTTTAAGGGATGTTAGGGACGCCATGTATAAAAAGATATTGGAATTACCGGTATCATATTTCTCCGAAAAGAAAAAAGGTGACACCATATCACGAATCACAGCTGATGTAAATGAAGTTCAAACTTCATTTTTATCAATCCTGGAACTGATTGTAAGGGAACCATTAACCATTCTTTTTACCATTATCGCCATGCTCGTGATGAGCGCGCAACTAACGCTATTCGTATTCATTTTCCTGCCTATTTCAGGTTTCATAATATCGCTTATAGGAAAGCAGTTGAAGAAACAATCGAATTTAGCGCAGGAAGAAAATGGTCATTTTCTAAGTATCGTGGAAGAAACACTCTCCAGTTTGAAAATCGTAAAGGGTTTCAATGCAGAAAAAAGATTTTACCAGCGCTTTCAAGATTCTACGAACCGACTTAATAATATATTGAACCAATTGATCAACAGGCAGAACCTGGCATCTCCAACCAGTGAGTTTTTAGGAATTTTTGTGATCGTGATCATTCTATGGTTTGGTGGTAATATGGTACTCGTAGAAGGTACACTGGATGCAGCAACATTTATTGCATTTTTGGGGCTGGCCTATAATATCCTTACACCGGCAAAACAGATTTCCAAAGCATCTTACAGCGTTAAAAAAGGTAATGCCGCTGCCGAAAGAATTCTGGCGGTTCTGGAAACGCCTTCAACCATTACGGATGCTCCAGAGGCAATAGATAAAAAAGAATTTGAAAGTGAAATAAGTATTGAAAATATCAGCTTTAGTTATGACGATGAAAAAGTGCTTAAGAATTTCAGCATCAAAGTCCCTAAAGGTCAAACTGTAGCCCTTGTAGGCCAGTCTGGGTCAGGTAAATCTACAATTGCCAATCTTATCACTCGCTTTTACGATGTAAATGAAGGAAGTATAAAAGTAGATGGCAAAGATATCAGGCAGATTCGCAAGGCGTCTTTACGCGATTTGATGGGATTGGTAACCCAGGATTCTATTCTTTTCAATGACACTATTAGAAATAACATTCTTTTAGGTAAAGAGAATGCCTCTGATGAAGAGATTATAGAGGCCTTAAAGGTCGCGAATGCCTGGGAATTTGTTAAGGACCTGCCTGAAAAACTGGATACTAACATTGGTGACAGCGGAAACAAACTTAGTGGTGGTCAAAAACAACGGTTATCAATTGCGCGTGCAGTCCTTAAAAATCCACCTGTTATGATCCTGGATGAAGCTACTTCTGCCTTAGATACTGAAAGTGAAAAGCTTGTTCAGAAAGCTCTGGAAAATATGATGCGAAACAGGACATCTGTAGTGATTGCCCATAGACTATCTACAATTCAAAATGCAGATAAGATCGTGGTTATGCAGCGAGGCGAAATCGTTGAACAAGGTAAACATCAGGAGTTGATCGAAAAAGACGGTACCTACAAAAAATTGGTTGCCATGCAATCTTTCGAATAAAAAAAAGCCTGAATGTTTTCAGGCTTTTTTATTTAATTTTTCAGCAATTCTCCAGAAGCGATCGCTTCTTTATAATTTGCCTTTATTTCAGAAAAACTTCCGAAAAACTTTTTTCCATCGCTTCTTTTCAGAATGACTGTAGAAGAATTATCTTTTTTCTTAACCTGGGATACAACCACTTCTACTCCCTGTAAACGACTGTAATCAGGTCTTCCCCCACTTTTTACTATAAAATTAGCTCTCGGAAACTTAATATCTGAATATTGAAAGTTTTCAGACGAACCAATTTTAAGGATTTCGCCTTTTTCAATTTCTGCTCCGGTTTGAGCAATTATTGAATTAGAGAATACACATATTGCAATTAGAGAAAGTATTTTTACGAATTTCATAATTATCTCGCTTAAATTTTATACGAAAATATGAAAAATGTAAAAAAATAAAAAATGGATGATATAGGTTAATATCATCCATTTTTATCAAATTATTTCCACTTTGGGGCAAATAGAAATAATGCGATTCAATTCTGTTTTTAAGGGGCAAAAAAAGGATTAAATCATTTTCTTGGGTTAAAGATAGATCAAAGGATCATGCTGCACAAAAATTTAACGCTTTTTACCATACTTTTTTGCATTTTGACGACCTATACTGAAGTATTTGAAACTATTTTCCTACATTTTAAACGTAATATTTACTTTTCTAAGCCTGAATAGTTCAATATCTTTACCAGCAGTAATTTACCAGTTTTGCAGAATTCCGAAGATAAATTGATTAGCCGCTTGCAGGACAGGTCTTCCTCACAGGAAGCTTTCAGGGAACTTATATCTCAATATAAAGAAAGACTTTACTGGCATATTCGTAATATCGTTAAGAATCATGATGATTCTGATGATGTACTACAAAATACTTTTTTAAAGGTTTATCGAAATATTGATCAGTTCAAGGGCGACAGTAAACTTTATAGCTGGATGTACCGAATAGCCACGAATGAAAGTATTACTTTCCTAAACAAGAAGTCTCGACGTTTAAAGATCACTTCAGAAGAATTACAAAACCAGATCATTGATAACCTGGAAAGTGATGTTTACTTTGAAGGTGATGAAATTCAGTTAAAACTTCAAAGAGCAATAGCCACACTTCCGGAAAAACAACAGCTTGTTTTCAATATGAAGTATTTTGAAGAATTAAAATATCGAGAAATGTCTGAGTTGCTGGATACCAGTGAAGGAGCGCTTAAAGCATCCTATCATATCGCTGCCAAAAAAATCGAAGAATATTTGAAAACAAATTAAACCTTTCAGAAAAACCAGAGTCATAACACTGATGAAGAGCAATAAGTCAAAATATTCGTACAAATCTGGATTCGAAGTACCTGAAGATTATTTCAGGAATTTCGAAGATAGATTTATGTTTAACCTTGAAGACAGTGAGTCTACTGAAATTGGGGTTAAAAATTCAGGATTTCAAATCCCTGATGAATATTTTGCGGGACTGGAAGAAAAGATCATCGCTCAAACCAATGATCAACCTAAGGTAATCAGTCTTTTCAAAAAAGAATATCTATTCTATGCCGCTGCGGTTGCTGCGATATTCATTTTAATGCTTGGCAACTTTTTTCAAACCGACACCACTCAGCCCGTAGGATGGGATGACATAGAAGTTTCGGCCATGGAAAGTTATATAGATGAAGGTTATGATCTGGGGATCATCGAGCTTAATTCCGCAGATGTTTCAGATTTTGTATTTGAAGATGGTAAGCTTATTGATGATTCAGATTTCAACTCGGTAAATTCTGATGCTGTTTTCGATTATATTGATGAAAACATAGAGGACCCGGCATTTATTTTAGAATAAACTATGAAGAAATTTATATTGATATGTATGGTTCTTTTCTCCAGCTTCCAAATGATTGGGCAGGAGGAAGATCGCGATGCCCAGAGAGCTAGAATTAAGGCTCTAAAAGTTGCCTTTTTAACCCAGGAATTGAATTTAACAGATAAGTTAGCAGAAAAATTCTGGCCGATTTATAATGAATATGAAGCCAAAAGAAGAGAATTACATGCTAGAGAGCATATAGAACTTGAAAATGTAGAGTGCATAAATGAAGATAAGGCTAATGAGCTGCTCAATGAATATTTAACCATTGAGAGTGAAGAATATAAAATTAAGAAGCAGCTTTTTAAAGATTTAAAACAAATTATTTCAGCAAAGGATATTATCAAATTACATAAGCTGGAAGATGAATTTCATAAAAAGCTTATTAAGGAATACCGCGCCAAACGCGAGCGTAAAGATTTGAATAGCAGTGAGTAGTGGTACTATTCATGTTTAGTTTTTTGGTTAGTTAGTAGTTATAATCCGGCAGATTCTTTTATCTGTCGGATTATTTCTTTCTAGTGAAATCTCAATTTTGCGATACGCCCCTTCCCTGCTGCGTACGCCGTGCTATCATTTATAAATCTTAGAGTATAAAATCCTTCATCAGAAATTTTATTCCAGGAGGCTCCTCCATTTTTACTGTAATGGATTCCGGTAAATCCGGTAGCAAGAATCTGCTGTGCGTCAGAATTTGGAATATATCTCACGCTGCTTTTATATCCCGGATCTTTTCCTTCGGCTACTAATTTCCAGGTTTTACCTCCATCTTCTGTAATGGCCTTATTGCCTTTGTTTCCTTCAGCATTAGTATAATCGCCTCCAACAATAATTCCTCGATTCTCATCATAAAAATCGAGACTATAACCACCTGTTGTGGGTTTTCCCTGTAAGAGCGGAGTATCAAAAACTTCCCAGGTTTCCCCCTTATCTGAAGAATACAGGATTCTAGATTTTACGCCCCCGGTTAATATCCATGTTTTATCTCCCTTTATGGCTATATTTGAATTACTGGCAGCAAAGGCAGCCTCTCCTTCTGCTGCTTCTGGCAAAACACTACAATCCAGTTTATTCCAACTTTTACCACCGTTACGGGTGACAATTATAGAAATACAACCATCTGTTGGATCTCCCATGGCTATACCTTCCTGATCATTCCAGAAAGCGATTGCATCATAAAAAGCTTTTTCATCATCTTCTTTATAAACCAATTCCATATTTCCAGAATTACCTGTTTTATAAACTAACGCTGGGCTGGCTACACTAACCATAAAAAAATCACTTGCAGTGCTGGCAACAGCCCTGTATTCAGGAGTAATTGAGTCTAATTTTTGAACATTGGTCTTCCAGGTATCATTTTGAGAATTGTACAACCCATATACACCATTATTTGCGGCAAATGCAACATTTTCACCAATTACTTCAATCGCTCTAACACTTAGAGAATCATTCTGCATAATTACCTCAGTTTCTACAGATTTATATTCTTTAACCTGCTTATTAGAATTGATTTCAGATTCATTTTCTTTATTTGAGTTCTTGCAGGCAAAAGCCAGTAAAATCAGTAAAAAACTTATTTTTCTCATATCGTGAATTTGAATCAAATATAAATTTTTCCCATTCAAAAAACCGTAACTTTGCGCCTTTAAAGAATATTTATGCGCCTACACAGGAATCTGGTTTTTGCCACCGTTGATGCTTTAGCTGAAATTTTTAATGAAAAAAATTATGCTGATAAGGTAATTGAGAAAACCCTGAAGCGTGATAAACGTTGGGGTTCAAGAGATCGTAGCTTTATCGCCGAGACTACCTATGATATTGTTAGATGGAAAAGGCTTTATGCTGAAATAGCAGAAGTTAAAGAACCTTTTAAAAGGGAAGATCTTTTCAGGATTTTTGCTGTCTGGTGTGTGCTAAGAGGAATTAAACTTCCAGACTGGCCTCAATTTGAAGGAACCCCGGTACGAAGGATCAAAGGAAAATTTGATGAGCTTAGCCGAATTAGGAAATTCAGAGAATCTGTTCCAGACTGGATGGATGAACTTGGAGAATCAGAATTAGGTGATAAAGTATGGACCAAAGAACTTCATGCTTTAAATGAACAGGCTCCAGTTGTAATTAGAGCAAACAGATTGAAGACTACTCCGAAAGATTTAGCTGAAAAATTAAGTGCTGAAGGTATAGAAACTACTAATATTCGCAATTATCCTGAAGCATTAGAATTGAAAGAAAGAGCAAACATTTTTAAGACCAAGGCTTTTCAGGATGGTTTATTTGAAGTTCAGGATGCGAGCTCACAAAGAGTAGCTGAACTGCTAGACGTTCAGCCAGGAATGAGGGTGGTGGATACCTGTGCCGGCGCGGGTGGAAAAACATTACACCTGGCAGCTCTTATGGAAAATAAAGGTCAGATCATTGCCCTGGACATTTATGGAAATAAACTAAAGGAATTAAAACGTCGCGCAAAACGGGCCGGTGCCCATAACGTGGAAACCAGAAGCATTGAATCTACGAAAGTGATCAAGAAGCTTTATAATTCTGCAGATCGAGTATTGATTGATGCTCCCTGCAGCGGATTGGGTGTTTTAAGCAGAAATCCTGATGCCAAATGGAAACTTCAGCCAGACTTCCTGGAAAAAATTAAAAATACTCAGCTGGAAATTCTGGAAAAATATTCCAGGATCGTAAAAAGCGGGGGGAAATTGGTCTATGCTACCTGTTCTATACTACCTTCAGAAAATGAAAAACAGGTTCAGAAATTCCTGAAAACTGAGATCGGTAAAGATTTTACGCTCTTGAAAGAGAAAAAAATTCTTTCCAGCGAAAGCGGTTATGATGGCTTCTATATGGCGCTACTCCAGAAGGCATAATTGTTTTAGAATAGTTCAGTTAATACTTTGTAGTACCAGGCTTTGATTTGGACCGTGGATGAAAGTACCCGTAACATCGGTTTGATCCTCCAAAGCAGCAGTCAAATCAACACAAATGTTGTTGCAATCAATGGGATATTCACCAAGTAAAGACAAATTCTGGCTATCGGCCCAAACAAAATTATAACCAAAGGATTTTAGATTTACCTGAAAAAACTCGTTCTCAGGAACCTTTCGTTTATTTCTCACGTTTACCAGTATATATTTGATTGAAGAACCATCTGCGGGCGGATTTTCTATTGTGATCTTTTTCACTCTCAGATCATAAATATAACCTGGTAGAAAGTCAAATCCTTCAATACCGTCATAAAGATAGTTCCATTGGTCACCACCAATGTTCCCATCTTCCTGCATCAAATACACAAGATAAGGCCCCTCACCGATTGCCGTCTGGCGGAAGTGATTTATACGAACTTCTGTAATTTCCGGTTTACCCGATGGATTACCATTTAAACTGCAGGAAATACTGAAAAATGAAGTCAGAATTCCCGCAAAAACGAGAAGATAGATTTTGAAATACATAATGTAATTGATTGATAATCATAAGATAAGAAATTAATCAATCAGATTATATTTTAAAATCATAAATATTTAATTCAGAATCTTTCAAGCCGAATATTTAATTTTCAATCATTAAATCAAGCAGCTGATATTCAGAATTTGAAATACGTTTAAATTGTGCTAATACCAGGGCGTCCATATTCATTACATCTTTTAGACTACTACAAAGATCTGCACAATCAATTGCTATTTCATCCAGAATCATAAAACCATCGGTTTCATTTCCGGTTAGAAATACAATATTTCTATTCCAAATAAGCGGGATGGAAAATTTGGTAGATTCACTTACCCTGGTTTTAGAAACCACTTCAACCAACTCATAAATAATTGAGGATCCATCGGCTGGAGGGTTATCTATTTCAATTTCTTCGACTTTAAGATCATATATATAGCCCGGTTCGTAATCAAAACCTCTTACTCCCCCAAATGACCTGCTCCAGTTTTCAGACCCGATATCATCACCTTTCTGGATGCGGTAAACCAGCTGAAGATCAAAGCCAACTGCTGTAGTTTTAAAATGATCTACCCTATAGTCGATTATATTTTTTGAATTACTTACAGTATCACTTTTAGAACATGAGACCTGGCTAAAAGCGAGAACCAGAATAGCAAATTTTAGAAATTTCATAAAATTAGTTTTATGTAATTCAGATGGTAGATATTTATAAGCGTTGCGTGTTTAGTTGTTAAAACTAAGAGAATTATTCTAAGCATTAATTTTATGTATTAGCATTAAAAAAGTAAATTTGTGCCTTTAAAACAACAACAAACACAACTTAAATGATCCTTTTCTTCGGAAACCAAACTACCAAGGTTTTTGCTGTGGAAACACACTCAGAACTTTCAGCCCAGGAAATTTCAAAACTAAACTGGCTTTTCGGAAATACTCAACAAATAAATAAATCTGCACTGGCAGATTTTTTTGTTGGTCCACGTGCCGCCATGATCACTCCCTGGAGTACCAATGCTGTGGAAATCACCCAAAATATGGGAATTCACGGCCTTATTAGAATTGAAGAATTTCTGAGAGTAGATGAACATTTTCATGATTTTGATCCAATGCTTTCTCAAAAATATAAAGGTCTGGACCAGGATATTTTTGATATTCATATTAACCCCGCGCCGATCATTGATGTTGAAGATATCGAGGCTTTCAATCAGAAAGAAGGTTTGGCATTGAATGAAGAGGAAGTAAAATATCTTGAAGGTCTTGCAGATAAATTGGGTAGAAAATTAACTGATTCTGAGGTCTTCGGATTTTCTCAGGTAAATTCTGAGCACTGCAGACATAAGATCTTCAATGGAACCTTTGTAATTGATGGTGAGGAAAAACCGTTATCATTATTCAAATTGATCAGGAAAACTTCTGAAGAAAATCCAAATAATATTGTCTCAGCTTATAAAGACAACGTTGCTTTCGTAAAAGGACCGCGTGTAGAGCAATTCGCTCCAAAAGCTGCTGATATTCCTGAATATTACCAGGTAAAAGATTTCGATTCTGTAATATCTCTAAAAGCAGAAACTCATAATTTTCCTACTACGGTAGAGCCATTCAATGGAGCAGCTACAGGAAGTGGTGGTGAAATTAGAGACAGGCTTGCCGGTGGAAAAGGTTCTTTGCCGCTTGCAGGAACTGCTGTATATATGACTTCCTATTCCCGACTGGAAAAAGACAGAAAATGGGAGAACGGAATGAAAAAAAGAGACTGGTTATACCAGACTCCTATGGATATTTTAATAAAAGCTTCCAATGGAGCTTCAGACTTCGGAAACAAATTTGGTCAGCCATTGATTTCCGGTTCTGTACTTACTTTCGAACATTCTGAGCATGAACGAGAGCTCGGTTATGATAAAGTGATCATGCTTGCCGGGGGAATAGGTTATGGAAAAGAAAACCAGGCTTTGAAAGATGTTCCGAAAAAAGGAGATAAAATCGTTGTTCTTGGTGGTGAAAATTACCGGATTGGTATGGGTGGTGCTGCCGTATCTTCCGCAGACACTGGTGAATTTAGTAGTGGTATTGAATTAAATGCCATACAGCGATCTAACCCCGAAATGCAAAAAAGGGCAGCCAATGCAGTTCGTGGAATGGTTGAAAGTGATGATAACCCAATCGTTTCCATTCATGATCATGGAGCTGGCGGACATTTAAATTGTCTAAGTGAACTTGTAGAAGAAAAAGGTGGAAAGATTGATTTGGATGCACTTCCTGTAGGTGATCCTACTCTTTCTGCTAAAGAAATCATTGGTAACGAATCTCAGGAAAGAATGGGATTGGTAATTGGAGAAGCAGAAATCGCTCAGCTGAAAAGAGTTGCAGACAGGGAACGCTCTCCAATGTATGAAGTTGGAAATGTAACCGGGGATCATCGCTTTACATTTCAAGGAGAAAAATCTGGTGAAAAACCGATGGATCTTGAGCTTTCAGATATGTTCGGGAGCTCTCCAAAAACGATCATGAATGATAAGTCGGTAAAGAGAAATTATGATAAAATAAATTATGAAACTTCTAAAATTCATGAATATCTAAACCAGGTTCTACAACTGGAAGCCGTTGCTTGTAAAGACTGGTTGACTAATAAGGTAGACCGTTGTGTTTCCGGAAGAGTCGCCAAACAACAAACTGCAGGTCCACTACAATTACCACTTAACAACTGTGGTGTAATGGCACTGGATTATAATGGTAAGGAAGGGGTTGCGACTTCAATTGGCCACTCCCCTATTTCTGCACTTGTAGATCCTGTGGCCGGCTCAAAGAATTCCATCGCAGAGTCACTTTCCAACATTGTCTGGGCTCCGCTGGAAAAAGGGTTGAAATCTATTTCTCTTTCTGCCAACTGGATGTGGCCCTGTAATAATGAAGGTGAAGATGCCAGGCTTTATGAGGCTGTAGAAGGAGTATCAAATTTTGCAATTTCTCTGGGCATCAATGTGCCTACCGGAAAGGATTCTCTTTCAATGAAGCAGAAATACAAGGATAAACAGGTTATTTCTCCTGGTACCGTAATTATTTCTGCCGCCGGACACTGTAATGACATTACTAAAATTGTGGAGCCAGTTCTTCAGCAGGACGGTGGTAACATTTATTATATAAACTTATCTCAGGATTCCTTTAAACTTGGAGGTTCTTCATTCGCTCAGATTCTTAATAAAGTTGGAAATGAAGTCCCAACAATTAAAAATGATAAGAAGTTTGCTGATGCTTTCAATGCAATTCAGGAATTGATAAAAAAGGACCTTATCCTTGCAGGGCATGATGTGGCTTCCGGAGGTTTGATCACAACCTTACTAGAAATGTGTTTTGCCGATGTAGATCTTGGCGCAGATCTAAATCTTTCAACTCTTGGGGAAAAAGATATCGTTAAGCTATTATTTAATGAAAACTGCGGAATTGTATTCCAGGCAAAGGACAATTCAGTAGAAGAAATTTTGAGTGAGAAAGGAATTGAATTTTTCAATATCGGAAAGGTTTCAAAATCCAATGAATTAAGAATTCAGAATTCAGGAGCAGACCTTAGTTTTAATATTTCAGAATTGAGAGATACCTGGTACAGGACTTCTTTCCTTTTAGATGAGAAACAAAGTGGAATTGACAAGGCTACTGAAAGATTCCATAACTACAAGGAGCAGCCGCTTCAGTTTAAGTTTCCTGAACATTTTACCGGAGAATTACCTGTATTAAATTCAGATAAGCCTAGAATCAAAGCTGCAATTATTCGCGAAAAGGGTTCAAATTCTGAACGCGAAATGGCAAGGGCCATGTATTTAGCAGGTTTTGATGTAAAAGATGTTCATATGACCGATTTAATAACGGGTCGTGAAACTCTTGAAGATATTCAATTTATTGCTGCCGTTGGAGGATTCTCGAATTCAGATGTTCTGGGAAGTGCCAAAGGTTGGGCCGGAGCATTTTTATATAATGAAAAAGCTAAGGAAGCCTTGGATAAGTTCTTTGCCAGAAAGGATACTCTATCCCTTGGAGTTTGTAACGGTTGCCAGCTATTTATTGAACTGGGACTTATAAATCCTGACCACGATCAAAAGCCAAAAATGCTCCATAATGAATCTCATAAATTCGAATGTAATTTTACTTCCGTAGAAATTCAGGAAAATAATTCTGTAATGCTTTCTACACTGGCAGGTTCAAAATTAGGGATCTGGGCAGCGCATGGTGAGGGTAAATTCAGTTTCCCGTATGAGGAAGAAAAATATAACATTGTGGGTAAATACGGTTATGAAGGCTACCCCGCGAATCCAAACGGATCTCATTACAATACTGCGGTACTAACCGATGAAACAGGTAGACATCTGGTAATGATGCCTCACCTGGAACGTTCTACTTTTCAGTGGAACTGGGCACATTATCCTAAAAACAGAAAAGACAAAGTTTCTCCATGGCATGAAGGATTTGTAAATGCCAGAAAATGGCTGGAAAAGAAGCAGTAAGCAAAGTTTTTTATGAATTATTTTGAAGGGATGCTAAAAACATCCCTTCTTTTTTGAATTATCAATTTGATGTAGCCCTCTTTTTTGCTATTTTGCAAGGCATATCTAAAATTGTTCAATTTCATGAATGAAATAAAACGACTCTTTGACTTCCCATATCACCAACTTGAAAACCATCCGTTACAGGAAGCTTTGGCCACCAAGTACAATGGCAAATGGGAAACACTTTCTACACAGGAATATATTGATAAAGCGAACACGGTAAGCCGCGGACTTCTAAGATTAGGCGTTAAGCCTAACGATAAAATTGCAGTCATTTCTACTACCAATAGAACTGAATGGAATGTTATGGATATTGGAATTCTGCAATTAGGTGCTCAAAACGTACCAATATATCCTACTATTTCTGAAGATGATTACGAATATGTTCTTAATCATAGTGGAGCGACTTATTGCTTTGTTTCAGATCAGGAAGTTCTGGATAAAGTAAATCGAATCAAAGGAACTACTCAACTTAAAGATGTATATAGTTTTGATGAGATCACCGGATGCAAGAACTGGAAAGAAATACTTGAAAGCGGTGAAGACAAAGGGAATCAGGATGAAGTTGAAAAACTGAAAAAAGCTGTAAAGACAGACGATCTTGCTACTTTAATATATACTTCTGGTACAACCGGTAGACCTAAGGGAGTGATGCTTTCACATGAAAACATCGTAAGCAACGTTTTAGGAAGTGCACCACGTGTACCATTTGAAATTGGCACATATAAAGCCTTGAGCTTCTTACCAGTTTGTCATATTTTCGAAAGAATGATACTGTATCTATATCAGTATTATTCTGTTTCCATTTATTTTGCTGAATCCATAGAAATGATCAGTGATAACTTGAAAGAAGTTAAACCTCACGTGATCACAGCAGTTCCAAGATTATTGGAAAAAGTTTACGATAAGATTATCGCAAAAGGAACAGCGCTTGGCGGAATAAAACAAAAATTATTTTACTGGGCAGTTGAGTTAGGTCTTGAATATGAACCCTATGGTGCTAATGGCTGGTGGTACGAAACTAAGCTTAAATTAGCTCGTAAACTGATCTTCTCGAAATGGAAAGAAGGTTTAGGCGGAAATATTGATCTTATAGTTTCCGGAAGTGCCGCTCTTCAGCCAAGACTTGCAAGGGTTTTTGCCGCAGCAGAAATTCCGGTAATGGAAGGTTACGGTTTAACCGAGACTTCTCCAGTGATCGCCGTAAATGACGAGCGTAATCATGGTTTTAGAATTGGAACCGTTGGAAAAGTATTGGACAACGTAGAAGTAAAGATTGCTGAAGATGGAGAGATCCTGGCAAAAGGTCCTAATATTATGAAGGGTTACTACAAAGACCAGGAAAAAACAAATGAAGTTATTGAAAATGGATTTTTCCATACTGGTGACATTGGGGAGATCGATAAGGACGGATTCCTGAAGATTACTGACAGGAAGAAAGAAATGTTCAAGACTTCAGGTGGAAAATATGTTGCGCCGCAGTTAATTGAAAATACCATGAAACAATCCCGCTTTATCGAGCAGATCATGGTAGTTGGAGATGGTGAAAAAATGCCTGCAGCGCTAATCCAACCAAATTTTGAATTTATTACAGACTGGGCAGCAAGAAAGAATATCGATCTTGGAGATAAAACTCCGGCCGATATTGCCAGAAACAGTATGGTAAGAGATAGAATTCAGGAAGAAGTTGATTTCTATAATCAGAAATTCGGAAAGTGGGAAAGAGTGAAAACTTTTGAACTTACTCCGGAAGCATGGACGGTGGAAGATGAACATCTTACTCCTACTATGAAACTAAAGAGGAGAATAATTAGAGAAAAATATAAGGATCTTTATGAGAAACTTTACAATCGCTTTTAATTAAGCATTAAGAAAATGACAAAAAAAGCCCCTCAGAATCAGAGGGGCTTTTTTGTTTTAAGAATTTTAACGGTATTAATTCACGATATTAATATTTTTAAGCTTATTTTATTATGCATGCATAATATTTTTTCCTAACTTTGGATTCATTCAAAAATCCAGATGAAAGAAAAAACCATAGATTATGTATTGCGTGCCACCTGGATGGCAGTTTCCAAAATGTATAATGAGGAAGCTGGAAAAGCAGGCAGCACCATGGCAACGGGTTTTGCTCTTTTAAGCATAGATCCAGAAGAAGGAACCCCATCTACCTCACTTGGCCCGAAAATGGGCATGGAAGCTACCAGTCTTTCAAGGATTTTAAAGACAATGGAAGAAAAAGGTCTCATCGTAAGAAAGAAAAATCCGAATGATGGAAGAAGTGTTTTAATTCATCTAACAGATTTTGGAAAGGAAATGCGAGATTATTCAAAAAGAGTAGTTCTCAGGTTTGATGAAGCCGTAAAGGAAAATGTTTCAGATAAAGACCTAAAAACATTTATAGAGGTAGCAAATACTATTCTAGACCTCATAAGTGAAAAGAAAATATATACCGAAGAAATTAGTATCAGATAAAACATTAAAAACCAAGAAATGAAAAGAAGGATTAATAAAGTAGCAGTGATCGGATCCGGAATTATGGGTAGCGGTATCGCTTGCCATTTTGCCAATATTGGCGTGGAAGTGTTGCTTCTGGACATTGTTCCTCGTGAACTGAATGAAAAAGAAAAGAAAAAAGGCCTGAGCCTGGAAGATGAAGTGGTTCGTAACAGGATTGTAAACGATTCTCTTCAGGAGTCTGTTAAGTCGAAGCCCTCACCTATTTACCACAAAGACTTTGTAAATAGAATTTCTACCGGGAACTTGGAAGATGACATCGAAAAAGTTTCAGAAGTAGACTGGATCATTGAGGTTGTTGTTGAGCGTCTGGATATTAAAAAACAGGTTTTTGAGAACCTTGAAAAGCATAGAAAACCGGGAACTCTGATTACTTCCAATACTTCAGGTATTCCTATTAATTTCATGACCGATGGTAGAAGTGATGATTTTAAAAAACATTTCTGCGGAACACACTTCTTTAATCCTCCAAGATATTTAAGATTATTTGAGATCATTCCAGGAAAGGAAACTTCACCTGAAGTTCTTGATTTTCTTGAGATGTACGGCGAAAAATTTCTAGGAAAGAAATCTGTTCTTGCCAAAGATACTCCTGCATTTATTGGTAACCGAATTGGTATTTTCTCAATCATGAGTCTTTTCCATACGGTAAAAGATATGGGAATGACTATTGAAGAGGTTGATAAATTAACCGGTCCGGTAATAGGTCGCCAAAAATCTGCAACCTTTAGAACGGTAGATGTGGTGGGTCTTGATACTTTAGTACATGTGGCTAACGGATTGCATGAGAATGTTCCAAATGATGAACAACATGACCTGTTCAAACTACCAGATTTCATCAATACCATGATGGAAAATAAATGGTTAGGTAGTAAGACCGGACAGGGCTTCTATAAAAAAATTAAAAAAGACGATGGTTCCAGCGAGATCAAATCTCTTGATTTGAATACGATGGAATATCGCGATAGAAAAAGTGCTTCTTTCGCTACGCTTGAGATGACTAAAACCATCGATAATGTAGAAGATCGTTTTGAAGTACTGGTAAAAGGAAAAGATAAAGCCGGGGATTTCTATAGAAAGAGTTTCTCTGCTCTCTTCGCTTATGTTTCTAATAGAATTCCTGAAATTTCAGATGAGCTTTATAAGATCGATGATGCCATGAAAGCAGGATTCGGTTGGGAACATGGTCCATTCCAAATCTGGGATGCGATTGGTGTTCAAAAAGGTATTGAAATGATGAAAGCTGAAGGTTATGAACCTGCAGCATGGGTGAACGAAATGCTGGAAAGCGGAAACGATAGTTTCTATACTGTAAAAGAAGGAAACACCTACTATTACAATATTGACGATAAAAAGCAAACTAAAGTTCCTGGTCAGGATGCATTCATCATTCTTGACAATATTAGGGAGTCTAAAGAAGTATTCAAGAATAGCGGAGTTGTAGTTGAAGATCTTGGCGACGGAATTCTGAATGTTGAATTCAGAAGTAAAATGAATGCTATTGGTGGCGATGTTCTTGACGGAATCAATAAGGCTATAGATATGGCCGAAAAAGATTACCAGGGACTGGTTGTTGCGAATAATGGTAAAAACTTTTCTGTGGGTGCGAACATCGGAATGATCTTCATGATGGCAGTTGAGCAGGAATATGAAGAGCTGAACATGGCGATCAAATATTTCCAGGATACTATGATGAGAATGCGCTACTCCTCTATTCCAACGGTTGCCGCTCCTCATGCGATGACGCTTGGTGGTGGATGTGAAATGTCACTTCACGCTGATAAGGTAGTTGCCGCTGCAGAAACCTACATCGGATTAGTTGAATTTGGTGTTGGTGTCATTCCTGGTGGCGGTGGAACTAAAGAAATGACCGTTAGAGCTGCCGATACTTTCCAGAAAGATGATGTAGAGTTAAACCGATTGAGAGAACACTTCCTTACTATTGGAATGGCGAAGGTTTCAACTTCAGCTTATGAAGCTTATGACCTGAATATTCTTCAAAAAGGGAAAGATATAGTGGTTGTAAATCCAGACAGACAATTAGCGATCGCTAAGAAACATGCGTTGCTAATGGCTGAAAACGGATATACAAAACCAATTGAACGTACAGATATTAAAGTACTTGGTAAACAGGCATTAGGGGCATTCCTTGTAGGAACAGACCAGATGGCTGCCGGGAAATATATCAGTGAACACGATAAGAAGATCGCGAACAAACTGGCCTATGTAATGGCTGGTGGTGATCTTTCAGAAAACCAATTGGTAAGCGAGCAGTATTTATTAGAACTGGAACGAGAAGCTTTCCTATCGCTAACAGGAGAGAGAAAAACTCTGGAGCGTTTACAGCACATGCTGAAAAAAGGAAAACCGCTTAGAAACTAAGAGTAGTTTAAAGTTCTAAAAATCAAAAATTACAAAAAATGAAAACAGCATATATAGTTAAAGCATATAGAACCGCAGTAGGAAAGGCTCCAAGAGGTGTATTCCGCTTCAAAAGACCTGATGAACTGGCTGCGGAAACCATCCAGTATATGATGGATAAATTACCTGATTTCGATAAAACGCGAATTGATGACGTAATGGTTGGAAACGCGATGCCCGAAGCAGAACAGGGATTGAACGTTGGTAGATTGATTTCCTTAATGGGATTGAAGATCGAAGATGTTCCAGGCATGACCGTGAACAGATACTGTGCTTCAGGATTGGAAACAATCTCCATCGCTACTGCTAAAATTCAAAGCGGTATGGCCGATTGTGTCATCGCAGGTGGAGCTGAGAGTATGAGTTACATCCCAATGGGAGGTTACAAACCGGTGCCAGATTACAAGCTGGCTAAAGAAGGTCATGAAGATTATTACTGGGGAATGGGATTAACTGCAGAAGCAGTTGCTAATAAATACAAAGTTTCCCGAGAAGATCAGGACGAATTTGCTTACAATTCTCATCAGAAAGCGATCAAAGCCCAGGCGGAAGATCGTTTTCAGGATCAGATCGTTCCAATTACCATCGACGAAACTTATGTTGATGAAAATGGTAAAAAGCAAACAAAATCCTATACTGTAAATAAGGACGAAGGTCCAAGAAAAGATACTTCTATTGAGGTTCTGAATAAACTAAGGCCAGTATTCGCTGAAGGCGGAAGTGTAACGGCCGGTAACTCTTCACAAATGAGTGACGGTGCTGCTTTTGTTATGGTGATGAGCGAAGATATGGTTAAGGAGTTAAATCTTGAGCCTATTGCAAGAATGGTAAGTTACTCTGCAGTTGGTGTAGAACCAAGAATTATGGGTATCGGGCCAGTTCATGCAATTCCAAAAGCTCTAAAACAAGCCGGACTTAAGAAGGAAGATATGGAGCTAATAGAATTGAATGAGGCATTCGCTTCTCAATCTTTAGCCGTGATAAGAGAACTAGGACTGGATAAGGATAAAGTAAATCCAAATGGTGGCGCAATCTCTATGGGTCACCCGCTTGGTTGTACAGGAGCTAAACTTTCTGTTCAGATCTTTGATGAAATGCGTAAGCGTGAATTGAAAAACAAACATTGTATGGTAACCATGTGTGTTGGTACAGGTCAGGGAGCAGCAGGAGTCTTTGAATTTTTAAATTAATAATCTTACGTGAGACCTGGTTCTCACAGCAAACTTTTATAAAAAATGAGTACAGATACAGCTAAAAAAGATCTTTTAAGAGGTGGTCAGTTCCTGGTAAAGGAGACCAAATGTGAAGATGTCTTCACCCCTGAAGATTTTAACGAGGAACAAAAAATGATGCGTGATTCCGTTAAGGAATTTGTTGATCGCGAAATTTGGCCTCACAAAGAAGAATTTGAAAAAAAGAATTATGGATTAACCGAAGAGGTGATGCGTAAAGCCGGTGAACTTGGATTTCTAGGTGTTGCCGTACCAGAAGAATATGATGGTCTTGGAATGGGCTTCGTTTCTACCATGTTGGTTTGCGATTATATTTCTGGTGCTACAGGTTCTGTAGCCACCGCTTTTGGAGCACATACAGGAATTGGTACCATGCCAATCACTCTTTATGGTACTGAGGAACAAAAGAAAAAATATGTTCCAAAACTTGCTACCGGTGAATGGTTTGGAGCTTACTGTTTAACTGAACCAGACGCAGGTTCTGATGCGAATTCAGGAAAAACGAAAGCTGTTCTTTCTGACGATGGAAAATATTATAGCATCAGCGGACAGAAAATGTGGATTTCCAATGCAGGATTTGCCGATGTATTTATCGTTTTCGCCAGAATTGAAGATGATAAAAATATTACCGGGTTTATCGTTGAGAATGATAAGGAGAATGGAATCAGCTTTGGTGAAGAAGAGAAGAAATTAGGTATTCACTCCTCTTCAACCCGTCAGGTATTCTTTAACGAGACAAAAGTTCCTGTAGAGAATATGCTTTCTGATCGTGGTAACGGTTTTAAGATCGCAATGAATGCTCTAAATGTTGGACGTATCAAATTGGCTGCGGCCTCTTTAGATGCACAACGAAGAGTTACAGATCTAGCCACTAAATATGCCAATGATAGAGTTCAATTTGACACTCCTATTGCAAAATTCGGTGCTATAAAGTCTAAGTTAGCTGAAATGGCTACTTCAGCCTATGTTGGTGAAGCAGCGTCATACCGTGCGGCTAAAAACATCGAGGACAGAATCAATATTCGTCTTGAGGATGGAGCTTCTCATTCAGAAGCTGAGTTAAAAGGTGTTGAGGAATATGCAATTGAATGTTCTATTTTAAAGGTTGCCTGTTCAGAAGATGTTCAGAATTGTAGTGATGAAGGTATCCAGGTTTACGGTGGTATGGGATTCTCTGCAGACACGCCGATGGAATCTGCCTGGAGGGATGCACGTATTGCACGTATCTATGAAGGTACTAACGAGATTAACAGGATGCTTTCTGTAGGAATGTTGGTTAAAAAGGCAATGAAAGGGCATGTTGATCTTCTAGGTCCGGCCACGAAGGTTGCAGATGAGCTTACTGGAATTCCATCTATGGAAAAACCTGATTATTCTGAACTTTTCGCGGAAGAGAAAGAAATGATCGCTAAGCTTAAAAAAGTATTCTTAATGGTTGCAGGTAGCGCCGTTCAAAAATTCGGTCCACAACTGGAAGAACACCAGCAATTACTTTTAGCTGCAGCCGATATTCTTATCGAAATCTATATGGCGGAATCCGGAATTCTTAGAGCAGAAAAGAATGCTAAGAAACTAGGAGCAGATGCGCAGAAGGAACAGATTGCAATGGCTAAACTTTATCTTTACCATGCGGTAGAAACTGTGAATACTAAAGCTAAAGAAGGTATTGGTTCCTTTGCTGAAGGTGATGAGCAGCGTATGATGCTTATGGGCCTTAAGAGGTTTACTAAGTATACGAATATGCCGAATGTAGTTCAATTGAGAAATACAATTGCAGAGAAGTTAACTTCAGAAAATAAATATTGTTTCTAAGAAACATTCTTTTAAACTGAAAAAAGCCACTCAAATAGAGTGGCTTTTTTTTATCAAAACAAATTTAAAAAACTACATATTAGGCCATTCAGCCCAATTTGCGCAATGGCCTGCTTTATCAGTTTTTTCAACCGAAGTTTGTATTCCAGAATAAGTTGCATTCATTACCGCTCTAGGTGAAAAATGTATTTTGCCATTAGCATTCGTCCTAAAGGCCTCTCCAAAATGCGCCTGACTTAATCCGTGACCAGCTTCATGTAAAGCAATAGTTTCAATATCATATGTACTACCATCATTCCAGGTAAAGGTGTCATTGTAATATATTTCTCTAAATGCAACATCTGCTTTACCGTTATTATCGGTGTCTACCAAATTTCCATTAGCATCAGTAAAAGTATAAGTTAAAGTTACCCCAAGAATGAATTCAGATCCCTTCTCGGTTAGAAAATCAAAAAACTCCGCTTCTAACCAACCCCCATGATAAACATCTGCTATATATATAGGTGCTCCGCCAAAATCATTTCCAGAGAATATACCATAGAAATATGCAAAAACTCCGTATTCCTGCAATTCCTCACCTTCTTCTGCTTCATCATAAGGGATTTCGTATAAACCAATATCTGAACAGTCTACATCCTTCCAGCTATCCATTGCTCTTCCAATAGCAGCGGTACTAATATTTACATCGATATCGGTAGAAGGACGATTTTTATCAATATAATATGATACATCTGAAGTGCCGTCATAATTTAGGTTTGGAACAAAATCTGAAGATAACATTTTGTTGCCGCGGTTCGTAAAAAAGATGGTAGTTCCCAATTCTTCTGAACCATCAGCTGTAATATACTCCGCTGAAAATAATGATACATTATAATCTCCTATTTTCGACTTTACCTCGGAGTCTATATCATTTGGTAATTTGATATTTAACGAATTATTTTCCAGTGGTCTGAACTCCACTGCTGGAGTTTCAAGTTTTTGTACTTCCGCAATTCCAGGATTTTCAATTTCCTTTTCACAGGATGCCAGCAATCCTATGCTAAGGGCTAACATTGTAAGTTTAGTTTTTCTCATAACAGGTTTTTAAATTTTACAGGAAATTAGATAAAAGAAACTTTTGATTATAATGAACAATTCTTAAAGTTTTAAGATTTTTACATTAAGGTTAATAACATCCTGAATTGAGCTAATCATAAATTTCTGATAATCAATTTCTCAAAAAATCAATCAAATCAATTTTTAAAATTTTCATTAGATATTTGATAACGAGTAAATTGGACAGCAGTAATTCGGAAATTTGCTGAACTTGCGTCGAAGTATGATTTTGAAAAGTTTTATTAAAGTCAC
Organism: Christiangramia pacifica; assembly: GCF_057221535.1. Lineage (NCBI taxonomy): Bacteria > Pseudomonadati > Bacteroidota > Flavobacteriia > Flavobacteriales > Flavobacteriaceae > Christiangramia > Christiangramia pacifica. The sequence continues at coordinate 3,078,156 of NZ_CM170146.1, forward strand.
AAAAAGTTTCGAATAGTGTTAAGAAAACATAAAATTTTAAATATATTCGGCAAAACTCAAACAAAAACTAGTTAAAACATGAAAAAAGTAATTTTAGGAATGGCCGCAATGGCTTTCTTATTTGCTTCTTGTGAGCAAGACCCCAAAGAAACCATTACTGAAGAGCAGCAAGCCCAGGTAGACATGAGTGATTTCTATCTCTACACAGATTCAGATGAAAGAAGATCTGAAAATGCTGCTGAAAAATGTTACAGTATGAAGAACCTTAACCGTCTTCTTAACGAAAACAAAGGACTTCATGAAAAAATGTACAATATTGAAAAGAACACTCGTTCAATTCTTGCAAAAAAACCAGCTGGTGCCGGAAATGGTAACGGTGGTGGCGGAACTGACGGTGGCGGCGGAACCACAGATCCGACTGACAACCTAGGAGTTGTAAATATTCCAGTAGTTGTACACGTAGTTTACAGTAATTCTCAACAGAATATTTCAGATCAGCAGATCAACTCTCAAATCGCAATTTTAAACGAAGACTTTAGAGCTACCAACTCTGATGTAAGCAACACCCCATCTGAATTTGCTGGTGTTGTAGCAGATGCTGAAGTTTCATTTACTCTTGCTGACGTACAGCGTCATAGTAACTCAAGAACTGAATGGGGAACAAGAGATGAGGTGAAATATGCTTATCCACCTGTATCTCCATCTAATACCCTTAACATCTGGGTAGCTAACATTGGTGGTGGAATTTTAGGTTATGCGCAGTTTCCTGGAGGACCTGCTGCTACTGATGGTGTAGTTATCGCTCCACAATTCTTCGGAAATACTGGTTATGTACAGTCTCCTTATGATGGTGGTAGAACTGCAACTCACGAGGTTGGTCACTACCTGAACCTTCGTCACATCTGGGGTGATGGAAGATGTCGTCAGGATGACTTCGTAGCTGATACTCCTGATTCTGACGGACCAAACTACGGATGTCCTTCTTACCCAACTGTTAATTGTAAGTCGGCAGATATGACTATGAACTACATGGATTATGTATATGACGATTGTATGTACATGTTCTCTGAAGGTCAGAAAGCTCGTATGAGAGCAATCTTCATGGATGGTGGTCCAAGAACTGGTTTCGTAAACTAATTCTTATCAACATATATTATTAAAGCCACCTAACCAGGTGGCTTTTTTTTTGCCATCGGTAATTTTATGCCTCAAAGTAAAAATGCTATATTAGAATTAGACCAATAAATTTCAAATGACCAACCAAACAAATTATACTCTAAAATTTTTTCTATTTCTCCTGCTGAACATGAGCTTGCTCTATTCGCAGGAGAATGATTCGATAGATAAATCTGAAGATCAGGATTTACCAACCAAGGAAACTATCGTAAAAGATAGTACCGCCAATGCTGGTAATACCCTGAATGAATATACAGATGCATATTATAAGGCGGGAAAATGGAATAAGGGTATCGGCTATCCTCCTGATGATATAAACCTGCAAACACCGCAGGCGGCACTTGAGCATTTTATAATTAATTCTAGGAACAATAACTTCAAACAGGCAGCCTACTCATTAAATCTTAATTTATTACCAGATAACCTTACCCATGAAGAAGCAGCTCTTTTAGCCGAAAAATTGAACTTTGTTTTTGAAAGACAAATTTCAATTGGCTGGGATGAACTTACAGATAGACCAGACGGACAAATAGATGTTACAACCTCCACCAACAAAGCGATTGCAGGTAAACCAAGAAGAAGTGTAAGTTTTGGTAAAACTGATCTAAAAGGAAGAGATATTGTATTTCGCTTGCAAAGAGTGAAATTTAAAGATAATAGCCCCATCTGGTTGATCTCTTCTCAAACGGTAGAGAATATTGAACCTCTATATAAAACATACGGCCCAAGGAAATTAGACAGAATGATTCCCAGTTGGATTAGTTTTGAAATTTTTGGAGTTCCTGTCTGGAAGTTGATCGGTACGATCTTATTGATTTTGCTGGCGTACTTTATATCACGCATAGTTTCCCATTATATTAGAAAAATATTCTCAGGCACAGAAAAATACTGGATTAAGAATATTGCTAACCGACTTGCTTCACCAGCCGGAGCCGCAGTTGGAATTTTGATCTTCTATTTACTACTGAATAACCTGATTTCGTTTACAGGTCCACTCGCGCGTGGATTGTATACCATGCTCCTGATCGTAATTATAGGCATTGTAACCTGGCTGGTAATGCGCATCATAGATTACATTATGGATTTCTTTGCGGAACACAAAGTAGATGATCTTAGCGAAGAGGAAAATGCTGAAGCCAGGAAAATGATGACCTACATTTCAGTTGGAAGAAGAATCTTCATTTTTGTAATTGTTTTTATTGGAGCCTCGGTAATATTTTCGCAATTCCCATCGCTGGAAAAACTCGGAATTTCTTTAATGGCCTCCGCTGGAATTGCGACAGTAGTTTTCGGTATAGCGGCGCAAAGCACTTTGGGGAATATTGTAGCTGGTGTCCAGATAGCCATTACCAAACCTGCCAAGATAGGTGATGCGGTAATAATTTCAGGCTCTTATGGCTTTGTTGAAGATATTACCTTCACCTACATGGTAGTAAGAACCTGGGATCTCAAGCGGAAGGTTATTCCTCTTAAATCTGTTATTTCTGAAAGCTTTGAAAATCTTTCCATGACAAGCTCAAAAAGTAAACTGGAGATTGAAATGCAAACAGATTACCGTGTAGATGTTTCAAAGATCAGGTCTAAATTCAAAGAACTTCTGGAGAATTATGAAGAATGGGATGATGATGAGGAAGCTACCGTACAGGTTGAGGCAATTACAAATCAGGTAATAAAAATTAGGTGCTTATGTACAGCCAAAGATTACCCTACCGCTTGGGACTTACATTGTAAAGTTCGCGAAGACCTCATTAAATATGTAGCAGAGCTTGAAGATGGAGTCTATTTATCAAAAACCAGGGTGAAACTAGAGCAAAATCACAATTCTGAATAGTATCGAAAACCTTATAGGTTAAACATTTCTAACTATTTAAAGCATTTCGAAAGATGCATTAACTTTAATGTGTCGAAAATAAGTGTATATGCTAGACCTTGAAAAGAATGGAATTTACTATCTGATTATTGGAATATTAGCTTTGGTTTTAAGTTTTACCATCGCATTTTTTATTCTGAAAAAGATCGGAAAAAATCCCAGGAATATTCTACCCGTAGATTTTGCTGAAAAATTACGTGTACCTCTTTTAATTTTTCTGGCTTCTCTAATAGCAAAGGTCGCGGTCATCAGTAAAATTTTCAGATATGATGCAACTAGAGAAATTGTTGGACATATAAGTACAATAACCATAATTCTAGGTATAGCTTGGTTTCTGATCTTATTTTTCAAAGTTTTCAAAAAAAGAATGCTCAGAAAATATGATGTTCACAGCACAAATAATTTAAAAGCAAGGAAAGTTTATACCCAGTATACCATTCTTGAAAATATCATCATCTTCATCATTGTAACATTAGCCCTCGGGATAGCTCTTATGAGTTTTGATAGCATACGTTCTGTAGGTGTAAGCCTTCTTACTTCCGCTGGAATTGCCGGGATAATAATTGGTCTGGCCGCTCAAAAGGCGATAGGAACGTTGCTCGCAGGGATTCAGATAGCGCTTACGCAACCAATTCGTTTGGATGATGTGGTGATCGTAGAAGGCGAATGGGGTTGGATAGAGGAAATCAATCTAACTTATGTAGTGGTGAGGATCTGGGATAAAAGAAGACTTGTGGTGCCAACTACTTATTTTATCGAAAATACCTTTCAAAACTGGACAAGAACCTCGGCAGATATTCTGGGTACAGTTTTTATCTATGCTGATTATGGGCTTCCTTTTGATGCAATTCGAAAAGAACAAACCAGGCTTTTAAATACTACAGATCTCTGGGACGGGAATGTAGATGTTTTGCAGGTAACCAATGCCACAGAAAAATCTGTTGAGCTAAGAGTATTGGTTAGCGCCAAAGATTCCCCAACGGCCTGGGACCTTCGAGTTTATCTTAGAGAAAAACTTTTAGAATTCATCCAGAAAAATTATCCTGAACATTTACCAAAAACCAGGGTTACGGTGAATAAGAATGATTCAGAAAGTTAATCCTGGAAAATCATTCCTTCCGTGGCGATACCTTTGCTGAAATTCGCTGCTGTCTCGATCAATGCAAGATGAGAATAAGCCTGAGGGAAATTACCAAGTAAACGTTTCGTTTTGAAATCAATGTCTTCACTGAATAGGCCTAAATGATTACTGTAAGAAAGCAACTGATCAAACATTTGTCTGGCCTTTTTCTTCTCTCCTATTTTATAAAGACTATCAATTAACCAGAAAGTACAAATGGTGAATGAAGAAGTTGGCTTTCCAAAATCATCGTTATTCTTATACCTATACATAAGTCCATCCTCACATAATTCTCTTTCAGTTGCCTGAACCGTGCTCACGAATCTTGGATCATCTGCTTCAATAAAGCCATATGACTGCATTAGCAAAGTAGAAGCATCAAGATCTGAAGAACCATAATATTGAGTGTATGCCTGTTTCTCCTCATTCCATCCATTAGTATAAATATCCTGATAGATCTCTTCCCGAAGAGCTTTCCATTTGGTATCATTAATACCCATTCTCAGCACCTCTCCTATTTTAATAGCTCTATCTACAGCAACCCAGCATAAAAGTTTTGAGAATACGAAGTGTCTGTCTTCTGTTCGTAGTTCCCAGATACCTTTATCTGGTTTCTTCCAATTCTCTTCAACGATCATTACAATTCCACGAACTACTGTCCATAAAGCTTCTGAGTTTTCCAAAGAAGTTTCAAACATCAGGAATTGCTGATAGATCACTTCCATCAAAATTCCGTAGATATCATTCTGTTTTTGGATATAAGCAGCATTACCAGTTCTCACCGGTTTTGAATCTTTATAACCTTCTAAATGAGTTAAAATATGCTCGGTTAGTTCTTTTTCCCCATTGATCCCGTACATGATCTGGATCTTTTCATCCTTATTAGGAATAATATCCAAAATGAATTGAAGAAAATCTTTAGCCGATTTGATATGACCAAGGCCTGCCATTACCTTTATTACCATCGAAGCATCTCGAATCCAGCAGAACCTGTAATCCCAGTTTCGCTCCTCTCCTATCGTTTCAGGCAACGAAGTAGTTGCCGCGGCAAGAACAGCTCCAGATTTTTTATATGACAGAGCTTTCAAAACCAGGGCGCTACGCATGATCTCGTTTCCGTAATGCGTGTATCTCGTAGTCTTATCGCTCCAGTTCATCCAATAAACCTTCGTACGCTGAAACTTCAGGTACGAACGGTCCAGGGATTGTTCCACCAGTTTTTCATGATAACCCACCAAACAATAGGCGTTTCCGGTAAGGGTAATCTCTTTTAATTCAAGGATATCATTCAGGTTAAAACTTGAGTAAAAGTAGGCTGAGTCATATTTACCTTCCTTGGTAAAACTCTTAATATATTCTCCTTTATGTTCGCTATAAGTCTTCTCACGAGCAAAATCCAACTTAGGATCATATTTGATCTTAAACTTTGGCTCCCCGCTGATCAACCTGAAAAACCTGATCACATCTGGCGGAGCATAATAAGATCCATCTTCACGTGGATACCTCGGCATAAAATCGATAAGCTGAAAAGAATCTTTTCCATTATCAAAAACAGTACTTAAAATATTGGTTTCCCAAAGATATTCCTGCTTGATCTCGTATTCGTCATCGATCAGAATTTCAAAACTTCCTCCTTTCTTTTCATCTAGAATTTTAGCGAACATCGCTGAGGAATCAAAATTGGGCATGCAACACCAATCGAGAGAACCTGTTTTAGAAATTAATGCTGCGCTTTTACAATTGCTTATAATACCGTAATCGAGGTTATCCATATATCTTAAAAATCTTATAAATCAATGGCTGTGTGAAATGATTTTCGGAAATTTAAGAAAAATCAAATTCGTCACAACAGCATTTACATTTAATTATGAGTAAAACAATCATTATTTCCAACCGATTACCATTACAAGTTTCTATTGAAAACAACGAGCTGGAGGTGACTCCAAGCGTTGGTGGACTTGCAACAGGCTTAAAATCATTCCATAAGGATGGAGATAGTGTCTGGATAGGATGGCCTGGTTTAGTTGAAGAAGATATTCCTTCAAATTTGAAGGATAAAGTCCAGGAAAAAGCCAGAGAAGAAAATTGTGTTGCTCTCCATTTAAATTCTGCTGAAATTGATGGTTTCTATTACGGCTTCAGTAATCGAACCATTTGGCCTTTATTCCACTATTTCATGGAGTATACAGAATCTGATGACGATTATTGGAGGTACTATAAACAGGTAAACCAGAAATACGCTGATGAGATCCTGAAGCATTACGAGAAAGGAGACGTTATCTGGGTTCATGATTACCAGTTATTATTAGTACCAAATATGGTTCGGGAACAGGCTCCTGATGCGATCATTGGTTTCTTCAATCACATTCCATTTCCTTCCTATGAAGTTTTCAGAACTTTACCGTGGAGAGATGAAGTATTACAAGGAGTTTTAGGCGCAGATCTTATAGGTTTTCATACCTATGATTATGAGAGGCATTTTTTAAGTTCAGTGAGCCGGATATTAAGACATCAGGTAGATTTTAATGAAATTACTTTACCAGACAGAATTGTAAAAGTTGATTCCTTCCCGATGGGAATTGATTATAAGAAATTTGAACAGGCTGCATTAGATCATTTTGAAAGCACTTCGGCAGATCAGTCGGAATTGCAAAAGAGACTTGATCACCATTTAGAGGCAACTCCAGATGCCAAGATGATCTTAAGTATAGACAGGCTGGATTATACTAAAGGAATTGCACATCGAATCAGGGCTTATGAATATTTCCTGGATAAGAATCCTGAATATATTGAAAAAGTGAGACTAGTGATGCTGGCCGTCCCTTCACGATCTAATGTTCCTCAATACAGGCGACTAAAACGTGAAATTGATGAGTTGGTTGGAAGAATTAACGGAAAATTTTCTACGGTGAGCTGGACGCCAATCTGGTATTTCTATAGATCCATGCCTTTTGAAAATCTTATTGATCTTTATACTACCTGTGATATTGCCTTACTTACTCCAATTAGGGATGGGATGAACCTGGTAGCTAAGGAATATATTGCTACCAGAACCGACAAGACAGGAGTTCTAATATTAAGTGAAATGGCCGGCGCTGCTCACGAGATGAATGAAGCCTTAATCATTAATCCAAATAACTTCGAACAGGTTTCTGAAGCGCTTAAAACGGCTTTTGAAATGCCTAAAGAGGAACAGATTGAACGTAATAAGATGCTTCAGAAGAGATTGCGTCGCTATAGTGTAGAAAAATGGGCCGAAGACTTTATGAAATCACTCAGAGCTACTAAGGAAAACAGAGATTCATTCAAGTCTATCAGAGTTACGCCTGAAATTTCTGAGGAGATAATGAACCAGTTTAAAAATGCGAAGAAAAGAGTGCTTTTCATTGATTATGACGGTACGCTGGTGAATTTTGTAGACAAACCTGAAAATGCCAGACCAGATGCAGATTTAAAAGAACTTATTAGAACATTAAATTCTCAAGAAGACACCGATGTGATTTTAATCAGCGGAAGGGATAAAAACACTCTTGGCGAATGGTGGCAGGATGTCCCTGTAGAACTGATCTCTGAACATGGTGTCTGGATGCGACAAATAGATGGTGAGTGGGAACTGTCAGAAAATGTAAAAAGTGAATGGATGGATGCGGTTAGACCGGTCATCGAAAATTTCGTTGACCGAACTCCGGGAACATTCATTGAAGAAAAAAATTATTCTCTTGCCTGGCATTATCGTAAAGCCGATCCAGAACTTGGTGAGATAAGAGCCAATGAGCTTAGTAATGTTTTAAAAGAACTTATTTCCAATCGCGGTTTGAGTGTACTGGAGGGTAATAAGGTCCTTGAGATCAAAAGCAGTGGTGTAAATAAAGGTAAAGCCTCTTCCAAAAAACTAGTCGGAAAAGATTATGATTTCATATTCGCTATTGGTGATGACTGGACAGATGAATATATGTTCCAGGATCTTCCGGAAAGTTCGTATACCGTGAAAGTTGGGATCAAGAAAACCAGCGCAAGGTACTATGTAGAAGGAACTCCAAAGGTTCGTACGCTACTGGAAAACTTTAAGGAAAACATGTAAATAATATTCTCTGTTAAATTATTTGGCAATTCCCGAAAAAGTTTAAATATACATTAACTGAATGAAGATGGGTTCGCTTTAAATTCTGCTTAATTTTACCACATCAATTTAAATCGAACCAATTTAAAACCAAATTCTATGAAATCAGGAAAATTGTTATTAGGACTAGTATCCGGAGCTGTAGCAGGAGCTGTAGTTGGACTTTTATACGCACCTAAGAAAGGAACAGATACGCGTAAGGCGATCACTGAAAAAGGAGATGATTATCTAAAAGGAGCAAACAAAAGTTTAAACGACTTCACTAATTCAGTGAATCACAAAATGGAAGCTTTAAAAGCTAGAACTAAAGCTACTGTAGCTGGATCAAAATCAGAAGAAAAAATTAATAAGGCTAAAGCAGAAATGCACGAAGTAGCTAGTTAATTTATAGACAAATTGATTATACACAGAGCCTCGGGATTTCCCGGGGCTTTGTTTTTTTACTTATTCCCGAAACTTCCGTATTTTAGAAATCCAATTAAAAATTTACTATGAAATTACTTTCCCCTATGAAAATTCTGGGTATTGCATGCCTGGGATTATTTTCTCAAAATTCCATTTCACAAAATACTGATAAGCGTATCTACGAAATAATTGAAAATGTTTCCGCAGACAGTATTGAAAAAGATATTCGAAAATTAGCTGGATTTGGCACCAGAAATACATTCAGTGATACGGTTTCCGATACCAGAGGAATTGGAGCGGCACGTAGATGGATAAAATCTGAATTTGACAAGATCTCGACTGACTGTAATAATTGTCTTGACGTTTTTTACCAGAAAGATTATGTAACTCCGGAAGACGGTGAGAGAATTCCAAAAGAAGCCTGGATCGTAAATGTGGTAGCTATTCAAAAAGGAACCAAATATCCAAACAGATATGTGATCATGAGCGGTGATATAGATTCTCGCGCCAGCAACACTATGGATTTTACCACCGATGCACCTGGGGCAAATGATAATGCCAGCGGAATGGCGGGAACCATGGAAGCAGCACGAGTACTTTCTAAATATGATTTTGAAAGCAGTATAATTTATGTAGGGCTTTCAGGAGAAGAACAGGGATTATTCGGAGGTAAAGGGCTTGCGGAATATGCTAAAAAGAATGAATGGGAGATCATTGGGATTCTGAATAATGATATGATTGGTAATATCGAAGGTGTGGACGGAGTCATTGATAATAGAAGTTTTAGAATTTTCTCTGAACCGGTTCCTCCTAATGAGACAGATAGGGAAAGGACAATGCGTAGATTTTATGGTGGAGAGGTAGACGGAATTTCGAGGCAGTTAGCCAGGTATATTCATTCTAATGTTGAAACCTATATGCCAGAAATGAACCCTATGATGATCTATAGGTTAGACAGGTTTGGAAGAGGTGGACACCACCGACCATTTAATGATCTTGGTTTTGCCGGAGTTAGAATTATGGAGGCTCACGAGAACTATAATCGTCAGCACCAGGATATCAGAACAGAAAACGGAATTGAATATGGTGATGTTGTTGAAGGGGTAAACTTCAACTATGCTAAAAAATTAACCGCAGTGAATGCCATTAACCTCGCAAGCCTTGCCTGGGCTCCTCCAGCTCCTTCAAAAGTTGAAATTGGAGGAATTGTAGAACCAAGTACTAAACTTCGCTGGGAAGCGGTAAATGGAGATATAGCCGGTTATAAGATTTACTGGAGAGATACCACCGCTCCACAATGGCAATATTCTAGGTTCGTAGGTGATGTAACTGAATTCACCTTAGAGGGAATTGTAATAGATAACTACTTCTTTGGAGTTGCTGCTGTTGGAAAGGACGGTCACGAAAGTGTCGTGGTTTTTCCATCAGGAACATTTAGATAAAATTTTTATTATGAAGGATCTCAAAAACATTTTTATCGTTGCATTAATTTTTGCAGGTTTTTCATCCTGTAAGGAAAGTTCTAAAGAGAAATCCACAGTATCTGAAAATATACAAACTACAGAGAAAAATTCTGAAACTGGCCAGCTCTCAAATTCTCCAAGACATCATGAATGGGTTACTTTGGCTCATGGAGAAAGAGAGTTTGATGCGTTTGTCGTTTATCCGGAAATTAAGGAAAAAGCTAAGCCTGTAATTGTAATACACGAAAACAGAGGATTAAATGACTGGGCCAGGCTTTTCGCAGATAAGCTCGCTTCTGAAGGATATTTGGTTATCGCGCCAGACCTTATTTCAAATACAGTGGAAGGCGTCAACAGGACTACAGATTTTGAAAATTCAGATGCTGCAAGGGAGGCGATTTATGATCTCAAAGAAGAACAGGTAATTGCAGATCTCAATGCCACTTACGACTATATCCAAAAGGATCCGGCTTCTACAGGAAAAGTTGCAGTAGTTGGATTTTGCTGGGGTGGATCACAAACTTTTAAGTATGCTACAGAAAATGACAGTTTAACTTCAGCACATGTTTTTTATGGTACAGCCCCAAAGGACGCCAGCAAATTTTCAAATATTTCCGCTCCAGTTTACGGATATTACGGAGAGAATGATAATCGGGTAAATTCTACAATTGAAGATACCGAGGTGATGATGAAAACTGCAGGAAAAGAGTATGCATATGAAATTTATGAGAATGCAGGTCATGCCTTTATGAGAAGTGGTCATGATTCTGATGCTTCAGAAGGTAATAAAAAGGCGCATGATAAAGCGTGGAAAAGATTACTGAGTCTGCTCAAATAATGGCAAAAGAAAATAAATTGGTTTATAAGCCGGATGTATAAAGACATCCGGCTTTTTTGTTTTCTAGTGTGAATTCCAAATAAAAGACTAATTAACAATACTTTACCTTAAGCTTAAATAAAATTAGGATGCCTACAAGGTAATTTAGATATAATCAAACCAATTAAAAATTGAATTATGACAGATATACGAATTGAAAAGAAGAGAAAAGTTTGGCCTTGGGTTTTATTAATTATAATTCTCGGTGTGCTTGCTTTTTTATATTTCTATGGTAGTATGGATACAGATGAAGCGGATGATATGGATTCGACTAATATGGAAGAAGTGACTCATGTTAAGTCTGAGCAGAGACTTCATGAAAATGTAATTGAAATAATCTAACTAAAAATCAAAGTGATGAGTACCAAAGAAAAACATTTATATTATTTAAGCGAACTAAAGGATTATAAGGTAAATAGTAAAGATCCCGATATACGCGGATGGCATCTCCACGACCTCGACAACAGGAAAGTTGGAAAAATTGATAACCTTCTAGTGAACAAAGAACTTGGTAAGGTGGTATATGTGGATGTGGAAGTTGATCAAAGTATTATTGATACAAACCATGATCCCTTTTCCGCCAATCCAAATTCAGAGATAAAAGAATTCATTAATAAAGAAGGTGAAAATCATGTTATTATTCCAATAGGTTTGGTTAACCTAAACCTTGAAGATAAATATGCTTACACTGATAGTATTAATTATCAAACTTTCGCTGAGACCAAAAGATATGAATCAGGAACACATATCAGCAGAGATTATGAACATCATGTTTTAGGCTCTTATGACCGAAGAGGTGAGCGTTCAGAAAGAGATGCCGAACTAAGAAGAACCAAATCTGCCTATAGTGATGCTGAGCTTGAAGAAAGAGAGCTTAAACGAAGAGAAGAACTACGCAGACAGGAAGAATTGAGACATCAGGATTCAATTCATGAAACTGATGCGGAAGCCAGAATGCGCAGAGAGAAAGAGAATATGAGATATAAAAATGAGGATCGTAATAGACCAATTGATGACCACAATAGAGCTTTACATCACCATGATAACCAAAGGGATCTAAATCCCGAAAGAACTTTGGATGATGATGCTAACTGGGTTCGAGATGATAAAGATGTTGAGAATGATGATCTTTATACCAACAGAAAAAGAAGAAATCGTAAGAATGAAGATTTTTACGATAGAAAAGAATTTTACAAAAGGGATTAATTTTTAACATAGGAAAGGGAAGCAAATTGCTTCCCTTTTTTTATATAATATCCTCTCGTTCAGAATGATGTATGGCTTTCTCACTATCCCGAAAATAACAAGTGCTAACATCCATACTTTCTAAGTTAGCCATGACTTTTTGAACCTTCTTTTTTTGTTTACTGGTAGTTTGTCTTATATATACTGCCTTTATATTTCGCGGAAAGGTTTTGCAAATTCTCTCATATAGATAGGGATCATGCTGAGAATCGTCCCCAATTAAAACATATTTAATATGCGGATAAAAGGAAATAATATCCTTTATCTTGATGAATTTGTGATCATGATTACCCCTACCCGATTTTACAAAATCTGTTAGTCCGGTCTTTATTTTTTTTAGCTTGATCACTGCTTTCGGTAATTCGTGCAGATCAGCGAATTCAGATATAAAATCATATAAATTCCATTCACTGCTGGAAACGAAAAAAAAGGAATTTGAAGAATGTTCTGAATCCTGACCAGCCTTGCTCAAACGCTTGTAATGTTTTACAACATCATCAAAAACCTTACGTTTATTGATGTTTTTAGAAAGCATTACATATAGCTTCTTGAAAAAACTATTGCTGTGTGAAATAAGAAAAGTGTCATCAATATCAGATATGATCCCTAATTTTCCAGGATAAGGTTTAAGAAGTTCTCCTTTTTCGATCATCCCGAAATCATACATTTTACAACTTACTTCATAAGTATGCCAGCCGGGTTCCAATTCTGTATCATAAGGCACCGTAAATCTAAAATAACCATCCTCCTGAGTCTTCGTTGTAACATCAAGATCTCTGAATTTTAACCTGATTTCAAAATTCTCTAAAGGTTTTATTCGGAATTTATGCAGAATGGAATATGCGTGTTTTATACCTTTTCGATCTATACTGTACTTATCTGGTGCCCAGGACTGAAAAAGATGTCCAAATACCACAAGTTCTTCATCATTAACATATCCACGGTACAACTTGAGGTCTAACTTCAAAATATTGGCGTTTTTTTAAAATTCCTTCATTCCAAATTAATTAATTTTAAGCTTATCATAAACAAGAATGCATGAATTTTAAGGAAGTTTTATTGGTTGTAAATCCAATTTCAGGGCAAACCGATAAGAAAAAAATTATTTCTCTGGTCCGGGAAAGAGTGAATGAAAAAGGATTGAACTTTCACCAATTTTCAACTACCGGAGAAAATGACCATGAAAAAATTCAAAATGAAGTTGAAAAGAATGGAATTGATAGACTGATTGTTGCAGGAGGTGATGGAACTATTAATCTTGTCGCCGAGGCCGTCAAGACTTTTGACATTACTGTAGGAGTCCTCGCTGCAGGTTCTGCTAACGGTATGGCCAAAAACCTGGATCTTCCAGAGTTGCTTGAAGAGCAGATAGATGTGGCATTAGGAGAAAACTATATCGATCTTGATATTTTATGTCTGAATAACATTATTTGTCTGCATATGGCCGATCTCGGAATCAATGCTGAACTTATTGAAAATTATGAAGATTCTCCTATTCGTGGAAAAGTAGGTTATCTAATTCAATCTATTCCTACCCTTATTAATAGCAAATATCCTTTTAATTTTCATATTGAAACAAAGGAGGAAACAAAAGAAGCAAAAGCCGTATTACTGGGATTTGCCAATGCCAATAAATACGGAACGGGAGCAAATGTTAATCCGCAAGGCAGGCCTGATGATGGAGTTTTTGAGATCCTGATCTTCAAAAAATTGAATCTGATAGAAATATTTAAAACGCTTCGGGACGAAACTGACCTTGACTCAGACTTCGTAGAGATCATCCCGACTGACTCTGCTAAAATAACCTGCAAAACTCCGGTTGCTTTTCAGATAGATGGCGAATATATTGGAAAAGAGACCAGGATAGATATTAAAATTCTTCCCGAAAAACTACGAATTGCCATTCCATAAAAATGGAATCTTTACTCAGAAATAGGCATAAAGATATCAGCTTTCCAGCTTAAAGCATTACCACCTTCCTTCGGGTTATCACGAAAAATCTCTAATGGAAGTTCACTGGTCTTCAGATTTCTTTTATCGGCTTCATATAATAATTCATGCCAGGCAACATCTGACTCCCTATAATTCCCACTAAAGATCGCTTTTATTGAAGTAGATGAATTAACCTGCTGGAAATCTACCGTAGCTGTTGGACGAATATCCTGGGCCAGGTTTATTGGAAAACAAAAATCAAAATTGATCATATCCTCCTTACGATCCCATTTCGTGATTTTCACAAAAGGAAACCCTGTTAGCTTTAGATCATGAACCATTACAAAATCTTCCAGATACTGGATATCACGAAACATTTGCATGGCTTTATCTGAAGTTTTTACATTTTCCGCGGACCTGCAAATACAATCAAGAGCAGGAGAATAAACAATGCTATCTATTATTTTTATTCGATATTGATCCTGCTTTTTCTTTAGTCCTTTACCCAGTTTACTAAAAATTGCAGCTAAGGAATCCACGTAAGCTGAGCGAGAAAACGGATTTAGAATTGAAAGCCTGTTCTTTATTCGATCTGGGCCTGCAATATGAATATAGACTTCTGAAGTGCTATCATTTGCTTCTTTCATTTCCCAAAGAAGATTTAACTCGGTATTGCCGAAATCGATTTTCTGCTTAAGCTCATTGAATTCTTCAGTATTTACATTATAAATTTCAGTTGAAGAATTAAAAACCTCAAAAGACTTCAGGTCTTTCAGTTCTTTTTTTAATATCGCCGGACTGTATTTTGCCTGAAAATGAAATCTATAATCATATTCCTTTACAAGCAAAAACCAACCTAGGCTAAGTACAATTAGTCCGATAAAAATGAGTAAGAATTTCTTCATGAATTTAGTTGGAAGCAACTTTAGAATCCTGCGGCTTTTTGTGCATTTTCAGACTGTTTACCACAAATCCTCCAAGGTCTTTACCCTGCACCAAACCTACCTCTATCGCCGAACGATAATGAATACCGCCATATAATCTACTGTTGGCAGCTTCTCTTGAGGCAGCATTGAAAGATTCAAAATTTCTCACCGGTAAACCATAATCAACTTCGGTATCATCTTCAAAGGAAAAGTCATCTCCGAAAATATCGGTTAAAGCTGTAGCAGCTGCACCAGAAATTACCGAATGTCCGCTGGTGTATTCCGGAAAAGGTGGAGTTTGAAGAACAGAACTCCAGTTCTCATCAACATATTTATTGATCAAGGTCTCTGGTCTCACCAGATTACTGCGATATTTTTCATCCCAGCAACTTATAAAACCATCAGCAATAGCTATGGCTGTTTTAGAGTAAGCATAGACAGATTTATTAAAATCAGCATTATCCTTTTTACAGGCTATTTTCACAATTCCCATCCAATGCCCACCTGGAGTGATCTTTTTAGTAGCAAACATAAGATGTCCACGTAAAATAGAAACATATGGATTACAATCCCAAAATTTAGCAATGGCCATTTCTTCGCTGTTTTCCTCGTCTTTGGCGATCTTTTCTCTGATGTTATAAACCTCCATCAATTCATTATGAAACTTGGAACCTTCTTCCATAGAAAATTCTGGCGGCGGAGCAGGTTTAAATTGGTTTGCGCTATCAATTACAAACGGGCGGATCTTCATCCAGTGCGGCTCAATACCATCCATATAAGATGGCGGAGTTGGCTGCCAGCGACTTTCATCATCTGTTTGGATAGAAAATTTAGGCATCGTACGCGTTTCCGCATAATTATCCTGCTTCATCCAGTTTTTAATATGGGCTGCGACCTTTTTACCATAGGCCTCGGAAACATTAAAAGATTCCTCGTCTATATTTTTCCATTTATTGAAAAGGCTGTCACGTTTAATGCTTATTCTATCTTCTGAAAAAACCAGACCAGTACCAATATCATAAAATGCCACTATGGCCGCCGCTTCAGGAATTATTCCTTCAGTATCTGGAGCAGGTGTTTCTTCAAAGTTGGTTAGTTGACCTGCAAGACTATTGTAATTTTCATCGAATTGAGCCATCACCTCGTAGGCGGCAATATTGGAATATGCATAAACCCTACTAGCCACAGGAGGTGAAAAAATATCATGAACCATGGTTTTGCTCACATTGTCATTTGCGGCATGAAAATCATCAGCCGTAACTACTATCTTATTATCCTTATTACAGGATAATAAGGAAAAAGCAATTAACATTGTGATTATAGATCTATGGCTAAAAATCGAATTCATAGATTTCAATTTTCGAATTATTTATGGTTACGATTAAATAAGGTTTCTTGTCAATTTCAATAATAGAAAAATCTTTAACAGATTTTTGTGATAAATTTAAATGAATTTCATCAGAATCAAGAATTTTATTTTCGTTTAACATAATGATTCCGCCTAATGCATCAAACCTTCCATGGTACGGCGTCACGCCAAAATAATTACCGCCAAATAGAACTTCTTTTTTACCGTCTTTATTAAAATCATAATTTAACATCGCTCTTAACGGTGCCGACTGTAATTCTCTTGGAAGCTCTTTAAAATTATAACCGCTACCAGTATTTTCAAGATATCCGCTGGCAAGGGTATGAACCTCAAATAATTCGGCTGAATTTAGTTCCTCTTTCGTAAGTATTTCGTCAATTTTTTTACCGGCAAAATCTTTATACTGTGTAAATCTTTTTCGTAGCATCTGGCTAAGCTGAGAAGCCATTTCATCCAATCCGTAGAGGAAATAATAATTGCCATTTTTCTCGGTAGCTATAAGAGTTTCAGTTAGACCATTATTATCAAAATCCTTGTAGTACATGCGCATGGGATTTTCCACAGAAGCTTTCAGTTTAGAATTTAAGCCCCAATTTCCCAACAAGTAATCCATATCTCCATCATGGTCTATATCTGCTTCAATTACCTTTTGCCAGAGACCGTTCAGTTTCTTATTCTGAATAAGATTTCCATTTCTGGTAAATTTACCGGAGGAATTTTCCAGAATCACCGGAGCCATCCATTCTCCTACAGCTAGAATATCCAGGTCCTTATCGCCATCAATATCTGTAAAGATCAAATCATTGATCATTCCTAGGCTATCAAACAGTTCTTCCTGAACCAGACTGAAGTTGCCATTATTATTTTGAAGCAAATAAGACTTCGGGATTGCTCCGTAATTATAGTTCTGGGAATTACTTCCCACCAGAATATCCATATCCCCATCGTTGTCGTAATCTGCAGTTTTAATAACTGAAGAATTGGAATATATTTTAGGAAGTGCTGAATCCTTCTTAAATGTTGTTTCTTCACCGTAATATAATCTGTCCAGCAACCATTCATTACGGCCCACAGATTCTCCTCCTCCTGAAGCAAAAAACAAGTCCTGCTTTCCGTCTGCATTAAAATCTGCAACTGCGATACTTTGATCTTCGGCTAGAGAATCCCTGGCAGGTATGAAATTTTGCTGTTTTTCAAACGAATTATTTTTCTGAATATAGATTTGAGCTGGTTTAAATCTCGAAGCGCCGAAAACTATATCATCCTTCCCATCATTATTCAGATCAGCTACTTTAACGGAAGGGCCCAGATCAGACATTTGGTGTGGAATGAGCTTTTGCATATCAAAATCATTATACACATTTTCTTCATGCTCATAAGTAATACCAAAATCAGAATCTATCTTCCTAAACCACTTGTTGTTTTCAACCTTAAATAACCTGCCATAATCCACAGAATCTTTTGCGTTTTTTTCTTCGAATAATATGCTGCGGTTTCTTTCTGGTTTTAGAATTGTTTGAATTTTTCCATCAGGCCATATAACCGAAAGACTATCCAATTGAACACTTTTCTTAAACCCAAAATGCACGATCGGCTCTGAAGAAGACTGGTAAGATTTTGTAGTATACAGTTGCCTTATTTGCTTTCCTCCAGTTGTATAAAGAATCGCTTTAGAACCAATTCCAAAAGTATTGCTGGAATCAGCCTTTATATTCAGTTTTATAAAATCTCCTTCGGAATAATCATTTACATAAATGCTGGCCTTACTATTGATATTGTTAGTTACAATATCAAGATCACCATCGTTATCAAGATCACCATAAGCAACTCCCGTTGAGATAATTGAATCATTTCTTATCCAGTCTTTAGACCTGTTTTTGAATTTCCCCGTCCCTTCGCCCTGGAAAATATAATTAGTCACCGCTCCTGAAGGCATTTTATTCAGAACTTCATTATCTACCAGCGTGGTTTTATCCAGTTTGTTCTGAATTTCTTCGTTGGAGGTATATTTGACGTAGTCCAGGTCATTTGGCCTTTTAGGAATACCATTACTTATGAAAAGGTCCTGAAATCCATCCTGATCATAATCTGCAAATAAAGGTCCCCAGCTCCAGTCTGTCGCCGCTACACCACTCATTAGTGCCGTTTCAGCAAAATATTGCCCGCCTTTATTCATCTGAAGCATATTCCGGGTATACTGTGGATGATAACCTAATTTTTGAATTCTAAACCGATCCAGGTTCACGTTATCATCGCCCGCAGATGATTTCAGTATTTTCTCGTCCTCTGGTAGCATATCCAGAGTTATCAGGTCTACATACCCGTCATTATTAAGATCTGCTGCATCATTACCCATAGAAAACCTGGAAGTATGACCAAAATTATCTTTTAAACCTTCTGTAAAAGTTCCGTCGCCATTATTAACGTAATAGTAATCATCCTCGTGAAAATCATTACCGATGTAAATATCAGTAAAACCGTCATTATTAAAATCTGCAGTGGTAAGACCTAATCCATAGGAATTGGCACCACCATAAATTCCGGCTTTTTCACTAATGTCTATAAATTTACCATTTTCATTCATCAGAAGCTTATCTCCACTTTCATACACCCTGTTATTCCTGATGTTTGAAGGACCAAAAGATTCACTGGTATGCACTGCGTGATTTAAAATATATACATCCAGATCACCATCATTGTCAAAATCGAAAAAAGCTGCTTGTGAAGAGTAGCTGTCCATATCCAAACCATATTCCGCAGAACTTTCGGTAAAAGTCGAATTTCCATTATTTATGAAAAGTTCGTTATGGCCTCGAAAACCATTCACACCCACAACGGCAGAAACATAAATATCCAAATAGCCATCACCATTAACATCTGCCATGGTAGTACCTGTATTCCACGTGCTTTCCCCGGCAACTCCTGCTTTCTCGGTAATATCTTCAAATTTGAGATTCCCTTTATTTAAAAACAGTTTATTCTTAACCTGATTTCCGGTGAAATAAATATCTGGTAAACCATCATTATTGATATCGCCAATACTAACGCCACCACCATTATAGAAATAAAGGTAATCCAGTATATTCTGGTCTCTGGTGTCTTTCAGGGTATTTTGAAAATCCAGTCCGGAAACTTCGGAGTCGGGATTACTGAAAAACTTTTCATTTTCTTCAGACTTTCCGGGCTCCTCTTTTTTACATGATGCAGTGACCAGAAGAATCAATAAGAAATAGAGTGTATTATTTACTAACTTCAAAAATTCGGGGTTTTTTATCGTTAATAGCCGCAATTAAAAAGGTTTTTCCAGTCTTGTCCTGGATGGTTTTCAGGAATTTGATCTCATCTCTTATGGTAAAACCGCTTTTATCAAAGTCCTGCCATTCAAAATTCATTTCTCCATCTCCAAGAAGAACATTTCCATAACCAGCATCAAGCCTGGAAAACTGGGGTTTGAATTCAAAATCATTTCCTCCCATCACCAGGTCAAGATTTCCGTCATTATTTACATCAGTACAGGAAATACCACAAACACAGGAAAATTGCACTCTACCTGGTAATTTCTTGATCTCAAATGAACTGTTTCCGTCATTAATAGCGATGACCGTTTCAGAAATGGTAGCTTCTTTAACGATAGCGTTCTCTATTTTTTTCTTCGGAATAAGTTCCTGGATAGTTTTTTTGGCATATTCTGAAGCTTTGAGATTTTCTTTTTTTAAAAATACCAGCTGAGAAATCATCTCCTTTTTCATGTGTAAAGGATAATCTTTTCCATCTCTCTGAAGGGTTACAAATTGTTCGATAGTTCCGTTATCGTCATAATCGTTCACCCACATTTTTACAGGATTTTCAACTGAAGTTTGATAAGCAAGATTACTACCTTTATTACCTAGAACAAGATCCATATCACCATCATTATCAAGATCTGCAGCTTCCACTGTGTTCCACCAACCGGTATATTGGTCTAATTCATTTTTCAGAAGGCTTAATCTTCTACCCGAATTCAGGTAAATATGCGGGGCTCCCCAGTCTGAAACTGTAATAAGATCTTTTTTGCCGTCTCCATCCATATCTTCCCAGGTCGCGTCTGTGATCATTCCAGCATACTTCACATCATAAGCTATACGTTCTGTGGAATTTACAAACTCACCATTTCCTTTATTTTCAAGAAATAAATGTTTGGGATCAAGTCCGAAATTTACGGCTACACTTCTCGAGCCTATAAAAACATCTATGTCTCCATCATTATCAAAATCGTAAGAAGCGATCGTAGCGACATTCTGGTCTACGGAAGGAATTGGCTTTGAATGAGGAGAAAACTTCCCCTTACCGTCATTTATATAAAGTCTTGGTTTATAATTTGGCGCCTCACCTACTTCATTTCCACCGGATCCAACCATTAGATCCAGATCTCCATCACCATCGGCATCAAAAAATTCGGCCGCGGTATCCTCAAACATTAAATCTTCATTCAATGATGGCTGATCTGTTTTTCTCAAATTACCATTCCCCCGATTTAGATAGATCGTCCCGGCCTGCTTTTTTGCACCGCCGATGAACACATCTTCATTCCCGTCATTGTTAATATCTCCAACTGCCATCGCAGGCCCTTCCTGACTCAGCTTCTTATAGATCATCCCTTCAAAGTCGAAATCGGTATATGAATTCTCAGTATGTTCTTCAAAACTATCATTGGAACGCTCTGTAAGTAAAGTTTGAACCTTGGGCTCTTCGGGCACTTTATAGATTTCTGTAGCATCTGAATGATTCAAAGTTAAGGTTTGATTCGCCTTTATATCTTCTAACTTCTGAGTAGCTTTATCAGGCCAGATCACCCTCAAGGAATCAATATTATCATCATCTCCCAGTCCCATACTCAGAACGTAATCCATAGATGATTGAAATCCTCTTGAAGGATTTTCATCCTGAAGCAAAACCTTACCCCCAATAAACAGTTTGATTACGGTTCCAATTCCAAACTTGTTCTTTTCGCTACCTTTCAGTTTTATTCTCAAATAATTACTGGCTTCTTTCTTTTCCGAATTATTGCGGTATATGAAAGATTTCATATTAACGTTATTCACCACAAGGTCAAGATCTCCGTCGTTATCGAGGTCTCCATAGGCACAACCATTAGAGAGACTCGGCATTCCTAATCCCCATTCTTCTGCCTTATTGCTGAATTTCAGATTTCCTTGATTTTGAAAAGCATAATTTGGAAGCGGTGTTACCGGCATTTTATTGATAATGGAATCTATTGCCTCTTTCTTTCCGGTTAAGGCCATTTTCTGAATGATCTCATTGGCAAAGAATTCCACAAAATCAAGATCTGTAAGGTCGTGATTGATCCCATTGGTGACAAAAATATCTCGATTTCCGTCGTTATCCATATCGAAGATCAAACCTGCCCAACTCCAGTCTGTACTTTCAACTCCGCTAAAATGAGCGATCTCAGAAAATGTATTATTTCCGTTATTTAACTGCAGTGTGTTATGAATATATTGCTGATAAAAATCTTTGCTCTGCTTCAATTTAAATACGTTATAGCCTTCAAACTCCATTACAGATTTCGTTCTTTCTTCAGTGTCCGGAAGCATATCAGTAATGAAAATATCAGCAAAACCGTCATTATTGATATCGGCCATATCCACGCCCATGGCTGAAAGACACAAATGCTGTGTCCATTTTTCGATCTCTTCAGTAAAAGTCCCGTCCTGGTTATTAATATACAGGTAGTCCCTTTCATAAAAATCGTTTGAAACATAGATATCGGGATACAAATCATTATTGAAATCACTAACCATGACACCAAGACCGAAGCCGATCAAACTTCCATAAATCCCGGCATCTTCGCTCACATCGGTAAATTTACCTCCATCATTTCTCAACAACATATCTCCCACTCCACGGAAAATCTTTGGGACGCCTTCCCAATCCTGCGCTCTCACATTACGTTGTTCTGCGAAACCCAGACTACTAACAGGAATATTAGAGTTATTCAAAATATAGGCGTCCAGGTCGCCGTCTTTGTCGTAATCAAAAAAGGAGGCATGCGTGCTGAATCCTGTTTCAGCAAGGTTATATTCTTTTGCTTTTTCCGTAAAAGTAAGGTCGCCATTATTGATGTAAAGATCGTTGTCGTGATTATCGCCTTCCATATTCCCTGCGTTGCTCACGTAGATATCCAGAAGACCATCCTGATTTATATCAACCATGTTCACACCTGTAGACCATGGTTTGTTTCCTTCCACCCCGGCAGATTTACTAATATCTTCAAACTGAAAATTACCTTTGTTCAGATAGAGTTTATTTGGCTTTTTATTAGCGGTAAGATAGATATCAGGAAGTCCGTCATTATTGATATCGCCAATGGCTACACCTCCTCCGTTATAAAAGTTCCTGTATTTAAAAATATTGAAATCAGGCTCATTCTTCACTTCATTAATAAAATCTATACCTGTTTCCTCCGGTAACATTTCAGTAAACAAAGTATTTTCCTTTCTTACGTAACCTGAATTCTCCTCCTGCTGTTCTTTCTTATCATCAGAATTACAGGAAGTGATCATAGCTAAACTAAAAATCCCTAAAACCTTGAAGATCTTTCCGGTTCTATTCATGCGTTTCATTATTAATTTTTAAAACTATAGGGCTATCACCATTTCTGGTAATAATAATATGTTTTTTCCCATCTATACAAAGTTTTTCAATGTCCCTGGAAGCGCCCGGAATGTCTGGAAGCTCATTAGAAATATTGAAATATCCTTTTCCATCATTGATTAGAAGAACACCATGAGATGCGTCTAATCTACCTATTTGAGTGCTAATTTCATAGTTATTTCCTACTAAAAGAAGATCCATGAAACCATCATTATTTGCATCTAAATTAGCGATACTAAAAACCTGGGAAGCCTGGACTTCAAAAGGTAAAACATGCTTTCTAAAATTCCCGTTACCTGTATTTTCAAAATAGCAGGATGCAAGTTCGGTTATTTCCTTTTTTACAGAATTTTCAATCTTATCTTCCGGAAAAATCTGCTGAAAGTTAGCTTTGGCAAAATCGCCGTAAGTGGTATACTTTTTCTTTAGAAATGGCATTTGCTGATCCAGTTCATCTTTTGAAGCAAAAACCGTCTCTTTATCTTTATAATAATAGGTGAGAATTGGTTCTGAAGTACCATTATCGTCAAAGTCATTAATATAGATTTTTACAGGCTGTTCAGCTGAAGCGTTTAGCCTGGTGTTCAATCCCCAATTAGCGGCTACAAAATCCAGATCACCATCATTATCATAATCTGCAACTGAAATATCATTCCACCAGCCTTTTTCATCTTCTAGATTTGAGGTCATCAATTTAAAAGATCGCCCTTTTTCATTCAAATAGATCGAGGGTGCAGACCAATGTCCCGCTGTAATAATGTCTTCGTAGCCGTCACCATTGAAATCTATCCAGATCACATTCTGAATAATTCCATTTAGATCTGAAATATACTCTTTGGAAACATCTGTAAATTCCCCATTATCATTTCTGAAAAGAAAATGTGTTGCTTCCATCCCAAATTCTCCTGGTTTGATGGTAGAGGTTATAAGAATATCCAAATCTCCATCAAAATCCATATCGGAAGCACTTACGCTGGAGGCATTCAATTCCGTATTTTGGAAATTATTCTGATCTAATTCGAATCCGGTAGTAGAATTTAGATATAACCTCGGCCTTAAGGCTTTTCCTTTTTTAAATTCATTTCCGCCGCTAACTACCAGAATATCCTCTAAACCGTCATTATTCGCATCAAAAATAAGCTGATCTGTATCTTCTGAAATCGCCTGATCATTAAAAGCTTGGTTTTCATTCAAAGTAAAAGACCCATTATTATTCTGATAATAGATCTGCAATGGTTGTGTTTTTCCGCCACCAAAAATAACATCATCCAAACCATCATTATTAAGATCGGCCACAGCAACTTTTGGACTCAGGTTTGAATAGGCAAACGGACTTAATATCTGGCGATTGAAATCCAGTGAATTCTGTTCCGTATGAACATAAGAAAATACAGAATCTATTTTTTGAATAAGATTTTCTTTCGATTTGACAGCTTTGCTTCTCTGAGTTGATTTATTATGATCTATTTTGATCCTTTGGTTGACAGCAACATCTTTTAGCAATGAAATTTTGCCATCATTCCATTTCACACTGATCGAATCTATCTTTGATTTCTCACCCAAACCAAAATGTAAGCCTGAAGCAACCGAGGAAAGATAGCCCCTGGTTAAATATTGCTCCTGTGTTTGTATTTCATGCCCTGCATAAACCACGACTCTGGCCCCAATCCCAAGTTTATTATTTTCAGAGCCAGTTAATTCAATAGTGATGTAATTATTATCTGAAGTAGAATCATTTCTTAAAATAAATGCCGCTTGATCGGTATTATTGGTAACCAGATCCAGATCTCCATCATTATCGAGGTCAGCATAAACACTACCATGGCTGAAAGAATCTTCTGCCGGCAACCATTTTTCAGAAATATCCTGAAAACTTTGATCACCTTTATTTTTAAAAATATAGTTCTGAACTTTTTTCTCCGGTAATTGTTTTGTCAACCTGGCAAGGTCAACTTTTTCGCCCTTGCTTAGTTGTTTTTGGATCTCATCAGTAGAAATAAATTTGATGTAATCCATATTATTAGTAGCTCCTTTAATACCATTAGTAATAAACAGATCTTTGAAACCGTCATTATCAAGATCAGCAAATAAAGGACTCCATGACCATTCGGTTGCGGCGATGCCACTTAAAAATGCAGTTTCTGAAAAGTTAAGATTTCCACGATTCAGGTGCAATGTATTTTGCATGTATTGCGGAGCAAACCCATTTCTTAAATAATTAGAATAGGTTTGAAAAGGGTATTCAAGCCCCGAAGTCTTATAGGTTTCAAGATCTTCCGGAAGCATATCCAAGGAAATTATATCCAGCCAGCCATCATTATTGATATCAGCAATTTCATTTCCCATTGAATAATGAGAAGTATGTCCCAGATTTTCATGATTGGCTGAATTCAATTCTTTAAATGTTCCGTCTTGCTGGTTGATATAGACATAATCATTTTCAAAAAAATCATTTCCAACATATATATCAGGATATGAGTCATTATTCAAGTCCCCCACAGACACTCCCAGACCGTAGCCTGTAACACCCTGAAATATTCCAGACTTTTTAGAAACGTCAATAAATTCACCCTGTCTATTTTCGAACAACCTGTCTCCAGATAATGGATCAAAAATTTCCCTTTTATTTCCCCGACCATAGTTCTTATTGGGATGAATGGAATGATTTAAAAGAAACATATCAAGATCACCATCAAGATCGTAATCCAGAAAAGCAGATTGTGTTGAAAACCCGCTGAAATCAAGTCCGAACTCTTTTGAACGCTCTTCAAACCGGGGATTTCCATCCTGATCATTTCCTACGTTCACATAAAGCAAATTATGCCCGGTAAGTTCGTTATTTCCAGAAACCTTAGAAATATAAAGATCTATTCTGCCATCGTTATTAATATCTACATTACTCACTCCAGTTGACCAACCAGTTGAGTTATCTATATTAGAAAGTTCTGTGACATCTTTAAACTGAAAATTTGATTTGTTCAGATACAATTTATCAGATTCCATGTTCGAAACGAAATACAGATCTACCAACCCGTCTCCATTATAATCTGCCGCAGCCACTCCTGCTCCATTATAATAGTATAGATAAGTAAGAATATTAAAATCTGGATCCTGCTTAAGCTTATTGCTGAAATCAATTCCTGTTTGTGAAATTTCAAGTTTTTGAAAAAGCGTTTTTTTCTTTTCACAACCTGAAATGCAGAAAATTATAAGTAGATAAGATATTAGCCAGATGGCTGTTTTCATATTAAAATCACTTGTGGCAATAAATGGAAAGATAAAAAATCTTAACAAATCTATAACAAAAAAAGAGGGCTAAAATTAGCCCTCTTTTTTCAAACAAAATTTAAATATTAGTAACCCGGGTTCTGTGTAAGATTAGGGTTGGAAATAATTGCTGATGAAGGAATTGGGAACAGAGTTCTAAACTCTTCCGTATTATCCTTAAACTGCCAAGTATCTGTAAAAGCTCCAAATCTAATTAGATCATTTCTTCTCCAGTACTCTCCATAAAGCTCACGCCCTCTTTCTGCTAGTAGATCTTCTTCAGAAACACTTGATAAAGGAGAAGCTTTTCTCAATTCTCTAAGTTGGTTTACCATTCCTGTTGCGTCGTCTCCCATTCTCATCATTGCTTCAGCTTTCATTAAGTAAGCATCTGAAAAACGAAATACAATTTTGTGATTGGCAAAAGATCCGTTAGTAGGGTGATACTTAATAACTCGTATACCTGTACTTTCAGTGTTACCAACCAATCCAGGTAATTCCTTAGAAAATACCAGATCTGTATTCTGTCTAGTTTTAAGTTTGGAACCATCGTCATCATACTGCTGTCCAACTAGGAAACCATATCCAATTCCGAAATTCTCATCGTCAGCTGTAGTTTCATCAGGAACAAATCCACGTCTTTCTTCCTGTCCGTCTCCAACAAAGTTGGTATTCGGATCTCCTTCGAAAGAATCATAAAATTCGGCCAAGGTTGTAAATCCATTCCAACCACCTCCAGTGTTATCAGGAGCATTTTGGTTGTAGTGTAATCCATTCCAAATATTGTTACCAACACTTGAAGTAGTAAAGAAAATTGTTTCATTATCCAAAGCCGGAGCGAAAATGTCAAAGTAACCTTCAACTAAACCGAATCCTTTATCTTCTAATGCATTCACATTATCAATTACCAATTGCATATCTGCGCTACTTGCAGATTCTGTTCCGTAATAAATGTGCTTGTTTAGATAAAGTTTAGCCAGTAGATGATGAGCAGCTGCCTGAGAAGCAAAATTTAATTCACTATCCATTGGTGAAGGATCTGGAAGATCATTCAATGCAGTTAGTAAATCATTTTCTATAAAATCAAAAGCTTCCTGTCTGCTTAATACTCTAGGGTTAATCTCGATACCTTCGTCAACTTCTCTAAATGGCACCTGTCCATAAAGATCCATTACCCAGAACATACTTAAGGCTCTTAAGAATCTTGCTTCTGCCTCTTGAGAAGGAGATGCCTGGCTTCTAGAGTCAATGATCTCTGTCGTATTAAAAACGTTCTGGTTTTGTTCATTCCAAACATTTCTTACGTGTGGATGAATTGGAGACCAGGTATGCTCGTGCACAAGTCTCCATAAACCGTTATCTCCCCAGTCTGTTCCTCTTGTAGGAACCAGTAATTCGTCTGTACTTACTTCCTGTAAAGAATAAAGGTTCTCCTGGTTTTCCATCTGCCCACGAACACTGTTATAAACAGAAGTCAAGGCACCCTCAACATCAGCAACTCCAGTAAATTCACCAGTTTGATTGGCAATCTTGGAATCGGTTTCTTCAATATCCAAATCCGTACACGCTCCAAGAGAAAGTGCAAGACCTAGTAGGATTATATTAAATCTATTATTTTTCATTTTCATTTTTTTAAAATTTTGCATTTATACCGAAAGTATAAGTTCTTGGTCTAGGATAAGCTGTGTTATCTATACCTGCAGTAGGAACCCCATTTAGAGCAGTAGAAGTACTCACTTCAGGATCTAAACCACTATAATCAGTAAATAATAACAGGTTCTGACCATTCACATAAAGTCTCAAGTTATCCAAAAATGAATTTTCTCCCAGATCAAAAGTATAACCAAGACTAGCGTTCTGTAATCTTAAGAAATCACCTTTTTCAAGGAATCTTGTTGATACATCCGGTGCGTTCAATCTTGATTCACCACTTGTAAGAACATCTTCAGTCACATTTCTACCAGTATTCAAGTTACCAGCAGTGAACAAGGCGTTAGCAGTGTTATTGTAAACATAGAATCCATACTGTCCTGCAAAGAATAAGGATGCATCCCAGTTTTTATACTCTGCTCTAGTATTAATACCAATGTTAGTCGTTGGTAAAGCGCTTTTATCTACAAATTCCTGAGCATCCCCATTTGGATATATAGAAATTCCGTTAGCGTCATATCCAGCGAATTCTCTTAAGTAGTAAGAATACAGAGGTCTACCTCCAACTAATAGTTGAGCGAAGGCTCCTGTTAGACCCTGACCAGAAATCTGAGCACTTTCAATCTGTCCATCAAAATCCTGAAGCTCATTATCATTGTACGCGATATTAAATCCGAAATTCCAGAAGAAGTCTTCAGTATTGAAAATATCATAATCAATAGCGAATTCAATACCTTGGTTTATCAAATTCCCGTCAATGTTTGTAAATGAAGTCGGCGCAGGACTAGGCTGAGCATTCTGAGTTAATAAAAGAAGATCTTTTGTGTTCTTACGATAAATATCGAAACTACCAGAAAGTCTGTCACTCATAAATCCGAAATCGAATCCAAGGTTAGCTTGCGAGGTTGACTCCCACTGTAATCCTGGCTCAGGGAAACCTGCTCTTGCAGTACCACCACCGTTCACGTTTCCACCATTATCAATCCCGTAACCGTTAGCGATCGTACGGATAGTAAAGTTACCATATCCTAAACCGTCCTGGTTACCAGTAACACCGTAGCTTAGTCTCAACTTAAGAGTAGAGAATGCATCTGGCATAAAATCTTCCTGATCCATCTTCCATGCAAAGGCTCCTGAAGGGAAATATCCATACTCATTATCAGGACCAAATTTTGAAGAACCATCAGCTCTCATAGTGAAAGTGAATAGGTATTTATCCATCAATGAATAGTTCAATCTTGTGAAGAAAGACTGTAATTCATCGTAGTTGTCGTAAAATCCACCTACAACTGACGTAGAGTTGATATTTGGAGCATTGAACGCTACATTATTCTGAATATTTGGAAACAGACCTGTGAAATTTGAATTATTAGGTCCTACTCCAAAAGTTTGATAATTAGTTCCACCTAAACTTTGTTGGATGGCGTTAAAATCTCCTCTGAAAGTATCGATTATTTCTCCCGTGTTTCTAGATGTAAAACCAAATCCAGATCCATAAGTTCCCTGTCTGTCAAATTTCTGGTAAGAATAACCAGCTAATGCAGAGAATGTTGAGTTATCAAATTCCTTGTTATAGTTCAGAACGAATTCCAGAAGCGTATTCGTAGCTTCAAGATCATCTAAAGCACTTCTACCGTTCCCAGGAACCCCATTACTTAAACCTACTATATCTCCGGAATAAGCAATATTTCTTTCTGAATTTGAATTATCGTAACCAAAAGTAACTTTGGCATTTAAGCTCTCAAGGATATCGTAATCTGCAGATACGTTTAATAATATCCTATCTGTCTCAGTTACATCCTCAGTATAATACAATAATTGTAAAGGATTCAAGTTCCCTCCTCCCGGATCGAATGCTACATCATTAGGATAAGTTGGGTTTGTATAATAAGTTGCAGCAAGTAAATCTCCGGAAGCACCAGGGGTGTTACCAATGGCTGCAGCTAAATCTTCTACTACAGAGTAAGTTGCCTGTAAACTTAAATTAAGTTTGTCATCTAAAAATCTCTGGTTGGCATTTAACCTACCGGTAAGTCTTTCTAGACCAGATTCTTCAATGATACCTTCAATATTATTATAACCTAAGGAAAGTCTAACGTTTCCTGTGTTATAATTATTCATGTAAGAAACATTGTGGTTTTGAGAAAATGCTGTTCTGAAAATAGCATCCTGGAAATCTGTATTTGAACCAAAATCAGCATCATCTGGATTACCTCCAAGATCTTCAATTCCCTGAAGGAATCTATCTCTATCTAATAGGTCATAAGTATTTGCTGGCTCAGCAATACTAAGAGACCCATCATAAGTAAACGAACTTCCCTGAGCTCCTCTACCAGATTTTGTTTGAATAATTACAACTCCATTCGCACCTCTGGAACCATAAATAGCGGTTGCAGAAGCATCTTTAAGAATACTGATGCTCTCAATATCGCTTGGGTTCAAGAAGTTTAGTGGGTTCTTAGATGAACCTCCACTAACACCTAAATCTGGAGAACCAGCTGCAGTTGCGTCTCCTGCTAAAGGCACACCATCAACTACAAATAAAGGGTTGTTATTAGAACGCACAGAAGTTGTACCCCTAATTCTTAATGCAACACCACCTCCTGGCTCACCACTGGATGATGTAATTTGTACACCGGCAGTTTTACCCTGAATTAATTCTTCAGGCGATGCAATGTTACCCTTATTGAATTCTTCAGCGGTAACAGCAGATACAGAACCTGTTGCATCTCTAACTGTGGTGGTACCATAACCAATTAACACCACTTCTTCCAGTTCTGATGCATCAGTTGCCAGATTCACATCAATGGTAGATCTACCATCAACCTGAATTTCCTGGGTAACATAACCTACGAAACTGAACATCAGCGTTGCATCTGAAGGAACATTGTTCAAGGTATAATTACCATCAAAATCTGTAGTGGTACCCGTCGATGTTCCCTTGATGGAAACAGTTGCACCGGGCAGCGGACCACTCTCATCTGTCACTGTTCCGGATACAGTTTGCGCTTTTGCCATACCGAAGGTAATAAGGGCTCCGATAAACAAAAGGCTCCTGAAAATCATTTTTCTCATAAGATAAAGTTTAAGTTGGAATCACTCAGACTACGCTGAGCAGGCTAAATTTAGATAAATATTTGTTAAAAAAACAAAATAGATTTTAAATAATTAATTATTTCAATCGTTTGCGATTAATATTTAAATAAAAATCAATAAGATATTTATGAATATTTGAAAAACCTTAAAAATAACGCAACTTTACCGTGATAAATTTGGAATTATTGATAATTCAATAAAATCATAAAATTTACTCACAATTGTTGATAAGTGTCGCAAATACTGGGAATTCCGGCCATTTTAGAGAGACATCGCCTTTCCGTTACCTAATTCAGAAACAGGTCCACACGGGATATATTGACCCGGAACCGGATCATACCACAATACATTTTCTCCTACTTCTTCGCTATTTTTCCACGCCCAGATCGCCAATCCTCTAACAGCCGTTAGATAAGCAAATGCTCCCGCGTCTGCATCCATCTCCATTTCTGTATCTGGACCTTGAGCATCCTGGGTTTCAGTATTACGTTTAGCGTATTTCTCTTTCTCAGCCGGGGTGGCTTTCAGGTATTTCTTGATAATATTTTCAAAATCTTCTTTTTCGCCTTCTTCCTGCTCTTTATCATATTCTGCCTTGAAAGCTCTTGAAAATGCTCCTGCAGATCTTTCAAATTGCTTGCTTTGTTCTTCGCCGGCAACCTCGTCCATATATGAATCGATAAACTGAGCAATATTAAGGTCTGACGCTCCCGGAGTATCGGTCGCGGGTAAAATAACGTCTAATATCTTTTTCAAAGCAAATCCATGTGAAGCAGATAAAAATCTTGGCTGCCAGTCATATTCGGGCTCATTTTTACAACTTTGCAGTAAGCTTAATGCGGAAGGTCCCACAATAAATACTCCTGCTCCTAATCCTATAGTTTTTAAGGCTTGTCTCCTTTTCATGATTTCTAAATTTTAAGCATTAGACTTTTTGAAATTCTTAGATGCGTGATCTGCAGCTCTGGCAGTCATTGCCATATAGGTCAACGATGGATTCTGGCACCCGGCAGATGTCATAAAGGCACCATCTGTCACATAAACATTAGGTACTTCGTGAACCTGGTTATTGCCATTTAATACAGATGTTTTTGGATCTCTACCCATTCTCGCCATTCCCATTTCGTGAATACCAAGACCTGGTGCTCCGATATCATCATAGCCATTAACATCCTTAAATCCAGATTTTTCAAGCATTTCTACCGCCTGGGAAATCATATCCTTACGCATTTCAAGTTCATTCTCTTTGAACTCAGCATCAAAGGTTACCGTTGGTAAGCCCCATTCGTCTAATTTATCATAATCAAGACTCATCTTATTTTCATGATAAGGCAAAGTTTCACCAAATCCCATAAGTCCCATGGTCCATCCTCCTGGTTCTGAAACTGCTTTTTTCAATTCAGCCCCATAAGCAGCCTCTGCAATACTTTCAGACCAGTTATCTCTACTTGCACCTCCCTGGTATCCATAACCTCTTACAAATCCAAGATTCTTATCACTATCACTTAAGTTTCTGAATCTTGGTAGGTAAATACCATTTGGCTTTCTTCCTTTATAATATGAATCTTTGAATCCGTCATATTTACCTGAAGCCCCTGCTTTAAAATGATGGTCCATCACATTGTGACCTAATTCTCCCGAATCGTTACCCATTCCATCTGGAAATCTATCAGACTTAGATTGCATTAATATACTTGTAGAAGCAACTGCAGAAGCACAAAGGAAAATTACATTCGCTTTGAATTCCATAGTTTCCTTGGTATTTGCATCAATAACCTTAACACCGGTAGCTTTTTTAGTTTCCGGATCATAGATAACCTCACTTACTACAGAATTTGGTCTCAAGGTCATATTGCCTGTTCTTTCAGCAGCTGGCAAAGTTGAAGAGTTACTACTGAAATATCCACCATAAGGACATCCTCTAATACAACGGTTTCTAAACTGGCATTTAGATCTTCCTTCAAATTTTTTATCTCCGGTGATATGAGCAACTCTCCCTGAAGTCATAACTCTTCCATCAAATTTCTCGGCAATGCTTTCTCTGAAATAATCTTCAACACAGTTAAGATCCATCGGTGGTAAAAACTGGCCATCTGGTAACTGGCTTAATCCTAATTTTTCACCACATACTCCTATATATGATTCTACTTTATCATACCAAGGTGCTATATCTTTATATCTAATAGGCCAGTCAACTCCATGGCCATCCTTTTTATTCGCTTCAAAATCCAGATCACTTAATCTATAACTATGCCTTCCCCACATAATAGATCTTCCACCCACGTGATAACCACGCATCCAGTCAAATCTTTTAGTTTCATTATAAGGATGTTTAATATCATCCACGAACCAGTGTTTGCTTGGTTCAGAAACAGTATATCCGGTCCTGGCCTGTTTGAATTGTCTCTTTTTTTCTTCTTTTGTCACCTGACCCTTGAACTTGTAGTCCCATGGGTCATCGTTCATGGTAGGATAATCTTTAACGTGCTCTACCATTCTTCCTCTTTCCAACACAAGAGTCTTGAATCCTTTTTCGCAAAGTTCCTTTGCTGCCCAACCACCGCTGATACCTGTACCTACAACTATCGCGTCGTAATTGTCATTTTCATAATAGTTACTCACAATTCCTTATTTTATTGATGAAATAATAGCTCGAAGTCTACCAAATATATAAATTTCAGAGGATAATTTTACATCTTTAAAAAAAAGGCTACATTTAATTTTCATTTTTTCAACAACACCAATAAAAAATTAACCCTTTCACAATGAAATTAAAATCACTGAAGGCAATTCCCTTCCTATTCCTGATTGCGTTTTCCCTATCCTTTACATCTTGTAAGCAAAACGCTGAAAAAAAAGATGATGTAGCGCAGGCTGAAAACACTGAAACTTCTTCAGATTCCCTATTTTTCAAGCTCTCTCTGGCTGAATGGTCTTTGCATAGGTCTATTCAAAACGGGGAACTGGATCCTATGGATTTCGCCAAAAAAGCAAATGAAATGGGATTTGATGGTATTGAATATGTAACCGGTTTTTATGCAGCACGTGTTAATGATGCCGAAGATCCTGAAGCTGAAATGAAAAAATTGCTGGATACTTTGAAAGCAAACAGTGAAAAATATGATGTTGAAAACCTGCTATTGATGATCGATGGCGAAGGTGACCTCGCGGTTAACGATTCTGTAGTTAGAAACGAATCTGTAGAAAAGCATAAAAAATGGATAGATGCAGCTCAGTTTTTAGGTTGTCACTCTATTCGTGTAAATCTTTTTGGAAGCGATGACAAAGAGGAATGGAAAAATAACTCTGTAGACGCGCTTAAAAAACTTTCAAAATATGCACAAACAAAAGGTGTGAATGTCCTTGTTGAAAATCATGGATATTTATCTTCAGACGCAGATCTACTGGTAGAAGTTATGAAAGAAGTAGGTATGGATAATTGCGGGACATTACCAGATTTTGGCAATTTCTGCCTAAAAAGAAAAGATGGCGCAAGATGGAATGCTGAATGTGTTGAAGAGTTTCCAAGATATGAAGGTGTTGAAAAAATGATGCCTTACGCAAAAGCAGTGAGCGCTAAATCTTATACTTTCAACGAAAATGGAGATGAAGAGCTTATCGATTACAAGAAAATGCTTCAAATAGTCAAAGACGGTGGTTATGATGGCTATATAGGAATTGAATTTGAAGGAACAGATATAGCTCCAGAAAAAGGAATTATGGCCACAAAAGATCTTTTAATAAAAGCCGGAAGTCAATTATAAAACCAATATTTAAACCATGAGTAAACTTATACGATTTCAACTTTCCTTAATGATGTTTCTGGAATTCTTCATTTGGGGAGGTTGGTTTGTAACACTGGGAACCTACTTAGGCTATAACCTTGAAGCCACAGATGTTCAGATTTCAACGGCTTTTTCCACTCAATCCTGGGGAGCAATCATAGCACCTTTTATTGTTGGTATGATCGCCGATCGTTTTTTCAATGCAGAAAGAATTTTGGGAATTCTTCACTTAGTTGGAGCAGTTTTAATGTATCTAATGTATCAAAGCCTTGAATTCGCTGAATTCTATCCATTGGTTCTTGCTTACATGATTGCATACATGCCTACGCTTGCCTTAGTGAATTCCGTAAGTTTTAACCAGATGAAAGATCCGGCAAAGGAATTTTCTTATATCCGTGTCTTTGGTACTATTGGTTGGATCGTTGCTGGATTGGTAATTAGTTGGCTAAGCTGGGATGGTGCTCAGGGCCGTGAGGAAGGTTTATTGAAATATACCTTTTTAATGGTTGCGATTGCTTCTGCATTTCTGGGATTATTCAGTTTTACTTTACCTAAAACTCCACCAACTGCAGACAGATCTAAAAAAGTTAGCATTACGGAAACCCTGGGATTGGACGCACTTAGTCTTTTAAAGGATAAGAACTTTTTGATGTTCTTTCTTGCGTCGGTACTAATTTGCATTCCACTGGCATTTTATTATCAGAATACAAATCCGTTTCTTTCTGAAGTAGGTGTAAATAATCCAACTGGATTAATGACCATCGGGCAGGCATCTGAAGTATTATTCATGCTGCTTCTGCCCTTCTTCTTTAAGCGATTTGGCTTTAAACTTACCATCATCGCCGGTATGGTTGCATGGACGCTGAGATACTTATTATTTGCTTACGGAGATTCAGGCGAATTGATCTTTATGCTGATCACAGGAATTGCTCTTCACGGAATTTGCTATGACTTTTTCTTTGTTTCAGGACAAATTTATACCGACTTTAAAGCTGGTTCAAAATATAAAAGTTCTGCTCAGGGATTAATTACACTGGCTACTTATGGTGTAGGGATGTTAATTGGATTTTATGTAGCGGGACTAATCACCAATGCATATCTAACGGGTGAAAAAATGCATGACTGGGAAACGATTTGGATCTATCCGGCAGGTTTTGCATTTTTAGTGATGTTACTTTTTGCATTGTTCTTTAAAAATGAAAAAATCGATAAAAAAGATATAGAAATATAAAATACAGTTTATGAGTAAAATAAAACTCGGAATTTTAGGCGGTGGAGAAGATTCACTGATAGGTATCCTGCACAGGGTTGCCGCGAATATGTTTGATCAATTCGAAATTGTTGGTGGTGTCTTTGACATTCAACATGATAAAAGCCTGAAATTTGGAGAGAAACTTCAACTTGACAGTTCAAGGATCTACAAGAATCTCGACGAATTTGTTGAAAAAGAACTGAGTCTTCCGGAAGACGAGAGAATTCAGGCAGTTTCAGTATTAACACCGAACTTTCTACATTTTCCAATGGCAAAGCAGCTACTGGAAAATGGATTCAATGTTATTTGCGAAAAACCTCTAACCACGACTTATGAAGAGGCAAAGATTTTGAGCGAAACTCAGAAGAAGGCAAATACGATATTTGCAGTTACCTATACTTATACCGGTTACCCTATGATCAGGCAGATGAAAACTATGATCGCGAACGGTGAGATCGGAAAGATTCAGAAAGTAGATGTGCAATACTACCAGGGATGGATAAATCCTTTGATTCATGAAAAGGAAAAAAGATCTGCAACCTGGAGACTGGATCCGGAAAAATCTGGAATCAGCTGTTGTATCGGTGATATCGGGACTCACGCATATAACATGGCCGAATATGTTACAGGAATGAAGGTTGATAAAGTTTTGGCAGATCTCAATTATCTGTATGAAGACAATCCAATGGATATCGATGGAACTGTTCTTTTAAGATTTCAGGACAATATCAAAGGAGTTCTTAGAGCAAGCCAGATCGCAACCGGGGAAGAAAATAATTTTACGGTACAGATCTACGGGGATAAAGGTGGTTTAAAATGGGAACAGGAAAATCCAAATTATCTTTACCTTTTAAAGGAAGGAATGGCTTTACAGGTTCTAAAACCTGGACATGAATACAATAGCGAATTTTCTCTTGAAGGCACAAAACTTCCACCGGGACATCCTGAAGGAATTTTTGATTCCATGGGAAATATTTATTATGGAGTAGCCATGGCCATTAAGGATACAACGAAACATGAAGGAGCTTACCCTAAATTGAATGATGGGCTCCGCGGAATGAACTTTATAGAAAAAACCGTGGATTCTCATAAGAAAGGGAATATTTGGACTAACCTAGAAGAATAAAAAGATGAAAACTATCAAAGGACCGGCTGTATTTTTAGCCCAGTTCATGGATGATAAAGAACCGTTCAATTCACTTGACGGTTTATGTAAATGGGCTTCAGGCCTGGGATATAAAGGAATTCAGATCCCAACCTGGGAAACACGACTTATAGACCTTGAAAAAGCAGCAAATAGTAAGACTTATTGTGATGAACTTAAAGGTAAAGTAGAATCTTACGGACTAGAAATTACTGAACTCAGTTCCCACCTGCAAGGGCAGCTAGTGGCCGTTCACCCGGCCTACGATATCATGTTCGATAATTTTGCGCCTGATGATTATAAAAATGATCCAAAAAAACGTACCGAATGGGCCATCAATCAGTTGAAATTTGCTGCAAAAGCGAGCCGCAATCTGGGACTTGATGTGCATGGAACTTTTAGTGGTTCATTTCTATGGCACACTGCCCATCCCTGGCCACAAAGACCAGATGGTCTTGTGGAATTAGGCTTTAGCGAACTTGCCAAAAGATGGATGCCAATTCTAAACGAATTTGACGAAAATGGCGTGGATGTTTGTTATGAAATCCATCCTGGAGAAGATCTTCATGACGGGGTTACTTTTGAACGCTTCCTCGAGGCTACCAACAATCATAAAAGAGTAAACATTCTTTATGATCCCAGCCACTTTGTTTTACAACAGCTGGATTATATTGAATATATAGATCACTATCACTATTATATCAAAATGTTTCATGTAAAGGATGCGGAATTCAATCCAACTGGAAAAAAAGGTATGTTCGGAGGTTACGGAGACTGGAAAGACAGGGCTGGTAGATACAGACATCCCGGTGACGGTCAGGTTGACTTTAAAACTGTATTTTCAAAATTAACCGAATATGGCTGTGATGTATGGGCTGTTTTGGAATGGGAATGCTGCATAAAATCGCCAGATCAGGGTGCTAAAGAAGGAGCACCTTTTATTGCGAGCAATATCATTGAAGCTACTCAAAAAAGGTTCGATGATTTCTCCGGATCTGAAATAGATGAAAATAAATTAAAACGAATTTTAGGACTTAAATAAACCAATCATGAAAAAAATACTATTAATAGGATGCTCTGTTCTGGCTTTAACCGCCTGTAAAAATGAAAACAAGGAAGCTGAACAAACTGAAGTTGTTGAAAATTCTGAAATGACAAATTCAGAAGAAACCCAGGATGAATGGCAGGAGCTTTTCAATGGAGAGAATCTTGATGGCTGGAAAGCTTTCAATAAAGACTCAATTTCAGATCAATGGAAAGTTGAAAATGGCGCGATTTCCTTCACTCCTGCTCAAGGAGAAAGAGAAAAAACCGAAAACCTGATCAGTAAAGAGGAATTCGAAAGTTTTGAACTTTCACTGGAATGGAAAATTTCAGAAGGAGGAAATAGCGGTATCATGTGGGCTGTTCAGGAAGAAGAAAAATATAACGAGCCATATTTAACGGGACCTGAAATCCAGGTATTAGATAATGAGAAACATCCTGATGCTAAAAACGGACCTAATCGTACAGCAGGAGCTCTTTATGATATGGTGCCTCCTAGCGAAGATGCTACAAAACCGGCAGGTGAATGGAATGAAGAAACCATTCATGTAGACTATGAGGCGAATGAAGGTTGGGTGGAATTAAACGGTAAAAGAGTTACCGAATTTCCAGTAAAAGGTGAGGAATGGAAAAACATGGTTAGTAAATCAAAATTCAGTGACTGGGAAGGGTTTGGAACAACTCAGAAAGGTCACATCGCACTTCAGGATCATGGAGATAAGGTTTGGTATAGAAATATCAAAATCAAGCAACTATAACAAAAATCAATCAAAATATAGAGCTGCCTTTTCAGGCAGCTTTTTTTTGGCTTATATTCGGTAAAACTCAATTGAAAATATTGAAATTATGCAAAAGACGGAAGTGAGTTTCAAAAATTCAGAAGGAAAAGAATTAAAGGGTATTCTGGAATTACCCGGAAATAGAGAACCTGAAAATTTTATTCTTTTCGCACATTGCTTTACCTGTAATAAAAATTTTCACGCTCCCTCAAATATCAGTAAAAGCCTGGCTTCAAAAGGTTTTGGAGTTTTAAGGTTCGATTTTACTGGTTTGGGAGAAAGTGAAGGTGATTTTTCAGATTCAAATTTCACCAGTAACGTAGGAGATCTTCTAGCAGCTTCAGATTTTCTTGATAATGAACATAAATCACCAACGATCATTATAGGTCACTCCCTGGGAGGAGCTGCTGCCCTATTCGCTTCCAGAAAAATCGATTCCATTAAGTGTATGGTGACTATCAATGCACCTTCTAACCTATCTCACGTTCAAAAACATTTTGAATCCAGTCTGGACGAGATCGAAAGAGAGGGGTTTGCCAATATTAAAATTGGAGGAAGAAGTTTTAAGATCAAAAAGCAATTTATCGAAGATCTGGAAAAAAACCAGAAAGAATCGGCCTTAAAAGAGATTAGAAAAGCGTTATTGATAATGCACTCTCCACAAGATGAAATTGTTTCTATAGATCACGCCGAAGAATTATACAGAGCTGCCTGGCATCCAAAAAGCTTTGTCTCACTGAACGGTGCAGATCATATGCTTAGCACCAAAAAGGATTCGGAATATGTTGGCGAAGTTATCTCTGCCTGGGCTGGAAAATATATTGATCGTAAAGATATTCCGGAACTGGAAACAGACCACGAGGTTATGGCAAATTTAGGCGCTGAAGGTTTCACAACCCAGATGGTGGCTGGAAAACATTATTTTGTAGCTGATGAACCCTTAAAATTTGGAGGAAGTGACCTGGGGCCGAGCCCGAATGAATTGCTTTCAAGTGGTCTGGCTGCCTGTACTTCCATGACGATTCAGATGTATGCCCGAAGGAAAAAATGGCCGGTAATCAATGTAGAAACTCATGTGAGCCATTCAAAAAAACACGCCGATGATTGTGAAAATTGTGAAAAAGATTCTGCTAAAATTGACAATTTTGAAAGAGAGATTTCAATTAAGGGGGAATTAGACGAAAAACAGATGAAAAGACTGCTGGAAATTGCAGATAAATGTCCGGTTCATAAAACCCTATCAGCAACGGCAAAAATCACCACCAAGCTATCAGAATAGTAGAAAAATTCCCGCTCATCTTCACTGTTAAGCTATCCTTAAATCTTTGGTAGTAGCTCTGATTACATTTAATTTAGTTTGAATAATTGAAATTTAAACCAATCGAAACTATGAAACGTATCAGTTTATCTATTGTTCTTTGTGCCGGATTAATTTTTACCGGATGTAAGAATGACAAAAAAGAAAAAGAAATGGATGACCAGTCAGAAACTGAAATGAAGTCTGATATGGAAACCAAGAAAGAGGAAGAAGTTAAAAAAGTAAAAGTTACTCTAGAAGCAAAAAGCGACTCTAATCTTAGTGGAAACGTAGTATTTACTGAAGAAAATGGCGAGGTTAGTATGACTGCGATCATTTCTGGTCTTGCTGAAGGAACTCACGCAATCCATATTCACGAAAAAGGTGATTGTTCTGCTGCTGATGGTAAATCTGCCGGAGGACACTGGAACCCAACCGATGCTCAGCATGGTAAATGGGGAAGCGCTGAAGGTTACCATAAAGGAGATATAGGTAACTTTGAAGTAGATGCTAATGGAAACGGAACCATCAATTTAACTACCGATGAATGGTGTATAGATTGTGGAGACGAGAAAAAAGATATTTTAGGTAAAGCCGTGATTGTTCACGATGGTGTAGATGATTATACATCTCAGCCTTCTGGAGCAGCTGGAAACAGAGTAGGTTGCGGTGTAATCGAAATGTAGTAATTCGCAACATGAAATTTCTAAAAGCGGCTTAATCGCCGCTTTTTTTATTTGTTATTAAAACCTATCTTTATTTTTTCAAACAACACCTATGCAGCAAGATGGATTAATCCTCGAATTACAAAATGGTAATCAGAGGGCATTTGAACGAATTTATGAATTGTATTCGGAAAGTACTTACGGTATAATTTATAGCATCGTACACGATGAAAAAGTCGCAGAAGAGATCCTTCAGGACGTTTTTCTAAAGATCTGGAATAATGCTTCTTCTTACAATTCTGATAAAGGTAGATTTTTCACCTGGGTTCTGAATATTGCAAGAAATGCTTCTATTGACCAGATCAGATCTAAAAGCCACAAAAACTCACAAAAAAACCTAACTACTGATAATTTCGTAGATATTTTGGAAAGCGGATCTAACTTTTCTGCGAAGGCAGATGCGATTGGCGTAAAGAAATATATTGATATTCTTAAGCCGGTCTGTAAGAAATTAATAGATCTACTTTTCTTTAAGGGATTTACACAAAAGGAAACAGCAGAAGAACTGGATATGCCACTGGGAACGGTTAAAACGAAAAACAGGGCATGTATCAATAAGCTGCGCGAAATGTTAGTAGAATAACAAATGGATATACAAGAATACATATCATCCGGAATTTTAGAACTCTACGTATATGGAGCTCTTACCGAGGCCGAAAGCCGCGAAGTGAGTAAAGCATTAAAGGAGCATCCTGAAATACGCAAAGAGGTTGAAGAAATTGAAGTTGCACTTCAGAAGTTATCCTCAGCAGTGGCTCCTAGCTATAATGCGGAAGCACTTTTATCCAGCATTAGGCAAAAATTAGGCAATAAGTCTGATGGAGCAGTTATAAATATTGAAAGGAAGAAAGAAACTGATTGGGTTTCATACATTGGGTGGGCTGCCACCGTGGTGCTGCTTATTGGATTATTCTTCGTGTTTGAAGATAGAAATGGTCTTCGTGATCAGTTAAATTCAGAAAGAACCAAGAATGCAAAAATGGAACAGCAGATCGCTGATGCCAGAGAAGATGCAGAAAAGTCGGAGGAATTATTGGCTGTACTAAGGGATAAGGATGTCTCAAGAATTCCACTTGCAGGTCAGAATGTAGATCCGGGAGCATTTGCCGCGGTTTACTGGAACAAAAAGGAAAACAAGGCTTACATTGATGCCAAGGAACTTCCTGAACCTCCAAGAGGAAAGGTTTACCAGGTTTGGTCTCTAAAA
The DNA here is from genome assembly GCF_057221535.1 of Christiangramia pacifica. Lineage (NCBI taxonomy): Bacteria > Pseudomonadati > Bacteroidota > Flavobacteriia > Flavobacteriales > Flavobacteriaceae > Christiangramia > Christiangramia pacifica. The sequence continues at coordinate 3,120,559 of NZ_CM170146.1, forward strand.
TTAGATCCTCTAACTCCAACAAGTATAGGTTTACTTGATAAGTATGATAGCGATGACAATAAGATCTTCCTGCTAGAAAATGCGAACGAATCTGAAGCATTTGGAATCACTCTAGAGCCGGAAGGTGGTAGTGAATCTCCAACAATGGATCAACTGTATGTACTGGGAGCGGTTGCAGCACCTTAGTAATTCTTTAAAATAGATATAAAAATAAGTAAGCCCCGGATTCCCGGGGCTTACTTTTGTAAACACTTGGACGATTTCTTAAGAAATCTCTAGCGCCAAGCATCTAACCAACCAAAAAAATCAAAAACTCAAATCGACATAATTCGACCAAAAATTATTCAAACAACCTTTAGAGTTTATGTATCAAGATATACGGAAGGAGATGCCGGACGGTTTTAAATTTTTAAACTTTAACATTTATATTTCAATTACTTAGCCAGTTCTTGAAGTTCTTAACCCTTTCCCTGCTTACGATAAGCTGAAATTCCTTGAAATTTTCAATCTTTATCTCTAGCCTGGAATTTGTATAGGAAACAATGTCTTTGATCGCATTTATATTTAAAATGCATTTTCTATTGATCCTATAGAACTTTTCAGGATCAAGCTCATCTTCCAGTTGTTCCAGAGGAATTTCAATAGGATAATTTCTTCCTGAAAAATTGTGGATATAAGTGGCTTTATTTTCAGAATAGAAACAGGCAATATCTGCTACATCCACTAGTTTTAAATGCTGACCGATCTGGGCAGTAAACCTGGATTTAAATGGTTTGCTTTTAGCCGGAAGATTCAATAAAGATCTCAATTCGGTCACATTGATATTCTCTGATGTATGCTGTGTATTCCTGAATTTCTTAACAGCGGTTTCCAATTCTTCTTCATCGATTGGTTTCAGCAAATAATCAATGCTATTCAGTTTGAAAGCTTTTAGAGCATATTCATCGTAAGCCGTAGTAAATATTATCGCGCTTTCTGTATGAATATGATCAAAGATCTCAAAAGAAAGGCCGTCACTTAACTGGATATCTAAAAAGATAAGATCAGGATGAGAGTTAGCATTGAACCATTCTACAGATTCCTTAACCGAATGCAACATGGTTTCTGCTTCTATTCCTTGTTTTGATAGCATGCGCTGCAGTCTTCTTGCAGCAGGCTTTTCATCTTCAATTATTAAAACTTTCACTTAGATGTTGTATTATTTCCAGAGTTGCTTTTTATCCTTATCCATAAGCTCTTTAATTTTTCGCTCTTCCCATGCTTTTCCAAATAGAAAATTAGGTCCGAAAACACTTGCCCAATGTGCAAATAATCCAATTCCCCAGAAAAATAGAGTTGAATAACGAGATAGATCATTCCACCCGTTCTCTACTCCAATATGTTTTGTAGAGAAGATTAAAATAGCGGCGTTTATGAAAACGTAAACCGTAAGGTGGATATAGAAACCTTTGATATCCTTAACCCTTTTCTGTGCGGCCTTATACCTGGCATTATTTCTGTAATCTGTTTCCATTATCTCCATGATTTATTTTGTGCCTGATCTTTTTCCATTAATTCTCTGATCTTTCGCTCTTCCCAGTTCGAGCCGTATCCAAATACTGAGAATCCATGAATGGTTAAACCTATACCCCAACCAAATAACGGAAACCAGAACCATTGAAAACCCCAGAAAGTATAGTAATTAATAAAGATAAGGAATGGAATTACCACGCAATAGGAGATTAAATTGCCATAAAATTCCTTGATCTCCTTTACTCTTTGTTTTGCTTTAAAATACGCATTTTCTTCATTGTTAACGCTTGTTTCCATAATTGATATTTGTTTAGTTAGTATTGGTAGTTTTACTCTGAAAAATTCTTCGGTTTGCTCTATTAGCACCTGTCGCTGAGTCACAACATTATATCTATTCACAATATTCTGAAGTCCTACTCCTTTTCTATCACTTAAAACTTCCTTTTTCTGAAAATTGTTTTCCACCACCAAATTTCCATTTTCTTCATAGATTTTGATTTTTAATGGATTACTCTCATTCACGATATTATGCTTGATGGTATTTTCCAGAAGTAATTGTAAAGAGAGTGGAACCACTTTTGCCTCTTCATTTAAAAGTGTCTCTGGAAATTCAAAATAAATACTGTTCTCAAACCTCATCTTCAGAAGTTTGATATAAGTATTAGCAAAATTCAATTCTTCTTTTAAGCTCACCAATTCCTTATCTTTCTGTTCCAGTACATATCTATAAACTTTAGAAAGCGAAGTAGTGAATCGTTGTGCCTGGTCTGGATTTTCATCGATAAGTGAAGCAAGAACATTCAGGCTATTGAACAAGAAATGAGGATCTAACTGATTCTTTAGTGCGTCGAACTTTGCTGAAGCTGTGCCGGCAATGATCTTTTGTTCTTTTACCCTTTTCTCCTGAAGTGCTTTATAAAAGTAAACCAGGTGAAAGAATAACGATATAATGGTGATGAACAATAGTGGTCCTAAGTAATATACAGGCTTTTCCTTTGCGATGAATTCTGAAAAATCATAGGAATTAAAATAAACTTCATCTACGATTCTACAGAAAAAGTAAAAAATGAGCGTAAGAACTATAGATCCACCGGCGGCCAGAAGAATTCTTTGAAGAGTTGCACCCTCCCAACCTATCTTCTTATCAAAATACATGAAATAAATGCGGTTTACCGAGGTAAGCACGATACAGTAAAAAAAATAAATCCCCCACGATTTGAAATCCAGAAGCAACTCAAATGAGTTATCACTGTTGAAGATCGCTTCGATCATTATTAGAATTACACAGATAGCAACACTTATCTTTAATATTCTGAATAGCTCTTTCATTGTTTTTTTAATTCTTAAACAAAACTGCGTATTTAATTCGCCTGGAAGAAAAACAAAATTCTGAATTGTCGAATTTTCCAACTGAACTGTAGTTTTCCAATTTTGGCTTTTGAATTCTAAAATTAAATATTCTTTAACATTAAAATGAATAACTTAGAATCAAATCCAAAAAATTAAATAATGACCATTTTCGAAGCACTAAGACAGGAACACGAGATCCAGAGAGATCTGATAGACAAACTCATAAAAACTGAAGGTAAAACTGAAGAGCGCAAAAAGATCTTTGAAAACCTTAAGCATGAGCTTAAGATTCATGAAGATGCCGAAGAGCGTCATTTTTATGTTCCGCTAATGAAAAAGGATATGACCCAGGAAAAAGCACGTCATAGTGTAGCTGAACATCATGAAATGGATGAGTTGGTGGAACAGATGGAAGATACAGAGATGGATGCTTCTAACTGGTTAAAACTTGCGAAAGACCTGGAACACCAGTTAATTCATCATCTTGAAGAAGAAGAACATGAAGTTTTTCAAATGGCTGGTAAGGTCTTAACTGAAAAACAAAAAACTGACCTCGCTGCAAGTTATAATAAAGAGATCAAAGATAACAGGTAATAAAAAAGGCTGCCAATTGGCAGCCTTTTTAGTTATACTTTATCCTTATCGTGCTGCATGTTATCTTCTAATCCCTTAAAAGGTCTAATGATCAACCTGGCAGCTTTATCAAAGTTTACATAATTATAGATCCAGTTAAAGAAAGTCACTGTTCTGTTTCTAAATCCAACCAGGAACCACAAATGCACGAACATCCATACAAACCAGGCAAAAAATCCTGAAAACTTCCATTTATGAAGGTCTACTACCGCCCTGTTCCTCCCCACAGTCGCCATGGTACCTTTATCAAAATAATCGAAAGGCTCCAGCTTTTCACCTCTAATGAGATGTTTTATATTTTTCGCAAGATGTTTTCCCTGCTGTATCGCAGGTTGAGCAACCATTGGATGACCTTTCGGGAATTCTTCAGTTTTCATTAAAGCAATATCCCCTATGGCAAATATATTCTCGTAACCATTTACCTGATTAAAAGCATTTACTTCGTATCTGTTGGCCTTTTCAACTAATGCCGAAGCATTCAATCCTTCTACAGGCGCACCGGTCACTCCGGCAGACCATATAAAAGTTTCAGTTTTAATAGCGAGATCGGTATTCGTTTTAACCAGATGCCCGTCAAAATTTTCCACCATTGTATTCAAATGGATCTTTACACCTAATTCTTCGAGCATTTCCTGAGCTTTTTCAGAAGCATGTTCACTCATTGGAGGCAATACCCTGTCAAGACCTTCCAAGAGATGAATATTCATCTCATTAGGATTAAGATCTGGATAATCTCTAGGCACAATATGATTTCTTAATTCTGCGATCGCTCCACTTAGTTCGACCCCTGTAGGACCAGCTCCAGCCAGTACGAAATTTAGCAACGCTTTTCGTTTTTCTGGATCTTCAGTAATTGTGGCCTGCTCAAGATTTTCAAGAATTAAACTTCTTATGTTTAAAGCCTGAGGAACCGTTTTCATCCACATCCCGTGTTCTTCGATACTATCATTTCCGAAGAAATTAGTTTTAGAACCTGTCGCGATGACCAGATAGTCATAAACAAGATCTCCAATATTAGTATGCACGGTATTTTTTTCCGCAGAAATTGATTGAACCTCAGCAAGTCTGAAAAAACATTTTTTGCTGGAACGAGTAATCTTTCTTAAAGGATAGGCAATAGAGTCTGGTTCCAGGCCAGAGGTTGAAACCTGGTATAAAAGTGGTTGGAAGGTGTGATAGTTATGCCTGTCTAAAAGAACCATTTGCATGTCTTCTTTTAATATTTTTCTGGCAAGTGCCATACCGGCAAAACCACCTCCTATAATTACAACTCTTGGTAAGTCAGTTCTTGGGATATTCATAAAAACGGTTGGTTTATCCCAAATTTACTATTTATAGAAGTAATGGAAGATGGATTAACTAGAAATTAAAGTTTTTTGTAACATAGCAGCTTTTTTAACTACCTATTACATGCTAACCAAAGTTTCGTGAACAAAGAATTAGAACATCAGTTTGTAACCAATCTGGAAAAACACCAGAATATTGCGCACAAGATCTGTCGTATCTATACCAATGATAAAGATTCTCATAATGACCTTTTTCAGGAAATCACGATACAATTATGGAAGGCCTATCCTAAATTTCGAGGAGATTCCAAATTCAGTACCTGGATGTATAGGGTTGCCTTGAACACTGCGATCACACTTTACCGAAAGAAGAAAAGAAGTATTAGAACACAGGATTATGATACTGTGCATTTCAAAATAAAATCTGAAGAATATGATGATGAAGTTGAACAACATTTGAAGTTGATGTATGATGCCATCAGGCAACTGAATGATATCGATAAAGCTCTTATTTTCCTTTATCTTGAAGATAAGAACTATGCGGAGATCTCTGAAACTCTTGGGATCACAGAAGTTAATGCCAGAGTGAAAATGAACAGGGTAAAAACCAAATTGAAAAATCTTATAAATCCTTGATATATTATGGATGATTTAGATCTATTGAAAAAGGATTGGAAAAAGCAGGAAAAGAATCTGCCTCATCTTTCCTACGACGAAATTTACAAAATGATCTGGAAGAGGTCCTCTTCCATCGTAAAATGGATATTTATAATTAGTATCGTAGAATTTCTTCTAGGTGCTTTTCTTAATATATTCCTAGCTGATGATCATTACTGGGAACAAATGGAAAAATATCATCTTACTGAGTTTGTTCTGGTAACTTATATAATAAGCTATTTGATCACTTTCTATTTTATTTACCTGTTTTATAACAATTACAGGCGTATTTCTACAACCGACAGTGCCTCTATGTTGATGAAAAGTATTCTGAAAACACGTAAAACCGTTAAATACTACATCAGTTTTATTTTGATCTCTAGCGGTGTTGTATTCCTGGTTTCGCTTGTATTGATGCTGAGAAATCACGCCGCTACTGCCGATCCTGGTAACGTCAATATGGAATTCGACACCAAGCAGTGGATCATTTTCATAGGTGGAACCTTGCTGGCCCTGGCAATTGTTCTGGGACTTATCTGGTTGATCTATCGCGTAGTCTATGGAATATTGCTAAGGAGACTCCATAAGAATTATAAGGAGCTGAAGAAATTAGAAATGGAATAATAAAAATAGGCCGGAATTTAGATCCGGCTTTTTTTATTAATATCCCCAACGTCTTTGCTCGTTGAGATTTTCCATGGCTTCTATCTCTTCTTGCGGAATTACTTTTAAGAAAGATGGATGCTGCTCTATCGCATATTCAAGTTTTTTTACGATCTCTTCGATCGATTCATTCTCATAATCAATTTCCAGTGGCTTTTTGATCTGGAAGGTTTGAAGAATTCCGCGCTTTTTAATACGCAATCCTTTTTTGTCAAAAGATCTTCTGAAACCGTCTATAACGATAGGTATCACAATTGGCTTGTGATTTTTAATTATATGGGCTGTTCCCTTTCTAATCGGTTTGAAAGGTTTGGTAGTTCCCTGCGGAAAAGTGATCACCCATCCGTCATTAAGCGCGACCCCTATATTTTCAGTATCATTTGGGTTTACTTCCCTCTTGATATCCTGACCTTTTGCTCTCCATGTCCTTTCAACCGTTACCGCTCCGGCATAAGACATGATTCTGGCCAAAAGTCCGGCTTTCATTGTTTCTTTGGCTGCCACATAGTAGATATTCAGTTTTGGCTGCCATATATAACCCACATTTTTGATACTGTCAACCCTTCCGCTTAAGCTAGCATTAAATACATGAAACATCGCGGTAACATCAGCAAAATAAGTTTGATGGTTAGATACGAATAGTACATTGGTATCAGGCAGATTTTTAATGATCTCAGAACCCTCGATCTGAAGCTCATTATAGCCCCGGTATCTTCTATGAGTTAGAACCCCAAAAATGCGGATCAACCACTTTTTCAAAATAAGATAATGTCCAAATGGATTCTTTTTGAATAATCCCATCGCTGATAAATTTTCTATCAATGCTTTGTAACCAGCATTTATAAAACCGGCGGCAAATATAATAATTACTGCACGATTATAATTTCATTAATAATTCCCTGATCTCACTCAACATCATACCGGTAGCGCCCCAAACTACATGACCGTTTAATTTATAGGCGGGCACTTCAATATTCTTTGCGTATGAGGTACTAAGATTTTCTGTGATCACATTTTCATCATTCAGAAATTCGCTTAATTTGACTTCAAGAATAGCTTCAACTTCAGATTCCTGCGCGATCATCTTCGGGGTTGTGTTCATGATTCCGAAATATGGTTGTACCCAGAAATTTGAAGGCGGAATGTAAAGACGGGTAAGTTTTTTTAGAACCTGTATCTCTGATCTGGGAATACCCACTTCTTCTTCCGTTTCTCGTAAAGCGGTCTCTTCGAGATCCCTGTCTTCATCTTCCACTCTTCCTCCTGGAAATCCAACCTGGTTAGAATGCACTCCTTTGTAAGTTTTTCTCAATATCAGCACCAGTCTCGTTTCAAGCTCAATATCCGGATAAAAAACGGCCATTACCCCAGCCTCTTGCGGATTCTTTTTAGAGATATCAATATTCCTCAATTCATTAATTCTCATTAAAGGAGCTAGTTTTCTGTGAGCCTCCTCTCCCGGAAGCGGCATTTTTTTTAACTTTGAAATCCTGTTTTTAAAAATTTCGAATTCCATGTTTAGAAATCTTTCTTTAGTCTCAATTCTATTACTTCTCGTTTTCGCAAGTTGTGAAGATAAGGAATCTTCCTCAGATAAAACCCGCACAAAAACTGCGGAAGAACTAAAAGCGGAGAGAAAGCAGGATTCAATTCAAAAAGCACGAGACAGTATTTTTGAGCTAAGAAAAAAGGAATTAAGTGAAGAGGATAAAAGGTCTAAAATTGAAGAAAATCCGATGTTCCCGATAGTTCAGGAAGAATTTATTCCAACCATCACAGAATATGGGAAGAAAAACCGTGAAAATAAGGTTCGTATTAAAACAAAATTCGGGAATATAGATGTGCAGCTATACATGGATACCCCAATGCACAGGGCCAATTTTATCATGCTGGTGAAAAATGATTATTTTAATAATACCTTCTTTCATAGGGTTGCTCCAGGATTTGTGATCCAGGGTGGAAATGCAGATAATCAGGAAACTGCCAGCAGCCGTGGAGATGTTGGAGACTACCTTATTCCAAGCGAATTCGAAGCAGGCCATAAACACACTTACGGAGCTTTTTCAGCAGCAAAATATGCGGAACAGAACGTGAGCAAAGCATCTTCTCCATTTGAATTTTTTATCGTGATGGATAAAGGCGGAACTCCACATTTGAATAATGATCACACAGTGTTCGGAAGGGTTATTCGCGGAATGGATGTTGCTGAAAAGATTGCCCAGGTGGAAACCGGAAATTCTGAGTGGCCTATAGATAATGTTGAAATGGATATCGAGATCCTTGAATAATTAGTGCCTTGTATAAAAATTATAATCTCGAATCACACGCTTGATAAATTCCATAGGTCTTTCATCGTATCTTACATCCATCAATTCACTTACTTTTTCACTAAGGGAAATAATGATATTGTGATTTCCTCCGGCAACGGCATTATTATATAAATTCTTTATTTCCTGAATATCGTGATCGCTTAGTACAGTTACCTGGGAATACTTAGGTTGATAGTTTTCCGGAAGGTCAACCTGCAGTGTATTATGAATGCCTACTTTTTTCTTTTCAGATATAACCGTTGTATTTGCAGCAATATCTCCCAGACGTTGTCCTTTACCATTAAAAAGTATCGTTACCACTGCCACTCCGCCGCTTGTTAGGGTAATATCGATAAACCTAAGCAACCATCTGATCAAATAATCTGAAAATTGTGGCCTGGATCCATCCTTTTTTACAACTCTAATCTGTAATAATGCTTTTCCCGGGGAACGACCGTCATAAAAGGTTTCCCACAGCAAATCATACAGGAAAAACGGCAATCCAAGTACCAGGTAATACATCCACTCGCTACCATTGTCACCTGTAACTCCAGCGATAAGAATTACGGCGAGAATTAAATAAAATACCACTATTACTCCATCCACGATGAATGCAAGAATCCGGTCTCCTATTCCCGCAGCATTCTGTTCAATGCTAATATTTTGAGCGGTTTCAATTTGAAAATTATCCATTTAATATGTTACTTTGGGTTTTATTCAAAATACGATGCGCGAGGCTGCTTTTGTCAGGCAAAATAAAGATAAATGGGTTAAGTACGAAAACCTCCTTCAAAATAATAGGTACCTTTCACCAGACCGACTTTCTGATATTTATGTAGAATTGAATGACGATCTCAGTTATTCCAGGACTTTTTATCCCAAAAGTAATACCACCAGTTATTTGAATGGGCTCGCGTCAGGAATGCATCAGAAAATTTACCGGTCAAAAAAAGAGTCTGGAAACAGGTTTGTCACATTTTTTACCAGGGAATTTCCAGAGCAATTCCATAAGCATCAGAAACAGCTTTTAATCAGTTTCCTGATCTTTGCTACCTTCAGCCTGATAGGTGCTTTTAGTGCCGCCAGCGATGCTGCTTTCGTTAGATCTATTATGGGAGACGCCTATGTGAACATGACACTGGAAAACATCGCGAACGATGATCCTATGGCAGTATATAAAAAGGCTTCCGAAATGGATATGTTTCTGGGAATTACCATTAACAATATCAGGGTGGCACTTCTGGCATTTTCAATGGGAATCCTTGCCGGACTGGGAACTGTCTTTTTGCTGATGCAAAACGCCGTGATGCTGGGGAGTTTTCAATATTTCTTCTATGATAAAGGCGTACTTTGGGAATCAGTAAGAACCATATGGATTCATGGAACCATTGAGATCTCAGTGATCATCATTGCCGGTTGCGCTGGCCTTGTGGTTGGAAAAAGCATACTGTTTCCCGGAACTTATACCAGGTTAAAATCTTTTACCATGGGAGTAAAAGACGGACTCAAAATCGTAATAAGCACAGTCCCTCTTTTTATCGTTGCAGGTTTTCTTGAAGGTTTTGTAACCCGGATCACTTCTATGCCAGACTGGCTTGCGATTTTGATCATTTTAAGTTCTTTAGCATTGATATTGTTTTATTATGTTTACTATCCTTTACACCTAAAAAAGTCTAAAAATGAATCAGGACTATATTGAGTTCAAAAAACAACGTGAACTAGGCGAAATCATTAGCATCACGTTCAAATTTATTCGGGAAAATTATAAAGAAGGCGGAAAGATTTTCCTGAAACTGGTAGGTCCTGCCTTTATCCTTTTGATTGCGGCAGTTGCATATTATGCCTGGGTTACGCTGGGAACGACCTTTATTGGCAGCTTGGAATTGAACGCTTCAGAATTTATAATTTCTGCTGGGCTATTATTTGTTGCTTACCTTTTTTACATGACTTCCATGACGGGAACGGTTTATCACATCATTCTTTCCTATATTAATAACAGAGGCAGAATTGAACCTTCTGAAGTTTCAGCAGGCCTGAAGGCCGATTTTGGCAAAATCCTGATCGTGACTTTAATTTCATGGGTATTGATCCTCGCAGGAACTTTATTATTCGTAATACCTGGAGTTTATGTAGCAATTCCTTTAAGTCTCGCCAGTGCTGTACTTGTTTTCAGAAATAACGGCGCAATAGACAGTATCTCAGATTGTTTTGATCTGGTAAAAAATAACTGGTGGAGCACTTTTGGAATTTTATTCTGTATCGCTATAATCGTTTATCTTATAGGCCTGGTTTTTCAATTACCAACTATTATTTATACGATGTTCAGAGCTTTTGTTTCGGCATCAGAAGAATCTGCTTCAGGAAGCCTTAGAGAAACAATGGGAGAAGGGTTTATCATCATTAATGTCATCACCACTGTTATCCAGTATCTAGTCTATACCATCACTCCTGTCTCGCTCGCCTTCGTTTATTTTAATCTGAATGAAAAAAAGCATAATACAGGGACTTACGAAACCATTCAAAACCTGGGGAAACAATAACTCATCTTGGCTAAAAAGTTTTTTTTTATTTTACTGTTTCTAAACCTGGGATTTTTGTACCCGCAGGAATCTGATAGCCTTAAAAAAGATTTAGAGGTTCAATATGATCTGAAATCTGATGTTTCTCCATTAAAACTTGATGAAGCTCAGATTAGAGATTATAGAAATGAAAAAGAATTTGGTTACATAGATGTAGTTGAAAATGAGAGCTGGTGGACAAGATTTAAAAAATGGTTAAGTCTGAAATTCAATCAGCTTATGAACTGGATCTTTGGCGATTATGAAGCCAATTCTGTTCTTGCAGCAATTATCGGTGTTCTACCCTACCTATTAATACTTGCCATTATTGGCCTGGTAGCGTGGTTGTTTTCAAGAGTAAACCCCGGCGGTAAAATTCTTCAGAAGCCTAAGACCAGTGAAGTTTTTCTATCTGAAGAGGAAGAGCTGGTTAAAAACGAAGACCTACCGGCTTTGATGCGAGAAGCTATTAAAAATGGAAATTTCCGACTTGCAGTTAGATATTATTACCTTCTTCAGCTTAGAAAATTAGATGAGTTGGAGATCATTCAATACGAATATCAGAAAACCAATAGAGATTATAGTTTAGAGATCAAAGATCAGAAGATCAAAGAGCATTTTTCAAATATCTCGAAGTTGTACGAATTTATCTGGTATGGAAGTTTCCAGGTTTCAGAAAATGATTACCGAAAAGCGGAAAAAGGCTTTGTTCAAATGGAAGATTCATTAAAAAATCTCCGTTATGAATAGAACTTATAAGATCTTATTCGCGCTTTTTGTACTGCTAATAATATCCCTGGCCTGGCTGGAAAGCAATGAACCGGAACCTATCAACTGGACACCAAGTTATACCAATACAGATAAAATTCCCCTGGGCAGTTATATCTTCTACGAAACCTGGAAGAAAAGACAGCCAGATCAAATTAGAGAAATAAGAATTCCACCCTATGAATTTTTAAACGATAGTTCTTCCAGCGGAACCTATTTTTTCCTAAATAACTATGTGAATCTTGAAGGTGATGAATTAAATGATATTCTGGATTGGGTATCTAAGGGTAATACCCTTTTTATCTCTGCTTATTTTTTCGGCGATAAACTGGAAGATACTTTGAATATTGAATTATCATCTTATATAAGTGGTGATGAATTTAAAACCAGGCCGAGACTCAATCTTGTGAATTCCAATTTGAAGTTTGAGGAAGCTGTGGAGTTTGATTATGATCTTCCGGCGGTTTATTTTAACCAGATAGATACACTGAATCAGGTGGTTTTAGGAACTTCTAGTTTTGAAAAAGAACCCGAAGAAAAAGTGAATTTTATCAATTCTACTTTTGGAGAAGGTAACATCCTGCTGCATACTGCACCACAGGCTTTCAGCAACTATTTTCTTCTGAAAAATGATAATTATAGATACAGTGAAGCACTGCTGGCGTATATTAAGAATGACCAGGTTCTATGGGATTCTTACTATAAATCAGGAAAAAGTTTTTTCACTTCTCCGCTCTATATCCTTCTGAATAATCGTCCATTGAAATGGGCTTACTATTTTGTGATCATTGCAGCGATCTTATTCATCCTTTTTGAAGGAAAAAGAAAACAACGGCCTATTCCCGTAGTTGATCCGCCACAGAACAAATCTTTTGAATTCACCCAGACCATGTCTCAACTTTATATTGAGCAAAAAAAGTTTCATGAATTAGGTTTGAAAAAGATCGCTTTATTTAAGGAATATATTCGAAATAACTATAGGCTTGATGCTTCTACAATCGATGAAAAATTTAAGTTAGACCTAGCCGAAAAGAGTGAAAACAGTCTAGAGAACACAAAACAGTTGTTCGAAAAAATCATTATTTTTCAAAATAACCCTGAAAATGATAAAAATGATTTCTACGATCTAACCAATAGCATTAACTCATTTAAAAAGCATGATGGAAAATCAGGAAATAAATCAAAATAACGAAGAACTGAAATTTGAAAACAGGATTCCGCTGGAAGGACTCAAAGAAGCAGTAGAAAGCCTGAAATCTCAGTTATCAAAAGTAATTGTAGGCCAAGATAATTTCGTAGAGTTATTGATCGTGGGAATGCTTTCCAACGGCCACGTGCTCATTGAGGGAGTTCCGGGAGTTGCAAAGACAATCACTGCGAAGTTATTCGCCAAATGCTTGAAAACAGATTTCAGCCGTATCCAGTTTACTCCAGACTTAATGCCGAGTGATGTACTTGGAACTTCCATTTTTAATAATAAAAGTTCAGAGTTTGAATTCAAAAAAGGTCCGGTATTTTCCAATATTGTGCTTATAGATGAGATTAACAGGGCTCCGGCTAAAACTCAGGCAGCTCTTTTTGAGGTGATGGAAGAAAGGCAAGTGACCATGGATGGGAAACTTTATAAGATGGAGCAACCGTTTATGGTGCTGGCCACCCAGAATCCTATTGAACAGGAAGGTACTTATGCACTTCCAGAAGCACAATTGGACAGGTTTTTATTCAAGATCGAAGTTGGTTATCCTGATCTAGAAGATGAAGTAAAAATTCTTCAAACGCATCATGATCGAAAAGGAAAACTTCCGGAAACTGAAGTTCAAGCGGTTCTTGAACCTGCAAAAATTGAAGAACTAAGAAACCAGATCCATGAAATATTCGTGGAAGAAAAGTTATTGAATTATATAGCAGAACTGGTTAATAAAACAAGGAATCATCCGCATCTATATCTTGGAGCAAGTCCAAGAGCATCTATCGCTGTAATGAATGCTTCCAAAGCTTTTGCAGCTGTAAATGGTAGAGATTTCGTAATTCCTGAGGATATTAAAAATTCTCTGAAACCTGTTCTTGCCCACCGACTCATACTATCGCCCGATCGCGAGATGGAAGGAATGACTGCGGGCGGAGTTATAGATATGATCACCCAATCTGTAGAAATTCCTAGATAGTGCTAAAATTCATCAGGTCATTATACTTTGGAAGGCGATTATTTTATGCCTTATTTGGCATAGCGCTGCTTTTCCTAATTTCTTTCTGGTTTGAATTCTTATACAGCATCAACTGGATGCTGGTTGCTGTTTTAGGTTTATTATTATTTACAGATATTATTGCTATCTACAGCAATTCCTCAATTTCTGCAAAAAGGATTTTACCTGAAAAGTTTTCAAATTCAGATGAGAATAAAGTAGTAATCCAAATTACGAATGACTACGGTTTCCGGTTAAATGCAGAGGTAATTGATGAAATTCCGGTTCAGTTTCAGAAAAGGGATTTTCTACGATCTCTGACTTTGCCACCGCATAAAAAAATTAGCTTTGAATATTTTCTGAAACCTTTAAAGCGTGGAGAATATGTATTTGGTAATCTGAATGTTTACGTATTCAGTTTTTTAAAACTAGCGAAAAGAAGGTATGTATTCAATAAGGATCAAATGGTCAAGGTTTATCCTTCTTTTGTGCAGATGAAAAAGCTAGATTTTCTGGCGCTGGATCAGAAGATCAACATGCATGGCATCAAAAAAATTCGAAGGATTGGTCATACCATGGAATTTGAACAGATCAAAGAATATGTTCGCGGGGATGATGTAAGAACCATCAATTGGAAAGCTACTGCGAAGCATAGCCAGCTAATGGTGAATCAATTTCAGGACGAAAGATCGCAGCCGGTTTATTCGGTAATTGATTGCGGCCGAATGATGAAAATGCCTTTTGAAGGTTTGAGCCTTTTGGACTATGCCATAAATAGTTCCCTGGCCTTCTCGAACATTGCGCTTAAGAAAAAAGACAAAGTTGGGATGCTTTCATTTTCCAATAAAATGGATAAACTTCAGAAAGCGAGCTCGAAATTAAGTCAGCTCATCAGGATCATGGAGGCGCTTTATAATGTAAATACGGGTTATTACGATAGTGATTTTAGTTTGCTTTATTCCAGAGTCAAAAAGCACATTACCCATCGAAGTCTTTTGATGCTTTATACGAACTTTGAACATATGTCGGCTTTAAATAGGCAGCTTCCCTATTTGAAAGCGATCTCAAAAAACCATTTACTGGTGGTGATCTTCTTTGAAAATACTGAAATGACCAAGCTTACCAATATGCAACCTAAAAATGTTAGCGAAAGTGCTCATCAAACCGTTGCTGAACAATTTACTCATAATAAGCTGCTGATGGCTAAGGAACTTCAAAGACATGGCATTCAGACGCTTTTGACTCCTCCTAAAGATCTTAGCATCAATGCGATCAATAAATATCTTGAAATAAAAGCGAGAGGATTATTATAATTACAGTTCAGACTGAAAATTCTACAATTCAGATAATCGATTTTCTCAAACCTTCTTTCCTGGCTTAAGTTTGTTTCATAATCAAAAAATCATCTAATTATGAAAACACTTACCGTATTATTTGCCATGCTTTTAGGAGCCGTATTAAATGCTCAAACAGAAAAATCAGGAAGCATCAGCGCTACCGTTACCAATGCAACTTCAGATAAAGGAGAAGTATTATTTGCCATGTATACTGAAGATACTTTTATGAAGAAAGAACCGAATTTTTCCGCTAAATCTGAGATCATCGATGGCAAAGCAACCGTAATATTTGAGAACGTTCCGGAAGGTAATTACGCAATCATAGCCCTTCACGACGCTAATAAAAATGGAAAAATGGATTTTGGTCCTGGGGGAATGCCGGAAGAAAATTATGGAACGAGCAATAATGTGATGGTTTATGGTCCGCCAAACTGGGGAGATTCGAAATTTGAATTTGATGGCTCCAGTAAAGAAATGGAGATAAGATTCTAAATTCAAAAATCATTGATCAAAGCATCCAGAAAATTCATCAATGAATATCACAACCCTTCCAAAATTGGAAGGGTTATTTGTATAGATAAAACAAAGTTAAATCCTGTTTTAAATAAGAAAAACTTATAACTTTGTAATTGCTAAAACTTATCCTATGACTATTACACAGCTCCATTACGTGCTTGCCGTTGCTGAACATAAGAACTTCACCAAAGCAGCACAAAAAGTATTTGTTACTCAGCCAACATTGAGTATGCAGATACAAAAACTGGAAGAAGAGCTTGAAGTTACTATTTTCGATAGGACCAAAAAGCCTATTCAGCTAACCGAAGTTGGTCAAAAGATTGTGCAGCAAGCCAGAAATATTGTAAATGAAAGTGACAGGATTCAGGATATTGTTGATCAGCAAAAAGGATTTATTGGCGGAATTTTTAGGCTTGGGGTGATACCTACGGTTATGCCTACGCTTCTACCAATGTTCATTGGAAGTTTTATCAAAAAATATCCGAAAGTAAAGCTGAAGATTGAAGAATTACATACAGAAGCCATTCTTGAAAAGTTAAAGGAAGGTCATCTGGATGCTGCGATTGCTGCCACACCTTTGGAAGTTGAGGGTATCAAGGAAAATGTACTTTATTATGAGCCTTTCGTACCATACATTCCAAATAATGATAATGCCAGCGATTCAAGTAAAATGGATATTGAAGATCTTGATATCAATAACATGCTTTTACTGGAAGATGGCCATTGCTTCAAGGATGGTATAATTAATCTTTGCAAAGCTTCCAGGGATTATGAAGGTGACCAGTTGCAACTGGAAAGCGGAAGTTTTGAAACATTAATCAAACTTGCCAATGAAGGCATGGGAATGACCCTTTTACCCTATTTACATACATTGGATTTAAAAGAATCTGAAAAGAAGAATTTGAGAATGTTCAAAGATCCCGTTCCGGCAAGGGAAGTAAGTCTTATATACAATAGAAGTGAATTAAAGATGCAGATCATTGAAGCTTTGAGATCTACCATAGCCGGAGTGGTGAAAGGTGCAATTACCTTTCAGAATGTCAAGATCATTAGTCCTCTGAATAAAAAGAAAGAATACCAGACAAATAATTAAAAAAGCGGCTTTTCAGCCGCTTTTTTTATGTATTTAAATAAATTAAACATTGATTTAATTCAGGGTTCTGCTGGGTTAAGGAGACAATCCATAATCTTAATTCCTCGATTTCGTGAGGAAGTAATCTTTGCATAGCTTTCTTAACTTCCTTGCAGAACAGGTTAGCATCAAAACTCACTTTATCCAGTATAGTCTTGGTGTATTCAAACATCGCTCTCGCCATAATTTGAAATGATTTAAGTTAAAGTTAGGTTGATAAAAAATGAGTAGAAATAAACTATAGGCTGTCATTTATTTGGTTGCCTAAATATAATAAAATCTATCATGTTTTAACAATTGTTCCAGCATTTTAACAAACCTAGAACCTGTTATCTCCACTAATAACATCTCCAATTCCGCCTAAAATACTACCCTCTCCTTTATCTTTTCCACCGGTTTGAGGAGCAGCCTGATGAATTCTACTTGCCAGTCTGCTAAAGGGTAATGATTGAATATAAACGGTTCCGGGACCCGTGAGGGTAGCAAAGAAAAGACCTTCACCACCAAATAAAGTATTGCGAATTCCGCCAATAAATTCAATATCATAATTAACAGTTTGAGTAAAACCGATGATACATCCGGTATCTACTTTTAGCTTCTCGCCGGGTTGCAATTCCTTTTCAGCCATGGTTCCACCGGAGTGAACAAAAGCCATCCCGTCTCCTTCTATTTTCTGCATGATAAAACCTTCACCACCAAAAAATCCTCTACCCAGTTTTCTGCTGAATTCAATACCAATAGAAACTCCTTTTGCTGCACATAAAAACGCATCTTTCTGACATATGAATTTCCCATTAAACCTGGTAAGGTCAATAGGAATAACTTTTCCAGGGTAAGGAGAGGCAAAACTTATTTTCTTTTTCCCATGAATCTCATTAGAAAAAATGGTCATGAATAAACTTTCACCAGTTAATAATCTTTTACCGGCACCAAGCACCTTACCTAAAAAACCTTCATTTTGTTTGGATCCATCACCAAAAATGGTATCCATTTTAATTCCATCGTCCATCATCATAAAATTGCCTGCTTCGGCAATCACTGCTTCCTGTGGATCAAGCTCGAGTTCCACATATTGCATTTCTTCCCCGTAAATCTGGTAATCTATTTCGTGAGCATTCATAATTTTAGTTTTAGTCAAGGTGGTTAGCCTTATTGATGAATATTATTTTTTTGATTTTTTAAGCTTGACGGTCCATTCAAATTCGAAGACAGACACTTCCACTCCATCTTCATTTACACCTACAGATTTCATCCAAAAGGTTTCTCCTTCCCCTGTTTCCATAGTTCTCTGAAGCGCGTCATTTACTTTGCCACCATCATAACAGGAAAATTTGATCTTACCGGTTGCTTTCTTGGTAAAACTGGCTTTATTCTGAGCCACAAGCATTGAAATTTTTGCATTGGACGCCTGTATCTTATTCATCACCAGTGCACCTGTACTTAGTTCTGCAGCCATAGCCTGGACGGCAAAATACATGGAATTAAAAGGGTTCTGATTAATCCAGCGATGTTTTACTCCTACTTCACATTCGGTTTTATCTATATGTTTTACTCTTACGCCGCACAACCATGCACTTGGTAATTTCAACATAAGGAATGAATTAAGTTTTGAGGGAGAAAGCTTCATTTAAAAGGGTTTTGATTGATTTTTTCATAAAAGTAGCAAATAACTTTCAGTTTTCAATTCTTAATTATATGTTAATTTTTAGTACTTTGTTTTGCATAATACCTTCTTTTAGCCATATATTTGTATAAGAATCTAATAGGTTATATAATCATCAATCAAAAACATCATGAAAAATTCATCAAAACATCAGGTATTAGCAGTTCCAAAAAATGAAACTGTATCAATCACAAAATCACAGATCTATGTTGCTATGGCTTTCATATACATCTATTTTTTAACCGCTATATTTTTATAGATCATTCACTCATCAAGTTTAAACATTATGAAAAATCATCAATCATTTAATCCAAAAAAGCTTTTGATAAATTCAGCTATAAAAAAAAGCAGGATGCAAAAGCTCACTCCTGCCCTTTTCCTATTTCTTCTAGCATTTTCAGCTTTAAAAGCCCAGGAAAATTCCGTAGAAAATAAAATTCTAGAAATGGATGCGATTTTCTGGAAGGCATATAATTCATGTAATGTGGAAGTAATGAATAATTACCTGGCTGAAGAAATTGAATTCTATCACGATAAAGGAGGAATTGAACTGGGAAGAGAAAGCTTAAATAAAGGATTGAAAAACGGTCTTTGCAGCTCGGGAAAAAACAATCTGAGAAGAGAAGCTATCGAAAATAGCGTGAATGTATTTCCCATGAAAGATAATGGAACGGTCTACGGTGCTATTATTAGCGGTGAGCATCTCTTCTATCCCAATGACGGGAAATCTGAAAATCCAGATGGTCAGGCAAAATTTTCCCATTTATGGTTATTAAAAGATGGAAACTGGAAAATGCACCGCGTTCTTAGTTATGATCACGGTCCTGCAAAATTTTTAAACAGTAAAAAAACTGTACAACTTAGCGAGGAAGAGTTAGATCTTCTCACCGGTAATTATTATATGCCAAATAAAGATTTGATAAAAGTATCGAAGTCGGACAACATTCTGAAACTGGAGGCCATGGGTAAAACCTTTGAACTTCATCCTGAATCGAGTAGAAAATTTTTCACCAAAGAGAGAAACCTGACTTTTTCTTTCAGTGCGAAGTCTCCTGTAAAAGTGGAAATTTATGAAGGAGAGAACTTGGTAGCTGAAGCAACTCGTTCAAAATAAATCGATCAAAAAATATACTATGAAAACTGAAACTATACATCAAAACAAAACACTGGCTGCCGTCCTTCATCTGTCGGTATTCACAAAGTACTTCATACCGCTTGGAAATTTTATTTTTCCAATGCTGTTGTGGCTCTCTCGCAAACAGGATCCTTTTGTAGACCATCACGGAAGAAACGCACTGAACTTTCAGATTAGCACCTTCCTTTACACAATTTTCCTGATTGCAGTTGGAGCAGCTACTTTCCTTTATTTTGGAATGAAGTTCACTATTGCAGAGCCGTTGTTTTTTGAGAGCGACTCGTTCGTGATAGACAGTTTCTCTGATGCAATGCCATTCATCATCATTGTGGCAGTAATTGGAACTCTATTACTCGGACTTTTTGTTCTTGAATTATTTGCAGTCATCTCTGCAACCATCAAAGCTAATGACGGAGAGCTTTATAATTATCCGCTAACCATCAATTTTTTGAATTCGGAAAAACCGGATTCAGGTCATCATCAAAATCAATCAGAAAATGAACAGTTTAATGACACCCAAAAACAAACACTATGAAGATTGAAAATACAAAAGCCCAGATGCGTAAGGGTGTACTGGAATACTGTATTCTCTCGGTTCTCCGGGATGAAGACGCCTACGTGGCAGAGATTCTGGATACATTAAAAGACGCGAAGCTGTTAGTAGTTGAAGGAACTATTTACCCTTTACTAACCAGGCTTAAAAACGCAGGACTCCTTAACTATCGTTGGGAAGAGTCCACCAGTGGACCGCCAAGAAAATATTATGGTCTCACTGAAACAGGAAAAATTTTCCTCAGGGAACTTACAGGCACCTGGGAAGAATTGCAATCTGCAGTTAACATCGTAACCACTCAAAAAAAGAAGAACCATGAATAAGACAGTAAATATAAATCTTGCCGGCATTTTCTTTCATATAGATGAGGATGCATATGCCAGACTACAGCGTTATCTGGAGGCTATAAAGCATTCGTTCTCGAATACGCAGGGTCGTGATGAGATCATCTCAGACATCGAGGCTCGTATTGCTGAATTATTCAGTGAGAAAAGAAAGGATGACCGTCAGGTGATCAGTATAAAAGAAGTTGAAGAGGTCATCACCATTATGGGACAACCCGAAGATTATGTGGTAGATGAAGAGATCTTCGACGATGAACCTAGCAGGACTAGAACATCTAAAACTGTTGGAAAACAACTTTTCCGTGATACCGAAAATGGTTATGTGGGAGGAGTTTCTTCAGGGCTAGGACATTACCTGGGAATTGATGCTATATGGGTTAGATTATTATGGATCTTGCTTACCATTTTCTCCAGTGGAGCTTTTATCTTAATATATATCGCATTCTGGATCTTTGTACCGGAAGCGAAAACAACAGCCGATAAACTGGCTATGCGTGGAGAGGAGGTCACTGTCAGCAATATAGAAAGAAAGATTCGTGAGGGTTTTCATGATGTTTCAGAGAGTGTAAAAAGTGTAGATTACGGAAAATATGGTAAAAAGGCTAGCGCCGGTGCCAGTTCTGCAGCTACAACCCTTGGTAGTATTATCAAGTTCTGTCTGAAACTATTCGTAAAATTCGTTGGAATATTATTACTTCTAATTGCCGGAACCACTTTAATAGGTTTGTTCGTTGGACTATTCGCCATGGGAACTTTCGGGATCATCGATGCCCCATGGACAGAATATATTGACATGGTGAACAGTGGAGCTCCAATCTGGGTTATTTCATTACTGGCGTTTTTCGCCGTAGGAATACCATTCTTCTTCCTGTTCGTTCTTGGATTGAAGATCCTGGTAAGAAACCTTAAATCTATAGGTCGGGTAGCACTACTTACCTTATTAGGAGTTTGGTTGATCTCAATCATCGGATTAACTATTGTTGGAGTTAGCCAGGCTACCAATCGCGCTTTTGACGGAGAAACTGCCACCAGCGAGAAACTAAATATCAAAGCTGGGGACACGGTTTTCCTGAGAATGAGAAGTAACCCTGAGTATAGCAATGATCTTTACAGAAGTTCTGATTTCAGAGTGAAATACGATGAAAACAATAACAGGATCCTCTACGGAAGGGATGTGCGCTTGGTAGTGAAATCCACCAAAGATTCGCTGGCTTCCCTGAAAATTGAGAAATATGCTGAAGGTAAAAACTTCAGAGATGCGAAAGAAAGAGCTGAGAACATTCAATATTCAACCAGCCTGGTTGGAAATGAATTATTACTGGACGGATATTTCACGTCAGACTCAAAATTTGGTTACCGCGACCAGGAAGTACAAATCACTGTTTTCCTTCCGGAAGGAACCATATTGTATGCTGATGATAATACCTATCCATTTCATAGTAACCAGGATTATTATGGAGATATTCTGAAAAATGGACAGGAGGGTAATTTCCTGAAGATCATTGACGGTGAAACAATTTGCGAAGATTGTCCTGCTGACACCTGGGAAGATGACGACACCTGGGATGAAGACGCTGAAGACACTGAAGACTGGGACACTTCAGATGATTTTAACGGAAGGATAAACGTTAATGGCGAAGAAATGAACATTCGTGTAAATGACGAAGGTATAGAGGTGAACGATCAGAAAGTAAGACGTGTAAAAATTGACAGCAACGGGATTGAAATAAACAACTAATTATGGGCACACTAATCAACCTTGTAATAAGTTTTATCATGGGGTTTCTTTTCGGATACCAAATGGAAGAGACTAAGACAGCACATCATGAGTTGAAAAAACACCCCACAAAGGTCTTTCACGATCTCGAAGCCAGACAAAAGTTTCTGGAATGCTGATCTGCTGATAAATATAAGCCTCCAATCGGAGGCTTTTTCTATATTTGAGGTAAATCTAAAAACTATACATGATCAAGAAATTACCACTATTACTATTGCTCGTATTATTTTCCTGTAAAGCCCAGGACAAAGTGAAAGGCAGTAGAAACGTAAAAACAGAACAATACAATCTAACTTCCTTCCATTCTATCCAGGCAAAAGGAGATTTTGAAATTGGTATTTTGAAAGGCTCCCGTCCGATGATTGAGATAGAGGCAGATGACAATTTACATGACCTTATTCAAACTGAAGTGATAGACGGTGTGCTTAACATCAAGCCAATAAAAGAAATTAGCCGTTCTAAGAGACAGGAGATAAGAGTTACCTTCGCAGATACTTTAAGACGTATTGTCGTGGATGGTGACGTGGAAATTTCTTCACTTCAGGATCTTTACCTGGGGGATTTTCAATTGGAAACTAGGAAAGATTCGAAAGCTTTTTTAACCATTACCTCGAAAAATTTCAGTTTGATCCAAAATGATGATGCAGAATCAAAGCTTAACGTGACCGCTTCTGAAGTGATCTGCCAGCTAAACCAGTCTTCAAAAGTGGAAGCGCTATTCACTACTCCAACGCTAAAGGTTGATATTTATGAAAAAGCTTCGGCAAGAATAGATGGCGATATTGAAGATTTTACTATAAGATCTGACCAGTCTTCAGAATTTGACGGAGAAAATCTGACTTCTATAAGAGCTAATGTGCTCGCTCAGGGAGATTCAGAAGTAAAAGTAAATGCCACAGATTCGCTTGAAATAAGAGCGCTGGGCAGTTCAGAGATCGATATTTATAACAATCCGAAGATCGATCTAATCGAGCTTAAAGACGAAGCGGTAATCGCTAAAAAAGAATTTAGCAAAGGTCTTTTCAAATAAGCGAACTACTAAAGTTTTGCAAAATAATATTAGCAGAATCCGCTAATTGGTAGTTTTGACAGGAATTTTAAATCTAATTAAGATGAAATATTTGTTGAAAAGCGGTCTTTTTATTCTTGTTTTGAGTCTTAGTTTCATCTCCTGTAGAGATACTGAAGATGACAATGAAGAAAAATCGGAAGTAGAAAGAATGATGGAAGACCCAGATAATAAAGTAGAAGTAAAAGACGGCGGCGATAAGATAAAGATCGAAACCCCTGAAGGCGACGAGATCAAGATCAAAAAAGACGACGGAGAATACAAGAAAAAAGTAGACAGGGCTGATGGAACCGAATCTAAAGTAAAAATAGATGATGGTGAGGTAAAAGTGAAAACCGACAATTAATCGGCCACCGAGGTTTAAAAACAGAAAATCCCGCAATTGCGGGATTTTCTGTTTTATAATGAAACCGATTTATTATACAGTTTCCGGTCTGGTTTGAGGTTTTTCAATTTCCTCTTCAGTTTCAATTTCTGCAAGATATCTTTCCGCATCCAGAGCCGCCATACAGCCTGTTCCTGCCGCAGTAACCGCCTGGCGATAGATCTTATCCTGAACATCTCCGGAGGCAAAAACTCCCGGGATATTTGTTTTTGTTGATTTTGGCTGAGTGATCACGTAACCTGTGTCATCCATGTCCAGCCATCCTTTGAAAATATCTGTATTTGGTTTATGCCCGATAGCAACAAAAAATCCGGTGATTGGAATTTCTTCTTTCTCTCCGGTTTGGTTATTCACCATACGTAAACCTTCTACCACCTGTTCTCCTAAAATTTCATCAACTTCGGTATTATAGCGTAGATCGATATTCTTGGTATTTTCCACTCTGTGCTGCATGGCTTTAGAAGCTTTCATATAATCCTTACGAACCAGCATAGTCACTTTATTACAAATATTGGCTAGATATGTCGCTTCCTCTGCAGCGGTATCACCACCACCAACAATTGCAACATCCTGACCTTTGTAAAAGAATCCGTCGCAAACCGCGCAGGCAGAAACTCCACCTCCACGTAATTTCTGTTCACTAGGCAAACCAAGATATTTAGCCGTTGCACCTGTAGAAATTATTACAGACTCTGCTTCTATCCATTTATTATTATCTACACAAGCCTTATGAATTCCTCCAAACTCTTTTGAGAATTCAACTTCAGTGATCATCCCTATTCTAACTTCAGTTCCAAATCTTTCAGCCTGCTCCTGAAGTTCCATCATCATTTTTGGACCGTCTATCCCTTGAGGATAACCTGGGAAGTTGTCTACTTCAGTAGTTGTAGTTAACTGTCCTCCTGGTTCCATCCCAGTATACATCACCGGCTTTAGATCTGCACGGGATGCATAAATTGCTGCAGTATAACCTGCAGGTCCGGAACCAATTATTAAACATTTTACTCTTTCTATAGTATCACTCATTGTACTTATTTTTCGCTGATATAAAAGTAGGTAGTTTGATGCAAAACTTACACCTATTGTTATTAAGATCGTCTATTTGTTAATAAACCTAAAAAATCAAGGGCAGAAATATGCCCGGGTTTCAACAAATTTAAAAGATAAAATTACCTTTGCCAAGTATGGAATTGAGTTTATTCACAATACTTGATGTTCTGGGAACCATAGCTTTCGCAATCTCAGGAGCGCTTTCGGCAATGAATAGAAGACTGGATTTATTCGGAATCTTTATCATTGCTTTTGTAACTGCAATTGGAGGCGGGACGGTTCGGGACATTCTCATTGGCAGCACTCCGGTAATGTGGATGGAAAATATCGTATATATCTATCTCATTGGAGTGGTAACCATACTTGCCATTATTTTCCGCAACAAACTGAATTATCTTAAAAAATCACTTTTCCTTTTCGATACCATCGGGCTGGGAGTTTTTACCATCACGGGCGTGGAAACCGGAATTCAAAATGATCTGGATCCCATTGTTTCAGTTGCTTTGGGAGCAATGACCGGTACTTTTGGAGGAGTTATCCGGGATATTTTATGTAACGAGATCCCGGTTATTTTTAGAAAAGAGATCTATGCAACGGCTTGCCTGGTTGGTGCACTCGCTTACGTAACCATGTACGATATGGGAATAGATGCAGATGTAATTTACGTGGTAACTTCGCTCACCGTTATAAGTATCAGGCTTGTAGTGGTCAAATATCATATCACCCTGCCCTCCTTTTATCCAACTTCACCAAAAAGTTCGAAGATCAGATAATTAACATTTAATTAACTGATTATCAATAGTTTCAGTATCTTTATAGGAAATTATTGAATAGTATGACTAAACCGGCAAAGATCGTCATCGTGGAACAGGATATTCCCAGGGCTGCTAAGTTATCTTTGCAATTAGGTCAGCTGGGCTATCAGATCACCGGAATTTTCTCCAGAGCAAAAGATGCTTTAAGCTTTATTGAACAGGAATTACCAGACCTGATTTTACTGGAAGATCAATTCAAGGGTCAGCTCAATGGTATTGAGACAAAATCAGAAAAAAATAATGCATCTTCACCTATTGTGTATTTTGATCGAAATCAAACTGAAACTATTCAGGATTACCTATCAGAAAAAATAAAAAGCAAAAAGCGCTTTCTTAAAAAGATCATTTCAGATTCTCTGCTATGCACTTCAATAAGCATAGACCGGCAGAGTCCTTCAATCCTAAAAGATAGAATCTTTGTACGCTACCACGATAAAATGGTGAAAATCGCTTTATCTGATATTCATTATATAGAAGCCGACCGTAATTACTGCAAGGTTTATTCGAAAAACAGGAAATATTTACTCGTCTGCCCATTAAAAGAAGTAAATGATAAGCTAAGGGATAAGCGATTTTTAAGGATTCACAGATCTTACATTGTAAACATTGCACACATAGATGAGATTGGCAGTAATCACGTAGTTATTTCCTCACATGCCCTTCCTTTGAGTAAAAATATGCGTCCGGAATTATTCCAGCACCTACAGGTTATTTAAAAACTCTCTTAGTTATATAGTCTAATATCACTTCGGAAAGATTTGAACCTAACCGGGACATAATTACATACCCTTCGTCCAAAACCCGCAATACTTCTTCAGTTTACTTCCTAAATTCAGTCATATTAACTCAAAAACCAACCAGATGAAGTCTTTTCGATCAATTTTATTTTCAACAATCTTTTCTTTGCTTTTCGGGTTCTCGGCAAGTGCTCAGAATGACAGGTATCAAATGTTTGTGGTTCACGAAGACCATATTAAAGATGGAATGCATCAAAAACATGAGACTGCAGATATGGCGGTCGCTGCAGCTGCAAAAGAACACAATATGAAAGGTATGGACTGGCTCACCTTCGAGGCAGACGATAACCGGGTAATGTACCTGAGCCCTATTGACGGTTTTGCTGATCTGGATAAAAATCCCTTTGAGGATCTCCAAAAGAAAATGGGAAAAGAGAAGCTGGATAACATGCTGGACGGTTACAACGGTACCTATACAAAGCATGGGGATTATATTCTGCGCTTAGACAATGAACTCTCTTATATGCCTGATGGCATGAATCAGTCTTCAGACGAGAATACCTATCGTGAGCTTGTGTTTTATCACATCCCTCCAGGAAAGGAAGAAAAAGCGGAAGAATTAGCGAAATCTGTAAAGAAGCTTTATTCTGAAAAAGGTTCAAAAATACATTACCGGGTTTATAAAAGTGGTTTTGGAACCATGGGTAATTATTATATGGTCGCTGTTTCAGGAAAGGATAAAGCTTCCGTGGAAAAAGCCCGAAATGAAAATATGACCTTAATAGGTCAAGAGGGTGAAAAGCTTTTTGCGGAAATTAAAGAAAATACCTCTAAACAGGAAGTTGTAACCGGTCATACCAGACCAGATCTTTCATATTATAATACTGAACAATAAAGTCATGAAAAAATTAATTATTCTATTTATAAGCTGCCTCCTGATCATCGCCTGTAATGATAAAAAGGATGAAAAAGTGAGATATACTCAAAAATCTGATGAGATCAATACTCTTAAAAACCTTCTGAAGAATTACGAAGAGGGCGATTGGGAAACCTATAAAACCCATTTTGCAGATACTGCAAAACTATATTATAATAGCCGGGAAGCCGTTGATGTTGCCGCAGCCACGGCAGCTCATAAGGAAAATAATGCCGCTCTTTCTTCCTATGAATTTCCTGATGATCAGGATGAATTTGAAATGGTGGTCACAGATGATGATGAAACCTGGGTAAATTACTGGGGATCATGGCAGGGGACGATCGCTGAAAATGATTCAACCATTTATATTCCTGTACATATAACGGCAAGATTTATAGATGGGAAAATAGTTTCAGAACATATCTATTATGATAATTCGGGAATGAGCCAGGCATTATCAGATCTGGAAGAAGCGAGGACTAAAGATCAGGATTCGCTAAACCAGGATTGATCTCATGAAAACTGTCGGGATCACAGGTGGAGCAGGTTTTATAGGAAGCTATATTACCAGGAAATTTCTTAATGCTGATTATAAAGTGAAAGTTTCGGTCACCAATATTTCGAGCAATGAGAAATATGAACATTTATTTGATCTGGGAAAGGAAGATAATCTTTCGATTCACGAACTGGATGTAAGAGAATATAACAAACTGGAAGATTTCTCCAACGATTGTGAAATTCTGGTTCATTGCGGAACTCCTTTTAAATTAGGTACTGAAAACCCGAAAAAGGAATTATTCGAGCCTACTATTTCTGGAACTGAAAACTTCCTGAAGCTAATTTTGAAACAGGATAGTTTAGAAAAAATGATTTTCATCTCTTCCGTAGCGGCCTATAATACTTCTTTTCCCTACCCGGTATCCGGAAAAGCCAAGGATCATGTGTATTCTGAAGATGACACGCCTTATCTTGATGAAGCGAATATTCCCTATGCACAGGCGAAATATTTTGCAGATCAGAGAGTGCGAGATTTTTTGAAAGATAATGATGATATAAAGACCGATATATACAGTCTAGCGCCAGTTACTGTTATAGGAAATCCTTTGTCTGGAAGAACAGATTCTACTTCTGCCGGACTTCAGAATTTATTTCGATCTGGTAAAGCTACTGATGTATTCACCAGAACATTGTTTGATGAAAATATTGAATTTGCCTTGGTAGATGTAGAGGATGTCGCGGAAGCAGTTTTTAGTATGCTAACAGCAAAGGCGAAACATGGGCGAAATTATTTATTGAGCAGTGAAAGCTGGCGCGTATCAGATATTTCCAGAATGCTAAATGGTCAGGAACCTGAAGCTAAAGCCAGGATGGTTTATAGTAACAAACTAGCAAGGGAAGAATTGAGAATGAATTTTAAATCAGTCAAAAAATCCCTTCAGGAATTTCAATAGGTTCAAAATTAGAGAATAGTTGAACTATTAGAATTCGCGTAACAGCAGAAGGGAAAATGGAATCTATTTAAATAAAAAGGGCCGGAAAAACCGGCCCTTTTTATTTTTTAATGCGGAAGTTTATCCCGCAGCAAACCATAGACAAATGTTCCTAAAATTGCCGCCAGAAAAACTACGATCACAGAAACATATCCTGCTCCTATTAAAGTATAGATTGGCCCCGGACAAGCTCCGGCAAGCGCCCAGCCTAATCCGAAAATGATCCCACCGAACATATACCTGCTAAAACTTTTCTCTTTCGGCTGAATGTTGATTTCTTCGCCATTAAAATCTTTCGCTTTGGTTCTTTTGATCCATTGAATTCCCAATATACCTATAACTAAAGCAGAGCCAATGATCCCATACATATGAAACGACTGGAACTGGAACATCTCATAGATCCTGAACCAGGAAGCTGCTTCAGATTTGAACATTACAATTCCAAAAAATACACCTATTACTAAATATCCTACTACTCTCATTTTCTAAAATATTAAAGGAAATAATAAATGGATCATAACCAATCCACCAATGAAAAACCCGATCACTGCGATCAATGATGGTAATTGCAGGTTACTAAGACCTGAGATCGCATGCCCTGAGGTACATCCTCCAGCCCATCTGGCTCCAAAACCGATCAAAAATCCGCCAATAATTAGAATGGTCAAGGCTTTCCAATCTGTCAGTGCTTCAAGGCTATAAAGTTCGTCGGGTAAGTAGGCCGCTCCGGCGCTTTCAAATCCCAGTTTCTGTAAATTGGAAACCGTATCAGGATTGATAGCAACTGCAGGATCTGCGGACAAAAAGTGCATAGCGATAAAACCGCCAATAGCAGCACCTATGATCACGACTAAATTCCATTTTTGCGCACGCCAGTTGAAGTCGAAGAAACTCGCTTTACCATCGGCACCACACATGGTACAGATTGTTCGAAGGTTCGAAGACATCCCAAATTGTTTGCCCATGAAAATGAGCAGGAACATGATAATGGCAATAAGTGGCCCGGCTACATACCATGGCCAAGGCTGTAAGATTAAATCCATAAATTTTTTATTCAGTTGCAAATAAACGATAAGAACAGTCGTAATTCAGTAACAATAGTTACACTTTAATGCTCTCGGCAAAATTCTTTTATATTATGAACTACTTTATCTGACAGTCTTTGCAGGGTTTGAGAAGACCAACCTGCACTCGTTTCCAACGCAATGACATTCTCGTTATCTGTGCTTTCTTTAGATAACTCCTTTTTTCCATCTCCGTCGAAAATAGCATAGTTCCCCTTATTTTGAATCCAATTCTTAAAAGCTGTTTCAGAAAAAGGCAGACCGAGAGATGTGTTAATTAGAATTTTAGAATTTCCAAGAGTCGTGAATTCTTCAGAGTTTAATATTTCTACATTCTTTGGTAGATGAAAGGAAATTACATCGCAAGTTACGAGCAGCTCATAAAGATCCAGATATTTCACTTTACGCTCTTCCCATTCCTCTTTTTTATTTCTGCTATAATAATAAATATCAGCCCCAAAAGGTAAAAGACATTTGGCTAGAAGTTGTCCCGTAACCCCAAAACCAATAATCCCTATCCTAAGATCAGTAAGTTCTAGAGGCATTGCCTTCCATTGCTTTCCTTTATAACCGTTCAATAATTGAATAAGTTCAGAAATTATGAATTCCAAAACTCCGGGATCACCATAATCACTTATTCCGGTGACAGTTATTCCGCGATCCCTGGCAAATTTGACCGCCACGTTAGCCGATTCGTCATCATAAAGACTGCAGGCCATCCCGATATACTTCAGATTGGAACAGGCTTTGAGTATTTCCTTATCCAATTCAGTATGCCAGGACACGATAACTGCTTCAGCATCTCCAATTCTTTCAATAATCTCATCTTTGGATTCAGGATAATCTGAGTAAACCTCAACCTCATCCGTGCTAAAGTTCTGCAATTCTGAAATAGCATCCTTATTCAGTTTTGTATGATCTACACAAACTATTTTATTGAATTTCATAAGCAATTAAAAAAGACCGAAATCACTTTCGGTCTTATGAATTATAGTGGAATATTTCCGTGTTTTCTATTTGGCCTTAGCACGTGTTTATTTTCAAGGGCACTGAAAGCTTTAATCAATTTTCTACGGGTATCTTTCGGCATTATAACTTCATCTATAAATCCGCGTTGTGCAGCCTCAAAAGGCGTTGCAAATTTCTCTGCATATTCAGCCTCCCTTTCAGCAAGTTTCTTTTCAGGGTCATCTGCTGCTGCAATCTCCTTTCTGAAAATGATCTCTGAAGCTCCTTTAGCTCCCATAACCGCAATTTCAGCAGTTGGCCAGGCGTAGTTTAGGTCTGCCCCGATATGTTTAGAGTTCATAACGTCATAAGCTCCTCCGTAAGCTTTCCTGGTAATCACCGTAACTTTTGGCACTGTTGCTTCACTTAAAGCATAAAGCAATTTAGCACCGTGTAAAATGATCCCATTCCATTCCTGGTCTGTACCTGGAAGGAAACCTGGAACATCCACCAATACTAAAAGTGGAATATTAAAACAGTCACAGAATCTCGTGAATCGCGCGGCTTTTTTAGATGAATCAACATCCAGAACTCCGGCAAGGCTCATAGGCTGGTTAGCAATGATCCCTACGCTTCTTCCTCCAATTCTCGAGAAACCTACAATAATATTATCAGCATAATCTTTATGGATCTCAAAGAAAGAATCCTCATCGATGATTCCCTTGATCACCTCATGCATATCGTAAGGTTTGTTGGAACTATCCGGCACAATATTTTCCAGAACTTCACGATGTTCATCACCCAACTCAAACTCCAGTTTCTCCGGAGCTGCCTGATTATTCTGAGGCATATAGCTAATAAGTTGCTTTATATTTTCCAGGCAGATAATATCGTTAGCCGCAGTTAGATGGGTAACTCCAGATTTTGTAGAATGTGTACTTGCCCCTCCTAATTCTTCGGAAGTCACATTTTCATTAGTAACAGTTTTCACAACATTAGGTCCGGTTACGAACATATAAGAAGTGTCCTCAACCATAAGCGTAAAGTCGGTCATAGCAGGAGAGTAAACCGCTCCACCGGCGCAAGGTCCCATAATCGCAGAGATCTGGGGAATTACTCCTGAAGCTTTTACATTTCGGTGAAATATATCAGCATACCCCCCAAGAGATTTCACGCCTTCCTGAATTCTTGCACCACCGGAATCGTTAAGTCCAATCATTGGAGCTCCAACTTTCACTGCCATATCCATCACCTTACAGATCTTCTCAGCATGTGTTTCTGAAAGTGAACCACCAAAAACGGTAAAATCCTGAGCAAATACATAGACCAGACGGCCATTGATTGTTCCATAACCGGTGATCACGCCATCGCCATAAAACTTCTGTTTCTCCATCCCGAAATCGGTCGTACGGTGAGTGACTAAAATTCCTATTTCTTCAAATGAATTTTCATCCAGCAGATATTCCACCCGCTCGCGGGCAGTTAATTTCTTCTTTTCATGCTGTTTGGCAATTCGCTTTTCGCCTCCACCTTTGTGAGCTTCAGCAATCTTTTCTTTTAATTTATCGAGGTTCTGACTCATCTCTGAATTCTGAATTTTAGTTGTGTGGTAATCTTAATTGCTCCTTGTCTTTCAAATACTGCTTCAAGGCCATCAGGGCGGCAAGTTTTGCTTCTTCCTGGGTTTCTTCTTTTAATGCTTCAGGAGAATAATATTTTTTCACGAAATGTGTGTCAAAATTCCCGCTTCTGAAAGCTTCATGCTGAAAAACAAATTTCCCGAATGGTAAGGTGGTACTTACACCTTCCACAATATAATGGTCTATCGCTTTGATCATCATCTGGATAGATTCTTCCCGTGTTTTTCCGTAGGTAATTAACTTGGCCAGCATCGGGTCGTAATAAATTGGAACTTCCATTCCTTCTTCAAAACCATTATCCAGCCTGATCCCTTCACCTGCCGGAACATCATACTTTTCGAGGGTTCCCGTACTAGGCATAAAATCTTCCAGCGGATCTTCGGCATATACTCTAAGCTCCATGGCATGTCCTTTAATCTTAAGATCATCCTGCGCAAACTGAAGCTTTTCACCTCTGGCTACAAGAATTTGTTGCTCTACAAGGTCTATTCCCGTTATATATTCGGTCACTGGGTGTTCCACCTGAAGCCTTGTATTCATCTCCAGGAAGTAGAAATTCCTGTTTTCATCAAATAAGAATTCCACTGTTCCTGCCCCAACATAATCACAGGCTTTGGCAACTTTTACAGCGGCCTCTCCCATTTCCTTTCTCAATTTATCATCCAGCACAACAGATGGAGCTTCCTCCACAACCTTCTGGTGTCTCCGCTGGATGCTACATTCTCTTTCAAACAGATGCAGGTAATTACCATGTGTATCAGCCAGTACCTGTATTTCAATATGGCGGGGAGAAGACACATATTTTTCAATAAAAACAGAACCATCTCCAAAAGCAGATTCTGCTTCAGAAATAGCTCGTTTCATCTGGTCTTCAAGATCCTTTTCTTTTTCAACGATTCGCATTCCCTTACCTCCACCTCCGGCAGACGCTTTGATCAAAATAGGAAAACCGATATCATTGGCAATTTTTTTAGCTTCTTCAGTATCTGTGATCGCTTCATCGATTCCGGGAACCATAGGAATATCATAAGCCTTAACCGCATCTTTCGCGGCAAGCTTACTCCCCATAATCTTTATCGCTTTAGATCCCGGTCCTATCCAGGTGATTCCATTCTTTTCAACAGATTCTGCGAAGGATGCATTTTCACTTAGGAAACCGTATCCCGGATGAATTCCGTCTACGTTTAGTTTTTTAGCTACTTCTATGATCTTATCGCCTTTCAGGTAAG
The DNA here is from genome assembly GCF_057221535.1 of Christiangramia pacifica. Classification (NCBI taxonomy): domain Bacteria; kingdom Pseudomonadati; phylum Bacteroidota; class Flavobacteriia; order Flavobacteriales; family Flavobacteriaceae; genus Christiangramia; species Christiangramia pacifica. The sequence continues at coordinate 3,154,278 of NZ_CM170146.1, forward strand.
ATTCGCTTGAAGGGGCTTCTCCAATACAAACCGCTTCATCAGCAAATTTCACATGAGGAGCATTCCTGTCTGCAGTAGAAAATACCGCAACGGTATCAATTCCCATCCTTTTAATGGTCTTCATCACTCTGAGCGCGATCTCTCCCCTGTTAGCTACTAATATTTTTTTCATTACTTGATTTTCTTTTAATTTTTCAGAAAGTCGGCTATTCCATTTCTATTAATAACTGGTTCTTCTCTACCGTATCGCTTTTAGCAACCATTACAGATTTTACCACTCCATCTCGAGGAGCCGTCAAAGTGTTTTCCATCTTCATTGCTTCCAGAACCAGCAGGTAATCGCCTTCTTTAACCTCATCACCTTCTTTTACATTTACTTCCAGAATAAGCCCCGGCATCGGTGCTTTAATATCATTGATCTGTTGAGAACTTCCCAGGGAAAGTCCCATGTCATCGATAAGCTGATCCAGATCGTTATTGATCTTTACGGAATAAATGTTTGAATTGATCTTGATCTCGTAATTCCTGTTTAAGAAATCAGGCTTGAAGATCTCTGCCGTGAAAGATCTGTTATCCTTTAAAAGATGATAATTACTATCTGAAGTTCTCTGGGTGTCTAGTGCTTTGATCTCTTCATCTGAAAATTCAAATTCCAGAGAGTCGTTCACTTTTACCTTGTAATTCTTATCCATAAATAGCTTTATGTATTGTTATTTTTTCACCGTGGAGGGTAAATATAGAAAAAATCGAATGTTTGAAGTGTTGCAGAAATCTCAAAATATTGCGAAAAATGATGAAATAACATGGTTTAAGAATAACCATCTGTGTCCTAAATTGAAAAATTTGTATTTTTCGCCACAAAAAAGCCCGGGAGAAATCTCCCGGGCTTATCACTCATCAATCAATTAATAGACTATTTAAAGTCCTTAATATTTTCACTCAAGTCGTAAACCTTAGTGTTTTCGAATTTATTATCGAGAATACTGCTTCCCGCGGCAGACCTATATCCTCCAGCGCAATGAACAACTACTGGCTTGTGGGAAGGAATTTCAGTAGATCTGTCTCGAAGTTCGTTTAGCGGAACGGCAATAGCGTCTTCAAAGATCTTTCCTTCCTCTACTTCGCTTTTATTTCGAATATCAACGATAGTATAATGATCCTTATTCTTTTTGAAATCTTCCACATCAAATTCTGCGGTTGAATTAGAAATATTGCTTCCTAAAGTAATTACCGCTTTCACCTGTTTTTCATAACCTATCTTGGCAGTTCTTTCAAGTAACTCTTCAATATCATCGATACTATTCAAAACCAGGTAAAATTCTTCTTCCGGTTGAACGATCGCTCCTAACCAGGTTTCATATTTATCGCTTTCTGAACGTGCCATGATATTGATACTGTTTGGTAGATGAGCTTTTTTAAACTCGCTCTCATCACGGGTATCCACCACAGTGACACCATCTTTTACCTCATCAACATTCAATTTGATCTTATTAGCCCATTTGGTTCGCTGAACATTTTCAGGCCCGGTTTTATTTATATCAACATTAAATCCGAAATAGGATGGAATAAATGGTTGATCTTTTAAAATTTCCTCCACAAATTCCTCTTCTGTTTGCTCTTTAAAAGCCCAGTTACCCTGGCGCTCGTTTCCAAGCGTACTGGAAGAAGCGTCACTCATATTTTTACCGCATAGCGATCCTGCACCATGAGCGGGATATACCAAAGCATCATCAGGAAGATCTGTAAACTTATTTTTTATGGTATCATACATTTGCTTGGCAAGATCGATTCTCTTTGCCTTCATATTGCCTGCCTTTTCACGAAGATCAGGTCTTCCTACATTCCCAATGAACAATGTATCTCCGGTAAACAAAGCGGTTTTATCTCCATCACTGGCAACCACCGTAATACTGTCTGGAGAATGTCCGGGAGTATTGATCGCTTTAAATTCTACCTCACCCATTTTAATAGTATCACCGTCATCAAAAGATTTATGAGGATAATCTGCTCCCACAAGTTTACTTGTATAAATGGTTGCTCCCGATTCTTCATGAATCTGCAAATGACTACTTACAAAATCTGCATGTGGATGTGTTTCAAAAACCGCAACGATCTTCGCATTCTGCTCTTCAGCATATCTATAATACTGCATTGGATTTCTTGAAGGGTCTACCAGCGCCATTTCTCCGTTGCTCACAATAGCATAAGAATAATGCGCCAGCGGACTATCTTTAAATTGTTTTATGGTCATTTCTATTTTATTTTAAACTTTATTTGGTTCTACTTTTTCTTTTCTTCGGAAAGGAAATAAGGTTTGATTTCCGAAATCTTCAGGGAAATCTTCATCTCCACTGAAACCTAGTTCTATTTTTTTTCCACTCTTCGGAATATAGGCGGTTCCAAAAAGATAATCCCAAATGCTAAGACTTAATCCGAAATTCATTCCGTAAGGCCTGTCTTCCGGCAAATCTTTTGAATGATGCCAAATGTGCATTCTCGGATTATTGAAAATATAACCCAACGGGCCATAACCCCAACCAATATTTGCATGATTCAGGTGGCCTACAAATACTGCGAACATATGCACAATAAAGAATTCCTGTATTCCAAAACCAATCATTGCTAACGGAATATATTGCACCGTTTTATAAATTATGGTCTCCATAAAATGAAACCTGAACTGCGCAGCAAAACCCATTTCCTTTACGCTATGGTGAATCTTATGAAATTCCCACAGCCATGGTCTTTTATGTAATTGTCTATGAACATTCCACTGTACAAAATCTGCGATCACAAACATGATCAATAATTGTGTCCAGCCGGGTAAATTTCCTAATTCTATCGCTACGATATTCTCGATCCCAAAAAGACCAAGAAAATCGTTAAAGAGCTCCACTCCTACATTGCTTATCGCGTTGTAGCCTATAAGCGAGAAAAGGAAGAAATTGAAAATGATATAAAAGCTATCCAACCAAAATCCTTTTCGAAATACTTTCTGATCTTTTCTCCAGGGAATTATGATCTCCAGGATCCAGACCAGAAGTGATAATCCAATTAGCCAGTAAAAATAACTCGTCCACGTAGGATTGGTTATCTCGCTTACCAGGTAATTAAAATAACCTGTAAACGAATCGCGGATGATATCAATGTATTTTTCCAAGCTTTTCAATTTCTAACACAAAAATATAAATATAGCTAAGTTGAGGCAGTAACTTTTGTTACAGTTAATTTTTAAAGTCTTAACACGCGCAAACCTTTTATGTTAGGATCAGTTAAAGTCTCTGCGATTCCAATGAGTTCTTTTTAATTTTATGAAAAAGAATTAAAGTTATGAGTAGAGACGTATTAAAAGAGAAATTAGGCCTTGGCGGAGTGGCCATAGGGAATGGTTTCAAGGTGATGAGTGATGAAGCATCTGAAAAGACCTTGGAAGCAGCCTGGGATGCCGGAATTAGATATTATGATACCTCGCCCTGGTATGGATTGGGATTAAGTGAAAGACGTTTTGGACATTTCCTTCATAATAAAAATCGTGATGAATATATCTTAAGCACAAAAGTGGGTAGAGTTCTTACCGCTACAGATAAGATTCCTGAAACTATATGGAATGAACCAGCTCCGTTTGATTATAAATATGATTATTCTGCGGAAGCCGTTAGAAGATCTATTGAAGACAGCTTACAGCGTTTAGGTATCAATAGAATTGATTATGTTTTTATCCATGACCTTTCTCCCGATCATAATGATGAGTATGAGGATGGAACTACCTGGTTGGACCATTTTGAGGTTGCAAGAAAAGGTGCGATGCCTGAACTTACTAAAATGCGAGAAGAGGGCATCATCAAAGGTTGGGGGTTAGGAGTAAATACTATTGAACCCATCGTAAAAACCCTCGAAGATACAAACGCAGATCCGGATATTTTCCTTTCAGCAATCCAATATTCCTTAGTGGATCACAAAAAATCATTAGATGAATTGTTTCCCGTGATAGAAAAACACAATGTTGGCCTAATAGCTGCTGCTCCTTTCAACGCAGGTTTGCTTTCCGGAAAAAACAGGTATAATTACTCCGGAGATATGCCAAAGGAAAAAGTAGACAGGCTGAACGGAATTAAAAAGATTGCGGAAAAATATAATGTAGATCTGAGCACCGCTTCTCTGCAGTTTTCTTATGCTCCAAAGATAGTTAATACGGTTCTTGCCGGAGCAAGCAAGCCAGAACAGGTTAGAGAAAATGCTAAAGCTTTTGACATAAAAATTCCTAATGATTTTTGGAAAAACCTGAAAAAGGAGAATCTTATTGATGAAAGAGCGGAAACTCCGGATGGAAATTGATCAGAATTCTTTTAATCTTAGATATTGATTACGGCCGAAACTAATAAAATAAAGTAGATAGCCAAGAAATACCATTAGTATAAATCCCAGAAAAAGGTTACTAGTGTTGTATTTAAAATAGATCGCGAAATAAAGTACGCCGCAGAATAGAGCAGTTGGCAGGAAGTATTTTGATAAAATAAAACCGTGGACTTCAATCCTCTTGACCTCATCTCTAGAAATATGGAAGTTAAGAGGTTGACTTCCGCACCAGTCGATCTTTGCGATCAATTGATATTCACCTTCAGGAATGTTATAAGTAACAACCTGTTTATCTTTAATTTCAGTTAATTTTCTGCCGTTCAAATAAATATAAAATGACCTCATTTTATTGGCCCATTCAGAATTTCTTTTAATAATTAATTTAGGCATTCTAGTTTTTCTAATGACTTGTGTAACAAATGTTACCAAAATTTAATTTCATCCAATTTATATTACAGCCGTTAACAGGTTAGTTTTTTTGCCCCGAAAAGAAGAGTTTTTTCATAATTATCAAAACGCCGGTTTCACCCTACAGGAATCGGCGTTTTACTTATAAAATTCGCTGATCTCTTCAAGTTCTTTTCGGTAAATATCAGGAACATAAGCCTCTTTGGCCGCATAACCTACCGGAAGTAATAAATATGCCCTTTCATTTGCCGGACGCTTTAACAATTTTGCCAGGAAATTCATCGGACTTGGTGTATGCGTAAGAGTAACCAGCCCGGCATTGTGTATAGCTGAAATAAGCATTCCGCAAGCAATTCCTACAGATTCATTTACATAATAATTTGTATGCTTTTCTCCTATATCATCCAGTTCATAAGCTTCTTTAAAAACGATGATAAGCCATGGAGCGATTTCCAGAAATTCTTTATGCTCATCTGTCCCCAAAGGCGCAAGATCTTTTAACCAGCTTTGACTCATTCTACTAGCATAATTCTCCCTTTCCTCTTTTTCAGCCTCTTTTCTAATCTCAGATTTTAATACAGGATTCGATATTACGCAGAATTTCCAGGGCTGTTTATGCGCTCCGGAAGGTGCCGTTCCCGCAGTTTTAATAATATTTTTAATCACTTCTTCAGGTACAGGCTTATCTGAAAAATGCCGTACAGATCTTCTTTTATTCAGCAGATCGTAATATTCTGAAGTTCTCTGCAACATTTCTCCTTCAGAAATGATTACAGAGTGATAAGGTACATGATTAAAACCATTGATCAGTTTTCCATCTTCTGCCATGAAAAGTCTATTTGAATTCTTTCAAATTTATAAAAAGGGTTTATTTATTTAGGGACGGGTCATCTTTCCCATAATATTGATCAATCGCTTTTTGAGATCTGTAAATGGAGGATGCAGGAAATCTGAAGCGGCAATCTTCTTCTGATGCATTACCGGGCGCTTTTTAGAAAATGTTTTAAAACCATCAAAACCATGGTAGTGTCCCATTCCACTGGCACCAACACCACCAAATGGTAAATTATGCTGAGCCAGGTGATATACGGTATCATTGATTAAAACGCCACCAGACATGGTATATTTTAAAACCTGATCTATCCTTTTTTTATTATTATCAAAATAATACAGCGCCAGAGGTTTTGGTTGATCGTTTACATATTGGATAGCCTTTTCCAAAGTTTCTAAATTCAATACCGGCAGGATTGGCCCAAAGATCTCTTCCTGCATCAATTCCATATCTCCGGAAACATTGAAAACAAGTTTCGGGGTCATAAGCCTATTGTCATCAACAATTTTTTCTACCAACTCTACTACTCGCGCTCCCTTATTCTTGGCATCTTCTAATAAAGCTTCCAACCGTTCAAAATGATCCCGATTAATGATATGGCTGTATTGTTCATTTTCAGACATATCAGGATAAAATTTTTGAACCACAGCTTTAACTTCCTGCTCGAATTCAGGATTTAGTGATTCTGGAAGGATCACATAATCAGTCGCGACACAGGTTTGCCCGCAATTGAAAAGTTTACCTGCCATGATCCTTTTTGCCGCCAGTGAGACAGAAAATGAGTCATGAATTATCGCTGGTGATTTCCCTCCAAGTTCCAAAGTTACCGGGGTTAGATTTGGCGCTGCTGCGGCCATGATTAATTTTCCTACGCGGGTAGACCCCGTAAAAAAAAGATGATCAAATGGCAAAGAGGAAAACTCTTTAGCCATTTCTGAACCACCCGTTATACAGTGAATATATTCCTCCGGGAAATTTGAATTGATGATATGCTGTAAAACCTTCGCAGATTCCGGGGCTATTTCTGAAGGTTTTATGATCGCGTGGTTACCGGCAGCCAGTGCATCCACCAACGGACTAAAACTCAATAATACCTGGTAATTCCAGGCTCCCATGATGCCCACCGATCCCAATGGTTGAAACTGGTAATATGCTTTACTGGGAAACAGAAACCACGACCCTTCTACAGACCTACGTTTTGCCCAGCTTCTTAAGTTTTTCATCGCATGGTTGATCTCATCCTGAAGCGGGAAAATTTCCAGGAACAAAGTTTCTTCTTTAGATCTCAATCCAAAATCCTGATAAACTGCATCGATCAATTTTTTCTTGTTTTCCTCTACGACCACCGATAATTTTTTCAGGTTTTTCAACCTGGTCTTGACATCTGGTGGTGATTTCTGAAAGGCAGCCTTTTGCTTATTCAGTAATTGTAGTAATTCATCTTTATTCATTCGTTCTGCCTTTAAATTCATCCATTGATCTATAAATTCCAAAGAATTTACCTACAATTATATCTAGAAGTTTCTTTGGTAAAATGCCTTTAACTAACGGAAGCACATAAATAATTGCAGGTGTTCTCAAAATAATCCTGTCTTTTTCTATAGCATTAATGATCTTAGCAACCACTTTTTCTGACTTTAGAATCGGAATAACCGGGGATTTTACTCCGCGAAACATACCAGTATCAATGTAATAAGGCGTAACGGTTAATACCTTAACTCCCGTGTTACCTCTTTCCATTTCAAGTCTTAGAGAGTCAGACCATCCGGTCATTGCCCATTTACTGGCACAATAAACTGACATTCCCGGGTTGGAAAGCATACTTGCTGCTGATGAAATATTGATAATATGCCCTTGTTTTCTTTTCAGCATCCCAGGCAGCAATAATGCAGTTAATTTCATAGGAGCGATGGCATTAATTTGCATATTACGGTCTATATCTTCAGCTTTATGTTCGCTAAAAGTTTTTCCAGTTACAACACCTGCATTATTGATCAAAATATTAACGCAATGACCATTCTGCTCTATTTGTTTAAAAGTAGCATTTAGCTCATGCTCATAAGCAATGTTTGTTTTATAACAACTAATTAAGCAATCTGAAAATTTAAATTCAGTCTCCAGTGCCTGTAGTGCAGCTGAATCGATATCGAGAATAATAACTCTTGCAGCAGATTTTTGTACCATGGCTCTCACCATTAGCAAGCCAATTCCAGAGGCTCCGCCAGTAATAAGAACGGTCTTATCCTTAAATTTTGTCAAATGCGCAAAGTTTTAATGGACTTAAAAATAGCGCTTTTAATATTAAACGAAGATCCTTCTAAATTCTTCTATTTTCTTCGGAAGAGCCCAAAAGTAAAATTCTGAACTGCATCCCACGGAGTTTTATGGTCCAGATTTTCCAGTCTTACGATCTCGAAATCTTTTTCAAATAGTTTCTCCATCAACTCAGAAGAATATTTCCTGATCTCAATGCCACTGCATTTATCCGGCCCATTCTCAGAAAATGTTCCTAGAATAAAATAGCCTCCGGATTTTAGATGGGTTTTAAGCCTGGTAATGTAAGATTTGACCTTATCATCATCAGTTAAGAAATGAAAAGCAGCCCTGTCGTGCCAAACCTCATATTCTGAATCAAGGTCTGTTTTAGCAACATCATTTATGATCCATCTCACCTGCTTCCCTTTTTCACCTAATCTTTCTTTTGCCTTATAAATAGCATTTTCTGAAATATCCAAAATCGTTAGATTTTCATACCTCAATTCGACAAGATGATCTACCAGAAAACTGTTTCCTCCTCCAATATCTATGATTGGAGCTTCTTTAGAAAGACCTAACGATTGAATAATATTTAAGGAAGTCTCTGGTTTTTCCTGATACCAACTGGTCTCTTCAAATTTTTTAGTGGCATATATTTTCTCCCAGTGTGCTTTAAGATCAGTCATTCGTATAATAAAACTATATAATTTCTAATTAAATTCTGAACAGTCCTCAGAAGGAATATTCACTCCAGCTGCCTGCTGATAAACGAGTTCTGCACCTAAATGTCCTACATACATTAATGTTCCTGAACCGGCAAGCAAGAGTATAACCAGTAAAACTGAAAATTTTTTCTTTTTAAGGAAATCCAGGTACAGTCTGAGAATTTCAAATACCATCCCGGTAGTAAAGATCCAAGCGGTAGTATAAGCAAAATTCTCATGTTCTTTTAGAACAGTAGGATCACATAGTTGCCTGGAAACGATACCATCGGCAAGATTCCCAGTATAAATAGCAATCCAAACGCCAATGACCCCGAGAATCAAAAGTACGCGGCCACCGTGATCCCAGGTAAGTTTAGAAGACCAAATCCCGATCAATTTGAATAAGGTTGCCATTAGCAACAAAACGATCGGAAAATGAACGGACAGAGGATGAAAAACCTCTGTCCGCCAAAATTCTGGTAATTCGCTCATTATTATTCGAGGATTTTAACTGAAATAGGATCCAGTCTTTTTCCATTTTTTTCTACTTCTACCTCTACTTTCTGTCCTTCTTTTAGTTCTGAAAACTCAACTTCGCTTCCATTTCTCATCAGACTGGTAGTTTCTGTGAAGTATAACTCCAGAGTCTTATCATCATCTGTAGATACATAGATCTCTGTTTTTTCAGCTTCTACTTCCTTAATAGTTCCCTGGTAAGTTCCAGATTCAACTACATCAGTACTTTCGCCACAGGCGATAAACATCATAATAGCTCCTAGAAACAATCCTTTTGTGATTAACGTTTTCATTTTCTTCTGTTTTAAATTAGATATTGAAATTTAAAGTACCTAAAAAAGCAGCGCCCACCAAGGCTAGTACAGGTTTTAAACATTTTTTAGCACTTCGTAATTTAACTTTTATCCTCTTTCATTGAAGGGATCCTGATCATATTGAAAGATTTCATCAAATGGAATAATCCTGGTAAAATCACGCCACCGCCTATTAATAAGGAGATAGCAAGCACTTTTATTACTGAATCTGGTGCAGTACCAGCAAGCATATTGACCTCAGTAGACTGGGTGATGATCAAATTCGGGAAGTGAGTATTCACTGCTGCAAATATTACCAACATGATCTGCATTCCAGCATAGATCCTGGTAAGTACGCTGTGCCGCCTTTTGATCGCTCTCCACAGCGGAATAAGTAGTAGCGCCGATAATCCTATACTAGCCAGGGAAAGACCGTTCAGAAGAAAATCTTTTACAAAAACCATATCAGTGAAATATCCATAGGTAAGAACTGCTCCACCAAGAATTACCAATAGCACAGTAAAGATGCCTGATTTCCTACTATACATTTTCCTGATATCTCCAGATGTTTCGCCGATCAGTAAAGTAGAAGCCAGAAAAGCACATAGGGCAGCATAAAATAAACCGGTTAGGAAAGTAAAAATGTTCAACCATGGATTCATGAATATCTCAGCGAAGCTTGTGGTGGAATAATCATCTGTCAACAGTATTTGTCCACTTACCAACGCACCAAAAGACATTCCGAGGAAAATGGGAGTGATAAGACTAGAAATTCGAAACATATGATTATACCAATCCTGGGATTTATCTACGACCGCATCGTAATGCCTGAAAATAAAAGCAACACCTCGCATGGTTATTCCCAGGAGAACCAGGGTTAATGGAATATGCAGGTATATGATAATAATATTAAAATATTCCGGAAAGGCGATCCACAGAATAACTATCAGGATGATAAGCCAGATATGATTGGCCTCCCAAATAGGGCCCATGATTTTATAAATAGTATCCCTGTTCAGTTTCTTGTTTTCCCGAGAAGAAAAAAGTTCAACGATTCCCGCGCCAAAATCGGCACCACCCAGAAGCACGTATAGAAATAGCGAAAAGAACGTGAAAAATAAGACAACGTATAGCATCATTAAACCTTTGAATTATTAAGAACTTTTATCTGGCGGTGCATTAACCAGGTTACTGTAATCGCTAGAATGGTATAAACCGCGACATAGAGATAGAAACTATATTCAAGCCCAGGCATTGGGGTCACAGCTTCAGAAGTTCGCATGATATTGTAAACTATCCAGGGTTGACGACCAACTTCGGTTACTACCCAACCAGCTTCTACGGCTATAAATCCCAATGGACTCAACAGCGCAAATAACCACCAGTATTTCCTGTATTTCATCCAGCTTTTCTTCTTCAGGCTCACAAAATATAATAAGGCGGCAAGCATCAAAAGAGATCCAATCCCCACCATGGTTTGGAAGGCATAATGTACGATGGGAACAGGCGGAAGATCCTCTTCCGGAAAATCATTTAATCCCTGGACCTCTGCATCAAAATCTCCAAATGCTAGAAACGATAAAGCATTGGGGATTTCTATTTTATGCGACACCTCTTGATTTTCCTCATCAACGATACCACCAATAAAAAGAGGAGCACCTTTTTCAGTTTCATAATGGGCTTCCATGGCGGCTAGTTTTACGGGCTGCCGTTCCGCAACATCTTTCGCAGAAATATCTCCACTGATGGGTTGCAGTAAGGCTGCAATTCCGCCGAAGAAAATTGCAATTTTAAAAGCTTCTATATGCAGAGCAGTACGCTTTCTGCGAAGAATCTGAAAAGCATGAACTCCGGCCACGGCAAATCCAGTAGCGGCAAAAGCAGCCAGCGTCATATGTAGCGCCTGGGTGAACCATGCATCATTCAGAAATGCTTTTACCGGATCAATATTTACAAATTCTCCATTCACTACATCAAAACCTGTTGGCGAATTCATCCAGGCATTTGCTGACACCACCAGTATTCCAGACACGACTCCGGAAATTCCTATGATGATCCCGGTGATCCAATGAAAGGTTTCCGGTAATTTCTTCCAGCCATAAAGATAGAATCCCAAAGCAATGGCTTCTACAAAGAAGGCGGCTCCTTCCAATGAAAAAGGCATTCCTATCACAGGACCCGCATGTTTCATAAATTCCGGCCACAGCATGCCCAATTCAAAAGAGAGTGCTGTTCCTGATACTGCACCGGTCACAAAAAAAATGGCAACTCCGCGCTGCCAGGCTTTGGTAAGATCAAGATAAACAGGATTACGGGTATTCAGCCATTTACGGTGAGAAACCACTATAAAAAAAGGCATCACCATACCTATACATGCAAAAATTATATGAAATCCGAGGGTAAATGCCATTTGAAGTCTGGCGAAATCGAGGTTTTCCATCAATGGAATTTTTTCTTTGGTAATCCCTCATCGAACGTGAAGAATCACACTATTCTTTCGGCCAATAAATTTACGGAAAAATAGAAGTTTGACCTACCTCTTTCCGCCTAATTTAAGATATTATCGAAATAAATCGAGGAGACGGATTTACAAAGCAAAACTTAAAAAAGAATGGTTGAAAATATCCGGATAACTGAGCGAAAAATAACCATTCTAAACGGAGCATTAACCTAAACTGTGTTGCTCCCGTTGAGGAGAAGGATTAATCTGGTTGCAACGCGGAGTTGAGCGTGCATTTGTTTCCCCCCAAACCTAACTCCTGAAAAACAATGCTCAGAAATCCGGATAAATAATTTAATTAATATCAATAATTTAAATAAAAGTTAGATTCCTTTAAAGATCAGGAATCTGAATTACTTCAAAATTTAAGGGGGGAGTAAAGGAGTAAAATAATTTTCGGTACTTTAAAAATACATCAAATACCTGAAATACAGTTCATAAAAAATACCTAAAGCTGTTTTTTAACAGAGAATTAGAATAATTCACTCCAGATAATATAGATTCCCATAAGCAGAACAAACCAACCAAAACCTTTTTTCAGTTTCTTACCGTCAATAAAATTATTCAGGTAGACACCGAGCCAAATTCCTGCAATGGATAAGCCAGTAAAGATCATCAGAAATATCCAATCTATTTCCATATTCTGAACATCTCCAATAAATCCGATCAATGATTTCACCGCAATGATTAGTAGTGAAGTGGCCACCGCTTTTTTCATCGGTAATTTTGCCAGGATCACCAGTGCCGGAATGATTAGGAAACCACCTCCTGCTCCTACGATCCCTGTTAGCAACCCAACCACCAGGCCTTCAATAATGATCAGCGGATAATTATAACTCACCTTTTCTTCCTCCAGATTCCTGCCGTTACTTTTTTCCTTGATCATCGAGATGGAAGCGATTACCATGATAATGGCAAAGAACAACATGATCCCGATATTTTTGGTAATCGTAAAACCAGCGACGGTAAAGATCTCTTCAGGTATTGCCGGGACTAAATACAGACGAGTTAAGAATACTGAAATAAATGCTGGAATCGCAAAAACGATGGCTGTTCGAAAATCTATAAGTTTCTTTGGAATATTTCTAACAGCACCTACCAGGGAAGAAGTTCCTACCACAAAGAGCGAATATGCTGTAGCGGTCACCGGATTAATAGCCATAAGATAGACAAGCACCGGAACCGTTAAAATAGAGCCACCACCACCAATCAAACCTAAAACTACTCCTATTAATAATGCACCAAAGTAACCTAGAATTTCAAGTATATCCATTTCGTTTTTTATTTACCGCAAATGTATCCTGTTAAGCAGGCGCCCACAGTAACAAGTGTTACAAAGGTTTTCTAGAAGTCGTTAACTGTTATATGATTTCGTTGTAGGGATATTTTTCCCTCGTTTTCAAGTTTTTTTAGTAGTCGGGAAACCACTACCCTTGAAGTATGTAGATCATAAGCGATTTCCTGGTGCGTAACTTGCAGATTTTCATCTCGGTTGATCTTCACTTTATCACGCAGATACCTCATTAATCGTTCATCCATGTTAAGAAAAGCGATCGCATCTATGGTATCCAGCATTTCGGAAAGCCTGGTGTGGTATGATTCAAAAACAAAATTCCTCCAGGATTTGTATTTCGCAGTCCACTCCTCCATTTTGGAGATTGGGATCATCACTAAGGTGGTATCAGTTTCGGCAACCGCCCTGATCTCACTTTTAGTCTGGCCAAGACAACAATTAAGGGTCATGGCACAGGTATCCCCTCTTTCCAGGAAATACAATAAAAGTTCGTCCCCATCACTGTCTTCTCTAAGAATTTTTACTGCGCCCTTTAAAAGCAAAGGCATGGCGGTGACATAATCGCCTATTTCAATGATTTTTTCACCGGCAGATACCTTTTTAAGGGATCCATTATCTGTGATGTCATCTATTAATTCTTTTTCAAAGAGGAAACCGTAGGCCTCTTCCAGTTCAGTACGCATGGAAAAATTATTTGATACGTAAAATTAGGAAGAATTATCAAGAACAAATCCTAGCGGTGAGGTAGGCCAATGACAAAGAATCTGTTAATGCAGTATTCAAAAGAACCAAAGCTTCGCTGAATTGAAATCTTAAACTTAAGCAGAATTTTACCAAAACTTTAATCTGATTCGATCATTTGCAGAGATTGTTTAACACCGCATTATTATAGTTCCCCAGACATTCTGGCTATCTTTATTCGAAAGAAAATTGCTATAAAAAAGAAAAATTATGTCAGAAGAAAAAAAGCTAAAAACAACGAATCCTGCCACCGGGAAACCTCTAAAGGAATATAAAATGATGAGCGATAGCGAAATGAATGCCGCTGTCGAATCCTGTCATGAGGCTTTTTTAAAATGGAAAGCTAAACCAGCAAAGGAACGTGCACAAGTTATTTCCAAGATTGGAGAGAAGATTAATGAGCACAAAGATGAGCTGGTAAAACTTATGACCAGTGAAATGGGGAAATTGTTAAAGCAGGGAGAACAGGAAGTAGATCTGTGTGCCGGAATTTGTGATTATACTGCAAAAAATGGTCCTGATAGTCTAAAAGATGAAGAGCGAGAATTACCAGAAGGTGGAAAAGGATTTATTACTCATTCTCCGCTAGGAGTGATCTACGGAATTCAGCCGTGGAATTTCCCGAGCTACCAGGTGGTAAGATATTCGATTGCTAACCTAATGGCCGGAAACGGAGTTTTACTCAAACATGCTGAAAATGTTACCGGAAGTGCATTACTTCTGGAAAAAATTTACCTGGAAGCAGGTTTGCCTGAAAATCTATTTAAGGTATTACTAATCTCACACGATCAAAGTGATGCCGTGATCGAAAATAAACTGGTTCGCGGAGTAACCCTTACAGGAAGTCCTGATGCCGGTAAAATCATCGGGAAGAAAGCTGGAGAAAACCTCAAGAAAACTGTATTGGAACTTGGAAGTAATGATGCCTATATCGTACTGGAAGATGCAGACATCGAGATGGCAGTTGAAACCTGTGTACAGGGTAGAATCTATAATAACGGAGAAACCTGCGTGGCTGCCAAGCGATTCATCGTGGTAGATAAGGTGTATGACCAATTTAAGGAAGCATTTGTAAAGCAAATGTCTAATATCAAAGCAGGAGATCCTATCAAGGAAGATTCAGATATGGGACCTATGGCCAGAAAAGATCTGCGCGAAGAATTACACGAGCAGGTAGAGAAAAGTGTGCAACAGGGAGCAAAAATTCTATGTGGAGGAAAAATGCCAGATGGTGATGGATACTTCTACCCTGCCACCGTTCTTGACGAATTAAAACCGGGAATGCCTGCTTACGATGATGAGCTATTTGGACCGGTCGCTTCACTTATAAGAGCAAAAGATGGCGAAGATGCTATGGAAATTGCCAATTCCAGTAGATTTGGACTAGGAGGAGGAATTTTCTCTAAAGATGAGGAAAAAGCAAAAGAGCTGGCTAAATATCATTTTGATACAGGAATGGTATTTATAAACAGCTTTGGACTAGCAAAACCAAATATGCCATTTGGAGGAGTGAAAGATTCTGGATATGGTAGAGAACATGGAAGTTTTGGACTTCATGAATTCGTAAATATCAAGGCAGTAATGATGGCCTAGAAACTTCAGAAAACTGAGATACAGAAAACCGGAACTATTGTTCCGGTTTTTTTATGTCTTAATCTGACTTAATTCTTCAGAGAAATATTATTTATGTGGCTGATTTTCAGTATTTTTAAACTTTCTCCCCCGATTGTCTCCCTATCGAAAACATTGTTCAACTTTAAAATCGAGCGTCCATGGAATTCAATCTTGCTGAAAAATTAGCCATTGTAAAAGACATAGACCGGGTGATCCTGGCAGATAAAAAAGTGGAAAATGGAGAAATGGTATATCTTGGACAGTTGATGAAATTGCTTGAATTCGACTCTGAATTTGTAGAGGAAGCCAGAAGATTTAATGTACACCAGGCCAACGGAATTCTGGAAAACATGAGCGAAGCAAAAAAACATTCGCTCGCCATCATGTTGCACGAAATGGCATATGCAGATGGCGAAATGGACAGAGAGGAATTAAAATTACTTTTTAATGTTTTTGAAGATGTAGGCATTAAGATCGAAAAACCCGGCAATACACTTTCAGTTTTTGATATTTCAGACATCTATTTCAAATCTTCCAGACAAGTTGTTTACTATAAAAACGATGGTATTTCCGAATCTAATTCCGGAGTGAAGCGAGCCATAAGGATCGAACCGCATTTAGATGGAAAAAAAGGTTTTTCGGTAACTACTTTTAACGTGGATGGATTAAGTTTTCTCTGGGGCAAAAAAGTTGAAATACCTGCAAAACAAATGGAAGTGCTTGAACTTGGTAACAACAAAACTATTCTTCAAGGTTATGATGATCTCCAGAATCCCTCTGAACTTCATTCAAATTACAGCCTGAGCATCTTTCACCCTTCCGATGAAATTCAGAAGATCGTATTCCACCATTTGGAAAAGAACATGGATGTTGAATATTTGAAATAAAATATCTCAACTGAATTCATAAATTTTTATCCCCGCTCCGCTTTTTTAAATAGAACCCATCGAATTCTATATTGCTGATTTTCAGTTATATTTAAAATTGATTAGAGATTATTCCAAAAATTCCAGGATTATTAGAAACAGATGATAAAGTTTTTCAGAAAGATTAGACTGAATTTAATATCAGAGAAAAAGTTTACCAAATACCTGTTATATGCACTGGGAGAGATAGTCCTGGTTGTAATTGGAATATTGATCGCACTGGCCATAAACAATGCCAATCAAAATCGAATAAACAGTAATAATGAACAAACCTATTTAATTGGTTTAGAGCAGGAATTTAAAACCAGTAAATTGAAGTTGCAGGAGCTAATCTCTGTAAACAAGAATAACTTTAGTGGTTCAAAACAAATCCTGAAATATATTACGAATAAGAATGACACCCTTTCAGAAGCTGCATTTTCAAGTCTACTATATCAAACTCTTTCTAACGATATAAGCTTCAACCCGAATAATTCACTGCTTAATGAAATGATCAATTCTGGCAATCTTAAAAATATCTCGAACGATGAATTAAGAAAGAAACTGACTAACTGGCTATCAACGATGGAAGATATTTCCAGGCAGGAGTATGAATTAAGTATTCAAAGAGAAAAGGTACTGGATATGTTTAGAACCGATAAAAGCAGTCTCAGGACCATATTTGAACAAACTGGATTGTATGATCAAATTGGTCTACCAAAAAGTGATATTGAGGTGAGTAATTTGCATTTATTGAATTCTACAGAGTTTGAAAATAATTTATTAATGTTCATTTTCACCGGCTATGCTACGGAGCAGGCGCATTATATTCCATTAATGCAGGATCTGGAAAATATTCTAAATCTGATCAATACTGAGATAAAGAACTGAAAGATTGCCGAAAATTAGCCAAATGTCTAAACAAGAAATTAATTAACTTGGCCTAAAATCAAATTCTAATTAGCATTTCCGGAGATTTACCAATTCAATTTATTACGATCAATACCTTGTGGAGCTTTATAAATTTCTGAAAATTATAAAAAGTGATTTGCTAAAATTTTTGAACAGAAACAATGATTAAAACAATTTTCACCGATTTCAGACCTGCATTTGCAGCCGCTTTGATCGTGGTCATGACCATTATAATTGGCGTGATCTTTAATTTTTTAACTGAAAAATATATTCGCAAAAGGGTTTTATCCAAACACATAGACCCAACAAGCTACTTGTTTGCTAAAAAGATCATCTCCGCGGTCATCTATATCGTGGGTATTTCATTTGCCCTTGTACAAATCCCGGAAATGAAAATTGTTGGCCATTCCCTTTTGGCAGGTGCGGGAATTTTATCGTTGGTAGCAGGATTGGCGTCTCAACAAGCGTTGAGTAACATCATGAGCGGATTTTTAATAGTTATGTTTAAACCATTCAAACTCAATGACAGAATCACCTTTAATGGAACCTACACCGGAACGGTTGAAGAAATCAATTTAAGACAGGTAGTGATCAGGGACTTTGAAAATAATCGGGTGATCGTACCGAACTCGGTGATAAGCACACAAGTTATTGTGAATGCCAACCTTACTGAAACCAAGGTTTGTAAGATGATAGAAATAGGTATAGGCTATGATTCCGATATTGACAGGGCCTTAAAAATAATGGAAGAAGAGGTTTTGAAACATCCACTGCATATTGATAACAGAACAAAAGATGAAAAGGAAAACAACGTTCCCGAAGTCATTACAAGAGTGGTTGGATTGGGAAACTCTTCTGTAAGTTTGAAAACCTGGGCATATTCAGATACTTCCTCGAATGGATTTATCATGTATTGTGATCTACTAAAAAGTATTAAAGAAAGATTTGACGAAGAAAATATAGAGATCCCTTATAATTATCAGAATCTTATCATCAAGAAAACTAATTAGATCTGGTTCGGTATCTTTTCTAAGCAAATGGGCGGCAGCTTAGAATTATCATTAAATTGATCTACAAACCAATGCTAAGCCAACAGATCCGCGTTCCACACTCTGCCAACTTGTAATAATTGCGACCGCTGTGCGTAAATCTATTTCAAAACTCTGGTAAAAATTATGACCAAATATCTACTCCAAATTCTAATTTTATTGATTTGCTTTCCAAATTTTGCACAGGATATTTCTGGAAAATATCAAAGAATCGATAAAGATTCTGGTGTAGAAGAAAGCACCCAAATTAGATTTAAAGAAAATTTTTCATTCGAAGAATTAACTTCATTGCATTCAGGGACATCGAGGATAAGAAAAGGTGATTATCAAGTAAATGGGGATACGCTAGTTTTAAATTTTCAAGCACCAGAGCAAAAAGATTTTGTAATTACCACTAAAAATAAAATATCGCCAGATAATAGTCCTGGAAATATAAAAACAAATCTGTTTCTTGAAACTCAATTTAGAGATGAAAAAATTTCTGAAGCAATAATTCATTTTAATGATGAAAATGGAAATATAATTTTAGGTTCCACGCTAAATAACAGCAATACTTTTAGCCTATTTACCGATGAGATAAAATCATTAAAAATTTCTTCACTTGGTAAGAATGATATTGAAATAGATCTAAAACCAATTTTAGGTTACCATTCAAGAATCGATATTTATTTGTCTAATGTAAAGTATGAAAATGCCAATCCTAGTCAACAAAAATTTATAACTGAAAAGTTGAAAAACGGGAATCTAAGTCTGACTTCAGTTAGCAATGATGATAATTGGATTTTAGAAAAGCTCTAATTAAAATACACGCAACACTGCTCCATCCCAAATAGGCGGTATCGCTAGTAAACAAATAAGTAAGTTGACTACAAACTGATAATAGGCCGACAAATCCTTGTTCACTACACCGCCAACTGGTAATAAACCAGACAGTTATGCACAAGATATTTAGAAATAGTGTACTTTTATATTTATATGAACATGAAAAGTACAGATAGTAAAAAATCTTATTTCAGACATTTAATTTACTTGTCTGCTGTACTTATTATATTTTCCTTTTCAGGTCAATTAGAATATACTTCACTAAAACAGGTTCACCACACTGAGTTAACTTCAACTAAAGGGGAAAAATTTAAATCAAAAAACTTAGTTTTTAATTTTAAGAATTTTCCTCAAAAGCTTTTTAAAGAAAGTAATTCTGCAATTCAATCTTATTCCATTGAGGTTCAAAATATAAAATTGTCTACAAAATTAAAGACAATGAATTATGAGTTTTACTCAATTAAGAAATCAATAATTTCTCGTTGGTCAAAATCTATCCAGCAGAATTCCAATTATCTCGCCTAACTCATCCAAATGTTTCTGTAAATATTAAATGTAAGGTGTATCATCTTGCTATGTATCAACAATTAAAATATTACGATGAGAAGTTTCAAAAAACTATTGAGGCTTTTAGGATTTATTATATTTATATTATTAGCAATGGTTGGAGTTGGATTAAGCGGTGGCGTACCCGCACCTGTTACCAATAAAAGAAAAGAGACTATTGAAAATATAATTGAAGTCGAAAAGCCAATAAAAGAAGATTCAAAAAAAATTAAATATTTAAAAAAAGAATAGACAAAAACAAAGGAAACAACAGTCCATCGCAAATAAGCGGAACCTTTAGAAAGAAAATAAGTAACTTGAACAACAAACTCATACTAATCCGACAAATCCGCGTCCCTTGCTTGGCAAACTGGCGAAAACCGAGGCTATTATATCGCATAAAAATTTTGACAGGAATACCATGATTTCAACAATTGTAAGATGAAAAGAATACACTTTGACAACATGAAAAATTGGCGATGGATTACAATTTTAATTTTATCTCTCGTTTTAATTTTAATTGGATCATTTGAACTGTTTGATTTTAAAAATCTGATAGTAAATAAAGTCTTTACGGCATCTGGATTTTTTCTTCAAGCATTATTTTACAGCAGATTTATTTGGCATAAAAATTACTTTCAATGGAACAAAAAAGGAACTTATATCCGAATAAATTCCTGGGTTGGAAAATCAATAAGCTTTGATCAAATTAAATCAACTGAACTAAATGGAAAGGATTTGATCATTATAAAAAAGAATGGAAATAAATATAAGATTCATCTGAATGATATCGTAAAATCAGATATTCAAAAGTTGAATGAAATATTAACTGAAAATACCTTTAAGAAATCCGCTTATTATTAATTAGATCAAATTCTTGTTTAAGTTTGAAGCATAAGAGCAAAGATTTATCGCCAATAAGCGGAACCGTTAGAAAGAAATTAATTAAATTGACCAACAAACGAGTATTAAAGCAACAAATCCTCGTCCCCTACTCCACTAACTGGCGGTAAAGGCGACCGTTGTAATTAAAATTTAAAATAAAAATTGAAATAAATATGACCCTATTAGCAATTGGCGCTGCCCAGATAATTTTAATCCTAAGCCTTCTACTAACACCCTTGATCGCCTTAGTTGACATTCTTCGTCATGAATTTAACGGCAATAATAAGCTCGTATGGATCTTGGTAATATTCTTTTTCAATTTATTTGGAGTGCTACTGTATTTTATGATAGGCAGAAATCAAAGAATTAAAAATTCAGACTAATGTAAATTTTGAAATTTTTGAATAAAGTAATCCCATTTCGATCTTTTACTTTCAACTTCCTTTTTTCATAATCTAAGAGTTGTAAAATACAGATAGTTATATTTTTAAATTCGCTAGCTGATGATAAAATTTAAGAACTGGAATAGAGTAATTGTAATATTAAGTGTCTCATTATTATTTATTGCCTGCCAGAAGTCTACCGATAAAAAGTTTAAAACTATCAATGATTTTAATAGCAAATTTATAGACAGCTTAATTCCAGATAATTCAAATAATAATTCATATTCAACCTATTATATTCATATTACTGGCTATGCGAATGATAGCATCCGGATTAAGCCCGGAATAGAAGAAGATGAATTTTATTATTTCTACTTTAAAGATAGCATTAACGAAGAATTGAGAATGGATTATTATGGTCATCAAACCAAATATTTATTATTTGATCCTTATAAAGCCAGTGATGGAGAATTAGAAATAACTTACAAATTATTATAACTGTAAATATTTGTTATATCGGTTCTGCATCAACAATACAGAACTCCAATTAAAAATAATTAACTTGACCAACAAACCAATGCGAAACCGACATTTCCGCGTTCACTATTTGTTTAAATGGTCATCTCAACACCCATATTTCTAATATCCAAATGAAAACATCAAACATAATATTTCTCCTTATTTTTCTGCCCATTCTTAATTCGTTTGCTCAAAACACACCCAACTTTGATCACGTAGTTATGACCAAAACTGGAGCAATAAATCATGATAAAATTTTAGATTCAGTCGTTGTAAAACAAGATACGATTAACAAAACAAGACCATATTTACTTGAAATTTACTTCGGTCAAAAAGATGAAAATAACCAACTGGTTTTAAAGACAGATAAAGCTATTCTGCCAGATTTCCCTGATGGTAATGATAGAGGAAACAGATTCTGGGAAGTTGAGATTATCAATAATAATCTATGGATCAAACATGAGCTATTACGAGGACATTTTGAGCATAGGTTCCAATTTAGAGAAGGAAAATTTAAATTGATGGAATATAACTATGTAGCATCGAATGGTCGCGGTAGAGTCAATTATGAAAATCTCGATTTTATTACTGGCGTTCTTAGAACCAGGACTGAAAGTTATCCGGAAGATCAGGTATTAAAGAAGAAAGAAGAGGTCATTAAAATTGAAAAGAATCCAGATTTGTCAGATTTTGAGCCGAGATCAAATAGATATTATTAAAATATCAAACGTAACTGATAAAGAGTCCTGGGATAAGGAAAATTACCGTTTAATGAATTGATAAATATTACCCACCGTTAGCCTATACAATATAGATAAAGAGCTAAAAAATCTACAACCCTATGGGACAACAAGAGATAAGTACGCCCCTTATCAATGATTTTAAATTTAGTTTTGTATTTTACAAAAAAAGTAGAAACCAGGTATGAGTACAAATTTAAGCGTTGATATTCAGAAAGATATCGCCAACATTTCTCAAATATCTTCAATTCCTCCAATGCTCAATGTAATTTGTCAAAGTACAGGTATGAGGTTTGCTGCTATCGCCAGGGTTACCGATAAAAAATGGGTGACGTGTATATCACAGGATGACATTAACTTTGGTTTAAAACCGGGAGATGAATTAGAACTGGAAACAACTCTTTGTAATGAGATAAGGCAACATTCAAACCCTGTTATTATTGACAATGTGCCGGAGAGTGTAAATTATTGTAACCACCATACGCCGGCTAAATATGGTTTCAAAAGTTATATCTCATTTCCAATTTATCGTAAAGACGGTAGTTTTTTTGGAACCCTATGCGCAATTGATCCCGAGCCTGCTAAACTTGAAAATGAACAAACCAAAAATCTATTTCAATTATATACTGAATTAATATCTTTTCATTTAGAATCTATTGAGGAATTGAATTACACGAAAGAACTCCTCAAGGATGAAAAAAAGAATGCAAAACTTCGAGAAACCTTTATGGCTGTTCTTGGACATGATTTACGCAATCCTTTAATGAGTACCAGGCTTTGTGCAGATATTTTGTTACAAAAAGATATTAATGAAGATGACAAGAGATACGTAAATTCAATTAAGTCAAGTTCCTTTAGAATGCAGGAACTGATTGATAACCTTTTAGATTTTACGAAAACTGAATTGGGAGAAGGAATATCATTGAACTTTGAAAAAAGTAATGAAAAATTAGAAAACGCATTAAAACAAGTCATACGAGAAATTGAAACTACTGATGCAACCCACGAAATCATTCCAGTAATCAATTTAGATAAGCATATCAGCTGTGATACTAACAGAGTTAGCCAATTGTTATCAAACCTTCTCAGTAATGCTGTAAAGCATGGTTTCGACTCTGCTCCCATCTACATTAATGCGAATAACTCGGAGGATCAGTTTGTCCTGGAAGTTATAAACTCTTCAGACCCTATTCCTAAACATGTCCTCAAAGATATCTTTAAACCATTTACTACTACCAAATCAGATACTAAAAAAGACGGATTAGGATTAGGGCTATATATCGCTTCTGAAATCGCTAAGGCACATAATGGCCAATTAGAGGTTACATCTGCAAAAGATAAAACCAGATTTAAATTTAGCATGCCGTTATAAAAATTTTGGCAATAGCCATTCAGCGCTAATAATCGGGTTAATTGATGATCATTTAAGAGCTCAAAAGATCATTGATAATAAAAACCAGTTCCCTGATAAAAATGATTTTTTCCTGGAGAATTTCATCAATAATGATAAAGCGAATAATAACGTTTTAATCATTTCTGAAATTGAAATTACGACCAAAAAAATAGAGAATATTCCCAAATTGGTATTTCAACTATGATGAAAACCTTTCAATAAGAAATCTTGCAATAGCGGTTCATCCCAAATTAAAATATTGAAAAAATTTGTAATTTAGAACCCATTAATTAGATGTTGAGCCACAAAATTCTCGCCCCTTACTCAGCCAACTGGTGCTAACCGAAACCGCTAGAAATAATCAGAAAGTAACCTTAAATTCAGAATAAAATGAAAAATGTAGTGATCCTTTTTGTAACATTGTTTCTTCTTTCCTGTACTGAAAAAAACAATCAGGCGGAAATCAAATCGACAGATGAAAATAAAATAGATATTCAATCCGAATTAGCATCGATTGAAGAAACTCGCGCGGGATTTCAATTGGCGATCAAAGAAAAACGTTATGCTGATTTAAAGAATTTCAGCACGAAAGAAATCGTATCCCTAACACCTATTTGCGGAACCTGGGAAGAATACAAACGTTTACGTGATGAACCCGTTGGCTCCTTTAGTTATGACAGTTTGGTAATGAAACCTAAAGAAACTATTATCGTTAGTGATAGCGTCGCCTACGATTTTGGAACAAGCTCCGTTTTTTATACCAATGAAGAAGGTGAACCAATAGAAATTGAGGATACTTTCCTGGCCATTCTCAAAAAAGATAAAAGTGATGGAAAATGGAAATTACACAGGGAGGTTGCTACAACAAATATGTTAGAGTAATAGCAGGATTTCAAAAAGAAAACTCAAGAAAGTAAAGGCTTATTAATTAATAGGTTAATGTCAAAATGAATAAGAAGCAAAAAACATGGATTTTAAGAATTGTATTGCTTCTTGGAACAGTTATCTCCTTATATTTTGTTCCGTGGCCTATTGTAAGGGCCTGGATAACACCTTTGCCTGAAACTATTCAGGAACAAGTAGATAAAGCGGGAAATTACGGATTTGACGGAATTATAGTTTACGTAGATGTAGCCGGAAAACCCTCGCAATTATATTCTGCTGGTTATAAGAACAGAGAGAAAAAAATTCCAACAGATCCACAAGCCTTATTCAAAATCGCAAGTGTAGGAAAACTTTATAATGCCCTGGCAATTGCAAAACTTGTAAGAAGAGAAAAAATATCATTGAACAAAAGCCTTGCAGATTATCTGCCGCAATTAAAAGGTAGGATTGAAAATGCGGAGCAAATAACCTTGAAAATGTTGGTTCAGCATACCAGTGGGATTCCGAATTATACAGATACTTTTAATTACTGGGCGAATCCCAAACAAAGTGACGAAGAAAATCTCGCACTTATTCTTGATAAGCCAGGCAATTTTAAACCAGGAGAAGATTATGAATACTCTAATACAAATTATTTGCTAATTGGTATGATCATGAATAAAGTCCTGGGTTACGATCATTTTCAATTTATCCAAAAAGAAATATTAGAACCATTAAATCTAGAACATACCTATGGTTCTATTACCGAAGTAGATCTTTCTGATGTGATGAGTGGCTATTACGTTGGTTATGAACAGGATTTAAAAAGCGATAACAATAATTCTATGTTGGCAACCGCGGAAGATCTAGGAAAATTTATCAGAGCATTGAATGATGGATCTGTGTTTCAGGATAAAGAGGAGCAAGAAATTTATTCGTCTATTTATAAATTTGAACACACTGGGTTAATTCCCGGATATCAAACTATCGCAGCATACGATAGAGAGATCGATGCTGTAATAATTCAGTTTACAAATACGGTTGATTTTGAAGGATATAACTGGAGCTTATCTGAAATAATGCATAATCGAATTATTAAAATTCTGAAGAATAATAACTAGACACGATAATCTTAATATTTGAACAAATATTTTAATTTAATAAACAACTATTGGAACAATCTGTAAAGATCATTCCGCACAATCGCGATAACCTTTAAGTAGAAAGCTCTATTTTTTTTGCCAAATCCAATTTCAATGAAATTTAAAGTATTACTCCTCTTAATATTTAGTTCCAGTTTATCTTATACTCAATCTACGAATTCCCGAATCTCAAGCTACCTGGATAATTTGAATGAATCAGAATTTTCAGGAGCCATTTTAGTAGCTGAAAATGACGAAATAGTTGATATGAGAGCTTACGGACTCTCCAGTATAGAATATGATGTAAAAAATAAAGTTGATACTAAATTCAACATCGCTTCAATTACGAAAATGTTCACCGCCGTCGCTGCACTACAGCTTTATGAACAGGGCAAATTAGACCTTAAAACACCAATTGGAATGTATCTGCCGGAATACCCAAATGAGACCGTAAGAAACTCTGTTACCGTGCATCAACTTTTAACCCATACCTCAGGTCTCAATAACTTTTACGTTACAGATTTAGATAAGATCAAAAATTCAGATTACGAAGAAATTTCTGATTTTGTACCGCTTTTTGCCACAGATTCCTTGCTGTCTGAACCAGGAACAAAGTATGATTACAGCGGGACTGGCTTTGTAATATTAGGTTTAATCATTGAGAAAGTTTCCGGGGAAAATTATTACGACTATATAAAACAGCATATTCTGGAACCAACAGGCATGTTGGCGACCTCAGAAATTCAGGTAGATTCAATCGTAAAAAGTAAAGCAAGCGGATATACTTCAGGCTTCGGACAAAATGAAAATCTATTAAGGAATGATTATTACCTGACGAAGGCCTCACCAGCCGGTTTTTACTATTCCACAGTTGAAGATTTATTTAAATTTTCAAAGACCTTAAGGAATTATCAATTACTTAAAAAAGAAACAACCGATCTTATGCTGGAGCCTAAAGTTAAGGGCTATAATACGCAATTAGGATATGGTATTGATATAGATAATAGGTATAACCAGACTATTGTTGGACATAGCGGTGGTTGGTATGGAATTCATGGTGAATTAATGGATTTTTTAGATGATAATTATACTGTTGTGATTTTATCAAATATTGATGACGGCGGTAAGTCTGGCGCTTCCAATGTTGCTGATTTTTTTAAAAACCTGCTGGCTGGGAAAGAGCTGGAAAAATAAGCTAACAGCATAAACCGCTCATCAAACCATAAAGAATTTTGTCTTGCTTAAAAGTCAATTCAAAAATTAAAGAAAATTGGATTAACTTTATTTTCAACACAAGAAGGTTAGCATTATTATTTGCGCAAATTTTAAAATTCCTGTGATAAGCTTCAACCATAAGAAAATTAAGCTTCTGATCTTAAAATGAAAAAAACGATTCTAATTCTGCTAATTGCAATCCTCGGAACACACAATAGCTTTAGTCAGGCAAAAATTTCAGAATCTGACCTGTTGAAGCTTGATAGTATTGCCACTCAGGATGTACCTCCAAATGCCCCTGGAATTGCCACTGCCATCATTGACAAGGGTAAGGTGATTTATAAGAAATATGCGGGCATTGCAGATTTTGAGGACAGTTTGAAAATTGATGGTCGTTCCCGGTTTAACATAGCATCAAACGGAAAGCAATTTACTGCTCTGGCTATTCTGAGCCTGGAGGATGAAAAGAAACTGAGTTTATCAGATGATATTAGAAAATACCTTCCACAATTGTACCCGAATATTGAATCAGAAATTACCATAAACAACTTGCTAAATCACACCAGCGGCATCAGGGACATTTATGATCTTTGGTCTCTACAGGGAATTACCTGGTGGAATCATTCTTTCGATAATAACGATGCTCTAAAGATCATTGAAAAACAGGAAGATTTAAATTTTGAGCCATCCAGTAAATACCTTTACAGTAACTCGAATTATATCCTGCTGGCCATTATTGTAGAAAAAGTTTCAGGAATGACCTTTCAGGAATATACAGATCAAATTTTTCAGAAGCTGAATATATCAAATACATCTTTTGAGGCCGATCATTCTGAAATTGATGGTGAAATTGCAAGAGCTTATTTCAATTTTGATACCTGGACAACCTACGACTGGAAATGGAATGTTGTTGGCGACGGAAATTTATTTTCAACACTTGAAGACCAGATTCAATGGGAGAAGATCATTCAGGGCCATGGCGAAAGCAAGATCAAGAAAGCAATCATTGATAAAAGTCAGGAGTTAGTAGACCAGCAAATGACAAACAACTATGGTTACGGATTGGAATTTGGTAAATATAAAGGCTTAAATTATAAATTTCATGAAGGTTCTACCGGAGCCTGGAAAGCTACTACTTTGAGATTTCCCGAAGATAATATTTCATTCATCACGCTAACAAATACAGGAAAGTCCATACCATCAATGCAAACAAGGCAAATGGCAGATGTCATTTTCAATCTTGATAATGATTTCGGCTTTATGATTACCAAACCTGAGAAGGAGGGAAATTATGTAAGCGAAGATGATATTCTGGGAACTTATCTAACTAAGGGTGATTTCGCATTCGAGTTTCTGAAAAAGGATGATGGTAAATTATATCTGAAAAGAATTGGCAGAAATGATGTTGAATTAGAAAGAGAATCAGCCAATATTTTCCATCAAAAATTCGATAAAGATTTTAAACAGGAATTTGTGGAAAATGAAAATGGAGAAATGGAAATTACTGCTTATCATACCAGCCATGCACCATATTCGCTAACGAGACAAAAAGCTGACTGGAATAATTATGATTTCAAAACACTAAATGGTCGATATAAAAATTCTGAAACTGGGGTAGTTATAGAAATTGATCATACATCTGAGAAAAATTACAAAGTGATGATTGGCGAGCAGGAGTCGTCAGGATCACTTCTGGCACCAAATAAATTGATGGTAAACAATTACGTTTTGAAATTCGATGTCGAGACTAAAACTATAAAATCAATTTACTTAAATTCTGATAGGATAAAATCTATAAGATTTGATCGATTAGACTAAAAGCCCGGGCTGAAAATGCTCAATCAATCCGTATACTGCAAAGAACAGAACCAATGAATACATAGAGATACAGGATAAAAAATGAAGTTCACAAGAAAAAGAACCTGTAGCTTAAATCGATGAGAGATATTTTATAAAAAATAGAATTTAATTTACCGTATAACAAGATTCGATTTTTCGAGACATCTACCGCTAGATTAAACACTTACTACACCTGTAACCGTTATAAGATAACTATTTGAACTTTCTCAAGTATAAATTAATCCCAGATCATCTGCGATAATTTGTAATTATTTAATATTTTCGTTTTTGAAGGACCTTTCAAGGTGTTTTTTTCATCAGTTATTAATCAAGAATCCAATAACTACACCCCCTAAATGAACAAATTTTTTTCCCGATCGCTGCTATTGGCAGTTACCGTATTATTATCTTCCTGTCAGAAGGAAGAAAGTTTACCGCAAACCGATTTTTCAATAGAGTCTGATGATTATTTTCAGATTGAAAGTACTTATCCTAATGGTTGGATCAAGGAAGCTCGATATACTGATAACTCTCTCGAAGAAGAAACACCTTATTCTGAATTTGAATATTATGAGAGCGGTTTTATTAAGACAGCGAAGGTATATTCCAATTATCCGCAGCATCATCTTTACATGGAAGTAAGCCGCAGTGAGGACAATAAGCCACTTTGGTCTAAATATTATACCCCGGAAGGTGATCTGTGGTTCAAGACAGATTATGATAACGGAATGCCTTCTGAAAAAATAGTATATAGTGAAAAAGGAACTTCCGATTATAGTTATGAGGAAGGCGATCTTGTAAAGGTAGAATTTACCAGTGCCGACGATAGTAGTTCAAGCGTCACAGTTTTTGATAAATCTGCGGAAACCAGAACAGTCACTATTAAGAAAGACGGCGAAACCATTTTAGAAGAAACGTATCCTTATACAGAAGGTATCGGTTCCACGATGTTAACCGATAATCAGGTTCCGTTGATCAATCCCTTTTCGAATATTGAAGGTAATTACAGAAAATTAAATGAAGCTTTTTATCATAATCCTATCTGGGAAAACAGTACAGATCCTATCAAAGCAATTTATCCATTTCGCTATTTTTACGATTATTTCCATATTAATTTTGATCGCACAACATTTGCTTCGAAACTTGCAGTTAACTCAGATCTATATCAATCTATCATTGAACAATACCCTGTTAAAGAGAGCGAGGTTCTTGTAATGAATTATAAATATAAAGAAGGCAGTAACGGTTTTCTTCCTAGATCTGAAGAAAGAAAGTCTCTTAAAGAAGAAATGGTACAGGATCCTGAACTATTTGAATTAAAATACGGAGATGAATATGTAGAAAAGGTTTATTTCGGAAAAATAATCTATATGATTGGAGTATTGAGAAACATGCCAACGGGCTACAATGCTAGGAAAGAAATTCAAAATTTAGCTCGTAAAAAAATGCATAATGTTATTGATGGGGAAAAGCCTCTAACAGCCGAAGAACATGAGATTTTAAATAAAGTTTGGTTTGAAGTAAAATTCTTTTCTACCCTGAAGGCTCACCGCAATGGAATTGTATTAAAAACCCATAATGAGTATAAGGAGGTCCTGCAGGAATTTGAAGATGCAGAGTCTTCTGTTCTCCAACTGGAATATGCGACTTTTGAACATCTCTAGCCTAAAAATACAAATTTTCAGCTTAAAAAAAAGTCACCTAAACGGGTGACTTTCTTTTTTTAGATTTTATTGATCAAAATTCTCATTTAATTCAGCAAAACTGTTATTCAGTTTTAGTACACCAACTTTTTGTTCTTTTGCAGAAGTACGGGTGATAAACAAGAATTCCGATCCTCTAATTATA
Organism: Christiangramia pacifica; assembly: GCF_057221535.1. Taxonomy (NCBI): domain Bacteria; kingdom Pseudomonadati; phylum Bacteroidota; class Flavobacteriia; order Flavobacteriales; family Flavobacteriaceae; genus Christiangramia; species Christiangramia pacifica. The sequence goes on from NZ_CM170146.1 coordinate 3,184,854, forward strand.
TTCCTTGATTCGAATAAATAATTTCAATCATAACATATAAGCAATACCCGACACCGTTAGTAAGAAAATAAGTAACTTAACCAATATTTATCGAAATAAACTGATACTTTTATTACAGCGGCACTCGTTTAAGATTAAGTGCTGATAATGATACTTAATGCTAGAAATCATTTGAAAAAAATTCTGGTTTTATTGATACTGCTGAGTATCCAGAAAATTTCTGGACAGGAAGTAAATGGAATTATTTATGATCCCGAAGGTGTTGTAACTGAATTTGAAGTTATAAATAAAACCAGGCAGACATATTCCAGGACCAATGAACGTGGTGAATTCAAAATAAGTTCCAACATAGAAGACACCTTGATTTTTCAGTCGATGATTTATCAGAAACAGACGCTAGTCGTAAAGCAAAAAGACCTGAAAGAAACTGTTATAATTGAACTGAAAAATTCTGTAAATACCCTAGATCAGGTAAATTTAAGTTCGGCGATAAAAGAATTTGATGTAAAAAGAGAAAATAAAGAATTTGGAAGCCTTATTGAGAAAGATAAAAAGGAAAATTTTGATAAATACACAGTTCTCGATTCCAAAGGAAATATTTATAAAGGCTTGGTTTCAATGATCAAACAAATGTTTCCCGCAAAACCAGAAGTTAAGGTTATTAAACTTGAGGATTATCAAAAAGTATTTTCTTCAGATGAAATACCGAATTATGTTTTTCTAAGCAATGAACTCAATATTCCCGAAAATCAGTATAACTTATTTTTTGATTACCTGGAATCGAAAAGACTTAGCTACGAACTCTTAGAAGAAGCTAATCGATTAGAGCTAATTCAGAAACTGTACAGCTTTAGTGAAGAATACAAGGCAATGCTGAAATCTGCTAAACAATATAACTAATAAGAAATATCAAGGATCTAAAAACCATAGGTATCTCCTACTCTAACAAATTCATATAAGTTTGATCTTTGGACTTTTTATTCGCTAAATAAACACACTTTGAAAATTTTTAGAATACTAACATTCCTTTTTTTTGCTTTTTGCTTTTCAAGTTGTGGTGGAGCAAAGTATACTTTAGATTTTGATAAAGGAAAGAAATTGAATTTTAAGCATGGAAAATGGATTTTGAATGATCCTTATACTAATTACGATAACAACGACGCTTATGCATATGCAAAAGATGAATTTAATGAGATTCTAGGGGATTCTCTAAAAGAGCTGATCGATCTAAGGCAGACAAAAATGATACAGCAGCAATTGCCTCTAAATCCTTCGAAAAAAGAACTGCAGGAAATAAAGAATTCCTCTGATTGCAATTTCCTAATCAATATTGATTCAAAGATCATAAAAGATCAATTGGGAAATTCTGAACACCAGCCTCCGGCAATCGGAACAGTGACAAAATACAACGAAGCTCGCACAAAAATACAGATCTACGACCTGGATCAATTGGAATTGATCTCAGAGTCTATTGTTTACGGGCAGGTGAAAGTCACTAAAAGAGCCGATGATGATGAAAGTATCCTGGAAAGCATTTTTAACTATACCACCCCAGGAAGGACCTTGGCATTGAATGGCATTAAAAAATTGATCAAAAAGTATAAAAAATATCAGGTGGATTAATTTAAAATATTGAAAAATATGCCCCGAGTTAAAATCAAACGAAAACAGGAATCTTTTAATCAGAATATTGAATACAAAGTGTTCGTGGATAATGCGCAGGTGACAGGATTGAAAAATGGCGATGAAAAAATGATTGAATTTAACGAAGATGCCAGATACCTGAAAGTCAAAATTCCATCTGGATCCAGCGCAAAATTGTCAATTAATAAACTGAAATCTGATCAGGATATTCTGGTTTACGGAGATCGATTCAGAAATAAATATTTGAAATATGCCGGAGCCTTGATTCCGCTGATCTCTCTCACTTTTCTTCTAAAACATAATTACGACCTTATAAAGATCCTCGGTGGGATAATACTTCTCGGCTATCTTCTTTTTATAATTTTCGTACTGCTTTTTCAAAAAAATAAGTGGATCCATCTTCAGATAAATAATTGAAGAAAGATTATCCTAAGCCAAACCGTTATAACACAACTGAAGCATTTTAGTATAAAATTTTTTCAGTGGCTGAATCAATTTTCTCCTCTTCAACAACTTGATAATAAGAAATATGATATTGATTTATAAATTTTAATCCTATATTTAGAAGATCAAAACAATCTTACCTATGATCAAGAAAATCGCTTTCCCGGCACTTATTGCTTTAGTCTCATTTAGTTGTGATAGCTTTAAAAAGGAGCAGACTAGAACAGAATCACGTCAAATACAGGAGATATTTGAAGAAAAAGCAACCAGTGATGAAAGTTTACAAACAACGCTTCAGGATCTTCAGAAGTTGAATGATGAACGGGAAAAATCTTTGAGTAAAACTGAAGTCAAAGTTTCTGAAAATGAAATTATTGACGAAGAACCCGGCAATAAAGATTTAAATTTAAAGAATAGTATCCAGGAGCTTGAGCAATTGAATAAAGAACAGGAAAATATCCAGGACTAACTTTAAAATCAGAATTGCATAATTAATTATTAGCAGGTCTATTTCCTCAAATGATAGTACTCACTAAAATTGATCGTCTGTTTTTAAAATCTTACTCACCACCAGTAATTTAATTTGGAAAGTAAAACGAATATTTTTCTTGCAATAAGTGCAGCTATTGCTATTTCCATAACAAGCTGGATCTTTTATGAAATGTCTCACCGTATTGGCGAATTAAGTTCTGACAGTGAACTTGATGGCGATTTTAAAGTTTGCAATGAAGATCAGATTCCGAATTACTATGGAATGAATACAAGCTTTACAGGAGGGAAAAAAGCAATAAAGAATGAAATAATTCATGAGCTGGAAAACCTGGAATTTCAGCATTCCGGACTAATAAGTTTTCGATTTATCGTGAATTGTGAAGGCAATATCGGCAGATTCCGTACACTAGCATCCGATTTGAATTTGGAAAATGTAGAAATTGATCCAAACAAACTAAAGACGATTGAAGAAGCATTACTTAAACTTAAGAATTGGAACCCAGCCAGGAATGAATACAACACTTTCGATAGTTATTACGTGCTGAACTTTAAGATCAGGAAAAATAAAATCATAGATATTTTCTAGTAGATGAAAAGATTTCTAAAGATTTTCAAACTGATATTAGCCATCCTTTTGACCTTGTATTCGGTAATTGCCATTTATATGCTGGCTCTATCTCCAAGGGAACAAAGATTTTCGTTTGCGTCCCATCTTCAGGGTATTTCTCTTTCTCAATCCATGTTTGAAATTCTAAAATTTCAGGATCCTATAGATGATGAAGTCTATTTTGAACAGTCTGTTCCATTTAATAAGAGAGGCTATTATGAAAAAGGTTTTGATCTGCTGGACAAGGCGGTTGAGTTGAATCCGGAAATGCACTTGGGTTACAGAGGTTACATGAAACTAAGGTTCCTGCGGGATTTTGAAGGAGCTCTTAAAGATTTTAACCGACTGGATAGTTTAACACCAAAAGTCAGGGATACTCCGTGGGGAGAAGATATCGATTTTTTAAGAGGAGAAGCTTATTTTGGAATGGAAGAATATGAAAAATCAATTCATCACTTCGGTAATAGCATTAAAAAACAGGGAGAATCCTGGGTAGACCTACAGGCTTTTGTATACAACGGACTCGCGGAATATGAGCTAGGAAATATTGAAAAAGCTAAGATTGATTTTGAAAAAGCATTGAACCAATCAAAATATTCAGTTGAAGCTCATTATGGATTGGCAAAAATCTATCTGAAGAAAGGTGATCAGGAAAAAGCTGAAGGGCATTTGACTAAAGCCGAACAATACTTCGCGTACAAAAGAAATGATCCTTATAATGAATTTTTAAATGAAGTTTATAAAACTGATCTTCTTTCTCTAAGAAAATCATTAGCACAGAATTTCAAAGGGTAGATAACATAATTAATAACTTATTTCCGAAGTTTGCCCCGCTATAAAATAAGGGTTTCTTAAAAATTTGTTGAAAATTTGAATACAGCTTTGGAAAAACCTATTTTGGATTTCTAAAATTACTTCATGAAACTACCCTACACCATTTGTTACACTAGTGTTGCAAATAATGTCACTGAAAGTGATATTGAAAATATCTTCTCAAAAACTCATGAACATAATAATGAATGTGAAATTCACGGTGTGCTTTTATTTTCAAAAGAAACCAATCGTTTTTTTCAGGTACTGGAAGGTGAAAAAAAGGAGGTGGTTGAACTTTACGAAGAAAAAATTGCCAAAGATTCACGACATAAGGACATTATCGAAGTTTTTCACCGTCCAACGTCTAAACCCATTTTTTTAAAGTATTCGTCAAAATTCAATATTGTAAAAACCACAGATGACTTGCATGAGATTAAAAAATACATGGAAGAGCATAAATATTCCAAGGCCAATTCTGAAGAGGTTCTCAGACTCCTGGAACCATTTTTTATTTTTTACTCTTAATTGCAAGTGCAGACCAATACGATAACTAAAGAAATTATAATCTTTTTCTTCTAGAAATTAACCAGGTACTAGCTTTCAACATAATTTTTTTCACTATCCAATCTTATATTGATCAATTATCGATCATAACCACTTTCCGATTTTTTCTGTAACAAAACCTTTCCCCGATCGTTGTTTTTATATATCACCCTTATAAAATCAATCAATTTATGTTTAAAAAGTTTATTTTTTCATCAGTTTTATTATTCAATATTTTTTCAGGAATTGCCCAGGAAACATCAGAAAATATACAGCAACGTTTAGATACCATCTGGAAAAGCGACCAGGATATTAGGTTCGAACTCATTAAATTACAACAGGAGGGAAAAATGAATTCTGATGAATTTAGAACGCTGGTAAAGACAATGAAAAAACAGGATTCTGCAAATCTGGAAAAGGTTATTTCAATCCTTGAAAATGGTTGGCCCGATGGTTTGAATATGCAGGGTAATCAAACCCTGTTTCTCGTAATTCAGCATGCAGATCTGGCCACCCAAAAAGAATTTCTTCCGGCTATTGAACAAGCAGTAAATGAGAATAAAACCCTGCCAGGCAATCTCGCGCTTTTAAGAGATCGCATTGCGCTTAGAGAAGGGAAGAAACAGATCTATGGCAGTCAGGTCTTTATAGATTCCAAAACCGGAAAGAAATATGTGGAACCTATTCAAAACCCCGAAGATGTAGATAGTTTAAGATCTGAAATGGGACTACCATCAATGGAAGTTTATTTAAACCAGGGCTTTCAAATGGATTGGAGCCTTGATAAGTATTATGAAGATCTTAAAGAGTTAAAAAAAGTAAAGGAGAATAGGTCATAATTGTTGGATTCTTTCAAGATTCAAATTTCCTCCTAATTTCAAATTCTCTCTTTAGCTGAATTAAAATTTTCAGGCTAAGTGTTGAATCATCCAACAGATATTTTATTGTTTTTCACCCATGGTTTCTGGTTTTCCTTTAAATCCAAATCCCTTTACATGACCCTTTTCGTCCAGAAAAAATTCCCATTCTACTGACTGATCCTGGAAGTAGAACGTAGTGTTTGACGATGGCACAAGTTCTTCTTTTCCAGGAATTGGATCAGGCCTTAGAAATAGTTTGCCGTTTTCCTCGCTAATGTGCAGTAAACCGAAACCAGGCGTCAGGTAACTTCCTGTATATTTTGAAAAAAGATTCTCATCAATATCATACCTCACCAGAATTCCCTTTTTTCCAGGCATCTGAAAAGATTCTCCGTTCCAGATATTTCGAACTACCCAATAAACATCCTTCCAGTATCTTCCTGATATATTATGAATATAGATCAGGGTGGCATTTCTATCAGGAAATTTTTGAATACTGGACCTTATATTCGGGCCATCACCAATAATATAATATTCTGTTTCTTCTGTATCGTCGATTACCCACCAGGCCAATCCGTAATTATTTAATGAGCCATCGTTCAATTTAGTTTTTGAAAATGTGGCCAGTTTATTTTCCTCGGTAAGGATTTCATTTTTATAAAACGATTGCTCAAAAGTATAGAGATCTTTGGCAGTTGAATATAAATTTCCATCTCCTGAAGGCGCAAAAAAACTATCACCATCTATTTCATCTGAAATTTGGGTGAGATCCTCGAAATAAGTATTCACCATACCCAGTTTATCAAAAATGGCTTTCTGTACATATCGATCATAAGGCATTTCTGAAATTTCTTCTACCAGGCCCGCGAGGACTATATAGTTACTATTCTGGTAATCATAGTGCTCCCCGGGCAACTTCACCGGAACTGGATTTTTAGAGATAAAATCTACGATAGCTTTGTTGTTCATATATTTTGTAGTATCCGCTTGATTCACCACTTTTTCGATAAAATTTGGAAGTCCGCTGGTCATGCTTAATAAATGCCTGATGGTAATCCCATCATAAGGCCAGGTCTTGAGATATTTTTCGATTTTGTCATCGAGTTCAAGCCTTCCCTCCTGCTCCAGATTTAAAATCGCCGCAGCAGTAAATGCCTTGGTAATAGATTTTACCTCCAATGACGTATCATTGGTTATTGAATCTCCCATTTCCGAAAGATTTCCATAAGACTTCTGAAAAATGATCTCGTGGTTTTCTGCTATTAAGATCTGGCCGTGAAATAATTTATCTTGTTCTATGATCTTCATTACAGAATCCAGCTCAGTTTTCCAATCCTGGCTAAATGAAATCTGAACTAAAAAGATGAGCAGTATGCTTAAACTTATTTTTTTCATAATCTGAAATAATTATGTTCACAAATTTTGATCGAAATGCTAAAAAACCAAAATCTTTACTATAGATTTTAGATAGACAGGCTCAGATTTGCTTTAAAAAAGTTACCAAATCAATATCTGAGGTAAGATCCATTTTTTTGCGGAGGCGGTATCGTGCAGTATTAGCGCTTGGTACCGAAATATTTAATTCTGAAGCAATCTCTTTGGTAGAGTATCCATCAATGAGTAATTCAGCAATTAAAGCGTCGTTCGTTGTCAGGCCATTAAATTTTTTGCTAAGCCTGTCCTGAAAGGTTTGCTCTTTAAGCTCATTTTGCACAAATCTGTTTTGAAGCCTGAACCTGTATCCCATAAAATCGATCTTACCTTTCCTCTGGTTTGAAATAATTATCCAGGTAAGTATTGCCAAAACCAGACAGGAAAAGATAATGAAGCTCCATCCTCTTTCTCTCATAAAAAGAACCTGCATCCTGTTTGCTTTCAGTTCATTTAGATCTTTAGGCCTATTTTCTCTAATCATTTGCATGGTCTCTGTATCTATCGGTTTGTCGAAAAAAGACACATACAATAGAGAAATAACTATAATCCCCAAAATGGCCAGAAATACATGGTAGATCTTAATATGTTCAGAAATGGCTTTTTTAAACATCACTGTAATTTAAATACCATACAATCTAAGAAACATTTAAAAACGCGACAATAGATTTCATATAGACAGGAAGATTGAAAACTGAAAATGAATCATCTACATTTAACAACCCTCTGAAAATTATTCATTCTAAGTGTTGAAAACTTCATATTATTACCTAGAAATGAACTGATCGGAAAGAAATCCGTAAAATTTTAGTAAATTACTATGTAGACTGGTACTAAGAATAATCTTCAATGAACAAAATTAAATATGGAATGATATTTCAAGCCTCTGGTTACCAAGTAATTCAACCTGAAATACCATTCAGATCATGAGAAAATTCTGCATCCTAATTTTAATTCTATTCTTTTCGGCTAAGAGTTATTCACAATTGACCGATAGTATTCAAGAGCCTTTGATCCCTGCAGATAAAATTGAATTGCTTAAGAATATCAATATTACCTTCGGGATGCGTATGGAATACCAGGCCTATACTTTTAGAGGAGGTGATAATTACTATAATGGTTTACAATTTTCCAACGGATTTACCGCCTTAGGAATTTCTGGGAAATTACATGAAAGGTTAAGTTTTCAGTTCAGAAACCGTTTTAATAAAAACAGCGACGTGCAAACGCTGGACAGGCTTGGCGGAAATATTGAACTCGCTTACATTGATGTTATGCTAAGTCCAAAATTCAACCTGTTATTGGGAAGAATGACGGCTTTTTACGGTGGTTATGAATACGAATTCAGCGCGCTGGATGTTCTTGAATACAATGATATTTATGGAAATGCCCTCGCTTTTGTTACCGGCGCAGGGATCACTTATCAGGTGAGTGATGATCATAAATTTGGTTTTCAGGTTTTGAATTCGCGAACCACGCATTACGATGATCTTTATGGAGACCTGGATGCTGATAATATTGAAGAGCCAGACTGGCCCGTGGCTTTCGTAGGTAATTGGCGCGGAAGCTTTTTTGACGGAAAACTAAAAACGATCTACAGCCTGAGTCATTCTTATGAAGTAAAAGATAAAGGAACAACATTTGTCACATTCGGTCATAAATATGAAAACAGGAACCTGAGCATTATGTATGATTTTCATTACAGTTATGAGCAGGTGGATACCAAAGGTATTGTGACGGGAGTGATCAGTACAGACAAAGTTTCTGAAGATGTCTCTTATATTGAAAACTGGATGCGAGCTGAATATCAATTCAGTCCTAAATTTCGCGGACTTTTGACCCTCATGACCAGTAGTGCATATGATGATGTGTCGGGTTCGAATGATCACATAAGAACCAGTTACGGGGCTATTCCTACGCTTTACTATAGCCCTTTCAAAAAATTAGATCTACGTTTTTACCTGGCTTACATAGGCAGGTATTACGATTATTCTCCTTTTGCTGAGGAAACTTATGAGGTAAGAAGCTATAATAAAAATGAAGTTCGCCTAGGTTTTATCGCTCCATTATTACTTCTTTAGACCTTTAATTTATTGATTATTAAAACTTTATTAAAATTGATTATTTTGAAGTTTTAATAATTAGAATTACATTTCAGCTTCATTCATTAATCTCAAAACCACCAGCTTCAGTGAAAAAATTTGTACATAATTCAAAATGGATCTTCTTTGGATTATTATGTATATCTATCGGTCTTTATCCTATAGTTTACTTTTTTGTTGATCGCACCTTTGGACTTCTGGCATCAAAAACAGATTTACTTTTGAACGATAGGTTATGGAATTACGGCTTTTACGGTCATATTGTCCCTGGCGGAATAGCCTTATTAATCGGGTGGACACAGTTTAGTTCGAGGATTCGTAAGAAAAGACTGAAGATGCATCGAATTATTGGTAGGATCTATGTTATCTCTGTTGTGATTAGTGGAATTTGCGGACTTTATATCGCACAATTTGCCACTGGCGGAATCTCTAACGTTATAGGATTCAGCCTTAGTGCAATAGTTTGGCTCGGCACCACCATAGGTTCTTACATTGCAATAAGGAATCGAAATGTTATCAGGCATCAGGATCTAATGATCTTCAGTTATGCGGTATGTTTTTCTGCCGTAACTTTAAGGATCTGGCTTCCATTATTAATTGGAATAACTGGTAATTTTAATTCTGCTTACCTCATTGTTGCCTGGTTGAGTTGGGTTCCAAACCTGGCAGTTGCATATTATATCATTAAAAAAAGAGAGAAAAGAATCTTAAACTTAAGTCGGTAATTTATTGAAATTTATTTTTCTCCTGTTCTTACAAATTCTAGCATTCCGGAAAAAATTTAGTTCTATTGCTAACCGCACCCCTTCTCTATTTTTAGTGTATTAGAAAACGATAATTCTGAAAACTGCGATGCTACACATTTTTGTAGTTAGCATTATTATCGTCTATCAATTCTTCCATAGGCAAAGCATTATTATCTGAATCTGTTTTATTCCTAAGCCGAATTGGAAGTAGTATAAAAGGTTTTTATATGGTGATTAATATAGGCCTTTGGTTTGCAGAATTATACTTCCAAAATTATTCGAAATGTTGATTTTGCCGGATATTCGAGATCATCATCACAACAATTGTCAATCCTAACCGTTAATTCAATTCCGAAAATAAATTAAACCCCAAAACCAACCGATCTTGAATCCATCAATTTTCAAAAACATTCTTCAGGTTTTAAAATACCTGGCCATCTATTATTTATCGATCAAAATGATCGCCTTTGCCATTCCTAAATTGCTGCATATGCAGTTCAGAATTCTACATTACGAGTCATTCATGCCCCTGGCGCAGGTATCCAAATATCAACATATGTGGTCTTTCTTTGGCAGATCTTACCACTATAATATTTTCATTGGGCTAATAGAAATGATGATAGGAATATTGGTTGTTTTCAGGAGAACCAGACTCATCGCTTTGCTTCTTTCAGTGGGCGTATGTTTAAACATACTGATTTTGAACATTGAATTCCACGTTTTTTTTGCCATACAGCACGTCATGCTTGACCTGACAATCACAATTTTATTATTGATTGAATATCGAAAAGATCTCTATAAATTCTTCCTGGAAATGGAAGGGAAAATTGGACAAAAAACAGGTTCGATCAGAAATAAATTCGTCAAAATATTGCCTTTGATCTATGTACTATTATTTCCCGTGGGATATTTCATTTATGCTTATAATTTAAAGACCAGTATCGAGAATCCATTAAATGGAAGCTATAAGATTTCTGAACTGGAAATTGATAACTCCTCGCAAAATATCAAAAAGGGAAAACTTGGAACTGATCCCATGTTATTTTTTGAATATAATGGACAGACTGCATTATCTATTAATGACAGTTTGTATTTAGGAAGTTATAGTGTTAAGAAAGACAGCGTGTTTATATACTTTAAAGCAGAAAATAACCAAGGTCCAAAATTATTCAAAGGCAAGATTTTGAATAGCAATATTCTTCAAGGTAAGGTGAATGATAGCCTGGAAATTAAGAGTAAAATAGAGCGATTATCCGAAGAAAAAGATTATCTGAATAATCTTTATAATTAAATTCAGAATCTGTTTTATCGGCAATTGAATGATCTTGATTATCTGAATCCATTGAGAAAATCAGGATAATCTGAAGGCCTATTTAAAGAAAGTAAGGCAATTTGTTTTATGTAATATTTGAATATTTGTAACTTAATTCTCCAGAATTCAAAATGAATAAGATTTTAAAAATTTCGGTAAGATATTTTCTCCTGGTTTTTATAACCTATGGTTTTCTAATTAGCCTGCTCGATCTATTTACAGAAAGAAATTTTAGTTTACAGGATATCATCCAGGGTTGCCTGATATTTGGATTCGGGATGACGGTGGTTCTGGTTTCCTATCATTTGTATGAATTAAAAGCAATAGCCAGACAATATGGTATTTCAAATCCTGATCTGGATGTGAAGCAAAGCATTAAAATTGATTCAAGGTTAAAGCTTATCACAATTTGCGAGCAACTTCAAATGAGAAATTATTACAGAGATGTTGATTGCGATCAGGACGCCGATCTTATAAAGATTAAAACAGGTTTTATTGGCAAATCATGGGGAGATATTATCATTATCGAAAAACTCCAAGACAACCGATATCGACTCAGCAGCCGACCGAGAGTTCCATTTACCACTATAGATTTTGGTCAGAATCTGGAGAATATTCTTTTACTAGAACACCGCATTAATGTCTTTGGAAAAGATGCATTTGAGTCTGAAAAGAATGAAAATATGATAGGTGATTTATGACCTTTTTAATCTTCATATAAAATACAAATGATCGGGATAGTATTTGAACTCATCATTTCCTGGATGCTTCTATATTTCTTTGAACGCAGAAGTATACTTGCATTAGGTTTTGTACCCGTTACCAAAAGATTGAAGCAATTATTGACAGGCTTCGTTATGACCGCAATTCTTTGCATCATAATCCAACTTTTGGAGGCAAAACTTAAAGAAACTACCTGGGTTATAAACCAGGATTTTAGTTTCATAAATTTAGCCGAATTCTTCTATTGGGATTTAAAATCTGTAATTTTTGAAGAGCTTATTTTTCGTGGTGCCATACTTTATATTCTATTACAAAGATTGAAAATTAAATATGCGTTATTAATCTCTGCGTCTGCCTTTGGAATCTATCATTGGTTTTCCATGGGCGTTATCGGAAATCTTATCCCTATGGTATTGATCTTTACAGGAACCGGAATTATGGGTTTCGCCTGGGCACTGGGATTTCAGAAAGCAAGATCTATTTTCCTGCCGATTGGGTTGCACCTGGGCTGGAATTTTTTCCTAAATACCATATTCTCAAAAGGACCATTGGGAACAGGATTGTTCATACTGCAAAATGACCAGATCATGACCAGTTGGTTTTCCCTGATCGGACTCATCTTAGTTCCTATTTTGGTATTATTGATCGTTATTTTCTTTATTAAGGATGAGTCTGTTCTGAAATATCATTAGTATAATTTCTGCCGGAATTTAATTAATTTGGCTCCTTAATTCGCTAATCCCACTCTTATGAAATCAAGTAACTCCTCATTTTACCTATTGTTGAATCTGGCAATATTCATATTTATAACTGGGTGTAATGAAACCAAGGAAGAAAAACAGATCAAAGAAGGTGAAGGATTTGTAGAAGTTACCGGTGGAAAAATTTGGTATAGAGTCAACGGAAATAGTAAAAACACCCCTGTTCTACTACTTCATGGAGGGCCGGGTTCTTCCAGTTTCGGCTTTGAACCCTACAAAAAAATAAGTGCAGACAGGCCCGTGATATTTTATGATCAGTTAGGAAGTGGAAGATCTGATAGAATTACAGATACCACTTTAATGACGGTTGAAAGATATGTAGAAGAAGTGGAAATGCTTCGGAAAGAACTTGACCTGGAAAAAGTTTATCTACATGGGCAATCTTGGGGAACAGCTTTGGGATTGGAATATTATCTGAAATATCCTGAACACGTAGAAGGGATCATTTTCAGTAGTCCGTATTTTAGTACCAAAAGATGGATAAAAGATGCAAATGAACTTGTGGAGACCCTTCCAGATTCCATCCAGAATATTATCAAAACGAATGAAAAAAATAAGACTTTCAATAACCAGGAATACCAGAATGCAGTAGCCTTATTTTACAGCAAATTTCTACGTAGAAAAGAACGTTCCCAGGCAAAAAAAGATTCTGCCAGCAAATATTTCGGCACCAATGTATATGAATACATGTGGGGGCCAAGCGAATTTACTGCAACGGGAACTCTTTTGAATTACGACCGAATTGATAAGCTTTCAGAAGTTGAAGTTCCGGTGCTTTTTATAACAGGAGAATTTGATGAAGCTAGACCTGCTACTGTGAAAGAATATCAAAAGATGGTTCCAGACGCAGAATTTGTAGAAATAAGCGAGTCTGGACATGCCACATTAAATGACAACCCCAAAGAAGCACTTGCGGCTATCAAGAATTTCCTGGAGAAAGCAGATGATATTAAAAACGATTAATCTAATGCCGGAAGTTCCAGTTCATCAAAAACAGATGGCTTTTCCATCATAGCTTCGATGTCTTCAGATTTCCTAGGAGCTTCTGCGGAAAGGTTTACCGGGCCGTTTTCAGTTATTAGAATATCGTCTTCAATTCTTACGGCGATTCCCCACCATTTCTCATCACAATCACTTCCCTCCGGAATATAAATTCCAGGTTCTACAGTGATCACCATATTTGGCTCGAAACTACCGCGGGTATTAAGATCATGAACATCCAGACCTATATGATGCGAGGTGCCATGTGGAAAATACATATGTTTTGCATCTACAGAAGGTATAATACCCAATTCATATAATCCCTGGTTAATAATCTCTAAACCGGCTTTATGCGTATCTCCGGAGTTATTCCCAACAACTGCAGCAGCAATCCCGGCTTCCTGTGCTTCATACACGAGATCATAGATGGCTTTTTGCTCTTCATTAAATTTTCCATTGGCAGGTATCGTCCTGGTAACATCTGCAGTATATCCGTGATATTCTGCACCAAGATCCATTAGAACAAGATCCTGTTCAAGTTTTGTTTTATTATTTTCGATATAATGTAATACACAACCGTTGTTTCCGGCTCCTACTATTGAAGGATAACCTTCATACTCACTGCCGTATTTTTTATATACATATTCGTGTAATCCCTGAACTTCAGTTTCTGACATTCCCGGGTGCATCGCTTTCATAACTTCCACCTGTCCCATAGCTGAAATTCGGACTGCCTTTTTAAGAAGTTTCATTTCTTCAGGGGTTTTGATCTGCCTCAATTCTCCCATAAAAGTTCTAAGGCTCTCCGTATCTACACTCACCTCAGCTTCCGGACTTACTTCCTGCTGAACCTCAACACCAAGCGGACCGTTATTCTGATTTTTAATCGATTTTACATTTATCTGGGTTTTGAAATTCTGGATAAGGCTGGCAAGATCTGCCGGATCCCTTGAATCCCTGTAATCGTTGCTGAAAGGTTTATGCAAAACACTTTCATATTCGGAAAAATCTATCTGGTTGTTTAAAAATTCACTTCCGTTGAAAACGGTTTCAAATCCAAGATCTTCTTTCGCTCCTTCTACTCCAAGTCGGTATCCTGTCCACATTTCTGCACGAGGATTCTTCTCTTGAACATATAGCATTTCATCATAAGATTCTCCATTTTCGCCTTGCTGCTCTTCTGAAAATATCACTAAAACCGCGTGCGGTTCCTTGTAACCTGTTAAGTAATAAAAATCCGGATCCTGGTGGTACACAAAATCAACATCATTAGCCCTATTTCTAACCGGGTTTGCAAAAAATACCGCAACCGAATTTTCAGGCATTTTAGCTCGAAGTGCTTCCCTCCTGCTTTTGTGAAATTCTGAAGAAAGATAATCTTCAGGAGTTCCGTCCTGTGCGAAAATGCTTATGCTTAAAAATAAGAAGCTGATGAGAAATAGATTTTTCATAATGATAGATTTAATCTGCAAAATAATCAATTCTAATTTCTAAAACGAATACTTATTTCACTGAAAGCTTGAGTAATTCGCCAAAAATAAAAAAGGTGGTCTTTCGACCACCCTTAGTTAAAACCTCTAAATAAATTTATTTAAGATCATACCTGTCAAGATTCATCACCTTATCCCAGGCTTTAACAAAATCCTTTACGAACTTTTCTTCAGCATCATCGGTTCCGTAAACTTCTGAGATTGCTCTTAATTCAGAATTTGAACCGAAAATAAGATCAGCTCTGGTTCCTGTCCATTTTTGTTCACCTGTAGTTCTATCACTTCCACTAAATTCAGTTTCAGAATCTGAAGTTTTTTTCCAGGTTAAACGCATATCCAGAATATTCTTGAAAAAATCGTTGGTCAACTGTCCAGGACGGTCAGTAAAAACTCCTTTTTTAGAACCATCATAATTGGTATCCATCGCTCTAAGACCACCAACAAGCACTGTCATTTCCGGAGCTGTAAGAGTAAGCAACTGAGCTCTATCTACCAATAATTCTTCCGCAGAAGCTGAAATATGATCCCTGTTCCTGAAATAATTTCTGAAACCATCTGCATTCGGTTCCAGAGGCTCAAAGGCTTCCACGTCGGTTTGCTCCTGGGTTGCATCTCCTCGGCCCGGAGTAAATGGTACGCTGATATCATGCCCTGCATCTTTTGCCGCCTTTTCTACGCCAACGCATCCGGCAAGAACTATAAGATCTGCAATTGAAACCTTTTTATTTCCAGATTGCGCATCATTGAAATCGTTCTGTATACTTTCCAAAGTTTGAATGACCTTTCCCAGCTGCTTCGGATTATTGACTTCCCAGCCTCTCTGCGGTGACAAACGGACTCTACCTCCATTGGCTCCACCTCGTTTATCTGAACCTCTAAAAGTAGAAGCAGAAGCCCAGGCAGTGGAAACTAGCTCTCGTACAGAAAGTCCCGTTTCTAAAATTTTTGATTTTAATGCTGAAATATCATTATCATCAACCAGTTCGTGATCAACTTTTGGAATTCTATCCTGCCACAATAATTCCTCTTCAGGAACTTCAGGACCTAAATAGCGTTCGATCGGCCCCATATCACGATGGGTTAATTTGAACCAGGCTCTAGCATAGGCATCAGCAAATTCATCAGGATTGTCATGAAAATGTCTGGCGATCTTTTCATATTCAGGGTCGAATTTTAAAGAAAGATCTGTAGTTAACATGAACGGCGCATGCTTTTTATCAGGGTCATGCGCGTCTGGAACGGTGCCAGCTCCTTCGTTGTTCTTAGGTTGCCATTGGTAAGCACCACCCGGACCTTTGATACATTCCCAGTCATATTTGAATAAATTTTCCAGGTATTTATTACTCCATTTCGTTGGCGTATCGGTCCATGCTCCCTCAATTCCACTGGTAATGGTATCAGCTCCTTTTCCTGAACCATAGGTATTTTTCCAACCCATTCCCATCTCTTCAATTCCGGCTGCTGCAGGTTCAGCTGCAACATATTTTTCAGCATCTGCAGCACCATGTGTTTTACCAAACGTATGTCCACCGGCGATAAGTGCAACTGTTTCGTAATCGTTCATCGCCATTCTACCAAAGGTCTCTCGAATGTAAGAGGCAGATTCAACCGGGTCTGGATTACCATTATGACCTTCAGGATTTACATAAATCAACCCCATATGGGCAGCTCCAAGCGGATTTTCAAGCGTACCATCTTCATATCTTTTATCATTATCCAGCCATTCTGTCTCTGCTCCCCAGTAAACATCGTTTTCAGGTTCCCAAACATCTTTCCTACCACCGGCAAATCCGAACATTTTAAGTCCCATAGATTCGTGGGCACAGTTTCCTGCCAGGACTAAAAGATCTGCCCAGGATAATTTCTTACCATATTTCTTTTTGATGGGCCATAGTAAAAGTCTTGCCTTATCAAGATTCGCGTTATCCGGCCAGCTATTTAAAGGCGCAAAACGCTGCTGACCCGATCCTGCTCCTCCTCTACCATCACCAATTCTATAGGTTCCAGCACTGTGCCAGGCCATACGAATGAAAAACGGTCCATAATGGCCGTAATCTGCCGGCCACCATTCTTGAGAGTCGGTCATAAGATCATAGAGATCCTGTTTCACTGCTTTCAGATCCAGACTATTGAATTCTTTTGCATAATCAAAGTCTTCATCCATAGGATCTGTTAATGAAGAGTTTTGACGAAGAATGTTCAGATTAAGCTGGTTAGGCCACCAATCTCTATTCGAGGTCCCTTTCCCTGCGGTGTAATTCAAAGCACCACCCATAAAAGGGCATTTACTGGATTCATTTACTTCCCAGACTTTGTGGTTATCCTTGCTTCCAGAATGATTATTTTCCATGTTTTAGTTGATTTTATTCAATTAAAAATTCGGTTCGACTCCTAATTTACGAATTTCATATCTATAATTTTTATCTATATATTTTATGAAGTCATAGAGTATTCACATAATTATTTCGGAAAATGATAATTACAATGAGCTTCTGATCTTTTTCTGTTCTATCAATTTCTATGAATTTTAGGATTATATTATCTTCACCGCCCAAAACACAATTTCCAAAATTCTGAATTCTTGAAATTAAAATTCTTAGCCTTACTATTTTTATTAGTAAGCTCTCAGTTAACCGCACAGAACAGTAAATATGATGGTAAATTCTACAGGCTAGGTATCAATTACGGAATTGCCAGTGTAGATAACCCGGTATTTTTTGATTATGATTATTACTATCAGGTTCACTTAAGAAAATTCCAGATCTTTTATAAAATCAAATCCACAAAATTCCTGGATTATGAATTTATCTTTCAACCAGAAATAAATAAGGTAAAACACAGGTTAACCAGTGATAGATTTATCTATGGCCCATCTCATCCCTTATGGGAAAGGAGAGATGAGATGAAAACTTTAAAAATTTTCAATGAATATGTTTTTAATTTTGGAGTGCTCCTGAGAAAACCTATAAAGAATGATATGAGTGTTTATTTTCTCGCCAGCCTTGGTCCCGGTTACGTTGAAAGCGATACGGAAAGAATGACTCAGGGAATAGGATTTTCGGATAATCTTGGAATAGGATTCAGTAAGGATTTTAAACAGTTTTATTTTGATACACGTATTGGTTATCGCCATGTTTCTAATGCCAATATTAATGATATCAATCATGGTTATGATGCAATGGTCATAGATCTGGGAATTGGAATGCTCCTGAATTAATTACTAAATATTTCATTTTTTAAAATTAGCTCTACTTTATTATAAATCAATATGTTAACTTTATGACGCGTATTGAAGTTGCCCCACATCTTATTCGAATTCAGAAACCAAGGTAAAATTTAAAGATATGAGCAACCAAGAAAATTTTTCTCACTCCGCGGTGATATTTCCCGTTAGTAACCTGGAGGAATCCATAGATTTTTACACCAATAAATTAGGCTTCGAAAAAACTTTTGAATGGGGAGAACCAATGTACTATGCAGTGGTAAAACGGGGTGGAGTAGGCATACACTTAACTAAAAGATCTGACGGCGGCAGACCTTCAAAATATCATCGAGCTCTTTATGTATTTGTAAATAACATTGAGAAGGTAAATAAGGATTGTAAAGATAATCAAGTAAGAATTGTAAATGATCTGGAGAGTCGTGACTATAAAATGAGAGATTTTGATATTGAAGATCCAGACGGTTTTATCATTACTTTTGGAAAACAGGATTAATTTAGAACGTATACTTCTTCATTTCATCTTAATACCCATGAGCAAATACATCAGTTCCGGTTTACTGTTTTTATTAATTTCAGTAAGCGTCAATTCTCAAAACTGTGAGATCGAAAAATCTTTGAAGGGTCACTCTGAAATGATCCTGGGGATAGATCAATCCCCAGATGGTAAGCACCTTATTTCCGGAGGAGATGATGATAGTATCATCTTATGGAATGAGAAAGGTGAAAAAGTTTTTCAGAAGAATGCGCATGAACGCAGCGTGAATGATGTACAATTTTCCCCGAATGGTCTTCAAATATTATCTGCGGGAAGTGACCAGACCTTTAGTATATGGAATCTGGACGGTTCGAAAATCAGGGATGTGAAGGCAGATGAGATCTATGTAAAAACAATTGCATTTTCTCATGACGGTAACTTTATTTTAAGCGGTGGAGGAGACAATACTGCTCGCTTGTGGTCGCGAAAGGGAGATTTAATAAGAGAATTTCCTGTTCATGAATGCACCATTTACCAGGCTTCTTTTTCGCCTGATGATCAGCTTATTGTATTGGCTAGCTGTGATAATAAGTTTTCAGTTTGGATGGTTAGTGGTGAAAAGCTTTTTGAAAAAGAACATCACCAGAGCGGAGTTAGTGCCGCCAGTTTTTCTCCTGATGGAAGGAATATTCTAACAGCAAGTTTTGATAATACAGCGGTATTATGGGATCTTGAGGGAAATCTGGTTGCAGAATTTGTTGGTCATCAAGACGAGATCAATCAGGCAGAGTTTTCTCCGGATGGAAATTTCATCCTGACTGCCAGTGAAGACGGCACCATAAAATTGTGGAAAACGAATGGAAGTTTAATCAAAACTTATGGTGAGGTCCACAGGCTGGAATATCTTGCAGCGACCTTTTCCAAAGATGGAAAATATATCATTTCTTCCTCTAAAGAAAATAATATCGTTTTCTGGAATGTGGATGCTGAACTAAAATAAGAATCGTGAATTTTACACCATTTCCAGAAATCAGCACTCCCCGACTCATACTTCGGGAACCAAAACTGGAGGATTGGCCGGTAATTTCCTTTTTAAGAACCGACAAAGAAGTGAACAAATATGTTAGGCGATCGTCTGCTGCTAATAAAAAAGCTGCTACCGAATTCATTCAAAAATGCCTCCTTGATATCAGCAAAAATAAGCTGATCAACTGGTTTATCTGTTTAAAAGAAGATAGGAGGATGATCGGTACGATTTGTTTATGGAATTTTTCTCCAAACCGAAAAATCGCCGAGGTTGGATATGACCTTCATACCACTTTTCAGGGTTTTGGATTAATGCACGAAGCTATGGAGGCGGTTATACAATTTGGTTTTGTTAAAATAGATCTGAAAATGATAGAAGCATTTACAAATTCAGCCAACGCAAAATCTATAAACCTGCTCAAAAGAAATCAATTTCAGCTGAATAATGATCGTAGAGATCACGATGATCCAGATAATATGATCTATGAATTATACAATGCTAATTTAGCAGACTAATATTCAGCGAAATTCAGAATGATTTTCATTGAAATACGCTACCTTTTTATTCTGAAAATCACTAACTTAAACAAGTGAGAATTTTAAAAATTTCTCTTACTTCCTGAGCC
Organism: Christiangramia pacifica; assembly: GCF_057221535.1. Taxonomy (NCBI): domain Bacteria; kingdom Pseudomonadati; phylum Bacteroidota; class Flavobacteriia; order Flavobacteriales; family Flavobacteriaceae; genus Christiangramia; species Christiangramia pacifica. The sequence continues at coordinate 3,205,153 of NZ_CM170146.1, forward strand.
TTACAGTTCTTCGAACTGAGTTTCTGTGATTGATTTAACTTCAATCTTAGTCAGCTTTTCTTCATCATTATCAAAATATTATCATGAATACTAAAATTTCAAATGACTATGGTTGGGAATCACCCGATATCATGCACAAAGTTTCGAATGCCTGGAATTCAAAACTCAGCTTTATTAACAAGGAGGTCGATTTTTTGACAGATCTGCTAAACCAGAATGTATATCCCATCGTAGAATCACATCTTATTCGGCAGGCCGAAAACTTGATCGAAGAACTTCAACTATTAAAAAGTGAAATGTCTTCCTTATTGAGATCGATTCGTGAACATAAAAACAAGGTGAAAATTCTGTTTTCTGAAGGGCAGGTAAATGATCAGCAATGGGCATATAAACATGAGCATAGAAAATTGATGATCAAAATGCATGAATTTGACAGTAAATATCAAAATCTCAAAAAATCAATATTCAGAACAGTAAAAGAAGCCTTAAGGCATCACAAACAAAAACTGCTCACTGCAAATATTAAGTGAGCTCAGGCATAAAAAAGTCCGGTTTTGAACCGGACTTTTTTAATCTATTTTCTAACCATTTTAGTCAGCGTGGCCAGGTAAGACCATTTCAAATCCCGGGTTTTCAATCCCTCATCTATTTCCTTTTGCTGAGAAGGAGAAATTTCCCCATCAAAATTCATAGAGTTTACGTATTGTTCCCAGTCATCAAACATATTTACTGTGATGTGTGAAGTATAAACGTCAGATCCCTGGGGAACCAAGACTTTTAATAATTCCCAGCTGCCTTTTGCCTTACCGTCTACCATTTTCTGATGCCATGGTTTAAATGCTTTTCCCTCGGCGCTCTCGTATGCAGAAGTATTGTCATCGTTTGCCTTCATTAGATCCATGGTTGCAACCATTCCTGGCTTCATCTCATAATCTCCATTGGTTCTGTCAGTAACCATTAGAAAGAGTCTTACAGCAAGATCACGCGATCCCCCGGCTAGATTAACCCTGTTATCCAATTCCTCGTCGCTGAGATCTGGATAGGCCATTCTGGCACTTTCCATAATTCCTGCACCGGCATTCATCATTTTTAAAGGATCATCAAAAACAGTTACGGTCAAATATTGATATCCCTGATCTTCTCCTCCAGGAAGTAACTGCCAGAGATCCCAGCCAGTAATATCTCCGCTGGCTACTCTTTGCTCGTGAATCTTCTCCCAAAAATCTTCTGTTTCAACATAAAACTGTTCCTGGTCATTATCAACTTTCATAAACTCAAAAGTGAGGTAGGTTTGTTCCTGGGCGAAACCAACACTGCAAAATAGCAGTATCAGAATTAAACTAAATGCTCGTCTCATAATTTTTGGTTTTTGTTTGATACTATATTTATAAAGATACCAAATTATACTCAATTATTTGATTTTCAGTATTTTATAATTTAATTACAAACATTTAGTCAGCAGGTTTTTTCATAGAATTCAATTATTAAACTGATTTATAAGAAATCAGCTAAATAGCTTAACTTTAGTAGTATGCATCCTGAAATTCTAAAATCATCCGGAAAAAAAGCAAAATTTTCCATCTCGAAACTAAGACGCTCGCTTTTAAAAAGTGGTGCTAGTGAAAAGATGGTTTCAGATATTGTGAATGAGATCAGGGATGAGCTATATCAAGGGATAAGTACCAAAGAAATTTACCACCGGGCATTTTCTCTATTAAAGAACTACAAAGGTGCGTATGCCTCAAAATATAAGCTAAAAAAAGCCTTGTATGAATTAGGGCCTGCGGGATTCATTTTCGAAAAATTTATTGCCAGTTTACTGAATCTGCTGGGTTATGAAACCAGATTAAACGAGAATATGCAAGGAGTCTGCGTAACTCATGAAGTTGATATAGTAGCTTTTATAGATGGAATCCGGCATCTTGTTGAATGTAAATTTCATAGCGAGGAAGGCAGGAATTGTGACGTGAAAATTCCGCTGTACATACGCTCGAGATTTGATGATATTTATTCTTACGAAAAGAACCAGAATGAAGGTCAGGGTTGGGTGGTCACAAATACTAAGTTTTCGAAAGACGCCATAACTTATGGAAAGTGCTCAAATCTTCAATTATTGAGTTGGGATTATCCTGAAAATAATTGTTTGAAATTTCTGATAGATAAAGCAGGTGCATATCCGGTTACAACTTCTACCCTGCTTTCAGATGCGGAAAAAAAATTTTTATTAGACAGGCAGGTCATTCTTGGAAAGGATCTTTTAGATAATCCATATTACCTGGACCACCAGGGAATTTCTGCAGAAAGAAAAAATAGAATCATTTCGGAATTCAGTATTCTTTGTGAAAATAGTCCAAGTGAATGATAGATCATGTTAAAATCAAATTTTTAGGAGCAGCCGGTACAGTTACCGGTTCTAAATTCTATTTGGAATTCCGGTCTCATAAATTTCTTATTGACTGCGGAATGTTCCAGGGATTGAAAGAATTAAGAGTTCTAAACAGAGAAAACTTACCTGTAAATATTTCTGAGGTTGATTTTGTGCTGTTAACTCACGGTCACCTTGATCACACAGGATACCTTCCAAAATTAATTCAGCAGGGATTTAAGGGTAAGGTTCTTGGCACAGCACCAACTCTCGCTATTGCAGAGATCATTTTGAAAGATTCGGCAAAGATTCAGGAAGAAGAAGCGAAAAAAGCAAATGAGGAAAATTATACCAGGCATCATCCGGCAACTCCAAACTACACAAGCGAGGATGTTGAAAAAATAATTTCACTTTTTGAAGTTATTGAAACTGATCACTGGATCGATCTTTTTAAAGATTTAAAATGTAGGTTTATAAAATCGGGACATATACTCGGAGCCTGTTCCATAGAATTGGAAATTAAGGATAAAGTATTCGTATTTTCAGGCGATCTTGGTAGAACCGAAGATCTACTTCTGGAGAAACCGGAAGCTCCACGATGGGCAGATTATCTATTTTTAGAATGCACTTATGGGAACAGATTACATCCTGAGGAAGATGTAGAAAAAATTCTTTCAGATCTTATCACAAGAACTATAAAAAACCAGGGGATACTTTTAATTGCATCTTTCGCCGTCGAGCGATTACAGTTATTAATCTATCTCCTTTTCAAATTATTCCGAAGAAATGCTGCACCAGAAATACCGGTGTTCATAGACAGCCCCATGGGCGTTGATGCCACAAAACTATTTTCAAGGTTTCAGGAATTCCATAAAATTAATATTAATGACTTCGAGGCTATAAAAAAGAGATTTGAACTTGTTTCATCCTTTAAAAGAACCTGGGAAATAATTGATATGAAAATGCCTCGCATCGTTATTGCCGGAAGCGGTATGCTCACCGGAGGCAGAATTCTAACTTATCTCAAACAGTTTTTAGATGCTCCTTCTACAAGCTTATTGCTTACAGGGTATCAGGCTGAAGGCACTCGAGGGAGGCAACTTCTAGAAAATGCTCACGAATTAAAGATCTACGGAAAATATTTCCCAGTAAAAGCTCATATTGAAAAGCTGGAAAGTTTATCAGCTCATGCTGATCAAAATGAACTTTTAGACTGGTGCCGGAAAATTAAAAATGTTCCCGAACAAATTTTTTTAATTCATGGAGAAAAACAGGTAGCAGACGCTTTTAGGGTTAAGCTGGAAAGTGAGCTATCCTGGAATATTCAGCAGCCCAAATTATTTGAAGAAATTATAATTCAGCTTTAATTTCCTTATATTTAAGGAAATAGCATCTAATAATATAACTCATGAAATATTCATTTTCCATATTATTTCTTTTTTTCATAGGCACAGCTTTGGCCCAAAATAAAATTCTTCCTGCAGAAATTCAGATCAAAACAGCTCTTCTGGCAGCACCAGAAGACAAACGGTCTGAAGCTAAAGTCTACGGATATAACCAAAAAGGCGAATTGGTCGTATTAAGAGAAGGATCCAACAATTTGATCTGCCTGGCCGATGACCCTGATTTTGAAGGTATCAAAGTGGTTTGTTATGCTGATAAACTGGAACCTTTTATGGCTCGCGGAAGAGAATTGGTGGCTGAAGGAAAATCAGAAATTGAAAAAAGAAAGATCAGAAAACAGGAAGTGGAAGCCGGAACCTTAAAAATGCCAGACACTCCAAGCACCATGTATGTCTTTTCAGGAGCTGCAGAAGATTATAATTCCTCTACCGGAGAACTGAAAAATGGTAAATTCAGATATGTTGTATATATCCCCTATGCCACCGCAGAGTCTACTGGTTTGCCTTTAAAACCCGATAATCCCGGTATGCCATGGCTAATGGATCCTGGTACGCATCGTGCTCATATAATGATTAGCCCAACGAGCAACTAAATAATATCCAACAATTCCTCATACGTATTTGATGGGAATTTGAAAAGAAAAGGGGATGTCTTTCGACATCCCTTTTTAATTGAATAAATCAAATAGAAACTAAAGTTTATAAATATTCCTGTTCGGCTTTTTTGACATGTAGAATTTCAATTCACCTCCATTCATGATATCATCATGACTTATAAATGGTTCTTTCAGTTCCTTTCCGTTCAGTTCCACCTTTTTTACAAACACATTTTTTTCAGACTGGTTTTGTGCGATCACAGTAAATTTATTACCATTTTCCAGGTTGATCACTGCCTTTTCTATAGCAGGACTTCCAAGCGCATATTTTACAGATCCAGGAGCTACGGGATAAAAACCTAAACTACTGAAAATATACCAGGCGCTCATCTGCCCAAAATCATCATTTCCGCTTAAACCATCTGCTCCGGTTTGATATTTTAAATCCAGGATCATCCTTATTTTATCCTGAGATTTCCAGGGAGTATCTGTCCAATTATATAAATAAGCTACATGATGTGATGGTTCATTTCCATGAACATAATTACCTATGATGCCTTCACGAGATATATCTTCTGTATTTTCAAAATATTTATCTGGAAGCTCCATGGTGAAAAGCGAATCCAGGTGCTGGGAAAATTGCTCTTTACCGCCCATCATTTCGATCATATTTTCCGGGTCATGAGGAACATACAGGCTGTAATTCCAGGAGTTTCCTTCAATAAAACCCTGACCGTGAGTCTTCAATTCATCAAATTCTTCCTTAAAACTTCCATCGCTTAGTCTCGGTCTCATGAAACCAGTTTCAGCATCGAATACGTTTTTATAATATTCTGAACGTTCCATGAATTCATTATAAACTTTATCGTTACCTATTTTCTTTGCAGCCTGGGCAATGGCCCAATCGTCATAAGCATATTCCAGGGTTTTTGATACCGATGCTCCATTTTTATCTTCAGGAACATAACCCATGTCCATATAATATTTGAGGCCATCATAATATCCGGTTTTGGCCGTAGAAACCATAGCATCTAACGCCCGCTCTTCGTCAAACTGAACATTTCCTTTCACGATAGCATCAGCGATCACAGATACACTATGATAACCGATCATACACCAGTTTTCGTTTGCATAATGCGACCAAACCGGAAGCATGGAATGTACGCTCTGGTCATAATGCGCCAGCATAGACTTGATCATGTCGTTATTTCTTTCAGGCTGCAAAACATTAAAAAGGGGATGTAGCGCCCGGTATGTATCCCATAGAGAAAAGCTGGTGTAATTTGTAAAATTTTCAGCCTTGTAAACATTCATATCCAGACCTTTATATTGACCATCAACATCCATATATTCTGTTGGTCCCAGAAAAGCGTGATACATCGCAGTATAGAAATTTGTTTTTTCTTCCCTGTCTTCTGAAGATATATCGACTTTATTCAATTCTTTATTCCATTCATCTCTGGCGTTTCTCTTTACCTTTTCAAAATCCCAGTGCGGGATCTCAGCTTTCATATTCTCTACTGCTCCACGAGAACTAACTGGTGAAATCGCCATTTTGAGCTTCAGTTTTTCTTCTGGCTGCAAATCAAAATCAAACCACATCCTGATCTGTTCACCGGCTATTTCAGGAAAATTCTTGTCCTGATTAAATTTTCTCCAAAATCCTCCATACGGTTGCTTATCATATCGCTCTCTCCCATATTCGCTAATAGGTTTGTTGAAAGACATGGCAAAATATACCTTTCTCGTCCTGGCCCAGCCATTCGTTTGCCTGTAACCTGTGATAAGCGTATCATTTTCTACCCTTATAAAGGTCCAGACATTCTTATCTTCATAATTATAGATTCCGTGTACCAGATCAAAGATCACATGTGCCTGCTCCCCTTCCGGAAATGTATACTGATGCATTCCAACCCTTGTGGAAGCAGTCATTTCCGCTTTTATATTGTAATCTTTGAGCATAACGCTGTAATATCCCGGCTCGGCAGTTTCCTCCTCGTGTGAAAACCTGGAACGATAACCGCTTTCAGGATCACTTTCGGTTCCCGGGTTTAATTTCAGATCACCTGTGGTAGGCATTACCAGAAAATCACCAAGATCAGAATGTCCTGTTCCACTAAAGTGTGTATGGCTAAATCCAACAATGGTGGAATCATCATACTGGTATCCTGCGCAATATTTATAAACATCAGGATTGTATTTGCCATTTACCGCGTAGGGAATGGTATCTGTATCCGGACTTAACTGAACACTTCCAAATGGCACGGTAGCTCCAGGATAGGTATGTCCCATTTTTTCCGTCCCAATCATTGGGTCTACAAACTGCGCAAAATCATTATCCTGAGCCTGGACTTCACCGATCACGGATAAAACAATAAAGGCAAGAATTATTTTGAATTTATTCCTAATTAGTTGCATTGAATAGTATTTCTGAAATTAATTACTTTTTTTAGTAGCATTCACGCCCTCATCTGTGATCTTCACCGGTTCGATAAAACCATTTTCATCAAAGTTCATCTTATCGATACAGGTAACTCTAGAATTGCGATCTGTCTCAGTTAATGGTCTTCGATGATAAACTATATAATATTCACCATTCTCAGGATTCTGTATCACCGAATGGTGCCCTGCTCCAGTGGCAATTTCCATATTCTGCTGCAGAATTTTCCCAATTCTCTCAAACGGTCCCAAAGGTGAATCTGAAATTGCATAGGCTACACTATAATCTGGTCCCGTCCATCCGCCTTCAGACCACATAAAATAATATTTTCCATCTTTTTTAAACATAAACGGACCTTCTACATAATTTTCAGGAGTTACTTCTTTAAAAATGGTTCCGTCTTCAAAAGGAATGAAACCGGTAAAATCTTCGTTCAGTTTTGCCACATTGCAATGACCCCAACCACCATAGAACATATAATAATCACCATCATCATAAAAGACAAACTGGTCTATTGGCTGCGCTCCGTTGTGGAATTTTCCAATAAGAGGTTTTCCAAGATGATCTTTAAACGGACCTTTAGGTTGGTTAGATATTGCCACTCCAATTCCGCCTGTTTCGTCATCGCTTTGAATATCATTGGCAGCGAAAAACAGGTAATAGGAACTATCTTTCTGAATTATGGCAGGAGCCCACATTGCTTTTTCAGCCCATTGAACTTCTGAAGTATCAATAATGCGGTGATGAAATTCCCAATTTACGAGATCATCTGAAGAAAAAGCATCCAGATAAACCTGTTTTTCATATGGTGCCGAAAAAGTTGGATAGATCCAATATTTCTGATCAAAAACTACTCCTTCAGGATCTGCGTACCAGCCTGGAAAAACCGGGTTATTCTGAGCAAATCCGCAAAGAGTGATCAACAAGAAAATTTTTAAGCTTACAAAATCTTTTTGCTTCATGGTATAATAGATTAGATAGCAACCTGCCGCGATTTATTTCTGAATCCGTAGAAAAAGATATAAGAATAACTTAAGATAACCAGAAGGAATGCAGTATGAAACCCGAAAGAATCTGTGAAAAATCCAAATGCCGGTGGAATTACCGCTCCGCCAACGATCATAGTACAAAGCACTCCGGAACCTTGAGGTTTATCGTTTCCTAATCCGTCCAGTGCCAGACTGAAGATCGTAGGGAACATAATGGAGTTGAACAGTCCTACAGAAATCAAAGTCCACATAGCTACAAGTCCGCTTGAAAATGCGGAGATCACGATCATGCTTACCGCCAAAAGCGCAAAAATCAATAATACTTTTGCCGGATTGATAAATTTAGTGAGATAGGAGCCTATGAATCTTCCTACCATGGCTCCGGTCCAGTAGAAGGTTACAAATACTCCCACTATCGCCATATCACTGGAAGTTGAAATCCCTGAACTTAAAATCCATTCAGCAATAGATCTCATAAATGAGGTATTCTTTATGATCTCGGCCAGGTCAAGACTTAAGAAATAATTTACCATATAACTTCCAAGGGCAACTTCTGCACCCACATAAAAGAAAATTCCCAATGCACCGAGCATCAGGTTTTTATTCTTTAATACTCCTCTATAATCATTCGAGGCAGCCGTATCACCGATCTTAGGCAGGTTTACAAAAACAAAAATGAGGGCGATAATTCCAATAAATGCGGCAATTCCAAGAAATGGTACCTGAACTGCAGAGGCTTCGTTGATATAGTATTCAGTTCTAGAAGCGTTATCCATAGCTTCGATCTCACCAGATGTCATTACTTTATCCTTCAGAATAAATAATGCCCCGATTGCCGGAGCAATTGCAGTTCCTAAGGAATTAAATGCCTGGGAAAGGTTCAACCTGCTTGAAGCGGTTTTTTCTGGTCCAAGAACGGTGACATATGGATTTGCCGCTACCTGTAGAACCGTGATTCCAGCGGCGAGCATAAAATATGCCAGCATAAAAATCCCGAAAACTCTCATAGAAGCTGCAGGGTAAAAAAGTAAACATCCTACTCCCATAGTTACCAAACCAAGGATGATCCCTTTTTTGTATCCAATTTTTGAAAGTATATAACCTGCCGGAATTGAAAGCAAGAAATAGGCGCCAAAAAATGCAAACTGCACCATTCCCGCCTGGAAATAAGTTAGAGTAAAAACCTCCCTTAACCTGGGAATTAGAGAATCAACGAGTACGGTGATGAATCCCCAAAGAAAAAATAGGACTGTTAGAAAAATAAAGGCTGTTCTGTGAGATTTGTTCTGGTTCATTTAATTATTCGTTAGATAAAGAATATGGAAAATCGCTTTTTTCAGTTCCCCGGTTTTTATTCGGTTGATTAGCCATTTCGAATTTGATATCTGCACCTTTCATTATTTCCGAATGACTTAAATAGTTCTTCGTATAATTCTGGCCGTTCAGCATTATAGATTCTATATACCTGTTTTCAGAAGAATTATCAGAAGCTTTTATCTTTATTTCATTCCCATTTTCGAGATGTAAAGTAATTTCCTCAAACAGTGGTGCACCCAGAACATACTGGTCTGTCGCCGGAGCAACTGGATAAAAACCCATGGCTGAAAATACGTACCACGCAGAGGTTTGCCCGTTATCTTCATCACCGGCATACCCATCTGGAGCAGCAGTGTACATTCTATTTAGAGTTTCTCTTACCCAATATTGAGCTTTCCAGGGTTCCCCGCTGTAATTATATAGATAGATCATATGCTGAATAGGCTGATTACCATGGGCATACTGCCCCATATCTGCTATCTGCATTTCGCGTATCTCGTGAATCACTCCACCGTAATAACTTTCGTCAAATACCGGCGGAAGCGAGAAAACCTTGTCCAATTGGTTAATAAATACCTTTTTTCCTCCCATGAGATCTATCAATCCCTGGACATCATGAAAAACCGACCAGCTGTAATGCCAGCTATTTCCTTCGGTAAAAGCATCTCCCCACTTGAAAGGATTGAAAGGCTCCATAAATTCACCGTTCTCATTCTTACCACTCATGAGTTTAGTCTCAGGATCATAAAGATTTTTATAATTTAAGGCTCGCTTTCGATATTTCTCAATTTCAGCTTCCGGTTTGTTCAATGCTTTCGCCAACTGGTAAATTGCAAAATCATCATAAGCGTATTCCAGAGTTCTTGCGGCGTTTTCATTTATTCCAACATCGTAAGGTACATAACCCAGTTCATTATAATAAGAAGCACCCGCACGCCCAACAGCAGTCAACGGGCCTGCATTATTTGCACCATGGATCAAGGCTTCGTAAAGATTTTCAATATCATAGTCGTAAGCCTCGCCACTTTTCAAATAAGCTTCCGCAACCACCGAGGCCGAATTATTGCCAACCATCACATTTCTTAATCCCGGGCTGGCCCATTCAGGCAACCAACCGCTTTCATCATAAGCATTGGAAAGTCCTTCCTGCATGTGCCCGTTAAGTTCAGGATACATCAAATTAAGAAATGGAAATAGTGCTCGAAAGGTATCCCAGAAACCAGTGTCTGTAAACATATAACCATCTCTGATCTCGCCGTTATACGGACTGTAATGAACTACCTTTCCATCTTCGTCAAATTCATAGAATTTTCTCGGAAAAAGCAAAGTTCTGTATAAACAGGAATAGAAAGTTTCAAACTGCTCTGGAGTACCGCCAGCAATTTCAATTCTGCCTAATTCTTTGTTCCAGATCTCACGTCCTTTTTCAGTTAATTCGTCAAAACTGTTGTCCCCGATTTCCTCTAAATTTCTTTCCGCATGTGCGTAACTGATAAATGATGAGGCTACCCTGGCATTCACTATTTCATCCTCTAAGGTGCGAAAACCTAATATTGCACCGGAATGATTTGATTCCGATTCCAAGGATTTTGTAAGAGTGGAATCCATGAAAGTCCTGGATAGTTCAAATTCCTTATCAAAAACAACAACAAAAAAATTTTTAAAATTATCGGGCACACCCCCACTATTTTTAGTGGTATAACCAATGATCTTATTTTCTTCCTGAATGATTTTTACGTAAGATCCTTTATCAAAGGCATCAATGACAACAAAAGCACTATCAGTTTCCGGAAATGTAAATCTGAATCTGGCAGCTCTTTCTGTTGGAGTAATTTCTGTGGTTACATCGTGATCTGCCAGATAAACGCTATAATAATATGGCTTAACAATTTCCGATTTGTGAGAAAACCAGCTTTCCCTATCTGATTCTTTAAATTTCAAAGAACCGGTAACGGGCATGATCGAAAATTGTCCGTAATCATTCATCCACGGTGATGGTTGATGAGTCTGTTTAAAGCCTTTTATTTTGTTTGCATCATAAGTATAGGCCCAGCCATCACCCATTTTTCCGGTTTGCGGTGTCCAGAAATTCATTCCCCAGGGCATGGCGATAGCCGGATAAACATTCCCGTTGGAAAGAGAATAATGAGAATCTGTTCCGATCAAAGGGTTTGCATAATCTACCGGACTTTTAACACGGTCTATTTTTGCCTTCTGCGCATTCAGTGAAGCAGCCCATACCAAAGCGAAAAGAAAAATTAATCTAAATTTCATGCTGATTTATTCTGGAATTAAATTACACGGAAAAATTTTGATAAACTTACTAAATCGTTTTAGTTATTCAAAGTCAAATTGAACGGTAAAATTTCAATCTTACTATCTTGGTTGAGAAGAATCTCTAATAATCAATGATGTTTCCAGAATTTTTTTGGTGGGTTTATGTTCCTTGCTCTCGATAATACTGAAAATACTATCCATTAAGGAATTTCCGATCTGGTCCAGAGGTTGCGCCACCGCGGTGATTGATGGTGTATTTATTTTAAAAAGTTCATTATCATCGAAAGTAACTATTCCTAATTCTGATAATTCTGAATTCCTGTTTTCCTTAATTACTTCAAGTCCAGTCCTGGTTAGGTAATTCGTGGCGAAGAAAACCGCATCTAATTTCTGCTCTTTTATAAAATCCCTAATATTAATGCGCGCCTTGTCCTTTTTTATATCATCAAAAGATATTTTTAAAATCCCAGATTGTAGTTTTTCATCTTGTACCGCTTTCACATAGCCTTCTTCCCGGCCAAGCATCTGGTTCTGAACAGAATCTGTAGTAATAAATCCGATTTTTTCATATCCGTTTTCGATCAAATGCCTGGTTGCCTTAAAAGCTGCTTCCGTATTATTGATCATTACCACATCGGTTTCCAGGCCTTCAAAATACCGGTCAAAAAGCACTACGGGCACCTTATTTTTAATAAGGTTATCAATTTCATTCTCGATCCCCGGGGATGGGCTAATTATAAAGCCATCCACCTGTCTTCCCGAAAATAATTGAATCAATTCTCTAGATCTTTCATCCTCGTTATCATTACTGCAAAATAAAACCTTATAACCTTTTTCGTAAGCTAGATCTTCAATGATTCGAGCAATTTTTGAAAAGAAATAATTGCTGATATCCTCCACCATAAATACCAGGATATTCGTTTTCCCGGTCCTCAGACTTTTGGCTACTGAATTAGGTCGGTAATTTATACTTTCGGTGTAGGCAATGACTTTCTTAATTACCTCATCAGAAATTTTCTTTTCCTTTCCCTTACCATTTAAAACAAAAGAAACTGTGGTAACTGAAATATTAAGCTTTTTTGCGATGTCTTTTAAAGACGGTCTTTTCTTCATTCTCTAAATAATAATTAAGGTAAGGTTCTTATAATATTCTGCTAATATAAGAAGTAAATTATCTGTATTAATTTTAAGAAATATAATAGAATTTGATGATTTTCTAGATATTCTGAAAGATTAAAGCCTTCATTGGAAGAATCTCATAATTTTTTTAAAATAGAAAAGCACTGAAAATTTCAGTGCTTTGATCAAGTCGGGATGACAGGATTTGAACCTGCGACCCCACGCCCCCCAGGCGTATACGCTACCAGACTGCGCCACATCCCGATTATCGACTGCAAATTAAACTGCTTTCCATTGAATTTCAAAAATAAAATGAAGCGTTTTTAGTTTGCTGAATTTCCAGAGTTGTCTTTTAGAAATTGAATTACTTCCTTAAAATAAATATCCGGTCTTTCCAGCCATCCATAATGTCCGCACTCGGGCATGGTGATCAACTTTGAATTTGGGAAAATGCCATGGGCTTTTTTAGCAATTCGCATTGGTACCACTTCGTTTTCTCCAATTAAGATCAATACAGGTTTTTTAAAATTTCGCATTTGTTCCGAAACGTCAAATCTGATCCTTACCAAATCATTCCAAACCCACGAATTGATCATCGAATTTCCTTGCGTTAAACGATTAGCTATCTTTGGAGCCAGGCTCTTATCATACAAATATGCCGGAGCCAGAAATAATGCTCGTTTATAATTAGCTTCTTCGGAATTATCTCCTAACCGAATTTTAGATGAATAAAAAGTTAGAGAATCTCTTTCTGTTTGAGAAAGCCGGGACGTAGTATTAGACCCATTTCTAATATCAAGATCCAATCCGCCGGAATGCGACTGAATCATTGCTCTCACCCTTTCCGGGTATTTTGCCGCATAAGCGTAAGCGAGCATTCCACCAAAGGAATGTCCCAGTACGATCCATTCATCATAGCCGAGTTCTTTTCTAAGATCTTCGATGTCTTCCACCATCAAATCAATGCTAATATTGGAAGCTTTCAACTCTCGTAATTCAGAAGCTCCGGTTCCACGCTGATCATATATAATAGTAGTATTGTTCTCCGAGAGTAGCTCAGCTAGAGGCGCAAATCCATCACTATTCATTCCAGGTCCCCCGTTAATGATCAAAACAGGCTCTCCAGCGCCAAATTTCTGGTAAGCGATTACTCCTGAATATGTCTCGATCTTAGACTTTTGTTGCGCCCAAAGAAATATTGGCATCAGCATAAAGATTAAAACCTGAAAGATTTTAAACATCAATAATAAATTTTAATGAAAGTAATTTAAGAAAAATGCTTCAGGCATTTGATTCTTTGTTCTTCGAAACTTTGAATCCTTTCCTGGTCATATTTCCCCAACCTGAAGTTATATCGAAAAGTTTTTTATAATAGCCTTTGATCTGACCAAAAAGCAGAATTGGGTGATAATAAAATGGTTCCAGGTAAGCAGCCAGCAAAAGTTCTACCACTTGCTTTGGTTTGGTATAATGGTCAAAACTTTTCACGTACATGAAAATGGCAATGGTAGAAAAAACACAACCAACCAGGTAAGCTGCAAAAAATAAAAGTATCGCGAAAGGCCAGTTGATCCAGCCAAAAATTCCGAAGGCAATGATACAGATCACCCCCAGGAATTCTACGATTGGAGCTCCGAATTCAAATAGCAACCAATAAGGATAATATAAAAGTCCCATCTGGCGATACTTTCTATTGAATAAAAGATCTCTATGCAAACTAATAGTTTCCCACAGCCCCCTCGCCCAGCGATCTCGTTGCATGACCAGGATCTTTGCATCTGAAGGCCCCTCTGTCCAACACAAAGTCTCAGGAAGGTAAACTACTTTGTAAGGAATATTTTGCTCCTCCATGTGTTTTCTAAGGCGGATACAAAGCTCCAGATCTTCCCCCACCGTTTTCGGATTAAATCCCCCAACTTCAATAACTCGTTTTCTCGGATACATTCCAAATGCACCGGAAATAAGCATCAATCCATTGATCTCACTCCACGCCATTCTACCGAGTAAAAATGCACGGATATATTCAACAACCTGGGTCATAGGAATTAACCGGTTGGGCAGGCGAAGTTCAGTAAGAATTCCGTTTTTAATGATAGAATCGTTCGCAATTCCAATTCCACCACCGCAACCAATAATCTCTTTGTCATCTTCTTCGAGATACGGGCGAACCATCTTCAGAATAGCATCTTGCTCTATGATACAATCAACATCAGTAAAAATTACCAGTTCAGTATTGGCAAAATTCACTCCGGCATTAATAGCATCAGCTTTCCCTCCATTATTTTTATCAATAACAGTTAAATGGGTATACTTTGTTTTTTTACTTCGGTAGATGTGTTTTACAGATGCCGTAGGAATTGGCTGGGTTATGAAAGTCGCATCCTGCTGTTCCAGATCAAACTCCTCGATTAAGAGCTGTAATGATTCATCTTTACTCCCATCGTTCACCAGGATCAATTCATAATATGGATACTGAATGGAGAGCAGGGATTTCACGTTTTCAATAATTGTAAGACCTTCATTATATGCTGGGGCGATCACAGTTACCGAAGGAATATCTGTGGCACTCACGATATCTTCAGCACGCAGGAAGATAGAACGCTGCTTGGTTCTTTTAATAGATCTCCTGGCGAGAAGTATTCCGCTTAAATAGAGGGTCAAAAGGCTGGCACCATAACCTATGAATAAGAATACGCTTATCCAATAAATATAATAGCTACCAAAAAAACCTTCGGCACTATCCCACATTCAAAACCGATTTTGGGTATTGCTGGTAATAGAATTCCTGAACTTTCTCCTTGTACCCATTATTCCATAGAATTTCGGCTACACTAAGTTTGAGGTCTTCATTCTTACCATAGAGTTGTCTCATATAAAAATCCAGGTCTATATCTGAATTTTCAAAGATATAATTAAGTAATTGTCCTTGCTGAGTTGCATTCGGAATATCATCATATAATTCTTTGATATATGCCATCGTCGCAGAAGGTACTGCGAAAGTTTGGATACAATAGATAGCGGTCTCACGCACCTCGTAATCTTCGTGATTCAAATTGTCTATAATATATCCAATTTCTCCGTGAAGCAAATATTTCCTGATAATACGCATGATCAGTTTTTTACCAAATAACTTTTCGGTTTTATAAGCTCTATGCAACCATTTGAGTTCAGGTTTAGGATAAAGATCATATAATTTCTCCACAATCTTGATCTGTTGCCAAAGGGTCATATTTCGTTTAAGATAAGGAAGAAATCTTAAACTTTCCCAGCCAAGGAAAACAACCAGGGCGATCTGGGCTTCACGTCTAACGTAGATATTCTTATCGTTTCGGTATTTAAAGATCTCGTCAAAATACTGAGACTGGTTCATTTCATAAATCTCTCTTATGCCTCTAGCCTTTCTATACCAACTCCAGCTGGAGATCTTTTTTATAGAAACTCCATAAGGTGGAATCTGACCATATAATTTCTGAAGTTTATGAAAGTGGCTTCCAAGGATGGTTCGTTGGGTACGAATCATTAACCTTATAAGAAACTGAATATTATTTTTATTCTCGGGTTTAATACCAACATCCCTTAAGGTGGTGTTGATCTCTCTTAAAGTAATAGGGTTATCTGGATCGTTATACAAATAACGGCTTACCACATCTGCAAAAGTATGCTCGATCTTATTTAATCTTGCTTTTCTGTTACTTCTATAAATAAGACTTACGGCGATAGATATCCAATATATCACCAAAACAGAAAAAACGATTGCTATGAATAAAAGTATAGTTGCTTCATTCATTAGTAGGCTTGTATTATGGCTTCAATTTCGTCCAGATCTATAGGCACAGCATAAAATCCTGTAACTCCACGCAATGCAAAAATTTCCTGTTTGATCTTATCCTGTCCCATATTGGTTACAACCAGTAAATTTTTATGCGGGATCACCTCCTGTACCTGGGCAACAAATTCCAAAGGGGCAATTCCTTCAAATAAAATATCTGTTATAATGAAATCGAAATTGGTTTGCTGATCTTCAATGCTAAGAGAATCAAGTGATCTAATCGCCTTACAATCATAGTCGTTGATGCTAACCAGCCTTTCCAGAATTTTAAGAATAACGATATCCTCTTGAATTACCAGGACCTTCCTCATTCGAATTCATTTGCGTTGAAATATACTAAATACATCTGAAAATCAACCATTTTACACCTTTTACCGACCTTTTGAGGTTTAAATCTATAATTTGAGTAAGAAAAAACTTTCGATTAAAGACCGTTGTCCTACCTTATTTCCACCTTGGTCAGTAAAAACTTACGCAAGAATAATATATTTGGTTTTAATAATTTGGATTTTTTATCCAATATTATCGAAGATAAAAATTATCTCTAATTTATTCTCAATTAGCTTAAAGCTATTATATTGCGACCAATTAAGAGCATAGAGCATTTAAGTTTTATTCCTACTATTAACCTACAAGCATAAAAACTTAAATACTTTAAAATCGTTCTTAATGCAATAAGCCCTTTTTATGAAACCGAAAATCTATTTTCCCCTACTCCTTGTAATTTTCGCTTTATCCCCAATATTTACCCTTAGCGCCCAAAACGAGGAACTAACCACCGATGAACTCTTTATAAAAGCGAGAAAAGCTGCTTTTGATGAAGATGATTATCCTAAAGCCATTGCGCTTACTAAACAGGCTTTAGATAAAAGTCCGTCTTATGCCGACGTCAGGATCTTCCTAGGTAGATTGTATACCTGGACAGACAAAGTGGATAGTGCACGAGTTGAATTTAAGAGAGTTCTTGAAGAAAATCCCGGGTATGAAGATGGAGTGCTGGCTTATACCAACCTGGAATACTGGAATGATAATTCAGAAAAAGCCTTGGAAATCGTTAATACTGGAATCGAGAAAAACCCGAAATCAGAAGATCTATTATTGCTGAAGGCCAGGATTCAAAAAGACCTACAACAATATGCCGAAGCTTCCAATACCATAAATCAACTTTTAAAGGTCAATCCCAAACTAACCGAAGCTCGTTCTCTGGGGGAATCTATCAGAAATGTCTCCTCCAGGAATCAGATTGGAGTTGATTATGAATTTGTTCATTTTGAGAACAGGTTTGATGAGCCTTGGCACCTGGCTACAATAGACTACGCAAGAAGTACCAAGATCGGTTCTATCATTGGGAGATTGAATTATGCAAATCGTTTTGCTTCTAACGGAACGCAATTCGTAATTGACGCTTATCCTAGTATTTCAAATACTTTCTACGCTTATGTTAGTGGTGGAATTGCCAGCAGCGGAAGCATTTTTCCTGATTATCGTGTTGGTGCTTCTCTATATGCCAATCTGCCGGCAGCTTTTGAAGCAGACGCTGGTTTTAGAATGTTGAGCTTTGATGAACAAACCTGGATCTATACAGCATCTATCGGAAAATATATAAGTAACTTCTGGTTGAATGCGAGAACTTATATAACACCAGCCGACAAAAATGTTTCTCAATCATACGCGCTTACTGTGCGATATTATTTTGCTGGTGCAGATGATTTCCTAAGTTTTGGAGTTGGAACAGGTATCTCTCCAGATGATAATACCAATAATATCCTTTATCAGGATCCTTATAAATTGAAATCCAGCGATATTTCAGTAGGTTACAGATTTTCAGTTAAAAGTACCAATGTCTTCTTTATCAATGCAGAGCTGGAAGACCAGGAATATGCGCCGGAAACCAGAGGAAATCAATTTTCCGTACAAATAGGATATTTCAAAAAGTTCTAGGATGAGAAAACGTCTATTTTCTGGAATTTTAATCCTGATCATTGCGATTCCCCTAATTATGTGGATCATTTGGCTATTCAAGCCAAACACCAAACTGGTCATCGCTATCGTAGACAAAACCGTGCTTACCACCAAAGGTCAGGAACACATTTCGTTGAACTGGGTGTTGAATAATGAAAAATACACCAAGACTTCCTCAAAACCCTACAAGGTTGATAATGATTATTTCGGATTCTTTCCTGAAGATAACGAAAGGTTCAGGCTTAAGGGGCTTGAGCGATTTTCATACTCAAAACTAAGCCAGCTTAGCAATGATGCAGACCTCGCCTATTTTACTGACACCTACGGAATTTACAATAATGAATGGTTTCACCAGGGTGATGAAAAAGAAAGATCCGGGATTCTCTATGGAGGATTGAGCGATAAGGATATTCAACTGCTAAAGTTGATGAAAGAAAAACATAAACTCATTATTACAGAATTCAACACCATTGGCTCTCCGACTTCTTATGAAAATAGATTGCGTTTTGAAGAAATGTTCAGGCTGAAGTGGACTGGGTGGACAGCGAGATATTTTGATAATCTCAACCTGAGAGAAAATAAAGAGATTCCAAACTGGCTGGTTAGAAATTACAAAAAAGCACACAGAGGCGAATGGCCCTTTAAAAGCTCAGGGATTGCCTTTGTTAATAATAATGATGAAGTGGTGATCCTTGAAAAAGGAACACATCTTAATGTCGCTATGCCGCATATTGTTACGGAAAAAGTTTTTCAGGAAGCTTATTCTCTACCTGACAGTATTAAATATCCATTCTGGTTCGATATTGTTGTTCCTGATAAAAAGATCAATACGGCGGTATCGAATTTCAAAATAGACGCCAACGCAAAAGGAAAAGAAGAACTGGAAAAAAACGGTATTCCCTTAGATTTTCCTGCAGTGACCAGCCATACTAACGAAGATTATATTTTCTATTATTTCTCAGGCGATTTTGCCGATAACCCGGTTTCCATGCAAAGCTCTTATTTTGCCGGAATTGGATATTTTAAAGGCTTCTTTTATGATGAAAGAAATATTATGGAAAGAGGAAGCTTTTTCTGGAATTTTTACAAGCCGCTATTATCCACAATACTCGAAGATTATTCGGAAAAAAGGCTGAATTAATCCAGAATATATTTCCTGATAATGGAATCCGGTAGGATTTTTTTACCATTTACAATTTCAGAATTCCGCCTTCTAAACTGGTTGAAGGCATTTTTTAATTCATCTATTTTCCCCGGATCGTTCACAGATTCCTCCTTGAATTCACGATTGATTTTGTAAAGATTATTACCATTTAAATGATAATCACCCATGACAAAATCTATGAGATCGGTCTTGGTTTGCATCAAAGGTATCTGGTGAATATTCTGATAACTTCTTGTAGTATCCAGTCCTTTACCGACAAAACTATTGATTTCGGGAGCCTTCACATCATAGTTGTTTGCCAGAAATGAGATCATACTGGGTGCGATATCAAAATGAGAGGAAACAGATTCGATCTCGGCGCTTCTTTTCAGCATCGGAGAATAAATGATCAAAGGCACGTGATATCTATCGATCTTGGAAGCCATCGGTATTTCAGGAATTCGGTGATCTCCAGTGATCAGGAAAATAGTATTATCAAAATCTTCTTTCTGCTTATAAGATTCAATAAAATTCTTGATCGCATCATCTGCGAATAGAATACTTGTATACTGCTTTGAATAATTACGGTAGTTTTGCTTTTTCTCTTCACTAAATCCAAACTGAGTCATACGGTCTTCAAATTTCTGCGTATACTTTTCAGTTTCATCAATGATAAAGGGGCTGTGCGTACTAACGGTAAGTAAAACGTCCAGACGCGGTCTTTCGGTTTTTGAAATAGAATTTAGATAATACCGAAATAACTCTTTATCCCCATAACCCCAGGTGAATCCTGTAGCCGATGCCGGGATCTTTTTAAATCCCGAAGGAAAATCATTTTCATCATTCACACGATCAATTTTATTCTTCCTGAGATAATTGGCCATATTATCAAATTCAGAATTACCGCCATAATAGAATGAAGTTTGGTATCCGTTTTTCTTCAAAAGATTCAGCATTGAAATCTGGTCTGGCATATTATCTTCCATTTCCATAAATCCATTTTCTGAAAAGGGAAGGGAACCTAGCAATGATGGCAACACAGCAAAAGTACGACCACCGTTGCTCAGGAAATTGGGCCAGTATAAACTTTTAGTTGAAAGGGAATCCAGATATGGTGTGAAATTTCCAAGGTAAGCACCTCTGTTGGTAAAAGCACGCCCTAATCCCTCAACAAGGATAATTACCACATTCGGTTTTTTCTCACCAGTTTCGAAAAATGGCGATAATACATCAGACTTTAATTCTTTATGTAAAAATGGATATTCCGGATCATTCAAAAATTCTATTGGCTTTGTATCGACATATTCATTCAAGAAATCACCCAGGTAACTTTCAGCATAAATATCGGTTTCATAAAGCTCCGGATTCATGTAAGTATATGCTTCAGAATAGAAATGCTGGGATTTATTTTTTATAAGGCCTGTTTCAAAATCTGAACTCAAACTTTTTGCCGTTAGCCTGTTAGAAAGTCCGGAAATAATAAATCCTAAAGAAAATAAGATAAGGCTGAAAGAAAGCATTTTTCCCAATTCTATTCTTCGGGAAATAAAGATCATGGAAAGTATTAATCCTGTAAGAACCAATACAAAGATCAGGATTGGAGTAAGGCTCAAACTACCTGACGCACCAACCGTTTGCATTATTTCGTTTACAGAATACCCGAAAAGATCGCTACCTAGCATCAATAAGGTTGTATTATAATAGAAAACCAGTAAGAGCTGACCTAGGAAAAAAAGCAAGCTCAAAATGATGAATAAAAATCTGGCGAGCTTCGGAATAAGTAAATAAAAAATCAGGAAAATGAGGTAAACCGGGAAAAGCCAGCTGAAAAAGAATTTCAGATCTTCATAACTACTCCAAAGAAATAATTCGGCGTAACTATTATTTACTGTGTGATTCATTATTCCCAGGCCAACTTCTACTGCACTAAGAATAATTAGAAACAACAGGAAAATTAGGGCAAGCCCTACGTATTGTTCGGCTGAATTCTTTAGGTTATAGAACAATCCAGGCTTTGAAGTCTTGGTTTTGAAGGTCATGATTTTCAGATATGAGGCTTATCTCAATTCAATTAAGAATGAAGATGTACAAATGAATGAATTTTTTTGATTAATTGAAAAACAGAATTTTAAACCGTTAGCATTTAATGCAAAAAAAGCCGGAGATCATCCGGCTTGTATCATTCTTCATCTTCAAAAATTTCTTCGATCTTTAGCTTGAAAAGTTTCGAAAACCTGAAAGCCAATGGTAAACTGGGGTCAAATTTTCCTTTTTCGATCGCGTTTATGGTCTGTCTGGATACACCGGTTGCATCTGCCAATTGAGCTTGCGTCATATCATTTTCGGCACGCAATACTTTGAGTCTGTTTTTCATTTGTATCGAGAGTTTCCAATTATTATAGAGATCATGTAAGTTACCCCCACAAGTATGATCAGAAATGAAATTTCAGCATCCTGGGAAATTACATTTGTAGTATCAAGTAGTGAATAACTTATTCCACCTACAAGCATTGTTCCCAGCGCTATACCCATAGCATCCATCATGATCTTTCTCTGAAGTTCATCCTGAGTCATCAAGTATTTAATATTCGCCCTTATCATCCCTATACCCAATAGAGTGGTTATGATAATTGAAATGATGGAATACATGGTATCATTATCCCATAAATAGATGGAACCAAAAGTTGCCAGGGCAACTCCTAGAGTCCATAATCCGGTCCAGATCGCTAAATTCCTGGTCTGGTTTTTTCTCTCGCTTCGCATATTTGTTTTTGCATTCATAAGTAAAGTAGTATTGATTTATTGTAAAGTTTATTTTACAAATTTAATAGTTTTATTTAATATGTCAAGTTTTATTTACAAAAAGTCGCTATAACCTGATACTTATATTCTATTTATTTGTTATTCAGATTTTTAAATACAAAGCAAAACCTCGAAAAATACCTGGATTTAATTTTTGTTTTAACATAAGTTTCTGTTTTTCTTCACATCCATGCTTTTTTTACTGACGTAAGTATCAGCATATAAACCAATTAAATATGATTATGAAAACGTCAAATTTTAAGATTGCCCATATTGGCCTGGCCTTTATGTTTGCTCTATTTGTAACGTCCTGTTCAGATGACGATGACTTTATGGAAGATATGAATGATGATATGCCTCCAATGGCTACCTGTTCAGATGGAATGATGAACGGTGATGAAACTGGAGTAGATTGCGGAGGTTCATGTGCGCCCTGTGAAGTGGAAGCTGGGAGAAGAGCTGAGCTTTATGTTACCAATAATGAAAATGGAAATATTTCCCTTTATAGCGTTACCGGAGATTCGCTGGTAACCTTTAATACTTCTGCTACTGCTGCTGAAGGTATTTATTATGATGCTGCAAATGATGAGGTGGTTCAGGCCTCTAGATCTGATATGCGTCTGGATGCTTATTCTGATATCAGCACTTTTACGGAAGATACTGATGTAACTGCAGCTTACAGTAGTTCTGCAGATCTTGAAAGTCCGCGTGAGCTTGCAGTAAATGGTTCTACTTACGTGGTTTCGGATAATGGATCCAATAAATTCTATGTGTATACTTCAGATGGAAATGGTTTCACTTTAATGAATACGGTAGAAGTTCCATTTCCTGTTTGGGGAATTACTTTCAAAGGTGAAGATCTTTATGCAGTTGTAGATTCAAGCAGCGATCTTGCTGTATTTTATGATTTTGAAGCCAATGTAATGGATGGTGTGATGAATCCTTCTAAGAGAGTTACTATAGAAGGTATCGTTAGAACTCACGGTTTAACCTATGATGGGACGGATGACGTGATGATCATGACCGATATTGGAGATGCTGCAAATGGAACCGATGATGGAGCTTTCCACGTGATCGATGATTTTTCTACAAAGTTTGATGCTCTTTCAGACGGAGAAGTGCTAACTGTAGATATGCAAACCAGAGTTGCGGGACCATCAACCATGCTTGGTAATCCAATTGATGTTGCTTACGATTCAGAAGAAGATGCTGTATATATTTCAGAAATAGGAAATGGAAAAGTATTAGGGTTTACTGGAATTGGTGATGGTGGCGATCTTGCTCCTTCATTCAGTATGGATCTAACCTCCGCTTCATCTATTTATTTCTCTAGTGATGAAACCGATGGAAATACAGGAATGGCTTCTAGTAATATGATGACCGAACTGTATGTAACTAACAACTCAAACGGAAATATTAGCGTTTATGACGCGACTGGTGCGCTGATCAAATCTGTAATGACTGATGCGACCGCTGCCGAAGGTATTTATTATTCAGCTACTAATGATGCTGTAATCCAGGCTTCACGTTCTGGAATGATGCTGGAGTATTATTCAGGATTTTCTGGAGCTATGGATGGTGGAACTGTAAGTGCAGATTTTACCAGCGATGCTGAACTAATGAGCCCTAGAGAAATTGCGGTATATGGAAATATGGTAGTAGTTTCTGATAATGACATGCATATGTTCTATGTTTATTCTTATGACGGTTCTTCGTTTACACTTGAAAATACTTTAGATCCAGGATTTAATGTTTGGGGAATTACTTTTAAAGGGGATGATCTTATCGCTGTAGTAGATAACTCTAGTGATATTGCTGTTTTTAATGATTTCTTCGATAATAATATGGATGGAATGATCACCGCCGATAAAAGAATTACTATTGGCGGAATTGTAAGAACACACGGTATTGACTATAGCGAAGCAGATGACGTATTGGTATTAACCGATATTGGTGACGCTGCAGATGCAAATACCGATGGAGGATTCCAGGTTATTCAGAATTTCAGCATGAAACTGGATGCCGCTACAGATGGAGGAATGATCGCTCAGAGCGAACAAACTAGAGTAGCCGGATCTGCAACACTTTTAGGTAACCCTATTGATATTGCTTATGATCATAAAACCAAAACAGTATTCATTGCTGAAGTTGGTAACGGGAAAGTACTTGCCTTTGGAGATGTACTAAATCTTACTGGAAATGTAATGCCAGATCTAGAAAATGATCTTACAGCTGCATCTTCACTTTACCTGTATAATAATTAGACCATTCTAATATTAACCTGAAAAGCCCTGAGAATATCCTTAGGGCTTTTTTATTTTCTAATTTAACATTAGGAACTTGTGAGAATTAACATTGCAGAATACTTTTGCCCCCCGAATGAAAAATGCATTTGAAAAATATTTTCTTTCGTTAGTTTTCATCCTGATAAGTGGGTTTGCTCTTATTCATGCAAATTCATTTTTTGATGATCACTACAATTTTTGTGATGTACAGGAAATGCACATTACAAAATCTTCAAATGTAGATTTTCAACTGCACTCCTCCTCTTTGCCTAATTCAGGTTTCGAAAAAGCATTTATCGAGCTAACCGAAACTGAAGAGCTGGAATCCTTTTCCAAAGAAGCAAGGAAAAACATTCAATTTCATACTGGCAGTTTTTTAACTGTATTTTATTATGTTTTTGCCTGGGATGTAGATCTTGATGAAGGTCTGGCAACCTATGCAACTACAGATCCTTTTCGAACTACCCTTTGCAAGCGGTATATCCAGTTCGAAGTTTTCCGAATTTAGAATTAAAATATAAACATGCAGCTATGCATGTAATAGAACTGTTTTCGATTATCTATTGAAAACATATAGGCTTGCCGTATACTCATTTTGGCAGCCATTAAATTTTCCATTTTCAATAATAAATTCATTTAATTATGAAGAAGATTCCAATTTTCATTGGTCTAATTGCCGTGTTATTTAATGTCGGCTGTGATTCTCACAAAGAAGAAAAACACGAGGAAAGGATTTTTCAGGTTACGAATCCCGTGTACAAAGACACCTCAATCACAAAAGAATATCTAGCCCAGATCCATTCTGTTCGTCATATCGAATTAAGAGCTATGGAAAAAGGTTATTTGAAGGACATTTCTGTAGATGAAGGTGATTTTGTAAAAAAAGGACAGATGATGTTTCAGATCATGCCCAATATCTACCAGGCGGAACTTCAAAAGTCGAAAGCAGAAGCTGAAGCTGCTTCTATAGAATATGAAAACACAAAGCTTCTGGCAGATAGTGATGTGGTTTCTCCGAACGAACTTGCTCTTGCCAAAGCCAATTATGATAAGGCAAAAGCAGAAGTGAATTTAGCCCAGACACATTTAGGCTTTACCGGAATCCGCGCTCCTTTTGATGGGATTATGGATCATCTACATGTTCGTGAAGGCAGTATGCTGGAAGAAGGTGAACTGCTTACCACCCTTTCTGATAATAGTAAAATGTGGGTGTATTTCAATGTTCAGGAAGCTGAATATCTGGATTACATAATGGGTACAGACAGGGATAAGCAAAAAGAAGTAGAACTTTTACTTGCGAATAATAAGAAATTCAATCAGCCTGGAGTCGTAGAAACCATTGAAGGTGAATTTGATAATGAGACTGGAAACATTGCTTTCAGAGCCACATTTCCTAATCCCGATGGAATTCTACGTCACGGGGAAACCGGGAATATCCTGATGAAGATTCCTCTGGAACATGCCTTATTAATTCCGCAAAAAGCAACTTTCGAGATCCTGGACAAAAAATATGTTTTTGTGATCGATAAAAATAATGTTGTAAGACAGAAGGAGATCAAAGTTGGTTCAGAAATACAGCACCTGTTTGTAGTTGAAAAAGGCCTCAACCCGAAGGATAAAATTTTACTGGAAGGAATTCGTCTGGTGAAAGATGGAGAAAAGATAGATATCGATGTGATCGAGCCTGAAACGGTTCTGGCCAACCTGGCAATCTACGCCGAGTAAAACCCTAAATCTTTAGAAAATGTTTAAAAAGTTTATAAAAAGACCGGTACTCGCTATCGTCATCTCGGTGATGGTCGTATTTATAGGTACGCTGGCTATCAAGCAACTGCCTATATCGCAGTTCCCCCAGATTGCCCCAACCACCGTAAATATCTTTATCGCCTATCCCGGTTCCAGTGCAGATGTATTGGTAAAGTCTACCTTGATCCCGCTGGAAACTGCAATTAACGGTGTACAGGATATGCGTTATATCGCTTCTGATGCCACCAGTGCAGGTGAAGGAACGCTTAGAGTAATATTTGAACCTGGGGTGGATCCCAATGATGCCGTCGTCCGGGTAAAGACCCGGATAGACCAGGTTATGCCTTTGCTACCAGAATTGGTTCAGCGTGAAGGTGTGATCATCACCCCGGTTCAGCCCAGCATGTTGATGTATGTGAACCTGTATAGCAAAAATAAGGATACAGATGAAAAGTTCCTTTATAATTATGCCTACACCCGAATAGTTCCTGAAATTCAGAGGATCAACGGGATCGCCAACGCACAGATCCTGGGAAGTAGAAAATATGCCATGCGTGTCTGGCTGAAACCGGACAGGATGAGAGCTTACAATATTTCCGCGGAGGAGATCCTGGAAGCAATGGAAGATCAGAGTATTCTTGCGCGTCCCGGAAGAATTGGTAGAAGTTCCGGGAAAAAATCTCAAGCACTGGAATATGTGCTTACTTATCGCGATAGATTTAGCGAACCCGAAGAATATGAAGATATTATCATTGAGTCCAATAAAGAAGGGCAAACGGTTAGCCTAGGCGATGTCGCTGAAGTAGAATTGGGAAGCGAATTCTTTGATATTTATTCCAATCTTGATGGAAAGCCTTCTGCTTCTATTGTTTTAAAACAAACCTTCGGAAGCAATGGTAGTGATGTGATCAAGGATGTTAAGGAGAAACTGAAAGAATTAAAACAGGACCTTCCTCCGGGAGTAGATTACGAAATAAGTTATGACGTTTCTAATTTCCTGGATGCTTCTATTGAGCAGGTTTTACACACACTTAGAGATGCCTTTATTCTGGTTGCAATCGTGGTATTCCTGTTTTTGGGAGACTGGAGGTCAACCCTGATACCAATAATAGCAGTTCCCGTATCGCTTATCGGTGCCTTTTTCGTGATGCAACTGTTCGGACTTTCAATAAATCTTATCACGCTGTTCGCACTGGTTTTAGCAATTGGAATTGTGGTGGATGATGCGATTGTAGTTGTAGAAGCCGTGCATTTGAAAATGGAGGAAAAGAATCTGACTCCTTATAAAGCTGCCACCGAAGCTCTTGGTGAAATTGGAGGAGCAATACTTGCTATCACCATGGTCATGGTATCGGTATTTATCCCAATATCATTCATGTCTGGTCCGGTAGGTGTTTTCTACCGACAGTTTTCGATCACCATGGCCGGATCTATCGTGATTTCAGCAGTTGTCGCCCTGACGCTAACTCCAGTTTTATGTGCAATGTTGCTTAAAAACAACCACGGGAAACCAAGAAAGAAATCACCGGTTAACCGATTTATAGACTGGTTTAATAGAAAATTTGAAAAACTAACGGGTCGCTATGTCGGGTTTCTCAAGTATATCGTAAATCGTCGTTTGCTTACTTTTGGTTTACTACTGGCCTTCTGTGCCGGAATTTTTGTTACAAATAATGTATTGCCATCCGGCTTTATTCCGAATGAAGACCAGGGGATGATCTACGCGATTGTTCAAACTCCTCCCGGAGCTACTTTGGAGCGTACCAATGAAGTTGCCCAGAAACTTATGAAAATTAGTGAGGAAATTGAAGGAGTAGAATCTGTTTCTTCCCTTGCCGGATATGAGATCATGACCGAAGGTCGTGGATCCAACGCCGGTACCTGCCTTATCAATCTCAAACCCTGGAGAGAGCGACATCATTCAGTTCATGAAATTATGGAAGAACTGGAAGAAGAATCTAAAGATCTCGGAGCCGTTATCGAATTCTTTGAACCGCCGGCAGTTCCCGGTTTTGGTTCATCTGGTGGATTCTCTCTAAGATTATTAGACAAAACGAATTCTACCGATTATCAGGAATTTGAAAAGATCAATAATGATTTTCTGGAGGCCCTTGAGAAACGTGAAGAGTTAAGCGGTTTATTCACTTTTTTCGCGGCAAATTATCCGCAATATGAATTGCAGATCAACAATAAGGCTGCGATGCAAAAAGGAGTTTCTATTGGAAAAGCCATGGAAAACCTGAATATTCTTATTGGTAGTACCTATGAACAGGGATTCATTAAATATGGTAGATTTTTCAAAGTATATACTCAGGCAGCTCCCGAATACAGGGCGATGCCTTCAGATCTTGAAAAATTGTATGTAAAGAATGAAGAAGGTGAAATGGTGCCTTACTCCGCGTTCATGAAACTGGAGAAAAAGCTGGGACCTAATGAGATCACCAGGTATAATCTTTATAATTCTGCCGCCATACGAGGTTTACCGGCGAAAGGTTACACTAGTGCAGATGCCATAAACGCCATCAGGGAAGTTGCGAAAGAAAAGCTTCCTCGTGGTTATGATATCGCCTGGGAAGGTCTTTCATACGATGAGGCAAATCGAGGCAATGATGCCCTATATATTTTCATAATCGTACTCATCTTTGTCTACTTCGTTCTGGCCGCTCAATATGAAAGTTTCCTTTTACCATTAGCAGTTTTACTTTCACTACCTATTGGGATATTCGGTTCTTTTTTATTGCTGAAACTGATGGGGCTTTCCAATGACGTTTATGCCCAGATCGGTATGATCATGCTAATAGGCCTGTTAGGTAAAAACGCAGTTTTGATCGTAGAGTTCGCAGTCTTAAAACGCCGCGAAGGCGCTACCGTTCTTGATGCTGCAATTGAAGGGGCGAGAATGCGTTTCCGTCCTATCCTGATGACTTCTTTCGCATTTATCGCAGGTCTTATTCCTCTGGTGATCGCTACAGGCGCTGGCGCAATAGGAAACAGAACCATCGGTGGTTCGGCAATGGGTGGAATGCTATTGGGAACACTTTTCGGAGTTCTTATAATTCCTGGTCTCTATTACATCTTCGGAAAAATGGCCGATGGTAAGAGTCTTATTCGGGATGAATATGATGAGCCTATTTCTGAAGAATTTTTCAGAAATAATGAAGGTGAAGGTAGCATCAGAACTCGTTTGAGAAAGATGAACAAACAATTGAAAAAACTAATGAAAAGAAAAGACCATGAACAAGAATAAGCTTTTCAGATTTAGGAAAATTAGGAGCCTTCTAATTTCAGCCTTAGGAGCAATGATGCTTTATAGCTGTGTTCCTACGAGGGATATCAGGGATGAAAATTCAACGCTCCCGGAAAATTACAAAGATTTTCAGAAAAAGGATACTTTGAATACTGCGAATATCAATTGGAAAGAATTCTTTTCAGATCCACAACTGGTTGCCCTGATTGATACCGCCCTGGTAAACAACCAGGAATTGAATATCATGTTACAGCAGGTTTCTATGGCGAAAAATAAGATCCAGGCGAGAAAAGGAGAATATCTGCCTTCAGTGAATATTCAGGCTGCTGCCGAAGTTGAGAAAGTAGGTAGATATACAAGTCAGGGAGCTAATGATGCCAATACAGACATTAGGCCCGGGGAGGAATTTCCTGAGCCGCTTCCAAACTTTGCTGTAGGTGCCTTTGCCTCCTGGGAACTTGATGTCTGGAAAAAGCTGCGCAATGAGAAAAAAGCTGCAGTGATGGAGTATCTCGCCACCAGGGAAGGCCGTAATTTCATGATTACCAACCTTATTTCAGAAATAGCCGACTCCTACTACGAACTTCAGGCATTAGATAATCAATTAGCAATTATTGAACAAAACCTGGATTTGCAAACAAATGCTTTAAAAACAATTCGTATTCAGAAGCAGGCGGCTAGGGCAACCGAACTTGGTGTGAAAAGATTTGAAGCCGAAGTTTTAAAGAACCGCAGTGAGAAATTTTCCGTAGCCCAGGAAATCGTTGAGACCGAGAACAGGATCAATTTTCTGATCGGTAGAAGACCTCAGCACATTGAGAGGGCATCAGAAACTTTTATTGAAAAAAAATTGGATACCGTTTATTCCGGAGTTCCACCTCAGCTTCTTCAAAATAGGCCAGACATTAGAAAGGCAGAATTTGAACTGGCCGCAGCCAAACTGGATACCAAAGCAGCAAGGGCGAATTTTTATCCTTCGTTTGCGATCAGGGCCGGGGTTGGTCTCGAAGCTTTTAGCACAGAATTCCTAACCTCAACACCTGAGTCACTTTTGTATTCGCTTGCCGGTGATATGGTTGCTCCTTTGATAAATAGAAATGCGATCAAAGCGAAATATAATACCGCGAATGACAGGCAGCTACAGGCTATTTTCGATTATGAAAAAACCATTCTAAATGCTTTTATAGAAGTTGAAAATGGAATTTCAAAAATTGAAAACCTCCGAAAAAGTTATGAATTGAAGGAGGATCAGGTTGAGGCGCTAACCGAATCTATAGAACTTACTAATAAGCTCTTTAGATCTGCCAGGGCAGATTATCTCGAGGTTTTACTTACGCAAAGAGAATCTTTAGAAGCGAAAATGGAACTGGTTGAGACCAAGAAGGATCAACTTCTCGCTAGAGTGGCCATGTATCGTAATTTAGGTGGTGGATGGCAATAGTTGAATTTTAATTAGCTGATTAAAAAGGCCATTCATTCCGAATGGCCTTTCCTTTATTTTATTATATTAAATTCTCGATCACGACTCTATTATTCTTTGTTTATAGAGATCAATTTGAGAATTCCCTATTTCCTCAAAAGATCAATTTTTGGAGTTTTTCTTTATAACCTCTGCTCACCTTTACGTTTTCACCATTTTTCATGGTTAACTGGTAAGCTTTTCCATATTTATCTGCATGCTGGATTTGTGCAAGGTTAATAATAGCTGAACGATGTACCCGAAGAAATTTAGCAGGATTTAATTTTTCTTCCAGACCTGAAATACCATAATTTGAGAGAAAAACGCTATCCTTAACATAAATCTTTGAGTAATCGCCATAAGCCTGTATCCAGATAATATCTTCAATGGCAACGGTCACCAGTTTTTTATTATTCTGTACCAGGATACGTTCAGGGTAATTTTGAGATTCCATAATTATGCTGTTTGCCAATGGTGCCAAACCAGAGGAATCTTTTTCAGCCGGCAACTTATTCAGGGCAATCTTGAACCTCTCTTTGGTATAGGGTTTTAGCAAATAATCTATAGCATGGACTTCAAAAGCATTCAGGGCATATTTATCGTAAGCCGTGGAAAATATGATCTGCGGAATTTCCTCCAGACGTTGTAAAACTTCAAAACCGGTCATCCCTGGCATCTGAATATCCATAAATACCAGGTCTGGCTGAAATCTATTGATTTCCTTGACCGCATCCACTCCGTTATTGGCTTCAGCGACAATAATCAGCTCCGGAAAATCTTCCAGATATTCCCTGATCAGTTTCCTGCCGGCACTTTCATCGTCAATAATGGCTACTTTTTTCATTTAGATCGAAAAACTTATTCTGAATCCGCGTGGTTGGTTATGGCTCACATCCATTGTGGAATTATACATTTTCTGAAGTCTTTTCCTGGTATTGGTAAGCCCGACTCCAGAATTGAAGATAGAATTTATGTCCTCCACTCCCACTCCGTTATCCTCGATAATAAATTTCAATTTCTCGTTTTCCTTATAAATCTTAACGCTTACTGTTCCGCCGTCGATAAGGGACGAAAGCCCATGTTTGATACTGTTTTCTACCAACGGCTGCAGGATCATGGGAGGAACTTTTTCTTCAAGAATATTTTCCTCCACTTCAAATTCAACTTTTAATCTATCTTCAAAACGAGCTTTTTCAAGCGCCAGGTATTTTTTCACGAAAGAAATTTCTTCTTTTAAGGGAACGAGGTCTTCTTTGGTTGCCTGCAATTGATATCTGAACAGATCTGATAATTCTGCAATAAGATTTCTCGTTTTCTCATTTTCCGCCGGAAGAGATGCATTAATGGTATTGAAAACATTATAAAGAAAATGAGGATTTAGTTGGGCTTTGATCGCGCTAAGCTCACTTTTTAAGGCAGCCTGCCGGAGCTCCCCTTCCAACTTCAGCTTTTTCTGATTCTCTCTATAATGCTCATAGGCAAAAAGAAATCCAAATTGGATAAGAAGAAAAAGTCCGGGAATGTATAGGTCCCAAACCGAACCCGTTCCAGTTAAACGATTCCATCCAATGGCATCGCTGATAGCGTAATGGATATATCTGATCAAATAAAGTAAAGGGATCATTAGTATCGCTAATACTCCAATGCGCAGCCAGAGTTGTTTCTTCCGAAG
Source organism: Christiangramia pacifica (assembly GCF_057221535.1). Taxonomy (NCBI): domain Bacteria; kingdom Pseudomonadati; phylum Bacteroidota; class Flavobacteriia; order Flavobacteriales; family Flavobacteriaceae; genus Christiangramia; species Christiangramia pacifica. The sequence goes on from NZ_CM170146.1 coordinate 3,237,805, forward strand.
AACTTTGAAGATCAGAAACCAGACTGGAATAGAAGCAAAAAAGAAAAGGGTGTATTGCATTCCAGCGGTTCCCCAATATTGGCGCAAACCGAGAAAGCCTAATTTTCCTTCGGTATAGAAAGCTCCGCGATTTGCGTAAAGAGTTACGTGGTATAGAAACGAAAATACCAGGTAGAATCCAAAAACGCCGAGTATTTCATAAAGTCTCCTTTTCCAGATTTTATCCTTCATTTCGAAATAGATTGAATACAAAACTAATATACTAGGTTTTGAGCTTAAATTTTAAAGAGAACAGACGAGTGGACCTATAAGGCGATAAATGGACCGTAGCCAACTCGTCTTTAATTTGGGACGGTTCAGCACTTTTTTATTCCATGAAAGGATTTGCTTCTGGAGTTTTGTATCAAACAATCAGAAACAATGAAAAACATCATTTACATTTTAATCCTTTCTTTTTCTATCGCGACAAGCGCACAAAACTTATCTATCCGTGGAAAGGTCATAGAAAAAGATCAAAATGCTCTGGTGGGAGCCACTATTTTACTCAACACGGTAAATAATGACACTTTGATCAAAGCTACCATTAGCGGTATAGATGGAGATTTTATGTTAGGTAATTTAAAACCTGGAAAGTACAGTCTACAGATCAGCAGTATGGGCTACGGAATTCAGCAAGAAACTATTCAGCTTGATGAAAATCTGGATATGGGAACGGTAATTTTAGCAGCTTCCGACGAGCACTTGGAAGAAGTTCTGGTAGAATTTGAAAAACCAATAGTTCAGGTTCTGGCAGACAAAACTGTTTTTAGCGTAGCGAATACTCTTGGAACCACGGGATCTTCGGCTTACGAATTGATGAGAAAGGCTCCTGGAGTGATTTTGGACAATTCAGGAAATATCATTGTAGAAGGAAAAAGCGGTGTTCAGATTTATATTGATGGTAAACCTTCTGTGCTTCGTGGAGATGACCTGGGTAGCTACCTGAAAGGTATTCAGGCAGAAGACATTGAATCTATTGAGATCATTACGCAGCCTTCCTCAAAATATGATGCTGCCGGGAATGCCGGAATTATCAATATAGTCTTCAAAAAAAATAAAAGTTTTGGCACCAACGGAAATATCAATTCCAGCGTCACCTTTGGTGATTATGCCAGAACAAATAATGGCGTAAGCTTTAATAACCGGAATAAGAACCATAATCTCTACGGCAGCTATAGCAACAGGTTTGGGAAAAGTACTAATTTCCTGTTCTTAGATCGCCGGCAGAACGACGTACGATATGATGCAAAAACTTATTCTATATTCGATAATAATTCCAATAATTTCCGCCTGGGATACGATTGGTTCGCTTCAAATAAAAGTACTCTTGGAGTGATCGCTCAGGCCAACTTCAATAATTTATTTGCTGAAAACGATTCCCATACTCCAATAAAACCCATTGGTTCTGCAATTGCTGACAGTATTCTGGTCGCAAATAATAACTCACAAAGCATTTCCTCCAATATCAATACCAATTTGAATTACAGGTACGTGGATTCACTTGGAAGAAGTCTGAACATAGACCTGGATTACGGTATTTACAATCGTGAAGGGAATGCTTACCAGCCAAACGTATATTATTCGCCTGATGAAAGAATTATCCTGAATCAAAATATCACCAGGCAAATCACTCCAACCGACATCAGGATCTGGACCGCAAAAAGTGACTATGAATCGAATTTACTTGAAGGCAAGCTTTCAATCGGTTTTAAGGTTTCAAATGTGCTCACCGATAATGATTTTCAGTTCTATGGTATTGAGAACGATTCTGAAATTCTAAACACTGAAAGAAGTAACAAATTCGAATACCAGGAAAAAATAAATGCCGGTTACCTCAATTTCAATCGGAATTGGGAAAAATGGAGTTTTCAGGCTGGTTTACGGGTTGAACAGACGATATCAGAAGGAGATCTCACCAGCGCTATGCCAGAGCAAAATCAGCAGGTAAAAAGAAATTATACCGATTTTTTTCCCAGTGGAGGTTTAACCCTTCAATTGAATCGCATTAACCAGTTCGCTCTGAGTTACAGTAGGAGAATTGAGAGGCCAAATTATCAATCTCTAAATCCTTTTGAATACAAGATCGATGAGTTATCATATAGTCGCGGAAACCCTTTTCTTCAACCTCAATATACCGATAATCTTAAACTAAGCCATACTTACAAGTACAAGTTTACCACTTCTCTATCTTACAGTTATGTTTCAGATTTCTTTGCGCAGATCACAGAAGCTGAAGGAGATCAACGAAATTACCTTATGCAGCGAAATATCGCCAATCAAAAAATATGGAATCTGGGAATTTCCTGGCCATTCAAAGTCAATAATTGGTGGAATGTTTACCTGAGCATGAATGCGTACACCAGTGAATATGAATCTGAAAATCCCGGATTTCAACCAATTAGCCAGGAAACTTTTAGTTTTTATGGACAAAACAATATTGATCTTCCTGCTAGTATTCAGATGGAGGTTAGCGGATGGTTCAGCTCACCTTCGGTTTGGGGTGGGACTTACCGTACCAATTCCCTAGGTTCCCTTAATCTTGCCTTTCAGAAAAAATTTCTCAATGATGCTCTCACGGCAAAAGTAGCCTTCAATGATATTTTATATACTAGCCCGTGGAGCGGTGATACCCAATTTGATAACTTATATATCGAAGGCAGCGGAGGTTCAGACTCCAGAACAATAGCTTTCAGTTTGAGTTATAATTTTGGTAGCCAGGAGATCAAAAAAGCCAGGAACAGGCAAACCGGCCTGGAAGAAGAAAGCGAAAGAACTGGAAACTAAACAATTGCGTAAAATTTTGAAATTTATCAAAAGAAAAGCCTGTTGAAATTCAGCAGGCTTTTTAGGTTTTACTGGCAGAAATTGCTTAAGCCAGTAGCGGTTTGAGATTAATTTTCATAAATTCAGTATTTTCAATTCAACTCAAAACTACATGAAAAAGCTCATTTCAGGAGTTCTTCTCCTGTTCGCTATATTCGTTTCTGCTCAAAACCCAGATTATTCAGAAAAATGGGAAGCTATTGATTCCCTCGAGATCAACGGGAAAATCTCTTCTGCAGATGAATTAGCGCAGGAACTTATTTCTAATTCACTTAAGCAAAAGGATTACCTCAATTATATTAAAGGGAAGATTTATCATTATAAGTTTTACCAGCAAAATCATGAAGATTCAAATAATTACATCTTGAGTGATCTTAACGATATCCTGGAATTAATACCGACACCTTACAATAATATCCTTAACAGTTATAAAGCCGAATTTCTTCAGGACCATTACCGAAGAAACAGGTATGATTTAAGGGGTCGAAGCCAGGTAGATAAGCCTGATAAAAATGACATTGAAACCTGGGCCGCCCAAACATTTAAGGATAGTATTTTAACTGCTTATGATCGTTCCTTAAGAAATCCTGATAAACTGGAAGAAATTCCTGTGGAGAATGTGGAAAAATTACTGAAGATCATTCCTTTTGAGCGGCAATGGAGACCCAGCCTTTTTGATCTTCTCGCGGGAAGGGCCATTGATTTTTATCAGGACAGTTCAATTTTTACTTCAGAATTTGAAAATTCTATCAATAGCTCGTGGTTTGATGATAATTTGCTTGGAAATACTGAAAAATTTATCAAAGTAGATGTTCCTGAAAAACACCTATCAAAATTCGAGGCTTTAAAAATTTTCCAGGAACTTGAAAAAATACATTCAAAAAATGATAATGCCCTGCCCCAGATCTATTGGCTGATACAAAGGCTTAAGTTCGTTGAGCAGAATTTTGAAATCCAGGATAGCTCAGATCGATATTTTAATACCTTAATCGCACTTGACCAAAATTCGAAAAATGATGATCTGAGCTCATTCATCAAATATGAAATAGCATACTATTATTATCAGCAGGCCAGTGAAAATGAGGAAAACAAAGATGATACTGATTTTCTAGTAAAGTCTGTAGAGCTTTTAAATACTATTATTGAGAATTACCCAAATAGTTCTATTTCACAAAATGCGAGGAGATTAAGAACAACGATCACCAATCCAACATTAAATTCCAAGGTTCAGGCGTATTTAGCAGTAGATGAACCCGGAAGAGCTTTTCTCTCTTATAAAAACGTGGATAGTATTTATAAAAAGATCATTAAAGTACCGATGGATGTCCTAAAAAATACCAACTACAATCAAAGGGATTCCCTGGTCAAAGCCATAGCGAAAAGACATAAGGATAGCTCATTTATTAAGCTTCCCGGTGAGAAAAATTACAAAACGCACACTACCGAAATTATTTTAGAGCCCAAACCGGCTGGTAATTACCTGGTTTATCTGTATGACAATAAAAGTCATAACAATTACGGATTCTATCAGGTTTCAGATCTAAGTGTTTCAGAAACTTATTTTGACCAGGAAAGCATCTTGCATGTTAAAGATCGTACCACCGGTAAGCCGATAGAGAATGTAAAAATTTTAAGCTTTAATAAAAATGGGGCAAGGCTATGGGGGAAAACAGACGGAAAGGGAGAATTTACCTATAAGAACAGAAGTTCCTATAATTATTACGATCAGTTTATTTTTGCCAAAGGTCAGGACTCCCTGAAATCAAGCTATTCGCATAATCGTTATTCGAAATTTTCAACTAAACGACCTCCGGAGGCCAAAACTCTTTTCTTTCTGGACAGGGCAATTTACAGGCCGGGGCAAACGGTTTATTTTAAAGGAGTTCTTCTTCAATATGAAAATGATAGTACTTCAACGGTTCCCCATGAATATATACCAGTTTATGTAGACGATCCTAATGGAAAGGAAATTCTGGAATTACGATTTAAAACCAACGAATATGGTTCTTTCAATGGCAGTTTTACAATTCCTGATAATGGAATTACCGGTGAATTCAGTATTTATTCTGAAGAAGAAATGGATTCAGAAACAAAGTTCTGGAAAAAAATATGGAATGATGGTGAGTATTATGAAACCTATACAACTTTCAGTGTTGAAGAATATAAGAGACCGAGTTTTGAAGTAGCCTTTGATACTATAAAGCAAAGTTTCAAATTGAATGAAAACGTTACCATTTCGGGTAATTTGGAATCCTTCATGGGAGCACCCATTTCTAATGCTAATGTGACCTACGAGATCAAAAGGGAAAAATATATTAATTCCTGGTGGCGCAGGTATTATTCTGAAGAGGTCATCATCGCTAAAGATTCTGTAAAAGCCGATGAGAACGGAAATTTTGAAATTAGTTTTCTTGCTCAGGTAGAAAAAGGAGAACTGGAAGACCAGGATCTTATTTATAAATATTCCGTCAATGCGAGCGTGACTGATATTTCCGGAGAAACAAGAAATGGAGAAACAGAACTGAAAATTGGGAATAATAACCTGATTGCAGAACTTGAAATTCAGGAAAATGTGGCGCCAGTAGATACTTTAAAAATTTCCCTCGTTACTACTAACCTCAACGATAACCAAGTTCCCGTAAGTGGTAATCTGAAGATCTTCAAATTGAAATCTCAGGAGAAATTTACGAAAAACAGGATATGGGAAGCTCCGGAATTCAATTTGATCACGGAAAAAGAGTTCAGGAAATTATTTCCGTTGGAACCCTATGAGGATATCGTAGAAATTCAGGATCTGCCTAAAGGCAAACTTCTATATGTCACAGAATTTAAATCTGACGGCACTTTTGAAGACCTTGTAAAGCTTGGTGCTGAATGGGACGAAGGTAGGTACCTCGTTGAAGTTTCAACACGAACTGATACTAATTCTTCGGAATTAAAAAAGACCTTTCGGGTAATAGATCCAGAAGAGAAATACCTGTCGGATAATCAACAATTACTGATTAGCGTTACGAATGAAGATCCGCGAGAGGATGGATTTGCTAAAGTCAATTTGCAGACCTCTTATAAAGATCTGGAGTTGAGCCTAATGGCGTATGATGAAAATAACACGCTGTATCATGAGCTTTTAAGCATAGACGGGAATAAAACAGTGAAAATTCCGGTTGAGAATGTGAAGAACCGGGAGATCATGATCATGGCAAGTGGAATTCGAAATAACGAGTCAATCGAAGCTCAAAAGTCGGTTTCATTATCAAAGGAGAGCAAAAATATAAATATCACTACCAGCACTTTTAGAAATAAAATTCAGTCAGGACTTGAAGAAACCTGGAGTTTCAGCATCAGCGATGAGAACAATGAAGTTCCGGATACCGAGATTCTTGCATCGATGTATGACGCATCGCTGGATCAATTTAAAGTAGCAAATTGGGAAACAGACCCCGGATACAGGGATCGATGGCTTAATTATCCGAGACATCGTAATGCGACAGTCGGCCAGATAAACAACCTGAATAATAATTTTCCTTACATCTGGAAATATCGGCCTTCCAAAATGGCATTTGATGACCTATCAACTTTTGGTTTTCGTTTTGGTGTCGTAAACGATTATTCCTACAGAAGATATCTGAATGATAAGAAAAATAAGAATAACAGTACTATAACTGGAAATATACAGGGAATTGTAACAGATACCGATGGTTTACCACTGCCCGGAGTGAATGTGATTATTAAAGGAACCAATACCGGTACAGAGACCAATTTCGATGGTAAATTTGGTATCGACGCGAAGAAAAATGATATACTGGTCTTCAATTATGTGGGTTTTGTGACCACAGAATATTTAGTTCAGGAAAAAGCAACTATTTATATTTCGCTGGAAGAAGATTCATCAAACCTCGATGAGGTTATTGTAACTGAACTTGGAATTTCTAGGGAGAAAAATTCTCTCGGTTACGCAACTCAGGAAGTAGCTGAAGAATCGATGGCGCTAACCTCATTACAGGGAAAAGTTAGTGGAATTGAATTAAAGCAGGATACAGGCAGTGCAACTATTAAGATTCGCGGCTATTCCAGTACCGGTACTGGATCTGAAAATGCCTTGTTCGTCGTAGATGGAAAAATTGTGGAAAACCTAAGTATTTCCGAGGATGAAATCACCAATATTACAGTTTTGAGCAAAGATGAAGCGATGGCTCTTTACGGTTCGCAAGCAGCAAATGGTGCTGTGATCATCTCAACAAAAAAGGGTATGCAGGATCTCGAGAATGTGGAAGCCAGAAAAAATCTTCAGGAAACAGCTTTCTTTTATCCTGATCTACGAATTGATGAAGACGGAAAGTTGCAATTCAGCTTTACAACTCCGGAAGCGCTTACCAGTTGGAAATTACGCCTATTGGCCCATACAAAAGAATGGACTACCAAAAAAATCGAAAAGACGGTTAGAACTCAAAAAGATCTCAATGTAATCCCTAATCCACCCAGATTTTTGAGAGAAGGCGATAGTATTATTTTTAAAGCAAAAATCAGTAATTTATCTGAAGAGACATTAAGTGGAAATGCCGTTCTGAAACTATTCAACGCTGTGACCATGCAACCAGTTGACGCAGCGCTTGGAAACAACGAAAGTATAAAGTCTTTCAATATTGTTAATTCTAAGAGCGATGTTGTCTCCTGGAAATTGCATATTCCAGATACGATACCAGCTATAACTTACAGAGTTCTGGCTAGATCGGGAGATTTTTCAGATGGTGAAGAGAATTTACTCCCAGTACTTAAAAACAGGATGCTAGTTAAAGAAAGTATTCCACTTTTTGTAAGAGCAGGAGAAACCGATACGTACGATTTTGAGTCTTTAAAGAATAATACCTCAGAGACACTTCAAAATCACAAATTCAGCCTGGAGTATACTGCTAACCCGGCATGGTACGCCATCCAGAGTCTACCATATTTGATGGAATATGAGCATGATTGTTCAGAACAGGTATTTTCGAAGATCTTTGCGAATGCCATTGGAAATAAAATTGTCACTTCTCAGCCAGAGATTGCAGAGGTTTTTAATGCCTGGAAAAAGGATAGTTCATTGGTGAGCAGCCTTGAGAAAAATGAAGACCTAAAATCTATCCTGCTTGCTGAAACACCATGGGTGATGGATGCTGAATCTGAAGGTCTTCAGAAAAAAAGGGTCGCTGAACTTTTTGATACTGCCAAAATTCAGGAAGGAATTAATAACAACCTGCGCAAGCTGCAATTGATGCAGAATTCTTCCGGAGCCTTTCCATGGTTTTCCGGAGGTTTAGACAGCTATTATATCACGCGACATATCGTTTCTGGTTTTGCCCAACTGGAAAAGCTGGAAATAAACGTTGATGCGCGAAGAATACTTAGTAATGCAATTAAATTTCTCGACGCTGAATTTCTTAAAATGGAAAAGCAAAGTAGAATAAGAGAAAATAAATCATTTTATGAAAGCTACTGGGCGCTGCAATATTTAGAAGCTCGAAGACATTATATTAATGATTTTCCACTTTCTCCGGAACTAAAAAATATTACCATAAAAATCGTTCAGGCTCAAAAAGAGAACTGGCTTCAACAAAGCCTTTTTAACAAAGCTATTTTAGCGATGGTTCTGCATGATTTTGATGAAAAAGAAGTAGCTGAAAAAATTCTAATTTCACTAAAAGAAACGGCTGTAAATTCTGAGGATTATGGAATGTACTGGAAAGAGAATGAAGCTAGCTGGTATCATAGTAGGACAACAGTTGAAACACAGGCAAAGATCATTGAAGCTTTCAGTAAGGTGACTAATGACAGGGAAGCTATTGAAGAAATGAAAATTTGGCTTATCCAGAATAAAAGGACTAATCACTGGTCTACCACAAAATCTACAACTGCAGCGAGCTATGCCTTGCTTATGGAAGGAGGAAACTGGTTGAGCGTTTCAGATAGTACTATTATTAAAATTGGAGGTAAAAAAATTAGCGAAGAAAAGCTTTCAGAAACCGAAGAAGAGGCTGGCACAGGATATTTCAAATTAAATTGGAATGCTGATGAGATCACCAAAGATTTCGGAACCATTGAGATTGAAAATAATAATTCAAGTCCAGGTTACGGAGGTGCTTACTGGCAATACTTTGAAGACCTGGATAAAATTGATGATTTTAGTTCTGGACCATTGAATATCGAAAAGGAACTTTATCTGAACAAAGCCGATAATAAATTGCAACAAATTACCTCAGAAACCCCGATCAAACTCGGCGATCTGGTCACGGTACGTCTTGTAGTTAGAGCAGGTGCAGACATGGATTTTGTGCATTTAAAAGATATGCGGGCCAGCGGATTTGAGCCTACAGATGTGCTGTCTAAATACAAATATCAGGATGGAACTTCTTATTATCAAAGTACTCGCGATGCAGCGACGCACTTCTTCTTTGATTCGCTGGCGAAAGGAACTTACATACTGGAATATACGGTAAGAGCTAATAATGCCGGTAAATTTTCAAATGGAATCACCAATATTGAAAGTATGTATGCCCCTGAATTTTCCAGTCATACGCAGGGAATTCGTGTAGAGATAAAGGATTAAATAATGGAATGATCTAAAGATAACTAAGCCTGTTGAAATTCAGCAGGCTTCTTGTTTCAATCTGTGGGATTTTGACTTATTACAGGATAAAATTTCTTATGACCTAGCTGAAAAAAACCAAGATGGAAAGGATAGCTCGTCCAGTCTGGAGTAACAATACTTAATAAACACACATTATTGCTGTGATTGATTTTCAATTCAAAATTATCAAGATCTTTACTTAGGTCCATGTTTACTCTTTTCAGCTGCACTGAAATCTGCCTATGAATAGAAGAGTTGAGAAATTTTAAGATCTCCCGGCCGGTAATAGTTTGATAATCCAAAGTATAGAGAATAAGCTTATCAATTTCAGAAACTTTTAATTAATTCCCAAATCGAAAAGCATTGATAATGTAAGTTTTATATTAAGATTTTATAAACTGGAAATCGTTTAGGATCTAATAATCCAGTTTTTTTTTCAATGAAGTCTGCTCTGTATGAATCTTAGAAATTATGTACCATCCCAGTAATTTTGGGCTTTCTTGACTTTGAAAATTTCAGATGGAAATAGTTATTTATTTAGCAAAAAAGAAAAAACCTTGTTAATCATATGATCAACAAGGTTTTAGTTCTATTCGAAATTTGTCTTTGTCGGGGTGGCAGGATAATTTATTTTTGTACAAACGCCCTAACCACAATACTTTCACTGTTAACTATTTTGATGTTTCACCGAATGATTCACCAAACTTCATAAAACAAAGAGAGTTCATTTTATTTGCTCGCCTTTGTGGTATAAAGATATGATTTTCTATAAAATAGCCCCTTCAAAAAACTACTTTTCCGAGTCTCTACTATTTTTCTTTAAAGATGCTAATGGACAAGATTTAGAAGTTAGCCGGACTGCATAAGCCGGGCTTCTCCTTCACCCTTTTATAAGTCCTTAATTGAGTTACTTTTTAATTTGAAACATCCATTTTTATTGCCGCTTAGATGTTGGATTAAATTTTTCATTAAAGCTAGTTATTAAAGATGAAGAAGTAAATTATTCCTGACAAAATGCTCACAGCAATGGTTTTTAGCATGTCCCATTTAAGGATGAAATAAACAAATGCAGCAATAATTCCAATTACCATTGAAGGAATATTAATGGTTTCCCATTTCGGAATTAACCATCTTATTCCGTATGAGTGGCTTTCATTTACTCGTCCAAAAAGTGTATAGATAGCAAACCAAACCCCAAGATTGAGTACAACGCCTACGACTGCAGCCGTAATTCCTGACAAGGCAGTGGTTAGGTTTTTATTGCCCCGGAGGTATTCAATATAGGGTGCGCCGGTAAATATAAACAGGAAGCAGGGAATAAAAGTTGTCCAGGTCACCAAAAAGGAAGCTAAGATGCCGGCCATAAGAGGATCCATCGTACCAGATAAGCGATAAGCTCCCATAAACCCAACAAATTGAACGACCTGGATGAGGGGGCCCGGTGTTGTTTCTGCCATTCCCAGACCGTCCAGCATTTCCCCACTTCTTAGCCAGCCATAATCTTCCACTGCTTTTTGAGCAATATAGGCCAAGACTGCATAAGCTCCTCCAAACGTAACCACTGCCGTTTTACTGAAAAATATCCCTTCTGAGAAGAAAATGTTCTCCGTTCCAATCCACATGGCGATCAGTATCAACGGTAGTGCCCATAAACTTAAAAAGAGGAATATGGTTTTCAGGCTTTTTACAAGAGACGGCTTTACCGGCTGGATATAGCTGTCTATATAAAAGGCATTATCTTCATCCCTTTTTTCTCTATGTCCCTTTATTACATGAAATTTTTCTTCCCAAAGTTTTCCGCCTATAAAACCTATTAACCCAGCAGCCAGAACAATATAAGGAAAGTCGATCTGGAAGAAAAAAATAGCGATAAAAGCGAGTACTGCCATACTCACCATGACCTCATTTTTTAGGGCTCTTTTCCCTATTTTGATGACTGCACCAATAACGATGGCCAATACAGCAGGTTTAATGCCAAAAAAAATGGCTTCTACAATTCCTATATCCCGGTATGCTGCATAGAGAATACTAAGGATTAATATGGAGATAAAACCTGGTAGGACAAATAATATCCCCGCAACCAGTCCTCCCTTGTTTCTGTGAAGCAACCAGCCGATATAGGTAGCTAGTTGCTGTGCTTCTGGTCCCGGCAATAACATGCAGTAATTGAGAGCATGTAGAAAACGGCTCTCACTGATCCACTTTTTTTCTTCTACCAATATTTTATGCATTACTGCAATTTGCCCAGCTGGTCCTCCGAAACTGTGGATAGCTACTTTCACCCATACTCTCAGGGCTTCCTTGAAAGGTAATTTTTCCAATTATCGAAGTTTAATGGCGGTGTTATATCTATCTGCTACATTATCCCAATCAATAATATCTAACACAGTATCTACAAAATCTCCTCTTTTATTTTTATGCTTTAAATAATAGGCGTGTTCCCATACATCTATTACCAAAATAGGAATAACCCCCCATTGTGTTAATTTTTGATGGTTTTCACATTGCAAAAGTGTAAGGGACTGTGAGTAAGGCTGATAACCTAAAATACCCCAACCACTGCCCTCAACACTTTTGGAAACTTTGGCTATGTATGCTTGGAGTTTATCAAACGAACCAAAATCTTTTTCTATCTGTTTTAATAAATCTGCTTTTGGCTGGGTTTTTTTATTGGTCAGGTTAGTCCAGAAAATAGAATGAAGTAAGTGGCTTGAAAAATGATAGGCTAATTTCCTTGTCCATAAATCGACCATTTCCATTTCACCAGACTTAAGGTGCTTTTTAATATTGTCGAGATCTTTATTAGCTCCTTTTACCGCTCCACCATGATGAAATTCGTAATGTAGATGCAGAGTTTCTTCATCCATATGAGGTTCCAGAAAGGTTTTATTGTAAGGTAGCGACTTCTGAATAAAATTACCATTGTTATCTACTAATTTATCAATACCATTTTCATTCACACCTCGAGAAAAAACGTTATTAACGGGGAGGATAGTTGCACTACCCAATATTGTTGAATTTTTTATAAAATCTTTTCGGTCCATTTGCATTTATATTTAAAAGTTAATTAATGATTTTTCTGGCCTTATTTTAAAATAGAATACTAAACTCCAAATTCCGGGATCTCATTGCCAAAAAACGAACAGCAATGGGCATAGAAAGAAAAATTTGAATCTAATACGTATCAAAAGTAACAAGGAAACATATTCAAGTATTTCTTCTTATTTTTCCTCTTTATTAATCCAGAGGATGGTAAAAGATTAAGAGCTGAGATCTACACAAGTCGAAATTCTTCTTGGCAGCCCTCAGCTTCTATAAAAGGTCTGAAATCCTTTAGATTTTATTAGTTGAAGCATTATCGATGATCATCTTCACCATCTTTGTGGCTTTTCTCTTTTTTGAGCACTAATTTTCCTTCCGGACTAAAATAAAGTTCATAATAGGTTTCATCTTCGTTTTCGACCTCAAGCTCATACATAGTGCCCTTATTGGTCTCAACCTTTTCCACCTCCTCTATTTCCCATTCGGCGTATTCCGAGTTCTTAAAAGCATCCTTTACGGCTTCGGGTAGTTCAGAGAACTCAATGGACTTTTCACTTAACTCTTTGATCTCCGATTGGGCAGTTGCTGTAGCCACATTACCTCCTATAAAAAGTAAGGAGAATAATAAAATGCGAAATAAATTTTTACTTGTTTTCATAACAATAAGATTTTAAAATTAAACATTTATTGAAATTGAAATTTAAAAAACAACTCTGTAGAAATTTTGGAGAATCAGAAATATATTGTGAAAATGTGTTGATTCCCTTCGAAATTATATTTTAATTTCCAATTACTTTTATCGGCAATTTTAAAAGCAATTGATAACCCTAAGCCCCAAGATTCAGGATTATTAGAAGATTTATTAAATCTTTGGTACAGCCTTTTTTGACTTATACTTTTTTGATTGCCAGAATTGGTAACAACCAATTGTTTCTTGTCTAATTTTATGTCTACCATTCCATCTTCGACATTATGTAAAAAGGCATTTTTAAGCAAATTCTGGATGAGGATTTCGGTAAGCATCTTGTTTCCTGAAATTACAACCCTTTTTCTTATATTAATTTTCATTTTAATATTCAGGATATTTTTCTGTTCGTCATAATATTCCAGGGATCTGCCGATTATTCCATTGACATTAACCTCGTCCGTCATCAGGAACTGACTATTTTCTATTTTGGCCAGCAGTAAAAGGGTTTTGTTCAGTTTTTTTAGCCGTTGCGTAGAGCCAATGATACTGTCTACAATAGCTGCTTGTTCTGCGGTTAACGTGGTTCTGCTCACTAGCGCTTCCAATTTTGACTGAATTATGGATAAGGGTGTTTGCAATTCATGGGAGGCGTCTTCTATAAACTGCTTCTGATTTTCAAATACCTCCTTGTTTTTCCGGGTCAGCTCATTAACGGCTTCATTTAGCATCCGAAACTCATCTATATATGTAGATGGCAGTTCTTGTAGTTCCTGCTTATCCAATCGGAAAAGCCGAATTTTTTCGAGTATTCCAAAAAACGGCTTCCATATTTTTCGTGAGATAAAACGTTGGAATAAATAAAAAGACAATACTAACCCCAAAAATAAACTTCCGAGAGTAATAGCGATTGTACTGATCATTTCTGCCGCCTCCAGGTGGGGCTTTATTATTTCCAGCCGGTAATGTTCACCTTGTAATTTCGCAAAAGTGGTTAGTTTGCGGTATTCATCGAACTCATTATCAACAGGCTCATAAATAAGAGTGTCGGAGTAACTTTCGTAACTTTCCTGGAACACAGTTTCTGCAACAGTATAAAAAGTAAAATCGTCTAGCGGGTTGTCTTCTTTAAATGGAGCTTCAGGATTTTCTTCAAGATAAGCCAGCAGGTTGTCTTTGCGGTTATACAGTACTTCATCCACATTCTGAAGTACGTTCCAATTTAGTACCAGGTAAAACAATATTGAAAAAATCCCGAACAGGATCAGGAAAAAAAGTAATTGAATGCGGGAAGTGTAGGTAAGTAGTTTCATAAAGACTTAATTTGATAACCAATACCATAAATATTGCTTATTTCCACCTGTGCCCCGGCATCTTTTAATTTACGTTTTAGGTTTTTGATTTGAGAGAATAAAAAATCAAAACTCTGTGCCTCATCTACATAATCTCCCCATATATATTCTGCCAATGAAACTTTGGTAAGTACCCGCTTGTGATTACTAATCAAGTGAGTGAGTATTGCATATTCTTTTTTAGTCAGAGAAAGTTTACTTTCAAGTTCATTGACTCCCACAATGTACTGATCTGGTTCGATTATAAGGTTTGAATAACGAACCAATTTATTAGTCTTAAATTGTTTCCTTCTGATAATTGCCTTTACACGGGCATTTAGTTCTGAAAAATAGAAGGGCTTAGTCAAATAGTCATCCGCCCCCAAGCCCAGTCCTTTTATTTTATCATCAAGGGAATTACGAGCAGAAAGGATAATTACTCCATCGGTTTTATCTGTTTTATGGAGAGCTTCAAGTAAATCGAACCCACTTCCATCAGGGAGATTGATGTCTAGGATAATACAATCATAATCATAGAGATTGATACGCTCAGCACCATCCCAATAATTGCCTGCGGTATCACAAGTAAACCCTTCCTCTATGGCAAAATCTTCAAGGCTTTTTAGCATTTCAGGTTCGTCTTCTATTATAAGCAGTTTCATAATTCCAAATTACAGAATTAATTCTGTAGAAATATTGCAAAGGATACTTTTGAAATTTTAATAACAATCAA
This sequence comes from Christiangramia pacifica, assembly GCF_057221535.1. Lineage (NCBI taxonomy): Bacteria > Pseudomonadati > Bacteroidota > Flavobacteriia > Flavobacteriales > Flavobacteriaceae > Christiangramia > Christiangramia pacifica. The sequence goes on from NZ_CM170146.1 coordinate 3,253,062, forward strand.
TATGTTTCTAGAGCTGTAGTTTTATATGCTTCCATTAATCCTGGAGCTTCGGCTGTTCAGATTAAAAATGCGATCTGAAGTGCTGCACTACCTACTTCTTTAAATGCCAAAATCTTATGACTTTAACAAAGTCCTATGTGGTAATTTTTGCCAAATAATACTTTATCATTCAAAAAAAGAAAACAAAGCAAGATGTGTCATTGTCATGACAATCTTGCTTTGCGCCCGGAGGTTGCAAAGAATAATTTGTATCTTTAAAATCACGGTAAACTTTTAATAAAGTTTATTCCACAAAGGGTCACCCCCCAAGTGGAATTAAAAGGGGAAATGCAGGTAAAAGCGTCATTTCCCTTTTTTCTTAACAAACTGCTCCTATTTCAATTCCAATCATAAAATTTATTATATTTTATAAATCACCTTAAAAACCAGTAACTATGGAATTTCAGAAATTAGAAGATGCGGTCTATATTCCTAAAATTAAAGGCTCTCCATTGGCAGATAAAGAGCATATTGAGTTTAATTATTATTTACACACCAAAACTCATGGAAATAAGGTAGACCTTGATTTAACCACTAAACTTTGTGATAATAAGATGGAATATAAATGCAAAAGCAGCTATCGAATTCCGATGGATCAAATCGAAAACTGTGTAAAAGCTAATTTGATTGATCATATGCGTACTTTGGGAATGAAAAGAAAGAATATTCCCAAATCCTTAATGCCATGAATGGAAAGGTAGTTTATTTAGCGACCAAACATTTCATAGTATTAGTTCGATAGATAGGGGGCTTTGATTCTACTAATTCTGATGTTTGGTTTCCACAATAAACATCTCTTTTTTCATTGCGACCATCGGGAGTAATCAAATATTTGAATACTAAAAAAGGGCCGTGACTGCAATAACAGAATTAACCCTTTTTTATCTTTGATTTTACTTTAAATGTATAATAAATAATATTTGAAAATTACTAGCAAAAAGTTAAAAGAGAAAACACTATTTACTTTTTTCATCTTGAGCATTTTCCGTTTGCTGTGAAAAAAAATACTGTAGATCAGGATGAACTGGTTTTTATTTATTTCTATTTACTTCTTCCAGCGCCATCGCATTACCTTTTGATGCTCCTAGCTTCAAGCTTTAAAATTATAGAGGAGCTATAAATAACAGAGTGGTTTATGGGCTCCGGTTAATTTTAAAGTTTGTCATTTTCGCATCGAAAGATAAGGTGATGAAAGAAGATAAAGAATTCTGAAATCCTGATCGGTGAATTTTAGTTACCGCCTAGTGAACTTAAAAAAATCTTTTTGATATTATTCTTTCAAACATTTAATAATCTAAGCTTTTTGGCTCGTGTCCAGGACAATTAGGAATGAACCTCTTTTGCTGAAACAGAGCTATTGGTTTTTTAGAAAACTCCAGGCCTACTTGCTTAATTGAAACCTTTTTTGGGCAAAATGGATACTATTTCATTATATACTGGCTATAGCCTTCCTTATTTTATAGGTCTTTTCAGATGGGTATATCCACTTGGGTGGATATACTATAGGATAGTTTAACTTATAAAACACTGAACAACAAATATTTATGAATTTAAGGAATCGAATAACATCGCGTAGCGTGTTACCGTCTTGCTGTGCGTCCTTAGTTATCCGGGGAGCACGAATGTTGAAGAACGTTCTTTGAAAACGGATAACATAACTTTAATTGTGATGGTAGCTTTCTTAGAAGAAGCAGAAACGAGCTGATCAGTTTCATCAAACTTAACATCAGAGGACTCACACACTTTATTCCAGGAAAGATTGACCTACCGAACAAGCTGTCCAGACGGATTGTTCAAACCGGCTTGTGGTGCTCGCCTTAAGGGGTTGGGTACTGAGCGACAAGTATACTATCTATTTTTAAGAATGGGTAATAGGTGTGAATAAGCGGAGTTGAACGCAAGTGAACCTTTATAGACATGTCGAAAATAACTTTTATGATGTCCAAATCAAGGAGGAGCAGCTCCAAGAGAGCAGGGTGCAACGGGGAATCTGGTTACTGGTTGCATGGCATCCGGCATATAGAAGGCAAGACCCTTATTCGGGCGCAATTAAGGAAAAGGAGAACCAGAATGCAGGTGAATGAAGTGAAAACGGTGAAAGCCAAGGACGGAAAGCCGGAAAGTAACGATACTGCAATTCTGGGACGGATGAAGCCGTAGTAGCGTACATGCTCCAGGGAACCAAAGCTATAAACTTTGGCCAGTGAAGGGCTTCACTTGATACGTTTATTTATTGCATGACAACTTAAAATTTTAAGGATGATCTTTAATGAAGAACACAAAACATTACCGATTAACAAGTCTCAGGTACAACGGGCTTTTAAGAAGGTAAGATCGAACCGGGGCAGTCCCGGTGTGGACGGCCTCACGATAGAAGAGGTGGATAATAACCTCAGGAAGTACCTCTATCCATTATGGAACCGAATGACTAGTGGAAGTTATTTTCCAAAACCAGTCAAAGAAGTTCTGATTCCCAAGGGAAAAGGGAAGATGCGGCCTCTGGGTATTCCAACCATTATTGACCGGGTAGCCCAGCAGGTTGTGGCCACAGCATTGGAATCATTGGTAGAAAACGGTTTTAGTCCAAATAGTTTTGGATACCGGCCGGGTAAGTCTGCCCATGATGCCATTGGCCAATGCCGGAAACATTGTTTTCGTTACAGTTGGGTGATCGATCTGGACATCAAAGGATTTTATGATAACATCGACCATGAACTATTATTAAAGGCGGTAAGTCACCACACACAGGAGCGATATATTTTATTGTATGTGAAGCGCTGGCTGAATGCCCCGGTTCAGAAGGCCGATGGATCAGTCCATAATCCAAAGGGTAAAGGCACTCCCCAAGGTGGGGTGATCAGTCCTGTACTGGCCAATATCTTTATGGACATTGCCTTTGATAAATGGTTTGAACGCCATTATCCTAAACTTCGATTTGAGCGGTACGCTGATGATATTGTGATCCATTGCTACCACCAGAAACAGGCACACGATGTGTTAAACGACATTAGAAAACGCCTGTCTGAGTGTAAGCTGGAACTACATCCGGATAAAACCCGGATAGTTTATTGTCGGCGCAATCAAAAGAGACGCTCAAAGGGAAAGGTGGCTTATCAAAGTTTTGACTTTTTAGGCCATACCTTTAAGCCGAGAATAGTCCGCAAAAGCGGAAAGCTATTCCTAGGCTTTACTCCAGCGATGAGCCAGAAGAGTATCAGTCGAATAAACGAGGAACTCTTTCGTTTAAACCTCCATAGACGGACGCAATCTTCCATAGAAGATATTGCCCGGCTGGTCAACTCCAAAATCAGGGGTTGGATCAGATACTATGGAAAGTTCAGGCTCTCCGGGATGGGTATGCTCTTTAGAGCGTTCCATCGAAGATTGGCCAAATGGCTGCGTAATAAATATCGTAGATACCACCGCAAACCATGGACTGCCTCAACGAAATATCTTCGAAGCCTGTCAAAGGATTATCCAACGCTCTTTGAGCATTGGAAATATCCATGTCTGAGGCCTTAATGCTATGTTTTGATCAAGAAGAGCCGTATGAATCGAGAGGTTCACGTCCGGTTCTGAGAGAGGTTTAGGGGTGAGATTCCCCTTTACCTACTCGACCTTCGATTTCGTCCCGCGGGCGGGACAAAATTTCATACAGGTTGGTTTGTACCAACTGCTTTTTTGAAGGATTTAAAAATCCCGTTATTACTTTTTTTTTTGAGTATTGTGCCTTCTTGGAAATTTTCGTGGATATCACTCGCGCATAAATCTGGGTTGTTACTATTTTGATATTCCCTAAAAGTTTAGATACTCCATAAACATCTCATTTTCTTAATCCGCTCATCGGAAATAATCAAAATTTAGCCCACATATATTGTAATTAGCACGGAATTAATATATTAAGCTAATCCTAAATTGACAATACTAATTGGTAAAACGGCAATCGTCTCCATAAGAAAGAACTTAATTGCGACTTCAAATTATCATATGTCCAAACTAAAGATTGTACATTATTTATTTCTTATAATTGGTATAATTATGTCCCTTTTAGGATTAGGGCTATTTTTATACCTACTTCAAAGTCAATCATCTCTATTTTAATTTCTTTTTTAAACATTCCATATCACTGGATATTTTGGAATCAATCACCCTGGCATAGATCTGCGTAGTCGATAATTTAGTATGTCCTAATAACTTGGAAACCGTTTCAATTGGCACCCCATTAGATAAAGTTATGGTGGTGGCAAAGGTATGCCTGGCAGAATGAAAGGTTATAGTCTTTTTTATTTTCAGTTGCTGCATCAACTCTTTCAGGTATTTATTGACCTTTTGATTGGAACAAACAGGAAACAAATAATCACCTGATATAATTTGGTCCTTGTATTTATCTAATAAGATTTGCGCCTGGGGGAGTACAGGCACCTTTATAGTTTCTTTTGTTTTTTCCCGTTTGGTATAGATCCAGTTACTCCCATCAATTCCTTTTACAATCTGATGAAGGGTTAATTTTTTAATATCAACATAAGCAAGCCCCGTATAGCAAGAGAAAACAAAAATATCCTTTACTTTTTGCAAGCTACTTCTGGTAAATTCGGTCGTCTCTAATATTTGAAGCTCCCGTTTATTGAGATACTGCCGTTCATTCTTCTCAAACCGGAATTTAAAGTTGTCAAATGGATTTTTTACCAGCCATTCCAGTTTAATAGCCAGGTTGAGCATCTTTTTGAAGCGTTCCAGGTGTTTCATGGTACCATTATTCCCACAGGTTTTGCGTGAAACTTTTGCCGAATAATTGCGTAAGAACTGTTCAAAGTCCGTTACAAACCGGTAATTGATCTGTTTAAGGTTAATATCATTGCATTTCAGTTTCTTATTTAAAAACTCTTTTAAGTAAGTTTCGGTCGTATAATAGTTTTTGAGGGTGCCGGGTTTTAATACATTCTTCATATTAGTATTATGATATTCCATCAGTTCCAGTAAAGTTTTGTGATGTTCATCCTTCCCATAGAAACGAGCTTTGATAGTCTGGGCGGAGATAACTTTATTCTCTGACGAGAGCTGCTTATGGCAGTCTAACAGCTTATTGTAAACCTGGTCTAAGTACTGGTTTAGAATTCGTGATTTTGGAGCGGTTCCCCTGGCGCGTCCTTTTGAGGTATCCCATTGATTCACCGGAATTGATCTTTTCAGACTAATTTCGGAGCGTTTTCCATCAACAGTAATTCGGGCATAAATAAATAATTTCTTGGTCTCATCATGATGTTTTCGGACAAAGAATAATACGGAAAAGGTAGTGTAATCAGGCATTTCAAGCGTCTTTTATGAAACAATCAGTTCGCAAAGACGAAAATCAAACCAGCTCAAATGCCTTAGGAAGTTACGGAATTATTTGTAAAAATTGATTCACCGAATGATTCACCAGACTCATGCTTTTAAATGATATTATTTGATATCCCTAAAAACAAAAAACACTGAAAATCAAGAGATTAACAGTGTTTTGTTTCCACTTATTAGGTGGTTCGTCGGGGTGGCAGGATTCGAACCTGCGGCCTCCTGCTCCCAAAGCAGGCGCGATAACCGGGCTACGCTACACCCCGAGATGGCTTTTAAACCACAATTGGGCGGCAAATATAAGAATATTTAATCTCTCACAATGAAAACTTTTAATTTTTTATATCTTAGTTTACTTAATCCCTATTTTAATTAAAAATTGCAACGCTATGAAAAGAATAATACTGGGTATGGGAGTCGTTTTTAGCCTCTATGCCTGTGGTGATAACGACAAAACTACTGATACAGCCAAGGTTGAAGAAAACAGTCAGGAAAATACTGAAGAAACTACTGATGCTCCAACTGAAGTTCCTGATCCTATAGATGCGGAAAGTTCAGATAAATATTCTTACGAAATGGTTGTGGAAGGTCTCCAGATTCCGTGGGGATTCACCTTTCTGCCAGACAACAGTATGCTAATAACTGAAAAGAATGGAGATATCATTCATTTCAAGGATGGAAAAAAGACTCAGGTTCAGGGTGGACCAGAAGTTTATGATCGTGGACAGGGTGGACTTTTAGATGTAGTTCTGCATCCAGATTATGAAAATAACGGATGGATCTATTTCTCTTATGCTTCGACTGAAGGTGAAGGTGATGGTGGTAATACCGCCATTATGAGAGCTAAACTTGAAGGCAATCAATTAACTTCAAAAGAAGTTCTTTACAAAGCCTCTCCGAATACTACCAAAGGTCAGCATTTTGGATCAAGAATCGCTTTTGATAATGAAGGTTACCTTTATTTCAGCGCTGGAGAACGCGGAGAAAGAGATGTAAATCCTCAGGATATTACCAGGGACAACGGTAAGGTATATCGACTGAATGATGACGGCTCTGTTCCATCAGATAATCCGTTTGTAGGACAGGAAGATGCTGTGGAAGCCATATATTCTTACGGACACAGAAATCCACAGGGAATGATTTTAAATCCTGAAACCGGCGAGATCTGGGTTCATGAGCATGGTCCAAAAGGAGGTGATGAAATCAATGTTGTTAAAAAAGGCGAAAATTATGGTTGGCCTGTAGTAACCTATGGCGAAAATTACAGCGGTACTCCAATTACCGATGAACGATCCCGCCCGAACATGAAAGATCCTATATTTTACTGGCTTCCGTCTATCGCTCCAAGTGGATTTGCTTATGTGACTTCAGATAAATTTCCTGAATTAAAGGGCAATCTTTTAGTAGGCTCCCTTAAGTTCCAATACCTGGAACTTTTAGACCTAGACGGTAAAAAGATCACAAAAAGAACTAAATTGCTGGAAGATTCAGGTAGAATGAGAGATGTGAGACAGGGTCCTGACGGAAATATCTATGTAGCCATTGAAGGTAAAGGAATCGCAAAATTAACCAACAACCAATAATTATTATGAAAAAACTGCTATTTGTATTCGGACTTGCAGCAGCTATGGTAGCTTGTAAATCTGACAAAAAAGAAAACGACGCAGAACAGGAAGAAGACTCTTATGTAATTCCATCTTCCGAAAAATCAAGTTCACAAACTCCGCTAAAGGCAAGTATTGTTCGCGGGCAAGAGGTTTATTCAGACCTATGTGTAACCTGCCATTTACCAACAGGTAAAGGAATTGCCGGCACCTATCCCCCACTTGATGGCTCCAACTGGCTTACCGAAAAACGTGAAGAAAGTATTCGCGGTGTGAAATATGGAATGCAGGGGCCTATTGAAGTGAATGGTGAAAAATATGACAATATTATGACTCCAATGGGATTAAGCGATAAGGAAGTTGCAGATGCTATGAACTATGTGATGAATTCCTGGAGCAACAATATCGATGATATGGTAACTGAAGAAGAAGTTGCCGCTATTCAGAAAAAAGAAGAATAAAATTCTTAATATAATAGAAAGCCCGATTGTTAGCACAGTCGGGCTTTTTTATTTACAGGAAATTTCATTTTTCAGCAAATGGCATCAGATTCCTCCAAAAATTTTTAAAAACTAATATTACCTTTGCGCAAATTTCAACTCTATGCTTATAATTGGTATTGCCGGTGGTACGGGAAGCGGAAAAACCACGGTAGTAAATCAGATCATCGAAGAACTTAAGAACGAGGAAGTAGATGTTATTTCCCAAGATTCTTACTACCAGGATACTTCTCACCTTTCTTTTGAAGACCGTAAAAAGATAAATTTTGACCATCCAAAATCTATCGATTTTGACCTTTTAGGCGAGCACTTAAAAGAATTGAAAGCCGGTAATTCTATACAACAACCAGTTTATTCATTTAAAGAACATAACAGAACCGGGGAAACCTTAGAAATTCATCCTAGAAAAGTAGTGATCGTGGAGGGAATTCTTATTCTTACGCATCCTGAAATTCGTGAATTATTCGATATCAAGATCTATGTTCATGCAGATAGTGATGAAAGACTTATTCGTAGATTAAAACGCGACATCGCTGAAAGAGGCCGTGACCTGGAAGAAGTTTTATGGAGATATCAAACTACGCTGAAACCAATGCATCAGCAATTCATAGAACCAACCAAAGAATTTGCTGATATCATCATTCCTACAAATCGCTACAATACGGTTGCTGTTGATATCGTTCAAACTATAATCAAAGATCGCTTAACCTAATTTTGTATCTTTAAAGCGTATGAAATTTAAAGACCTGCGAAAAAAACCCTGGTTCAGGTTTATCAGTAACAAATATGTACTGATAAGTCTCGTATTTGCAGGGTGGATGTTTTTCCTAGATACCAATTCATGGTTTATTCATCATGAACTGGATGAGGAAATAGACGAATTGCAGGACAATAAAAATTATTATCAAAAGGAAATTGCGAAAGACAAAGCCATCATTGAAAAGCTTCAGGATTCGGTAGAACTTGAAAAGTTCGCCAGGCAGAAATATTATATGAAAAGGCCCAATGAAGATATTTACATTATTGAATACGATACGATAAACTAGAATTTTCGCAAAACTTCCCGATCTAAACCAACTAATAATGAAACAATTGTTATTTCAGGAATTTGAAGAAGTTTCTGCAAAACAATGGAAACAAAAAATCCAGGCCGATCTTAAAGGTGCCGATTATAACGAGAAGCTCATTACCAAAACGCTTCATGGCATCAATATAAAACCTTTCTATTCTTCAGAAGATATTGAAGAAACACTGAAAGTTTCAAATCCTGCCCATTGGAATATCTGCGAAAAGATATATGTGGTCTCAGCGGCTCAGGCCAATGAAAAAGCGCTTCAGAAACTTCAGAAAGGAACAGAAGCGATCTGGTTTATTTTACCCGATCAAGAAATCGATTGCGAAGAACTATTGAAAGATCTTCCAGGCGGAATTTCCATCTATTTAAAACCAGAATTCCTGGATGCTGAATTTGTTCTCAAGCTGGATAAACTTGTTTCAGAAAAGGATCTGAACGTTTATCTACAGACAGATATTATTGGTAAACTGGCCCGTTCTGGTAACTGGTTTGACAATATGAATGCTGATCATGAACAATTAGACAGGATCGTTCAGCAAACTAACCATTTAAAATCTATGGTTAGTATAGATCTTGCCCTCTATCAGAATTCTGGTGCGAACATTCCGCAGCAACTGGCTTATTCGATTGCCCAGGCTACCGAATACCTAAATCATTTTTCTGAACTAGGACTTTCTAATGAACAAAAGACTAATTTCAAATTTCAGTTTAATGTTTCAGTTGGTTCAGATTATTTCTTCGAAATATCGAAGATTAGGGCGTTACGCTGGTTATTCGGAACGATTGCACAGGAATTCGGTTTCAATACCACTTGTTATGTTATCGCACAGCCAACGAAACGAACCAAAACATTATACGATTTCAATGTAAATCTATTGCGAACCACTACCGAGAGCATGAGCGCGATCCTTGGCGGGGCTGATGCCATCTGCAATATGCCTTATGATGCTATATATCATAAAGACAACGAGTTTGGTGACCGTATTGCTCGAAATCAGCTACTTATCATGAGAAATGAAAGTTACCTGGATAAAGTTGGAAATGTTTCCGAAGGCAGCTATTATATTGAATCTATCACGCGACAATTAGCTGAGAAAGCACTGGATATCTTCAAAGATATTGAAAAAGGCGGCGGACTTTTAAAAGAATTGAAAGCTGGAGTTATTCAGAAGAAAATAAAAGAAAGTGCTCGGGAAGAGCAGGAAAAGTTTAACCGTGGCGAACTCGTGTTAATAGGGACCAATAAGTTCGAGAATCCTGAAGACCGGATGAAAGATGACATTGAGCTTTATCCATTTCTGAAAAAGAACCCGAGAAAAACCTTAATTGAACCTATACTGGAAAGAAGGCTGAGTGAAGAGCGCGAGGAGAAGAGACTTGAAGAAGAGAAACAAAGCCAGCCAACCCAATAAAATTAAGATTCATGCAACGCAAAGATCTTCAAAATATAAACCTAGCCGATAAGGAATTCTCTAGTAGAAGGCCAGACTCGGAAAAGGAAACTTTTATGACCCCGGAGGAAATAGAGATCAAAACCTCCTATTCTAAAAAAGATATTTCAGAAACAGAACATTTAAATTTTGCTGCAGGTATTCCGCCCTATTTACGCGGACCCTACAGCACGATGTATGTAAGCAGGCCATGGACGATTCGTCAGTACGCCGGATTCTCTACGGCTGAAGAAAGTAATGCTTTTTACAGAAGGAATTTGGCTGCAGGCCAAAAAGGACTTTCGGTAGCATTTGATTTACCAACACATCGTGGTTACGATTCAGATCACGACCGTGTAGTTGGGGATGTTGGAAAAGCAGGTGTGGCGATAGATTCTGTGGAGGATATGAAGATCCTTTTTGACCAGATTCCGCTGGATAAAATGTCGGTTTCCATGACCATGAACGGTGCCGTTCTGCCAATCATGGCTTTTTACATCGTCGCTGCCGAAGAACAGGGCGTAAAACCGGAACAGCTTTCGGGAACTATTCAAAATGATATTTTGAAGGAATTTATGGTTAGAAATACTTACATCTACCCTCCTACTCCTTCTATGAAAATCATTTCAGACATATTTGAGTACACTTCTCAAAATATGCCAAAATTCAACAGTATCAGTATTTCCGGTTACCACATGCAGGAAGCAGGTGCAACTTGTGATATAGAACTGGCATATACTCTGGCTGACGGGTTGGAGTACATCAGAAAAGGACTGGATGCCGGAATGGATATAGACAGTTTTGCGCCAAGATTATCTTTTTTCTGGGCGATCGGGATGAACCATTTTATGGAAATCGCCAAGATGCGTGCCGGTAGAATGCTTTGGGCGAAAATCGTGAAACAGTTCAATCCTAAAAATCCTAAATCTTTATCTCTAAGAACCCATTCACAAACTAGTGGCTGGAGTTTAACCGAGCAGGATCCGTTTAATAATGTGGCTCGCACCTGCATTGAGGCTGCAGCTGCGGCTTTCGGCGGAACCCAGAGTTTGCACACCAATGCCCTGGATGAAGCAATTGCTTTACCAACAGACTTTTCTGCCAGAATCGCCAGGAATACACAGCTTTTCCTTCAGCAGGAAACAAATATCACCAAGACCGTAGATCCATGGGCTGGAAGTTTTTATGTTGAAAAACTTACGGAAGAGATTGCTCAGAAAGCCTGGAAACTTATTGAAGAAGTTGAAGACTTGGGAGGAATGACAAAAGCTATTGAGGCTGGAATTCCTAAAATGAGAATAGAGGAAGCAGCTGCCAGGAAACAGGCAAGAATAGACAGTGAAACCGATGTGATCGTTGGAGTAAATAAATACCGCCTTGAGAAAGAGGATGAACTGGTAACGCTGGAAGTAGATAATCAAACTGTAAGAAAACAGCAGGTTGCCAGGCTGGAAAAGATCAGAGCTGAGCGTAACGAGGAGAAGGTTCAGGAAACTCTGGAAAACCTTCGAAAAGCTGCTAAAAATGAAAATGATAATTTACTTGCGCTAGCGGTAGAAGCTGCCAGGGAACGAGCTAGTCTAGGCGAGATCAGCGATGCTCTTGAAGATGTTTATGGCAGATATAAAGCAAAGATCCAGTCTTTTAGCGGGGTATATTCAAAAGAAATGAAAGATAATAGTTCATTTAATAAAGCCAGGGAACTGGCAGACAAGTTTGCAGAGATGGAAGGTCGAAGACCTCGTATCATGGTAGCAAAAATGGGTCAGGATGGACATGACCGAGGTGCTAAAGTTGTTGCAACTGGCTATGCCGATCTAGGTTTCGATGTAGATATTGGTCCGCTATTCCAAACGCCGGCAGAAGCGGCGCAGCAAGCTGCAGAAAATGATGTTCATATTTTAGGAGTTTCCTCTCTTGCTGCCGGACATAAAACGCTTGTTCCACAGGTTATTGAGGAACTAAAAAAATTAGGAAGAGAAGATATCATGGTGATCGTGGGTGGCGTGATTCCATCTCAGGATTATCAGTTTCTTTTTGACGCAGGAGCGGTGGCAGTATTTGGTCCGGGAACCAAGATCAGCGATGCAGCAACCCAGCTTCTGGAAATATTAATCGACGAATAAAGACTAAAACCAACCAATATATGGACTTAAAGAAAAAAATGCTACGTGACGACGCCCTTAAAGGAAAAAATATCATCGTGACCGGTGGAGGTAGCGGACTCGGCAAATCAATGACCAGATATTTCCTTGAATTGGGAGCAAAAGTTGCCATCACCTCTAGGAATCTTGAAAAGCTTCAGAATACTGCTAAAGAACTGGAAGAAGAAACCGGTGGTAAATGTTTTGCTGTTCAATGCGACGTTAGACATTATGACCAGGTCGAAGCTATGCGTGACGACGTAGTTGAAGAGTTTGGTTCCGTAGATATTCTTTTGAACAATGCTGCAGGAAACTTTATCTCTCCCACCGAAAGATTAAGTGCCAATGCCTTTGATACGATTATCGACATTGTGCTTAAAGGGAGTAAGAACTGTACACTAGCTTTGGGTAAACACTGGATCGATAAAAAAGAAGAAAATAAAACTGTTCTTAATATTGTAACTACCTATGCCTGGACAGGTTCTGCATACGTAGTACCAAGTGCAACTGCTAAAGCAGGGGTTCTGGCCATGACCAGATCTTTAGCTGTAGAATGGGCTAAATACGGAATTAGATCTAACGCGATCGCTCCAGGACCATTCCCAACTAAAGGTGCATGGGACAGGCTTTTACCAGGTGATCTTAAAGAGAAATTTGATCTTGCTAAAAAAGTACCTTTAAAAAGAGTTGGTGATCACCAGGAACTGGCGAACCTTGCTGCTTACCTGGTTTCAGATTTTTCAGCTTACGTAAATGGAGAGGTTATTACTATCGATGGCGGCGAATGGCTAAAAGGCGCCGGACAATTCAATCTACTGGAAGCAGTTCCTGAAGAAATGTGGGATATGCTTGAAAATATGATCAAGTCTAAAAAGAACGGCTAGTAAGTACAAACTATTAAGTCATAAAAACCGGACCGAATCCTAAAAAAACAGGATTTGGTCCGGTTTTTATTTTATAGCGTACCGTTAAATTTTTTCATTAAAAAAAGGCCAGTTTTATGAGAATATTTCTTAAAAATCCTATCTTACAAGCATATTTGATAACACCTATATAAATTTTTATGAAAAATTACTTTACCAGTACCCTATGGGTATTATTTCTGGTTGTATCTAACTATGCTTTTGCCCAAACCAAAAAAGCAGATAAGATCCCGACAGATCCCAATGTAAAAATTGGCAAGCTGGATAACGGACTTACCTATTACATTAGAAACAACGGGAAACCGGAAGACAAATTAGAATTAAGACTTGCCATAAAAGCGGGTTCTATCCTGGAAACCGATGAACAACAAGGCCTCGCTCACTTCATTGAGCACATGAACTTTAATGGCACCAAAAACTTTGAGAAAAATGAATTGGTAGATTACCTGCAAAGTATTGGAGTAAAATTCGGAGCAGATTTAAATGCTTATACCAGTTTCGATGAAACGGTATATATTTTACCAATCCCAAGTGACGATCCAGAAAAATTGGAGGGTGGATTCACTGTTCTTGAAGACTGGGCGCATAATGCGCTTCTAACCGAAGAAGCTATCGACGGTGAGCGTGGAGTGGTAATGGAAGAATACCGTCTTGGTCTTGGACCAGATAAGCGAATGATGCAGGAATATCTGCCTAAGGTTATGTATAATTCAAGATATGCTGAAAGATTGCCTATTGGTAAGAAAGATGTTATTGAAAATGCAGATTATGAGACCATACGTAGTTATTATAAAGATTGGTACAGACCCGGTCTAATGGCTGTAATCGCCGTTGGAGATCTGGATGTTGAAACTATAGAAGAAAAGATAAAATCTCATTTTTCAAATCTTGAAGCCAGAGAAAATCCGGTGGAAAGAAAAGAATATGGAGTTCCTAACCATGATGAGACATTTGTAGCCATAGCATCAGATCCTGAAGCTAACTTTAGCAGGGTTCAGATCTATTATAAGGATATGGAAGAAGCTAAAGATGTGGTTACCATAGACGATTATAAGGAGCAATTGGAGCAGAATATGTTCTCTACCATGATCAATAACAGGCTGGAAGAACTGGCTAACAGCCCTACTCCACCTTTCACCTACGGATATTCTTATTATGGCGGAACTTACTCTCCTTTAAAGGACGCTTATCAATCATTCGCCATGACCGGTGAAAATGACCAGCTAACTGCCTTAAAAGCTCTGGTTACTGAAAATGAGAGAGTAAAAAAATACGGTTTCAATCAAAATGAATTTGAACGCGCTAAGCAGGAATATTTAGCGAGACTGGAAAAGCAGTATAAGGATCGTGATAAGCAGGAAAGTAATAGACTTGTGAATCAATATGTTTATAATTTCCTTGAAAATTCTCCTATCCCGGGAACCGAATGGACTTATGAGTTCGCTAAGGAAAACCTGGATGACATAAGCCTTGACAATATCAACGCGCTTATCAATGATTTTATCCATAATGAGAACAGGGTTATCGTGCTAACCGGTCCTGCCAAGGAATCGATCAAAAAAATAACCGAAGAGGAAGTTCTGGCGGTATTAAAAGAAGTGGAAAATTCGGAGATCGCCGAATATGCTTATGAAGATGTTCGTGAAAACCTGATCACCGAAATGCCTGCTGCCGGAAGCATTAAGGAAGTAAAGACCAACGAAGAGCTTGGTTTTAATACACTTATACTTAGCAACGGCGCAAAAGTGGTTTACAAAAAGACAGATTTTAAAAATGATGAGATCCTATTTTCAGCCTATAGCAAAGGAGGTACTTCCCTTTATTCAGATGAGGAATTTCAGTCTACCGTATTTGCCAATGGCGGATTAACCGAAGCAGGAGTTGGAGGTCTGGATAAGAATGAGCTCAACAAAATGATGAGCGGTAAAATCGTAAATGTAAGACCAGGTATCGGTACTTATTCTGAAGGTTTCAATGGTAGCACTACTCCAAAGGATTTTGAGACCATGATGCAGATGATACATCTCTATTTTACAGACCTGAATAAGAATGAAGAGGCTTATAATTCTTTCGCTACCAAGTGTAAGCTCCCCCTAATTAGAACTGCTTGATGATATAAAATTATTGTTTTTGATTTTATCTGTAGTTGCTATTAGAGAATTAAATTCTGCATATTCTATTGGAGCCATTTTTCCTAATGCATCGTGAGGTCTTTGATTATTGTAATCATCCATCCATACCTGTGTTTGTTCTCGTACCTGATCCAGATCTTCAAAAATGTATTTATTTAAAACTCCTCTTCTATAACTTCCATTGAATCGTTCAATAAAAGCATTCTGTGTAGGTTTTCCTGGTTGGATATATTGGAAGTTGATTCCATGCATCTGACTCCATTCTGAAGCTATTTTAGCAATAAACTCAGGACCATTGTCCATTCTTATTTTCTGAGGTTTTGTTCTTCGATTAATTAGGTGGTTTAATACCCAAATAACTCTATTGCTGGGCAAGGAAAAATCTACTTCTATGTGAAGTGCCTCCCGGTTATAATCATCAATAATAGTAAAGGCCCTAAACCTTCTTTTATTATCCAGGACATCTGTCACAAAATCCATACTCCAGGTATGATTAAGGGTCTCAGGTACTTCTAAGGGTTCTTTTACTCTTGCTGGTAATCTTTTCTTCACTTTACGCCTTAAGCTTAAGCCAAGGTTTTTATAGACACGATAAACTCTTTTATGGTTCCACGGCTTTCCTTCCTTACGCAGTCGCTCATAAGCCATCCAAAAACCTTCCTCACTATACTTCTCTGCCTTTTGCTGTAAGGCTTCTTCTATGGGTTTATCATCTTTAGGGAGAGGTTTATAATAAAACACACTCTTGCTCATTTTTAAAACACGGCACGCCCTGCTTATACCGTAATGAGCAAGTTCTTTAGCTATGGTTCGCTTACGGCAAGGCTTTAGAGCTTTTTTTCGATGATCTCTTTAGCCATCTCATGATCCAAAGAAAGGGTGGCATACATTTGCTTGAGTCGACGATTCTCTTCCTCAAGTTCTTTGAGTCGCTTAAGCTCTTTGCCATTCATTCCGCTAAAACGTTCTCGCCATTTGTAAAAAGCAGCGGTGCTTACACCATATTCACGACTGATCTCGGCAGCTGTTTTACCGTTATCGAATTCTTTGAGGATCTTAGAGATTTGCTGAGGGGAAAATTTACTTTTTTTCATACTGTTTAAAATTAAGAGTTATTCTACTTTTAAACAGTTCGGTTTTAAGGGAAGCTTACACAAGCAAAAGAATTTCCTGGGCAACCTAATGTCTAATCCTAATTTCTATTTTCAGAATGAACTTGGTAAATTCAGAAATGAAGGTAACCCAAGATATGTAGGCTTCCCTACTCCAGAGAAGTTCGATGAAATGAATTATGATCTGGCTTATGAAAAGTATCAGGAAAGATTTAGCGATGCTTCAGATTTCATCTTTTACTTCGTAGGAAATATCGATGAAGAGAAATTAAAGGATTTCTCTGCTAAATATATTGCCAGTCTACCTTCGGTTGATTCTGAAGAAGATTATAAAGAACCCGCTTTCCGTGAAAATACAGATTCTTACAGGGAAAAAACGGTATATAAGGGTACAGACCCAAAAAGCCGTGTAAGCATCATCTGGAATGGAGAAACCGAATATGATGAAGAAGATGATCTTGCGTTAACTGCCTTAGGTGAGGTATTAACCATTAAACTGGTTGAAGAACTGCGTGAAGAAGAAGGCGGAGTGTATGGTGTAGGCGCTCGCGGAAATATGTCCAAGATCCCTTACGAAAGCTATAACTTCTCTATAGGTTTTCCATGTGGTCCTGAAAATGTGGAGAAACTAACCGAGGCGGCTTTAGCTGAAGTTGAAAAGATCAGAGAAAACGGTCCAACCGAAGAAGATCTTGCCAAGGTTAAGGAAACCTTTAAACTACAGCGTAAAGAAAAGCTTAAGGAGAACAAATTCTGGCTAGATCAGTTGGAAAAAGCTGATAGCGAGAATTACGACCTTTCTGAGATCAAGGATTATAATGATATGGTTGAAGAGCTTGAAGCTGATGACCTGCAAAAAATGGCCGAAAAATACCTGAATGACAATTATCTTTTAGGAGTTCTAATGCCTGAAACTGAAGAATCAGCAAACTAAAAAAGAGGTTTATACTTTTTATGAACAACCTTTAAAACCGGTATTTCCATCTAACTATGGAAATACCGGTTTTTCTTTAGAAGCTGTTAACAATTTCATTTTCTAAACCTATAATAAATTGTATTTTTACCTTTCAAAAATCATACATTTTTAATGGGTAAAATCATTGCTATTGCCAACCAAAAGGGAGGCGTGGGTAAAACCACAACATCTGTGAACCTTGCTGCTTCGCTTGGGGTTCTGGAAAAAAAGATATTATTGATTGATGCCGATCCTCAGGCTAACGCTACCTCAGGTCTAGGAATAGACGTGGAAGAGGTTGAAAAGGGTACTTACCAGTTACTGGAACATTCCATAAAAGCCGAAGAGGCCATCCTGCAAACTAGCTCACCAAATTTGGATATTATCCCGGCACATATAGATCTTGTGGCCATCGAAATTGAGTTGGTAGACCAGGAAAACAGGGAATCTATGCTTAAAAAAGCCATAGAGCCTTTAAGAGATAAATATGATTTTATATTGATTGACTGCGCGCCTTCCCTGGGACTATTAACCCTGAATGCTTTAACAGCTTCAGATTCAGTCATCATTCCTATTCAATGTGAATATTTTGCACTGGAAGGGCTAGGCAAGTTATTGAATACGATAAAAAGTGTTCAGAAAATACATAATAACAAATTGGATATTGAAGGTCTTCTACTTACGATGTATGATTCAAGGTTAAGACTTTCAAATCAGGTGGTTGAAGAAGTGAAAAAACATTTTGATGAAATGGTTTTTGAAACAATCATTCAGCGAAATGTGCGTTTAAGTGAAGCACCAAGTTATGGAGAAAGCATTATCAATTATGATGCTTCAAGTAAAGGAGCCAGTAATTACCTAAGCCTGGCACATGAAATTATAAAGAAAAACTAGTACGGATGGCTAAGGCTACGAAAAAACAAGCATTAGGGAGAGGACTTTCAGCTTTACTGAAAGATCCTGATAATGATATAAAATCTGCAGAAGATAAAAATGCCGACAAGCTTGTTGGTCATATTGTTGAACTGGAGATGTCTTCAATTGAAGTCAATCCATTTCAGCCCAGAACAAGTTTTAATGAAGATTCATTAAAAGAGCTTGCCACGTCTATCCGTGAACTGGGAGTTATCCAGCCAATCACGGTTAGAAAACTCGATTTTGATAAATACCAGCTGGTTTCCGGGGAAAGAAGATTCAGAGCCTCTAAGCTGGTTGGCCTGGAAACTATTCCGGCTTATATAAGAATTGCAAATGACCAGGAGTCCCTTGAGATGGCTCTTGTTGAAAATATCCAAAGACAGGATCTGGATCCTATCGAGATCGCATTATCTTACCAGAGATTGATCGATGAGATTCAATTGACGCAGGAACAATTGAGTGACCGAATTGGTAAAAACAGGTCTACTATTGCAAATTACCTGAGACTTTTAAAACTTGACCCTATCATTCAAACAGGAATGAGAGATGGTTTTTTGAGCATGGGGCACGGTAGAGCACTTATCAACATTGACGATACGCAAAAGCAGCTGGATATCTATGAAAAGATCCTTCAGAAATCACTTTCTGTAAGAGATACCGAACAATTGGTAAGAGAATTGAATAGTGACGGCAAAACAACTGTTGCTTCCAAGAAAACAACGGTCCCAAAAACCTACAAAAAAGGCATCAAGGAATTTACGGAATACCTGGGAACCAAGGTAGATGTGAAAGTAACTAAAAAAGGTAGCGGAAAATTAACCATACCATTTTCTTCCGAAGAAGACTTCGAAAGGATTAAAAAACTAATTCGGGGTGAAGAATAAATTCAACTTTTTCTTATTCTTTTTTGTTTTTGCATTTTCAGTAGCCACCGCGCAACAGGATTCCCTGAACGTTGATACTGAAGATGCTAAAAACAAAGAATTGAAGGAGAAAGATTATGAACCCTATAACGCACTTGCTCCTTCAAAAGCTGCGTTCTATTCTGCCGTACTTCCTGGTTTGGGCCAGGCATATAACGGAAGTTACTGGAAAATCCCAATCGTATATGGGGCTTTGGGAACTGGTGTATATTTTTATCTTGATAATGACAAACAATACGATCGTTATCGCGATGCATATAAAAACCGGC
Source organism: Christiangramia pacifica (assembly GCF_057221535.1). NCBI lineage: Bacteria > Pseudomonadati > Bacteroidota > Flavobacteriia > Flavobacteriales > Flavobacteriaceae > Christiangramia > Christiangramia pacifica. The sequence continues at coordinate 3,272,417 of NZ_CM170146.1, forward strand.
TAGCAGGTAGACCTGATGAGTTCACGGTAAACGGTGTTCGTAGAATTAGTACGGATGGTTTAATTAGAGCCCAGGAAATTTACCAGAAACAAAAAGAAATCTCAATTCTGGTTACCGTGGGAATTTATGTATTGAACATTATCGACGCAAATGTTCAGGCTCACCTGAGACAGTTCAATGTAGATGAAGATCTTTCAGTAAAACCTAATCTGGACTACGACGCGCTTTCGGGAAAAACCAACTACGGACTTACACTTAATTACAATTTCTAGTATGAATATAGCACTATTAGGTTACGGTAAAATGGGAAAGACTATTGAAGAAATAGCTGAAAACCGCGGCCATAAAATAGTTTTAAAGTTTTCAGATGCTATTGAAAATTATGATCTGAAAGATCTTGATGTTGATGTTGCCATAGATTTCAGTATTCCTAAAGCAGCATATAAAAATGTTACCACCTGTTTCATAAATGGTATCCCTGTAGTGAGCGGAACAACCGGATGGCTGGAAGATTATGAGAAAGCCAGAAACATTTGTGAAAAGGAAGGTTCAGCATTTATTTACGCCTCGAACTTCAGTCTTGGGGTAAACGTGTTTTTTGAACTGAATAAGAAACTTGCTGAAATGATGCAGGGACTGGAAGATTATTCGGTTGCGATCGAGGAAATTCATCATCTACAAAAACTGGATTCACCTAGCGGTACGGCTATCACCCTGGCGCAGCAGATCATTGACGAGAATGAGAAGTTGAAGGGATGGCAACTGGAAGATGCTGAAAATGACGAAATCCCTATTTCAGCCAAGAGGGAGGAGAATGTACCGGGAACGCACACGATCACTTATGAGTCTTCTATTGATAAGATCGAAATTAAACATACGGCAAAATCCAGACAGGGCTTTGCGCTCGGTGCAGTGGTTGCCGCCGAATATTTAAAAGACAAGACCGGCATTTTTACCATGAAGGATGTATTGTCTGACCTTTTTCAAAATTAAACTGTAACAATTAAAGGTAAAATCTGCCTTACACTGTAAAGAAATTAGAATATGACATTTACTGAATGGTTCATTTTTTTCCTGCTTATCCAGGTAGTTCATTTTCTAGGAACCTGGAAATTATATCAAAGAGCTGGCAGAAAAGCCTGGGAAGCTGCAATTCCTGTATATAACGCGGTAGTTTTAATGAAAATCATCAACCGGCCCTGGTGGTGGGTTATTCTGATGTTCATACCAATAGTTAACCTAATCATTATTCCGGTGATCTGGGTGGAAACCATCAGAAGTTTTGGAAGAAATAGCACTGCGGAAACCATCGCGGTGATATTGACCCTCGGATTCTATATCTATTATGTGAATTATGCGACAGATGATGCCTATATCGTAGATCGTGACCTAAAGCCAAGAACGGAGGCTGGAGAATGGATAAGTTCCGTACTATTTGCTGTGATCGCTGCGACAATCGTACATACTTACTTTATGCAGCCATTTACCATTCCAACTTCTTCCCTAGAGAAAACCTTACTGGTTGGTGACTTCCTCTTTGTAAGTAAATTTCATTATGGTGCCAGGGCTCCACAAACTGCTGTGGCTTTTCCAATGGTGCATGATACCATTCCAATTCTGGGAATTAAATCTTATTTAAATAAACCACAGATCCCTTATTTCAGATTTCCAGGATTTGAGAATATAGAACGAAACGATATTGTTGTTTTTAACTGGCCTGTAGATACCGTAAATGCATTTCAGCAATACGGCGATGGGAAATATTATAAAAAACCAATAGACAAAAAATCGAATTACGTAAAGAGAGCGGTTGGTGTGCCAGGCGATTCACTTTCAGTGGTTGATGGATATGTTCATATAAATGGCGAGCAATTGGTGTTACCAGACCGGGCTAAACCACAATTCACCTATGTGGGTCAAACTAAAGGTCAACCTTTCAACCCGCAAACTCTGTACAAGTTATATGATATCACTGATGGTTACAGCTATAACCCAAATAACAATGCGTTCGTAATTCAGTCATTATCTGATGAAGCATATGAGCGATTTAAGAATCATCCTAATGTAGCTTCTCTCCGCAGATATACAGATTCAGCTGGAGTCAAAAAGTCCAGCTTATTTCCTAACGATGGAAAGCGTAGCTGGAATAATGACAATTTTGGTCCTATTTATATTCCGAAAGAAGGGGCTACGGTAGAGATCACTCCGGAATCCATGGCTTTTTATAAAGAGATCATTGAAACTTATGAAGGGTCTGAATTTGGATTGGACAACACGTTAAAAATTAGCGGAACACAGGTTTTATTAAATGGTCAGCCGATTGACAGCTATACTTTCAAACAGGATTATTACTGGATGATGGGTGATAACCGCAGTAATTCTGAAGATAGTCGTACCTGGGGATACGTTCCAGCAAATCATGTAGTTGGTAAACCTGTATTTATCTGGCTTAGCTGGGATTCAAATGCGAGCGGTTTTGACAAGATAAGGTGGGATCGTGTTTTCACCACGGTTAAAGGTGACGGTGAACCGACTTCATTTTTACCGTATTTTCTTATCGTTCTGGTTATTTTCTTCGGATGGAGATATTTCAAAAAACGTAGAGAGGCCTAATCATCATGAAACCTGTTTTACTACATCCCTCCTATTTTGGCCCAATTAGTCAGTGGGTGGCTATGGTCCATGCAGAAAAGGTATTATTTGAAAATGAGGATAATTACCAGAAACAGACCTACAGAAATCGGATGTATATCTATGATGCCAATGGTAAACTAACGCTGAATATTCCAATTAAACACAGAGCAGCATTAGGCTTAAGCAACAAAGGTCATCAGAAATATAAGGACATTCAGATAGAGAACGATTTTGAGTGGCAGAAACAGCATTGGAGAGCTTTTAAGGCTTCCTACCAGACCTCTCCGTTCTTTGAATTCTACGAAGATGAGCTATATCCTATTTATCATAAGGAATTTAAATACCTGTTAGATCTGAACTATGAATGCATGGAGTTTGTAGCAGATTGCCTGCAAGTTGACTTCGATTTTCAGAAAACTGAAGAGTATATTCTAAATCCAGAGGAAGCCATAAATTACAGAGACCTGGTAAATGCTAAAACTGACAATGGTTTCAAGAATGATCCCTATACGCAGGTTTTCGATTCAAAAGCAGGATTTCTTTCAAATCTCTGTATACTAGATCTTATTTTTAATGAGGGAAATGCAGCTTTAAGCTACCTGGAAAATCAGCAATTAAAACTTGATCTTGGTTAAAATCGGATAATGATCTGAGTAATCTACCTCAAATTTCTGAAATTCAGTGATCTCCATTTTATCCTCAATTAGTAGAAAATCGATTCTCAGCGGGAAGTAATTTAGCTTGAAACTTTTTCCAAAACCTGAACCTGCTTTTAGAAAGGCATCTTTAAATCTACCGTCCTGCTTTACCAATTTGTAGATATATGAAAAACTGGTGTTATTAAAATCACCGGCGATGACCGTTCTGTAAGGTGATTTAGTCAGTTCCTTGTTCAGCATTTCAGCCTGTTCCTGTTGCAGGGAAAATCCGTAACCAATTCTACCAAGTAATTTTTTAGAATCTTCCTTTTGCAGGTCATCTATACCGGGCTTTATATTTAAAGATTGAAAATGCACATTAAAAACTCTTACTGTATCATTCTTGTTGATAACGATATCTGTGAATATCGCATTGTTATTCCCCTGATGTGGAAAATCTAAAGATCCCTGGTTGATTATGGGATATTTTGAAAAGATGGCAGAGCCAAATTCAGCATTTTTTCCTTTTAGCTTTACATATTCGTAAGGATATATATCGGCTAGTTCAGCTGCACCTATATAATGCTCCTGGACGCAAAGGATATCAGGATCTTGCTCATTTACAAACCCAGTGATCTTTTGCGGAATATCTTTGCGTGAGGTCCATTCGTATGCATTAAACATCCTGACATTATAGCTCATCAATGAGAAATCTGAACTTCCATTCTCCTCGGTCTCCGATTCTGAAAATTTAACGAATGTAACAATGTAATTATAACCAAGGATCAGAATTATTAGAGACAGAAGCATCTGCCGCTTCATTCTGATTATCCAGTATACCAGGAAAACTGCGTTAAGAATGATCAATACCGGAACTCCGAGGCTAAGTACAGATAGTAAAGGAAATGTTTTTGGCGGTATTAAAGGCAGCAGATATGAAAAAAGCAGCGCCGTGGCTGCTAATGAATTCAGGATAAAAATGAATTTATCAAAGAGATTCAGTTTCTTCATTTAATCTTCTTTTCCAGCCTGGAACAAAAAGTCCTTTTCTTCTTTACTCAGGCTTTCATAACCGCTTTTGCTGATTTTATCAAGAATAGCATCTACTCTTTTCTGCTTTTCGTTTTTATCAAACTTATTGCTGGTTCTAGGCTGTCTTGCAGTGGTTTTTCCAGTGCGATGAACCGTTTTCATCTTCGCCTTTCTTTCTCGCGGTTTAAACAAGGAAGCTAAGGAATCTACAATATTTTCAAACCATTTTCCTATATCATTCCCTTTCTGAAGCTGATTGGTATAGATATATCCAAGCGCCGCACCACCAAGATGAGCAAGGTGACCACCGGCGTTACCCATCGGGATCTGAATCAAATCCAGAACAACCAGGAAAGCAGCGATCCACCAGAATTTTACACTACCTATCAGCATCAATCTTACCCGCATATTTGGAACATGGGAAGCAATACCAATTAGTACTGCCATCACTCCGGCCGAAGCTCCCATAAGATATGATTTTCCCGTGCCCTGAAAGGCTGGAAACAGGTTATAGCTAAGCATATAAACTAAAGCCCCGATAATTACTCCCAGAAAGTAATAGTTCAGTAAACGTTTGGGAGAAAAATAGTTCAGAAAATATATCCCGGAAAAATACAGGATCAACATATTTGAAAGAATATGCCAGATACCGCTGTGTAAAAACGAATATGTAATAATAGACCACGGCTTCATCAAAAATTCCATGGGTTCTTTTGGAAACACGAACCATTCCGTTAGAAAATCTGAAGGGAACTGGAATAAAAAGGCAATGGTTTTAAACAGAAAGAATAATATAAAAACCAGCACATTGATAGCAATGAGCTTTTCAGTAACCGTTGCGGTCTGGATCTTATATTTAATTCTATCTGATGACATCATTAGTACCAGCGATTGTTATTAAACTGATTTTTCTTCCAGTAATACATCATTATAAAACCGAATAGGGCCCCTCCGATATGAGCGAAATGCGCAATGGAACCACCAAATAAAGAATATCCGGTGAAACCTGAAAACAAATCTAAGGCAATTAATCCGGGAATAAAATACTTTGCTTTGATAGGAACCGGTACAAAAAGTAGGAACAGTTCCACATTCGGGAACATCATTCCAAAGGCCACCAGGATACCATAAATTGCTCCGGAAGCTCCTACCGCCGGAGATGAAAAAGCTTCAAGCATAGAACGCAATGTAACTTCGTCTATACCCTCAGGAATTCTAAACCTGTTTGTCGCATATGCTTCCTGGATAAAACTCATCACTTCAGGCGGTGTCCAGCCCAATTCCAGAAGTCCGTTGAATCCTTTCTGATAAGCATAGAAATTCACCAGGGTATGCAGTAAGGCGGCACCGATTCCTGCAGAAAAATAGAAGAACAAAAATCTCTTCTGCCCCAACATTTGTTCTATAGGACTTCCAAATGCCCATAATGCATACATATTGAAAAGAATATGCATGAACCCTCCATGCATAAACATATGAGTTACGATCTGCCAGAACTGGAAATTCGGATTTTTAATAAACCACAATGCGAAATATTCATAAGCGACATCACCAAGCAGCTGGCTTCCAATAAAGAATATTACATTGATAATCAGGAGAACCTTAACGGTTTCTGTCATTCTTCCCATCAGGCAAATTTTTTATCCAGTTCATCTACAGATAACGTAGTGAACACGGTTTTATTAGATGGACTAAGTGCCGGCTCTTTACAGGCAAATAATCTGTTTACTATATGTTGTTGTTCAGCTGAATTGAGCAAAGTTCCAGACCTTACCGCCATGGAATTTGCTAAAGATTTTGCCAGAAGATCAGTTTGTGAAAAACCATTATCGGGCACATCTTTTTCAAAATCTGCTATGAGTTGCTCCAGTAATATTTCAACTTCACTTTCAGAGATCAAAGTTGGAATTCCGCTAATTTCAACTTCATCTTTGTTGATCGCGGAAAATATAAAACCTGTTTGTTCTAAGGAATCCCTGATCTCTTTCAGCATTTCAACTTCATGAGCATTAAATTGAAGTCTTAAAGGAAATAACAATTGCTGACTAACTGCTGATGAGACAGTTATGTTTTTCAGTAATTCTTCATATAAAACTCTCGTATGGGCACGGTGCTGATCTATGACCAGTATACCGCTTTTTAAAGTTGATACAATATATTTTTTCTGAAGCTGAAAAGTAGATTTTTCCGTTTGTTCTTCCTTGGCACCGAATAAGTTACCGGTCACCTCTTCACTCTCAAATTCAATTTGGCGGATATCGGTTTCTACTTCAGTTTCAGACTGCATGCCGGAATATAGACTTTCCCATTCTGCCGGCTTATCCTTTTTAAAATTGGTTCCTCCTGAAAATTGAGTTCTGGATGCATTGTCATTCTGGAATGGATTGAAATTTCTATCTACTTCCACCTGCGGCACATCCGCCTCTTTATTTTTATAATCGTATGGAGTATCCAGTTCAGAGTCTCTTTCAAAATCAAGCATCGGAGCCACGTTGAACTGTCCCAGACTATGCTTAATGGAACTTTTCAGGATCGCATATAACGCATGCTCATCATCAAATTTGATTTCCGTTTTGGTCGGATGAATATTGATATCGATAGATTTTGGATCTACCTGTAAATACAAGAAATAACTCGGGTATGATTTCTCTTTTAAAAGTCCTTCGTACGCAGCAGTAACGGCGTGATTTAAATAGGGACTTTTTATAAATCTATCATTCACAAAAAAGAACTGTTCTCCCCTGCTTTTTTTGGCAAATTCGGGTTTTCCAACAAATCCGGATATTTTGACGATTTCTGTATCTTCTTCTACAGGTACCAGTTTTTCATTGGTTTTCCCTCCAAGAATATTTGTAATTCTCTGCCTGAAATTGGCAACAGGAAGCTGAAAAAGTTCGCTTCCGTTATGTGTTAAGGAAAAGCTGATATCGGGATGAGCAAAGGCAACTCTTTGAAATTCATCAATGATATGCCTTAATTCGACATTATCTGATTTTAAAAAGTTACGGCGGGCCGGAATATTATAGAAAAGATTCTTTACGCAGATGTTAGTTCCTTTTGGTGTTACGCAAGCATCCTGGGAAACTACTTGGCTACCTTCTACTTTCAGGCAGGTTCCAACCTCATCATTTTCTGTCCTGGTTCTCAACTCTACATGCGCAATCGCCGCGATAGAAGCAAGAGCCTCTCCACGGAAGCCTTTTGTTTTCAAAGAAAAAAGATCGTCTGCTAATTTTATTTTTGAAGTTGCATGCCTTTCAAAACTCATTCTGGCATCGGTAAGACTCATACCTATTCCATCATCCACTATCTGAACAAGAGTTTTACCGGCATCTTTAATCACCACCTGGATCTTACCAGCCTGGGCATCTATAGAATTTTCGAGAAGTTCTTTTATTACTGAAGCCGGACGTTGCACCACTTCACCCGCAGCGATCTGGTTTGCAACATGATCGGGCAACAGTTGAATTATGTCACTCATTTAACGGGGATTCGAGAAAATGGATAAATCAAAGTCTAATATCCACAGACATATGAAAAGTAAAACAATAATGATATAGATCACGCGGCGATTAATACTTCTATTTCCTCGAGTACGGCTGGATTCTCGTGCTTCAGCCCAATGGGAACCAAAATCTATCGCGTTGGTCGCTTCTCTATACTTATTGAACTTAGAATCAAAATCATAGATATTGCCGGTATCTTTACCCTTATAATATCTCGGGGTATAGTTATACCTGGTGTTCTTTCTGATTTTGCCTAGATTGATTTTCAAAACTGTAGAATGTTTGCTGATCCAAATTTACTCAAAATGCTTCAAAAATCCGAAGTCTATGAGTATTAATAAAAATAGCAATAACGATGCCGTTTTGAAAACCGATAGCGAAAAAATTTAACCCTTATAGAACTTAGCATCCTTACGCAATTGCGCCATTTTAATGGCCGCAATCGCCGCTTCAGTACCTTTATTGCCATGCTTTCCACCACTGCGGGCACGTGATTGCTCGATATTGTTATCGGTTAGTACACAGAAAATCACTGGGATATCTATCTGTACATTTAGATCTTTGATTCCCTGGGTTACGCCCTCACAAACAAAATCAAAATGCTTGGTTTCTCCCTGGATCACACTTCCTACAGCAACAATAGCATCAAGCATCTCAAAGCTTTCCTGCATTTTCTTACAACCGTAAATAAGCTCAAAACTACCGGGAACATTCCATCTCACGATATTCTCCTTTTGAACTCCATTATCTATCCAGGCATCAAATGCACCTTGAAATAATCCTTCTGTGATCTCATCATTCCACTCAGAAACAACGATCCCAAACCGAAAATCTTTCGCGTTTGGGATCGTATCTTTATCGTATTGTGAAAGGTTATTACCTTCTGTAGCCATATGTTAGTTTTTCATAGCGCGAGCCTGACCTAGGTAAATTGGCACCTTTTCAGCCTCTGGAGCATCAGCATACTCATCTTCAATTTGAAGAAGGTATCCTTCCGCGGCCTCTGCATCACCAACCTGAATTGCCGTGATGGCAGCTTTTAATAAAAATTTTGGGGTGGTAAAAGAATTAGCTCTCATTTCAGCAGCTTTCTCATAATAACCAAGAGCTTCCTCTGGTTGATCTAACTGCATAAAAGCGTCACCTATTCCTCCGGTAGCCAAAGCTGAAAAGATCTCATCATCACTGTTAAAACCTTCTAATTGCTCGATGGCTTCCTGATATTTTCCTGTTCTTAGATAAGCAAATCCAGCGTTGTAATGCGCAAGGTTTGCCGCATCTGTACCACCGTAATTATCAATAATATCTAAAAATCCGTATTTACCCTCACCTCCGTTAAGAGCAAGGTTGTATAGAGAATCACTCTGCGCTCCGGTTGCTCTTAAAGCTGAAGCCATATAAGTCTCTGCCTGTGCCATTTCATTAGCAGCTTCATTTTGCTTTGGCTCATGAATAAAACGGTTGTATCCTAAATAACCTAAAACAGCAACAATAGCGACACCAACAATAATGTAGATATATTTCTGATTATCGGCGACCCAGGTTTCGGTCTTACTTGCTCCCTCATCTAAAGTGTTAAAAACTTCAGCAGTTGTAGATTCCTGTTCTGCGTGGTGTTCTCTCTCCTCCTGGTTGGAAGGCTTGTATCCTCTTTTCTTATATGTTGCCATAAAAAATTTTTAATGCGTGGCAAAAATATAATTTTTTGTGAAAATTAAAAGAGAAAATATTTGTATTTTTTGAATAATTTGGAGTCCTTTTGCGGCTCTGTTCCGCAACTATCAATTATTGAACTTTCAGCTGAAACACAGCGATTTATGCATTTAAAAAATCTTAGTCTCCTTAATTACAAGAATCTTAAGACGGCTGAATTTGATTTCGATGAAAAGATCAACTGCCTGGTTGGGAATAACGGGGTAGGGAAAACTAACGTTCTGGACAGTATCTATCATCTCTCCTTCGGAAAAAGCTATTTTAACCCGGTTACTTCCCAGAATATCAACCATGATTCTGATTTTTTTGTGATTGAAGGTGAATTTGAGAAGAATGATAAATCTGAAAAGATTCTTGCCAGCGCAAAAAAGGGACAAAAAAAACTGATCAAACGGAATAACAAAGCCTATGATAAATTAAGTGATCATATTGGTTTTATCCCGACGGTCATTATTTCACCGGCAGACAGAGACCTTATTATTGAAGGATCGGAAACCAGGAGAAAGTTTATGGATGGTGTGATCTCACAGAGTGACCAGGTATATCTGAATAAACTTCTGCAATACACTAAGCTGATATCCCAGAGAAATTCACTTTTAAAATATTTCGCCGCAAATAACACATTTGAGCGTGATACCCTGGAAGTCTATAATCTTCAGCTAAGCAGCCTGGGACAGGATTTATTTGAAAAAAGGAAAGAGTTTCTCCAGGAATTCATTCCTATTTTTAATAAGCGCTATGCTGATATTACTGATAATAAGGAAAACGTAGATATCAATTATAAAAGTCAGCTTTTTGATGATTCCCTGGCCAACCTGCTGGAAGAGAATCTTCAGAAAGACATGGCTTTACAATATACTTCCGTAGGAACACACAAAGATGACCTTAGCTTCGAAATTACGGGACATCCTATTAAAAAATTCGGATCCCAGGGACAGCAAAAATCATTTCTGATCGCATTAAAACTTGCTCAGTTTGATTTTATTAAACAGATTAGCAAAGTCAACCCAATTTTGCTGCTGGATGATATCTTTGATAAACTTGACGAAAATCGTGTAGCTCATATTGTGGCTTTAGTAGCGACAAATGAATTGGGCCAGATATTTTTGAGCGACACACATGCAGACAGGACCGAAAAAGTGGTAAAAAGCAGTAATCAATCCTATAAAATTTTCAAGCTTTGAAAAAACTGATCTTATTTTTTTCAATTTTCAGCATCATCGCCTGCACCAATAAAGATCCGCAGGAACAGATCAAAAACCTTAACGGATACTGGCAGATAGAAAAAGTGCAGATTAAAAATGATTCGGTTGTAGAATATGGATTAAGTCAGCTTATAGATTATATTGAAATTAAGGACTCTACAGGGATCAGAAAAAAACTGAAACCAAAAATAGATGGAGATTTTATAGAAGTTTCCAATGATTCAGAAAATATAACGGCAAGGGTGGAGGATGGCAAATTGATGCTATATTATTTTACGCCTTTTGACCATTGGAAAGAAGAAGTTTTGGAAGCCACTGATGAAAAACTGGTGGTCCTTAATCGTGATGATAAAAAGTACTACTACCAGAGATATGAACCTTTACTAAGCCAAAATGAAGAAGAGACGCAAGAATGAGGAAATGAAACTGGGCGATCTGCTCAAAAGTTTCGTGGATGAAAATAAACTGGACAAGAAAGGTCTGAACGAAGTAAAAGTCAGAGACGTTTGGAAAAGCCAGATGGGTCCGGCAATAGACAAATATACTACCGGCCTGAAACTGAAAAATGATACCCTTTTTGTACAATTGAGTTCTTCAGTATTGAGAGAAGAATTGAGTTACGGTAAGGAAAAGATCATTAGAAACCTCAATGAAGAGATGGGCCAAGATATCATTTCGAAACTTGTTTTAAGATAATTAACTAAGCAGACAATTTGTTCTATCATTATGAGTCATAAAGTCAAAGTATTTCTAATCTATTTCTTTTCATTTATAATCATATTTACGGTGATTAGGTATTTGATAGGTCTACTCATTCCAGGTATTGATCATCTTTATTTGATGATCGGTTCAGCAATTATTACCGTGATACTTTCGCCAAGATTGGATAAAGATCAAAATGGAAGGTATGTATTAAAGTCAGTTTTTCGGAAAGAACCACTGATAAAGTAGAATAGCATATAAAGATTCATACCCTGAATCAGGTTCAGGGGACGTGCTTTAAAGACCTTCATGCTGAATATTTTTCAGCATCTCATTTTTTCGGCTTCTACAGTACTCCGTTGGGCAAATTATAAAGCAAAAAAAACCGGACTTTTTGAGTCCGGTTTTTTTATTTATTGAAATTGTTCGCTTAGAACATCTCTCTTCCTGCAAAATGAAAAGCACCTTCAATTTGTGCATTCTCATCGCTATCACTTCCGTGAACAGCATTTTCTCCAATGCTCTTAGCGTATTTCTTTCTGATTGTTCCTTCAGCAGCCTCTTCAGGGTTGGTAGCTCCAATAAGAGTTCTGAAATCTTCTACAGCGTTGTCTTTTTCAAGAATAGCCGCAACGATAGGACCACGAGTCATGAATTCTACTAATTCTCCGAAAAATGGACGCTCTTTATGGATCGCATAAAAAGTTTCTGCATCTCTCTGAGTCATTTGAGTAAGCTTCATTGCTACGATTCTGAATCCAGAAGCTGTGATCTGATCTAGTATTCCACCAATATGCCCGTTCTCTACTGCATCTGGCTTAATCATGGTGAATGTTCTATTATCTGCCATTGTATGGTTTTTAAATTTGGTGCAAAAATAATTAATTCCTTTCCATATACAAGTCCTTTAAGGTTTTATGTTGACCTACTGGAATTCAAGCATGTAATCCTGCAGCATTTTATTAGCTTCTCCCCGCATCTCCATAAGCACTCTTTTTCCTTCAAAATCGAATTTCAACAAGCCAAAACTTTTAACTTTTATCACCTCTCCTACTCTGTATTTATTAGGTTCTCCGCTAAATTCTTCGTAGGTATGCGTGAGTCCGCTGGAAGTGAAATCTACCAGAGGATAATTAAGACCATTCACCTCTGTGGCTGAAAACTCTGAAATATGACGGTCTCCGCTTAAAAGAACCACATTCTTAGCTTCTGAAATAACTATCAAATCTTTCAACTTATCAACTTCGGAAGGGAAATTACCCCAGGTTTCAAAACCGTGCTCCGCGGAAAGGATCTGAATACTGGAAAGTATGACATTAAAATCGGCTTTACTGCTAGTCAATTCTTCTTCCAGCCAGTTCCATTGTTTTTCTCCAAGAATACTTCCTTCAGAAGGCTGATATCTTTTACCACGATCATCGCTTTTTAAAAGTTCATCTCTAAAGTATCGTGTATCTAAAAGAATAACTTTCACACTACCCTTTCCAGTTTCGAATATTTCTGAGCTATATACTCCTTCCCTATTTCTTTTAGGACTGTTTTCAGGAACATCCATAAAATCCAGGAATAACTGCTGACTCTTTTCTTTAAAATGCCATTCTTTCCCTCCGTCATTGAGTCCGTAATCATGATCATCCCAAATTCCGAATACTTCTGTAGTGCTTAACAATCTCTGGTAACCTTCATTCTGCAACTGCATAGTATATGCGGCTTTCATCTTTTCAGCATCATCGGTATCAGAATAGATATTATCGCCACCCCACAAAAAAACTTCCGGATCATTTTTCAAAATAGCGTCCCATAATGGCTGCGGTTCGTCTTCACGATTACAACTTCCAAAAGCGATGGTAAAATCGTCCTCGAAATTTGAATTCAGATTATTAGAGCTACTGCAGGAAAGCAGAAATAAAAACGCCGGGAGAAGCTTTAAAATGTTTTTCATCAGTTGGTTTTAGGATTACAAATTTAAAGCTTCCAGTATTTCTTAAGTATTATTAAATTGTATATTTAGCCCTGATTATGATAGATACAAGAATTCTGGAAATAACGGCTGAACTTGCCAAAGCCGATAACATCGTAATTGTTCCGCACAAAGGCCCCGATGGCGATGCCATGGGATCTACTTTAGGACTTTTACATTTCCTTAGAGATAAAGGTCACAATGCAACTGTGATAGCGCCGAACGATTATCCGCATTTTTTAAAATGGTTACCGGGAAGCGATGAAGTGGTGATCTATGAATCTGAAAAAGAAAAGGCAGATAAAATTATTGCCGAAGCTCAGATCATTTTTACTTTGGATTTTAATAATCTTTCCAGATGCGGAAGCATGCAGGAATCTTTATTGGCGTCTAAGGCAGTTTTCGTAATGATAGACCATCACCAGGAACCTTCAGATTATGCCGATTATACCTATAGTGATTCCACAATGAGCTCAACCTGTGAAATGGTATACAGGTTCATTGATAAATTGCGAGCCAATAAAAAGATAACTCCTGAGATCGCCACCTGTTTGTATACAGGAATCATGACCGATACCGGTTCGTTCAGGTTTGCATCAACTTCAAGCAATACACATAAAGCGATCGCAGACCTTATTGAGAAGGGAGCTGATAACGCCCAGATACATAATAATATTTACGACACTAATTCTGAGACCAAGCTGCAGTTATTAGGAACTGCTTTGAAAAATTTAAAGGTCAATAAAGAGTTGAGAACGGCCTATATCAGTCTATCCCAGGAAGAACTTGATAAACACAACTTCAAAAAAGGAGACACAGAAGGTTTTGTGAATTACGGCCTTTCTTTAGACGGAATTATTTTTGCAGTAATTTTCATTGAAAAAGAAAATGAAGACCTTGTCAAGATTTCTTTCAGATCTAAAGGTGATTTTGATGTTAATAAATTTGCCAGAGCGCATTTTGAAGGTGGCGGACATATAAATGCTGCAGGTGGAAAAAGTAATATTTCGCTGAATGATACGATAGTAAGGTTTAATAACATTTTACCTGAATATTCTGAACAACTGAAAAAATGAGAATTCTAAGCATAATATTCCTGGCTCTATTCGTGGTTAGTTGCAAATCTCCTGAAGCGCGACGCCCGGTCTCCCAAAATAGCGGTTCATATATTGATGAATCTGTAGAGAGAAACAAGGAGATGATCGCACAGGAAGAAGATTACATCAAACAGGTAATGGGGAAGAACACCAATACAGATTACCTTTCTTCTGCCGATGGATTCTGGTATTATTATAATGATAAATCTACCGATTCCTTGAATACCAAAACTCCGGAATTTGGCGATGTGGTTGTTTTTGATTATTCAATTTCAACCATTGAAGGAGAAGCTATTTATGCTGAAGGTGAAAAAGCTACCCGTGAATATGCCATGGATAAGGAGGAACTTTTTACCGGCCTTAGACAGGGACTTAAATTGATGAAAGAGGGAGAAACTGTGACCTTTTTATTTCCATCTCATAAAGCCTTTGGTTACTACGGAGACCAAAAAAAGATTGGAAGTAATGTTCCTATTATGACCAGGGTAACCTTACGAGATATTAAGCCAGAAACGGTTAACGATACAAACAATTAAAATTTTAATAAGATTTGGGTTTACGATATTTTATCCTAAACCCTTATTTTTCAATACATCTCAAGCAAAACAAATCAAAATTTACAGATGAAAACAAAAAGTCTATTTTTATTATTAACAGTGGCACTAAGCCTATTCTCTTGCAACGAGGAATATCCGGAACTGGAAGATGGAATGTATGCAGAATTCAATACATCTATGGGACCTGTAGTTGCTGAACTTTATTTTGAAGAAACACCAATGACCGTTGCCAGCTTTGTATCCCTTGCTGAAGGAAATAGCAAAATGGCTGACAGCACTTATAAAGACAAAAAGTATTATGACGGATTGATCTTTCACCGTGTGATTGATGGATTCGTGATCCAGGGTGGAGACCCAACCGGAACTGGAAGCGGCGGACCTGGATACAAATATCCGGATGAATTCGTTGATTCTTTAAGTCACGATTCGAAAGGAATTCTTTCCATGGCTAATGCCGGACCTGGAACGAACGGAAGTCAGTTTTTCATTACTCTTGGACCTGTAGCTCAGCTTGACGGAAGACATACTGTTTTCGGAAAAGTGGTTAAAGGCCAGGATGTTGTAGATTCTATCGGAAAGGTTGAAACTGGACCTCGTGATCGCCCTGTTAAAGATGTGACCATGAATGAAGTGAACATCATCCGTAAAGGAAAAGCTGCCAAGAATTTTGATGCTCCAAAAGTATTCGAAACCCGTCTTGCTGAAATTGACGCTGAAAAAGAAGCAGAAGCAAAAGCAATGCAAGAACAGAAAGACCAAATGGTTCAGGAATTTGAAGAGCTTGAAGCAAAAGCTGATTCACTAGACAGTGGTCTTAAGATCTACTTTGAAAACGAAGGTGATGGAGAAAAGCCTAAAAATGGTCAGAAAGTACTGGTAGACTATGAAGGTTATTTTGTAGACGGTACTATTTTCGATACTAGTAAAGAGGATCTGGCTAAAGAAATGAATATCTACAGCGAACAGAGAGCTCAGAGTATTGGTTATGGGCCAATGACTACAATGTATGGCCCGGATGCACCCATGATTCCTGGCTTTAAGGAAGCCATGCAACAAATGAAAATTGGAGATGAAGCTGTTGTTTTCATACCTAGTCATTTAGGTTATGGAGAAAGAGGATACGGTAGAGCAATTCCACCAAACACAGACTTAGTGTTCAGAATTAAATTGGTTGAAATGGCTAACACAGCCGAGTAACCAATCTTTTAACCATAAAAAAATCCCTTAACTCGCGTTAAGGGATTTTTTGTTTTCAGAAGGTAATTTTAATTCTCCGGAATGTTCTTTAGAACTTCAAGTAAAAAATTCCAGTATTTCTGGGCAGACTTTATACTTGCTCTTTCATCTGGAGAATGAGCTCCACGTATGGTAGGACCAAAAGAGATCATATCCATTTTTGGATAATGACTTCCAATGATTCCACATTCCAGTCCGGCATGACAGGCGGCAATATCTGCTTTTTCACCATTCATTTTCTGGTAGATCTCATCAAGAGTTTTCAAAATCGCTGAATCACTGTTTGGTGCCCAACCTGGATATTCCCCGGATAACTTAACCTCAAAGCCAGCTAGTTCAAACACAGCTTTTAAAGAAGTTGCCAGATCATCTTTTGTTGATTCTACAGAACTCCGGGTTAAACATTTAATATAAACTTCCCCATTTTTCAAAGTGACGTTGGCGACATTATTTGAAGCTTCCACCAGTCCTTCAATTTCAGGACTCATCCTGTAAACGCCATTATGTGCACCGGCCAGGGCATGCAAAACTTCACGTTGAGATTTAAGATCCATTAAAGATCCTTCAGTTGGAACTTTTTGAAGTTCTATAGAAAGATTTTTTTCCAGCGATGCATATTCAGATTTGATCTCGTTGGCTCTGGTTTCAAATTCTTTTTTAAAACTTTCTTCTTCCGTATCTGGAATAGCGATCAACGCCTCACTTTCTCTGGGGATCGCATTTCTCAATCCACCTCCATCAATTTCAGAAACTCTCATTTTCAGATCTTCGGAAGTATTCACCAAAAGACGATTCATTATTTTGTTGGCATTCCCAAGACCTTTAATAATATCCATCCCGGAATGGCCTCCACTCAAACCTTTAACTTTTACAGAATAACTCCTGTAGGTTTCCGGCATTTTTTCTTCATCATATTTCTTTGAAGCTGTAATATCTACACCTCCGGCGCAACCAATTCCTATTTCATCATCTTCTTCAGTATCAAGATTAAGAAGGATCTCCCCTTCCAAAAGATCTGGGCTCAATCCTTTCGCCCCGGTCATCCCGGTTTCTTCATCTATAGTAAAAAGTGCCTCGATAGCCGGATGCTCAATGGAATCACTTTCCAGAATAGCCATCATGGTAGCCACGCCAAGACCGTTATCGGCACCTAAAGTAGTACCTTTGGCACGAACCCAGTCACCATCCACATACATTTCAATTCCCTGCGTATCAAAATCGAAATCTGTGTCGTTATTTTTCTGATGTACCATATCCAGGTGAGCCTGCAGTACGATCTTTTTCCTGTCTTCCATTCCCTTTGTCGCAGGCTTATAGATCACCACATTACCTACGCTGTCAACTTCAGTCCTCAGATTTAAATTATTTCCGAAATTCTTGATGAATTCAATGACACGTTCTTCTTTTTTTGAAGGTCTTGGAACGGCATTCAGATCAGCGAATTTATTCCATAAAACTTTGGGTTCCAGCCCCCTTATTTCTTCATTCATTGCTCTAATTTTTGGTATCTTCACAAAGGTATTCGATTTTACCGAACTCTAAAATTTGAGGCCTGCTGAATATTTGTATTTTTAAGCCGTGAAGAGAAAGTCTGTCCTTTTACTCGCTATCCTGCTGCCGATACAAATTATAGGTATCAATTTTCTTTCTGGCCATTCAGCCTTCGTCGAGGAGTATTATTCTAAAGGACTTTATCCGGTCATTTCAAAAATGATGAGATTCAGCCTGGGATTTATCCCATTTTCACTAGGAGATTTTTTGTATGCTTTACTGGTAATCCTTTTAATTCTGTGGCTTTCCAGAAGAATATCTCAAAGATTCAGAAGACCGAAAATGTGGATTCCTGATGCCCTTGCCACTTTATCAATAATTTACTTTTGCTTTCATTTATTCTGGGGTTTTAATTATTACAGACTCCCATTGCATGAAACGCTGGAAATTGAAAATGAATACACTACGGATAAGCTTATTAAATTAACTGAAAGACTTATTGACAGATCCAACCAAATTCATTTGGAGCTTGCCGTAAATGACTCTACCAGCGTTGAGTATAGATACTCAAAAAATGAATTGTTCGAGATCACCCTGGACGGATATAAAAATATTGAAAAAGATTACCCGGAATTGACCTATAAAGGGGAAGCTTTAAAAAGGTCTCTTTACAGCATTCCACTAACCTATATGGGTTTCAATGGTTATCTGAATCCGCTAACCAATGAGGCACAGGTAAATACTATTATCTTACCGTATAAGATCCCAACCACGGCAAGTCATGAAGTTGGGCACCAATTAGGCTTTGCCAAGGAAAATGAAGCAAATTTCATCTCCTGCCTGGTAACGATGAATCATCCCAATAAAAAATTCAGGTATTCAGGTTACACTTTTGCACTGAGTTATTGCCTGAGCGAACTTTACAGGAGAGACCAGACAAAGGCCGAAGAATTGATCGAAACCATCAACGAAGGCATTCTTGAAAATTACCGGGAAGTAGACGAATTCTGGAAACAGCACACCAATCCATTTGAACCGATTTTTAAAGCAACCTATAACAGGTATCTTATCGTAAATAATCAGTCTGATGGCATGAAAAGTTACAGTTATGTGGTTGCTTTGCTGGTTAATTACTTCGATGATACTCGAAACGCACTATAATTCCTCTGAAATAATACATTTTTTAGTACTTTAAGGCTCTTAAAATTTTGAGCAATCTTATTTACTTAAAAATCACCAACTTTTTATGAAATTAAAACTACTGATTTTGGGAGTTTTCCTTAGTGTGTTTTCTATGCAGGCACAGGAATATTTCCCGAAAAATGATGGTGTAAAAACGCGCAACACCAATTACACCGTTTTTAAAAACGCCAGGATCCATGTAGATCCTCAAACAGTGATCGAAAATGGTATGTTTGCTATTAAAGAAGGAAAGATCACTTCTGTAGGTAAATCTATCAATGTTCCAAAGAACAGTATTGTAGTAGACCTTAAGGGCAAAGAAGTGTATCCATCTTTTATTGATCTATACAGCGAATTTGGAATTTCTAAACCGAAAAGAGCTGAAGGCGGAAATGGCCCTCAGTATGATGCTTCGAGAGAAGGATATTACTGGAACGATCACATAAGACCTGATGTTGATGCGGTTTCACAATTCAGTTTTGATTCGAAAGAAGCTGAAAAATACCATAAAGCAGGATTCGGAGTAGTTAATACGCATGTTCCTGATGGGATCATAAGAGGTACCGGAATGCTCGTGGCCCTTACTCCTGGAGTAAGCGAAGGAGATCGTATCTTAAGTGACAGGTCTTCGCAGTATCTATCTTTTGATAAAAGCGTTCTTTCCAGACAATCTTATCCTACTTCAATTATGGGTACCATGGCTCTAATACGCCAGGCTTACCTGGATGCCGACTGGTATGCTAAAGGAAATGCCGATAATAAAGATCTTGCGCTGGAAGCCCTGAACTCTAATCAAAATCTTGTTCAGATATTTAAAGCAGATAATTTGTTGAACGAACTTAGAGCTGATAAGGTTGGGGACGAATTTGGGGTTCAATATGTTATCGTTGGTAGTGGAAAAGAATACCAGAGAATAGATAAAATAAAAGAATCTAATGCCACTTATGTGGTGCCTCTATCTTTCCCTAGTGCCTATGATGTAGAAGATCCTTATCTAACCAGTTATTTAAGCCTTGAAGAAATGAGAGAATGGAACCAGGCGCCGACAAACCTGAAAATGTTGTCGGAAATTAAAGTTCCGTTTACCATTACCACCCATTCTATAGATGCGGAAAAAGATTTCAGAACCAATTTATTAAAAGCTGTAGAATATGGTTTAAGCAAGGAAGCAGCGTTGGCAGCATTAACTACAGTGCCAGCACAAACAATTGGTCAGTCAAACAAAATTGGTGTAATTAAGGAAGGTGCATGGGCAAACTTCCTGATTACTTCCGGAGACTTTTTTGATAAGAAAACCACTTTATATGAAAACTGGATCCAGGGAGAAAAGAACGTCCTGGAAAATATGGATATTACCAATATTACTGGAAAATATGATTTAAAAGTAGATGGTAATACTTACGAACTGAATATTACAGGTGAAGCTTCCAAACCTAAAGCTGAAGTAAAACTGGGAGAAACCAAGATAGGTTCCAAGTTAAGTTTTGATAATAATTGGATGAGCCTTTTACTTTCTTCTCCAGATACTACAAAAACTGAATTTATAAGACTTGCTGCCAACATTCCGGCCCCAACGAATTCAATTTCCGGTAAAGCGATAATGCCAAATGGAAATGAAACTTCATTCCAGGCAACAAAAAAGAATTCTTCGGAAAAAGATAAAAAAGAGGAAAAGGAAAAGAAAGAATCTCCGGAAGTAATGCCGGTTACTTATCCTAACATCGCCTACGGTTTCAAGGAACAACCTAAGCAGCAAAATATTCTTTTCAAAAATGCTACGGTTTGGACCAGTGAAGAAGAAGGTGTTCTTGAAAACACAGATGTTCTGGTTAAAAACGGAGAAATTGCCAGAATTGGAAAAGATCTTGGTGCTTCTGGTGCAAAAGTGATCGATGCAACCGGTAAACATTTAACTGCCGGGATAATTGATGAACACTCCCACCTTGCTGCTTCAGATATTAATGAAGCGGGACATAATTCTTCCGCGGAAGTAAGCATGGAAGATGTGGTAGACCCAACAGATATAGGAATTTATAGAGATCTTGCCGGGGGAGTAACTACTATTCAATTATTACATGGATCTGCAAACCCAATTGGGGGCCGTTCAGCAATCCTAAAACTAAAATGGGGAGAATCTGCAGAAGATCTTATTTTCGAGCAGGCGCCACCCTTTATAAAATTCGCTCTTGGTGAGAATGTAAAACAGGCAAATTGGAGCGGTAACCGTTTTCCACAGACAAGGATGGGTGTGGAACAGGTTTTCATCGATTACTTCAGTCAGGCCAGAGCTTATGAGTCTGAAAAGAAAAGCGGTGGAGATTTCAGAAAAGATCTTGAGATGGAAACACTTGTAGAGATCCTGAATGGCGAACGCTTTGTAACTTCTCACTCATATATTCAGAGTGAGATCAATATGCTGATGAAGGTCGCAGAACAATTCGATTTTAATATCAACACTTTCACTCACATTCTTGAAGGTTACAAAGTTGCTGATAAAATGAAAGAACACGGAGTTGGCGCTTCTACTTTTTCTGACTGGTGGGCATATAAATATGAAGTGAATGATGCTATACCTTACAACGCTTCAATTTTGAATAAAGTTGGTGTAACTGTGGCTATTAACAGTGATGATGGTGAAATGAGCCGAAGACTTAATCAGGAAGCAGCAAAAAGCGTAAAATATGGTGGAATGAGTGAGGAAGAGGCCTGGAAAATGGTAACCATCAATCCTGCGAAACTTCTGCATATAGATAATCTTGTGGGAAGTATTAAAACAGGCAAACAGGCAGATCTTGTTCTCTGGAATGAGCACCCGCTATCTATCTACGCAAAACCGGAAAAGACCATCATAGAAGGTGTGGTTTATTTTGATCTGGAACGTGATGAGCAGATGAGAAAAGAGATCAAGAAAGAACGTAATGCGCTTATTGCCCAGATGCTGAAAGCAAAAAACAGCGGAGTGAAAACTCAGCCGGTAACGAAAAAAGAAAAGCAACGTGTTCACTGTGATCTTCTAGAAGAGGTTCAATAAAAATCAGAGAAAAATGAAAAGATTTAATATATATATTTTAATCGCTCTACTGGTGATCTCCGGAAACAGTTTTGCGCAGCAAACTCCTGCCGCGGAACAGTCGGAACCGATTACAATTGTGGGAGCAACAGCACATTTGGGAAATGGTGAGGTTATCGAAAACAGCCTTATCATTTTTGAAGATGGCATGATCACTGAAGTGATCGCAGCTAATCTAACCAAGAGACAATATCCGGGAAAAATAATCAATGCCGAAGGCAAACATGTTTATCCTGGAATAATTGCACCAAATTCAACCCTCGGTCTTGTTGAAATAGATGCGGTTAAAGCTACAGAAGATGAAGACGAAATGGGTGAAATGCTTCCAAATGTTAGAAGTTTGATCGCTTATAATGCGGAAAGCAAAGTTGTGGAATCCATGAGACCAAATGGTGTTTTGGTTGGCCAGATCGTTCCTAGAGGCGGACTTGTTTCAGGAACCTCAAGCATTGTGCAATTTGATGCCTGGAATTGGGAAGATGCAGTTGTGAAAGAAAATGACGGTCTTCATATCAATTGGCCAGATGCCTTTAGAAGAGGCCGTTGGTGGAGAGGTGAAGATCCAGGATTAAAAGCGAATAAAGAATATCAGGAAGAGATCGAAAAACTTTCAGATTTCTTTGCTTCCTCAAAGGCATTTTTAGCTGGAAGCAGGGATTATAAAAACCTACCATATTTAGCCATGGATTCAGTTTTTAATGGAGACAAAAAAGTTTTCATCCATGTAAATGGCGAAAAAGAAATCCTGGATGTGATCGAATTCAAAAACAAGCAGGAATTGAATAGCATCGTGATTGTTGGTGGTTATGATGCGCTTGGTGTGGCAAATCAGCTTAAGTCTAATGAAATTCCGGTTTTGGTCAACAGGCCACACAGCACTCCGAATAAAGACTATGAAGATTACGATTATCCATATAAACTGGCAAAATTACTTCAGGATGAAGGTGTGATGGTGGCCTTGGAAAGTAGTGGACAAATGGAGCGTATGAATACCAGAAACCTTCCTTTTTATGCCGGAACCGTAGCTGCTTTTGGAATGGACAAAGAAGATGCTTTGAAACTGATCACTTCTAACACGGCGAAGATCCTCGGGATCGACGATAAATACGGAAGTCTGGAAAAAGGAAAATCGGCCACCTTATTTATTTCTGAAGGAGATGCTCTAGACATGAGAACGAACATTCTTTCTCATGCATTTATTGATGGTAGAGAGGTTAGTCTCGAAACTCATCAAACTGAGCTTTGGAAAAGATATTCCAAGAAATATGAAGATCAGAAAAGTGAATAATTCTTTTCGATAAAATTCAATAGCCCCTGAAGTTCAGGGGCTTTTTTTATGGCTATTATCTACGTACTTTTACCACATGTTTAAACAGATCACGAGTCCCCAGAATAAGGAAATAAAGTGGCTGCTTCAGCTACAGGAAAAGTCGCGAAATCGCCGGAAGGAAAATGCTTTTGTAGTTGAAGGAAACCGGGAAGTTGGACTCGCCATTAATGGAGGCTATCAACCACTTCACCTCTATTTTGTTCCGGAATTGATAGATTTTCAGAAAGTAATGGGAATGGCAAAGTCTCAGGACGAGCATGCAGAAATAACTGAGATTAGTAAAGAAGTATATGAAAAGGTCGCTTATCGAGGAAGCACAGAAGGTCTTCTGGCTGTTTTTAGATCTAAGGAACTTCAGCTGGATGATCTGCAATTTACAAATACAAATCCTTTGATCCTCGTAGCTGAAGCCCCTGAAAAACCAGGAAATATCGGCGCAATATTGAGGACAGCAGATGCGGCTGCTGTAGATGCCGTGATCGTCGCCAATCCAAAAACCGATCTGTATAATCCGAATATCATCAGAAGCAGCGTTGGTTGTATTTTTACGAACCAAATCGCCACTGGATCTACGGAAGAAATTATCGAATTCCTGAAAAGCCGTCAGATCAATATTTATGCAGCGGCACTTCAGGCATCAAAAGCTTATCATAAAATAGATTTCAGAAATGCTTCAGCAATAATTATGGGAACAGAGGCGACCGGTTTGAGTGAAGAATGGATCACGAATTCCACTGAGAATATCATCATCCCCATGCATGGAGAAATAGATTCCATGAATGTTTCGGTTGCTGCGGGCATTCTTATATTTGAAGCAAAAAGACAAAGAATTATTCACCCAGAATAAATTGAAATTCATTTGACACCAGAAACACTTTTTTATATCATCATTGCCATTATAATCATCGATTTTGTGGTCGATAAAATTCTCGACGCTCTCAACGCCAAACATTTTGATGATCCTATTCCTACTGAACTTTCAGACGTTTATGATGCCGAGGAATATGAAAAATCTCAGCGTTATAAAAAAGAAAGATTTCGTTTTGGTATGATCACCTCAAGCTTTTCGATACTGCTCACTTTAGGCTTTATCATACTTGATGGTTTCGCCTATTTAGACCAAATCGCCAGAAGTATTACCGACAATCCCATTCTGATCGCACTAATATTCTTTGGAATCATTATGCTGGGAAGCGACCTATTAATGACTCCTTTTTCTTGGTATAGCACCTTTGTGATCGAAGAAAAATATGGTTTTAATAAAACTACCGGAAAACTATTCATCCTGGATAAATTAAAAGGATTACTGATGGGCGCCATAATTGGTGGCGGAATTCTAGCACTTATCGTATGGTTCTATCAATTCGCCGGAGATAATTTCTGGTGGTATGCCTGGATTTTGGTAGCGGTATTTTCAATTTTCATGAATATGTTCTATGCTAAATTGATCGTTCCGCTTTTCAATAAACAAACTCCTTTGAAGGACGGATCTTTGAGATCAAAAATTGAGCACTATGCAAAAAGTGTCGGTTTTCAACTAGATAACATTTTTGTAATAGACGGCTCAAAAAGAAGCACGAAAGCAAACGCATATTTTTCAGGTTTTGGAAGTGAAAAAAGAATCACCTTATATGATACGCTTATCAATGACCTGGAAGAGGAAGAAATAGTAGCAGTTCTAGCCCATGAAGTTGGTCATTATAAAAAGAATCACATTATTGTTAACCTTTTGGTTTCGATCATTACCACAGGATTTACCTTATGGCTGTTATCTTTATTTGTTGGTAACCCTTTGCTTTCCGCAGCTTTAGGAGTTGCAGAACCTAGCTTCCATATTGGCCTGGTTGCTTTCGGAATTTTATACAGCCCTATATCTGAGATCACCGGACTTATTATGAACTATGTTTCAAGAAAATTTGAATACCAGGCAGATAATTTTGCAAAAACCACTTACGACGGTAGTTTTCTCATTTCAAGCTTGAAGAAATTATCCAAAAACACTTTGAGCAATTTGACTCCGCATAAAGCCTATATTTTTGTACATTATTCTCATCCCAGTCTCTTGCAGCGTTATCGCAATTTGAAGACCGGTATTTAGTTGTTTCCTTTCAATCTTAATTGTATTTTTAACCTATGACAGAAGCGGCTATAGAAAAAGAAAACAAACAGATCGCGAGGCAGTACAAGGAATTGCTGCGCATTAGTTATCAAACGTTAACCGAGGATGATAAAAAACTGATCCGGAAAGCATTTGATACGGCTGTAGACGCCCATAAAGACCAGCGCCGTAAATCTGGAGAAGCTTATATTTTCCACCCCATTGCGGTGGCTAAGATCGTAGCTTCTGAAATTGGGCTGGATGCCACTTCCATTGCCGCTGCCCTACTTCATGATGTGGTTGAAGATACACAATATACCCTTGACGATCTTCGAGAAATGTTTGGAGAAACCGTGGCTAAGATCGTAGACGGACTTACCAAAATTTCCAGTCTGAAAAAAGACAAGGATGTTTCCCTGCAGGCGGAAAATTTCAGGAAAATGCTGCTTACCCTGAATGATGACGTAAGGGTGATCATCATCAAAATTGCAGACAGGTTGCATAATATGCAAACGATGGATGCCATGCGCCCGGATAAGCAGGTTAAGATCGCTTCAGAAACTTTATATATTTATGCTCCGCTAGCACATAGAATTGGTCTTTATAACATTAAAACAGAACTTGAGGATCTCGGTTTAAAATATACTGAACCTGAAGTTTACAATGATATTCTTACCAAGATTAAGGAAAGTAAAGAAGAACAGGATCTTTACATAAAAGAATTCAGTAAGATCATTCAGGATTCGCTAGACCAGGAAAAACTGGATTATGAAATAAAAGGTAGACCGAAATCCATTTATTCCATCAATAAAAAAATCAAGGCTCAGAACATAAGTTTTGATGAGATCTACGATAAGTTCGCTATTAGAATCATCTACGATAGTGAGCCTTCTCAGGAGAAATTCCTCGCCTGGAAAATATATTCGATTGTTACAGATCACTTCAGGCCTAATCCAACAAGACTGCGGGACTGGATCTCTTCGCCTAAGTCTACTGGTTACGAAGCATTGCATATTACGGTAATGGGTCCTAAAGGAAGATGGGTTGAAGTCCAGATAAGGAGTCAGCGAATGAATGAGATCGCGGAGAAAGGTTATGCTGCACATTATAAATACAAGCAGGGTAACGAGACCAATAAAGAAGAAAGAGGTTTTGAAGAATGGGTGACCAGGCTTCAGGAGGCGCTGGAAAGTTCAGAAGTTAATGCAGTTGATTTCGTTGAACAATTCAAACTGAACCTTTATTCCAAAGAAATTTTTGTTTTTACTCCGCAGGGAGATCTAAAATCTTTACCAAAGGGCTCTACTCCTCTCGATTTTGCCTTCAGCATACATACTGAAATTGGTCTTCACACCAGAGGTTCCAGGGTTAATAACAAACTGGTCCCTTTGAGTCATGAGTTGAAAAGTGGCGACCAGGTGGAGATCATAACTTCGGAAAATGCAAAGCCAAATATTAATTGGCTGGACTACGCGAATACTGCACGAGCCAGGGCAAAGATAAAATCATCTCTTAAAGACGAGAAAAAAGAGATCGCAGAAGAAGGAAAAGCAATTCTTGCTAGAAAATTGAAAGCTCAGAAAATTCAGTTCAACGAGAAATCTATTAATGAATTGGTAGTTTTCTTTAACCTGAAAACCAGCCTGGATCTTTTTTACCGCGTAGGAATCGGGAAAATAGACAACCAGATGCTAAAAGATTTTGCTTCTTCCCGAAGCAATTCCCTGGTTAGTTATTTCAAAAGTAAGATCAAAAAACCTCAGATAGCGGCAGATCTTAATAAGGATGAAATTACGGCAAAATACGATCAGCTGGTATTTGGAAAGGAAGAGGAAAAACTGGAATACAAATTATCCAATTGCTGTAATCCAATTCCAGGAGATAGTGTTTTTGGTTTTATTTCAGTAAACGATGGAATAAAAGTTCATAAAAAGGATTGTCCAAACGCGTTGCAACTTCAGAGTAATTACGCTTACAGGATCATTCAGGCAAAATGGATAGATAGTTCTCAGCAGGATTTCAAAGCGGTAATCAAACTACAGGGTATTGATAATTTAGGATTGGTGAGCGAGATCACGAAAGAGATTTCCAGCAATATGCACGTGAATATGAAGAACCTGAATTTTGACAGTTCAGATGGGGTTTTCAGTGGTAGGATTACCCTGGTAGTAAAGAATAATAATATCCTGAATACCATCATTCAAAGGCTGAAAAAAATTAACGGGATAGACAAGGTTAGCCGTGAATAAACTTTTACCTTTGCAGAGCAAATTATGAGCAAAAAAGTTGTAAATAAAAACGACCAGGCGGTCGTTAAAAATGTTTTCACCAAGTATCTTGAAGAGAAAGGTCACCGTAAAACACCGGAACGTTTCGCTATACTTCAGGAAATCTATAATTCAGATGATCATTTTGATATTGAATCACTTTATATCAAGATGAAAAACAAGAAATACCGGGTTAGCCGAGCTACTTTATATAATACTATCGAGCTTTTGTTGGAATGCGGTTTGGTTAGAAAACATCAATTCGGGCAGAATCAAGCCCAATATGAAAAATCATATTTCGATCGGCAACACGATCATATCATACTTACAGACACCGGGGAAGTAATAGAATTTTGTGATCCCAGAATTCAAAGTATCAAACAAACTATTGAAGAGGTTTTTGATATAGAGATCAACAAGCATTCATTATATTTCTACGGAAACAAAAAATCAACCAATTAAGTTTTAAAATTCATGGCAGTAGATTTACTACTAGGTCTCCAATGGGGTGATGAAGGGAAAGGTAAAATAGTTGACGTTCTAACCTCCAAATACGATATTATTGCACGTTTTCAGGGAGGTCCTAATGCTGGACATACTTTGGAATTTGACGGGCAAAAACACGTACTTCATACCATTCCATCTGGAATTTTTCATGACAACAGTGTGAATCTTGTTGGAAATGGGGTAGTTATAGATCCGGTGATCTTTAAAAGAGAGTTAGATAATCTTGCAAAACACAATGTAGATTACAAATCTAAATTGGTGATTTCAAGAAAAGCTCACCTTATACTTCCTACCCATCGCTTGCTGGATGCCGCATCTGAAGCATCAAAAGGTAAGGCAAAGATTGGCTCTACTCTAAAAGGAATTGGTCCAACCTATATGGATAAAACCGGAAGAAATGGTTTACGTGTGGGAGATCTGGAACTTGAGGATTGGAAAGACAGGTATCGTACCCTCGCAGATAAGCACGAGAAAATGATCGCTTTCTACGATGTAGATGTACAATATGATCTAAAGGAACTAGAAAAAGAATTCTGCAACGCGGTTGAAACGCTAAAGGAATTAACTTTTATAGATAGTGAAGAATATCTTCACCAGGCAATGAAAGCTGGGAAAAGTATTCTTGCTGAAGGTGCCCAGGGATCACTTCTGGATATAGATTTCGGTACGTATCCATTTGTAACATCATCTAATACAACTGCTGCGGGTGCTTGTACTGGATTAGGTGTAGCACCCAGAGAAATTGGAGAAGCTTTTGGAATATTCAAAGCTTACACCACCAGGGTTGGTAGTGGCCCCTTCCCTACTGAACTTTTTGATGAAGTTGGGGAAAAAATGGGACGTGTAGGTAATGAATTCGGAGCAACAACTGGTAGAAAAAGAAGATGTGGCTGGCTTGACCTAGTTGCATTGAAATATGCAGTGCAGGTAAACGGTATCACCCAGCTAATCATGATGAAAGGTGATGTGCTTAGTGGTTTTGAAACCCTGAAAGTGTGTACCGCATATAAATACAAAGGAGAAGAGATCACCCATTTACCTTATAATATCGAACCGGATAATGTTGAACCTATTTATACGGAAGTTAAGGGCTGGAAAGAAGATCTTACTAAAATGACAGATGCTTCTGCTCTTCCGAAGGAATTCAATGATTATGTGGATTTTCTTGAAAAAGAGCTTGAAACTCCAATTACCGTAGTTTCAGTAGGACCAGATAGAAAACAAACGATTAACAGATAATTTATTTGTTCTTAAAGCATAAAAAAAGGCTGCCAACTGGCAGCCTTTTTCTTTCTGGATAATTTTCCTTTTTACTCATCAGAAACGATAAACAGACCAGCAATAGCTTGTGCTGTTTCTCCAGTAATAGGCTCATCAAAAGCCTGGGTTACTGCAGCTGTTAAGTCTCCAACAATATCGTCAGCATATGTAATATCTGCTGTTAGGTCTAAACCTCCCTGCATTACATTTTCTTCACCATCGTAGACTGCCTGAGTAGCTTCTGGCATACCATCGCCTCTCATGCTTCCGGTGATCCATCCTTTAAGACCACGAATTCTTCTGATCTCAGAAGCATGACGTGCCTCAACAGAGTGAATTTGAAGTGCAGGTTCCAAATATGGAGTTCCCATAAGATTTGGCGCCTGACCTTTATATGCACGTACACCAGTATCTTCAAAAGCCTGGGCTAATGCAAGTAACTGTGCGTATGCTGTTTCCTGACCAATCCCATTATCATTGAATGGATCAAATGCTCCACCTGCGGTAAAGTCAAATGTTGGTTTAGCGGGAGCGTCGTCTCCTAAAGCTTCCATCAAGAATGCAACGTGTGCATCTTCATGCTTAGAGATTTGCATATATACTTTCTCAGCACGAGAATCAGGAGCTAATACACCAGATTCTAAAGCCTTCATGTAAAATTCTGCTTCTAGATACTCAAGAACAAGAGCTAATCCTAATGGTCCTTCATGATCAAAGAACATTGTATTAGCACTTGCAGAATTAGTTGCTAGTCCAAATGGAACTGCTGCTGCAGCTGCTTTCTTTCCAAAAGATCCTAATGTATTGAACATCTCCCTCCTGGAAGTGGATTTAGTAGTTAGTTTTTCAGATGAAAAATCATCTAATAATTTTATAATACTCATAATAATGTCTTTTTAGTGTTATTAGATTAGGATCCCGTCATTGGTTCAGGAAGATTATTAGCAGTAAATTCAGTTGTAATGAATCCTCCGGCAGCTGCTAGTACATCTGCTGGATCTGTTGCTGGATCTAATCCGTTTTCATCAATGATATCATCACCTGCGAAATCTGTAGAGTCTGGGTTGATCAATGAACGGATGGCTGAAGCATGTCTCGCCTCTACTGAAACTATTTTACCTGCTAAGGTTAAATAAGTTGCATCAGCAATTCTGTCTCCGGCGCCATTATATGCTCCTACTCCTGTATCTTCTAATAACATTGCAGTTTCAAGAACTGAAGTTCTATCATCAAAATCGATGGAAGAAACATCAAATTCAAGATCTGGTAATGTATTTTCTTCACCAGCAGCTGCTGTAATAGCTGTTTTGAAGAAATCTCTATGAATTACCTCGTGATTGTAAAGATCGTCAAATAACTCTTGTTCCTCAGCTGGTGCACCGCTATAGTATGCCCCGGCACGAACCTGAGTATAGAATGCAGCTTCCAGTTGTTCTAATGCATAAGCATAGTTAAGGATACCTACATCACCACTACCTAGATCAAATACTGGGTCTGGATCTGGATCCGGGTCTGGATCTGGATCTGGGTTTTGTCCCTGTCCTGGAACTTCTCCACCTGGGTTAAATAAATCATCATCGCTACATCCATATAGTAAAAAGCTGGATCCTGCTATACCAAGTCCACCTAATTTAATGAACTTCCTTCGCGAATTCTTTTTCGAATCTTGGGAAGATGCGTTCACCACATCAACCTTGACTAAGGGTTTTTTCATAATTAAAATTTTAGTTTCTATGGAAACTTACGAAGCAAAACAGATTTTGGTTTGGTATCAAAAGTTAAGTTTGTCTTAAAACAAGTTTATTTTAGAAAGCTTTAGGAATTCAGAAGCTTTTTTGGCCATTATTTAAGTTAATTTTTTACTTCTCATTTTTCCACAAACGTTTATATCTAAAAATTCGTTCCGCCTATTTTAATTACTTTTGAAAAAAAATTAGATTGAAAAAACAATTTTCTCCTTTCATAATCATACTGCTGATTTCCAGCTTTGCTTTTGGACAAAGAAATCAGGAAATAAATTATGATTCAGATCGAACTTTAAAGAATGAACAACGTTATCCCGGAGCACTCATTCTAAGTAAGGTTGACAATCAGGTTTATTTTGATCATGATGGAATTGAAGTATGGTGTGATAACGCAGTATTTTATAAAGAAGCGAACTTTTTTAAGGCATATGGAAATATCCGTATGCAGCAAGGTGATAGTGTAAGCATGACCAGTAATTATGCTGAATATAATGGAGATACCGAATTTGCTTTCGCCAGTGGAAAGGTTAAAATGAAACGACCACAAACCACCCTGGAAACCGATAGTTTATTTTTTGACCGAGTTAAGCAACAGGCTTATTATCGTAGCGGCGGAAAAGTTACCGATACCGCCAGCGTTCTTACCAGTAAAATTGGTAGATATTTTATGGAGGAAGATAAATATAGTTTTGTTAATGAAGTTGTGGTAACCAATCCTGAGTACAAGATCAATTCAGACCAGCTGGATTTTTATTCTGAAAGCGGACACGCCTATTTATATGGTCCTTCAACGATAGTTAGTGAAACCAGCACCGTTTACTGCGAACGAGGTTTTTACGACACCCGGGCAGATAATGGCTATTTTGTAAAGAATTCGCAGATAAATTATGATAACAGGATTCTTAAAGGGGACAGCCTTTATTTTAATAGGAAAAATAGTTTTGCTTCGGCTACGAATAATATTAAGGTAATAGATACTATCAACCACAGTAGAGTTACTGGTCATTATGCGGAAGTTTATCGGGATAAGGATTCGGTATTTATTACCAAAAAAGCGCTGGCCGCAAGTTTACAGGAAAGAGATACCTTATTTATACATAGCGATACGATCATGATCACAGGTAAGCCAGAGAAAAGGGTGATTCGTGGATTTTATGACGTTAGGATCTTTAAAGAGGATCAAACCGGTGAAAATCCTATGAGCGGTAGAAGCGATTCCATCTATACTGACCAGGAATCAGGCCTTACCAAATTGATCAATTTGAGCCGACTTGGAAATGGCAAACCAGTACTGTGGTCTTCAGATAATCAAATGACAGGAGATAGCATTCATTTAATGAGCAATCCTGAAACTGAACAATTGGATTCCCTACTGGTATTTGACAATGCCTTTTTAATTCAGAAAGATAGCATCGAAGGCTATAATCAGCTTAAGGGAAAGATTCTTACCGGTTACTTTAAGGAGAACGAATTGCAAAAGGTAGTTATAGATAAGAATACCGAAACCCTGAATTACCTTCGAAATGAAGAAAATCAGTTAATAGGTATCAATAAAACCTTGGCAAGTTATGTTGAGATCTTTTTTGAAGATCAACAGATAATAGATGTGTATTACTATAACCAGGTGGATGGAGATACTAGCCCTGAGGAGGAATTTCCACCAAATGCCCGGAAACTTTCAGGCTTTAACTGGCGCGGGGAAGAAAGGATAACTTCCAAAGAAGATTTATTTGAAGGTCAGCCGGAACCGGAGCTTACAAAAATCAAAGGTATTCCTTTACCGGATGAACCGGAGGAATTTTTTGATGAGAGGGAAAAAGACGATCTGTTACTAGACCAGAATTCGAGGTTAAGACCTGAAGTACTTAAGAACAGGAAAGAAGATTCTCTTAAATATAAGTCAGAGAAAATAATTGATTCTCTTAATACCGATACTTCAAAAAAAGCCGATTCTTTAAAGACCACTGTTCAAAATAAAGAGAATTAAATTGAAAGAAGATTTTCTGAAATATCAGGCGCAAACCACTCCTCACCCACTGGCGCTGGAAGTTTCCCATGCGAAAGGTTCATACATCATAACTACAGACGGAAAGGAACACCTGGATTTTGTGGCCGGAGTTTCTGCCTGTAGCCTGGGACATTCACACCCGAAGGTAGTTGAGGCCATTAAAAAGCAGGCAGAAAAATATCTGCATGTAATGGTTTATGGTGAATATGCCCAAAAACCAGCGGTAGATCTGACTAAATTACTGGCTCATCATCTTCCAGACCCATTAGAAAAAACTTACCTGGTAAATTCAGGAACTGAGGCTATTGAAGGCGCAATGAAACTTGCCCGAAGGGCTACCGGCAGAACTGAGATCATTGCTGCGAAAAAGGCTTATCATGGAAATACTATGGGATCGCTTAGCCTCATGGATATGGAAGAACGTGTGAAACCCTTCCGCCCTCTCCTGGGAGATATTTCTTTCATTGAATTTAATAACGTAGAAGACCTTTCAAAAATAACTGAAAAGACTGCCGGTGTGGTTTTGGAAACTATTCAGGGTGGTGCCGGTTTTATTCTACCTACCGATAATTATTTGAACAAGGTCAAAAAACGCTGTGAAGAAAAAGGAACGTTATTGATTCTTGATGAGATTCAACCAGGATTTGGGAGAACGGGTAGATTATTCGGTTTTGAGAATTTCAATGTGATACCAGATATTGTTGCCTTAGGAAAAGGCATGGGCGGTGGCTTGCCTATTGGTGCGTTTTCAGCTTCAAAAGACCTGATGGATTTGCTGAGTGATAATCCAAAATTAGGACATATTACAACCTTCGGAGGCAATCCGTTAATTGCAGCTGCAGCTCTCGCAACTCTAAAAGAAATTACTCAAACTGATTTGATTGAACAAAGCCTGGAGAAAGAGATTTTGTTCAGAAAACACTTACACCATCCTTTGATCGAGGAAATTAGGGGAAAAGGTTTAATGCTCGCCCTGATGTTCGATTCTGCCGAAATTGCGGATCAATTAATTCTGAGAGCCAAGGAAAAACAGCTCATACTTTTCTGGCTATTATTCGAAAAACGTGCGGTACGACTAACCCCGCCACTTACCATAACTAAAGAAGAAATTTTGAAAGGTTGTGGCATTATTGTTGACATACTCAATGAAATTAAAAGTTGAGATTAGTAGGTGTTAATTAATTTGTTAACAACAATGTAAGTTTTTCCCAAATTCGCCTTCATTCATTTATAACTTTAGTACAGTAGAAATCCTTTAATCCCTCTCTTATGCAGCTTAGCCATAACGAAGAAGATAATTTCTCACTTGCCCGCTTTGAATCTATGCTGAAAACAAACGATGTTTTGTTCTTTGATTCTAACGAGTTTGAAAATATTATCAATCATTATCTGGAGAACGGTAAGATATCCCTTGCCAAAAAGGCAGTTAAAATGGGTCTTGCTCAACATCCTACTTCAGTGAATCTTCGGCTGTTTAAAGTAGAAATACTTGTTTTCGAGGATAAACTGGACCTGGCAGATGGAATTTTAAATGAGTTGAAAGAACTGGAATCTTCCAATGAGGAAATTTATATTCAAAAAGCTCAGATCTATTCCAAGAGAGATATGCATACCGAGGCGATCAAAATGCTTCAGGCGGCACTAGAGATCACTTTAGAGGACGCCGAAATATTTTCCTTAATTGGAATGGAGTATCTATTCCTAGAGGATTTTGAAAACGCCAAGTATAGCTTCATGAAATGTCTTGAAGCAGATGAGGAAGACTATTCCGCGTTATATAATATCATGTATTGTTTTGATTTTCTTGACCAGAAAACTGAAGCGATTGAATACCTGAACCTTTATTTGAATAAGCACCCTTATTGCGAGGTAGCCTGGCACCAGGTAGGTAAGCAGTATTTTGACCTTAAGGAATATAATAAGGCTCTGGCAGCTTTTGATTTTGCGATCATTAGCGATGACAGGTTTGTGGGCGCTTATCTTGAAAAAGGTAAAGTCTTGGAAAAACTTAAGCGTTATAACGAGGCTGTTGAAAACTATAATATCACGCTGGAACTTGAAGATCCAACTTCTTTTGCTTACTTAAGAATCGGGAAGTGCTTTGAAAAACTTGGATGTGATGATCTTGCCCTGAAGAATTATAAGCAAACCGTTCATGAAGATCCATTACTGGATAAAGGTTGGATTGCGATCACCGATTTCTATATCAAAAAACTCAATTTTCAAAAGGCGCTTTACTATATCAACAAGGCGATCAATATTGATGAGGAAAATGTTCTGTACTGGAAACGATATGCCAAGATTAACAGTAGGCTGAACTTTTACGAGGAAGCTGAACAAGGCTACAAGAAAAGTTTGGAGCTTGGAAATTATGAGCTGGAGACATGGGTTAGACGTTGTGATATTTTGATAGGTCTTGGCGAGTATGAAACTGCTATTTCCAGCATGCTTCAAGCTCTGGAATTCTATCCTGGGTCTGCGGAAATCGAGTATCGTCTTTCCGGTTTATTCTTCAACACAAATAAAGGAGAAAAAGGTTATTTCCACCTGAATAATGCTCTAAAAATTGATTCAGAATATTACATCATTATTGAAGAACTTTTCCCTAATATTTTCGAACGCAAAAGCGTTAGACAAATTATAAATTCCTTCGTAAAGCTCTCTTAGTAATTTTGCTACCTTTGGGCGAATTCATAATAAAAGACGATGCAGCGAAGTTTTCTGGATTACCTTAAGGTGACTCTAAAAGGAATGGCCATGGGAGCCGCAGATGTTGTACCCGGAGTCTCCGGTGGCACCATCGCCTTCATTTCAGGAATTTACGAAGAACTTATTTCAACTATTAGCGGGATCAAACCTTCGCTATTAACCACTTGGAAGAACGACGGATTTTCTGCTATGTGGAAAGAAATGAACGGGAATTTCATTCTCGCACTTTTCTGCGGAATATTGATAAGCCTCTTCAGTTTGATGCGTCTTGCGAATTATTTGCTGGATACACACCCGGTTCTAATCTGGTCTTTCTTCTTCGGACTTGTAATTGCGAGTATCTGGTTCGTTGCCAAGCAAATTCCTCGGTGGAATTATAAGATCATTATTGCCATGGTATTAGGTGCCGCAGTTGCTTTCTATATTGTAAGCCTGCCTCCACTCTCAGCAAACTCAAGTTCGCTGTTTCTGTTCTTTGCCGGAGCCATAGCTGTTTGTGCGATGATACTTCCCGGCATTTCTGGAGCATTTATTCTCGTTTTACTGGGAGCATACAAATCCATTACAGAAGCAGCTCATGATTTTGACATCAAAACTTTAGCAATCGTAGGCGTTGGTGCCGTATTTGGCTTACTTACTTTCTCCAGAATTCTGAAATGGCTTTTTGTACATTATAGCAATCTAACCCTTGCCGTTCTTACCGGATTTATCGCCGGTTCATTAAATAAAATATGGCCCTGGAAGGAAACCCTGGAAACTGCGATGTATGGAGACAAAGAGGTAGTGCTTAAAGAAGCTTCAGTGCTTCCCTGGAATTTTAATGGTGATCCTCAAACCCTATGGGCTGTTCTTTTGATGGTTGCAGGTTTTCTCCTTATAATTGTTCTGGAACTGGTGGCCAACCAAAAACCTGATTCTGCCGATGCAGCAAACTAGAACCTTCACAGATAAGATCCTGCTTGTTTTAAAGGGTCTTGCCATGGGCGCCGCGAATAAAGTTCCCGGAGTCTCTGGAGGTGTAGTTGCTTTTGTTGCCGGATTCTATGAAGAATTTATTTATTCACTGCAAAAAGTGAATCTAAAAGCATTTAAACTGCTTATTTCAGGAAGATTTAGAAGTCTTTACCAATATATCAACGGGAAATTTATTTTCCTGCTGATCCTGGGTATGTTGATAAGCTATTTCAGTGTTTCAAAAGTTCTGGATTACCTCATAGTTCATTACGAATTATATGTCTGGTCTGCTTTCTTCGGAATGATTATCGGTTCCATTTATTACATCAGTAAGGATTTTGATGAATGGGATCGCAATTCCGTGATCTGCGCGCTTGTTGGCGTTATCGTAGGAATAGGAATTAGTTTCCTGGAACCTGCACGAGAGAACGACAATCTTTGGTTTGTTTTTGTGTGCGGAATGATCAGTGTTTCTGGTATGACGCTTCCGGGTCTCTCAGGAAGTTTTATTTTAATTCTTCTGGGAAATTATGTGTTATTATTAGTGGATTCGGTAAACGCGCTTTACGATACCATGGCGCAAATAATCCTTTGGGATTTCAGTTTTATGGCCGATCCTGAAAGAATGCGCATGTTACAGGTACTTACAGTATTTGCAGTTGGTTCCCTTGCCGGACTTGTTTCGTTAAGTCATTTACTGGGTTATGTACTGAAAAAACGAAAAAAAGAAACCTTTGCCGTGATCATTGGTTTTATAACCGGATCCCTTGGCGTAGTATGGCCATGGAAAGAAAAAGTGTATAAACTTACAGAAGCCGGCGAACCTCTGATAGATCGTGAAGGCAATAAAATCATTGATAATTATGACAGGTTCTGGCCTTCTTTTGAAATTGTTGAAACCTGGCTAGCTATATTCTTCGTTCTCGTTGGAATTTTTATAGTTCTTGGTCTCGCCTGGTATGAAAAAAGAAAATCTAAAGCATGAGAACTTTCGGATTAATAGGAAAAAATATAGACTACTCTTTTTCCAGAAAGCATTTTTCTGAAAAATTTGATAAGGAAAACATAGATGCGGAATATAAAAATTTTGACATACAGGATATTTCGCGATTTCCGAAGATGATCAAGAATAAGGTTATTTCCGGCCTGAATGTCACTATCCCTTACAAAGAAGAGATCATGCCATATCTGGATCACCTTGATGCGCATGCGAAAAGGATCCAGGCAGTGAATACTATTAAATTTGAAAAAGATGGTAGTTTATGCGGATACAATACAGATTACTGGGGATTCCTGGAGTCTATAAAACCTCATCTTCAAGAACATAATTCAAAAGCTCTAATTTTAGGAACTGGCGGAGCTTCCAAAGCTATAGCTTATGCTTTTGAGATACTCAATATTGAGTTTAAATTCGTTTCGAGAAACCCTAAGGAAAACGAATTCAGCTATTCAGAGCTAGATGAGAAGATTTTAAAAGATCATCAACTAATCATTAATTGCACTCCCCTTGGTACAGTACCAAATACGGATAAATGCCCGGAAATCCCATTTCAAAATATTTCTGAAAAACATCTTATTTACGATCTCATCTATAACCCTTCAGAAACTAAACTGATGAGACTCGCCTCGGAAAAAGGAGCTAAATGCATCAACGGACTTCATATGCTGGAACTTCAGGCAGAAAAGGCCTGGGATATCTGGAATTCATAATTACGGCCGTAAAATACCGGATTCCATCCTCATAAATAAAACCATTCCCTTGTTCAATTTTAGGGGAGTTGTTATCTTTCAGAATTAATAGAGCATGAGGAACCTTAACATTGAAAGATATGTCACAGCAAGAAAATGAAAACAAGAAGAAAAACCTTTCCCCCGAAGATTTAGACAAAACAGAGAATACCAAAAGATCTGAAGATACACCTTCTGCGGAAAGCAATGCGGAAAAGACTGATAAGCCTGTGGGTCAATCAAAAAAAGAGGAATCTAAACCATCTGATTCAGAAAAAACTGCAGAAGAATCAACAGATCATGAAGATGCCATGCTTCAGGAATCTGAAACAGGAAAAGCCACTTCAGACAAAATTTCCAGAGAAAAGAAAAATCCCGATGAAGATCCATATACTCATATGGAAGAAACTGAAGATGTGGAAAATCCTTTCTTTAAAGAACCTAAATTCACCGGCGAAAAATCTAATAAAAAGAAAAAGAAAAAAGAAAAACTTTCTGAATCTACAGATCATGAGGATGCCATGGTTTCAGAATCTGAATCCAGAGCGCTGGCTAAGGAAAATGATGATGATGAAGAGGACGATATAGATAGCGATCTTGGTGACGCCGTGGTTGGTGAGAATAAAAAATCATCTGGAAATTATGAAGAAGATATGGATGATGCTGTCGCTGAAGACAGTGAAGATGAAAGTGCCAACGAGCGTCATGATATAGAAAAGAAAGACTATCATTCCATGAGCAAGGATGCTCTGGCTGATGAGCTGGAACGACTTCTAAAAAATGAAAAGATCCAGGCGATCAAGGAACATGTCGCGGAAATTCGTGCTGAATTCAATGCGAAGTTCGATGAGGAAATGGAAGAGAAAAAAGAAGAATTTCTTGCTGATGGCGGGAATATCATCGACTTCCACTACTCTACACCGCTAAAAAAGAGATTTAACTCATTATATTTCGATTATAAGGAACAACGTAATAATTATTACAAACGCCTCAAAAAGGACCTGAACGAAAACCTTCAGATTCGACTCGATCTTATTGAAGAGCTCAAAGGATTGATAGACGTTGAGGAAAATATCAATACCACCTATAATCACTTTAAGGAAATCCAGGATAAATGGCGCACCGCCGGACCTATACCGCGTGACCGCTACAACAATGTCTGGAATACCTATCACCACCATGTAGAGAATTTTTATGATTTTCTGCACCTGAACAGGGAGTTCAGAGATATGGATTTTAAACATAATCTTGAACAAAAACTGAAGGTGATAGATCGTGCTGAAGAGTTGCTTCAAGAGAAAGATGTAAACCGAGCATTCAGAGAACTTCAGATGCTCCACAAAATGTGGAAAGAGGAACTGGGACCTGTAGCCAAAGAATACCGCGAAGATATTTGGGAAAGGTTCAGCACAGCTACTAAAAGTATACATGACAAGCGCCAGGAATATTTCAGCCAGTTAGACGACCAGTATGAAAAAAACTGGGAACGAAAGCAGGAGATCATCGAAAAGATCAAGGAAATAGCAGATCAAGACTATGATAGTCATAACAAATGGCAGCAAAAGATCAAGGAAATTGAAGCGCTTCGAGAAAAATTCTTTAATGCAGGAAAAGTGCCGAGGAGTAAAAACCAGGATACCTGGACTGCTTTTAAGGAAAATGTTCGCAGTTTCAACAGGAAGAAAAATGCTTTTTATAAGAATTTAAAAAAGCAACAATATGATAACCTGGAAAAGAAAAAAGAATTAATCCAGATTGCTGAAGATAATAAAGACAGTGACGATTTCAAGACGGTGACGCCGTTAATGAAAAAGATTCAGTCTGACTGGAAAAAAGTTGGACATGTACCAAGAAAGGATAGCGACAAGGTTTGGAAACAATTCAAAAAGGCCTGTAACCACTATTTTGACAGGTTGCATGCCCAAAAAAATGAAGACAATAAAGAAGAAGTCGAAGCTTTTGAAAAGAAGAAGGAAATTCTTGATAAAGTAAAGGCCATGGAACTTTCAGGCACCAAGAAAGATGATCTTGCCAAGATCAAAGAGCAAATCAACGCCTGGAAAGAAATTGGTAAAGTTCCTTACAACAAACGATTCATCGAAGGTAAGTTCAATAAGGCCCTGGATCAATTATTCAAGAAAATGGATATTGACAACACCAAGGCTGAAATGATGAAATACGAAAATAAAGTTCAAGCTTTGGATGATGCAGATGATGACAAGCGGATTAGAAACGAACATTATTTTCTAACTAAAAAGATTCAGGAAACGAAGGCAGAAATAAGACAGCTGGAAAATAACCTACAATTCTTTTCTAATGTGGATGACGATAATCCTCTGGTAAAAGAAGTTCATAAAAATATCGCAAATCATAAAGCAGATCTGGAAGTCTGGAAGGAAAAACTGGAAAAGATCAAATCGCTTTATTAAAATAAAATATGCCTTGCAGTCTTTGCAATAGCTCCACTCATGATTTTGAAATTTTGAAAGATCGGGCTTACGTGCAATGCACAGGTTGTAAGGCAATTTTTTTGAAACCTGAATATCATCTTTCTCCACAGGCAGAAAAGCTGCGATATAAACTTCATAATAATGACATTGATGATCATGGTTATATCGAGTTCGTTCAACCAGTTATAGACAGCATCAAATCTGATTTTGAAAATGAAAGCCTGGGATTGGACTTTGGATGCGGAACCGGTCCCGTGATTAGCAGTCAGCTCAATAAATCAGGTTATAGCATCAACCTCTATGATCCTTATTTCAGGCCAGATAAGGACGTTCTGAAAAAGAAATACGATTTTATAATTTGCTGTGAGGTCATGGAACATTTTCAGGATCCATATAGGGAATTCCAGTTATTGCACTCTTTGCTCAAACCAAATGGAAAATTGTATTGTAAAACTGCATTATGGGATGAAAGCATCGATTTTCAGAATTGGCATTATAAAAATGACCTTACCCATGTGATATTCTATAATGTCGATACCTTAAAATGGTTGAAAGAACATCTCAAATTTTCAAGCCTTGAAATTGCCAAAGATCATTTCATGTTCTCGGCGTGATCATTGCTTTTTGGCTTCGTTCCAGAAGACATCCATTTCTGCAAGGGTCATATCTTTTAAAGCTTTATTATTTTCTTTCGCTTTTGATTCCAGATATTGAAACCGTTTAATGAATTTCTTGTTCGTCCGTTCTAAGGCGTTTTCCGGGTTTATATTAAGAAACCTGGCATAATTTATCATGGAGAACATGACATCGCCAAATTCAGCTTCTATTTCATCAATATTATCAGAATTGATCTCGTGCTGAAGCTCTCCAAGTTCTTCCTGTAACTTTTCAAATACCTGTTGTGGTTCTTCCCAGTCAAATCCTACTCCGGCAACCTTATCCTGAATT
The DNA here is from genome assembly GCF_057221535.1 of Christiangramia pacifica. Taxonomy (NCBI): domain Bacteria; kingdom Pseudomonadati; phylum Bacteroidota; class Flavobacteriia; order Flavobacteriales; family Flavobacteriaceae; genus Christiangramia; species Christiangramia pacifica. The sequence goes on from NZ_CM170146.1 coordinate 3,314,444, forward strand.
CTATTAGCTTTCACTACAGCCGGTAAAGATCTGGGCACTCCTTCCAGAACACTTTTTTTACCTTCTTTTAGCTTGAGATTTTCCCAGTTCTTTTTAACATCCTCTTCATTTTCAACTTTAACGTCGCCGTAAATATGAGGATGCCTGTCAATTAATTTATCACAGATGCTGTTAGCAACATCGGCGATATCAAAATCATTGGTTTCACTTCCTATTTTGGCGTAAAATACCAAGTGTAAAAGAACGTCACCCAGTTCCTTCTTGATCTCTTCCATATCCTTGTCCAAAATAGCATCTCCAAGCTCGTAAGTTTCTTCAATGGTTAGATGCCTCAAGGATTCCATGGTCTGCTTGCGATCCCAAGGGCATTGCTCTCTAAGCTCATCCATGATGGTTAACAATCTATCAAAGGCTTTTAACTGATCTTCGCGGTTGTTCATAAGGAAAAATGATTTTGGTAAAAGTAAAATTTCATCTTTGGAAATTTGAATTTATTCCACAAAAAAAGCCTCTCTAAGAAGAGAGGCTTTTACAAGGGTGGAAGACCGGTTTCGAACCGGCGACCTCCGGAACCACAATCCGGCGCTCTAACCAGCTGAGCTACAACCACCATTTGATTAGCGGATGCAAATGTAAGTTATTTCAACTATTTCGCAAAGAAAAAATTTCAATTAAATAAGGTCGAATATTGAATTTACCGCCACATTTCTCTCCACATTAAATCCCTCGGCATGGTCTGTATTAATAAGTCTTCCCATATCCTGAGCACGGTAAGTAATGCTATCCAGAAAGTTACTGCTGGAAATTGGTGTTTGAGGCTCCTTGCTATTTTCATCAAAAAACTGTGATTGGTATGCCTTAACCGATTCTAATTTTTTATCTAAATAACCAGAAATATCCACGACAAAATCTGGTTGAAGGTTTTTCCACTGTATATAATGGAAAACATGCTTTGGCCTCCAGGCATCCTGGTTATTCCCATCAAGGATAGTTTCAATTTTTCTGAGTCCGCTTAAGAAACAGGCATCACTAACCAATTTAGCAGCTTTTCCATGATCTATATGTCGATCTTCCACAGCATTACATAAAACTATTTCCGGCCTGTATTTCCTGATGATCTTGATGATCTCCAATTGGTGTGAAGTGTTATTTTCAAAAAAAGCATCACTGAATTCAAGATTATGTCTCATTTTCACTCCAAGAATTTCAGCTGCAGCTTTGGCCTCTTTGTCTCTGATCTCAGCAGAACCTCTCGTCCCGAGTTCTCCCCTTGTAAGATCCAGTATACCTACTTTCTTTCCTCTATCAACTTCCTTGGCGATAGTTCCTGAGCAGCTAAGTTCCACATCATCTGGATGTGCACCAACGGCCAGTATGTCTAATTTCATATCTGTTTATTCTAATATTCTACTTTACTTTTTCAATCGCCTGAGTCAGATCTTCGATCAGGTCTTCTGCTTCTTCAATTCCTACGGAAAATCTTAAAAGATTATTCTTAATCCCCTGTTTTAACCTGTCTTCTTCGCTCAAAAGTCCATGAGAAGTTTTGGAAGGCAGCAGAATGGTGCTTTCCACTCCTGCAAGGCTCATGGAAGGTTTGATCAGGTTCAAAGCTTTCATGAATTTTGAAGCATCTATTTTATCGTTTAATTCAAAAGATAACATTCCCCCAAAACCCTTCATTTGTGATTTCGCCAGTCCATGATCTGGATGATCTTTTAAACCAGGATAAAAAACATTGGATACATCTGCATGATCATTAAGAAATTCGGCGAGTTTTTGGGCATTATCATTTTGAGCTTTTACGCGTATACCCATGGTTTTGATACTGCGCTCCAGGAGCCAAACGGTGTAATCGCTTAAGCTTCCACCGAAATTCTTCGCCATTTGGAAGATCCTGTCTATATATGCTTCGGTAGAAATAACCGTTCCTGCAAGAATATCACTGTGACCTCCCATATATTTAGTCGCAGAATGGATTACTACATCAATCCCGAAATCTATCGGATTTTGATTCACCGGGGAAGCAAAGGTATTGTCTATCATGCTCACCAGGTTATGCTCTTTAGCGAGTTCAGCAACTGCTTTCATATCGGTGATCCTCAATAAGGGATTGGAAGGAGTTTCAATATAGATCACCTTCGTATTATCCTTTATTTCGGCTTGTAGAGATTCAGCTTTCGCATCTTTTGCAAAACTATATTCGATTCCAAATTTTTCGAATTCTTCCGTAGCCAAATTACTGGTGCCTCCATAAAGCGAATCCTGGAAAACAACGTGATCACCAGCTTTCAGAAAAGCCATTAAGGAAGTGCTCACAGCAGCCATTCCGCTTCCGAAGATCAAAGAAGCCTCTCCATGTTCTAGGGCAGCCATCTTTTTAGCCAGAGCTACCTGGTTTGGAGTATTAAAATATCTTGGATATCTCTTGGTTTCAACATCTTCAAAAGCATAAGAGGTAGACATATACAAAGGAGAAACAGCTCCTTTAAACTCATTATCTTCAAGCTCACCTATGTGCGTGCAAATTGTATTGATCCCTTTTGAATTATTCATATAGTTTTTTATAAAATTTGGAGCCCTAATGTACTAAGAATTCTGATAAATGTAATTATGTGAAACTTTTGACAAACTACCATGAATACAGCTGTTAATTAAAGTTAAACCTTCTTGGCGACTCTGGTGATGCTCTCGAATTTGGGTAACTTACCAACTATAAAAATTGAACTATGAAAAATGTAAATGCATACGCAGCAAAATCTAACGATGCCGATCTGGAACCGTTTGATATCGAAAGAAGAGAACTGCAAGATGATGATGTAAAAATTGAAATTGATTACTGCGGAGTTTGTCACAGTGATATCCACCAGGTTAGAAACGATTGGGGAAACAGTAAATATCCTGTAGTTCCTGGTCATGAGATCATTGGCCGTGTAACTGAAGTTGGTAAGAATGTAAAAAAGTACAAAGAAGGTGATCTTGTTGGTGTGGGATGTATGGTAGATTCATGCCAGGAATGTCAATCCTGTAAAGATGATCTTGAACAATATTGTGAAAAAGGAATGACGGCTACCTACAACGGAAAAGATAAACATCTTGGTGGTCACACTTTTGGAGGTTATTCTGAAATGATCATCGTAAAGGACAAATTTGTATTAAAAGTACCTGAAAACCTGGACACCAAAGCTGTAGCACCCCTTCTTTGTGCTGGAATCACCACGTGGTCTCCACTAAGACAATGGAATGTAAAAAAGGGTGATAAAGTTGGCGTAGTAGGTCTTGGCGGACTCGGTCATATGGGGATTAAATTTGCCAGCGCTCTGGGTGCACATACCGTTATGATCACTACATCTCCAGAGAAAGCTGAAGATGCAAAGAGATTAGGTGCTGATGAAGTTCTTATTTCCAAAGATCAGGATGCCATGAAAAAGCATAGAGGAACTTTTGATTTTATCCTGAATACAGTGCCGGTTGGACATGATACCAATCCATACATCGCATTATTAAAACGTGATGCAACCATGACCGTGGTGGGTGCTATCGATGAGATTGACATTCACGGTGGTGGACTAATCATGGAAAGAAAAAGATTAGCCGGTTCCTTGATCGGCGGAATTAAAGAAACCCAGGAAATGCTTGATTTCTGTGGAGAACATGAAATTGTTTCTGATATTGAAATGATCGATATTCAGAATATTAATGAAGCCTATGACAGGGTGATAAAATCTGATGTGAAATATAGATTTGTTATTGATATGAAATCTTTAAAAAATTAAAAATGAGTATACTTTCCTCGTTATTAGGAAATGCCGGAGCTATAGACAACAAAGAGCTTCAGGAGAAATATGGAAAATTACTGATCCCTTCTGAAAAGATCGAAGCCGGGTTTAAAATTATCAGGGATACTTTTGTTTTTACTAATAAAAGATTGATCCTGATAGATGTTCAGGGTCTTACAGGTAGTAAAATTGAATACTTTTCGGTTTTGTATAAAAGCATCACGAGATTTAGTGTTGAAACTGCCGGAAGTTTTGATCTGGATGCAGAATTGAAGATCTGGATTTCAGGAGAACAGGTTCCTTCCATTTCCAAGAAATTCAACAAGAAAGTTGATATCTATGAAGTTCAGAAATTACTAGCGCAGTATACGCTATAGAGCTTTTGAAGGATATTCAGAAAAATTAAAAGCCGCCTTTCCTCTAATTGAAAAGCGGCTTTCATATTTAAAGATATCCCTGGAAAAGACGAATTCTAAACTGAGTTCATATCTTTGTTTTCTAGCATTTGTTGAACGATCAATCCAAAAAAATATGAGATTACTTCTAACCAATATCAAAGAATTACTGCAGGTTAGGGAAAATAATATCCTGAAACTTTCAGGAAGTGAGATGAGAGAACTTCCAACCATAAAAAATGCCTGGCTATTAGTAGAGAATGATGAAATTGCTGATTATGGCTCAATGGATAAATTGCCAGATTTAGAAGCAGATGAAATTATTGATGCAGCCGGAAAGATCGTACTTCCTACATGGTGTGATTCCCATACCCATATTGTTTATGCCGGTAATCGTGAACTGGAATTCGCTGATAGGATCAATGGCCTTAGCTATGAAGAGATTGCCAATAAAGGAGGTGGTATTCTGAACAGTGCTAAAACCCTTCAGGAAACTCCGGAAAGTGAGGTTTATGAACAATCAGCTAAAAGGTTGGAAGAAGTAATGAAATTAGGAACGGGAGCGGTTGAAATTAAATCGGGTTATGGACTTACGGAAGAGGCCGAATTGAAAATGCTAAGGGTGATCAAAAAACTCAAGAAGAATTACGACCTGCCTATTAAAGCAACTTTTCTTGGCGCCCACGCAATCCCGACTGACTATAAAAATGATCCAGATGCCTATATGGATCTGGTTATAAATAATATTCTCCCCAAAGTGGCAGAGAAAGAACTCGCAGAATATATAGATATTTTTTGCGAGCAGGGATATTTCAGCGTGGAAGACACCAACAAACTACTCAGCGCCGCCAGAAAATACGGTTTGAAACCAAAGATTCACGTAAACCAATTTAATGCTATTGGTGGTGTTAAAGCAGGTGTGGATCATAACGCGCTCAGCGTAGATCATCTGGAAGTAATGACTCCAGAGGATATTGAGGCTTTAAAAGGCTCTGATACCATGCCGGTAGCACTTCCCTCCTGCTCGTTGTTTTTGAGTATTCCGTACACACCTGCACGGGAAATCCTTGATGCTGAATTGCCGTTAGCGCTGGCCACAGATTTCAATCCGGGAAGTACACCAAGTGGTAATATGAATCTGGTAGTATCACTGGCCTGTATTAAAATGAGAATGACTCCTGAAGAAGCGATAAATGCGGCCACTATTAACGGAGCGTATGCCATGGAATTAAGTGAAACCCATGGTAGCATTACTAAAGGAAAAAAAGCTAATTTTATTGTAACCAAAGAAATACCGTCCTATACCTTTTTACCTTATGCTTTCGGAACAAATTCTATAGAATCGGTTTATATCAACGGAAAACTTGTGTAATATGAAAGGTTTAAAGCTCTATCATCCTTCAGATATCAAAGATCTGATCTCGAAAAGAAAAGGAGAAGTGAAATTTGGTGAGCAAATGCACTTTGTTCGCGATATTGATAAAATTGATGAGCTTTCATCTGAATATGTTTTGTTGGGGATCAAGGAAGATATTGGAGTGAGTGCTAACCATGGGAAGTCTGGAACTTCTGGAGCATGGGATGTAGCGCTCCAGGCAATAGTCAACATTCAGGTGAACCGGTTTAATGACCCAGAAAATCTCATACTTCTGGGCGAACTGGATTGTAAGGAATTAATGGAAAAGGCTTCTTATTTTGATGATTCTGATCCTAATTATTTTCAGAAAATGGGTGATCTGGTTAAGCAGGTTGATCAGCTTCTGGCAGATATCATTCAGAAAATTATTTCAAAAGGGAAGATCCCAATTATTATTGGAGGCGGACATAATAACGCTTACGGTAATATTAAAGGAGCGGCAAAAGCTTTGAACGACCCAATAAATGTGGTCAATATTGATGCGCATACAGATTTGAGACAACTGGAACATAGACATAGCGGGAATGGTTTTAGCTACGCGATAGAAGGTCAGTTTTTGAGAAAATATACGGTTTTTGGTTTACACAAAAATTACACACCGGAATACATTTTTGAAGAAATGGATAGCTCAGAAAACCTGGAGTATTACCTAATTGAAGACCTGATGAGATTTCCAGACGAAATTTTGAGACGATTTCAGCAATGCCTCGAAATGACAGATCATAAAAAATTTGGATTGGAGCTGGATTGCGACGCGATTGCTGATTTTCCGAGCAGTGCGAAATCGCCTGCGGGATTTTCGGTGAATGCTATCAGGAATTTTATTCAGAGTGCTTCAAAAAGTGGAAACTGCTGTTATTTTCATATCTGTGAAGCTGCACCAGATAAAGCCAATTCGGTACAGGTTGGAAAAGCCCTGTCTTATTTTATTTCAGATTTCATAAGATCCTAATCAGGAATTCTGATCCAATCTGTTTTCTGAAGGTTTTCGCTGCCAGGGAAATCTACCTTCAATTTCCATTTCAATAGAGATGCTCAAAAATGTTCTGATGATCACGATCACTCCCAGCGTTAATACTTTGTTCATCGTTGGTTCAGTAACCACTGTCGCGATAATATCTGCTGCTACAAGAATTTCCAGGCCTAACAAGATACCTTTACCCAATTCCTGCCGTAATAATTTATAAGATCTTATATTCCCATTTTGGCGTGCTGTTATAAATTTCACCAGGGATAAAATGGTTCCGATCAAAATTGTAAGCACTCCGGCAACTTCAATGATCCTGGCTATATATTCAATGTATAATTTAATGTTCTCCATAATTTATTTTTCAGCAGATAATTTCTGATAAACTCCGTTGGTCCAGCCAAAACCATCCTGTGTAGGATATTCTCCACCTCCACTCTCCTTGCTAAGATCTTCCACATTATATTTCTCCAGCATTTTATAAGTACGTTTATAAACGTCTTGATTTAGTTTCAGCCATTTGGAAGTAATATCGGCCGCTAGGTCGTTTTGATCATAATTTCTAAGACCTTTTATCGCCAGCCATTGTAACGGAGCCCAGCCATTGGGTGCGTCCCATTGCTGCCCGGTATGATAAGGAGTTGAAACGAGTCCGCCAGGCTTCAGAAAGGTTTCTTTTATTTTTGAGGCAACCAGCTCTGCCTGATCCTGGCCTGCAATTCGAAAAAATAAGGGACATACTCCGGCCAAAGAAAGCTGCCCTGTAGTCTGACTATTTTTGAAATTATAATCCATGAAAAAACCTTCATTTTGGTCCCAGTAATATTTCAGGATTGCTGCTTTACGCTTTTCAGCCTTAGTTTTAAAATCTGTTGCTTTCTCCTGGTTTCCTGAAATATTTGCAGCTTCAGAAATGGTCATTTCAAGATTATAAATTAGGGAATTGAGATCAACCGGTACAATATCTACCGTATGAATTGTAGACAAATTGAATTCTCCATCTGAATCCTTTTCTAACCAGCGACTGGAGAAGTCCCAACCAGATTCGGCTCCTGCCCTTAAATTTCTATAAACATTCGCTTTGGTAAGATCAGGGTTTTGCGCTACAGCCTCTTCAGCAGTTTTTACATCCTCACGGTAGCTCTCCGGTCTCGGAGTATCATTGTTATCCCAATAGCGATTCATAATTTCACCGCCTGGCATTTTGACCACTCTCATAGTTGCCTTTTCGTTTACCAGGTCCATGCTACCTTTCATCCAAAAATCATATTCGCGTTCCAGCTCTGGAAGGTATTTTGCCAAAACCTGTTCTCCCTTTGCATCTGCCAGAACTTTTACCATCATGGCAAAAAATGGTGGTTGAGATCTGCCCAGGTAATAAGTTCTGTTACCATTTGGAATAAAACCATATTCGTTGATGAGATACGCGAAATTATCTACCATGTTTTGAATCGTTTCGATTTCACCATCTTCCTGAAGGCCCAGCATAGTGAAATAGCTATCCCAATAATAGATCTCTCTAAAACGGCCACCAGGAATAATATATGGATTTGGAAGTGGTATCAATGTTCCTGAAACTTGTTTATCTGCTGGTTTTTTAAGAACGCTCCATAATTTTCTGATATGAGAATTTATGGAAGAGGAATCTGTTTTAAATTCAAAATCGTTTGCCGGTAATTCAAAATGCTGTTTTACAAATTCTGAAATTCCATTTTCTGTGGTATCGTCCAGCATATTATAACGCTGTCTTATCAGGCTAACGTTGTACTGCGGCTTAACATCTACAAAGGTTTTACTATCGCTGAAGATCTCCTGGGTTTGAACATCATAAAAAAGATCACCGTAAAGTTCATCAGGTGGTAATATCTCAACTTCGTTTTCATTTTTTTTCAGCTCCTGTTCGGGATCGGGACCGGATTTGCAGGAAATCAATAGAGATAAAATCAATAGGTATTTGAGGGAAAATAATACAGATCTATTCATACAATTCAATTTGTTCCCCATAAATATAAGTGAATTTAAAGTTTCACAGGTTTAATCTGAATTCTGAAAGTATTTAATAATTTTGAGCCAAAATTCGATTTATGGAAATCATATCGTGGAAGCCAGCATATTCTGAAGAGTTTAAAAATATGAATCTCTACTGGTTGGAAGAGTTCTTTTGGGTGGAACCACATGATGAAGACGTGCTTGGAGATCCGGAAAAATTTATCATCGAACCAGGTGGAACGATTTTCTTTGTCCAGGACAAAGATGAAATTGTTGCCTGTGTTGCTTTAATGAAAATTGAAGATAAAGTATTTGAATTAACTAAAATGGCAGTCAAGCCCGCACATCGAGGAAAAAAGATTGGCCACGATCTTATGAAACACACCATAGATTTTGCTCGTAAATCTAATTGGACAGACTTAATTATTTACAGTAATCGCAAGTTAGAAAATGCTATACACCTTTATCGAAAATTTGGATTTGAAGAAATACCCATAGAACATAATAATCCTTACAGCCGTGGCGATATTAAAATGCAATTAAAGCTTTCATAAATCTTTATTAATTGGGAAGCCACTCCTGCCAGCCTTTTTTACTTTTAGTCAAAATTTTGATTATGAGAAAAATAGCTACTCTATTTGCAATCAGTATATTTATGATTGGTTGTAAAAATGAAAAGAAATCGGATGAACTGAAAGCCGAAAAAGAAATTGCTGAGAACAGAATGTCTCAGGAGATAGAATCTGATTCTAGTTCAATTGAAATTTCTCCAGTATCGCATGCAACGGCGGTATTTAAATGGGGAGGTAAGACATTTTATACAGATCCTGTAGGTGGCGCAGCTGCTTTTGAAGGAATGGATAAACCTGATTTTATTTTGATCACCGATATTCATGGAGATCATTTAAACGCCGAAACTCTGAAAGCTTTGGAACTTGGCGAAACCAAAATGATCGTTCCTGAGGCGGTTCAGAAAAAATTACCTGAAGAATTCCAACCAAATCTTATTGTGATGAACAATGGCGATTCTAAGGATTTGATGGGTTTTAATATTAAAGCGATCCCTATGTATAATCTACCGCAAAGTCAAGATGCCATGCATGTTAAAGGTCGTGGTAATGGTTATGTTCTCGAAATGAATGGAGAAAGACTTTATATTTCAGGTGATACTGAAGATATTCCGGAAATGAGAAATCTCGAAGACATTGATGTTGCTCTAGTTTCAATGAATTTGCCGTATACCATGCCAATTGATCAGGCAGCAGAAGGAGTTCTCGCGTTTAAACCTAAAAAAGTTATTCCTTACCATTATCGTGGAAAAGATGGATTTGCTGATGTAGATAAATTCAAGGAAATGGTAAACGAAGGAGATTCAAATATTCAGGTGGAATTAATGGAATGGTATCCTGAAGGAAATAAAAAATAGACTTCAATTAAGAAGCCGTCTTTCTTTATATTTTTGCATACGTAGCTTGCAAAATTATTGTTGGCTAATTCAAATTTAACAGTATTTCAACGCAAATGCTTTTATGAGAAAGACGGCTTTTCATATTTTCAAAAAACCTTACTTAAATATAGATACTAAATAATTATTTAACAAAATAATTATGGTATAAATCACTGATTATCACATATATTTAACTTTACAACAGTATTTATATTACATCGGAATTTATCTCCCTTATTCCAATTTTTTCTTATCTGCCCCATTGTTTATACATGACAACAGACAACTGTCCTCACTGAACAGCTTCGGCTAAAATTTTCTTTATTGAACTGTATATGATTTATTTTGTATTTAAAAAAGTGATCTAAGCTTTCAGGTCTGGTTTCATTTGATAAGGCCGCCATCTTCACAGTTTCTGATTCTACCAAACTAGCCTGACCAGCAATGGAACAAAAAATAATCGCGATAAGTAAAAAATAGATCCTTTTCATAATTTCGGTGGTTTATTCTATTTAAATGACGAGCGAAAAAATTATTCGTTACAATTATTTTTTATAATTAACATATTGATAGTCAGACAACTTAAATTTGAAAACGTTGAGAAGGAAATTTAATTGCACAAAAAAAGCCCGACATTCCTGTCGGGCTTTTTCATTATATTTTATAAGGACTAGGAAAGTACTTCCTGTACTTTATCTGCAGCTTCCTGAAATTGTACAGCACTGTACACTTTAAGTCCACTGTTATCGATAAGTTCTTTCGCGATATCTGCATTTGTTCCCTGTAAACGAACTATGATTGGCACGTTCATAGCGTCTCCCATATTTTTAGAGGCATCTACAATACCTTGTGCTACACGGTCACATCTTACGATTCCACCAAAAATATTTACAAGGATCGCTTCTACTTTATCATCTTTCAAGATCAATCTGAAAGCTTCTTCAACTCTCTTCGCATCAGCTGTTCCTCCAACATCTAGGAAATTCGCAGGTTCTCCACCAGCTTGCTTAATAAGGTCCATGGTCGCCATTGCAAGTCCGGCACCATTAACCATACAACCAACGTTTCCATCAAGATCTACATAGTTAAGCCCAACTTCTCTTGCTTCAACTTCAGTTGGATTCTCTTCACGAACATCACGCATTTCAGCATAATCTTTGTGACGGAAAAGTGCATTGTCATCTAATGTCACCTTTGCATCAACGGCCATGATAAGATCGTCACTCGTTTTTAAAACCGGGTTGATCTCGAAAAGTGAAGAATCAGATTTTTCGAAAGCTTCGTAAAGGGACATTACGAATTTGGTCATTTCTTTAAATCCTTTTCCGCTAAGTCCAAGGTTAAACGCAATACGGCGTGCCTGGAACCCTAGAAGACCTGTAGAAGGATCTATTTCTTCAGTGAATATAAGGTCTGGAGTTTCTTCTGCAACAGTTTCAATATCCATTCCACCTTCAGTAGAATACATAATCATGTTACGACCAGTAGCACGGTTAAGCAGCACTGACATATAGTACTCTTCCGGCTCGTTATCTCCAGGATAATAAACATCTTCAGCTACAAGAACCTGGTGAACTTTTTTACCTTCAGCAGAAGTTTGAGGAGTAACCAGGTTCATCCCAATGATCTCTCCAGCAATTTCTTCAACTTCTTTTAGGTTTTTGGCCAGTTTTACACCGCCACCTTTTCCACGACCACCAGCGTGCACCTGTGCTTTGATCACGTGCCATCCAGTTCCGGTCTTTTCAGTTAGTTCTTTTGCAGCTTCAACTGCTTCTTTGGCATTTCTTGCCACGGTCCCACGTTGAATGCGAACCCCGAAGCTGTTTAAAATCTCTTTTCCTTGATATTCGTGTATATTCATAATCAGCTATTTCTTCTGTATTAATTATGGAAGGCAAAAGTAACAAATACATACTATTGTACCAATCTTTTTTGAGCTTCTTAACGCTTGACGAATCGTGGAAATACAATATTTCTCAAGGCTTTGCGAAAAACAGTCTCTACACGAAAAGGTTATCGTAGAAAAAACCTTAATTTCTGGTTTAAAAAAGCTTTCTCCTTTAAATTAGACTTTTAATCATTGCTTATGAAAAAGGCTTTACTGGCATTGGCCATTGGTGGATTTGGGATTGGAATGACGGAGTTTGTGATCATGGGAATTTTGCCGGAAGTAGCAGAAGCCTTAGACATATCTATTCCGCAGGCAGGACATTTCATATCTGCCTATGCTCTTGGAGTTGTAGTTGGAGCTCCATTACTCACGATCTTCGGAAATAAATTACCTCCACATAAAGTATTATTAGGCTTGATGGTCTGGTTCACGGTATTCAACACGCTGTCTGCCTTCTCCAGCTCTTACACGCTATTATTGATCTCCAGGTTTCTGTCCGGACTTCCTCACGGGGCATTTTTCGGAATTGGTGCCGTAGTAGCAGGAAAGCTTGCCAAACCCGGTAAGGACGCACAAGCCATCGCAACCATGTTTACGGGATTAACCGTAGCGAATGTAATTGGTGTACCGCTGGGAACCTATCTCGGTCAAAATTTTGAATGGGGTGTTGCCTTTCTTGCAGTTGGAGTTGTTGGTATTTTGGCAGTTTTAAGCGTGAAATTCTGGATGCCAGAATTACCTAATAATGAATCTAACGGACTTAAGAAAGACCTGATAGTTCTTAAAAAACCAGAACTATGGATGGTAATTTTATTGACTACTATTGGCACCGGAGGTTTTTTCGCCTGGTATAGTTATATCGCTCCTTTAATTACTGATGTTGCCGGCCATAATGAAGACATTGTAAGTTATGCCATGATCCTTGCCGGACTGGGAATGGTTGCCGGGAACTTTTTAGGTGCAAAATTAGCTGAAATGTTCAGTCCTATTAATGCGGTGATCATCGCGTTGATTCTAATGGTGATCGCTTTGATTTCCAACACATTTCTGGCTTATGATCAAATAGGTGTTTTGGTGATGACCTTTATAATTCCAGTTATCGCATTCTGTATCGCCACTCCCATTCAAATGGCGGTGATCAATTCAGCAAAAGGGTCTGAAATGCTGGGATCTTCATTGAATCAAAGTGCTTTTAATATGGGAAATGCTAGCGGAGCTTATCTCGCCGGACTTCCCATTGCCTATGGATACGGAATTGTTTCTGCGCAATATGTGGGTGCGGCCATGGCAGGAATCGGAATATTTATAGGGATTGGTGTTATCATGATAAGAAGACAGCAAAAAGCTCGGGTGGAACTTAGTTCATCTTCATAAATAACAAAATGTATAAATCGGTTATATTTGATACAAGCCTTATTCTCTACTGAATAAGAAATTTATTTTTGCTGAAAATATTTAAGAAGAAATGACCCAGAAAGATCTGCTTTCAATTACAAAAGAATTTGACAGCCCGGTATACGTTTACGACGCTGATAAGATCATCTCACAATACCAGAGATTGACCAATGCATTTAAAGTAAATGAACTTAGAATTCATTATGCTGTCAAGGCGCTTTCAAATATCTCCATTTTAAAATTACTGAATTCGCTTGGCTGCGGGTTAGATACTGTTTCTATTCAGGAAGTAAGACTGGGATTAAAAGCTGGTGTAGATCCTTCTAAAATCATTTATACCCCTAACGGTGTTTCTCTTGAAGAGATCGAGGAAGTTGTAAAACTAGGAGCGCAGATAAATATTGATAATCTTTCAATTCTGGAGCAATTTGGAAGCAGGCATCCGGAAATCCCTGTTTGCATCAGGATCAATCCTCATGTGATGGCTGGTGGAAATTCTAAAATTTCTGTAGGTCATATCGATTCAAAATTCGGGATTAGTATTCATCAAATGCCTCACTTAATGAGGATCGTTGAGAATACGGGAATGCATATCAACGGTATACATATGCATACCGGAAGTGATATTCTTGATATTGGAGTTTTTCTTCATGCTTCAGAAATTCTGTTTGAAGCCGCGAGAAACTTCAAGGAACTGGAATTTATTGATTTTGGTAGCGGATTTAAAGTTCCTTATCGCGAGGGAGATATAGAAACAGATATTGAAGAACTTGGAACGCAGTTAACCCAAAAATTTGAAAATTTCTGCAAAGAGTATGGAAGAGAACTTGCCTTAGCTTTTGAACCGGGTAAATATCTGGTTAGTGAAGCCGGAAAATTCCTGGCTAAGGTTAATGTGATCAAGCAGACAACCTCAACTGTATTTGCAGGGATTGATACTGGATTCAATCATTTGATTAGGCCAATGTTTTATGGTTCGCATCATGAGATCACCAATATTTCTAATCCGGAAGCAAAAAACAGGTTCTACAGTGTGGTAGGATATATTTGCGAAACCGATACCTTTGGAAATAATCGTAGAATCGCGGAAATTAGGGAAGGCGATATTTTAAGTTTCAGCAATGCCGGCGCTTATTGTTTTTCCATGGCCAGTAACTTTAACTCCAGGTACAGGCCTGCAGAAGTATTATGGTATAATGGCAAAGCCCATCTCATTAGAGAACGCGAAACCTTTGAAGATCTTACCAGGCATCAGGTGGAAATGAATTTTGATACCTCTCCGAAAGTACTTGCGGAAAAAGAGTAAACATGAGCAGCTGATAAGCTGCTTTTTTATTTATAATCGGATATTTTTATCAGCTAAAAAAAAATTATTGTATAAATCTAATAATCAGATTTTTATAATATAATGCATGAATTAAGTCAGTAAATTTTAGCTCTAAGGGTGAATTTTTCTTTTTTTTGTTAAAATATTTAACAATTAAACCTATTTATCTAAATGAAAATTTTCAAACTAATCCTGGTTCTATCCTGTGCTTTTTATTTAACAAGTTGCGCTTCCGGATACAAACACATTCAACCAGAAAATTTAAACTACAATTCTCAAAAGTCTCAGAAGGACGGAGTTTCATTGGAATACAAATACGACCTTTTACCCAAGAAATACGCAAAAAAAGAAAGAAAATCTGATGTACGCCTGGTTGCCTTTGGAGTAACAAATAATACAGACCGCCAACTTATATTTGGAAGAGATTTCAAATTAGCATTCGAAAGTGGTGGTAATGTAGTTTCACTTTCCAAAGAAAAAACTTTCAAAGAACTAAAGCAGCAGGGTGCCTGGCATTTACTTTATTTACTATTGACTACGGTAAATATTCAAACTTATGAAAGCAATGGAAGGTCTACCTCTACCACTACTATTCCGGTTGGATTGGTTATTGGTCCTGGACTGGCTGGATATAACCTGATCAAGGCTGGCTCCGCAAATAAGAAATTCAAGAAAGACCTTGAAAAATATGATCTAAACGATGCGACTCTCAATCCTGGAGAGGAAAAATTTGGACTCATGGGCATCAGAGCTGATGGTTATGATTCCTTAATGATCAATTACATAGGGAATCCAGAAACTACAGAAGAAGAAATAGATTCTGAAGTAGAATAAACTCATTTTTCTTATAAATCAAGGCCCTCTTTCTAATTCAGATCGAGGGCTTTTTTAATATAATCCTAACCAAAAACTATTTTCTAATAAGTAATTTAAGTGAAAAGTTTCAGATGGATTATAAACTCGACAAAGCACAATCAATACCAGATAATATCAATGCTATTTTCAAGGAAGAAATTTTAGAAAGTATCAAGTCTATTGAGGAACTTGAAATTCACCCTGCTATTCACGACATTAGAAAAAGGTTAAAAAAACTTCGCGCCATGGCCAGATTGTTTCGTGATGAAATGGGTGAAGAAAAATACAAATCCTTAAACACGAGATTCAGGGATCTAGGTCGTGAAATTTCAGACCTGAGAGATCTTACTGCATATTTGGAAACGCTCGAAAAACTCAAATTGAGGTATGGAAAATATTTGTATAAAAGCTTCTTTAATTCTGTCGAAAGAAAACTAACAAATGAAAGATCTGAAATGACCGACACACTGGTCAAAGAAGACTTTTTCCAAAGTTACCTGAAAAAGGAATTACAGAAAATTGAAGATGAAATTGAAGAATGGCCGGTAAGCCGCAATAAAATCGAAATGATCCTGCCGAGTCTAGAAAGAGTTTACCGGCGTGGTAAAAATGCCATGATTAAGGCTTTAAAATCTGGGACTACAGAAGATTACCATGAATGGCGAAAACGAGTTAAATATTTATGGTATCAATTCCTATTACTCCAGGAAACCTGGCCTGAATTTTTTGAGACTCTGGAAGCGGAAGTTCATCTATTAGCTGATTACCTGGGGGACGATCATGATCTTATGCTTTTCCGGAAAAAAGTATTATCTGAAGAATTTGATCTTCAGGACGATGAGCAAAAGGAAATGTTTGAAGCTTTAATCGCTGAATTCAGTGATCAATTAAGAAAAGACGCCCAAACAAAAGGTAAGTTGATCTATGCAGAATCGCCGGAAGAATTTACCAAGAGAATCGGTAAGTATACCAGCATCAACTGGAATTGATTTTATAACTTATAGTATTAAATTCTAAGCTCATGAAAAATGCAATTAAACTTCTGTTTCTGCTGGTTCAGAATATACTTTTTTCACAAAATAGTTTTGAAGATTCTGAAATAATAGATCTTACCCATTCCTTTTCCAGCGAAACTGTGTATTGGGTAACTGCTCAGGAATTCGATCTGGAGGAAGTAGCCAACGGAAAAACAGAAAGAGGATATTTTTATTCTGCCAACAACTTTTCCACAGCCGAACATGGAGGTACTCATATAGATGCACCGATTCATTTTGCGGAAAATAAACAAAGTGTTGATGAGATACCGCTAGAAAACCTTTTAGGAAATGGCGTAAAAATCGATGTTTCGAATAAAGTTAGCTCAAACGCGGATTACCAGATAAGTATTGATGACTTACTCAGCTGGGAAAAGGAAAATGGAACAATAGAAAGTCAAAGTATTATTCTTTTTCAGACCGGTTTTGGCAATTATTATCCTGATCCTATGAAATATCTCGGCACTGAAAATAGAGGTGCTGAGGCAGTAAAAGAGCTGCACTTTCCGGGATTATCCAAAGAAGCTGCGATTTGGCTAATCGAAAATAGAAATATTAAAGCCGTAGGGCTGGATACGGCAAGTATAGACCACGGACAATCCTCTGAATTTGAAACTCACGTGGCCCTAATGACCAGAAATATACCCGCTTTTGAGAATGTCGCTAATCTGGATAAATTACCAGCAAAAGATTTCCAGGTGATAGCTCTTCCTATAAAAATCAAAGGAGGAAGTGGCGGACCACTCAGAATTATCGCAATTATATAAACTTCGTGAATCCACCTAAGCATCCATTATATTTTATCGCAATTCTACCAAATCCTGAGATCACTAAAGAGATTAGAAAATTAAAGGAATACATTCGTGATGAATTTGATGTAAAACACGCTCTAAAATTGCCAGCGCATATCACTATTCAAATTCCTTTCAGGTTTCCAGAAGATAGGCAATCAGAACTCACTCATATACTAGAAGATTTCGCTCGAAGACAGAAAAAATTTCAGGTGAAATTGGATGGTTTCGGGAGATTTTCCAAGAATGTAATTTTCGTAAAAGTCGTAGAACATCAAATTTTCAAATATTTACATGCTGAATTGCAAGAAAGGGTAGACTCTTTTATAACGCTGAAAAGCCATGAGAAATCTTTAAAAATTCATCCGCATTTAACCATTGCGGTCAGGGATTTAAAAAGAACAAATTTCCCAGCGATCTGGGAGAAATTTGAAATGCAGGAATATCAGAATTCTTTCGAAGCAAATAATATGGTTTTACTTAAACATAATGGCAAAACCTGGGATGTGCTTCAGTATTTTAACTTCTCAAAGAACTAAGCAATTCAATCCTCCTTTACGCCAAGTTTTTCAAGTATTTTCCCAACACTAAGTCCCTGTACAAGAATTGAAAACACTACTATAAAATAAGTTACTGTTAAAAATAATTCACGGTGCATTTCAGATGTTAAGCTTAACGCGAGAGCGATGGAAATTCCACCTCGCAAACCGCCCCAGGTCATTATAAGATTTGTATTTCTTACAAAATTTAATTTCTTCTGGAAAAATTTTATTGGAACGAGTAAAGAAGCATATCTGCATATTAAAACCACTGGAATGGTAAAAAGGCCTGCCAGTACAAATTCACCTTCAAAGCTTAACACAAGCATTTCCATACCTATTAAAACGAAAAGGATCGTATTCAAAAGAATATCTATTAATTCCCAGAACTTATCTACATACGTTTCGGTGATCTCAGACATGGTGCTTGACCTCACGGTATCATTTCCCACGATCAAACCTGCAGTTACCATGGCAAGCGGAGCAGAAAAATGATAATGATGTGCTATGGCAGTTCCGCCCATAACTGCAGCCAGGGTGATTATTACCTCAATGTCATAATCATCTATAGATTTCATCAGCCTGTAAGTGATAAATCCGAGGATGCCTCCCACGGCAATTCCGCCTATCACTTCCAGACCAAACAATTCAAGAATCTGGGTAAATCCAACTTCTCCAGTACCTGAAGCTGCAATCTTATAAATGGTTAAGAATACCACTACTCCAACTCCGTCATTAAATAAGGATTCACCCACGATTTTGGCCTCCAGTCTTTTGGGTGCGCCCGCTTTTTTCAAAATTCCCAATACAGCAATAGGATCGGTTGGAGAAATTAAGGCTCCGAATAGCAAACAGTAAATGTAATCTACCTGTAAATTAAATGCCTGAAGTATGTAGAACATGGCTGTACCAACCAAAAAAGTTGATACAAGGACACCAATCGTAGAAAATACCAGCACAGGCCAGCGCTGCACCCTGAGCTGCTCAAAGTTTGTATGAAGTGCTCCTGCAAAAAGAAGAAAGCTAAGCATAACGTCCAGTAATACTGTTTGAAAATCTATGCTTGTAATGATCTCTTTTTCGGCATTTAACAGCGTATCATCAAAGGCGCTTAATCCTAAAACTATCAGACTGAAAACTATCGTGATCAGCATCAAGCCTATACTATTGGGAAGCTTTAAAAATTTGACATTTATAAATCCAAAAAATGATGCCAGGCAAACCAGGATCGTGGTAATTAAGAAATACTCCATTCAAATATTAATATTAATTCAGAAATGACCTGGAAACTTTGAAAAAACCTCTTTCAGGCCACTTTTCCGGAAGGTAAGATATAGAAATAAATGCTCACAAAATGAGCGAACGTTCCCAGAAGTACGAAAATGTGAAAGATCGCATGATTGAAAGGAATTCGATTCTGCATGAATAAAATAGCCCCTATCGTATATGAAATTCCTCCCCCGATAAGCCACCACAATCCAGCTGTAGATAAATTTTCAATGAGTGGATGTATGGCAAATATGATAAGCCATCCCATCGCCACATACATAATGGTTGAAATAAGCTGAAATCTTCCCGCATAGAATAATTTCAGGATTACCCCAATTAGGGCCATGCCCCAGACCACCCATAAAATGGTCCAACCAGTAATTCCATTTAGAGTTACCAGTGCAAAGGGAGTATAGGTCCCGGCGATCAGGATATAAATGGCAGCATGATCCAGGATATTCAGCCTTATTCTTAGTCGGTGTGATTTTGCGCTGTGATAAAATGTGGAAGCTGCATAGACTAAAACCATACTTGCCCCAAAAATTATAAAGCTTACCAGGTATTTAGCATCTCCTATCCTATTCGCTTTTAGTATTAGCAAGACTAAAGCAACAAGACTTAAAATAAATCCAACACCGTGAGAAATGATATTAAGTCTTTCCTCTTCAGGAGAATAATATTTTGGTTTTTTAATCCTGCTCATTTTCATTTAGAAAGATTACTTTAATTTAACTGAAATTGAGCGATTATGCAATAGAAAGCTTAGGTTTATCTTAGAAGTAAATTTATTTATTCAGGAATTTTTATCAGAGTTTCCACACCGTTTCCATCTTCTTTATTTCTTATTTCAAAAAAATAGTTGTCCTTATAAAGATTATGAAGTCGGTCATTGATATTCTTCAGGCCAACGCCTTTTTTCATAAGTTCAGCATGACTCTCGGTAACCTGTGCTCCATCATTTTCCACCTTTATTACGAGCATTTTATCTTCCTGATAAACGGAAACCTCTATCTTAAGATCTGTATGATCATAAGAATAACCATGTTTTATAGAGTTTTCAATTACTGGCTGTAGAAGCATGGCTGGAACTTTTTTCAGCATTAAGGAATCATCAATATTTTTATGAATGCTCAAATGATCTGAAAATCTAACATTGACGATATTCAGATAATATTCCAGGATTCTTAGTTCTTCATCCAAAGTTATCCGGTTACGATCACTGTTATAAAGTATCTCACGAAGAAAGTCGCTGAGATCTGCGATGGTATCCTTTGCCTTGCTGGTATCCATATCAGTTAGAACAGCAATGGAATTCAGGGTGTTAAATAAGAAGTGTGGCTGTAATTGGGAAGAAAGCATTTTCATTCGGGTATTTACCAACTGAGACTCTAGCTTGGAATGTCTCTTTTCAGCTTCTTTCACCTGTCTTAAGTAATAATAAGTGTAGATGATAAAAACCATTGCGAAATAGATCAGAAAATTTAGATCTATCACGTAGATAAAAGCATTGATACTCTTACGTAAATTGAAATCGGCAATATCAATTCTTCCAGCAACAATAGAATAAAAATCAAAGATCAACCTAATAATGAGCCCGATTAAAATGGAAAAAATGGTGTGTATAGAAATGATCTTGACCCATGGATAATTCTTGTTCAAAAATCGCTTGGTACTAATGGCGATTAGCGTCATATAACTCACCACGATTATAAAATCAAATAATAGATTATGTATCAGGAATTCAGACCAAACGAAATTCTCACCACCTTCGTCTGCTTTCATATATATACGCATATAAGCAACCTTTACCACGAGCACCAGGTCAAACATTAAATAAAAACCAGCCAGCAATAAAACCAGTTTAAAATCTATATACTTCTTTTTGATAGTTGAAAGGCTCATCTTAAATACCTATTTTTTCCAGGAATTCCTTTTTGTGGGATTTACTTACGTGGAGTAATTTTCCGTCGGTCATTTTAGCATCGATCTCAGAATAATCTGAATGTATGATCTCGTTCACAAAATTTAAATTGGCGATCGTGGACCTGTGAATCCTCACAAATACATTACTATCCAGGATTTCAGAAAGATTGTTCAGAGATTCTCTGAGAACATATTTTTTTGAGTCCACGAAGATCTCTGCATAATAACCTGATGCCTGTATATATAGTATCTGGTTCGGGTCTACCAACGCCGTTTTATTCCCTTGTTTTACCGGTATTTTTGAAACCGAATTTAGCTGAAGTCCGCCTTTTGAATATTCATGGAAAAATTCCACTAATCGTTTTTCAAAATTATCATTGGCTTCCGTTTTTGTAGTTTCTAACACTTTATTGATGGTTTTAAAAAATCGCTGATCCTTGAATGGTTTTAAAAGGAAGTCGAATGCTTCCACGTCAAAGGCTTTTAAGGCATAATTATCATAGGCGGTGACAAAAATAACAATGGGTTTAGGCGATATTTCCACTTTTTTAAGCACTTCAAATCCATTCATATCTTTCATATTGATATCCAGGAAAATTAGATCTGGCTTATCAGAGTTTATTCTTTCAATGGCCGTGCGACCATTTGAACACTCCCCGATAACTTCAATGGCTTCCACATCTTCAAGAAGATTAAGAACTCTCTTTCTAGCCAGTTCCTCGTCGTCAATTACAAGTGCTTTCATGCTTTACACATCAGTTAGATTATTACAATTTAAAACTATTTGAACATTTTTACTGAATATTTATCACTTTCAGGAAGTTGCAATTGTTTTTCTGTAATGTTTTATCATAATATTCGCTCTTTTTATTCCCATTAAAGGGCTATCAAAATTGAGATTCTGATAGCCCTTACTAAAGCTCAAACTACTAAATTTGAAATTCAACCCTACTCATTATACGCTACTGTAGTTCTCGCCACAGATCTAGGATCAAGCTTAATGTTTCGTTTTTGATTTCCGTTTTCAAGTTTGATCTTGTAAACTTCTTTTTCCAATAAATCCCCGCTTCCTGAAGCGATATATTTATTCGAAGTCATTGTCCAACCTTTATTAGACTTATAAACTTCCCTTCTTACGTCCAGAGGTAACACGATGTCTACGAATTTCTGGTACGTTTTAATCAGTTCGCCTTTGTGATTGAAATCGGCTGATAAATGACCCTTACTACTTTTAAATGTTACCAGGTAAGAGGTATACTTGTCACCATCAAATTCTGCGATGAAGTTATTGATGTCAAAATTAGACTTCATAAATGCGATGGGATCTTCAGAAAATTCTCCTGAATATTCCTCTTCTACAGTGTAAGCGAAACTGTCTCCAATTCGAGTGATCTTGGCATCAAGTGGAGTAAAGCCAACTTTAGCTTCTTCCAGTTGAAGAATTTCTTGTTCCTGAGCGTGACCAACAAAGGTCACAGCAATTAGCAATAAAGAAAAAATGAATGTTTTCATGATGAATGTTTTAAATGATTAATGATTAAACTGTCAATTAATTGATTAATGAAATAATTATAGCACTAATTTACAGCAGATTAACTTTCATTATTGAGGAATGAATCAGAATGACCGCACTAAAGAACAGGACGCATGGAAAAAGATTTAAGCATCAATAAACGAAGCCGATTCAAGTATTAGGTTTGTTTATAGCCATTCGCCGTTCGAATAAGACGTTCGCCGCTTTTTGAAATTATTCTACTGCAAAATGTTCATTTAGGATTGGTTAGAATTACATTTTTTATCTTCCCAAAGAATTACTGAAATATCATGAACACTACCAGATATATTGAACTTATATTTAAAAGATTAATTCCGGCTCCATTCACGCTTGCAGTTCTTTTAAGCCTATTTGCCATCCTTATCGCTTTCTTTTTTACAGGCTCATCTAATGCTGAATCTATGTTGGACATTTTGAGCTACTGGCAGAATGGAATGTGGGATCCGGCGTTACTCGTTTTCGCTGTTCAGATGATGCTCATCCTGGTATTGGGACATGTGTTGGTGCTTTCCAAGCCAGTTTCCTGGATCACCGGAAAATTAACTGGATTGGTTCATGGGAATGCCAGCGCCGTGATCATGGTTTCCGTTTCTACTATGTTGGTCGCTTTCTTCAATTGGGGATTGGGACTCATTTTCGGAGCAATAATGGCCCGGAAAGTTGGAGAGGCTGCGAGAGATAGAGATTTTAAAATTAATTACCCATTAATTGGCGCTGCGGGTTACGGCGGATTTATGGTCTGGCATGCAGGAATTAGTGGAAGCGCTCCTTTAAAGGTTGCTGAACCTGGACATATTAATTCTCTGTTTACTGGTGATAATAGCAGTTTCTTACAACAGTTACCAGATCACATTTCTACCGATGAAACAATTTTTGCCAGCTGGAATCTATTGCTATTCCTGATTTTGTTAATATTAGTGCCTTTGGTTTTATGGTTAGTTAGCGTGAAAGCCGGAAATTCTAAGATCGATCTTCCAAAAGAAAAACCTCAGAAATCGAGTAAACTGATTGAAGGCGCTGAAAAACTCGATAATTCAAAATACCTCAGCTTAATTTTCGGATCGCTATTGATGGCTGCATTCCTGGTGAGTTACGGTGCCAATCTTTTATCTGCCAGTCTTACTCCTAATATGCTGAACTTTTTCATGCTAGCATTATGCATTCTTCTTCATGGTTCATTCGCCTCTTTTCTAAATGCGCTTGACGCAGCGATTGGAGGAGCCGCGGCTATTCTTATACAATTTCCTATCTATTTCGGAATCATGGGGATAATGAAAGAAACAGGACTGGTTGGCGATATCGCTGGATTTTTCTCCAGTATTGCTACGGAAGTTAGTTTACCCGTCTATACTTTTTTTAGTGCGGGGCTGGTCAACATTTTTGTCCCAAGCGGTGGTGGTCAATGGGCTATTCAGGGGCCTATAGTTCTGGAAAGTGCAGTAAAGTTAGGTGTCCCGTTAAATAAAGCAATTATGGCCTTCGCTTATGGTGATCAGGTTACCAATATGTTACAGCCATTCTGGGCATTGCCTTTGCTGGCCATTACCAGGCTCAAAGCCAGAGAAATCCTTCCCTATACATTGATATTAATGCTTTTGGGAATGTTGGTTTATATTACGGGCTTGTTATTGATTTGAGAACTGGAAATAAAAAAGGCTAACTAGAATATTTAAACCATTTTCCAGTTAGCCTCAACAATTATTGTTTAACCAATAACTGTCCTATAAAGATAGGATTAAAAACCGTTTAACTGAGTTAATAAATTGCCAAAATAACTGATTATCAAATTTTTATATAAAAAAAAGGGCCGTGACTATCATTTCAGAATTGACCCTTTTTTCTTTTTCTTAGCTATTTAGTTCAAAAATAAAGGCTTACATTCTATGTGAGATTAAATTAACATGAACTATCTGCTAACAACACATTAAGTTATATTAAAAAGGCCACGTTTTCACGTGGCCTTTACCTTATCTAAGTTGTGTATTGTGTTGTTGTTTTAAAGAGTATCAATGTTAGATTCAATCACATTCTCTATTGCATCCGGGACAAGATCAAAAAAGTCGTAACCGGTAGCTGCTTCAATATCATCTACGGTGGTAAGATATTGAGTCCAGTCTGAAGTTACAGAATTACTATTAGGCATATCTATGGCGATCACCCTGGTAGAAGTAGTCACTCGGTTAACATCATCATCGCCATCAGGTATGATCATAATTACTTTCCAGGTGTTTGATGGAATCTGGATCTTTCCATCAGCCAGATATTCAGCATAACCATTAGAACCATCACCTCCAAGACCATATCCTCCGGAAATGATGTAGATCTCATTTCCGCCAGCTAACATAGATCTGCAATAGCTTTCCAGATTAGCCCAGGCATATCGGTTGTTGCTTGGTGCCTGAGGCATCATATTGGTCATGTAGAAAGTATTGGAATTATCATCTACAGATAAAGTTCTGTCGGCAGATGGGCACATATGCCCTCGGTCAAAACCACTATATTGATAATCTGTTGCTCCAACCTGGTACCATGATGCTGGTAAACTGCTATCTGATCTAAAATCATCCTGTCTTGAAGCACTTCCCAACCAGGCCTCATCCAGATGCCAGCTTACCCAGTTCGCAGTTCCTTTGTCACGGCTATAAGACATCACGTACTCTTCTTTTTCCAGCAGATAGTTATTTGGAAAGTTTATATCTGTAATTGCTGCAGAAGGATTTCCCATGGTTAAGTGAACAGCTCCTGAAATAACGGGATCGCCTCCTCCACCTCCACCAGTGTTTCCTTCAGTTTCTTCAGTCCCGAAAATTGTAAAATCGTCTATGTTGATACGATCTCCACTTCCGGAAAGTTTTACGATTCTGAATCTAACGTTTTCAGAAATATTGATGTCAAAATTTACCGACTGAAGATTTGTAGAAGTTGAAGACTGAGTTCCTCCCACAGTTGTCCAGTTGCTACCCTGGTCAGTAGACATCTGAAATTCCCAGTTACTCGCTCCATCAGTACCGTAAACTGCGTGATTGAAACTTACAGATTGTGCTCCTATTACATCGTAATTCATGGAAAGCATCCCCAAATCCCTAATTCTTACAGATTTAGTTCCGGTTTTTCTATCGTTATCCAATGAGCCTATAAGCGCTTCCTCGAGATACCACGTTCCGGACTGAAGATCAACCGTTCCAGCTGAGTAACTCCCTTTTGAACCGGCTTCATAATCTTCTGTGATATCGATAAGATTACCTGTTGTAGTAACTGGATTTGGCTCTACTACGATATCGTCAAGATTTAATCTATTGCTAGAACCATCAGTTTTACGGATCTCAAATCGAACATTTCCAATTACGTTCAATGGAAAAGTTACCGTTTCAAAAAAACCTTTCTTCACAGAAACTTCTGATCCCAAGGCATTCCATGAATTTCCGGAATCTGTAGAGTAATAAACATGAAATGAAGTCTGCCTGTCTTTATTGTACTTCGCGTATTGCAAGCTGAGTGATTTTGCTCCTTCAGGTAGATCGTAATTCATGGTGATAACCGCATTGGAAACCATTCTTACAGACTGACTTCCATTTTTGTTATCAGAACTTAAATTACCTGTTAAAGCATCAGCAAAATACCAGTCACCACCGGCAAAACTTACTATATCACCAGCGTAGGCATTTTTAGATCCGCTTTCAAAATCCTCGACATAGTTGCCTTCAGCGTTTATAGTAAAATTGACTTCAGAATACGGACTTTTAGAAATATTGGTGTCATCCGTTGAACACCCGATAATAAACAAGAATACCTGCAACGAGAGCAGGTATTTAAAAAAGATAGATTTTTTCATCGTTTGGTTAAATTATTAGATAAGGTTTTAGGCCTGTGAATTTATCTAATTGATAACCAAAGTGAAATATGCTGTAAATTTACTTATTAAGAGTTTATTAACGTATTTAATCGATGATTCTATTCCTAGTTAAAAGCATAAAATCATTTTGTAGGAATTTTAATACAAAACTCGGAATTTAATAGTTCCCTGAATTTCCTTAAGCTCCTTAATGACATCTGCATCATATTCCTTATCAATATCAGTGATTACGTAACCAATGGTTTCATTGGTTTTTAAATATTGCCCAACAATATTGATATCATGTGCAGCGAGGATCTTATTTATATGTGCAATGATGCCTGGCTTATTGTGGTGAATATGAATAAGCCTGTGTGCATTTTCAAGGATTGGCAACTGCAAATTCGGGAAATTCACAGAATTCGTGGTTCCACCAGTGTTGATATAATTGATGATCTTTCCTGGAACAAAATTTCCAATATTCTCCTGTGCTTCTTCCGTGCTTCCGCCAATATGAGGAGTAAGAATAACATTAGGTAATCCTCGTAACGTAGATTCAAATTCTTCCTGATTGGTTTTAGGTTCTTTAGGAAAAACATCTACTCCTGCCCCGGTGATCTTCCCAGATTCCATATTCTTTCTTAATGCATCAACATCAACCACCTGTCCCCTGGCAAGATTCAGGAAAATAGAACCATCTTTCATCCAGCCAAATTCTTTTTCGCTGATCATATTCTTATTCTCCTTTCTACCATCCACATGAAGTGTCACAATATCAACTTTTTCAAAAAGTTCCTGCAGACTGTTGCATTTGGTTGCATTCCCTAGCGCCAGCTTTTCAACAAGATCATAATAATAAACATCAAAACCGATCGCTTCAGCCACTACAGATAATTGAGACCCTATATTCCCATAACCAACAATTCCCAGCTTTTTGCCTCTTACCTCGTAACTTCCTTTGGCAGATTTGTTCCACTCGCCATTATGCATTTCTGCGATCCTGTCCGGAAGGTTTCTCATTAAAAAAATGATTTCGCCAATGGCAAGCTCTACCACAGATCTCGTATTGCTAAATGGAGCGTTAAAAACTGCAACCCCTTTTTTTAAACAGGCTTCCAGGTCTATCTGATTAGTACCAATACAAAAGGCTCCAACTGCAATTAGTCGATTGGCATTTTCAAGAACTTTAGCCGTTAGATTCGTTTTTGATCGAATACCCAAAACGGAAACGTCCTTGATCTTTTCAGCCAGCTCATCTTCATCCAGCGCTCCGGAAATTGTGGTAACGTTATAACCTTCATTCTTCATGATGGCTACAGCATCTGCATGTACATTTTCCAGTAATAATACTTTGATCCTGTTCTTAGGGTAAGAGATTGCTTTATTCATTTTATGAAGGTATAAGAATTCATCCAGACTTGGCGTAATATGATCTGCTTTGTCCAGTACATCATCGCGTTCTACATTTTCAGTGAAAGCGTAAAATTTGTTTGCAAGACCAGCTGCTTTGATTTCATAGTCATTATAGCCATCTCCAATCACATAGACATCGCCTTTAAGACCCATTTTTTTCAAAAGTTCCACTTTTCCATTATTGGAAGATAGCACGTTATTCTGATCAAATCCGGTAATATTCCCATCTGCATCAAAAACAAAAGTGTTGGCATAAACATTCTCTTCTTTTACTCCAAGCTCCTTTACGATTGGAACGATCACTTCCTTGAATCCGTTTGAAATTATATAAATATTGTCTTTGTATTCCTTGAAAAACTCTTCATTTCTCACAAAGGAAACCGAAACTTTATTTTTCAATTCTTCTACCAGCTGAGGAATAGCGCTCTTGTTTGCTTCCAGAATTGCAAGTCGTCTCTCCAACGATTCCCTAAAAGCAAGTTTCCCTCCCATGGCAAGGTCTGTAAGATCTTTTAATTCCTGAAGTTTTTCCTTCTTTTTTGGATTATTCGCCAGGGAGATCTCACCTAAAACATCAAGCGCTTCTACCTGAGTGAAGGTACTGTCGAAATCAATTACAAAATGCTTTTTATTTTCCATATCAGTTTTTGAAATTCCAGAAATGCAATAGTAAAACTAAGTCTTTTTGCTGCATTAAAAAACAATGTTTTTTAGAGCTCCAGATCGCTTTTATACTATTTTCAGTAATTCCCTGAAAAATTCTGAAATTCGAAATTAATCTGTTCTTTCTTATTTTTTATTGAATAAAATTTAGATTTCAGAATTAAATAATTTGGAAATAAAAAAAGCCGGATCCCTGTCCGACTTTTGTTAGGCTAATTCAATGATTAAAAATTAATAATTGAACAAATAGTGTTTTCTAAATTTTTTTTCTCATTCATACCTCCTTTTTTTCCGTTCAATATATTTACGACAAATTATATTCCACAGTTTAAAGGATAAGGACACTATTGGGTAAATGATTAACGTAATCACATCAATTTTTCTAAAGCATCGATTTTAATTCGAATCATTGATGTAAATACCCATAATATTAAATTAGAAAAAGATTGTTTTTATGTGAAATGCTTTATTCACAGTATCTCTTTAGTATATTTAGGAACTCAATTGAACATATATGGAAAAAAAGATCCTGATTCCTACAAACTTCTCGAAGCATTCCTGGAATGCGCTCATTTTCGCAATGAACCTGTATAAGAAGTATTCCTGCACTTTTTACCTCATCAATGTTTATCATTCCCAAAGATTTTTAAGCGAGGCGATTCCGTTAGGAAAAAGTGACGATGACCAGGCAAATCCTAAAGAGGTTTCTGAAAGTGGCCTGGAAAGGATCATGCAAGGTCTTAGTTTCAGGAAAGAGAATCAGAATCATAAATTTGAAATTATATCCTACCAGGGAAATCTGGTAGAAGGAATTCAGGAGAATGCTGATAAATTTGGTGTGGACATGATCGTTCTTGGTTCCAGGGGTGACTCAGTTCATATCAATACTTCTGAAGATATTTCCAAGATCACGGAAGATGTGGAGCAGTGCCCTATTCTCGTGATCCCTGAAGATTATGAATGGGAAGAACAATCCAACGCTGAAATTGTATTTCCAACCAATCTCCGCATTCCTTTTAAACAGAAAGAATTATTGGCACTTATTGATTTCTCCCGCAGCCTGGGTGCGTCGGTTAGAGTGCTTTATATCAACAGTGAGAATAAAAAACTGAATCCTGAGCAGGAAGAAAATAAGGAAGAACTGGTAAACCACCTTACCGGGGTAAAAAACAGTTTTCATATGTTAACCCAAACGAGTCCTGCTACCGGAGTACATCTTTTTATTGAAAGCAGGGACAGTAATTTCCTGGCCCTGTATCAAAGAAAGCAAGGTTTCTTTTCCCGGCTTTTTTCAAAATCTGTAGTGAGTGAAATCGCCTTTGATCCTAAATTACCTGTATTGATTCTTAAAGAGATCAACTAATATTTATGACAAACTGTTTTTAGTCGTTTTTGTCTGAATAGAACACTTCTCTATATTATAGCTCCAGACTTTTATTTTTTTGAGCGATCTCAAGAATACCGAATGGTTTCAAGATCAATCGCGGAACAAAAACTGATTTTTTCCAATTGAGCCCGCGCTATGATTATAGAAATCATCCAGAAAACAGGTATCCTAATCAAGATTAAAAGGATCTATTCTTTCACATCGTTCTACCTCAACATGGTCATCACTAAATTCAAAAATGTTCGATTGAAAAAGCAAGTAAAGGATGATGATTAGAACAATAAGGAAGGTGATAAAATTACTGATCTAATTACATAAATTCTGATTTCTAAAAGATCTGAAAATGATAAAGCTTAATAATTAACTGGAAATAGTTTTAATAACTCTCATATGGATAGATTTGAATGTTATAAAAAGAAATAAATTTTACGATCTTTCCCGGAAGATTTATTTGCTATAAAATTCGATTAGCAATTTAATCAAGAAATTAGATAGCTTAACCTGCTAAAGTGGAAGCCAAAGCCAACATAAAGAAGAAACCCAAAAAGAAACTGCTGAAACGAGCAGGAATGATCTTGGCCTTTATATTACTGGCTCCAACCATCCTATTTACTATAGGCTGGTTCAACAGGGATACGTTAATTGACGAATTGCAGGACTGGTATGAAAAAGATGGTCTTGGAAAGCTGGAAATTGGCCATGTTGACGCTTCGTTTATAAAAGGTTTTCCAAATGTTGGCTTTACAATAAATGATATTCAACAGTCAAGTTCTGATTCAATTCTGGACAAAAGATCTGCTGTTTCCATCCAAAAGGCACAGGTTACCGTTGGGGCATCAGATCTTTTGAGAGGCAGGCTTAGGTTCAAGAAAATCAGGATAAATAATGCTGAGATAAAAAGCGAGGTGATTTCTGAAAAATCACGGCAGGAATATATTCGCTTAAAAATTGAAAAACAGGCAACTCCTTCAAATGGAATAAACCTTCCGGAGTGGATATCAGATCATACAGATTTTACGCTCAGCAATGTACGCTTCATCTCTAAAGATTCTATGTTGAACAAAGCTTTCGACCTGGAAGTTAAAAGTGCAGCCGGAAGTTTTGACCGAAAAGATGAAATTATTACTGGTAATCTAAATTTCGAGATCCTGGTAGAAAAACTGGGATTTAATACTAAAAAAGGTGGTTATCTTAAAAATACACTGGTCATAGGAAAACCGGATTTTCAGTTAAAAGAAAATAACAACATTCTTGAAGTTTCTGAATTCATTTTAAATATAGACGATCAGAATTTCACCACAAACGCCAGTTTCAATTTCAAAGGCATTAATTCTTACCATATAAGCCTCGAAAATCCTGAAGCAGATTTTCAAAAGATCAAGAAACTTTTGGCTGATAGCATTTCAATTAAACTTAAACCATATAAAATATCTGAGCCAATCCCAATAAACCTCAGCCTGGATGGAAAGTTTGAATATGGAAATACTCCTTTTATAGATGGTAAATTCAGCACTACCAACAATCATGGATCTGTTCACGATAGTTTGAATCTTGAAAATTTGAATTTCAACGGGTTTATAACGAACTCGCTTGATAAAAATTCCGGCGATAGAAAACAACCTGATAAGAAGGATATCAAGGTTTATTTTGAAGATTTCAGTGCAGAGATAGAGGATATTGAGGTTACCGCTAATGATTCATATTTTCAATCTTCACGAGAAGCAGCCAATTTCTTAAATGTCAACCTGGAGATGTCTGGTTCTAATCAAACCCTGGCCAGACTGGTCAAGGCGAGTAATTTTGATTTTCAGGGTGGACGTTTTCAATTAGAGGCTAAAATTAATGGAGATGCCACCAATACTTATGACATTTTCAATTCGGCTGATGGTCGCCTCAGCATACAAAATACCCAGGTCATCCTTCGAGAGAACGGACTTCAATTACCTGTGAAAATTTTAGATATAAAACTTCGCGATAGAAATTCGATTCTTGAAAATCTAACTATCAATCTTGCTGAAAATGATCAAATTGTGGTTAGGGGAAATCTGCGTAATATTTCATCTTTAATGGAAGATAATCCAACGCTTCCCGCCTCGGCAGATGTGATGATAGCTTCGGAAGAGCTGAACATCAATAATCTCATCAATACCGCGATGAAGTTTGTCCCTGATACAGATAAACCGAAAAATGAATTAAAAACACTGCACCAGACTTTTGAAGCTGTTTATAAAAAGTTTCAGCCCAGAATTCAACTGGATATCCAGTCTGTATTTTATGATTCCAATCAATTTGATAATTTAAAGGCTGATGTTGAACTAACTGATGCCGAGACGGTAAATTTCAGAAAATTGAATTTTGATTATCAGAATTCTTCAACCTCTTTAAACGGAATTCTGAAAATACCTAAACCGGAAACCGATCTTTTTGAACCGATTTTCCTGAATGTAGATACCGAATCTTCCGGCTCAATAAGTGTATTTCAGGATCTTTTTAATATTCAACTATTAGACATCACTAATGGTGAGTACAGTTTCACCGGAAATGTTACCGGGAATGTCCAGGAAATTGAGCAGTTATTAAACAATACCAGCGGAGACTTAAAACTGCTGGATGCAAAATTCTATTACCCCGCGGGAGATCTGAATATCGAACTGGATTCTCTTAAAGTCGCTGTGCTTAATTCAGATATTAGGCTGGACAAATTCCTGGTGGAAATTGATGAGCTTGACCCATTCTATATAAACGGAGAAGTTCAGAATTTTCCAGGTTTTCTCTTAGATACCTCAGAGCCTACGGGAAAAATTTCAATAGGCCTGGATGCGGTACTTTTGGATATCGATAAATGGATGGGCACGATCGAGTCCATGGATCTTGAATCGGCGAATAAGTCTGTGGGCAAACGTGACCTGGACGCTATTTTTGCCGATATCTACTATTTCCATCCTGAACTTAGTATCATCGTAGATTCATTAAAATACAAGGATCTTTTATCTGAGAATATAGCCGCGAATATATACTTTGAAAACGACTCCATATTGAAATTGGATGATCTGAAGATTAGTTTTAAAGAGTCTAACGCTTCGATCAATGGTGAATTACAAGCAAGAAATGTACGTAATGCTTCCAAAAATAAAAATCCTTTTAATTTTAAATTTTCGGTTCAGGGATCAGGGAAATCGCAAGATCTAAATGACCTTTTACAAACGGTGAACTTCGACCTTAAATCTGGAAATTTTAGAATTGACGGTAGTTATGAAGGTAAAGCGCAGGATCTCAAAATTTTGAGTTCAGACATCAAAACCGATCTCACGCTGGGTGAGACCGTTGTGGACATAAAAGGAACAGAAATTAAAATTCCTGTAGACAGCCTGCATTTATACATTGAAAACAACCTCGCCACTCTGGAGCGGCTGGATGTACAATTACCTGGGAAAAGTTCCATAGACATTACAGGGCAGATCGATAATTTTTCAAATTTCATTAATAACGATCAAGCAGTAGATTCTCATAATTCTTCCTTTATGATCAATTCCCCTTACCTGGATAGTAGAGATATCAAGGAATTTATTGGTACAAAAAATAATGAAGAAAAAGATAAATATTCTAAAGGATTCAAAACAAGAGATCTTAAGGACATTCTCAGCAATTTGAACTATACCTATTTTCCTTCAGCTAAAATTGCTATCGACACGCTGATCTATGATAATCTACCCGTGGCAGAATTTTCATCTGAAATTGGTTTTGATGACAGCGGAGATATACTTATCGAGAATACAAAGCTGAAATATCACGAGGGACAGGCCGAGATCAACCTCAAAGGAGGTTTAGGTACCGCAAATGAATTACCCGTGATGATCAAAATGGGACTGAGAGATATTGATCTCAAAGAAATCGTGGTAGATCTTAGATTTTTCGAGAACGAAGCACTGAAAAACACGGAAGAATTAGGCGGAATTTTAGATATGGATTTCGATCTCACCGCTTCTTTCGATGAAAATGGGAAAATAAAAATGAATTCTCTTAATGGAACAGTCTATTTAAATTTAAAAGAACTGGTGCTTCACGAATTTCAGCCGCTTCTGGACAACGTCAAGATTTTAAAAGAAGAAAGATTTAAAAAACTCGAATTTCAGCCTATTGAGCAAACCTTTAAAGTTGAAGATGGCGAAATCATTATTCCAAGAACCCAAATTCAGTCTACGGCTGTTCAGGTTTTTGTGGAAGGCGACATGAAGCCCGGTGAATATTACGATCTATGGATTTCGGTACCGTGGAACAATATTTTCAAATCTCGTGACGGGATAACGCTTCCAGAAAAAGTGAGTTTTGATGAATCTGGCGCTAAATTTTATCTTCAGCTGGTGCAGGATAAAAACAGTGAAAATCCGAGAAGGCAAGAGTTTAGAACCAAATTCAGACTCGGCAATCGAAAGCTGGAAAAGAGTAAAAAAAATTAAAAAATTGAAATTACTCCAAGGTTTAATTAAATTCGTGACTATTAACTACTCTTTATGAAGATCAGCCTCTTTTCGATTGTCGTGATGATTCTAAGCCTGAGTTTGTTCCAGTGCGAAGGACAAAGCAAAAAAGAAAATTCACGATATACCTATAAAACCGAAAGCGCCGATGGTATAGGTAAATTTTATATGGGTAGGGAAATTTCCCGGGTTATGGGTTATCAGGGAATCCAATGGTTGGAACGCCCTGAGCGAGAAAAGGAAGAAAATACGAGCCAGTTAATTGAGAATATGAGGATCGCTCCAGATGACACCATAGCCGATATTGGTGCAGGTTCCGGTTATCATGTTTTTAAGATGGCTCCCCTGGCGAAAAAAGGGCTTATTTATGCTGTGGATATTCAGGATGAAATGCTGAATGTTATACAGGAGCAAAAGGAGAAAAAGAATATTAAAAATATAGAAATCTTCAAAGGCACTGAAAAAGACGCGAACCTATCGGAAAATTCGGTGGATAAAATACTGATGGTTGATGTATATCATGAATTCAGCTTTCCTGTAGAAATGCTAAGTTCTATGCGGAAAGCCCTACGAAAAGACGGTAAAATCTACTTAGTAGAATATCGAGGAGAAGATGAATCGATTCCTATCAAAAAACTTCATAAAATGACCGAAGCCCAGGCAGAAAAAGAGTTCAATGCCAATGGGTTTGTTTTAAAGGAAAACTTCTTTATACTACCATGGCAGCATTGTATGGTATTCATGAAAGAATAAATTCTTAGATGTTTTTTATATGACCGGATTTCTGTAAGACTCTCCTCACTTTCTCATAAGCATTTCTGAGATAATTCCTCGGGATATATCAACCAACACTGATGCTTTCAAAAAATCCTTTCTTTCAATCAAAAACCTTAGTTTTTCTATAACACAAAACCCCGCAGATATTGAGTAGCTTGCTATATAAAGAAATCAAAAGCTATGAAAGTATTATTTGTATTAACCTCTCACGACAAAC
Organism: Christiangramia pacifica; assembly: GCF_057221535.1. Classification (NCBI taxonomy): domain Bacteria; kingdom Pseudomonadati; phylum Bacteroidota; class Flavobacteriia; order Flavobacteriales; family Flavobacteriaceae; genus Christiangramia; species Christiangramia pacifica. The sequence goes on from NZ_CM170146.1 coordinate 3,349,787, forward strand.
TGGGAGACACAGGAAACAAGACGGGATTCTGGATTGAAGAATTCGCCAGCCCTTATTACAAACTTTTGGATAAAGGCGTTAATATCACGGTAGCTACACCAAAAGGTGGAAAGGCTCCCATAGATCCAAGTAGTGATACTGAAGATGCACAAACTGAAGACACTAAACGCTTTAAAAAGGATGAAGATGCACAAAAGGTGATCAACAACACCAAAGTGCTATCAGAAATGAATCCGGCAGATTTTGATGCAGTATTCTATCCAGGAGGGCATGGTCCGCTTTGGGATCTTTCAAAAGACAAAGATTCAATTGAACTTATAGAAAAGTTCAATGCTTCCAAGAAACCAATAGGTTTTGTTTGCCACGCACCGGCAGCATTGAAAAACGTAAAAGGTGAAGATGGCGAGCCCTTAGTAAAAGGAAAAAAAGTGACAGGTTTCACCAATAGTGAAGAGGAAGCTGTTGAGCTCACCGATGTAGTGCCTTTTTTGGTTGAAGATATGTTGAAAGAAAAGGGTGGAATATATTCTAAAGCGGGAGACTGGGAAGAGTATGTTCTGGTTGATGGACACCTGGTAACCGGACAGAACCCGGCATCTTCCAGCCTGGTAGCTGAAGAATTATATAAGTTGCTTAATTAATAAAGCCACTTTAGAAAAATAAAAAAAGCACTGCTGATAGCAGTGCTTTTTTTATGCAATTATTAGCAGGTTAGACTATTCGTCCTTCACGTCATATCTATCTAACATCATCACTTTATCCCATGCTTTCACGAAATCTTTGACAAAGCGTTCTTTTCCATCTCTGGCTCCATAAACTTCAGCAATATTTCGTAATTGCGCATTAGATCCAAAGATTAAATCACAGCGAGTTGCTGTATACTTCACAGAACCGCTGTTACGATCTTTAATATCAAACAGCATTTCTTTATCATTCTGTGGCACCCATTCGTAATCCATGCTTAACAGGACTTTAAAGAAATCGTTGCTTAAAACTCCAGGTCTATCAGTGAAAACACCATGTTTAGAATGATCAAAGTTTTGATCTAATACTCGAAGTCCGGCGGTTAGAACAGTCCATTCTGGAGCGCTCAGAGTTAGCAATTGAGCTCTATCAAGAAAAATTCTTTCCGGAGGAACACGATAACCAACTTTATCATTGTGATAGTTTTTAAAACCATCTGATACAGGCTTCAGCCAGTCAAAGCTTTCTACATCTGTTTGTTCCTGCGTGGTATCTGTACGTCCAGGTGTAAAGGGAACTTCTATATCAAATCCAGCATCTTTGGCTGCTTTCTTTACAGCTACGCATCCACCTAGAACTACAAGATCTGCCAGAGAAACTTTTTTATTTCCAGACTGACTATTATTAAAATTGTCCTTGATCGTTCTAAGTCTATTAAGAACTTTGTTTAATTCCTGAGGTCTATTAATATCCCAATTATTTTGAGGTTCTAAAGCAATTCGTGCTCCATTGGCTCCTCCCCGCTTGTCAGTATCGCGATAAATGGCCGCTGCAGACCAGGCTGCAGAAACTAATTCTGAAACTCCAAGATCACTCTCCAGGATTTCCTTCTTTAGCCTTGTAATATCCTGCTGTTCAATTACGTCATAATCTCTTTTAGGAACCGGATCCTGCCAGATCATATCTTCTTTCGGAACTTCCGGCCCCAAATAACGATCTTTAGGTCCCATGTCTCTATGCGTCAATTTGTACCATGCCTTTGAAAAAGCTTCCGTGAAATAATCAAAATCATTCAGAAACTTTTCACAAATTTCTCGGTAAGCGGGATCTACTTTTAAGGCGATATCAGAAGTCATCATCATCAAATCGTTCATTTTTCCTTCCTCGTGAGCATCTGGAGTTTTTGGAGCATTAGGATCTACCGGCGTCCACTGGACTGCTCCGGCAGGGCTTTCAACTTTTTTCCATTCAAATTTGAATAGGTTGATAAGATAATTATTGTCCCATTGCGTAGGGTCTGGAGTCCAGGAACCTTCAATACCATTGGTCATGGTATATTTTCCAAAACCAGTTCCTTCAGGATTTTGCCATCCCATACCCATGGCCTGAATAGGAGCAGCTTCTGGTGCAGGTCCTATTTTATCTGCGCTTACCATTCCGTGGCTTTTTCCGAAGGCATGTCCACCGGCGATTAGGGCTACCGTTTCCTCGTCATTCATGGCCATTCGTTTAAAAGACTCCCGAATTGCCATTGCAGAATCTTTAGGTTCTCCATTTCCTCCCGGTCCTTCAGGATTCACGTAAATAAGCGCTTGGTGTGTAGCAGCAAGTGGATTCTCAAGATCACGATTTGGATCTGAAGGATCCCCTTTCCAACGAAGTTTTTGAGTTACCATTTCATCTGGATGCCCATCGTAATATTCTCCAACATTTGATTCTTTGAAGGGTTTTCCATTCCAGAATTCTGGTCCCCAATAGGTACTACGGTCTGGCTCCCAGCAATCACGACGTCCACCTCCATAGCCAAATGTTGGGAAGCCCATAATCTCTAAAGCGCAATTTCCGGTAAGTATGATAAGATCTGCCCAGGAGAGGGATGCTCCATACTTTTCCTTTATTGGCCAGATAAGTCTTCTGGATTTGTCGATATTTCCGTTATCCCACCAGGAATTGATAGGAGCAAAACGCTGCATTGCCTGCGCTGCGCCTCCACGACCATCTGCGATACGATATGTCCCTGCGGAATGCCAGGCCATTCTTATCATCTGTGGACCGTAGTTATCATAATCTGCCGGCCACCACTCTTTAGAATTCACCAGCAATTCTTTGATTTCTTTTTTTAATTCCTCAAGATCGATCTTGCTAAATGCCTCTTTATAGTTTTCATCCCTTAACGGATTTGCGGCAGGTGGCTCCTGGTGAAGTAATTCCACCTGCAGGCGATTTGGCCACCAGTCGTCAATTTGTGGAGAAGTACCTATCGCACCGCCTACACGTGTCCCTCTAAAAGGACATTGAGCTAGATTATCAGGATTATCCATGTCTTTCATAATAATAAGATTCTAGTATTAATTAATAAGGTTACTAATGAACGGCGTTTTTCTTGTCACACATAACTAAATAAATGGCAGGGAAACTTCACCTGATAATCAAATTACCAGGTATAACCTGTGTTCTTTATTATATAGATATTGAAAATGAGGAAGAAAATATTGACGTTACTTTTACTTTGATTTTTCAAAGTAGAATTTATGAAGATGCTGATGAATATTAGCCGGAAGGGCGTTAAACTTTCTTTAAAAAAACCTATTTAACTTCTAGTAAATATTCTAAATAGAAATAATATTGAGAGGTATTAGCTTCTTCAGAAATGAACAGTACGAAAGAATATTATTATGGAAGAGTCAATTCAGGGTCAGACATAAAAACAAAGCCCCGTTACCATAACGATACGGGGCTCTTGAGCGGAGAAAGAGGTATTTGAACCTTTTAGTTTTTGATATACCCTGTTTTAGATAAACCCTTAATTAATAAGGTTTTGTTAATAATTACATTGCTTATTTATATTCCTAAACGTTAATAAATATATCTTTACTGTCAACTATTCTGTCAACTGGTAAAGTTTATGAGATCTACTTTTAATTTGAAAGAACCAAAGAAAGACGGGGATTCATTAATCCTGTTTTCTGCTTACTTTAAAAACGAAGGGAGAAAATTTGTCTACTATACAGGAGAATTGATTAATCCTATAGATTGGGATTTTGAAAACAGGCAACCGAAGAACCTCAACGGTAGAACTGCAAAAGCGGATCAGCAAAGAACTATTAAAAGGCAGTTAGACAGATATTCTAATTTCTTCACAGATACCATTAACTCTTTTAAGCTTTCGAATAGGGACTTATTGATCGCTGATATTAAAGATGAATTTGATATTGAGTACAAACGTACAAAGGCAATCTCAAATAAGTTCTTCAGCGTTTATGATAGCTTCCTGGATATGAAGAAAAGTGATTTCACGGATGAAGCTAATTCTGAAACTACAATTAAGCGATATGAATACAATAAAAAGCTATTGGAAGATTTTCAGGATCATAGAAAGAAGAAGATTCACTTCAACCAGATAAATTTTAATTTTTATAATAAATTCATTCAGTATTATATTGATAAAAAAAAGCATTCAGCTAATACGCTTAGAAGAAATGTAGGGTTACTAAAAACTTTTCTCTATTGGTCATTAGAGAACAACCACACTTATAAAACCGATTTCCAGAAATTCAAAGCTCCCAAAGCCCAGCAAACCGATGAAATTGCTCTTACAATGGATCAGGTTCAGAAAGTCTTTGAATATGATCTTACCAAAAAGCCCTAATTAGAGCGTGTTAGGGATTTATTTGTCTTTGGGTGTGTTACTGGCTTGCGAATAAGTAATTATTCTAAAATCAAAAAGAATGATATTCAGAATGGGATTATTAAAGTCCGGGATCAAAAAAATAAGGATAAGTCTTTGGAAATACCTCTAAATGACTTTTCAAACTACATTCTAAAAAAGTACGAATACAAATTACCTATTATCTCAACCCAAAAATTCAATTCCTATATCAAAGATGTTTTTGAAGAAATGGAATATAAAAACCGAATAAAGAAAACTATTAAGATAGGTAAGGAACTAATTGAGAAAGAGAATTTCTTTTATGAGCGTATTTCTTCACATACGGCAAGAAGAAGCTTTATTACGATAATGAAGAATAAAAAGATCCCAGATAAGATAATTATGGGCTATACCGGACATAGGAGTGTAGAAGTCTTCAATAAGTACTATAAGCCTAATAATGAAGATAAAAAGGATTTTATGCAGACGGTTTGGAAAATGGATAATTCACCACTTAGAAAAGCGAAATAATGCATAGAAGGAAAAAATTATTTGTAGATAAGATTGAAGAAATTAATTTTTGTGGTAATCAAATGTTTCAATTTACTGGAGGTGAATATGAAACTCCCTTTTCAGTAAAACCAACCGAATGCGCTCACAATTTTGATAACTGCGAAAATTGCAGAAACTATCATGAAGCGTTAATGAAAAAAATTAAACCGCTAACTGATAAATTCCCTTTTTGCTGCGATGCCTATTCAAAACTCACTGAATTTCCTGATTTTAAAATAGAAGATTATAAGAATTTAGAACAAGATATAGCTGATAAAGTATTTTTCACACATCATCATATTATTGACCGAATTGATAATGAAAATTGGTATGAAGATATTACAGATTACATCTCGTATATTACTGAGAGTTTTGGCACATTACCACCTCAATTTGGAGGTTCTTTTCAATTAGGTAGTTACTTTGAGTACGTTCTGGAATTAATTAGAACAGTTGAGAATATTATTACTTCCAATAAAATATCTAATAAAGAAATCAAGGTTAGAGTTGAAAAAATAAAAGCATTCTTAAATAGTTTTAGAAAAGATAACCAACAAAAAAAAGACACTGACCTAAATCTACTTTTAAGTACTTATGATAGGTGGTTCAAAATATTCCCTTTTGATTTATCATACTTCGATAATATACGGGAGAGATATAGAACTAATATTCCTATCCTCGCAGAGCCTTTTCATTTAAATAAATATTCTAAAGTAAAGGTTGCTAAACTTCACACAAAAGAATCCCTAACACAAGCTCTAATAAAAACGACTAAAGATATTTTGAGCCAAGTCAATGGTGCTTCCCTATTAAATAAAGGTTTACTGACAAATACTGATAAAATCAAGTATGATCTGATTATAAAGCAAAGAGAAACTGAATTAGCGGAATTACAACTATAGATAATTCTAAACAGTCAGGTTATATTAAAGTATTGAAGAAATGGTATAATGGTGAAAAGAAATTCATAGATGAAATAACTCCATATTTAAAAAAGCAATCTTCACAAAATCGAGATTCTTATAACAGAACAGATTTAGCTTACTACATATATTATTTATATAACTCCGGTTATAATATTTTAGAAAATAGATTTCCAAGTGATGCAGCTTGGAAAGAATTAGGAGAAAAACACGGCAAAAATTGGAAAAATATCCAATCGAAATACAATGAAATCTGTAATAGTAAAGAAGAAAGGCTTAAAAAAGATCGTAAAAGGAATATCGAAAAGGTTATTTCCTGTTTACTTAAAAACTATCCAAATGCTGAAACTTTAGCTAAAGACGAATTAAAAATAGTTGAATTAAATTCATAGTACCTACTACGTAGTTACTATTGAAGCTATAAAATAGTCTTATCAAATAATATTGTTAACTGTAATTCTAAATCAGTTAGCAATGAACAATCCATTTGAAACGCTTAATCAAAGATTAGCGAATATCGAAAGTCTTCTTCTGGAGATCAAACATAAACCGGAAGAAAAAGAAAAACCTGAAAATCTTACCGTAAAGGAAACCGCCAAACTTCTAAAAGTTTCCGAACAGTCAGTTCACAATTACATTAAAAAAGGTTTCATCCCTGCTAAAAAAATGGGCAGAATTCTGCTTATCAATCGCACCGATATAGATAATTCTTTAGAAGGTGTAAAATCCCTAAAATACAAACGAAGCTAAGATTCTTCTAACGGAATTATCCACTCAAAAATTAGGTATATGTATACATTAGCAGAAAACAGGACAGATAAAAAGGGACAGAATCACATATTTGTAACCGGTGAAGGTTCAGATCTCAGCAATAAAGAAGCTTTAAAAGGAAGGGCAAAGAGAAAAACTATTACTCAGTCTATGGCTTTAAGTCTTATAGATGTGGTTAAAGAAAATGGTGATTCTGAAAGAGAAAAAGCTTATTGGAATACATACTATTGTCAAAGTTCCATAACTACTTCAAACGGGAAACTTTATGGAAAATATTGTAAAAACAGGTTTTGCACGTTATGCTGTAGTATTCGCAAAGCGGAAATCATTAATAGATATTTACCTATAATAAAAGAATGGGAAGATCCTCACTTTGTAACCTTAACCGTAAAGTCCTGTAAACATACTCAGCTAAGGTCTTATATAAGATCAATGAAAGCTACTTTCAAACGTGTTATTGATAAGTATAAAAAACAGGATCAAAGAGGAACCGGTACAAAATTAATAGGTGTAAAATCTTTAGAATGCTGTTTCAATCCGCAGAGAAGAACATATAATCCTCATTTTCATTTGATAGTTGCTAATAGCAATATGGCTGATATAATTGTTTCTGAATGGATTAATAGAAGTAATAAAGGTATGGTTTCACCCAAAGCTCAACATATTAATAGATCAAATAATATTGAAAGAAATCTCATAGAGATCATTAAATACGGAAGTAAGATCTTTACTGAACCAGACTTAAAAAAGCGTTCCAAATCCAATGATAATGAACGGCAGATGTATGTTGCCGCCTTGGATACAATATAGGCGGCTATGAAAGGGAAAAGAATATTTGACCGCTTTGGTTTCAACTTACCGAAAAAAGCAAAAAATAATCTTTCCACTACTCAATTGCTTAGTGATTTTAAGCAATGGGAATTTAATCCTGCTTTAGCAAATTGGCAGAATGTATATAACGCTGAGGTACTTACAGATTATAAACTTCCTTCAGATCTGGCTGCTATGTTATCCAACAATGTAAACAACGACCTTTTATAATTCTTTCTCTATATTTGGTTACCAAATTTTGCTCTAACCAAATCAATCAAATAATAAACACTTTCTTTCATAGCTTTTCTCTTTCTTTAGAATACTAGGGAAAGTATATTCTCTAACTGTTTTTTCCATATTTAGGTTTTAATTTATGTTTAAATACTTTTTCCCTCACGACCACAAACCAGATCATATTAAAAGCCTTGATGGACTTAGAGGTTTGGCGGTTCTATTAGTAATATTTGCACATTCACATCATATTTTTAATTTCATTCTGCCAGTACGTTTTTATGGTATTGTTGGAGTTTATCTTTTTTTCATTTTATCTGCATTCCTTTTAGACTTGCAAATCATTAAAGTTCTAACCTCTGAAAGATCTTCCTTGAAATATTGGATTAATTATATAATCAGGAGATTTTCTAGAATTTATCCATTGTTAATATTCAGCCTGTTTTTTTATTATTTATTAAGTTTCACTCCTATTTTTAGTTTTATTACTACTATCTCAGAAATTAAATCTCATTTAATATTACAATCAGGAGAAAGAATGTATTGGTCTATCCCTGTTGAATTTAAGTACTATATTATTTCACCTATCATTTTAATTTTTATTTATAAGGTTTTTAATTTTGAATGGAAGCGTTCTATAATTCTGGTACTATCCTTAATATTTGTTTCTTTCATTTATCAGTTATTTTTTGAACTTTCTTGGCTATCTACATTCAAATTTTTATCCGCTTTTTTGACTGGAACTTTATTAGCATTAATAGATCATTTTAGGGATAAAATTTTTATGAAAACTTTTAAGTCAATTCAAATAATTTCAATACTTATAATCATTTTTAGTCTGCCATTTTTTTCTAATAAACTTGGATTTTATCCTGAGCCTCATAGTCCTTTAAGACTTACATTACTGCCTTCTATCTTGGCTATATTGTTTATCAGTTCAAAAACTGGAATAATTAAAAGATTAACTGAATTAAAATTTTTAAGATTTATTGGAAACATCAGTTTTAGTATTTATTTATTCCATATGGCTGTAATATTCTTCGTTCAGAAATATGGATTTGAAAATTTATTTTTACGGTATATAGAATTTTTAATTCTGACGCTTGCCCTATCATCTTTTACTTATATTTTTATTGAGTATCCATCTTCAAAAATTAGATTAGATGCCAATAGGTATTATATCAAATTCAGTGAAAAGAATATAAATAAAGTGATCAGAAAAATAAAAAAAGAAATCTAGGAGGATTGGAAAAGGGATAGTGTAAGTTTATATTGATTCTTACCAAAATCTTTGGCGCTCGCAAATAGTTCTATTATTTTCATTTTTAGAACAAAATTGTAACGACTCTGTGAACACCCTAGATAAAACATCGGCGCTTATTCAGAAGATAATAAAAAAAAATTATAGGAGCTACGACTTCTTAAAAATAGACTATTGTCAACTCTATTGTCAACTAAAAAAGAAAAGCCCCGTCATCATTGCGATACGGGGCTTTTAAGCGGAGAAAGAGGGATTCGAACCCCCGGAGGTGTGACCCTCAACAGTTTTCAAGACTGCCGCATTCGACCACTCTGCCATTTCTCCTGAGTGCCTCATCAGCTATTTGCTGAATGCGGGTGCAAATATAACAAGCTTTTTCAATTTAAAACAACTTATTTCTAAACTTTTTTAAGCTAATTTTTATCACTTTAATAATCAACAAGTTTCAAAAACAAATTTCCGGCTTTTTTCCCTAAGATTCATTCAAATCAATTTTAAACCTTCCCGCATCACAAGAGTCTATATTTATGAATCTCTTATAACTAATTAACCTCAAAACCGCTATATTGGCGGCTATTATTAAAATCGATGATTAAAATGAAGAAAATCTTAATTCTGGCAATTCCTGCGCTTCTGGCTGCCTGCAGCGCTCAAAACAAGAAGATAGAAAATGCCGATCCTATGGAATATGCGAAAACAATAACAGCTTCAGATCTTAAGGAGCATTTATACACTTTCGCCAGTGATGAATTTGAAGGTAGAGAAACCGGAGAACCGGGCCAGAAAAAAGCCGCAGAATATCTGAAAAAAGAATATAAAAGCCTGAAATTACCCTCTCCTATTGGTGGGGATGATTACTTCCAGGAAGTTCCTTCAGATTATTTTAAAAGAGGAAAAGTGAAACCTACAGAAAATGTAGTTGCATTTTTAGAAGGATCTGAAAAGCCGGAAGAGATATTAGTGATATCTTCTCACTATGATCATGTTGGAATGAATGATAAAGGTGAGATCTATAATGGTGCTGATGATGATGGCTCGGGAACTGTTAGTGTATTAGAGATCGCTGAGGCTTTCGTTCAGGCGAAAAAAGATGGTTATACTCCAAAAAGATCTATATTATTTTTAAATGTTACCGGAGAAGAAAAAGGACTGGTAGGTTCAAAATATTATACAGACAATCCGATTTTCCCACTTGAAAATACGGTAGCAGATCTTAATATCGATATGATTGGTAGAATTGATCCATTTCACGAAGGAAAAGAGGATTATGTTTACCTAATTGGAAGCGACAAATTGAGTACAGATCTTCACGAATTAAGCGAGATGGTGAATTCTAAATACACCAAATTGGATCTGGATTATAAATACAATGATGAGAATGATCCAAACCGTTTCTATTATAGAAGTGATCACTATAACTTCGCCAAGAATAATATCCCGATCATTTTCTATTTCAACGGAACTCACGCAGATTACCACAAACCAACAGATACGCCAGATAAGATTGAATATGATCTTTTAGCTAAAAGAGCGCAGCTGGTATTTTTAACGGCATGGGAAATCGCTAACCGTGATGCCAGACTGGTAGTTGATAAAGCTGAAGAGAAAGCGGCTTCAAAATAATTACGACAGCATTGTAAATAAAAAAGCCCCTTTTTTGGGGCTTTTTTATATCCGATTTTTAGTTTTTATCTTCCAGCAAGGGCACAAATCTGAATTCACCGTACTCTTTTTTATCAAATTCTTTCGCCGATTTTCTAACAAATAATGTCATGGTCTGTACATCGGTACCCACCGGTATCACCAGCCTTCCCCCTACTTTTAACTGACTCAGCAAATCTTTCGGAACCTCCGGTGCACCTGCAGTAACGATAATTTTTTCATAAGGAGCATATTCCGGTATCCCTTTGTAACCGTCTCCAAAACTTAAATATTTTGGTCGGTATCCAAGCTTCCCCAGGAAAGTTTTGGTTTTCTTGTACAATTCTCTCTGGCGCTCGATGCTGTACACCCTAGCCCCGAGTTCGCAAAGTACAGCGGTCTGGTAACCACTTCCTGTTCCAACTTCAAGCACTTTTTCCCCTCTTTTGATTTCCAGAAGTTCAGACTGAAAAGCTACCGTATAAGGCTGAGAGATAGTTTGATCTGCTGCAATGGGAAAGGCTTTGTCCTGATAGGCATGATCTTCAAAACTACTATCCATAAAAAGATGTCGCGGAATCTTTCCAATAGCAGCCAGAACCTTGTCATTAGTGATTCCCTTCTTTTTTACGGTTCTCACCAATTGCTGCCTTTTTCCCTGGTGTCTAAAAGTATCCTTCAAGTTTTGTATGCTTTTGTCTGGCTATAAAATTAGTTAAAGCAGCTGATTTATCCCAAGTAAATAGGCTTCGGGATTTGGCCTTATTTTATAAAGTATTTAATATCAAAATGCTATTTTTGTGAAAAATGCAAAAAATATGCTGAAAGCGGGAGTCCTGGGCGCAGGCCATCTGGGAAAAATTCATCTAAAATTACTGAATCAGTCAGAAGAATATGAGTTGATCGGTTTTTATGATGCGAATAAGGAGAATGCCAGAAAAATAGCTGAAGAATTCGGTTATAAAATGTATGAAAATCTTGATGACCTTATCGCTGATGCTGATATGATTGATGTGGTAACTCCTACCCTTTCACATTTTGAGGTTGCCAAACAAGTGATCTCCGCAGGAAAACACCTTTTTATAGAAAAGCCTATTACCAATACTTATGATGAAGCCAAAAAATTGATAAGGCTAGCTGCTGAAAATGGTGTTAAAGGCCAGGTAGGTCACGTAGAAAGATTTAACCCGGCTTTTCAGGCAGTTTCAGAACGCATAGAAAATCCAATGTTTATTGAAGCACACAGGTTGGCAGAATTTAATCCGCGTGGAACAGATGTTCCTGTAGTGCTGGACCTTATGATTCATGATATCGACGCCGTAATGAGTGTGGTAAAATCTGAGGTTAAGAAAATCAACGCTAGCGGAGTTTCGGTAATTAGTGACACTCCGGATATCGCTAATGCCAGGATAGAATTTGAAAATGGCTGTGTGGCAAATCTTACGGCCAGCAGGATCTCTATGAAGAATATGAGAAAATCGAGGTTCTTTCAGCGTGATGCCTATATTTCAGTTGATTTTCTGGAAAAAAAATGTGAAGTAGTAAAAATGAAAGATGCACCGGAAGATCCAGATGATTTTGCTATGATCCTTCAAAATGCGGAAGGAATTAAAAAACAGATCTATTTTGACAATCCTGATGTTTCACCAAATAACGCGATCCTGGAGGAACTGGAAAGTTTTGCCGATGCTATAAATAATAATAAAGAACCTGTGGTAACCATGGAGCAGGCTGCTAAAGCACTTCAGGTAGCCAACCAGGTGATTGCTAATTTTAATGTATAATTATAATCGGGAGTTTCTTTCAAGTTAGTGAAGTTGAACACGTTTTAGCTTTTCAATTAATGATCCTGAACCAAGTTCAGGATGACGCAAGGAAAATCCCTGAAAATCTAGTAAAATGAAAAATATTGCAGTAATAGGAGCCGGTACAATGGGGAATGGTATTGCACATACTTTTGCTCAAAGCGGTTATAAAGTCGATTTGATCGATATTTCTGAAGACAGTCTGAAAAGAGGGATGGACACCATTACCAAAAATCTGGACAGAATGCTGGCCAAGGAAAAGATTTCTGAAGATGATAAGAAATCGACTTTGGATAATATCACAACTCACACAAATATTTCAGAAGGTGTAAAAAATACTGACCTTGTGGTTGAAGCAGCTACTGAAAATACAGAATTGAAGCTTAAGATCTTTAAGGATCTGGACAAACAAACTTCTGAAGATACGATTCTCGCTTCAAATACCTCTTCCATTTCTATCACCCAGATCGCTTCCGTGGTATCAAATCCGGAAAGAGTGATCGGGATGCACTTTATGAACCCGGTGCCAATTATGAAACTCGTTGAGATCATTAGAGGTTATAATACCTCAGATGAAGTTACGAGCAAGATCATGGATCTTTCAGAAAAACTGAACAAAGTTCCGGTAGAAGTAAATGATTATCCAGGTTTCGTAGCCAACAGGATTTTGATGCCGATGATCAATGAAGCGATCGAAACACTGTACAATGGTGTTGCCGGCGTTTACGAAATAGATACCGTAATGAAACTTGGTATGGCCCATCCAATGGGACCACTTCAGTTAGCAGATTTTATTGGGTTGGATGTATGTCATTCTATCCTGGAAGTTATGTATGACGGGTTCAAAAATCCGAAATATGCTCCTTGCCCTCTATTAACCAATATGGTTAGAGCCGGGAAAATAGGAGTAAAATCTGGAGAAGGATTTTATGATTATTCTGAAGGTAAAAAAGCAGAAAAAGTTTCAGCTCAATTTAGCTCGTAAGGCTTGAGTAAGATATTTCCATTTAAAGCTGTGAGACCAACCCGTGCATATGCCGGGTTGGTAGCATCACGCTCTTATGAAGATTATAGTGAGGAAGAACTAAAGGCTCAACTGGAATTCAATCCTTACTCCTTTCTTCATATTATAAATCCCGGATATAAATTTCAGCATGAGATTGGCGGAGAAAAACGCTTCGGCATGGTGAAAAACCGCTACCTGGAATTTAAGGAAGAGCATATTTTTGAGCAGGATGAGCAGCCTTGCTATTATATCTATAAGATCCAGACCAGGGAAACCACCTGCTGCGGAATCATCGCCGCCGCAAGCGCAGAAGATTATGAGCAGGAAGTGATTCGGCGCCATGAAGATACCATCGCACATCGCGAGGAACTTTTCAAAGAATATCTGAAGGTTGTAGGTTTCAATACCGAACCGGTTTTACTTACGTATCCAGACGATCCGTTAATCAATGATCTTCTGGAGAAGCGCATGAAATCCAGGCCAGAGTATGAATTTGCGACTTATAATAAGGAAATTCACTCTTTATGGCTAATTGATGAACCGGCAAATATCGAAAAGATTCAACAGCAGTTTGCCGCGATGGAAAAACTCTATATCGCAGACGGGCATCATCGTAGTGCCTCTTCGTGGTTATTGGCAAAAGAAAGCAAGGAGAACAATCCCAACCATACCGGAAAGGAAGCTTATAATTTCTTTATGAGCTATCTTATCTCTGAAAGCAACCTTAGAATCTTTGAATTCAGCCGACTCATAAAAGATTTGAATGGACATTCAAAAGAGGAGTTTTTGATACTGCTGGATGAATGGTTCAGAATTGAAAATCGCGGTTATGAGGTTTATAAACCTTCAAAAAAGCATCATTTCAATATGTATCTTGATGGAGAATTTTATTCGCTTTACCTGAGAAAAACCAATTATGAATTCACAGATTCATTGAGTGAGCTCGATTCTTATATTCTTTATGAAAAAATCCTGAAACCGGTCCTGGGAATCAAAGATCTTAGGTATGACAAGCGTATCGCTTATATCCACGGTAGAAACGACCTAATTGAGCTAAAAACCCGTGTGGATAAAGGTGAATTTGCAATTGGTTTTGGGATGTTGCCTGCAGGAATTGAAGAAATTAAACAAATTGCAGATGAAAATTTGACCATGCCGCCAAAAAGTACTTATATTGAACCTAAGTTGCGTAGTGGTCTTACAATTTACGAATTCTAAGCACGTTAGATAAAGAACCCTCTCCTTACAGGGCTTATTTAATCCTTAATTTAAAAGACAGAATAAAGGATGGAGATTTCCGAAAATATCAAGAAATATAAAAATGAACTTCCTGAGAATGTGAAGCTGGTCGCTATTTCTAAAACCAAGCCGAACGAGGATTTAATGGAAGCATATAACGCAGGTCAACGCATTCTTGGTGAAAACAAGATCCAGGAAATGACCGATAAATGGGAAGAACTTCCCAAAGATATTGAATGGCACATGGTTGGTCATGTTCAAACCAATAAAGTGAAATATATGGCTCCTTATGTTTCCCTGATACATGCAGTACATAAAATGAAGCTGCTGAAAGAGATCAACAAGAGAGCCGAAGAAAATGATAGAACTATAGACTGCCTGCTTCAGATTAAAATTGCTGAAGAGGATTCTAAATTTGGAACAACGGCCAAGAAAGCCCGTGAAATTCTGGAATCTGAAGAATATCAGAAAATGGAAAATGTAAAGATCATTGGTTTGATGGGAATGGCCACTTTTACTGATGATGAAGATCAGGTTAGATCTGAATTTCAATTTCTTCAAAAAACCTTTAAGGAATTTCAGAAGGATTTCCCTGAATTGAAGGAGCTTTCCATGGGAATGAGTGGTGATTACAAAATCGCCGTAGAATGTGGAAGTACAATGGTACGAATAGGAAGTAGTATCTTTGGCGAAAGAAATTATAATTAACGAAGGAGAGAGTATTTGTACGCGATATTAGACATAGAAACCACTGGTGGTAAATACAATGAAGAGGGAATTACCGAAATTGCAATTTATAAGTTCGATGGTCAGAAAGTAGTGGACCAGTTTATAAGTCTTGTAAACCCCGAACAACCTATTCAGCCGTTCGTGGTGAATCTTACCGGAATCAATAATGACATGCTTCGCAATGCACCTAAATTTTACGAGGTGGCCAAGCGAATTGTGGAAATCACAGAAGATTGCATACTGGTGGCACATAATGCAAAATTTGACTACAGGATCTTACGTACCGAATTCCGCCGACTTGGATTTGAATACGAGAGAAAAAGTTTGTGCACGGTAGAACTTTCTAAAAAACTAATCCCGGGCCTTCCCTCCTATAGCTTAGGAAAACTGGTAAGGTCATTAGGGATACCTTTAAGCGACCGCCATCGCGCTGCCGGAGATGCTCAGGCTACGATTAAACTCTTTAAAATGCTGCTGGCCAAAGATATTGAAAAAGACATCATGAAAGAGCATGTTAGAAAAGAGCCGAAAAAAAACATGGATACCAAGCTGGTTTTTATTCTGGAAGAACTGCCTTCAGAAACCGGTGTTTACTATTTTCATGATGAAAATGGCGAAATCATTTATGTTGGTAAATCTCGAAACATCAGGAAAAGGGTGAATCAGCATTTCACCAATGATAATCCAAAATCAAGGGAAATGCAGCGCAAAGTTGCTTCAGTTTCTTTTGAATTAACCGGAAATGAACTCATCGCGCTACTCAAAGAAAATCAGGAGATCAAGGAGATCAAACCGAAATATAACCGTGCCCTGAAAAGAGACATTTTCAGCCATGCCATTTATAAGTTTCAGGACGATAATGGCTACATAAACCTGAAAATTGGCCGCGCCAATAAAAACAAAGAAAATATCACCACTTTCAGTTCTCTTAGATCTGCCAAAAACTCTTTGGAAAAATGGGTGGTGGAATATGAGCTCTGTGAACGTCTTGCAGGTTTACATGGTGGCACCGGGAACTGTTTCGCTTACACCATTAAAAGTTGCCACGGTGCCTGCATCGAAGAAGAATCTGTTGAAGAATATAATACACGAGTTTTGACCTTGTTAGACAGGCATTCTTACGAAAATCAGAATATGCTGTTGATAGGCAAAGGCCGTGAGGTCGATGAAAAAAGTGCTCTGCTAATTGAAGAAGGAGAATTTAAAGGCGTTGGTTATTTCAACCTGAATCATCAGATCAACAACCTGGATATCATAAGATCTATTATTACTCCTATGAATAATAATCGGGACGCCCAGCATATCATCCAGAGTTTCTTGCGCAGAAAGCATAATTTTAAAATCATCCAGTTGTCTGTTCAGGACTAAGCTAACTATCAGTATTTACTCTTATGCTGAAAGGCAAAACTTCGAAATTCAATCGCAATCCTTGATCGTACTCGAAGAAATTATTTAAATTTGAACAACTCCATTTAATTCAATTTGAAGGAAAACAAATCAATGCCACACTGGAAATTCAAACTTCATGAAGTGATTTATGAGGCTGATACTCCTGCGGGCAAGATTTTTGACATTGCCTTACTTATTGTGATCTTAATAAGCGTCGCGCTTGTGATGATGGAAAGTGTTACCGAACTGCTCGTAAAATATTCCTGGGAATTTTATATCGCTGAGTGGGTCATTACCGCCATCTTTACAGTGGAGTATATCCTGAGGATCATCGCTATTAATAAACCCAAGCGGTATATTTTTAGCTTCTACGGAATGGTGGACCTCCTCTCCACCCTCCCAAGTTATATTGGTTTCATCTTTGGCGGCGCAAACCTTTTATTTGCTATTAGAGCGCTTAGATTACTAAGAGTTTTCAGGGTATTAAAGGTAACCCGTTATATCGGTGAATCCAGGAAACTAATAGATGCCCTTCGAAATAGTAAAGCCAAGATATTTGTTTTTCTCTTTGCCGTACTCATCATTTGTATCATCGCCGGTACGCTAATGCATCTTGTAGAAGGAAAAGGCGGTGGATTTGATAATATTCCGCTAAGTATTTACTGGTGTATCGTAACGCTTACTACAGTTGGTTTTGGAGATATTGCCCCGGTTACTCCATTGGGAAGACTTATCGCATCTCTAATTATGATTACCGGTTACGGTATTATTGCCGTACCTACAGGGATCGTTAGTGCCGAATACAGCAAAGCTACCGACAAGCCGATTAAAAACACGCAGGTTTGCCCTAATTGTAATGAAGGCAGACATCTGGATGACGCCGAATTTTGCCATAATTGCGGATTCAAATTAAATGGATAATTACCTCATCAATATTCTTGGACCAACCGCAATTGGAAAAACTGCGCTTTCCATTAAAGTTGCCAAGCATTTTCAAACCGAAATCATCTCAGCAGATTCAAGACAATTCTTCAAAGAAATGAAGATTGGAACTGCTGTTCCCGACAAGGATGAGCTGGCTGCTGCTCCCCATCATTTTATTCAGCATATTTCTATTGAAGAAAACTATTCGGTAGGTGATTTTGAAAGAGAAGCCATTGCAAAACTGGAAGAATTATTTCCAAAATATAATCCAATAGTTATGGTTGGTGGCAGCGGACTTTATGTGAAAGCGGTAAATGAAGGCCTCAACGAATTTCCACAAGTTGATCCCGAAATAAGAAAAAATCTGAATGATCATCTGGAAAAAGATGGTATTGACTGGCTTCAACAAAAACTATTTGTGCTGGATCCCGAATATTATAAAACTGCTGATGTCCAGAATCCGCACCGGCTCATCCGAGCACTGGAGATATGCATGGAAACAGGAAAACCTTTTTCTGAATTTTTAGAACAGGATAAGCCTGAAAGAAATTTCAAAAGCATATCTATTGGTTTAACGGCAGATCGCGAAAGGATCTACGAGCGCATCAATGAGCGTGTAGATATCATGATAGAAAATGGTTTACTGGAAGAAGCCAGAAAGCTATACCCAAAAAGAGAACTCAATGCCCTAAATACGGTTGGATATAAAGAGTTATTCCAGTATTTAGACGGAGAAATTGACCTTGAAACTGCGGTTTCAGAAATTAAAAAGAATACGCGAAGGTTTGCCAAAAGACAGCTCACCTGGTTTAGAAAGAATGATGATATCAAATGGTTCGACTATAATGAATCAGCTGAAAAGATCCTTGATTACCTGGATTCCAGGATCAATACTTAAAAATCATCCGGCGGGTAAGTGTTTCTTCGTTGGTAATTATTTTCAATACATAGACGGCTTCCTGCAATGGCCCGACATCCATAGCATACTCAAGATCTCCAGCTTCAAAATCTTTAGCCGCGATGAACCTTCCGCGGTGATCAAAAACTTCTATTCTTTCAATACTTACTCCTGTTGGAGTAGAAACCTTAAAGCTTCCCACATTTGGGTTTGGATAGATATAAACGTATTCAATTTCTTCAAATGGTGGTATTTCGCATACCAAATTGGTATCGGTAACATTTACCGTAACAGTTGCAGAAGTAGTATTTCCACTAGTATCTGTTGCTACAACCTCAACCCGGTTACTACCAATCTCTTTACACGTGAATCTCTCTTTGCTGATGGTGTACGTTACATTTTCATCACAGGCATCAAAGGAACCATTATCCAGATCTTCAAAACTAATGATCGCAGTTGCATCTGCATCGAGGTTTACTGTTAGATCTTGTAATTGAAGAACCGGAGGAGTTTGATCTTCAGGAAAAACCATAAAACTGCAAGACCTGGAATTATTTCCATTTATCAGGTTCAGAGTGACCTCTACCTGAGAAGAAGCGATTTCTGTACCCGGAGCAGGTTGCTGGGTAACTTCGAGTCCGTCTCCATTAGAAACCTGCGCATCTGAAGTATAATCCGGCATTATAAAAGTGCACTCGTCATTTATAGCTACGGTTTTATCTGAGGGACAGGAGATAGAAGGTTCATTTCCGGAAACAATCTGTAAGTTAAAACTACAGTCGGTAGAATTTCCGGCGGCGTCGCTGGCGGTAATAGTGATCATTGTATCATTAGAAACCATCGAATCTGGCGCAGGAGTCTGACTTACCTGTACAACACCGCAATTATCCTCAGCTTCTGCGAGATCGGTAAAATCTGGGATTGGAACAGAAGATCCATTATTTGCCTGTATTATCTGTTCGCCTGGACAATTTAGCGTAGGAGCGATATTATCATCAAAAACCAGTGATATAGTACAGCTTTGAGATTCAACGTCTAAAATTGCCGTAACCGTGATATCTGTTTCAGCATTTAAAATATTTCCTGCAGCTATGGACTGGCTAATCGCTGCAGATTCTGGATTGTATGTTAAGATCTGAGCAAAATCTGGCACCAAATAATTACAATCTTCATCGGCTTCAATAGTATATTCATCTATACAATTCAGCATCAATTCATTTTCCTGGAACACCATGATCTCCACCGGAACTATACAAGTAATTCCATTATTGCTTGAATCTGTGGCAGTTATAGTAATATCAAAAGTTTGCCCGTCATCTGCATCGGTAAATTCGGTTCTGTTTAATTCAAGGCTAATGTTCTCGCCATCACAATTATCCCTAAAAGAATTTAAAAGATCTTCAGCGTTAAGAATTCCTGTACTGCCACTTTGAAAAGCCAGAGTATAAGAATCTAAACATTCGATCACCGGAGGCTGATTATCGATAACCGTGATATCGAAACTACAGGTTGCTTCATTTCCGGCTTCATCTGTAGCTCTATAGGAAAGGGTAATAGTTCCAACAGGAAATACTCTTCCGCTATTCAAGCCTGTATTGTCTGTTCTTTCTACCGTCACATTACCACTGTTATCGCTAGCAGTAGGCTCTGAAAAGTTCACAACCGCACCACAAACACCGGTATCGTTAGAAACGCTAATATTTTCCGGACATGAAATTACAGGCGGTTCGTTATCTGTATTATCCACCAGCCTGTAGGTTACTTCGCAGGTCGCCACATTGTCATAAATATCCGTCGCGGTTATGGTTATAAGGTAATCACCTGCCTCTGTAAACTCGGCACCAACTGGTGGATCCTGAACGATCACCAGATCCTCATAAGGTGTACAATTATCAATTATGCCATTAGGACCCACAACATCTGGCAAAATAAAAACTCCATCCGATGGTATTTCCCTGGTCTGAACATCTGCAGGACAAATAATCAAAGGTTCACCGACATCTATTACAGTTACATTTACCGTACACGAATATGCTTCTCCGGTTTGGTTATTGGTAGCTCGAATTACCAGAGGATTAGTACCTATATCTTCGCAGGTGAATTGTTGAACTCTTAATTCAAAATCTATAATTGAAGTATCGCTCGTAATAAAATCTTCTGTTGGAATTTCAGTTACTGGAGAATTAATAGCGTCTTCACCTAATTTTACGGTTAGATCGCCAATACATTCAAATAAATATTCTTCTGTTGTAGAAATATTGATTCTAGTCGAGCAATCAACACTTAATCCTGCATCATCTGTTATGGTTATTGTTACCGTAGTGGTTTCGGTAATCTCTTCACCGGCAGCCGGACTTTGAGAAAATTCAAGATCTGAGTCACAGTTATCGCTAAAATCTACTTCAGATTTATAATCTGGTACAGTATACGTATATCCCTCTAAAAGATTAATATTTCTTTCAGCCGCACAGGTTGAAATTTCCGGCGGAGTATCATCCTTTACAATTACCGCAAAAGTGCAGGATTCTCCCGTTTCACCTTCTCTAACCGGCGTTAAAGTAACTGTTGTATTACCTGTAATACTTATTCCTGGAGCGGGTGTTTGTTCAATAATGGCGTCCTCGTAATTCGTAGAAAAATCATCACGGTAATCTGCCAGGCTTGCCGTACAATTTTGATCTGCGGAGACATTGATGGTTTCAGTACTGCAGTCAATAATTTGCAGTGGTTCTTCAGGGGAAATTTCAATTAAGGTGGTACAGGTTACGAATTTACCAGCTTCATCCGTTACCGTAACTGTAATCGTAGTGGTTTCGTAAATCCTAGACCCTGCTACTGGTACCTGAGTAATATCCAGATCGGCTGTAGCCGTGCAATTATCAGAAACGGTTACCTGTGAGCTTAGATCTGGTACTTCGTAACCGGTATCCGGATCAAAAGTATCTGTGATATTTTCTGGACATGAGATCTCAGGGGCGATTTCGTCAACCAATTGAAAGGTATATTCACAACTTCCCACTTCGGAACCTCCTGCGCCATCACTTACCCGAACGGTTACCTCTACGCGGCTTCCTAATTCTATGGTAGTTATATTAAAACTTGGATCATTACTGAAATTTTCAGTGATTATAAGTGCTTCAAAATCTGCTAAGGTAAAATCACAGTTTTCATCCAATGTTAATGTTGTATCGAGATCAGGACAGGTTATAGAAGGATCGGGTTCATCAGCTGCATTTACGGTGATTTGAAACTCACATTTAGATTCATAACCACAAACATCAGTTGCTGTATATACTATAGTGTATGTATTTGCACTAAGAGACGATCCAGATGCCGGGCCGCTGGTACGCTCTAAAGTATAGTTATTCTTATCGCTAACTGTTGGATCGTCATAAGTGATAGTGGCCGTTGTTTCACCTTCTGCAATATCGAATGAGTTAGACGGCGGGCAAAATGTAAAGACTGGGGCTTCGTCGTCGAATGCCGGAGTTCTTTCGTAAATTTCGAGATCGAAATCGATTGATGCATTTCCATATGTTGAAGCATTAATACTGAACATTTTGTTGCAATTATTAAAGGCTAAATCCACTGGAAATTCGATATTAAGGTAATTAGAATCGTTGTCAGTCAAAGTCTTTTGAAGATTTCCAAAAGAGTCAAAAACTTTTATTTGAAACTCATTCTTATCAATACCTTCATCTATTTGCGAATAAAGGTCTAGGGTTTCTTGGGTACCTAAATTTTCATAGTTTATGAATTTCTGAAAGTTAACTCTATTCCGATACTCTAAAATATGAACATACCCAAATTCG
Source organism: Christiangramia pacifica (assembly GCF_057221535.1). Taxonomy (NCBI): domain Bacteria; kingdom Pseudomonadati; phylum Bacteroidota; class Flavobacteriia; order Flavobacteriales; family Flavobacteriaceae; genus Christiangramia; species Christiangramia pacifica. The sequence goes on from NZ_CM170146.1 coordinate 3,372,114, forward strand.
TCAATTACTATACTACCTGGTGAGGTTATGTTTGGTAGCAATACAGGATTTTTTAACGACGAATTAAATTTTAAAACTTGAGGGTCAGCATTTTCTTCCGTAGTGGATATATTAGCGTGACTCACATAGATTTCTTTATTTGAATTTACAGCAATTCTATATGGAGCGGAAATATTTTCGGTTTCATTTATTGGAACTTTTGAGTTTTTATCATAAATCCGAATCCTACTCATTTTTTCAGGCTCAGGGCCTTGATTTCCATCATTATATTCAGCTACGTAAATGTTTTTCTCATCGACATCGAGACCTAATGGCCTATAAAATGAAGTAAATATTGTTCTACCAGGTAAAAATTTTCCTTGTGGATCAAATATTTTAATTTTACCATTATCTCTAAAATCTCCACTTGCTATATAATCTGCTACATAAATATAACCTTCTTCATCAATTGCTAGATCTAAGGGATTATCTAAATCACTTTCTGGTATAAAATTACCATTCAACAAGTTTCCGTCACTATCATATTTATCAACTCCTTTACCGAATGAAAGAATGTACACATTATTTTTAGAATCACTATCTATAGCTATTCTAATATCCTCTGTATTTACCACAACTTTAGGTAAAGGATTAAAAATAATTCTTGGAACAACCTCTGCTATATCCTTTCCATCCAACCAATCATACGAAGGTACAATAGTAGCAGAATCCTGTCCAAAAACATTTCCGGTAAATAAAAATAAAAGAATGAGGTAAATGCAGGCCTTCTTCAGGGAAGAGCCCTTAAAATCACATATTTCGGCTGCACTTATCAATCTGGGCAAATTAGGTATATGCCATAAAGATAAGTATTGTAAGAAAACCGATCTTAAATTTATGCTAAGATTACGGCACGGACTGCAATTCAGTCCGGAAAGAAAAAAATAACCGGGACTATTCGAGATAGATTACTGCATCATGGCGATTTTCACCACGATGCAGTACATCCCGGAAACTGAAATTTTGATTAAGCTTCGGTTTCTTCCTTGTTCTTAACAACAAGTCTGAATCCTTCTCCGTGGATATTCAGTATCTCCACATTCTCGTCTTTTTTCAGATATTTTCTAAGCTTGGCGATATAAACGTCCATACTTCTTGAAGTAAAGTAGTTATCGTCTCTCCAGATCTTAGTAAGCGCAAGCTCTCTTGGCATTAGATCGTTCTCATGCAACGCCAATAATCTTAATAATTCGTTTTCCTTAGGAGACAATTTCTGCGGTTCCTCATCTCTGAAAGTAAGGAATCTCAATTTTGAATTCAGGTGAAAATCACCGATCTCGAATTCAAATTGTTTAGAATCTGCAACACTATCTGTAGCTTTACGCTGCATAATAGCTTTGATCTTCATTAAAAGAACTTCACTATCAAATGGTTTGTTCAGGTAATCATCTGCCCCAACTTTGTAACCTTTAAGCACATCTTCTTTCATCGCTTTCGCAGTTAGGAAGATGATTGGAATTTCTTCGTTCTTATCACGAATCTCTTTTGCAAGAGTAAATCCATCTTTATAAGGCATCATCACATCAAGGATACAAAGATCGAAATCGTCTTTTTTGAACTTTTCGAATCCTTCCATTCCATTTTTTGCATGAGTCACCTCATAGTCGTTCATTGCGAGGTAGTCTTTTAGGACCGTTCCGAAATTCGGATCATCCTCGACTAATAAAATTTTCTTGTTTTCAGTTTCCATATATTTAAGATATTAGTGGTAGTTTAATATAAAAGGTACTTCCTTTTCCTTTTTCGCTGCTAACGGTAATGTCACCATGATGATCTTCAATGATTCGGCGGGCATAAGCCAATCCTAATCCGTGACCTTTGACATTGTGAATATCACCGGTATGCTCACGATAAAATTTTTCAAATATTTTCTTTTGTACCAGTTTGCTCATTCCCACTCCCTGGTCTCTAATTTCACAACAGATATAATTCTTTACGTTCGTGGTGTAGATATCTATTTTTGGCGCATCTTCTGAATATTTAATTGCGTTATCCAGGATGTTCACGATCACATTGGTAAAATGATCCTGATTTGCCAAAATAGAGGATCTCAAAGCTCCAAAATGCGTCTGGATATAACCTCCACGATCTTCAATGATCAGTTCTACATGCGTTACCGCATCATAGATGATATCATGCAACTGATGCCTTTCCTTTTTCAGGTCCAGCTCGTTCTTTTCCAGTTTAGAAATTCGTAATACATTTTCTACCTGGGCATGCATTCTTTTATTTTCATCACGTATCATTTGCAGGTAACGTGAAACCTTCGAACGGTCTTCTATAACCTTTGGGTTCTTGATTGCATCTAACGCAAGATTGATCGTGGCGATAGGCGTTTTGAACTCATGGGTCATGTTATTGATAAAGTCGGTTTTTATCTGTGAGATCTGTCTTTGTTTGATCAGCTGTGATAATGCACTGGAATATGCGATCACAATAATCAAAGTAAAGATGATAGACAGTGAAGCCATCAGGATCACCGAAGATAAAACCGCCTGTTTCTTATCTTTAAAATTCACCAGCAATTGATATCCGCTATTTCCCACGCTATCCATGAAAAGAGGCACAGCATAAGTGGCAGGATGATCAAGGCTGAAATTATCTGAATGAACATTGGTGGCAATAGAGTTATTATAAATTCCGAATTCAAATCCAGATTCAACATTTCTGTCTTTTAATTCCTCTTCCAGTAGTTCTGAAATGGTTTTTTCTGAAACTCTTTTATGAATCGGTAGCCTTACTACTAATTCTGAAATTGCTGAACGCAAAATATCCTTCTCCACCTCTTCCATTCGGGACAGCCTTTCAATATGCTCTATTCGCTGTCTGGCACTAAGGTTATCACCATTGTCAAGCTGATTATTCCGAACAATATCTGTCACCTTTTTATTGATCATTTTGGTGAACTGGATACTATCCTGTGCGAATTGCAGAAAGCCAGAAGAAACTTTATAATCTTCTTCCAGGATTATTTCGCTATTGAAATAAGTTTCGTTTCTGCTATCGTCACGGTTGCTATAAAAATATTCGGTTAAAGTTCTATCGCTAAGTTTACTGTTGAGGCTGTCTGGGTTTTTAAATTGAAAATAATACCTCTCGAATTCCCGGCTTTGTATCTCTTCTGATACGTCTAATAAAGCCTGCTTTGCGTTATAAGAAAACTGTTCCTCACGATCATCTATAGTGCTTTTAATCCAGTATCCCTGAACGAAAATAATACCGATTAGGGATAAGCTCATCAGCGCAACTAGAAGGACAAAAAGCTTCTTATTCATGCGGTCAAAAGTAATATTTTAACATTTAGACACTAAAGTGTTTAACCAAATGTTAACAGAACTTCTAACGATTTTTGCCTGCTTTTAAGATTTCCTGATGAATATGTTCAACCTGTAGTTTCGTTTGAGCTAATTCCTCATTATTTATTAGGAAATCGGCCATTTTAGATTTTTTTTCATCGCTCCACTGGTTGTTCATTCGCTCCTGAATTTCTTCAACAGAGCTATCATCCCTTTTTTGAAGTCTTTGAATTCTTAATTTTTTTGGAGCTTTTACCAGGATGCTGTAATCGCATTTTTTATAACCACCCGCTTCGAATAAAATAGCAGCTTCGTAGATCACATATTCAGAAGATTGATTTGAAAGCCATTGCTGAAAATCTTTTTCCACCGCCGGATGAATTATCTGGTTAAGTTTGGAGAGTTTTTCTTTATCATTAAATACTTTGGAAGCGATTAACTTACGGTCTGGAGTATCACCTTTATATGATTCAGCACCAAAAAGTTCAATGATAGAATTCCTGATCTCAGCAGAAGTATTCATCAGTCTTTTCCCGGCATCATCTGCGATATAAACCGGAATTCCTCTTTCCTTGAAAAAACCGGCCACCGTGGTCTTTCCGCTACCAATTCCGCCTGTAAGTCCAATTACCATCATCGCTTGATTACAAATTGGATCCTACGCTCATTCAATCTGATGTTATTAATGAAGTCTGGTTTTTCAACGATCTTGGCGATCATATAATCATCACCTTTCTTAATGTCCTTATAATCGCATACCACCCTGAAGTCTGCTGCGCTGATATTTTCAAATTCTTTTAGATTCACCTGGTAATAGACAACGACAGTTTTTGGGAAATAGGCCAGGTTTAGATTTTCCGGCACATTCACCACCTCTACAGCTATCTCAGCACTTCCTTCGGTGAATTTCTCCACCTTTTGCGTATACCGAACACTATTCTCATAAAAACTAACTTCTCCCAGTCCCGAAGTATCAATGCTTACGATGCCATCAAGGTCTGAATTTACTTTATTCAGGCTAATCGACCTCGTAGGAACACTTACTATGCTATCTATGATCTTTTCCGGTCCGCTAACTTTTACAGAATCTGGTGTCACCTTAACGCTGTCTTTCGCGGAAAAACCTACAGCATAATTCACCTCGATATTAGGAATGACCTTCAGCATCTTTTCTTTTTTAAATTGAAAAGGCACCACGATCTCTTCCTGAATGATCCTGGAATTTTCAAAATCGATCTTTAATTGCTGCTCAATATCGGTAAGGTGATTCTGAAGAGTGTAAACCAGTTGTTTATCTGCTTCCCTGGCTTTAGACAAATCTATAACCAGTTGCGGATTGAATATCTTATAATAATAAATACTGAAACCATTGTCCTGCAATTGCAGGTCTACATGATCTGGTTTTTGATCTGAAATACTCTTATCCAGAGGGGTGTTGGTATAGCTTACGGGAATCTCAATTAACTGCGTGTAGGTTTTAGAAAATTGAACAAGCACCCACACAATGGCAGAAAAGATCAGAAAAAAACTGAACGTCTTTACACTGGACTTTTTAAATCTTGGTTTTCTAGCCACCTGTATTTTTTTTAAAGAATAGATTTGGGAATACCTCTTCAGGCTCCCCGTTCAGAATCCGGGTTTTATAAGATGAGATCAAAAATCCCATTCCATATCCAGTAAACTGAACAAATACTGCCTTTATTGCAAGTAACCCAATATAAATACTTTTATTTTTTATAGCAGCATCTATCCCAATAATTAGGAAATAAATAAGGTAAAAACCTATATAAAAGAACTCTCCAAAAAGAGCCAATATTATGGAAAAAATGAATCCCAGGATGAAAACACTGGGAAACCAATAGGTCATTTTAGAAGATTCGGGATGCCATTTATTCAGAATAGGTCTTACGAGTCCGAACTTCTTTACCTGCATATAGAATTTATCCCAGTCAATTCTACGCTTGTGAAAAACCTTCGCTTCCGGAATCAAACATATCTGGAATCCTGATTTTTTCAATCTCAGACTTAGATCAGGATCCTCACCGGGATGGATCTGCCCAAAACCTCCACTGGCTTCAAAAGCTTTTCGGCTGATTCCCATATTGAAACTTCTGGGCTGAAATCCCTTTTTTGAACCACCACGAATTCCGCCGGTAGTAAAGAAAGAGGTCATGGTGTAATCAATTGCCTTTTGTACGTCACTAAATGATTCGTGGGCCGCATCCGGACCTCCGAAACAATCGCAATAATCTTCTAATAAAAACCGGTTTACTTCATTCAGATAATTTTCAGGAAGCAATACATCAGAATCCAGGATCAGGAAATAATCGGCTGTAGCTTTTTTCATTCCATAATTCCTGGAATCGCCAGGACCGGAATTGCTTTTGTAGTAATAGCTGATAGTAAGCTCTTCTGCAAAATCTTTTACAACCTCATCAGATTTTATATTTGAACCATCTTCCACGATCACCACTTCAAAAGAAACTTTTGAGTCAAGTTTCCTCATACTTTCCAGCAACTCCCTGATCTCATCAGGTCTATTGTATACCGGAATCACAAAGGAATATTCTGGTTGCATGTGAAGTGATTAAAAAAGAAACTGCCGAAATCTGCTCTTTTCAAGATACAGTCTTCCGGCAGTAAAATATATATGATTCTTAGTCTTCGTCTTTCGTGAATGCCTCCATTACTTCCTGGCTTACACCCGTATTAGAGAATCCACCATCATGGAAAAGGTTTTGTAAAGTTACTTTTCTGGTAAGATCTGAGAATAAGGTCAGCGTATAGTTAGCACATTCTTCTGCAGTCGCATTTCCAAGCGGAGACATTTTTTCAGCAAAAGCGATGAACCCGTCAAAACCTTTCACTCCCTGTCCTGCAGTGGTCGGAGTCGGCGATTGAGAAATGGTATTCACTCTTACTTTTTTGTCTTTTCCGAAGAAATAACCGAAACTACGAGCAATAGATTCCAGATAGGCCTTGTTATCTGCCATATCATTATAATCCGGGAATACTCTCTGGGCAGCCATGTAACTCAAAGCTACGATACTTCCCCACTCGTTCATCGCATCCTTTTTATAAAGAACCTGCATGGTTTTATGAAAAGATACCGCTGAAACGTCCCAACCTTTCGTGGTATAATCGTAATTCATATCTGTATAGTGATTACCTTTTCTTACGTTTACAGACATTCCAATAGAATGCAATACGAAATCAATTTTGCCTCCAAGAATCTCAACAGCCTTTTCTACAAGGTTTTCAAGGTCTTCAACTTTTGTTGCATCAGCAGGAATGATCTCTGAACCGGTTTTTTCAGCCAGGTCTTTAATACTTCCCATTCTCATGGCGATAGGTGCATTTGTAAGCACAAATGTTCCACCTTCTTCATGAACTTTTTCTGCAGTTTTCCACGCGATAGAATTTTCATCTAAAGCTCCGAAAATAATTCCTCTTTTACCTTTAAGCAGGTTATATGACATGTGATTTATATTTTGTGGTTGTTAAGCTTGTAAATATAGCAAAGTTGATGGAAATACTTTTTATGTAAAGCCTCAAGATTTACAGACATTTCCGGCATTTTGATGTGTTCAGACAGAGATCAATTCAATAATGCCCTGGCATGGGCACGTGCAGAATCGCTTTTGGTATTACCGCCCAGCATTAGAGCAAGCTCTTCTATCCTGTCGTTTTCTTCAAGTCTAACAATCTTGGTTTGGGTAGCAACCTCATTATCTTCTTTGAAAATTTTAAAATGAGTAGCTCCTTTTCCGGCGATCTGTGGCAGATGAGTAATCGCAATTACCTGCATATTATTTCCCATTTTCTGTAGTATCTCCCCCATTTTCTTGGCAATCTCACCAGAGACTCCGGTATCTATCTCATCAAAAATAATGGTAGGAAGATTACTTTGTGCCGCAAGAATACTTTTCACCGCCAGCATGATCCTGGAAAGTTCACCTCCGGAAGCCGCTTTTTTGATTTCCTTGAAATCTCCACCTTTATTTGCCGCCAGGAACCAGTCCAGTTTATCGCGACCATTGGCAAGAAATTCCTTTCCCTGTTCAAGTTGAATATCCAGACGGGCATTTGGCATTCCAAGATCTTTCAGGATCTGTTCTGTTTGCTCTATAAAAGCTGGCACTATTTTTTTACGATTTTCATGCAATTGATCTGCCGTTTTGGACAAAGTTTGCTCCTTAGTTTTTATCGCTTTCTGGATTTCCTTCAGTGCCGACTCAGCATTCTCGGTCACGGAAACTTTTTGCTGAAGACTTTCAATTATTTGAAGCAGTTCTTCAACATTTTCCGCATTATGCTTTTTCTGAAGATTATAGATTAGCTGTAATTTTTGATTTACTATTTCCAGTTCCTCAGGATTTGCCTCTATTCTTTCCAATGCGTCTGTCATTTCAGCTTCCAGGTCATCAAGCTCGATAATTGCGCTCTGTATCCTGTTATGAAAATTCTCATAATTAGCCGAAAACTTAGAAATCCGTAAAAGATTGGCTCGAACAGCCTTCAGGCTTTCCAAACTTCCTATTTCGTCCTGCTGCAATAAGTTGATCGCAGAACTAAGATTTTCCGTAAGTTCTTCAACGTTATTCAACTCCTCATATCTTTCTTCCAGCTCCTCCAGCATTCCTGGTTTCAGCTTCGCTTCTTCGAGTTCATTCAGAAGAAAAAGGTTATAATCGTATTCTTTGGCTGCCTGCGATTGCTGCTCCTTTAGTTCTTCATGTCGGTTGAGAAGAACTTTATACTCTTTCAATTCATTTTTATACTGCAGAATTACCGATTCATTTTTGGCAATGGTATCAATCACACTGAATTGATAGTCGACATTTCCAAGACTCAGAGTTTCATGTTGGCTGTGAATATCGATCAAATAATCACCAAGCTTCTGCAGGGCAGTGATCTTAACTGGAGTATCATTTATAAAAGCCCTCGATTTCCCTGAAGGTAGAATCTCTCGTCTGATAATACTCTGAGATTCATAATCCAGGTCTTCTTTCTTGAAAAAGCTTTCAAGCTTATAATTTGAAATTGAAAAAGTCCCTTCTATCACACACTTCTTTTCAGTATTTCGGATTGAACTGAAATCGGCACGATCTCCCAATAGTAGACCAAGAGCGCCAAGCATGATAGATTTACCCGCTCCTGTTTCACCAGTAATTATGGTAAATCCAGGCTGAAGACCAATATTAATATCTTCAATGAGAGCGTAATTTTTTATAGAAAGAGATGTAAGCAAATCGGTTAAAATTTGTGCTAAATATACGGGAGAAAAAAATTGAAATCAACCTAAATACCTACTGAATATTTCTCCAGTTCCTGGCATATCTTGGAGCGATATTATTCAGGGTTTCCATCAGCTCGCGACTGTCTTCCACCGCAGGACCACCGGAATAAACAGAAGTAATCTCATCTGCCTTGGAATCAAGAAATACTCTTAATAGCAGTGAATTATTACGACGGTTATTCATTACCTCCAAATCATTCAATGCTTCTGCTATGGAGTTCTTACCGGCAAGCACATCTTCATGCATGACGTCCAGGCCTAAACGGTGGTATTTATAAAGCGCTGTTCTGTATTCAGCATAGGTGTTTGCGAGAAGATCTGCATTTAATCTAAATCTGGACCTCTGACCGTCTGAACCTCTCCAACCCTGGGAATTTCCCTGCTGCGCGTTCGTCACGACACGATTAGCTTCTTCGTAATACGCGGTTCCACCTTCAGGAGCAAATGTATCGGCATCCATCCCCATGATCGTATATACATAAAATGAAATTACCGAGATAAGATTAGAATTAAAGCTATTCTGGCTATAGTTCAATGGCTGGTACTCCCTGTAACTAAAGCTAAATTGCTCATCGTTAAAATTGAAGACCGGCGTTATTAGTGAAGTTCCGTAAACTGGCCTAGAAGATTGTACCTGGATAGTTCCGTTGAAACTTTCCCCTTCAAAACTATTGATAGTAATGAACATACTGCAATTGATACGTTCATGATTCTGAAATCTCTTGTCGGTCCAGACCGTTTGATTAACGAACTCATTTAAGGCTCTTTCAAGAGTTTTAAATACTGAAAGATTCGTTTGACCTGTCTGCTCTGCATTTACAATAACCTCGCAATTCAACTGTTGCGCCTGGGCAAATTGAATAAAACTCAAAACTAGGATTAATGTAAAAATCTTACGCATCAAACAATTCTATGATCTCGTTTAAAATATCTCTGGCAACTTCCTTTTTAGATTTCAGTTCAAAATCCTTTTTTCTATCAGGATATATGATACTAATTTTATTAGTGTCACTTTGAAAACCTGCACCTTTATCATTCAGTGAATTTAAAACAATAAAATCCAGATTCTTCTTTTTTAATTTTTTTCTGGCATTTTCCTCTTCATTATTCGTCTCTAAGGCAAAACCAATAAGCTTTTGAGTAGATTTCTCCCTTCCTAAGCTGGCAAGGATATCTTCCGTTTTTGTCAATTCTAGCGTAAGAGAATCATCATTCTTTTTGATCTTCTTGTCTGCTACAAATTTAGGCTTGTAATCTGCTACCGCTGCGGCAGAAACAAAAACATCTGTATTTGGAAAATGTGCATGAGTTGCTTCATACATATCCCTGGTACTGGTTACCCTGATCAGATGGATATTATTTTCATCAATACTCAAATGAGTCGGCCCAGAAATCAGGGTTACCTTAGCGCCTAATTTCATGGCGGCTTCAGCAATCTCATAACCCATTTTTCCGCTGGAATGATTTCCTATAAAACGAACAGGATCTATAGCTTCGTATGTGGGCCCCGCAGTAATCAGGATCTTTTTACCTTTTAAAGGCAGATCTTCAGAAAAATGATCTTCAATAAACTGAACGATCTCTTCAGGTTCAGCCATACGGCCTTCGCCATGGAGTCCGCTAGCAAGTTCACCTTCGCCTGCCGGGATCATGATATTCTCGTATTCCTGAAGTTTCTTTAAACTATTCTTAGTAGATGGGTGCTTATACATATCCAGATCCATTGCCGGGGCAAAAAACACAGGACATTTAGCAGATAGATAGGTTGCCAGCAAAAAATTGTCACTATTGCCCGATGCCATCTTGGAAAGACTGCTGGCTGTAGCAGGGGCTATAAGCATGAAATCGGCCCAGAGGCCGAGTTCAACGTGATTGTTCCATTTTGCATTCTCGTCTTCCTCGTCTGTAAATGAAGAAAAAACTTCATTCTTAGAAAGCGTAGAAAGTGTAAGCGGAGTGATAAATTCTTTAGCCGAAGGAGTCATTACAACTTTAACCTCGGCACCTGCCTTCACAAATAAACGTACTAAAGCGGCAGTTTTAAAAGCGGCGATACCACCGGTAATACCCAATAAAACTTTTTTGCCTTTAAGTACAGACATATTTATGCGCAGATCTATTCTTCGATATCTTTTGTGTTACGGTAGTAGATCTTGTCTTCCAACCATTCCTGGATCGCTAGAGACTGTGGCTTTGGCAATCTTTCGTAGAATTTAGATACCTCGATCTGCTCCTTGTTTTCGAAGATCTCATCTAGAGAATCGTTGTAAGTAGCAAATTCATCAAGCTTCTCCAGTAATTCCTTTTTTATTTCACCATTGATCTGTCCAGCTCTTTTAGCAACTATTGAGATCGCTTCATAAATATTTCCGGTTGGAGCATCTACTTTATTTCTGTTAATAGTAGTAGTGTTTACCGGTGCATCAATTTTCTTAAAATCCATCATTCCTAATATTAAAAATTCTGTAACCTTTTATCAATCTCTGACAGTGAATCTTCCAGTTGCGGAATATATTCTCCTTCAGGATAGTATTTTATGTATGACTTGTAAAGTTCTTTTGCTTCGTTTAGCCTGTCTTCCATTAAAACTTCAAAACTATTAATGGCCAGTCTGTAAGCAGAATCAAACCTGTAATAATAAGCTGCTTCTCTAAATGGAGAACCAGGATAATCTGCAATAAAGTTATTAAAAGAAGCGATAGCCGCCTTGTAATATTCGGTATGGTGATATTGCTTGGCAATCTCGTAGGCTTTCTTTTCCAGCTTTACTCTAAGCTCAGTGGCCATGTTATTGGCCTCTTCAGTAAACTCACCGTCAGGATAAGTATTCAAATAAACCTGAAGTTCCTCTACTGCTTTGTGAGTATCTGTCTGGTCCAAATTATATCTCGGTGAGCGGTAAAAATAGCTGGATGCTGCTTTGAAGGAAGCTTCTTCAGCCTTCTGGCTATTTGGATATAATTGCAGGAATCTTTCAAAATGAAAAGGAGAATTATAATAATCTCCTAGCTGGTAATACGTATCGGCAAGAATGAAAACCAATCTTTCACCCTGAGGTTTTCCACGAAACTGAGGCTCTATCTGTTCCAGTAATCTTAAAGCTTTACGTAGCTTCTTATTACTATCTTCTTCCTTTCCTTCGTTATATAATTCTTCTGCAGCGGTATATTTTGGTGCAGTTTCCTCACTTTTAAGCAACTTCTGATACTCTCCACATGAGACAGTCACCATTAGCAAACCTAAAATGAGAAATCCTTTTTTCATGATACGTAAAAACATCTGGCAAAAATACATTTTTTGTTACTATAAAAAAAACTTTCCTAAACTACTCAAATAACCCTGAAATCAGGACTTTATTGCAGTAAGAAAGTTCTTTTCGAAAAATAAACTCCTAGAATTTATCTACAAAATCGTTGATACGGCTCTTTAAATTTTCACTTGCCTCTACTAACGGAAGCCTTAATGTATTTTTGATCATCCCCTTTTTTGCCAGCAATGCTTTGATCCCTGCAGGATTCCCTTCAGCGAAGATAAGGTCTATAGATGGCGCGATCCTGTAGTGTAATTCGTAGGCTTCAGCAACTTTACCATCCAGCCCTGCTCTTACCATATCTGAAAATTCCTTCGGTAATCCCTGTCCTATAACCGAGATCACTCCTTTTCCACCAGCGAGGGTCATTGGTAAAGTGAGCATATCGTCTCCAGAGATCACTTTAAAATCGTCCGGCACTATGCTAATCAATTTCATTGCCTGTACAATATCTCCCGCAGCTTCTTTCACACCTATCACATTCTTACAGTTTCTCGCAATTCTGTTAATTGTTTCCGGAAGCATATTAGAAGCAGTTCTTCCCGGAACATTATAAAGAATTATGGGAAGTGGAGATGTTTTTGATACCGCCTCAAAATGACGGAAGATTCCCTCCTGTGTTGGTTTATTGTAATATGGTGAAACAGATAGGATCGCATCAAAACCGTCGAGATTGGCAGATTTAATTTCATCGATCACTCCTGAAGTATTATTTCCTCCAATCCCCAGTACCAATGGTAATTTACCTGCATTAGCCTCAATAACGGTCTTTTTTATAAGTTCCTTTTCCTCATTCGTAAGTGTTGCACTTTCAGCAGTTGTCCCAAGTACCACAAGGTATTCGATCCCGTTTTTAATCTGGTCTTTTACCAGGTGGCTTAAAGCACTGGTATCTACAGATAAATCCTCTTTAAATGGAGTGATTAAAGCTACTCCGGTTCCTATAAAGGCTTCCATCAACTATTTTATTTTTAAGATTTTAATATATTTTATTATCTCCTGCTGAAAAACCGGTACTTCCTGCGCGTCGATCTCAACATCATAAATTCCATAATCATCAGGACTATTACCAATTTTCACGGCAGCTTTTGTTTCTGCAGCGAGAAGAGATCCTGCCTTGCTAGATTTAGAAAAATGGCAGACCAGGAAATCAAAATTCTCTTCCCTGAATTTAAGAATCGATTCAGATTTGAATTTACCTTTGGCGCTTATCTCTTTTGGATGAAAAACTTCGGTTTCAAATCCTTCAAACGTGTTGACCTTTGTGCCACAAATAACAATTTTCAGATCACGTTTCTCAAAACCTATTTCTTTATAAATATGAAACAGGCTTTTTTTCTCTTCAATATTTTCAGCATCAATGATCACTCCTATTTTACCTGAATTTTGTTCCGAACGAAAATCATCTCTGTGAAGAGCTTTTTTTATCCTTCTTGAAAACATCAAATCTTTCAGTTTACCGGCGATCATTTGTAAATTTCAGTGGGGCAAATGTAAATAATTTCCATCAGGAAAAAAGTGGTTTCAGAGACTGTGAGAATGTCAGTAGGTTCAGATTTAACAGGTTTATTTATTTTGTGAAATGAGAGACGGTCATACCAGGTTGATCAGTCTCAATTTCTTTTCCCTTGTAGTGAAGAACTGAAAAGATAATATGATTGCGCAAATACTCAAAAAGTTCTTCATTAATAAAACACTGGTATCTGGCAAATAGAAGAGTGCCATATCCCTAAGTATATCCGAAACTATCAAAGCCATGACCAGTGTAATGAATAAAACAGATTTCCGGGAATAAGAATTAAGGTAATAGATAAGAGCTACAATAGATACCACAAATAAATTAAGGTAATAGATGGTATACACCCAGAAATCCACGATTCCGGCCATATAAATTTCCAGCTCCTGCATATGCTGATACACGAAATATACGTTACCAATGATCAACACAAAGAAAAACAGCAGCATAAGATTATTTGCAGACTTCCTTTCAGTATGTTTCAAAGCTTCCCGGCTAAGAAAACCGTAAGCAATAAGGCTCAGCATTATATTAATAAGCGGTATTGAATCGATCTCATAAAAGAAAGTGGATAGACTGGCCAGCAGGCTCAGGGAAAGAAAACCAACCAGATTCCAATTTCTGAAATCTAACTTTTTATTATATGCAATTAACAAAGGGATAAAAACAAGAATCTGGCAAAGTTTTGCAACCCAAAGGTTTTCAAAATATACCGCCAAAAAGTTTACTAATACCAAAAGCAGGCAGATTAGCAAATAAAGCTGTCTAGGTTTCATAATTTAGAAATGGGGCGGCAAATATATAAATAATTGGCTTTGATTATCATATATGCAACAAAACTTATTCTTTACATCAAAATAAATATCGAATTGATTTAAATTCTGAGATTATTTAAATCATTAGGCCGCTTTTGAGCTATTTTTCAAATAGAATTATTATTCTTATTGGCTGGTAAAAGGGCCTTCATCAACCTGATTAGTTTTTTATCTTTGCTGCTCATTCTTTAGATATGAATTTTATAAAATACACTTTGATTGTCTCCGCGGCAATCATCCTTTCCTGTAAAACAGAAAAAACTGGTGTTTCAAAAATAGAAGCAGACCGAATTTCAGTTGACACTTCATTGACGGAAGACAGGGAAATTGCAGATTTCATTGAGCCTTACAAAAAGCATTTGAATACAACGCTGGATTCGGCTCTGGCTTATAACCCTGAATATTTATCCAAAAGCGATGGTGATCTGAATACCGCTATTGGTAATTTAATGGCAGATGCGGTGTATGTTCAGGCAAACCCAGTATTCAAAAAGCAAATCGGCAAGAATATAGATATGGTGTTGTTGAATCACGGCGGGATCAGGGCTGAAATTCCTGACGGAAAAGTTTCAGCAAGAACTGCTTACCAGATCATGCCATTTGAAAATGAGATCGTAGTGGCTGAATTAACCGGATCAAAAATGAAGGAGATGCTGGATTACCTGGGGAGAGCAAAATCTGCTCATCCTGTGAGCCATATAAAACTGGTGGCTGATAAAGACTACAAGATCATCAAGGCTAGCATTGACGGTAAGGAAATAAAGGAGGAAAAAAATTATTTCGTTGCAACTTCAGATTACTTAGTGAACGGTGGTGATAACATGAAGTTTTTTGAAGAGCCGGTGAATCTTTATAATACCGGCTATAAGATTCGAAATGCCATGATTGACTACTTTACCAAAGTAGACACGATCAAGACCAAAATCGATGACCGATATATTAGAAATTAGACCATGAAAAGAAAAGATTTTATTCAAAACACGGCAGCAGCAACGGCTTTTATCGGTTTAGGTGGATTATCCTCCCTGTCTTTTAAACCTGCGGCAAAAAAACATATTACCATTCTGCATACCAACGATGTGCACAGTCATATTGAAACCTTTGGTCCCGATGCTGGAAGAAATGCGAATATGGGCGGGGTAGCCAGGCGTGCAAGCTTGGTTGAAAAAATCAGGCAGGAAAATCCTAATACTCTTCTATTAGACGCCGGAGATATTTTTCAAGGAACCCCTTATTTCAATTTTTACGGAGGAGAGCTGGAATTCAAGCTCATGAGTATGCTTAAATACGACGCAGCCACCATCGGAAACCATGACTTTGACAATGGTATTGACGGATTATACGCGCAATTGCCACACGCAAAATTCCCTTTTATAAACTCTAATTATGATTTCAGCAATACGATCATGGACGGGCAGGTAAAGGATTATAAAACCTTTGTAAAAGATGATGTAAAAATTGGTGTTTTTGGTCTTGGAATAGAATTAAGTGGGCTGGTAAGCGATAAACTTTATAAGGAAACGAAATATCTGGATCCCATTGAAATTGCCAAAGACAAATCCAGGATTTTAAAGGAAGAAGAAAAATGTGACCTGGTGATCTGTCTTTCTCATCTTGGATACGAATACAAAAGTGATAAGACTTCAGATATTAAATTGGCTCGAAGTACTGAAAACATTGACCTCATCATTGGAGGTCATACCCATACTTTCCTGGAGAAACCTACGGTAGAAAAAAATAAGGCGGGTAAAACCGTTCTCGTGAACCAGGTTGGCTGTTACGGAGTTTATCTAGGCAGGGTTGATTTCTATTTGGATGACGAAAAAAACATTGAGGCTGATGGGGCTAAAATTGCCATTCAATAATTACTTCACTGGAAAATCGAAATAAGAGTAAGGATACGGTTCTGCATTGAAAGTGTAATGCCACCACTCTTCGGAATAAGATCTGAAGCCATATTTTCTCATGATAAGTCGCAGCATTTTCCTGTTATCTTTTTGCTTTTTGGTTATCTGGTTTGTGTTGTGATGAGAAATCTCTCCGAAGAAGTCGTAAGGACTTCCCATATCAACTTCTTTACAATCTGAAACCCTTACCAAGGTAAGATCTACAGTGCCACCCCTGGAATGTCCTGATTTGGTTGCTATGTATCCTAACTGGAAAAGATCTTTTTTGGCAACTTCCGGATAAAATTCCTGTTTCATAAGAGTGTCGTCCCTTTCTCTCGCCCATTCCATAAACTGATTTACTGCTCGCTGCGGCCTATATGCATCAAATACTTTCAGCATATAATCTTTTGAAATCAGCTCCTGTTGAACTTTCGCCAATGCCATGGCAGCAGGTTTACTTAGAATAGCCTGAGGTGCTTCGTAACCATCGATCGGTCTTCCCACGAAGTTATGTTCACCAAAATAGCGTATCTCGTAAATGATATCCGGGATCAAATCATCAATATGCACAAAATTATCTGGTATTTCCTGGGCTTTACCAGGAGTTACTAGAAAACTTATAAATAGTAATAATATGGAACTTTTTGAAAAAGTTTTCATCAAGATTTATTGATCCAGCATTTGAAGAAAATCATCTTCGCTAATAATATTTGTTCCTAATTTCTCGGCTTTGGCAAGTTTACTCGGACCCATATTATCACCGGCTACCAGGTAATTGGTTTTGGAAGAAATAGAACTGGAAACTTTTCCGCCGTTATCCTCGATCAGTTTTTTAAGATCATTCCGTGAAACTTTTTCAAAGACTCCTGAGATCACAAAAGTATTGCCTTCCAGTATATTGGTTTGATTAGCCAATTTTTCGGCAGAAATCTCCAACTGAATTCCGTAATCCTTTAGCCTGGAAATATTTTCCCGGTTAGCGTCTATTTTAAAGAATTCAACTACGCTCCATGCGATACGTTCACCTATTTCATCCAGATTGACCAACTCTTCTTCTGAAGCTGCCATCAGGGCATCAACACTTTTAAAATGCTTGGCGAGTTTTTTCGCTACTGTTTCACCAACATACCTAATTCCCAGTGCGAATAGCACACGTTCAAAAGGAATTTCTTTTGACTTTTCTATCCCTGAAATTAAATTATCTGCCGATTTTTCTGCCATTCTTTCCAATGGAAGAATATCTTCTTTTTTCAGTAAATATAGATCGGCATAATTTTCAATAAGTCCTGCATTTACGAGGAGAGCTACAGTTTCACCACCTAAACCTTCAATATCCATAGCCTTTCTGGAAATGTAATGCTGAATTCTTCCAATGATCTGTGGCGGACAGCCATTTACATTCGGGCAGTAATGTTGAGCCTCCCCTTCATTTCTTACCAGCTCTGTATTACATTCCGGGCAGGTAGAAGCGTATTCTGTAGGTTCAGAATCGGGATCACGTTTGGTAAAATCCACACCTACGATCTTTGGGATAATCTCACCTCCTTTTTCCACGAAAACAGTATCTCCTTCCCGAATATCAAGTTTTTCGATCTGGTCTGCATTATGTAGTGAAGCCCTTTTAACCACTGTTCCTGCCAACTGCACTGGATCAAGGTTTGCCACCGGGGTGATCGCACCAGTTCTTCCCACCTGGTAGGTAATCTTATTCAATTTAGTCGATTCCTGCTCTGCCTTGAATTTATAAGCGATTGCCCATCTTGGAGATTTCGCCGTATGCCCTAATTCCTCCTGCTGATAAAAATCATTAACCTTTACCACCACTCCGTCGGTTTCGTAAGGCAAGTCATGACGATTCTCATCCCAGTAATTGATAAACTGAAGTACCTCTTCAATCGAATTTTTTAATTCAGATTCGCCGGGAACTTTAAACCCCCATTTTCTGGCTTTTTCAAGTCCGTCAAATTGTGATTTTATGCCTGTATTATTTCCAACGATACTATACAATAGACACTCCAGAGGTCTTTTGGCAACTTCCGCACTGTCCTGTAATTTCAAACTCCCTGAAGCTGTATTTCTAGGATTCGCATAAGGTTCTTCACCAATATCAACCCTTTCAGCGTTCATTTTCGCAAAACCTTCATAAGGAAGTACGATCTCACCACGAATATCAAATTTTTCAGGAAAATCACCTTTCAATTTAAGAGGAACCGACCGAATTGTTTTTACATTATTGGTTACATCGTCGCCCTGAAAACCATCTCCTCTAGTCACCGCACGTTTTAAAAGGCCATTTTCATAAGTAAGGCTGATGGACGCACCATCATATTTTAATTCACAAACAAACTGCACTTTTCCTTCAACCACTTTACGCAGTCTCGTTTCCCATTCTTCCAGTTCCTCTTTGGAATAGGAATTTGAAAGCGAATACATTCGGTGTTCATGAACTACAGTATCAAAATTTTTGGTGATCGCCCCTCCTACTCGTTGTGTTGGTGAATTAGGATCTTCAAATTCAGGATTCTTTTCTTCAAGTTCCTGAAGCTCCTTAAGCTTCATATCAAAATCATAGTCGCTTATCTGAGGATTGTCTAAGACATAATAGTTGTGATTATGCTGCTGAAGTTCCTCACGAAGTTCCTGAATTTTCTTTTTCACGTCCATTGATATAGCCTTTATTTAGATAGCCGAGATCTTCAATTCATCATTACTGAAGATCATATTATATTTTTGATCTTTATGCTCAAAATCCATTTCAAAATCTGAAGCAAATGCCTGGTCTTCCGTTGGAAACCATTTTTTCTCGTTCTTATCAACCGTGATAACCAAACCTGAAGCTTCTCCTATCGCACAAAATTTTTCCAGGTCCCCATCGAACTTCGAAATTTGACAATCTAATTTCATCTGTTCAAATTTTTGCTGAACATTCTCAGTAGCCAGTCCTATTTCTGCAAGTCCAACGATGCTATCAGCATTAAATATTGCCGACTCCGGTCTGCTGAAACTTCTCCTGGAAATAAATTCCATAATGTTTTTATCCTCATCATAAAAATACACCGACTTTGCCTGCCAGTTACTGAAATCAATGATCTTTTCATCATTAAATTCCTGTATTTCCCTTTTATCATCAAGCCATTTCACCGCTTCTTCCTCCTGCCGGTCTGGAATATGAAACGCAATATGATAAGGTGTAGCATCCTGCCTGTACTCAAACTTCAAAATTGAATATCCCGTCTGAATCTCAAAACTGTCTTCAGAATAATTTTTTATTGTAAAACCAAGATCATCCCTATAGAATTTTAACTGAGATTCAATATTGCTGGTATAGATTTTAAGCCTGAGAATCTTCATTACGTCTGGTTTTTATTCATCCATTTTGGCGCCGGTATCGGTTCAAAATTTCTCATTTTATATAGAAGATCATCAAAATCGTCAGAAACCAATAAAATATCAAGATTTTCTTGCTTTAATAAACCTTTCGAAGTCATTTTTTTCAACATCTGGAGAAGGTTATCATAAAATCCATCGATATTCAGCAATCCAATCGGTTTTTTATGCAACCCTAATTGCGCCCAGGTAACAATTTCAAATAACTCTTCAAAAGTACCAAAACCGCCGGGCAAGGTTACAAAAGCGTCGCTCAATTCATTCATGGTAAGCTTTCGCTCATGCATATCCTGTGTAGTAATAAGTTTATCCAGGCCGGTATGCACCACCTCTTTAGTTTTAAGAAAATCAGGAATTACCCCGGTAGCTTTCCCGCCATGATCCATAACTCCGCTAGCCACCTGGCCCATTAATCCAAGCTTGCTTCCTCCATAGATGAGCCGTAAATTTTCTTCAGCGATCTTTTTTCCTACAGCATAAGCCGTATTAAATATATTTTTATCATGACCATCGCTGCTCGCACAAAAAACCGCCACGGAATGAATTTTATTTTCGATTTTGCTCATCACTTATTTTTTGATCGCCTTCAACATTCTGTAATTCCCAAAAATATCCTTTTTGAGCTCAGTCTCAAAACCGAATTGCTCTACAAGATTTCTGGTTTCTTCAGATAAATACTGGTTTATTTCAAAATAAATTTTTCCACCTGATTTTAAAGAATCCTGAGCCAACAACGTGATCTTTGCATAAAATATCAAAGCATCATTATCAGGAACGTATAGCGCCAATTCCGGTTCATGCGCCAGCACATTCCTGTGCATAGCTGCTTTTTCAAGCTCTCTTACATACGGAGGGTTCGAAACAATAATATCAAATTGAGTATTTAAACTGTCTGTTTCTAGGATATTCAGTTCTTTAAATTTCACCTCAGCAGCATTCAATTCTGCATTTTTCCGGGCCAGTTCCAGTGCAGATGGAGAAACATCGAATGAATAAACTTCAGCATCTTTCAGTCCAAGTTTTAAACTAATCGGAATACAACCCGTCCCGGTCCCAATATCCAGAATTTTGAGACCTGTTTGGTCTTTATGGTCTGTTATAATCCATTCCACTAATTCTTCAGTTTCCGGCCTGGGAATAAGAACATTCTTATTTACCAGAAATTTATTTCCATAAAACTCAGTATTTCCGGTGATATACTGAATAGGCTCATGCTCTTTTAAGCGTTTTAGGGCATCTTTAAACTTCAGAATTTGTTCATTCGTAAGTTCTTTTTCCGGATTCATTGCTACATCAATCCTGCGCATATCCAGGAATTCTTTCGTGAGAATATAAAAAAAGGAACTAATCTCAGTAGAAGGGAACTCTGCATTTAGTTCCTGCTCAAACTGAAATTTAAATTTTGAAAGTAACATGAATAGATTTTAAGATCGAATAGATTTCGATTAGTCTTAGACCAATTCTTTGGTCATAAATACCGTACAATTATAATGTCCCGTGTCTCCCAACGGCTTTTCAATTACTTTAAAACCATTTTTATCATAAAGTTTACGGGCATTTTCCATGTATGGTAATGTTTCGATATAACATTTTTTGAATCCACGCGATTTTCCAAATTCTATACATTTGGTGATCATTTTCATTCCGATTCCGCGACCTCTCGCCTCTCCTAGAAAATACATTTTCTGAAGCTCGCAAACCTCCTCTTCCAGACCGGTTAAGGGAGCAATTCCTGCACCGCCAATAATTCGCGAATTTTCTTCCACCACAAAATATTCCCGACGATCACCAGCATAAGTCGCCGTCATATCATCCAGTGCTTTATCTTCATACGCAGTTCCAACTTTTGGAACTCCCATTTCCACAAGAACGGTTCTTATTAGATCTTTAACCTGCTGATTATCTTCCGGTTTGATTTCCCGGATTTTCCATGTGCTCATTCTGCCTAATTAATTCTATTTTTGTGAGGTGAATATACACGAAAAATACATAAATCGCTGTATCCAATTGGCGCAAAACGGGCTTGGAACCACCTATCCAAATCCCATGGTTGGAAGCGTTATTGTTTATGAAAACAAGATCATTGGTGAAGGCTGGCATCGCAGAGCCGGAGAGCCTCATGCCGAAGTGAATGCTATTAATTCTGTAACAGATAAAAGTTTACTGAAGAAAGCTACAATATATGTGAGCCTTGAGCCATGCAGTCATTTTGGAAAAACTCCTCCGTGCAGTGATCTTATTATAAATAAAGAAATCAGCAAAGTAGTCATTGGTACTATGGATCCATTTGCCAAGGTTGCCGGTAGAGGTATTAAAAAATTAATGGACGCAGGTTGCGAGGTACAGGTTGGGATCCTCGAAAAAGAGTGCCTGGAATTAAACAAACGTTTCTTTACTTTTCACAAAAAGCAACGTCCTTATATCATATTAAAATGGGCGCAAACGCAAAACGGTTTTATCGCTCCCAAACAGAAAGACACTAATAGACCTGTCTGGATCACCAATAAGTATAGTGGCGAACTGGTTCATAAATGGCGAAGCGAGGAAGCTGCGATCCTTGTTGGTACGAATACCGCACTTCAGGACAACCCATCACTGAATGTTAGAAGATGGACCGGCAACGACCCGGTAAGAATTGCTATTGATAAAGAACTAAAGATCCCTAAAAATCATTCTATTCTGGATGGCTCTATAAAAACAATAATTCTACACGATAAAGCAACTGAAATCAAGGACCAAAAAAACCTAATTTTTGAGAAGATTAAGTTTACTGAGAATTTGTCACAGCAAATTTGCGAGGTTCTTTATAAACATGAGCTTCAATCTGTAATAATTGAAGGTGGAACAAACACTATTCAGCAATTTATCGATTCCGGATTATGGGATGAAGCCAGAATATTTTCTGGAAATGCAAATTTTAAGGACGGCATAGCAGCTCCGCAGATTAAAGGGAAATTAGCTGTTAGAAAGAATATTTCAGGTGACGAATTAAAAATTTACAGAAATGATTAAAACGATCATATTCGATTTTGGAGATGTTTTTATCAATCTCGATAAAGAAGGGACGAATAAAAAACTGAAGGAGATAAATATTCAGGATCTTCCTGAA
This sequence comes from Christiangramia pacifica, assembly GCF_057221535.1. Classification (NCBI taxonomy): domain Bacteria; kingdom Pseudomonadati; phylum Bacteroidota; class Flavobacteriia; order Flavobacteriales; family Flavobacteriaceae; genus Christiangramia; species Christiangramia pacifica. The sequence goes on from NZ_CM170146.1 coordinate 3,394,774, forward strand.
AATATTATCTCAAAAAACAGGGAATATGAGCAAGGCTTTGTGACTTCAGACGAAATATCTGAATATTACAGAACTGAATTTCCCCAAATTGATAACGAAGTATTTATTGATTCATGGAATTCCATGTTGCTGGATTTTCCGGAATACAGGCTGAGATTTATTCAGAAACTGGCAAAGGAAAAGAACTTTAAACTGATTCTCCTTAGCAATACGAATGAACACCACATTGAGCATATAAAGAAAAATGTTCTCTTTTTTGAGGAATTCAGGAGTTGCTTTGATGCATTTTACCTTTCACAGGAAATTGGAATGCGTAAACCTGATCCGGAAATCTTTGAATATGTGCTGGATCAAAATGATCTCAAAGCCGAAGAATGTCTTTTCATCGATGACACTGCTGAAAATACAGAAGCAGCTGCGAGACTCGGATTTCACACTTGGAACATTGAACCTACCAGGGAAGATGTTATAGATCTATTTACCACCAAAAGCGATCTATTTTGATATACTTGCTTCTGAGCGTACTCTCGTCTACGATAATATTTATCGTTTTCAGATTATACAAAAAATTTGAGGTCAACACCCTGCAAGCCATCATCGTAAACTATTTTATAGCCTGCACCGTGGGCTTTTTTGGATATATAGAAGGTTCAGATTTTTCTCAGGTTCCTACGGAAAAATGGTTTCCAGGAGCATTGATGCTGGGAGTACTATTTATTACCGTTTTCAACCTTGCGGCAATCACCACTCAAAAAAGCGGATTGTCTGTAGTAGCGGTAGCTACAAAGATGTCGGTTGCAATTCCCGTTTTCTTCGGAATATTTCTATATAATGAAAGTACAGGAGTTCTAAAGATCATTGGGATTCTATTTGCCTTGGTTGCGGTATACCTGACATCAATTAAAACTGAAGAAGGAATTAGTATTAAAAAGGAAAACCTGGTATTTCCTTTACTAGTATTCCTTGGAAGCGGAATTATAGATACTAGTATAAAGTACCTTGAAACAAGCTATGTCTCAAAAACAGATGTTGGTCTTTTCTCCTCAACCATTTTTGCTACAGCAGGAACTTTAGGAATTCTAATTCTTATAGGGCAGGCTATCATGGGGAAATTAAAAATCTCTTACAAAAATATTCTTGGCGGAATAGCCCTGGGCATTCCCAATTATTATTCTATCTATTTCCTGGTGATGGCGTTGCGTACAGAAGGTTTTGACAGTTCCACGATATTTACCATGAATCACGTAGCTATTGTGACTATTTCAACCTTAGTGGGAATTCTGTTATTTAAGGAAAAGCTGATCAGGAAAAACTGGATTGGCCTAATCCTGGCTGTAGTTAGTATAATTCTTGTAGCAAATTCGGCGATATGAAAGATACTTATCAAAGCATAACGAAAGCATCACCAGAGGTACTCTTTAAGGACAGAAATTCAAAATTTTTTGGATATGCTTTTCCGATCAAAACTGAGGAAGAAGCGAATCAACATTTAGAAGATTTAAGGGCGAAGCATCATAAAGCGAGGCATTGGTGTTATGCCTGGCAGATAGGAAAAGAAGATTATCAATATCGGGCGAATGATGATGGAGAACCTTCAAATTCTGCCGGTATGCCTATTTATGGACAAATTCAGAGTTTTGATGTAACCAATATTCTCATCGTCGTGGTTAGATATTTTGGAGGTGTAAAACTTGGCGTGGGCGGTTTAATTAATGCCTACAAGACTGCTGCACAAATGGCGCTTGAGGAGTCTGATATTATCAAAAGGACAATAGACGAAATTTTCATCGTGAAATTCGACTATCCGGAAATGAACAAAGTGATGCAGGTTATCAAAAAGAACAACCTCAATGTTATTGACCAGAAGCTGGAAATAGATTGTAAGATCTTTATCGCTGTAAGAAAGAAAGACGCAGAAAGTATTTACGAGAAATTTGACAACACCTATAAAGTGGAAATTTCCAAGCTGGAAAATTAAGAATTTAACCTGTCATGAATATATTGAGGGCAGCGTATTGGCTTGCGAGATTTTGAATCCATAAATACTAAAATTGTGGTAGCCGACGTAACCTTTTCACCTGCTTCATTGTATATCACGTAGTCGAATATAATTTTAACATTTGGGGTTTCCCGTAATCTCGTTTCGATCTTCAGATTTTCATCAAATTTGATTGGTTTATGATATTTCAAATTTAATTCGAATACCGGCAACATTATCCCTTCCTGTTCCATACTTTTGTACGAGACCCCTAAAGAGTCTAACCACTCAATTCGCGCTATTTCAAGGTATTGCGGGTAGTTTCCGTGGTGTACAACACCCATCTGGTCAGTCTCGGCATATCGGACTTTAACAAAAGTTTCGTGTGATTTCATGTAATTTTAATAGCCTTTCTGGGAAAGGTTTTTTATATTCAGGCTCGGAAGTAAGTATGCATAAAATTTTCTTAAAATTCAACACCAAAATGGTTTTTTTTTTACATTTTTTGTTCACATATTTGTTCCGCTCAAGTTGGGTAACCAAGTTTATTCAATTGCCACTTAGAACTTACTACTAACCTAAATTAACGTTTAACTAATA